>NZ_JBSWUG010000002.1:727500-3837774 GCF_056158945.1 Halobacillus sp. ABH2_015
AAGGAAAACGTAATCCGTTACATGCGGAAGTACAAAGGGGCGAAAGTCGTCACTGTTAATACTAGGCTACGTGGATTACGAGCTTTCTTTAACTTTCTTTATAAGCAAAAGCACATTCCAAATAATCCTATGGAAGCTATTAAACTTCTACGTGATCGGAAGACAGTAATTGCAACGTTTACTAAAGAACAGTTAGACGATCTGCTAAGTACACCGGATTTAAAGACGTTTACAGGCGTTAGGGATTATACTGTTTTACTGTTATTACTGGAAACGGGACTTCGTGCTAACGAAACAGTTGGCTTAACGTTAGCAGATATACGTTGGGAAGATAGTATGTTGTGCGTAAGAAATGCTAAGAGTTACAGAGAACGTTTAGTACCGATACAATCACGAATGAAAAAGCAGCTAAAAAAGTATATTGCTATTCGTGGTTTTACAGAAACTGACGCTTTATTTATTACGGTTGATAATACACCGCTAACGAAACGTGGGTTGCAACAGAGAATAGCTAAGTATGGCAGCCTAGCTAGAATTAAAGGAGTTCGGTGTAGTTGTCACACCTTCAGGCATACATTCGCTAAGTTAAGTGTGCAGCAGGGTGCAAACATATTCGAATTGCAAGCAATACTAGGACACACAAGTATGGAGATTGTGAAGACTTACGTAAATTTATTCGGTAGTGACGTTAGAGAGGGGCACAAAAGGTTCTCACCGCTGAATCTTCTTAAATAGAAAATAATAAATAAACATAAGAAAAGCCGCCTACCCGTAGGTAAGCAGCTAAGCCCCGTGGCGGCAACCACGGTAACAATCTAATGATACCTTTATCGTATAGGATAAAATTTACGATGTAAAGGTTTATTAAGTAATGACTTTTTCGGCAAACGCTAGGACTTTTCTTATGTTCCAATACGAAGATTAAGGAGTATATAGCATATGGAGCATAAAGGAACATTTTTCTACGGTATGAAACTTTTTAGTGGACAGTTTAAGACTAAGGCGCAGTTTAATAAGCGTATTAATTACATTCGAGCAGCTATCAATCCTAAGCAACACGCAATATTGGACGTAATGGCTAAGCACGCTATTAAATATTTAGGTGTATGTGGTATGCATAATAAGACAATCGCAAAGAAAGCTGGCACAACTACACGCAGCGTGCAGCGTTTTACGGCTAAAATGCAGCTAGAAGGCTATGGTTTTAAAGTAGAGAACATGCGCCCACTTAGCGGCGGGAATTCGGCTAACTATTTTGTATTCAACCCTATTAATATTGTGGCATGTATCATCCCTAATGTCGTATCTAATGACACCCCGCCACCGTCACCCCGCATTGCCAGGGAAACTCCAACAGAGGCAAGCGATAATGAAAGAAAAACAGAAGAGGAAACTAGCTCTTTAGAAGCTAATAAAAAACTAAAAGATCTTAATGAACGTAAGGAACGTATAAACGTTTCTAATGCTGCCAATATGTTAGATGAATCATTCTCACGTAATGATATTCCAAGTGACTTCGTAGCTGCGGTAGCTATTAGAGATCGTACAGCAACTGCAGTAAGTACAGCTTGGGAAAAGGTTAAACTAGCATTTAGAAAAAGCTGCCTAGCTATAGACGGCTATCTACTCAACGATATATTAAGTGATCAAGAAACGTATCAAGACTTGTTAAGGCGCTTAAGAAGTGCAATACGCGCGGACAAACAAGGTGAAATACGTAAGGACTTTTATGCGCTGCTTTACGGAACAGCTAAGCAACTATTCGACGAAACTAGCCTGAAACTAAGCGCATCGGAACGCCGTACAGCGTATTATAGCGCAAATACTAAATTAGTTTTCTATAATTGGCTTGAAGATATGCAGCAAAACAGTTATCAAAGACAGCCAGTAGCAGAAAGCATATTATCCTATGATTACATAAGTTAGTGCGTTTGATAGCAGTTTACTGCAGAGTATGGCAATGTATTGGAAACTATCCCTTTGTAACCAGACCTATTAAATGCGTTGTTATCCCTTTTAATGCTTTTAGCAAGTTAATAATGCAAAGTAGTTTCACCCTAGGGTTTTCCAGTAATCACATTAATAGTAAAATTATAGTAGGTTACTAGAGGGGGCTACGATATGGACGATGAGAAGTGGAACGAATTAGAAAAGAGTGAGGATAGTTTCGAAGGAGATACGGAGCCTAAAGGATATGAAAATGTAGACTTATCGGACATTTATAAGAGGGGGGATCTGGTAAGCGCGTTACGTGCAAGAGTTATCGAAGCACAAAACATCACCGGTACTTTCCGACGTGCCTTAGCTAAAAGAATGCGTAATCCTTTAATGGAACATATGCAAGAAATGCAGGAAATTCGAAATCGGATACGTAGTCAACTTAACTTTAGGGACGCTATTAAAGAGCTAACGGACTTTGCCGATCAACTTAAGGAAGAAGCCGATACCTTCGAAAAGATAATGTTAAAAGTTGACTTTCCGCCACACCCTGCTATTCCTGCGCACATCATAGAAGAAATAAACAGCTTATACGAGGAAAGAGGGCTAATATACACTAAGCAAGAAATTGAACGATATATGAAGGCGGATGTGTTCAACGAAGACCAATTACGGGATATACGTAAGTCATGGTATCAGTCTAGATGGTTAAGCGAACGGTTCCACATTCTAGATAAAATAATAGATGGCCATCTCAACGGATATTACGAATTAACCGTCCCTACGCTATTTGCGCAATTAGAGGGGGTATTAGTAGACTCCATGTTAGTTTTGGAAGTGGCTAAGCCAGGTGACTGGATACGCCCTAAACATCAAAAGTTATACATTAGGAATTTATTTTCGGTCAACACGGACTACACGTTTCAAAAAAGAGTTAAAGAATACTATATAAGAACATTACTAGCTGGGTTCGATCGAGGTATAAAGGCTAAGTCAGCATTATCAAGAGACGCAATACTACATGGAGATTATAATGCATACGGTACGGAGATAAACTCTTTAAAAATCATATTAGTTTTTGACATGTTGGTGGGCCTCGTAGACGAACTATATGAGAATCTTGAAGGAAGTAAGCAACTGCTTAACTCCTTGGGAATAAAGTAGGCGATGGTTAAATGAATCTACACGTTGAGGTAGGAAAGAACATACGCAAGTATCGTAAAAAGAGGGGCATGACGCAGCAAGAACTAGGGGAACGTATAGGGTTGCGGCATAACACCATTTCACAATACGAAAAAGGTCGTAATGCACCAGAACGGAATGCAATCTACAAGATAGCTAAGGAGTTAAGTGTCAGCTTGAACGATCTGTATCCTGTTTATGAAGTTGACGCAGAAGAAAGGTTAAAGACTCAAATAGTAACGGATGAACGACTGGAAGAAAACGAAGTAGTGCTACTTAACGAACTTATAATGAAATTGGGTATGCTTGACGAAGACAGACGGACAGAGCTGTTTAACCTTGTTAAGTTTGCGCTTGATTACACTTGCGATAGCGACTAATTAGCTAAGTGTATGTAAACCTTAACTACTTAATATAAGTTGGTATTTTCAAAGCTGCGACCCCTGCCACTTCAACGTTTGTATATAATCGCAGTGTTAGAAAGAGCATCATTGTATATACACGTGTTTACTCAATCGTGTCATAGGGGGCTAGAATATTCGCTGAGGGTGTAGATTGGACGCCCTAGTATAAATTTCAAGGGGGGGTAACTTATGAAGGAGATTGGTATAAGAGTAAGAGAGTTGCGGAAGAAGCGCGGGGATACGCAACGTGAGTTAGGTGAGAAGATCGGATTTAGCTTCGGTGGTGTAGCTAAGATAGAAAGGGGCGATATAAAACCACGTTTTGAGGTATTAGAAAAAGTTGCGTCCGTTTATGATGTGTCGGTGAGTTACCTGATAGGAGAAGGAGCTGAACAATTAGATGATGGCTGGCTATTATTAATAGAAGAGGTGGAGCAGCGTGGTCTATCACCCAATGACGTTAGAGAAATCATTTCGTTTTTAGACGACAAGTTTAAGCGGTAAATTCAGAAGAATAGTTAAGCGCAATATAAAGACGCCTGCAGGTAATTTACAGGCGCCACTTCCCACAGGGGGTTAACCAAGTGGAATTTGTTAGGATCTTTATTATACCACCTTCTTAGATAATATTAAAACTATATAGCGTTTCGGTTATGTAGACGGAACGTAACGTACTGTGATTGCAGTAACGGCGGAATGTCAGTTTAATAATCTACGCGATGCCGTATTTTAACTAGATAACGCAATGTAAGGCGTAGAGTTAACGTCACGGGCTATGTATTACATAGGGCGTCAGGATACGGCGATGTATCGTGGTGTATGCTGCAGAGTATCCGTCATGCGTCATACGTCTATATGCCGCTGCAGGCGTCGGGGGAGAGACACCGCTATAACTCAGGGGGTGGTGGCGTTGGTTTATGCAGTATTTCATACAGAAACGTATAACATTCGTAGTCTTGCGAAGCCTATTAAATCAACGTTTGTTAATTGTATAATTAAAGCGGAATTAAACGCAAAACAAAAAGCCTTCAAAACGTTGTTAAATCAACCTTCGGAAGACTTCGCTAATGTTACTCTATTTAATTATGTTACATTCATTATTCGGAAAAATGTATTAATATACTTATGGTGATGTTGCTAGTATATGAGTACACTGAACTCTTCCCCCCCAACCCTGGTGTTACAATAAAGCAGCAGTTGTTATAGCAGTGTACATGCCATTTTTTAACTCAGGTAGTAAGAAAAGCTTATCCTCGATTGACTATTTCCTTCTAAACTTAGGTCAGTTCGAACCTTTGTCCTTCTTCCTTTTAAATATTATTGATTTTTTAAACTTAATCTTACTGTCAAAGGACGAAATTATGGTGCCTCTAATTCTTAAACCTTCATCAGTATGATCAATTTCTCTAGAATAATCCCATCCTACTTGGTACACCACTTTCCATTTTTTTTGGTTGACATCTGTGTAGTATATGAAAAGTTCTAACTCAGGTAAAACCTCATTTGCTAATGGTGGAGAGTTGGTTAGTATGTATGTGGAAAGCAATACAAAGTATGACGGTAAGGGAACATCTTTTTTCTCTCCTACACTAATGGGGTCTAAACGTTTTTTATACCTATGGTTCTTTGTGAAGTTCGTTCTTTCTGGTTCACCGACTTGAATAGTAAAATCTTGTTTTGTTTCACTTACTTCTGTTTCTTCCAAATTGAGTTCTCCATTAGGGAATTCAGTATTAATGTATTCTTTAACATTATAAAAATTTTTAAATCTATAACTGTACGATACGTCCATCACCGTTGTGTAGCCAAAATTATTAACGGATATAGATGTCTTTGAAAATTTTTTTTCTAATTTGTCAACTGTATTCCAATCTCTTAATAGCATTGGGGATAAGATTTCTACCTTTTTTATAACTGGTGAGATTAAGGGCTCGCGACTTTTTCTAAACTGATACACCTGAAAAATAGCGGTGAATAGTGCGACGAAAACTGCTGCCACTGATCCGATTGCCCCTAAAAAACTCCCCCAATCAAATGACTTACTAGATTCTAAAATAAAAACCATCTTACACCGCCTTAAGCTCTTTTAGAAATTAAGTAATATCTAATAATTAATTACCACTATAACATAATTTTATTCTCACATTTACGCTTAGAAGACGAACATAAGCACTGGTAGCATTACTATTAAATGATTATTATTATAGGGTCTTAATACAAGATTTTGATTTGTTATTTGATATCTCATTATATTGCAAGTACAATAAGAGAAATGAATGTAACTAATTAATTAATATGATACATAAAAGGCGGGGTGGCTATATGAATAGTGTAGACGCAATTACAAGTAAGCGAGATATTAATAAGATGAAAAATGCGCTAGCAGCTGGAAGAGATAGACTACTATTTTCGCTAGGAATAAACAGTTTGCTCCGCATAAGTGACCTACTACAGTTAAGAGTATCAGACGTATTTAACGCGAACGGTACGCCTAAAGATAAGTTGGTTATCGCTGAGCAGAAAACAAAGAAGAAACGTATCATTACACTTAATGCGTCAATTAAAAAGGAATTAAAGCAGCTACACGTAATAGATCATCACGCATACCTATTCCCGTCACGTAAAGGTGGCGGAAGCAAACCGATAAGTCGCGTGCAGGCGTATAGAATCCTTAACGCAGCAGCGGAACGCGCTAAGCTTAATTTACAGATAGGCACACATACATTACGGAAGACAGGCGGGCGCTTTTTATATGAGAATGGATCCCCCTTACCTTTAATTATGCAGCTATTAAATCATAGTAGCGAAGCCGTCACAATGCGCTACATAGGAATTACGAAGGACGAGATACAAGAAGCTTACGTTAACTTAAATCTTTAAGATAGTTTATGAGGGCATCTTTTAAAAAATATAAAAACTAGGTTTAAATGGAAATATTTGATAAAATATATGATGAAGGAGGGGCGGTTATGTTGACGAGTCAAGTAACTTTTCGTATTAAAGATTTAGTTAATTAAGGGAAGATGAAAGTTCGAAGATGCTCTTAAATCTCCCAGGGGTAGAACCTAATTAGCAAAAGCTATTCAACTTTTAAGTAAAGTGTAATAACTTAGGGGGGGGAATCATGACTGTTAATGTAGAAATGTTTGATGAAGTGAAGAATGAATTAATAAAGTTCTTAGGGTTTGAAGTTTTTTATAATGATGAGACTCAAAGGTTAGATGTTAAAGTTCCGAACGAACTTTTAAATGTAAATAAAACAACGATTGATTATATGAGAAAACTTATTGAATTAAGCCTTAAAAATCCAGATTATAATTTTAAGAAACTGTACCAATACGATGCATTTATTGAAGAACTAGCGCTGAGGTTTTTTATTCGTAATGAAGAAGATAACAATGTCCATAATAAAGCATACCGATTTCATAGAAAACTAAAGAGTATTAGTACAAGAACATACGAAGGGAATTTCAATAATCTAAGCTTTATATTAGATTCTAGTAAGTTACGAGAACACCTTAAAGTAAATAGTATAGACATAGTCATGTTTGGAGAAGAAGTGGATATTGAAGAGTTAATAGCGAAAGAAAAGAAAACGCTATCATTAGTTGATGGTCTATCTCTAACTTTGTTGTTAAACGAGAAATTCGCTATCATCGGAGTACTAAAGAAGGAATTAGACGGCAAGGATTTAACAAGTGTTCTTCTCGATGAAGGGAAATTTGAGAAAGTTTTATTGAAGCTTTTATTTTTGAATTCAATTGAGGAAAAAGATACAGAACAA
Organism: Halobacillus sp. ABH2_015; assembly: GCF_056158945.1. Lineage (NCBI taxonomy): Bacteria > Bacillati > Bacillota > Bacilli > Caryophanales > Bacillaceae > Halobacillus > Halobacillus sp. ABH2_015. The sequence continues at coordinate 734,809 of NZ_JBSWUG010000002.1, forward strand.
CTTAATAAGGTTAACGAAGAAATGTTATCATCAGCCAGAGAATTAATAGATAGAATAAACTATATAGAAATTACTAATCAAGAAGTTATTTGGTATGTAACACCAAGTGTTTATTTAGTTTATAAAAATGGAGGGTGGACATATAAGAATTATTATATATTAAAATGCTTTATTTTCGAACAGTTTTTATCATATTATACGTTGGATGTTCTACCTAATAAAGATGAGGTAATTGAAGAGAATATTGAAAGAATATCCGCATTTGTAGATGCAATGAAGAGCCTTTCGAAAAAACATAAAGGAGCTTTATTTGTTATAGTAGACGCTTTGACGGATTATGAAATGTTTTTAAGACCTTCTAATAATTTATATCTAGGAATTTTAAAGAAAGGCATTGAGCCTTTAGATATAAAAACTATGGACAAATATCTTTTTGAATCAATATCTGCTGTAGATGGGGCAGTAATCTTGAATGAGGAATTTGAAATATTAGACTTTGGACGTTTTATTGAAAAAACTGAAGAACAAACTAATAATAAGAAGTCTTTGTATGATAAAGCAATTGTTGAAAGGAACGCAGAGCAGGGTACTCGTTCTATAGCTGCAAAAAATGCGTCAATGTATGGTAGTACAGCTATCAAAGTTTCTGAAGACGGGGATATAAATGTTTATGTTAACGGAGAATTGAAATTGCAGCTTTAATTCACTAAGACGCTATAGCGTCTTTTTTTTGTTTGAAATTAAAAAAGACCCCGAAGGGTCTCATGTTTAAGGTAAACTCTCGCAAGCCAGTCCATCGTTGTCATTTCCTTCTAAACGGTGTGGATCCGATCCAGGACCGCCTGCTGCAATGTAAAATGCCTGAGCCTCAGCGTGGGTATCAAAGTCTCCGCAATCTCTATCTGGACCAAAAGGATCATACTTCAAGTTGGCGCTACTAGATTGAGAAGCCGTTGAATCTTCGGTATTAGAAGGGCTACTACTTGAACTTTCACAAGGGACTCCATCTCCATCTCTATCTAAACGGTGTGGGTCATTACTTGCGCTAAAGCCATTCTCATCCCAGAAAGATTTTGCTTCCGCTTCTGTAGCGAAATCAGTACAATCTTTATCTATATTTGTGGACTCGGTTGCCTGAGTTATAACTTCCTCTTCTTTTTCGTTCTCTTCAAATCCATCGCTAGTTACATAACCTTCAATACTCCAAACCCCTTTACCCTCAGATTTTGCAGTGGCTTCAGCCTTTTTCATATCTTCGGCATGAGTATAAGGAGGATCATAGACATAAGCGTAACGAGCTAGTCCTTCTTGCAATAACATCTCATTGAAGTTTTTACCGTCAACCCAAATATAAGCTAGGAGCCGGTCGTATTTGTCACGTTTGGGACCATCATACTCAACCTCAACTGTTTCGCCCGAAAGCGTAAGGGTAGCGAAGGAGCTGGCTTCGGGTCCGAACTTCTGAGTAGGCTTACTAGGGTGTTTGGTTTCTGGGGTATCTACTAGAAGTAATCGTACTCTTTCCTCTTTTCCGTCGATATTAATATCGATTGTATCGCCGTCTACTATGTTGGTTACTTTAGCGGTAGTTAACCCTTCCTTAGACGGGGACTCGTTTTCTTTTTCTTTTGTTGCTGCGCTTGCGTTGCTATTTGATTCTTTTTCGCCTTTGATTTTATCGTCTTCTGTTGCAGTAGCAATGACCTCTTCACTGTCCTCGCTAGACTTTTCGCTACTTTCTTTCTCGTCTTCGTTAGCAACTGTATCTTTTTGCTCGTTACTCTCTGCTTCTACTTCGGTTGGGGTATTGTTTACTTCCTTACTAGCTGTATCAAGGTTATCTGACGGAAACGACAAGCTGAAGAAAAATAGAATTATAGCAGCTAGTATTGTAAAGGTACTTGCTTTTAGACTCTTCTTTTTAAATAAAGCAAATCCCATAAGGACTGCACCTGTGCCCAACGTTAGTAAACTAGCCGCAAATACAGCCGGTCCTGATTTCTCAGGTAAGAATATGTTCAATAAAATTAGGAGCAAAAATAAGTATACCAATGAGGATGTAGTCTTCTTCCAAAAAGCGCCACTTCTAAAACCTAGTACTTTTTCGTGCCACTTACGTTCTTTTACTTCTAGGTGTATATCCTTATTATTCGATAAGTACTTCTGTATGACTTTCCCGTTATTTCCTACCACAAAAGCTGAGCCATCTACTTCGAATATAGACTTAAAGGCAAAGTGATCTACCGAACCATTCTTTCCTTCAGACCAAGTGATTTCACCGACTTTTACTAAGCCATTTTCATTCTGGTTTAGCGTGTATATGATCAGTTCGTCTTCCAGGAATGCCCCATACTCGTTTACATCGAGTTTCTGACCTATACTAGCGTTTTCTACTAATACGGCGTTTGCGTGATTACGTTGTATGAGTTTTTTTAGTTTATCTTGTTTAGATTCCTTGTTCTTTTCGTTTTTACCCATTTCTCCCCACCCTTTAAGATTTGTTTATACTATCTGAATTATACCAAACTATTGGAATTTTGTTGCAAAGTTTATAACAATTGGTTTTGATTTAGCTATGTACTGTCCACTACACATAGGTAGGATTATAATACCCTTCAAAAGATAGATAATGATAATGAATAGGAAAGAACGGTAGAAATGCACTACCGTAGCTGCGCCTAACTAGGCTTGCTATATATTTCGAAAAGATTAAATATTTAAACTTATGCGCAATAAGTTGTGAAGAATAATTGTACTGTATTGGAAACATCGGAGGGTGAAAGCCGATCGACCGCGTATGCGCGGCATAATTGAGAATATAAAAGACTGCCATATACCATAAGTAATAATGAGGATTGAAACGCTGTAATCCAACGGGCGCAAGGGATGGAGGCTCTGTTAAAGGTATTTTTTTGCACTGTATAAGTGACAGTTTATCTGAAAATGCATTGTTTGGGTGACGATAAATAGTTGTAAAATACCCCCTACGATCTCCCTGTTATGAAGAAACGAGATCTAACCGACTTAAATGTGAGTAGTGTGTATCAGATTTAAGAGTAGCTGCGCCTATGAATGCGTAAGGGGCGTGCCTTTACTAATGGGTGCAACCCTAAAACATAGGGGGTAGAAAAATGACTTTAATGAATAATAGTCTTACGTTGCTTGATAGAGAAACTGGTGAGGTAGTAAGTGATAACGTAGTAAGTTATACGACAAAGAGCCAAAGAGATTTCTTAGAAGGCAGGAAGTATGCGCGGGGTTTAGGAAGAAAACACTTTATCAAGTGCTACAACTACAGCATGAAAGAGGTTAGTGGAACCCTGAACCTAACGCAAACAGGTGCACTCATGCGTCTCTTAACACATTTGCAATTGAGTGGAAAGGGGGAATTAGTAAGTAAAGGCAAACCGTTAAAACAAGCAGATATGCAAGTTGCTTTTAATAAAGGTAGAAATGCAGTTACAAAAATAGTACAGGTTCTAGAATCGGTAGGAGTTTTAAGAGTCAAAGGATACAAGCGCGGCAAACGCTTCTATATAAATGAGGCTTTTCATCATATGGGTGCAGGTAATAAGAATGGGCTATTCGCTAGGCTTTACGTTATTAAAGCACGTGAAATGTTGGACTCAATGACGCTAGAGGAAGCAGGAATGATTTATAAATTAATGCCTTACGTAAACTACGTAACTCTTCTTTTATGCGACATGCCAGACCAGAAAGGCGCAACAGCACTTAGAATCAACCAGATTGCAAATGTAGTAGGATTATCACGTCAGAAAACCTCAGCGAGACTCAGTAGCCTGAAACGGAAAGGAATATTAATGAAGTTAGATGTATATGGCTTGCAGGGGTTCGTAATACATCCTGACTTAGTAGCTCGCGGAAGTCTAGAGGACAAGTCCAAGAGTTTAGTGCGCGAACAATTTAGAAACATGGAACGAGCTGCTAAGAGAGAGCAATAATAAAAGTGATGTGAGATTATACAAAATTTATCATATAATTCTATAATTATAATTGGCTAGGAAACGCAGGGATGTGGTGCGTGTGAGAGCCATCATTTAATAACCGGATTCGAGACCTCGTTAGCTGCAACAAAGCTTATGGGGTGGTAAAATGAGTGAAAAAATCTTACTAATTGTGGTAATGGTTTGTTTGCTAGTCCTTTTAGGGATTAGCTCTGGTGTGTTTGGAATAGAAATTGTACTTAACTTAAATAAGATTCCATCTTTTTCTAACGCGGTCCTAGGGGCTCTCATTGGTATAGTGGGCAGTGAACTCTATAGGGCTTACGGCAAAGGAGTGTCAGGCTGATGCGGATCAGTGTGACATCTTACCCACTAACACATATGCAAAACGTATTTGTGATATTGTGTAATAACCTTCGGGTTATTCATTTACTAGTTCATTAAAACCCCCAAAGAGAGGCTTACATTTCTATAAAGCCACATAAGTCTGTAATAAGGGTCCCTTACATCTGCATGAATGGATTTCTGCAAGAATGGTCGGGACCCTTATAGATGCCAAAATACCTCGTAGATTTGCATGATTGATCATTAAATAAATTATTAATTAGTTGTCGACGCCTTTTGGGGCGTCTTTTTTTTATTTTATTTTGTATTATGTATCACGCTGAGTAAGTAATGCGCCTATATAAGTGTAGGCAACGTTAATATCTATTGAGCGTGTAACTGATGTAACCGTAATCGCTAATAACCGAGAGAGTTATTCGGAAAACGATGTCCGCGAATAAAAAATTATAAAGGGGGCCGCATGTATGAAAGAATAACCCGTAAATCAAAAGTGCTATGCATAGTAACCCATGTGTCATAGGAGCTAATGGAGTCGCTGAGTAAAAGTAAGACTTAATAAAACATTCCCAGGTATCTATAGCGCCATGATGACGTATCTATTAAAGTACTAGAATTAGAAAATTAAGGTATGAAGAAAAGATCTGATATAACTCAAATATGGAGTTGTACAGATGGAAAGATTTTTAAACTACAGGGGGACAAAACATGACAGTAAATGAAAAGGCAGTACAATCAATTAACGAAAGTTTAGTAGCAGCTCGAAATGTTATTAAGGAAAGCACGTCGTTATGGCTTAAATTTCGCGACGAATATCTAGAAGAAGTAAACAAGGTCACTGGTAACGGGGATCTAAGCGCGCAAGGGAAGCATAAGAGGCGTGAACAATTAAAGGAAAAGGCTGAAGTTTTAGGAATGCGCAAACTAAAGCATATGAATGACGAGAAGAACAAGCATATAAATGCTGCAAAGGAAGAGGCGGAAGCTATATTAATGTCCGAACTTCCAAAGGTAGATGAAAAGAAGCGCCACTTTTTCAATACTAAGCTAGAAGAACTGACGGCAAGGGTAAATTTCGCAACAAATGTGTCCACCGCAAAAGAAGCACTAGAACAAATAGTAAATCTAGGGGACGAGCCTGCTCTAGCAGCAGAGTTGAAAGCGACGTTATTTGAACTAACTAACACAACGCTAGGACTCTCAAAGGATAACGATAAGCTACATTTACGTAAGGAACTAGGCCATCTGTACGAAGGCGTTCTAAGGAATGCGCAACCAGTGGGTGCTGAGGAAGCTAAAAGTGCCTTAGATGCAGCAGAACACTTAGAGAAGACTTCTGTAGCTTCTGATCTTGTTCGAAACAACGTCTTCGCGATGATTAGCCGTGACCTCTCATATTATACAGACAATCCAGACGGATATTTTGCGAGTAAAGCGGACTACGTTAAAGAAATATCGACGCGTGAAGGATTAGGGCGGTTGATAAGAAGTGAAAGGAGAGGGCGATAAATGAACGAATTACGAAAGCTAAGAACTGAGCTAATGCGCCGACTTGATGTCAATTTAAGTGACGGAGAGTCATTCGAAGTAAGGAAAGGTCGAGCGAAGGTGAAAGATGAAGTAGGGAATGTAATAGCTCTTCAATGTACTTCATGTAATGAAATGCTAGATCCATCTAAATTCCATTTTAGAGGCGGTAGTAAAAAACGCAGTAAATGTACGAACTGTGAAAACGAAGTCAGTAAGTTAAAATATGCGTTACAACGCTTAGATAACACGAACTAAATACGATAAATAACTAAGGGCGCCTGCGGGCGTCTTTTTTTTAAAAATAAAAAGAGCATGGTGAAAAAGAGTAAACGAGTTGTAACATGTCGAAATATACATTCAGAACAACATAAGGGAATCATTTCCAACTAACTAAACCTAAAGTAGGAAGCATGAGATGTGAAAAAGCGAAGAAGTCAGTACAACATATCGATTAAAGGTAAGGTGGGTGGTTTAGACTTAATTCATCACGACGAGCAATCGGATTTTATACTCAACAAGGCGGGGGCGAAGGTGTATAAAGATGTAAGCAGACACCCTTACATAGACGTTCCTGTGTTATCTGATAATAGAGAAACAGGAGCTTGTACCAAGTGCTGTCCGTATGTTATTTGCCGCCTACTAATCCAATCGCTACCGTTAAAACAGGGGATCTTCCGGTAGTATATCGACTTCCTGATGAATTAAACGGATGGGTACAGACTTGTATTTCGCAAAGCCGATCGGGTATTAAACTTTTTCCGTGTAAAGTCGAGTTCGGCAAGCTCAACGGAAGACCTTACGTAGAAATGCTATAGGGGTACCGTAGGGATAACTTAGCTTTATGGGCATTTGCTATTAGCGTAGTTACTGCGTTAGGTTCCTTGTGGTCGCATTTACTAAATACGCGTAGGTTTAGAATGTTAAAACGGCAGGAAAATGAGAGGATAGCCGATAATAAAAAAGCTGCTTTCCGTTTAGTACGAACAACAGTGCCAGGTAATAGTAAAAGAGGTTACAAAGATATACTAATAATAGAGAATATAGGGAAGGCTCAAGCTAGGAACCTTCATATCTTTATTAACGGACAACCTGCAGATAAACAAGGATTAATCGACAGCTTTCCAGATATGTTACAGCCAAATAATCCGGATGAATTTCTGTTATGGATATCTAAGCAAAATGCGCCACAAGAAGCGAGTTAGCTAAGGACCTTATGATAAGCGCACAGATGACATATAAGACCTATGTGATTTAAAAAGAAGGCGTGCCTATTAGGGCGCCTTTTTACACTTATATTAATAGCTAGTTGAAAAAGTTACATTTAACCTGATTTATACGGGTGTAGTATAAATAGATAAAAGTAAGTGCGCTAAAGACTTCGAGAGGAGCATAGGCACAATCTAAATAAGACGATAATAAAAACTGGGAATAATTCCTTGTAAATTGTTTATACCGAAAGTATACTAAGGGTAGCGTAACCTATATCGTGTGCATAGTTTGACTGGCGTGGTAGTAGCTACTTTAAATTAGCGTCGAATATAGCGCAATATTTCGTTAATATATACGTGACTTTCTCTTTATAAACGACTCAAAATCGTGTTCCTCACGGAGTGCCGGTTCGACCCCGGCCACCGGTACTAAATAGCTTGAATGAAAGACGATATCTACTTCATGTAGATATCGTCTTTTTGCGTAATTTCCTAATCATAGAGTGAATCTTTCAGTCTAGTACACTTTCTTTTGCTTACATCTTCGAACATTGTACACTGGAAGATAAGAAAGAACCGGCCACCGTTTGAATAATTCAACCGGAAAAGTTGAACCTAATCAGGTGGTTCCATTCCTAATGGATTGGGGAATCGAAAGAGTACGGATCGTTATTGAAGGAGGAGGATGACAATGAAGATCGTAGTCACAGGTGCAACAGACGGCATTGGTCTGGCGACAGTTAAACGACTCGTTAAGGAAGGGCATGAGGTTCTTCTGCACGGCCGCAGCGCAGAGAAACTGGCTGACGTAGCCAACGAGCTGGGGGATGAGCAGATCGAGCAGTATGTGGCTGATTTGTCTTCTCCGAGTGAGGTAAGAAGGTTGGCAAAGGAAGTCGCAGCCAAACATGATTCCCTGGACGTTCTAATCAACAATGCAGGCGTCTACAATGCTTCGGAGCCTGTCACGGCCGAGGGACTGGACATTCGCTTTGCTGTGAATACATTGGCTCCCTATGAACTGACAAAAGCACTCCTTCCGCTTATGGATGCTTCAAGCCGTATCGTGAATTTATCCTCGGCTGCGCAGTCGACGGTGGATGAGCAGGCTCTTTACGGGAAGAAGAAGCTTGCAGACGGAGAGGCGTATGCACAGAGTAAGCTGGCGCTGACGATGTGGACGTATGAATTTTCCCGGCGGGTGGAGCCTGTTGTGGTTGCTGTGAATCCTATGTCCCTCCTGGGCAGCAAAATGGTGAAAAAGGCTTTCGGAACAGAAGGACGCGATATCAACATTGGTGCAGATATTTTGTGCCGGGCGGCTTTGTCCGAGGAATTTGCGGATGCCTCAGGGCAATATTATGATAACGACATCGGAGCGTTCGGTGAACCGCATCCGGATGCGCGTAACCTGGATAAGTGTGAAGCTCTCGTCAAACAGTTGGAAGAGATGGCAGCCAGGGTATAAGTAACAGGTGTCCGCCGTGAAGCCGGGCACCTGTTCTATTCTCTCGTTTTCTATCTATTAGAAACGGGTAAAGCTATGGATAGAGAATGTGAAGGAGGAATAAACGTGAGTCAAAACGCAGATTTAATTCACCACTATACAGAGTTTGCTACATTTGAAGCCGAAGGGCTGCAAAAAGGAGAAATTGATTTTCCTGAGTTTGAAAAGGTCTTGAATGACTACATATTGAGCCAGCCGAAAGAGACGATGGAGTTCAAGGAGTGCTGGGTGCATAAAGAGCAGGATGGACTGCGGACGGTACGTGTGGATTTTTATGATCACAATTTGAAAAATGATATCCGTCTGTGGGGATCCCGAAATCCAGAGGATGGCCAGGTGAAGAGCCTGAACGTGGATGCTTTGGATGTGTCGACGAACGAAGTGGTTTATGAACGTCAACTGATGTAAGGAAAAAGAATGCCGATGCTGTCATGAAGGCCGCATCGGTTTTTTATATGCGGATGAAGGACAATCATTCCTCTTTAGGAATAAAAAGGGGGGATAGATGGATAGAATAGTAATGGGTGATAAACATGACGAATTCTACACTTTTTCCTACACTGTTGTTCTTTCTATTTCTATTGTTCTCGTTCGGACTTATTTTTTCAAGTCGCCGTCAAGCTGAAGACAAGCGGATGGTTGAAAAGGAAGTGTCCAAGAAGGCGCTGGCTGAAAAGCTTCACAGCGAATTGTCCAAGTATGGGCTGCATCCACAGCAGTACTATCAGGAAGGGGAATTCATAATCGATATGGCTTTTCCTGAGTTGAAAATTGCGATCGAAGCTGTGGAGCACGAGTATTTGGTGTCTCCCGATGAGTGGGAGATGGAATGGGAAAGGGATGCCTTTTTGAAAAATCACGGGTGGACCGTCCTGAGGTTCAGTGCGGCACGTATTGAAGAGGATATTTCGAGGATTGCGGAGAAAATCAGCAGGGAGCTGGCCGGACGGCATCATGCAGGATCTTGAATAAGAAGAAGAGATCGAGTCAGAGAGGCCTCTGGCTTTTTCTTTTTGTTAAAAAGGTCAGAATCTTTGATACAATGGAGAGGGTCTTGTTTCTGTGGGAAACAGGCAGGAGGGTGAGTACTTGGTAAAGGAAGGTTTTATGACAGCTATGGAAGATAACTTGACCAGATTAACGATAGAAGGAAAAGAATATATTCTGATCGGCACGGCTCACGTCTCCAGACAAAGTGCGGAGCAGGTGAAGCAGGTCATTGAACAGGAACAGCCGGATGCTGTCTGTGTGGAGCTGGACGAACAGCGCTACCAGTCCATCAGGGACGGAGACCGGTGGAAGAATACGGACATCTTTGAAGTGATTAAAAGTAAAAAAGCGACGCTGTTATTAGTGAACCTCGCTGTTTCATCGTTCCAAAAGCGGATGGCGAAGCAGTTTGGCATTCAGCCGGGTCAGGAAATGATCCAGGGAATTGAATCTGCAGAAGACACAGGGGCAGAGCTGGTGCTCGCCGACCGGAACATCCAGGTGACATTCTCCCGGATCTGGGGCAATCTTGGCTGGAGTGGAAAGTCGAAGCTCTTAATGTCGATCTTCTACGGCATTTTCAGCAATGACAAAATTTCTGAGGAAGAGCTGGAGAAAATGAAGTCCCAGGATATGCTGGATGGCATGCTTCAGGATTTGACCGATCATTTCCCGGACTTGAAGAAGCCGTTGATTGATGAGCGGGATCAGTATCTGGCTCAGAAAATCAAGGATGCGCCCGGAGAGAAAGTGGTTGCTGTGCTCGGAGCGGCTCACGTGCCTGGGATTAAGAAAGAGATTTATAACGATCAAGATTTGAAAGCGTTGAAAAAACGGCCGCCTAAATCAAAAGCGCCGAAAATCATCGGGTGGTCGATCCCGATATTAATTTTATCGATTATTTTATATACATTCCTCTCCAATCCAGCCGCGGGTACCCAGCAGACAATCAGCTGGATCCTTTGGAACGGGTCGTTTTCAGCGATAGGAGCAGCGGCAGCCTTGGCACACCCGCTCGCAGTTGTGGCCGCATTTCTACTTGCGCCGATCACATCGCTGAACCCTCTGCTTGCAGCCGGCTGGTTTGCCGGGATTGTACAAGCCTATTTCCGACGGCCGAATGTGGGGGATTTTGAATCCCTTTCGGATGATGTTACGACGGTAAAAGGCTTCTGGCAGAACAAAGTAACGAGAATTCTGCTTGTAGTCGTGCTTGCGAATCTGGGAAGTACGCTTGGGACAGTCATTGGTGGAGCTGATGTGATCCGCTTATTTATTGAAAACCTGTAAAAGAGAAGTCTAGGACAGACTTCTCTTTTTTTATGCTCATTTACAGTATTTTCAACGAATGTTACAATTAGATGACATGAGTTTGTCGGAATAATATAAATTCAGAGAAAATATGGGCAATAAGGAATGAGAGGATATGAGCAGGTTTATAAAGGGCACATCAATTCTTGGGATTGCTCTCCTTGGTTTTGGTGTGTGGCAGCTGACAGAGATGGATCGGGAGAATCATGGGGAGACGGAAAGCGCCCAGACGATTATTCAGCAGGATCAAAGCTATGAGAAGGTTTTTATTGAACAGGAAGAGGAAACAGAGGAGAACCGTCCGGATTATGAGCGCGTGGATAATCAGATGCTCCGGACGATTGAAGACAATGACGAGATGAAAGAACTCGTGTCCGGCCTTGGTAAAGGGGTAACGGATGATTTGAATGATCTGGAAGCGGAAACGGAAGAGCAGTGGAAAACGATTGAAAAAGATACAAAGCAGAAGAAGCAGATGTTGAAGCGGTTGATTGAGCTTACGGATGATAAGAAGATTGAGCAGATTGCTTCCAGTGCTGAGTCCAAACTGGACCGGATGATGGAGGACAAGAAAATCGACTTTTATAAGGAAGCTGTCCTTTCCTTCCAATTGATTTCTGAGCGGTTGTCTTGAGAGTGGCTGTCAGGTGAGAGCGAGTCTCCTCACGTTTTGTCGAAATCGTAAATCATTTGAATGATTCATCATCAATGACATGGTAATTTTTGTTTATTTTGCTGTTTTTCAGTTTTTTATGGAGATAAAACGGGGATGTGGAAAATGTAAAACAAATAAGGAGGTTCTTCATTTATGTCCATTGCTGTAAAAGATAGGTTGAGTACAGACAAGCTTAGTAAACTGAGAACGGCCGCTGTTTTGGAGTTTACCGAGGAAATCTTCGAGTCAGACAATTACCGCTGCCTGGAAGTTCTGGATTCGGATCAGCAGCACCTGTTTATTGTGAACAGAAATGACCGCACGCTGACAGCCTTAAGCTTATCGCCGGATATGTCACTGAAAAAGGAAACGTTGTTTGCGGACAAAATCATTTCTATGAAGGAGTACTTCGACGAATACAGCCTCAATGAAAATACACCTCCTAGAAAAATTGAAATCGTATTTATGGAAAACCGGACAGTGCTCATTGAACCTGTCAGTTCCATGGAGCAGGATGAGGAGTACAAGAAAAATGATGTCGCTGCCCAGGTGAATGAGGATTTTGAAAACTTGATCGCTGCTTTGAAGAACACGTTGATTCTATAAGTCAGACGGAGGAAGAGCCATTAAAATGGCTCTTCTTTTTATTTGGCCTGCATAAAGCCGGCACGTCCGGGGACAATAAGAAGACTCCGGCATTACATGCGCTAGAATACCTCTCCAGATGCAGTTTTCCTCCCGCACACATCCTCGTCCATCAGGATTGTGGAGGTGATTGAGATGAATACAACCGATCTGTTTGAGCTGTTTAAACTCTTCATTGACTCCCTGCATTTCACCGCTTTTCTCGTATTTTCCATCATCTACGTCTTCCAGCATAAGCAGAAGGATTAGGTCCAGGCGGACTGCTTCCCCCGGCAGTCTGCTTTTATATGTATAAAAAAGAGACCATCCGGGTATCGTAGGCCTATCAGGCTTTTAAACTATGACCCCATAACATTGTAAAGCGGCTATTAAGATTTCGACAAAAAAACGTAAAAATCATGTTGCATCGATAGAATTCGGATGTTATCATAACAAATATAGATGAGGGAAGTTGTACGGACAACTCAGCTCTTCATATGCGGGTGTAGTTTAGTGGTAAAACCTCAGCCTTCCAAGCTGATGATGAGGGTTCGATTCCCTTCACCCGCTCCATTCACTATTGTGATGCAATTATTTTTTATACTTATGTGAACCAACGCAGTGTTTCGTTAAATGGGTAACGAAGCATTGCGTTTTTTAATGCGGAAAAATGGATACAACCTATAATAGAACGAAGACAGGAGGATGCCGGAATGAAAAAACTTCAAACGATGCTGAAGCAGATCGACGGTAAGAGTTACAAAGGATATAAGCAGATTCAAGGGACGTACAGTTTCGAGGATTATACGCTTCATATAGACTATGTGCAGGGAGATCCATTTGCGGCTCCATCGAAAATCAGGATACAGGTGCCTCAAAGCAGACGCCCTGTTCCTGCCGAATATAAAGAGACGAAGAGTCGAAAAACGTACGCAGAAGATACCTTTGCGAGAGCGGCAGCGGATACGATTAAGAAAACCCAGTTCAGTGTGAAGGGCTCAGGAAAAAGCGGAATGGTCGCCATCGATCAGCCGGGGCAGGAAATTTTAGAGCGGACAGCGGTTACCCTGATGCCTGAAGACATCATCATCTGCCTGACGGTCGGCCTGCCCGCAAATGGTCGGCGCATCAATGGAAAGCAGGCGGAAAAGCTGTTTTTTTCTGTGATTCCGGAAATGCTGAAGCAGTCTGTGTTTACTGTCAAAGACAGCGAGCTGGAGGAAGTTTGTCAGCTTGCCGATCAGCACGATGTCCTTTTAGAGGCGATGCGTGAAAACGGCTGGATGTCCTTCGTGGCAGACGGGGCGGTTCTTCCAAGGGAGAGCGGAGTGAGCCAGCGTCCGATGAAAAAAGCCGTTCCTTTTGAGAGCCCGGAGGAAAACCGCGTCTCAATCACGATTCCCCATCGTAAGGAGCCGTTGACAGGGATGGCCTTGAAAAAAGGGATCGTCCTGATTGTCGGCGGGGGATACCATGGTAAAAGTACCCTCTTGAATGCCATCGAGCGCGGGGTGTATCCTCACATTAAAGGGGATGGACGTGAATATGTCCTGACAGATCCGGACAGTGTGAAAGTAAGAGCAGAAGATGGACGTCAGGTCACCAAGGTGGATATTTCGCCGTTTATTAAAAATCTTCCGCACGGAACGGACACGACGGCTTTTTCTACGGAAAACGCGAGCGGAAGCACCTCCCAGGCGGCCAACGTTATGGAGGCGCTTGAGGCGGGGGCACGCACACTGCTGATTGATGAAGATACGAGTGCCACCAACTTCATGATCCGTGATGAACGGATGCAGGAGCTTGTCGTAAAGGAAAAAGAACCGATCACACCGTTCATTGATAAAATCAGACAGATGAGAGACGATCTTGATGTTTCTACGATTCTCGTCATGGGAGGTTCCGGCGACTACTTCCAGGCAGCGGATGACGTTATCATGATGGATCAGTATGTCCCGGTCAACGTCACGCAGAAAGCGAAAGAGATTGCCGCGAAGTATCCGTCAGAAAGACAAACGGCCGGGGAAGAACACTTCGGCAGCGTTCCACAGCGTGCCTTTCTTCCGAATACGCTGCAGACGAGAAAAGGGAAGAAGGAAAAAGTGCAGGCTAAAGGGCTGTTCAAGCTGCTGATGGGTCATGAAGATATCGACCTTTCCGGTGTCGAACAACTGGTCGATGCCTCACAGACACGTCTGATTGCCGATATCCTTCTGCATCTTGATAAAAAAGGCCGGCTGAAGGCTGAGCAGAGTCTGCCGGAACTTCTGGATCATATTGAAAAACAGCTGGACACGAAAGGCCTCGCTTCCTTCGGTCCGTTTAAAGACCAGCATCCAGGGGAGCTGGCGAGACCAAGAAGATTTGAAATCGCAGCAGCTATGAACCGGATTCGGACAGCTGCCGTGAAAGATATTCGTTAGAAAGGAGAACGTCCGGGTGGATTTTCATCAGTTTAAAGAAGAAGTGATCACCTACAGCAGAGAAATCGGCATCGATAAAATCGGATTTGCTTCTGCTGATGTGTTCGGAGAATTGAAAGCCCGATTGAAACGCCAGCAGGAACTCGGATACCAGTCCGGTTTCGAAAAGGGGGAGGTGGACGAGCGGACCGAGCCCGGCCGCCTTCTGCCGGGCGCGCAGTCGATTATTTCCATTGCTCTTGCGTATCCTTCAAAAGTGAAAGATGCCCCGCGCAGTGTGAAGGGAGAACGGCGGGGGATTTTCTGCCGGGCCTCCTGGGGACAGGACTATCATGATGTGCTGCGGGACCGGCTGCACAAGCTCGGTGCTTTTATAAAAGAGAGGTTTCCGGAAGTGGAACTGAAATCCATGGTGGATACAGGGGAGCTCTCTGATCGTGCTGTAGCGGAGCGTGCAGGGATTGGATTCAGTGGAAAAAATTGTGCCGTGATCACTCCGGAGTTTGGTTCATATGTATATTTAGGAGAACTTGTAACGAATATTCCTTTTGCTCCTGATGAGCCGGTGGATGACAGCTGTGGCGACTGCAACATTTGTGTGGACGCCTGCCCGACCGGAGCCCTCGTCCAGGGCGGCCAGTTGAATGCTCAGCGCTGTATCGCTTTTTTAACGCAGACGAAGGGTTTTCTGCCTGATGAGTTCCGCACAGTGATCGGCAACCGTCTCTATGGCTGCGATACGTGCCAGACCGTCTGTCCAAAGAACCGGAAGAAAGATTTTCATAATCATGAAGAATTCGAGCCGGATCCGGAGGTTGTCAAGCCGAAGCTTACACCGCTCCTGTCCATTTCCAACCGGGAGTTCAAAGAGAAATTCGGGTTCATTTCCGGCTCGTGGCGGGGCAAAAAGCCGATTCAGCGGAATGCGATTCTGGCGCTGGCTCATTACCGTGACGAAACGTCCGTTGATGAACTGATCCGTTTAATGAATCACGACCCAAGGCCGGTCATACGTGGAACCGCCGCGTGGGGACTCGGGAAAATCGGCCGTTCCGAATGTTTTGAGGCCATTGAAAAAGCGATGGAAAAGGAAGACGATGAACAGGTCTTGTATGAAATGGAAAAAGGGCTGCAATTTCAAACGTAATCAACTCCTGTACCTTTTCAATCCACTAGAGCTCTAGTATAATAGAAAAAACTGTTAATAAAGAAGGGGTTGGCTATGAACCATCATTCTTTTCTATATTACGACACGTTTCAAACTCCTTTGGGGGCTATGACTGTCCTGGCCAATGATGAAGGAGTCTGCCGCATTGATTTTGGTCACCATGAAGATCGACTTCCAGCCTATCAATCTTGGAAAAGGAAGCATTTTCTAAAAGGTGAACTGGTTTATGACCCCGATCATTCATTGATTGTTCAGACAGAAAAAGAACTGCAGGAATACTTCCAGGGAATCCGCACAGCGTTTGATGTTCCGCTCAACTGTTACGGAACAGATTTCCAGCGGAAAGTGTGGAAGACACTGCTTCACCAGATCCCATTTGGTGAAACGCGTTCCTACAAGGATGTAGCCTTAGCGCTGCACTCTCCGCAGGCGATCCGTGCTGTCGGAGGGGCCGTGAATAAAAACCCTTTCTCTGTCATTGTGCCATGCCACCGTGTCATTGGAAGCAACGGAAAGCTCGTCGGTTATGCCGGCGGACTGGACAAAAAAGAAAAACTGCTGGATTTCGAAAAACAGCATACAGCTATACAACATTAAAAGTCCCTGCGGGGGCTTTTTTTCATGGCCTCCCCCCCTCTTCATATACTGAAGGAGGGGGGAAGCGGATGAATAGCACGGAGGAAATCAAGCGTTACTGGCAGAAAGTGCTGGACCGGATTTTCGATCAGGAGGAAGAAGGATGGTTGAAGCGGAAAATGGAAGGCATGGAAGCGCGCGGTCACAAGCTCCAGCGGATGACTTTCCGAATTTACCCTTTTCACAGAAAGGCTTATGATCACGTCGTGGATGTTGCTTATGACCTGCATTTGACCATGCTTGTAAAAAGTGGGCGCCATGTTTTTTTGGAAGAAGGGTTCTACACAGGTCGTGGACAGTGGGCCAAAGGGAAGTGGGTGCATCACGAAGTCGTGACGGAGATTCCCGCCTCCGGGGATTCCTCCTTGCCTTTGACATTCGAGATGGGGGAGAGAGAGCCGGTGGATGATCCACGCTTCGACTACAACCGCCGGGAGGCTGTGCGGTATGCGGACCGCTGGTGGGACAGCTACAACCCGGCTTATAAGAAGTTTGAAGTCGATTGCACCAATTACGTTTCCCAATGTCTGCGGGCCGGCGGTGCACCGATGAGGGGAGCCGGGGACCGGACGCGCGGGTGGTGGTACGGGAATGGAACGTGGAGCTACAGCTGGACTGTGGCTCATGCGCTGCGCTGGTACTTAAGCGGATCGCGTAAAGGCTTGAAAGCCGTGGAAGTATCCTCGGCGGATCAGCTCGCGCCGGGGGATGTCATCTGTTATGACTTTCAAGGAAACGGGCGGTATGATCATAATACTTTTGTTGTGAAAAAGGATGCCCAGGGGATGCCTCTGGTCAACGCTCATACATCAAACAGCCGGCACCGCTACTGGGCGTACGAGGACTCTACCGCTTACACGCCGGATATTCAGTATAAATTTTTCAGAATTAACGGGTGACCGATATGGTATAATGGTCTGGTTGACTACGATTAGACTGAGGTGAAAGTGATGCCTAACCATATTGTCCTTTTCCAGCCGGAAATTCCGGCCAATACCGGAAATATCGGTCGGACCTGTGTGGCGACAAATAGTGTCCTGCATCTGATCCGTCCGCTCGGTTTCTCGACTGATGATAAAATGGTGCGCCGTGCGGGTCTCGATTACTGGCCTAAACTGACGGTCCATTACTATGACTCGATCGAAGAGTTGTATGAGAACTATCCAGAAGGCGAGTTCTACTACATTGAAAACTTCGGAACGAAATCGTACGCTGATTTTGATTTCAGTGATGCAAAAAAAGATCAGCTGTTTGTTTTCGGGCGGGAGAGTGACGGCATACCGAAGGAGCTCTTAACAGGTCTTGAAGACCGCTGCCTCCGGATTCCGATGACCGGCGAAGTCCGCTCGTTGAACTTATCTAATACCGCATCGATCATTTTGTTCAATGCTTTACTGCAGCAGGGGTTTCCGGGATTAATCAAATAAGACATGAAAAAACGCACCCCATCGGGTGCGTTTTTTTACTTTCTTGGCCCTGGCTTCGTATCATATCCAGCTGAGAAGATAGCTGTCAAAAATGCGAGGCAGACGAGAATAATCAAGGTTACATTCATGAATAGTCCTCCTTTTCTAGCCAGACAAGCGTTTCTTTTTTAAGTATACCCCATTTTATTCGAGGTGTGAATGGGCTTACAGTTAATTTTATCCTATCCCTGGTGACAGATGCCTATACGATGGCCGGGCTGGTGACATAGAGTGAAGAGTAGGTGAATAACCACAGGAATGGATAGGAGGAGAACGAGTGAATCAGTATCCATATGCTTATCCTTATGGAATAGAAGAAGACTTCCGGAATGAAGAAGAGCGTTTCTTCTTTTTCGGCCCCTTTGCCGGTGGGTTACTGGGTGGCTTTTTAGGCGGTGCCCTGGCTCCAGGTTTGTACGGAGGATTTGGCGGCGGCGGTTATGGCTATCCACCTCCTTATTACGGACGCCCGCCTTATTATGGAGGCGGAGGCGGAGGTTATTACGGCCGTCCCCCGTACGGAGGTTTCTGGTAATCAATAAATCCCCTTCTCCTGATTCAGGAGAAGGGGATTTTGTTTAGAAGTTCGTTGTGTCGAGTTCTTTTCCTTGGGACTCATAGCCCTGCATGTACTTGATCCGTCGCTGGGCGGAGGTGCTGTTCACCTGTTCATCCGCATGATAGGAGGAGCGGACCATCGGGCCTGCTTCACAGTGCTTGAATCCTTTTTCAAGGGCAATCTGTTTCAGTTCCTCGAATTCATCCGGATGGTAGTAGCGTTCCACGTTCAAGTGTTTTTTCGTCGGCTGCAGGTACTGGCCGATGGTCATGATGTCGACGTTATGAGCAAGCAGATCATCCATCGCTTCGATGATTTCCTCTTTCGTCTCGCCAAGACCGACCATCAGGCTGGACTTCGTCGGTGTATTCGGACGGATTTCCTTCACACGGCGGAGCAGCTCAAGAGAACGGTCATACATGGCGCGTGCACGGACTTTCTTCGTCAGACGGCGGACGGTTTCAATGTTGTGGTTGAAAATATCCGGCTCGCCCTCCATCAAGGTATGCAGGCTTTCATAATCACCTTTCATATCAGAAGGAAGAATTTCCACGGTGCATCCCGGTACCCGGCGGCGGATTGCCTTCACGGTTTCACCGAATACAGCAGCACCGCCGTCGTTCAAGTCATCACGGGCAACCGCTGTAACAACGACGTGTTTCAGTCCCATGATTTCAACGGATTCCGCAACACGCTCCGGCTCGCCCCAGTCAAGTTCGTTCGGCAGCCCGGTCTTAACGGCACAGAAACGGCAACCGCGTGTACATGTATCCCCCAGGATCATGAAGGTAGCGGTTTTCCGTTCACTCCAGCATTCGTGGATGTTCGGGCAGCGTGCTTCCTCGCACACCGTGTTCAATTTCTTCTCGCGCATCAGTTTCTTCAGACCTGTATAGGATTTGTTGGTGTTGATCTTGATTTTCAGCCATTCCGGCTTTCTTATGTATTCCTGGTTTTTACTCACGTTCACCACTCCTTATCCCGCTCAGCGGGCGTAGTTCCATTCATCTGTTTCGTAGCGTTCCCGGGCGATTTTCCTTACCTCGTCCCATTGTTCCTCAGACAGGTGGAAGGGCTCCAGGTGAACATTCAATCCTTGTTCAAATCCTTGTTTAAATGCATGTTTTGTTTCTTCGAAAGACACAGGCTCTTCGAGGATTTCGTTGACGGCAATGGCTTTGCTGCCGAAAGCTTTGCGGGCTCTTTCCTTGATGCGTTCATTTTTGTAAACAAACATATCAAAAAGCTTCCCATCATCCACTTCAATCGGGATGGACCCGTGCTGCAGGATGATGCCGCGTTTTCTAGTCTGTGCACTTCCCGCCGCTTTTTTTCCATCGACAATCAATTCATACCAGGACGGTTCTTCAAAACAGACAGCTGACCCGTTCACATCCAGCCTGCCTTCAGGAACAGCAAAGTCTGCATCAATGTTCAGGTTCCTGAACCCTTCAAGCAGGCCCTTGGAAATGACGAGATAGGCTTCTTTCACGGAATCCGGCATGTCCTCGTGTTTTTCCGATACGATGACACTATATGTAAGTTCATGGTCATGTAATACCGCACGGCCGCCCGTTTGACGGCGGACGAGCTGATACCCATGCTTTTGAACGCCATCCAAGTCAATTTTTCCTTTTACTTTTTGAAAATAACCAACAGACAGCCCGGCAGGTTCCCAGCCGTAAAAACGCAGAACAGGCGGGATGGCCCCTTCCCGGTGCCAATTCATAAGGGCCTCGTCCAGTGCCATGTTGATGGCAGGTGTACAATGGCCTGAATCGACAAAGTACCATGTTTCCATATGCAGTCCTTCTTTCTTTTTGAGTGAGTACTTTATCAAAGTAAAATAGTCAAAACAATTCTAACAATCGGACAAGGGCATGTCAAAATATAGTAAATCCTTCTTCCGGGAATTTATTAGGACTTTAGGCTGAAGAATTTACAGCCTCAGATTCGGTATATGACTATATAATGAGAAGAGGAGGGATTATGATGAATCAAACCTTGCTGTCCAGCGTGCTTTTTTTAATCAGTGCATCCATCTGGGCCATCCTTGCTATTTTTTACGACGATTACCGCTGGCTGAATTTATTCTTATTTATTTTGTTCCTCGTCATGGGACTTGCCAAAAGGAAAAGCTATATGGAAGGGAAAGATGTGGAAGAGGACGGAGATTGATTCCGTCCTCTTTTTTCATAAATGACGGGCAGCGGCATAGGTTTAAGTAGAGGGGCTGTCCTTCTACCCTGCAGGGTGCAGGTCAAAATGACGTAAAATCACTGGATAGGCAACACCGCAAGGGGACAAGTCGAACGGGTTCGTTGTTGTAGTTGTAAGGTTCCTGCAGCTCTTTCATGATGGATGTTTTGGTTCTTTGCACAGGCTAGTCGGGACTGACCAAGCCGCTTCCACATTTCTTTTTTTGTAGTCCAGCTCCGGCACCCAGATGCTCGAGACATAAGTCAATGATCTCCGTGAAGAAAGAACGCTTCACTGCAATCCTTGTCTTATGCTTGTCGCATCTATCAGGGTGCTTCCGCATTTCAGTCTTTGTCCAGTTGCAGCGGCTAGTCCCTCGAGGTCATAAGTCCAACACCTCTGTGGAGAAAAGCCCTCCACGGCGGTGCTGGTCTTATGCTTGTTGGGACTGACCAAGCCGCTTCCACATTTCTTTTTTGTAGTCCAGCTCCGGCACCCAGATGCTCGAGACATAAGTCAATGATCTCCGTGAAGGAAGAACGCTTCACTCCGATCCTTGTCTTATGCTTGTCGCATCTATCAGGGTGCTTCCGCATTTCAGTCTTTGTCCAGTTGCAGCGGCTAGTCCCTCGAGGTCATAAGTCCATCACCTCTGTGGAGAAAAGCGCTCCACGGCGGTGCTGGTCTTATGCTTGACGGGACTGACCAAGCCGCTTCCACATTTCTTTGATTCACACATGTTTTACATGAGCCAGGCATAGGATGTATTAAAATTCGTCTCTTACGACGGGGGAGGTCGCGAAGTGGACATTTTAAAGAAGATACAAGACCACCGGGAATACGAGGAAGAACTGAAGTGGGAAGGAACGTTTGCTGAATACTTGGAGCTGTTGAGAGAGCGGCCGTATTTAGCACAATCCGCTCATTCCCGCGTTTACAATATGGTTAAAAGTGCTGGTGTGGAAGAAGCGCATGATCATAAGCGTTATAAGTTCTTTGATGATGATATCTACGGACTGGATGAAGCGATGGAAAAGCTGGTGGAGGAATATTTCCACCCGGCAGCGAGAAGACTGGATGTCCGCAAACGTATTCTATTATTGATGGGACCTGTCAGTGGCGGGAAATCCACACTTGTAAACTTGATGAAGCGGGGATTGGAAAAGTACACGCATACGGATGAAGGGGCTGTCTTTGCCATCAAGGGCTGTCCAATGCATGAAGATCCGCTGCATCTGATCCCGAGCCATCTGCGCAAGGATTTTCAGGATGAGTATGGCATCCGTATTGAAGGAAGTTTGTCTCCGTTAAATACGATGCGTGTGGAAACGGAGTATGGAGGAAGAATTGAGGACGTTTTAGTGGAACGGATCTTTTTCTCAGAGGATAAGCGTACAGGCATTGGTACCTTCAGTCCGTCTGATCCGAAGTCCCAGGATATTGCCGACTTGACCGGTTCGATTGACTTCTCGACCATTGCTCAATTCGGGTCGGAATCGGATCCGCGTGCTTACCGGTTCGATGGAGAGCTGAACAAGGCCAACCGTGGCATGATGGAGTTCCAGGAAATGCTGAAGTGTGATGAGAAGTTCCTCTGGCACCTGCTCAGCCTGACACAGGAAGGGAACTTCAAGGCTGGCCGTTTTGCCCTGATCTCAGCGGATGAATTAATTGTAGCTCATACGAACGAAGCGGAATACCGTTCTTTTATTGCCAACAAGAAGAATGAGGCGCTCCACTCCCGGATGATCGTCATGCCTGTGCCGTATAATTTGAGGGTCAGTCAGGAAGAGCGGATCTATGAAAAGATGATTAGAGAGAGTGATATCCGCGATGTCCATATTGCTCCGCACACGTTAAGAGTGGCAGCAATGTTCACGATCCTGACACGATTAAAAGAATCGAAAAAGGCGTCCATCGATGTGCTTAAGAAAATGAGACTCTATGATGGCGAAATTCTAGAGGGCTTCAGTGATGTGGATGTCGAGGAACTGAAGAAGGAGCATGGCGATGAGGGAATGAGCGGGATCGATCCACGGTACGTGATCAACCGCATATCATCCACCATCATTAAGAAAGAACTGACATCGATCAACGCACTGGATGTTCTCCGTTCCTTGAAGGATGGACTTGGAAGCCACGCCTCCATATCCAGTGAGGATAAGGAGAGGTACCTTGATTTCATTTCCCTGGCGAGAAAAGAGTATGATGAAATTGCGAAGAAGGAAGTGCAGAAAGCATTTGTGTACTCCTATGAAGAATCCGCCGTTACGCTTATGGACAATTACCTGGATAACGTCGAAGCGTACTGTAACAAGGCGAAGCTGAGGGATCCGCTGACGGGTGAAGAACTCAATCCGGATGAGCGTCTCATGCGGTCCATTGAAGAACAGATCGGCGTTTCGGAAAATGCGAAAAAAGCCTTCCGTGAAGAAATTCTCATTCGGATCTCCGCCTACGCACGTAAAGGCAAGAAGTTTGACTACCAGTCCCATGAGCGTCTTCGCGAAGCCATTCAGAAGAAGCTGTTTGCTGATCTGAAGGATGTCGTGAAAATTACGACGTCGGCGAAGACTCCGGATGAACAGCAGCTGAAGAAGATTAACGAAGTCGTTGCCACCCTTGTCGATGAGCATGGGTACAACTCCAGCTCAGCGAACGAACTGTTGAAATATGTAGGCAGCCTGTTGAACAGGTAATGCCTCATCAGACCGCCTCCTTTTCGGTAAGAGGGCGGTCTTTTTTATGTTATAATGTCAAAAAAAGAAGAGTGGTGAAATCATGGCCAGGAAATTTTATGCAATTATTGATGTAGGTTCAAACACGATGCGTCTAGTGATTTATCTGCGTGATAAAGGTGGACGTCTGCGTGAAGTGGAGAACGTAAAAGCGGTCGCACGTCTCCGGAACCATTTAACGAAGGATGGTCTGTTATCCACCGAAGGGCTGCAGACGCTGCTGACGACACTGAAGAGTTTCAAGGAAGTTGCTGAATCCTATACGCTTGAGGAAATGGTGTGTGTCGCTACGGCTACGGTCCGCCAGGCGGGGAACCAGGAGGAGATCATCAGCCAGGTTTCCAAGCATACCGGTTTTGACATGCGCATTTTATCGGATCACGAAGAAGCGTATTACGGTTACCTGGCCGTCGTGAATTCCACTCCAGTTACAGAAGGGATCACCGTGGATATTGGCGGGGGAAGTACCGAAGTTACATATTTTAAAGACCGTGAATTGATCGAATCGTACAGCTTCCCGTTCGGAGCATTGACGTTGAAGCAGGACTTCTTCAAAAAGGAACTGCCGACCGAGAATGAATTCGCGGCTTTGCGCCGGTATCTGCTTGATCAGTTCAAATCACTGCCATGGCTGCAGAAGAAGGATATTCCATTGATCGGAATCGGCGGTGGCGCGCGGAACCTTGCACAGATCGATCAGAACCTGAAGGAGTACCCGCTGGCCGGCCTTCATCAATATAAAATGAAGGACAGCGATCTCGCTTTTATAAAAAATTATTTATTCACCCTGCCGATGAAGAAGCTGCAGAAGGTGGAAGGGCTGTCCAAAGACCGGGCGGATATTATTCTGCCGGCGACGGAAGTGTTCCATTCCCTTTACGATACCATGCAGGCTTCCGGATTCATTCTGAGCAGAAAAGGACTTCGGGATGGTGTCTTTTTTGAACAGCTGACGAAGGATATGGGGACATCGGTTTTTCCGAACGTGCTGGAGGAGAGCATTCAGGAATTAATCAATGATTATGACTTGAATGTCAAACAGATCCAGCACGTCCAGCATCTGGCTCATCAGCTTTTCTACCAGCTCCATGAAAAAGGGCTCGGTTCTTTGAAAAAATCGGACTGGCAGGAAGTGAAGAGGGCGAGCTATGTGTTCAACCTGGGGGATTATATCGACAGTGAAGCGAGTGCCCAGCATACCTTCTACCTGCTTGCCAACCGGACGATTGACGGATTGATGCATATGGAGAGACTGCGGATGGCGCTTATGGCCTCCTATAAGAACAAAACGATTTTCAAGCAGTTCCTTCAGCCGTATAAGAAGTGGTTTTTGAAGGATGAACAGAAGAAGCTCCGTCTTCTTGGCTCCCTTCTGAAGTTCTGCTACAGCCTCGACAGCACCCGCAGGCAGACAATCCAAAGCCTTACGCTGATGAAGGAAGGCCATGACCTGCATATTACGTGTCACTGCTCCGGCGAATGGATGCCGGAGGAATATCAGGCGGAAAAACAGAAAAAACATTTGGAAAAGTCACTGAAAAAGACTATAGAACTGTCTTTTGTGGAAAATAAAAAGTAAGTCCCTCTGCGGGCTTCTTTTTATGCACAGCTGTTAATTTCGGAATATTCTACCTTAAAAGAAAACAAAATTCAGCAAAATTCATCATTTTTTTACAAAACCTTAACACTTGTTTTATATAGAGGATATAGAGACGTACTAACATATGGAGTGGAATAAATGTGTAAAGGGTGTGCGGAATGTCAACAGAAAACAAGACACAGGAATTGAATAATCCATTATTTTATAACAACCGGGAGCTGAGCTGGCTCGCTTTTAATGAGCGTGTGCTTGATGAGGCTCTTGATTTGGATAACCCTTTGCTTGAGCGTTTGAAATTTTTAGCGATCGGATCCTCCAACCTGGATGAATTTTTCATGGTACGGGTAGCCGGATTGAAGGATCAGGTAAAAGCCGGTTTCAACAAGCCGGAGAACAAGGCCGGATTGACTCCGAAGCAGCAGCTGGCGAAAATTTCGGAAATCAATCATAACAACGTGAAGAAGCAGTATGACTCTTATCAGGCGATGAAGCCGGAACTGGAGAAGGAAGGCATCTCCCTGCTTTCCATAGAGGATCTGACGAAAGAGGAAATCAACCGCTTCGAAAAATATTTTGACGAGGAAATCTTTCCCGTGCTGACGCCGATGGCTGTGGATGCCTACCGTCCGTTTCCGATGCTTCTCAACAAGTCCATCAACCTTGCTGTCGTCATTAAAGATGAAATCGATCCGGAGAACACAACAAAGACGGCGATTGTCCAGGTGCCGGCCGTCCTGGATCGATTTGTCCAGGTGGAGCATGAAAATAAATACCAATATGTGCTTCTTGAGGAAATTATCAGCCATTTTATGGGTAAACTGTTTAAAGGATACAAAGTGGAATCTGTTTCAGAGTTCCGGATCACAAGAAATGCGGATATGACAATCCATGAGGAAGGTGCCCGGGATCTTCTGAAGGAAATCGAAAAAGAATTGAAAAAACGCAAATGGGGCGCAGCCGTCCGTCTGGAAGTAAGGGATGGCAAGTACGAAGAGAAAGTGGTCAAATTCCTGCTCAGCGTCCTGGAAATTCATCGTGATGACCTGTACATTACGAACGGTCCGCTTGATCTCACGTTCCTGTTCAAGTTCCATAAAACGTTTGCTGATGTGAAGGATCACCTTTACTATGAGACATTGATGTCGCAGCCACCGCGTGATTTGGATGGGGAGGAGAATATCTTTGAAGCAGCGGAGAACCGCGATATCTTCCTGCACCACCCTTATGAATCCTTTGAGCCTGTCGTCGATTTTGTGGCGGAAGCGGCAGATGATCCATACGTGCTGGCCATCAAACAGACGCTGTACAGGGTAAGTGGAGATTCACCGATTATAGACGCTTTAAAGC
Organism: Halobacillus sp. ABH2_015; assembly: GCF_056158945.1. Taxonomy (NCBI): domain Bacteria; kingdom Bacillati; phylum Bacillota; class Bacilli; order Caryophanales; family Bacillaceae; genus Halobacillus; species Halobacillus sp. ABH2_015. The sequence continues at coordinate 761,077 of NZ_JBSWUG010000002.1, forward strand.
GGGCAGCGGAGAAAGGGAAACAGGTGACGGTGCTTGTTGAACTGAAAGCGCGGTTCGATGAAGAGAACAACGTGCAGTGGGCCAAGGAGCTCGAAAAAGCCGGGTGTCACGTCATTTACGGCATGACCTACTTGAAAACCCACAGCAAAATCACCCTTGTCGTCAGGAAAAAAGCAGAAAAGATCGAGCGCTTCGTCCACCTGGGTACCGGAAACTACAACGACCAGACGGCTTCTCTGTATACCGATATGGGCATCATTACGTCGAAGCGGAAGTTCGGGATAGATGCGACGCACTTCTTCAATTACTTGAGCGGTTTTACGGAGAAACCGGAGTTCCATCACTTGTCTATGGCTCCATTTGATATCCGGAATGACTTTATCCGCTACATGAACAATGAAATCCGCTTCCATAAGCAGCACGGAAACGGCCGGATCATAGCGAAGATGAACTCGCTTACGGACAAAAACCTGATCATGAAAATGTACGAAGCTTCCCAGGCAGGCGTACAGGTCGACCTGATCGTCCGCGGGATCTGCTGCTTGAGGCCCGGCATTGAAGGCGTCAGTGACAATATCCGCGTGTACAGCATTGTCGGACGCTTCCTGGAGCACAGCCGGATTTATTATTTCCATCACAACGGGGACGACCGCCTGTTCCTTTCCTCTGCGGATATGATGACTCGAAATATGGTGAAACGCGTTGAACTGCTTTTCCCGATTCACGAGCCTTCTGTGAAAACCCGGCTGAAGAAAATCCTGTCCATCATGCTGAATGATAACATCAAGGCGAGGGAGCAGAAGAACGACGGCAGTTATGAGTACGTACAGCCTGAGAAAAACCAGGTGCGTATCAACAGCCAGATGAAGTTTTTCGATATGGCCTACCGGGTTCTTGAGGATGAGGAATAATCTTTACCAGTAAAAAGTAAAAAGGCGTACCAAAGGGTGCGCCTTTCTTGTTATAATGGAATTGTTACCATTTGAGAAAAATAAGCGAAATTTGTTGAATACGTAAGCGTTTCAATTCTATAATAGTATGTGGACTTGGAAACGTTTTCGAGGAAACTTTAGCCAACAACTACTTGGAGGTATTCTACGTGTCTAAACAAGGCTCCATTCAAAGATTTTGGGATAATTTCCACGGCCCCAACATGGGGTATATCGAAGAGCAATTCGAAGTATATGAAGAAAACCCAAGTGCTGTCGATCCTTCACTGAAGGAAATTTTTGACGAGCACGGGGCACCTGACTGGATGAAGACAAGCCCGTCTGTTGAAACGAACGGCGCTGCGTCTCCTTCAGAAAGGGACATTGCGAAAATCACCTCGGCATTGAAACTTGTTGAGGCTATTCGTCGTCACGGCCATCTGCAGGCGAACATCTATGCTGTAGGAAGTGACGAGCGGCCTAAAACAAATTTGCTTGATTTAGAAACCTACGGACTTCAGGAGAAGGATCTGGAGGCTATGCCGGCGGAGTGGGTCTGGCCGGACGCGCCTATGAAACTGGATAATGCCCTCCAAGTGGTCCATGTACTTAAAGAGAGATATGCGGGGACGATCTCCTTTGAATTCGGCCATGTCAATAATGAGAACGAAAGAAAATGGCTGCAGGACAAAGTCGATACAGGATCGTATCAGGTATCTTTGACAAATCAAGAAAAGAAACAGCTGCTGTACCGCCTGGCTGAAGTGGAAGGTTTTGAGAACTTCCTTGCCAAAACGTTTGTGGCACAGAAGCGCTTTTCCATTGAAGGCCTCGATATTATGGTGCCGATGCTCGACCATATTATCCAGTCGGCTTCCGGCGACCACATTAAACATATCATGATGGGCATGGCCCACAGGGGAAGACTGAACGTGCTTGCCCACATCCTTGGGAAGCCTTATGACCGGATCTTCTCTGAGTTCCACCATTCACCTGATAAAGAGCTCGTACCTTCAGAAGGTTCGATGGGCATCAACTACGGCTGGACAGGTGATGTGAAGTATCACTTCGGAGCCCGGAGAGAGATCGAAAACGGCGAGCAGTCGGCAACGAAAGTGACGTTGAGCCATAACCCTTCCCACCTGGAATACGTCAACCCTGTCGTCCAGGGTTTTACAAGAGCGGCGCAGGATGACCGCAGGGAACCCGGCTATGCGAAGATGGACGAAGACGAGGCATTCGGTCTGTTGATCCACGGGGATGCAGCCTTTATCGGTGAAGGGGTTGTCGCAGAAACGCTGAATATGAGTGATCTTCCCGGCTATCGTACAGGGGGCACGGTCCATATCATCGCCAACAACCTTGTCGGCTTCACGACGAACCGCAGAGACGGACGTTCGACAAGATATGCCAGTGATCTGGCGAAGGGCTTTGAAATACCGGTGGTGCATGTGAATGCCGACGATCCAGCGGCATGCCTTTCTGCTATGGCTCTTGCATACGAATACCGTCAGAAGTTCCATAAGGACTTTCTGATTGATCTCGTCGGGTACCGCCGTTTCGGACATAACGAAATGGACGAGCCGCGCTCTACACAGCCGAAGCTGTATAAGGAAATCGATGAGCATCCGACGGCTGCCGCTGTTTTTGAGAAGCAGCTTCAGGATGAAAGCGTTGTGGAAGACGGCGAGCTGGCGAAGATGAAAGAAGAGATTGAAGAGAAGCTTCGTGACATCTATAACAATATGGGTGAGCACGAAACAGCTGCTCCTGATGTGAAGGACCGTCCGAGCGGTGTAGAACGGGATCTGGATGAAATTCAGACATCCGTGGATATTGAGCGTCTGCGTGGTCTGAATGAAGGGATGCTGAAACGTCCGGAAGGCTTCAATGGATTTAAGAAGCTGGAAAAGATTCTCCAGCGTCGTGCGAAAATGCTGGATGAAGGGCAGAAAGTGGACTGGGCGACAGCGGAAGCCCTGGCCTTCGCTTCTATCCTGGAAGATGGCATTCCGATAAGGATTACCGGTCAGGATACGGAGCGGGGAACCTTCGCTCACCGTCATCTTGTCCTACATGATGTAGAAACGGATGAAACCTACTGTCCACTTCACGGGCTGGATCAGGCGGAAGCGTCCTTTGATATTCACAACAGTCCGTTATCGGAAGCAGGGGTTATCGGTTTTGAGTACGGCTACAGTGTTCATGCTTCCGATTCTCTTGTCCTGTGGGAAGCGCAGTTTGGTGACTTCGCCAATGCCGGTCAGGTCATTTTTGATCAGTTTATTGCCGCCGGCCGCGCGAAGTGGGGAGAGAAATCCAATATGGTCTTCCTGCTTCCGCACGGGTATGAAGGACAGGGGCCGGAGCATTCCAGTGCCCGCCTTGAGCGTTTCCTTCAGCTGGCTGCAGAAAACAACTGGACCGTGGCCAATGTCACATCATCGGCCCAGTATTTCCACCTGCTCCGCAGACAGGCGGCAATCAGCAACCAGGAAGAGGCACGGCCGCTTGTATTGATGACACCGAAAAGCCTGCTGCGGAATCAAAGAGTCGCCGTAGACGGAGATGCTTTCAGCGATGGGAAATTCCAGTCGCTCATGATGCAGCCGGGATTATCTGAGAATAAAGATAAAGAAAAAGTGAAAACCCTTCTATTAGGAAGCGGAAAAATCATGGTGGATATCGAAGACAAGGTGGAAAGTATGGACGAAACCTTCGAAACCATCGATGCTGTCCGGGTGGAACAGATTTACCCATTCCCGGATCAAAAACTGGCAGAAATGCTGGAAACCTATCCGAATTTAGAAGAACTAGTATGGGTCCAGGAAGAACCGCAGAACATGGGTAGCTGGTATTTCGTGGAGGGGATCCTCCACAGACTCCTGAAGGATGGACAGATTCACAGATTTGTAGGACGTCCGCACAGGGCTTCCCCTTCCGTTGGAGAACCGAATATCCATAAAACAGAGCAGAATCGAATCATTCTTGAAGCGCTGCAGATGTCTAAAGGAGGAGAAACAAAATGAAGGAAATCAAAGTACCTGAATTAGCTGAATCCATAACTGAAGGCACGATAGCCGAATGGCTTGTGAAAAAAGGCGACCACGTTTCCAAAGGCGATCCAATTCTTGAGCTGGAAACAGACAAGGTCAATGTGGAAGTGAACGCGGATGCAGACGGGGTTATTGCTGAACTGCTCAAGGAAGAAGGAGATGACGTAGAAGTCGGAGACGTCATCGCTAAAGTGGATGAGAACGGAGAAGCTTCCGCATCTTCTGAGGATTCCTCCGATGATCAACAGGCGGAAGCACCTGCAGCTGAACAGAAGGAAGAGCCTCAGCAGCAGGAACAGAAACAGGAGTCCAAGCAGGAAGAACAGCCAGCGGGCTCCAATGGACAGAACAATGGGAATAAGGACATTGTGGCCACTCCGGCTGCCAGAAAGCGTGCTCGTGAACTCGGCATTGATTTGAGCAGTATTTCCGCCCGTGATCCGCTCGGCCGCATCCGTCCGGAAGATGTCGATGCCGCAGCTAAGGGTGGCAGCAAGTCGGAAGAGCCGAAATCAGCGTCTAACGACAAGCCGAAGAAAGAGAAGAAGGAAGAGGAGAAGACACAGTTTGATAAGCCGGTGGAACGGATTAAAATGTCCCGCCGCCGTCAAACGATTGCCAAGCGTCTTGTAGAGGTCCAGCAGGAAGCAGCAATGCTCACGACGTTCAACGAAGTGGACATGACGAACGTTATGAAGCTTCGCAGCGACCGCAAAGAATCCTTCCAGAAAAAGCACGACGTGAAACTCGGTTTTATGTCCTTCTTCACGAAGGCGGCCGTCGGTGCCTTGAAGGAATTCCCGAACTTGAACGCAGAAATTCAGGGCAGCGAAATCATTCAGAAGAAATTCTATGATATCGGAATGGCTGTTTCTACAGAGGAGGGTCTTGTGGTTCCTGTCGTCCGTGATGCCGACCGCCTTGATTTCGCCGGTATTGAGAAGGGAATCGCTGATGTAGCAGCGAAGGCCCGGAATAAAGAACTGCAGCTGGAGGATCTCCAAGGAGGTTCCTTTACCATCACAAACGGTGGAATTTTCGGGTCCATGCTTTCTACGCCGATCCTGAATTCCCCTCAGGTCGGAATTCTTGGGCTGCACAATATTGAGAAGCGCGCGAAGGTCATGCCTGATGACAGCATTGAAGCACGTCCGATGATGTACATTGCGCTTTCCTACGATCACAGAATCGTCGATGGAAAAGAAGCGGTCCAGTTCCTGCGCCGCATTAAAGAAATGATTGAAGATCCGTACGACCTTCTTTTAGAAGGATAATAGGAAATGAAAAGCCCCTGCAGCCTGGCTGCAGGGGCTTTTTTTATGAGAAAACCTAGTAGAAGGGATCAGAAATAAGAGAAAAGATAGGCGGAAATAACAAATAATCGATACATATCCCAATATGTTTCATCCATTCACGTGGACCTGCATACGATAGAGTAATACTCGATTAGGAGGGAATAACATGGATGAAGAGACGAGTTTTGTAATCGCCGAAGACGACTGGTCCCTCCATCGGAAAGGCTACGACGATCAGCGTCGACACCAGGAAAAAGTCAAAGATGCCATGAGCAAGCAGCTGCCTGATTTGATAACCGAAGAAAACATTGTCATGTCCAATGGAAAGCGTGTCGTGAAGATTCCTATACGGTCATTAGATGAATATAAAATCCGCTACAATTATGAGAAGAATAAGCATGCGGGACAAGGAGAGGGAGACAGCGAAATTGGCGATGTGGTGGCCCAGGCCCCGCAGCCCGCTAAAGGGAAGCCCGGCGATGGAGACGGCGCCGGTGACCAGGCGGGAGACGATTATTATGAGGCAGAGGTATCGCTGGCTGAATTGGAAGAGGCTTTATTCAAAGAGCTGACCCTTCCTAATCTCGATGAGAAAGAAAAAGACAATATCCTTCATACCGATATTGAATTCAGCGATATTCGTAAAACCGGGTTGACCGGCAATATCGATAAGAAGAGGACAATGCTTGAAGCCTACAAGCGGAATGCGCTTCGCGGGGAACCCTCTTTCGCACCGATTTACCCGGAGGACATCCGCTACAAGACGTGGAATGAGAAGACCAAGCCGGAGTCCAAAGCGGTCGTCATTGCCATGATGGATACCAGTGGGTCGATGGGGCAGTGGGAAAAATACATGGCCAGAAGTTTCTTTTTCTGGATGACCCGCTTCCTGAACCGAAACTATGAAACGGTGGATATTGAATTTGTCGCCCACCATACGCAGGCGAAAGTCGTCAGCGAGGAGGATTTCTTTTCGAAAGGGGAAAGCGGCGGAACCATCTGCTCATCTGCTTACAGGAAAGCGCTGGAGCTCATTGAGACGAAATATTCACCGGAACGCTACAACATCTATCCGTTCCACTTTTCTGATGGTGACAACCTGACCTCTGATAATAAACGATGTCTCGGTTTAATTGAACAGCTGATTGAAGTTTCACAGATGTTCGGGTACGGGGAAGTGAATCAGTATAACCGTTCCTCCAGCTTGATGCAGGCTTATAAATCCATCGAACATGATAAGTTCCGTTATTACATCCTACGCAGAAAAGCCGACGTTTTTCATTCGATGAAGCATTTCTTCAGCGAGCAGGTCGAGGAAATGTTCACGTAGCTGACATAAAAAGGGTGTCGAGAGAGTTCTCGGCCCCTTTTTTGTGCGAAAGGTTTACAAGTACACAGGAAAGGAAACTCCTTGATATAATGAGAAGGGTCATCCTACATACAAGGAGTTCATTCTATGATTCAGGAAATTCTGCAGTCAAATCAATTCATTATGCTGATGGCGCTTCTGCTCATTGTCAGCATCATCGTTACGAAATTCTCTTCCCGGCTCGGGGTTCCGTCTCTCGTGTTGTTTATTCTTGTCGGAATGATGGTCGGCAACGAGGGTCTGGGGTTCATTGACTTTGACAATCCGGAAATCGCCCAGCTTGTCGGTGTCATTGCTTTGATTATCATTCTGTTTGAAGGTGGAATGCTGACCAAGTGGAAAGATATTCGTCCTGTCCTCGCCCCTTCGTTGACGCTTGCGACCGTCGGAGTCGTACTGACGACAGGTATCGTTGCAGTTGCAGCGAAATATTTCCTTCATATCGGCTGGGTGGAGGCGATGCTCGTCGGAGCGATCGTCGGTTCTACAGATGCTGCAGCCGTCTTTGCTGTACTGAAAGGGAAAAATGTAGACGGAAAGCTGGAGGCCACCCTGGAAGCCGAATCAGGGACGAATGATCCAATGGCCGTGTTTTTGACGATCAGCTTCATTCAACTGCTGACGGTTGATGAAGTCAACATGTTCGGATTGGTTGGTTCCTTCTTCTGGCAGATGGGGGCAGGGGTCGTGGTTGGTGCTGCGATCGGCTGGGGGGCGAGTTTCGCCTTAAACCGAATCAACCTCGATTCCAGCGGGCTTTATCCCCTTTTTGCGCTTGGTTTTGCGTTTCTTTCCTACGGGGCGAGCTCGCTTCTGCAAGCCAGTGGACTTCTTGCCGTCTATGTCACTGCGGTGATCATCGGAAATGCGGAACTTGCCTACCGTTATTCAATCCTTCGATTCCATGAAGGCTTCGGCTGGATGGCACAGATTCTGATGTTCATCATCCTTGGGTTGTTCGTCACTCCGTCAGAGGTGTTTACGTGGTCTGTCATGGCGAGCGGATTATTGATTGCCGGGGTGCTTATTTTTATTGCCAGGCCGGCAGCGGCTTTTTTGAGTCTATCCGGGTTTTCGTTTACATGGAGGGAAAAAGTGTTTCTATCCTGGGCGGGTGTCCGGGGAGCGGTTCCGATCGTCCTCGCAATTTTCCCGATGCTTGCCGACATCGAAAACAGCCAGGTGATCTTCAACGTCGTTTTCTTCACGGTTCTGACTTCAGCGCTCATCCAGGGGTCCTCGATTACTTGGATGGCAGACCGGTTCAAACTGGTTTCCGACAAGCTTGGCAACCCGATTCATTCATTGGAACTGATTTCAATTGGAAAAGCGAATGTGGAGATGATTGAGTTTGAGGTAACTCCGAGGAATGTCGTCGTCGGGCAGAAGCTTGAGGAAATGGAACTGCCGGACAGGGCATTGATTAATGCCATTATCCGTAAGGGTGATGTGATTACACCATACGGACAGACGGAAATAAAAGCAGGGGATACGTTATACATTCTGGTTTCCAGAAAAAACAAGAAAGAAGTCAAGAAAGTTCTTGAAGCCGTTAAGGATCACGGACACCACGAGAAAAGCCGAGCTTAAACAGCTCGGCTTTTCTCGTAGCAGCTATGATATTTTGGGCGTTTCTTTATGATATGAAGAATACAGTCTTTATTATAGGTAACAAATGCTGATTTGTAAACCTTTTCTAATAAAAACGTGATCATTTTACTAGAAAATATTAGTGAAAGCGGGAAGCAATTGTGTGTTCGACAAAGTTCCTATACAATAAGAATCACCAAGGAGGGATGTACGGTGAAGAAACGTATAGGTTTTATCGGCTGCGGTCAGATGGGCCAGGCCATGATTCAGGGCATGATTGATGCAGGGGTCGTGGAACCGGGGGATATCGCTGCGACCGCTTTGTCTGATGAAACGATCGATTTTGTGGCCGATGAGTACGGCATACATATTTCCAATGATAATAAGAAACTGGCAGGAGAAAGCGACCTGCTGTTTCTGGCCGTGAAGCCATATGTGTACAGAGGTGTGATTGAGGAAATCCGTGAAGAGGTTTCCGAGGATACGGTGGTCATTACGGTTGCAGCCGGTATTACGCTTCAATCGATGGAAGAGGCTTTTGATAAAAATGTCAAAGTCATCCGATCCATGCCGAACACCCCATCGCTGGTTGGTGCAGGTATGAGTGCGCTCTGTCCCAATGCTTTTGTGACACAGGAAGATCTGGCCGAAGTGCTCGAGCTGTATGAAAGCTTTGGGGAAGCGGAAGTCATTGAAGAGAAACTCATGGATGCTGTGCCGGCGGTCAGTGGTTCTTCCCCGGCTTTTGTATACATGCTGATTGAAGCGATGGCGGATGCCGCTGTCCAGCAGGGCTTTCCGAGGGACAAGGCTTATAAAATGGTTGCCCAGACGGTCGAGGGGGCTGCGAAGATGGTCAAGGAAACAGGCAGACATCCGGCAGAATTGAAGGATGCCGTCTGCACGCCCGGAGGCACGACGATTTCCGGTGTAACCAAGCTGGAGGAAGCTGGGTTCAGGAAGGCCATTATTCAAGGGATGACGGCTACGACAGAAAAGTCAAAAGCCTTATCCCAAGGGAGAAAATAACAGAAAGCCGGGCCCCGGATGCCGGGCTTTCTGTTTGTTTGAAACGAATGGGCTCGCATATCCGTACAGATAGTACAGGAGGTGGACGTATGAATAATCAGCCGGCTCAACGTATTTCTAAGCGGGCTTTAACGCTATGGCGCATATACGGCGTCATACACAGCTTCATTCTATTACTCATAACAACGGCTTTAACCGTTACGGTGTTCCTCTGGGAATGGCCGTGGTGGTTGGCGGCTGGAGGAGGAGGGCTGGTCGTTCTGGATGCCGTTCTGTTCATCTGGCTGGTGCCAGGGCTGAGATGGAAACGCTGGCGCTATGAAGTCAGTGAGCAGAACATCGATCTGCAGCACGGCATTTTCATCATTACCCGCACACTGGTACCGATGGTCCGGGTTCAGCACGTAGATACGGAGCAGGGACCGCTGCTACGGAAATTCCGACTTTCCACCATCAGCATATCGACAGCGGCGACGATACATAAAATACCAGCGCTCGATGAAGACGAGGCGGAGCGTCTGCGCCAGTCGATTTCCTCTCTGGCAAGGGTGGCTGAGGATGATGTTTGAACCGCGGAAGCTCCACCCTATTTCTGCATTGATCAATTTCGTTAAAACCCTGAAAGATGCGGCTTTTCCATTGATTGTCGTTATTTTTATTAACGGCAGCCCGTTCAGTGGAGAATGGAACTGGGTGCCGCTCGCCATTTGGGGAGGTCTGCTGGTAATCGTGCTTGGTTCAGGAGTCATCCGCTGGCTGCGGTTTTCTTATTGGATGGAAGATGGAGAACTGCGTATTGAATATGGGTTGATTTTCAGGAAGAAACGCTACATTCCTGTGGAGAGGATTCAAAGCCTTGATTTTTCGGAAGGAATTTTCCACCGCCCGTTGAAATTAGTAAAAATTTCTGTGGAAACGGCGGGGGCGACCGGTACACAAGGAGCGGAGGCTGAATTGACAGCCATTACCCGCGAAGAAGCCAAAGAGCTTGAAACGCTCATTTTTCAGCAGAAGCGGGCGGCCCAGGAAGAAGAAAGCGTGGAGGAAGATACCGGGGAACAACCGGTGGAACCGCCAAGACAGAAAGTGTTCGGCATGACCATGAAGGATCTTGTCCTTATGGCCGTCACTTCCGGAGGGGCGGGGGTGGTCATTTCCGGTGTGGCCGTGTTCTTTTCCCAGTTCATGGACATTCTTCCTGTCGGGGCCATTTATGAAGAACTGTTGGACTGGATTCAGGTCGGTGTATTGATGGTGGCTGTTACTGTCCTCTTTGTTCTTTTGATCGCTTATGGGATATCGATCCTCCTTACGATCATGCGCTATGCCTATTTCTCTGTCTACCTGGAGGAAGAGGATCTGATCATTACCCGGGGATGGCTGGAGAAAAAGCAGATGACTATCCCGCTTAACCGGATTCAAGGGGTGCGGATTGATGAGAACCTGATCCGCCAGCCCCTGGGGTATGCATCGGTCACGATCATCAGTGCCGGTGGTTCCGTACTGCAGAACGATGAGCATCAGTTGAAACTGCTTCCGATGATCCGGAAAAAGGAAATCGAAGGAGTTCTCCAGATGATTCTCGAAGATTATCAGGTTGTTGGTGATTTCAAGCAGCCACCAGCCAGATCGAAATACCGTTACATGATCCGGCAGTCATGGCTCGGGGTGGCGGCCGCCGTTCCGGTCAGCATATACTTTTATCCTTACGGGTTGCTGGCTGTTCCAGCTGTCCTGGGGCTTGCGGGTTTCGGCCTGCTTGCCTATAAAGATGCGGGGTGGGCCATCCATGGTACCCAGTTGAGCCTGCGGTCAAGGAATATTATCAAGCAGACCTACTTGATGAAGCGATTCCGTATCCAGGCCGCATCCAAGAAGCAGACACTGCTGCAGAAGCGTGCCGGTCTTTCTACGATTCAGGTGACACTCACCTCTGGTGGAGGTGGAGCTGTGGCGCGCTGCTACTACCTGGAGGAAAAAGAAACCGATTCGGTGCTGGACTGGTATATAGACGCTGTGGCCAATCAAAAACCAGTGGAAAAGTAATTTTTCCGCTGGTTTTTTTCTGTTTACAATAAAAACACGAACATTAATAAATTACAGTTGATTTTTGTTCGCTTTACTATTACTATAAGAGACGTCCTATTCTTAAGTGAAAGATTGGTGTTAACATTGATGAATAAATTATTTCGTTTGGATGAAAACCAAACCACTATAAAAACTGAAATACTTGCCGGCATTACGACCTTTCTGACGATGGTCTACATTGTCGTTGTAAACCCTGCGATTCTATCCGGAGCAGGTGTTCCGTTCGGCCAGGTGTTTATGGCGACGATCATCGCTGCTGTCACAGGGACGCTGATTATGTCCTTTGCAGCCAACTACCCGATTGCCATCGCCCCCGGGATGGGATTGAACGCCTATTTTGTTACAGAAGTGGTCCAGCAGGATGTCAGCTATTCGGTCATCTTCGGATCCGTTTTTGTTGCTGGTATTCTTTTCGTTATCTTAAGTTTAACAAGTCTTCGTAAAACGTTGATTATGGCCATTCCGCCATCCTTGAAATATGGCATAACATCCGGAATCGGTCTGTTCATTGCGTTTCTTGGACTTCGCATGTCCGGCATTATTGTTGAGAGTGATACAACGCTTGTCACTCTTGGAGACATGACATCTCCAGGGGTACTGCTGACCGTCTTTGGTCTTATGGTTACGCTCGGCTTGATTGCAAGGAACGTCACCGGCGGATTATTTATCGGCATGTTCATTACCGGCCTTGTTGGATTTTTCACCGGTCAGCTTGAACTGAATGGTTTTGTTGATACACCACCAGCTCCGGTTTTCTGGGATATGGATATTGGAGCGGTGTTCAGCAACGGCCTTTATACTGTGATTTTTGCATTTTTACTCGTGACTATTTTTGATACGACAGGGACGATGATCGGTGTGGCCGAGCAGGCCGGATTCATCCGCAAGGACGGAAGTCTTCCGAGAGCCCGCGCGGCTTTAATGGCAGATGCTTCTGCTACGACGGTCGGCGCTGTGTTCGGAACGAGTCCTTCATCCGCATACATTGAATCTTCTTCTGGTGTAGCGGCAGGAGGACGAACAGGATTGACGACCATGGTTGTCGCCGGCCTGTTCCTTCTCTCGATGTTCTTTGCACCTGTCGTAGGGGCGGTTTCCGGCCTTCCTGCGATTACCGCTCCTGTGTTGATCATCGTCGGCTGCTTTATGATGGAGGGGCTGGCAAAAGTCAACTGGGGGTCCTTTGATGATGCTTTCCCGGCTTTCATCATCATCCTCACCATGCCGCTTACCTCAAGTATTGCAACAGGGATTGCTTTCGGATTCATTACGTATCCGATTTTGAAACTGGTCGTCGGTAAAGGAAAGCAAGTCCACTGGATGCTTTACATGTTTGCGATCATCTTCATACTGCAGATGGCCTTCTTCCCCGGCCATTGATCCTGAACCTGCGTGCCCTTAAAAAGGCACGCAGGTTTTTTTATGTTCTTTCGGGTATATTTTCCTTTCCGTTTGGAAGATTAAGGACAGGTGATGCCCATGGGTTTCTTGAAACGGCTGTTCTTTGGAGATCATAAAAAACTCCAGGACAGGGATTTGGCGCACGACCATAATAGTCAAAAGCAGCCAAGTTCTAAAAAATTATCCGAGAATGTGGAATATCTCTTAAGTAATTTCCATAAGTCCAATGATTTGAAAATCCGTGTTCTAAATGAAGGGAATGCCGCTTTACTGTATTTCGAATCACTGGCAGAACAGGAAAAGGTGTTTGAAAAGATCTTTGCTCCTGTTGAAAAAGGTCATATCGATGAAATTTCCAAGTTGAGGAATGCCCGTATTGCAGAGGATCTTGAGGAAGTGATTACGAACCTGCTGGGCGGTCAGGCGGCTTATATGGAGGATGGCTCTAATAAGGTTCATCTTTTTGATGTGACGTCCTCCTTTAATCGGACACCGGAAGAGCCGCAGAACGAGCGGGTCATTCGTGGGGCGCACGACGGATTCATCGAAAATATCATGGTGAACATCAACCTGATTCGAAAAAGGATCGAAAATCGGAACTTAACCGTGAAATACATCAAGATTGGCTCCTATACCAATACAAATGTCGCCATCCTTTATATGGACGGCATCGCAGATCCTACCTTGGTTCAGGAGGTGGAAAGAAGGATCAGCTCTATTGATACGGATATGGTGCACAGTCCCGGGCTGATCGAAGAATACATCGAGGATCAAACGAATACGCCATTTCCACAGATGCTGCATACCGAAAGACCGGACAGGGTGGTCGCCAACTTAATGGAAGGCCGTGTGGCGATCATGGCAGAGGGCACCCCGACCACGCTTATTGCGCCATCAACGTTTTTTACGTTTTATCAGGCTTCTGATGATTACAACATGCGTTGGTTTACCGGAACATTCATCCGCCTTGTCCGTCTTTTCAGTTTTATAGTAGCCGTCGGTCTTCCAGCGTTTTATATCGCCATTGTCGGCTTCCACTTTGAGGTCATTCCGGATGAATTGATCATTCCTATCAAGGCTTCCATCAATGAAATTGCCTATCCCCCAATTATCGAAGCGCTGGTCATGGTCGTGATCATCGAATTGATCCGGGAGGCTGGTGTGCGGCTGCCGGCCCCGGTTGGGCAGACGATTGGTATTGTAGGAGGTCTCGTGATTGGCGATGCGGTGGTCCGGGCAGGGCTCGTTTCCAACTTGATGGTTATTGTTGTTGCGTTGACGGCAATTTCTTCCTTTGTGGTGCCCTCGAATGAATTGAGTACGGCGCTCCGTCTCCTTACATTTCCGTTAATTATCCTTGCCGGGACGATGGGCTTTGTCGGGATTGTGTTTGGAATGCTCATTATTATCATCCATTTGACAAAGCTGCAGTCTTTCGGTGTCCCGTACCTGGCTCCCGTAGCACCGCTCAGTTTTGTGGATCTTAAGGATACGTTTGTCCGTCTTCCGATGTTCATGATGAAAACAAGGCCGAAAGACTCACATGCGGTTAAGCCTGACGCATTGAATCCAGTGAGGAAGTGGAAGCTCAGTGACCAGCAAGGATCAAAACCAAACCAGAAGCCGGATGGGGCAGAAGCCTCTTCACAAAAACAATCCGATTGATGATCATAAAATTTCCAGACGCCAGTTTTTCTTTATCATTATCCAAACCCAGATTGGTGTAGGTGTGCTAAGTGTGCCATTTGAACTGCACAGTGCCGCCAGGCAGGATGGGTGGATCTCTCTGCTCATTGGAGCGTCGATCCTTCCTTTGGTTCTGCTGGCCATCTGGGGGACAGTAAAAAATTTCCCGGATGACTCTTTGTTTCAGATTAGCGAAAAAATCTTCTTCAAATGGGGAGGAAGGGCGTTAACTCTCGGTTATGTCCTCTATTTTGTCAGCGTAGGGACCTTGATTATCATCCTGTATGGAAGGATGATCAGTCTTTGGGTGCTTCCCAGTACGCCGCTGTGGATCATAGCTTTTCTTATGATTGTGGTCTGCTGCTATTTGATTTCCGGCGGACTCCTTGTCATGGGGAGGGTTTACACGATGGTTTCTGTTCTCATTCTTATTCTATTCGGAGTGATTATCTACTCGGCGAAAGAGATGAATATCGTATACCTTTTCCCGATGCTTGAGAATGGCTGGGGGAGAGTTTTGAAGGGTGTAAACGAAGCGCTTTTTTCTTTTTTAGGATACATCGTGTCGCTGTTCATCTATTCCAAGGTTATGGGTACTCATAAACAGAAACTGAGAGTCATGCTGTATGCCCACTGTTTTGTGTTTTTTTTCTATTTCATTATCGTATTTGTCAGCTTTACGTACTTCAGCACAAAGGAAATCACTCTGGTACCAGAGCCTATTTTGTATATGCTGAAGGCATTTGAACTTCCGATTATAGCGAGACTGGACTTGTTTTTCATTTCGATATGGGTGGTGAACGTGGCTACGACTTTCGGCACGTACTTGTATATGGCCAGTCTTGGAGTGAGTCACCTCTGTCCAATCTGTACGAAAACGACAGCATCCATCCTTGTCAGTGTAATCGTGCTTGCTTTGACTCTCTATGTCGGATATGACATGGACAAGACCAATCAGCTCGATCAAATCGTTCTCTATCTTGGCTATATTTTTTCTCTGTCGGTCCCCTTGATCATGCTGCCACTGTCCTACTTAAGAAAACAACGTTTCATGGAGGAAAGGTGATATGAGAAAGGCTGTATTGATTCTTGCTTCATTAATTATTTTGACAGGCTGCTGGGATGAGCGTCAGTTCAAAAACATCAGCCTTGTTCTGTCCATGGGATTTGATGTGGGGGAGGAGCAAGCCATCAAGCAGACGGTTTCCATCCCTACTGTTACACGCAGTTCGGAAGGTCCGGGGCAGGAATTCATCAATGTTCTTTCTACAGAAGCCCATACACCGAGGGAAGCCAGAGATAAAATTGATATGATGATCTCCGATAACTTCGATCCTTCCAAGGTAAGGGTGATCGTTTTTGGAGAGGAGCTGGCCAAGGAAGGAATATTTCCAGTCCTGGATGATATGTACAGGGATCCGAAAAGTAACTTGAATGCTTATATGGCTGTTGTAGAGAAAGGGACAGCAGAAGAGATTACCCGGCTGAGGGCGACTGGAGAAACGAGAATCAGTGAATATCTCGGGGGGATGCTGGAAACAGCGGCCTCTTCTACGCATACGACGGGGGAAAATCTACAGTTGTTATGTGCGGAGCTGATTGAACCAGGCATTGATTTTTCAGTACCGCTCATTCAGCTGGATGAGCAAAATGGAGCGATCAACTTCAGTGGTATGGGGTTGTTCCATGAAAGAACGTACACAGGAGAAAAAATTTCAGCGGAGCAGTCTACGCTCTATATGCTGCTTCAGGGGAAAAGGGGGAAAATTGCCCGCTTAACCGAGAAGGTTCCCGGGGAAAATGATGAAATTACCAGTTATGTGACCGTTGAAGTGAATAAGATGAAAAGGGACATGAAACTGACCGTCGACGACGCAGTCAAGGCTGATATTTATTTGAATCTGCAGTTGAAAGTAGTGGAATATCCTTCCGATCACCTTTACGTGAAAGGGAAAATCAAAATGCTGGAGAAGGAGCTCACCGACGTGCTCACAAAAGAGTCCGAGAAGATTCTCACTACGCTTCAAGAGGCCAACAGCGACGTATTCGGCATTGGACGACGAGTGAAAGCCTATCATCCTGATTATTGGAAGAAGGTGGAGTGGAGTGAGGAATTTCCTAAGATCGAAATCGTTCCTCACTTTGACATCAAAATCATTGAGCATGGCATAATGAATTAGAATCAGAAGAATTTTTAGAGATTTTTCTTTTTCATGAAACCTTTTTGAGGTGAGTGTCGTCTGTAGAGTAGAACTATTTTTGGAGGAAGTCCGTTTGCCAGTCACAAAAGGAACATTCGTTTTACTCATGTGCGCCGGAATCGTTCTCAGCTCCTGCATGCCGACGGACCTGCCAAGTGGATATTATGCGTATGACAGGGAAGAGGCTTCCGGATTCGCTCAGTCTTTGAAATTTCAGCCTGAGCTTCCACGCTTTATTCCTTTCCAGTCTGCCAGCATGATAACGGAAGAAAATGAAATCACTTTTCTTTCCGCGCAGAATGATGTGTTAACGCTCCAAGTTTTCCCCGGCAATCCTTCGTTTCCAATGATGGATCCGGTGATGCTGGAGATTCCAGGCAAGGGGAAAGCCGCGTATGTGAACAACCGGTTTGCCCAGAAGCTTTCATGGACAAAGAACGGCATCGCTTATCTGCTTGTGTACCGCATGGCTGCCGTTCGTGATGAAACGAATGAACAGAGTGTGACACGTCAGCACCTGGTTGAAGTGGCTCACTCGTTTCATTAATAAATTGGTTTATACCTCCCCTATGGTATAATACATGTGCACCTGCCGCTTGACCAACGGCAGGTGTTTTTTTGCTTTCCTTTTTATACATAAATTCCCTTTTTTACTCCAGACTACAACGATAAAACAGGAGGGAATAATCGTCTGAAAAAATGGATCGGTACAGCTGTTCTGCTGATCGTACTGCTGTTCTCAATGAGTACTGAAATCATTTATGCCCAGACGGATACGTAAACGGTTAAACGTGGAGATACCCTTTGGAAAATCTCGCGGAAGTACAAAATCGGTCTTTCGGAAATTATCAATGGCAGCCCTCAATTCAACAATCCGGAAATCATCGATGGACAGCGCCGGTCATAGGAAGAACATTCCGGACCCCTATTGACCCAGAACGGCGTGGGTTATGCAGAGGGTGGAAGTTACGGCTATTCCTGGACGCAGGTGTTCATTACTAAATAGGGCAGGCATTGGAGGAGGTGCCCGTGTGCCTTCTCCAATGCCTGTCCTTTACATGGTGGTGTATTCTTATTATGATAGAATAAGTTTATGATAACGATTATCATTTGTGGGAGGATTATTATGAAAAAATATTGGAGTTACATAGCGCTCCTCTTCCTTGTACTTCTGCTTGCCGCGTGTGGCAGTGAGGATGAAGGAGAGCAGCAGGAAAGCTCAAATGGGGAAGACTCCAGTGGGCAGGAAACACGGGTGATTGAACATGAAATGGGAGAGACGGAAATCAGCGGTCAGCCTGAAAAAGTCGTTGCGCTGGAGTTTTCTTTTGTTGATAATCTGGCGTCTCTCGGTGTATCACCTGTCGGAATTGCCGACGATAATGATGAGGAGCGGATCATAGAACCGATCCGCGGGAAAATCGATGACTATACGTCTGTCGGTACGCGGAAGCAGCCTTCTCTTGAAGTGATCAGTTCACTTCAGCCGGACTTGATCATTGCGGACATGCAGCGGCATAAGGATATTTACGATCAATTGTCTGAGATTGCTCCAACGATCATTCTTCCTTCACTGGCCGCCGATTACGATGGCATCATCGACAGCTTCCAAACAGTATCGACCGCTATGGGTATGGAAGATAAAGGAGAAGAAGTGCTGGCAGACCATAAAGAAAAGATGGAGGAACTGCGCAGCCAGGTGCCTGAGGACGAAGACCGGACTGTTCTGCCGGCGGTAGTTGCGGACAGCGGCTACTTTGCTCACAATATGGAGTCCTACACCGGTTCACTCCTTGAGTCGATCGGTTTGAAGAATGCAATCCAAAGCGGCGATGACCGCTACAACAAAATCAACCTGGAACAGCTTGTAGAGTTTGACCCTGACGTCATGTTCCATATGTCCTCAGGAGATCAAACGGTTGTTACGGAATGGGAAGGCAGCGACTTGTACCAGGATATATCCGCTGTGAAAAATGGAGAAGTCCATGAAGTGGATCGCAACATGTGGTCACGTTTCCGTGGATTGATTTCTTCAGAGAAAATTTTAGAAGATGCCGTTCAGTATCTTTATGAGGGTCAGTAAGTAAAAAGCGGAGGGATGCCTCCGCTTTTTTTATGTAAGGATGCAGGAGAGAGGAGGATGTTGTGTGAATCAAACCTTACACCGTTTTAAAACAGGAACGGTCATCGTAGTGGGAATCTTTTTGC
Source organism: Halobacillus sp. ABH2_015 (assembly GCF_056158945.1). NCBI lineage: Bacteria > Bacillati > Bacillota > Bacilli > Caryophanales > Bacillaceae > Halobacillus > Halobacillus sp. ABH2_015. The sequence continues at coordinate 779,929 of NZ_JBSWUG010000002.1, forward strand.
TGCTGGCCAGTTTTACGGCCAGTTTAAGTATTGGAGCTTATGCGATCTCATTTTCAGAGGTATTGAGCCTCCTGTTTTCCCCTGATGGCAGTAAAGCCTCTTCCATCATAGACACCATCCGTCTGCCGCGTGCCGTGACGGGCATTGTGATCGGGATGTGTCTCGCTGCTGCAGGAGCCATCATGCAGGCGATTACTAATAATCCGCTGGCGTCTCCGCAGGTCTTCGGAGTAAACGCCGGGGCGTCCCTGATGGTCGTGATTGGCGTCGTCCTTTTTCCGGGATTAGGAGCTGGGACGCTTGTTTACGGCGCATTTTTAGGGGCGGCAGCCGGCGGCGCTGCTGTGTATTATATGGCTTCCACAGGAGGAGGAATGACTCCTGTAAAGCTCGCTTTATCCGGCATTACCATCCACCTTCTGCTTTCATCCATGATTGAGGGCATTGTTTTGTTTCATGAAACATCGACAGAAGATGTATTATTCTGGCTTGCCGGAGGGATTGACGGACGGACGTGGACAGATGTAAACCTGCTTCTTCCCTGGGCCGCTGCCGGCTTAGCGGGGGCAGGTCTACTTGGCAAACCGCTGACGACACTCGGTCTTGGTGATGATGTGGCTCAAGGGCTTGGGCAGAAAATCGGGTGGATCCGGGGAGGAGCGGCTCTCCTGGTCGTTGTCCTTGCAGGTATATCCGTAGCTGTAGCTGGTCCAATCGGATTTATTGGATTGATCATTCCGAATATTATCCGCAAACTTCTTGGTCCTGATTACCGAATCCTGCTGCCTGTATCTGCGCTTTATGGAGCCGTACTGCTGACGTCTGCAGACGTGCTCTCCCGATTTATTTCCTATCCAGGGGAGGCACCGGTGGGGATCGTTACCGCACTCATAGGTGCTCCGTTCTTTTTATATCTCGCCGGCAGAGGAGGTCGTAACGGATGAAGCCGTTGATTCGAACACCAAAAAGATGGCTCGGGATGCTGTTATTCCTATTGATAGGGGTGACGTATCTATCCATAGGGGCAGGAGCCGTATTTATCGGCCCGGCTGGTATCTTTGAATATATCATTGGAGAAGATGCGGCAGGGCAGGCTTATATTATTGAAAACTTCCGTATCCCACGTATTGTGGTCGGCTTGTTAGCCGGAACAGGGCTCGGGTTATCCGGGGCCATTCTTCAAGGTGTCATCAGAAATCCGCTTGCCTCGCCTGATGTAATCGGAATTACGAAAGGCGCAGGACTGGCCGCTGCCGCTGTAATTCTGTTGTACCCGGGCCTGCCGGTACTGGCGCTTCCGGCCGCGGCATTTTCAGGAGCCGCCCTCGTGATGCTTGGTCTGTATGTATTTGCTTTCAGGCGGGGTGTCCAGCCGGCAACCCTTGCTTTAATCGGGATTGCTCTCGGGGCGGTGTGTCAGGCAGGCATTCAATTTCTTACCATCAAATTCCCTTTGGAAACGAACGCAGCGCTCGTCTGGCTTACGGGCAGCGTGTGGGGGAAGGATTGGACGGACGTCCAGATGCTCGTTCCGTTTATTCTGATCGGCGCGCCTGCTGCATGGCTGTTGTCCAGGAAGCTGGATGTCCTGAACTTAGGCGATGATGTAGCTGAAGGGTTGGGGGAACCGGTCCAAAAAGCGAGACTGTCTCTTCTTGCTCTGGCTGTTGTTCTGGCAGGGGCGTCTGTGGCTGTAGTCGGAACCCTTGGTTTTGTCGGGTTGATTGCTCCTCATATTGCCAGGCAGATGGTTGGGAACAGGCATGTGTATCTGCTTCCGGCCTCCGCCTTAACGGGAGCCCTTCTTCTTGTGACGGCAGACAGTCTGGGGAGGGGATTGTTTCCTCCTACAGAGGTCCCAGCCGGGATATTTACAGCTGTTATAGGAGCCCCTTATTTTCTATTTTTGTTAAGAAAAATACAAAAATCCTAAAAAATGGTTTATTTACTTTTTTTGATAGAAGGGATAAATTTTAAGAATATGCGACATATTACACAACAGAACGACAATAATAGCAGAAATGTATTATATTTCATACAAATAAACCTTGCATGACGTCTGACAACCTGATAAAATCCATAGTGGAATTACTAGATGTAAGCATTTTCATTTCAGCTTTTTTGTCAAAAATAGAGGGGGAGGACTTTTCATGGATATTCTATTAGGAATTCTTGCAGTTGCCGTCATTATTGGAATCGCTTTTCTAATGTCCAATGACCGCAAAAACATCAATTTTAAGGGCATTGGAATCATGCTCGCTGTTCAGCTGCTGATTACGTGGTTCATGTTCAATACCAAAATCGGTGAGGCGATCATCACCGGTATTTCCTGGGGCTTTAACAAGCTTATCGCCTTTGGTACAGAAGGTGTGAACTTTGTGCTTGGTGGTGTAGAGGTTGGAGAAGGCGGCGTGTTCTTCTTTAACGTACTGCTTCTTATTATTTTCTTCGCTACTATTTTGTCTGTTCTTACGTATTTGAAGATACTTCCGTTTATTATTAAGTATCTCGGCTGGGGACTTTCCAAAATTACCGGTCTTCCGAAGGTCGAATCATTCAACGCGGTCAACAGTATTTTCTTCGGTCAGTCTGAAGCGTTGATTGCGATTAAATCACAGTTCCACAATCTGAATGACAACCGTCTTTATATTGTCAGTGCGTCTGCGATGGGTTCTGTGTCGGCTTCAATCGTAGGAGCTTATCTGAATATGCTCCCAGATGAATATATCCTTGTTGCACTGCCGTTAAACATGTTTAGTGCTTTGATTGTCGCTTCCTTGATTGCACCTGTCCGAGTGTCCAAGGAAGAAGATAAAGTAGACATCCAGGATGTTTCCAATGCAAAGAGTTTCTTCGAAGCTATGGGTAACGGTGCCCTTGACGGCGGTAAAATCGCCTTGATCGTTGCCGCTATGCTGATTGCCTTCATTGCCTCCCTTGAATTGGTTAACGCAATGTTCGGGGCGTTGTTCAGCGGATTTACATTGCAGCAGCTGCTTGGATATATCATTGCCCCAATCGGCCTGTTGATGGGTATTCCTGCAGCAGAGGTTCTGGATGCCGGAGCGATTATGGGAACGAAAATCGTGACCAACGAATTCGTAGCCATGCTTGAATTCCAATCTATGCTTGATGGTGTATCTGCGAAAACCGCTGGTATCGTGACGGTCTTCCTTACAAGTTTCGCCAATTTCTCCTCCATCGGAATCATTGCTGGTACCGTCCAGGGAATCGATCCGGAAAAAGGCGGCCGCGTATCAGGCTTCGGTTTGAAGCTTTTGATCGGGGCGACGCTTGGATCTATGCTTTCTGCAACAATTGCCGGTCTTTTCTTGTAATCGTATAAAAAGTCTGAATGGATGCTTCCATTCAGGCTTTTTTTTATCATTAAAACCGCCGGCGGTCGTTTCACGAATCAATCGATCATGGGATCGGGTGTTATAGGGGAATATTGTTATTAAGGTAAAAGAACGTACAAAGTGCATTTGAATTATATTAGGATATTTTTTGTTTGTGTGTTATGTTGAGCTGTGTCTTTTTAATTGGACATGACTCAACCCTATAGAAAGGAAGGACGCATCCATGTTTACGCTCAGTGATCTTCCGATGTTTTTCGTAAACTTTTTTCTGATTCTGCCGCTGGTTACCCTTATTCATGAAGCCGGGCACGTATGGACAGCACGATTATTTGGGGGAAAGATAAAATTCTGTCTCGGCACAGGAGAGACGCTCTTTCACATTGGACCTCTGGAAGTGAAAAAGAAATACTTCATGGAAGGCTGGTGCCAGTATGACTCTCTGACCTACAACAAAACGTGGGCGCATGTCGTCATCTACCTGGCCGGCAGTGGTTTCAATTTGATGGTTATTCTGCTCATCAATTACTTCATCACCATTGATGTCCTGCCTTCCACGTTGTTTTTTTACCAGTATGCTTATTTCTCCATCTACTTCATATTTTTCTCTTTATTCCCTTACCGCAATGATAATGGTAAACCGAGTGATGGCATGGCCGTTTACGATGTCCTCCGTTATGGAAAGGCGAAAGACCCGATTGATTAACGGAACCTGTCATGTCTGCCCCATCATAGAACCTCCAGTTTCTTCAAGGAGACGTTTACGGATATTTTATTGAGGAAATAAACAGGTATAGACATTTAAGATAAGGGAGAGATGACCGTGGAAACCTATCAACTGTTCATAAATGGGGAATGGATCAAAACCGGTGAAACACAGGAAGTCCTTAATAAATATACACAGGAAACCTATGCACATGTGGCTAAAGCTTCTGAAAAAGAGGTCGATCAAGCTGTTGAGGCTGCATCCGTTGCGTACCGGAATAACCAGCTTTCCCCTTACGAACGTTATCAAGTGCTGAAGCGGGTCAGTGAACTTCTGCAGGAAAATAAGGAAGACTTAGCCGCGACGATTACCCACGAAGCTGGAAAGCCGTTGAAGCAGGCGCGCTCAGAAATCGATCGTGCGACCCAGACGTTTGAACTTTCCGCTGAAGAAGCGAAACGCATACATGGGGAAGGGGTCCCGGTTGAAGCAGCACCTGGATCGGAAAACCGCATGGCCTTTACGATTAAAGTTCCAGTCGGCGTCGTTGGTGCCATCAGTCCATTCAATTTTCCGATCAACCTCGTCGCTCACAAAATTGCCCCTGCTATTGCCGCAGGGAATGCAGTGGTATTAAAACCGGCGAGTAAAACGCCGATTTCCGCTCTGAAACTGGCTGGTTTGTTTGAACAGGCGGGACTTCCGAAAGGGCTGCTCAACGTCGTTGTAGGTTCGGGATCAACGGTCGGTAATCAGATGATGCAGGACTCCCGCATCAACCTCTATACGTTTACAGGAAGCGCAGAAGTAGGCTTGAAGCTGAAGCAGAACACAGGATTGAACAAACTGGTGCTCGAACTTGGTAACAATTCGCCTGTAATCGTTGATAAAGAAGCGGACGTAGAGGCAGCAGCGGAAAATATTGCCGCTAAAAGCTTTGCCTTCGCCGGACAGGTGTGCATCTCGGTGCAGCGGATTTATGTTCACGATGATGTGAAAGACGCTTTTCAGGACAAGTTCATCCAGGCGATTGAATCTCTGAAGGTCGGCGATCCGAATGATCCGGAAACGGACGTAGGTCCGATGATCAGTGAGGATGAAGCCGAGCGTGCCGGTCAGTGGATCCAGGAAGCGAAGGAAGCAGGAGCGGAAGTGGTTTATGGAGGGGAACGCGAAGGTGCTCTTCTGAAACCGACCATCCTTACCAACGTGACCGGCGATATGAAGGTGGTTTGTGAAGAAATCTTCGCCCCAGTAGTCACCATTCAAACGTTCTCTGACATAAAAGCCTGTATCGAAGACGTCAACACGTCAAGCTATGGTCTGCAGGGAGGAATCTTCACCCAGAATGTAGACACGGCTTTCTATGCGGCCAGAAACGTGGAGGTTGGAGGATTCATGATTAATGATTCTTCTCAATACCGCGTGGATCTGATGCCTTATGGCGGTGTGAAGGACAGCGGATCCGGCAAGGAAGGTCCGAAGTATGCGATGGAGGATATGACAGAAGAACGTCTCGTGGTTATGAACTTAAAATCATACTAAGACGCCTGAATATTAAAAGCGATTCTACACGACTTTTGTCAAACAAGGATCATTTGAAGGAATCGTTTTTCGTTAAGTTAGAATGGCTGTATTAGAATCCATTTTTCACATCATTCTTGGTGAAAAAGAAAAAATTTCTTCGCTGCCCATCATTCAGGGAAGTCACGGGAAGCATCCACCGAAAAGCTGGATGTGACGGTTCGCACGAGTATAGTATTCCTTCAATATCTTGAGCCTCCTGTTCGTTTACAGGAGGCTCTATTTATTTACGAAGCTGTTTTCTCTGCAGCAGGACCATCCGGATAAACAGGGCTGCTGCTCCGGCTGTTAAACCGATGGTCAGACTCAGCCAGTAGCCGTAGGGGCCGAAAGCTGTATAATTGGCCAGCAGCCATCCACTCGGAAGCCCGATTCCCCAGTAGGAAACGAAGGCCATCACCAATGTAATATTCACATCCTTATATCCACGGAGGATGCCTTGAAGCGGGGCGCCGAATCCATCAGACAGCTGGAAAAATACCGCATAAATAATAAAGGTTTTTGTTAATTCCACGACAGCTTCATCAGAGCTGTATAACCTTGCTACACTGTCATCGAATACGTATAGGATGAGGCCGGCAATGACGCTCATACATACAGCGAGTCCGATGCCAAGGTAGGAATAGGTGCGGGCTTCCTTGTAACGTCCCGCCCCTGATTCAAATCCGACGACGATCGTCAAAGTGAAGGCAATGCTGAGCGGTACCATGTACAGAAACGAAGCGAAGTTGATCGCTGCCTGGTGCGCAGCGATCGTATTGGTGTCATATACCGTCATGAAGAAGGTCACCGCAGCAAAAATGCTCGTTTCAAAGAAAATCGCGAACCCGATGGGAACACCGATTTTCAGCTGATCTTTCCATTCACGCAGCGATGGCCGTTTCCATGCCTTGAAAATCTCATAGCGCCTCAATGGTCTTACCCGGTGGATGATCAGGACGAGGATAAGTAAAGACACCCAGTACGTCAGAGACGAAGCGGCCCCCGCCCCTACACCTCCAAGAGCAGGAGCGCCCCATTTCCCAAATATCAACATATAGTTGAATAAGAGATTGAGTGGGAGGGTCAGTAGAATGACCATCATGGAAAGTCTCGTCAGTCCGAGAGCATCGACAAAGGAACGAAGGATATTAAAGACGAATAATGGCACGATACCTGTTCCAAGGGCGACTAAATAATAACGGGCCACGCGGGCAACTTCAGGTTCGATATTCATGAGGGACAAGATGGGATCCAGCAGGAACCACCCGGTCCCCGCTACGACTACGGCCAGCAGGACAGCTAGATAGACCCCTTGTTTGACGGAAAAAGGTATCTCTTTTTCCCTCCCGGCGCCTTTTAATTGAGCGACAATCGGGGAAATCGCCATCAATATCCCGTTCAGACCTGTGAATACGGGTACCCAGATGCTTGAGCCGATCGCAACACCAGCGAGCTGATCTGGTCCTGCTCTGCCGGACATGACGGTGTCAAAGAAGTTCATGGCGTACATGCCGAGCTGGGTAATTAAAATAGGAAACAAAATGATTAGAAATAGTTTGATTTTCTCTTTTATTGTGTGAGTTTCATACATGGTGATCTCCCTTTTCTGTTACAATGCAATTTAGAGGAATATGAGGATTATAGCACATTTATCCATAGAAGAAAGATCTTAGAAAGGACGTTAATCCAATCATGAACGATAAGCGCATTTTATTTACAGGCGGAGGAACGGCAGGTCACGTCATTGTGAACCTCGCTCTTATCCCGGAATTTCAAAAGCAGGGATATACCGTTGATTATATCGGTTCCTATGAAGGAATTGAAAAGCAGTTGATTGAACCGCTGGAAGGGGTGACCTACCACGGCATCTCCACAGGAAAGCTCCGGAGATATATGTCGAAGGAGAATTTCAAGGATCCCTTTAAAGTAGCCAAGGGTCTGATGCAGGCACTGTCTATCATCCGTAAGAGAAAACCAGGCGTTGTCTTTTCAAAAGGCGGGTTTGTTTCGGTTCCGGTCGTGATGGCTGCAAGATTAAAGGGCGTTCCCACGCTCATCCATGAATCCGACTACACGCCGGGTCTTGCGAACAAGCTTTCTTTCCCGTTTGCGAAAAAGATTCTGGCTACATTCCCGGAAACGATGACGCACCTTCCGGAAGATAAAGGTGAATTTATTGGAGCCGTTGTCAGGGAAGAGCTTTTCCAGGGCAGTCGATCCAAAGGTCTTTCCATGTGCAGCTTTCATAAACAGAAGCCTGTCGTGATGGTCATGGGAGGAAGCATGGGCTCCAAGGTCATCAATGATGCGGTCCGCTCCAACCTCGATCAGCTGCTGCAGAACGTACAGATCATTCATATTTGTGGACGTGGAAACAAGGATGACTCCTTGAAAAGACCGGGATATGCCCAGTTTGAATATGTCCAGGACGAGTTGAAGGATTTATTTGCGGCCACGGACTTTATCGTTTCCAGGGCCGGGTCCAACGCCATCTTTGAATTTCTAGCCTTGAAAAAACCGATGCTTCTTATTCCGTTGTCGCGAAAAGCCAGCCGGGGTGATCAAATCCTGAATGCCGATTCCTTTGTCAAGCAGGGCTATGCGATGAAGCTGGAGGAAGAAGAAATGACCGGCGACCGTTTTACGACGGATCTTCAGATGTTGATGCAGAATAAACAACAAATATTGGAAAGTATGCAGGATTATAAGAGTGAACAGACGAAAGAAAGGGTTATACGACTCATTCAGACGTTTGAAAAGTGATTCTTGAAATGAACGAGTAAAGAAGTTTTTTCTTCCATTTTTATGAAAAAACCACTTAAACCTTTTATAGGACGACATAAAAGGGAATAGGTAATTGTAGACCAATCACCGCATTAGTCATTCTTTACTCATTCAGCAGAGGAGAGGTTGAATCATGAAGACGTCTCTTGAAGCGCAGATCAGACACCCAAGAGAAATAAAGACGATCCGGAAAAAATACCATCCCTATTTAGCCAAGTACTTCGGGAGTGATCAACTGCTCGTCGACGCCAGTATTTCTGAGGCGGTATGGAATGCCTGGGAGCACGGACACGGGCAGAACAGAGATTACCCGATCCTGCTGAAGGTGAACTTTCTAAAGCACCGTCTCGTCGTCCGGGTTTACGACCAGGGCGAAGGTTTTGACTGGCGGCCTTATCAATTGTCGAGCGATGTGAGGCATTGGTTTCCGAAAGTGGAGGATCTGGATGAAAACGGCAGGGGCATTATGCTCATCCTTCGAGTTATGGACTGTCTGAGGTATAATGATAAAGGCAACGAATGTTTGCTGATGAAAAATTATCTTCAGGAGTAGATACCGTGAAATCCAATATGTGCCGCTACTGTTATAAAGAAATCAAGGACCGGGATGAGCTGGTGACGGCATCCAGCTGGTTCCGCCTGCGTCCCTATCATTATCGATGTTTTGAGAAACTTGAACAGGACACCCGGACCGTTGCGGGCGTCTGGAAGCCGGTGAATGGTTTGACGGGATCGGTCAATATCCTTGTCATGCTGATTCTGGCTGTGGGTCTCCTGGGTACCGATCTTCTGGGCGGCATCGGGGATATCATCGGAATCATTGCTTTGTATCCCCTTTTCCTCCGGCTGCTGTCTTATATGATTTTTGAGCGGCCGCTTCCTAAGCTCGCACCCGAAAAGCAGAGATAACCAACAGGATGCCTGCATCCAGAGCTTGTAGAGAACTTTCTCTACAAGCTTTTTTCATGCTGCTGGAAGCTTCACATTAGATTTGGTTGCGCTTCCAAAAAGGGTGTGATATGTTGGTTTTCTCTGTTTTTAGATTTGTTGTTCGCAGCTATTCAGATGGAAGGGAGGAGATACAGTTTGAATGAATGTCAGTATGAAAAAGATCGTCTGGAATTTACGAAGGCTTATATGGAGCGGATGATTGCTGTTCAGGAAAGCGGTCGTGCCTCTTTAAAGCAGCGGCAGGGGGATACGCTGGAAAACCTTGACTTCCAGGACAGCAGCCTGAGGTATCAGGAAATGCTTTCCCACGCCAATTTCATGAAGATGTCCAGCGATCAGCTGGATAATTTGAAGAGTCTGCGGCGGAAGCCTTACTTTGCCCGTATTGATTTTCATAGGAAAGAAAATCCCGAAACAGAACAGTTTTACATAGGGAAGGTCTCCTTGTTCGACAGGGAAACGCAGCTCCCTATTATCCTCGACTGGCGGAGTCCGCTGGCCAACGTCTACTATGAAGGACGGCTTGGAAAGGTCAGCTATGAGGCATTGGGCGAGCGGTATGAGGGAGAAGTTTCTTTAAAGCGGCAGTACCAGATTGAAGAAGGAGAGTTGATGGACTACCGTGATATTGATGTAACGGCTAATGACGATCTCCTGCAGGACTCCCTTTCCCAAAACGCCGGCGGGCGCTTATCCGAAATTGTTTCGACGATTCAGGAAGAGCAGAACCGTGTTATCCGGGCGGATCTTCGAAAGCCGATCATCGTCCAGGGGGCAGCGGGAAGTGGAAAGACGACGATTGCTCTGCACCGCATATCCTACTTCCTTTATACGATGAAAGAAATATTCAAACCTGACGAAATGCTGATTCTCGCTCCCAACCGTCTATTCATTCAGTATATCACAGAAGTACTTCCTGAACTGGGGGTGCAGCGCGCCAGGCAGTCCACTTTCCAGGATTATGCCGTTCATACGGCCGGGATCAAACGTCCGGTCATTACCCAGCATGAAGTGCTCACACAGGCTGTTGAAGGTACCATCGGGTGGGACGGGGTCACAGCCGCCCGGTTGAAGGGATCGAAAGAATTCCAAATCATCATGGACACCTACATCCAATCATTGAAAAAGCAGTACAAAATCAATCAGGATTTTATGCTGTCGGAGTTCCGGATAAAAAAAGCTCGAGCCATCAACCGTCTGTTTTTTGAGGAATACAGCTATTTCCCTTATGAGGTACGGGTGAAAAAAATTAAAGGAGTGCTCCAAAGTGAACTGCGGCGTAAGAAAAAGCAGATTTTGGAGAAGGTGGCTGCCAAATACGATGAAGCACTGGATAAGGCTTTGTACGGAATGAAGGATCCGGATAAACGGAAAATCCGTGTCAGCTACTTGATTACAAGAAAAGAGGAGCGTCTCGCGGAGATCAAAAAGGCCGCGCGGACGGCTGTCGCTTCCTTTATGAAGCAGTACCCGGCTTTTCCTATAGAGAGGACATATGAAAGGCTGTTTGAGGAGAACGTATTTCTGGGGGTCCACCCTGAGGATACTGAAGAATGGAGAGCTGTCCGCCGTTGTTCCCGTTCGGCATTTGCAAAGGGATATATCTATTCGGAGGATCTCGCGGCTCTGCTTTATCTCTATACATTTCTAATAGGCACCCCTCCGGATGACCGCGCTAAAAAAGTGGTGATCGATGAGGCACAGGATTACAGCTATTTTGAAATCTATGCCCTGCGCAGGGCTTGTCAAACGGACCTGTTTACCATTGTCGGAGATCTGGCCCAGGGCATTTATCAATACAGGGGACTAGACAATTGGGAGTCCCTGGTCGAGGACATCTTTCCTTCTGCTTCTTATTTAACCTTGCAGAAAACCTATCGGACAACCATTGAAATTATGGATCTTGCCAACGACCTTCTTACTCATCTTCCGGTTTCCCTGCCGCGGGCTGAGCCTGTCGTCCGTCACGGGTCTCTTCCGCAGTTTCTTCCTCTCAGAAATGGATGGGAGGAAAAAGTCCATGCCTACTGCCTCGGTCTCGTGGAAGAAGGGATGTCCAGCTTTGCCATCATTACAAAAACGATGAAGGAAGCTGAGGAGGTCCAGAGAAAACTGGAAGTCTATGGCATAGCTTTTCAGCTTTTGAGAGAGGGGGAGGAAAACTTGTCTGAACGAATGGTTTTACCTGCCTACATGGCTAAAGGTCTTGAATTCGATGTGGTCCTTTTATATAACGACCGCGATCCTTTCAAGGAGTCGGAGCTTGATTTGAAAATGCTGTACGTAGCCATGACCCGTCCCCTTCACAGGCTGCTGATGATTGGAGAAGAAAAAGAGGATTTTCTGCTTCACCTCATTCAACCGGACCGTTTCATAGAAGTTTAGATTTCCGGCAATACAGGGTACATCCAGTCATAAAGCTGATGGTGTCTGCAGGATGCTTCATTTTTCAGGCCGCGCTTTTATAAAAGAAAGGAGTTTTTTTTAATGGGAATCCGTTCTGAAGCCGTTCTAAGTAATGGTGTGAAAGTTCCACGTGTAGGTCTTGGCGTATACAAAATGGAAGATGGAGACGAAGTTAAACAAGCGGTTCAATCCGCTGTCGATCTTGGTTACCGCCACATTGACACCGCTTCATTCTATGGGAACGAAGCAGGTGTTGGGGAAGGGATCAAAGCCTGCGGGGTGCCCAGGGATGAATTGTTCATCACTACAAAGGTGTGGAATGACGAACAGGGATATGAAGAAACGCTGGAAGCCTTTGATAGAAGCCTTGATAAACTGGGAGTAGAGACACTGGACTTGTACCTTATTCACTGGCCGGTTCCTGGGAAATTCAAAGACACGTGGAAAGCGTTGGAGAAACTTTACCGTGAGGGACGTGTAAGAGCCATTGGGGTGTGCAATTTTATGGAGCATCACCTCGATGAATTGCTGAAGGATGCAGAAGTGGCCCCTATGGTCAATCAGGTGGAATTTCACCCGGCCCTCTACCAGGAAGCGCTTGCTGATTACTGTTATCAAAAAGGAATCCAGCTGGAAGCATGGGCGCCGCTTGCCCGGGGCCGCTATTTTGATGCCGCTATTTTAAAGCAGCTTGCTGAAAACTATCAAAAAACCCCGGCACAGGTTATTTTAAGATGGCACCTGCAGCATGATGTGGTCGTTATTCCGAAGTCGTCCAATCCGGATCGTCAGAAAGAAAACTTTGACGTTTTCGACTTTGACTTGAAGAGCGATGAAATGCTGCGTATCGACGAACTGCACAGTGGGGACCGTATCGGCAAGCATCCGGATGAATTTGATTATGATGCATAAAGGAATCACCAGCCTTCGTGGCTGGTGATTTCAGGTTTAATGGACCAGAGGCGTATGCGCTTCTCTCTTTGTGGGACATTAATAAAAAATGTGCCGGCAGGGAGGATGGTCTGTTGAATGTGCAGCTGATAGAAGTTTATATCCCGGATAAGCACTTTGAATCAATCAATGAAAAGCTTCAACAATACGACCACCGGTCCTATTGGATTTCCAGTGAGTCCGAAGAGCGCATGCTCGTCCGGATGCTCGCCGATACAAGTGATGTCGAGGAAATCCTCAACTATTTAGAGGGAGTCTCAAATGTCGTTGAAGGATTTGAAACGATGCTGATCCCTGTCCAGACATACTTATCCAAGGAAACCATCAACGAGTCGGTGGAGGAAGAAGGAGAGAAGCAGGAAGCAGAAAAAGCGAAACTGCTGAGAGCGAGCCGCCATGAACTAATGAATGCAGCAGAAAAAAACAGCAGAATTTCCTGGAACTATTCTCTATTAATCGTACTTTCAGCGATCGTGGCAACAGTCGGGATCATCAAAGACAGTGAAGCGGTCGTTATCGGTGCCATGGTGATTGCGCCGATGATCGGCCCCGTCATCTCCATTGCCTTCTCGGCCATCCTTGGAGACTATAAGCTGCTCGGCAAGTCTGCTCTGTCTTCCTTATATAGTGTACTCATCGTATTAGCCATTTCGATTCTTTTTGGTTATGTGACCGATGCTGGAATGGAAAACAGTCAGTATCTGGACCGGACAAAGGTGACTTTGATCGACATCCCGCTCGGCGTAGCTTCCGGGGCCGCCGGTGCTCTTGCTTTTCTCAACCGGTTGTCTGGAAACCTTGTCGGGGTTATGGTAGCGGTTGCGTTGCTGCCGCCTTCTGTTGCCCTTGGTATGTCCATCGGTGACGGGGCGTTTGTGTCAGCTTACGGCGCCTTCCTGCTTGTCACAGTCAACATCATGTCAATCATACTTGCGGCGGTTATGATCTTTTCCATCAGCGGTATTCGCCCTGTCCGATGGCAGGAAGTCCAGAGAGCCAATGTTTCCCGTCCGCTTTCCATTGTTTTTGTCAGCATTATCATCCTTGTCCTGGCCATCGTCATTCTGGAAGGTCAGAAAATCATATAATTGCCGAGCGGGTTTTGAGTGAGCCTCCCGCAGGTTACCGAGGAAAAACATACGTCCGGAGCGTATGTTTTTTTATGGTTCACAGCATGATAACTGATCTATCAAAAATAATGTCGTATTTCCCGGGAAATGTCCACCGCCTTTCTGCTGGTCGGCTTTTCGTCCCTAACCGTGATACAATGATGAAGCGGAGAACACATGAGTAAGATCATGGGGGTTCTCTAATTCATAAAAGTTGGAGGCAAATCCGATGAGTGATCAAGATGAAAAAAGAGACATCATTGATGAGGATTTGTATGAAGAAATAGATGAAGAAGAGCTGTATGATCTCGTGCAGGAAGAAAAGCGGAAAGCGCTGGAACGGGATCGTGAAGAAAGAGAAAAACGTAAAGAAAAGCGTCCTTTTCCGAGATGGATTTTCTGGCTGATTGCCGGCGTTATGGTTGTCAACGTTACGGCTGCTCTGCCTAATACCTTTTCCATTCCGGCGGTGGATTTCCTGATGACCTCAGCTCAGTTATCTAATGACGAAACCATTCAAACATATAAAGAGGCCGTCGTCGTTGTAGAAGCAGGGCAGAGCAAGGGCACCGGTTTTGCCGTATCTGAAGACGGGACGATTTTGACGAATCATCATGTCATCGAAGGGGAGAAACGGATCGCAGTAGCTTTTCCTGAACAGGGATTATTTAGTGCGGAGGTTCAAGCCGTTTACCCTGAGGTGGACCTCGCCGTCCTGCAGGTGGATGGGGAGGAAGGTTTTCCCCACTTGGACCTTGCCGCCTCCACCCAGTTTCAGAGGGATGAGCATGTCTATTTCATTGGGAATCCCCTTCGTTTCTCCGGGATCGCTAATCAAGGTAATGTGCTCGGTTATACGGACGTTTCCGGTATGGAGCAGGAGGTTCTTATGTTGGATGCTCCCATTTACCGTGGGAATTCCGGTAGTCCAGTCATCAACGAAGAAGGGGATGTCATCGCCGTCGTTTATGCTACAATGAATGACGAGGACGAAGGACGTGTCGGGCTTGCTGTACCGATTGATTATTATTATGAACAGTCAGGAGAAGCTCCATGATTGGAGCTTCTTTTTTTAGTTCGAAAGTCCTTTTCCGGTGCGCAAAACTGGATGATAGTTTTGTCATTTGGTGTAGAATACGGTCCCATTGGCGAAAGGTGGATGGAAAAGGGGACGAATGGCCTGAATTTTGAAATGATTATTTAATAAAATGTAAACCTCATGTGGTAGACCAGTCCCCCTTTCTTTGAGTAAAATGGTCATGCTTACATGCAATACCTATGCCCAAACTCATTCAAACACATACTTCAGGCATATTGGTTGATACAAATCTGTAACATAAATGAAATAATTTATAGATCAACACCCAGAAATAAACGGATTTATACGAAAACATTAGTAGGCTGGAGGTGGTAAAGGTTGATCAAACGTCTTTTTCACAAAAATGACGCCTCCCTGGACGAACAAGTAGCGTCAGCAAAAGAGGGAGATGACGAAGCAAGAAACGAAATGCTCAAGCAGTATCAACCTTTTATCGCCAAAAGTGTTTCTGAAGTGTGTAAAAGATATATAGACCCTGCCAGAGATGATGAATTCAGTATTGGGCTGCTCGCTTTCAATGAAGCGATTCAATCCTATTCTTCGAACAAAGGAAGTTCCTTTCTATCCTTCGCCCGTCTTGTAATCAAACGGAAAGTGATCGACTACATTCGTAATGAGCAGAAGCGTCCACCTGTCACCTCTCTGGATGAGGACTTCCATGAGGAGGAGCAGATGGAGAATCCATTGGAAATTTCCGCAGCCAGAGAGCGGCATCAATTGGAAACGGAAGCCTGGCACCGCAGGGAGGAAATCCTTGAATTCCAGCAGGAGCTGGAGCGGTATAAGCTTTCTTTTGAAGAATTGATTGAAGTCTCTCCCAAGCATCGGGATGCAAGAGAATCAGCGGTTCAAGTGGCCCGGCTCGTTTATGATGATGATGATCTGCGCGCACAGGTACTTGAAAAGGGCCGCCTTCCTATTAAGGATTTAGTCGACCGTGTGGATGTCAGTAAAAAGACATTGGAGAGAAATCGGAAGTTCATCATTGCTCTCGTTCTCATTTTCAAGGGGGATTATATATATCTTAAGGACTATTTGAAAGGAGTGGGCATGTGAAAACAGGCATTGTCATGGAGCGTAAGAAAGAGTATATGATTGTCATGACGAATGAAGGCCGCTTTTATCGAGCTGTTACGATTGCTCAAGCAGAAGTGGGGACAGAAGTGCAGTTTCAATCCATCCCCTCAAGTAAAGCGGCCCGGCAGTGGTCACAGATGCTGCAGTATCGTTATACAAAAGCCGTCGTGGCGGCTGTGCTTTTTCTAATGGTTTTAATTCCCGCATACTCCTGGCATGGCAGCAACCAGGCCTTTGCCTATATGAATATAGACATCAACCCTAGTGTTGAACTTAAGTTGAATGATCGAATGCAGGTGCTCGACATCGAGCCGAATAACGCGGAAGCGGAGGAAATTGTCACCCTTCTTTCAGATTGGAAGAAGGAAGATGCTTCGGATGTAACGATGGATTTGATTCAAGCGAGCCGTGATCACGGTTTTGTAAGTGAGGGGAACCAGGTGCTCATCGGCATCAGCTATCTGGAATCAGATTTTGATCACCAATACTTAGAAGAAATGGAAGGTACGCTGAACGACAACTCTAAACAGATGACTGTCGCGGCCTACCTTATTCCGGACGAATGGCGCAGAAAGGCCAAGGACGACGATCTTTCTGTGAATAAATGGATGGCGGAGCGGCTCACGGATGAGGAGAATCTGAACGAAGACACAGAGAATATCCCGGAAACCATTGATGATACGGACAAAGAAATCATACAATCCTTTTATCAGAAACCGGCATCTCAAGGGGAAAAGGATACCAGTGAAACTTCTGACGATTTTTCTGACTCAGCACCTGTCCATCCAAAAGTAGAACCGCAGAACTCGATGGAGCGGCAGTCTCCTGGGGACGATCTGGAAAAAGAGCCGGAGCTTCTTCCCGGACAAGCAGAATTCGACCTTCGTCATGAAGACCAGTCTTCCCGCAGTCCCGCTACCGGTGTTCACGGGGATGATCCTGTCCCAGAGACCTTTCCATAAAAGGCATGGCTTGTTGATAAGAAAGTATTCCATGTGACTGAAAACACTCCTGATTTATGGGGAGTGTTTTTTTATTGTATTTTGAGTGAATATAGAGGTAGTGTGAGTAAAAGGAGGAATAATGATGAGTAAACCGTATCTGGGTGTAAAAGATGGCCGTCTGGCAGAATGTCCGTCATCCCCCAATTGTGTGTCCACACAGGCCGGCCAGCAGGATAAAAAAATGGACCCCCTTCCATTTTCCAAAGACTTGGAAACCTCTAAGCAGGTCATGAAGGAAGTGCTCCATCAAATGGAGAGAACGACGATTGAAACGGAAACAGAAAATTATATCCACAGCATCGTCCAGTCGAAATGGATGAAATTCAAAGATGATGTGGAATTTTACTTTGATCAGGATGAACAGGTGATCCACTTCCGTTCTGCCTCCCGTACAGGGTATTCGGACATGGGGGTCAACAGGAAGCGGATGAACAGCATCTCAGAACATTACGAAAGCATGAGGAGGAAATAGACGATGGATTATGACTATCAGATTGCGGTGATCGGGGGCGGGTCAGGGGGCCTTACCGTCGCCGCAGGAGCGGCAAGCTTCGGGGCAGAAACGGCTCTTATTGAAAGAAAACCAAACCTTGGAGGCGACTGCCTTCACTACGGGTGCATGCCGTCCAAAGCCCTCATACAAGCTGCGAAGGAGGTCCACACGAGTTCTCACTATCAATCCTTCTCTAATGAAGACTACGATCAGCTTTTCAGTGGAGCGATGGAGCGTGTGGCTGAAGCGGTGGAGGATGTGCAGAACCATGATTCCAAAGACCGTTTTATCGATATGGGCATCGATTTGTATGAAGCAGAAGCTGTCTTTCAAGATCCGCATACACTCCGCGTAGGCGACAAGACGATCACGGCTAAGCGGATCGTGATCGCGACAGGTTCCTCCCCCTTCATCCCGCCGATCCAAGGAGTGGATGAGGTCGATTACTTAACGAATGAAACCATTTTTTCTCTGCGCCAGCGGCCGTCATCGATGGTGGTCATCGGCGGCGGGATTATCGGTATTGAACTCTCCCAGGCCATGAGCCGTCTTGGTGTAGATGTAACCGTATTGGAAGGGAATGATACGATCCTCGCTAATGAGGATGAGGAAATTGCAGGGATCGCTCAGCAGACAGCTGCCCGGGAAATGAGCATCTTGACGAATGCAAAAGCGGACCGTATTGAAAAGACGCAGACCGGAGTCAAGGTCGTCTATACAAAAGACGGTGTGGAAAACACACTTGAGGCTGAACAACTTCTTGTTGCGACAGGAAGAAAGGCGAATACCGGTAGTCTCGGACTGGAACATGCGGGAGTGGAGACAGAAAAAGGAGCGGTTACCGTCGACGCTTCCTTAAGAACGTCCCAGAATCACATTTACGCCGTCGGCGATTGTAACGGGTCGATGCCGTTTACACACGTCGCCGGAATGGAAGGCAAAATCGCCGTGTCCAACGCTGTGCTGGGTCTTTCCCGGAAAGCTTCCTATGAGAAGATTCCATGGGTGGTGTACACGGCACCGGAAATTTATCATCTTGGTTTAACAGAAAAGGAAGCAAAAGAAAAATACGGCGATAACCTGTTGACGTTCAAGACGAAACTGGAAAATAACGACAGGTTTATGGCGGAACGGAACACGACAGGCGTAGTGAAAATCCTGACGACCAACAGAGGACGCATTGTCGGGGCCCATGCGGTCGGCGAAGGGGCAGGTGAATGGATGCAGGAAGTAGGAACCGTACAGGCGCTGAATAAAAAGTTCCAATCGATTTCCAACATCATTCACCCGTATCCCGCGCGCAATAATGTCGTATCCCAGACATCAGACCTTTATTGGAGGGAGAAGTTGTTCGGCAGCCGGGTCAATGATTTGATTCAATGGTATGTGAAAAAATGGCGTTAAAAGAGCGCGGACATGACATCCGGACCCTTGGGAAACAAAGGGCTGCCTGCATGCCTGCGATACAGCATAGCTTTTTCGCGCCATGATCCTCGTACCATTTCTTTTACGGCTTCAGGAGGAAGACGAAAAAAAGCTGTCGGGAAATATTCGACAGCTTTTTTCATCGTTTTATTGATTCAAGCGTTGACTCTGATCACCGGCCAGCCCATAAAAGAACATATGGGTGATTTCCTCTGTAAAGGATGTAATCGATTCATCAAACAAGTGATCCGCCGACTGCAGAGCCTGATAAAAAGCGTTGATAAAGAACAAAATCGATCGGAAAGAGACATCGGGATGTACGTCTCCTTCTTTTTTTCCCTGTTCAATGAGTTCCATTAAGAGCGGGATGGTTTCATTCTGGGTAAACGATTGAACAAACTCCTGAATTCCAGGATGATCTGTGAGAACGGTTTGCAGGAAGCCTGGGTCCAGGTGCAGAATATTTTCTTTCTTTTCCAATATGACATGGTTGATTTTATCCTTGAAGCTCCGGTCAGGGTCCCGTACAATAAGCCGGAACTGTTCGAACCGCTCGTAGAAGAACTTTTTGATCGTTTCAAAGACGAGTTCATCTTTACCACCGAAATAATTGTAGATGGTCACCTGGGAGACCTGGGCTTTTGCTGCGATTTCCTGAATGCTGACCTTCTGTACTCCATATTCAGCGAATAAGGAGAGGGAAGCATCGAGGATGCTGCGCTTTTTTCTTTCCTTCCGCTTTTCAAATCCATTCATCGGCCACACCTCTTCCCGTACATCATACATCGAATTATGAACTGTTTCAATTCATATATTTCAAATCAGAAAGCCTTTGTGAATCTTCTGTAAAAAAGACGCGGGCATTGGGGATGGTTTGATATGATGAAAATATGGAAATAACAAGAAATGGGAATCATGAAGGTACTTAAAAGGGGGAATGGATCATGAGAAGAAATACCGCAGCCGTCATAACCGAAGCGGCAGAAGGCATGGGAAAAGAGGCGGCGCTTCAGCTGGCCGCCGAAGGTGCCTCCCTTGCTGTAACCGGTTATTCGGAGGATATTTTTCTATTTAAGGAAGTACTGGAGCAGAAGGGAGCTGGACGTGTTCTTGCGTTTCAGGCGGACGTCACAGAAGAAAATGATATGGAACATGTTGTCCAGGCTGCCAGGAATGCCTTTGGGAGGGTGGATGTCCTTGTTACCCATGCCCGTTTTGAGGACTCCGGTTCGTTGGAAAGCGTCACGGTCGAAGAGTGGCAGCGTACCTATGAGCGGAATGTACAGGGGATTTTCCTTCCTGTAAAGGCGGTGTTTCCAGTTATGAAGAAGCAGGGGGCAGGAAAAATCATTACGGTTTTTCAACACCCTGTCCGGCAGAAGTCTGTCCTTAACTCTTCAGGGTTGGCGGCGGTCGAAGCATTTGTCCATGCTGTTATGGAAGAAGCTGGTCCCTGTCAGGTTCAAACAGGTATGGTGCATGTTCTGGATGATGTGGAATGGACAAAGGAGTGGGCACGTGCGTTCACAACAGTGTTGGATGACACATCACCGATGGCCGTCCAGCGGATCGGGAGCGTAGGTACAGACGTGGAATGAGAAAACCGCAGAAGTGGATTCTGCGGTTTTTTTTATAAAGAAAAACTTTCGATTGTTGTCGTTTGAGCATGATCGATATAGCTGAGCAGGGCTTCGTGTGAATGGAGGCGGTCTTTGTGCATGCTCGGGTAGTAACAGGCATGCAGAAAAGTTTCAATTTTTTTGGACAAAAATTCATCATTGGTCCGGACCATAAGGACAAGCAGATCATCCCACTGTCCCCATATCATATAGTGGAGAGCTTTATCATAATCGTACGTATTCATCGCTGACACTTCCTTTTGAAAGAAGTGTTTTTAGTATCTCCACCCGCGGTCATCCCCACACTGAAAGATCGTCACAGTTCTTCCAGACTCGACATAAAAATGCGTTTTTCTTCCGCAGATCCATGGAAATTTTGTTATGATGGAATGGAAAGTTTTTGCTATATCTACGGAGGGAGACGTTCGGATGTCGGAGAAACAGCAGCTTTATGCGCATACGGGACTTCTTGCCGCCTTCAGCCTATTCTTATTCCTGAGCTTTGTCACAGCTGAAGCCGACAGTGTCCAGAGAGTCATGATTACGATTAGTGAAGTGATTGGATGTGCATCCCTCGCAGGAGCCGCCATTTCGCTGTATTACATAAAAAGCAGCCGGCGTTTTATGATTCTGGCCATTCTTGCTTTCCTGGCGCCCTGGCTGGTTTATGGGATCGGATATGAAGTGGGATGGGACGGTGATACTTCCTATGTCTGGGTGTGGTTCATCGGCCTGTACCTAATGCTTGTGGGTGGTTTTATCATCCTAAGGATGAGCTATAAGAAAACGGAGGAAATCTTCAAACTTGTACCAGCGTTTTTAATGTTTGTTAATGCTATTCTTTTCGTATACCTTATCTTTATACATATATGGTGGAGTCTTCCTTTCGTTTGAAAGAAAACCCAGGTCCAAAAAGGATCTGGGTTTTCTTATGGTTGATTTTACAACCGCATATTTGTGTTTTGGACACACATACTAAAAGCAATCGGAAAGGAGGAATACCAATGAAAATCAAGACACTTGCCCTTGGGTTATTAGCAGCGGGTTCTCTTGTCGCCTGTCAGGCGGAGCAGGAAGCCGGCAATGACGGTAACTACAATGGGGTTGAAAATACAAGTTTTGAACGCGAGGCCGACAACATGTATCAGGAAGGCCAGAAAGCGAATCAATATGACAATGACCGAGGCATGGTCCACAACACGAACTACCATGTGGCTAAAGATGCCGCCAACCGCATTATCAAAAATGTGGACGGGGTGGATCGCGCGTATGTATTAAAAACACGTGATAACGCCTACGTCGCCGCTGAATTGGATAATCCAAAAGGAGATAAAAATGAGGTCTCCGATAAAATGGAAAAGCAGATCAAAGAAGCGGTAAAAGGCTCCGATCAGGATATTAACAACGTGTATATTTCCACAAACCCTGATTTCGTCGATTTGACGAACAACTATGTGGATGATGTTGAAAATGGCGAACCTGTGCAAGGGTTTTTCCGTGAATTCGGAGAAATGGTCGACCGCATATTCCCCGATGAACGTTCCTAATGGGTATACCAGCTTCCTTTTTGGGGGAGCTGGTTTTTTATGTATAAAGGCTGCCTGCCGGTGTTTTCTGTTAAGCTGTAGAAAAACCTATTCTGGAGGGAAGCCTGTGATTCAAACTGCGGAAAGAGATGATGCCGGACGTTACAAAAGGTTGATGGCAGAACTTGAGGAAGAGACAGACTTCCTGCTTTATGGCAGGGATGAACGCACGTGGACACTCGATCGTGTGGAAGGAATGATTCAACATTGCAGAGAACATCAAGGATCGCTGCTCCTTCTTTCTGAAGACGAGTGGGGGCTGAATGGGCATGTCACGGTATTTGGAGGGGCAGCTCCGAGAAACCGCCACTCGGCAGAGATCATTACAGGGGTGAAGAAAAGGGTGCAGGGAAACGGAGTGGCCGATGAGCTGTTCGGATATGTGGATGCATGGGCGCGGGACCATGGAATTTTGCGTCTTGAGCTGACTGTGATGGTTCGGAACACAAGGGCTGTCCGGTTTTATGAAAAGCATGGATACATAATAGAAGGAAGAAAGCAGAGGACACTGATGGTGGACGGGCAGCTTCTGGATGAATACATGATGGCTAAAATTCTATAGCGGGTGGATATAACATGCCCGTAACCTTCATGTTCGCTCTTTCCTGTTCATATAGTAAGGTAAGCGAAACTGAAGGAGGGGGCATCTTTGAAACCAGATGACCAGAAAAAGCTCGAATACGCGATCCGCGAAATTACGGAAATCGCCAAAGGATTCGGGCTCGACTTTTACCCGATGCGTTATGAAGTCTGTCCTGATGATATTATTTATACATTTGGTGCCTATGGTATGCCGACGCGGTTTTCCCATTGGAGCTTCGGAAAGCAGTACTACAAAATGAAACTGCAGTATGACCTCGGGCTCAGCAAAATTTATGAACTCGTCATCAACTCCAACCCCTGCTATGCGTTTTTACTGAATTCCAACAGCCTGATTCAAAATAAGCTGATTGTCGCCCACGTTCTTGCCCACTGTGATTTCTTTAAAAACAATGCCCGTTTTCAAAATACGAAAAGGGACATGGTTGAAAGCATGGCTGCCACAGCGGAACGGATTGCTGCCTATGATAAACTCTACGGCAAGGAAGAAGTGGAGTCCTTCCTGGACGCAGTCCTGGCGATCCAGGAACATATCGATCCCTCTCTCGTAAGACCGAAGCTGGCATGGTCGGTGGATGATGAGGAAAGCAGTGGAGAAAAAGCGCTGCTTACGGAATATGATGACTTATGGAATATTGATGAATCCTCATCGGAAGATCAGCCCCGTTTTAAAAAGAAAAAGAAGTTTCCGCCTCGTCCGGAGAAGGACTTGCTCTTATTTATTGAACAGTACAGCCGGGAGCTTGAAGACTGGCAGCGGGATATCCTGACAATGATGCGGGAGGAAATGCTGTATTTCTGGCCCCAGCTCGAAACGAAGATCATGAATGAAGGATGGGCCTCGTACTGGCATGCGAGAATCTTACGTGAAATGGATCTGACCAGCGACGAGTCGATCGAGTTTGCGAAATTGAACGCAAGTGTTGTCCAGCCTTCAAAAACCCAGCTCAACCCCTATTACTTAGGTTTGAAGATCTTTGAAGATATCGAGGAGCGCTATGACAATCCTTCAGAAGAGATGAAAAAGCACGGCGTCGTTCCAGGGACGGGACGCGAGAAGATGTACGAAGTCAGGGAGATCGAATCCGATCAAAGCTTTATCCGCAACTATTTAACGAAAGAGCTTGTCCGCCGTGAAGATTTGTACCTGTTCCAGAAACAGGGGCAGAAATATAAGATTACGGATAAAGATCATGAAGCGGTCCGAGATCAGCTTGTCACAATGAGAGTCAACGGGGGCTTTCCCTATTTAACCGTGCAGGACGGAGACTACGTGAAAAGCGGAGAGCTCTACTTGAAGCACCATTATGAAGACGTGGAGCTGGACGTCAGTTACCTGGAGAAGACGCTTCCTTACGTGTATCAATTGTGGGGACGCCCGGTGCATATGGAGACGAAAGTGGAAGGGCGCGATGTCATCTTCAGCTACAGTGGTAAAAAAGTTCAGAAAAAATATGTGTAAGTGTAAAACTGCTCTTGAAAAAGGGCAGTTTTCTTCATGAAAAGGGCGCTGCATCTGCTATAATAAGGAGATAATAAAACGTTTGCAGAAGGGGTGGCATGATGCGTAACGTCCGTCTGGCAATCATAGGTTTTCTGGCTGTCCTTACGCTTGCGGTCGTGTTTTTCTTTGACAACCGGGAATTGAATGGTCTTACGAAAGACCGCCTGTATCCGATGATCGACGAGCCCACGCAGCATCCTCAGGCGTTAACGAGCAAAGTCAGTGATCTGGGAAACGGCATCCTTGTTACGAAACTTTACAGCCGTAATGATTCGACAGGGCTGTATTTCGGGATGTGGTACAGAGACGGAGGCGCCCTGATTGACCAGAACGACGAGGAATGGCTTCTGGAAGATGGAGAAATTGAATTCCTCGTTAAAGCTGTAGATTCCAATGGGACGACGTATAACGCAGAAACCGAGGGCATTGTGCAGGGCACCTTCTCCACATTCCGTTATGTGCAGTTTGATGACTTTCATTATGATGAATCGCTGGAAGACCTCCATGTAGCCTTTTATCCAATGAAAAAGGAAGAAGGGGAGCGGACTCCGCATCACCTTCCCGTGGTGGAAGCGGTTATTGAAATAGAACCAAACATCCAGTAATGGCGGCGCATACCCTGATGTTAGAAGGTCCAAATCCTTCTGTAACAAGGGTGTGGGCCGATATTTTTCGTGATACAGAAAGATTTAAAGAAGATAGAACAAATGGTCCGCGTTTTCTGTTAAACTAGTTCTTAATCTGTTATGGAATGCTGAGGAGGTAAAGAATGACGATTTATAACCATATTTTGACACAGGATGATTTTGTCGGACAGGATGAGCTGAGCTATCCGTTTGAAGAACGCGGGCTGCAGTTCGGGGATGGTATTTATGAAGTCATCCGTATTTACGGCGGCCGTTATTACTTAATTCATGAGCATGTGGAGCGGTTATATCGTTCCGCAGCAGCTATAAAGATCCAGGTTCCTTATACGAAAGAGGACCTGTATGCCAAACTTGACGAGCTGCTGGAGAAAAACCACGTCACTGGTGATGCCAAGGTTTACCTGCAGATCACAAGAGGTTCTGCGCCAAGGGATCATGCCTTTCCGGATGAGATTGAGGCGAACCTTTACGCTTATGTGAAAGATCTCCCAAGACCTGAGGAGAAGTTGAAAAATGGCGTAACCACCATTACACATGATGATGTACGCTGGGACTGGTGCTACATCAAGAGTCTGAACCTGCTTGGAAATGTTCTGGCTAAACAGGCAGCTAAAGAGAAGGACAGTTATGAAGCCATTCTTCATAAAGATGGGGAAGTGACCGAATGCAGCTCCTCCAATGCCTACCTGGTCAAGGACGGAAAGGTCTATACCCATCCTGCTAAAAAGAACATTCTTCACGGCTGTGTAAGAATGCGTGTAGAAGCTTTTTGTCAGCAGAAGAACATCGAGTTCATTGAAGAAACATTTTCATTAGAAGATCTGCAGGACGCGGATGAAGTCTTCTTATCGAGCAGTACTTCTGAAGTTATGCCGATTTTAAAAGTGGATGAGCTGATCATCGCCGATGGAAAACCGGGGCCGGTTACACGGACACTCCAAAAGTGCTATGAACAGGATGCAGGACTTCCGGAAGAGGCCTGCCTATTCTCCACAGCAGCAGCGGAATAAATAAAAACAGCCGGCAGCCGGAAACGCTGCCGGCTTTCTTTGTGTGCTGTGGTTTCACGTATGCTATAATGCAGATGAAATCAAGGAAAGGGGCGGAAATCGTGCCGAATGTAAAGCTGGATTTAACGCAGGACCAATATGAAAAGCTTGTAGAAGCGGTGTTTCTTGGAACATGGATGGTCAACTCGACAAAAATGGAGCTGGATGAACAGTTTGAGGACGTCCGGGAAGCCGTTCTGTCAAAATATAAAGAAGGCGGTCTGGAAGACAAGGTTACGCACCATGAACAGCTGGGAGTCCATGATCTTGATGTGGACTATGAATCCAGACTGATGGATACCCATGTCGAGGAATATGATGAGTTCAGCTTCTGGGACAAGCTGGTGGAAAAGCTTTCAGAGAGAGAACTGACGAACATCTATGGTCCGCTTGGAGATAAACTCACAGATGAGCAGATGGAGAAACGGATGGAAATCGAAGAAGAAATCGGACGGAAACTTGAAGAAACAGGTGTTACTCACTTAACTTTTGAAAAATAACCGCCCAAAAAAGCGTGATGAGAGCATCACGCTTTTTGAGCGGCTTGTTTCTCGGAATCTGACCAGAGCCTGGCAATGGGGCGGGCCCACTGGAAGGTCCATTGAATGAGCGGGCCGAGCAGAATCGCCACAATCAACGTGCCAAAGCCTACTGGTGCCCCCAGTAAAAAGCCGATCAACGCCATGCCGGATTCGGAAAAGATCCGGATGGAGCTTTTGGACTGATTGGTTTTCTCGTTCATGATCATCATGAAATGATCAAGTGGGATACGCGGGAACGGGGTCCGGAGGTATACCGATATCCCGACAGCTGTGGCGAGGAGGCCGAGGCTGAATATGCCCCACTGGCCCCACCATACCTGTACATCCAGTTTTTCCAATGATCCGTATAAAAACAGATCAAGGGTACGGCCCCGCAGGATGATCGGAATTAACGATTCATACTGCGGCCGTTTCCGTTCAAGACGCGCATTGACGAGAAGAAGGATGATGAAGGCGGCAATCATCACGCTGCCGACAGTGACAGGTAAATGCATCGACAAACCAACGGCAATGCTGTCCCCCGGTCCTACACCGAGGCCGGATTTTATAATCAGGGCAAGGCCGAGGCTCGACACGACCAGGCCCGCAACGTAAATAATGAAGAGAAAGAAATACTTCATGATCGGCTCCTTTGCACGAACACATTTGCTTTGTTCATCATATCGCTTGAAAAGTTCGATGTAAAGAGAGCCGGCTGTGGAAGAGGGAGAGGATGATCGGTTCCCTCTATCCTATACAAAGAAGAAGGAGGATACGACATGAAATATGCAGTCATTACCGGAACGTCCCGAGGACTCGGGGAAGCGGTGGCAGAAAAATTCATAAAACAGGGGGTCCACGTCTTAGGGATTTCCCGTTCAGGAAATGCAAAACTGGAGGCACAGAATGAGGAGAAAGCTGGAAGTTTTGAGCACATAAAGGCAGACTTGAATGATCCTGCCGATTTGAAGAATGTTGCAGATGTGGTAAAGGAAAAAGTTTTTCATGAACAGACGGAATACGTGTACGTCGTCAATAATGCCGGTGTCGTAGAACCGATTGAAACAGCAGGAAATCTTGATGCTGAAGCAGTGCAGAAGCACATGCAGATTAATGTGACAGCTCCGATCCTGCTTATGAATGAACTGCTTCCGGCAGCGTCCGAAGCCGGTGTCAAGCTTGGCATCGTGATGATTACGTCCGGAGCTGCTGAAAAGAGTATTCACGGCTGGAGTGTGTACAGCAGTTCCAAGGCTGCATTGAACCGTTTTACAGAGACGCTTGCTCTTGAGCAGGAGGGCAGCGGCCATACGATTCTAGCCTTTAGTCCAGGGGTCATGGATACGGATATGCAGCAGGAAATCCGTTCTTCCAGTGAATCCGCGTTTGCGGATGTGGATAAATTCAAAAAGATGAAGGAAGAAAATGTCCTGCGTTCTCCGGAGGAAGTGGCTGAGGTACTCATGAATCTACTGGGTCAGGAAATCACAAACGGACAAGTGTACCGCTTATACGACCTCGTTAACTAACAAAAAAACCACCCTTGTACGGGTGGTTTTTTTGTTAGTTAACCAGTGAGAGTTGTCCATTTGTCGTGCAAAGGGTCACATTCCGCTTATTGGTGGATGAATGTTGCGGGCACCCCTCCGCTGACTTGGTCAGGAAGGTCGCCTGCCCAAGTGGATCTTCGGCCCGTGCTGTTCCCGCAGGCATCACAACCGTGCGCTCCACGTGAGCTCAATAGATCCCGGGGCGGAAAGGGATTGGTGCTCTCCTGGTGGCTGTGGAGAACACTCCACAGCTTTAATACACGGTTTTTCTATCCGTGGAGACGGATGTTGACCTGGCTTTTTTCAGCGTGTATTTCTACATATCCTCCAATGGGAAAGGTGAAAATCGGGCTGGTGTGGCCGAAATCAGCTTGAACAATGACAGGGAGGTGAGCAAGCTCCGGTTTGCTTTCAATGACAGCAGTCAGTGTATGAAGATCCATATTTGAAGCCGTTTGGAACCGGCCGATCACAATCCCCTGCACTTGATCAAATCCAGGCTGGTGAATGAGGGACTGCAGGTCGCGATCAAAGGTTTCTGGATTGGAAAGCTCATCATCTTCCAAGAAAAGAACCGTACCGGCAAGCTCCGGCATAAAGGAAGTTCCCTGCAGCAGATTGAACGTACACAGGTTTCCTCCGATCAACGTGCCGGATGCTTTTCCCTCTTGAATGACGACAGGGCCCTGGTTAGGGTGGAACGTACGGTCATCCTGATCAAGGTACCACGCATCATCACTCCATTGAGCAGCTGGTTCGATGTTTACAGGGGCGTTTGTTGTTAACATGATCCGGAAATGCTCCAGCGTATAGTCCAGACCTTTTTCCATACCGAAAGTAGAAAAGTGTGGGCCGCTGTATGTGACCAGTCCTGTTTTATGGTAGATGCTGTTGGCCAGTGCTGTGATATCCGAATACCCACAGAAAATTTTGGGATGGGCTTTGATTAAATCATAATCCAAACGATTCAGCAGCTGGTTGCTGTCGTATCCTCCCAATGTTGTAAGCACAGCTTTAACAGAAGGGTCCTTAAACGCTTCATGAATATCCGAGATTCTGTGATCCACAGGATTGGAAAAAAGGGTCGGTGCTTCTGCTGCATATGTGCTGAAGCTTACTGTAAACCCCATGTCTTTGAAGCGTTGGAGAGCGAGCTTCTGCTGTTCGGGAGCGACGATGGACAAGCTTTTGGCTGGAGAGATGACCCGTATTTCATCCCCCTGTTTTAGTTTTTCAGGTATCATCAGGAGCCCTCCTTTTACGAATCATTTAAATATATCAAAGGAATCGGAAGGTGTCTATGATTTGTTAAAATTTTGAATCTTTAAGGAAAGCTGATTCGTAAAGAAGAAAGAAGGAGGTGGAGAACATGTGGGAAACCATTCTCGGACTTGGGGGCGTCCTTATTTTTTTTACCATGGTTATTGTCTACCTTATACGAAATCCATTAAGAAAGCAGCAAAAGCCCAGCCTGCATCAGAAAAAACGGGATGCCTCGTTTTACGCACCTGGAATCATGGGAGGAGACAGCGGTGATGCAGGAGACAGCGGGGACTGATCCACAGCACAGAAAGGACGGAGCGCAGCCGCTCCGTCCTTTTCCTGTTTATGAGGCCTTCGCCTGTTTTTTTGCTTCTTTATTGTTTTTCAAAAACATGTAAAGGGAAGCACCAAATATAGTGAAATAACCAGCAACACTCAGAAGGTCTGGAATCTGGCCGAACAGAAGAATGCTGATCAGGGCCGAATAAACAACCGTGGAGTAAAAGAAGATGGAAATTTCACGGGCAGGAGCGAATTTATAGGCAATCGTCAGACCAAACTGGCCGAGCGTCGCGAATGCACCGGCACCCAGCAGGTAGGCCCACTGCCTGGCTGTCATCGGTTCATAAAAAGCGATCGTGAACGGCAGCAGGGTGATCGTTGTGAAAAAAGAGAAGTAGAACACGATGGTGTAGAATTTCTCTTTATCCCCAAGGACGCGCAGCAGCGTGTAGGCTCCGGCAGCGAACACCGCAGAAAACAGGCCGGCCGCATATGGAATGAATTCAAGTGAAAATGCCGGCTTGATAATAAGGAGTGTGCCTGCAAAAGCTACGGCAATGGCGATAAGCTGGTACGGTCTCGTCCGTTCTTTTAAAAAGATGGCAGAGAAGATAATTAATAAAAACGGGCTCAGTTTATTCAGCATATCCGCATCGGACAACACAAGGTTATCAATGGCGTAAAAGTATAGAACCATCCCGATGGTACCGAGGGCGGACCTGGAAAGCAGAAGCTTTTGATTTTCCTTCTTTCCGAACAGGCGCTCTTTATTATAGCGAACAAATCCAAAAGCGATGACAGCGGAAACGAGGTTGCGGAACAGTGTCTTCTGCACGGTTGGAACGTCACCGGACAGCTTGACTAAGGCAGCCATCATGGAAAAACCGAACGCTGATATGAGCAGTAATACAATTCCCTTATTACGATTTGTCATGGTTGATGTTCCTCCAGTTGTTCTTAGGTTGTTCAAAAACACCTTAACCATCCTAATACAAATCAAGAGGGATGAAAAGCAGAATTACTTCAATCCTAAAAAAGAAGAGGAGGTCGTGTATAATGGAGACAGACAAAATAGAGAAGGGACGATTGGTGTGATTTGTGCTCATCCCATCATTGTTAAAACACGGACGATCCGTAATAATCAACAGCTTTATGAGGAAAGGGAGGAAAGCCTGGAATTATATGAGGATTCAGTCGTATGCCCGGATGAAACATTCCAGCTTAAGGACGTCCATGATGTGTCCTACAAAGAATTTTCCCAGGGCTCCGGATTTCTTTACCTTCATACAATGAAGGGCGTGCGGACATTTTTAGTGAATGAACATCCCCGTGCATGGATGGAAGCGTTCAGGACAAACGTATGACGAACAGCAGAATACCGTTTGATCTGACTCCGTCGGATGATCATGGGATTCAGGTAACCGCAGAAGGGAGACGCCTCTATCTCCGTGAGGTTCTCCCGGAAGACTGGGAGGAATTCCATCCCTACGCTTCAGATCCGGATACCGTTAAATACCAGCCCTGGGGGCCGCATACAGAAACAGAAAGCAGATTTTTTGTCCGTCAGGTGCTGATTGATGCCAGGCAGAAACACCGCTCGCGGTATGTATTTGCGGTTGTGGAGAAAGGCGCCGATCAGGTGATCGGAAATATAGAGTTGAATATCAAGGACTGGGATGGCGTCGGTGAAATCGGCTTTATCATCCACCATCATTACTGGGGGCGGGGATACGCGACAGAAGCCTGCCGTCTGATGCTGGCGTACAGTTTTGACGTGTGTGGTCTCCATCGCGTCACAGCACTGAGCAGTCCGGAAAACAAAGCCTCCCAGCGGGTGCTCGAGAAAATCGGAATGGTTAAAGAGGGAACACTGAGGGAGGATATTTTCGTGAAAGGCGCTTGGAGGGATTCGGCCGTCTATGCGGTTCTCCGGAGGGAGTGGAAAAAAAGAAAAAGCAGGCATTGATTTTCATCAATGCCTGCTTTTCACTTGGCAGTGGCTTCTTCTATTTAATGATTGGATAGGGAAGCATCCGCTTTATGATGGACCGCCAGCTTTTTGACAAGCTGGGAGCTGTCTTTATTGAGCCCGGCGATTTCTACTTCTTTGTCCTGCTCTCTGAACTTCAGGACAAGTTTATCAATCGCAGCTACGGCTGAGTCATCCCACACATGGGCATCAGTGAAATCAATCCGGACCGTATCGGCTTTCACATTAAAGTCGAAATGCTTAAGCAGGCTGTCTGTTGAAGCGAAGAAGACTTGTCCGGATACGTGATAAACAATCCTGCTTGTTGTTTCCTCCACCTGTTCTTCGACGTGGACTTTGGAAATCTTGGACACAAAGAAGATCGCACTCAGGATGACACCAGCCAGGACGCCTTTGGAAAGGTCATGGGTGTAAACAACGGTTCCAACGGTTACTACCATCACGACCGTGTCTGTGATCGGTGTTTTATGCAGTCTCGTCAAGGCACTCCAGTCGAAGGTTCCCACGGACACCATGATCATAATACCGACAAGCACAGCCATTGGAATCTGCACAAGAAGGTCATTAAAGGCAATAATCAATGTCATCATGAAGACACCGGCCACCAGTGTGGATAATCGTCCGCGTCCTCCTGAGGAAACATTGATGACCGATTGTCCAATCATCGCACATCCGGCCATTCCGCCGAACAGACCGGAAACCACGTTGGCCATGCCCTGTCCGCGGGCTTCTTTGTTCTTATCACTTACGGTATCTGTCATATCATCGACAATCTGAGCCGTAAGCAGTGACTCAAGTAGTCCTACAAAGGCGAGAGCAAGCGATATCGGGAAAATGATCTGCAGCGTTTCAAAGTTTACTGGAATATCAGGTACAAGGAAGATGGGAAGAGTACTTGATAGTTCTCCCATATCTCCAACGGTCTTAAAGCCGGCTCCTGTTGTTACGGCAATAATCGTCATGACGACGATGGCGACAAGCGGAGATGGGACAGCTTTTGTAAACCTTGGCAGTAGATAAATGATAGCAAGAGACCCTGCAACCATGGCGTACATAGCAAGACCTGCGCCCTCAAAGTGAATCAGCTGGGACGAGAAAATCAAGATGGCCAGGGCGTTTACGAAACCGATCATCACCGATCTCGGGATGAATTTCATGAACTGTCCGATTCTTAAGGCACCAAGAATAAACTGCAGGATACCTGTCAGAATAGTGGCGGCCAGCAGGTATTCAAGTCCGTGATCCTTCACAAGCGTCACCATAAGCACAGCCATCGCTCCTGTTGCGGCCGAAACCATTCCAGGCCGTCCCCCTACAAAAGCAATGACAACAGCGATACAGAAGGAAGCGTACAATCCTACCATGGGGTCGACTCCAGCGATGATAGAGAAAGCGATCGCTTCAGGAACAAGGGCCATGGCGACGACCATACCTGAAAGCACATCGTTTTTTACGTTTCCAAACCATTGTTGTTTTAATGTTTGTGTGTTCAATTGCGCACCTCTCTCTTAAATTTTGTCTGTATTACCCTTGGCAATACGTAATTCCGGCAAGAACGTTCAGATTATATCACCTATCGAAGGAATTACATAACCCCATGTAAGCGCATAAATAAACTTTTTTCTCTTTTATTCTTCAAATATCTCTATGAAACTCTTATTTGTCTGTAGGCGGAATTTTTTCTGGATGGAGGGTTCCAATATGTGGGAGATGGTGCGTGTCTTCAATTATTTACATGGGCTTCACAATCCATGGTAAAATGATGAAAAAGAAGGGGGGAGCGGTCATGTATAAACACATATTGATCGCGGCCGATGGGTCCGATCATTCCATACGTACAGCAGAACGAGCGGCAGAGCTTGCCGGGCTCCAGATGGGGGCAAAGATCACCATCATTTATGTGGTCGATGTCGACCAGTCTAAAACCGATGTCCTGACACAGGGAGACAAAACAGTGATCGATCAGAAGCGGAAAGAAAGACTGGAGCCGATCGAAGACGTCCTCCGCGGCAAAGATATCTCTTATGAAATTGTCATCCGTCATGGAGAACCCGGGCCAACCATCGTTCATTACGCCAATGATCATGCCTTTGATATCGTCATTATCGGCAGCCGGGGATTGAATGCTCTCCAGGAAATGGTTCTTGGCAGTGTCAGTCATAAGGTGGCTAAACGGGCCAAATGCCCCGTTATGATTGTGAAATAAAAACAGGCAGAAGAGGCAATCTCTTCTGCCTGTTTTTTTACAGCAGGTTGTGGTAGCGTCGTTCCGTTAACTTCTTCATGGCCGTCTGCATAAGAAATGCCAGCAGCAGAAAGATGATGAATAAAGCACCTGTTACCGGCCAGAGCCCCTGCAGACTGTTGATATTCCAGACAATCACTATAATCACGCCAAAGACAAGGGCTTCAATGGCGAGGGGAACAATTCCGATGAAACGACCCTTGAATACTTCACGCTCATCTGTCCAGTCCAGTTTCGGGCTGTATAGATCCACCATCACGCCGGCAGCAGAAGCAATCCAGCTTATGAGGAGGGACAGGATGAACCATGCTGTCCAGATGAACAGAGGGATTTTTATGACCCATAAAGCGGCTGCGCTCAAAATAACCAAGGAGATGGCATTCAGCAGATAGGCCGTCAGCATTTTACTCGTGATTACCTTTGACGGTGGAATAGGCAGATACAGATGATTGAACCAGCTTTTCCCATCCCTTGAAATCGAAGAGATGGAAGCAGGGTTCGATCCAAAAACAACGACCGAAAGCCCGACAGAGGCCAGAATGACGAATTTTCCGTTCATTCCGGCCAGCTGAGTGCCGGCTCCCCCAAGCGGTCCATCCATTTCCATGATGATCAGCACAATGGCTAGTACAGGCAGAATCAAACTTTGCACAAAGACTTGGGTGAAGAAGGTGGGGGTACGTAAAATCAACAGGACTTCTTTTTTGAACAGACTGTAGATCAGAGGCTTTTTCTTCACATAAGCTTCGACTGTATCCTCAGTAAACGTGTTCCTTTTTCCACCGGATAAACCGAGTACGCCTTTGAAATAAAGCTTCTGGCCGATAGTAAAGAAGAGAGCAATCCCTCCTGCGGATAGTGCGGTCATCAATACGAGAAAAAGGATACCCTGTATGGACGCAGGGGCGGCGAGGGCTGAACTGCTTATATAAGCAGTAGGGAAGAACTTCGTCACTAATCCGAGCAGGTCTCCCTGTTCAGCCGCCAATTGATACATATTCTGGCTGCCGCCCTCCAGACGGATCACAACATTGATTCCGATAACGAATCCAAAACCAAGAAGTCCAGCAATGACTTTGCTTCGGTCCTTGTTTTTCGAGATATTGACAAAACGCATCATGAACATGATGGCAATGGCAGTCAAAACAAAGGGAAGCACCGGAAGCAGAAGCCAGACAAGGAAGGCGGAGCTGTAATAAAGCAGTCCCGCACCGCTGTGAAGACCGTAAAACGCAAGCCCGGGGAGCAGAATGACCGCATTCACCCCGTAAAGGGACAGAAATGGAACGGCTGCTTTTCCGGCTGCTATTTGATAAGGGTGAAAAGGGAGCGGTACAAACGATTCCACATCCTCTGCAAAATAAAAAGATGATAAAACGGTACCTATGCTGATAAAACAGTAAAAAACGGTCATTAAGACAAATAAAACCCCAAGGATGACCGCTTCATCCCCTGCCGGGCTGAAGGCCGCATACATGGCTGCGATCAGTTCGTTCAACAGTGTAAGAATCAACAGCCCGAAGGGGATCATGAGGACGGCTAAGATGAGGTAGCCTGTTTTTTCTGATGTACTGCGGTGAGCGAAAGATAACTGCATCTTCACCATCAACTTCATCAGCTTCCACGTGTTACTCATTTTGTGTCAGCTCCAAAAACAGCTTCTCAAGATTGTTGTCCTCCTGGAACTGCTGCTTCATTTCTTTCATACTTCCTCTGAATTGAACATGTCCTTTGTTGATAATAGCCACCTCGTCACATAACTGTTCAACGACTTCCAGCACATGGGTGGAGAAAAAGACGGTCTTTCCTTTGGCTGCGTGTTCCCGCATCATTTCTTTCAAAGTATAGGAAGACTTAGGATCAAGGCCGGTTAACGGCTCGTCAAGAATCCATACATCAGGATCATGCAGAAGCACACCACTGACAACGATTTTCTGACGCATGCCGTGCGAATATGTATGAATCTGATCATTCAGTGCTTCATAGATATCGAAGCTTTTCGTTAAGTATTCGATTTTCTCTTTTCGGACGTTTGCCGGTACATCAAAAACATCACCAATAAAATTCAAGTATTCCATGCCCTTTAATCGGAGAAAGATGTCTGAGCGGTCCGGAACATAGCCGAACTGATGCTTGGCTTTCATAGGGTCAGTGCTGATATCCACGCCGTTCATGGATATGGAGCCTGCATCCAGCGGCAGGATCCCCGTCATCATTTTGATCGTTGTCGACTTTCCAGCACCGTTGGGACCGAGAAAGCCGAAGATTTTCCCGTCCGGGACCGTCAAATCCAAGTCCTTGACGGCTGCTTTACCGGCGAAGTTTTTAGTTGCCTGCTTGATTTCAATCATTCCATCCCTTCCTTTTTCAGGAGCTTATGAATGGTATACGAACGGTAGCTTTTATCCGTTTCAATTTCACAGAAAAAGTTCATAATGCTCCTCATCTAAATAACCTGTGGGAAGTTTGATTGCTTGCTTCTCCACGCCCCAGCATCGAAAACCGAGCTTTCGATACAGCTCTCTTGCCGGGGTGTTTTCTGTAACAACGCTGAGGTGAAGGAGTTCGACTTCCACTGCCCGGGCATGCTGGATCAGTTCTTCCAAAAGCAGCATGGCTCCTCCAGTCCGCCTTACCTCCGGTGTGATGTACATCGCAACGATGGATGCTTTATGTCTGAACTTCGGGTGTGTTTCCCGTACCAGTGTGACTACCCCAGTCAGTTTTTCTCCTGAAAAAAGTCCGAAGGTTCTGGTGTCTTTACCCTCCAGCCGTTCTGCGGTCGTTTCGATCGGGTCCGGCTTCTGCTTTTCCTGTTCGTAGGTCGTAATAAAAGCGTCCGGATTTGTAAGCAGAGCTTCGAGTCTTAACTCATAGTAGGCTTCTGCATCTGAACGGTTCAATTCGCGCGTCTCCATAGGCTTTGCCTCCTTTTGTTGTTCCTAGCCTAGCCGAAAACTATGATAAAGTAAAGACATCAAAACCACAGGAGGGATCGTATGTCAGAGAAGGGAAAAATGGTGAGTGGTGAACTGTATCAACCCTGGGACGATGAACTGGTGATGGAAAGATCGCGCGCCAGGCAGATCACCCACGCATTGAACCAAACGAAGAATACGGAGGAGCATTACCGATCTCAGTTGATCGAAGACCTGTTTGGAACAATTGCCGGGGAGATGACCCTGGAACCGCCTTTTTACTGTGATTATGGTTACAATATTCATGTAGGAGACAGGTTCTTTGCTA
Organism: Halobacillus sp. ABH2_015; assembly: GCF_056158945.1. Taxonomy (NCBI): domain Bacteria; kingdom Bacillati; phylum Bacillota; class Bacilli; order Caryophanales; family Bacillaceae; genus Halobacillus; species Halobacillus sp. ABH2_015. Next base: position 816,958 of record NZ_JBSWUG010000002.1, read on the forward strand.
ATTTTAACTGTGTCTTTCTTGATATATGTCCGATTACGATCGGAGACCGTGTCCTGATTGGACCGAACGTTCAGTTGTACACCGCTCTGCACCCTATGGACAGGGAAACAAGAGCAAAGGGGCTGGAGTCCGGGCGGCCGATTGCCATCGGTGATGATGTGTGGATCGGAGGAGGATCGATTATCAATCCCGGAGTTACCATTGGAAACAATGTCGTGATTGGTTCAGGGGCGGTTGTCACCAAGGATCTCCCGGATCATGTTTTCGCCGCCGGCAGCCCTGCAAAGGTCATCAGAACAGTCTAATAAGGCTCCGGGGTAGTTTTGCCGGTATTTTTTCGTTATCATACAGAGGGATACTTGCATACGTAATAAGAAAAAAGAGAGGATTGTATCACTATGATTAAACGTAAGAGTCAAAGAGAAATTGAAAACATGCGCGAGGCCGGTAAGCTGCTGGCTGATGTCCATAAACAACTGCGCACCTTTATTAAGCCGGGTGTCACAACGATGGAAGTCGAAAAATTTGTGGAAAAATATTTAGCTGAACGCGGAGCTACCGGAGAGCAGAAGGGATATCAAGGGTACGAATTCACCACATGTGCTTCCATCAATGATGAAATCTGCCACGGGTTCCCACGCGATGAGAAGTTGAAGGAGGGCGATATCGTCACCATCGATATGGTCGTCAACTTGAATGGTTACCTTGCGGACTCTGCCTGGACACATGCCGTGGGAGAAATCAGTGAAGAAGCTCAAAAACTGATGGATGTAACGAAAACATCTCTTTATAAAGGAATCGAGCAGGCTGTACCGGGGAAACGGATCGGTGATATCGGCCACGCGATCCAAGCATATGCGGAAGGTGAAGGGTATTCGGTTGTCCGTGATTTCACCGGACACGGAATCGGCGAATCCATCCACGAGGATCCTTACATCCCTCACTTCGGTGCGGCTGGCAAAGGAGCACGTCTGAAAGAGGGAATGGTCATCACCATCGAGCCGATGATTAACATCGGAGACTGGGCAAGTCAGATGGATGAGAACAATTGGACGGCACGCACGGTTGATGGGACGTTATCCGCGCAGTATGAACATACGGTGGCTATTACAAAAGACGGCCCTGTCATCTTGACTGAACAGGAAGATGAATAAATAAAAAAGGAACAGCTGTGAGCTGTTTCTTTCAGCTTGTAGAGAAACCTCTGTTTCTTTACAAGCTTTTTTCTTTCTTTCCGCGGACGAGCGCCCGAGCTTCCTCGCAACACCCACGCTCGGCGATCTCTACTCGTTCTTCCGCAGGAGTGGAAGGGGCACCGCTCCTTGGGAAATTTTAAAGTCGAAAAAAACAAGGCTGTCGAGACTTTCTCGACAGCCTGAGGAACAGCTGTGAGCTGTTCCTTTTTTATTTTAAGCTCTGTTAAAGTCTGTTGTTGATATTTTAAACGATTACTAAATCGTTTCCGCTGGAATTAGGGGTCCGGTCTGCTATTTACTCAGAGCATGGGATGGCACGGAAAACCGTCCGCTTTCCGCGGCTCACGGTACCTCACGGAAAGGGAGTCATTCCCAAGGCCGCCTCCTACAAATCCCATGACAGAAAGGGGGTGATGATAGGAGCTCGCATGTTAAATAACAACACCAAGCAATAACAGAGCCTTATTTTAAAAACAAGACATAAAAAAAACTCCCCTCGAAAGGGGAGTTTTTTATACGTTCTTATTTTTGAACGTTAGCTGCTTGTGGTCCACGCTGACCTTCTTCAATTTCGAAAGTTACGACTTGACCTTCTTCAAGAGTTTTGAATCCTTCTTCTTGAATAGCGGAGAAGTGAACGAAGACGTCGTCTTGACCTTCTACTTCAATGAAACCGAAACCTTTTTCTGCGTTAAACCATTTTACTGTACCTTCGACCATGTACAAAAACCTCCTGCGTGGAGAAACTCCACATTGTATTACTATTCTTGCTCATTCAAGTCCATCAAGACGACATCTTGCGAAACATCTTCTCTTGCATGACACTCATCGAACAACGAATAATTAACCATAGTATAACAGATGGGCAAAAGGAATGAAAGCCCTATTACAAAAAAGTTCCTTTTTACTCCTGGGGCTGGGTCATATAGGCCTGATTCATTAATGAAAGCAGGGAACGTTCCACAAGAATATCGACTTCCTCAGGAGCGATGCGGGCCAGTTCATACAACGGCTTCCCCTGTTCGAGAAGGTGCTGGATGACAAGCCACCCTGTGTAATTGGCTTCTTTTTCAAATCCTGATGCACCGGTACCTTTGGTAAAAGAGTAGAGGGCCTCGTAATCTGTGCGGTGCAGATGGGGCTGAATGTTCATCATGACCCGGTTCGGTTCGCGGCTGCAGTTTTCTTCATCCCAGCTGAAGTAAGGATCTGATATCCCGCTTTCCTCCAGCACTTCCAATGTCGTATGGATCGCCAGCCCCTCCTGAAAGATCAGCTGCCCGAGGGTACGGGTATGGCTGGGGGCGAGTCCGGACTGGCGGCAGTGAACGACTCTGGCCAGCTCCTGAATCAAACGTGTCTGACCACCGGGCAGTTCGACAGGGAAGCAGAGAATGTATTGATGATTTTCCTGGATGATGAAAGGATCCGTTTCAAATGTTCCGACAAAAAAGAGTACGTTTACATCAACGTAGGTGGTGCTGTGCAGAATTTGTTTAATATGATCCACGTGCTCATTCATTTCCAACGGACTGATATCGAAGTATTGAATTTTATCATAGACGTGATTGTACTTGTTCCAGGCATACTCCACCATTTCCTTTGCGAGCTGCCCTTGTTGATACCCCGGCGGTGTATGAGGGAAATCATAATATTCCATCCATAATTCATGACGCTTATGAGGGGGTTCTCGATAAGCCTGGTCATAAAACGTTAAGAAACGATCCAGCATTTGTGAGCACCTTACATCATCCATGGTGATCCCTCCGAATGTTTTAGGATTGATTTAGAAATTCCAGCCGTTTATTCCAAACATCATGAGCATCTTTTCCAATCCAGATCAAATGACTGTCAGCATTGACTTCGTAGATTTCACAATCGGGTACCGTCGATTTCAACAACAGGGCGTTTGTATAAGGGACGCTGCGGTCTTTCTGTGAGTACATGCCGAGAACAGGGACATTCAGCTCATCCAGGTTCGTTACATCATGGTCAAGGTCAAGGATAAAGCCTCTGCCGGGCTGGGAGGTGGCGAGCATATCATAGATGAACCGCCGGTCATTGGCCGATAAATGATTGAGGTAATCCTCCACATCTTCGGTCGTCATATCAGCAAGAAGCTGCTTCATGACAAGGTCAGGGAAAAGTTTAAGCATAAACTTGAGGCTGCCTGTGACCATTTTTTCTGCGGGACCGAACAGCAGCATCGCCTTTTTCCGGGCCTTTCGATCCCATGCCCCCGTCAGCGCTGCTTCAAGAACAAGCCGGTCCACCCTCTCCGGGTAGCGGGAAGCTAGAGCGATTCCGCTTGGTCCTGCTGCAGACACAGCAATGACATGGACGCGTTCCAAATTTAAATAATCAAGCACCTCAACCATTGTATCTGCGAATTCATCCGGTGTTCGGCCTGTCGAGGGTTCTGTGTAGTCGTAACCAGGCCGGGAAATCGTCAGCAGTGAGAATCCTTCATATACAAGGCTGCTGTGGGATAAATCTGTATCTCTGCTGCAGTGTCCACCTTTCAACAGCAGCACAGGAGGACCTTCTCCGATATATGTAAATTCCACTATTCCGTTTGTTGAATCAAGGAGTGTCGTGGTCATGGGCTCATCCCTTTCTTTCTTTTTCCATACATTAAATATAAGCTATAATAAAAGAAAATGAAACATCAGACAATTCTGTTAATAGGGGTGGAAAAGTGAGAATCGTGTCGATATGTCCAAGCAATACTGAAATTGTCGCCTATCTGAATCAGACCCACCTGTTGGTTGGTGTCGATAATTATTCTGATTATCCGGAACAAATCAGGAAGCTTCCAAAGCTCGGCCCTGATTTATCCATAGATATACAAAAAACGGCAGAGCTGAAGCCGGACTTGGTCCTGGCTTCGCTGTCTGTACCGGGCATGGAAAAAAATATTGAAGGGCTTGAAAAAGCCGGTCTTCCTTATATCATCATCGATTCCAACAGCCTGGCAGAGATTGGGGAGGATGTCCGTCGTGTCGGCAGAGAGCTCGGGATGGGAGAGGAGGCCGATCATAGAGCGGATGAGTACCGGGATGAATTGGATCGTTTGATGGAAAAGGCTTCTCTTGCTGAGGTAAAGCCTGCGTTGTACTGGGAATGGTGGCCCAAGCCGGTTTTTACTCCGGGTGGAAAGAACTGGTTGACGGAAATCAGCCGCCTGGCCGGAGCTGAAAATGTCTTTGCAGATCAGGATACGGCCAGTTTTCAAACGGACTGGGAAGAAGTGAAGAATCGTAACCCTGACCATATCTGCATGGTATGGGTGGGGGTGAAGGAAGAAAAAATGAACCCGGATCTTCTTAGAAAACGCCCGGGATGGCTGGAGATGAAGGCTGTGAAAAACGACAGGATCCATGTCCTGGAGGAATCATTATTCTGTCGTCCAAGTCCAAGACTGCTGGAGGGGCTGGCAAAGTTGACGAATGTCCTGCAAAAAGAAAGCGACGAGCTTGGATAAGCTCGTCGTTTAGTGAAGTTTCCTTTTATGCTTAGGAACAGCCAGCTCGCGGAAATTGGACGCGAGTTCCTTGAGTTGATGGCTGAGGGCTTCCCCTGACATAGGGAGCCCGTGCCCAGTGATCGCGGTGACCGGGTTCAAGGCCGCTAATTTCTGTACGGATTTTTCAGCTTCCTCCCAATTGTGAGTAAAGTAGGCCGGGGGTCCATGAACATGCTGATGCTGAATGAAAACGGCCATGCTGGATTCTTGTTTTACAGTAATAAAGGCATCTCCAGCAAGAAGGGTGCCATCGTCCGGACGGTATAGTGCGACATGCCCCGGTGTGTGACCGGGGGTGTGGATGACCTGCCAGTCAGGGAGTGAGGGGATTTTCCCATCGTTCGGAATGGAATGGATATAGCGGCTCAAATCCGGCTGATGTGTAGGGAAGAATGGGGAAATCAAAGCAAAAAAACCTCCACCAACTGTGGCATCGCCTACAGGGTAATCCCGTTGATTGGTCACATAATCCATTTCCATTGGATGAATAAAAATGGGGACATTCCAATGGTCTGCCAGTTTTTTTGCTGAACCTACATGATCGAAATGGCCGTGGGTCAAGATGATCGCTTTAGGGGGTCTGGATCCATAGCGTTTTTCCGCAGCTGCTATGATCCTTCTGCTGTAATGGCTGATTCCACAGTCGACAAGGACCCAGTCCTCTGTCTGTTCTTTTCCTATAAAGATGACATTGACAATCAATGTACGGTAGAAGGCGACATCGTCAAGAACTTGTTCAGCTTCTGCCTGTTCCATATCTAAATGATGATCCTGTTGTTCTCCATGCTTCTCCTGGTCCACACCTGTCACCTCTTTCATATTCTCTACAGGTTAGTGTGGGAAATGATCGCACGGATTATGCAATAGAAAAAGGACGTACCCTCTGGTGGATACGTCCCTGTTTTAGGATGGCTGCTTTTCCTTCTACTATCCGTAGATGGTTCATTTTTCATCATCCAGCCAAAAAGTGGAAGTGCTTCCGATTAGTTCGCCTTATGATAAGACGGATTGGCTGCCGAAGCTATCGTTTTTCCTGTCAATCCGTACAAGATGGTAAGGATTGGGGATAACAGGCAGAAGAATGCAAATGGAAGATAATCAAGGACCGGTACACCAAGCACACCGGAAAGGAATACGCCGCACACACTCCATGGGACAAGAGGATTAATGACTGTTCCTGCATCCTCCAGTGTCCTGGACAGGTTTTTACGTGCGAGTCCCGCTTTTTCATATACATCCTGATAGGCTTCTCCTGTCAGCAGGATGGAAAGGTACTGTTCGCCAATCGCGATGTTGATACCGATCGCTGTAAATGCGGTGGAAAGCGTCGCTGACCTTGCTGATTTCAGTGAATCCTGTACTCGAGACAGTATGGCCGGGATGATTCCGGTAACGAAAAACAAACCGCCGAGAGCCAGTGCTAAAATCACGAGGGAAACCGTAAAGAGCATACTGTTCATTCCGCCCCTTGTGAGTAGTTCATTGACCACTTCCACCTCTGTGCTTCCTTCGAACCCACTGAACCATGTCTGCCACAAAGCCGTCCACGGCAGGACTTCTCTAAACCCGGCCAGAACCGTAGCCGTCAGACTGCTGACAGCCAGAGAAATGAAGGCTGGACGTTTAGTCATGGTCATGGCAACGAGGACAAGGACTGGAATCCAGGATGTCCAGTGCATTAAGCCTGATGCAGCCAGTCCGTTTTGGAAGTTATCGAGCTGTTCAACGTCCGGGTTTCTGTCCGGAGATAGGAAGATGAACAGAACGAACGTGATGATGAAGGCCGGGATTGTTGTCCACGCCATATTTTTAATGTGATCGAACAAGTCCACTTTTACAACCGTGGAAGCAAGGTTGGTTGTATCAGAGAGCGGTGACATCTTGTCTCCGAAAAATGCGCCGGAGACGACGGCTCCTGCAGTCATTGCAAGGGAGACGTCCATGGATCCGGCCACCCCCATGAAGGCCACACCGACGGTAGCAGCTGTCGTGAATGAGCTTCCGAGGGCCACACCGATGACAGCCGTAACGGCAAAAATGATGGCCAGGAACCAAGGGCCGTCCGCAATCGTAAATCCGGCGTCCATAAGGACAGGGATGGTACCCGCGGCCATCCAGCTGGATATAAGGATACCGATGACGAAGAACAGGAGTACCGCTCCCATTCCTGTCTGCGCGCCCTGAGTCATCCCGTACTGCAGGTCTTTAAAGGAGTTTTTCTTTAATAACCCATACGTAAGCATAAGGAGAATGCCTAAAAGAATCGGGATATGTGGAGCGGTCTGCAGAGAGATGATAAAATAACTGATTACTCCAATAGTCAGAACGAGCATAACTATGGATTCTACCAAGGATGGCAGGTGTTTTGGCTGTAAATGAAACATGTTTCTTCCTCCTCTAATCCATACAAAAAAGCTTCGTCCCAAAGGAAGGGACGAAGCATCGCTCCGCGGTACCACCCTTATTGGTAAAGAAACATTTCTTTACCCGCTCTTGTGGTTGTATCATTTGAACCGTACCCTGTAATTCAAAGGAAGCCGGCCCGGATTTTCACCATCCATCCGGTCTCTGCTGGCTGTCTGACTGCCTTTTACTGCGGAGTACTTGATACAAAAAATCTTCTTTGCTTAAACGCTTTTCCGTAATGAAGTAAGTTGCATTTATAATATAAGAGCACCAGTGCGATGTCAACATTTTTTCATTGAAAAATCTTTCCATCATCCTCATCGATTGGGTATAATAGTGGAAATTTCAGAAAGGAGGTGCCCCTATGGAAACCCATGCTTTCAAACACGCCCATTCCTCTTCACGGATGCATATGGTGCAGAGAGGAATCACGGCCGGCTTTCCCATTATGCTCGGATATCTGCCAGTAGCTTTGACATATGGGGTGCTCGCTGGACAATCCGGCATGACGAATTTGGAATTGACATTGATGAGCGTGCTCGTGTTTGCTGGAGCTGCCCAGTTTCTTGCTGTTGGAATGGTGGCTGCCGGGACAGGGTTCGTTGAAATTGTTACGGCTGTGTTTGTTTTGAATTTCCGCCATTTCGTGATGGGGCTTTCCTTCGTGAACCGGCTGAAAACGATGGCTCTTCGCGCCAAGATCCCGTTAACGCTCGGGCTGACAGATGAAACGTTTGCGGTTTCGACCCTCTACAAAAAGGAAGTTGCGGAACCTAATGGCGCTTATTTTTATGCTTCCCTTATGCTGACTGCCTACGCTTCCTGGGTGGGAGGGTCCTTCTTGGGAGGGGTGCTTGGTGATGTGATTCCTGCAAGGCTGAGTGACAGCATGGGTGTCGCTCTTTATGCGATGTTCATCGGACTCTTAATTCCTTCTGTGAAAAGAAATGGGCGGATTGCCATAATCGCTGTGACCGCTCTCCTCATTAATTATCTTTGTCAAAGGATGGGGATGAATCAAGGATGGGCCATTGTTGCCGGCACGCTTGTAGGTGGTCTGAGCGGGATTTGGATTCTAGGAGAGGAGGAGGAATCATGATCATCTGGATGATTATTGGGATGGCCGTCGTTACAGCTGTTCCCAGATTTCTGCCTGCGTTCATTGTGGATGTTGCTGCTTTTCCACGCTGGGTGGATCGATGGTTGAACGCTATTCCGTACGCCGCTTTAGGAGCGCTCATTTTTCCAGGCATCCTGACAGTGAAACCAGATGCACCGCAGGTAGGGGTTGCTGCGGGTCTTGCTGCTGTGCTGCTGGCCTGGCTGAATATACATATCATCTTTGTAGTTTTGGGATCCATCGGGACTGTTTTTCTATTAACAGTATAAGCACACCCGCCCAGTGGATGCATATCGTATAGGGATACTTCCGAGAAAGGAATTGATCGTTATGCATCGACAATTTGGCTTTCCTTTTGGGCAGATCTTCGGATTTCCTGGAGGAGGACCTGGTGGTCAGCCTCCCCAAGGGCCTCCACCTGGAGGGCCCGGTGGTGGACCAGGCGGACCGGGTGGACCAGGCGGACCAGGAGGGCCTGGAGGGCCCGGAGGACCCGGTGGCGGACCGGGCGGACCGGGAGGCCCCGGCGGAATGCTGCCGCCTCCACCTCCAGCACCTCCATCCGGAGGACAGGGAGCGGAGTTGTATGCCGTTGATCCCGGCTCCCTGTATGGATGTTTGTACCGTTATACATGGATCCGTCTTGTCAATGGAAGGTCGTTCTGGTTTTATCCAACCTACATTGGAAGAACATCTGTAGCGGGTTACCGCTGGCGCCCCGGTCAGCAGCGGTGGGTTTATTCGGGATTCGATACACGCAGGATCTCCAGTTTTTCCTGTCGATAATTGTGAACAAAGAGATGATGCCGTACGTTGCATCATCTTTTTGTTACAATAAAGAAAATATATAAGAAGAAGGTGAACGGAATGCCTCACGTCAGGGAAGCGCGTTTTGAAGATGCCGCGACGATAGCGGACATTCATGTGAAGAGCTGGAAATCCACATATAAGGATCTGATTGATGAAAGGGATATTAGTAATACAACACTTGAGCATAGAATCACATTATGGGAAACCATTCTGCGAAAACCTTTGAATGGTCAGATTGCCTTCGTCATCGAAAATGATGAAGGACAAGTGGTAGGTTTCGTTTCCGGAGGGAAAGAGCGGACGAAGAACTATGGGTATGATGGAGAAATCTATGCCATCTATCTCCTGGATGAGTATCAGGGGAAAGGCTATGGGAAAATACTGCTGCAGACTTTTGTACGCGGAATGGGGGAGGCTGGTTATCAATCGCTTCTTGTCTGGGTGTTGACCCGGAATCCGTCCAGTCAGTTTTACATAAAATATGGAGCGGACCCCGTAGAAGCAGAAAAAGTGACGATTGGTCAAGGTACCTATGAGGAAACGGCGTATGGATGGAAAGATCTCCATACACTGGAAGAAGCGCTGACGGTATAGCAAAAGCTCCCGCTTGGGAATGACAAGCGGGAGCTTTTATTCTTCGAAAGGTTCAATGTGGATATGGGCATACCGGATATCATTCTCTTTTTTTAAGAGGGCTTCTACTTCATCCGTAATTTCGTGTCCCTGCTGGATCGTAATGTGAGGGTCTACGTGAATGGTTGCTTCAACAAGCGTCTGACTGCCCTGTAATCTTGCCTTCACATCTTTAACGGCCCAGACATCCGGATGGCCGGAAATCGTTGTACGAATATGTTCAATCTGCCCTTCCTCATAACCATCGGTCAAACTGTGGGTGGCTTCCTTGAAGATGTCCCAGGCTGTCTTGCAGATGATCAAACCGACGATGAAACCTGCCAGCGGATCGAGCCAGAAGAGACCGAACTGGGACCCGAAAATACCAATGCAGGCTCCGATACTGACCAGCGCGTCGGATCGGTTGTCCTGTGCGGCCGCATAAAGGGAGGGGCTGTTCACTTTTTGTGAGAGATTTAAGTTATAGCGGTAGACGCCGAACATGACTCCGGCAGCTCCCAGAGCGGTCCAGGCAGTCAAAAGCGATGGCTGGCTTGTTTCCTGATGAATGAGGTCCTGCACGGTTCCTATAATGACTTCGATTCCGACAGTCATCATAATGAAGGCGGCAATCAAAGAGGCAATCGTCTCTGCACGGAAATGTCCATAGTGATGGTCCTCATCAGGGGGCTTGCGGGATATTTTCAGTCCGACGAGTACAGCGATGGAGGCGACCACATCCGTCGTATTATTCAAGCCGTCCGCCCGTAAAGCTTCAGACTCTCCGGTATAGGCGACCAGCAGCTTGACAGAGGCCAGAACAAGGTAGGCAATGATACTGACCCAGGCTCCCCGTTCCCCTCTCTTTAAATTTTCGTATTCACTCATCCGCCTGACACCTCCATCCTCGGTTTTTACAGCATGTTTTAGCTTACCAAAACGGTCATTAGTGAGTCCAGAGAAAAAAAGCTTCCCTCACGCATGTACATTGCCTGAGGTCAAATTCAGCATCATCTCGATTTGGAGATTCTTTAGTTTTAAATAAATATAAGGGGGGAATAGCAACAGTGAAAATCATAAAATTCGAAATTCATTAAAGGAGAGATAAAAAATGGCTCAGGTAAAACTTGCGATTATTTATTACAGCTCTACAGGAACGAACTACAAAATGGCCAAGTGGGCGGAAGAGGAAGCACAGAAAACAAATGCAGAAGTGAAACTCATCCGTGTTCCTGAACTTGCTCCGATGGAAGCTATAGAACAGAATCCGGCATGGAAGGATCACTACTTAGCTACTAAAGATGTTGTACCTGAAGCTACGGTTGATGATCTGGACTGGGCAGATGCCGTTATTTTCAGCATGCCGACCCGCTTTGGAAATGTGCCGGCGCAGATTAAACAGTTTATGGACCAGGCCGGCGGCTTATGGTTCCAGGGGAAGCTTGTAAACAAAGTCATCAGTGCAATGACATCTGCACAGAACCCTCATGGCGGTCAGGAATCCACTCTTCTCAACTTTTACACAACGATGTTCCACTGGGGGTCCATTATTGCCACTCCAGGATACACCAATGATGCGGTGTTTGGAGCAGGAGGGAATCCATACGGAACGAGTGTCAGTGTAGACGGGGAAGGTCATATGAAAGAAGATGTGGAAGCAGCTGTCCGCCACCAGGTCAACCGGACTCTTGAAATTGCAGGTAAATTTGCAGAATAAGGAAAAGGAGAGGGCGCAGACGTTAAGCTGCGTCCTTTTTTTATATATACGGACGCGGGATATGGAAAGTTCAAAAAAATATCAGGCGGCTGCATGTGCTGTCACCCTAGTAAACAAGCGGTTCAGCAGGTTTATGTAAGTAGAAATCGGGGAATGATATAACTAAATATTCAGAAAACTTGTTGCGTTCTTCTAGTAAATCCTGCATAATGAAAAAAAGCATGAAGGGGGTAATCTCATGAGAAAGCAAAAGATCAATTATGTTATTCGTCGGAACCCCGGTTACAAAGGGAAAGAGATTACGGCAAAGAGAGAACTGTCTTTTGGAATAAAACTAGCCTCGCGTCTGCTTTTGGATCACCTCAGCTATCAATTCAATAAGGATCGTTTAGATAGAGAAATCAACCAGGCTATCGACAGCGGCGACCGGGAAGCGTTCGACCGGCTCAGCCTGCAGTATCAGCCGTTTACATGGGAATAAAGCACAGCCGCTGGAGTGACAGCGGCTTTTTTATATGGCCTTTTATAGACCCGTTATTAGGTAGAGATGTGGATATACAACTTCTTCCTGACAATGTTATAGTTGTTACAGCATCTTTGAAAGTAGGAAGGGAATTAGTGTGAAAAAAATACTTACCATGGCCTTGATAGGGGCCGCATTAACCGGGTGTTCCAACAATCCTCTCAGTTCGGATGACCATCAGGCAGAGGAAGCACCTGCCTCATCCACTGCCCAGCAGGAGGAGAAAGAAAGTACACCAGCATCAGGAGAGGCGTCTCAAAATGAGGATACCGCTTTGTCCAATGGAATGATAGAAGTCGGTGATCCTGAAAGTGTTGAAGTCGTCGTCAATAAACAGCGGAAACTCCCAGACGGCTATGCCCCTCCGGATTTAACCGTACCGGATGTGCCGTTTTCCTTTGAGGAAGACCATCCGAAAAAACAGTTAAGGCAGGAGGCGGCTGATGCGCTGGAGGAGCTTTTTGAAGGCGCAGATCAAGCAGGGCTTGAACTTGTAGCCGCGTCAGGATATCGTTCGTATGAACGTCAGAAAGAAATTTATGAACGGAACGTAGAAGTGTATGGAAAAGAAGAAACCGATACGTTTTCTGCGAGTCCGGGAACAAGTGAACACCAGACAGGTCTGGCGATGGATGTGACTTCGGCAGAAATGGCGTTTAAACTGACCCAGGCTTTCGGTGATACCCCGGAAGGTGAATGGGTGGCGGACCATGCTTATGAATATGGGTTTGTCGTCCGTTATCAGGAGGGAAACAATGACATTACCGGTTATAAATATGAACCGTGGCACCTTCGCTATGTTGGTAAAGAAGCAGCGGCAGAGGTTCATGAACAGCAGGTGACCTTAGAGGAATTCTTCGGTTACGAGCCGGTCAGTGAGACTGAATAATAAAAAGCCGTTTCCCGATGGGAAACGGCTTCTTTTTTTTAATAGCAGATGCCGACGCGCTTTTGTGAAAACTGGTCGTTTATAAGCGTCTGGTAGGCGAAGACGGCCGTATCGCCGGTGGTCACTTTTTTACCATCCTCCGGAAGCCTGTCCAGTTCAAAGCGGACGCCGCCTTGAACGTCTCCTTCTGGAAGGTAGGTCGGACAGACAATCGTCCAATCGAGTGTGGTTTTCTGTAAATGCTGGTAAACCCCGGCATGTTCTTCTGCCGCGAACGTTTTACTCCGTTTGGATTCCGAACTTTCAAACCTGTATTTTCCATCCTCGTAGCGGCTGTCGAGGATTCCCGCGGTCCCGATCGTTACCACCCTTTTCAAACTTTGACGCTCCATTTCATCCGTAAGAAGCGGGACGGCTGTTGTGAGGGTATCGGACTTATCTGTACTTAATCCACAAAACACGACTTCACAGTCTGTCAGCGTCTTTCTGATATCTTCCTGATTCCTTGCATCCCCTTGGACAAGTTCTGCCCCTTCCAGCATTTCCTCTGCTTTATGAATGTTCCTGACCAACGCTTTTATTTCATGGCCCCTGCTTAGGGCATAGCGGATGAAATGGGTACTGACACGGCCTGTTCCACCGATTACAGCTATTTTCATATGAATCACCTCAAATATTTGTAAATTTTTCTATCAAGAAACCTTTCCGATCTTTTCTTCTGCTATTCTTAGGACTAAAGATAGTGCTGGGGGGATGGCTATGACGAAAAAGTCTGTGCGCAGCTGGATTTTATATGATTTTGGGAACTCAGCGTTTGCCACCACCATTATGGCTGCTGTGCTGCCTGTGTTCTATTATGATGTGGCAGCGAAAGGAGTACCATCGTCGCTTGCGGCGAGTTATTGGGGATATTCCCAGTCAGCCGCTGTTTTAATCGTTGCGCTGCTCGCCCCCATTCTCGGTGCCGTGAGTGATTATTCCGCTTCCAAGAAACGTTTTCTTATGTTCTTCGCTTTCATGGGGATCCTTGCTTCTATTCTGCTGGCATTTGTCGGCGAGGGGGATTATGTATGGGCCTCTCTGCTTCTGATTGCAGGTACCGTCGGTTTTTCCGGCGCCAACGTATTTTACGATGCTTTTCTGCCTGAAGTTGCGGGGGAGGAGGAGATCGACCAAGTCTCAGCTGCTGGTTTTATGCTCGGTTACGTAGGGGGCGGCATTCTCCTTGCTGTCAATCTTCTTATGATTATGAAGTATGACTGGTTCGGTCTTCCGAACAGCACTACGGCCGTGCAGCTGTCCTTCGTTTCTGTCGGGATATGGTGGCTGATCTTTTCCATTCCCCTGCTTCGTCATATTAAAGAGGAGAAAAGGAAAACCAGTGTGAGGCAGCGCTCCTACCTATCCATCGGATTCCGTCGTGTTTTACAGACAGCAGGGGAGCTTCGGTCTTATAAGCCGCTCCTATTATTCCTGGCCGCTTTCTGGCTGTACAATGATGGTATTTCTACCATTATTAAAATGGCCGCCATCTATGGCCGGGATGTCGGAATTGACAGCAACTCGCTCATTACAGCTCTTTTGATTACTCAGTTTGTCGGCATTCCCTGTACATTTTTATTCGGGCGGCTGGCACGAAGAATCACAGCTAAACGAGCCCTGCTGATCACGCTTTTTATCTACCTTTTTATCGTAGCTCTCGGTTATTTCATGACGACAGTGTTTCACTTTTACATCCTTGCGGTCTGCGTCGGAGTCGTTCAGGGAGGGGCGCAGGCATTGAGCCGGTCGATATATGGACGGATGGTCCCGGAAGGTCGCGAGGCAGAATTTTTTGGATTTTACGGCATTTCTTCTAAGTTCGCTGCTGTTTTTGGTCCCTTTGCCTTTGCGTTGATCGGTCAGTTGACCGGTTCCAGCCGTCTCGGAATTCTATCGCTGGTCGGATTTTTCACAGCGGGCATTCTCCTTCTCTGGTTTGTTGATGTGGAAAAAGGTGCTGATCAGGCCTCGTCTGGAAGTGGTGAACCTGTCGAACGTTAAACGACCCTAAAGGAGGGGGCGGCTGTATTGGTTGGCGCGGTTCTCGGACAAAGGTCTTCCTGTGTCATAGGAAATGTCCCCTATCTTTTTCTTCAGCTGTTTGAAAGTCTCTGTCTGCTGGTGTTCCCAGTAGTGGAAAACTAATGAAAGAACCGTAACAGCTTCGCTCAGCGCTGCTTCGTAAAGATCAATAAACGACTCTGTATGGACAGCGGATGTAGCGGAATGCTGCCATGGGCGGCGGTTTTCATTCATATAATCGATGTCGTCAATAATGGGACTGTGAGAATAGGAGGAGACAAAAGACGACAGCCATTTGTTTTTCCACTGCCACCTGTCTCGCAGCAGTTTCTGCGCAGCCGTCATATGGCGGTAGGACTGCCTGATCAGGGATCGTGGATAGTGAGAGGCTTCGGCCGGGAATTGTCTGGCAAGGAGGGGGTGCATGAAGCTGGTCAGTTGTTCCTCCAAGGTTGAAGATAAACGGATGTGTTTGTGAACGGCTGTTTTCCATGGATCTTTCTTTCGGAAACGCTTCATCAAGAGAGTGTCGATGATCACTTCCAATTCCTGATGCTTCGCTCCCTCATAACCGGCATGGAAATGGATGAAGGGATGGGTCGTCCGGTCAAGCATGTGATGGCTGATAAAACCTGTCATATAGGCCTGCATTGGAGCTTTTTCCTTTGCTCCCGCCTCGATCATATCCATGAGAAAAGGGCCGCATCGAGATGTGTGCAGAAGGGTGCCCAGAGCGGTCCCTTTTTTGGACGAACAAAAGGGCGGGAAGTTATGATAAAAGAAAGGATCCGGTCCCTGGGCGCCCATATGCAGACTGTTCGGTGCTGCATGGATCAGGGGGTGGCAGAGAATCCTTTCGCAAAGTTCATCAATAAATAGAATGTGAGTCCAAATGTTCGGCATGGTCGTTACCTCCTGTTTTAAAGCAAAAAAAAGAGCCGTTCCAAGGCTCTTTTCACCACTTTATACCCACTTGAGAAGTCAAGCGTGGTTTGGTTAACCGGTGCTTGACAGCATAAGTATAGACGATTATCTGAAAAATGTAAATAATCTGAAATGAAAACGCGGAAAATTGTCAAAAACACCCGTCATTCAGGTGATTGTTCAAAAGATTCTTGATACAATGAAAAAGCATAGAAAGAACTGAAAAGGGAGGATTTTTCATGGATTACCGCGTGGAGAAAGATACGATTGGTGAAATACATGTGCCAAGTGAAAAATATTGGGGGGCACAAACGCAGCGAAGTAAAGAGAATTTCCCGATCGGTGATGAAAAAATGCCGAAGGAAGTCATCGAAGGCTTTGCCATCTTGAAGAAGAGCGCAGCGAAAGCCAATGCTGCTCTTGGACTTTTAGAAGAGGAAAAGGCGGAAGCGGTAGGCTATGCTGCGGACCAAATCATTGCAGGTGAGCTGGATGAACATTTTCCGTTAGTGGTCTGGCAGACCGGCAGCGGCACGCAGTCGAATATGAATGTGAACGAAGTTATCGCCTACGTGGGCAATCAGTGGCTGGAAGAGAAGGGGAGTGAGACGCGTCTTCACCCGAATGACGATGTCAACAAATCACAAAGCTCAAATGATACGTATCCTACAGCGATGCATATCGCTTCCGTCCGTAAAGTGGAGGATGTTGTCCTTCCTGCCCTCACCCAGTTGAAGCACACGTTACAAGAAAAAATGGAAGCGTTTAATCATATTGTGAAAATCGGCCGAACTCATCTCCAGGATGCGACACCCCTCACGCTTGGGCAGGAAATCAGCGGCTGGCACCGCATGCTGGAAAAAACGGAGAAGATGCTGATCGAGAGCAGTGAATATGTGAAAGAACTTGCTATCGGCGGCACGGCTGTCGGGACAGGCCTGAATGCGCATGAAGATTTTTCAGAACAGGTCGTTGCTGAAATCAATGCGTTGACCGGCAAAGGGTTTGTTTCTGCACCGAATAAATTCCATGCCCTCACATCCCACGATGAACTTGTACATACGCACGGAGCTTTGAAAGCTCTGGCTGCGGATATGATGAAAATCGCCAATGATGTCCGCTGGCTTGCGAGCGGTCCGCGCTGCGGCATTGGAGAAATAACAATTCCGGCCAATGAACCTGGAAGTTCCATCATGCCTGGGAAAGTGAACCCGACTCAAAGTGAGGCGGTTACAATGGTTGCGGTTCAAGTAATGGGAAATGATGCGGCCATCGGTTTTGCTGCCAGTCAAGGGAACTTTGAATTGAATGTATTCAAACCGGTGATTGCTCATAATTTCCTTCAGTCCGCCCAGCTTCTCGCTGACAGTATGGTCTCCTTTGATGAGCGTTGTGTCAGCGGCCTTGAGCCGAATCATGAACAGATTGAAAAGTATCTGCGTGACTCCCTGATGCTGGTCACGGCCTTGAATCCTCATATCGGTTATGAGAATGCCGCGAAAATAGCAAAAACAGCATTTGAAAAAGACCAGACGTTGAAAGAAACAGCTGTGGAGCTCGGTATTTTGACCGAAGAGCAGTTCGAGGATTACGTAGATCCAAAAGCCATGACAAAACCAAACGCCAAGTAAAAGGAATCCAGCCATGTGTCTATTGTTTTTCTCCAGTAATTACCACTGTCTTTTTTGACATAAAAACAAAACCTCCGACCCATACTACGATTACACAGGACAGGAGGTGAGACACATGGCTAACAACAACAGTTCAAACGAGTTGGTTGTACCTGGTGTACAACAAGCTCTAGACCAAATGAAATACGAAATCGCTCAAGAGTTCGGCGTACAGCTTGGTCCAGATTCTACAGCACGTGCTAACGGTTCTGTAGGTGGAGAAATCACTAAGCGTCTTGTACAAATGGCTGAACAGCAGTTCGGTGGATACCAAAAATAAATACGTGTGACGAAGGAGGAAGGGTGCGCCCTTCCTCTTTATTTTTGTGAAAGAAGTGGACCAATTATGTACGAATGCGGACTTTGTAACGGGTGGGGAGAAACGCAGCGCGCCTGCCCGAGGTGTGAGGGTAGGATGAAGGATCGGGGAAGGGTGACTGATTTTCTTGATGAATACAGCCCTTATCTGGATCTTACCTATACCGACCTTGTTGATGGTGAGATCGATTCCTCCATTCAGGACGAATGTGTTCACCTTTTTGTGTGTGAAGCCTGTGGTCTGCAGGATATTCAGACAACATAGGCTGTTTCAGATACGATACAGCCCGGGCGGTGATTTATTCCAGACACTGCCCGGGTTTTACCGTTTTTGGAGGCATTCAGAAACATGCAGTTCCCCTAAAAAAACAAGCAGCCCTGGATAGGGCTGCTTTGTTATGATCAGCGGATACGGCTTTCTGTATCCTTATCAAAGAAGTGGACTTTGTTCATATCAATCGCCAAGGTAATTTGGTCTCCACCGTTGATATCGGAACGGGAATCGACACGGGCGATGAATTCCTGGTCATTCAATTTGGAATACAGGTAGGATTCGGAGCCCATCAGCTCAGCTACTTCAATGTCGGCCGTAATTTTCTTGTCCTGGTTGGCATCGATAAAGAGCGGCTCATCGTGCATATCTTCCGGACGCACACCGAGGATAATTTCCTTTCCGATGTAGCTCTGTTCTCTGAGCGGCTTCATTTTTCCTTCCGGTACGGCAATTTTGATTTCTCCGAGTTCAATGTGACCATCAGCCAGTGTGCCATGGAGGAAGTTCATAGCCGGGGACCCGATGAAGCCGCCGACAAACACATTCTCAGGCTTATCATAGACATCCTTCGGCTCACCCACCTGCTGGATGATTCCATCTTTCATAACGACAAGACGGGTGGCCATCGTCATCGCTTCGGTCTGGTCGTGGGTAACGTAGACGGTCGTTGTCTGCAGACGCTGGTGCAGTTTCTGGATTTCAGCGCGCATCTGGACACGAAGCTTGGCATCCAGGTTGGATAAAGGCTCATCCATCAGGAAGACTTTTGCGTCACGGACGATGGCACGCCCGAGGGCTACACGCTGTCTCTGTCCACCTGACAGCGCTTTTGGTTTACGGTCCAGTAAAGCCTCCAATCCAAGGATCTGAGCGGCGTTCTTGACGCGGCGTTCAATTTCCGACTTATCCATCTTGCGGAGTTTCAAACCGAAGGCCATGTTGTCATACACGTTCATGTGCGGATACAAGGCATAGTTCTGGAATACCATGGCAATGTCACGGTCTTTTGGTGCTACATCGTTCATGCGCTTGTCATCAATCATGAAGTCTCCGCCGGTGATCTCTTCAAGCCCTGCAATCATACGGAGTGTTGTCGATTTACCACAACCGGACGGACCTACAAAAACAATGAATTCCTTGTCATTGATATGAAGGTTGAAATCGTCGACGGCTTTCACATTTTTATCATACACTTTATCAATATTGTTCAGTTTAAGTTCTGCCATTGGAAACTCCCCCTGTTTTTGAAATCGCTTTCTTAACTGATTTCAGTGTACCGAAGTTTCTGAAAACGGTAAATGGACAAAGTGCACAAACTCACCATCGTGAGCTTTGTGCACTCTGTCGAATTACAACTGTAGATGTAAAAGAGCAAGATAGGTGATGACCGCCCCTTTGAAATCCTTAATATCCAAATCCGTTTTTTCGATGAACTTATCGACACGATACTGCAGGCTGTTCCGGTGCATATACAGCTTTTTAGCAGCAAGGGACGTGTTGGATCCGGTTTCAAGGAAAACCTTGATGGTCTGAAGCAGTTCCTTATCTTCCAGTACCTCGTGGAAGATCGACTGCTCCACCTGATGCCAATAGGCTTCAGGAAGGTAGTCGATGTAGAAATAGGGAATAATATCCTTGTAGGAAACGACAGCGGGCATGTGGTATCGATCTGCCAGATCGGCTCCGCTCAGCGACCATTTCAAAATAGAAGGGGCTTCTTTTAAGTCAGAACTGAAATGGCTTGTGAAAAAACGTATATTTGTGTAGAAGTCACTCATGAGAACATCCGGAATCCCTTCGAATGTCAGGACCTCCTGCCCGCTCGAGAAGATTTCCTCCACCATGTATCCCGACTGGTCCGACTGCCAGAGCAGGGGCACGCGTTCCGGAAATAGAGACTGGAGCGCTTCTTTTATCGTGCTTTTTTCAGCGCCGGAGTCATCAAATGTAAACAGGATGAAGCGGTACGACTGCGGCCAGGAAATGCCTTCATACTGGCTGCCGGTGGAAGTGAGTTCCTTCCATGCCGTTTCCCTTTCTGTCTCGGTCATGGTATCTTTCTCAAAAGGAGTAAGGAAGATGGATAACAGCTCCGCTTCCTGGTTATTCCTTTCGCCCTTAGGGATGGCAATGAGTTCTTTTTCCGGCGTCAGATAATAGTCCCACTGGTCTGAATCGCCGGCTTCTGCTTCGGTGATCACCCTCATAGAGGGGTAGATCTGCTGGAGTTGATGAATGACAGACATGAATCTCTTCCTTTTTACTAGGATATTTACTATTATAGTAATACAATGTAGAAATCCGCAAAGTCAATTGATCCCTATACATGATAAGTCGGAGGGAGAGGAGGAATCGGAGTGGAACACGTAAAAGAACAGAGTTTCTATGGACAAGAAACGAAAAACCGGTTGAAACGCATTGAAGGGCAGGTGCGCGGTGTCCTTAAAATGATGGATGAGGAAAAAGACTGTAAAGATGTCATCACCCAGCTGTCTGCGGCACGTTCAGCGATGGACCGGGCGATTGGTTATATTGTAGCGAAAAACCTTGAGGAATGTATACGCGTTGCTCACGAAGAGGGAGAATCCGCTGAAGATTTAATCAATGAAGCTGTACAGATGATTGTGAAAAGCCGCTGAAATGAAGCTGTCTCTGATGGATGAGGGTCCATCAGAGACAGCTTTATTATTTTTCTGCAAGGTCATTTTTCCGATTTTCCTGAACCGGAATTTCATGGGCTTCCCCGATCTGCTCCCGCCCGTATACTGGCGCTACGGTGCCGCCCGCCATTCCTTCATTAATCATGCGGTCAACATCCACTTCAAACTGGTCTTTTCCTTCGGGTGCCTTCTTTTTTTCCTCCTTCATTTTGGTCACCTCCTTCCTTATAGGGTGGCCCGTTTGAAGGGGAATCATGAGAGTGGATATTTTTTCATTCCTCTCGTTTGGCACACGCCGCATTTTTCCATTATACTTGGTACACTACGATAGAAAGAGGTTGTACGATGCATCCAATACTTCTGATTCTTTTAATGATGGGGATCGGTGCCTTGATTGGTGGAGTAACGAACTCTCTCGCGATTAAGATGCTTTTCCGCCCTTACCGTGCGATATATATCGGGAAGTTCCGCGTTCCATTTACGCCGGGGCTTATACCTAAACGACAGAATGAATTAGCACAACAGCTCGGGAAAATGGTCGTGAATCATCTTCTTACACCCGAGGGTATCCGCCGCAAATTGACTGAACCTGCTCTGGTGAGCCAGATGACCTCCTTGGCTGAACAAGAGGCGTTGAAATGGATGCAGCAGGATAAATCCGTCCAATCCCTGCTGAAGGATTTCCAAATCGATGTGGCTTCAGAGGAAATTCGATCGAATACGGCTTCTTGGATCGAAGAACGGTACCATATGCTGATGGATGGATACAGGCAGCAGGAAATCAGAGAGCTGCTGACTCCGGAATGGACATCGAAGGTGGATCATGGCGTTGACCAGGCCGCTGAGCACATTCAAAAAAGTATCGAGAATTATTTCCGGAGTACAGAGGGAAAAGAGAAAGTTTCCGCCCTCATTAATAATTATCTGGACAATCAAGGGTTTCTCGGTAATATGATTTCCTCTTTCTTAGGTCCGGACGGGCTGACTGAACGTCTGTATCCGATTCTTCTGAAATATGTGTCCGACAGTGAAATGAATGAATGGTTGAAAACGATGCTTCATGCAGAAAAAGAGAAATGGCTCGACATGCCCCTGGAATCCGTGGAAGAACGAATCGGTTCTGATGAAATCGGGCGTCTGATCGGGCAGACGGCGGCGGAGGCTCTTCCTGTTGAGCAATGGATGGAGCGTTCGATTGCAGACTGGACCGCTCCTATTCAGGAGAAGGTGACCAAACAATGGATTCCGGTCCTCATTAGGAAATCCATCGATGTCATCTCCGGCAAAGTGGAAGGGATGATCCAATCCGTTCGACTGGAGGAAGTCGTCAAGGAAGAGGTAGAGGCTTTCCAGGTGGATCGTCTGGAGGAGATGGTCCTTGGCATTTCAAGAAGGGAATTCAAGATGATCACATATCTCGGAGCTCTTCTTGGAGGACTGATCGGTCTGCTGCAGGCCGCTCTCGTCATGGTGATCGGATAAGACCCTATTCCTATACAGACTTCAGTGAGTCTGTTATAGTGGGGTAGGAATGTTAGAAGTACGAAATTACAGGAGGGCTTATTTTATGGCAAACCTATACGATTACGCTTATGATTTGGAAAAAGCGATCCGCAACAGTGAAGAATTCACAAGCTTGAAAGAAGCTTATGAAGCGGTTATGAATGACGAAGCAGCGAAAACAATGTTTGATGATTTCCGTCAGACACAAATGACGCTTCAACAAAAACAGATGCAGGGAGAGGAAATCTCCGAAGAAGAAGTGGAGCAGGCTCGTAAAGTCGTAGAACTTGTACAGCAGCACCCACAGATTTCCAAGCTGATGGAAGAAGAACAGCGTTTGAACACTGTTATCAACGATATCAGCCGTATTATTACAAAACCGCTGGAAGAGCTTTACGGTAATCCGGAAGAGCCACAGCAGTAATGCAGTTGACCGCCGTTTCTACGGTGGTCCGAGTCTGCAGAGAACCTTGTGTTCTCTGCAGACTCTTTTTTTATGCCTGGAAACGCAGCGGCCCTTCTCATTCAGCAGGAGTCTGTCTTTGTGTCTTTTCTGCATGATGGATGGAATGTTGTCGACCTTTGCAGGAGAAAAGAGACACGCCGGCGAAATGTAACGAATAGAAGACATTTTTGAATCCAGGGGGAGAAGAATGGGCCACTTTAGGGTTGAAGAAAAGGATAATGTTGTGCACATTACGTTGGACCGCGGAGAAAAGTACAATGCGCTCGGGACGGAGCAGTTAGCTGAATTTGCTTACGTTCTCGACCAGGTGCAGCATTCAAAGGCTCAGGTTGTGGTTTTGTCGGGAAGTGGAGACGGCTTTTGCGCCGGCGGGGATCTTACAATGATGAAGGAAGCCGCCGACCGTGACGTGTACGACCAGGTGATGGATGACATTGAATATATCGTGAAGTCTTTTTATACGATGCCTAAGGTTGTGATCGCTGCTGTTCACGGGCCTGTCGTCGGGCTCGGACTCAGTATTGCTTTATCGGCTGATTATGTAATGGCGGAAGCAGGGGCGCAGTTGTCCATGAACTTCATCGGCATCGGACTTGCTCCGGACGGGGGCGGCCACTTCTGGCTCCAGGAACGTCTGGGTACCCATCAGGCCAAGCATTTTACTTGGAAGGGGGAGCGGATGTCGGCTGCGGAAGCTTATGAATACAAGCTGATTGACCAGGTTGTTGAAGGATCGGTCCAGCAGAAAGCTGGAGACCTTGCAGATTATTGGAGCCGCCGCCCGCTCCGATCGATGATTGCGACGAAGGAGATCTATCATAAATATGGCTTGGAAAAGCTCCAGACCTATTTGACAGAGGAAAGGGAAACCCAATGGATGCTGAGGCACACAGATGATCACCTCGAAGGTGTTCAGGCTTTTATGGAGAAGAGGAAGCCTGTATTTCACGGAAAATAATGAAGAGCCGCGCCGTTAAGCGCGGCTCTTTTCAGCGGTGGAAAAGAACCAGCCGTCCATCAGGCGACACGCAGCGGTGGGTAAACTCACTGTATCCATGCTCCGTCAGTTTGGCTGTCCCTATTTTTTTTGCTTCCTCATCATGTTCAGCTTCAAAGTTCTCATCAAGCACATTTGTCCCGTCTTGTTCGAATACGGTTAAGTAGTAGCGTTTCATGGATGTCCCCCTCGAATGAATAGTTGTTCATTTATTTACATTTGTCATGAGAAAGCGAAATTCCTGCAAAAAGCTTCAAGTTTCTTCATTTTTATTTGTGGAAAAATTGAAACTCCCGGGCGGACAAGCCCGTAAGATAAACAGAAAGGGGAGGTTATCGGTATGACTTTGAGGTTGGAGAATGTTACAAAGACGTTCGGTTCGTTCACGGCAGTGGATCATTTATCCATCGAGATACCTGAACAGCAGATTTTCGGTTTTCTTGGAGCCAACGGAGCGGGCAAAACGACGACGTTCCGTATGATCCTCGGGCTGCTGGATCAGACAGAAGGAGAGATATCGTGGAATCGGGGGAAAATCGGCTATGGGGAGAGCCATTTGATTGGTTATCTTCCTGAAGAGCGGGGGTTGTACCCGAAGTTGAAAGTGAAAGAGCAGCTTGTGTACCTGGCTAAACTGCGCGGGATGTCCAAAAAGGAGGCAGTGGAGGAAATCGACCACTGGCTGGAACGATTTAAAGTGCCGGAGTATAAGCAGAAAAAAGTAGAGGAGTTGTCCAAAGGGAATCAGCAGAAAATTCAATTCATATCGGCTGTTCTGCATAAGCCGGAGCTGCTTATTCTGGATGAGCCGTTTTCCGGACTGGATCCGGTCAATGTAGAAATGTTGAAAGAGGCTGTTGTGGAATTGAAGGAAGCTGGCACATCCATTGTGTTTTCATCCCACCGTATGGAGCATGTGGAGGAATTGTGTGAAAGTCTTTGTATCCTTCATCATGGATCCCCCGTCGTTCACGGCAGGTTGAAGGAAATCAAACGATCGTTCGGTAAGAAAAACATCCGCATTCATGCAGATTTTGATACCTCATATTTACAGTCGTTCAAGGGTGTGACCAAATATAAGCCGCTTGCAGAAGGATGCGAGCTTCAAATTACTGCGGAAGAAGCAGCTGCGGGTATTTTTGAATCCCTTCATGGAAAAGGCTTTGTCCGCACCTTTGATTTGGAAGAACCGACACTGAATGATATTTTCATTGAAAAGGCAGGGGCTTCCTATGAATAAGTTCTTCATTATGATGGGCCATACATATAAAAATAGAGTGAAATCCAAATCTTTTGTGATTACGACGCTCATTATGCTCGTGTTTATTTTCGCTGTATCCAACCTTCAATCCATCATTGAACAGTTCAGTGGGGACGAAGATGAAAACCGTATTGCCGTTCTTTCCGAAAGTGCAGCTTGGGCGTCGGCTTTTGAAAGAAGTCTCGCTTCCAGTGAGTCAGCAGCCGCTGAAACCTATGAAGGGACGCTGGAAGAGGCAAAGCAGGAAGTAGAAGAAGGCAGTTATGAGGCTGTCGTTCACATCCGGCAAGGGGCAGATCAGCTCCCGGAAGCGACGTACTTTGCCAATCAGATTGCGAATATAGAAGCAAGTGAGCCTGTCCGTCAGGCCCTGCAGCAGGTGAAAATCGAGCAGGTGACCGAAGAAGCAGACGTGGCGCCGGAAACCCTGCAGCAGATATCAGCTCCGGTATCGTTTGAACTGGAAGCCCTGGAGGAACGGGCGAAATCCGCGGAAGAACTCAATCAGACGCGCGGAATCGTATATATCATGTTGTTCTTTATGTACTTTGCTGTCATTATGTACGGCCAGATGATTTCTACGGAAGTGGCTACGGAGAAATCCAGCCGGGTGATGGAAATCTTAATTTCCAGTGTGTCTCCGGTTTCCCAGATGTTCGCTAAAATCATCGGTATCGCTCTCGTGGGCTTAACCCAGTTTGCCATTTTCCTGACCGCCGGATATTTCAGTATTCAGCAGACGATAGAGTCGGGGAGCGCTTCATTTATTGATGGGCTGGGGCTGACCACGATTCAGCCTGCCACCATCATTTATGCGGTCGTATTCTTCCTGCTGGGATACCTATTGTTTGCCACCCTTGCAGCAACGCTCGGGTCTCTCGTCAGCCGTCTGGAGGATGCCCAGCAGATGACTGCTCCTATGATCATGCTTATCGTGGCTGCCTTTATGATTGCGATGTTCGGTCTGGCCTCGCCGGATTCGACTTTCATTACCATCAGCTCGTATTTCCCGTTTTTCACCCCGTTGATTATGTTCCTGAGAGTCGGGATGCTCGACGTCCCCGTATGGGAGGTCTCCCTTTCCTTAGGCGTGCTGATCGGTTCGATTGCGCTGCTCGGATGGATAGGGGCAAGAATTTACAGAGGAGGCGTTCTCCTTTACGGAAAATCATCATCTTTGAAGGATCTTAAAGCAGCCCTCCAACTATCGAAAAAAGAAAAGTCATCCTGAACGTTTCCGCCCTCCCCGGGGCGGTCTTTTTTTGCGCAGAAGCCCTGGAAGCGAACGTGCATTCGTGGGTGTGCTTTGGTAAAATAAAAGAAAAAGATGGAGTGAAGGAGCGGAAGCTATGCGGAATGGAATCACATTTGTCCATAGTGCAGATCTGCATATGGACAGCCTGTTTAAGACGAAAGGCCATCTCCCTGAGGAACTGCTCGAACGGCTGCGGGCGGGAACCTTTGAAGCCTTTGACCGCCTTATTCAAGTATGTATAAAAGAAGAGGCGGATTTCCTGTTGATTGCCGGGGATGTCTATCATGAGGAACTGCGCAGCCTGAAGGCACAGGTCCATGTGCGCCGGGGATTTGAGAAGCTGCAGAAGCACGGGATCAATGTATACGTCAGCTTTGGAAACCATGACTTTACGTCAGGAACGGAGCACGCGGTTTCCTTTCCCGAAAATGTATTCCTATTCGAGAGCGAGCGTGTCCAGGAGGTTCCCTTTTATAAGCAGGGGGAGCTTCTGGCGCATATTTATGGCTTTTCTTACGAGACAAGGGTGGTCAAGGAGCACAAAGCGCAGGAGTTTCAAAAGACGGGACACCCTCCGTATCACATTGCTATGCTTCATGGAAGTCTGGAATCGAATACGGATCACGATGTTTATGCTCCCTTCACATTGGAGGAATTGAAGCGTACGGGGATGGATTACTGGGCGCTCGGCCATATCCATAAACGGGAAATTTTATCTGCAGACCCGCTGATTATCTATCCGGGAAATACACAGGGCAGGTCTCAGAAAGAACAGGGGCCGAAAGGGTGTTACGTCATCGAAGAACAGGAGGGGAAATGGGAGTACAGGTTTCAGCCTCTGCACAGCTTTGTGTATGAAAGTGTTACCGTTCCTGTTCCATCCCTGGAAAGCCCGAATGAATTGGAGCGCGTATTAGAGAGTGCGAAGCATCACGTTGCGGAAAGCGGCGACTCTGTCATGCTCTCTGTGACGATTGAAGGCAGCGGGCGTCAGTGGAAGCGCTGGTGGTCCTCGGGGGTAATGGATGAATGGAAGGATATCGTTAACGAAAATGAAGACGTTATCGAAGACGGCTGGGTGTGGATTGAAGATGTGCGTCTGGATGAAAGGGTAAGCTGGACTGAAGAAGATCTTCATGGTCCTCATTTCACGGGAGAGTTCTTGAAGAAAATGAATGAAGCAGACGCCGAAGCCTTGGATTCGTGGCTCGCTCCATTGTACGGTCACAGGAAGATGTCGCGGTTCGTTCCTTCCCTTAATGAAAAGGAGCAGGCGGAAGTGCTGGAGAAAGCAAAAGCAGCGGCAGTAAACCAATTAATAGGAAGCGGGGATGACGGCTTTGATCATACATAACCTATATATTCATGGCTTTGGAAAATGGAGCGGGTTCTCCCTATCCTTCGCTGAGGACCGTCCGAACATCATTACAGGAAGGAATGAAGCAGGGAAATCCACCCTTTATCATTTCTTTTTATACATGTTTTTCGGTCTGCCGCCTAAGCAGAGGGAAGCATATAAGCCTAAACAAGGCGGGGGGCTTGGAGGTACCATCACGGTAGAGACGGCAGAAGCTGAAGTCGTGACAGTCGAACGATTTCATGACCGGCATAAAGGACAGGCGGTCTGCCGCAGCTCTCTTGGAGTAGAGTATGGAGAAGAATGGCTGAGGGAACAGTTGAATGGTCTGGACCGGGAGAGCTTTGAAGCGATCTTCAGTTTCAATGCGGACGACCTCCGCCATTTGGAAACGCTGTCTGCTGAAAGTCTTGGTGAAACCTTGCTGGATATCGGTCTCACCGGATCGGATCGGATCAGCCGCACAGAAAGATGGCTGGAAAAGAAAGTGGAGGAGCGGTTCAAACCCCAGGGCAGAAAACCCGTAATCAATGAACAGCTTCATAAAGTGGAAGACCTTTATAAAAAGAAACGATCACTCGAAAAAGAGGAGCAGGACTACCTTCATCTGCTTGAGGAAAAGCAGCAGGCGATGGAGGAAATCGAAGCCTCTGGAATGGCCTGGAGGGAGAAAACGAATGCCCTCTACCGGACGGAACAATTATTGAAAGCCAGACCGGCACTTGTGAACTATCATCAAGGGCTGGAAGAACTTCAACGCCGGGCGTTCATTGTTTTTCCTGATGGGGGAATGGAAAGATACAGGCAGCTCAAGGAAAAAATCCTCCCCCTTCAATCAGAAAAGAAGCTCCTCACTTCGGATGTCGAAGCCGGAAAGGAAAAGCTGAAGGCTTTGTCAACCGCTTACCAGCCTCAACGACTTGAGGAAGCAGCAATGCTTTTGAAGCAACGCCCCGAATCAGAAAAGATCGATTATGAGAAAGATCGGCTGCATAAGGAATCAGAGCGCAGGCAGGAAGAGCTGTCCAAGGAAGTCCAGGCGCTGGATATTCCATTGACCGTTGCCGATCTTGATGATTACACATTTCCCTTTTATATAGAAGAAACGTGGAGAGAATTGAAAAACGAAGAGCAGACATTGGTTCAGGAAAGGGCCTATATTCATGATCAAAGCATGGATCTGGAGCGGGAGTTTCAGTATGTAGAGACGAAGAAAGCTGAATTGGAAGAAGAGATGATCGGTGAAGACGAAGCGGCTGCTCTTCAATCCAAAGTTCAAGAAGCTTCAGAAACGGCTGCGGCCAACCGAGCCACAAGGAACAGTGGAAAAGCCGGCAGGAGACGTCCGAACAGGTCTGTTCTTTTTGTTGGAGCCGCCACTGTCCTATCAGGCGGGGCAGCGGTCTTTATAGGCGGCGGGAGTGTTGTTTGGCTGCTGCTTGGAGTGATGTTGTCCATCGGTCTCAGTTTCTATGCTTCCCGCCTTCCACAGAGTGTCCATCCTCAAATCCCGGATAGCAGAGAAGAAGAAGTGGAAAGAGCACGGGAGGAGCTGAGGAAATATGAAACAAGAAGAACGGAATGGAAGCATGTTCATGATCAGTGGAAGCAGCTGAATCATGAAGACATCCGTCTTCAGGAAAAAGAAAGTGTTGCCGCGCAGCGCCGGCGCCGCTTGGAAGCTCAAGTGACAGAGCAGCGAAGCCTTTATCCGTTTCTAACCGGACTTGATGTGAAACACTGGGAGAAGTTATTTCATAAAGTCGTTCAACTTCGTGAAAAGCGAGTGGAATACCTTCAGGCAGTGAATCGGATAGAGGAACTGGAAAGGGAACAGGACAGAATGATTGAGCAATTGAAAACGTTTCACAGACGTTTAGATTGGGAAATAATAGATCATACTGTCCGTACAGGCTGGAACGAATTGAGCGGCTGGGTCAAAAAGCAGGAACAGTTGGAAAGGGATGTCCATCAACAAAAAGAAGCGTTGGAAGCGTTGGAACACCGTCTTAAAAAAATCACGTATCAGCTGCAAGGTTATCTTGAAGAATGCCATCAGCTTTTTGGAGAGTGCGGGGTCGAGAGCGAACAAGACTTCTATAAAAAGGCGGAAGAGGCAGAAACCGTAAGGAAACTTCAGGAGAACGTCGCCGGGCATCAGTTTCAAATCGAAGGGTTGTTGTCTGAAGAAGATCAGTCATATGCGGATGTATGGAATCAAGTGCCGGAGGAAAGCCGGCTGCTGACCGAAATCCGAGAGTTCAAACGGGATATCGAGCAGCTGGAAACGCAGCAGTCTGATGCGCGGCAGCATCTTGCGGATATCCACAGCCGGCTCGATCAGATGGAGAATTCTGATAAGCGTTCAGCTCTGACCCACCACTATCAGGCGGAGAAAGAGAAGCTGAAGGAGCTGGCAAAGGAATGGGCCGGCTATCAGACTGCCCTGCAGGCCTTAAAGGAAACCAAACAGTCCTACCAATCCACCTACCTTCCTGCTGTACTGGCATCGGCTGAGGACTATTTCCGGGTGTTGACCGACCGCCGCTATGAAAGCATAGCGGCTGATGATTCTGAACGGGGGATCACCGTGCTCAATTCAGAAGGAATGCTTTTTGCCCCTGGAGAATTATCGAAGGGGACGCGCGATCAGTTGTACATATCGCTGCGTCTGGCTCTGGGGGAAACGATGGCCGGCCAAAGGCCGCTTCCCTTTTTTATGGATGATGCGTTTGTGCATTTCGATGAAAGCCGGCTGCAGAAAATGACTACGATTCTACAGGGCGTATCCACCCGTCACCAGGTGCTGTTTTTCTCCTGGAGAAGTGATCTTCAGCAAGTGTTTACAGACGCAAATATTCAGCAGTTAAAATAAATTGAGGTTTAGGTCGCAATCTCAGGACTTTAATGATAAAATGTTCTAAGATTACATGAGCATTATGCAAATGGAGGGTTTCCATTGCCAGAAACAAATAATAAAGACTGGACGAAATACGAAGAAACAATTGAACAATTCATTCAGGTGATTGCTAAGAATATGAGCCTCTACGGGGTGACTCCTTCGATAGGACGACTGTATGGAGTGTTGTACTTCTCCGAGGAGCCGATGACGCTGGATGACATGCGTGAAGCTCTTGAGATGAGTAAGACGAGTATGTCCACAGGTGTCCGGGCTTTGTCTGATATGAAAATGGTGGAACCTTCCTTTAAAAAAGGAGTTCGGAAAGACTTGTACAAGTCGGAGGAAGACTGGTATAAGTCATTCACTTCCCTTTTCGGGAGCAGGTGGAGACATCATACAGAAACGAACATTGAAGAGGCGGACGAGGCGATTCAGGAACTGGAATCTCTTCAGAACCGCACTTCCGATGAAGAGTTGAAAGAGAAGATCCAGGTGGATATCGACCGTTTAAAATATGCCCAGAACTACTACCGCTGGCTGATGAAATTCATCCATGTCGTTGAATCCGGGGAAATTTTTAAATACGTTCCGAAAATCGATCAGAAGAGTGAATAACATAAAAAAACTGTCCCGGCTTTTCCGATCATTGAATGGAAAAAGCGCGGGGCAGTTTTTTTGCTGGAGGGGAGCTTGTTCATATTCCGTCATGCTGGTACATAAGCTTATGGTAAACAGGGCAGGGAGGAACAGCGTATGCTATTCGGTTTGCCGATCTGGGTATTTCTATGTGTGGCTTTTATATTTTTCAGTGGCTATATGGCTTTCCGGGCTATGAGGGCGGAACATACATTGGAGCAGGAGTTTATTGAACAAGAGGGACAGGTGTATTTGAAGAGGATCGAGCAGGAAAAGCAGCGGCGGGGAAAACGGAGAATGACCTCAAACTAAAAGCCGGGTGAAGGATCACCCGGCTTTTTATTATTCTTCTGTATTCTCTTCTTCCGTGCTTGATTCCTCTTCTGCTGCTTCGTCTTCTTCAGATGCGTCATCAAAAAGACCTTCGAATTGATCATCCTTCACATCAATCTCGGCATCTTTTTCAAGCTGATCCATTTTCTCTTGAAGCTGTGTCTGATCGACCTTCTGGCTCACAAGTGTGCGTCGGATTTCATCTTTCGTATCTTCATAAGACTCGATATCTTCTTTTTCGCGCTTGTCGGTCACTTTAATGATATGGTAGCCGAACTGTGTTTCGACAGGTTCACTGACGCTGTCTTTTTCCAATTCGTAGGCTTTCTCTTCGAATTCAGCGACCATCTGTCCTGGACCAAACCAACCGAGATCTCCGCCGTTTTCAGAGGAGCCGTCTGTGGAGTATTCTTTGGCAAGCTCTCCGAAGTCACCACCGTCATCAAGCTTTTTCTGCACTTCTTGAGCGGTTTCTTCATCTTCGACTAGAATATGGCTTGCTTTTACTTCTGTTTTCATGCGTTCATAGTACTGCTTCATTTCTTCTTCTGTGATTTCGACATCTTCAGCTGCCGCCTTTTCCTGAAGCAGGCTCATGCGGATGGTTTCCTTGAAGGCTTCTTCATCAGAGAAGCCATTCTGTTCAAGGACAGTTTCAAACTGCTCCCCGTACTGGTCTTTCAATGTCTGCAGTTCTTCTTCAACGGCTTCATCGGTCACTTCATAGTTGTTGGAAAGAACTTCTTTCATAACAAGGCTTTGAAGCACTTGATCACCATGCTGGCTTTTCAGTTCCTGATAGAATTCTTCCTTCGTTACTTCTCCATCTTTCGTTTGAACGACGACTTCCGATTCATCCGCGTTTGATGAACAAGCTGAAAGGGTGAAGACGCCTGCCGCCAAGGCAGCAGTAATGGCTACTTTTTTCATGTGCATGACACTCCTAAAACGTTTTGTAATTTTTTCATGACGTAGAGATTAAATAAACAGCCTATGAGTAAATATAACACATTTTCCCTGTCCTATACTATAATGTTCAGCGAAAAAGGGTGGGGGAGCTTCCACCCCCAGTCTTTCCTTATCCGATCGAATATAAAACAGGCCGCTGAAGGGATCAGCGGCCTGGGTCATTATAGTGTATTTAAGACTTCCACATAGGATGAAATGAGTAAAATAGTGATCAGCACATTAATTGTTCGGAATACACGAGTCTGCTTCTCGTTCGACATTTTCGTTTTTAAGCATAAGGAATGTGTGAGTGAGTTAAACACGAATAAAATGACGAGCGCGTACAAGCTGAAACCAAATGCCATGTTGATGAACCTCCTTTATTCCCTATGAAACTACTCTATCAAAGTTTAACTGGATTGAACAGGAAAACCCCGTTCCAGGCCATAAAAAAACAGCGCTCCACTGAACGCTGTTTTTGATTTTATGCTTTCGGCTGATGAATGAGAATATCGTAGCCGTCTTTCGCATTTTCAATGATGCATTTCCTCGGTGCTTTCGCGAAATGGCTGACATAAAGAAAATCTGAAAAGGACAGCCCGATATTCACAGAGGCAAACAGCACCAGATAGGCGAAGTAATTCGGGAAGACGTAACTCATGACTAGTGTTGGAACAGTAATCAAAAAAGTCGGTGCCAGTGCCATCGTCATGGACATCGGTTTGGACAGCCTCGTCTTGCATTGATACGAGAACGTCGGTACGCAGCGTTTCCTGAATTTAAAGTGAACCCGCAGTCGTTTATAGCTGAGCATCAAAGGCAGCATATGCATGAGCCTATGAATGGACGGCAGAAAGAATAGAATGACCAGCAGCGGTATAAAACCGTGATCGTTCATATCATGCGTCGCATGGATCATGGAAAACGGCAGGTAAAGAATTAAAAAGGACAATAGTCCGGTGAGAATAGACATGATATAAACACGGTTTAATCCGAATTCTTTATTGATGTTCACTGATTTCCAGCAGTTCATCATAAGAATCCCCCCTTACTACAAAAAATGCTGTGATTTTATTATGATTATCGATATGATAGGAGTACGTTTTCTCTATCGTTTTATTAGCACAAGACGAATAATAGTATGTTTAGAGACAAAAAGCAATAGGTTTTTCGTAAAAAATACCACTGAAGATTTTACTTGATCTCGAAGTGGTCTGAAACCCTGCTGTGACAAGGGTGACAGCGAGAGGGGAGGGAAAAGTATGAAGAATGTGAATCTTTGTGACACTCTTTCTTTTCAACTGAAATTATTGAGCAGCATCAAAGAAATTGACCACTATCCTTTTACAAAATTAGTGATTGAAAAAGATTTAACAGAAATGGAATATGACGAGACGATGCATTTGCTGCAGACGCTCTCTGATCTTTATAAGGAAGAGAAGGAGGAGGGGCTGCTGGATCACTCTTCGTTACTCTTTCATTACGCGGGGATGGTCTGTTGGAAGCTTCCCATTACAGATTCTCTCGAAGCCCTTCATAAAGAAGGGTATTATAAAGACCTGACAGAACTGCTTCTGTCCTATACATAAAAAACCCCTTTCCAATGAAACATCGGAAAGGGGTTTTCAGCATATAAGTCCGGGTTTATAAGGGATAAGCACCAGGGCGTTAAGAAGAACGTGACTTCTGCGACTTTTGTTTGTACTTTTCCAAATCCGTCGGCTCGTTGACTAAAGCCTCTTCTTCAATATTTTCAAGAGAACGCTCCAGAATCTCCATATATTCATCGCCGTAAATCTCTTTAATCAAGGCGGATAGATCAAGGAACTCAGGAAGTTTCCCGAACATTTCGGTCATCGGCATCACGCCTTTGAGCACCGAATTGTCGTCGGGCTCGTACTCATTGAGCGTGGATTCCAAAAGGTCGTTTCCTTCAGGAGTCAGTTCCACATAGGTATTCCTTTTGTCATTCTCACGTTTAGAGAATTGGAGGAGTCCGCGTTCTTCCATTTTCTTTGAAAAGTTGAAGGCAGTCGAGACGTGCATCACACCATATTTGGATATTTCAGAAATGCTGGCCCCTTTGAGGTGGTAGGCAATCCATAGAATATGATGTTCATTGATGTTCAACTGAAAAGGTTTGATCCAGTTCTGCCAGTCCTTCTCGATGGCTTTCCAAAGCGCTTTGGACAGTTGTGCCATTTTATGACTATAATAAATGGCTTCTCGCTTTGTGATCTTTTCCTTCACCAATTTCACCTTCTTTAGGTATATTCTTAATTCTATTGTGCCAGACATGGCGGCAATAGGAAAGTTAGAATGTGCTATTCCAGTATCCTATTCCCTCTTTATAATAATATAAAACATTCTGTATTTGACAAGGTGTAAATAACAGAAAAATGATAAAAAAATACCAGTAAACGTATGTTTACTGGTGAGAAGCTCAAAATGGGTCCGGATGAAGGCTCTGGAGCGCCTTGGAAAGGCAGGTATGAAAATGGACCATTTCCCTCATGCGTTCCTGAAGAAACGCGGTTTCATCCATTTCTTTTTGTTTCACACAACGCTGCATGTTTTCCTGCACCTGCTCTTCTACAGCCGCTAATTCATTCTCTTGTTCATTCACAGCTGTCTGCCATTTTTGTATGTAGGAAGTCATAAAGGTTTTGTAGAGGTTGGTGGTGGGTGTATATAAATCCTTCCGAACCCCTTTTTTCCACACACGTTCAACCAGTCCTTGATCGGATAAATTCCGGATTCCAGTACTCATGGCCGTCTTGCTTTTTCCCAGCGCGCTGCTCATCTCATCAAGCGTCATTGGTGACGGATGAAGGTAAAGGGTGACAAACAAGCGGGAGTCAGCCATGGATAAACCGAACATCTCCAGGGTTTTAGAAAATTCGTGTATGACTTTCATCTGGATGTCTTCCAGGTTGTGGTGATCGTTTCCTCCCATATGCTCCTCCTTTTTACGTTCTACGACTACATTACTATAAATGGTAATCCAAGAAAAATTACGGATCGACAAGCATTTTGTCGAAATTAAACGAAATATGAAGCAAATCACCCTTTAAATTACGTACAGTTTGAACTGTACGTAATTTTTGTACTTATTTTAAAGTAAAGTACGTTTGAACTTTTATTTGCAAATGGGTTACAGTGTATAAGGTAATGAGTTCAAAGTCACAGTTTGAAGATTTTTAGAAAATGAGGTGAAAACGTGCCGGTCATACAAGTAGAGAATTTATCAAAGATTTTTGGTAAAAACGCTAAAAAGGCGACGAAATACTTAGATGAAGGACAAACAAAAGAAGAAATTCTAGAAAAAACCGGAAATACGGTAGGTGTCAACAGAGCCTCCTTTGACGTTGAAGAAGGAGAAATTTTTGTCATTATGGGATTGTCGGGGAGTGGGAAATCCACACTCGTGCGTTTGATCAACCGTCTCATCGAGCCGACGGAAGGCAGTGTGCTCATTGATGGAGAGGATTTAGCGAAGATGGACAGCCGTTCCCTTCGAGAGGTCAGACGTCAGAAGCTAAGCATGGTCTTCCAGAAATTTGGGTTATTCCCACATCGGACCGTACTTGAAAATACAGAGTTCGGCCTTGAAGTCCAAGGCATTGATAAATCGGAAAGAAAGAAAAAAGCCGAGGAATCTCTTGAACTCGTTGGTCTTGGCGGATACATACACCAGTTCCCGGGTCAGCTTTCCGGGGGAATGCAGCAGAGAGTCGGACTCGCCCGCGCTCTTGCCAATGATCCTGAAGTTCTTTTAATGGATGAAGCTTTTTCTGCTTTGGATCCATTGATTCGTAAGGAAATGCAGGATGAGCTTCTCGATCTGCAGGAAACGATGAAGAAGACGATCTTATTCATTACGCACGATCTCGATGAAGCTTTAAGGATCGGCGACCGTATCGCATTGATGAAGGATGGACGGATTGTTCAAATCGGCACACCGGAAGAAATCCTCGTGAATCCTGCCAACGAATATGTCGAGAAATTCGTAGAGGATGTGGACCGTTCGAAAGTGTTGACCGCTGAAAATATTATGAAACGGCCGGAGACCGTGGATGTGGAGAAGCACGGACCGAGAACCGCTCTGGAAAGAATGCGTAAAGAAGGCCTTTCTACGATTTACGTCACCGACAGCCGGCGGAACCTCCATGGCTATGTCACAGCGGATGATGTTTCAGAGGCAGCCAGGCAGGACGTGAAGGACTTGAAAGGGATTCTGCGTACAGATGTGCCGCAGATTCAGGGTTCCACGCCGATGCAGGAGATTTTCGACATCATCCATGATGCTCCTGTTCCAGTTGCCGTCATAGACGAAGGGAAGCTGAAGGGAATTATCGTACGCGGTGCTGTTATCGCCGCACTTGCAGGAAATGAGGTGAATCTACATGGAATCGATTCCTAAAATTCCAGTAGCCCAGTGGGTGTCGGATGCCACAGAGTTAACGACAGAAACGTTCGGATTTTTATTTGATTTTATAAAAAATGATTTTGGTGACTTTATCGAGATTGTAGCCGAAGACTGGCTGATGGGCATTCCTGTCTGGCTGTTTATCGCCATCGTCGGAGTGCTGGCCTTCTTTGTTTCCGGTAAGAAATTCGGTTTGACGGCTTTTTCTGTGATTGGTCTTTGGTTTATCCATAACCAGGAGCTGTGGGAAGAGTTAATGAATACCTTCACTCTTGTGGTGTTTGCCAGTTTGATCTGTGTTATTGCAGGTATTCCGCTGGGAATCTGGATGTCGAAAAACCGGACCGTGGAAAAGATTTTCACTCCTGTTCTGGACTTTATGCAGACGATGCCGGCTTTCGTATATTTAATACCGGCCGTAGCGTTCTTCAGTATCGGGATGGTCCCGGGTGTATTTGCATCCGTTATATTTGCGACACCGCCGACCGTCCGTTTCACAAACCTGGGAATCAGACAGGTGTCTCACGAACTGATTGAAGCCTCTGACTCCTTTGGTACAACCGGCGTTCAGAAGCTGTTCAAAGTACAGCTGCCGATGGCAAAGAAAACGATTATGGCTGGAATCAACCAGACGGTCATGCTTGCCCTCTCCATGGTGGTTATCGCTTCAATGATCGGAGCCAAAGGTCTTGGGCAGACGGTTATTACCGGATTGCAGCGGGCCGAAGTAGGAACAGGGTTTGTCGCAGGCCTTGGAATTGTCATATTGGCGATTATTATCGACCGTTTTACTCAAAACCTGAATACACAGCGTGGCGAGCAGTAAGGAGAAAAAAGACCATCGTCTTTTTCTAATACACACATTTTTTTAAAGGGGAGAGATTTACATGTGGAACTGGAAGCGTTTAGGTATGGCAGCAGGGGTGTCACTGACATTGATTGCTGCAGGATGTGGCTCATCAGAAGAAGAAGCGTCCGGAAGTGATTCTTCATCAGAAGAGGTCAGTTATGGGGAAGAAATGGATTATGAGATTACCGGAGTCGAAGCGGGTGCCGGTGTTGTCAGTAAAGCACAGACAGCTGTGGAAGAGTATGACAACCTTGAAGGATGGGAAGTGTCTACATCCTCCTCAGGGGCCATGGCAGCAGCACTTGGAGAAGCTTATGAGGACGAAGAGCCGATTGTTGTCACTGGCTGGACACCGCACTGGAAGTTTTCCAAATATGACCTTGAATACTTAGAAGATCCTAAGGGTGTCTTCGGTGAAGAAGAGCAGATTAAGACGATGGTTCGCGAAGGCTTGGAAGAAGACAAGCCGAACGCTTATCAAATCTTGGACCAGTTCAACTGGACAACCGAAGACATGGAATCGGTCATGCTGGATATCAATGAAGGCAGCAGTGAAGAAGAAGCCGCACAAAAATGGATCAAAGAAAATGAAGATCTTGTAGCGGAGTGGACAAAAGGGACGGAAGAAGTCGATGGAACCGAAGTGAAGCTGGTTTATGTGATGTGGGATTCTGAAATTGCCTCTACGCATGTCATTGGAGAAGTGCTGAAGCAGCAAGGATTTGACGTAACGTTGACGTCTCTGGATAACGGACCGATGTGGGAGTCTGTAGCCTCTGGAGAAGCTTCCGGAATGGTCGCAGCGTGGCTGCCGGTCACTCACGGAAGTCAGTATGAAAAACACGAGGACAGCATTGTGGACCTTGGTGCCAACTTGGAAGGGGCTAAAATCGGCCTTGTCGTTCCAGCCTATATGGATGTTGATTCTATTGAGGATCTGAAAGCGGCGGAATAACAGCTGAAACGCATCATTGAAAACCCGTGCAGGAATCGAGACATGTTGATCCCTGCACGGGTTTTTAGCAGGGTATACACCCTGTTTATTAACTTTAAAGCGTACAAAAGCCCCCGTTTGGATCAACGGGGGCTTTTCGGCTATTGATGGTTAATGGTCTCATGACTTGGCTGGGAAGGGTCGGTGTTTTGATCGGCCTTCGCTTTTTCCTCCAGCTCCTTCAGACTCTCTTCAATCTGCTCCAAATATTTCTGGATGTTTTTCTGGTGGGGTTCGACGGTGCGTTTCCAGCTTTCAATGGAGGATTTCACATCCTCGGAAAGCTCTTTAATTAATTCAGCACCTTCTTTGGACGTCTGAGTAATCTGGTCTCTGAGCTGCATGCCATCCTCTTTCAGGCTCAGCACGGTATTCTTCAGGTTTTCGCTTTTCAGTCTGGCATTTTCACGGAAATCCCTTCCGGATGATGGGGCATTAAAAAGTGTGCATGCGGCCCCGACGGCACCTCCTACTAAAATGCCCAGAGCTAACGATTTTCCATTTGGCATATCCGTCCATCTCCTTTCAGATCCATCTCCATGGTTCTATTTTCTCTTAATATGTAAGAATAAAACCTTAAAATGATAAAAAAGCGTCTGTCGTTTTAAGTATAACAAAGGCACTACAGAAAAGTAGTGCCTTTGTTGACTGACAAGGTTACGAAGCCTGCCGGACCGGACCTCCCATGGAAGACCGCTTGAGGATCTTCATGGCAACAGGGTACACAACGGCGACGAACAAGATGTTGAAGACCGCAGCCGGGAGAACGACTGTGGCGAACATGACGCCGAAACTCGCTTCCATCAGGCCGATGATATATAGGACAACGCCAAGGAAAATGGATCCGCTGATCATTGTTCCAATGCCGGCAAGAATCGGCTGCGTCAGTTTATGGTTAGAGATTTTTTTCGTCAGCAGTACAAGTCCAAAGAAAGCGAAAGCTGTCAATGGTTTGTCAATCAAGTTGGCAAGCTGGCCGCCGGGCACTGTCGTTGTCAAAGCAGCGATAAAACCGGTAGCTAAGGACAAAAGCAGTACATAAGGGGCTTTCGGGAACATCAGTATGCCCAGGAACATCATGGCCAGCATCATGTCCGGACGCATCCCGAAGAAAAACGGTGGAGCCACCGCGTGAAGCACAGCACCAATACCAACAAGCAGGGACAACATAACTAATACTCGAATATTCATTTAACATCTCTCCTCAACTATTCTAATCTCTTCTAAATGACATTCCAGACGTGTCCTTCTGACCGCCTGCGAACGCATACCTGTATTATACAAAAATCAGCTCCGAAAATCAAAAATGATACATAGTGTTAATGAGGAATCCGGCTGCTGATCTCACCGGCAACCGCCTGAAGCTGCTCCGGGGAGTACTCATCGGAATGGACTTCCCATTTTGCTCCGAAACCATCATTATCCCCATACCTTGGAATCAGATGAATATGTAGATGGAAAACAGACTGTCCTGCTGGTTCTTCGTTGTTGTTCAGCACATTCAAGCCGACCGGTTCATACGTTTCCTTAATGGCATTGGCGATTTTAGGAATTCTCGAGAAAAGAGCGGCTGCTGTGTCAGGATGGGTGTTGTAAATATCCTTGCAGTGCGCCTTGGGGATGACGAGCGTGTGCCCCTTCGTCACCTGACTGATATCGAGGAAAGCATACACTTTTTCATCTTCATACACTTTAGCGGAAGGGATGTCTCCGTCAATAATCTTACAAAAGATACACGAGTCTGCCATGTTTGACACTCCTTTCATTATTGAATGTATTGTACCATAAGAAGCGGTAGACGCCCATTAGTAGAAAGCGCGGGCGGCGTGTGTGCAGATGGAAAATATGATAAAATTCACTCAAATGGACCAATGAAAAGAGGGATAGCATGCAGTCTTTATTACATATTGAAAACCTCCACGGAGGCTATACGCATAAAAACGTCCTGCACGGCATCAGTCTTGATGTGAAACCGAAAGAAATCGTCGGATTGATCGGATTGAACGGAGCGGGGAAAAGTACGACGATCAAGCATATTATCGGATTGATGCAGGCGAAGAAGGGGACGGTGTCTATTAACGGAACCCGCTTTGATGAGGATCCCGAGAAGTACCGGCAGCAGCTGGGATATATTCCTGAAATGCCAATCCTCTATGATGAGCTTACCCTTTATGAGCATCTTCATCTGACGGCTATGGCTTACAACATCCCTGAAGATGTTTTTAAGAAGCGTCTTGATCCACTATTGAAGGAATTCCGTCTGGAGAAAAAACTGAAATGGTTCCCTGTCCATTTCTCTAAGGGGATGCGTCAGAAGGTGATGATCATGTGCGCCTTCCTCATAGAACCGGAACTTTATATCGTGGATGAACCTTTTGTCGGTCTTGATCCGCTTGGGATCCAGTCCTACCTGCAGATGATGGTGGATATGAAGGAGAACGGGGCGGGCATTCTTATGTCCACCCATATTCTGGCGACAGCTGAGAAGTACTGTGACCGTTTTGTCATTCTCCACGACGGAGAGATCCGTGCGCAGGGGACACTGGCGGAGCTCCGACAATCCTTCGGCCGCCCCCATGCTTCCCTGGACGATATATATGTCGAGCTTACAAAGGAAGAGCAGCATGATTAAGGCGAAGGAGTTCTGGTCTGCGCGTTTTTCCGGACACATCAAGGAAACGAGCCGCTACTTGAAATACATGTTCAACGGGCATATTGCAGTGGCCATGCTGTTTTTCATTTCAGCTTCGGCTTATTATTATCAGCAGTGGCTTCAGAATCTTCCGGAGAACTTCCCTACCGCTTTCGTCATCGCTGTCGCTTTTGGTTTTCTCGCCGGCTACAGTCCGGTGCGGACACTGCTGAAAGAGCCGGACCTTGTCTTTCTCCTTCCGGCTGAGTATCAGCTGAATGATTACTTCAAGCGGTGTCTCTACTATAGTTACATCGTCCAGCTTTATTTAATCTTTCTTGTGTCGGCTGCGCTCGGCCCGTTATATTTGGCGTCTTATCCATCTCTGGGTGGCCGTTATTATTTCATGATGATCGGTGTCGTCCTTGTTGTGAAGGTGTGGAACATGCTTTCCAACTGGTGGATGCTCAAGGAAAGGAATGGCCGGATCCGCCGGGTGGATCAGGTGGCCAAGGCGTTCCTGAACGGCTTCATCTTTTTCTTTCTTGCCCGCGGAGATTGGGTGTTTGCCGGTGTCGTAACCGTTCTTCTTGCCGCCCTCGTCCTGTACACGTATACATTGGCGAGTCAAAAAGCCGGACTCGCCTGGGACCTGCTCGTAGAAAAGGACCAGCAGCGGATGCGTGCCTTTTACCGGATCGCCAATATGTTCACGGATGTGCCGCATTTGAAAAACACCGTGAAGAAAAGGCACGGGCTTGTCCGGCTGCTCGTGCAGAGGATCCCCTTCCGTCAGGACCACTCCTTTACTTATTTGTTCCGGATTACATTCGTCCGGAGCAGTGATTATTTAGGCATGTACCTCCGGCTGATTCTTATTGGCGGGCTGGCGGTTTGGTTTGTCCCGAACGTCTGGGTGAAAGGGGCATTTGCTCTGCTGTTTCTCTATTTGAGCGGGTTTCAGATGATGACCCTCTGGAATCACCACAGGACCATTATCTGGCTCGATCTCTATCCCGTTCATCAACAGTGGAAACAGAAGGCCGTCCTGCAATGGCTGAAAACGATCATGCTTTTCCAGACGGCTGTCTTCGGAATCCTGCTTGCTCTTCAATTCCAATGGGCGGGGATGATTGGTGTCTGGGTGCTCGGTGCTTTGTTCAGTTATGCGTTTGTACAAACGTATGTCAAACAACGATTAAACTAACAAGGAAGGCTGCATGGAGCAGCCTTCTTTTTAAAAGGAGGGTCTTCATTGAACTACGAACAAAAGGTGAAGAAAGAAGCCGTACGCTGGAGCCGGTCGCTCGATAAACGGTCTGCTCTTCTGCAGCGGACCTCGAAGCCGTTTCAGCAGCGGATCAACAGTACGATTCCCGACCGCATCCACCAGGTGATAACGGAAAGTGTCCGTTCCATGATGGAAGCCGCTTTAACCACCTCTGAATACGTCAGGCCTGTGACTGTCGAAGACCACTGGACGTGGGAAGAGCGGGAGGTGAAGATTAAGGAACTGCTGAAGCAGTACAAAAGAACCGCTTCACTGGAAGGAGCCGGGACGGGGTTCGGCGGCATATGGCTGGGCCTTGCCGACTTTCCTCTGCTGTTAAGTATCAAGATGAAGTTTTTATTCGATGCGGCCCAGGTGTGTGGAATGAACATCCATTCGTATGAGGACAGAGTCTATTTACTGCACGTCTTTATGCTGGCTTATTCCAGCGATGACGTGAGGAAACAGACGAAGGAAAAAGTGATGAATTGGAAGGACGTTCCGCTTGAGGAGAAGAATGTGGATTGGAAAACGCTTCAGATGGAGTACAGAGATACGCTTGATATAGTAAAGCTGCTCCAAATCGTCCCCGGCATCGGTGCCGTCGTCGGCTTTGTGGCCAATGGACGTTTATTGGAGCAGCTTGGTGAAACAGCTGTACAGTCCTTTCGTCTACGTTTTCTTTAGGACTGGTGTTTTTCCTGATAGCTCATATAAGCCTGAAACAGCGTCTTTGCAGCGTGAGGCAGGGCAGACTCATCAAAGTCGAATTTCGGATGATGATGCGGGTAGTAATGATCAGGGATTTGAGCTCCCGTAAAGTAGTACGCACCCGGTTTCTCCAATAAGTAATAGGCGAAGTCCTCTCCGGCCATCACGGGCTCCGCTTCTTCGGTAACGAGGGAAGCATCCGCCTTAGAAGCGTTCTCCAGGATGAGTTCAGCCTCATCGATATGGTTGATGACCGGTGGGTAGCCCTTTTCATAAAGAAAATCATAGTCGGCGTCATATCCCTGGCACGTACCTTTTATGATTTTTTCCATTTCGCCGATAATCAGATCCTGAACATCAGCATCAAACGTCCGGACTGTCCCCGTCAGCTTAGCTGAATCAGCAATCACGTTAAAGGTGCCGCCCGCTTCCAAAGTTCCGACCGTAACGACCGCCGTTTTCAGAGGGTCAATCCGGCGGCTGACCACCTGCTGCAGCGTAGTCACGAGCTGGGAAGCGATGACAATGGCATCTTTCGTCTGGTGCGGCTGAGCGCCGTGTCCACCTTTTCCTTTGATCGTAATTTCAAAACGGTCCGCTCCAGCCATAAACGGCCCTTTAGACGTCTGGATGACTCCGGTCGGTGCATTTACCCATAAGTGCGTTCCGAAGACGGCATCCGCTTCTTCGATGGCTCCCGCCTCGACCATTGGCTTGGCACCTCCGGGAGCATATTCCTCCGCATGCTGATGAAGGAACAGCACGGTTCCCGGAAGTTCGCTTTGATAAGGGGCGAGAGCTTCGGCCAGGCCTAGCAAAGCTGCCGTATGGCCGTCATGTCCACAGGCATGCATCGCCCCGTCATGCTTGGAGCGGTAGGAAACATCATTCTCCTCCTGGATCGGCAGGGCATCAAAATCTGCACGAAGGGCAACCGTTCGGCCGGGTTTTCCGCCTTTAAGCGTGGCGACGACACCGTTGCCGCCGACGTGGCTTTCATAAGGAATGCCCA
Source organism: Halobacillus sp. ABH2_015 (assembly GCF_056158945.1). NCBI lineage: Bacteria > Bacillati > Bacillota > Bacilli > Caryophanales > Bacillaceae > Halobacillus > Halobacillus sp. ABH2_015. The sequence continues at coordinate 861,223 of NZ_JBSWUG010000002.1, forward strand.
GTCTTTCATATGTATCTGCTATAAATTGCGCCGTTTTCTCCTCGTGGAAAGAAACCTCCGGATATTGGTGAAGATACCGGCGTGTTTCCACCATCTTGTCGTATTGACGGTCGATGGCTTGAAAAACATTCTCCCTCATGTCGCATTCTCCTTTATGTTGTGGTTGTACAAATTGTAATACAGCTTCTGAATATTCTCAAATTTATCCCGGACGCATGCTTTTCTTAAAAGCTCTGTTAAAGTCTTTTGTTGATATTTTAAACGATTACTAAATCGTTTCCGTCTGGAATTAGGGGTCCGGTCCGCTATTTACTCAGAGCATGGGATGGCAGGGAAAGGGAGTCATTCCCAAGGCCGCCTCCTACAAATCCCATGACAAAAAGGGATGATAGGAGCTCACATGTTAAATAACAACACCAAGCAATAACAGTGCCTTCTTAAAAGAGAAAGACTGCAGTGAAGAGGGACTGTTGTCCGGCAATCATAAAAAACCCGTACGATGGTTGTTCATCGTACGGGTTTGTGCCGTGGATAGAAGATTAATCCTGCAGCCGGGAATCCTGAAGAAGGCGGCTGATCTCTTCCATGTGGTGGGTTTCATCTGAAATCATATCATCAAGCTTGACGGAAAGCTCGGTCAGGCTCAGTTCCTCCGCCTGCTGTTTTCTTTCTTCGTAGCGCTGGATCGTCTGTCTCTCCGCTTCACGTGCTTCCTCGAGCATTGGACGAACTTCTCTCAGCTGTTTCACTTCTGCCGGTGTTGTTGTCGGTGTGCCTCCAAGTGTACTGATTTTTTCAGCTAAATATAAGGCATGCCCTTGTTCATCGGCGACTTCCTCTTCGAAGAACGGCTTCAAAACGGAACGGTAAAGTCCTGTTACGACCGCCGCATTATAAGTGTACATAATGGAAGCGGCATACTCATGCGCGAGGTCTTCATTCAAGCCATCAATGAGGGCTTTCATTTTTTCATCCATGCAACAACATCCTTTCTTATTTCAGTCTCACCCATTACTTTTCCCTCCCGCTATCCATTTAAACGTGAAATTCCGTCTCAAGTCGGAAGGGGTGCCCCTCTGCAGCGGGGTTTCACCTCTCCATGAAACAGATAAAATGAAAACAGGCACAGGAAAGGTTTTTATACTGTTTTTGTCGAATTATTTACGTAAGAGAAGGGTGATAGGATGAGTACAACTGTTGGGAGAGGGATTGCGGCCTTCCTTTTGATTGGGGCCGGAGTCATTCTTTTGTTAACGAATATGAACATCATTTCCCTGGAAATGAATCTATCCTGGGGTATGATTTATCCGTTTATCATTCTGCTGTTTGGGTTGAGAATGTGGAGCGGTGCTCTTTTTAAAAAAGCGGGAAGCTGGGTGACCGGGTCATTTTTGTCCGTTTTTGCGGCCCTGTTGATTCTGGACCGTTTCGGAGTGATGACTTTCCGCTTCTGGGATATCTGGCAGCTCTGGCCGCTGCTGTTCGTGTATATCGGGTTTGGGATCATGAAGGGAAGAAGCGGAGGCAGCGATGCCCGCTATTTTGATAAACCGCTGCCTGCATCCAGGACGATGGCGGTCGGGGATCTATCTTTTACAGAAGAAAACTGGAAGGTAGAGCCGATGAACGTCTGGAGCGCGGTTAGTGATTACAAGTTCGATTTTACCAAAGCTTTTATTCCAGATGAGGATATTCCGATCCGTGTGGCCGGCTGGGCCGGTGATGTGCGCATGTTTGTACCAAAGCAGGTGCCTTTTCGGGTGGACGCAAAAGTGAAAGCCGGAGATATCAAGGTGGCCGGCCAGAAGGCGGACGGAATCAACCGCTTCATTCAATATGAAACACGGGATTACCAAGAAGCCCGCCGGAAACTGACCATCCAGATTGAATTAACGGCCGGTTCCATTAAAGTGGTTCAGGTGTAAGGGGGGAAAGCGGTGCTGAAAAAACTAAACAGTGTACGTTATATGTTCATCCGCTCTCATCTTTACGGCCTTTTTCTAAATACATTGATCCTGCTGGCTGTCCTGCTGTCCGTTGACGTTTGGTTCGATCCAGCGTGGCTGGAAGCGGGAGCGGTTCTGCTGTTTATCGTGGTATATGTCTTCATCGGTTTTTTGACGGCGCTGTATGCCGGGTTTCGTTCGAGCGGGGATATGAAACAGCGTCTCGACTATATTTCAACAATGATTACACAGCTGGCGAGAGGGAAGCTGTCGTCCAGGATTTACTTTCAGGAGGATGATGAAATTGCCGGGCTCGGGGATGAATTGAATACCCTCGGTCAAAAGCTGCAGCAGCAGAAGGACGCCCTTTTAAAGCTGGCTGACGAAAAAGGGGAGCTCGCCCGTTCCGCCCATAAAGCGGCAGCGATTGAAGAGAGACAGCGTCTGGCCCGGGATCTCCATGATGCCGTCAGTCAGCAGTTGTTTGCCCTGACGATGATGGCACAGGCGGCTGAGAAGATCTTTGAGCGTGATCCTGTCCGTGCGAGAGAGCAGGTGGGGGAGATGACTCAGATGGCGCTTCAGGCTCAGACGGAAATGAGAGCGCTGCTGCTTCATCTCCGGCCGGTGCATTTATCCGGGGAATCTTTGACCGAAGGCGTGGGTGCTTTAATCGAAGAATTGAAGCAGAAGTGCCGGATTGATTTTCAAGTGGATATGGAGGATGTGGAAGGTCTAACGAAAACGATGGAGGATCAGCTTTTCCGTATTGTTCAGGAAGCCTTATCCAACGTTCTGCGGCACGCAGGGGCGGATGAAGTGAAAGTCATCTGTACGAGCGATGAAGAAGAAGTTTTTTTACATATCTCCGACAATGGAGCAGGCTTTCGTGTAGAAGAAAAAAAGGGAAACAAAGCTTCCTATGGTTTGAAAACGATGCAGGAGCGTTGTGAGGAAATCGGCGGCATTTTTTCTCTGCGTTCGAGCAAAGGAGAGGGGACGCATATCGATCTGCGTGTTCCTGTCCGTTTTACAATGGAGGGGGAAACAGGATGATCCGTGTGGTAGTCGTTGATGATCATGATGTTGTACGTAAAGGCGTCATTGCTTATTTAAGTACGGAAGAGGACCTTGATATTGTAGGGGAGGCATCCAGCGGCAGAGCAGGAGTGGCCGTCGTGCAGCAGCAGAAGCCGGATGTTGTCCTCATGGACTTGATTATGGAGGACGGAACCGGTATTGAAGCTACGGAAGAAATTATGAAAACCGAAGCGTGCCGGATTATCATTCTGACAAGCTATTACGATGATGAAAAGGTCTTTCCCGCCCTTGAAGCCGGGGCCTTCAGCTACATGTTGAAAACCTCGTCGGCTGATGAAATCGCAGACGCGATCCGGAAGGCTTTTGCGGGAGAAAACGTCATTGAACCAAAAGTCGCCACGAAAATGATGACCCGGTTTCGGAAAGATAAATCCCTGCATGAGGATTTAACGAATCGGGAGCTTGAAGTTCTTAAGTGTATCGGAGAAGGGATGACCAACCAGGAAATCAGTGATGTTCTTTACATCGGCATAAAAACGGTGAAAACCCACGTCAGTCATGTGCTGAGCAAGCTTGAGGTGCAGGATCGGACACAAGCGGCTGTTTATGCCCATCGTAATGGGCTTGTGCAGGCGTAAGGGGAGTGTTTTATAAATGGATAAATCCTTTGTTTTCAATAAATACACGAGTATAATGACAGGTAGGAGAGAGAAAGGAAGACTTGTATGAAGAAGGATCATGAAAGCCGGCTGTTTGTCATCTGGGCTGTATCTCTGACTGCCATGGCCGGAAGCTTGTTTTTTTCAGAAGTGCTCGGCTTTCCGCCGTGTGAGTTGTGCTGGTATCAGCGTATTCTCATGTACCCGCTCGTGCTCATCTATGGCACAGCCCTTGTGAAAAAGAATATGGCGGTTGCGCTGCCGGGGTTGTTTATGAGCGGTATCGGTGTGTGTGTATCTGCCTGGCACTACAGCCTCCAGAAAATCCCGGTCTTATCCGCCGGGGATTCGTGCGGTCTTGTGCCGTGCAGTGGCCAGTACATCAATCTATTCGGTTTCATCACCATTCCGTTTTTAGCGGGAACCGCATTTATCATCATTTTTATCATTCACGTGCTTGTAGTGAAAAAGGAAGGAAGTCATCGTTCATGAAAAAAGGCATGATTATTTTCGCCAGTGTGCTGGCTGTTCTCGTTGTTGTCCTTATCTTTGTCGTCAATTACCAGAATGATCAGAAGACAGCCGATAATCCTTATGGCAAGGATGAGCTGGATCAGGCTACCATCAACCAGCTGGACGATCCGAATTACCAGAATCAGATTCTGCCGGATGAGCTGGAGGAGGAAATCGAATCGGGAGATCCGGTTACCGTGTATTTTTACAGTCCGACCTGCCCGCATTGTCAACGGACAACTCCTGTGCTTGTGCCGATGGTAGAGGATCTGGATATCGACATGAAAAAAATGAACTTATTAGAGTTTGATGTGTGGACAGCGTACAGCATTGAATCAACGCCGACACTCGTCCATTATGAAAATGGCGAAGAGCAGGCGAGACTTGTCGGAGAGCAGCCGGAAACGGTGTTCGAGGAATTTTTCCGGAATGAAGTACTCAATGGGGCAGAGGAAGAATAAAAAAGTGAGCGGCATGTGCCGCTCACTTTTGCTATGCTAGTCTTCAAGCTGGATCATACGGTATTGTGTAATATAGGCGTCTCCGTCTATAAAGGAAGGTTTCTTCGCGTGTTTCGGTCCGGACTTTTTGTGGGCATCATCAAAGGATTTGGAATTCTTCCAGTCTTCGAAGTCCTGCTGGTTCCGCCACTGGGTGAAGACAACATACGTATTTCCTTTCAGCGGGCGGAGGATACGGATGGCCTGGAAGCCTTCCTGGTTTTCTACGCTTCCCGCTCTCTGCTTGAAACGATCCTCAAACACCGGACGTCCCTCTTCACTGACAGGGATGTTGTTCATAACCACATACCCTTCCGACTGGACGTCCCCGACACGGTCGACCGTCTCATAATCCCGGCCCTCAGAGAAAATCGAAGGACCGTCTCCTTCATAATAAGCGAGGGTTTTATCCTGATCCTGCATGTAGAAGATGGAGGCGTCAGGGTGCTGCTCCCGCAGTTTAGCTAAGTAATCCAGTGTACCACTTGTCATTGAAACTTTCATAGGCGATGTCTCCTTTCCTTCGGTATGTTCAGTGTATCAATAGGGGTTGAAGGGTGGCAAGCTGGAAGGTGACAGACAGAAAGGGTCGAATTGCAGTGAAATTAAAAAAACAATGGGACAAGCTTCCTTCCTGGGTGAAGAAATGGAAGTGGCCGCTTCTCGGTCTTGGCGTGCTTGTCTTTTTCTTATTTGCAGGCTTTATGACGATCTATTTCGGCGGGCGTTTCGTCGTCAATGAGAAGGATTTAATCCTTGATGAAATGACGACAGTGGAAACGGCCGATGGTGAAGTGATTGAGCGTATCTATACGAAGAATCGGCAGGTCGTCAGTATCGACCAGGTTCCTGATCATGTGCAGGAAGCCTTTACTGCCGTGGAGGACAGCCGTTTCCGTGAGCACTCCGGTGTAGACTTTAAAGGTATTCTACGTGCGGTATATAAGGATATCATCGCCATGAAAAAGGTGGAGGGAGCCAGTACCATCACGCAGCAGCTGGCGAAAAATGTGTTTTTGACCAATGAAAAGACGTGGATGCGTAAGACGAAGGAAGTGATGGCCGCCCTTTATTTGGAGCGGAACTTCACGAAGGACGAAATTTTGGAACTTTATTTGAACCGGATTTATTTCGGGGAGGGAACGTACGGCATTGAAGCCGCTTCCCAGCACTATTTCCAAACCTCAGTCTCAGATCTCAGCATCGCTCAAGGAGCGCTTTTGGCAGGGCTGCCGAAAGCACCGAATACCTACTCTCCTTTTGAAAACCCTGAAGCAGCTGAAGAACGCAGGAACGTTGTGCTGGCACGGATGTATGATGTAGGAAGCATAGATGCCGCTGTACTGAAACAGATGCAGGGAACGACATTGGCTGTGGAAAGAGAAGAAGATACGGAGGAGGAGACGTGGTCCAATAGTTACGTCGACCTCGTTATTCAGGAAGCGGCTGAGAAGTATCATATCTCACGGGACGAACTGAAGCGCGGCGGTTATCAGATCATCGTGGAGATGGATCCGGTCATTCAGAAAATAGCTGCCGAAGAAATGAAAAACGGGGAATATATTCCCGGGACAGCAGGTCCTGTGGAAGGGGCGCTGACGATTACCGATCACCGGACGGGAGCCGTTGCTGCCGCTGTTGGCGGACGGGATTATGTGCACGGGGACTTCAATCGGGTTCTTTCAAAACAGCCGCCGGCTTCAACGATCAAACCGTTCGCGGTCTACGGCCCGGCCCTCATGATGGATGAATATGACCCGTATTCCCTGCTGTCGGATGAACGGCAGGCCTTTGGTGAGTTTAATCCAAGAAACTACAACGATGAGTACGAAGGTCAGGTGTCGCTCTACGAAGCTCTTGTAGAATCGAAGAACGTGTCAGCGGTATGGCTGCTCGATCAAATCGGCATCCCTTATGCGAAAACGTATTTAGATAAACTGGGTCTTTCTACAAAGGACGATGGGCTTGCGATTGCTTTAGGCGGGCTTTCTGAAGGCTATACACCCCTGCAGATGGCAGAGGCATACGGGGCCGTTGCCCAGTCAGGAGTGAAGAAAGACAGTTATACCATTAAGCAGATGGCAGACCGGGAGGGAAAGGTTATCCATGAGCATACGCCGGAAGAAGTGCAGGTGTTTGACGCTCAAACCTCCTGGTATTTGACGGAAATTCTGCAGACAGTCGTGGAGGATGGTACCGCAAGTTCCGGCGACTATCCGAAAGCCCTGGCTGGGAAAACCGGTACGCAGCAGGATACAGATGTCTGGTTTGCCGGCTATACCCCGGAATATGCCGGAGCCGTCTGGATGGGGTATGACTCCAATGAAAAAGGCAGCCGTCTGGAAGGCAGCAGTGCCTATCCGGCCCGCATGATGAAACGCATTTTAACGAAAGTGGACCAGCAGCAGGAGCTTGCGACAGCGTTTGAACAGCCGGAAGGAGTGGAAAGTCTTCCTGATCCTGTCTCCCTGCCGGTGATTACAGATGCGGAGGCTAACCTCAACCTGGGCGGACTGGCTACGCTGCGCGGGACGATTACGTGGAGCATACCGGAGGATGAACGGATTATTTACCGTATTTTCAGGGAAGAAGAGGGAGAGGATGTTAAAGTCGGGGAAGTGACCGGCAAAGGGGAGTTCCGCATCAGTGCGTTCAGTGTTTTTGATGAGACCCGCTACTACATTGTCCCCGCCGACCCGCTTACAGGTAAAGAAGGACAGCCGTCCAACTCTGTCCGCCTGAACTGGGACTTTTAAAATCGTACAAAATCGTGACAAACCACTTATACAGCGACATGGTTTTCCGATAAATGTTATAGTTGAAAACGGGTCGTTGATGAACGTTAAAAAGGAGTCTTATTCATGAAGAAAATTGAGAATGACACAATATTGAGAGCTTTCCGCGGTGAAGAAACCGATCATACACCCGTATGGTTTATGCGCCAGGCCGGACGGTCACAGCCTGAATACCGCAAACTAAAAGAGAAATACTCATTGTTTGAGATCACTCATGAACCGGAACTGTGTGCCTACGTCACACGTCTGCCTGTCGAGCAGTACGGCGTGGACGCTGCCATTCTTTATAAGGATATCATGTCCCCTCTTCCGGCGATTGGTGTGGATGTCGAGATCAAAAAAGGGGTCGGTCCCGTCATCCATAATCCAGTCCGCTCGAAAGACGACATCTTGAAGCTTGGAACCATTGATCCGGAGGCGGATGTTCCTTATGTTCTGGATACCATCCGTCTGCTTACGAAAGAGCAGCTGACAGTACCATTGATCGGCTTCAGTGGAGCGCCGTTCACACTGGCAAGCTATATGATTGAAGGCGGTCCTTCCAAGAACTACAGCAAAACAAAATCACTGATGTACAGTGAGCCGATGACATGGTTTGCTCTCATGGATAAGCTTGCTGATATGGTCATTGCGTATGTAAAAGCGCAGGTGGCAGCCGGAGCCGAAGCCATCCAGATTTTCGATTCGTGGGTAGGTTCCCTGAACGTCGAAGACTACCGGACATTTATCAAGCCGGTGATGCAGCGGATCTTCTCTGAATTGAAGGAAGAAAATGTCCCGTTGATTACTTTCGGCGTCGGAGCAGGTCATTTGATCCACGAATGGGATGATCTTCCTGTCGATGTCATTGGTCTGGACTGGAGAATGTCGATTACAGAAGCTAGAAACGCAGGGGTGACGAAACCGCTGCAGGGGAACCTGGATCCGACGATTCTCTTATCCGACTGGGACGTTATTGAAGAGCGGGCCAAGCGGATCATTGATGAGGGCAGAAATCATCCGTCCCACATCTTTAATCTTGGACATGGTGTCACACCGGATATCAAACCGGAAACATTGAAGCGTTTGACCAATTTAATCCATACGTACTCAAAAAAGAACTAAGAGGTGAAGCTGCATGGCACAGAAGAAAATGGGACTATTAGTAATGGCTTATGGAACTCCTTATAAGGAAGAAGATTTGGAGCGTTATTACACACACATCCGCCGGGGAAGAAAGCCGTCGGATGAGCTTCTTCAGGATCTGCGTGACCGTTATGATGCCATTGGAGGCATATCGCCTCTGGCCCGCATTACGGATGATCAGGCCGAAGCCGTACAGAACGCGTTGAATGAAAAACAGGAGGATGTTGAATTCCATATGTATCTTGGCTTAAAACATATTGAGCCGTTCGTGGAAGATGCGGTGGCTCAGATGGCCGAAGATGGCATTGACGAAGCGGTTTCCATTGTTCTTGCTCCCCACTATTCCACGTACAGCGTAAAATCTTACAACGGACGTGCGAAAGAGGAAGCAGACAAACACGGCATCACTATCCGTTCTGTGGAAAGCTGGTACGACGCCCCGGGCTTTATCGATTACTGGAAGCAGGCTTTGGAAGCGGAATACAGCAAAATGGATGAAGCAGAAAAAGAAAACAGCTGCCTGATCGTATCGGCGCACAGTCTGCCGATGAAGATTTTGGAAGGCGGCGATCCATATCCGGATCAGCTGAAGAAAACGGCGGATTTGATTGCAGAAGCCGCCGGCATCACCAATTATGAAATCGGCTGGCAGAGTGAAGGGAATACACCGGATCCATGGATCGGTCCGGACGTGCAGGACCTTACCCGTGATCTTTATCATGAAAAAGGATACACCACTTTCGTGTATGCGCCGGTCGGTTTCGTTTCCGATCACTTGGAAGTTCTTTACGACAACGATTACGAGTGTAAGGTTGTCTGTGATGAAATCGGAGCAGGCTATTACCGTCCTGAAATGCCGAATACGCATCCGCAGTTTATCGACACTCTAGCTGATGTCGTGCTGGATAAAGCGAAAGAGCAGTAAGACGATGGGGGAACGAAAACAAGTCGTAGTTATAGGCGGGGGGATCACAGGATTAACATCCGCCTATTACCTTCAGAAAAAAGCAGACGAAAAAGACATCCCTCTCGATGTATCATTATTAGAAGCCGGCCATCGTCTGGGCGGTAAAATTGAAACCGTGAAAAAGGACGGGTTCACGATTGAACGCGGTCCTGATTCTTTTCTGGAACGAAAGGAAAGCGCCGGGCGCCTGGCCCGTGAAGTCGGACTGGGGGAGGAGCTTGTACCCAATGGGACAGGTCAATCCTACATCTTAGTGAATGGGCGGCTTCACAAGATGCCGGCGGGATCCTATATGGGGATTCCTACGCGGATCCGTCCATTTCTTTTTTCCGGATTGTTCACACCTGCAGGAAAAATCAGAGCGTCGATGGATCTTGTGAAGTCCAAAAAGACGGTGGAGGGAGATCAGTCGCTTGGACTTTTCTTCCGGCGCCGGCTGGGGAATCAAGTGGTCGAAAACCTGATTGAGCCGCTTTTGTCCGGCATTTATGCCGGCGACATCGATCAGCTGAGCCTGAAGGCGACCTTCCCGCAGTTTTATGAGATGGAGCAGGAGTATGGCAGCCTGATTAAAGGACTGCGTCGGACCACTAACATCCCAAAGCGTAAAAAAGGCGAAAAGAAACCGAGCATGTTCCGTACCCTGAAACACGGGCTCAGCTCCCTGGTGGATGCGGTCGAAGAGCAGCTGCATCCAGGAACGGTACAAACGGGAGTCCAAGTGAATCATATCGAGAAACAGGACGATGGCTATCAACTGCTGCTCAGTAATGGAACAGTGAAGGAAGCGGATGCTGTCATTATGGCTGTTCCCCATTTCGCGGTTCAGCGCATGCTGTCCCACTTTGATTTTCTTGAGCCGTTTAAGAACACCAATGCCACATCGGTGGCCAACGTCGCCATGGCTTTTGATGCGTCAGCCATTAAGAAGGATATTGACGGCACAGGCTTTGTCGTGTCGAGAAACAGCGATTTCCGCATCACCGCCTGCACGTGGACACATAAAAAATGGCCGCACTCGACACCAGAGGGAAAAGTGCTTCTCCGGTGTTATGTCGGTAAGCCGTCGGATCAGGAAATCGTCGAAAAGACGGATGAAGAAATCCAGGACATCGTTTTGAAGGATTTGAATAAAACGATGAACATTACGGAAAAACCGGATTTTTCTGTTGTGACGCGCTGGCATGATGCAATGCCTCAGTATAAGGTGGGGCATAAGGAAAAGCTGCAGCATATTACAGCAGCTATGGAAAAAGAGCTGCCCGGCATTTATCTGGCTGGCGGCTCCTACCGCGGCATCGGTCTTCCTGACTGTATTGACCAGGGAGAAGCGGCCGTAGAGAAGGTTCTCACACATCTTTTTGTATAATGGCACGAGAAGAGCTCCCCGGATCAACGGGGGGCTTTTTTTATATGCAGCCTTCCTTATAGAAGCCTGCAACCTTATGAAAGGGCTTGCATGAAACGACAAGGCTTAGTATGATAATAATTGGAAACGTTTTCAAATAGCATCAAGGGGGAAATGAATATGGCTACGATTGAAGATGTAGCGAAATTGGCTGGATTATCAAGGACGACGGTGTCCCGCGTCATTAATGATCAGCCATACGTGACTGAAGAAAAGCGGCAGCGAATAGTCCAGGCCATGAAGGACCTCGGGTATGTCCCCAATTCATCTGCGCGCCGCCTGCGCAGCCAGAAAACAGAAACCATAGCAGTCCTGCTGCCCCGGGTTACCAATCCATTCTTCGGAAACTTAATTGAAGCGATGGAGCAGAAAGCATCCGAATGGGGATACCAGGTGATCGTCTGCCAGACCCACCATTCCAGAAAAAAAGAAATCGACTATCTTCAGCTGCTGAAAACGAAGCAGGTGGATGGTGTGATTATGGCTTCCCTCATCAATGATTGGAAGGATGTCGAGCCTTATCTGGAGTCCGGTCCGATTGTGTTCTGCAATGAATACATGGAGGATGCTTCGATTCCAATGATTCATATGGATCATAAAACAGCCGCCTACGAAGCTGCTGTTCATTTGCTGGAGCAGGGGTGTAAACATATTGCGTACGCCAGCGGAGGGCCGGAAAGTCATCTGGGAGCTATGCGGAAGCAGGGATTCCTTGAGGCGTTGGAGGAATATGGGCGACCTTTCCTCGACGAGCTTAATATCGACTGGGCGATTGATGTCAGTGACGGACAGAAGGTCTTTCATTTGATTCGCAGCGAATTCCCTTATATTGACGGGGTATTTACTGGATCGGATGAAGTAGCAGCCGGTTTAATCTATGAAGCTTCTTCCTCAGACTGGAAGGTGCCGGAGGACCTCGCCGTGGTAGGGTTTGATAATCAGATGGTGTCGCTCCTGATGGTGCCTTCTGTCACAACCATCCAGCAGCCGGTCATACAAATGGCGGATAAAACGGTGGAAGTACTCATACAGCAGCTGCTTCATCCGGGAGCCATTGCACCGAAGCGGTATGTCTATCCCCATCAGCTTCTATTAAGAAATTCAACGAAACGCAGAGAAGCAGCCATTCAGTAGTTTTCTACGAATGGCTTTTTTTTATGGCATCCATAAAAAAAGCAGCTGATGCCAGCTGCTTCAAATGATAGGTTCACTCTATGGATTTTTGTGGAATACTGGAATTAACGGGCAGGGTGGTCGCAGTCGTCGCAAACATTACCATAACAGTCGGCTTTTTCCTGAATGACATTTCCACATTGAGCACAGTGCTTTTTCGGCAGGTTACGGAAAAACTCAAGAACATTCATCATGGTAAATCGCCTCCAAGTATTTTTAATGTAAAACCATTGTATTATAACAATATTCAGAAATCAACCATCTGTTATAAAACAAAGCATATTTAGGCGGAATTTTTTTAAAAAGGGAGTGGATGATGTGAAAGTGACGATTATCGGATACTGGGGAGCCTATCCGGCGTCAGGAAGTGCGACCTCCGGATACTTGTTGGAGAAGGGTGGATTTACGATGCTTGTCGATTGCGGAAGTGGTGTTTTGTCGCGACTGCAGCAGTACAAAAAAGTGATGGATCTTGATGCTGTCCTTTTGTCTCATTACCATCATGACCATATAGCGGATATCGGACCGCTGCAATACGCGATGCTCGTTCAGAACACTCTGCATGAAACGAATCAGAAGCTTTATCTATATGGGCACAAAGAAGACAAACAACAGTTTGAGCGGCTGAGCCATCAGTATACAGAAGGCGTCGGCTATGATCCTGGAGAAACGCTGAAACTCGGACCATTCACGATTGACTTTCAAAAAACCTCCCACCCTGTTCCTTGTTATGGTATGCGGATCAGTGATGGGGACAACACGATTGTTTATACAGCGGACACGAGTTATTTCGAACCGTGGGGGGATTTTGCAGAAGGGGCGGACCTGTTGATTACAGATACGAACTTCTATCATGGAATGGATGGGACCGGTCCGGGGCATATGACCAGTACAGAAGCTGCCACCATCGCCCGGGATGCCGGGGTGGATACGCTCTGGCTCAGTCATCTTCCACATTTCGGGGATCATACCCGCCTGCGTCAGGAAGCCCGGAACGTTTTTCAAGGAACCATTCAGATCGCAGAGGAAGGTTTATCCTGGAGTAAATAGATTGTTTCTCCTTTTCTAAACGATTACAATGGTACATGGAATAAGGACTGGAAAGGATGAAAGCCATGCTTTTTATAGACCACGAAGGCATTAATGATCCCAGGATTAATCTGGCGATCGAGGAGTACGCCTTAAAAAATCTCGATATTAATGAAACCTACTTACTGTTCTATATCAATGAACCGTCCATCATAATTGGGAAGAACCAAAACACGGTGGAGGAAATCAACACCAATTATGTGGAAGATAACGGCATTCATGTTGTACGCCGCCTGTCCGGTGGGGGAGCCGTTTATCATGATCTCGGAAACTTGAATTTCAGCTTCATCACGAAGGATGACGGAGACAGCTTCCATGATTTCGCTAAATTTACGAAGCCGGTGACAGAAGCCTTGAAAAAGCTCGGTGTAAATGCGGAGTTGTCCGGAAGAAATGACATTACCGCAGAGGATGGCCGGAAAATTTCAGGGAATGCCCAGTTTTCTACACGAGGGCGGATGTTCAGTCATGGAACGTTAATGCTGGATTCTGAAATCGAAAACGTCGTATCTGCGCTGAATGTGAAAACAGAAAAGATCAAATCCAAAGGAATCAAATCGATCCGCAGCCGCGTTGCGAACATCTCTGAATTTCTCGAAGAGCCGATTTCCATGGAGGAATTCAAACACCTGATTCTCCGCTATATTTTTGATGTGGAGGATGTGAAGGATGTACCACAGTATAAGCTGACTGCCGAAGACTGGGACAACATCCATAAACTTGCCGATGAGCGCTATAAAAACTGGGACTGGAACTACGGCCGTTCTCCGAAGTTCAACATCCAGCACACCAAGCGGATTGAAGGAGCAGGGAGTTACGATGTCCGTCTTGATGTGTCTAAAGGTACCATCCAGAATGCAAAAGTGTTTGGAGATTTCTTCGGTGTCGGTGATATCCATGTAGTCGAGGATACATTGATCGGATGCAGGTATGAACGCCAGGCCATCTCTGAAGCTTTGGATGAGGTGGATATTTCCTATTACCTTGGGAAAATTTCAAAAGAAGACTTTTTGAACATCCTTTATTAAAAAATTCCCGGTCTCTGTTGGAGGGGGCCGGGTTTTTCCTATTTCACGTTTAGACATAAGTTGATAAAAAGTTTTCAGTATTTTATAATTAATTAGAAAATACAAATGGTGAATGATTATTCATTCATAATAAGGGGGAGCATGCATGAATTTAAGCGGACAGCTGATGCTGACGGCTCAAGAAAACCCTGACAAGGATGCCTATATTTTTCAAGGTCATTCGGTCAGCTACAAAGAGTTCGATGCGTCCGTAACGAAATTCGCTTCAACGTTGTCCAGGCTTGGCTATGGGAAAGGAGACCATGTGGCTTTGGTAAGTGGGAACAGTCCTCTGTTTATGATCGGCTTGTACGGAGCCCTCCGTGCGGGGACGACTGTTATCCCAATCAACCCGACCTACACCGCATCAGAGATTGGATACATTTTAAAGAATGGGGATGTCAAAGCTGTCATCACAATGGATGTCCTTTTGGAGATTTTTGAACATTTGGATCACCAAAGCGATGTGGAGCATTATTTTGCTGCCGATACGAACAGCGGTATGGATTTGTCCGCATCTTCCTTGTCTCCAAAAATGAAATCGTTTACAAAAGCGGTGGAGGAAGGCAGCCCGGCTTTTGAGGGACCGCCCCTTGAGGATGAAGACACGGGAGTCATCCTTTATACCTCAGGAACGACCGGGAAGCCGAAAGGTGCGATGCTGACCCACCGGAATTTATATTCCAACGCCACAGATGTGGCGGACTACCTGGAGTTTTCTTCCGATGACCGGGTCATTGCCACACTGCCGATGTTCCATGTTTTCTGCCTGACCGTCTGTTTGAATGCACCGCTTATGAATGGAGGCACCATCCTCGTCATTCCGAAGTTTTCCCCTCAGGAAGTATTTGCTGTGGCAGATGAACATAAAGCTACCGTGTTTGCCGGAGTGCCGACGATGTATAATTATCTGCAGCAGACAGGCAGCGATCAGGTGCAGACCTTCCGGCACATGCGTCTGTCCATCTCCGGCGGCTCATCGCTGCCTGTATCCCTGCTGGAATCTTTTGAACAGCAGTTTCACGTACGGATCTCAGAAGGGTATGGATTGTCGGAGGCTTCGCCGGTCACTGCCTTCAACCCGCTGGACCGTCCGAGAAAAGCTGGATCAATAGGGAGAAATATAAAAAATGTAGAAAACCGCGTCGTGGATGAACTAGGAGAAGATGTTCCTGTCGGCGAAGTCGGAGAGTTGATCGTCAAAGGTCCGAACGTGATGAAAGGCTATTACAAAATGCCGGAGGAAACTGCTGTAACAATCAGAGATGGCTGGCTTTATACCGGCGATATGGCCCGTGTAGATGAAGAAGGGTATTTCTACATTGTGGACCGGAAAAAGGATATGATTCTTGTCGGGGGCTATAATGTCTATCCAAGAGAAGTGGAAGAGGTTTTATACAGCCACGAGGACATTACAGAAGTGGCGGTCGTCGGTGCGCCGCACCCGGAGCTTGGGGAAACGGTCATCAGTTTTGTTGTTTCCAGGAATCCGTCTCTCCGGGAAGCCGAACTGCTCGCTTTCTGCCGTGAGCGGCTCGCCAAGTATAAATGGCCGTCCCGAATTGAGTTTCTACACGAACTTCCAAAGAACACAACAGGGAAAATATTAAGAAAGAACTTACGCAAGCAGCTCACCAGCTCTTAATCATTAAGCCGTTCCGGTTTCATTCAGCCGGAGCGGCTTCTTTAATTTAACAATCATTTATAAGAACTTAAGACCCCGTTTATTTTCTCTTGATACTTTAAAGAGGAATAAGGAAGGGGTGGGTGTATGAGAACGTTCAAACGTCGAATGCCGCTGCTGTTGGGGCTGCTGCTTGTTACAGGTTTTCTGCTGGCTGCTGAAACGCTGTATTCCGAGGAGCCCGTGGACATTCAGCTTCTCGGTGTCAACGATCTGCATGGTCAGCTGGAGGCAGAACTGACCTTTGATGGAAAGAAAGCGGGAGGGGCTGAATACCTGGCCGCTTACTTGAAAGCCTATGAGAAGGAGAACCCTCACTCTCTTATTGTTCACGCAGGAGACATGATTGGTGGAAGTCCGCCAATTTCTTCTTTGTTTCAGGATGAACCAACGGTCGAATGGATGAACAGGGTGGGCTTTGATGTTGGAACACTAGGAAACCATGAACTGGATGAGGGAGTAGAGGAAATGACGCGCCTGCTTGACGGGGGATGGCATAAGCAGACGGGGACGTTTTCTGGTTCGACCACCCCTTATACTGCTGCAAATGTCGTGGATGAATCGACAGGAGAGCCGCTGCTTCCTTCCCACATCATTAAAGAAATCAAAGGTGTGCCTGTCGGTTTTATTGGAGTGGTAACGACAGACACGCGTGATTATGTCCTCGAAGAGAACTTGGAAGGCGTCAGGATTACGGATGAAGTCACGGCGGTCAATGAAGCGGTTCAGGAATTGAAGGATAAAGGGGTTTCTTCCATTATTGTTCTCGGCCATGTTTCGGCTGCATCTGACAAGTCCGGCACAAAAGGCTCTGAGTCCTTTGTAGAGATGGCCGGAGCCATTGATGATGAAGTTGATGTCCTGTTTGCAGGGCATAACCATACGTATGCAGATATTGAAGTAGATGGAAAGCTGATCGTTCAGGCGTATTCGTACGGCCGGGCATTTTCCAAAGTCGATTTGACGATCGACCCGGCCACTAAAGATATCGTCAATAAAGAAGCAGAGATTATTGTGACCTACCACGAAGGGATGGACCCGGATCCGGAGACAAAGGCATTGCTGGAGCCATATCAGGCTCAGATCGAAGAGGAGTATCACCAGGTGCTGGGAGAGGCGGAACGTGGTTTGTCGAGGAAGAAAGACGAAAAAGGCCGTTCTGCACTCGGTGAGCTTGTAGCCGGTTCACTGAAGGAGAAGATGCAGGCGGATATGGCATTCGTGCATCACGGTGGGATACGTCAAAGTATCCCTCAAGGTCCCATTCAAGCTGTGGACCTGCACTCCTCGCTTCCTTTCAAGCATTATGGGGTCAGTCTGACAATGACCGGCGAACAGATTGAAGACGCTCTGCTTGAACAGTGGAGCGAAGGACGGACGAACAGGGTACAGCCATCAGGGCTGACATATGAGTGGGAGAAGAACGACGGAGTGATTTCTGTATATAACCTGCTGGATCAAGACGGTGAACCGGTCGATCCCGAGCAGACCTATACGGTCGCTGTCACCCAGTATCTGGCTTACGGCGGAGATGGTTTTGAAGCTTTCGGACGTGGGGAGCTCCTGCGTGAAGGTGAGCTTCTTGTGGATATCGTGTCAGATCATATCGCTGAAAACAACCTGTTGGATGAGTAGACTGCCTATTACGGCAGTCTTTTTTTCATGGATGTGAAACGTTCATGTGGGTGGGGTCGTAAAAAAGGAAAGGGGGAATGAAACGTGGAGAAACAATTATCTCGATTGATGGAAGCCAAACAGGACGTACATAGGCTGGAACGTTTGGAACGTGAACATAACCAGCTGGAAAAAGAGCTTCAGGAGGCACGCGGAAAAGAAGCCCATTTCGCTCGTAGACTGGAGGAGGAAAAAGAGGATGTGGAAAAGCTGGAGCGTGTTCGTTTGAGTCGTCTATTCGTTGTCCTTACCGGCCAAAAGCAGGACCGGATGGAAAAAGAAAAGCAGGAAGTGGTTGAGGCTGGTGTGAAATGGCGGGAGGCTGAAAAGTCCCGTAAGGACATCGAAGGGGAAATACGTCATATTGAAGAACGGATGCAGAGCCTGAGCGGGGTGCGGACGCGCTATCGTACGCTGTACGAGGAACGAAAAGAGGCGCTCGTCTCCGGCGGCGGTGATAAAGGAAAGCGGCTGCTGGAAATTAGTGAGAAGCGCTCGCAGCTTCTTGCAGAGCGGACAGAAATTGAAGAAGCCCTGCAGGCAGGAAAGGAAGCGCACAAGGCTTTGGAGGCGGCTTCGGAGTTTTTGACGAAAGCGGAAAACTGGGGAATGGCCGATATGCTTGGCGGGGGTCTTCTCACCACAGCGGTGAAGCATTCCAGAATGGATGAGGCAGAAGAAGCTGTTCATATGGCCCAACAGCATTTGCGGAAGTTTGCAAATGAAATGGCGGACATCGGCGAATTCGCCGATGTGGACCTCCGAATCTCTGAAGGATGGACGATAGCTGATTACTTTCTGGATGGTTTGATTGTGGATTTATTTGTACAGAATAAGATCCAGCAGTCCCATGAAGAGGTACGCAGGATTCGAAAGCAGACACACGACTCTCTTGTTGATCTCGAGTCTCTGCAGCGGGATTATGAGAAGAAAGAGACGGTGTGGAAGGAAGAGCAGGACGAGCTGATCAAGTCCTCGTGAGGGAAGGTCAAATGTCATTTCTTAGTAAATACGCAAGGAGTTGCGGGAAACCGCAACTTTTTTTCGGTGATTATGAGCGGAAGATATATTACAATAAAAACAGATAAGCGGTGATGCTTATTGATCTCAAACCATTTGCGATTGGTTGTCGTAAATGGGTCAGTAACTTGTTACTGATGAGTGTAATGAAAAGAATCTTCCCTCTCAGAAGAACTTTTCAAACAATTTATTCCCTCACTCAAAAGTTAACCAGTCGTCTCTTTTGGCCAATGCTTCCTATGAAGCATTGGCATTTTTTTGTCTTTTATTATTCCGGCTTTTTATAGGTGATCATAAACTCCTCGTCTGTGAGATAAAAGTCGCGATTCGGGCGGCGCTGTAACAAATCATGTTTTTCCAGCTTATAATAATTTATCCGTTTAAAAGGGTCATGATCAATGACAGGAAGTTCCTGAGTCTGTTTCATGTATTGATCCACGGCATATTGAACGAGGTCCAGATCCTGAGCTAAGTCAAGGGCGTCTTCTTCGAACAGTTCATAAGTTTCTCTGGACATATAGTAGTTCTTCTCCGGAAGTCCCTCGAGATATGGCGCCAGCAGGTCATAGTCCAGTGTCAGGTCCTGATTGATGAGGACGCTCAAGGGAACATCTCCTGGTTTGTGATCAGCGAAGGCGTGAACGGCCTTGCGGACATCATGGATCGATAAGTCACGGACTTCCAATGTTTGTTTTCTGCCGGCTTGTGAAGGTTTCTTTTTACGTTTCCACATGAATAGTCTCCTTTCTTTGGAATGGAGGGAATGAGGTGCCTGTGATGAAAGGTCAGCCTGAACTTGAGGTGTTTACACTGCTCAATCCGGATTTCGGACAGAAGGGGGAAGAAAAGAAAGACGCTTACCCCGAAGGCAGCGGCTGTTAACTGTAGTATAGCAGATATGGATATTTTTTTGAGAATGTTTAGACTTTTTTCTTAGTTTTTGGTAAATTGAAGAAGAAAAGCGGTAAGATCGACCTGCAGGGAGAGTTACCGCTGTCTAAATGAGAAAGGGTGTTTGTGGATGACGCATGTGCAGAAGAAAGAATATGAAATCAACCCGAAGACGATGGCGCTGGTTGCTGTCCAGCAGGATAATGGACAAGTCTTTACTGAAGTTGTGGAGCGGGAAGAGCGCTTTTATGTGCACGCGGCTCCCAGTACGATCGTGGATGATTCCTGCCGCTATTTCGCCAGCAGTCTGGACGGGCGCATGGCCGGGACGAAACAACTGACAAGCTACACACATAAACCTCCGATTGTCATCTCCGAAGCGATGGGTATTTATTTCTTCCCTATTATTTCCCCGAAACGAAAAGAATGCTCCTGGGTCGCCCACAAATATATCCGGACCTTTAACGGTGAGCGAGATAAAACGACGACGGTCCATTTCGGACAGGGCACATCCGTCAATTTTCCTGTTTCTGACGGGATGTTTGCCAACCAGGTACAGCGCACGGCTCATCTGCGCGTTATTCTCGAAGACCGTTTTCGTGATGGGCCGGCTGCCTCTGAGCGACGGGCGGACCGGATTGCTGAGACCTTTTCATAAGCTCAAATAGAATGTTTTCCACCTTTTTGCGGATGGCCGGGTTGAAGTAGTTCCGCTTTTCCTCATAGCCGTGGGCAAGGAATAGAAAAGACGTGAAGGAATCATTGCGTCCGGACTCCACAACCTGGATCTTCATGGCATCCATCTGTTTTCTCAGCTCTTTTCTTTCCTGGCGCGCTTCCAGCTCCATTTTACCGAGCAGCTCCATGTACGGCTCCTTTATTTTGAATTTCCCCTGTTCCACGTGTTTCCGATCCTGCCTGATGACTGTAACCGCCATAGATAAAAACAAGTAGCGGGAAGCGAGATCCAATTCTTTCTGTTTTAAGTACCTCATGTCATTCCCCTCCGAATACGAACAAACGTTCTTGTTCTGTATTATACCACGCAGACATCCTTTTTATGCAACCTGTTTTTTGAAGAGGTTAAAAGTGGCAGCGGGAGAAAGAAACGGAAATCTTGATTAAACAGACTGGGCAGAGGGGATACCTATCCTATAAAATAAAAAGAAAACCCCTCTTCATAGGTGTACATAAGGAGCTTCATCATGGATGCTGTATTTGAAAAAATCAATCAATGGCGGCATTTAGCTGAGAACGATCAGCTGTTTGATTATATCATCCGCCAGCTGGAGGAGCTGGATCGCCTCGGTCCGCTTCCCGGCATTCTTCTTCCCCTGCTGGAAGCTTTTCTTCCTGTTCTCCCCTTAGTGGCCTTTGTGCTGGCCAATTCGGTGGTGTACGGGCTGTTCCGCGGATTTTTATATTCCTGGATCGGCTCGGTGATCGGTGCGGTCAGTGTTTTTCTTATCATCCGCAGGCTCGGGGATAAAAAGCCGTTCCGCGCCATTACAGAACAGAAGCAGGTGAAACGGGTCGTCGTATGGGTGGAGGAACACGGTTTCGGGCCTTTGTTTCTGCTGATGTGCTTTCCCTTTTCGCCTTCCGCCGTCATCAATGTCGTTTCCGGTTTGTCCAAAGTCAGCCGGCAGCAGTTTATTCTTGCTGTTCTATTAGGAAAATCGGTGATGATCTTCACCATCTCCTATGTCGGCTCAAGCATTGCCTCATTCGCCCAGAATCCGGTGAAATCGATTGTCGTCGGTATTTGTATTCTTCTATTCTGGATTCTCGGAAAATATCTGGAGGGGCGGATTCAAAGGAAGGCGGAGCGGAAAGTGCGCCGCGACGATTAAGTTCGTTCCATTGCGGGTAAAATGTGGATAGACCAACACATGGAGGAGCAGACCATGAAAAAATACCTGAAATGGATACGGACTGTCCTGCTTGCCCTTCTGCTGGCGTTTGTTTTCCGTTCCTACTTATTTGCGAGTTATGTCGTCGATGGGGAGTCTATGGAGCCCACCCTGTATGACGGCAATCTTTTGATGGTGAACAAAGCGGTGTATGACTGGAGCGAAATAGACAGGCAGCAGGTCATTGTGTTCCATGCTAATGAAGATGAAGACTATGTCAAACGGGTCATCGGCATTCCTGGTGATGAAATAGAGTTTAAGAATGACCAGCTTTACGTGAACGGTGTCCTTATGGATGAAAGCTACCTTGATGATCTTCGTCCCAGTGACGGCCTTCCTTTTACGGAGGATTTTACACTGGAGGAAGTGACAGGGTCCACAACGGTACCGGAGGGGCAGTTGTTCGTCATGGGGGATAACCGCAGAGACAGTCTGGACAGCCGCTACTTTGGTTTTGTTTCGGAAGAGACGGTTGTCGGGAAAGTGGATGTCCGCTACTGGCCGTTCAGTCAGGCTGGAATACAGTTTAAATAGCCGGGAAACGGCTGCAGCGAACTTGGGCAGGAAGATCATCTGTCTGCCCTGTTCCTGTATACGTCCCTGCAGAACCTTCCACATGCCTTTGCGCAATGGGGGGCTCAACAAAGGGGATCATCTGTATAACAGATGATCCCCTTTTTATTTTTCAACAGGGGGAAAACACAGGTGGAGGAGAATCCGTTTCGATCCTGAAAGGAATCAGCCCTTCCGCTCCTGTGGGAAAAGCCCGGCAGGATGATCTTCCCAGAGGAGACTTGGACGTTCGAAGAGGGTCTGTGCTCCTGAAAGCACTGAAGCAACAAAGACTTTCTATACAAGCTCTTCCTTTTTGCAGAGTCGCGGGATTCTTCATTTGGTGGGGAAAAGTGATAAAATAGAAGCAGTATGGAAGAAAGAAGGGAGCGGAAAAGATGGGTCTGCGTTTTTTAATCGGCCGATCGGGAGCGGGAAAAAGTACGCGCTGCCTCGATGAAATCGAGCAGCGTCTGCAGGAAGCCCCGCGCGGTCCGGCCATTGTCTATATTGTGCCTGATCAAATGACGTTCCAGCAGGAATACGGGCTGCTGAAACGCGAAGGCATGCAGGGATCGATCAGAGCCCAGGTCTTCAGCTTTTCACGCCTCGCCTGGCGTGTGCTTCAGGAGACGGGCGGGGGAACGAGGAAGTTTATCAGTTCAACAGGCGTTCAGATGATGCTGAGGAAAATTGTAGAAGAGCGCACATCCGACTGGCGCGTCTTCCAGAAGGCTGTGGAGAAGCAGGGGTTCATTGCTCAGCTGGAAGGAATCATCACCGAATTCAAACGGTACCGGATTACACCTGATGATCTTCGTTCCCAGATGGATGCGTTGGAGCAGTTCGTTCATTCCACCAGTCAGGAAGAAGGACTGAAGGAAAAGCTGGACGATCTTTTCTATATTTACGATAAACTTGTAGATGCTCTAAGAGAGCAGTACATAGACGGAGAGGATCAGCTTCAGCTTCTATCTGAAAAAATCGGGGAAGCCGGTTATTTAGAAGATGCGGACGTCTATATTGACGGTTTTCACAGCTTCACCCCGCAGGAATACGGGGTCATCGAAGCGTTATTGAAAAAGGTGAAGAACGTCCACGTCACTCTTACGACCGAGAACCCGGAAGAGACAGGGAATTCAGAGCTGGATTTGTTTTATGAGACGAAACAGACCTACCTTGACCTGAAAAGGACGGCCGAGGAGGCGGGCACGACAGTTGATGACGTGGAAGTGCTTGATCATACTGCGGGCCGGATGAAAGATAACCCTGCCTTCCTTCACTTGGAGGAGTATTATGATGTGCGCCCGGCTGAGACTTATCCTGATCAGGCCCCTGTGACGATTGCGGAAGCCGTCCATCCGCGGGCGGAAGTTGAAGGTGTCGCACAGAAAATTCTTGAGCTTGTCCGCGACCAGGGCTATCGGTTTAAGGATATGGCGGTGTTAATGCGGGAGCCGGATGTGTATCACAGTTTGATTGAGACCTTGTTTGATGATTATGGTATTCCTGTGTTTATTGATGAAAAACGGACGATGCTCAACCACCCGATGATTGAACTGATTCGTTCGGGACTGGACGTCGTGGAAGGAAACTTCCGTTATGATGCGGTGTTCCGTCTGTTAAAGACCGGATTTATTCCAGCCTCCCATCCGCGCTGGCCGCTGACGGAGGATGCCATTGATGAACTGGAGAACTATGTGCTTGAATACGGCATACGCTCCCGAAGTCAGTGGTTTTCGGAAGAACCTTGGGTATATCAGCGGTTCCGCGGGTTTGAGCAGGCGTCCAAGACAGATGAGGAGAAGGAAAAACAGGACCGGATCAACGCCTACCGGGAGCAGGTACGCGAGGCGCTGCAGTCCTTCGATGAACAGCTGCGTGCGGCAGAGTCTATTGAAGGCAGAGCAGGGGTGCTGTATAAATGGCTTGAAAACCTTCGTGTTCCAGAACAGCTGGAAACGTGGCGGAACGATTATGATGAACGAGGAGAGATTGAGCGGGGGCGTGAACAGGAGCAGGTGTGGGACGCATGTCTGCAGCTGCTGGATGAAATGGTGGAAATGGCCGGAGAGGAAAAAATGTCGCTGCAGGTCTTCCGGAAAACACTGGACAGCGGGCTGGAGGCTCTCACGTTTGCCCACGTTCCTCCGAGCATGGACCATGTCATTATCGGAAGTGTGGACCGTTCCAGGATGACGGGCATCAAAGCCGGATTCCTGCTCGGTGTGACGGATGGGATGTGGCCGATGAAGCCGCCAGGTGACGGAATGATCTCCGAACAGGAGCGCTCGCTTCTCGCTGAGCACGGATTGAAACTTGCCGACGGAAGCAGCCGGCAGCTGCTGGACGACCGTTTTTACGTGTACCTTGCTTTGACGATGGCTTCTGAGCAGTTATGGGTGAGTTATCCGTTGAGCAACGAAGAAGGAAAATCAAAAGTGCCGGCGCCGCTCATTCAGCGGATCGAAGAACTGTTCCCGCGCTGCGCGGAGCATGAATTGTGGCAGGAGCCGGATGATCTCCACGATGCACGCCGGTTTATTACCAATCCGGCAAAAACACGATCAGCGTTGACGGCCCAGTTTTCCAGATATTTAAAAGGGTATATGATGCAGCCGGTCTGGTGGGAGCTGCTCAACTGGTACATCGATCATGAGCCGGCCCACGGGCTGACGAACCGCGTGCTGCAAAGCCTCTTTTATCGAAATCAGCCGGTCGATTTGAAAGAGGAAACGACAAACCAGCTGTTTGATAAAAGGCTGAAAACGAGTGTCTCCAGACTTGAGACGTATCACCGCTGTTCCTACCAGTACTTTGCCCAGCACAGCCTCAACCTGGAAGAGCGGCGTACGTATAAACTGGACGCCCCGGATATCGGGCAGTTGTTCCACGAAGCGCTGAAGCAGATTACCGAATGGATCAAGGAGGAAGGGCGCGATTTTTCCCAGCTGCAGCGTCCGGAGACGGACCAGTATGCGGAACGGGCGACAAGCTACCTTGCTCCAATCCTGCAGAACCAAATATTGAAAAGCTCCAACCGCTATCAATATATTCAGAAGAAGCTTCAGCAGGTCATTGCGAGAGCTGCTTTCGTCCTGAGTGAACAGGCCCGGAAGAGCAGCTTCTCTCCCGTTGGCCTTGAGCTTGGTTTCGGGACGGAAGGTGCCGAGCTGCCCCCGTTATCTCTTGATCTGCCGAACGGCTATGAACTGATGCTGCGCGGACGGATTGACAGGGTCGACAAAGCTTTGTCTCAGGAAGATTTGTTTCTTAGAATCATTGACTATAAATCAAGCAGCAAAGGCTTGAACCTCGTCGACGTTTTTTACGGCCTTTCTCTGCAGATGCTCGCGTATCTGGATGTCGTCCTGACGAATGCGGAGCAGTGGCTCGGCATGAATGCTTCACCGGCGGGGGTCCTGTACTTCCATGTACACAACCCGATGATTACCGGGAAACAGCTGCTGCAGGATCAGCAGATCGAAGAAGAAATCTTTAAGAAATTCAAAATGCAGGGGCTCCTGCTGGAAAATGAACGCGTTGTCCAGATGATGGACACGGGTCTTGACAAGGGATACAGCCAGATTGTCCCGGCGGCTCTGAAAGCGAACGGCGGCTTTTACAAGAGTTCAAAAACGGCCGATGCCGAACGTTTTGAACAGCTGAAAGCCTATATCCGCGATTTGATGGGCCAGGCAGGGACGAAAATTACGAATGGAACAATTGACCTGGATCCCTATCAGAAGAAACAGCAGGTCGCGTGTGAGCACTGCTCGTTCCGTTCCGTCTGTCAGTTTGATCCGACCCTTGAGGGGAACGAGTACCGCAAACTGCAGGACTTGAACGATGACGATGTGTTGGCACGACTGGCTGGAAGAAAGGAGAATTCATAATGGTCAGCTGGACAAAAGAACAGGAGCGGGCCATTTACTCGCACGGCTCCGATATCCTCGTAGCAGCGGCGGCTGGTTCTGGAAAAACGGCCGTCCTCGTTGAACGGATCATTCAAAAGCTGCTGCATAAGGAAAATCCCGTGGACATCGACTCCCTGCTTGTTGTGACCTTCACAAACGCAGCCGCTCAGGAGATGCGGAACAGGGTCGGACAGGCCCTTGCAAAAGCCCTTGAGGACAATCCGGGCTCCCATCACTTAAAAAAGCAGCTGGCTCTGCTGCAGAATGCGTCGATTTCAACGCTGCACGCCTTCTGTATGGACGTGGTGCGGCGGTATGCCTATATGCTGGACCTTGATCCCGGCTTCCGTATTGCGGACACAGTAGAGGCTGATCTTATCCAGCAGGAAGTCCTGGAGGATCTGTTTGAGGACTGGTACGGCAGAGATGGAGAAGAGCAGGAACGGTTCTTTGACGTTGTGGAACGGTTTTCCAGTGACCGCAGCGACCTGGATGTGGAGAAACTTGTGCTTGATCTTTATACGTTTGCCACACAGAATCCGTGGCCGGACCAATGGCTCGATCAAATGGCAGCCATGTATGATGTGCGGGAAGATGAGGAAGAAGAAAAGCTGGTGTGGCTCGACCTGCTGAAACAGGAAGTATCCAGCCAGCTGAAGGCGATGGAAACCGAGGCCCGGCAGATGCTCGATCTCACCAGGGAGCCGGACGGCCCGTATGCATACGGAGAAACCGCAGAAGGCGATCTTGAACTCATCCAGCAGGCGAAGGGGGCGCTGGCCCATTCGTGGTCTGAGCTTCAGGCGTTCATGGAAGGACAGAAATTCAAGGCTCTTTCCAGAAAGAAAATGGACGCAGATGAAGAGAAAAAGGATGAGGCGAAGAAAATCCGCGACCGGTATAAGAAGCGGTGGAATGAGCTGAGGGACGAGTGGTTTTCCCGCACCCTGGAAAGCTATCTGAAGGATATGAAGGATCTGTATCCGGTCATGGAACAGCTGGTCATCATCGTTAAGGACTTTAAGCAGCGCTATGAGCAGTTGAAAAAAGAAAAGGCGATCGTCGACTTTTCCGATCTGGAACACTACTGCCTCAATATCCTCCTTGATGATTCCGCCTCCTCTGAGGAACTGGCAGCTTCGCCGGTGGCGGAGGGCTTTCAGCGCCAGTTTTCTGAAGTGCTGATTGATGAATATCAGGATACCAACCTTGTGCAGGAGACGCTGCTCCGCCTGTTGACCGAAGGAAAAGACGCCGGTCATCTCTTCATGGTGGGCGATGTGAAGCAGAGCATTTACCGCTTCCGTCACGCCGAACCTTCGTTGTTTTTGAATAAATACAAGGCTTACGCTGCGGATGAAAGTATGGGGGAGCGTATCGATCTCGCCCGGAACTTCAGAAGCCGGAAGCAGGTGCTGGATGCGGCGAACTACATTTTCCGTCAGGTGCTCGACGAGGAAGTCGGGGAGATGGAATATGAGAAAGAAGCCGAACTCATTTACAGCAACACGATTTATGATGAACTGACTTCGGATGATACCGAAGCAGAGCTTTTTGTTATTGACCGGGAGTCCCAGGAGGGGGACTCGGAAGATGACGAAGCCTACAAAGATTTGGAAAAGGCGCAGCTGGAAGCACGAGCCTACGGAAAAATGATCCGGCGCTGGCTCGGGTATGAAGGCGGGGAGCCTGCTCAGGTCGTCGACAAGGAGACTGGAACGAAGCGGTCGATCCAATACAGGGACATCGTCATTTTGATGCGTTCCATGACCTGGGCTCCGACAATCGTTGATGAACTGAAACAGCAGGGGATTCCGGTTTATGCGGAACTTTCAACCGGATATTTTGAAGCGATCGAAATCAAGGTGATGCTGAGTATGCTGAAGGTCATTGATAACCCGATGCAGGATATCCCGCTAGCTTCGGTATTAAAATCGCCGATTGTCGGACTGGATGAGGATGAGCTTGCGCAGATCCGTCTGGCGAAGAAACGCTCGACCTACTATGAAGCGATGCAGGCTTATGTGGGAAACAATGAGCTGGATCGCAAAGTGGATGATTTTCTCAAATTGTTGAAGAGTTTCCGCGAACGGGCGCGCCAGGGAGCGCTGTCAGAGTTGATCTGGGAGATTTACAGAGAAACAGGCTATTACGATTTTGTCGGTGGTATGCCGGGTGGACGTCAGCGTCAGGCCAACCTCCGTGCCTTGTATGACCGGGCCCGTTCCTATGAAGCAACGTCCTTCCGGGGATTGTTCCGTTTTCTACGGTTTATTGAGCGGATCGAAGAGCGGGGCGATGACCTCGGGGCGGCCCGTGCGCTCGGTGAGCAGGAGGACGTTGTCCGGATCATGACCATTCACAAAAGTAAAGGGCTGGAATTTCCGTTTGTCATTCTCGGAGCTGTCGACAAGCAGTTCAATATGATGGATTTGAAAAACCGGTACCTGCTTCATAAAGATTACGGGTTCGGTACAAGATATATTAACCCGCAGAAGCGGCTCATGTATCCGACACTTGCCTATCACGCGTTGAAAGAAGCGAAGCGCAGGGAGCTTCTGGCTGAGGAAATGCGGGTCTTGTACGTGGCCTTGACGAGAGCAAAGGAAAAGCTTGTTATGGTCGGAAATGTCGCTTCTTTTGATAAAAAGCAGAAAAAGTGGCAGCTGGCGGCTGATGTCAAGGACTGGGTCCTTCCACCACATGACCGGCTCGAGGCAAAGTCGTACCTTGACTGGATCGGTCCTGCATTGATCCGTCACCACCAGGCAGATGAGCTCCGTGGAGGAATAGAAGTGCAGACCGCTGAATCCATCCAGTATGACCACTCGCAGTGGAAGGTTCATATCGCCCACGGAAGTGAGTTCAATGTGCTTGACGAAGTGATGGAAAAGCGGGATGAAGAACTGCAGGCGGCGGTTGAGGAGTGGACGAAGGTGGACGTGGAAGCCGATGTGGATCCTTCTTATGTGGAGCGGCTGAACTTTGTCTATCCTCACGAGCAGGCCGCTTATACGAGAGCGAAGCAGACAGTAACGGAAATAAAACGCCAGCGGGAAACGCTTGATGAATACGCCGGCGACCAGCTGGTCATTCCTTACCGCGCTCCGATTGTCAGGCGCCCGCGTTTTATGCAGGAAGAGAAAAAGCTGACAGCAGCGGAGCGGGGAACAGCCATGCACACCGTCATGCAGCATCTTCCTTTGACAAAAGTATGGACAGCAGCCGAAGTAGAAGAGTATGTGGAATACCTGGTGCTCAAGGAAATTATGCGCCGGGAGGAAGCCGATGCGGTGGATCCCGAAGCGGTCGCGCAATTTTTCCATACGTCTGTCGGGGCCATGGTGCTGAAAGCAGAGACGATTGAACGGGAGATCCCCTTCAGTTTGACGCTGCCGGCCCACGAAGTGTATGCCAAGTGGGAAACAGAAACAGAGGAGCAGGTATTCATCCAAGGGGTGATTGATGTGGTGATTCCTTATGAGGATGGATGGATGATTCTTGATTATAAATCTGACCAGATTCCCGAGCAGGGAGAGAAGGCCGCACAGAAATTGGCCGATCGTTACCGGATGCAGCTCGGGTTATATAAAACGGCTCTCGAAAAAATCTGGAAGCAGCCGGTACGGAATACGTGCCTGTACTTCTTTGATGGACCACTCGAGGTGGAGGTGGAGACCGATGGAGGGAACGTGTGAGCTGTGTGGACGCTCGCCCGTGAAAACGACGGAGCATCACCTGGTTCCAAGGCAGTACGGTGGTGTGGAAGGACCGACGATTTGGCTGTGCGGTGCCTGCCATCGTCAGATTCATGCACTGTTTACGAATGCGGAGCTGGCTGGTTTTTATCACACACCTGAACGCCTGAAGGATCACCCTGCCATGCAGAAGTATTTGCGATGGGTGAAAAAGCAGGATCCGGAAAAGAAAATAACGACGAGAAAATCCAATCGAAGGAAACGTTGAAAAACCGGGGACGCCCCCGGTTTTTTTCTGTCTGAAAAAAAGCAGCCCCTGTTTCCACAGGTGCCGCTTCAGGCGTTGGCTGTAAT
Organism: Halobacillus sp. ABH2_015; assembly: GCF_056158945.1. Lineage (NCBI taxonomy): Bacteria > Bacillati > Bacillota > Bacilli > Caryophanales > Bacillaceae > Halobacillus > Halobacillus sp. ABH2_015. The sequence goes on from NZ_JBSWUG010000002.1 coordinate 891,209, forward strand.
ATTCTGGTCGGCAATGTCCGGATCAAAGGGGTTCGTGGAGCTGAGTCCATTGTTGGTAATAATCCAGTTGCCAGTATTCAATGCTCCGGATCCGGCATTTGTTTTGGACGTCGCTTTAGGAGATAAATAAAACGAGTCTCCGAAGTTGACGACCCCACCTCCTACGCTGTTAATGCTGATCGGACCGACAATCGCAGGCATAGCAGTGCCTCCTTTTCATGTACGGTTCAAGCCATATACCAACAACCTATGCAGTCGTTCAGGTTATGGTTCATCCTTTAGGATTCGGAAATGTTTCGTATAACTGAGCGCATCGATATGATCGATTCCGCCGGTTTGAAAAATTCCCGCCGTTGATACACCGACGACTCTTACGTTATGGATGAAGATCGGATTGTTTTGAAACGTGAACGTTTCTACATTCAGAGGAAGGGGAGGGGGAGGGCTTTTTAAAGAGAAAATGGAAAAATCATCAAACTGAAATACGTCTTCTTCGAACGCAGGTCCTTCTTTCTGCACAGCCAGCACACGCGAATTTGGCGAAGCTTTATACACATCACCGATATCAGCGATGGAGCCGATCGCAAGCGATTGAATTTCGATATCGTTCGTATAGACCATCCGTTTAATCATCGGCCGGATGCTCATCCTCTCGTTCTGTTTCTAAGCCGGCATCAGCTTCAGCATCCACTTCTTCGAACGGTCCGATAATCAAAGATTCCGGTGGCGTATCAAAAAAAGACTGCAGACGTATGGTTTTGTTATCACCGATCAAGAAGACTGAAGAGGCTGCGACCCCTGTGACATGGATGTTTCCTACATGCAGCCCGTAATTGTGGACGATATGATTCATCCTTGACCATCTCCTTCGAGGTTATCGAGATACTGGGCAATGGAATGCTGAATCTCCGCCTTCACTTGATGGAAGATCTTCTCCGGCGGTGATTCCGGGTTTTCACTCCGGTAATATTCAAGACGCTGAGGCAGCTGCTTTCTTATGTCGGCAATCATCCGCTCTTTGTGAGCGTCGGAAATCTCCCTTTCATGATCCCGGCAGTACTGGTTCATCCAGCCGGGAATATCCGAAACCATATATTCGTGCAGAAAATGAAGGGCCTGCTCATCCGTTTGAGGCAGTTGAGGGTGCTGTCCCTGCCCGTTGTATAGATCCCCGATGTCGGAAAGGTCGCTGCCGCCCGGGGTCAGACCAATCTGAAGCGTTCCTTCGAGTGTTTCAATTTTAAGCTGATCAAAGTGGTACTCAATTTTTTCAATGACGGTTTTTGCAGGGGGTTCTGCGGACTGGAGTTGATCGATTTTCTTTTGCAGCTGATCAATCATTTGCTGCTGCTGTTCCATCTGCTTCATCATCTGGTCCACCCATGCCTGCCAGGAATAATACGGGTTCAACTCCACTCACCTCCCTGTACCATCCTATGAAAAAAAGGGGACAGCTATGTTATGGAAAGAGGGACGAGTGTTCCAGGTCCGAATTCAGGGATAGATACCTCCCCGTCTTCCGGCTGCGCTTTCTTTCCAGGTGCCGTGTATCCACCGGAATTGTACAGTTCTGATTTTGACTGAATCACCCCGGAGCTTCCAATTTGAACGACGGAAGAGTTGGCGACACTGCCGATTCTCAATACGTGAATGTAAATCGATTGATGTACGGTTATGTTCATAACATTCCTCCTACGCATTCCCTATAATAGGCTGATCGATATTTTCAGAGTCATTGACGAACGTATCCGACCGGTTGATGTGGATGCGGATGCCGTCGCCAGTGTTGAAGGAACCGCCGCCGGCAAAGGTCTTGGCGGCCGCTTGAGGCGCCATATAGTACACATCACCGATATTGAAGATGCTCGAAGACGAAAGAGAGATGACTTTGACAGCTCCCACTTTGGCAGGCATAGAAAAACTCCTTTCTATATCTTATGAAACCTCGTTGTTTAAATAACGTAAGAAAAGTAAAATAAAGGTCAGAGGAGGAATACATATGAATACAAAAGCGTCTCCCCTCGGGGATTCAGGAAGGCTGAACTGGATTGATGCCGCCAGGGGCCTGGCGATCCTCGGGATTTTCATGGTGAACGTCCCGGCCTTTAACGCCCCGTACTTCCTATACGGCGGGCAGGAGGAATTCTGGTCCTCTTCGGTGGACCAGACGGTTCAGAGTATCGTGGATATTTTCTTTCAAGCCAGTTTCTACACCTTGTTTTCCTTTATGTTCGGGTTTGGGATTCAGATGATGAAGGACCGGCTCGAGGAAAAAGGGATTCCGTATATGCCGGTCATTTACAGACGGCTTTTCGTTTTAACTGGTTTCGGAATGGTGCACGCGTTTTTAATCTGGCACGGAGATATCCTGCTCAGCTACGGGGTGCTCGGGCTTATCCTGCCGGTCTTTTTTCAAGTGTCTCCCGGATTTCTGCTTGGCTGGGCATTCGGTCTGCTCGGGATTCTCACGCTTCCTTTTACGCTTGCCCTTTATGTGACCCGGGGACAGTTTCAGGGATCTGTGAATCGTCCCGCGATTGAGAGCGCGTTGAGCCATTATGGGAATGGTTCTCTGTTTGATATCTGGCAGCAGAACCTTACAGACTGGCAGTATGCCAATGCCATCGGCAATCTTCCATTTTTAGTGCTGAGTCTTGTGCCGATGTTTCTATTAGGCATGTATGTGTGCCGGAAGCGGTGGCTTCATGAGCCGGACGCCCACAGGAGTACGATCCTTAAGGTGTGGGTGGTTACAGGCATTCTGTTTGTCACGTTGAAAGCCGGCCCTCACTTCTATGGGAATCCGTTGTGGTTCGGACTTATGCAGGACGGTGCCGGGGGCTCTGCTTCCGCTATTTTTTACGTCTTATCTATTACTCTATTGTTCCGCACGGGAATGGGTGCCAGACTGGCCTCCCCGTTGGTATGGGTGGGACGGATGTCGTTGTCCAATTATATTCTGCAGTCCGTTTTCTGCTTTGTGCTGTTCTATTCCGCCGGCTTCGGGTTGTACGGTCAAGTGTCGCCTGCAGCAAGTATGGGGATTGTTATCCTGTTTTACATCGTTCAAGTATTCCTCAGCCGGTTCTGGCTGAAAAACTACCGGTACGGTCCGTTGGAATGGCTGTGGCGGACGCTCACCTACGGACAGAAGCAACCGAATAAACGCCGGAAAAAGGCGGTTTCTTAACAGGAGGCGGAGAATTTGAAGCGTAATCAACTGCTGAAAGAAAGTGAGTGGTGGGTGGAAGAAGCGATCATTACGGAAGCCCAGCGGGAAAAGCTGTTGGAGCACTACCCTGAAAAACAATATAAACCGGTTCTGCTCACCTTTGCCGCTTTATTCATCGGTCTTGGCTTTCTTACTTTTACGGCATCCAACTGGTCCTACCTGGCTGATTGGGGGCGCCTGGCGGTTCTTCTCTTGTCCATGTCCGCTTTTTACGTGGCAGGGGAAAGGGTGTACAGGAAGAAATCTGCCCGAGTCGGTTCCAGTCTTATCTTGACAGCGCTGCTCATTTTCGGTGCAGCCATTTTCCTGATCGGCCAGATGTATCATTATACGGCTTTCAGTGCGTCTCCGTTTCTGCTGTGGTCCATGGCCGCGGCAGGATTGTACTACATTATGAGAGAAAGCTTGTTTTATTACGCAGCGGCTGTGATCCTAACCGCCGGACAGGTTTACAGCGGTCTTGTTTTTCAGGACTTTTACCTGTGGCTCGGCTTTCTGCTGCTTGTGGGTCTTGGATGGGCGGTCTACGTGACACGCTCTCTTCCGTTTGCCGGAGTGTTCGCTGCTTCCTATTACATCCAGGCCCTTGTCCTTGTCTTCAGCGGCGGATATCCGTACTACTGGCTGATCGTCGTATCGATGGCCCTTTATATCGCTGATGACTTTATCATCCAAAAAGGTCAGACGAGAATATGGAAAACATCAGCAGTCGTCTTCATGTTCGCCGTCTTTTTTCTGCAGATTTTCTTCCTTGGCGATGGATACGCTGAAACGTTAACGGAATCTTCCCTTTACTTCTTTCTCATCTGGGCAGTTCTGTTTGTTTTTGCTGTTGTACGTTCGGCTCTGAGTACGACCAATTATTACTGGATTGATCTGCTGTTGTTTATACCTGTTTTCCGTTTTCCATCAGGAGATCTCTTCTCGCTGATCGTCCTGTTCGTCTATGCCGTGTTATGGCTTGTTTCCGGCTACCAGCAGGAAGTGCGGCGCTGGGTGAACAAAGGGACAGCGGCCTTCCTGCTCACGACACTGGCTGCTTATTTCCAGCTGGCCTGGGACTTTATGGACCGTTCTGTCTTCTTTTTCGTCGGAGGTCTCTTATTATTCGGCCTCAGTTATGGGCTGGAAAAGAAACGCCGGTCGTTCCGTAAGGAGGGAGAGGAAGAGTGAAGAAGCAGTGGTGGTTTTATGGACTTGTATCCGTTCAGGTTTTGTTTCTCCTTCTGATGGCTGGTGGTTATTATGCGATGGACGTTGTAGGAGAAAAAGTGGTGCTGAAAACAGCTCCTGTGGATCCGCGCGACCCTTTTTACGGAGATTATGTGGAGCTCGGTTATGAGATCGAAGAAATTTCCGAAGACCAGTGGCAGGGGAAAAAGGCTCCGGACAGGGGAGCGAAGGTCTTTCTTCTTCTTGATGCGGTTGAAGGCGGCATCTATGAACTGCAGAAGGCAGGTGTGGAACGGCCTGATTCTGAAGAGGGGCAGGTCGTGCTGGCAGCACGTTATCTGTGGGAAGATGAGCGTGCCTCCATCCATCACGTGGATATCGGGCTGAACCGTTATTATATTGAAGAAAATACGGGGCGGATGTGGGAGCAGGAGGAAGAACGGCTCGTAACCATTGTGCTCGCTCCGTGGAATCAGAAAAAAATTGTCTCCTTGGATTAAACGCTGAATAATGCGGAAGGGCTTGAATGGTCGGGATGATCACGTGCCGCGTATCGGTCGATGCCTCCCGCGGGTACTGCCTCATCACTGAACGCTCTCCGTGGAAAGGAAATGGACCGAGCTTCTCTATAACCAAAAAACCTCCCCGTTCCAACGGGGAGGTTTTTTTGATTAAGCAAGAACAGCTTTGATCTGCTCGATCGCCCAGTCCAAATCCTCTTTTTGGATCACAAGTGGAGGAGCGAAGCGGATGACATTTTCATGCGTTTCCTTGCAGAGAAGACCTTTCTCTTTTAACTGTTCACAGTATTTACGGGCAGGTTCGGTCATTTCTACACCAATAAATAGTCCCTTGCCGCGTACTTCCTTGATTTTTGGATTGTCGATGGACTTTAATTCTTCCATCATGTACGTACCGAGTTCAAGGGAACGCTGTGCCAGTTTCTCTTCTTCAAGCACTTCAAGCGAGGCGGTTGATACCGCACAGGCAAGCGGGTTGCCGCCGAACGTCGAGCCGTGGGATCCTGGATTGAAGACACCGAGGATATCCTTATTGGCAACAACACAGGAGATGGGGAATACACCGCCTCCAAGGGCTTTGCCGAGAATGAGCATATCGGGAGTCACACCTTCCCAGTCGCAGGCGAACATTTTACCGCTCCGCCCGAGGCCGGCCTGGATTTCATCCGCAATAAACAAGACATTCTCCTCATTACACACCTCGTATGCTTCTTTAAGAAATCCTTCCGGAGGCATCACAATGCCTGCTTCTCCCTGGATCGGCTCAAGTAGAAAGGCAGCTGTATTTTCTGTGATGGCTTCTTTCAACGCGTCAATATCGCCGTAAGGCACAAGCTTAATACCTGGAAGCATCGGACCGAAGCCGCGTTTATATTCAGTTTCAGAAGACAAGGACACAGCTGACATCGTCCGGCCATGGAAGTTGCCGGTGCAGGCGATGATTTCCGCCTGGTTTTCATCCACCTTTTTGACATCATAAGCCCAGCGTCTTGCTGCTTTAATCGCGGTTTCAACAGCTTCAGCTCCTGTATTCATCGGAAGTGCCATATCTTTATGCGTCAATTTACAGATCTTCTCATACCAAGGGCCGAGCTGGTCATTATGGAAAGCGCGTGAAGTTAAGGTCACGCGGCTGGCTTGATCGGTTAAAGCCTGGATGATCTTTGGATGGCGGTGGCCCTGGTTGACGGCAGAGTAAGCGCTTAACATATCCATATAGCGGTTCCCTTCCGGATCTTCCACCCATACGCCTTCTGCTTTGGAAATAACGATCGGCAGTGGATGGTAGTTTTTGGCCCCGTATTCCTGTGTCTGGTCGATAATGTTTTGACTGCTTATAACAGACATGTGATCCCTCCCATTTCTATTCAATCTCCAATCATTATAACAGGTTATGCCGTGTTTTTCGTACTATTGAAAAAATTATCCGTCTTAGTTTTGAATAGGAAAGTGGAAGCCAGTCGTGGTATCATAGCGGTAGATGGATAGAAAAGGAGGAGAAACCATTATGGCGCACTTACATATTACTTCCTGGGTAATTGCTTTTGTGCTTGTCGCCCTTGTGACGACTTTTGCACGGGGAGGAAGAGAAAAAGCAGCGAAGATTTCGCATATGATTCTGCGGGTCTTCTATCTGTTGATCTTGTACTCCGGCGGTTCATTGTTTGCCAGTTACTCCGTGTACGGAGCTATGATTATCATAAAAGTACTCGTAGGGCTCTGGGCAATCGCCGCAATGGAAATGGTCTGCGTGAAATATAAGAAAAAGAAAACGGCTGCGATCTGGTGGGGACAGCTGCTCGTTGCTGCGGTCATTGCTCTTGTACTCGGCTTCGGATTTCTTGGCGCGGGCATTTTACCTGCATAAAAATGACGCTGCATGCGCGAATCGCATGCAGCGTTTTTTATAGGTAGAAGGGGGCTTCAATTCTGTTTCTTATGTCCGCTACTTGGGGGATAACGGATGTTGTTTACATATACAATGATAATGATTATCATTCCCGGTGTCAACAGGTTTATTCCTTTTTCTTTGGCTATGTTAAAAGTCAATGTTGAAATAAAGGCTGCGAACATTTCTTAGTGAGAGACAAATGGATTGCTCAAAAACTTTCATCCCAAAATGTATGGGGTACAGACTTCGGGCGATTTATAAAGCCATACCAATCAAGGGTCAGGATTTAAATGGCTTTCGTGTTTTTGAAAAATAAGGAGGGAGTAGATGAATAAAAAAACTTTTTTGATTTTAACGATTGTTTTTGCGGCTGTGACCTTCATTCTAAATAATGTCTTCCAAACTGCTGTGGGGGGATTTTTGATGACTTTAAGTTTTTCAGCATGTTTAGTGCTGGTTATAGGGTCTGTTTACTACATAATTAAGTTTTCCATTAAACAGTTTAGATACAATCAAAAAAACGGGGAGACATGAAATCATTCATAATCTTTATATACAAGCCAGTGAGAGGAGGGTTATTTTTCAGGTGGAATCAACCCTGAAGTTTACCACAGCCTTTTTCATAGAAGTCTGTGATCCTTCATATAGTGAGTCATCATGGATGTTTTATCGAAAGACTTCTGTTAGAAAAAGGATGGTGAAGCAGGATGTGTGGAATTGTCGGTTGGGTGGACAGTGATTCCCGGACAGAGGGGAAAGCTTCTATACTGGACCGTATGGCGGATACACTCAGACACCGCGGTCCGGATGATTATCAAACATGGATACACGAATCTGCCGCCTTCGGTCATCAACGCTTGATTGTTGTCGATCCTGATGGAGGCAGGCAGCCGATGGTCCGGACCGCCAGGGATGAACAGTTTGTTCTATGCTATAACGGAGAACTTTATAATACAGAAGACATCCGCGCGGTCTTAAAATCGAAAGGATGGAGCTTCGCTTCCCATTCAGACACAGAAGTGCTGCTCATCAGCTATATAGAGTGGGGACCAGACTGTGTCGACCATTTGAATGGCATTTTTGCTTTCAGCGTATGGGAAACGAAACGGAAGCGGTTGTTTCTTGCCAGAGACCGTCTCGGTGTGAAGCCGCTCTTTTACAGTCATCAAGGGGATCGACTGCTCTATGCTTCAGAAATGAAAGCTATTCTTGCTCATCCTGAAGTGGACCCTGTCCTTGACCGATCCGGTGTGCATGAACTTTTATCGCTCGGACCTTCCCGTACCCCGGGGCAGGGCGTGTTCAAGGACATTCAGGAAATCCGTCCGGGGCACTGGGCTCTTTTTGAAAAAGGAAAGCTTGCCGTGAAACGGTACTGGAATGTGAAGAGTGCCCCGCATGAACATACATTTGATGAGACGGTGGAAAAAGTCCGGGAGCTTTTTATGGATGCTTCCACACGGCAGCTCGTTTCAGATGTGAAGCTCGGCACCTTTTTGTCGGGCGGTGTGGATTCCAGTGCCATCACAGCAGTGGCCGCCGACATGTATAAGCAGAATCAAAGGGGGACGCTGCAGACATTTTCCATTGATTATAAGGACCAGGCCCGCTTTTTTAAGAAAAATGCCTTCCAGCCGGATCGGGATGAAGCTTTTATTCAGCTGGTCAGTCAGCAGCATCAGACAGACCATACGGTGATGGAAGCCGCTACGGATGATTTGATGGACCGGTTGAAACAGGCCGTAGAGCTGCGCGATCTTCCAGGTATGGCGGATGTGGACTCGTCTCTTCTCTGGTTTTGTGAAGAAATAAAAAAACATGTGACGGTCGCATTGTCGGGGGAATGCGCCGATGAAATCTTCGGAGGCTACCCGTGGTTTTACAGGAAAGAAGATAAAGAGCGGAAGGGTTTCCCGTGGATCCGGTCCTTGGATGAAAGAAACCGGCTGGTCCGGGATGATTTAAAAGGCGACATTGATGTTGAATGGTATATGCTGAAGCGTTATAACGAAACCATCGCCGAGACACCGCTGCTTGATGGCGAAAGTGAAGATGCGCAGAAGCACAGACAGATGTCGTATTTGAATATGAACTGGTTTATGCAGACGCTGCTGGAGCGGAAAGACCGGATGAGCATGGGAGCCAGTCTCGAGGTCCGCGTTCCTTTCAGCGATCACAGACTGGTGGAGTATGTGTGGAATGTGCCGTGGAGCATGAAGTTTCATAACGATCAGGAAAAAGGACTCCTCCGCCAGGCGCTGCGAGGCATCCTTCCTGACCGGGTGCTGTTCCGGAAGAAGAATCCGTATCCGAAAACCTTCCACCCTGACTATACCCGGGCTGTCTGCCGGTGGATGGATGATATTCTGACCGATGAGCGTGCTCCGTTGTTTCAATTGTTTGATCGTGATCAAGTAAGAAAGCTGAAAGAAAGCGAAGGGAAGTCGATGGATACGCCGTGGTTCGGTCAGCTGATGACAGGTCCGCAGCTGATTGCTCACCTCTGTCAGATCGATCACTGGTTCAGAACATATCGTGTCCAGCTCTAGGGATGAGCAGCCAAACCTGTGCGGTGTTGAAAAACACCGCACAGGTTTTTGGTCTGCCGCTGGATTTTCAATTCTTCTCTCCGTAAACACAGGATTGACGGTGCAGTTATGAAAGCGGTACCCTTAGAGAGGAGTGTTTTTCAGGTCGAGGGAGGACGGAATATGAAAAAGGCAGCAGGGATCCTTCTGCTTCTTTCTTTTTTCCTTTTAAACAGCATGGTTTCCACAGCTGTCGAAGGAGAAGAGCGCAGGTGGCAGGACGAGAGTGTGTATTATATCGCGGTGGACCGCTTTTTCAACAGCGACCGCAGCAACGATGAACAAGTGGACATTGAAGACCCGCAGGCTTATCAAGGCGGGGATCTTGCAGGTCTGACCAGCCAATTGGATTACATAGAGGAACTTGGTTTTACGAAAATCCAGCTGTCCCCGGTGATGGCCAATGCTCCTGGAGGATTTCATGGCTTCTGGGTCACAGACTTCCAGGCTGTCGAGGAACAGCTCGGGACGATGAAGGAAATGAGAGCGTTCGTCCAGGAAGCTCATGATCGTGACCTGAAAGTGGTGCTTGATCTTCCTTTGTTCACAGCTGCTGAACATCCGTGGCTCGAAGACGATACGAAAAGCAGCTGGTTGAAGGAAGGTGTGACAGATGCGCCTCTGTCATGGCTTGACGATCTTCCGCAGCTGAACATGGAAAAGGAAGCAGCCGCTGCTTACATGGAGGAAACGATGGAGTTCTGGGAGGAAGAAGCGGGAGTAGACGGCTTCCACGTTATATCACAAACGGGTGTAGAGATGATGGAGGAGAAGGATTCTGTTCTTTATACAACCAGCCTGGAAGAGGCAGGGGATCTTCCTGAGCAGATCAGGAACGTCTTCGAAGCTCCGGGTGCTGTAGCAGGCATCGCATCATCGGCAACCGGTGTCCAGCAGCTCGACGGCCCTTTTACCGGCCGCTTTACACATGAGGCGGTTGAAAACGGGCAGAACCCCATTACCCGCTGGCGTCTCGGCCTTACCTATCTTTTTACAACACCAGGCGTTCCTGTTGTGTATTACGGATCGGAAACGCCGCTGGATGATGGAGGGGACCCTGAAACGGTACCGATGATCAATGTGAAAGCCGGAAATGAGGAGTTAAAGCAGCGGATTGAAAAATTAACGTCGATGCGGGACCAATACCCGGCGATGACCCGGGGAGGATATGAAGAGTTATATAACGACAACGGGCTGATCGTTTTCGAGCGCAGGGACGAAGAAGAGTCGCTGATTGTTGCCATCAACAATGCGGCAGAAACGAAAACAGCAGAGCTGGATCACCTGGACAGCGGCCTCCAGCTGCGCGGCCTTCTCCAGGACGGAGTGGTACGGGAACAGTCGGATGGGACGTACCGCCTGGCTATGGACAGGGAAACGGCGGATGTATTCATCATTGAAGAGAACAGCGGCTATAACTGGCTGTTCATCGGCTTTGTCGGGGGCGTTCTGCTTCTGTTTACCGTGGCGGTTATCATCTTGAGCCGAAAAAGCCGTTCGTCTGAAAAAGCATAGACCTTCTGGTGGATCCACTGATCGACGGGGACTGCCTCGGGTACGGGCTCAAACCATATGGGGAAACGAATCCACAAAAAAGGCTGTCGACAACTTTTTCGACAGCCTGGGAATGAAAAGCGCTCCAGCTTGCTGGAACGCTTTTTTTATTTGTTTTTTCTGGAATGTCTGCGATATCTGAGAATCAACCATGCGCCGACCACCAGAAGTGGAACGACAAAGGGAGCGTACCCAATGAGTCCTACCGCTGCCCAGGAGCAGTCCGTTCAAGGAACGGAAAAACGCCTGTTTGATACGTTCTCCTGTATGGAGTGACGCACTTTCAGGTACAGAGAGGTTTGTTTCCTTGATCATCAAAGTGATTGTTGAATGTTCGCTTTGGTTTTCCAGGAAGTTCATTTCACCTTTCAAGGACTCGATGTCTCCCTGAACCCGCTCCAGATCCTGTGAGATACGCACCAAATCCTCAGTGGCTCCGGCCTTTTCTAGAAATCCAAGGAGACGGGCTTCAATTTCTTCCTTCGCCTTTAATCTGGCTTCCAGATCGACATACTGTCTGGTGACATCACGGCTGCTGATGTTTCTCGACTTCACGTCGTCTGCCGCGGCCTCAAGGGCGTCAAGAAGAGGAGTGAACGACGGCTGCGGTACTCGCAGAGTGATGTGTCCTTCACGCCCGCCGCTGGCTGTTTTTTGAATGGATGTTTCGACCATGTACGCATCATACTGCTTCATGCTTTTGTTCATGTTTGTTTGGTAAGAGTTAAAATCATCGGTTTCAAGAGTGAGGACAGCTTCATACAACATCAACTTTCCGATACTGCTCTCTTCCTCAGCTTTGCCGTTTTCCCTGTCGGCTTGAAGTCCGGAATCGGAAGGCTCGGTCGTCTGATCCTGTTCCACCGCTGTATCTTCATTTTCGTGGGATTCCGAGCCTTCCCTGTCTGTTTGACAGCCAGTAAAAAGGAAGAGAAGTAATGAAAAAAGAAAAAACGTGGATGCTGCTTTTTTTATAGGCTCTGTTATTGCTTGGTGTTGTTATGTAACATGTGAGCTCAGATCACCCCTTTCTGTCATGGGGTTTGTAGGAGGCGGCCTTGGGAATGACTCCCTTTCCACGGGGTACCGTGAGCCTCCTCAGGCAGCGCCTTCCGGGGTCTCACGATGTACCTTCATCCCACAGGAGTCCCGCCATTCCCAAGGCCGCCTCTTCAAAGAAGGGGAGTTAGAAAGGACATAACCGAAGTCCGAGGAGGCTCATCGTTCCCCGCGGAAAGCGGACGGTTTTCCCTGCCATCCCATGCTCTGAGTAAACAACGGACCGGACCCCTGGTTCCAGACGGAGACGATTTAGTAATCGTTTAAAATATCAACAACAGACTTTAACAGAGCTTTTTTTATAAGAAAAACCCCCAATCGCGTGGGACAGGGGGAGGGAACTGTAAATCCCATCTGCCTCCCCGGCTGTCTTTATAAATGAGACGCGCAAAGAGGGAGTAGGGTTACATCGTTCAGGGAATAGTTATTGATATGTGTCGTTTAAGAAGAATAAAGCGATCGTGCCCGGGCCTGAGTGGGCGCCGATGGTTGCACCGACATAATCGATGTGAATATCGGATGTTCCAAACTGGTCCTTGATCATTTCAGCCAGCTGTCCGGCTCTTTCGAAATCGTCTCCGTGGCTGATGGCCACACGCTGGTTTTTCAAATCATGCCCCCGCTCTTCCATGACTTCAAGCATCCGCTTCATGACTTTCTTGGATCCGCGAATTTTTTCAAGGGGGATCAGCTTTCCACCCTCCATATGCAGAAGCGGTTTGATTTTCAGCAGTCCTCCGACGAAAGCTGCTGTCCGGCTCACCCGGCCCCCGCGCTGAAGGTATTCAAGGTCATCGACTGTAAAGATGTGCTCCATATGCTCTGCATGATAGGTTCCTGTTTCCAGAACGGTTTCAAGGTCTGCTCCCTCACGGGCGATTTCTGCCGCTCTCATAACGATGAGACCGCATCCGAGGGAGGCCGCCTTTGTGTCCACCACTTCAAAAACGGCTTCCGGATAGTCCTCCTTGATTTCCTGCTCGACCATTTTTGCCGTCTGGTATGTGCCGGAAAGTTCGGAGGAGAAGGAGAAATAAATGAAAGGCTGGTTCTTTTCGGCAAGATCCGTAAACGTTTCTCTGAATGTCTGCGCAGAGACTTGCGCCGTTTTCGGTGCATCCCCCTGGCGCATACGGTCGTATACATCCTTCGGGGTAATCGTCTCCCCATCCACATATTCCTCGTCTTTCATAATCACTTTTAAAGGGAGGGAGATAATCCCATACTTTTCAACAGTGTCCCGGCTCAAGTCACTGGCCGAGTCACAAATAATCTGCACGTTCATCTGCGTCACCTACTGTCATAGAGTTTGTATGTTAAGTGTAGGCACAATCCTGTGGATAGTCAAAATAAAAAGTGAACCATCGTTCGACAAAATCAGGGTATTTTCCTCAAGTTTAACTTGATTTTACCTACATCGGGTGATAAAAATGAATAGATGATAGAGGTTAGGAGGTTTTTCGGTGTTTACAGTAGAAATAAAAAGGATTCTGATTGTTTTGTTCGGTGCGGTTTTGAACGCGATTTCACTGAACTTGTTCTTAATTGAAGCCAACGTTTATGCGAGCGGTTTTACAGGTGTCGCCCAGCTGTTAACGAGTATCTTGAATGATTTCGCCGGCATTCCGGTCAGTACCGGGCTGCTCTTATTCATACTTAATATCCCTGTAGCCATTTTAGGATGGATGAAAGTAGGAAGAGGATTTACCGTTTATAGTGCCATTTCTGTTGCTTTTACGACGTTCTTTCTTGAGGTCATCCCTGTGATGCAGCTCTCCGAAGACATCATCCTGAATGCGGTGTTCGGGGGCGTGATTGGTGGTACAGGTGTAGGTATCACCTTGAAATGGGGGGCTTCCACGGGAGGTCTCGATATTATCGCGATGATTCTGTCGAGAATGAAGGACCGCCCGATCGGCATTTATTTCTTGATCATTAACAGTGCCATCATCGTGATTGCCGGAGTGCTTTACAAACCGGAGAACGCCCTTTATACACTCCTTACGCTGTATGTTACAACAAGGGTGATTGATGCGATCCATACACGTCATGAGAAGCTGACAGCGATGATCATTACATCCAGGGCAGCCGATCTTGAAAAAGCCATCCACGGTCACATGGTCCGTGGGATTACGACACTTCCTGCCCGCGGGGCGTTTACACAGCAGGATAAAAACATGCTCGTCATGGTCATTACGCGTTATGAGCTTTATGACCTGCAGCACATCATTCAGGATGTGGATCCCAAAGCCTTTACCAACATCGTTCAGACGACAGGTATCTTCGGGTTTTTCCGAAAAGACGATCAATGATGTAACTTTTCCACCTCTGAAACGACGAATACATTAAATAGCATAAAGAGGAGTGGGGGTCATGAAAAACGTGCTAGCCGGTATCTTCGGAATAGCGCTCTTATTTGCCGCAGGATGCTCGAACCAATCGGAAGTCAAACAGGCGGAAGGTGAGGAGAGCGAAGAAGCGGCATCCGAGGAGATAACCGAGGATCAGCAGACGGAAATTGATATGGAGGGCCTGATCGAACAAATGGTGATGGATGCGGAAGTAGTTGTGGATTCCGGAGAAGTTTCGTTTCAGTTTTCCTTGAAGAATACGGGGGAGGACCCGGTCATTCTGGGCTTCACCTCAAGTCAGAAGTATGAAATCCAGGTGAAAGACAAAGAAGGAGAAGTGGTGTATACCTACTCCGCGGATCAGATGTTTGCGCAGGGCTTAACGACCGAGGAAGTCGAAGCAGGAGACCTTCTGCAGGCTTCTGAAACGTGGCCGGCTGATATTGAGCCGGGAGACTACGAGGCAACGATGACGTTCCTTGTGGATACGATCAACGATCAGCCGCTGGATGCCAATCCTTTTGAAGTGACCCAGTCATTCACCCTTGAAGGGAAGGATGCTGTAACCGAAGAGGAAGCAAAGACGGATGAGACCGGATTGAAAGAGGCGGAATACGGCAAAGGGGAAGCTTTCCGTAAAGTGACGGTGTCAGGAGATAACGGATCGTATGTCGTAAAAGGGGAAGCCCGCGTTTCTGAAGGATCTTTCCTTTACAGTGTGGAAGACGGTCATAACGTACAGGTATCCCCAACACCAGTAAAAGTCAAAGAGGGAGCTCCTTCCTGGTCTCCTTTTGAGATCAATATTTCCATCCCGAAGGAGGATATGCCGGATTACGGCATGGTCACTCTGATTTTATTTGAGGAAAGTTCAGACGACGGGCGTCCGATTCATCTGAACTATATTCCTCTTGAACAGGTACAGACGACCGAATAAAAAAACAGCCCTGCCGTTTAGAACGGCAGGGCTGTTTTTTAATACCCGTATTCTTCCAGTGTGCTTTTCACTTTCGGTGTCAGCTCATCCCAGTCTCCCTGTGGAAGCTTGTTCACAGTGATGAAGTTTTGGAAGCCGAATACGTTATCGACACCGTCCAGCTCCATTAGATCGTTCATGATTTTGTGCTCACTCGTCTGCCCGGGCATAACGGACACACTGCCGTCCCCCTGAAAGATCATGGATTCCGTCGTGAACTTGCGTGCATTCGGATTGGGTGTTTCCTGTACTTGTATAGCCATATGATTATCCTCCTCTGTTCCATCTGCTCCTATTCTATCAAAAAAATCCTGTAATCAAAACTCCTAAACGTTATCAGGCGTGGGATGGGAATATCTGTGGTACAATGAGAGCAATGTTTGAGGAGGTGTGGGAGATGGAAACGAAACTAATTGAAGTTCTGCAGCCGATTAAAGAGAACGATTATGCTCTTCCAGAGGGGCAGAACCTGCAGGAATTGACGACGATGATGCTTCAGAAAATCGGAACGGTACATCCTGAGTTGAGAGATAACCTGATCCACTCCGTTTTTACAACGTTTATTGAGCGTGGTCATTATTCGAATGACCAGTTGAAAAATATACTTCAGTCCGTCTTAAATAAAAATTATTTGTTTTACAGAATCGGTACGTCCAAGCAGGAGGAAGATGCTGTATTCAAGCGGAGCTTTTCCGTTTTGCTGATTCCGCCCATTATGCAGAAGCACAGGGAAGCTCCTTTCCTGAAGGAAGAGGAGGTCCACCGGGTGTGGGAGCATTTGAAGAAATACATGCAGCAGGAAAAAGATCACAGGGGTTATGTGGAAGGGAAGGGATGGGCTCACGCCATGGCTCATGCAGCGGATGCCATTTACAGTGCAGCCGCCTGTGAGGAAATGACCCGTGAGGAGATTCTCCATATGCTTCCCGTCATCCGGGAGCAGTTTCTCATCGACCAGCCTTACCTTTTTGATGAAGAAGAAAGAATGGTCACCGCTGTATTGATGATGTTCCGTAAAATTGACCATGTGGAGCGGATGGAATGGCTGGAGACCCTGCTTTATATAAGAGACGGGTGGCAGGACCCTAAGGAAGACATCATTATCAACAACAGCAAGCATTTCATGAGAGCGATGTATTTCCGTATGCTTGAAGGGGATTACCGGGAGCTTCGACAGGTTTTAGAAAATCTTCTGAGGGAACTTAGGAAGCAGGAAGCCTATTAAACCTGGAGGAAGCCTATGATTCGATGGGGACTGTTTATCGGAACGACATCTGGCATTGTCCTTGGCCTGTACATGTGGTTCGTCGAGAAGATTACGGGGGATAAAGTGTATACGCTGTTGATGAACGTAGACTTTATTCCGTGGTTCGGAAGTATTGACTGGCCGGTTCTTATGGAGTGGTTTTTTCATATGATCATATCCTGGATCATCGGTCTGGTGTATGCGTGGCTGTTTATGTACCGGGTCCAAAGTACGTCCCGGAACCATTGGCGGGCAGCGGCTCTTTTGACAGCGCCTGCCGCCTTGACTTATGTCCCGCTCACCATCCTTGCACTTAAGGAAACGCCACCGGTAACAGATGGATCCGCCGTTCTCTTCTGGCTGTTCGGTCATGTCCTTTATGCCGTGACCTTGAAAAAATCCTATGATCGTTTTACGTAAAAGGCGGGGTCTTCCCCGTCTTTTTTTCGTGAATGCGGGCTGCCTCAGCGGCCAGGGCGGACAAAACGGCTCCCCCGGCCTGGATCCAGCTGCCGATCAGGTTGAGGGACGGGTCTTCCTCCCCGCGCCGTTCTTTTCCTGACCCGACGGCCTGCATGGAATTTCCGATGACTTCCATCAGCTGGCCGTTCAAAGTATAGACGGAAAAACGACTGGAGGGGCCTTTCAAAGTTTCGGAAAAGGCGATGGTTCCCCCGAGCGCCTGTAAAAGATTTCCTTGGATGACCAGGGACAACGCCTCGTTTTCCGGCAGATCCGCGAGCAGGCTGTAAACGATGACTGTATTTCCCGAGGCCTGGATCAAGCTTCCGGCTGTAAGGAGTGTAAAGGTTCCGTCTTCATTGGCAGCAAGCCCGTTTCCGGATGCTTGCAGAACATTCCCGATGAGATCGAGGTCGTCATTATCAATGGTTATGCTCACAGCCGAGGCGATTGTCCCTGCAGCGGTCACCCATAAACCGAAAGTCTGATCCTGTTCCATTTCTCTCCGCCTCCTTACAGCTATTGTATACAGGTGGGGGAGAGGGGTTTCAGGAAAAGTGCAGAAGTTTTTGGAACCCAAAGAAAAGGACTGCCGGAATTCATCGGCAGTCCGAAGAAAAAGCCTGTGTTATCCAGTCAGAGTTCTCCGCACGTCGTGTTGGGGGGACACGTTCCGCTTATCGGTGGATGCCTGCCGCGGGCACGGACTCCGCTGACTTGGTCAAGAAACCCATTGGACCAAGTGGATCTTCGGCCCGTGCTCTTCCCGCAGGCGTCACCACCGAACGCTTCTCGTGCCGACGTTAGAATATAGAGGAGAGAGATTGTGCCTTACGCAGGTTCGCAGATTCAAGCGAACGGCACGGGCTGCACTATGGCCGCTTACGTGGAAAAGAAAAAGGGAAGGAACAGCCGCTGATACGGCTGCCTGCCGGAATATAAAAAAGACTCTCCTCCATCCAGCAAAGGTGAGCGGGGTGAAGGAGAGTCTTGTTCGATGTTAAAGAACTCCCAAGGGGCTTTCGCTCCTGGCGGTAAGAAAAAAGCTTGTAAAGAAACAGAGGTTTCTCTACAAGCTGAGAAAAACACCCGCAGGACGGGTGTTTTTCTTTTTTATGAAAATCATTAGGGGGGCACTTCTGTTATACCCCTTACAGACGGAAATCAATCCGGTCTGAATAAAAAAATTACTGCAGGTTGTTATGATGGGCTTCCATCTGCTGCTCCAACTGCTGTAGCTGTTGTTTCTCCTGTTGTGAACATTGGCTATAGGCAGATTGGATCGCTTGTCTGGCCGCCTCCATATCCTGCTGGCTCGTAGCATCATGTCTTCCGCCACGCTGGGTGAAACGGTTGACTGCATCGCGCGCATTTTCAAAAAGGTTTTTCTCCATGGTTAAAACCCTCCTACTGTATGCCGGTCGCTTTCCATTTGTTTACGATCTGCATCTGTCAGCCTTTTCGGCTCCATGATGCTTTCGTCAAATGTCTGCACTTCCACCCGGCTGTTGTCTTTGCGGCTGTCCTGCTTACGCTGCTCCATGACAAGACCCTCCTGTCATAAAAAAGCCTGAACGCTTTCACGTTCAAGCTTAGTATGGCAGAGAGCAGTGGTTTTAACCGAGGAAACCATTTCCTTTAGATCGCCCGTTTATTGAGGCTCAAGTACTGATCAAGAAACGCCCCGATGCCGTCTTCTTCGTTCGTGCCGGTGATGTGATTGGCGACGTCCTTCAATTCGTTGATCGCATTCCCCATAGCAACGCCTACTCCGGCATAGTCGATCATTTCAAGATCATTATCCTCATCACCAAATGCGATAATCCGGTCCTGCGGAATGTGGAAATAGCGGGAGATCTTATCCAGGCCGACCGCCTTGTTCAGCCCTGCCCTTACGATTTCGATTACGTGATAGGGAGCGCCCCATTTGCGGTGGTCGATCAGCGCAGCGTGTTCATCCAGTTCCGCACGGATCGCTTTAATTTTTTCCTCTTCCGGATGAATGAGAATGGAAGTCGGGTCATCTTTCAAGTTGGCCTGCAGACGCCCGACCGTAATCGGATCATTTTTCGTCTGGAAAATACTCATAATATCTTCGTCATATTGGTCAAGGTATACTTGATCCTTCACTTCCGCCAGGATGTTTTTGACGCCCAGTTCCTGGCAGGTATGAATGATTTTATGTGCGGTGCGGATCCCTAAAGGAGAATGGATCGCATCCCAGCGGTGGTCGGAAGGATGGTGAATCAGGGCCCCGTTGAAATTGACCATCGGTGTTTCCAGTCCAAGTTCATGGTAGAAATCGATGCTTGCTCTGTGTGGACGGCCTGTAGCGATGACAACGATGTGCCCCTGATCCATGGCCTTTTGAACGATGCCCTTCGTTTTTTCACTGATTTTTTTCTCGTCAGTCAAAAGAGTACCGTCTAAATCCAATGCAATTAAATGCTGTTTCATACTATTCACCTCATTTTGTATGTATAGTTTATCGGTCAGGTAATGGATTGTAAAGAATATCCTCCTTGATGACCTAACACTTTCCAATCAAGAACCGCAGTGTTACGATAAATTATAGACCGTTTTTATTAAACATGCCTTAAGGCCAAGTAAAGATTATCAGAAAGGAACCAGCCGCAATGATAGGGATATACCGTAATTCATACAAAAACGTACCAGCACTTACCATTGTAGATACAGAAAAACAGGACCAGCCGCTCCCTGTATTCATTTATTTTCACGGCTTCACAAGTGCAAAGGAGCACAATCTTCCACAGGCTTATATGCTCGCGCAGAAAGGCTTCCGTGTAGTTCTGCCGGACAGCGCCTTTCACGGAGAGCGGGAAGAGGACCTTTCAAAAAAGGAACTGGATATGAAGTTCTGGGACATCGTGTATCAAAACCTGAAGGATCTGCAGGATCTGAAGGATGAACTTGACCGCCTTGATCTGATTCTTGACCGTCGTATCGGCGTAGGAGGCACATCCATGGGTGGAATCACGACAAGCGCAGCTTTGACGATGTATCCATGGATCCAGGCGTCAGCAGTCATGATGGGGTCACCGAAAATTGTGGATTTTGCAGAGCGTACCATCAAAGGAGCGGAGAAGGCAGGTCTTCATGTGCCTCTAAGTCAGGAGGATCTGGATGAGATGTATGATTCCCTGGCAGGCATCGACCTTTCCAGACAGATGGATAAGCTGTTTGGACGGCCGCTGTTCTTCTGGCACGGGGATGCCGATCCAGTTGTGCCGTTTGAGCACTCGTACGACTTCTATAATGAAGCGATCAAACAGTATAAAAATCCAGAAAATATCCGTTTCCTGAGAGAAGTGGGACGGGACCATAAAGTGAGCCGGTTCGGAATGGTTGAAATGGTCAATTGGCTGGAACTTGTGCTGTAACAGCGGGATTATTTTATTATCTCCAATATTTTGTTTATAATAGAGTTTGAAATACTGTAAAGGGGGAACTTAAGTGAGTACAACTGCATTGGAAGAAAACGCAATGGGCGCCCTTGAGAATGTCATTGACCCGGAACTCGGCATTGATATTGTCAACCTCGGTCTTGTCTATGGTGTTGATATAGAAGACAACGGAGACACAAAGGTGACAATGACCTTGACTGCCATGGGCTGCCCGCTCGCAGGACACATTGAGCAGGACGTTAAGCGCGCACTTGCTGATCTGCCTGAATTGAATGAGATTACCGTAAACATTGTTTGGAATCCACCTTGGACGAAGGACCGCATGAGCCGTTATGCGAAAATCGCTCTTGGAATTCCGGATTGATGAAAGGTGAGGCCCCTGCCGTATGAAATGCGGCAGGGTTTTTTACATAAGTGAAGCATTTGGGTTGGGGTAGGGAAAGCCTGCCGTGCCTGCTCGTGAATACGAGAGGGAGGGAACGACATGAATGAAGCCCCGGTTTTCCAAATCGTCGGGTATAAAAACAGCGGAAAAACATCCCTGCTCTCCGATTTGATTGCATTCGGAGCAGAGCGTGGAGAAAAAACTGCCGCCATCAAGCGTCACACCCATGAAGAACCATTGAAGGTAATGCATCATGAAACAGACAGCTGCCGCCTTCATGAGGCGGGTGCCTTTATGACAGGGGTCGACAGTTCCGGACGTTTTCAGCTTGAGTTGTCCCATCAAGAGGTCTATACGCTCGACAAGCTTATTTTTTTATACCGCCAGTTTGATCCGGATTTAATTGCTGTGGAAGGGTATAAGAACGAAGCCTACCCGAAAGCTGTCATCATAAAAAGGGAAGAAGATCTAAAACTTCTCGATCAGCTGCACAATATCCAGCTGGTCATTACATGGAATGAAGCGGTGACCGTGGATGTTCCTTTTCCAGTGATAGCACTGAAAGACTGGAGAAAGCGTCTGTCGGAGGTCTATCGTCTGGCGAAAGGGGAGGAGAGACGTGAACAGTAAACAAGTATGGGTGACCGATGAACCTTTGTCTCCCGGTGATATTATTGCCATGGTGACGCGAAGGGATGCAGGGGCAATCAACACGTTCATAGGTACGGTCCGTGAGTTTACAAAAGGGAAAAGAACACTGCATTTACACTATGAGGCGTACCCATCCATGGCAGAAAAGAAGCTTCAGCAGATTGCTGACGAGATAGAACAGCAGTGGCCGGGCACAACAACGGTGATGGCCCACCGCACAGGCCGCCTGGATATCACGGATATCGCTGTTGTGATTGCTGTTTCCACCCCGCACAGGGACGCGTCCTATGCGGCAAGCCGGTATGCCATCGAACGGATCAAGGAAATTGTTCCGATTTGGAAGAAAGAACATTGGGAAGATGGCGAAGAGTGGATCGGGAATCAGAAGGAAACCAAACCTGGAGTGCCGACGAAGGAGGAAAGCCGATGAATCAGCTGTTGTTTTTTGCCGGTTTGAAAGAAGCCGCCGGTACGGAAAACGTTGATATGGATCTTGCCGGCTTGACGGTAGAGGAAGTGAAAAAGAAGGTCTTTGAAGTCTGCCCAAGTGACCAGCTTCAAACAAGTATGGTCGCGGTCAATGAAGAGTTCGCCGGCCGGGAACATAAAATTGAAGAAGGCGACACGATTGCCTTTCTGCCTCCTGTCAGTGGAGGTTGAAAACCGCCCCTCCATTTGAGAGGAGGGGAACGAGAGCTCCTGAAGACGTTGACCATTTCTACAAAATAAAGAGGCGTTTCACATCTGTGTGAAACGCCTCTTTTACACTTATAAGAATAAAACGACAAGTCCGCCGACGATGAAGCAGTAGAAAGCGAAGTATTTTAAGTTTCCCCGCTCCATAATGTTCATGAACCAGCGAAGGGAGTAATAGGAAGCGACTACCGAACCGGCAAAGGCGACAACATAGGCAATCCACGTACCTGTAGAACCGCCGGCATCCGCAATGACATCATCCATCGAAAGAAGCATCGTCCCTAAGCTGACAGGGATGAACAGAAGAAAAGAAAAGCGCAGCGCGGTTTCCTGTTTCATGCCAAGGAACATAGCCGCAACAATGGTCGCTCCTGACCGGCTGATACCGGGGATCAAGGCAACCGCCTGTCCCATACCAACGATGAGCGCATCCTTCCATGTCATCTGCCCGTCGCCTTTTCTGCCTTTCATGTTACGGATGAGCCATAAGGCGATTCCTGTAATGATCAGTGTGATTCCAACCGTCTGAACACTGGATAAGGTTTCAATCGCATCTCCAAGTAAAACGCCGAGAACACCTGCAGGAATGGTTCCGATAAACAAATACAGGACGAAATCAAAATCATCTTTCTGCCGGCTGTCTCTTGTCATGATGTAGCCGATGCCGTTTCTGAACAAACGGATCAGATCTTCTCTGTAAATAATGAGGACGGCGACAAGAGAGCCGAAGTTTACGAGAACCTCAAAGGTGAGCCCCTTCAGGTTTAAACCGAGCAGCTCCTGTACGATAACGAGGTGTCCGCTTGATGAAATCGGGATGGGTTCGGTAAACCCCTGGAATATCCCGAGAAATAAGTATTTAATAATCAGCCATATTTCTTCCATGTTTTTCTCCTCCTACCCAGATCAACCATAGCTTTATCCACTATATCGTTGATTGATTTTTATGTACAATCGGTCTATTTATTCATATCCTCAGCTCTTCAGACACATAAAAACGCTGCCATCCGAAGATAGCAGCGTTTTGGCTCAAGCTTCGTCCTTGATCAGACCGTCCCCAAGTACAACAGCGGCTAATGTGAAAAGAATGGTCATCACAATCACCTGGCTGAAAGCGAAACTGCCTCCGGCCATGTTGCTGATCACATACGCTGACATAAAACTTAATACAAAAGCCCATAGAATTGTCCATATCATCCGCATCGTTACTCACCTCATTTACGCAATCTATTTCTATAGTAGCAGAATGTCGAAAAAAAAGAAATATGAAATCGCTTCATGAAAAGACATCAGGTGGAATAGGATGTAGGAAGATAAAGAAGGAGTGATTTTCTATGCTTGTAACCGTCCAGCCGTGCTTTCACTGGATTGGATTTCATATCACATCCTATCTTCTTCAGGAAGGCGTGGAAGTGATCGGGATCGATCCTATTGAAACGAATCAGAGTGATTTCTTATATATGTATGTCGGCCGGAATAGTAATTTTCAGCACTTTTTCCAAAGGGAAGATAAAGAAAACCACGTGCAGGGGACAGAGAAGGAAGCCTCTGTGGAATATGTCGATCATCACCTCCTTGTCCGGAAAAACGGAGAAACGCTCTGGGTGAAACTTCCCCCCCTGTATGGTGAATGGATGGATCTTCAGCGGTTTGGTATTCAGGACACGGAGCAGTTGAAATCATGGATCAAGAAGAAAGAAGCGGTGTATATCGGAGACTTCTTGAACGACTTATCCAAGAGCCTTTTAGGCAATCAGCCTTTTCAGCTTTCCGGCCATGTCGTAGATGAGGAATTGATGGAACAGCGGATCGAAGCCGTCTTTCACAGCTGGCAGCTCCTTTGTTGACCCCCTGCCCCCGCGGCATAGCGTTCTCTTTGAAAAAGATGTAGAATATAGGGATAGACTAGCCGCAGGGGTTTAGGAGTGCATACCGTTGAAAAATCGAGTCATCATGATTCTGCTTCTGATTGTTTTTCTAGCTGGCTGCCAATGGTTCCCTGGATATGAAAAAGACGTCGATGTCGGCCTTCTCGTGGAAACTTCGATTGACGATCAATCCTGGGGACAGCAGGGGTACCGGGGGCTGCAGGCAATTCAGGAAGAGTATGGGGTGGATATCTATTATAAAGAAGAAATCCGCAGCTACCAGCAATCGGCGGAAGCTGTGGAAGCGCTTGTTCAGCAGGGAGCCGAGGTGATTTTCGGACACAGCAATATCTATGGCAGTTACTTTCGTGAACTGCATCAAGCGTATCCTGAGATTGATTTCATATACTTTAACGGGCAGTTTGCCGCAGAAAACGTAACGAGCCTGAACTTTGATGCAAGGGCGATGGGGTTTTTCGGAGGCATGGTCGCCGGTGAAATGACGAAGGCGGATCAAGTTGGTTTGATCGGTGCTTTTGAATGGCAGCCCGAGGTGGAAGGATTTTATGAGGGTGTGAAATATCAGAATCCGGAGGCTGACGTCGATGTGGCTCTTTTGAACAGCTGGGAAAACACTGAACTTGCTCTTATGCAGTATGAAAGAATGAGGGACAAGGGAGCTGACGTTTTTTATCCGGCGGGTGATTTGTTTGCGGTGCCCATTATCGAACAGGCGAGGGATGATGGCCGTCTTGCAGTCGGTTACTTGGAAGACCAGTCCTCCATTGCTGCTCAAACGGTTTTGACGAGCACGGTTCAAAACGTTGATGAAGTATACAAATTGGCTATGGAACGTTATTTCAACGGAGACCTTCCCGGAGAAGCACTTACCTTTGATTTCAGTGAAGGAGCGATTACGATGGGGGAATTCAGTCCTGTCGTTCCGGAAGAATTCCAGGAGAATCTGGAAGCGGAAGTGGAAAACTATAAGGAAACGGGCACGCTCCCGCAGTGAAAAAAGACTTTGAGGCATCTGCCTTCAAAGTCTTTTTTCGTTCATTTCTTAAATTTATCCATAAACGGCTTCATCATTGGAGAAATGGATTTCCATGTTTTCGAAGCTTCCTGAAATAAGTCAGGGAAGTGGAGGGAAGACTCCTTTTCCTTATCTTCCTTGTTATCTTTATTGTTGAATCCCCAGAAATCATCAAACGGGGATGATTTACGCTTGGTCATTCATGATACACCTCCTTATTTCTACAATATGAGCAGGAACGCCGGCCATGTGGGCGGCTTTTTAATACGGTTGGAAATATCATGATTTTTTGAAAAGGGGAGGAGATGGCGGTGTGCTTGCAGAAATGTTCTGTATGAATTAGAATTAGTACCAAGTCATAAGAATTGATATTAGATATTACCTTTAAGGGGATGAACATATGAAGGCAGGATTCTTAGGAATAGGACACTACACGCCTGAAAAAGTATTGACCAACAAAGATATGGAGAAAATAGTAGATACAAGTGATGAATGGATCCGGACGCGGACAGGAATTGAAGAGCGCCGCATCGCTTCCGATGATATGGACACTTCTGACCTTGCTGTCCGCGCCTCTCAGGAAGCTTTGAAGGATGCTGGTCTGGACATTCAGGACATTGATATGATCCTTGTAGCCACCGTCACTCCTGACACGCCTTTCCCTTCGGTCGCCACCGTTCTTCAGGAAAAGCTTGGAGCGAGAAAAGTGGCCGCTATGGATTTGAGTGCGGCCTGTGCAGGGTTCATGTACGGTGTCATAACAGCGAAACAATTCATTGAATCAAACGCTTATCAGAATGTACTCGTTGTCGGTGTTGAGAAACTGTCTAAAATTACGGACTGGAGCGATCGTAATACGTGTGTTCTTTTCGGGGACGGCGCGGGTGCAGCTGTGATCGGTCCTGTCAGTGAGGACAAGGGGATTCTTTCCTTTGAGCTTGGCTCTGACGGATCAGGCGGCCAGCATCTATATCAGAAACCCGAGGCAAAACTTCAGATGAATGGTCGGGAAGTATTCAAGTTCGCAGTTCGTCAAATGCCGGAATCATCCGTGAACGTGGTTAAAAAGATCGGCTTAAGTGAACAGGATGTCGATTACCTGGTGCCTCACCAGGCCAACATTCGTATTATGGAAGCGGCCCGCCAGCGTCTTGGGATACCAGAAGAGAAAATGTCTACAGCCGTTAAACGTTATGGAAATACCTCTTCTGCTTCAATTCCGATCGCTTTGTCAGAGGACGTGAAGGCAGGTAAAATTAAAGATAATGATCTAGTAGTTCTTGTCGGATTCGGCGGTGGTCTCACATGGGGCGCCGTAGCTCTTCGATGGGGTAAGTAACCAAGGAGGAATTTTCATGGATAAACAACGTGTCGTCATTACTGGAATGGGAGCCGTAACTCCTGTCGGTAATACAGTGGAAGATATGTGGAACAGTATAAAAAACGGCGTTTCCGGTATCGGAGAAATCACAAAAGTAAATAAAGACGATTACCCGGTGCATGTCGCTGCGGAATTGAAGGATTTCGACCCTTCCAAGTGGGTGGATCGTAAAGATGCGCGCCGTATGGATCCATTTGTTCAATACGCCATGGCTGCTTCTCATATGGCCGTCGAAGATGCCGGCCTTGAAATCACAGAAGAAATTGCGCCGCGTACCGGTGTGTGGATCGGATCCGGTATCGGAGGCATGGGAACGTATGAGTCCCAGTTTGAGACTTTCCAGCAGAAAGGATACCGTCGTGTCAGTCCATTCTTCATCCCGATGATGATTCCGGATATGGCTGCGGGACAGGTGTCGATTTCTCTCGGTGCGAAAGGGATCAACTCCTGTACGGTAACGGCCTGTTCTTCAGGTGCCAACTCGATTGGAGATGCCTACAAGGTCATCCAGCGTGGAGACGCGGACATTATGATTGCGGGTGGTACGGAAGCACCAATGAACAAAATGTCCTTCGCAGGGTTCGCATCCGCCCGTGCACTGTCCTTAAATGAAGATCCACAAACAGCAAGCCGCCCGTTTGACCAGAACCGTGACGGTTTTGTTATGGGTGAAGGTGCCGGGATTCTCATTCTTGAGACATTGGAATCTGCGAAAAAACGCGGAGCGAAAATCTACGGCGAAATCACAGGTTACGGCTCGACAGGAGATGCGTATCACATTACGTCTCCAGCCCCGGAAGGCGAAGGCGCATCAAGAGCTATGCTTCAAGCCATCGGTGATGCCGGCCTGAAACCAGAGAATATCGATTATTTGAACGCTCATGGAACATCTACAGAACTGAATGATAAATTTGAAACCCATGCGGCGAAGACCGTATTCCAGGATTATGCCGGAAAACTGGCGATTTCTTCTACAAAATCGATGACCGGTCACCTGCTGGGAGCCGCTGGTGCCGTTGAGGCGGTTATTTCATTGAAAGCGATCAATGATGGCATTCTGCCTCCAACGATTAATTATGAAACACCGGATCCGGAATGTGATCTGGATTATGTACCGAACGAAGCCCGTCACCAGGACGTGAACACGGTGATGAGTAATTCCCTCGGTTTCGGCGGACATAACGTCAGTCTGATCTTCCAAAAATATCAGGATTAATAAAAAAGAGTCCGGTGTGTCGTTATGACACACCGGACTCTTTGTCTTCTTCGAAAAATTCTTCCAACGTCTGAGCGGTCTCTACAAAATCATGATTCAACACGAGGCCGACCGGATAGTCCTTGCGTTCATTCCACACGTTATCATTTGTTGGAACACTCATCATGTCAATGCTCCCGGAAGATTGGAAAAGGATATCCTTCCCGGCATTCAGGATGCTTGTTCCACTTAGATTGGTGTCGATGTAAGGCTGGATGGATCCGACGAGGCGGGGAGCTTTTAAAACGCCCTGCACAGACAGTAGTTCGTCCTTCAAAATTTGAATCACCTTCTGCTGCCGCTCCACTCTGCCAAAGTCTCCCGAAGCATCACTACGGAAACGGACATAGCCAAGCAGTTCATCTCCGGATAAAATCCGGCTTCCCTGCTCGAGGTCAATGTTGGTTGAGCCGTCCCCGGACGTATACTGCATATCTTTCTCTACGTCAATTTCTACTCCGTCAGGGGAGAGGGTGTCCACAATTTCGGTAAAACCGTTAAAATCTATGATCGAATAGTACTCGGCTTCAATACCGAAGTTTTCAGCGATTGTTTCGCGGAGGAGCTCAGGTCCGCCGATGGCAAAAGCGGCATTCAATTTGTTTTTGCCGTGACCTGGAATGTCCACATACATATCTCTCATCAATGAAACGATCTTCGTACTCTGCGTCTTTTTATCATACTGAGCGAGCATCATCGTATCAGTCCGGGACACTTCCGATCCTCTCTGGTCAATACCCAGAAGGAGAACCATCATTTGGTCATCCCCATTATCGACACCTTTAAATTCATCTTTATAGAGGCTTTCCGTCGTTTCTGAGAAGGCATTCTCGGCCGATGCGGTCTGGTTATTGAGAGAACGGTGCTTGCCGGCTAAAAATTCGTAAGCGGTATAACTGCTGAAGGCCAGCAATATAAAAGCGAACAGGGCGATTATCCCCTTGCGTCTGCGGCGTTTATTCCGTCTTTTCCGCAAGGAACGGGAATTACTCAAACCTCATCATCCTTTCAAAGTAGAAACGTACCTGATAAATAATGTACCTGTTAATGGAAGAGTTGTAAAGACTGGGATTTCTCAGTATTTCCGCGCATTTCCAGAAGATTTTCTTCATAAGATAGCTGTAGGAGGACGAGCCGGGAGGAGGCTGCCTGTGTGGTATTGGTTATTGCTGTTAACCGGTTTCGGTTTTGCTGTGGCTGGAGGGACGATCACCATCACCTATTTGAACTTTGTTCCCGCAGGTCTCAGCTGGATTGAATTTTTCCTGCTGATCCGAACCCGCCTGGAATGTTACTTGTTTCCTCTTGGGATTCTACTCATCACGACGGCCCTGATTTTAATGGATGATTAATTTTCTAAAATATGGATTGAAAGAATAAAAAAGCCAGTAATGGTCATAATGTAACCAAAAGAGATCACTGATTGAAAGTGAGGGTCCGTAATGTTATACATGCATGATCTATGGGTGAACTGGTTTGAAGGTGAAGAGAACGGGTACAATGTGTGCCGATTCCATGAGTGGAGGAAAGAAGACGGCATTGAATTGATCGATCAGATTCCACTTTTGTTTGTGAATGATGAGCTGTTTCATTTTATTGAAAACGATCTTCAGGATCTGCCGCCGGCACTGCTTCAGGATATCCACCGGAAGACGTATATGAAAAAGAACCAGGAGCGGCAGACCGTGGAGTATGCTGCGGTTGTGACAAATGGAAAGGATGTCGTCGTTTTTGACACGATCGGCTATACCCTCCCGGTCAAGAAGAGCCGTCTGATTCCAAGGCAGGAACGTCTTGTTTTTGAAATGGTTCAGGGGAAAATGCCGGAATCCTATTATATGGATAAAAACATTTTGAAAGAGCATCATATTTTATCCCTGGACCCCCGTAAAATGGCCGGCTTAACCCGCAGGGAACGGCAGTTGAAGCAGCTGCTTATGATGGCGCTTGATCAGCTGAAGAATTCGGACCATCCTGAGGAAGTACGTTACTGGCTCACGGAATGGGATCCGGGGCAGTATGCGTCCATCAAGCAGTTCAGCGTACAGGAAGCCTGGGACCGTTTGTATAAAGGGACATGCAGCGGGTGGTCAATGGTTCATGAAGAATTATGTAAGAAGATGGTTAAAGGACAACCATTTTTTGAAACCATCTGGCATGGAGAGAATGAACGCGTTTCCCAACATATGAACAGCCGGAATTGAGAACACTCAATTCCGGCTGTTTTTGATTTTATTTCTTTTTCACTCTTCCAAGGCCCATAGCTTTTTTCGCTTTCCGGATCATCTTCCCGGCTTCATAAGACGCTTTGTCAGCACCTTGATCAAGAATATCATCCAGTTCTTCTGAGTCAATCAGGCTTTCATAACGGTCCTGGATCGGTTTGAGAACGGCAATGACCGCTTCCGCTACCCCCTGCTTGAAGTCGCCGTACCCTTTTCCTTCATATTTCTTTTCCAAATCGCTGATGGAAACACCGCTGCAGGCCGATTCAATGGTAAGCAGGTTGGAGACCCCTGGTTTGTTTTCCTTATCATATTTCACAATTCCGTCCGAATCGGTCACTGCGCTTTTCACTTTCTTCAGGATTTTTTTCTCGTCATCCAGCATTGAAATGAAGCCCTTCTGGTTCTCGTCGGATTTACTCATTTTTTTCGTCGGGTCCTGCAGGGACATAATCCGGGCTCCTGCTTTAGGAATGCGCACTTCCGGAATCGTAAAAATGTCATTGAATTTGTTGTTGAAGCGCTGGGCCAGGTTTCGTGTCAGCTCCAAGTGCTGTTTCTGGTCATCGCCGACGGGTACGATATCTGTTTTATAAAGAAGGATGTCAGCAGCCATCAAAGGAGGATACGTCAGGAGGCCGGAGGAAACGCCGTCCTTACCTCCGGAGGCAGACTTATCCTTGAACTGTGTCATTCTTTCCAGTTCCCCGATGTAACTGATACTTTGGAGCATCCATCCAAGCTGAGTGTGTTCAGGAACTTCAGACTGGATAAACAAGGTCGCCTTGTCCGGGTCAATGCCGGAAGCCAGATACAAAGCAGCGAGTGAACGGATGTTCTTTCTAAGTTCTAAACGGTCCTGCGGAACGGTAATGGCATGCTCATCTACTATACAGAAATAGCAGTTGTTCTCATCCTGAAGCTCTGTAAAGTGTTTCATAGCCCCGATATAGTTACCGAGCGTCAATGTTCCACTCGGCTGAATACCGGAAAAAATCGTTTTTGTCATCTTTTTCACCTCTGGTTTAGTTTATAAGTAAGAAAAGCAGGAATATAAAAAAGCCATCCATCCCTTCCTTGTGGAAGGGACGAATGACCGTGGTGCCACCCTTATTACTTTCGTTTACACAAACGAAAGTCTCTCGAATCGTTAACGCCGATGCTACGTCTATCAGAAGCTCCGAAGTCCCAGTTCCCGTTCATGCCCTCAGCTGTTCACAGCAGCCACAGCCTCTCTGGAGAGGGGAGATGAACCGTACTTAATCTTCTTCCCAGCTTTTCATCTTATGTTTGAAGTAATTTTGTATTATAGCGTAACACCGGCATTTCCGCAAGTAGCTATAGAAGATAGTAAATGAGAAGTAAAATAAGTAAACCCACCATCAAGATAAACCCATGGAATAAGAAGAAGCGCGGCCAGGAGCCGCTGATACTCTTAGAAGGAAGGGGCTTATCCTGCCAGTCGTCCATATAATCCCCGTTTTTACTCATTCTATTGGTAAAGCGCCGGAACCCATAGGTGATTCCATCGAAAAAACCACCGCGGGTCACCCACGCAATCAATCCGATCCCTAAATAGAAGAAGGACAGGTAGAAGAGCTGATTAATGTAATGATATAGATTGTAAACAGGGGCGAGGATGATAAATAATAAAGTAGCGGCCGCCAGATTAATACCGGTCATCCTCCATTTATTTCTCATGATGCTCACAAGGTCTCCACCTTTCTGACAAACTCACCCATCATTATAGCATGGAGAGCAAGTATGAAGGCAGAGTAAAGTTGTTAATGAAACAGAATATTTAATAAACATAAAATAATGTATAAATCATACATGGGCTTTAGCGTAGAACTGCGCTAAACAACACATACTTATCAATGCGTCCCTTTTTTTATACAGAAAGGCTAATATTTACTAGAGTTTATTCCAAAGTCTTTGTAAAATAAACTAGGCATTTAGTCTTATTTTGTGTTAATGAAACGTAATAATGATGGGAATTTGGGAATTTTCATGAAAAAAAGGTAATGCAAAATAGTTAGAAAACTTGTATAATTCGATATGTGGACAAAATACCACAATAATTTCTTGAAAATTTTTAGGGGAGGTCATTTTCAAAGATGAAAAAGACAAATTGGCTGCTGCTGGTCCTGGCACTGGCACTAAGCATGTTCCTCGCAGCATGTTCCGGCGGATCGGACGAGTCGTCTGATTCTGCAGACAGCGGGGACTCATCAGACACAGAAGGTTCTTCTGAAGCTTCAGGGGAACAAGTACTTAGCTTGATGGATACAGCGGATATTCCAACAATGGATGCTTCGCTTGCAACAGACGCTGTTGCATTCCAATGGCTGGGATCTACGACAGACGGTCTTTACCGCCTGGGCGAGAATGGTCAACCCGAGCCTGGTATTGCTAAAGAACACGAAGTAAGTGAAGACGGTTTGACTTGGACATTCACTCTTCGTGAAGACGCTGTTTGGTCAAACGGCGATCAGGTAACTGCCAACGATTTCGTTTACGCGTGGCAGCGTGCTGTAAACCCTGATACAGGATCTGAATACGGTCCATATATGATGGGTGGAGTAATTGCTAATGCAACGGCTGTAGCTGACGGAGAAGTTCCTCCGGAAGAGCTTGGCGTTAAAGCGGTAGATGACTACACATTTGAAGTTACACTTGAAAAGCCGATTCCATACTTTGAGTCTATGACGACGTTCGGCACGTTCCTTCCAATGAACGAGAAGTTCGTTGAGGACAAAGGTGAACAGTACGCGCTTGAATCCGAAAACCTTCTTTCCAACGGACCATTTGTAATGACGGAATGGAGTCACGGGGAAGGCTGGACGCTTGAAAAGAATGAAGACTACTGGGATGCAGAAAATGTACAGCTTGAAGAAATCAATGTAAAAGTTGTTAAAGAAACAGCTACAGGAGTAAACTTGTATGATACAGGTGAAGTTGACCGCGTTAACTTGACTTCTGAGTTTGTTGATCAATACCGTACTTCTGATGAATTCAGTGTGAAGGAAGAGCCGACTCTTTTCTACCTGAAGATGAATCAGGAAAGCGATATGCTGAGCAACGTTAAAGCACGTCAAGCGGTTCAGATGGTTATCGACCGCCAAAGCATGATTGATGTTATTTTGAATAACGGTTCTGTTCCAGCAGGCGGCGATGTTCCTGGAAACTTCGCGAAACACCCTGAAACAGAAGAAGATTTCCGTGAAATCAACGGAGAGCTTGTAGAAACAAATGTTGAGGAAGCGAAGAAGCTTTGGAACGAAGCGAAAGAAGAAGAAGGTATGGATTCTGTAGAGCTTGAATACCTTGGCGGTGACACAGAAACAGCCCTTGAAATGGACGCATACCTGAAAGATCAGCTTGAGCAGCTTGAGGGACTGACGGTTAAAGTAACGTCTGTACCATTTAAAGAGCGTATCGAGCGCGACAAGAACATGGAGTATGACTTCCAGAATGCTGGATGGGGTCCTGACTACATTGACCCGAACACATTCCTGAACATGTGGGTGACCGATGGTGGTAACAACCATACCGGTTATTCCAGTGAAGCGTACGACGGCATGATTGAAAAAGCGAATAACGAACTTGCACAAGAACCAGTTGAGCGCTTCGAAACTTTCCTAGAAGCAGAAAAACTGTTGATTCAAGAGGATGCTGTTCTGGCTCCACTTTATCAGCGTGCACAGGCTCAACTTTGGAAGCCGTATGTTAAAGGTGTCATGGCTCAGCCAATGGGTCCTGATTACACGTACAAATATGCTTATATCGAAGGTGAATAATTGAGGGATTCCAACCACATATAGGCTTGCTTAATAGGGAAGAGAGTATATGTCCAACGAGTTGGCGTATGCTCTCTTTTTCCCTGTCAACCTATTATTCTGATTATAAACAACTTTCAGTTAATTCAGGCAATAAGAAGAGACTGTGGTTTATCTAATGGAGGTGTTCAATATGACTCGTTATATTATTCAACGGCTTATTTACTTGGTTATAACGATGATCTTAATTGCTACCTTAACGTTCTTCCTGATGAAGTTTTTACCAGGTACTCCCCTAAGTGCTGCAGATAAATTGTCAGAAGAACAACAACAGGTAGTTTTGGAAAAGTATGGCCTGGATGATCCAGTGCCAATTCAATATTTTAATTATATGGTTAATCTTGTACAGGGAGACCTGGGTATTTCCTTCCAGTTCGATAACCGTGAAGTTTCAACAATCATTATGGAAAGAATCGGCCCGTCCATGCAGCTTGGTGTGCAGGCGATGGTGATTGGAGTCATTCTGGGAATGCTTTTAGGCTTGGTTTCTGCAATCTACCATAACGGATTCATGGATTACACGTCCACCTTTTTAGCTGTGCTGGGTCAGTCCATTCCGTCCTTTGTATTCGCAGGACTCCTGCAGTTTTATATTGGCGTTAAGTTCGGCTGGTTTCCAGTTGCCTTGTGGGAAGGCTGGGAGTATACTGTTCTACCAACCGCTTCGTTGGCCATCTTCCCAATTGCAATTGCTGCCCGCTTTATGAGAACAGAAATGCTTGAGGTAATGGGTTCCGATTATATCGTGACTGCCCGTGCCAAAGGGGTCAATAAATTCGGTGTCGTATTCAAGCACGGTCTTCGTAACGCCTTGATCCCATTGATTACGGTTTTAGGCCCATTGGCGATCAGTTTGATGACAGGTTCTTTGGTTATTGAGAACATTTTCGCCGTACCTGGAATCGGTGAACAGTTTGTAAAAGCGATTAATGTGAATGATTACCCAATCATTATGGGGACAACATTGCTGCTATCTTTCATGTTCATCATTATCATCCTGGTCATCGACCTGCTTTATGGAGTCATTGATCCTAGAATCCGACTGGCAGAAGGAGAGTAGTCATTTATGGAAAACCATAAACCAAATAAAGATTTATTTGTTCCTGTGGATACCACAGATACTGAAAGTGAAAAGATTACCCGGCCGAGCCTGTCGTTCTGGCAGGATTCCTTTATCCGCCTTCGTAAAAACGTAGGTGCGATGATTGGGCTTGCTGTACTTGTTATTTTAGCCCTGCTGGCAATTTTCGGACCGTACTTGAATGATTACGGCGTATACGAACAGGACCTTTCCCGTTCTAAAATGCCTCCGAAGGTAGAGGGGCTTGGGTGGCTTGGTATGGATGGTACGCTGTCCGACGTCCAATCAGCAGCTACACTTGAGCAGGCAGAATCCAAAGCTTTGATGCGCTTTAACAATCAGGAAGATTTCATTGAAACAGAAGTTGTTAACGACGGCAGCGACGGTGATCCTGCCCAGGTAAGAGCGACGTATGATGTTTATGCAGCGAAAGACATTCAGGAAAACTACTGGTTTGGGACAGACGGTCTCGGTCGTGACCAGTGGACACGTACATGGATGGGAACGCGTGTATCCTTATACATTGCTTTCCTTGCTGCAGCGATTGATATGCTGATTGGTGTTGCCTACGGTGGAATTTCAGCTTATTACGGCGGCCGTGTGGATAACGTCATGCAGCGGATTATTGAAATTCTCGTAGGTATTCCAAACCTTGTTCTTGTTATTTTGATGATTTTGATTTTAGAGCCCGGGATCTTATCGATTACGATTGCCCTTGCGATAGCCGGATGGATATCGATGGCCCGGATTGTCCGTGGACAAATATTGAAATTGAAAAACCAGGAATTCGTGCTTGCTTCACGCACACTCGGTGCGAAAGACAGCCGGATTCTTCAAAGGCACTTGATTCCGAACGTACTTGGGTTGATCATCATTAACACGATGTTCTCGATCCCGTCAGCGATTTTCTTTGAAGCCTTCTTAAGCTTTATCGGTTTAGGACTGCCGACGCCGATGGCTTCATTGGGTACGTTGATCAATGCTGGTTTCCAGTCGCTGCAGATTTATCCGCACATCTTGTTGTTCCCGGCAGTTGTCATTTCCTTAATTATGATTGCCTTTAACGTCTTAGCGGACGGTCTGCGTGATGCGTTTGATCCGAAGATGCGTGAATAGGAGGTAGGTGTAACCAATGGAAAAATTACTAGAAGTAAAAGATTTACATGTATCCTTTGACACCTACGGCGGTGAAGTAAAAGCTGTACGTGGGGTTAATTTCGATTTGAATAAAGGGGAGACCCTGGCGATTGTGGGAGAATCTGGTTCCGGAAAATCCGTTACGACCAAAGCGCTGATGCAGCTGATTCCAATGCCTCCAGGGCGCATTAAGCAGGGGGAAATCATTTTTGAAGGACGCGACCTTGCTAAAATGTCGGATAAGCAGATGCAGAAAATCCGCGGGAAGGAAATCTCGATGATCTTCCAGGATCCGATGACTTCCTTGAACCCTACCATGAAGGTTGGAAACCAGATCATGGAAGGATTGATCAAACACCAGAAAATGAGCAAGCCGCAGGCACGTAAACGTGTCGTTGAGCTTCTTGAACTTGTTGGAATTGCAGATGCAGAAAACCGCATGAAGCAGTATCCTCACCAGTTCTCAGGTGGAATGAGGCAGCGTGTGGTTGTAGCGATTGCTCTTGCGTGCAACCCTAAATTATTGATCGCCGATGAGCCGACCACAGCTCTTGATGTAACGATTCAGGCGCAGATTCTTGAATTGATGAAGGATATTCAGAAGAAGACGGATTCAGCTACTATTTTCATTACCCACGACCTCGGTGTTGTAGCCAACGTAGCGGACCGTGTGGCGGTGATGTACGCTGGTAAGATTGTAGAAGTTGGAACGGTGGATGATATCTTCTACAATCCGAAACATCCTTATACATGGGGGCTACTGGGTTCCATGCCGTCTCTTGACAGTGAAGATGAAGAGCTTTATGCCATTCCAGGTTCTCCACCGGACTTGCTGAATCCTCCGAAAGGGGACGCTTTCGCAGCCCGGAATGAGTATGCGATGAAAATTGATTTGGAAGAGGAGCCGCCAATGTTCAAGGTAAGCGATACGCACTACGCTGCCACGTGGCTGCTTCATGAAAATGCTCCGGATATCGATCCTCCAGCTGCAGTGAAGAAACGCATGGAAGGCATGGCGAAAACATCCGGCGGTTCGGAAGGTGAACAACGATGAGCAAGGAAAAATTAGTAGAAATAAAAAATTTGAAGCAGCACTTTAAAACCGGACGACACAGCGTTGTAAAAGCTGTGGACGGCTTGAATTTCGATATTTACAAGGGTGAAACCTTCGGCCTTGTAGGAGAGTCGGGCTGTGGGAAATCCACAACCGGCCGGACCATCATTCGTTTGTACGATGCTACCGATGGTGAAGTTCTCTACAACGGCGAAAATGTGCACGGGAAAAAATCCCGTGACCAGTTGAAAAAGTTCAACAGGGAAATGCAGATGATTTTCCAGGACCCTTATGCATCCTTGAACCCACGGATGAAGGTCGAGGATATTATTGCAGAAGGCATGGACATTCACGGCCTTTCAAAAGATTCGAAAGCAAGAAAAGAAAGGGTTCATGAGCTGCTTGAAACCGTCGGCTTGAACAAGGAACACGCCAACCGCTATCCCCACGAATTCAGTGGTGGACAGCGCCAGCGTATCGGCATTGCCCGCGCGCTGGCTGTGGATCCTTCCTTTATTATCGCAGACGAGCCGATTTCCGCCCTGGATGTTTCCATTCAGGCCCAGGTGGTCAACCTGTTGAAGAAACTGCAGAATGAAAACGGCCTGACGTATTTATTCATCGCCCACGACTTGTCCATGGTCAAATACATCAGTGATCGTATCGGTGTAATGTACTTTGGTAAAATGGTGGAACTTGCAGATGCAGAAGAACTGTATAAGCACCCGATCCATCCGTATACACAGTCTCTTCTTTCCGCCATCCCGCTGCCTGACCCGGATTATGAACGTTCCCGTGAACGTTTCACATATGATCCGAGTCAGCATGATACAAGTGAGGAACCGGAATTCCGTGAAGTACGCCCTGGACATTTTGTCCTTTGTACAACGAAGGAATTTGAGCAGTATCAAAGAGAGCATGGTACAGGTAGATAAGGAAGAAAAAGAAGACTCTGTCTCCATAGGCAGAGTCTTTTTCATGAATGTTCCCTTTTATAGGAAAAAGGAAGCAATCTTCCAAATATTTCAGGAAAGTTCAGATCATCATTGTTATAACGAAGCTTCCTCTTTTATAATGAATAAGAGACATAATAGGATAGGAGTAGGATGAAATGGGGAAAAGAAGTCTCTGGACCATGATTTTCACAGGTATACTGCTTGTGGGCATGATGATTCCAGTACATAATGCAGAAGCAGCAGATGGTAAAGATGCCGGTACGCTTACGAAAAAGCAGATGGGCTTAAAGGAGCTGGCTGTTCCAAGTCCGGCCGCAAGGTTTACATACAACTCTGGATTAAGCTTTGAATATCCGGATGCGGTTCGCGGCATCTACGTTACGGGTCCTTCCGCCGGCGGAGCTAAGATGGCAGAGTTGACGCAGCTGGTAGAAGACACCGAGCTGAATGCGATGGTCATCGATATCAAAGAGGATAACGGAAACATCACATTCCAGCCTGAAGAAGGATCACCTTACGCTGATGTGGCTGAATCTTTTATTGATGATCCTGAGCAGATGCTGAAGGAACTTGAGGAAAAAGGCATTTATCCGATTGCCCGTGTCGTTGTGTTCAAAGACAGTATGCTGGCGGAGAAACGTCCCGATCTGTCCTTTACACAAAATGGACAGGTATGGAAAAACGGCAAGGGAGAAGCGTTTGTGAACCCATTCATGGAAGAGGTATGGGAATATAACGTAGAGCTTGCTAAAAAAGCAGCAGAGATGGGCTTTGAAGAAATTCAATATGATTACGTCCGTTTCCCTGAAGGCTTCGGAAGCCGGGATGACCAGCTGGATTACGGGCAGGGGAAATATGCGGATATGGACCTGAATAACGTGCAGAAGCGTGTTCAGGCTGTCACCGACTTTGTAGAATACGCCCGTGGAGAGCTGGAATATTACGGGGTTGATGTGTCTGTGGATATCTTCGGATATTCAGCGACCATCGAAGAAGCTCCGAACATCGGACAGAACTTCTCGAAAATATCTTCCAACGTCGATGTTATTTCATCAATGATCTACCCAAGTCACTGGGGTCCGTATTTCGGTATATCCAAACCGGATGCTGAACCGTATAAGTTGATCAATGAATACGCCAAAGTGGAAAATGAAGTTCTCGGTAAGCTGGATCCAGCTCCGACCTCCCGTCCATGGCTTCAGGACTTTGAAGCCCCTTGGTTGTATTCCGGACCGACGAAACAGTATGGGAAAGCTGAAGTAGAAGCGCAGATCAAAGCCTTGAATGAAAACGGTATTGATGAGTTCCTTCTATGGAATGCCGGGAATAACTATACGAAAGGTGTCGACTACACACCGATGAATGAATAAAAAAGACCGGGGTCTCCCCGGTCTTAAGCTTGTAGAGAAATCTCTGTTTCTTTACAAGCTTTTTTCTTTCTTACCGCCAGGAGCGAAAGCCCCTTCCCTTTCCGCGGACGAGCGCCCGAGCTTCCTCGCAACACCCACGCTCGGCGATCTCGGCCCACTCGTTCTTCCGCAGGAGTGGAAGGGGCACCGCTCCTTGGGGGTTCTTTAACATCGACAAAGACTCTCCTTCACCCCGCTCACCCTTGCTGGATGGAGAACAATCTTTTTCATATTCCGGCAGACACCCGTCATCAGCGCTTGTTCTTTCTCTTCTTTTCCACGCAGGCGGCCATAGCGCAGCTCATGCCGTTCTTTGGAATCTGCAAACCTGCATAGGGCGCAGTCTCTTTCCTCTATATTCTAACGTCGACACGTGGAGCGTTCGGTGGTGATGCCTGCGGGAACAGCACGGGCCGAAGATCCACTTGGGCAGGCGACCTTCCTGACCAAGTTAGCTGAGGGCGTGCCCGCGGCATTCATCCACCGATAAGCGGAAAGTGACCTTTCACACGACAAATGGGCAACTCTAACTGGTTAACATAGGTTTTTTTATTCAAACATGAGAAGGCGGCTTGTATTTTTGAGGTTAATGGCCGTGAACGCCGGGAATAACGTAAGTAATGAAAGTAAAGCCTAAGTGCTGGCAAGGGTTGTACAGCGGTGCATTTAACAAGGATAGGAATTTTCGCTATAATGAAAGGGACTAATCATAAGGGAGCAGATCAATGAATTGGTATGAAAAGCTGAACGAATATTTCCCAGTTGAGGAAATGAAGTCAAAAGAACACATGGAAGCTTTATTAAAGGAAAAAAGCGATGTCTACTACAAAGACGAGGGGGAATACCACGTCCTGATGTATGCTGAATTCGACAGCTTTC
Organism: Halobacillus sp. ABH2_015; assembly: GCF_056158945.1. Taxonomy (NCBI): domain Bacteria; kingdom Bacillati; phylum Bacillota; class Bacilli; order Caryophanales; family Bacillaceae; genus Halobacillus; species Halobacillus sp. ABH2_015. The sequence goes on from NZ_JBSWUG010000002.1 coordinate 931,539, forward strand.
TTTTCATCGATTATGTATACGTTTCCACCGCAGCGCGGGGACAGGGACTCGGTCATAAGCTCATTGAAAAAATGAAGGCCAAGGGCAAACCCATCATCCTTGAAGTAGAACCTGTGGATTATGAAGACTCTGATACGGAGGCGCGTCTCCGCTTTTATCAAAGGGAAGGTTTCACACATGCCCAATCCATTGGATATACCCGCCGCTCTGTCGTAACGAATGAAATGAACAGTATGGAAATTTTATACTGGTCACCGGATGATGCATCGGAAGAGCAGATTTTCGAGCAGATGAAGAAAATGTACACAGAAATCCATACGTATAAGGATGAACAGTTTTATGGAAAGTCGTATCAGCCGGTAGAGGAAGTGCTGACCCACGACGAGAAAAGGGACACCGAGGATATTCTGGACGAACTCGGGAAAACCCGTCAGACATAAGAAAAATACCCGCTGCTATTCCGGCGGGTATTTTCAATGACTGTGCAGTAGTTGATAAATGAGTTGGAAAGAAAAAATGCAGAAATGGTGTTTAACTTCTATATGTAAGTGGTATAAGGGTATAAGAACCAGAAATTGATTGCTTTTCATAACATATGTTCGTATAGATATAGAAAAAACTTGACAACTGTGTTATAGTAGAACCATAGTACAGATTGTACTGATTATAAAAAAAGAAGCAATTGAATCTCTACCATAAAATATTTGAGGAGTGAAGTTTCTGTATGGTTACACTTTATACCTCACCAAGTTGTACATCATGTCGAAAGGCGAAGGCTTGGTTGGAAGAGCATAACATCCCTTATACGGAACGAAATATCTTTTCTGAGCCGCTTACACTGGATGAAATCAAGGAAATCCTTCGTATGACTGAGGATGGAACGGAAGAAATCATCTCTACGCGCTCTAAAGTTTTCCAGAAGTTGAAAGTTGATTTCGATCAGCTTCCAATGCAGGATCTGTTTGATCTGATCCAGGAAAACCCGGGATTGCTGCGCCGCCCGATCATCATTGATGATAAACGCCTCCAGGTTGGTTATAACGAGGACGAAATCCGTCGTTTCCTTCCGCGCAGTGTGCGTACATTCCAGTTGAAAGAAGCTCAACGTCTCGTTAATTAATACAAAATAAAAACTGCGACAGCCCAGGCTGCCGCAGTTTTTATTTTAGGCTTGAATATTGTCAAATCGCCGTTCCTTTTCGTTTATTTATCCAATACCCTAAAGTAATAATGATAATGACCATAATTACAGCAAACCATTGATGGATGTATGGGAAATCTTCCATATACTGCATCATGTATCGATCCTCTTTTACCATTTCTGCAGCTGTATAAGCTAAAATTCCGGCCCCGAAATAAATGAGCAGGGGAAACTTGTCCATCATATGAAGAATGATCCGGCTTCCCCATACAATGATAGGAACGGAAACGAGCAGCCCGATGATAACCAGCAGAATATTATTGTGGGAAGCGCCTGCAATGGCCAGGACATTATCGAAGCCCATGACGATATCAGCAAACACAATCGTTTTTACCGCCGCGGCAAGACTGTCACCCGCCTTGATGTGGTCGGTTTCCTCGGTATCCGTCAGCAGTTTGAAGGCAATGTAAAAAAGAAGCAGCCCTCCGATTAATTGAAGAAAGGGAATTTGGAGAAGATAAAGAGCAACCACCGTTAACAGGACTCTTGCCGCAATAGCAAGCCCTGTTCCGAATAAGATTGCTTTATTCCTTTGTTCCGGAGGCAGGTTCCGGCTGGCCAGAGCGATGACAACCGCATTATCACCGCCGAGAATAATGTCGATGCTGATAATGATGAAGAGTGGTTCAAGTAGGTCCCAGTTCATGAAAAAAATCCTCCTGCTACGTAGTGACAAACTAATGGTAATAAGCTAAAATGAAAAATCAACCCGCTTCACTACAGGCTCTGTTCTAATCTATTCAGAACGCGGACAGCTCTATGCTGAATTCGAGCAATTTGTTTTTCATTTTGCTTCAGCTGTCATACAATAGAATCACATCAACCCTTACATGGCACATTATCACGGTTGAAGTTCAGGCCTGAAGGGTAAGGGTCTAGGAAGAAGCACAAAGGGTGAGCATTCCCTTCCCCCTTAAAACATGTTTAGAAGGGAGAGAAACGTATGGAAATCGAACGCATTAATGAGAATACCGTAAAATTTTACGTAACATATCAGGATGTAGAACAAAGAGGTTTTGATCGAGAAGAAATTTGGTATAACCGTGAAAGAAGTGAACAGCTTTTCTGGGAAATGATGGATGAAGTGAACGATAAGGAAAATTTCCAGTCGGACGGACCGCTTTGGATCCAAGTCCAGGCTATGGACAAAGGTCTGGAAGTGATCGTTACAAAAGCTCAAGTATCCCAGGATGGTCAAAAGCTTGAACTGCCGAATGATGAAGGTAAGGGTGTCGATGTTCCGCTGGATGAAAAACTTGAATCCCTGCTGGATGATAAATACCAGTCATCCGGAGATTATAAGCAGTCTGAGGAAGATGGAGAAGAAGAGTCGGAAGGTTCCTTGACTTTCACCTTGAAATTCAATGAGTTCGAAGATATTATCCAGCTCAGTCATTATCTATCTATTCCTGAATCAATGGAACAGCGCTTATTCCACTTCGAAGACCGTTACTACTTGTATATTCAGTTCGATGATGAACGTATGAATGATGACGAACAGGAAAATACGCTGAGCCAGCTGATGGAATATGCTCACGAGTCATCCTTGACCGTCCATCGTCTTGAGGAGTATGGGAAAGTCATCTTTGAAGAGCAGGCCCTGCAGCAGATCAGACAATACTTTCCACTTGATTAATATAAACAAGCACACACCATCGTGTGCTTATTTTTTTTGCAGGCAGGAGAAAATGACACGATGTCGAATATTGGGGAGAGGTGATGCTTTATGCTGTATGCTCTTAATGATCAAGAGCAGCTTCAGTCCATTTATCAAAAATCCTTCTCCGATATTTCCCGATTGAAAGAGCGCGCTTATTATTGCCCAACCTGCCGGGAGCCTGTCCGGATCCGATCGGGACCCAAAGTGATACCGCACTTTGCTCATCTCCCAGACAGCCGCTGTTCCTCGATCAAAGGCGGGGAATCAGAGGAGCATGAAGCTGGAAAGTGGCTGATATACCAATGGCTGAGAGCCCAGGGGTATCAGGTAGAACTGGAACGTTACCTTCCCGGTATTCAACAACAGCCAGATGTCTACATTTCCGGTTCTAATCGAAAGGTCGCCGTAGAGTATCAGTGCTCTACGATACCGGTTACAGACATATGGAAGCGTACAAAGAGGTACGTGGACCATGGGGTTTTCCCTTTATGGATCCTTGGACCGAAACACTGGAAAAAGAAAAGCCCTCACATGCTCCAATTTAATACCTTTCTTCAATCCTTCTTATATCAATGGTCTGCTTGTTATCAACTCTTCTTCTTTCACCCACGCGAAAAGACGATGACGACAGCGTCTGGTCTCCGCTGGTTGTCCCCAGCCTCTGTGACCGGTTCGTTTCACTCCTTTTCCTTACCGCAAAGCACGTTTCCTCAAATGTTCTCCCCCGGCCGGAAAGCCGTACTTCCTTCGATATTCCATCACTGGAAAAAATCCTGGCACAACAACCGGTCGACATACCGCCGGGAGCCGGGAAGTAAGGAGAAGCAGTTCCGGCAGTATTTATACTTGAAGGGGTATCACTTTTCCCTCATTCCAAGCGTTTGTTACCTTCCCGTAGCCAGTCAGATGCAGCTGAGTGTAAAGCCTTACATATGGCAGACAAGGCTTTTATTAGACCATTTTACTCCGGTGCCCGTCGGTTCGGTGGTGGATTTTCCGAAAATGGAAGTTCCGGTTACGATTAATCAATACAGGCCTGATCCTGCGGCGGAGTATGCAGAGCTGCTCAGCCTCTTAAATATCCTGAAAAAAACAGGGAACAATAAGTGGGTGAAAACCAGGGAGGTTGCTTTCCCGGCCACTATGGAGGAAGCCTTTCTGGATGACCGGACCACGCTGGCCAGGTTGAAAAATTTAAAGATCATGTAGCAGCGGGGAGGTATTTTTTCTTTTATCGAGAAGTGAATGAGGATGAGGAATGAAATAAAGGAGGATGCAGATGTCATCTACTAAGCAACTGCCAAAACGAGAAGAAGTCCCTGTAGAAAAAACATGGAACCTTGAAGCCATGTATGCTGCAGATGAAGACTGGTATAAAGACCTTGAAGAAACGAAAGCCATGCTTCCTGAGATGGAGAAATATCAGGGCCGTATCGGTGAATCTGCTGAACAATTATATGAGCTTTTATCTTTCCAGGATAAAATATCCAATAAAATCGGGCTGTTATTCACGTATGCCCATATGCGCAACGATCAGGATACCACGAACGCCTATTATCAGGAAATGAATGCAAAAGCGGAAAACCTCTACACGAAAATCGCTTCCGCAATGAGTTTTATCGTGCCGGAGATTCTAGCCCTGCCGGAAGGAAAGGTGCAGTCCTTTCTGAATGAGCACGAGCCTCTCAAGCTGTATGAACATACTTTGGATGAGATTACCCGTCAGCGTGCCCACGTTTTAAGTGAGAAGGAAGAAAAACTTCTTGCCGGTTTTTCTGAAATTGGAGCAAGCCCATCCCAAACCTTCGGGGCGCTGAATAATGCGGATCTTACCTTCCCATCCATAAAGAATGAACAAGGGGAAGAGGTGGATCTCACCCACGGCCGTTATATCAACTTCCTGAAATCGGATGACAGGGATGTGCGGAAATCGGCCTTTGATGCGATGTATGATACGTTCGGTGCATTTAAAAATACATTCGCCTCCACGCTCAGCGGGCATGTGAAAAAGAACAATTTCAATGCCCAGGTCAGGAAATACGACCGTGCAAGACAGGCGAAGCTGGATAACAATAATATTCCGGAATCCGTGTACGATAACTTGATTGAAGCAGTCACGGAACGTCTTCCACTGCTTCACCGTTATGTCGAACTGAGAAAAGAAGTATTGAATCTTGATGAAGTCCATATGTACGATCTCTACACGCCGCTGGTCAAAGAAGCGGAGATGGATATTCCATATGAGGAAGCCAAAGATCTTGTGCTGAAAGGTCTGGAGCCTCTTGGAGAGGAATACGTGAACACTGTGAAGGAAGGGTTTGAAAACCGCTGGATCGATGTCGTCGAAAACAAAGGCAAGCGCAGTGGGGCTTACTCTTCCGGCCATTACGGAACAAATCCGTATATTTTAATGAACTGGCAGGATAATGTAAACAATTTGTTTACACTTGCCCATGAGCTCGGACATTCCCTGCACAGCTACTATACGCACGAGAATCAGCCGTATCGGTATGGAAATTATTCCATTTTCGTGGCTGAAGTTGCGTCCACGTGTAATGAGGCTCTTCTGAATGAGTACATGACCAAAAATACGAACAGTGATAAAGAAAAACTGTATCTGCTGAACAATTTCCTGGAAGGTTTCCGAGGCACAGTTTTCCGTCAGACGATGTTTGCGGAATTTGAGCACACGATTCATATGCAGGCTCAGAACGGGGAAGCGCTGACCGCTGAGAAACTGACCGACATCTACTATGATCTAAACAAAAAATACTTCGGGGAAAACATCGTTATCGACGAAAAGATCGGCCTGGAGTGGGCGAGAATCCCTCACTTCTATATGGGCTATTACGTTTATCAATATGCGACGGGCTATGCAGCCGCACAAGCTCTGGCTGGACAGATTCTTGAAGAAGGCAGCCCTGCTGTCGAACGTTATAAGAATTTCCTGAAGGCCGGAAGCAGTGATTATCCGATTGAAGTGCTGAAGCAGGCCGGTGTTGATATGACATCAAAAGATCCGATTTCGTCCGCCCTGGATGTCTTTGAGGAAAAACTCAATGAAATGGAGCAGCTCCTCAAAAAATAATAAAAAAGCTTGTAGAGAAACGTTGTGTTTTTCTACAAGCTTTTTTGTTCCCAAGCGTTCCTGCCCTGCGGAAAGGAAAACACTCCTTTCCACAGCCGGCCGTACGGGTGAGAAGGACAGAAAAGGGTTAATGAAAGCCTTTGAATGTTTTTTTGTAGGAGGCCGCCGATACAATGAGGAAAATGGCTGTAAACAAGAGAGGGGAAGTGATGTAGAGAGGATAGAGATGCATCAGAGCAAACAAGTGAAAAAGTAAAAGCATGAACAGAACAGCCAGTGCAGCCAGCGTCAACCATATTTTCATGACCAGTCCTCCTTTATAAAAATGTATGATCAAGGGGGATTCGTCATGATCCGGCCATAAAAAAGCTCCCGGAGAGGGAGCTTTTTTATGAACCGATATATTTCCAGAAAGCCCCGTGCTTCACAGGGACTTCGCGTACTTTCTGTTTTAGGACGAGCTTCTTCATTTCGTGTTTAGCTTCTTGTTCCGTCCAGTCATAAACGACGGCAATTTCCTTATTGGCTACAAAGCGATAGTGCTGTAAGAAATCCTCTAAATCGGGTTTGACCCCCGGCTTAGGATCCTTCTGCAGCATTTCTTTCAACACTTTCACATAAACATCGTACGAATACAGGCCGGTCACTTTTAATCCGGCGTCTTCTTCTGATTCATTGAAAATGACGATGGTCGGAGTAGAATCCACTTCCATCTCACCAGCAAGCTTCATGTCGCATTGAAGAGCTCGGCGGGCTGCATCAGAATGAAGATCCCGTTTGAACTCAGCAACATCCAGACGGCTGTTTTCTGCGCATTCAATAAGAACTTCTTCATTGGAAATGTCCTTCTTTTCCAGAAACACGTACTCCTGGATCTTACGAAGGAAGCGCATGCCTGCTTTTTTACCCTGCAGTTCGGCGGCTTTAACAGCCAGGGAAGTCGCAAGCGGGGAGGCGACAGGATTTTCAAGCCATACATCCCCATCACAGCACATGCCTGTTCTGGAACCGGTGTGGTCCCATTCTTTTTTCAGGTTTTCGGCTTTTCTGCCGTAACTCTCCTGTAAGGAAGTAAGATTTCCGCTAATGACCGGGCGGATGGTAAAGAAGCGTCCATATTCGATCGTGAGCTTTTTAAGAAAGGGTTCAAGTGACCAGCATTCTGGACAAAGCGGGTCGATGAAGACGTATATCTCTATAGGGCGTTTCAATAAATTAAAAAAGCCGCTTGATGTTCCGTTTGTCTGTTGATCACGATTTAAACTTTTCCAACCCACAACTATTCTCCTTTCTCATCCTCAGGTGTATTCATCATATGGTTGGCCGTTTTCACGAGCCGGTCGAACATGGCAGAGCGGTAAGGCTCCTCCAGATCCACTTCTGTCATAGCTCCGGACATGCAGGACAACCAGGCATCTCTCCGGGCAGGAGTGATTTCAAAAGGAAGGTGCCTGGCCCGCAGCATCGGATGGCCGTGCTCTTCCACATAGAGAGGAGGGCCTCCGAAAAACTGTGTTAAAAATTGTTTCTGTTTCCGGATGGTTTCTGTAAAATCATCCGGAAATATCGGAATCAAATCCGGATGCTGCTGGACTCTCTTGTAGAAGGCTTCCACCAGTTCGTCGATCTTTTCTTTTCCGACGGCATCGTAAAACGATTGATTTCGCTGCATAGCATCCCATCCTTGTCTGTTCAACATTTTAGCAATGAGGGGTGTCTGACAGCAACTATTCTGATTTGAGCTTGGCGTTATAGAAACGTTTGATCTTATTATCTGTTTCGCGCTCAGGAATATTGCAGGACTCAAGAATTTCCTGGATTACGGCTTTTCCCGACGTTCTGCTCTCTGCTTCCACCTCAAGTTCGTAATCCTCCTGGTCATAATAGAGGCTGTGGTCAAGGACAACAAGGGCCCCATTATACTCCAATTCTTTCCGCCTTGTTGTCAGCGAACCTAAGTAGTGCAGGTGATCCGGATCAATGCCGAGATCACGCAGCTGTTTGAACACCCGGCTTTTTTCCACTCGTTTGTTCTGTATCCATAAATTGGCTTCTTCCTCTGTGAGGGAATCATGTGTTTCAAGCAGACCTTCCGGGTGCGGCTGCTTCAAGGTCAGTGTCCACTGATCGGATTTTTTACGGATTCTCAAAGCCGCTCCGTGCTGTTTCAGTTTTAGATCTTCTGTTTCAAAATAATAATTGGTTTGTTCGATAAGTTCAACTGATTTGAATGGTAAAAAATGATAAACCCTGTTGTATTCTTCTTCCTTCAGCAGGTTTTTGAATTCAATTTCGATTTCCTGGGTCATGAGAACCCCTCCTGTATTGTAGTTCCTTTGGTCACTCTGCTTCTTCAGCAGGCTGACTTTATGATACAATGAATGAAAGATAAAACGCACATAATTACTATAAAGATTGGTTACATAAAGGTGGACGCTTAATGAATTGGGATATATTTATAGCTCCATATGCTCAGGTAGTTGAGGAGCTGAAAATAAAGCTGAAAGGCATGAGGCGGCAGTTTGAATATGAGGAGGAACAGTCTCCTATAGAGTTTGTAACCGGACGCGTTAAGCCGAAAACAAGTATATTAGAAAAAGCGAGACGAAAAGGAATCAATCCTGAAAACATTGAAGAGGAAATTCAGGACATTGCTGGTGTGCGCGTCGTCTGTCAGTTTGTGGACGATATTTACGCTGTTGTGAATATGCTGCGAAACAGGCATGACTTAAAGGTTGTGGAGGAAAAGGACTATGTGTCCAGAAAAAAAGACAGCGGATACCGTTCCTTCCACGTGATTATCGAGTACCCTGTTGAAACCATTCACGGGGAAAAGCGGCTGCTCGCTGAAGTTCAGATCCGGACCCTGGCGATGAACTTCTGGGCGACCAATGAACATTCGTTAAACTACAAATATTCGGGTAAGATACCTGCAGAGATCAAATCCCGTCTGAAGCGCGCAGGCGAGGCCGCCTTTCAATTAGATGAAGAAATGTCCAAGATAAAAAATGAGGTGCAGGAAGCCCAGCGTGCTTTCTTAAGAAAAGAAGAACAGAAGAAAAACCCGAAAAAAATGTAGAGGAGTGGCCGACAATGAAGTTTTCGATCTTATCTAAGGGAGATCAGAAATCCAACGAAATCCGTTCAAAAATTAAGAATTACTTAACCGAATTCCAGCTGGAATATGATGAGGATGAGCCTGAACTGGCCATATCCGTAGGCGGGGACGGAACCCTTCTGGAAGCTTTCCATACGTATGTCCATCGTTTGGATAAAACCGCATTTATCGGTATTCATACCGGGCATCTTGGTTTCTATGCAGACTGGATGCCGGAAGAACTTGAAAAACTGATCATTGAAATAGCGAAAACGCCGTTTCAAGTGGTGGAGTATCCACTCCTTGAGGTGACGATCCGCCCGAAAGATGGCAGTGAAGAAGACCGTTACCTTGCGTTGAATGAATGCACGATCAAAACATCCGAAGGTTCTGTCGTAATGGATATTGAAATCAAGGGCGATCATTTCGAAACCTTCCGGGGAGACGGCTTATGTGTATCCACACCTTCAGGAAGTACAGCTTACAACAAGGCGCTTGGGGGAGCGATCCTTCATCCATCCCTGGAGGCCTTCCAGATTGCCGAAATGGCTTCCATCAACAACCGGGTGTTCCGTACGATCGGGTCACCCCTGATCCTGCCGAGCCATCATACATGTATGTTCAAGCCGCTTCACGACCGCAGCTTCCTGTTCACCATCGATCACATTTCAAGAACGTATAAAGACGTGAAGTCGATCCAGTGCCGGGTGGCAGAAGAAAAAGTACGGTTCGCCCGCTTCCGTCCATTCCCATTCTGGAAACGCGTGCATGACTCCTTCGTGGCGGATGAATACTCCGTCTAAAGTGATAAAGCGGTGGACCATCACCGCCGCTTATTCCGGTTGGTCAAGTCGGGACTTCCTGTTTGGGGCGGGGGAATTCTCCCGGCAGCTGATCAAAAAAGTGCGGATCAGCGGCAGCGTTTTTGTCAACGGTGAACGGATGGACATGTGGCAGCCGCTGAGGAGCGGTGATCTTCTTGAAGTGGAATTTCCAGAGGAAGAACGCGGGTCCATTCAGCCGATGGAAGGTCCGCTTTCCATTGTGTATGAAGATGAGGATGTACTCGTCATCAATAAACCGGCCGGCCTTTTTTCGGTCCCAGCTCTTGATAAAAACGAACCATCTGTAGCGGCTTTTCTGCTTTTCCGATACATTCAGGAAAACGATCCATGCACGGTTCACATCGTCACACGACTGGATAAGGACACGAGCGGATTGATGCTGGTCGCTAAACACGCGTACAGCCACCGCCTGCTGACACAGAGCATGAAGAAAATCGACCGCCGGTATAAAGCTGTAGCGGAGGGAAGATTACAAGCGGATCAAGGCATCGTGAATCAGCCCATTGCACGGGCAGAGGGATCGATTATCCGCCGTACGATATCGTCGGAAGGACGGCCGGCTGAGACACGTTATGAAGTGGAGAAAAGGAGCGGGGCATATACATGGCTCCGCCTCCAGCTCATGACGGGACGGACGCATCAAATCAGGGTCCACTTGGAACATCTGGGTTATCCGCTTGCGGGGGATACCCTTTATGGTGGAAACGCCTGCCCGTGGATCCCGGGACAGGCGCTGCACTGTTACCAATTGAACTTCCGTCATCCCTGGAGTAAGAAAAGGATGACATTCGTAACGGAAACACCTGAAGAGTGGGATCTTTTCGCTTGAGGACATAGGGTTCTCAAGCTTTTTTTCACCTTATGATGGGTAGATATCAATCGTATCGGAATTTCTCTTCTATATAAGGCATGGAGGAGGAGACGCTGACCACCTCTTCTTCCGGAAGCCTGAAAGCCGTCAGTTTTCCTCCAAAAACACATCCGGTATCAATATTGACGGTCTTATTGACAAAGCGTGGCGTTTTTACAGGTGTGTGCCCATAAACAATCCACCGGCTTCCTTTATAGTCCTGAGCCCAGTCTCTCCTCACCGGGCGCCCGTCGGGGAGTTTTTCCCCGGTGATATCTCCATATAAAATGAACGTTTCGATTCGTCTGCTTCGTTTTCCGATATCTTCCTCTTTAATACCGGCATGAGCTACGACAGCTCCTGTATCTTGCAGAATCAAGTGCAGCGGGGCTTCTTCGTAAAGCTGGAGAAACTGCTTTTTCACCAATTGCTGCTCCTTCCCGGGCAGGTTTCTGTATTCCGCCGCGGTCGTTTCCAGTCCGTGTTTTTCCTGGACCGGGTTTCCGAGAAAGAACCGGTACAATTTGTTACAGTGATTTCCCGGGACATAAAGGGCGTTTTGTTCATAGACAAGTCTGTAAACAAGCCGGATGCACCCGAGAGAGTCCGGACCTCTGTCCGTGATATCTCCGACAAATACCGGTGTACGGCCATCCGGATGGAGGGGGAGTCCGTCGCTCCAATTGTAACCAAGCTTCTCGAACAGTTGAACAAGCTCGGGGAGACAGCCGTGGACATCTCCGATCACATCATAGGTCATAATGACGCTCCTTTTGGTAATGGAATGAGAGGCTGCAGGTGTTTTAAAAGGGCAGGAATTGCAGCGCATGAAGGAATCTGAATGATATTTTTCCCACGGGGATGAATAATAAACATGGCCGCCCGTTATTCCATCCCGGAGGGGCCTTTCTGTTAGACTATGGATAGGCGTGGAGACGGTACGGAAGCTGAATTTAAAAGTTGCGTGACATTCGTTGACAAACCTATGAATCACAATTAAGATTAAACGGTCAAAAACGAAATAGACACGGGGGAGGGCTGCTTATGGAACACTTAGATGACCACGAGCGGAAAGAAGTCTGGGCAAATATTAAAGATGCCCTGTTCAATGAACATATCGATCAGTTTCGTGCTGAATTTTTGGAGATGCATCCCTATGATCAGGCGCGGATTTTTGAGGATCTGGATGCGGATGTAAGAATGCAGATCTATACTTATTTGTCACCGGAAGAAGTGGCAGATGTGATGGAGCATATCGATTATGAGGAAATTGAACCCTTCTTTTCAGAAATGGATCCAAGATTTGCCGCCCAGGTGTTTGCCGAAATGTCTGCCGATGATGCTGTTGATATATTCAACGAATTAGATAAAGATAAAGTAGCCAGCTTCCTGACGATCATGGATGATGAAGCTGCGGACGAAATCAAGGACCTGCTCCATTATGAGGAGAAAACCGCAGGGTCCATCATGACCACAGAGTTCGTTGTCGTAAAGGCCGGTATGACGATCAAGGAAGCCATGGTGCATTTGAGAACAGAAGCCCCTGATGCCGAAACGATTTACTATACGTATGTCATAGATGAAGATAAAAGGCTGGTTGGTGTTATTTCGTTGAGGGATTTGATTATTTCTGAAGAAGACTGGCTGATTTCCGATGTCATGAATGAACGGGTGGTATCGGTATCAGTAGGGGAAGATCAGGAAGAGGTCGCCCGGATGGTCAGGGATTATGACTTTCTCGCGCTTCCTGTTGTCGATTTTCAAGATCATCTGCTTGGTATCATTACTGTGGATGATATTATGGACGTCATGGAAGAAGAGGCCAGCGATGATTACTCGAAGTTTGCTGCGATTTCTGATGTGGACAGTCCGGATGATAACGCTTTTGCCTCAGCGAAAAAGAGGCTTCCCTGGCTGGTAATCCTGCTATTTTTAGGGAGTTTAACAGCCAGCCTGATCGGGCGGTTTGAGGAAACGTTGGATAAAGTAGCCATTCTTGCCATCTTTATTCCGCTGATTGCCGGAATGGGTGGAAACACGGGTACTCAGGCGCTTGCTGTTGCTGTCCGTGGAATTGCTACAGGAGAAATAGAGAAACAAGGAAAATGGAAAATGATGATGAGAGAAGCAGGTACTGGTGTGATCACCGGAGTTTCCTGTGGTGTGCTGATTACCCTTATCGTTTATATATGGCAGGGAAACTTTTTCTTAGGATTATTAGTAGGTTTGTCCATTTTATTAACGCTGATTGTTGCAACGCTCGCAGGATCTCTCGTCCCCCTTATCATGCATCGTTTGAACATTGACCCCGCTGTTGCCTCAGGGCCATTCATCACAACAGTGAATGACTTGATTTCCATTCTGATTTACTTCGGTATGGCAACAGCCTTTATGAATTTTTTGATATGAAGGAAGGAGGGCGAGTATGGAACATGGTGCTTCAGTAACTTCACTGGTTATTGTCATAATTGCAGCATTTATTACTCCCATCCTACTCCACCGGTTTAAACTGAATATGATTCCGGTGGTAGTAGCAGAAATCATCGTAGGTTTGATTATAGGTCAAAGTGGATTTGACCTTGTTGAACAGGGAAGCTGGCTTGAAATACTATCGACCCTGGGGTTCATTTTTCTTATGTTCCTGAGTGGTCTTGAAATAGACTTCTCCATTTTTGCAAGCAAGAAGAAACGTGCGAAACCGGTCAACCAGGGAACCGGCGCCCCCAATCCAGTATGGGTGGCGGTCATCGTATTTGTCGGAATATTCGTCATTTCCCTGGCGCTGTCCTATGTATTCGTGCTGGCTGGATTTATAGACAATGCCTTTCTTATGACGTTGATCATTTCAACGATCTCCCTTGGTGTAGTTGTTCCAACTTTGAAAGATGCACAGATGATGAAAACGACAATCGGTCAGACGATCCTTCTGATCGCTGTAATCGCCGACCTCGTTACCATGATCCTATTGGCCGTATTCGTCTCCATTTATGGAGAGAACGGCGGCAATACGTGGCTTCTGCTTATTTTGTTTGCTGCTGGTGTCCTTTTCTATTACATCGGGAAAAAGTTCCGTCATCAATCCTTTGTGGAGACGATGGCTAAAGGTACCATCCAGATCGATACACGTGCCGTCTTTACATTGATCCTGCTTCTCGTTGCTTTATCGGAAACTGTGGGTGCGGAAAACATTCTGGGCGCCTTCTTAGCGGGTACTCTTGTATCTCTGCTTTCACCGAACCCGGAAATGGTCAAAAGGCTCGACAGTTTTGGATATGGCTTCTTAATCCCGATCTTCTTCGTCATGGTCGGTGTAGAAATAGATATTTGGAGTTTGTTTACGGATACACGTGTCCTGTTATTGATTCCGCTGCTGTTTGCAGCCCTGTTGATTTCCAAAATTGTTCCGGCCTTGATCCTTTCGAAATGGTATGACCGTAAGACGGTGTTCGGATCCGGATTTATCCTGACGTCCACCTTATCTCTCGTTATTGCCGCTGCTGCGATTGGCAAAAGGGAAGGAATGATTGACGATCAGATGGAAGGGGCGCTTATTCTTGTAGCCGTCCTGACCTGCGTTGTCGCACCGATCGTCTTTAAAAAGGTATATGGACGCTTTGAGGATGAGGACCATAAAACGGTGGTTTCCTTCATCGGATCCAACCGGATGACGCTTCCTGTTGTGCGTGAACTGGATATCAACGCGTATGAAACGCATTTGTACCATACGAAAGTGGATAAAATCGATGAACGAATCAGCCGGAACTGCTTTGATATCAAGGAGCTGGACGGTTACAACGTCGAGAATATGAAAGAGCTGGGTGTCTTTGATGTGGACCTTGTCGTCGCCTCTACAGGGGACGAGGAAAGGAACGCAGAAATCGCCCGATATGCGAAAGAACAAGGTGTGGAGCGGATTATTGTCCGAGTCGAATCTCCTGAGCTTTCTACAGAGATGAGGGAGCTTGGCATCAGTGTCTTCAGCGTCTTCCTGTCCTCGAAGGCTCTTTTGAAAGCGATGATCGAAGCACCGAACGTGCTTGATATTTTGACAAAGCAGGATAGTGCGCTTTATCAGATCAATATGAACAATTCCATGTATAACGGCGTCCATATCCGGGAGTTCCCTTTTACAGGAGACGTAATCATGGTCCGGATCTTCCGTGGCAAAGATTCCATCGTTCCTCACGGCGATACGGAGCTGAAAATCGGGGACCGCTTAATCGTGACAGGTTCCAACGAGTATGTGGATGAACTCAAAATGGAACTGGAATACTGTGAATGGTGCTGATGATGAACTTCCGCTTTTGTTAGAGCAGCCATTGAGCTTGTAGAGAAACTCCGTGTTTTTCTACAAGCTTTTTATGTATGCGGGACTAGTGACCACACCCATCATTAGATGATTAGGGTTTTTTTATGGATCCTGATTTGTTTTTCAAACGTGGATCGTTTAAAATAGGAGCAGGTACTAATAACAAATACTAATTTGTGAGAATGATTGAGGAGGGGAATCAGCGTGAACTTTTCTTTAGAAGGACGTACGTATGTAGTCATGGGTGTTGCCAACAAGCGGAGTATTGCGTGGGGAATTGCACGTTCTCTGCACGCAGCGGGCGCCCGGTTGATTTTCACCGTGGCATCGGAACGGTTTAAAAAGTCGGTACAGGACTTGGCCGCGACTCTGGACGGAGTGGAAGAACCACTGGTGTATGAGTGCGATGTGACAAACGACGAAGCGATTATCCACACATTTCAAGAAATCGGACGGGATGTCGGAACGATTCACGGACTTGCGCATTGTATTGCCTTTGCGAACAGGGAAGAGCTGAAGGATGAGTTTTTGAACACAAGCCGTGATGGATTTTTAACAGCCCACAATATCAGTTCCTACTCACTGACGGCTGTTGCGCGTGCTGCCCAGCCATTGATGACCGACGGAGGAAGCATCGTTACGCTGACGTACCTTGGCGGAGAGCAGGTTGTAAAAAACTACAACGTTATGGGTGTAGCGAAAGCCAGTCTTGATGCCAGCGTGAAATACCTGGCCAATGACTTAGGGAAGCACAACATCCGTGTGAATGCGATTTCTGCCGGACCTATCCGGACATTATCAGCTAAAGGTGTCGGTGATTTCAATGAAATTATGAAAGTGATCGAAGAGCGTGCTCCACTGCGCCGACCGGTGACTCAGGAGGAAGTCGGCGATACCGGCTACTACTTGATGAGTGACCTGTCCCGTGGTGTGACAGGGGAAATCATCCACGTTGACTCCGGATTCAGTATTGTCGCTTACTAAAGAAAAAATCCGTCCATTTTGATGAGGCCACTGAAATCCTCCTTCCTATCAAGAGATGTGGTTAAAGGTTGTTGTTGATTTTCACGAATCGCTTGTCGATGGATGCTTGCCGCGGGCACGACCTCAGCTGACTTGGGGAGGAAGACCACTGGACCAAGTGGATCTCCGGATCGCGCTGTTCCCACAGGCGTCACCATCGAACGCTCGTCATGGAATCAACGGTGTCCCATCTAATTAAGAGTGATTTTCTTTGATTTATCAAAGAAAATCACTCTTTTTTCTTGTGCAATGAAAAGAAGAGATGAAAATGAGGGGTTCCATGTTCGACCGTCAATGATCCATGTAAATCATTTTCACAGCCGTGTCACTCCTAACAGGATGAGGATCAAGAGAAAGAATGTGTAAATAATACGGAAACTTCCACGATGATCGTCGAAAATGAACATGGGAGAAAGACAGGGCATATACATAAGGTGATGACCGACTGGAAAAGGAGAGATCGAACATGGCCGATGAAAAACGTCTTGCCAAGCAGCCGATGCTTTACATTGTTCAGCCGAAAAATCTAAAGCCTGCCGTTGTTCCTATGCAGACGAGTTTCCGCACGGAACGCTCAGTAAGGTCACGTGGTTCTGAACAGCCCGCTGCAAAAGAAACACCACGATATGAAAAAGAAGCACGGATGCGCCGAACCCATGCCGCTCATACAGAAGAAGTAACAAAACTACTTCCGGAGAATACCGACACGCCTGAGGTGGAAAACGATCGGGATAACGAAGAAAAGCAAGTATCCAGCCGGGAGCGCAGGCAGCGATTCCACGAACTCTCCCTGGAGGAAAAAGTGGATTACTTTTTTCAATTATCCCCCCATGTTCCGAAGATGAAATGTGAAGTGACGACCAAAGAAGATCAGCTCAGAGGGTACATTACCGATTATCAGGATGGTAAAGTCCATATGAAGGTGTTTCAGCGGCCGTTTCAGAGGGAGATTGACTTTGATACGATTATTGATATTCGTCTACTGGGCTTTTGAAACAGAAAAAACCGCGCCTGTTTGCGCGGTTTTTTTCTGATTTCTTACAGCGTGCTGGCAGCCGGAAGGCAGGTAACGTGGCAGAAGCAGTTCAAGTCCACCGTGATGCAGATCCCTGAAGCGCGAAGGTCGCGGCAGCTTTGATCAGCAGGTGATTTCGGATCGTCGTCTCTTGAATCCTCATCGTCTCCGTTGCGGTCAGAGAATAGAAGTTCAAGAATCGCACATCCATCGTCGTCTACGGACTTGACGCGGAAGAAAAAGCTCCCTTTGACATTACAGCGCTCTCCGCTGCGTTTTGAACCGTAACCTTTAAAAGGCTTGCATCCGTCTTTACAGTAAAGAATAACAGGTACTGTATCGAAACCTGATCCTCCGTTACTGTCACCCAGAAGGTCTGCGATTGATTGTTCACAGCTCGTTGTGCAATCGTGCAGGACGTCATTCTGAGCATCCACGATGTCTTTTAGGATATCAATAACACAGGAGCCTGAATCGTATTTTTTACCACAGCTCATTGTTTTTTCCCCTTTCCATACGCATTGACGTATTGTCTTTACTAGAATATGTCTGTCAGCGCTGTCGGTGTGGGCATTTGTCCGTATTCAGGCATTCCCAAAGTTTTTCGTCTTGTATGGGCGGACGACTATACCCGGCCAAGCTGAAAACCATAAAGTAACAATGAATTCGATTAAGGAGTGAGGGGAATGTCTGAGAAGAAAAAGGTCATTCATGTCAAAGACCTTGTTATTAAAGCTGATAATGTCATTATTGAGCCGCAGCACCGCGGACGTCATGACCGTGATGAAAGCAGTGACCGTGTGGATCCGTTTTTCGGAAGGAAACGCAGGGAAGCCGGGGCGGACGAAAGCAGTTCAAGTTCTAGAAAACGCCATGATGATGAGTCTTCCGACCGTCGTGGAGGATTCCGCTGGTTCTAAACTGAGTAAGCAGCCACTACGATGTATGTAGTGGCTTTTTTCTTCTTTAGAAAGGATGGGATATCAAATGTTATCCATCGCAGAATTTTTGCTGCTTGCTCTGGCGAGTTTCCGTCTGACCCGCTTGATTGTACGTGATTACATTATGGAGTGGATGAGACGTCCGTTTTTCAATGTGAAGCTGGTTACGAACGATCAAGGGGTGGAAGAAGAGTGGGTCGAGCCTAAAGGGTTTATTGGTGAAGGTTTGAGCTGTCAGTGGTGTGTCGGTGTCTGGTCCTCCATCATTATGGTCGTATTTTATCTGGTGGTCCCATACGGGGAGTGGCTCGTCTTTGTCTTTGCTCTCGCAGGTCTGCAGTCGGTTCTGTATGCATGGACAGACCGCCTGTGACGGGGAAAGAGGAAAAAAAGAAGGCAAAGACGCTGCTTGAAGTCCTGCAGGAAATCGATGTGGAAACGTCGAAATATAAAGGCATTATCAAACAGCCGGACAAGAAATTCCAGCAGTGGGAAAAGGATTTGGGAGCTTGGGAGAAAAGGTTCACCAAACAGATGACCGATGTAGAAAAATTTCTAAACAAATATGCAGGGAAGATGGAGAAGTTTTTTGAATGACAGGCCTGGTTCAATTCGGTGTTTTCGGGGTAATGGAAGATAAAGGAGGCGTTCCGGATGGGATATATTCTGCCTGTGAATCATTACCAGTATCAGGATTACCAGACAAGAGTTGTGAATCAGCACCAGCAGTCCTTTGCCGTGGATAAAATTTTCAAGGCAAGCCTCGATACGAAACGACCCGGTCGGCAGCAGAGAGAAGAGGACCGCCTTGTCTATCAGAAAAACAGTCCGTTTATCACCACGCCCGGATTCCATGCGGCAGAGGCCGAAGATCATAAGCCGGCATCCCCCGCGCATCAGAACATCGGCGTGAAAACCTATGCTGCTGTAACAGGAAAAGGCAGCTACTTCAGCGAAACTGTATAGAAATGCTTGAAGGGGCTGTAACGATGACGTTCAAACAAATCAATGATTGGTGTTTCTATGATCATTCATCCGTAAATATCGGCTACATTCATAAAGGCGGTACAGGGCTGCTGATTGATTCAGGTATCGATCGGTCATCGGTTAAAAAGGTGCTGAAGGAACTGGAAAAACGGCAGCTTCCGCTCACCCACCTATTTATCACCCATGCTCATGCGGATCATTACGGCGGAGCTTCCTATGTACAGCATACGTATGACGTTCATACATCTGCCCCCGTATTGGAAGCGTCGGTCCTTTCCAATCCATCGCTGGAGCCGCTCTATCTGTTCAGCGGGGTTGCTCCGCTTAAAGAACTCCGTAATAAGTTTCTTGAAGGTCCCCCTGTACGGATTGACAGGGTTGTCGATGAAGGACAAGTCGATTTCGGCAGGATCACAGCCGAACTTTTTCTGCTCCCGGGCCACAGTCATCATCAGCTTGCATTGAAAGCCGGAGACGTCCTGTATGCCGCGGATAGTTATTTCAGTCTGGAGACGCTCCAGAAGCACCGGATCCCGTTTCTGGTGGATGCCGGAGAAACCATCCACAGTCTGGAGCGTCTTCTGGCTATCCCGTGTGCCGGGGCATTGCCCGGCCACGGGTCATTCGAACAAGATCCCTCTGAAACGATCCGTCAAAATATCGTCTACCATCAGCGTATCCTCGATGCTGTCCAGTCGGCAGTGGAGTCGACAGGAGAGGTGACGCACGAAGAGCTGATTTCCATTCTGTGTACGAAGTGGGATGTGCAGGCGCCTGCGCTCGGGCAGTGGCTCTTATATCGGACGGCTGTAACCGCTTATGCCGTAACCTTGAAAAAAGCAGAAGTGATTCAAGATCGTCTGGTTGATCATAAGTGGGTGTTTTCGGCTATAAGCCGATGACAAACAAGGTTTGGTCACCATCCTGGAACTCTGCATACAGTACGGCCTCTGGTGTCTCGTAATCCTGGGCTTTCAGCTGATGATGCAGCCAATTTTCATCAAGCCCGGCTTCCTTCAGGTTATCCCAGATGACCTCCCCGTCACTGATGATGGTACGGGGAAGCGGGACGGGAAGAGGAGGGAGGTTCAAATCCTTTCGGCTGACGTTCTGAGAATGGGAGTTTTTCAACACAGAAATGGTTCCATCCGTTTCCAAAACAGCATACTGCACATCCCTGATCGAGAAGACATCCTTGGAGCGGAGAAGGTGTTGAAGCTGGTTGATATCCAGCTTATTTTTTTTGAGCTGCTCTCGGTCAATCCTTCCCTGATAAATTACGAGGGATGGGCTTCCCTCAAGAAGCTGCCGGGATCCTTTAAACTTTTCCGTGATCATCTCTGTTGTGTAAATAAGGATGCTCCACAGTATAATGGCAAAGCCGATGTCGGGAATACCGACGTCAGGATCGTAAAGGGCATTTCCTACAAGCTCTCCAAGTACAAGGGCGGAGATGAAATCAAAAGCTGTAATTTGAGTAATCTGGGATTTACCCAGTACCTTAGTCATGACAAACAGCGCGGCAAACCCGAAAAGAGTCTCCACCGTAATTTGTATATATTCCATTGAAGCGTCACGATCCTTCTTTTTCGTTCTTCTATGCCTCATTGTAGACAAAAGGGGTGGAATATAAACGAAAAAACTCCCGCCTTTCCATAGGCGGGAGCTGGTTATTCATTCAATTCTTTGACCATCGTGACATGTGGGATGCCGGCATCCATGAATTTGTCTGAAATCGTGACATAACCGAGGGCTTCATAAAAGGCTTCCGCCTGGGTTTGAGCATTAAGCTTGGCTTTGTCATACCCATAGTCACGCACGGCGGCTTCCAGCTGTTCAATCATCTGTCTGCCGTAGGAATGGCCGCGTTTCTCTTTCAGAACACAAATGCGCTCAAGCTTCCCGTATCCGTGGACAAACCGGAGACGGGCGGCGGCTACCGGTTTGTCGTTCTCATACCCGGTGAAATGAAGGGACGCTTCATCATGCTCATCGATTTCAAGTTCTTCAGGTACCTGCTGTTCTTGTACAAAGACGATTTTTCTCACTGTGTAGGCATCGTCCAGCTGCTGTTTGTTTCTGACCTGCCGGATATCCACGAGCTTCACCCTCTGCCAAGGCGGAATGTCTCATAGACACTCCATGCGCCGTTTTCAAGTTGGTAAAGAAGCTGGAAACGATCGACCTGATCCTGCAGATCGAATTTAAGCATAGTGAGGCTGCCGTATACATCGGAAAATTCCTCGTCTGAAAGCTTCTGAGCAATCGTGATGTGCGGAACGAAGGAGAAATCTTTTTCTTCCGGCAGTACACCAGTGTAAAGTTTATCATTCAAATCAAAAATTTCATCGGATGGTTCAATCTTCAGGTAGATGGTGTTGGTTACGGGAGAGAAGGAACTTACCTTGTACACCCCGTAGGAGAATGGCTCTGTGTTCTTGGCAATTTCCCTCAGCTGGGGGATGATTTCACTTTCAATCTGATCTTCCTCCGCTTCAAACGCCTCTTTCATCGTAATGTGAGGAGGAATCAGCGCGTAATGAGGGTCATATCGCTTGCGGTAAGAATTCGCTACATCTTGTACTTTTTTTGATGGAAACACTGCTATTCCGTATTTCATTGAACTAACCTCCTGATTGTCCCATTTTAAAACGTTTATTCACCACTAAATATGTTCAATAAAGCCCGTTCAAAATCCTTCTGCCAGGATCCCCAAGTATGACCGCCATCCAGCTCATGGTACGTATAGGAGACCGGCTTTTCCTGTAGAAGATCCCGCAGCTTTCGATTTGGTTCAAGAAAATCCATCCGCTCACCGGTTGTCGTCTCCACGTCCGTTTCCTCCAGACCGATGGTGTGATCGATGGTTAATGAAGAAAGCTGCCGCCCTGTGTCGACGACTTCCAGGACGTGATCATCGACATAAGGACTCTGCATGATGACATTTCCGAAGATATTCGGGAATTTAACAGCTGTCATTAAGGCAAGGGTTCCGGCAAGGGAATCCCCGGCCAGTGTCCGGCCTCTCCCCATATTATACCCGGGCAGCTGTTCATCAAGAAATGGGACGACCTCCCTGATGAGGAAGCTGACGTAGTCTCCCTGTCTCGGGCCGTCAGGATGGTATTTCTCCCTGCGGTCGTATTTATCCTTGTAATGTATACCAATGAAAATCGTCCGTTCCATACGTTCCTCCCTGTGGAGCTTATCGCTCAGAGTGGCAGCGCGCCCCATGGAGTAATAATCGTTTCCATCCTGCATGATACAGAAATGGTACTTGTATAGAGGAGAGAAGTTGTTCGGCGTATACACACGAAGGGTCATTTCTTCGTCTAAGTACTGACTGTTTATGGTGTACTCGGTCATGGATCCGTCTCTACCCATAAATAGACCACCTCCTTACAGCACGGAAGTATATGAAAATTTCCCGCTTAAAATTCGAT
Source organism: Halobacillus sp. ABH2_015 (assembly GCF_056158945.1). Classification (NCBI taxonomy): domain Bacteria; kingdom Bacillati; phylum Bacillota; class Bacilli; order Caryophanales; family Bacillaceae; genus Halobacillus; species Halobacillus sp. ABH2_015. Next base: position 953,998 of record NZ_JBSWUG010000002.1, read on the forward strand.
GTAAACGTTGCACTTCTTATTTTATCATAGAATTGTTGAAAAAGTGGAACAGATCAATAACCCAAATGATGGAGGGAGGAGGAAGGTTTGTAAAAAAGTTTGTCGAATCATGTTGACTTCAATTGTGATCCATAGTATATTAATCTTTGTCAGCAAAAAACGACAAATTTCTACATAAGATTCCGTAGCTCAGCTGGGAGAGCGCCACCTTGACAGGGTGGAGGTCGTTGGTTCGAGCCCAATCGGAATCATCATACAAAGTGCCGGAGTGGCGCAGTTTCTCATCCAGGGAGAGGCTGCGTCACTTCTTTTTTATTTTCCAGTCATCTTGTCCTCTTCTCCCACATATGCTGTTTCAAACGCCCTGAGCTGGACCGGGCGTGGTGAGAACAGGAGGAATGAACCATGCGGCCCGAAAAAATCATTTCCCCGTGTTATGGAGAAGTGACCGAAGTCCTCGTTCAGAACGGGGAGTATGTCTATGAATGGGAACCCCTTTTTGTTATTAAGCGGGACGGGACAGAGTCAGAGGTAGCGGTGGGCATCAGCGGCAGCCTGAAAAAGCTTCATATTAAGAAAGGTGATAAAGTGTCACCTGCCACCCTTCTTGCCGAGATGGAAGACGATATGATCATATCCGGCAGCGATTAATACACAAAAGAGAACCGTCCGGAATATGGACGGTTCTCTTTATTTGGTACATAGGTTATGAAGCATCATCGCTCTTCAAGGAAATGGTTGTCCCACACGCATCGGCCAGTTTCTGTGCCTGATGGTTAAACCGCTCAAAATCAAGCTCGTCCATATTCTCTACATCAACAGCCTTAATAATGTAACGGCCGAATCTCCACACGTCGTCCTGGACTTTCTCCTTTTGTATGAATGCCAGTTTGTACAATACTTCCATCACGGAGTTCATGACGGACACATCATGGTGTCCGTAAATGCGGATTTGATAGAAGCATTTATACAAGTATTCACTAAAAGGTACCGGCTCTGCGATAAGACGGAGGTGGTCATTATCGTCCGGGTAATATCGGATCGGCTCATATACATCGGCGAGCTCAACGAGGAGGGAGCCGATCCGGTTGATGCAGTTCGTGGCCGTATGAGGATCATTGAGACTTGGGGAAATGGCGCGCACGGCGATTTCCACAAGCTTCTGCAGTGAAAATTCTATATCCTGAATGTCGACCCGCTCGTTGCCGATCACGACAAAATCTCTTGCTTCTTCTGGTGTGAGGTTCTCCTGCTCTGATTCTACCCAGTAATAGAACAGGGGCATTTCTTTCTGAATGTATTCCCCCATGGAAAAGGTGGTCTCCAATAAAAGGTCATTTTTCTCCGCCCATTGAATCAAGGAAGAGTAATTGACACTCTGGATATATCCGGATTCCCCTGTCGCAATGACTCTTTTCTCTGAATTCTTTCGTCTTTCAATTTCCTCGTGATCCCATTCGGTGTAACGGTCGTAATTTTTCTCTGAAAAGGTTCCGTTGATCAAATCAGACGTGCTCTGGCGAATGGTGCCGATTAAATTGTTCACTTTGATGAAACGGGAAGAGTGGTGAATGAAAATGATAAAGAAAGCCAGGCAGACGATGGATACGAAAACGGTTAAAAACGGACTGATGAATCCGGATCCGGAATCCTTCCCAAGCAGGAACAACTGCAGCAGGGAAAAGATGAAGCCGAAGGAGAAGACCCCCAACACGTGCTGGGTGATCCGGCTTTTCATAAAGTCCTGAAGTGTCCTGGGAGAGAATTGAGTGGTATAGGTTGTAAGGACAACCATAATGGTGGAGAAACTGATGGTTGTCATCGTTAAGATGGAGGTGACGAGCGATCCGTACAGTGTTTGAGCCACTGAGCTGCCTGTTAGGAGGAAACCGGGAAGGGCGTCCTTCCAATTGGATACGATCCATTCATCAAGAAGAATGGAGATCACAACGCTCAATATGGAAATCACGCTGTAAATGGCGGGAAGAAAAAGAAAACTGTCTCTTAGATCAATCCATCGTTTGCTGTTATTCATGTGAAAAACCTGCCTTCTGTATGATTGTTCTTTTTCTATTATGAACGAAATATACAAAACCTACAAAACAGAAAGCCCGTCACGCTTTCCTTGAAATCGTCATAAATCATCCATATCGAATTGAAAACAGGGAAGAAGCCTCCCGGATAAGGAAAGAGAGACCTTATTATAAACAAAGAACCTCTATGTTGGCCGACATAGAGGTTCTTTATTTTATTTACTCAGTATCTCTTCGTAAAGGCCAAGAGAGGTGTTCAGAACAAAATCAGGCTTTTGTTTTGTTTTGTGGCCCTGCACGTGGGCATCGCTTTTTTTCCACGCTTTATAATCTTCCTTGGAGGCGAATCTTGTAGTGATGATGACCATCTGTTCTCCTTTACGGGCTTTCTCTACAGCAATGGACATTCCTTGGAATCCCTCCATGTCTTCTATAGGAAGCGGCTGATTGAAGCGGGAAACCAGCTGCTCTGTGTACCCTTCCTTAACGGTTATATATTTCGATTCGATATACATAGGATCTCCTGCCTTTCATTTTTGTGCTACAAAAAGTAACAATCCCAGTATACTAGATGAATGTTTTTTGTGCCACAAAAAAGTTTAAAGCTGTTTCATTTCATTAAGAATTCCGGCATAATGGACAGAGATGGAAAGGACGGAGATTATGAAGCAGTTGACGTTTTCTTCTTATGAAGAACTGGAGGAATTTTTGAAACATAAGTTCAGGGAAAAGGCGGCACATGCTGGTCTCCCTGAAGAAGATATCCGGCAGATGACCGGTTACAAGGAAAGGGCTCAGCAGTTGTGGGAAGAAAACAACGGTGCCGAGGTAATTGAAAAAGAAGGGGAAGTCACCCTTGATGTATGGATGGATGAGGATGGAAAGCGGCACATCAAGCGTGGGCGCCCGCGAAAGAAGACCGAGGATAAACTGACCCGATCCCTGCATGTGCGTTTGGATGAAGAATCCTACAAGAAGCTGGAGAGTTATGCAAAAGAGAATGGCATGGACCGCTCAGCGGCGATCCGGACCTTATTGAAAAACCTTTGATGGGAAGCCTTCCTCGTGCATATTTACAAACCTTTAAAAAAATCTTCACACTATATTGACACTCCGATTTTTCCGTAGTATATTATTACTTGTCACCAGGAAATACCCATTATTATTTTGATTCCGTAGCTCAGCTGGGAGAGCGCCACCTTGACAGGGTGGAGGTCGTTGGTTCGAGCCCAATCGGAATCATACAAACCCACGTGCTGAAATGGTACAGTTTCTCGTCAAGGAGAGGCTGTATCATTTCTTTTTTTATAGAAGAAATTCGGATTCTCTAACGTGAGCCGTTACATATTCTTGTATAATGGGTAATAAATAGAAATTAATTCTTTAACAAATCTCTTCAGGAGGTGCGGCAGGCAGGATATGGGGAAAAAGAAAAAAGATGAAGAATTCGATGATTTGCTGGATGCTTTCAGAGAAGCCGTTTCATTGGAGGAAACCCGGTACTATTACATGAAGCTTCAATTATTTCTGGATCACTATGAGGAGAGCAGAGCCGTATTTCAATCTACAGACAAAATGGAGAAGAAAAACTATGAACCCTTGCTGCAGGGTATGATGGAGGCTACTTCCAAAAAAGAAGTGGATTACTATGAAGCAGAAATCCAACACTTACTGGATGTGAAAAAAACTTAAAATTACATTTATTGTTATTTGAAGAACAAAATTGAAAATAAGTATTTATTTTCTTTTTGGAATGTTGTACACTGAAGGTAGCATGTTCATTATAGTAACTTTTCGTTTATACAATAAAAGACTTATCGAGGCGGCCCGCTTTGGTGGATGATTAGTGCATAGTTCTTATGTTTCTAAATATCTTCCAGCGGCCGCTTTTTTAAGTTTAGGGGGATCAATAATGTGGACACGCTCCTGATTGCCGGTTGTATCGGAGGGATGACAGGCGTTGTGGCTCATTTGATGAGAAACGGAAAGGTTTTGGTTTTCCCAAGAAGGCGGAGACGTCCAAAGGGCATTTATCTCGGGTTTTTAGCCGATTTTTTAATTGGCGCTGCAGCAGCGGTTTTTGCAGTCACATACCTTGTACCGGAACCGGGCCTGCTGCGGACATTGATTGGCATATCGATCCTGGCCGGGATGACGGCAGAGAATGTGCTTTTGAAAAGAGAATTGAACGTGGAGAAAGCGAAAGTGGAAGGATTGGACCGGATCAACCAGCGTTTAAAATGACCGGACCCATCCTTTTTTTTGTTTCAATCCACTAAAAGCATAAAATGATCATGCTCCGTATCGACAGGCGCTGTTTTAAAGATGCCGGTATACACCGCCTTTAACTCCTCATACAACACCTTCGAATGAATCGTTGTCAGATAAGTATCGGGATTTTTCTGGTAGGCTTTCAGTTTATGTAGATCCAGATTGACGGTGTACGAGTAAAAGAGTTCCTGTGATCGTAGAAAAGGTTTTTCGCACGGGGTCTGCCCGTCATCTGTGAGCGGAGAGCGGCTGTGGATCCGCAGTTTTTTTGGTGAGTCGGCATCCTCTTCCCATTCGCTGGACACCCCGTAGAATGTAGCAAATGGGGGTTCTTTGCTTTGATCGATATAGGTCGTCTGAAAGCTGAACTCAATGGCACCTTCCCTGCCGGTTACTACACAGAAGGCAAGATAGGTCCGGGTGGATGCTGTACCTTGAGCGAGGTCTTCTTGATTGCTGAAACAATGACAGAAACTGGTTCGGGCCATAAGCGACACCATCCTTCCCATACAATTATGGATAATTATAACACGTCGACCACTCCGTTAGTCGGTTAAACGGCGATCGATGAACGAAAAAAAAGCCGCTTCCGCAGCTTTTTTATCCGTTGACAGGAATTCCTCCGTTTACATGAAGCATCTGACCTGTGACATAGCTGGAATCACTGGAGGCCAGATAGACATAGGCGGGGGCCGCTTCCCTCGGCTGGCCTGGACGGCCCATGGGATTGTCCGAACCGAATTCCGCCACTTTTTTCTTGTCAAAACTAGCTGGGATCAGCGGCGTCCAGATCGGCCCGGGGGCCACGCCGTTCACACGTATCTCCTGATCGATCAGGGATCCGGCGAGGGAACGTGTGAAAGAGGTGATGGCACCTTTGGTTGATGCATAATCGATGAGCTGATCGTTCCCTTTGTAAGCTGTCACCGAAGAAGAGTTGATGATACAGGATCCCTTCTTCATATGAGGCAGGACCGCTTTCGTCATATAAACGTAGGAAAAGAAATTGACGCGGAATGTTTCCAGAAGCTGTTCATTGGAAATATCGAGCACACTTGTCTGCGGATATTGAACGGCTGCATTGTTGACAAGAATATCTATGGTTTTAAATGTCTTTACTACTTGTTCGACAATGGTTTCGCAAAACTCCGGTCCACCGATATCCCCGTGATACAGCTCGCAGCGCCTGCCTTCTTTCTCGATTAAGCTCTTCGTAATGGCTGCATCTTCATGCTCATCCAGATAAAGGACAGCTACATCAGCGCCTTCCTTGGCAAAAAGCAGGCTGACCGCTCGGCCGATCCCACTGTCTCCTCCGGTGATCACGGCGGTTTTACCCGCCAGTTTTCCACTTCCTTTATAGGTCTCATCTGCATACTCCGGCAGCGGCTTCATGTCATACTCGTAACCAGGCTGTCGTTCTTGATGCTGTTCCGGTTGTACGGCCTTCTTTTTCTTCATGATGCGTAACCCCCTATGTACAAATGGTTAAAATTGGTGCAGATCCACTTCCGCTAGCTTTCCCTCGTGACCGTCTTCTTATCCCTCCATTCTTCCAGGGTGCTGGATAGAGGATTTACGTGTCATTCTGTTCATTCCAACCGCCATTCATTTAACGTTTCGTCCATTGATGTGTAAAAATTCAGAATTTATACTTATCTTGAGTGAAAAAATATATGAAACAAGAGGTGACAGGATGGCGACAACTTTCTCGAAGTCGAATCAGGTGGTTATTGAAAACTTTATCCATGGCGAGTGGGTTCCTTCTGAAGGAGGTCAGGTGGAAGAAGTTCCAAACCCGGCAACTGGAGAAACCATTGCAAGGGTCCCTATTTCAACTAAACAAGATGTGGATCAAGCGGTCCAATCAGCGAGAGAGGCTTTTCAGTCCTGGAAGAAGACTCCAGTACCGAAACGAGCGAGAATCATGTTCAAATATCAGCAGCTTCTGATTGAAAACCGGGATCAACTGGCTGAAGCGTTGACACAGGAAAATGGAAAGACGAAAAAGGATGCCACAGGAGAAGTACAGCGCGGCATTGAGTGTGTGGAGTTTGCAGCAGGGGCTCCGAGTCTCATGATGGGGGATGTGCTTCCGGATATCGCTGAAGGCATCGATTCAGGGATGTACCGGTATCCAGTCGGGGTCGTCGGCGGTATCACCCCATTTAATTTCCCTATGATGGTTCCGCTCTGGATGTTCCCGCTTGCGCTTGTATGTGGGAATACCTTTGTTCTTAAGCCATCGGAACGGACGCCGATTTTAGCAAAAATGCTGGTGGAGCTCATCCATGAAGCGGGACTCCCGAAAGGCGTGCTTAACCTTGTCAACGGGGCGCATGATGTCGTCAACGGCCTGCTTGAGCATGAAGAGGTCGATGCTGTCTCCTTTGTAGGTTCCCAGCCTGTAGCGGAATATGTGTATAAAACGGCTTCACAGCATGGGAAGCGCGTCCAGGCGCTGGCCGGCGCCAAAAACCATTCCATCGTTATGCCGGACTGTAACCTGGATAAATCGGTCGAAGGGATCATCAATGCCGCTTTTGGAAGTGCGGGCGAGCGGTGCATGGCCTGCTCTGTCGTTGTTGCCGTGGGCGATGTGGCTGACAGCCTTGCTGCAAAGATAAAAGAAGCAGCGGATCAGTTGAATGTAGGCAATGGTCTCGATGATGAAACAACCCTCGGGCCATTAATCCGTGAAGCTCACCGTGAGCGTGTGCTGAGCTACATTGAAACCGGAGAAAAAGAAAACGCGGCCTTAATCAGAGACGGCCGGGTAGAGCTCCGGGAGCATGATTCCGGATACTTCCTTGGCGCAACCATTTTCGATCATGTATCCAAGGATATGAAAATATGGAAGGATGAAATTTTTGCCCCTGTCTTAAGCATCGTCCGGGTGAATACTCTTGATGAAGCGATCGCAACGGCGAATGAGTCAGAATTTGCCAACGGTGCCGTCATCTATACGTCCAGCGGAAAAGCAGTCCAGCAGTTCCGGGAAGAAATGGATGCGGGAATGCTCGGAGTGAACGTGAATGTACCTGCACCGATGGCCTTTTTCCCGTTCTCCGGAAATAAAAAGTCGTTTTATGGGGATCTGCATGCCAATGGAAAAGATGGCTTGAACTTTTATACGAAACGTAAAATGCTGACACAGCGCTGGTATTAAGGAAGATGGAGGAAGAAGCAGATGGGGCGCTTCTTCCTTCTTTGTTTCCATCTTTAACAATGGATCCAGCAAGGTTTTGACACTTTGTATAATGGATTTTCCGACAAAAACCTGTATTGTATGATTAAATAACTAAATATTATGAATTTTATAAAATTAAAGCGGTAGGAGGAGGAGCACTTATGTCAGATAAAGTACAGATCGGTTTAATTCAAGCTTCACATGATGTGGATGGTAGTGAACCTGTAGAGGTCCACAAGCAGCAGTCCATCGAAAAGCATGTGCTTCTGGTACGTGAAGCGGCGCAACAAGGAGCGCAGATCATCTGCCTGCAGGAAATTTTCTATGGTCCATATTTCTGTTCCGAGCAGAGCCCGAAATGGTACGACGCCGCAGAGGAAATTCCGAACGGTCCGACGACGAAGCTGTTTCAGGATCTGGCTGAAGAACTGTCGGTCGTCATTGTTCTTCCGATTTATGAGCGGGAAGGGATTGCCACGTACTACAACACAGCGGCGGTCATTGATGCGGATGGTTCCTATCTCGGCAAATATAGAAAGCATCACATTCCGCAGGTGGGTGTTGGGGACAAAGGGTATGGATTTTGGGAGAAATATTACTTTAAACCAGGCAACCTCGGCTACCCGGTTTTTGATACGGCCTATGCCAAGGTTGGGGTCTACATCTGCTACGACCGCCATTTTCCTGAGGGTGCCCGTGTCCTTGGTCTGAACGGTGCAGAAGTCGTCTTCAATCCATCGGCTACCGTAGCCGGACTTTCCGAATATTTATGGAAGCTGGAACAGCCGGCCCATGCCGTTGCGAACGGTTATTACCTGGGGGCGATCAACCGTGTCGGCTACGAAGGTCCATGGAATATGGGCGAGTTTTACGGCCAGTCCTACCTGGTTGACCCGCGCGGCAGCTTTGTCGCAGAAGGCAGCCGGGATCAGGATGAGGTCATCCTCGGGGAAATGGACAAAAAATTCATCCGTGAAGTTCGTGACACCTGGCAGTTCTACCGTGACCGACGCCCGGAAACGTATGAAAAAATGGGTGAGCTTCTCCCGTAATGACCCATCACGATCTGAACAGAGAGTTCTGCATAGGGCCGGGGGCTGAAAAGGATCTATGCAGGGCTTTTTTTATAAATCCGTATCTTACTGAAAGAGGGGGATCAGCGTGACTCAGTTGAAAAGCAAGGGGATATCACTGGAGAATCTTCAGGTGAATTTTAATGAGGTCCATGATGGATTGAATGCCCAGGAGGCGATGGAGGAGTCCAACCGCTGTCTGTACTGCTATGATGCGCCCTGCATTCAGGCCTGCCCGACAGGAATCGATATTCCGAAGTTCATTAAAAAAATTGCTTCCGGGAATTTGAAGGGATCAGCGAAGACGATTATGTCCTCCAACCCTGTCGGTGCCACATGTGCCCGCGTCTGTCCGACCGAAGAACTTTGTGAAGGGGCCTGTGTCCTGAACCATTCGACAGAACCGATCTTAATCGGTGATCTGCAGCGTTTCGCCACAGACTGGGCCATTAAAAATGAACAGCTGTTATTCAAACCCGGAGAGAAAAATGGGATGAGTGTCGCTGTGATCGGCGGCGGACCTGCCGGCTTGTCTACCGCACGGGAACTTGCCCGTTTCGGCTATGATGTCACAATTTTTGAAGCAGCAGAGGAAGCCGGTGGTCTGGATACATACGGGATCGTATCGTTCCGGCTGCCGCAGGAAATTTCCCGGTGGGAAGTGGACCAGGTGGAAAAGCTGGACGTGAAAATCAGAACGAATACGGCGGTTGGAGCGGATATTTCGTTCGAAGAGCTGTCCGAGCAGTTTGATGCGATCGCCTTGACGATCGGTATGGGTCACGTACCGATGCTTGGGATCCCCGGAGAGGGTCTGACCGGTGTTCATGATGCGATTGAATTTGTGAAAGAAACAAAGTCCGGTCCGATAACGGATGAGCTGCTTGGACGCAAGGTCATTGTGATCGGAGCCGGAAACACAGCCATTGACGCAGCCACCTGTGCCGCTCGTAAAGGGGCGGAGGACGTGAAAATCGTCTACCGCCGGACAAGCAGAGAAATGACAGCCTATGAGTTTGAGTACGATTTTGCAAAACAGGATGATGTACAGTTCCACTGGCTGACCCAGCCTGTAGAAGTTCTTGGTAATGAAACGGGTCACGTCACGCATTTGAAATGTGTGGAGATGAAGCTTGGGTCTGCTGGGGAAGATGGAAGGAAAAGACCGGAACCCGTACCCGGATCCGAATTCCTGATAGAAGCGGATGCGGTCATCAAAGCCATCGGTCAGACGCGCTACACCGATTTAATTGAATCGTTTGGTCTGGACCATGAAGGCGGCGTCGTTAAAGTCGATCCAGTCACACTGAGAACCTCCCAATCCCATGTCTTTGCCGCCGGCGATGTCATTTTTGCGAAAGGGCAGGGAGAGGCGATGGTCGTCACGGCTGCCCTTCAGGGCAAGGAAGTCGCTATGGCGATTCATAAACAGCTCTCTCCGACGCCTACGGCTGCGGTGTAACTTTACAAAAACTACGAGGAGGAATCTTATGGCTGACCTACGATTAAATCTGGCAGGGATCGAATCCCCCAACCCTTTCTGGCTCGCATCCGCTCCCCCGACCAACTCGGGGTACCAGGTGCAGCGTGCCTTCGAGGCGGGGTGGGGAGGAGCTGTTTGGAAAACGCTTGGCGATCCAATCTTGAACGTGTCCTCCCGGTTCGCTGCTGTTTCCTATGGCGGGAAGCGTGTGGCCGGATTTAACAATATCGAATTGATTACAGACCGTCCGCTTGAAGTGAACCTGAAGGAAATCTATGAAACGAAGAAAAGATTTCCGGATCATGCCATCATCGCTTCCTTAATGGTGGAACCAACACAGGAAAAATGGCACGAAATTGTTAAACGCGTGGAAGATGTCGGGGTGGACGGGCTTGAGCTGAACTTCGGATGTCCCCACGGCATGGCAGAACGCGGCATGGGGGCGGCCTCGGGCCAGGTTCCTGAGCTTGTGGAAAAACAGACCGCCTGGGCGAAGGAAGTGGCGCAGACCCCGGTCATTGTTAAGCTGACTCCGAATATTACCGACATCACCTTTACAGCGGAAGCAGCCGTCAATGGCGGCGCAGATGCGGTCAGTATGATCAATACGATTAACAGCCTCGCCGGTGTGGACCTGGACTCATGGGATACGGTACCAAACGTCGCCGGCAAAGGCGCGCACGGAGGGTACTGCGGTCCGGCGGTGAAACCGATCGCCCTGAACATGGTGGCGGAGTGCGCCCGTCATCCGAAAATCAATGTACCGATTTCGGGCATGGGCGGCGTTTCCAGCTGGCGGGAAGCGGTCGAGTTCATGCTGATGGGCGCGACGGGTGTGCAGGTGTGTACAGCGGCCATGCACCACGGCTTCAGCATCGTTGAGGATATGATCGACGGATTGGACAACTATTTGGATGACAAGGGCCTTGATTCGGTCATGGACCTTGTCGGAAAGTCTGTCGAGAAGTATTCGGACTGGGGAAATCTTGATCTCAACCATCAGGTCGTTGCCAAAATCAACAACGATGTGTGCATCAACTGTAATAAGTGTCATATTGCTTGTGAAGACACGTCGCACCAGTGCATTGATATGCTCAAGGATGAAAAGGGCCGGGACATTTTGAAGGTGCGCGAGGAAGACTGTGTCGGATGTAATTTGTGCAGCATCGTCTGTCCGGTGGACGGGGCGATTGATATGGTGGAGTATGCCAACGGGAAGCCTCCGATGACGTGGAACGAACGGCAGGCAGCGATTGGAGCCACACCATCGTGCAGTGTAGATTTGATTAAGTAAATAACATGGAGGGATTGGATGAGAAAAATTATAAAGAATGGAACGATTGTCACGGCAGCAGATACGTATCAGGCGGACCTTTTGATCGAAGATGAAAAAATCGCCATGATCGGCCAAGGTTTTGATGAAACTTCGGCCGAAGTCGTGGATGCCTCCGGGCGCTACATTTTCCCAGGTGCGATCGACCCGCATACCCATCTGGAAATGCCGTTCGGGGGCACGGTCAGTAAGGATGATTTTGAAACAGGAACCATTGCTGCGGCCTATGGTGGGACGACAACAGTCATTGATTTCTGTTTAACAGATAAAGGAAAACCGCTCCAGAATTCCATCGATCAGTGGCATGCCAAGTCTCAGGATAAATCGGTCATCGACTACAGCTTTCACCTGATGATCAGCGAAATGAACGAACGTGTCCTGGATCAGCTTCCTACCGTCATTGAAGACGAGGGCATCACTTCTTTCAAAGTGTTTATGGCGTATAAAAATGTGTTCCAGTCCGATGACGGCACACTTTTTAAAACGCTGGAACAAGCGAAGAAGCTGGGAGCGCTTGTCATGGTGCATGCCGAAAATGGGGATGTCATCGATCACCTAGTGAAAAAGGCCCTTGATGCAGGACAGACCGACCCTATTTATCATGCGCTGACCCGCCCGCCGGAAGTGGAAGGGGAAGCGACCAACCGGGCGGCAGAGTTGACCGGACTGGCCGATTCGCAGCTTTATGTCGTCCACGTCACCTGTGAGCAGGCCGTATCAGCCATTGCTGCAGCAAGGAAGAAAGGCTATAACGTCATAGGTGAAACGTGCCCGCAGTACTTGGTTCTGGATCAAAGTTACTTGGAAAAACCGGACTTTGAAGGGGCGAAATACGTCTGGTCCCCTCCTCTTAGAGAAAAACACCACCAGGAAGTGTTGTGGAACGCATTGAAGACCGGCGATCTGCAGACGCTCGGTTCGGATCAATGCTCTTTCGATTTCAAGGGACAGAAGGACCTTGGCAAAGGGGACTTTACTAAAATACCAAATGGCGGTCCAATCATTGAAGACCGTGTCAGTATATTATTCTCGGAAGGTGTGAAAAAAGGCCGGATCAGTTTGAATGAATTTGTTGATATGACCTCTACCAAAATAGCGAAAACGTTCGGATTATTTCCGCAGAAAGGAACGATTTCCGTTGGGGCCGATGCGGATATCGTCATCTTTGATCCGGATGTGGAGCGGACGATTTCTGTTGAGACAAGCCACATGGCCGCGGATTACAATCCGTTTGAAGGCATGCAGGTGACCGGACAGACGGTCAGCGTCCTCTCCCGTGGGGAATTTGTCATTAAGGATCAGCAGTTTGTTGGAAAAATCGGCAGCGGCCGCTATTTGAAACGGTCCAAGTTTGGCAGTCAAACGTCTTCTCAGGAGAAGCTTTACCAAAAGTAACACGCCCTCGTGAATGAAATAAACACGCTGTCCGGCAGCTGCCGGACAGCGAAATTTAAAGGTGAACTTAGGAGGAGACGGCTTCATGAGCAGGAAAGATAATCATTTAATGTCCCCGGACCTTATGCCCATTCCCCATGATCAGAAGAAAATCGGCACCCTCGGATTTACGTTTATGTGGGTGGGGATGGCTGTCGTTTTAGCTGCATTCGCCATCGGTGGAGCAGGGGTCCAGTCCATCTCTCTCATCTGGGTTGTCCTCGGAACGCTTCTCGGTACAATACTCATCGGTCTGGCCATCACTCTGACTGCAGACATCGGCATCGAACATGGCTTGTCTTTTCCCGTATACATGCGGGCTCCCTTCGGTATCGTCGGCACCCATTTTCCATCCGTCATCCGCGGTGTGGCTGCATCGATGTGGTTTGGAATCAATACCTACTTCGGATCCACAGCCATTAACGGCATTTTAAACATTTTATTCAGCTTTGATAACTGGTTTATTTGCTATATTCTGTTTGCTTTATTCCAGCTTTTTAATACCGCACTTGGAATCAAGGCTGTTGAAAAATTTGCGGATCTTGCCGCGCCGATCATTATTTTGATCGGGGTATGGATGTACTTCAACCTTACAGGTACTGCAGGGGAACAGGGCAAGGATATCTGGGCATGGGTGGAAAGCCCGGTGACCGGTGGGGCGGCTTTCACGGCTTTTGTCATCGTTGTGGTCAGTAATATGGGATATTGGGCGACGCTGGCGGCGGATATTTCTTCCATATCCAGGTTCATCAAAGCTCCAAAATATGAGAGGAATTGGTTCAAGCGGAATAAAGGGGCCATGGTCGGAAGTCTCGTCGGTCTGCCTCTAACCCAGACGTTTATCGTTGTGCTGGGTGCTGTCTCGTACATTGCGGTTTCCAATTTTGACCCGGTCGTTGCCCTGCAGGAATCAGCGAGCGGACTTGTCCTTGGGATTCTCCTTCTCATGATCGTACTGGCTCAGTGGTCGACGAACGTGAGTGCGAATATTGTTCCGGCTGCAACGATCTTTTCCAACGTCGGCGGCCCGAAACTGCCTTTCTGGGCAGGGGTGTTCTTAGCGGGGCTTGTCGGAACGGTCATACAGCCGTGGAGTATTTTTAATTTGCTGATTCCCGTCCTCTTAATAGCGGCGGCGATTCTATCTGTGATTGTCGGGATCATCTTTGCTGATTACTATCTACTAAGAAGACGCCGGATGAATGTCACGGATCTGTATAAGAGCGGCGGTCAGTATACCTACGACGGTGGGGTGAACTGGGCTGGTATGATTTCCTGGATCATTGGCAGCGTATTCGCCTATCTATTCAGTACATGGTCCTTCTTCGTAGGATTTGGGATCGGAGCGCTCTGTTACTACCTGCTTGCCAAGCACTGGTATTTTAAAAAGCATCCGCAGGCTGAGATCGAGAACCCGAGTGATGATGAGTACTTGGGAATCACAGTTGGACGAGACTGGATCATTGGGGAAGGATTTGTAGAAGAGAAGCTTGGAAAACGAACAGGGACAGAGGATTTAACACAAAAAGCAGATGTTTAAAGGAGGAATACTATGTCAGACCATCGTGAATTTCATGCAGAAAGGGAAAAAATCGACTTTTTATTGGAACAGGGGTATGTCATAAAAGCTGTAACAGAAAATTTAAGCGGAGCTTTCCTCGAGTTTATGTACAAAGGCAGTGATCCGGACCAGCCTGAGGTGGAGAGGCTTCATATTCTTCATCCGGATTCAAGAAAATATTTTTCAACGATATTATTTCAACAGCAGAAGAAACAGGAAATGAAGTAGGGGGCAGGCTCCCTGCTTTTTTTTCTGTCTTTTTTATTCGTTCCTGTTAAAATAGAAGGAGACGGTTTTTTTTATGAAGAATAATGACAGCGCTTACAGAATCGATCAGGGAAGATTTTCTGACCGACGGGGGAATGTAAGTGTGTTCAAACCCTTACTATCCAATGATTCAGCCTCTATGTGAGATTATCTTACAAGATGTTCGATTATCACGGCCTTTTGGTATACGTTAAAAAGAGGGGGGCGTTGTATGAAAGATTCCATGTCTATTGAAAACATTCTGAAACGAGACCATTTTTCATCGGCAAGAGTCATATCGGGACATGCTGGACTTTCGAAATCAGTGAAATGGGTGCATGTCTTTGAAATGACGGAAGTAAGAGAAAACCTCAAGGGTGGAGAGCTTATTCTTTCTACAGGATTTGGATGGAAAAATGATGACCGATTGCTGCTGGGTCTGCTTCAGCAGCTGGTTGAACGGAACGTCGCCGGCATCTGCATCGAACTCGGTACGTTTATTCAGGAGTTGTCAGAGGATGCTCTGGCTTTTGCAGATGCGCACGACTTCCCTGTCATCGTTTTCGAGAAAGAGGTTTCCTTTATTGAAATCACCCGGGAGATCCATGCCGATTTGATCAACCATCAGTATGAACGGATTTCCAGCCTCGAGGATTACGCCCAGCGCCTGAATAAACGCCTGCTGTCCATTGATAACTATTTTGATATTCTTAAGAATCTCCAGCAGTATGTGAACTGCCAATTGATCTATGTCACGAAAGATCACACGGTGGTCACGGTGCCGCAGCTTAGAAATAAGGAGAGGGAGGAGGCGCTTGCTGAATTGAATGCCCCGCCCGCTCAGAGGAAACGGTGGCTGCTGCAGCAGCCTGTCCAAGTGCTGGAACGGGAGTTTGCTGTCATTTATTTATTATGTGGAAGACGAGAGCTCGGAGAATTCGAATCGCTCCTTCTCGACCGCACAGCCACGGCTCTTGCCCAGTACCTCCTCCGGGAATTGTATACAGAGGAGAAACGAAAGGCGAAGGAAACTGAATGGCTGATGGGCTGGCTGGAAGGAGAACATACCAAAGAGGAAATCGAAAGCCGTCTCCCCCGCTACAAAATTCAGCTGCCTTCATCCGGGGCTGCGGCTGTGACCATTCAAATGAACATGGCCGACGAACGGCGCACCAATCCGGATGTTACGTACTTGAACATGCTTGTGCAGAATATTTTTGATCAGAATGGGTTTTACGTTTTTCCAGTGCAGCGCCGTCAGCTGATTACGTACATCCTCTTGAACCGAAAAGAGGAGGAGGACTGGAAGATCCGCATGAAGTCGGGTGTGGACAGATTGAAAAAAATCAGCATGCTGAATGATCCGTCGGTGGCTTCTTTCCAAATTGCGGTCGGAAAATATATACGACGCCTGGATCAGATCAGTGAAAGTTACCAGACCGCACTGGAAACGCTGACGCTGCAAAGCAATCTTCCACCTGAACAGCACAGATATTTTTATGATGATATGCACATGTACCGGCTCATCTCCCTTGTACATAAACACAGCAACCTCAACGGGCTGGTCGATGAATATTTAGAGCCGATTATACAGTATGACCAAAAACATAATACGAAGCTTCTGGAAACCTTACGGGTGTATCTTGCCTGCAATGGTTCCAAGAAAGAAACGGCAGACAAAGTTTTTGTTGTTCGACAGACGCTTTATCACCGGCTCGAGAAGCTGGAAATGCTGCTCGGAGCGGACTTCATGGACTGTGAAAAACGTCAGGTGATCGAATTTGCGCTTGTCGCTCATGAATACCAGCAGGCTCTCCATGCCTGACCTCCATACAAGCGTGTTGTCATTATGTGTAAGCGTTCGGAGGACGGTTTAACACAATGTCTAATGAAACCTGTTCTTTAATGTTGGATAATTAAGATAATTCAAATAATTATCCAGGAATGGGGAGGTTTTTCCATGACAAACGCGGATGTGCAGAATGATATGTTCGTAAAGGACGAAAAGTATGTATGGCACTCCATGAAGCCTTACAAGCCTGAAAATACAATGATCGCGAAAAGTGCCAAAGGTTCATGGATTACGGATGTGCAAGGCAGTCGCTTTCTGGATGCGATGTCAGGTTTGTGGTGTGTGAACATCGGATATGGCCGTGAAGAACTGGCAGAGGCCGCCTATAATCAGATGAAGGAATTGTCCTACATGCCGATGACCGAAAGCCACGAGCCTGCCGTAAATCTGGCTGAAAAAATCAATGACATGCTCGGGGGAGACTATGTCGTCTTCTTTTCCAATAGTGGGTCCGAAGCGAATGAAATGGCGTTCAAAATGACACGGCAGTATCACCAGCAGAAGGGAGATCATTACCGGTCCAAATTCATCTCCCGTTACCGCGCGTATCATGGGAACTCGACAAGCTCTCTCTCTGCTACAGGTCAGGCGCAGCGGAAATATAAATATGAACCGCTGGGATCAGGTTTTCTTCATGTAGCTCCGCCTGATGAATACCGCAGTCAGCATAGTGAAGCGGACCGCTGGGGAGCGGAGGATATCGATAAGGTTATGACATGGGAGTACAACGAAACCATTGCCGGAGTGATTATGGAACCGATTATCACAGGGGGAGGCGTCATCGTTCCGCCGGAAAATTATATGAAGGAAGTGAAGTCCATCTGCGAAAAACACGGGGCTTTAATGATTGTGGATGAAGTCATCTGCGGGTTTGGACGGACCGGTCAGCCGTTCGGATTTATGAATTACGGGGTGCAGCCTGATATCGTCACGATGGCCAAGGGCATGACCAGTGCCTACCTGCCCTTGTCAGCAACCGCTGTGAAAAGAGAAATCTATGAAGCCTTCTGCGGAGAGGAGACTTACGACTTCTTCCGGCATATCAATACATTTGGAGGCAGCCCTGCTTCCTGCGCCGTTGCCCTGAAAAACATTGAAATTATGGAGAGGGAACAGCTTTTCCAACGTTCCAGACAGCTGGGGGATCACTTGAAAAACGAATTGCAAACACGTCTGCAGGGGCATAAGTATGTAGGAGATGTCAGAGGCAGAGGGCTGCTGATTGGAATCGAGCTCGTCACCGATAAAAAAACGAAAGAGCCGCTGGCTGTGGAAAAAGTCAATACCGTCATCCGCCGGTGTAAGGACAAAGGCATCATTATCGGGAAGAATGGGATGACGGTAGCCGGTTACAATAACATATTAACACTGGCACCGCCGTTATCGATTGAAGAGGAGGATGTCACCTTCCTGATCCATACACTGGTCGAGGCTATCTACACCCTTTAGAGAATGACAGGAGGTTTTCAGCGTGCGTATTGGAATCCCGAAGGAAATGAAAAATAATGAAAACCGGGTCGCTATGACACCGGCAGGGGCCGTTACCCTGATTCAGCAGGGCCATGAGGTATTTGTGGAAACAAAAGCCGGGGAAGGTTCCGGTTTTTCGGATACTGATTATAAGCAGGTCGGTGCGACGATTGTCGGTTCAGCTTCAGAAGCCTGGGGGCAGCAGATGGTTTTGAAAGTAAAAGAACCGCTGGCGGAGGAGTATGGGTTTTTTTATGAAGGACTCATTCTTTTTACCTACCTGCACCTGGCTGCGGATGAAGAATTGACAAAAGCGCTGGCCGATAAGAAAGTGACGGCTATCGCTTATGAAACGGTGCAGAGCGATAACGGCTCCCTGCCGCTTTTGACGCCGATGAGTGAAGTGGCAGGGAGGATGGCAGCTCAAAAAGGCGCACAATTTTTAGAGCGTCCGCTCGGGGGGACCGGAATCCTTCTTGGTGGCGTGCCCGGGGTGAAACGTGGAAAAGTGACCATCATCGGCGGCGGGGTCGTCGGTACAAATGCGGCTAAAATTGCCGTCGGTCTCGGAGCGGAAGTCACCATCATCGATTTAAGTCCTGAGCGTCTCCGGCAGCTGGATGATATTTTTGGATGGCAGATCAATACACTCGTTTCCAATCCGTTGAATATCAGCGAAGCCGTAAAGGAATCCGATCTTGTGATCGGTGCCGTCCTTATTCCGGGAGCAAAGGCGCCGAAACTCGTTACAGAAGCGATGGTGAAAACGATGAAGAAAGGCAGCGTGCTTGTGGATGTAGCTGTCGATCAAGGGGGGATCGTCGAAACGGTGGATCATGTAACCACTCATGATGATCCCGTCTATATCAAACATGGCGTCGTCCATTATGCAGTAGGAAACATGCCGGGAGCTGTGCCTCAGACCTCTACCGTCGCGCTTACAAATGTGACGATTCCGTATGCTCTGCAGATCGCTGGTCAAGGGTGGCGGAAAGCCTGTCTGGACAGTCCGGCTCTACGTAAAGGCCTGAACGTTGTCAATGGCCTTGTTACTTATAAGCAGGTAGCCGAAGCTCATCAAATGGATTTTACAGACGTCCAGAAAGTCCTGGACGGTAAAACGACCCTGCCTAAATAAGCACCAAAATCTTGGTTCTATCTGGTTGTCGAGATGATCTCGACAGCCTTTTTGCTTTCTGCAGGCTTTTTGTATTTCAGCATCCAGGGTATAGTAAGGGGAGAAAATCAAGGAGGTTATTTGTATGAAAGCAGCATGGTTTGAAGCATTCGGTGCACCGGAAGAGGTGCTGCAGACAGGGGAGTACGCTGCTCCTGAACCCGGACATGGAGAAGTATTGATACGAATGAAAACTTCAGGAGTGAATCCTTCTGATACAAAAAAACGACAAGGTTCTTTTCAAAACTTACTGGATGGTGGACCAGTCATCCCTAACAGTGACGGGGCGGGTGTAATCGAAGCTGTCGGACCAGGCGTCTCCCACGCGAGAATCGGGGAACGAGTATGGGTGTACCAGGCCCAGTTTCAACGACAGTATGGAACAGCAGCGGAATATTGTGCGGTGGAAAGCCGGAGAGCTGTAAAACTGCCGGAAGAGGTCAGCTTTGAAACAGGGGCCTGCCTCGGTATTCCTGTCATGACCGCCCACCGCAGCGTTTTTGCTGATGGACCGGTAGAAGGAGAAGTCCTGTTCATTACGGGTGGAGCCGGTCGTGTCGGCTACTATGCGATCCAATGGGCCAAGCTTGCCGGCGCGGTCGTCATTACGACGGCGAGTAATGAAGAATCCAGCCACTACTGCCGTGAAGCAGGAGCGGATTTTATTGTCAATCATACGTCTGATGATATGGTTGAACAGGTGCTGGACTTTACCGGAGGCCGGAAAGTGGACCGTGTCATTGATGTGGAATTTGGAGCGAATCTGGAGAGCGTGCTGGACATCATCCGAGTCGGAGGTGTAATTGCCACATATTCCTCAACGATCGTCCCGGAGCCTGTTCTTCCGTTCAAGCGTATGATGTTCATGAACTTAACGATCCGTATGATCATCGTTTATGACATGCCGGAAGAAGCGAAGCAGGAGGCCATTGAGGATATTGATGAAGCACTGCGGTCCGATCTGCTTCTCCACCGTATTGATAAAATCTACCCGTTGGAAGACATTGCAGAAGCCAATGCGGTTATTGACAGTGGAGAAGGTTACGGCTGTGTCATCGTCAACATAGAAGATTAACGGGTCATGTCTACCTCTGGTTCTTCGTGAATAGGCTGATAACAGGAAGCCCCATTTCACTTGAAGGAGACATGCACGATGGAAATCATGATGGATTTCACCCCCTATATTGGTCTGGCCGTCGTTTTGTACGCCATCCGTCAGACCCGCCGGGTGTCCAATCGATTTATTCCGATAATTGCCGTCCTTCTCGGTATCGGTTTTTCGCTTTGGGAAAATGGTCTGAATCCTGATGCTGTCATTACAGGGCTGAAGTATGCACTGCTCGGTATTGGTACTGTGGCAGGAATTAAATACTTTCTGGAAAAGAAAGAAAAGGACACGGCTCAGAAATAAGGATAGAAGCAGACGCAGGAGCGCGTCTGCTTCTTTTTACGGCATAAAAAAGACAGGCAGGAGAGCCTGTCTGCATGAGGGGAGAGGGTGTCATTCGTTTTATTGTTCCCTGCGGCGCACGACTAAAGCGGTTCCACCAAGTACAGAAAGAGTCATCCCCAACAACGCATATGTAGCGTACGGTGCTGAAGTGTCAGGCAGTTCCCCGCCTTCCTCTTCACTGGACATCGTTTCTTCTTCTTCTTCGGCTGCATCCTCATCTCCGGAGGACATGTCATCGGAAGATTCCACTGAACTGTCGGAGGAACTATAATCGGAGTCCTCACATGGAACACCATCACCGTCTCCATCTAAACGCTCTGGATCATTTTCGGCGGAGTAGCCTTTTTCATCCCAGTATTCTTTTGCTTCTTCTTCAGAAGCAAAATCAGGGCAGTCTTTATCACCGTCATGATTATCGGCACTTACGGCTCCAAAACTACTGAAAATCAAACCTATGGCAAACAG
This sequence comes from Halobacillus sp. ABH2_015, assembly GCF_056158945.1. Taxonomy (NCBI): domain Bacteria; kingdom Bacillati; phylum Bacillota; class Bacilli; order Caryophanales; family Bacillaceae; genus Halobacillus; species Halobacillus sp. ABH2_015. The sequence goes on from NZ_JBSWUG010000002.1 coordinate 975,039, forward strand.
ACCTGCAAGCAGCTTTTTCAATAGAAAAACCCCTTTTAGATAGATTCACCATCTCCCTGTAATTTTTTTCTCTCTATATAGAGGTCATTCCTCAAAAAACGCAGGGGTAAACCATTATTTAACAATATTGTAAATGAATCTTTACACTAATGAAAAAATTGGACGTGAATTAGATAAAGTTACCAGATATGAGTCCTTTGATTGATTGAGGGGTATGATAAACTATACTAAGATTTTAATAGGAATGAGAATTCATTCCTTGGTTAAGGAGAGAAACACCGATGCCCACAAACAGAACGAAGAGAGAAGATATTTTAGACAGCGCCTTGAAATTGTTTGCTGAACGCGGCTTCGATGCTACGACGATTCCGATGATTGCCGGGGATGCCCGTGTAGGCGCAGGAACGATTTACCGTTATTTTGAGAACAAGGAAGTTCTTGTGAATACGCTTTTCCAGCATTATGTCCAGGCATTCAAAGGAATGCTGGAGGAGGAATATCCTCAAGAAAGCTCGAGCAGGGAGCAGTTTCATCATTTGTTTCAACGGATGGTCCAATTCACAAATGAGCACGAACATGCGCTTTATTTTATTAAGACGCACAACGGGGCTTATTTCCTGAATGAGTCCAGCCGGAAACAGTTCAGCTGTCTTTGGAAGATTCTCCGGGATTTTCTGGACAAGGGAAAAGAGCGGGGAGAAATCCGCCAGCTGCCGTCGCTCGCTTTGATTGCTATTATTTTCGGCGGCTTTTTAGAACTTGAACAATTGATTAGATCCGAAGAGTTGGAAGCCAGCCGGGATTTACTTCATGGAGTTGAAGAAAGCTGCTGGGATGCTGTGCGTCATCATCATTGATGGGGCATTTCTTTCACACAAAACGGAATGAATGTTCATTCCGTAATTTTAACAAGAGGTGAATCATTGTGAATAAAACAAATACAATACCACGACCGAAGGAATACGGGCCGCTTGGAAACCTGCCATTGCTGAATAAAGACAAACCCATCCAGTCGTTCATGAGTATGGCGGAGGAGTACGGGTCCATTTTTCAGTTTCAATTTCCAGGAAGAGTGAGCACATTTATCTCCAGTGCGTCTTTAGCGGATGAGATCCTTGACGAAAACCGGTTCGACAAGCATGTGGGTCCTGCCCTGCAAAAAGTGAGGGCTTTTGGCGGGGATGGATTGTTTACGAGTGGAACCGGCGAGCCCAACTGGAAAAAAGCGCATAACATCCTCCTTCCGAGCTTCAGTCAGCAGGCCATGAAAGGTTACCACGATAAAATGGTCGACATCGCTGTTCAGCTGGTACAGAAGTGGTCACGGCTGAATGCAGGGGAAGCGGTTCAAGTTCCTGATGATATGACGAGACTGACGCTTGATACCATCGGCCTGTGTGGATTCAACTTCCGATTCAACAGTTTCTACAGGGAAGATATGCATCCGTTCGTGGAGAAAATGGTCCGCGCTCTGGATGAATCGATGAGCCAGTCCCAGCGTCTCGGCATTCAGGATAAGCTGATGATCCGGTCGAAACGCCAGTATAAAGAAGATATTGATTATATGTTCCAGCTGGTAGACGGTTTAATTGCTGAGCGGAAAGAGGCAGGTGATCAGGGAGAAGATGATCTTCTATCCCATATGCTCAAAGGGGTGGATCCTGAAACAGGTGAGGGTCTTTCCGATGAAAACATCCGTTTCCAGATCATTACGTTCCTCATCGCCGGACACGAAACGACGAGCGGGCTTTTGTCGTTTGCCCTCTACTTTTTAATGAAGCACCCTGAGAAAAGGAAGAAAGCTCAGGCGGAAGTAGATGAAGTGCTTGGTCAGGATACGCCATCCTTTAAACAGGTGAAACAGCTGAAATATGTACGAATGGTACTGAATGAAGCGCTTCGTCTCTGGCCCACCGCGCCCGCATTTTCTGTCTACGCCAAGGAAGATACAACACTTGGCGGTCAATATGAAGTGGAAAAAGGGGATGCCTTCACCCTGCTGATTCCTGAGCTGCATAGGGATAAAGCGGCGTGGGGGGAAGATGTAGAAGCCTTCCGACCGGAGCGTTTTGAAGATCCATCGGCGGTGCCGGCCGATGCTTTCAAGCCGTTCGGAAACGGACAGAGAGCCTGCATCGGTCAACAGTTCGCCCTTCATGAAGCTGTCCTTGTCCTCGGCATGGTGCTTCAGCATTTTGATCTTGTGGATAATACAAATTATGAACTCGATGTAAAAGAAACACTGACACTGAAGCCTGACGGACTAACATTGCAAGTGAAGGCCAGAAAAGAGGCGTCCATCTTCCCAAAGCCGGCAGAGGAAGCTCCGAAGTCCCAGGTGGAGGATCCGGAAATGGTCTCAAATGCGCATGGCACTCCTTTGTATATCCTGTATGGATCAAACCTTGGAACTGCAGAGGGAACAGCACGGGAAATCGCCGAAAAAGGAACTTCTCTTGGATTCAAAACCGTTACAGCACCATTGGATGACTATGTGGGTGCCGTTCCGAAGGACGGGGCCGTGTTATTTATCTCCGCTTCTTATAACGGCCACCCGCCTGATAATGCCCGTCAGTTCATGGAATGGATTCCAACACTTGAATCAGAAGATTTGTCCGGTGTCACGTATGCGGTCTTTGGCTGTGGGGATCGAAACTGGGCGGCTACGTATCAGCGGATCCCTCAGCGGATCGACGAAGAAATGAAAGCCAAAGGTGCAGGACGTCTTCTTTCCCGCGGAGAAGGAGATGCCAGTGAAGATTTTGACGGTGATTTGGAAATGTGGCAGGAAACCCTTTGGAATGAACTCGCTTCCTTCTATGAATTGGAAGTGAAAGAGACGTCCGAGCAGTCCAGTTCTATTGCTATGGACTATGTGAGCGGGACGAGTTATACGCCGGTTGGTCAGTCTTACGGGGCATTTACGGCGGAAGTATTGGAGAACCGTGAGCTTCACCAGGCTGGGGCCCGGAGTACAAGACACGTGGAACTTCTGCTTCCAGAAGGGACTGTGTATCAAGAAGGAGACCACATCGGTGTTGTCCCAGAGAACCATGAAGACCTCGTGGACAGAGTAGTGGACCGTTTTTCACTGAAAAAAGAAGCCTTTGTCGTTCTGAAGGAAGGGGCAGGAAAAGCGAAGCATCTGCCATCAGGTCAGCCGGTCCAGCTTAGAGAATTGTTATCTTCGTACGTTGAACTTCAGGAACCGGCGACTCGGGCCCAGCTGCGTGCCCTTGCGGCAAGTAATCCGTGTCCTCCTCATAAACAGGAACTCGAGCGCCTGACAGAAGGAGAGGCCTATAAAAAAGAAATCCTTGCCAAGCGACGGACGATGCTCGAACTGTTGGAGGAATATGATTCCTGCCTCATGGAATTTGAGCAGTTCCTGGCTCTTCTCCCACCGCTTCGGGTGCGCTATTATTCCATTTCAAGCTCACCGACGGCAGGGAAAGAGCGCGTAAGCTTGACTGTCAGTGTCGTGAAGGGAGCAGCCTGGAGTGGTAAAGGAGAGTACAAAGGTGTGGCGTCCAATTACCTGGCTTCCCTTGACACTGCTGATAAGATCGCCTGCTTTATCCGGACGCCGGAAACAGCTTTCCACCTTCCAGAGGACAGCCGGACTCCAGTCATTATGGTCGGACCTGGAACAGGAATTGCTCCTTTCCGAGGGTTCATTCAGCAGAGAACACACCTGCAGAAGGAAGGAAAAGAACTGGGAGAAGCCCATGTTTACTTTGGGTGCCGCCATCCGAAGCAGGACTTCCTTTATGAAGACGAGCTGAAGGAAGCGGAAGCACTGAATTTGATTACGTTAAACACCGCTTTTTCCCGCTGTGAAGAACTGCCGAAGAGGTATGTTCAGCACGTCATGGATGAGGATAAGGACAAGCTGATTCCCCTGTTGGAACAGGGCGCCCATCTCTATATTTGTGGGGATGGAAGCCGTATGGCTCCTGAAGTACTGGAAACCCTGAAGAACAGCTTTCAGGAAGTCAAAGGCGCAGATGAAAAGGCTGCAGCTGACTGGATCGATCAACTCGAGAAAGAGGGCAGACTGGCTAAAGATGTATGGGCGGGAGCCTGAAAATAAAAAAAGGATGAGGCTGGAAAGCCTCATCCTTTTTAGTTTGTCTGCATCTGTTTCTTTTTACGTGCTTTTTCTTTTTCAATCTGCTTACTGCGTAGCTGACCGCAGGCCGCATCGATATCTGTTCCGTGTTCCGTACGAACCCCGCATTTGATCCCGCGGTCCATCAATGTCTGATAGAACGTCAGAATAGCTTCCTTTTCACTTCGCTCGTAAGGGTGGTCGGCGACCGGGTTGTAGGGGATTAAGTTGACATAGGACAAGTGACGCTTATCCTTCAACAGAGCGGCAAGTTCTTCGGCTTCTTTTTTATGATCGTTCACATCACGAAGCAGAATATATTCGAACGTAATTCTGCGGTTGGTTTTCTCCAGATAGTAATCAATGGCCGGCATCAGCTTTTCAAGCGGATAGGCCCGGTTGATTTTCATAATCTGTGTGCGCAGCTCATTGTTCGGTGCATGAATGGATAAGGCAAGGTTGACTTGAATGCCTTCATCCGCAAACTCGTACATTTTTGGTGCGATTCCACTGGTGGATACCGTAATATGGCGGGCACCGATGGAAAGTCCTTTTTTATCATTCACGACGTTCAGGAAATCCATCAGGTTGTCATAGTTATCAAACGGTTCTCCGATTCCCATGACTACGATGTGGCTGACGCGCTCATCTTTACCCTGCTTATCAAGATGATGCTGGACCTGCATAATCTGCTCCACAATCTCTCCGCTTGTCAGGTCACGGCTTTTACGAAGAATACCACTGGCGCAGAACGAACAGCCGATGTTACAGCCGACTTGTGTCGTTACACAGACGGATAGGCCGTAGTTGAACCGCATCAATACGGTTTCAATAACGTTTCCATCATCCAGTTTGAATAGGAATTTAATTGTACCGTCCTGAGACTCCTGTTTTATTTCCTCGGTCAAAGTTTCGATCGTAAAATGCTCAGCCAAAAGGTCGATACAGGACTGGTTGACGTTTTTCATCTGCGAGAATTCTGTTACACGCTTTTGGTACAGCCAGTCCCACACCTGCTTGGAACGGAACTTCTTTTCCCCATGCTCCTCAAGCCAGCTGGTCAGCTGTTCAAACGTCAATCCGTAAATGGATTGTTTCATATATACGCTCCTCTTTAAAAAAAATCACTATTTCCATCATAAGCGATTTTAACAGGAAGGACAACATCCAAGCCAATGTTATAATTTTGCAAAAATCCCGGCTTCTTCAGGTGTACACGCCACAGCTTTTCTGCGGACATTCATGAGCATCGGTTTATTCTCTTCTGTTAACCGAACGTCTGGATTGCAGGGTTGGAAGAAAAGGACCGCTCGTGTTTATTCGTCTACGTCGATCAGGAGGGTGCGGTTTTTAAATCCGCCTTTTTCCGTGCGGCGGTGCTGACGGATATGTTCGATTTCTTCGATGGTCGCTCCATGTGAATAGGTTAATTCATGAATGACCTCCATCATGTCTGCAAGTTTCGTGAGGGATTTACGGTTTTCTTTTGCGTGGGCATAGTCATCGACGACTTCGAGAAGCTTCTTTTTCAATGTTTCCTTATATTCTTGATCGGCCAGCTGCCTCGTTCGAATCGTTTTTCCTGAACCCTTCAGTTCCTGAGGGGTATGATCGCGGACGAGTCTGTTTTTCTTTTCCACGTCTTCCACTCTCCTTTCACCTATACCTGTCCATACCTTTTTTTCTGGACAGAGAAACAACCGGCGCTTCTTTTGTTATGACCATAAAGGAATCAGAGGCCCCAATGATGGCTCTGGAAGGGTTTGAATGATTGTGATGTCAGGACGGTTTTCTTCTATATAAGCTCTGTTAAAGTCTGTTGTTGATATTTTAAACGATTACTAAATCGTCTCCGTCTGGAATTAGGGGTCCGGTCCGTTATTTACTCAGAGCATGGGATGGCAGGGAAAACCGTCCGCTTTCCGCGGGGAACGATGAGCCTCCTCGAACTTCGTTCTCCGGGGTCTCCCCTTGTTCCTTTTTCCCGCAGGAGTCTACCTGTTTTCCCTGCCATCCCTTTCGTAGTGGTGTAACGGACTTCGGTTATGTCCTTTCTAACTCCCCTTCTTTGAAGAGGCGGCCTTGGAATGGCGGGACTCCTGTGGGATGAAGGTACATCGTGAGACCCCGGAAGGCGCAGCCTGAGGAGGCTCACGGTACCCCACGGAAAGGGAGTCATTCCCAAGGCCGCCTCCTACAAATCCCATGACAGAAAGGGGTGATCTGAGCTCACATGTTACATAACAACACCAAGCAATAACAGAGTCTCTTCTTTATAAAGAAAGGGCTGAGCAGGAGACACACGTTTTTAGAAAAGCTGTGGTAGAGTAGAAGGTGTTTCTGAATAAACCCCGGGTTGTATAAGGGGAATCAGAAAGTGCATGATAAAACAAACCCCTTCTTATTAAAGGAGATGAAGCTGATGGAATTTAAAGTTCAATGGAATGGAGATATGGCGTTCTCAGGAGATACTCCCTCCGGCCACACGGTCGACATGGATGCTGGAGAGGACTCCGGCGGGAAGAACGGCGGTGCCAGACCGACCGAATTATTAATGAACGCAGTCGCTGGCTGCACGGGTATTGATATCATTTCCATCTTAAAGAAAATGCGTCTTCCAATTGAAGATTTCCATATGGATGTCAGTGGTGACAGAGCCGATGAACACCCACGTAAATTTACGAGCATGCACATCCATTATGATTTGAAAGGCGACCTTCCTGAGGAAAAAGTCGTCCGCGCGATTCAATTGTCCAAAGATAAATACTGCTCAGTTTCCCACTCCATCAGTGCGGAATTGACGGCAAGCTATTCGATCAATGGCGTCAAAGGTACGAAGGAATTATAAAATGGAAAAACCTCTCAGGACAGCTTCCTGAGAGGTTTTTCTATGAGGACGCCTTCAGTAGGCGGAGGACGGACTGATGACAATGGAACTTATAACTCGCGTGCTTGGCATCATCCTGACTCATCAGCCATTGGATAAGGGTTCCGTCAATCATACTGCGGATACTGATGGCGGACTGTTCGACATCCTCGACGTGAAAGACGCCTTCTTCCAGTCCCTGCGTAATGATTTCACGTCCGATGGACCAGCAGTTTTCATAAAATTGCTGGTTGATCTGCCTGTAGCGTTCCTGGTGCTTCATTTGAGACAGATAATCGAGGTAGACGCTGTAAAACGTTTTATTTTCTTCAGGACTGACAAACACCTGATCTATATAAGCTTCGAGTTTTTCCAATGCTGTTTCTTTTCGTTCAATAGAAGCGGCTTCTTTTTCATAGATGCGTGTTGTAATCCACTCCAACAAGTGGGAAAAGACATCCACTTTATTTTTAAAGTAATAATTGGTCACGCCTTTACTCACTTCCGCATAATCCGCGATATCCTGTAGCGTAACAGAATCATAGCCTTTGGCAGCCACTGCTTCAAAAGCGGCCTTCAAAATCTGTTGTCGTCGCTGCTCTGCTTTCTTAGCCATAAGCTTACCTCCTATACTAACCATCTATTATACAAGAAGAAGGCAGGACATGAAAATATTTTTTCTGACCGGATAGAATAATTTGACCAGTCAGTATAAAATGCCTTACGATAGAGTTGGATCACATGAAAAGGTGAAAGGAGAGGTTACACATGAGCGAAGCATTTAAGGCTTTTGTAGTGAATAAAACAGAAGATGATTTTACAGCGGACATTCAGTCACTGACATTGAATGACCTGCCTGAAGGGGACGTCACCATTCAGGTGCATTACTCAAGCGTCAACTATAAGGACGGGCTGGCAAGTACTCCGAACGGGAAGATCGTCCAGTCTTATCCGTTTGTTCCCGGAATCGACTTGGCCGGGACGGTCGTATCATCTGCTGATTCCCGCTATGAGGAAGGACAGAAAGTCATCGTAACCAGCTATGAACTTGGAGTATCTCATTATGGTGGATACAGTGAATATGCGCGTGTTCCTGGGGACTGGATCATTCCGCTTCCGGAAAATCTAAGCCTGTCAGAAGCCATGGTCTTCGGTACGGCTGGATTTACAGCAGCCTTGTCCGTTCATAAGCTTGAAGAAGCAGGTGTGAAACCGGAAGATGGTTCCATTCTTGTATCTGGAGCGACCGGCGGTGTGGGCAGTATGGCTGTCGCTATGCTGAAAAAACGTGGGTATCATGTGACCGCAAGCACAGGAAAAGCCTCCGAGCATGATTATTTGAAGCACCTCGGTGCAGAGGATATCATTCCACGCGAAGAGCTTTCCCCGGAAAAAGTACGGGCATTGAGCAAACAGCGCTGGGCCGGGGCCGTCGATCCTGTCGGTGGTAAGACGCTTGCGACCATTTTAAGTGAAACAAAATACGGTGGTGCTGTTGCGGTGAGTGGTTTGACAGCGGGTACAAGCGTTCCGACGACTGTATTCCCGTTCATTCTGCGCAGTGTCAATCTTCTGGGTATCGATTCTGTGTATTGCCCGATTGAAACACGAAAAACCATCTGGAACCGGATCGCTGATGATCTGAAGCCGGAGGGCCTTGATGAAATGAAAAATGAGATCACATTCGATCAGCTGCCACAGACGCTTTCTGATATCCTTGAAGGAAAAACACGTGGACGTACGATTGTGAAGGTAACAGAAGAATAAACGAAGGAGAGCCCGGTTCATGAACCGGGCTTTTTTTATCTGGAGGAAATGAAAGTATATAGTTCACTTCTTATTAAAAACTAAGGTTTCGAGCTTAAACGTGACAGGTTTTTAAGAAACGATGATACTGGAATGGATGACAGGCGTACCTCAGTAGGATCTGCATACATGTATTGAGCGTCATTTCAGAAAAGGTGAAACCTTTGAAGCATAGGGGGAGAGCTGTACGGCTTATGTACACTTTCAGTTTGTAGAGATAACCCGGCATTCCTGGATTTGTCACGGGCCGGGACGGGTACAGGATTACAAGTGAACAGCTTCCGGAGTGTGCATATCATCAGGCTGACAAAGGGCAGACGAAAGGGAGAGAAGCTGTCATGTCTGAACCCGGGTAGGGCGTTGACTATCGGGAAGCTGTAAAGAACGATCCGTATGAAAGGAGGAGGTCGTCTGCTTTTTCTTTTACTCTGTGTTTATGCAGCGGTCATATGGATCAGTTTCGAAAAAACAGTGAGAAAAGGTAAAAAGCGCAGGTGGATAGGGGCAGGAATTGCTCTTCTATTCCTGCTTGTGTTTCCTCTTGCTCCACTGTTCGCTGAAGCGCGTCCGTCGGAGCATGGACTCTCGACGGCGTTTACTGTATTCCTCGTTCATCTGGTTCCAGCCCTTGGAGGCACAGCCTTAACCATTACGGGATTTTTTACGTCCGATGACAACTAAGGGAGGATGTATGCCTGAAATCATTCACTACCAATTCATAAAGGCTCCGGTTTCGCAGGTGTTTGACGCGGCACGGAGCGTTGATCTGCATACGAAGAGCATGACGCAGACAAAAGAAAAAGCGGTCGGAGGTGTAACCGCAGGGTTGATGAAGGAAGGGGACACCGTCACCTGGGAAGCCATTCACTTCGGCGTCCGGCAGCGTTTGACGGCACGGATTGTTTCCATGCAGACGCCCCATCGGTTTGTCGATGTGATGGATAAAGGTGTTTTCCATTCCTTCACCCATACCCATGATTTCATTGAAAAAGGTGAAGGGACGCTGATGGTGGATACGTTTGTTTATCAATCGCCCCTTGGTATCCTGGGACGGCTCGCTGACCGGCTGTTTTTGGAGAAGTATATGACAAGGATGCTGAAAAATCGGGCAGTGGTTTTAAAAAATGAGCTTGAAAAAGACGGATGACATGAGGTCATCCGTCTTTTTCAGGCTGTAGAGAAAGAGAATATATGGTATCTGCTTCGCTTCCGAATGAAACATTTACGGCCACGTTCCGCTTATCGGCTCGTGCCGTTCCCGCAGGCGTCACCACCGAACACTCCTCGTGACCTAACCAAGTGAATGTTAAAATTAGTTCCCAGGGTGTCTGGGTGGAAGGGAGTCTTTTTTTGGTTCCGGAACAAGCGCCGTTCATTTTCTCCTCCGAAAACGGTCGGCCGAGGCCGCGTAGAGTTTGTCCCGAGGAGTCTTGGATGTTCGTCCGCAGAAAGTGAAGGTGCGGAACTCCTGCAGATACTGGAAAAACAAAAGGGCTCTCTACAAGCTGAGACGGATGACTCCAAGTCATCCGTCTTTATTTTGAATAAAACCCCGTGGGTGACAGCGGATGGTTGTTAGTATTTCCTCTTTTCCCATTCTTCGCTGGAAAAGGAGAGGGGAGTTCCATTCATTTCAGCCCCATGGATATACCATCCGCGGTTGTTGACGGAGGTATCCGTTTCGTAGGTGAACCGGACATATTTCGTTTCTGCCGGAATGGTAAGAGATTTTTCCTCCCATGCCTGGCTTCGGCCTGTAAGGGACAACACTTCTTCCCAGCTGCTGCCGTCTGTGGAGGTTTCTATTTTTCCGAAATCGAAACCGCTCTCGATTTGGTGCCATGTGGAGAACGAAAGGGTCCGGTCTTTATAGAGGTTGACTTCAGCGGTCATGGAACGGGATAACTGGTCACCATAGCCGGCGAACCACGTCTCCTTCTTCGATTTTGGTGCTGTTACCGGGATAGCATCGGCAACGGTGCGGGCGAAGATCCGGCGGGTAGGAGAGGTGGAAACCGTCTCCCTGGTCGGATGGACCCGGTTGGTTAATAGAATCGCAATCGTCTCGTTTTCTGGATTTACAACGATGGATGTTCCTGTATATCCGGTGTGGCCATAGCTGGATGGAGAAGAGAGAGCATCCATAAACCATCCCTGCTGGAGTTCCCAGCCAAGTCCGTGATCATCGCCGGGGAACTGTGGAATCCGGTTCTCTGTCAGCAGATCAACGGTTTCAGGTTCAAGAATCCGTGTGCCCCCGTACTTGCCGTCGTTTAAAAACATATGGGCAAAAACTGCTAAATCGGAAGCGGTTGAAAAGACTCCGGCATGGCCGGCAACGCCGTCCAGAGACCATGCACTTTCATCATGGACCTCCCCCCATACCAGTCCCCGGTTTGTCCATGGCTGGTATTCCGTTGCAGCAATACGGTTCTTCAACTGTTCCGGTGGATTGTACATGGTGTCACTCATTCCAAGCGGGGCTGTAATTTCCTGTTGGACATAGGCATCCAGTTTCATGCCGGACAGCCGCTCCACGAGCGCGCCGAGGGTAATCATGTTGAGGTCACTGTAGGTGTATGTAGAGCCCGGAGTATTTTCCAACGGGTATTGAAAAACATGCTGGAGGCGGTCGTTACGATCACCTTCTACTTGATAGAGGGGGATCCATGGCTTAAATCCAGAGGTATGGGTCATGAGCTGTTCGATGGTAACTTCTTCTTTTCCATTGGCTGCGAATTCAGGGATGTGTTTGGCCACAGGGTCATCCAGATTGAATTTTCCCTGCTCGTAAAGCTTCATTGCTGCTGTTGTCGTGAAGATTTTGCTGATGGAAGCCAGGTCAAAAATAGTGTCTTTGGTCATGGTGATGGGGTGGTTTGTTTCTGTCCGGTCTGCATCTACATAGCGGACCGCATACCCGTAAGAGCTTTCTTTGACGATGTGTCCGCGTCTGGCAACGAAGGCTACGGCTCCGGGCATGACATCATTGTCGACAGCGGTCTGCAAAACGTTATCCATATGCTTTAGTGGTTCTGTTCTCATTCCTGCACCTCGAATCGATCCTGGATGTAATACGGGAAGCGACGGAAATTGGCGGTCCCATGAGTGGTTATTGGACGGAGATTTTCCCTGCTGATACGGGTTGGCTTTTGGCGGATTTTCTATACTCGCTCCCGGGGCGGCACCGACAGCCCCGGAACATAATGAAGCACCGAGGACGGTTGTGAGCAGAATTGATAGCGTTTTCTTTTTCATTGCATACCTCCTTAATTTTCCATTGTCTCTTTCATCATAAAAGACATTCATATAGATGTCTATACCACTTTCGGCATGATTGTTGAAAATATTGGCAGATAGAACAGACTATAGGCCTCTTTGCAACAGGGGGTCTTTTCAGCTAATTATCAGAAAAATCATCATTTTAGGAAAGTATGAAAAACCCTTTTATGGCAGTCTTTATGAAAGAAATATAGGACTAATTGATAATGATAATGGTTATCAATTAGTGTTGACAATGAAAATCATTATCAACTAAGATGGCATTGGATCAACAACACGACGTTAAAGGAGTTGGAAACATGAGTGTACATACAGAAATTTCAAATCATCAGCTGTTGGAACAGCAGGAGAAGAGAGAATCGAACGCCCGGTCCTATCCGCGACGCATTCCACTGGCGATCAAGGAAGCGGAAGGCATTCATATCACAGATGTGGAAGGACGGAGATACATCGATTGTCTGGCCGGCGCGGGAACGCTTGCTCTCGGTCACAATCACCCTGTGGTGACTGCGGCGATGGAGAAAGTCCTTCATGACCGCCTGCCTTTACATACATTGGACATTACCACCGAAGTTAAAGAAAGCTTTGTCGATGAGCTGTTTATGAGTCTGCCGGAATCTTTCCGTGAAAGGGCGAAAGTGCAGTTCTGCGGTCCGACAGGAGGAGACGCGGTTGAAGCAGCGCTCAAGCTTGCTAAGACCGCGACAGGAAGGCAGAGTATTTTAACCTTCCAGGGAGGATACCATGGCTCCACACATGGAACGATGTCCATCAGCGGCAATCTCGCTCCGAAGCAGCGGGTGCAGGGACTTGTTCCTGATACCCATTTCCTTCCCTACCCCTATGATTACCGCTGTCCATTCGGCAGAGGTGGCGAAGAGGGAGCTGAGCTGAGTGCTGCCTATATCGAACAGCTCCTGGATGACCCGGAAAGTGGAATCCTTCCTCCAGCTGCAATGATTTTTGAAACAGTTCAGGGGGAAGGAGGATCGATCCCGGCCCCGGTTGAATGGATCCAGGAGATGAGGAGGATTACGAAGGAACGGGGAATTCCGCTGATTATCGATGAAGTTCAAACAGGCATCGGCCGAACGGGAAAACTGTTCTCGTTTGAACATGCAGGGATTGTTCCGGATGCTTTCGTCCTGTCCAAAGCGATTGGAGGGAGCCTTCCTCTTTCCGTTCTCATCTATGACCGTGATTTGGATGCTTGGGAACCGGGCGCGCACATTGGAACCTTCCGGGGCAACCAAATGGCGATGGCGGCAGGGACCGCAACTTTGAAATATGTGAAAGATCATCGGATTCCAGATCATGCCGAGCAGATGGGAAGGATTTTGATGCAGGCTTTAAATGATATCCAAAAGGAATACCCTCAGCTGGGGGATGTCCGAGGCCGCGGGTTGATGATCGGAGCTGAAATCGTAGACCCAGCAGGTAAGGAATCTAAGCGGGGCAGCTTCCCGGGAGATGGCAGGCTTGCCAGCCGTATTCAAAAGGAATGTTTTGATCGAGGACTCATTTTAGAGGTAGGAGGTCGTCACGGCGCTGTCGTCCGTTTTCTGCCGCCGCTGATTATTACGAAAGAACAGGTGGAGGAAGTTACGGATATCTTCCGTAAAGCTGTTGAGGCAGCAGTGAAAGGATATGTCCATGAGGACTGAATCGAGGAAACAGACTGATCTTTTTGAATCCTTTTTCCTTCACCAGGAGGAAGAGAGTCTCCGGGCATTTCAAAGTCAGGTGGAGACGGTCATGCAAACATTTACGGAAACATTCAAGCAGGCGGATCATCCCTTCTCCGGCGCACAACAGGAGGAAATCCGCAGGCAGATCGAGGCCGTCATGGATATAACAGAAGAAGCACGCCCTTTCCAGGATGTGCTGAAGGAAGCAGTTCAGCCTGTCATCCGCGACAGCCTGCATGTCTCCCATGAAAAAAGTATGGCGCACCTGCACTGTCCCCCGCTCCTTACGGGAATTGCCGGTGAGCTGCTGATCGGAGCTTTGAATCAATCGATGGATTCGTGGGACCAGAGTCCTGCCGCTACGTATGTGGAGGAAGAGATGATCCGGTATTGGACCTCGAAGGCAGGATACAGCGCTCAAGCTGACGGCGTCTTTACGAGTGGAGGAACACAGTCCAATTACATGGGACTGCTGCTGGCGCGTGATGCTTTTTGCAGGAAACAGTGGAACCATAACGTTCAAAAACAGGGGCTGCCGGAAGGCTTTAAGAAGCTGAGGATCCTTTGTTCAGAGGAAGCTCACTTTTCCGTGAAAAAGTCTGCGGCACAGCTTGGTCTTGGAGAGAACGCTGTCGTTTCCGTACCAGTCGACGGAGAGCACCGGATGAACGGTTCTGCTCTACGGCAGATCATAATGGAAATGGAAGAACAGGAACTGCTTCCTTTTGCCGTTTTTGCTACTTCCGGAACAACAGATTTTGGAAGCCTTGACCCATTGGAGGAGCTGGCAGACATCTGCAGGGAAAATGACATCTGGTTTCACGTTGATGCCGCTTATGGAGGAGGGCTCCTTCTCAGCAGTCACCGTCATAAACTGGCCGGTCTGGAGCAGGCGGATTCCATGACCCTCGATTTTCATAAATGGTTATACCAGCCAATAAGCAGCGGTGTGTTTCTACTGAAGGATTCCAATCATTTCAAATGGATTTCCCATCATGCCGATTATTTGAACCCGGAACAGGATGAACAGGAAGGCGTTCTGAACCTCGTCAACAAAAGTGTCCAGACGACCCGGCGCTTTGATGCATTGAAAATTTTTCTGACGTTGAAAACGCTCGGCACAGATTTGATCGGCAGTATGATCGACCAGACGATTGAAACAGCCCGGCTGGCGGCGCAGGAAATGACAAGGCGGTCCGCTTTTTATCCGGCAAATCCAGAACCACAGTTGTCGGCCGTCGTCTTTCAGTACAGACCGGATGATGGTGATGGGGACGTGGATCGCTTGAACCGGAGCCTGCAGCAGGCGTTATTTCAGGACGGAAGAGCGGTGGTGGCGAAAACGAAGGTCCATGGAGAAACCCATCTTAAGCTTACAATTTTAAATCCGAGAACGTCGATCGATGATGTGAAGGACGTCCTTGATCGTGTCGAACAAACAGCAGCACAGCAGATGATAGGAGGGATCCACCTTGATAAGAGCTGAAGAAAAAGCAGAGCAGGCTTCGATGCAGAGTTTTCTCAATTGTTATTTAAGAGAAACGCAGGAATATGAACGAATCGATACAGATGATCATCCATTCCGGGAAGAGGGGCAGACCGTGCTTCGTCTGTCTCTTGGCAGACAGGGCATTCACCTATACGTAAACGTGGACTACTGGTCCTTGACAGGCCGACACCTTTTCCGATTTCCGGCTTTTTACAAAACAGGCCGAACCGGAGATTACCAAACACTGGATTACGTGACGATGACGACACTGATTGTCAAGGAATGGCTCATCGGCAACGGCCGGGAATGGTCTGAGGACGAACTGGTGCTGAGGGTTCTGCTCAGCTGCAAAAAAATTAAAGGCTATATCAAAAAGCGTGAGGGGGATCGGGAACAGCTTTCTGATGAGTTCTTTACATTTATAGAAGCCGAACAGTCGCTCCTTTTTGGTCATCTTCTGCACCCCACTCCAAAAAGTAAGCAGGGGTTGACAGATGGAGAGGATGACCTTTATACCCCGGAATTGAAAGGCCGCTTCCGGCTTCACTATTTCAGCGCAGACCCATCCATCGTCACCCAGGATTCCAGTCTTTCCAAACCGGCTGTCGAGTGGATCAAAATAGATGCCCTCAAAGGGGAGCAGGCAGAAAGAATGATAGAAGAATGGGAGAAAGGGCGGTACCTGATTCCGCTTCATCCGCTGCAGGCTGCTAAGGTTCTCCAAGAAAAAGAGGTTCAGGAACTGCTGAATAAAGGGCTGTTAACGGACCTCGGGCCGGCAGGTGAACCGTTCACGGCTACTTCTTCCTTCCGGACGCTGTACAATGAATCCTCCCGGTTTATGTATAAGTTCTCGGTACCTGTGAAAATTACAAACTCCCTCCGTGTCAATCAACCGAAGGAACTGGCGCGTGGCGTGGAAGTATCGAGACTGCTGGATACAGAGCTTGGAAGCCGGATGAGGGAGAAGTACCCGGATTTTCACATTATTAAAGACCCTGCCTCTGTGAACGTGGTGACAGGCTCAGAGGTTTCCGGTTTTGAAGTAGTCCTCAGGGAAAATCCGTTTTACGACGATGAGGCTCAGGTGACAGCGGCTGCTGCTCTCGTTCAAGATCATGCCTATGGTGAAAAAGCAAGGGTGGCGTCGATCATTCACGGTCTCGCAGAAAAGGAAAAGCGGACACTGGAAGAAGTCAGTATGGATTGGTTTGACCGTTATTTATCCATGAGCCTTGATCCGGTGCTGTGGCTGCTGTCCAATTACGGGATTGCACTCGAAGCCCACCAGCAGAATTCCCTTGTACGTCTGAAGGAGGGGTATCCTTCTCAGTTCTATTACAGGGACAATCAGGGGTATTACTTCAGTCGTTCTTATGGTGCAAAACTGTCCAACCTGCTTCCATCCCTGAATGAGGAAAGTGACACCATTTGTGACGATGAGGTGGCTGAAGAGCGGCTCCGCTATTACTTTTTCTTTAATCATTTATATGGAATCATTAACGGATTCGGGGTGAACGGTCTTGTAGAGGAGGAAAAGCTGATAGATCTGCTGCAAAGCCGTTTGGCCGCATGGCTGCCGATGAACGTTGTTCGAACCCTGCTGGAAGAACAGCAGCTTCCATGTAAGGCCAACCTGTTAACACGTTTGTATGATATGGACGAGCTTGTTGGTCCGATGGAATCCCAGTCTGTGTATACGAACGTGCATAACCCATTGGCTGCAAAGGTGGGCGCGCATCATGAGGTTTGATTATGAATTCTATGATCCTGCCATCGCGCGCTCGCTGGCATTCAGACAGGTGCAGGAAGAGGACGGCCCGCTCATTCATACATGGATGAACGAGGAGCATGTGCATCCATTCTGGCAGCTGAACCTCCCTTGGCCGGAATTTTACACCCATTTTCAGAAGGCAGGGAATGATCCTCACCAAACGCTTTATATCGGATGTATGAACGGTACTCCTATGAGTTACTGGGAAGCTTACTGGGTGAAGGGAGACGTGGTGGAGGGCTGTTATAATCCCTCTCCCTATGATCAGGGCATCCACCTTCTTATCGGCGAAAAGGATTTTCTTGGCCGGGGGTACGCCCTGCCGTTATTAAAAGCCATGGTGCAGTTTCAATTCAGGCACCAGAATACAACAAAGGTCGTGGCTGAGCCGGACATCCGCAATGAAAAAATGATTCATGTTTTTAAGGCGTGTGGATTCAGGCCGGTGGCACCGATTACGCTCCCTGATAAAGAAGCCCTCTTGATGTTTTGTGAGCGGGAAGAGTTCGAAAGGAGATGGAAAGATGAAGCCTTCCTACGTATATGATGTGATCGGAGTGGGTCTTGGCCCGTTCAATTTAGGGATGGCGGCGCTGCTTGACCCTGTTGAGGACGTCTCTGCCCTCTTTTTCGAAAAGGAAGAGGAATTCAACTGGCATCCGAACATGCTGATTGAAGGCACGACCCTTCAAGTCCCTTTCTTTGCCGATCTTGTCAGCATGGCGGATGTCCGGAGTGAGTACAGCTTCCTTCATTACCTGCAGGAGCATCAGCGGCTCTACCATTTTTATTTTTTGGAGAAATTCCATATCCCCCGGAAAGAATACAACGCCTACTGCCGCTGGGTAAGTGGATGCCTCACGTCCTGCCGCTTCGGCCGAACCGTTACCCGTGTGGACGTAGTAGAAAAGGAATCCGGCGCTGTATATGAAGTAGGCGTCCTTCAAGAGCAGACGGGGGCGGAGGAGGTGTACTACGCAGAGAATGTGGTGATCGGAATTGGTACACAGCCATACATCCCGCCTGCTTTTCAGGAAACTCTCGGAGATACGGTTTTTCACACGTCCGAGTATTTAGAGAAGAATATCCGTCCGGATCAGTCGATCGCTGTCCTTGGATCCGGTCAGAGCTCTGCGGAAGTCTTCCTCGATCTTGCCCGCAGCCAGCAGGAAACCGGGGGGCGTCTTCAGTGGTATACAAGATCGAACGGATTCTTTCCTATGGAATACTCCAAGCTCGGTCTTGAATACTTCTCCCCCGATTATATCGATTTTTTCTACGAACTGCCGCAGGAAAAGAAGGATGCGCTTCTGAAGGATCAAGGGCTGTTGTATAAAGGAATCAGTGCTGAAACCATTGCGGATATTTATGATCATTTATATGAACGGACGATTGGAGGAGCGTCCCCGGACATCCACCTTCAGGCGATGACAGAACTAACATCCATCCATTGGGAAAACGGACGGTGGACACTGAGTGGTGTTCATAGGGTTAAGGAAGACACGGTAGAGGCAGAAGCTGATGTGGTCGTGTTAGGCACGGGTTATCAGCCGGCGGTACCTACTTTTCTCCAGTCGATTCAAGACAAGGTCTTATGGGATGAACGGGGGCGTTTTCAGATTGAGAAAACCTATGAATTGAAAACGACGCTTAAGACACAGGGGAGTGTTTTTGTTCAGAATGGTGAACTTCACTCCCACGGGGTGGGGGCTCCTGATCTTGGTCTTGGCGCGCATCGGAATGCAGTCATTATCAACAGAATTGCCGGCCGGGACGTGTATCCGGTACAGGTCGAAAATGTGTTCCAGACGTTTGGAGCAGTCAGGAAGCCGGAACATTCAAGCATGAAGAAATGAGGGATGAACATGTATAAACAAGCGGAAGTTTCCAATAGTTTCAACGAAGCGGACTGGAAAGCGGTCAATCGGAAGCTGATGGCCAAGATGCTGGCCGAATATATGTATGAAGATATGATCCGTCCGGAATTGATTGCGGAGAATGGAAAGACGAAGAAATTTGATCTCCACGCTTTGGGCGGAAAAGTGTATACGTTTGAAGCCGTCAGCCGTCTGTTTGACAGCTGGGACGTGAAGGACGCATCCATAACCGTCAGACACGGCCAAGAAGTAGAAGAACCGGACGATGCAGTTCAGCTTCTGATTGATCTTAAAGATGCGATTGGCATGAAGCCGGAAACGACCGGGCATTTGATCAAGGAACTACAGGCGACATTAATGGCGGACGTTTACTTGAAAAGAAAGACGGACCGGACATCCCGTGATCTGATCGATCTCGATTATGCGGAACTGGAAGGATATATGGAAGGCCACCCGTGGATCACTTACAATAAAGGCCGGATTGGCTTTGGCTATGATGACTACTTGAGGTATGCGCCGGAACATCAGGAAGAAATCCTTCTATCCTGGATTGCTGTGCATCACAGTCTCGCTGAATTCCAGGCTGTGGATGGACTTTCCTACAAAGATCTGCTGGAAAAAGAATTGAGCCAGGAAGAAAGAGAGCGGTTTGCCGCCGTTGTGAAAGAAGAAGGGAAGAATCCAGACGATTATTATTTCCTCCCTGTCCATGAATGGCAGTGGAAAAACACCATTGTCCTGCATTTCCCAGGCGAGCTGGCACGAAAGACCATGATCCCGCTCGGTGATGGTCAGGACAAATACCTTCCACAGCAGTCCATCCGTACGTTCGTCAACCGAAGCGAAAAGGATAAGCACCACGTGAAGCTTCCAATGAGTATTTTGAACACACTGGTCTACCGTGGTCTTCCTGCCGAACGGACACGGATTGCCCCGAAGGTGACGGCCCTTATCAAGGGGATGTATGAGAAGGATGATTTTCTTAAGCGGGAGTGCCGGGTGATTCTTCCTGGAGAGAACGCCAGTATCAATGTAGACCAGCCCCACTTCGCGTCTGTGAAAAACGCCCCGTATCAATACCTGGAAATGCTCGGGACAATCTGGCGTGAAAGTATTTATACATATGTGGAAGAGGGGGAGCAGCCCATTACACTTGCAGCGCTGCTTCATAAAGACTATCAAGGCACCCCTTACGTGCAGGCGCTGATTGAAGCGTCAGGCATGGATCCGGAAGCATGGATGCGTCAATTTTATAAAGTGATCATGGATCCACTGCTTCACTTCCTATATCAATACGGGACGGTTTTCAGTCCGCACGGGCAGAATACCATTCTTGTCCTGAAAGACTACAAGCCTCACCGCCTGGCAGTCAAGGATTTTGTCGATGATGTCAATGTGACGGATCAGACGTTCGAAGAATTGAAGGACCTCTCTGAGGAAATGAAGGAAGTGCTCCGCAGTGAACCGCCCGAAGGATTGACGCAATTTATTTTTACAGGATTGTTTATCTGTCACCTCCGCTACTTAAGCGATGTGCTGGAAACGCATGAGCTGTTGACAGAGGATGTGTTCTGGGGCCTTCTGGCAGAGGCGATCCAGGATTATCAACGGAGGTTTCCGCAGCTGGAGGATCGGTTTGCATTGTTTGATTTCTTCAAGCCGACGATGACCAAGCTGTGCCTGAATCGAAACCGTATGGTTGATTACGGATATGAAGATGGTGAAGACCGTCCTCATGCATCGGAATTCGGTCAGGTAACGAACGCCCTGGCAGCCTTCAAGAATGAAATGGAACAGATAACCTGACGGAAAGAGGGATCATGGTGGAACTTGTCGTACAAAAATATGGAGGCACATCCCTGCAGACAACGAAGCGGATGACTGATGCGGCAGATCGGATTATCAAGGAAGTGAAAAGAGGCCGTCAAGTCGTTGTCGTTGTTTCTGCTATGGGCAGAACGACAGACAACTTGACCGCTCTTGCCGGACAAGTTTCCTCCCTTCCTGTAGCAAGAGAAATGGATCTTCTCCTTTCTACAGGGGAGCAGGTGTCGTGTGCATTAATGGCGATGGCACTGAAGGCCGGGGGAGTGGAGGCCGAAGCGCTGACTGGAGCACAGGCCGGAATTAAAACGGATTCCAGCTACGGTGAAGCCCTTGTGAAAGACGTCGACCCTGAACCCATAAGGCATAGACTCAGGGAAGGAAAGGTGGTCATTGTCAGCGGTTTTCAAGGCTGTCCCGGAGGCCATGAAGTGGCAACCCTCGGGCGTGGAGGATCGGATACGACAGCAGCGGTGCTGGCTGGTGTCCTGAAAGCGGACCGCTGTGAAATTTTCACGGATGTGGACGGCGTTTATACCGCAGATCCAGGAACAATCACAGGAGCGCAGAAATATGAACAGTTGGATTACGAAAGCTTGTCTGCCCTTGCAGAGCTCGGCGCATCCGTTGTCCACCCGAGAGCTGCGGCTGCAGCGGAAGCCTGGCAGATCCCTTTGGTTGTCCGTTCAAGCTTTACGGAGCAGGAAGGGACGACCATTCTTCCAAGGACCTTGAGTCCCCATTCTTTTCCTGTGATAGGAGTGACTTATGAAACAGGACTATCCCACTTCTCTATCCATAGTGGGATAGATGTGAGGGAATTGCAGAGAGAATGGAAGAAAGATTTGCGTCCTTGGAAAGCGGTTCAAAAAATAAAAAACCGTCTATACAGAATTCTTGTACGTGATGAAGATGTATATGATACAAAATCCTGGCTCAACCAATTCGGTGGAAGACCGGAGGGGATAGTTCCTGAATATTATGAGGGGAGGGCCCTCGTGCATGTCATTTTCAGATCCGAGGAAGACAAGCAGAAAGCACGCTCGCTTATGAGGAATCTTCCATGTCTTCAAGATGGTTTTGTTGTAGAAATTCAGCCGCATGTCTGGACGATTGATGTTCCTGAGAGTCACAGGATAGAAGTCTGTCAGGTCCTTCACGATCGTTGTATGGAAAAGGAGACAGCACATACATCAGCTGTTCATTAAAAAAATCCGGTCTCCGTGGTGAGACCGGATTTTTTAGGACAGGCTTTCACAGACCCGTCCATCCTTGTCGGACCCATCCAGACGATGGGGATCCTGTTCAGGTCCGCCGGCGTCTTCATAAAAGGTCTGGGCTTCTTCTTGTGTATGAAAGTCCGAGCAGTCCTTGTCGTCCCCTTCGGGCGGGGCTTTGTGGCTGGAAGAGCTGCTTTCATTCTGTCCGTCTTCAAAACCTTCTGCAAATCCGTCCTCTGTCACGTATCCCGGGAGACTCCAAATCCCCTTTTTATGGTCGGAGGCTTCCTGCTCCGCATCCTTCAACTTCCCGGCATGCGTATAAGGAGGGTCATAGACATAGGCATAACGGGCAAGGCCTTTTTCCAGCAGAAGTTGATTAAAAGAGGTATCCTCGACCCATATGTAGGCAAGCAGCCGGTCGTACTTGTCACGCTCGGGGCCGTCAAACTCCAGCTGAACTTCTTTTCCCGACAATGTTTCCTTCGCGAATTGACTCGCTTCTTTTCCATAGGGCTGCACAGGTTTGCCGGGATGGACGGTCTCAGGTGTGTCCACCAGCAGCAGGCGCACCGTTTCTTCTTTGCCGTTCCACTCTATATGCAGCGTGTCCCCGTCGACAACGCGGGTGACGACGGCGGTTTCAAGCTCGCCGGACGTCGTTTCTACCGCCTGGCATCCAGCAAGGAAAAGAAAAGTGACAACGAGCATGAGAGGTTTGATCCATGAATGTTTATCGAGCATAAGATGTTCTCCTTCCCCGGTCATCCTCTGGTTTTATTCTACTTTTCTTTAGACGCTCCTTCAATGGACGGGAAGACCTGAATGTGGACGGCCGGGATTCGTACATAAAGAAAACGGAGGGAGACGTTAGTGACGCCTCCGTCCGTTTTCTTTATGCTTGATTTTTTCTTCTGCATGCTCCTCGTTCATTTCTGTAAGAAGAAATACGAGGCGGTCGCGTTCCTTGTTGGATAGTTCATCATAACGGTCGAGTTCCGATTGGATATAGCGGATCGTGTGGTGTCCATCCTTCGGTTTCTTGACGAAATAGGTGGTAATGGAACCGGTAAGCATCCCGATCAAACCGATCCCTATGACCATCAGGAAAATGGCGACGAGCCTGCCGGAAAGTGTGGAAGGGGCAATGTCTCCGTAGCCGACGGTTGTGACTGTCACAATCGACCACCACAAACCGTCGGCATAAGAGTCAATATTTTCCTCCGCATGCCGGATAATGACGGAAGAGGCAAACAGCATGACGGATGAGAACAGGAGGACACGGTCCAGTCCGTTTGTCCTTAGGATTTTAAGCAGGTGGGGGAAGTGCCGCCGGACAATGAGCAGCATTCGCAAAAGACGGAACAGCCTGGCCGCACGGGCAAGCTGAAAAATGCTCTCTAAAGGAATGGCGGCAATGACTTCAAGCGGATGCTTTTTTATGTAATGCAGTTTATCCTTTGAACGCAGGATCCGGATGGTAACGTCGACGAAAAACAGCAGCCAGACAAACCGGTCCAGGAAGATGGCAGCCGGATGGT
Organism: Halobacillus sp. ABH2_015; assembly: GCF_056158945.1. Lineage (NCBI taxonomy): Bacteria > Bacillati > Bacillota > Bacilli > Caryophanales > Bacillaceae > Halobacillus > Halobacillus sp. ABH2_015. The sequence continues at coordinate 998,517 of NZ_JBSWUG010000002.1, forward strand.
CCGACCATAAATACATGACGGATAGTAGTGCAAGTGTGAGTAAAACGGTTTCGTAGATGACGGCCCATTTTTTTACCATCAGTAAAATCCCTCCCTGAATGCGTGTACGTCCTCCTATCTATTATAAATCGGTCTGCCGAGTTGACAACCTGCCTGTTTCTTCGAGAAACTGGGACTATATGAAAAGAAGGAGAGATACATATGGCATTTGTCATTACACAGCCCTGTGAAGGCGAACAGGCAGGAGAGTGTGTCAGTGTCTGCCCGGTCGACTGTATTGAACAGGGGGAGGACCAGTACTATATCAATCCCGATATCTGCATCGACTGCGGAGCCTGCGTGTCGGTGTGCCCGGTGGATGCGATCGTTGAAGAGTATGAGATGAGGCCGGAGGAAGAACCATATCTTGCAAAGGCAGAAGCCTTCTTCGGTGTCGACTGACGCAGGGAAGCTGGTAAAATAAGTATTGTTAGTAAGCAGGAAAACCGGGTAGACAAAGAGAAGTAATGATATAATCTTTTAATCTTTGTACAGGAGTTGATTGGATGCTGATGTCGGCTTATCCGCCCGAAAAATCATTCGAGGACAGGTATGCTTTAATTGACCACCTGAGAAATCTCGGCTACACCGAAGACCTGCTTGGAAAGAAAACGGTGGAGATGACGCTGCCTGAACTGCAGCAGATCTACATCAATCTGGAGTATCAAAGAGAAGAGCGTGCGTAGGAAAAGCTGAGGGACCTGCAGGGTCTGTCGTTGCGTTTTGGTTTTAAGTTATATTGAAATAGAAAAACCGGAGCGGGGAGCTCCGGTTTCAGGGGAGACATATACAGGTAGAGTTCGTTTTATGCCTCGATGCCATTATAACCTTTTCTATATTAAAAAAACAAATATCCACTGTCAGTCAGTGATGAACGAACCAGAAGGTGGTGAATACCTCTGGTTCTTTTTTGTAGAGTGGAGAACAGACGTCCGTTCTCCATCATCGATTAATAATAAAACGATGCACCTACGATAATCAACAGGATGAACAATACGACGATTAGAACGAACGTGCTGCCATATCCGCCACCGCCGTAACCGTAGCCACCATAACCACAGCCCATGCTTTTCACCACCTTTTTTTCAGCTATATCACAAACTATGTAGAAAAGGGGCAGGAGGGCAGGGCGGATGCCCGGGGGCGGCCGGGTTAAAGGTCAGGCAGCCGTCTGTTCACCAGCCGTAAAAGCCTCAGCGCAAGCGGAAGACCTAAGGCATAGACCGTGCAGATTTTTATGAAGTTAAAAGGGAGAACGACAAAATCGACAGCCGTGCGAAAGTCACGGGCAAACGGATTGAAGGCGGTAAACCCCTCTACATAAACATACTCACTCACACCGATAAGGCTCATCACCACAGGCAGAATGAAATAATAATGAAGGACATACATCCAACATAGGAAAAGAAGGACCGATACCATCAGGCTGAACGGGTCGACCTTCTTCTTTTTTTTGAAAAAAGCCCCCATCAATCCGACAATCAGCGATCCGGAAAGGAAATTGGCGAGCTGTCCGACGGGAAGTCCGGCGTAACTTCCATGAAGGAGGTAGTCGGCAGCGTTTTTCAACAGCTGTATGATGATCCCCGCCCCTGGACCGAAGACCGGCGCACCAATAAGGGCTGGAATGTCACTGAAATCCATCGTCAGAAATACGGGAAAAAAGGGGAGCGGGAATTTCAAGTAGTAGAGCACAATACGGATGGAAGCGAGCATTGCTGTGCCGCTCATTTTTGACAATGACATAAGGGAATTCCTTTCTATACAGATGTTTATTCATACCGGGATTTCATACCCCGGGTCACATGAAATAAACATGCGGTTTCTTTTCTTTTTTCTCTCTTCAGGCCCGCCATGGAGATAAAAAAGAAAAAAAGAAAGTCTTTCTAATCGGGCGAAGTCAATCATCTCAACGGTGTAAGCGCTTTACGAATTCATTGAATAATTGGAGTGTTCAGAAAATTTAACGAAAACCTGTTGACCTTCTGTGAAAATCCGTTTAGAGTAGTCCTCAATCAACCACATCGATTACACCCAATCGTCCGGTTGGTTCATGTGGAAGCCCTGAACTTGGACCCTGTATAAGTGGAATATTCACCTTCTTAGAGGGTCCACATTTTCTTTATCATTCTTTAACTATTTCAAACATTAAATAATAAAAGAAAGGAGTGCTGAGGATGAGCAGCCAATGGATTTATATGAGCGGCGAGTACGTGAAGAAAGAAGAGGCCGTCGTTTCTGTCTATGATCATGGTTTCTTATATGGAGATGGGGTGTTCGAAGGCATTCGCGTTTATGAAGGCAACATTTTCAAGCTCGATGAGCATTTAAACCGCCTTTATGATTCAGCGAAATCGATCATGCTCCAAATTCCATATGAAAAGGAGGAGCTTGAGGAAATTATCGCAGAGACGGTCCGCCGCAACCAGCTGGAAACGGCTTATATCCGGGTTGTCGTTTCAAGAGGATCAGGCAATCTTGGTCTTGACCCATCCAGCTGTGCAAATCCGCGTCTGGTTGTCATTGCTGAAGCACTCGCTTTATTTCCAAAAGAACTTTACGAGCGGGGAGTCCGGCTTGCTTCCGTATCAAGCAGAAGAAACCGGCCGGATGTCCTTCCACCGCAGGTGAAGTCTTTAAACTACTTAAATAACATTCTTGTAAAAATGGAAGCGAATCAGGCGGGCGTGGATGAAGCGCTCATGCTGAATGATCAGGGGTATGTAACGGAAGGCTCCGCCGATAACATTTTTATTGTTAAGAACGGGACCATCTTTACACCACCAACCTATCTTGGTGCTCTCGAAGGAATTACAAGAAATGCCATCATGGATCTCGCAGAAGCGAAGGGGTATACCGTGAAGGAGCAGCCTTTTACACGCCACGACGTGTATGTCGCAGATGAGGTCTTCCTCACTGGAACCGCTGCAGAAGTCATCGCCGTCGTCGAAGTTGATCAGAGGCAGGTAGGAAATGGGAAACCGGGTGTTGTGACCAACCATCTCTTGTCCGAGTTCAGACAGGTAACAACAACAGATGGTTACAAGGTATACGGCAAGAATCAGGCGCACGTAAGCTGATGCAGCGCATTTTGACAACTGAATCAACCTAAAACAATGATAGGAAAAAGGGATAAGGCCTTGTATTCACAGAGAGCCGGGGTTGCTGGAAGCCCGGAAATACATCTTATTCTGACATCATCCTTGAGTGTCCCCGCTGAACGGTATGCTTAGTAGGCCGGACCAGGTGTATCACTGCACCTGTTACCAAAAGGAGTTATGACGACTCCATGAGGTGAAGCTTTTGAGAGCTTCATGAACGAGGGTGGTACCGTGGAAGTAAAGAGAGACCTTTTCACCCCTCACGTTCCTGCATCATTCTGGTGGTGCATGAACTTGAGGAGGAGAAGGTCTCTTTTTTATTCGACAAAGAGCAGGTGGAACAGCGGAAAATCCGCTTTATTCTTCACAACTACTGCAGGAGGGATGAAAAAAATGAAAGCACAGGCAAGTGCGGAACAAAAGACCGCAGTGAAAACAGGGGCCGATTTACTTGTAGAGGCATTGATTGGCCAGAGTGTTGATACGTTGTTCGGTTATCCAGGAGGAGCTGTGCTGCCGATTTACGATGCCATTTACCGGGCGGAAGGCAGCTTTGATCACGTGCTTCCAAGGCATGAACAAGGGGCCATCCATGCAGCTGAAGGCTACGCCCGTGTTTCCGGCCGTGCTGGAGTTGTTATCGGCACATCAGGACCAGGGGCAACGAACCTTGTGACCGGTATTGCCGATGCCATGATGGATTCGATCCCACTCGTCATCTTCACCGGACAGGTGGCGAAAGGGGTCATTGGTACAGATGCCTTCCAGGAATCGGACATCATGGGAATCACTACACCAATCACGAAGCATAACTACCAAGTTCAGAATATTGAAGATCTTCCGAGAATTGTGAATGAGGCCTTCCACATAGCTACGACTGGACGACCGGGTCCTGTCGTCGTGGATATTCCGAAAGACATCAGTTCAACCGTCTTTGAAAAAGACATCAACAAGGAGTTTCATCTTCCGGGATATCAGCCGACGACGAAACCGAATCCGATGCAGATCAATAAGCTGCATGAAGCCCTTCTTGCAGCTGAAAAGCCGGTCGTTCTGGCCGGATCCGGCGTTATCCACGCCAAGGCTTCTGAAGAGCTCAGGACATTTGTAAGAAATTACGAGCTTCCGGTCACCTCGACTCTGCTGGGTCTTGGAAGTTATCCCGGCAGCGACCGTCTTTCCCTTGGCATGGCCGGGATGCACGGAACTTATGCAGCAAATATGGCCCTGTACGAATGCGATCTGCTCATCAACTTCGGCTCACGCTTTGATGACAGACTGACAGGTAATCTGAAACATTTTGCACCACATGCCAAAGTGGCGCATATCGATATCGACCCTGCAGAAATCGGTAAAAACGTGGAAACCCATATCCCGATCGTATCGGACGCGAAAGCGGCCCTTACATCGCTGAATGAAAAAGCCGTGCAGAACCTGGATCACCATGATTGGATGATGAAAGCAGAAAAGAACAAACAGGATTTCCCTTTGTGGCATGACCAGCCGGAGGCAGAGATCGTCCCCCAGTGGCTGCTCCAGAAAGTCTATGAATATACCAAAGGGGAAGCGGTTGTAACGACAGATGTCGGGCAGCATCAAATGTGGGCGGCCCAGTATTACCAGTTCGACGAGCCGAACCGCTGGGTTACTTCCGGGGGGCTTGGAACGATGGGGTACGGTTTTCCAGCGGCGATCGGTGCTCAGCTGGCAGATCGGAAATCCACCTGTGTGGCGGTTGTCGGCGATGGCGGTTTCCAAATGACGCTGCAGGAACTGTCTGTTCTCCAGGAGCGGCGGCTTCCAGTCAAAGTTTTGATCGTCAACAATCAGGCGCTCGGAATGGTAAGGCAGTGGCAGGAGAAGTTTTACAGTGGACGCTACTCCGAGTCGATCATGGATGTCCAGCCTGATTTTGTAAAACTGGCGGAGAGCTACCAAGTACCTGGATATAAAATTGAAACCCAGGGACAGCTGGAGGATGTACTTCCGGAAGTTCTGAACAATGATCAGCCGGCCCTTATCGACTGCCGGGTTCTGCAGAAAGAGAACGTCTATCCAATGATTGCACCTGGAAAAGGAATCCACGAGATGATTGGGGTGAAACGATGAAACGCATCGTGACAGCAACGGTTCATAACCGGAGCGGTGTCCTGAACCGGGTCACCGGCCTCCTCGCTAAGCGGCAGTTCAATATTGAAAGCATATCTGTCGGCCGCACAGAAACCGAAGGAGTATCCAAAATGACCTTCGTCGTCGAGGTGGAGGATGAGAGGAAGCTGGAGCAGCTGACGAAACAGCTGAACAAACAAATCGATGTCCTGAAAGTATCGGACATCACGGATAAAGCCATCGTAGCGAGAGAACTGGCGATGGTGAAGGTCATCAGCAACCCTCAGATCCGCAATGAAATCCAAAGCATTATTGAGCCATTCCGGGCGTCGATCATTGATGTGAGCAAGGAAAGTGTCACGGTTCAGGTGACTGGTAAATCCGACAAGGTTGATGCTCTTATCGATCTGCTCCGCCCTTATGGAATAAAAGAATCAGCAAGAACCGGGCTGACCGCCTTTACACGAGGCCACCAGCCCCAGGTAGCAGAATTCAAATCTTACTCCCTATTAAAATGATGAAAGGATGGATGAAACATGGCACATGTATACTACCACAATGATATTAAAGATGAGGTTCTAAAAAATAAGAAAGTAGCTGTCATCGGATACGGCTCCCAGGGTCATGCCCACGCATTAAACCTGAAAGAGAGCGGTCATGATGTCGTTGTTGGTCTTCGTAAAGGGAAATCATGGGATAAAGCAGTGGAAGACGGTGTGGAAGTGAAGACCGTTCCGGAGGCTGTAGAAGATGCTGATGTCGTTATGATCCTTCTTCCGGATGAGTATCAGCCGAAAGTGTACGAAGAACAGATCAAACCGAATCTGAAATCCGGTGCAGCGCTTGCTTTCGCCCACGGATTCAACGTTCATTTCAATCAGGTTGTCCCTCCATCCGATGTGGATGTATTCCTCGTAGCTCCGAAAGGTCCGGGACATCTTGTCCGCCGTACATTTGAAGAAGGAGCAGGGGTGCCGGCCCTGATCGGTGTAGAGCAGGATGTAACAGGGGAAGCCAAAGAGGTTGCTCTCGCCTATGCGAAAGGAATCGGCGGCGGCCGTGCAGGTGTATTGGAAACATCCTTCCAGGAAGAAACCGAAACAGACTTGTTCGGTGAGCAGGCTGTCCTGTGCGGTGGTTTGACCAGCCTTGTTAAGGCAGGCTTTGAAACATTGACAGAAGCTGGTTACCAGCCGGAAGTGGCCTACTTCGAATGTCTTCACGAATTGAAACTGATTGTAGACCTTATGTATGAAGGCGGTCTGGAAGGCATGCGTTATTCCATTTCTGATACCGCTCAGTGGGGTGACTTCGTCTCCGGTCCACGCGTCGTTGATGAAACTACGAAAGCCCGCATGAAAGAAGTGCTGACAGATATTCAGACTGGTAAATTTGCGAAAGGCTGGATTCTTGAAAACCAAGTGAACCGTCCTGAGTTCACGGCGATCAACGCGAAGGAAAGTCAGCATCAAATCGAAAAGGTGGGTAGAGAGCTCCGCGAATTAATGCCGTTCGTCAAGAAGTCCCAATCCAAAGAAAAGGATGTGGTCACTCATGGCTCACGTTAATGTCTTTGACACGACCCTGCGTGATGGAGAGCAGTCCGCCGGGGTCAACTTGAACCGTTTGGAAAAAGTGGAAATTGCCAAGCAGCTGGAGAGACTTGGTGTAGACATTATGGAAGCAGGATTCCCTGCTTCCTCCCAGGCGGATTTTGATGCAGTCAAAGAGATTGCCGATACGGTACGCGGTTGTTCAGTAACAGGACTGGCGCGGGCGAATAAGCGCGATATCGATATCGCGTGGGAAGCATTGAAAGGCGGAGCGGAGCCGAGACTCCACGTCTTTCTTGCCACCTCCCCGATTCATATGACACATAAATTGAAAAAAACGCCGGATGAGGTTGTAGAAACCGCCGTCAGCATGGTCCGCTACGCCCGTGAGAAATTCCCTTATGTTCAGTTCTCCGCAGAGGATGCGCTGCGCTCGGACCGGGATTTTCTCGTTCACATCATTGAACAAGTCATTGATGCGGGGGCTTCAGTAATCAATCTGCCGGATACGGTCGGTTTCACGACACCGGATGAAATCGGCAGTCTTTTCCGGTATGTAAGGGAGCAGGTGCCGAACATTGATCAAGCGGTCCTCTCTACGCATAACCACGATGATTTGGGGATGGCCGTCAGCAACTCCCTGGCAGCCGTCGAAAACGGGGCCGGCCAGATCGAAGGCACCATTAACGGTATCGGAGAACGTGCCGGAAACGCCGCTTTAGAGGAGATTGCCGTCGCCTTTCAGATCAGGCAGGACCGCTACGATTTCCAAACGGGTCTGGTTCTTAAGGAAATTAAGCGGACGAGTGATCTTGTCAGCCGCTTGACCGGGATGCAGGTGCCGGGGAACAAGGCGGTTGTCGGACGTAATGCCTTTGCCCATGAGTCCGGTATTCACCAGGACGGTGTCCTGAAAGAAGCTACGACGTACGAAATCATTACACCGGCTATGGTGGGTATTGATTCCAACCGGATGGTTCTTGGCAAACACTCCGGCCGGCACGCGTTCAAGCAGAAAGCGGAAGAGCTGGGCTTTGAATTGAACGAAACGAAGCTGAAAGAAGCGTTCGCATCTTTCAAAGATTTGACCGGCAAGAAAAAAGAGGTCACCGATGATGATCTTTTTGCGATTCTTACCGATACGCAGACCGAAAACGAAGACCAGCCGAAGTACGAATTGAAAGCCTTCCAGGTCCAGTACGGCAGCATCAACCGCCCGACCGCTACGGTTCTTTTAACGAAACCGGATGGAGAAGAAGCGGAAAAAGCCAATACCGGCGAAGGAAGTGTCGAAGCGATTTACAACACACTGGATGATTTGATTGATGCAGATGTTCATCTACAGGATTATCAACTCAGCTCCATTGGAAGAGGACGCGATGCACTGGCAGAGGTTCACGTCCAGCTGACCGTCAACGGGGTAAAAGCCTCCGGCCGTGGATCGGCGCAGGATGTGCTGGAAGCTTCCGCCCACGCATTTTTAAACGCGGTCAATCGTACACTTTATCAGCATAAACGTCATGAAGGCTACGAAAAAGTGCAGGTATAACAAAAGGGGGATGTACATGGAGAAACATATCGTTTTACTGCCGGGCGACGGCATCGGTCCGGAAGTAACAAAAGCAGCCAGACAGGTGCTGCAGGCGGTCGCCGACCGTTACCAGCATACCTTTACATTTGAAAGTCATGACATTGGAGGAGCAGCCATCGACCAGCACGGGACGCCGCTCCCGGATGATACGGTCCAGGCGGCTAAAAAAGCCGACGCCATTTTCCTTGGAGCTGTCGGAGGTCCGAAATGGGATCAGCTGCCCGGTCATATGCGGCCGGAAAAAGGGCTGCTGGGTATCCGCAAACAGCTTGGATTGTTTGCCAACCTCCGTCCTGTCCAGGCATTTCATCAGCTGCTCCATGCTTCCCCTTTGAAAAAGGAAGTCGTTGAAAACAGTGACCTGTTGATTGTCCGGGAGCTGACCGGCGGTTTGTATTTCGGACAGCCGAGTGAGCGCAGGAACAACGGACAGGAAGTCGTGGATACGCTGGCTTATGAGCGCCATGAAATTGAAAGAATCGTCGATCAGGCGTTTCAAAGCGCGCGGGTCAGAAGAAAACACCTGACATCGGTGGATAAAGCCAATGTCCTGGAATCCAGCCGGATGTGGCGGGAAATCGTCGAAGAGAAAAAAGCGGATTATCCGGACGTGACTGTTGAGCATATGCTCGTGGATGCCGCAGCGATGAAGCTTGTGACGAACCCCTCGTATTTTGATGTGATCGTTACGGAAAACATGTTCGGAGACATCTTAAGCGACGAAGCCTCTGTCTTAACCGGATCTCTGGGTATGCTTCCATCAGCAAGCTTGAACGAAAAGAGTGTCGGTCTTTACGAACCTGTCCACGGTTCAGCTCCGGACATTGCCGGGCAGAATAAAGCTAATCCGATTGCAAGCATTCTCTCCACAGCCATGATGCTGAAACACTCCTTTGGTATGGAAGAGGAAGCCGAACAAGTGGAAGCCGCTGTTGCCGGGGTGCTGCAGGAAGGGTATCACACCGCAGACATCGATTTGAAAAGTGGTGTGAAAGTCAGCGGAAGTGAACTGGCAGCTAAAATTGTCGACCAGATCAGCACGAGTGATGCAACAGAAAATATTATGCGCTGCTATGTATGAGCGGTACAACAAAGAAAAGAAGGGAGCGGAACGGAATGAGTCAACCAAAAACCATAGTTGAAAAAATTTGGGATCAGCATGTCGTCCACGAAGAAGAAGGGAAGCCGAATCTTCTCTATATCGACCTGCATCTGGTTCATGAAGTGACCTCTCCCCAGGCGTTTGAAGGGCTCCGCATGAGCGGAAGGAAGGTGAGGCGGCCGGATCGTACGTTTGCAACGATGGATCACAACGTGCCGACCATCCACCGCAATGTCATCAAGGATGAAGTTTCCAAGAAACAGATGGAAACACTCGAGACAAATTGTAAGGAATTTGGAGTCCGGCTGGCGGATATCAACCACCCGGACCAGGGCATTGTCCATGTCATTGGTCCGGAGCTTGGGTTAACCCAGCCGGGAAAAACAATCGTCTGTGGAGATAGTCATACCTCTACACACGGGGCTTTTGGCGCCCTCGCATTTGGAATCGGCACGAGTGAAGTGGAGCACGTGCTGGCCACTCAATCTCTCTGGCAGGCCAAGCCGAAAACCCTTCAGGTTCATGTGGAGGGAGTATTGGGAACAGGAGTGACAGCCAAGGACTTGATTCTGGCGATCATCGGTAAATACGGCGTCCGTTTCGGTACCGGCCATGTCATTGAATACACGGGCGAAGCGGTCCGTAACCTGACGATGGAAGAACGGATGACGGTCTGTAACATGTCGATTGAAGCGGGCGCACGTGCCGGTTTGATTTCACCGGACGAGACCACTGTCGAGTATCTCCGCGGGAAGCGTTACGTGCCTGAGGGAGAAGATTTTGAAGAAGTCAAGGAGCAGTGGCTGTCGCTGGCATCGGATGAAGGGGCGGAATACGACCAGACCCTTACCATCCATGCAGATGAAATTGAGCCTCAGGTGACATGGGGGACCAACCCTTCTCAGTGTGTTCCTGTCGGTGGACGTGTCCCCGATCCGGAGCAGGTGGAGGATGACCGTGACGGCATTGAACGGGCGATCGATTATATGGGCCTTGAAGCGAATCAGGCGATTGAGTCCATACCTGTTGAACACGTGTTTATCGGATCTTGTACAAACTCCCGTTTGAGCGATCTGCGCCGGGCGGCTGAAATCGTCCGTGGCGGCCGTGTCCATGATGGGGTCAGAGCTCTCGTTGTACCGGGGTCCAAGTCAGTGAAAGATGCAGCAGAAGCCGAAGGTCTGGACACGATCTTCCTGACTGCCGGATTTGAATGGCGCGATGCCGGCTGCAGCATGTGTCTGGCGATGAACGATGATATCGTTCCGCCGGGTGAGCGCTGTGCCTCAACGTCCAACCGTAACTTTGAAGGGCGTCAGGGGAATGGGGCGCGCACCCATCTTGTCAGTCCGGAAATGGCAGCGGCAGCAGCTCTTGAAGGCCGTTTTGTAGACGTCAGAAAATATGCCGGTACGGTAGGAGGGTGAACAGATGGAACCATTAAAACAGCACAAAGGTCTGGTCTACCCATTGAATCGATCGAATGTCGATACCGATCAGATCATTCCAAAACAGTTCTTGAAACGGATTGAACGGCAGGGGTTTGGTCAGTTCCTCTTCTACAACTGGCGGTTTGATGATGACGGGGCTCCGCGAAAGGACTTTTCCCTGAACAAGCCGAAGTATGACGGTGCTTCGGTTTTAGCAGGAGGAGAGAACTTCGGATGCGGCTCCTCCAGGGAACACGCCCCATGGGCGATCCAGGATTATGGTTTCCGTGTCGTCATCGCTCCGAGCTTTGCTGATATCTTTTATAACAACTGCTTCAAAAACGGGATCCTTCCTATTCAACTGCCGAAGCCTGTCGTTGATCAGTTGATGGAAAAGGCGGAAACCGAGGCTTATGAAGTGGCCGTGGATCTGGAGGCGCAGACGATTGATGGCGGCGGTTTCGAAGTGGCATTCGATATTCAGCCCTATCATAAGGAAATGTTGTTGAACGGCTGGGATGAAATTGCCGTTACACTGACGTACGAAGACAAAATCGACCAATTTGAGGAAAAACAAAAAGGAGTGAAGACGTTGGGGATTTCTTAACGCTGGCTAAAGTAATGGATGCACAGGAACAGCTGCAGGAGGTTGTGCACCGCACGCCACTGCAGACGTCAACGACCTTTAATGAGCGGACAGGGCAGCACGTCTATTTGAAGATGGAAAATCAGCAGAAAACCGGCGCGTTTAAAGTCAGGGGAGCTTCCTATAAGGTCGCCTGCCTGACGGAAGAGGAAGCCGCATGCGGAGTCATTGCTGCCTCAGCAGGCAACCATGCCCAGGGAGTGGCGGTTGCTGCAGCGAAGCGGGGAATTACGGCGCAAATCTTCATGCCGGAAGGAACACCACAGGCGAAGGTGGAAGCAACAGAAGGCTACGGGGCAACCGTTGTCCTCACAGGGGAATCCTTTCAGGAAGCGTATCAGGCCGCACGGATCGAGCAGGAACGATCCGGCGCGACGTTCCTTCATCCCTTTGATGATTATGAAGTGATGGCTGGTCAGGCTACGGTGGCTGTGGAAATGCTTCAGCAGCAGCCGGATCTTGAACGCCTTTTCGTACCAATTGGAGGCGGCGGTTTGATCAGCGGTGTTGCTTTTGCTGCGAAACAACTGAAACCGGATATTACGGTGATCGGCGTTCAGTCAGCCAAAGCACCGTCCACCTACAATGCACTTTATAAGAAAGGACCGGCAAAACTGACGTCTGTTTCCACAATCGCAGATGGCATTGCCGTGAAAGAGCATGGAAGGTTAACGTATACGTGTATCCAGAAATACGTGGACCAGGTCATCACCGTGGAAGAACATGAAATCGCCCAGGCGATGCTTCTGCTGCTTGAACGAGAGAAAACCCTTGTAGAGGGGGCTGGTGCCACAGCACTGGCAGGCCTTCTAAAGACATGTCACTCCTTTGAACAGCAGCAGTGCGGCGTTGTTTTGAGCGGCGGGAACATGGATCTCTCCCGGCTGCCACTGGTCCGAAAGCTGGCCAACCCAAAAAAGGTTGTCATCGCATAAGGTGACAGGATTAAACCAGAAGAAAACCGGCAGCGGTTTCTTCTGGTTTTTGTATGTTGAGTAAAGAAGCAGAGGCGGATGGTTCGTGTGAGGGGGGAGGGGATGGTACAATACTCGTGAATCCATTACATAAGAGGTGAAAATGATGAATCAATTTTTACAATATAATCCGACGCGTCTGTACTTCGGCAAAGGCCAGATCGAGCAGATAGCCCAGGAAATCCCGAAAGGGTCGAAAGTGCTTGTCGTATATGGCGGCGGGAGCATTAAGCGGAACGGTGTGTACGAGGAAGCTGTCGGCATGCTCAAATCTCTGGATGCCGATATGTATGAACTTTCCGGTGTGGAGCCCAACCCACGCTTAACGACGGTACAAAAAGGTGTGGACATCTGTAAGCAGGAAGGGATTGATTTCCTACTGGCTGTCGGCGGAGGCAGTGTGATTGACTGTACAAAAGCGATTGCCGCGGGTGCGGAATACGAAGGAGACGCCTGGGATCTCATTACCGGCAGTGCTGCTGTCGAAAAGGCCCTTCCGTTTGGTACCGTCCTTACGCTGGCAGCAACTGGATCGGAGATGAATGCGGTATCTGTCATCACAAACTGGGAGACGAGAGACAAGCTTGGCTGGGGCTCCCCGCACGTGTTCCCGACATTCTCGATCCTTGATCCTTCCTATACGTTTTCTGTACCGGAACACCAGACTGTGTACGGCATCGTCGATAGTATGTCTCACGCGTTGGAGCACTATTTCCACCGCACTCCCAATACACCGATGATCGACGGGTTTATCGAATCGCTGCTCCGAACAGCTGTTGAATATGGACCTAAACTGATGGAAAATCAGCAGTCCTATGAGTACCGCGAAACAATGATGTATATAAGTACGACAGCTTTCAATGGTACGCTGTCCAATGGAACCGACGGCGGCGACTGGGCCACACACCGCATCGAGCACGCGCTCTCTGCGGTATATGATATTCCCCATGGCGGCGGTCTCGCCATCCTGTTCCCGAACTGGCTGGAACACGTCCTCGAAGAAGATCCAAGCCGCGTGAAGCAGCTGGCCGTCAACGTTTTTGGTATTGATCCTGAAGGTAAAGACGATAAGCAGACAGCCCAAGAAGGAGCGGCTGCCTTAAGAGGTTTCTGGAACTCTCTAGGCGCCCCGTCCACCTTGAAAGATTTCGATATTGATGGTCAGGATTTCGACTCCATTGTTGAAAAAACGTTCATCAAGCCGGGTGTTGGCACGTATAAGGAATTGGACAAGGAAAGTGTCCGCGACATCTTGAACCGATCCCTGTAAATAGAAAAGCCCTGAGAGGAATGCAAACCTCTCAGGGCTTTTTTGATAGAGGGAGAAACCGTTGTCAGTTTTTACCTCATATTCATAGATTAGTTAGAAAATTTACATGCCGGTTACATTTCAATTAAATCTACGTATATTGTCTGGGTATTCAATGATTTCAAGATATAATTGTAAGCAATTGCAGAAAAATGTCGAAATTAATCAACTGAACAAGGAGACATTCGATTGAAAAAGCTTACAATTATACTGACACTTATCCTTCTAGCTGCCAATTTCTCTAGCACCCCCGTGTATGGGGAGGCTAAACCCGATTCTCCTGATATTCTTAGTGAATCAGCCATTGTTATGGAAGCAAACACCGGGAAGGTCATTTACGAGAAGGACGCTGACCGTAAGATGTATCCCGCTAGTCTGACTAAAATCGCCACTGCGATTTATGCGTTGGAAAACGGAGACCCGGAAGATCTGGTGACGGTAAGTGAAGAAGCGGGAAACACAGGCGGATCGAGTGTTTTCCTGATGGAAGGGGAGCAGGTTTCTCTGAAAAAGCTTGTACAAGGACTGCTGATCAACTCAGGGAATGATGCCGGGACGGCTATAGCTGAGCATATGAGCGGCAGTGTAGACAGCTTTTCTGAAGATTTGAGTGTCTTCCTACAAGAAAAAGTCGGAACGGAGAAAACCCATTTCACCAATCCGCACGGTCTTTATGATGGACAGCATATGACAACAGCAAGAGATCTCGCTTTAATCACTCAGTATGCGATGCAGAATGAAACGTTCATGGAGATTTTCGGTACAAAAACCATGGACTGGACGGGAGAATCATGGGAGACCACCTTGTATACCCATCACAAATTGTTCCGGGAAGATCCTTACGAAGGCATCACGGGTGGGAAAACCGGTTTTGTTCCACAGGCCGGATTTACGCTGGCAACCACGGCGGCCCGTGAGGATACGAACCTCATTGCCATAACCATGAAAACGCCGAATCAGGACCAGGTCTATACCGATACTAAAGAACTACTGGACTACGGATTCGAAAACTATGAAACGTCCTTCGTTCAAAAAGAGGAAATTCTTGGCGGCAGAGCGGATGAGTATATGCTACCTGAAGAGATTCCTTATACTCATTTAAAAGAAGAGGAAGCAGAAGTCTCTGTAAATGATAACGGGAAAGTAACGATCAACAGTGAGGATGGGACTCCACTGACTTCCTATCAGCTGGAAGAGAAGGCAGAAGTAACGAACGTTCCGAAACCTGCCGCTGTTGAGGAAGAAGAGGATTCATGGACAGATTACCTGAACTATTTGATCATCCCTCCGAAATTCTGGGCGTTGGAAGTCCTTCATTTCTAAGGCTGATGAATACGAAGGATATCCTATTTCAGGGAAACTAAAAAGAAGGGTGACAGGAACATTCCTGTCACCCTTCTTTTTAGTTTTTATAGCGGTCGATGGTTTCCTGAAGCCGGCGGGCGATGGTCTGCGTGGAGCCCGTTAACTCCTCTTTTGTAAGGGTCAGCGAAGCCCGGCTTTCATCCATTTCGAGCGCTTCTGCGAATAACCCCCCAAGTCCGCGGGCGCGGCGGTCCACTTCAAGCATCACTTCGACATGGGTTTCCTGAAGAAAGAAAACGGCCTCCAGTTCATCTAAGTAGGAGCGGTAGTTTCCACCAGGTGCGAATTCGAACTCCTGGACATATCCGTGCCGCTTGGAATACTCCATTTCGACTTTTCTTAAGCGGAAGCCGAGCTGGTTTTCCAATGCATCCAGAATGGTTCCAATGTAAGGGTGCGGAGCGATAGTGACTGGATCACGGTCTTCCGGATCAAGTGCTCTTGGAATATCCAGTCCGGTTTCAAACCATATCGGAAGCCGTCGTCCCAGAGAAGCCGGTACATGAAAAGGGATGGTGATGGAAAAAGGAATTTCCTTTGTCTCTCCCTCTTGAATCGTGATGGGTCCGGATACTGCGTATTTCTGCAGGGACACGTTTTCTTTCACTTTACGGTCATCCACCTCGCGGACAGCCTCCGTCATTAAAAAGATATGAATGGCATCAATGGACTGTTCCACGTCTCCCCCTTGGATAACAACCTTCCCGTGAACGTCTTCACCCGGGATGAATTGATCCTTTTCCAACTGGGTATCCACTTTGGCGGCTCCGACACCGACACTTGCTAAAAACTTCTTGAACATACGATCTCCTCCTTTTTTAATGTATACGGATGAAAAGAAGAAATGGGTTCAAAAAATATGAATCCTTCTTTTTATAGGTATAAAGGCTCCTTTATGAGGGGGTGAACACTTTACTAGGATAATAGTTTCAGGATAGTACCGGGAGGGAATGATGTTCTTTCAGAGGCTTTTATTCTTCATCAGGGTAAAATGTTTTTGTGCAAAAAGGTGAAGAATTTCTATATTAGGCCGATACTAGAGAATAAGGACCAGGTAGAGAGGGAGAGGTTAGTGTTACATAAAAAAAATCGAACGATGTTGTTGTTTTCAGCAGTAGGCTTGGCTTTGATGTTTTTGATTCATCTCATTCACAGAAACAGGATGCACCATTGGTCAGCTGCGGATTTCAGTGCCTATACGCCGTATTTGTATATGTACATGGTGGTGCCGTTGCTGCTGTTTATATTATCTTCCGTATTCTATTACAAAAATAAAACCCATCAGGCGCTGCCGTGGATAAACGCGCTGCTTTTCACGTTTATCAGCATCGGCATGATCACGAATGGGGAAGGTATGGTCGTCTACCATTTTTCCATCTTTTTAGTTGTTGCTCTTGCTGCTTTTTATGACCGGGTGGAGCTGCTTGGATTGATGACGATCATTTTTGCTTTGTTTCACTTCGGGGCTATGTTTACAGGGACGGAGTTTTTCTATGGAACATCGGATTATACGTGGTTTATGTTTGCGCTGCATGGGGTTTACCTCCTGCTGACAAGCGCAGGGACAAGCTATCAGATTGTGTTGAAAAACCGGCATGTCAATGAATTGAAAACATTGTCGGATGACAAGCAGGAAGAAACCAAACGATTAATGGAACAGCTTCAAACCGTTGGCGCCGCCCTCCAGGAAACCGTTCAGCTGTTAAACCGTTCTTCAGAAAGCTCCACCCATTCGTATCAAGAGTTGGAAGATTTGATGGAACGACGCCATGAAAACACCGATCTTCAGGTCAAAAAAGCAGTGAAGAATGCTGACGACCTTTCGCATATGCATAAGGCGGTAGAAAATATGAACCAGAATCTCCATATGGTTCTCGACCAGGCAGGACAGACGGCCCGGGTTACCGAAGTAGGTGAACAGTCGCTGGAGCAGATTGTTGGTCAATTGCATCAGACCGAATCAAGCATTCATCAAACGAATGAGACCGTCCAGTTATTAAGCACATCGTCAGAGAATATTTCACAGGTTACGAAAGACATCGCATCCATTACAGAAAATACAAGGATGCTTGCCTTGAATGCTTCCATTGAAGCTGCGCGGGCCGGCGAACATGGGAAGGGCTTCAGTGTAGTGGCAGCCGAGGTACAACGCTTGTCTCAACAGTCGGAAGCATCGACAAGGAAGATCTTTGCAATCGTGGAAACGATCCAGCATTACGTTGATCAGGCTGATCAGCATTCCAGTGAAGGTATGGATCGCATGGCTGCGAGCAGGAAGCATCTGGAAGAGATGGAGACGAACTTCAAAGATATTCTGAATCAGTCGCAGCACGTAAAGAGTGAAGCAGAGGAAATACAAGTTTTTGGTGAAAACCTGACCAAAACCGCGGATGGTTTATCCCATTCGTTTGAAGATCTCTTATCCTTTATAAAAGAAGGGAAAGTTCAGAATGATCATATCAGAGAGGTTTCAAAAGGACAGCTGAAAACCATCCAAACCATGGGGCAGGAAGTCCAGCAGCTCTCAGGTATGATCCTGGACATTCAGCACATTACCGAAGAGATGGATGTCAGCCGGTTGGCAGGTTACAAAAAACGTCTGCCTGCGTTGAAAGATGTCAGCTGACTGGTTTGCTCGGACCCGGCACATGGATGCCGGGTTTTTTTCGTCGATCGTCACGGGTCAGCGGTTAGTTTACCGTGCTCTGCTTTTGATTTGTAAGCCGGTCGAGAGAAGGTGGGGCAGCAGAAAGTCATGGGTAACCGTATAAAGCAGCAGCCGGATTATGATTTCTTCTTTTTCATAGGACCATCATGAATAACGCGGTGTTTTTTCTGAAAGGTGAGAGAGGATTTCCGGAAACGGGCGTGGAAATAAAGGAAGCAGAAGAGAGGAGTGAAAATCCATGGGATATGAATTGAAAACAAAGCAGAATGACCGCAGTGTCATTGAATTTATTGAAGAGGTGGAGTCAGAGAAGAGGAAAGAAGATGCCTATCGTCTCCTCGATATCTTCACAGAAACCAGTGGATATGAAGCAAAGATGTGGGGGACAAGCATCATTGGTTTCGGGTCTTACCATTATAAGTACCCCACCGGCCATGAAGGAGATGCGCCGCTCGTCGGTTTTTCTCCCAGAAAAGCGCGGCACAGTCTATATTTCGCTACAGGGGATGAAAAAAGAGCTGAACTGCTTGAACAGTTGGGAAAGCATAAGTCAGGAAAAGCCTGTGTGTATGTCAATAAACTGGATGATATCGATACGGATGTGCTGAAAGAGCTGATCCGTCAATCGATCACGTTCCTGAAACAGACGTATCCGGATGAATAAAAAATGCCTCTCCCATGAAAAGGGAGAGGCATTTTTTTATTGGTGCTTATTATTGAACAGTTCCAGGAAGGCGTGATACATCTCCGTTCCTTGAACCGTTAAGAGTGACACGGCTGTTAAGGAAAACATGCCGATCATAATCATTCTAAACCAGAACATCATTGGTTCCCCCTTTACTTTTTTGAAGTTGGTGCCTCAAAAAGTAAAGGATGATAAGTAGTTGGATTGATAAAAAACCGTGGTCAGCCATGTGGACCTGCTCGTATCCCACGCAGAAACCATAACGGAAGTCGGGTAAATCTTGAGATCCGGCCGGGCAGCTCCGGAGGGAAGGACCCCGTCATTGGCAGCAGGGTCCTCTTCAAACGAAGGGCCTTCCGCCGTTACCGTCTGGCTTTCCTGAATATCTGCTTTTACCGGCATGTGGGACATGTCCGGATGGGAAAGCAGGAGACACAGGCCCGCCATCCATAACAGTGTGAACAACGGCTGTTTCTTCATCAAGAAAGCCCTCCTTTCCGTTTCAGGATAATCCTATTATACAAAAGGCGTTTTTATGTGCAACTGTTTTGTTTAATCATAAAGCTGGTCGAGGCTTTCGTTCATATCTTCGGCTTCATTTCGATAATAAAAGTAGAACCCTGTCCAGATGCCGGCATAGATGATGAGGAACACAGCTGTGAATATAAGAAAGCTTCCTAAGTTCAAGGACAGCCAGCCGGCGTAAATCGCCAGTGGGAAATAGCCGATGGTCACTGTGATAAAGTGAAGAATCGTCTGTTGGAGCAGAGTGAGCGGCTCGATTTCAAAGTACAGGGGACTAACAGCAAACAACCATCCGGCAGCCATGGCGGCCAGGGAATTTTTTACGAAGGCAGCGCTGTCGAGCGTCGGGGTGTTACCAAAAAAGATCAGGGTATAAACGATGATCGTGGATAAGAAAGCTCCGAAGAAAATACCACCTGCACTTCTGATAAGAAATGTTTTCATCTGCTGTCCCTCCTGTTCATATTCAGCATCTCCTTGATTCTCCCCACATAGTGCCTGGATGCGTATTCCTTTTCTCCTGATTTGAAATACACGCAGAGGGTGCCGTTAAAAGAAGGCTCAAAGCGGCTCATTTCATAGATATTGGCGAGAACAGACTTGGAGATCCTTACAAACCGCTGGGAAGGGAGGGAGCGTTCCAGTTCATAGAGTTTGTCCTTAACCTTGAAGGAGGCGTCTTTGGTATAAGCGAACACGGCCTCATCCTCAGACCGGAAAAATTGAATATGTTCCGGCTTTAAAATGTGCTGGCTTTCCCCGCTTTTCCCGACAACAAACGCCTGCTTTTTTTCGTGGAGGAAATCAAGGATCTCCTTCACGGTGTCATCAACGTGACTGCAGTGAATCGTAATGCTCGTTTCCGGATGGTTTTCATCGACATCAATGTTCACTTTCATGGCTCACCAATCCCTCCTGACGTTTTGGATCTGTTTCTAGTATACGCGTGGTTTCCCAGTTCTGTAATCATCATACGGTCCAGCCGCTGTTTTGGAAAGGTGAGGGGTGGATAGGAAAAGGTGACATGCAAAAAGGTCCGCTCTCAGGAGCGGACCGGGCTTTGTATGTACTGCCACCCGAGAAGAGCCATTTCCAGGGCGATTCGTTGATCGGATCGGAGGAAGTGGGAACCAAGGATTTCTTCGAGTTTCTGAATTCTGTGGTAGAGCGTCTGCCGCACGATGAAAAGACGTTCAGCGGTATCCTTCTTTGATCCATAGCTTTCCAGATAGGCACGGAGTGTCTCAAGAAGATCGGTATCATGCGCCTCGTCATAGGCAAGCACATCCCCCAGTGTATCTTGAATGAATGATTCAAGGCGGCCTCGTTTATCGTCCTCTATGATCAGCCGCCACGGGTGGAGTTTCTCATAGAAGGGAATCTCAAGCTGAAAAGCGGCCTGGATGTGGGCGGCTTCCTGTGCACAGCGCATGGCAGGAGTGATTTCTGATAGATTTGTAAACAAAGGCCCGCAGCTGATGGTATGATACATACTGCGCACTTTTTCCTTCATTGCCTGCAAGGACTTGAACAGACGTTCCGGAACTTGTTCCTTTCGTTCATCCAGAAGCAGGAGGACGAGTTCATCACGATTCTGCACGGTCAGAGGGTGAAAGCCTTCTTGTTGAAAAAAAGATTGGAAAATGTCCCGCTGGTAGGGGATGCTGTCATCATATCCGGTCAACAGACACGGAATGCCCCAGGCCCCGCGGCTTCCCATGGTTTTCTTAAGATAGGGCAGCGCCTCTTTTTCAGTCATGGAGCCTTCGAGCCAGCGGCTGACCCAGTTTTCCTGGCGGGGCATGAGCCTTGAGGACTGAAGGATCAGCTGGTTGATATCTTTGGAGATATCGATAAACCGGACCTCCTGATTAAACACGAGAACGGGAAGGTCATGGTCGTCTGCCAGCTGCAGGAGTGGGGATGGAAGATGGGTGATGTAATCGCCGAGTTCTATGCAGAGACAGGTCACTTTTTTTTCGATAAGCTGTTCAAGGAAGGAACGGGCATGCTGCAATTCCTTTCCCCATCCGATTCCTGTCGTCATGACACATTCGCTGCCATGCAGCAGGTGTTTCACTTTCGTCAATTCAAGAATGTGCGCCCAGGAAACGGCCTTCTGGAGCCCGCCGCGGCCGGCCAGTATGGACGCATGCTTGAACTGGGGGCGCTTCAGCATATCGTGAACCGTAAACATCATCGTGGACATAGAAAGAATCAGCCTCCTGTATGTTTTTACATCATGTACATGGGTTGATGCTGAGAATTGCCCTGATGTCTAATGTGTTCCTTACTATTCCATGCTAGGATTAATAATAATCTTCCAATTCAAATATATCTGAAAATTATGGATCGGAAAAGGGTTATATGGCGAAATAGGTTGTAGGTAATAGATAAAGGAGGATCTATATGAAACAAAAAAAACCGTTTGAGGAGGACCCTCGGTACCGGGTGGCGGACAGGGAAGCGCTGATCGGCGTTGGTCTTGTCATCCTCAACTTTCTCATGTGGTTCGGCTCAGCGTACGGACTGGGATCAAAGCCGGTATCCGAGTACAATTACATTTTCGGTCTTCCGGACTGGTTCTTTTACAGCTGTGTTGTAACCACTGTGGTTATCACTCTTCTCGTTATTCTGGCTGTGAAATATTTTTATAAGGAAGTTCCGCTGGATGAGGAGGATGAATCATGAACTGGGCTGTTGTCGTACCTCTTTTAGTTTTTCTCGTTATTATTTTCTGTATCGGTTTTTACGCTTCGAATCATTTGAAGACGACATCCAATTTCCTGCAGGAATATTTCCTTGGCAGCCGGCAGCTGGGCGGTTTTATCCTTGCGATGACAATGATTGCTACATACGGCAGCGCGAGCAGCTTTATCGGCGGACCTGGAGTTGCCTATACGATGGGACTCGGCTGGGTGCTTCTGTCCATGACACAGCTTGCTACAGGATATTTCGTCTTATCGGTGCTTGGTAAGAAATTCGCTATTATGGCAAGGAAGATCAAAGCTGTCACCCTGATCGATTTCCTGAAGGAACGCTATCAGAATAAGTGGGTCGTCATTTTGTCAGCGATCAGCATTATCCTGTTTCTGTTTTCAGCTATGGCGGCCCAGTGGGTGGGCGGTGCCCGGCTGATTGAATCGCTGACGGGGCTTTCCTATACAGCAGCCTTATTCATTTTTGCGGTATCGGTCCTTGTCTACGTCATTATCGGAGGCTTCCGCGCCGTAGCGATTACCGATACCGTCCAGGGCGTTGTCATGTTCTTCGGGACGCTGGTCATTTTGATAGGTACCATCATTGCAGGAGGCGGAATCGGTCCGATTATATCTGACCTGGCAGCAGAGAATCCGAATCTGATTTCGCCGTATGGTGCTGATCAGTCTCTCACACCGCTCTATGTATCATCCTTCTGGATTTTAGTAGGTGTTGGTGTCGTCGGTCTGCCCCAGGTGGCTGTCCGTGCCATGTCTTATAAAAGTTCAAAAGGGATGCACAGGGCCCTGTTGATCGGAACCGTTGTCGTAGGGTTCATTATGCTCGGCATGCACTTGACGGGGGTATTTGCCCGGTCCGTGCTTCCAGGCATAGAAGTTGGAGATACGGTCATGCCGAGAATTGCGATGGAAGTGCTGCCGGCCTGGCTTGCCGGAATCGTTCTGGCCGCACCGATGGCCGCGATCATGTCAACGGTCGACTCCCTGCTGCTGCTGGTCAGCTCCGCTGTCGTTAAGGATGTGTACTTGAATTATGTGAAGCCGGAGGCAGACGACCGCACGATTAAGAAAATCAGTATCGGTGTCACGACCGTCATCGGTCTGCTCGTATTTGCCATGGCCGTTAACCCGCCCGAACTGCTGATCTGGTTGAATTTATTCTCCTTCGGTGGATTGGAGGCGGCCTTTATCTGGCCGGTGATTATGGGCCTGTATTGGAAAAAAGGCAATGCAGGCGGAGCGATGGCCTCGATTATTACCGGGGTCGGAAGCTATATTATATTCCATTCATTCATGCCGAATGCTTTTGGAATGCATACGGTTGCTATGCCGGTGCTGTTGTCGTTCGCTGCCTATGTCCTTGTCAGTCTCATCACGATGAAACATCATGCCAAGGTTCAGGATGAAGTCATTACCAAACTATGGAGTGCATAGAGGAGTGGATGAAATGATCTTGATTGATGAAAAAGCACGTGTGGAGCGCGATACAAAAGAAGTGGTCGATTTGACGCAGGCGCTTGTACGGATACCAAGTGTCTACCGTCCGGGGGTAAAGGATGGGAACGAAGAAAAAACCGCTCACTTTGCTGCTGCGTATCTGGAGCGGATGGGACTTGAAGTCCATGTAGAGGAGGCAGCGCCGGGGCGTCCGAATGTCATCGGAATTTATGATACCGGAAAGCCGGGGAAAACCTTGTTGTTTGAGGGTCATACCGACGTCGTTACAGAAGGGGATCCTGCTCGCTGGTCATATGATCCGTTCGGGGCTGAAATCGTCGAAGGCCGGATGTATGGCAGAGGCACCAATGACACAAAAGGCAACCTGGCCTGCGCCATCACCGCAGTTCACTCTTTGATTAAGGACAAAGAAGCGCTGACTGGAAAAATCATTCTCTGTATTCCATGTGATGAAGAAGGCATGATGATCGGCATCAAGCATTTTATTGAAAATGGGTGGGCGAGCGGTGTGGATGGCGCTGTCATTTGTGAACCGGAGGAAAACCAGCTTTGTACCGCTCAAAAAGGAGCGATGAGGATCCAGATTGATGCTTACGGCCGGCAGGCGCATGGAGCGATGCCGCTCTCAGGCTTAAACCCGAATACAAGAATGGCACAAATCATTGTCGCTCTGGACCAGCTTGAGCAGAGAGAAAAGGAGAGAACCGGCAGACATGAACAGTTGGGATGGCCGAGCATTACGCCGACGATCCTGCAGGCACCGGTATCCGGGGAGCCTCAGATCAATGTTGTGCCTGAACAGTGCAGAACAACGCTGGATATCCGCACGATTCCAGGACAGGATCATGAGGCGTTAAAGCAGGATATTCAGCAGATTCTCGACCGGACGATGGAAGGGGATGCCGGGTTTCATGCAGAAATGGAAGTGCTGGAGGAACGTCCGTGGACGAAGACCGACCGGCAGGATCCTGTCGTGACCGCAGTGGCGGAAGCTTACAAAAAAGTAACAGGAAAAGAGCCGGTGTACAACGGCGTGCCCGGGGCCACCGACGGAACGTTTCTACACCTTGCCGGCATCCCGATTTTGACCACGGGTGGAGGAGACCGGGAAGTTCCACACCAAGTGGATGAATACATTGACATCTGTGACCTTGTTGAAACGACCCAGTTGTACCGTCAGACGGCGCTTGAATTTCTTGAGGAGCCGAAAGAGTCATGAAGCTTGCAGTCATGGCGGGGGACGGCATAGGTCCGGAAGTGATGAATGAAGCGCTTAAAGTGTTGAATACCCTGTCTTCTCTGGATTCGGGGTTTCAACTGGAAATGGAAGAGCTGCCATGGAGCAGTGCCTACTATATGGAAACCGGTCGGATGATGCCTGAAGGGGCCCTTGATTATTTACAGCATTTCGATGCGATCTTATTTGGAGCCATCGGAGACGCCCGGGTACCAGATGAAGTGACCATCTGGGATTTGATCATGCCGATCCGTAAGCAGTTTCAGCAGTACGTCAACGTACGGCCGGTGAAACAATTGAAAGGGGTTGCTTCTCCGCTGTACACGAGAGACCCGATTGATTTCGTCGTCTTCCGCGAGAATGCGGAAGGAGAATACTCCCACATGGGCGGCCGTATGTATGATCGGACGGATCAGGAGATGGCGGTACAGACGACGGTCATGACGAAGGCCGGGATTCGGAGACTGAGCGACTATGGTTTTGCCTACGCGAGAAAGCATGGAAAGAAGACCGTTACAAGCGCCACGAAATCCAATGCCATCATTCATACGATGAAGCTGTGGGACGATGTCGTCCGCAAAGTTGGACAGCAGTACCCGGATATTCAGCTCTCCTCTGTTTATATTGATGCGCTGGCGGCCTACTTTATTAACCGTCCGGAATCTTTTGAAGTCGTTATTGCATCCAATCTATTCGGGGATATATTAACAGATCTCGGGGCAGGACTTGTGGGCGGCCTCGGCTTATCACCTTCAGCAAACTTGAATCCGGAAGGCCGTTTCCCATCCATGTTTGAACCCATCCACGGGTCAGCCCCGGATATATCAGGAAAAGGCATGGCCAACCCAGTTGCCCAGATCTGGTCGGCGGCATTAATGCTGGAACATAACGGACGGCCTGATTTAAGCGATATGGTAATGAATGGGATGGAGTCTGTTCTTGCGGAACAGGACATACGTACACCCGACCTTGGTGGAAAATCAAGTACGGCAGATATGGGGGATGCCATCATTCGTGCCATTCATGCCCAAACCTAAAGGAGGAATGTTGAGGTGAGAGTCAAAGATAGACATTTCATTGTAACCGGTGCTTCCGGAGGAATGGGAAAGGCGGTCATTTCCAGATTGATGGACGAAGGGGCGTCTGTAACCGCTGTGGACCTCCGCTGTCGGGACATGGAAGATTTGAAGGATAGGGCCTTTCAGTTTGTTGAGGCGGATTTGACGAAGGAAGAAGACGTGAAGCGTGTGGTGGATTCGGCAGCTGCATATTCTGAGCGGATCGATGGCATCGTCAACGCTGCCGGGATGGCCCAGGCTGCAGCTCCTCTTGAGGAAGTCACGACGGAATTCTGGGATGCCATTATGAATGTCAATGCCAAAGCGGCCTTTCTCATGTGCCGGGCCGCTGTTCCTTATCTGAAAAAACAGCAGGGCGGAGTTATTGTGAATGTTGCCTCCATTGCCGTTGAACGGGTGAGACCCGGCCTCAGTGCCTACATTGCTTCCAAAGGAGCTGTGACGGCTTTTTCGAAAGCGCTTGCTATTGAGCTTGCTCCTCACAGCATCCGGGTCAACGTCATTCACCCCGGTCCGTCTGATACCGGCATGCTCGGGGAATTTGTCCAGCCCGGAGAGAATATGGATGATACAAAGAGGGAGGTGTTTCAGCAGTCTGTCCCACTCGGGAAGCTGATCGACCCTGATGATATTGCCCATGCCGTCGTATACCTCGTTTCTGATGAAGCACGTATGACGACCGGCGGTGTTTTTTCCATTGATGGCGGCCGCGGATTATAAAGGGGGAAATGAATGTGCGCATACTTAAGAACTTAATCAATGGTGTCTGGTCAGAACCTTCTGCCGGTGCACGGATGGATATACATAATCCTTCGACTGGAGAAGTGATCGCCGATGCTCCCGCAAGCAGCAAAGAGGATATTGATCTGGCCGTATCGGCAGCAAGAAATGCTTTTAGTGCAGGAGACTGGCCGTTGGTCAAGCCCTATGAACGTGGACAGATGCTTATGAGAGTGGCAGAAGTAATCAGGGAGAATAAAGAGTCGCTCGCCCGTCTAGAGACGATTGATACGGGAAAGCCGATTTCACAGGGAAGGGCGGATGTGGAGGCAGCGGCCCGTTATTTTGAGTTTTATGGGGGAGCCGCCGACAAAATCCACGGGGAAACGATTCCGATTGAACCGGGGGTGCTTGACTACACCCTTCGTGAGCCTGTGGGCGTCACGGCTCACATCATTCCTTGGAACTATCCGCTTCAAGTGGCCTCGAGAAGCTGCGCAGCCGCTTTAGCTGCAGGCAATACGGTCGTCATGAAGCCGGCGGAACAGACGCCTCTGACTGCTGTAGAGCTTGGGATGATTCTCCAGCAGGCAGGCTTTCCTGAAGGAGTCGTGAATATCGTCCTTGGAGAAGGACACACCGCAGGGGCGTCCCTTGCTTCTCATAATGATATCAACCACGTCACTTTCACAGGATCGGTGCCGACCGGGACGAAGGTGATGAAAGCTGCCGCAGAAAATATCGTCCCTGTGACCCTTGAGCTTGGAGGGAAATCTCCGAACATCGTATTTCCGGATGCCCCGCTGGACGAAGCGGTCGAATGGGTGGTCAAATCGATCATTCAAAATGCCGGCCAGACATGCTCCGCAGGTTCCCGCCTGCTCGTTCATGCGGACTGCAGAGCTTCGTTCGTAGAGAAGGTGATCCATCGAATGAACCATTTGAGCTTGGGACCTGGAGAAAGCGACCCGGATATCGGTCCGATTTTATCCGAGCAGCAGTGCCGGCGGATTGAGGATTTTATGAAGAAGGTGGAGGCAGATGGGGGGACGTTTCTGCTTGGTGGTACACGTGCGCACGTCTCAGAGGCACCTGGAGGCTTTTATTTCAAGCCGACGATTATCGACGGTCTGCGGCCTGAAAGTGAGATAGCCCAAGAGGAAGTGTTCGGCCCGGTCCTCTCTGTGTTCACCTTTGAAACGGATGAGGAAGCGGCTGATCTTGCCAACAGCACCGAGTATGGACTTGTCACGGGTATTTGGACGAAGGATGTATCCCGTGCCCATAAGCTGGCGGAAAAAGTGAAGGCTGGGCAGATTTTCATTAATAATTACGGTGCCGGCGGTGGGATACAGATGCCTTTTGGCGGTTACGGCAAGAGTGGTTTTGGCAGAGAGAAGGGGCTGGAAGCTTTAAGAAACTATACACAACTGAAAAACATCGCCTTGAAAATGTAAGGGCTCTGTATAGCCCGCTCTTCAAGCACGCATGCTAACAGAAATGCAGAGGAGGCGTGCCGCATGAAGGATACACCTTATCATTACGATGGAAGTGTTCAATCAAAGGAAAAGTATGAGCAGCCGGAGGAAGTTGTGATTCCAAAGGACGTCAGCCGTCATCTCTCCGGTAATCCATATGTGAATCATGAGGACGAATCGTTGTAAGAAGAAACTTCATAAAGTTGGCCCCAGCCTGTAGAAAGCTTCTGTTTTCCTACAGGCTGTTTTTTTATGCCTTGGAGTGATCATTCCGCTCTTCTTTCCATAATTTATTGCTTCTCGGTTGTAGTAAGTTTCCTTCTTTGCTGCACACTAATGAGCATCAGAGAATGGAAAGGAACGATGAACCATGGCTGAAGTGCTGTATATAACCGCCCACCCTCATGATGAAACTGCTTCTTACAGCATGAGTGTCGGCAAGGCATTTATCGAGCAGTATAAAACCGCAAACCCAGAAGATACGGTTACGCCGATTGATTTGTACAAGGAGTCCATCCCTCACATCGATGCGGATATTTTCAGTGGCTGGGGGAAGCTGCAGTCCGGAGGTGAACTCACCCCGGATGAGGAGAGAAAAGTGTCCCGCTTGAAGGAATTAAGTGATCAGTTTACGAGCGCTGATAAATATGTCTTTGTAACACCGATGTGGAATTTCTTTTTTCCACCGGTTATGAAAGCTTATATTGATTCCGTAGCAGTGGCAGGGAAAGCTTTCCAATACACAGAGGAAGGTCCTGTTGGTCTGCTGACGGATAAGAAAGCCTTCCATATCCAGGCGTGTGGTGGTATTTATTCTGAAGGCCCGGCTGCAGGAATGGAAATGGGGCATCGGTACCTCAAGACTGTCATGCAGTTTTTCGGTATTCCCTCGATTGAAGGGTTGTTCGTTGAAGGGCATGCGGCTATGCCTGACAAAGCCGGGGAAATAAAGTCGACAGCTGAAGCGAAAGCCAAGGATGCCGCAGAAACGTTCTAAACCTTCAAGATCCGCTTGACAGGCGGGTCTTTTTTTGTGAAAAAATGACAGAATATTGTTTTGATTATGGGTGAAATGGGAAAAAAATACATGTTATATCTTTAAATCATGTCACGAAGCTCAGCAGCCGACGCTTAAGGGAGTTTATTATTTTGAGGAGGAACGCAATGGCTACAAACAACCGGGCGGTAGCGTACACCGGAAATGGCGGCGTAACGGTCAAGGAAATCGAATTCCCCGAACTTGTCCTGAAAGATGGACCGGGTGTGAATCCGAAGAATGTCGGGCGCAAGTGTGAACATGGAGTCATTTTAAAAGTCGTCTCCACCAACATCTGTGGAAGTGACCAGCATATGGTCCGCGGACGGACGACGGCACCGGAAGGACTCGTGCTCGGCCACGAGATTACAGGAGAAGTCATTGAAACAGGAAGAGATGTCGAGTTTGTCAAAAAAGGGGATTTGGTATCTGTACCTTTTAACATTGCGTGCGGAAGGTGCCGCAATTGTATTGAAGGGAAAACCCACATCTGCCTGCATGTGAATCCCGACCGACCTGGTTCGGCGTACGGTTATGTCGACATGGGGGGATGGGTAGGCGGCCAGGCGGAATATGTGATGGTGCCTTACGCAGATTTTCAGGTTCTCAAGTTTCCGGATAAAGACGAAGCGATGGAGAAAATCCTTGATTTAACGATGCTCTCGGACATTTTTCCGACGGGATTTCACGGCGCCTATAAAGCGGGTGTGAAAATGGGTTCCACTGTATATATCGCCGGCGCGGGTCCTGTCGGCCTGGCTGCTGCTCACTCCGCCCAGCTTCTCGGTGCGTCCGCTGTCATCGTCGGTGACTTGATTGACGAACGGCTGGCGCAGGCGGAGAGCTTCGGCTGTGAAACGATCAACGTTGGTAATCATGACAATATCTCTGAACAAATCGAACAGATCCTCGGTGTCCCTGAAGTGGATGCGGCTGTAGACTGTGTCGGTTTTGAAGCTCACGGCCACAACCATCAGGAAGCACCGGCAGCGGTCTTGAACTCCATTATGGACGCAACAAAAGCAGGGGGCGGACTCGGGATTCCCGGTCTTTATGTAACAGAGGATCCCGGGGCCTCTGAGGAAGATGCACGGCGTGGACTGCTTAAGCTCGATTTCGGGCTAGGTTGGGCCAAAGCGCAGTCGTTTGCGACCGGGCAGACGCCTGTCATGCAGTATCATCACGGATTGATGATGTCGATATTGAAAGGAAAAGCCGACATTGCGAAAGCGGTCAATGCCACCGTCATTGGTCTGGATGAAGCCCCGCGCGGCTATGAGGAGTTTGATGGGGGAGCCGCTAAGAAATTCGTACTGGATCCCCATAATCTGATCCGTACGTAAAAATGAAAACGCATCCCTCAGTGGAGAGGGATGCGTTTTTTTTGAGAGAAAAAAGCTGGACATCTGTTCTGCAGCTGTCAGGATCCGACTTTGCGGTACTCTTCCGCCATCGGAAGCTCCTTTCCTTGTGTGAATCCGCTGATGATGACGACAAGACCGATGTTGCAGATCAGGCCGAGGATGCCTGGGTTAATATCCAGCGGTGTAGTCGGTGCGACGAGCTGGAAATAATAGTTCACGACTGTACCGGTGATCAACCCTGTAATGACCGCGGGTTCTGTGACTTTTTTCGAATAGAGCGCTCCGTATACGCCCGGGGCGAACTGGACGATCGATCCGTATGCACCGAGCAGGAGGGCAATCAATCCCTGGCCTCCAAAAACAGTAATCACATAGGCGAGTCCACCAATGACAAACACACCGATCCGCATGATTAAAAGGGTGGTTTTGGAGGAAAGATCACGCTTGATATTCTTTACAAACCCGTCGGTAAATTCGAGGGAAGCACTGTGAGTAATGGCATCGGCTGTACTCATGGCTGCTGCCAGGGCACCGGCTCCGACAAGGCCGTACACCCAGCCTGGCAGGGTAAGGACCGTCGTGATCAAATAAGGGAGAATTTCGTCGGGTGATCCGATTTGGGACGGATCAATGACATTGACAGCTGAAAATCCGACAAACAACAAAGGAATCAAGAACAGGGCGAATACAGGATAGACGAGTACCGTCTTCTTTATCGTCCGCGCTTTTGTGGCATAGGATTTAGAAAATAAATGCGGCCACATAAGAAAGCCGATGGTGGAAACGAGAATCGTCGTCGTATAAGCCATCGCACTCATCGTCGATCCTTCGGCACCGATCTGAAGGAAGCCCGGAGCGGTCTCTGTTAAATTCCTGAACATATCAGGAACACTGCTGTGCAGCTGATTCACAATCGTCAATCCGACCGTCCAGGAAATGACGATCATGAGCATGCCCTGGAAAACATCTGACCAGGCGGCAGCCCGCAGACCGCCGGTCGCCACATAGACGACGACAATGCCGTAGGACAGCAAGGCACCGAGCCAGAAAGGAATACGGCCCTCAGTCATAATGCTGAAGATATAGGCCATGCCTTTCATCTGAGTCGCCAGATACTGGATCGAAGCGAGCAGAGCGATGATTCCGATCATCATGGCCAGTATGCGGCTGGAATAACGCAGCTGCATGAAGCCGGCGACGGTATAAATGTTATGTTTCCGTCCGATCCGGCCGATTTTCGGACCGATAATATACCACGGTAAAATAGCGAAAGCGGTGTAGGTGATGATATAAAGCGCTGGAGCCCCCCGGGAGAAAGCCCACCCTGGAGCCCCGAGAAAGGAGAAGGCACTGAAGACGGCTCCTCCCATTAAGAACCACATGACGAAAAGACCGAGATTTCCTTTAGCTGTCGTGAATTCTTCCAGAGACTGCTTATCCTGATTGCGGCCGGCAAGCACACCGATCAATAAAGCGATCACGAGATAAGCAATCATCATAATCATTGCAATCTGCCACTGAGCCATTTACTGGACCCCCTTTTCGTCTTTGTCCGGATCCAGACGGTAAAGGAATAGTACAATGACAAAGGTGATCAAGATCCAGAAAATCACCCAGAATACCGAGAAGGGGAGGCCCATAATGAAGGGGGTCTCCCGGTTCCCGATGGTGAAAAGCGGGAAAACCATCAACAGGAAAGGAATGCTTAATGAAAGGCAGTAAATTTTTATAAAACGTTGTTTACTCAATAGACGTCCTCCTTTTGCAATGTATATACGGTTTTTCCATTCAGGGTGGTGTTTTCCACCTGTATGCCGGGAAGCTCGTAAACAGGACAATTCATAATGGAACGATCGAGGATAATAAGGTCGGCCGCTTTGCCTGGTTCCAACGTTCCTTTCCTGTGTTCTTCATGCGAGGCGTAAGCGCCGCCCCACGTATAAGCCCGGATCACTTCCTCAAGTGGAGAGGCCTGGTTTTCTCCTATGATCCGGCCGCTTTTACTGCGCCTGGTAACCGCTGCATACAGACCGTAAAAAGGATTTGGAGTGGTAATCGGACTGTCGGAACCAACGGCGTATGGAATGTGCTGATCCGTATAGCTTTTTAATGGGAACATATGGTTGATGCGTTCTCCGTAATCATGCTCATAGCCGTCGCCGAATTCATAGAGGAACGAAGGATTCGGAATTGGAACCGCTCTGGTATTTCGAATCCGTCCGACAAGGTCGGAAGGTGCAATTCCTGCATGCTCAATCCGGTGGCGCGGGGAGGATGCTGGTGCATGATCGAGCGCTCGCTCAATGGTGTGCAGCATCATATCCACGGCTTCATCGCCCATCGCATGAGCGGTGATCTGCCAGCCACGATGGTGGGCCTCCAGAAGTGGTCCGTCCAGTTGATCCTGGGAGAGGTATAACATTCCTCTGTCTTCGGGGTCGCTGTTATAGGGGTCTCTTGTTCGGCAGGTAGGACCGCTGCTGCTCCCATCGATAAACAGTTTCGCGGGTCCAATTTTGAACCATTCATCCCCAAGGCCTGTTGAAATGCCGCTTTCCAGTCCTGCGCGGACCATTTCCGGAGCGTTGGACAGGGAACCGTACAGTGCATAGATGCGCTGCTTCACGATGCCTTTCTGGACAGCCTGCTGTAAATAGCGGATATGCTTCGTCCCATAACCGCCGGCGTCATGAACACTTGTAATGCCGTAGGATAAAAAGTCCTGAGAAGCAAGCGCCAGTCCGTGAAGTACCTCTTCTTCGCTGTAATCGGCGTGCTGAAAGACAGTCATATGAGCGGCTTCCAGCAGCAGGCCGCTCAACTGTCCGTCGATTTTGTGGTAAGACCCGCCCGCCGGATCTGGAGTGGAATCCTCGATTCCTGCCATCTCCAGGGCTTTGCTGTTTACGCAGGAGATATGCCCGCACGTCCGCACGACTATGATCGGATGGGAGGTGGACACTTTGTCCAAGTCCCACCTCGTTAGATGCCGGTTCTCAGCCAGTTCGTTTTGATTGTAGCCCCATCCCCGCACCCAGTGACCATCCGGGGTGTTTCCAGCCCTTTCTTTCAGTGCCTTCAGAACGTCAGGAATCGTCGGGGGTTTTTTACAATTGACACCGAGGGCATTTGTTCCGTAAAGCTCGAGGTGGGCATGAGCGTCAATGAATCCGGGCATGAGCGTTCTGCCCTTGAGGTCGACAACCTCTGTATGGGCGCCGGCGGTTTTCATGATTTCGTCGTTCGTTCCCGTTGTGAGGATGCTATCCCCCTGGACGGCCAGGGCCTCATACACATGGAAATGTTCGTCCGCTGTGACAATTTCTCCGTTCATAAAAATTTTGTCTGCCTGCATACGTGCCACCTTTCTAAGCTCCGGAAATTTCCACCGCTGTATGATAAAGCAGCTCCACACCTTTTTGTAAATCTTCCATTTCTGCGTATTCCAGCGGGTTGTGGCTGATCCCTTTTTCACAGCGGACGAAGATCATGCCGTAATCACTGATATAGGACATAAACAAGGCGTCGTGAAACGGACCGCTCATGAGGGTTGGAGATTGATAACCAAGCTCATCATCGTGTTTTTTCATAATCTCTTTAATCCAGTCCGCGCAGTAACGGGGATCACTCTTGGTATCTTCTGTAATGGAGTACTCGAGGTTGTGTTCTTTACTCGTTTTCTCAATTAATTGATAGAGTTTTTCTTCCAGGCGGTTTCTCGCGTCCAGGTCGATGTCCCTCAAATCAATGGTGAACTCGACCTTTTCGGCAATGATGTTTCTTGAATTCGGGAAATTCTGGATGCTTCCGACCGTTCCTACGGTATTTGGTGTTCCTTCCCTGCGGACAAGTTCATTGAATTCTTTTGTAATGATGGCAGCCCCGAGCATGGCATCCTGTCGTAAATGCATCGGTACAGATCCGGCATGGCCGGCGAAGCCTTCCAGAGTCACCGTAAGCCAGATCGGCCCGGAGATGGCTGACACGATGCCTACAGGCTTATCCTTTGATTCAAGGACAGGCCCCTGTTCAATATGAAGCTCTAAAAAGGCTTCAATATCGCCCGGCTTGTAGACGGGACTTTCCGATACATCCGGTTCGACACCGAATTCCCTTAAAGCTTCGAGCCGGGTCATCCCTGTTTTATCTTTCCGGAGTATCTCCCCTTCCTCGAGCTGGCCGATGAGGCCGCGTACACCAAATACACCTTTGTTGAATCGGGAACCTTCTTCATCAGCAAAGCAGATCACTTCTATCGTGCGAACCGGCTTTATGTTTTGCTCTTTCATTGTATGTACAACTTCAATGGCCCCAAGAGCTCCGGCGGTCCCGTCAAAACGGCCCCCGTACGGCTGGGAATCAATGTGGGACCCCATCATGAGAATAGGCTGATCAGGCTCGGTGCCCTCCATACGACCGATCAGATTGCCGAAACCATCAATCTTTGTCGTCAGCCCGGCTTCTTCCATCCATCCTTGTACGACATCAACCGCTTTCCGGTCATCCTTGGAAT
The DNA here is from genome assembly GCF_056158945.1 of Halobacillus sp. ABH2_015. Lineage (NCBI taxonomy): Bacteria > Bacillati > Bacillota > Bacilli > Caryophanales > Bacillaceae > Halobacillus > Halobacillus sp. ABH2_015. The sequence goes on from NZ_JBSWUG010000002.1 coordinate 1,033,219, forward strand.
GGGCGAGCCGGTTGACACCCGTTTCTCCAATTTTTCCGATCTCCGCAAGTGTCATGAGATGGTCTTTATACCTGTCCTGATTGATCTGCAACAATCATCGCCTCCTTTGTTTTTATCACTATATCAACATCTGAATTGTCTGACAATTAACATAACGTAAAACGATGTTGGATAATGGTGGAAGTTGTGGCTGTTCTTTATGTCAGGCATAAAAAAACCCTCCGGCAGGTCCGGAGGGGAAAGGATCAAAAGGTGAGCGTCTCGCCATCCTCAGGGATGTGAATAGACGGATAACCGCTCGTATAAGACTTCAACTCTTCTCTCGTTAACAGGCAGTGGTTCAGGGATTCCATGTGCACAGCGAGAATCTCAGACTCCGGTGCCGCCTGGGAGGCAGCTGTGACATCTTCTTTCGTCATCGTTATCGGCCCGCCCTCTAAAAATTGAGCGGCACCCGCGTTCACGACGATCACATCAGGACGGCGGGAGGACAGCGTCTGTTCGACTTCTTCATACCAGACCGTGTCCCCGGCAATATAAAGACTTTTTTCACCTTCTGCTTCAAAAAGGAGACCGGACACCTTTCCTGTCATAGCTGTCATTTCTTCCGACCCGTGCCGTCCCGGGGTACGGGTAATGCGGATCCCTTCCATATCCACGCCATTTTGGAAGGAGTGGACGTGGGTGAATCCGGCGTCCTGCACCGCACTCACATCTTCTTCATTTTGAGCGAACAGGGGCGTTTGCTTGGGGAGAACGTCCTTTGCTTCCTCATCAAAATGATCAGGATGAAGATGAGTGATGAAGACAGCGTCCACATCGGTCAGACTTTGGGCATCGACAGGCAGGGGGGCGGTCGGGTTCCTTAAATCCTGATGGGGCGTATCCGGGAAAGCCGGCATGGCTCCCTGTGAGGAAAGGAATGGATCGATTAGAAAGGTTTTTCCTCCATAGCTCACCAGTAATGTTGCATTTCGAATCAGCTTGATTTTCATAAAGGCTTCCTCCTTTTATCTCTGTTGACAATAGCGTACTATGAAGGGAAATAGGAGTACACCTTATTAATCAAGTGTTTGGCTGAAAAGAGTTGAAATATGAAAGGAAGGCAGAAGTCATGGACAAAACGGATGAGAAAATTATAGAAGAGCTGAAGAAAGATGGCCGGATGACGATGAAGGAGCTGGGCGCACATGTCCATCTCACAGGACAGGCCGCAGCATCAAGAGTCTTGAAATTAGAAGACGAAGGGCTGATTGAATCCTATACCGTCCGCGTGAACGAAAAGAAGATGGGCTATCCTGTCCACTGCTTTTTGAATATCTACACAGACAGCCTGAATCATCAGCCTTATTTTACATTTCTCGAGAACCATCCATCATTCGTCAGGAATAATTATAAAATCAGCGGGGAGGGGTGCTATTTATTGGAATGCCGTTTTCCTTCCAATGAGGTCCTGGATGAATGGCTGGTAGAACTCAATCAACGGGTGAGCTATAAATTATCCATTGTCATCCGTAGCTAGAGGAGCATTCAATGGAGAACCCCCTGTCTTTCAACTCCCTGCAGATAAGGGAAAGGAAGTCTTGATCCAGTCCCATCTCAGCAGCCTGACGGTAGGTCAGAAGGAGAAGGGGATCCGACAAGGTCTTGATCGACGAAGCGTTCAGGTGAACGAAGTGGTTTTTGTTATCGTCGCTGCTTTCCATAGGACGCGGGGGTGTTTTACTCATGGTTATGCCTCCTGAGCGGAGCCGGTTGCACTACTCACTCCCTGTGATTCAAGTGCCCACATTAAAAATCACAGTTCATCGTGTCTCGTTTATTTTATTTTGATACGTATACCCTTCCTTTCACAAAAGGAAACGACCTGAACCGCAGAATCTGTTTCTTATAATCGTCGTTGTTTATACTCTATTATTACCACAAAATGACTGATTTTGTAATAGGAAGAAAGACCATAATGTACAGGTTTGTACATGTTTTGTACATCTTCTTTTACATAGGGGTGACAATTTTCATAGACAAATCTGTTAGGAAATGTCGATAATAGAACAAAGGGATGCAAGAAGGAAAAGAGGGATAAGAGTGTTTGTGATCATTCAGGAATTTTTTATTAATATCTGCATCGTCATTGCCCTCGTTTTTATGTATCTGCAGTTTCGATGGACGAAGCTGCTGCCTGCGGTTTCAAAACAGAACAGTCAGTGGATCGACGGGGTGGCAGGCGGATTGCTTGGCATGCTGCTGATGTACTTTTCCATACAAGTGACTGAGCAGACGATTATCGATCTTCGTCACCTCCCGGTCATCCTTCTGATTCTATACATAGGCATCCGCCCGGCTTTGTTGAGTGCTGTCATTATTGCTTCCGGACGTTTGTTATACGGGGTCAATCTTTCTTCAATGGCCGCTGTCATCTTAATGATTTTCTTGTTCATCGGTTATATGTGGCTGTACCGGAAGCTTCATCACAGGGAGAGTCCGCTCAAATCCTCCTTTCAAATGCTGCTCTGGTCGAACATCGTCTTTTCGATTGTCATTTCCTTGGTGGTCAGAGACTGGGGCACACTGCAGTTTCTCATTCCCATCTACTGGCTGATTTCATTTATCGGTGGGATGCTGGCTTCCTACCTCGTCCATTACCTGCGGAGGTCTCATTATCTTTTTAAAACGTATGAAGAGCAGTCATCCGTCGATTATTTGACGGGATTATATAATGTAAGGGAGTTTGACCGCCTCTGGAACGATAGTGTGAGGAACGCCGTGGAAAAAGAGGAAGCGTTGACCCTGCTTGCCATCGACATTGATTTCTTTAAGCGCGTGAACGACACCTATGGGCACGCGGCGGGTGATGAAGTGCTGCGCCAGCTGGGGAGCACCTTGAATGAAATAACCCGATCCTTTGATATCGTATCCAGAAACGGTGGAGAAGAGTTCACCGTTATCCTTTTGGACTGCAGCAACGAAGCCGGCAGGGCGAAAGCAGAGAAAATTCGGCGGACGGTGGAACATCAAGCGTTTCTCCTGCCTGATGGAGAAAAGATTTCCATTACGGTCTCTATTGGGGTGAGTACATATCCTGACCATGTGTCGACAGCGAAGGAACTATTGGAAAAAGCGGATGAGTCCTTATATGAGGCGAAACACTCGGGGAGAAATAAAGTCATATCTGCATGAAAAAGGATGCCTGTGAGTCAGGCATCCTTTTTATTTTGTTATTTGTTCTAAACGATTTAACAGGTCATCAAGCTCCTGGGAGATTTTGAGGAGTTCTTCATAGCTGCGTCCATCTTCATAGGCTTCATACATTTCAGCCCGGATGCCTTCGATCTTTTCATTCAGGTTTGACAAAAACGTTGTATTCAGCATATGACACCTGCCCAAAGAGACCTTCCACTATAGTGGAAGGTCTGATTCATAGTGATAGATTATACAGAAGGTTACAAACTTCTACAAATTTTATGTCCCTTTGATCTGTTTTTTATCGGCTTTATACATCAGCCAAAGGGCGGCGGTTAGAAGGGCGAATGCTGTGATACGCTCTCCGTCCAGGGGAATTCGAAGCCCGCCGAACCATCCGAAGTGATCGATCAGCATTCCGGTGCCGAGCTGTCCGATGATGGTGGAAATGTTGGTGGCCATGACACCGATCTGTGGAACAGCGAGGACGGTCAGAAACATGTAACCGACACCGAACCACACGGCGCTCAGCTGCCAGGAGGGAGCCTCCAGAATTTTCATAACGTCGCCGCCGCCAAAGAAAAGGACGAGCAGAGCAAGCATGAGTGCTCCTGTTATAAACGTGAAAAAGGTCGTTTCATACGTGCCGGCTTTTCTGCTTAATGCTCCATTGATGGAGCTTTGTGAACTGAGTAGTGTACCCCCTGCCACAGAGGCTGCGATAATCAATAAGCCCATAAGAATCCTCCTTTAATAAATGAGAAACAGTGATATAGTCATCAGGACAACAGCAAAGATTTTTTCTTTAGGAACAGGAGCGGCCCGGCTTCCAAGCCAACCTCTCGATTCAATCAGCAGACTCATGAGAAGCTGCCCAACAATGACACTGATCATGGCCGCGCCGACACCTACAACGGGGATGGCAAAAATTAAAACCGTCAGATAGATGATACCCAGCAGTCCACCGGTCATCTGCCACCGGGGTGCTTCGGCTGCGGCAGAAAGTCTTCCTTTACCAAAAAAGAGTACAATAAGTCCAAGAATGATGGAGCCGGCGGCGAAATTATAAAAGCTGCTTTCCAGCTTTCCGATGGTTTGTCCCAGTTCTCCATAAACAGCTCCTTCGATACTGAGGGAAATGCCTGCCATCAGAGCAATGAAATAAATCCAGATTTTCATAGGAAAAGTTCCTCCTTTGAACTCATATCTACATATCTAAAATTATCGATATATAGGTGGTAAAAAAAGAGCTTACAGCTCTCTTTTTATAAATTCCGCGACTTCCTCAATTTTTTCCTCACGTCTCCGGTAATAGGTCCATTTGCCATGGCGTTCGGATTCCAGCAGGCCGGCATGCTGCATCATTGCCAGGTAGTGGGATACGGTTGACTGCGAAAGGGCGGCTTTTTCCTGAATATCTCCGACGCAGACGCCGCCTTTTTCATTGATGTTCTTAGATAGATGAGCGGTCGGCTTATCAAAGTGTTTTTCAGGATTTTTCAACCACATTAGCATATCCAATCTTGTCTGGTTGGCTAATACTTTGAAGATATCGATGTAATTTTTCATAGGCCTATATTAATCGAGGATTATCGATATGTCAACGACCGTGCCTTTCAACGGTTCTCTTATCATAGAGAAGTGGCATGTTTCTATTTCTTCTACATACCCTACTAGTAACAAGACTAGACGAGGAGTGATCACAAATGGGTTTCACATATGGGAAAACAGAACTGATCCACGAGCTGCAGGAGCTTTTTGCAAGGCATAACGTTCGTTCCGTTGAGGTGAAAGAACCGGGAACCTTATTTTTAGTAGAGGCCGATGGCTCCCTTTCCATCGGTGTGAGGGCCGCCATCACGTCATTTGAAGAGAAACCAGGCGCCAAAGGCAGTCGGTTTAAAGTGATCCAGGGGAAGAAAAAAACCTGAACCCAGTTATGAAAGGGGTTCAGGTTTCTTTTTATTTGGCTTTTTTCCAATAGGCTGCTTCCTTACTTGAACGGAGAGGTGGGAATGTATCACCGCTGCTGAGTTCGATATGTTTTTCATCTTCTGTAACGTTATTGTTCTTGCGGCCATCGGCTAAACCATCAAATTCATACGTACCTGCTTCCGGAGCTTTTTCGCCTGTCTTATAACGATCTGCCATGTGTATACATCCTTTCCATTTAATGATTTCCTGTGCGCACATTAGCTCTATAGCCGGGTTTTCTTCCTGTTAAACCAACTTGGATAAAAATGGGTATTATGTCGTATGTGCATCTCTGAGTGCGTGATGATTGACATATTCAACGAAGACGATTAGTATGATGATTGTTATATAGTATGTATAGCAACATTATGAATTCAAATTAAATAGGCAGAAGGCCTGAATAGATGCTGGAGGGATTTTTAATGACAAAAGTATTGTTTGTTAAAGCGAATTCTAGACCAATTGAACAATCCGTGAGTGTGAAGCTGTATCACACGTTCCTGGACCATTATAAAGAGAATCATCCGGATCACGAAATTGAAGAGCTGGATCTGTTTGAAGAAAATCTCGGGTACTACAATACCGATAAAATCAACGGTATGTTCAAACTGTCCCAAGGGATGGAACTGACTCCGAACGAAGAAGCCGCCACGAAGACGGTCAATGGGTATTTAAACCAGTTCCTGGAAGCGGACAAAGTGGTTTTCGCTTTCCCATTGTGGAACTTTACGATACCGGCTGTTCTTCACACGTACTTTGATTATCTGGCTCAGGCAGGTAAAACGTTCCGTTATACAGCGGAAGGACCTGTTGGGCTGCTTCCTGATAAAAAAGTGGCTGTGTTGAACGCCCGAGGCGGTGTTTATTCTGAAGGACCGGCGCAATCGGCAGAGATGGCGGTCAATTACGTGGAAAACATTCTTGGTTTCTGGGGCATTTCAGACATTACGACGCTCGTCATTGAAGGGCATAACCAATTCCCGGACAAGGCGGAAAGCATCATTGAAGAAGGGCTGGAGAAAGCAGAAAAAGTGGCTGTCTCCTTTTAATTCTCCCACGCATCCCATAAATTGGGGTGCGTTTTTTTAAGCATAATGGTTGCTAAAGATGAGGATAACCTCTAATCTTAGCGTAGACTTTTTAAAAGGGAGGGTACACCATGAATATCCAGAAAGGAATTCATATCAGCGGCATTCTTCAGTTGAATGAATTTAAGCAGTGCCACGCTTTTCATTTTAAACGGATGAAGATATGGACGCTGTTCAGCACATTGGTACTGTTTACCGTTTTGTTTTATGGATCCGTAGAAGGAGCCTGGTGGCAGAAGGGACTGGTCTCTATGGGATATGCTTTGATCCCGGCTGCTTTTGTCTTCCTGATCATGATGTTTGTCCTCCATCTCCGCTCTACAGGTGTTTACAAAGCTGATTATTATGCCAAAAATGCATGGACCTATACCATTGATGATAGAGGGATTACCGAAAAGATTAAAAAACAGAGCCACTGCTATTTATGGAAAGAAATTGCGACGTTGAATGAAGTCTCCACAATGTTTGTTCTTTATACAAAGGATAAGCAGACCATCATTCTGCCGAAGCGCTATTTCGCTTCCGAAGAACAGCAGCAGGAATTTAAGGAACTCGCAGCTCATCATCTCAGCAAACAGCCCTATAAACGCTGGATTCCAGCTTCTACGTAAACGCAGAGCCTTTGCTCTGCGTTTTTTTATAGTAATGGATGGCCTGTTTGTTGAAAAACGTGTAGAGGGTGGAACATCTGTATACATTCGAGGGATATTCCGTAAGCTCCTGGTTCCTGTGCTAAACTGGAGAAAGCAGGAAAACAGGGAGGAGTTGAAAGAGATGGAGGAAATCCGCAACATTTATTGTGTAGGGCGCAATTATAAAAAGCATGCAGAAGAGCTTGGCAATCAGGTGCCGTCCGAGCCGCTCATTTTTATGAAGCCGACCCACGCGTTACATACAACGGAGGGAGAAATCCACCTTCCATTTGAGCAGGGGGAGATCCACTTTGAAGGAGAGCTGGTTGTAAAAATGAGAGAGGACTACCATCCAGATAAACCGCTCGATGCTATGCTCGACGGCATCGCCCTCGGCATTGATTTCACAGCGAGGGATGTACAGTCGAAACTGAAGGAAAAAGGGCATCCGTGGACAATGGCGAAAGGCTTTCCTGGATCAGCTGTAGTCAGCCGGTTTGTGCCTTTCCCAGGGGAAGAGGCGTTTCGTAAGGCGGCCTTCTCCCTTTTTAAAAACGGAAGAATCGTTCAGAATGGGGAGCCGGAACGAATGATTTTTTCCCTGCGGGAGCTTATTGACGTGATTGGAGGTCGTCTCGGGCTCGGCAGGGGAGATATCATTTTCACGGGTACACCAGAAGGGGTGGGGCCTGCTGCACGTGGGGATGTTTTCACATTTGAGATGGAGTCCGGCAGTCAATCGTATGCTTTCGGACCCCTTCATATCCAGTAAAGAACAGAGAAAAGTATAGGTCTTTTCTGGGAGCGACCCCCTTTTATATGAAAAGAATCTCTTGGACATGTTCTTACATACATGGGAAACAAGAAGAAAAAGAAACGATCAAAAAAGCTGCCGATAAATTTCTCGACAGCTTGGAAAGCGGAGCCATAAGGCTCCGCTTATTTTTATTCGTTCATTGAATCTGCTTTCCTGTCCAATCCCTCAGTCGCATTGGATTTGGTTTAGTTTTTCCGTCAACTTCATATTTTCACCGTAATCGACAGGGCAGTCAATCAGTACAGGCCTGTTTAAAGAAATGGCATGTTTAAGGGTTTCTGTAAGAGCATCACCTTTCTCTACTGTTAGAGACTCAAAACCGAATGCTTCTGCCAGTTTGGAGAAATCCGGGTTTCCGAAACCGATATGGGAAGAGCGGTCGAATTTCTTCTTCTGATGCCATTCAATCAATCCGTAGCCTTCATCACGCCATAACAGAATGATGATAGGGAGCTGGAGTCTAACTGCCGTTTCCATTTCTGCTTCTGTCATCAAAAGAGAGCCATCCCCGCACACGGCCACTACTGTTTTGTCCGGGTGAGCCAGCTTCGCACCGACAGCACCGGGAACAGCTACCCCCATGGAAGCAAGTCCGTTGGAGATGAGACACGTGTTCGGAAGGGCGGCCGGATAGAGGCGGGACATCCACATTTTATGGGCGCCCACGTCGGAAATAACGATGTCCTCATCGTTCAAAGTCCGGCGCAGATCGGAGATGATTTTCTGCGGTTTCAAGGGATAGGAGTCATCATCTTTATGAGCGTTCATATCTTCAAGCATCTGACTGCGCACATGTTCGGCCCATGAAAGGTCCCGTTCCTGACTTGAGAGGGATGTATTCAGCTGAGCCAGGTTTTTACGGATGTCCCCAACGACATTCACCTTGACCGGATAGTGGGAATCGATTTCAGCCGTTGCCGTATCGATATGGAGGACGGGAGTACGGCCGGAAGGGTTCCAGCTTTCCGGAGGAGTCTCTGCCATATCAAAGCCGATCGTGATGATTAAATCAGCTTTGCTGAATCCGCACGTAATGTAATCTGTTCCGCTACCTGCTGCAAAGAGGTTGTGTTCATGTTTCCAAGAGAGTGCTCCTTTGCCCATAAAGGAATGGACAACAGGAATGGAGGCTTTTTCGGCCAACTCTTGGAGTTCTTCAGATGCTCCTGCCCTGGTCACTCCATTTCCGGCTAAGATGAGTGGAAACCGTGCTTCTTTTATGATTTCCGCTGCTTCCTGGATCACGGACGTTTCTGCTACCGGCAGAGTGGAGCGGCTGATTGACAGGGGAGCTCCCTCTACTTCGGTTTCGGCAATATCTTCGGGAAGATCGATGTGGGTCGCGCCCGGTTTTTCCTCCGCTGCCACTTTGTACGCTTTCCGTACGGCCTCCGGAATCATTTCACCTGTTTTGATCTGGGCATTCCATTTGGTCACAGGTTCATAAATATCGACAAGGTCATAGTACTGATGGGACTCTTTATGCTGACGATCAAGGCCCGCCTGACCGGTAATCGCAATCAGTGGGCAGCGGTCCATGTTTGCGTTGGCCACTCCTGTTAATAGATTGGCAGCACCTGGCCCGAGCGTGGCGAGGCAGACACCAGGTTTTCCAGTCAAACGTCCATACGTACTTGCCATAAAAGCGGCACTCGTTTCGTGTCTTGCTGTGACAAATTGAATGGATGAGTCCAAAACAGCATCCATCACATCAATATTTTCTTCCCCCGGCACGCCGAACATGTACTCGACGCCTTCCTTTTCCAAGCATTGAATCAGTAGTTGAGCTGCATTCATCGTCCTATTCCTCCTGTCCTTATTATCTTGTGTAAACGTTCCCTGTGAGCAGAAACTCAAACAAGAACTGGGATCACATTCCAGTTTTGATGAATGTGGAGGGCTGGTAAACCGCGCCATGACAGGTTTTTTAATCCTGTCATGACATCTGTGACAAACATGCGTTTAGATTGTCTTGAGATATGGGTTGTAACCGCTTTATCATAAGGTTACAGAAGAAACACACGAAAGAGACGAGGAGGAAACAAAATGAGTGAAAAGCAGCAAGCTGGTTTCCGTGCCCGGGTACAGAAGTTTGGCAGCTTTCTAAGTAGTATGATCATGCCGAACATCGGCGCATTTATTGCATGGGGACTTATTACCGCTTTATTTATACCAGATGGATGGTTTCCAAACGAAGATTTAGCCGAAATGGTCGGCCCGATGATTACGTATCTCCTTCCATTATTGATCGGTTTCACAGGTGGACGTCTTGTCCACGGTCTGCGCGGAGGAGTGGTCGGTGCGACAGCGACGATGGGGGTTATCGTCGGAGCAGACATTCCGATGTTCCTTGGTGCCATGGTGATTGGTCCATTCAGTGGCCTTGTCATCAAATATGTAGACAAACTGTTTGAAGGAAAAGTGAAATCCGGTTTTGAAATGTTGATCAACAACTTTACGGCCGGTATTGCCGCAGGTATTCTTGCTATCATTGGTTATTATGTGGTCGGTCCGGTAATGGCAGGACTGACAAATATTCTCGGAAGTGCGGTAGAGTTCCTGATTGGTGCCGGACTGCTTCCACTGGTCAACGTCTTTATTGAACCAGCGAAGATTTTGTTCCTGAACAACGCCATCAACCACGGCATCCTGAGTCCGATTGCAGTGGATCAAACGCAGGATCTTGGAAAATCGATTCTCTTCCTGCTTGAGTCCAACCCAGGACCTGGACTTGGTGTCTTGTTAGCCTTTACGATCTTTGGAAAAGGGGTTTCCCGCCAGACAGCACCTGGTGCTGCGATCATCCACTTCTTCGGTGGGATCCATGAAATCTACTTCCCGTACATTCTGTCCAAGCCGGCTCTGCTTCTAGCCGTTATTGCTGGTGGTGTATCAGGTACAGCAACCTTTGCCGCTCTTGGTGTCGGACTGACAGCTACACCGTCTCCGGGTAGTATCATCGCCATCGGGACGTTGACAGCACGTGGAGATCTGCTGGGAGTAATTGCAGGTGTATTGATTGCCGCTCTTGCTTCCTTCCTTGTCGCTTCCTTGATTCTGAAGCTGAGCAAGAAAGAGGAGGAAGACGATTTGAACCAGGCGACTGCGCAGATGGAACAGATGAAAGGGAAGAAGAGTTCTGTTTCCGGCCAGTTGACGAAGGACGAAGAAGCAAATGAAGCTTTTACAGAGGAAGCTCCTTCTGGAAATACAGAAGAAGTTCCATCTGTACGTGAAGGGGATATTGACCGGATCATCTTTGCCTGTGACGCCGGCATGGGATCCAGTGCAATGGGAGCTTCCCTTCTTAAGAACAAATTCAAAAAAGCAGGAATTAACATTGATGTGACAAACATGGCAATCAATGACCTGCCATCGGATGTGGATATCGTCATCACGCACAAAGATTTGACAGAACGCGCCATGCAGCGTGTTCCGGGAGCGCACCACATTTCCGTGGATAACTTCCTGAACAGCCCGCGCTATGATGAGCTTGTCAATGAACTGCAAAATGATGAGAAGCCTGAAGAATCCCAGGAAAAAGCGCAGCCTGCGCCATCTGGAAATACCGGAGAAGTCCCAGCCGTGGATGAAAAGGAAATTGACCGGATCATCTTCGCCTGTGACGCCGGTATGGGGTCCAGTGCAATGGGAGCTTCCCTTCTTAAGAACAAATTCAAAAAAGCAGGGATTAACATTGATGTGACAAACATGGCGATCAATGACCTGCCATCGGATGTGGATATCGTCATCACACACAAAGATTTGACGGAGCGTGCGATGCAGCGTGTACCAGGAGCCCACCACATTTCCGTGGACAACTTCCTGAACAGCCCGCGCTATGATGAATTGGTCAATGAATTGAAAGAAGACGAATAAGCACGAAAAAAAGGAAGCCCATGAGGCTTCCTTTTTTGTTTGGTCAAAATATATTATATCTCGTGCCTTCATGTGATAGACCATTTCCGTCCTACCGCAGGCATTCACCGATAAGCGGCAAGCGCCTGATCCAACTGTCGGAGTTTTGGGAGAATGTTTTCTTTTTTAATTTTGTCACAGCCATCGTGACGAGAGTGGGTTTACTTTCTGTTGAAAACCCTTACGAACCTGGCTAAGATGGAAATATAGCAAATAAACTAATTAAATGTTGTCAATGAGGGAGGTGAGGCAGATGTATGTGACAGCCCGCGAAAGAAAGATTTTAGAGCAGCTTTTTTCAGAGCAAGAGACCGTGACGATCAAACAGGTGGCTGAGGATCTCGGTATAAGCACCAGAACCGTCCATCGTGACTTAAAGGGAATTGAAAGTGTTCTTGAGGAGTACGGGCTCCGTTTATCCAAACAATCTGGAGGATTACTTATTCTTGAAGGCCCATTTGAAAACAGGCAGCAGTTTAAACGGGAACTGCATCAGCAGGAAACGGTCGACTATACGCCTGAAGAACGTCAGGTGCTCATTTTATCCAAACTGCTGGAATCAAGAGAGCCTGTAAAATTGTCCGCGCTGGCCACTGACCTTGGAGTGACGGTGGCAACCGCCAGTCATGATTTAGATAAAGTGGAAAGCTATTTAGCGGATTTTGAATTGACGCTCGTCCGCAGGCGGGGCTATGGAGTGGAAGTGAGCGGCCCTGAATCGGGTATCCGTAAAGCCATCAGTTCGCTGCTTATGAAGCATTTGAATGAACTGGATTTGTTTTCGCTCCTTCAGCAGAATATGCAGGCCGATAAAAAGCCGGTATCCTCTATATCCGGTCAGCTGCTGGATTTTGTGCAGCCGGACAAGCTGACTCGAATTGAAACCCATGTGGAACAATTGAGGAATAACCTGCATTACCCGCTGGCAGACAGCGCCTATATCGCTCTCGTTATCCACCTTGGTCTTGCGATCGAGCGGATTCAATACGGAGAAATGATTCATATGGAAGAAGAACAGTTGGATAAGCTTCGTCATTCCAAAGAGTTCGGATTTGCGAGGGAGCTGACACGGTTGCTGGCGGATGCGTTTCAACTGGACATTCCGGAAGCGGAGACAGGTTTCATTACGATGCACTTGATGGGAGCCAAAGCGCGTTACGACCGTCATTCTGTACTTGAGGAGTCAAGTATGAGCATTGCTGTACAAACGAAACAGCTGATTACAGAAGTTACAAATCGAACCGGCATCCATTTTCACGAGTCCGACCGCCTGCTGCATGACCTTGTAGCTCACTTGAAGCCGAGCTTATACAGGCTGAAGCACCAAATGGGGATTGAGAATACGTTTACCGAACAGATGGTGGAAGATTACCCGGAGCTTTTCGTCCATATCGAAGAAAGTCTTGCTGAAGTTTTTCCTGATCTTTACTTTCCGAAAGAAGAAGTGGCCTTTGTTGTCATGCATTTCGCCTCCGCTCTCTTAAAGCTGGAAGGCAGAAGGGGACTGGATGTCCTTGTTGTCTGCTCAAGCGGAATCGGGACGGCTAAGATCCTCGCCGCTAAGCTTCAAAAGCGGTTCAATGAAATCGAATCCGTTGAGCATCGCTCGCTTTTTGAATTGAAGGATATGATGAAGGAAGATTATGACCTGATCGTTTCTACGATTGAGCTTCCGGATATAGACGATTATGTAAGGGTAAGTCCTGTTCTGCCGCAGAAGGATGTTCATAAGCTGGAGCACACCATCCGTCGTATCCAGGTGTTTCGTCATTTGAAAGAAGCGAAAAAGGATCCGAAACCCTCGGTGACCCGGGTGGACTTCCGACAGGTGAAACACAGGCTGAAAAGCTGGAGGAGCTTTGCCGATGTGATTGATCATCTGCTGAACAGGCTCCGCGTCCTGGAGGCAGATGGTTATGGTATGCCCCGTGTATTGACAGCGATGACGGAACGCCTGGCCGCAGACGGTTTCATTCCAAACGGTCCTGATGTTCTTGAAGCCTTGCTGGATCGGGAGCAGAAAGGCGGGCTCGCCATCCCCGGCACAGCTCTTGCATTGTACCATACACGCAGTGAGTCGGTGAAAGAGCCTTCCTTTACAATCCACTTCACTCATGAGCCGGTGAAGGCTGTCGATATGGGTGGGGAACCCGCTGACGTACACACCATTCTGCTTATGCTCGCACCGGCGGATATGAGCAGAGAGGGTCTCGAAACATTGAGTTACTTAAGTTCGCTGATTGTTGAGGAGGAAGAATGTGTGGCTGTTCTGGAATCCAGAGAGGAAGACACCATCGTCAATTACCTCAGCACAAAGCTTTATGAATATTTACAAACTAAACAATAAGAGGAGAATGAATCATGTCTAACAACATTTTGACAAAAGAAAACATTGAACTGAACCAAACACTGGCGACAAAGGAAGAAGCGATCCGTTATGTAGGCGGTATTTTAAATGGCCAGGGGTATGTAGAGGCGTCCTATATTGATGAAATGCTGAAACGTGAAGAGCTGACTTCCACTTACATGGGTAACTTTGTAGCGATCCCCCATGGTACGGAGGATGCGAAGAAAGTGGTACTTGAAACAGGCATCAGTGTGGTGACGGTACCAGAAGGGGTGGATTTCGGAGGCGGAAACATCGTGAAGCTGTTGATCGGTATTGCTGGTAAAGGCGATGAGCACCTTGAAATTCTTTCTCAAATTGCGATTGTATGTTCGGAAGAAGAAAACGTACAAAAGTTAATTGAAGCGGAAAGCAAGGAAGAAGTCATTCAAATGTTCAGCGAGGTGGAATAACATGAAGGCCGTTCATTTTGGAGCAGGAAACATCGGCAGAGGATTTATCGGAGCTCTGCTGGACCAGTCAGGATTTGAAACGATTTTCGTCGATGTCAATGAAACGCTGATCAATCAGTTGAATGAACGCCGGAGTTACACGGTGGAGCTTGCCGGATCAGCTGAATCCCTGGAAGTGCAACACGTTTCCGGTTTGAACAGTATCCAGCAGGAAGCGGCCGTTATTGAAGCGATTGCTGAAGCGGATCTGGTTACGACAGCGGTCGGCCCCCACATTCTCTCTGTCATCTCAGGCCTCTTAGCTAAAGGCTTGAAGCAGCGCAGCCAGAACAACGGTGGTCCCGTAAATGTGATCGCCTGTGAGAACATGATTGGTGGTAGTGAATCATTAAAAGCCTCGGTTTTGGAGCATCTAGAGGGGGATGAAGCGGACGCTGTTCTTGCGGAAACAGGTTTCCCGAACGCAGCGGTCGACCGTATCGTTCCTGATCAGGCCAACGAAGATCCGCTTGCCGTCAAGGTAGAACCCTACTATGAGTGGGTTGTGGAAACGCCGGCAATCAAAGGAGATCGTCCAGCGGTCGAAGGCATTACGTATGTGAGTGATCTAACGCCGTATATTGAACGGAAATTGTTCACCGTTAACACAGGGCATGCGGTTCCTGCTTATCTCGGCTATTATTATGGTCATAAGACGATTATGGAAGCGATGAATGATCCAAAAGTGAAGGATGTTCTTCGTGGTACGCTCGCTGAAACAGGGGCCGTTCTCATAGAGAAGTACGGTTTTGACAAAGAAACACATCAAGCATATGCCGATAAAATCATCGAGCGCTTCGAAAACCCGGATCTATCTGATGAAGTGACCCGCGTCGGGCGTGCGCCGAAAAGGAAGCTTGGACCGAAAGACCGTTTGATTCGTCCAGCCTTTGAGTATGCTGAACGTATGAACGAAGAGCCGTCCCACCTGGCAGAAGTCATTGCTGCGGCCCTCTTGTATGATTATAAGGAGGATCCGGAAGCAGCTGAAATCCAGGAAGAATTGAAAAACGAAGGACTTCAAGCCACATTGGTCCGCGTGTCAGGTCTGGACGCCGGTCATCCGCTCGTCCAGCTCGTAGAACAGAAATACAATCAAATGAAAGCATAAAACCAACCCCCGTCCAGTACGTAAGCCTGGCGGGGGTTTTCCTTATATCCGGTCCCTGCGCTCCTCATCAGTAATGAGCGGGCAGGTCGGACAGCATTTGCTTTTATCCGCATCATGGAGCATATATTTCATGCAGCAGTGACGGCGGACATAGGTTTGTTTTCCCTCTTCAGAGGTGTACCAGCGGAATTTGAAGTAGAGCGGATTGCGCTCATTTTCATGGAATAGCTCGTTTGATGTGAACCAACGGAAGACCTTTTCCAACTGGTCCGGATCCACCCCTTCTTTTTCAAGCGCACACATGCGTTGATGCAGGTTGTGGGAAACGATGGAACGCATATGGGCCGCCTTGCACTTGGAAACGTGGGCGGCTGTCTGGAACAAAGGCTGCAGATGATGTACGATGAACGTACGAATCTGTGCTTTCACATACGCCTCGGATACATCTGCGACTTTATGGACGCAGTCTTCCGCAAGGATGTAATTCATGACGTTCTTTTCTTTCTGTTGAATCCCATAATGCTCCGGATGTCCATCAAACAAAATGCCATGACGGACGATGGATTCAAACAGGCCCATCGTAAGAACCGAGTACATTTTTCCAAATAACAGCCCGGCAACAGACAGATTCGGGGCTTCAAGATTGTCCGCCTGAGCGGTCAACAGACACTCAAGGTTTTCTTTATTTTCAATCAGGTCGGTGACGTTATGTGAGACATGTCCGGCATGCCGGCTCCCGATATAGATGCGATGGTTTTTTTGAATATTTTGGAATGCAGTCTTCATAAATATGACTCCTACATGTGATTTTATAGTGATAATCATTATCAAGTATAAAATATTTTCTGTCTTTGGACAACAGGTAGAGCATAACCAGAGGGGGGAGAAGAGTATTCTAACGTTACAGGCAGTATGGGGAGATTATTCCCTATTGTTTGAGGGAATAGACCCCGGTACATAAAATGAACCCCGGCAAGAGGTGACAGAAATGAAAGAAATGCGTAAACTTCAACATCAAGAAAAAGCGTCGTTATCTGTGCTCCATCAGCTTCTTCAAGCCATCATACGTGAGCATGTTTTTGCTTATGAATGGAAGAATGGGGACAGAGAAATCCGCTTGAAAGCCAACAGAGGAATAATCCATGTGATCGTGGAAAAAACATACATGCTCGGCCAATTAGATATCAGCCGTGTCTTTCATATAGACGATAAGGGGGCGGAGTCTGCGGTCACAACGCCGGAACAGCTGCTGGATTTCCTGTATGCCCCTGATGAAAAAGAGTCCGTCCAGCGGTTTTATGATGAAATGGTCAACAGTGCTTCCAACTATGCCCTGGCCCTTGAGGCGGCATCTGTCAGGAAAGCGACAGCCGTTAAAGAAGCCCGCAGAAGGGGAGCGGAAACGATGCTTTCCTATGTGGAACATAAAAAACGGGCGGATGCTTCTTTCAGTCCACTCGTCTATTTTGAACAGTGGGTCATTCAGGGGCATACGATCCATCCCGGATCACGCACACGAATGGGTTTGAGTACGGAGGACATCCGCACGTTTGCGCCGGAATGGGCGGGGAAGCCAGGTGTCATTCCGGCAGCGGTACATAAAGACGTCGTGCGGCAGACGACGATGGGAGGGGAAACAGCTTCATCCATTTTATTCAAAGAATATCAAGGACTGGAGCATGCTTTTGAAGCGGCCTGCAGACAGAAGGAAGTCAACAGGGAGGACTATGAACTTCTTCCTGTCCATCCGTGGCAGTGGGAGCATACGATAGAACCGGACTATAAGGAAGAACTGGACAGCGGTCTGGTATTTCCGGTCCCAGCGTACACCCTGCCTATGACAGCCTTGATTTCTTTTCGCACCCTTGCTCCCGAAGGAAGCGTCACCCGTCATCATATAAAAACGGCTGTGAACGTACAAATGACGAGTGCAGTCAGGACCGTGTCCGCCGCTTCAACAAAGAACGGTCCTGCCTTATCCCGTCTTTTTGAAACCTTGTTAAGTCAGGACCGCGATTTGGCCGGACGGCTGTCTGCGATGAAGGAACCCGCCGGTCTATATTATGAACCCAAAGGTCTGTTATCTGCTGATGTCAGACATGAAAAGCAGAAGAATCTGGCAGCCATTCTTCGGGAAAATCCGGAACAGAATCTGAATGAAGACGAAGTCGCTGTCCCGGCGGCTGCTCTTGTGGCTGACTCCCCAATCAGCGGTATGTTAATTGCCCGGGAAATGATGGAGTCGATGGAACATTCAACGGCAGCGTCGTTTATCAAAGCCTATGCAGAGGCTGTCCTCCCTCCCATTCTGACGCTTTTGACGAAATATGGTATTGCAATGGAAGCGCATCTGCAGAATTGTGTGGTCGTCTTCTCAAAAGGACGGCCTGAGCGTATCATTTTGAGAGATTATGGCGGTATCCGGATAATGAGCGGGCGGCTCGAACGCTTCTTTGATCAACTGCCGATTGATCCGGCTACGAACCTGCTGACCGAGCAACCGGATGATCTCCTGCATGTCTTTTCTCATGCACTGCTTCATAATCACTTCGGCGAAATCATTACGGCTCTCGCAAGATCTCTTGGCTGTGGAGAGGATGAGATGTGGGAGGAAGTCCGAAGGGTTATTCATGATCAATATGAAGAGTTGAGGAAGCTTCCTTCCATTCAACAAGATGCGGAAGAAGACGAGAGGGCCTTATGTTCCGGCCCGTCTAAGATGAAAGCCCTCGTTCAAATGAGACTCACAGATCAATATACAGACTATCGTTATGTGGATGCTCCCAATCCACTGACAAAGGAGGTGACGAAGAAATGATTCCTACAGAACTTCACACGATGCCCCGACCGATTTTTGAAGAGGAGAAGTGTCTGGAGTTCCTGACCACCTCGTATCCGGAACTCGTACCCTATTTCCATAAACATAGAAACAACGGGAGAAAGGGAATTCTGCATAAACTGGCCGATTCGATTCTTCGCGAGAACATTCAGGGGATGTATCAAACCGCCCGGAAGATTGAAGTGGAGCGTGGGACGCTGCTGGCAGATGGAGTCCCCGTCTCGGAAGAGCGTCTGTATAAGGGGCTGAAAAACCATCCTCTCGAAGAAGGCAGGGACTATTTGTTCATCTGCCGGGGTGACTATGGTGTCTTATTTCCGATCCGCCGGGTTTCGGCCTTCCAAATGATTGAAACAGCAGAGGGGATCCTGTTTGTCTCCAGCGAAGGCTGCCGGCGTGTGGAATCAGCGGCTGACCTTCTTCATCTATTATTTTCCGTGGAGGATTTTCCGAACCTCTTCCCATTTACACGGGAACTGAATAATGGAACGGCGAATTTAACAATGGCTCTTGCTTTTGATGAGGTATGGAAGGATGGAGTGAAGAAGGAAGCCTATAATCTTGGAGCGGATACACTTTTTTCTTATCTGGCCTTTAAAAAAAGAGGGTCCGGATTTTCACCAGGGTTGTTTTTCGAACAACTTGTCGTCGAGGGGCATCATTTACATCCGGGAGCTAAGACGAAACTCGGTCTTTCCTATCCGGATGTGCTCCGGTTTTCACCTGAATTTCATCAGCCGTTTATCATCCGGTTTGCAGCTGTGAAGCGGAGTGCGCTTGTTATGACAGAGACCGGTCTGGAGAAGTATTTTACGGATCAGACATCGGCTGCCCGCCGGGAGCTTTCAGATAAAGGGTATGACGCGGAGGAGTATGAGATGATCCCTGTCCATCCGTGGCAGATGGAAAACGCTCTACCTGTTATTTATGAAGAGGAGATAAAAAGCGGGATGGTTGTTCTATTAGATCAGCCATACTTGGATGCAGAAGCTACCTCATCCTTTCGAACTGTGGCCCCGAAAGGGAATCAACCGGTCATAAAATTGGCGGTCAACAGTCAGATGACATCCACAATCCGGTCGATTTCGATGCAGACGGCTATGAATTCCACGGTTTTCTCCCGTCTGATCAAGGACATTTACGAAAAAGAATCAGATATGGAGAGCTTCGTTCCTCTGATGGAGCTTTCCGGTGCGGCCTTCCAATCGGACGACCGCCTTAAAAGCAGGAATTTAACAATGCTGCTGCGGGAAGACATCGACCATCATTTGGAGGATGGGGAATGGGCGGTGGCTGGAATGGCCCTCTATGCCGAATCTCCGATCAGCGGCCGGACCGTTTTGAGAGATATAATCGAAGAACTGAGCCGCTGTGAAAACCTTACGATAGCAGAAGCATCGGAAAGCTTTTTCAAGACCTATGTTGAGAAAGTTCTTCCTGGATATTTGAAACTGATGGTGAAATACGGCATCGCCCTGGAGGGGCATTTGCAGAACAGTATTCCCGTCTTTAAAAACGGCCGTCTTTCCCGTTTCTTCTTTCGTGACTGGGGCGGATCGCGTATTTGTACAGACCGTCTCCGCAGCCGCGGTCATACCCCGGCGTTTGCCGCTGATTCTGTCAGTGTAACGAACAACTTGTCCGACATGCACCATAAGCTGTATTACACGGTCTTCCAAAATCACCTCGGGGAAATCATCCGCCAGCTGAGTGAGTGGACAAATGCCGGAGAGCCGTGGTTCTGGGACGTTGTGAAACAGCAGTGTGAACAGATATTGGACGATTTGGCAGTTGATGAAGCATCGGAGAAGGCTGTGAAGGAAGATCGTGATTTCCTCTATCAGCCTGTGGTCATGCACAAATCGTTGACAAAAATGCGTCTTACGAACAGTCAAGGGTATGGATACAATGAAGTGCCGAATCCGTTGGGGCATCAGGTTGTGGAGGAATAAGGAATGGATATCGAGAAGATCATCAATGAAAAGCATCAAGGAAAAGATCCCATCTGTGCGTATGTCTATGACTTACAGCAGCTGAAAAGCCATGCGGAATCACTGAAGTCGAGCCTGCCGGATTTTTGTGACCTGTATTATGCTGTAAAAGCCAACCCGGACCCTCATATTTTAGCAGCGCTTACTCCTATCGTAGACGGTTTTGACACGGCATCAGAGGAGGAGATGAATAAAGCAGGGGGAGATCGGCCGCTTCTTTTCGGTGCGCCTGCAAAGAAAGACAGGGAAATCGCAGCCGCTGTAGAAAAAGGGGTGCGTTACATCAATGTAGAAAGCCTCCATGATCTTTACCGGATCAATGAAGCGGCAGGAAAAGCTGGGAAAGTCATGCCTGTCCTGTTGCGTGTCAACCTTCGGAAGGATGTGCCGGAAAGTCATCATATGATGTCTGGAACACCCACCCAGTTCGGTATCGATGAATATCAAATGCCGGATATCCTGAATGCCGCAGCCGGACTGGATCATATTCATGTGAAGGGGTTTCATTTTCATGCTATGTCCAACAACCTCGATGCGGACAAGCACGTCGCTTTTACCGGTCTCTGCATCCAGAAAGCTAAGGACTGGGCCAGTGCGTTCCACCTGGATCTGGAAACTGTCGATGTCGGGGGAGGCATCGGTATCAATTACTGGGACCCGGACACACCTTTTGACTGGATGACGTTCGTTGAAGGTATCCAACAATTGGAGAAAGAAGTCGGGGACATGACAGTGATTTTGGAACTGGGACGCTATATGACAGCCGGATGTGGTTATTATGTAACAGAGGTTCTGGACGTGAAGGAAAACCATGAGCAGGCCTTTGCCCTTGTCCGCGGCGGCTCTCATCATCTACGTCTGCCGGCGGCGTGGAAAATGAGTCATCCGTTCCAGGTCATTCCTGTAGATAGGTGGGAGAAAAACTGGCCGCGTCCGGGTGTTTTAAATCAGGATGTAACAATTACTGGAGAACTATGTACGCCGAATGACGTCCTCGTCCGCGGGGAGCAGGTGGATAAGCTTCGTGCCGGAGACCTCGTTGTTTTTGAATATGCCGGAGCTTATGCCTGGACGATTTCACACCATGACTTTTTAAGTCATCCTAAACCTCAGATGATTTATTTGAATGAATAATGTAAGCCGTCCATAATAGGAGGCTTCAAGGCTGTCGAGAAAGCTTTCGACAGCATTTTTAAGTTTGGATACTGTTAAAGCTTGTTGATGATATCCGAAGAATGCGAATGAGCGTTCTATTATAATAACTTTAGATTTTCTACTTTCATGATGTAACCATTGTATCTTGTTCCCGGATTTGGATATATACCTTGAAACTGAGTCTTCAAGAAACGGGCAGGTTTTTGGAAGACTCAGTTTCGAGATAATAGGTGGGAATGGATGATTTTTGAAACTTTAAAGTGGGCAGTTCGTAATTTATTATAGGGGGTTTTTAAGGTGAGTAATAAATATGTTAAATATTCAATCCTTGCTGGTATGGTTACTTTTGCTTTATGTTTAATCATTTTCTTTGCGATTGACTCTCCCTCCCCATATATTGCAGGACTTATTGTAGGCTTTATGATATTTGAAATAAGTTTTCATCACTTATTCGGTAAGGAAAAGGAGAAACGAGAGTTGATGTGACGAGTAATAAGCTGCTTTCTTACGGATAAGGGGTCGATTGTTCAATATAATGTTTGCTTTCAACATTAATGATGTTTAATAAAATCGAAGCTTAGATAAAGGGGGAAACGTTTTGGAAAGGAAAACTATGAACTTCGTAAAATTTTTATTAGGGGTAGTAGTAGGAATTGCAATTTATGAAGTGGTAAAAGGATTATTTTTTTAAGTGATAACTATGATGTGTAGTTAAATAATAAATGATAACCTTGGATTTTTATCTTTACACCCTTGGAGTTATCATAAAAGTTCGCGGAACGAGTCGTTTGGACCCAATTGGAAGGAAATCCACTGCTAAAAGATGCAACAGATGAAATTGAAGAAAACTTTTTACTTGAACCGGAACCTTTGTACTTATAAGAGAAGTCGATATACATTGTATTTGGAAGCCAGATTTTGAAAACAGAATACGTGCTCCACTTAATTCTTGCTGAACCGCTCTTCGTACTCGCATCTGGGTTATCCATATCATCAACCGATGGGATTGGATCATCCGCTGTTTCTTCTTTATTATCATATACTAATACTGCATCGTCACCCTCATAGCCCTTATCTACCTCCATACCTTCAAGAGCTTTTTCAAATTCCTCCAGAGTATCGAAATTCATAACCGGAGTTCCTTCAGGTAACTCGCTCGCAGTTATAATTTCCAAGTCCTCATTACTTGAATCTATCCTTTTCATTTCCTCGATGAGTTGTCTAGTCTTAGTGTTTGAGGAGGTGGCTGAAACTTGAGACCCCAATGTTCCCATAAGCATGAAGGCAACCAGTAACAATAGTCCTATTTTCTTTTTCACAGTGTTCTTCCTCTCCAATTTATCTTCCAAATAAGTATAATTGGAATATAATAGAATAAGCAATCATTATTTTACATTATTTTGAAACTGTGGGGGTAAAACAAAATGATTTATGAAAACAAAAAGAAATTTTTTTACGGTGGTGCATTGATACTTACGCTGTTTCTCTCCTTTTTGCCATACATAGGGATTGAAAGGGAGGTACCATATTACTTCTTTGGGTTTCCACTTAACTGGTTCAAATACTATGGGAGCGGTGATTTTGGCTTTGAAATTTTTGCGCTTATTTTGAACTACGCGATAATAGTCATTGGCTTATTTCTTATCATTCGGATTGTCAAGACGATTAAAAAATAATATACGCAATTCTTTCCAATAATAGGTGTGTTACTTAAAGTGTGTTTCAATTTACCTCGAATTCGTGTCTTAAGTTAACGGGGGCGTTTATATAATAAAGAATCCCCACTAATAGAAGGAGCAAACCAATAATTGGTTTGCTCTTTTTGTATATCTGATTTTATTATAACATTTTTGTTTTTAAAATTTCAGGCTATATTTTTCAGAATAAATTGATAACCTTGTTATAGACTTATTAGGAGGTTTTTGGATGATTGACTATAGAATAAAGAGCGTTGAAAATTTTTCAGGAAAAATAGGGGAACTAGTGTCTGTGTTAGAACACACAAGAGCAGTTACGTTACAAGAAGTTAAGGGTTTAAGCCAGGATGCCTTAGATTTTTTTGCGGATGAGAGTTCAAATACAATAGGGAGCCTTTTATTACATATAGCTTCTATCGAGTTTGTCCATCAAATAATTTCATTTGAAGAACGTGATATAAACAATGATGAACTACAAAAGTGGCAAGCTGCCTTAGAACTTGGACCAACAGCTAGAAAACAAATAAGAAAAAAGGATCTAGAGTATTATCTTAATGAGCTAGCTGGAGTTAGAGAACGGTCTCTATATAAATTAAGGGGTTATCCAGATGAGTGGTTATTTGAAGAAAAACAGTGGGACAACGGTACACTTTACAATAATTACTACCTTTGGTTCCATGTCTTAGAGGACGAAATTAATCATCGAGGACAAATTAGGTTATTAAAGAGATTAATTTCTGATAATAGAAATAATAATTCCCCCAATCTTAGATAATCTATAGGTAACAATTTTAAGCCAACATATCCATTGATATTATCTTGATATCGAGTCTTACGTTAACGGGGGCGATTCTCCAATAGAGGTTTTTGTCCTTTATTACATATGCACAAGGAATATCGGGGCATTTAGCTATTTAACTGACGGACCAGAAGAGTTTTAGAAGACACACAAGTTATTAAGAGGAGGTTTTTGATATGAAGAAGGTAAAGACCAAAAGTTTTTTTATAGTATCAGCCATTGCTTTTCTACTACTGACAGTCGCTGTTTTTTTGAACTATAACTCCCTCGAATACACCAAGAAAGCCTGTTTTGATAACAATAAAACTCCAAAGATTGAGCAAGATTTTCTAGCATTTAATTGGTCTGTTTCTTGTGAATGATTGATTTTTGCATGTTCCATTAACGGGGGCGTTTGCTCAATAGAGTGTTTACCCTAAAATATAAATTTAGTTGTATTTAGATTTATAACTAAAGGAGCAGTGGGGTTACTAAATTTTATCAATTAAATTTTTTTCTTTATGAATGAACTAGGGGAAACTAGAGAGGGTGGTTCTCTTGAATATTAAATTACGCAAAGCTATATTTTTTACTGGAGCAATTTTAATGGCAATTGGCATAGTATTGAACTTTGTTAAAGATGTACCAGTGTCTTTTTCCTACTCAACACTAATACTCATAGTTGGAGGGATTTTAGTGACTGGCGCAAGAGTTTATAAGTCAAGTGAGAATAAATAATTGGTTTTATTCATTATATATGTTCTATAGCTCATGGGTGAGTTTGTTAATTAATAACACAAAATATCTCGAAATCAAGTTTTGTAGAAACGGGGGCGATTGTTCAATTAGAACAATCGCTTCTTTTTGGTTAACGGGCAGATTAATAGAAGAATTGGAGTCGATATAATACCAAATCTTTTATGCTAAAACTATTAGATATTCCATACGTCTCTGGTCCTATACATTTTTATGTCCAGGGTCAGACGAAATATCATTCCAACCTATGTTACATTCTTATCAGCAATAAATCATGATGGAGTTGAAAGATAATGAGAAAGAGTTTATACATTCTAATAGGAATTATCGTCCTGCTAGGAGCATTGATTGCATGGTTCAGCCGTGGAGGAAGTGATACAGTATATAAAGAAGCCCCTGTGTCAAAACAATCAGCCGCCTATGAACCGGAAGTTCTCTGGCCAAAGAGTGACGAAGATAAAAAGATTGCCGGGGAGGCGAGTGGCGTCGCAGTAAGCAGTAAAGGAGATATTTACTACTTACATCGGGGCAGTTCTGAATATGGCGGTGAAAGTCTAATCAAGGAACCGGCACTTATCGTCATAGATGGAGATACAAAAAAAGTTAAAGCCCGCTGGGGAAAGAATATATTTGCATCTCCTCATGGCCTCGAGATTGATCATGAAGACAATGTGTGGATTACGGATATCATCCAAAACAAAGTGTACAAGTTTACAGCAGACGGTCGTTTACAGGCTACATTTGGTGATGATTATCCATTTTATATGGAACCTGCTTTACGAATACGGAATGTGCTGCACAATTTTCCGACCGGAATCACGAAATATACGTTTGCGAGGCCTACGGATGTAACTGTCATGAATGATGGGTCTTTTGTTGTCAGCGATGGTTACCGTAATCGACGAATTGTAAAATTTGGTGCTAATGGACAATTCTTGTGGGAAAAGAATAACTTGGGGGACCGTCCTGGTGAATTTAATCTTCCCCATGGAATTTCTCACGATCAGAAAGGGAATTTATATGTAGCGGACAGAAACAATGCACGAATTCAGGTGTTTTCACAGGATGGTGAATTCCTGAATGAGTGGGGTCAGCAGGAGCTGGGACGCCCTTTCGGTGTAGAAGTTGGGGATAACGGTAACGTCTATGTAGCAGATGGCGGAAATGCTCTTTATCCAAAAGGTGGAATAGGTTCTCATCAAATATTGGTCGTGAATCAAAGCGGTAAGATTATCAATCGGTTTGGTAGTTGGGGTTCCAAGGATGGAGAATTGAAAATCCCTCATGATATCGCCGTGAATCAAGAGGGGGATATCTTTGTGGCAGAACTCGAGAATCATCGGTTGCAGATGTATAAGGAAAAATAGATAAACATGAAGAAGGTCGTGTGCTTAGCAGTCCTTCTTTTTTTAAAGGTAATAAAAAGGCTAGCAATATTTTTAGAGTGATTAAAAAGATGCTTTTATTTTGAAATCGAGTATTAAACAAACGGGGACAATTCTTAAATAGATTAAATAAAGCTAAGGAGGAAGGTTCTCTCTTGGAATTCGCTACTGAAAGGTTAACAATCAGACCATTTAAAATGACTGACTTACAAGATGTATTTAACATCTACAATAACGAGGAGACATGCAGGTATCTACTGCACGAAAAATGGACATGTGAAAACATGCAGGAGTTATTTCAGAAGAAATTGGAGAACTGTTCTCTTACTAAAGAAACTGGCTTAAGTCTGGCAGTAGTGGACAGTACAAGCGTGATCGGTGATTTATCTATATGGTTTACAGGGGTTAAAGATACGGTTGAAATTGGCTATAGCTTTTCTGATCAAAATTCAGGTAAGGGATATGCAACAGAGGCAGTTAGTCAATTAGTGAAGTATTTATTCGAAGAAGTGAAAGTGCATCGGATCCAAGCCACCTTGGATGCAAGGAATTTAGCCTCTCAAAAGCTGTGTGAACGAATAGGCATGAGAAAAGAAGCGCACTTCAAACAGGATTACTGGAGCAAAGGTGAGTGGACAGACAGTATAGTATATGGAATGCTGGTTGAGGATTTGGAAAAGGAAGACAACAATTGAACTTCAAAGAACGGGGGCTTTTCCGCAATAACTTTTTGACAGTATAAAAACAACCAAAAAATGGTTGTTTTTTTACGGTTTAAATTAGTAGATTCCATATGTATTTTATTCCATCCCACAATGCTATACCTAAAATTACTGCGAATATAAGTTTGAAAATATCTTTCATCATGCACCTCCAGATAAGATTACATGTATTACGGGAAATTACTACTCTACGTTTCATTATATGGATTGATAATTTCAATTCACGAAAAAATAGCTACTTTTTTCATGTAAAGGGACAGTTAAATTAAGATAACGAACTAAAGAATATCTCGAAATCAAGTATCCAAGGAAAGGGGGCGTTTCTTGAACATTGGGGATCGCTTCCTTCTTATGTTAATTAGGATAGTTGAAGGCTTAAATTTGAGATGAAACATTATGTTACTATCCAAATTAGTAAGGTCTTGTATGGTGAGATAAAAGATTACTTGTCAGGAGGTATTGCAAAATGAAATTAACTCTAAGTCTAATAGGCTTATTTTTGATAGTGGTTATATCAATCTATAATATTTTTAACAGAGATCTTCCTAGTGCCCAGATATCTGCTTTTACCGTATTTGCTTTTACAGTAGGTGGATTAATTGGCATATATATAAGTTATATAAGAAAACAGTAAAACAAAACTTTACAATAAGAGCAGACGGTCCAATAAGGAGGCTGCTTATTTTAGATAGCTTTGATTCACTTTTATAATAAGGCTGTGGTGGCTTGAATATTGAATCGTTAAGTTTTAATTCAATCTTAAGTTATCTCAGTATTAAGTCTTATAAAAACGGGAACTTTAGTTGAATAATTACTTTCGTATATTGCCTTGACGGAGCAGGTTTGTTCAACAATAATAGCCTGCTTTTGTACTAATTAGGCGGGGAAGTGGAGAAATAAATATTGCAAGCTGTACTCTGAAGATATGGTACAGTTTTTTTGTTTGAAAAAAGGAGTTTTGATGTTCGGGAAGTAAAATGAACTTTACAAAAAGAATAATTGACTTTACAATAACAGAGGGAAAATTTAGGAGTGATGTTGATTGTTGATTAATCGCGTGAAAGAGTTAAGAGCAAGATACAACCTAACACAAGGAAATTTGGCTGAAAAGATTGGTGTAACCAGGCAAACGGTTGTTTCATTGGAAAAGGGAAGTTACGTTCCTTCATTACTTCTAGCTATGAATATTGCAGAAGTTTTCAATGAGCCGATAGAAAATATCTTTTATAAAGAAGGAGAAGAGTAATGAGGTTATATTTGACAATTATTATAAGGTCTTTACTTTATGTTTCACTAGGGATTATGGTTTATGAATCTGTTAGAGTTGAACAACAATTTGAGTTATTAGGAAGAGGATATATCGATGGGTTTTCCGTAAATATAGATAATATGGTGGGCCAAGTATTTATTGGCATCACGATAATAGTAGTCATTATGAATGTGATTCATTTACTTTTTATGGGGAAAAATAAACAAGCAAGAATGGAAGACTATATCTTACCTGAATATGATGCCTCAGATGAACGGTCGGTGGAGATAACTGGAAAAGCAGTACGTTTTGCATTTGCTTTTATATTGTTGTATTCATTTTTAATCCTCGGTTCATATATGTTCGTTCCAAACTATTTTCTAGATTTTGTTTGGTATCCTATGTTCACGACAGCTTCGATACCAATAGTAGGTCTAATCTTCTATTTAATCTCATTCAAAATTCTATATTCTCGTTAATGGGAGCCGATTGTACAATAGCCCTTTATTACATAAGCACAAGAATTAACAAGGCATTAAGCTATTTTTCTGATAAAGCAGGTGAATTTTTGATGGTACGGTTTTTTTAACTTCTGCCACTACACACCAAATTGTTTTAAATGGTGGTCAAGATGCTTGTAGGTTCCTTTTCCCCAATGTTCGGAAGTGAGTTTTCCGAAAAAAGGGTGTGGATGATCTGTGCAAGCCTCTGGTCCATTTTTTTGAAATATGATTATTTTTTGTTTCAGTTTTTCTTTTTCCATTTCAAAATCTTTTTTAGATGTAATTAAAATGGTTGGAATAGTCGACATATTGTGATCTAAAGGTTTGTCATTATAAAAGATAGGTTTTGCAAATCTACCTACTAATAACCCTAACCAACCACGTGGGGGAAAAGTATTTCCCATTGCGATATCTTGGAAAGAAGAGCAATGAGCTAACATTTGAGACACATCCAATTCTCCCCATTTTGGTTGTGAATTTACATTTAGTCGTTCGATACGATTTAATATATCCTCTGTATACGTGATTTCAAAAATATTTTTCATTAGAATACTCCTTTAGTTTTTATTTTAATCCAAAACTGCCCTCGAATATTTAATATATAGTACAACGTCAACGTTATTTAATCCTTTTATCTAATGGATGACTTAGTTAGAAATCTGCTTCAAGATATCCGGAATCACATCTTAACGTAAAAAGGATTTAGTTGAATAAGTCAAATACAAAAAGGACCTTTCATTAAATTGGAAGTTCCTTTTTGTAATAAAATCAACAGTGAACGTTAACAGTTCCTTCGTTTAAAAGTTAGAGAACATTCTGTTGGTCTGTATGGCTGTATAGGGGAGTAGAACAGGACTTTTGGAATACTTTATAAGCTCTTCAGTGTACGGTTTCATGAGCATTTATTCTATCAATCTCTTCATCCTATTGTATGATAAAGAGAGAAGAAAAGGAGGAAAGGCAATGGCATCCAGTAAACGTAACGCATCCGGCCCGTGGAGACCTTTTCTTTTTCTCCTTTTAGCGGCCGGTCTTGTTTATCTCATCGTACAGGAAGCTGGTGGTGGTGGAGTGATGAGCAGTATCGTCGAGGAGGAGACGGACCCGCTCTCAGACAGTGTCCGGCAGTATGAAGAGGAAGTGGAGAACTACGCAGCTGAAGAGGGGATTGCAGACCATTCGGATGTGCTGCTTGCCCTTATGATGCAGGAATCCGGCGGCCGAGGAGATGATCCGATGCAGGCGTCTGAGTCCTACTGCGGGGAAGTCGGGTGTATTGAGGATCCGGAAGTATCGATCCGGCAGGGCGTTTCCTACTTTGCCACAACGTTGGAAAAGGCAGATGGCGATGTCAAGCTTGCCCTGCAGGCCTACAACTTCGGGGCTGGCTTCATCGATTATGTCATGAACCGTGGCGGTGAATATACACAGGAACTGGCCATTTCTTTTTCAGCGGAAAAATATGAAGAGTTGAAGGATACGGGGGAATACAGCTGTATCCGGGAAGAAGCGGAGCAGTATGATGCCTGTTATGGGGATATCTATTATGTAGATGCTGTTCTCGATTATTATGAAGAAGAAGGTGGCGTATCATGAGTGCTTTTACAGCGATCACCTATGATGTCTGTCCGCACGAATCATTATTTGAAGCTATGAACCGTTATGAAATTGAAAAGGAAGAGGATATAGAGGCTGCTGCAGCCAGAGCGGCCGCGCAGGATGTGGCTCCTCTTGTCGAAGTCTATCAGACGCCGGCGGAAAAGGGAGCCGTTCCGCTGCTTTATCAGACATATACCTTCGAAGCCTACACATGCCGCTGTGGAGAACCCCGGGAATGAGAACGCATCCCGGGGTTTTTTGTGTGGAATATGATTGAAAATATTCAATTATTTTGAAATAATAAACGAAGTTTCATAGAAAGGGTGACGGTGGATGAAGGCAGCCGGATTGAACCATCTTCTTTATTCAGTCTCCGACCTGGAGCGCTCCATCCATTTTTATCAGGACATTTTCGGAGCGCGTCTGCTTGCGAAGGGGAGAACGACCGCTTACTTTGATCTTGCAGGGATATGGCTGGCCCTTAACGAAGAAAAGGATATACCGAGGCCTGAGCAGGCGTCCTACACCCATACCGCTTTTTCCATAGAGGAAAACGAACTCCCATCAATGGTCTTGAAGCTGGAGGACCGGGGTGTAAACATTTTGAGCGGAAGGGAAAGGGAAACCGGCGATCGGTCATCGGTCTATTTTACAGATCCTGATGGGCATAAATTCGAGTTTCATACCGGGACATTGGCGGACAGGATGGATCATTACAAAAAGACGAAGCCGCATATGGAATTTTATGATGACTGATCAGGAGGGGCAGGATGGGATACAACGGTTCATCTATTTATGACGAAAATGAATTTTTTGATGCTTTTTTACACCGGCGCAACCGCCATGATAGTCCGAATAATGCGATGGAAAAGCCGGCTTTTCTAAACATGGTGGGAGAGGTTCATGACCAGCGGGTGCTGGACCTCGGCTGTGGAGATGGATCCTTTGGCTTGGACCTTTGCAGGGCCGGCTGCCGGATCTATGAGGGAGTAGAAGGATCAGCAAACATGCTTAAGGCCGCACAGGAAAACCTGAAAGCCGTCCGTGCCCGTCTTCACCATACAATGGTGGAAGATTTTAGAATGGAACCGGAAGCCTATGATCTGATTACTTCAAGGATGGTGCTCCATTATATAGAAGAGGTGTCCGTTGTCTTCCGAAGCGTCTATCAAGGCCTGAAGCCCGGCGGCCGCTTTGTATTCAGTGTGCAGCATCCGCTTCTGACATCGACTACAGCGCCGTCTGACCAGCCTGGGGGGCGTACGAACTGGGTGGTGGATGATTATTTTCATAGAGGAGAGCGGAAGGAACATTGGATCGATCATGAGGTCATTAAACATCACCGCCCTGTAGAAGCATATGTTCAGGAACTTCTGGAGGCGGGATTCCAGATAACAGGACTGAAAGAAGGCTGCCCGGAGCCGGACGCTTTTCTTGAGAAAAAGGAATATGAACGGCGCATGAGGATTCCTCTGTTTCTTATTTTAGGTGGTGAAAAAGGGTGGATGTGACCTTTGTCCGACATGCGGAAGCTTGGCATACGGTGAATCCGCCGGAAAGTCTGCACCGCCGGCATCCCGCTTTAACTGGAGAAGGAATTCAACAGGCAGCAGAACTGCATAAGACACTTCCCCTCAGGAGCGGGGACTTTGTTTACATCAGTCCGACGGTCCGTACACTTGAGACGTTTCATTACTGGAATCACTCAGGAGAGGCAGAGGGAATGGTCACTCCTTGGGCAGGGCCACGGATTTTTCCGCAGAGACCGGGATGTAAAACGCTCCCTTGTGACGAAATAATATCTATCGAAGAAGTATCCGCTTCCTGTCTCCATGTGGATGAGAAATGTGAGCCTGAATTATGGGACCACGGCATCAATCATATGAATGATGAGGTATTCTTCGATTATGGTCGGCGGTTTCTCCATCGGTGCCGAAAATGGAAAAAAGGGAGAGTGTTTTTATTGTCCCATGATGGAACAATCACCTCGTTCAGGGAGATCCTGGAATCCCGTTCCCTTACAAGGAAAGATTTTTTGTTGGATGCTGGCTGGGTACATGTGCATGGATAAGGAGAATCTGCATGCTGATTAAATTAATCAAATGTAAAGTGAGTCCTGAAAAGAAACAGGCCTTTTCCGAAGCGCAGGCTTCATGGAGCCGGCTCAGGGATATACCCGGATTTTTAGGACAGGCCGGTGGCTGGAGCAAAAAGCATCCCTGCCGTGCTTTTATTCTTGCTTTCTGGGAGGACCGTCACTTTTACGACACCTTTATGAAGAACAACCATGATGAGGTATTTCATCAGTCAGGGCAGGATCAGATGTACGAGAAGCTGGACGTACAATGGTATGAACCGCTGTTTAACATCAAGGGCTCTGAGCCTGCCGGAATTTTTGGAGAGGGAGCCTTTCTGCGTCTGGCATTCACTCATGTGAAAAAGGAAAGAGTTCAGAGTTTCCTTGAGGTGCAGGAAAATGTTTGGAATCCTGGAATGGCTTCATCTCCGGGAATGACCGGCGGATTTTTCGCCGGGCATACAGAGAGTGAGAGCTGTTACCTTATTTTATCGAGCTGGGCGGATGAATCGTTTCACAGACGTTATCAATCGGATGTGTTTCCGAAACTTCTGACAAACGCTAAACCTGGAGATCTTGTGTCTACACTGACAGGAGACGGATGTGTCATCGAGGAAAGCTGGCGAGTGATGCCGGCTTTAATGGGACGGCATTCTTGAATGGAGGAGAATGAGGATGACTGATAGAAAAGGAAAAGTCGTAGGGTTTGAACTAAGCAGTCAACAGCCGGAAAAAGCGGCAGCCTTTTATAAGGGAGTGTTCGGCTGGGACGTCGGAGAGCCTTCCTGGGGGTATGCCCCGGTGTCAACCGGTCAGGAAAACGGGGTCTATGGCGGCATTTCAAAAGGAGGCGCTGATTTCCCGCACGGTGCACGCATCCAGGTCGAAGTGGCCTCCATTGATGAAACGATGGCTGAGGCGGAGCAGAGAGGCGCTCTCGTCGTAAAGGAGAAAATGGAATACGAGGATTTTTACCTCGCCTATCTCGTCGATCCGACTGGTATCGGCTTCGGACTTATTGAACAAAAGGTGCGCTCATCATGAGCCTGCATGCCCATCTATATCAGCAGGAAACAGAGCTGTTGACGGCCGGGGTGAGGTCTTCGAGAGAAGAACTCGACCGGCGGCTCGCCGATGACTTCCAGGAAATCTCCAGTACTGGTGCTGTCTTTGGAAAAGACCATGTGCTCGAACGTCTGCCGCAGGAAGAGGACCGCGGTCTGTCATGTGAACAGTTTCAAGTACAGCAGCTCGCCGAAGATGCTGCACTGACCACTTTCCTGCTTCATATCAAAGAGACAGGGAAAACGTCATGGCGGAGCTCCATTTGGAAAAAGTACGGAGACACGTGGAAGATGGTTCATCACCAAGGGACCCCGACTCCGAAATGAACGCACGCACAGGACTTGTTCCTGTGCTTTTTTTGTGCGTTTTTCCATGAACATATGGTTTGATCAATGATTTTCTGGAGGCAGCCAATCGTTTAGGAGTATCTCAACGAAATGGCAGATCTATCAACGAACAGGCTGATCCAGACATTTTCAGTTGTTTGCGCAGGGTGTGGGGAGGGGTAAGAGAAGAGTAGTTGAACTTGGGTGAAAGGAGATCATCATTATGCTATTCCGTGGTATTCATCCTTCCGAGCCCTCCAAAGCCTCTGTCGTTACAGTCATCATCGGCTTCTTTTTGATGGGTGCGGCGTTTTACGGCTTTATTGAGCTGGCGGAAGATGTG
Organism: Halobacillus sp. ABH2_015; assembly: GCF_056158945.1. Classification (NCBI taxonomy): domain Bacteria; kingdom Bacillati; phylum Bacillota; class Bacilli; order Caryophanales; family Bacillaceae; genus Halobacillus; species Halobacillus sp. ABH2_015. The sequence goes on from NZ_JBSWUG010000002.1 coordinate 1,067,262, forward strand.
ATGGAAGACGAAAAATTTGCGGTCGATCAGGCCGTGTCGAATATAACAGCATCGCTGTCCACCCCTGGACTTGATCAGTTCATGGGAACGGTGACGGAGCTTGGATCTGTCTGGTGGATCACGGCTGCTTCTGCTGTGACGCTGATTTATCTGGCTTTCTTTTCCAAAACGAGCCGGTGGCTGTGGGTGTTCTTCCTCGTCAATATGATCGGCATCAGTGCGTTAACAAAGGGCCTCAAACTGCTGTTTGAACGGCAGCGTCCGGAAGTGCTGGAGCAGTATGACGGTGTGGGCTACAGTTTTCCGAGTGGTCATTCGTCAGGAGCGATGGCTTTTTATGGGTTTTTGATTTATCTGGTCGTCATCAGCCCCCTTCATAAAAAATGGAAATGGACGATCAATGTTTTTTTATCAGCGGTCATCGTTCTTATCGCTGTAAGCCGGACGTTTATCGGGGTGCACTATTTCACTGATATCGCTGCAGGTCTCGCGCTTGGTCTCGGCTGGCTGCTGATCTGTATGGCCGCGCTGGAAATGATGATGTGGCGCCGGCGCAGAAACCATCAAGCCTCTGAAAAACAAACGATGTCGTCCTGATGGAAACGTCCGGCTCTTCAAAAGAAGGGGCGGACGTTTTTTTATTCGCGACCCAAATATTGCCATCCTGGTGTTACAATGGATGGGATAGGAGGGAGAGCGATGGGGAAATATGCCGATCAGCTGAAAGATGAATACTTCCACGAGAGGCTGAATCGATTGCGAAGTGAAGGCTACATCGATGAAGCGACTTATACATATGTGAAAAAACAAGATCAACACTATAAGGAAGCCGTGGCCGCAAGGATCGAGCGTCAGGAAGCTTCCGAACCCGTTAATAAGGAAAGTCCTATGCCGGCTGAACCGGTAAAGAAGGTGAAAAAGCAGAAGTCACCGGAAGAGGTAAGGGAGCGGAACATTACGTGGTCCTTGATCCTCGGAGTAGCCCTGCTGCTTATGACAGGGGTGATTCTTGCAACGAGTCAATGGGATCAGATGGGGCCCGGGGCGAAGCTCACGGCCATCATTGGAGTATCCCTCTTCTTCTTTGCGCTCAGTTACGGGACGAAAAGGGTGCTTGGCATTGAAAAAACGGCTTTCGCCTTTTTGACACTCGGCAGTTTATTGATTCCGGTAGCCATTCTTGCAGCCGGTTATTTTGAACTGTTTGGCAGCTATTTTTCGTTGGACGGAGAAGGGTGCTACATCCTGGGGGTGTCAGGAACGCTGGTCCCACTGCCTTTGTATATCCGCCATGCCATGGTTTACCGCTCGCGGCTGTATGTGTGGATATCGCTGGTTTTCATGAGCATGACCACGGCGTTTGCGGCCGGTGCGCTGCCTGTCGGTACAGATGGGTTTTACCTCATCGTCATGGTCTACAACGCTGCTCTGCTTGGAGGATATATCTGTTTTAGAAAACAAAAGCGCTGGCAGCTGTTTACGAGAGAACTACCATTATATACCCAGCTGCATCTTGTCTTATCGACTCTGTTCATGCTCTTCTTTTTTGAAGAGGAGGTCTTTTACAGCTTTAACCTGCTGCTTACAGCGGCCATGTATATGGCGATGGTATTTATCTACGGGACGAAGGAATATCAATTCGTCTTTTCCGCAATGCTCGCCTATGCTGTCTATCAGCTCGTTGAACACTCGCCGCTGCAGCACATTGAAGAGGTGATATTTCCCGCGGCAGGTCTGCTTTATGTAGGTTTTGCCTATGCCGTGAAGCAGCAGAGCTTTGTCAAAAAGATGTTCCACTATACGAGTGGTGTCGTTTCCATTTGTGCTTTTATCTATATTACGTTCCAGAGTCTGCAGCTCCGTGCTGAACAGGATTCCTGGCTGCTTCTGGCTGCGTATCTGATCATCATGATCAACTACCTGCTGCTTGCTGTTGTTTCAGGACGTGCCATTTTCAAGTATATGGCTCCGGTTTTTTATATAATCAGTGCCGCTCAGCTCTGGTCACTGATTGGCAGTGGACCGATGTATCTGTTTGTCTATACTGCCGCTGCGCTTCTCTGCCTGTACCCGGGCGTTTGGGGAGAAGGACGCTGGCTGCAGCCGGTTAAGTTCAGCAGCTTTTACATAAGCCTGCTGGCCATGGCTGCTTGTATTACGCTGACTTGGACGATGGAGGCCTATGGTCATCTATCGCTTCAGTTTCTCGTGAGCTCAGCGCTCGCCGTGGCCGTCTATAAAAAGGGGGCTGAACAGGATTGGCGATGGACGGCCCAGTGGTTTCATCCCGCAGCCCTCTTGACTTCCATGATTCTCATCTACCAGCCGATGACAGACCGGCTTCCGGCGTATGGAGATGGTTTTGGATATTCGTTTCATTTGGCGTGTTCCGGGCTGCTTCTGTTAGCCGGAGCAGGCGGTTGGCGGCTCTTGAAGGAAAAACCATTGGAGATCAAGATGTTTTACATCGGGCAGGGCACCTATATCGCAGCCATGGCTCTGCTGCTTGTCGATCCGCTCGTGGATCAGATATTTGTCCGCCCGCTGTTATTGTTTATCGGTTTATTCGTCACGTACGGTTTGACAGTTTATGGATCGAAGGCGTCCCTTTGGATTTTTCCGGCCTTAACGACAGCGGGTTTTTACTTGTCGCTCATCAAACCCCTGCCGCTTCCCGGATTTGACGGAGCGCTCGTCTACAGTCTGTTTGCACCGGTATGGCTGCTTGTCCTAGCAGAAAAAGGGAAAGCGCTCGGGCTCCGTCCGTCCTTTTACGTGCTGGCTCATGGTATGCTTCCGGTCATCATCGGGTTGATGTGGCTGACGACGCTTGGAACAGAGGGCGTTCATCCCCTGTTTTTCCTTGTCCCTCTTGGTGTGTACAGCTGGAGCTCCTGGCGGGAAGAACGAGAGATTGGCCGGCGGTTGATGCTTTATGCAGCTGCCTTCCTTGTCTATGTTTTGATTTACACGCTTACAGAGCAGTGGGGTCTTTGGACGCTGATCCCGGGCGAATATGCATTTATGATGAGCACGGTTATTCTCGGGTTCGTCTGGACCTTTTTGTCTCAGCCATGGAAAAAACGCCTGGACTGGTTTTTGATTCCATTTTCCATTCTTGGTCTTGCGCTGATCATGAGCCGCAGCGGCCTTATGGCTTCCTGGGAAATTGCGCCTATGTGCGCATACGTCATCATCACGCTTGTATTGATTCATCTCCGCCGCTGGTGGTATGTCCTGTTCCTGCCGCTGCTTCTCACGCTGTTGATGTGGGAGAACATCGGACAGATTTGGGGCAGGGACGTATGGATTCCGGTTCTTGCATCTGCGGCTGTGCTCGTGTACGGGGCAGGTTGGTACCTGTTCCGTTCTCTCATCGCTTCCAGACAGAAAGTCGATGCCTATGCGTTCACCGCCCTGCTTTATATCGGTTTTCTTACGATCTATACGGCAGCCTACGGGAACGCATGGGTGGAAGTCCTGCCGCTGCTTCTCACAGGCTCGTGGATGATGGTATCCGCTTCAAGGTGGAACCGTCCCTTGTTTGATAAGGTGTCCTACACAATCGGGAGCGTCTGTTTTTACATGGCGTATCTTTGGATCCTTGTTGACTATGATGCCTACGTTCCTGATCTATTGGAAGCTGAACTGTATACCCTGCCGCTGCTGTTCGTCCTTTATCTGTTACGAAAACGAACGTGGCACGAGTACAGGGTGGCCATGAGTCACGTGCAGTCCGGGCTCCTTCTTTTCATTGCGGCCTATCTTGTGAGCGATGCGATCATCAGTCATACGCTCTGGGATGCGTGGATCATTGGCGGTTTATCCGTCGTGTCCATGTTGGCGGGGATGCAGCTGAAGATTAAATCGTACTTTTTTACAGGAATGGGTGTGCTCATTTTCAATGTCATCTACCAGACGAAGCCCTACTGGGGCCGGGCACCGTGGTGGGTGTACCTGTTGACGGCAGGGGTGTTATTGATCGCGACGGCCAGTTACAACGAATGGCAGAAGCAGCAGTCCGGTAAAGGAAAGCCTGTGGAACGGAAACTTAAAAAATTGTGGCTCTCGCTTAAACAATGGGATTAGCACGCTTTTAGGCTTCTGTCATACGATGGGGAGAAAAAGGAGGGTCTCGATGATGCATCATCCGTCTCATAGGTCTCCCCGAACCGGAGGACAGAAGCAGGGAGCGAAGGATTTCTGCCATCAGCACCTTTATCAAATGATCCAGATCGAAAATCATGATGGTTCCGTTCATGCCGGCATTCTGCACAGCTTCGACGACGAACAGCTGTATTTGCTCAAGCCTGCCGGTCAGCAGCAGATGCCGCAGAGCCAGGGCAGTGCTGACAGCCGTTTGTTCTTCCCGTTTTTCGGTCCTTTCGGTTTATTCGGCTTTCCGTTCTGGGGCATCCGCCGTTTCGGTCCCTTTTACCCTTACTACTGGTATTGAACGGGCCGCCTCGTTTACGTATATCATTTAACCCGTCCCAGGATAAGAGGAGAGGACGGGTTTTTGTGTGAGTGCTTCTGGATGCACATCCATCATCCGGCCATCCTGTCTGGTTCATCCCTGGAATAGATGGTCAGGCGGTTTGTCTGAATGAATCCGCCGATGATCAGGAGGATTCCAAGCGTGGAAAACAACCATCCTCCACCGAAAAAGGAAAGCATGAGGCCGCCTGTGAATGGACCAGCGGACCTGGAGAAATCCCAGTGCAGGCCGAACAAGGCGAAATATCTTCCTTTATGAGCCTGCGGGGCGATTGTGCTGATGAACGTCTGCATCGGATTGAGCACCAGAACAGCCCCAATACACAACAACAGCTGTGATACAATAAGTCCAACGAAATGAGTGGAAAACGCAAAACCAAAAGCAGCCGCTGTATAAAACAGCCATCCGGTCTGGATGACCCGTATCCGCGGCCATTTTTCCGCCCAATGGACAAGCAGGACTTCAAAGCAGATAAAGAAGAGCGTGCCGGACATCTGCAGGACTGAAAACGTCCAGAGATAATGTTCCATATTCTCTTTCAAGTAAATCGGCCAGTTCGTTTCCATCTGGGCATGAAACAGACTGATCGGCAGCATGCTGCAGGCAAGGAAGGCTGGTTTTTTATAGGGGACAGGCTTCCGCTCTGAAACTTCTGTAAGGACACCGGTCCATGACTCCGGCAGCCACAGCCAGACGATCAAGGCATAGATGGAGGTGAGCACGGCCAGCAGAGCGAACAATAACGGTGGATGCCAGCTGAAAAGCACCGTTCCAACAGCAGGTCCGGCCAGGGCGCCGATATTTGAACCTGTCTCCAGCAGCGCAAACGTCCGTGTTTGTTTCTCCAAAGGAACCGTTTCTGATATCTGCGCCCTGGCCGCAGGGATGTAGACAAACCGCCCAAGGCCATTCAAAAAAGCACAGACGGCAAACGTCCATACATCTGCAGCCACGATAAATCCAACCATCGCCGCTAGTTGAAACACCAGAGAACCTAAAAGCACTGGTCTTCGGCCGAAGCGGTCGATCCACCTGCTGAAAAGCAGTGTGAAAAGAATTTCCGTGAAGGGCTGGATGCCAATGACCAAAGCAGTCAGACTGAGGTTTTCGTCGAATCGGTCATACATATACAGAGTTAAAAACGGAAGTAAAAGGATGGAGATAAAGGATAGGAGCGCATGCCCGCCGGTCTGAATCATTATCGTCCGTGTTTCCATTACTAAGACCCCTTTCCTTAGGAAGTAAACCTATTGTATTGGAAAGAAGGAAGGGCGGACGTGGCGGTTCTTGCGGTTATATCAGCAAATCTTGCTCAATAAAGGAAGATGCAGCATGGAAATGAGGCTCGATCTCGAGCATACCGGAGTGTTACTATTCGATTTACAGCAGGGGGAGGCGGATGAAGCGCACCCTCACGACCATTACCAGATCAGTATTCCCATGTCCCGGAGCATCGCCGTCCGCCATAACGGTACGCATCTGCATCTGGATGCGGAAAAAGCACTGATTGTGCCTCCTGGTGATGTCCATCAGCATGAAGCTTCAGGGGGAGGGATGATTATGCTGATCAGCTTTAACGAGACTGTTGTCCGGAAGGTCCTGGAGGGGCGGCTTGGACAAAGTGTCTCCCCCGTAGATTTTTCAGCACTCCAGACCGTTCCCGCTGCAGTCGTGAAGGAAGCAGAAAAACAGATGCAGACAGCGGCTTTTCAAGGAATCGATCAGGTACTGTCCAACGAGGAAGCTTTTACAGAAACCATCCTCACCCATATAGAGGGCTCTCACACAAACTTATGGCAGCAGGCAGCAGCCGATCATCTTCACAGTCCAGAAGGGATTGCTGCCCAGGTACAGGCCTTTGTAAATGAACATTTCAGGGAGGATCTGACGCTGGATGTGATCGCCTTTCAAATGAATATGAGCAAATACCATCTTCACCGGGTGTTCGTGAAACAGACGGGTCGGACGCCAAGAGCGTACATTCATGAGATCCGGCTGGAGGAAGCGGCAAGACAGCTGATGAATCCGGGACGTGATATTATGACAACGGCCTTTGATGTGGGGTATCAGTCCCTCAGTACGTTTTCCAGGGCCTTTAAAGCCCGTTTTGGTGTAACGGCAAAGGTGTATGCCGATCAACATCGGTGAAGGGGAGCTGTTCTTTTTCAATGGCGAACGAACGTTTTCCGTCCAAAGTTGTAGAAAAAGTTCCGTCATTTCCCGGAGTCCGATTTTTCCTTTCAGAGATAAGATAAGAGCAAGGAGGAATCGAAATGAACATAACAGTGATTAGTGGAACACCAAGAAAGCAGGGACGGACAAGGCAGGCAGCCACAAAGGTGGCGGAGAAGCTTCAGGCTTCGCTGATTGATTTGAGTGAAGAGCAGCTGCCTTTATTTGATGGTACAAAACAGCAGGAGCATCACCCGGCTGTCATGAAATTCAAAAAAACCGCAGCGGAAACGGATGCGTTTGTCTGGGTATCTCCGGAATATCATAACGGGATGAGCGGAGCCTTGAAAAATGCGCTCGAATTTCTGGATGGGTCCCATTTCAAAGGGAAACCAACCCTTCTGTTTTCTGTCTGTGGCGGAGGAAAAGGCGGTATAAATGCGGTCAACCAGATGAGGACGGTCGGCCGGGGCTTGTATGCCCTGATACTTCCGCAGCAGATGGTCTTCGACCCGGAGGATTTCGATGCGGAGGGCGGATTAAAGAAAGGAACGGAGGACCGGCTGGACAGCGTCCTTGCTGAGCTTCACCAATACCTTCCCGTAACAAACTGATGGAAACGGAGGAAAAGGATGCGTGCGTTTGACCGTGTGGAAGAATTAACAATCATGAAAGGGATCGCGGAAACTTTGAATCTTTGTAACGACATGCATGAAATGCTCCAGGCCGTCCTTGAAAAGCTGTTGGAGCTGACCCATTTGGAAGCGGGCTGGATCTTTCTCGTTGATGAGGAGCCGCATTATACGCTGATTGCCGATTACGGTCTGCCGCCGGCGCTTTCCAGAGAGGAAAAAGCGCCGATGTGTTCGGGGGACTGCCACTGCCTGCACCGGTATTGGAACGGCAAGCTGACAGAGCCGGTCAATATCATCGAATGCAAGCGGATCACAGAAGCTGTGAAAAACAAACGTGGAGACACGGAGGGAATCTCCCACCATGCGACGATTCCCCTTGGCGACGGGACGGAATTCTTCGGGATATTGAATATCGCAGCCCCTTATAAGGAACATTTTTCAGAGGAAGAACTGACCTTGATGCAGTCCGTCGCCTATCAGATCGGAACCGCCATCAAGCGGACGAGGCTGTATCATGAGGAACAGAAAAGAGCAGAGCTTTATGAAAAGCTGAATAAGGTGGTTCGTTCCATCAACAAGGAAGAAGACATCCCTGGCATATGTCAGACCACAGTTACGAAAGGAATGGCTCATTTTGGCTGGCAGGCGGCAGCCATGTACGTGAAGAACAACCATGTGTACATAAAACAAGCGTCAAGCGGCGGGGAATTCTCGGAAGAGATTATGCAGATTCCAGAAAAAAACAGAGAATCAGAGGCCATCCATCCCATCACCATAAAGGACGAGACCGTGGGGCTGCTTCATACGGTCTCAGGCAGCAGACAGCCTTTTCAGAGCAGAGACACTGAAGTCCAACAGGCCCTCGTCCGGAATATGGCTCTTGCAGCTGAGAGTCTGAACCTTCAGAAAGAACGCCGGGAGCTTTTGCTGCATGAAGAAAGGAAGCGCCTTGCCAGAGATCTGCACGATTCAGTCAATCAAAAGCTTTTTTCCCTTTCTTTAACCGCCCGTGGAGTAAAAGAAATGATTCCAAATGACCAACAGGACCTCCGGGAGATGCTGGAGGACATGCTGCTGCTTTCTCAGGAGTCCCAGAAGGAAATGCGGTCGCTGATCTGGCAGCTCCGTCCGGTCGGGGTTGAAGAAGGATTGAGTGCAGCTTTGAAAAAATATGCCGACCATCTCGGCATCACGCTGGATATCGATATGGAGCAGGTTCCGGACTGGTCGGGAAATGCGGAGGAGGCATTATGGCGGATCGGCCAGGAAGCCCTCAATAATATTAAGAAACACACCAACGAGACCACCGCTGCCGTCCACTTTTATGAAACAAAAACAGGGGCAGGTATGGTGCTATCCGATTGTGGTCCTGGAATCGATGATCATGAAGATGTCGAGGGCCGTACCCTTGGATTGACGAGTATGAGAGAGCGGGCCGAACTGGCCGGCGGTTCGTTTTCCATTCAAAGTGTGAAGGGACGGGGCACAGAAGTACGAGTATTTCTCCCTCATAAGGGAAACCGAAAGGAGCGGATGGAATGAGTATACGGGTGATGCTCGTCGATGATCATTTAATCGTTCTGCGCGGACTGAAGTTCTTTTTGAATACCCAGCAGGATATCGAAGTGGTGGGAGAAGCGGAAAATGGCCGGACGGCATTGGAAAAAATGGAGAAGTGTTCTCCTGATGTCATCCTGATGGATTTGATGATGCCGGTGATGGACGGGGTAGAGGCGTCTAAGGAGATTCTTCAACGGTATCCAGAAGCGAAAATCGTCGTTCTGACCAGTTATTCCGATCAGGACCACGTCATCCCCGCCCTTCAGGCAGGCGCGTCAGGGTATCAGCTGAAGGACGTAGACCCGGATGAGCTCGTCCGGACCATCCGCGCCGCTCACCGAGGTGAAAAACTGCTCCACCCGAAAGCGACCCAGCTGCTTTTAACGGAAATGAACCAGAATCAAACAGGACGGGCTCCTGATGCTCCGTTCAAGCTGACGAAACGGGAAAAAGATGTACTCTATCAAATTACCCTTGGAAAGAGCAATAAGGAAATAGCTGCTGCTTTGTTCATCACAGAGAAAACGGTGAAAACGCATGTGAGTCATCTATTAAGCAAGCTCGACGTCCATGACCGCACCCAGGCGGCCATCTATGCGATGAAGGAAAAAATGTTCGAAGAATCCAGCAGCTGATTGAACGGTTCTCCTTGGAAAGGAGGAATCTTCTTTTTGGAGTCGAATGTAAATAAATAGCATACCCAAAAGGAGGAGAAGCCTGTGAGCCGTCTGGTACATTTTGAAATTCATGTGGATGATATGGAGAGGGCGAAGGAATTTTACAGCCGTGTCTTTGGCTGGACGTACGAGGATTACAGTGAATATGCAGGGATGCCTTATTTCGGAGCTGTGACCGGGGATGCTTCTACTCCAGGCATCAACGGGGCCCTGATGCAGCGTCAGGGACCGGCCCCTGAAAAAGGACAGGCAGTCAACAGCTTTGTCTGTACGATGAGTGTCGAGAATTTCGACCGCACCGAAGCTTTGATCAAAGAGCAGGGGGGCACCGTCGCTATGCCGAAATATGCACTGCCTGGTATGGCCTGGCAGGGATATTTCCATGACACGGAGGGCAACCTTATCGGCATTCACGAACCGGACGAAAAAGCGCAGTGAAAAAAGCCCGCCCTTATGTACCAATAAGGGCGGGCTTTCTTCCTGCATTATTTCCGGCGTTTTAGGATTAAAACGAAGGCGGTAAGGATGGGGATCCCGAATTGGAAGGGAATATGAAGGGCATAAGGGACGACCTTCAGTCCGATCTGCAAGTGCTGGATCAGGTTTTCAGAAGCAATCATCGACATGACGCCAATCAGGAAGATGAGAACAAAGCTGTGCCAGAGCTTTGTTTTTTTCATAGGAAACGATTCCTTGAAAAGGCTGAAGGCTGCATAGGCAAAGATAAATACTTTGATAAATACGCCGCTCAGAAGTAAAAGAGTGGTGAAAATCTCAAGGTGTTCAATAAAGGAAAAATAAGTGACAAGCTCCATCGCCTTAGCAAAAGGAAAGAAATACTGTTCTGCCATCGGTGCATGCAGGATGCCGATGACAAGCTCCATCGTGATGATAATGATAAAGCCAGCTGCTGAAATAGGGACCCAGGCGTAGCGTTTCACTGTTTCTTTATTTTTTACCAAGGAAAACAGAACGGTGAATACGATCAACTCTCCATAGGGAAAGCTGATACCCGTAGGGAAAATCATGGAGAGCAGGACAGACCAATCCTGATCGAATAACGGAAGCAGGTAGATGGGATCGAATTCTTCGGATAAGAACCCAAGGCCCCATAACATAACCAAAAGCATTATCGTAAAGAAAACAAGAATTTCTGCACTACGGGCGACAGCTTCGATCCCTAAGACCGTCGAGTAACCGATGACCATCAGAAACGGGATCATAATGACCCACGGGAGAGAGTGGGGAACGTATCGGGCATGCCGGCTTGGTACCCCAACAGGTTGACGGAAAAGAAGAGGTGGAAATCGGTTATTGGATCATCAACGAGTTCCAAGGACGGGGATATGCAAAGGAAGCGGCTGGATTATTGCTGAGCTATGGCAGGAAGCACAGGAGTGAGAAAAGGTATATCTCCCTTATACAGCCGGGCAATACAGCATCCGCACATATCGCCCGTTCGATCGGCATGCATAAGTCTAAAGAGATGTTTATGAAAGAGGGAGAGGTAGACGTGTATATGATCACTATAAAATAAAGGAGAGAACCAGTCTCCTTTTTATAATGTCAATACTCGCTCTACTTAGATATAGTATAACTACACTGTCAAAAGTATTTGACATTATGATTGGGTTTTATTACCATTTAAGTGTAAAATACTTTTGACAGTCAGCTGAAGAAAAAAGGTGGGAACGATTTGAAAAACAAGATTAAGCCGTTAAGAGAAAAGCTTGGGGTTTCCCAGGGAAGACTTGCCGATCTGTGTAATGTCAGCCGTCAAACGATCAATGCGATAGAAAATAACAAGTATGACCCCACCTTGAAACTGGCATTTAATATCGCAAAACAGCTAGGAACCACTGTTGATCAGGTATTTAAACCATAACCGTAGAAGGGGACGTGTAAGATGAGTGTATTTTTAACAAACTTAGTTATTCCGTTTATCTGGCTTGGTATTGTTGGGGTGTTGTCCGGCAGTCGAGAATTTATCTTCAAGCCTAAAGAAGATGAACGAAAACAGTGGATTAAACAAAAAGCAGTGATACAAAGCTGGTCAACAATCATTCTGTTCATGCTTGCAAATTTTCTCTTTGAATTCTTTAATGTGGGAGATCCCCGCTTGGAGGGCATAAAAACAAATTATCCTGAGTTGTTTTATTTAACGATATTATTCCTGAGTTATTGTGTATTTTATTTTATCAACAGCAGGAAGGTAAGTGCATAGAAGTCTGCCGGCAACGAACGATGTATTTAAATGAGGTGATTTTATAAAAAACATCATTGAATTTTTGTCCAGCTTTTTATTTGTTACAGGATGGTTCATCACAGCTGCTGCTGTCTGTTACCTCATTCCAGCCCTGATTCTAGTAGGATCTTTCCTGCTCCTCTCTATTTCGACTATTTTATTGGGAATGCTCTTCGTTTGGGCTTCTAAACAGGTATAGATAATGATCGACACTTACATAAGGTTGAGGAACAAAAGGCTGATGCCGAACAAACCATTTACCGCAAATCCATCAATCCCACCCGATAATCTCACTCCAGAAAAAAATGACTGGCGACAGATACATCAAGGATTGATCACGGTGACTATGCTGGATTTTTATCCGCTGATCTATCAGTGGAAATAACAGCAATAAGAGGAAAGAGCCCACATTGGTTTAGTAATTCAAATACATAGGTTTGACTCAAAGGGGGGGCGTTTCGTGAAGGGAATCGTTAGAGCAATAGATGGGAATATCGAGCAAGTGGATAAAAGAATGGACAACCTCTTAACTTTTATCGGGATCTTTGTAGTATTTATCGTTTCTAAAGTGTTTGATACGTCACTGATTTTCTTCATGTTCCTTATTATGGGTTTACTCTTCCTAAGGCTGGTCTGGGATATCATTCACTTAAATTTAAGAGAACAAAAGCGTTACAGGCAGACGTTGAGTATCGCTGTGATGTTCCTGTTTTTGGCCGTTATTATATGGTTTGTTGTAAGGATACTACTGCCTTACCCATTGGGAATTCTTTATTCATGAACAAAAAAGGGTATCAGCTTGGTCCGTGTTTAACGACTCTCATCATAACGATGACGCTTATTCAATAATTGATGTGATAGAGGAGAGATGTTGTTCCAGATGTTGTTATATCCTTCCCATTAGATGAAAACGACAAAGAAGGGCGCCTGGTTAAGGCTGCCCTTCCTTTTCGTTAAACCATCCAGCTGCGTTCGATTTAATATGTAAATCGCGCTGGGGAAATGGAATTTCAATATCTTCACGGCTGAACGCTGCGTAAATGCTGAAGTTCAGCTCACTTTTGATCGGGATCAAATCCTCCGGTTTAGATATCCAGACGAACAGCTCAAAGTCGAGCGAGGAATCGCCAAAGCCTTTAAAGTTTACGAAAGGCTTCGGATCATTGAGGACATACGCATTCGCTTCGTGAGCGTCCGCGGCTACCTGCAGAAGAGCGTTCTTCACGTTTTCCACATCGGAACCATAGGCGACACCAACTGGAATGGTTAACCGAAGGCGTGGGTCGGAAAAGGAACGGTTGACTACTTTTTCTTCTAGAAAATACGAGTTCGGAATGATGATATGCTCATTTTCTAACGTGCGTACGATCGTCGCCCGCATGCTGATCCGCTGGACATCACCAACCACATCATCAATGAGGACCCGGTCTCCTACTTTGATCGGCCGTTCGAAAAGAAGAATCAGTCCGGAAATAAAGTTGGAGGCAATGTTCTGCATCCCGAAACCAATCCCGACGCCGAGCACTCCGGCAAAAACGGCAAGGGCGCTGAGATCAATACCGACCGTTGTCAAACTGATATAAAACGCAATCACCATGATGACATAATGGATGACACGTTCCATAGTGAAACGGGTGCCTTTATCCAGTTGATGCCGGTCATAAAAGAACGGAAAGATGTACCTGTTCAAAATCCGGGAAATCCGGAAGGCGAACGTCAGAATCAGAAGCGCTACGATAATGAGAAAAAGGGTGACATCCACACTTTCTATAGGGATGAGCTCGTAGAACAGCCATTTGGAATCGGCAAAATAAAAAATGATAAAGACGAGAATCCCGTTGTAGGAAAACCAGTTGATTAAAGATAGAAAAGCTTTTTCTGCCCGCGGACGGCTTGAAAACAGACGTTTCACAAGTCCTGTTAATATCCATCGAAGCAGGATAACGGCGGTTAGGAAAAGGATGACGGCTAAAATATCCTCCCACGACCAACTTCTCCAAGAGTCCAAAAAACCACCTCACTTGTCACGTGTGTTTGTTCATCCTACTATGTCTTTTACCCTCCGTCAAAAAAGCTAAGCTCAGGCGTGATTCTTTTCCAGAATTCTCTCTAATTTGACATCCGGCCGCCGATATAAGAAAGAGATAAAAAGAAGAGAGGGAAAAGACGAGTGGAAATGACAGGTTCCTATCATACATGGTTTGTAATTTTATCGATTGTTGCAGCTGTGGCGGCATCATTTGCTTCGTTGACGATGGTGGAACGGTTGAAGAAAGCTTCCGGCCTGACGAAGTGGAAATGGATAGCAGCTGGAGCGCTTACGCTGGGCGGCGGCATCTGGTCGATGCACTTTGTAGCGATGCTCGCCTATGACATGGGCATGCCGGTCCGGTATGATTCATGGCTTTTGACGTTGAGCATCCTTTCCTCAGCGGGAGCCAGTTTTCTAGCTTTTTATTTAATGAGCCGTGGATTGAAAAAGCGGATCGACGCAGCGGTCGGTTCGATTGTAATCGGCCTCGGCATCATTTCGATGCATTATATCGGCATGGAAGCGATGATCATGGAAGCCGCGATCCAGTATGATGCGCAGCTTGTTGCCGCTTCGGCAGCCATTGCTTTCGCGGCTTCTTTTACCGCTTTGATTGTATTGAAGAGTTTTATGAATTACCCAAGAAGGATGAAGCGTTTTAAAATAGGAGCCTCCTTGGTGCTCGGGGCCGGGATCAGCGGAATGCATTATACCGGAATGGCATCAGCAAGCTTTTATCATGTGGAAACGTCCGCTCATACCGATCCTTTTATAGACCCGACGCCGCTCGGATACATCGTGACGTTCGGAGTGTTTGTGTTAATCGGACTGTTTATTTTAGTGAACCGGTACGATACGAAAATGGAAGAGCACAGCGATCATATCCTTTTCATGGATACCCTGTACCAGACCATTGTGGAATCGGCGAACGATGCCGTAATCACCATGAACCAGGAAGGAAAGATTCTCGCCTGGAACCAGGCAGCTGTCGATACCTTCGGGTTCAGCCAGAAGGAAGCGGTCGGTCAGCTGATCAATATCGTCGTTCCGCCTTCGTTTTATGAAGCACACCCTGAAGGGGCAGCTCTGTTTTTGAAAAAAGGAGCAGCGCGTGTGATTGGACAGACGGTGGAACTCGAGGGAATGCACGCCACAGGAAGGGTATTCCCTTTGGAGTTATCCTTATCCTCGACCTCCAACGACGAGCAGACGTATTATACCGGAATCATCCGTGATATATCGGAGCGGGTTCAACAGCAGGAGCGGATCAATGAGCTCGTGTATAAAGATGAACTGACCCATCTTCCGAACCGGAGAATGCTGAACGATCACTTGGAGACCGTGCTCATGCAGGCGCACAAAAACAACGAGGAAGCCGGCGTCTTGTTCTTGGATCTGGATCGATTTAAACAAATCAATGATGTGTATGGACACAAGACAGGGGATGCCTTGCTGAAGCAGGTAACAGAGAGGCTGCAGGCTGGATTGGGGGACAACGATTTTGCTGCCCGGCAGAGCGGGGATGAGTTTATTCTGGTGTTGAGAGAAACAAGTTCCTATAAAGCCGGCATGGCTGCCAGTCAGCTGCTTGATGCTCTGCGTGAGCCTTTTTTCATTGATGAGGTGGAACTGTTCGTGACGCCGTCGATCGGAATCAGTCTTTATCCGGAGGACGGCTTGGAGGCGGATGATCTTATTAAATTTGCCGATACGGCGATGTATCAGGCGAAACAGGAGGGCGGCAACCAGTATCAATTCTTTACGATGGAGATTAATGAAGTGATTTCCAGGAAAATGATGCTGGAAACCGGTCTGAGAAAAGCGGCCGGACACGGGGAGATCGAGATTTACTATCAACCTCAGGTCGTTATTGGTACGGGGGATGTGAAGAGCTTCGAAGCGCTCGTTCGTTGGAATCACCGTGAACTGGGACTTGTTTCTCCTCTGGATTTCATTCCACTTGCCGAGGAGACGAAGCTGATCATTCCACTGGGGAAATGGATATTAAAAAAAGCCTGTACTCAGTTCAAAACATGGCTTGACGAAGGGCATGAGCTTTGCCATATCTCTGTCAACATTTCAGCCGTCCAGTTCAACGATCCAGGATTTGTGGATTCCGTTAAAGAGATCCTGGACGAAACCGGTCTGGATCCGAAGTACCTGGATCTCGAGTTGACGGAGAGTGTCGTACAAAATCCGCAAACAGCGATTCCTTTTATGCATGAGCTGAAAGCGATGGGGATCAAAATTTCCCTCGATGATTTCGGGACCGGATATTCCTCCTTGAATTATTTGAAGGACTTCCCGCTTGATACCCTTAAAATTGATAAATCGTTCATTCAGACGATCCACAAAAGTTCTAAAGACAGGGCTGTTGTAGATACGATTATCCATATGGCTCTCAATTTGAACTTGAACGTCATCGCAGAAGGTGTAGAAACGCCGTCCCAGCTGGATTACTTGATTTCAAGGAAATGCCACCAGTACCAGGGATACCTGTGCAGTGCTCCGGTGCCGCATGACCAGATTTCCACCCGGTTTTTTCAGCCGATGAAAGGAGCACCCCTGACATAAAATAAGGCTGTCGAGAACGATCCCGACAGCCTGGAACTCTCTTTCCTTTTGGAAGGGGAGTTTTTAGTTTTCTTTTAAAGCTTCAACCATTTTCTCTGCAGCTTTTTCACTGGACATCGGGTTCTGGCCGGTTACCAGATTACCATCGCGGACCGCGTAGGCGCTCCAGTCATCCCCTTTGGAAAATTCGCCGCCTTTGTTGCGCAGTTCTGTTTCCAGCATGAATGGCATATGCACATCCAGACCCATGCCGATTTCTTCGGAGTCCGTGAATCCGGTCACTTTTTTGCCGCTGACAATCGGTGTGCCGTTTTCATACGTCGCATGGACGAGACCACTAGGACCGTGGCAGACAGAGCCGATGACGTTGTTCTGTTCCGCATGCTGCTGCAGGACATACTGAAGCGTTTCGTTTTCCGGGAAGTCGAACATTGTCCCGTGTCCGCCTGGAAGGAAAATACCGTCAAATCCATTGGCATCTTCTTTGGAAAGCTTGGCTGTATCCTTCAGCTGTGCTTGAGCTTCCGCCCATTCTTTCACTTCTTCTTCAGGAATACTGTTGGGATCCAGTGGAACTTCGCCACCCTGGATGCTTGTTACTTTTACCTCATAGCCCTGCTCTTTGAAGGCATTATAAGGAACAGCATACTCCTCAAGCCACAGGCCTGTTTTATGATCATCTGTAATTTTAGTGTGATTGGTTACGACCATTAGAACTTTTTTGCTCATGATGGTACCTCCTAAATAAGTGATGTTACACGATAAGTTATACACGATGAAGGACAGGAACGAAAATAGTTTGCTCAAACGGGACACATTTACTCATCTGCTATACTTGAATGTGGATAATCAGGAAAATAAAGGAGGGGTCGGATGAGGAAGGTGGAGGTTGTCCCTTATGACACGGGCTGGTCATTTTTATTTCAACAGGAAAAGCGGATACTGGAAAAGATCTTTGGATCAGCGCTCGTCGATGTTCATCACATCGGCAGTACAGCAGTTCCCGGACTTGCGGCCAAGCCGGTGATTGATATACTTCCTGTTGTCAGTAATTTGAAAGCGGTCGATGAAGCGGTCGCTGCAATGGAGAAGGCAGGGTATGAAGCGAAAGGTGAGAACGGATTGCCCGGCCGCCGTTTTTTTCAAAAAGGAGGACAGGATAGAACCCATCACGTGCACGTATTTGAAGAAGGAAGTCCTGAAATAGAGCGTCATCTCGTGTTCCGTGATTATCTTCGGACGCATGACGCTGAGCGGAACGCTTATGCCCGGTTGAAAAAGCAGCTGGCGCAGGCCCACCGTTTTAATATCGACGCGTACATCGAGGGAAAGGGCGGGTTTGTCCAACAACTTCAACAAGCGGCATGGGACTGGTCACGCAGCTGAGAGGATAGATAGGTTGAAACTCTATCCAAAGAACTGCTTCCTTGGGGCTGTTTTGTGGAAAATATCTGTTAATTATTATAATATTCTGTAATTTTTGGTAAGGTGTAGAAGACCCCATATTGGAGGAGGAAGACGTATACATATGCGGAAATTATCCAATGCTGCAGTCCTGACGTTGACGAGTCTTGTTTTGTTTTTTCCTTTTCAGCCTGTCCAGACAGAAGTGACGGCTTCTCTGGAACATGAAGAATTGGTTGATCAACTCAACCTTCTATTAAGTGATGAGAAGCTGGACGGAGCGCTGAGCGGTGTGAGTGTCCGCTCAGCCGACACGGGAGAGGTCATATATGAACATGATGCCCATGACCGGTTGAAGCCGGCCTCCAACATGAAACTGCTGACGGGAGCGGCTGCGATGGATACGCTTGGCCCCCGCTACACGTTTGATACGGAAGTGTATTCAGAAGGGAAAATAAGAGGAGGTCAGCTTCACGGGGACCTTTACCTAAAGGGCAAAGGAGATCCGACCCTTCTCTATGAGGATTTTCAGGAGCTTGCCCAACAAGTGAAGGACCAAGGGATCAGGGCAGTCAAAGGAAGCCTGGTTGCGGATGACACATGGTACGATGATATCCGTTTGTCTGAGGACATTTCCTGGAATGATGAATCCCGTTATTATGCTTCTCAGATTTCTGCCCTTACAGCTGCGCCTAATGAAGATTACGATGCAGGAACGGTGATCGTCGCTGCCTACCCAGGAAACGAAGAAGGTGTGGAGGCTGATATCGAAGTGACACCGGAAACAGACCACGTAAAAATCATCAATCAAACGAAGACGGTTGCTGAAGATGGAGAGAAAGATGTCACGATTGAACGGAAACACGGAACAAACGAGATTATTGTGGAAGGGACTCTTCCACTTGAAGGCAGCCGGTCCCGCTCCTGGGTGGCGGTCGATGAGCCGTCTGGACTTGCGCTCGACCTTTTCCAAAGGGCGTTGGAGGAAGCCGGCATAAAGGTGAAAGGAAAGATGACGTACGCGGAAACGCCGGAGAAATCCGACCTTGTTGCATCTCATACATCGATGCCGCTTGAAGACTTGTTCATCCCATTCATGAAGCTGAGTAATAACGGACACGCTGAGGTGTTAATCAAGGAAATGGGGCGGACCGTTTACGATGAGGGCAGCTGGGATAAAGGGTTGGATGTCGTAGAAGAGTATGTGCAGACGATTGATGTGGATGCAGATACGATGCGCCTGCGGGACGGGTCAGGCATGTCGCATGTCAATATGGTTCCGGCCGATGAAATCTCAGAACTCTTATATAAAGTTCGCCAGGAACCGTGGTATGACGCGTTCTACACATCCCTTCCCGTGGCAGGAAAGGAAGAACGTTTTGTTGGGGGTACATTGAGGAATCGGATGCAGGACACAGCGGCTGAAGGGAATGTCCATGCCAAGACAGGTTCCTTGACTGGTGTGACCTCGCTTTCCGGCTATGTTACGACGAAAGACGGGGAGGAGTTGATTTTCTCCATCCTTTTGAATAACTATTTAGGTTCCGTTCAGGAGATTGAGGATGAGCTCGCAGTAACTCTTGCTGAATATGAGGGATAAGATACCAAAAAGGCGGCCGGGAAAGTTTCCGGCCGCCTTTTTGATTGTTGTGGCAGACAGAAAATGATTGCAGCGGGTCTTGATCTCCATCGAAAGACGTAGAAAACATCGGTCTGTCCCCTGATGTGATTCCTTTCCCCTCTCTTTACCATGAAGGTACCGCTGTGAAGGAGGAATGAGAAATGTTTATTGAAAAAGTCATGCTGGATACACGGCCGCTCAAGGATATGAAACATTTTTACGAAGAGGTCCTCGGTTTTAAGGAGAGAGAATCGGGAGAAGGTCAGCTGACCATTGAAGCTGGGAGAAGCACCATCACTTTTCTAAAAGTAGAGGAAGGACATCCTTTTTATCTTTTCGCCTTTGATATCCCGGCAGACCAGTTTCAGGAGGCGAAAGAGTGGGTGAAGGCCCGTACCCCGCTCCTAAAAGAAGAGGATCAGGATGAGGCGGCCTTCCAGCATCTTCAGGCCCGTGCCTTTTCCTTTCAGGATCCCGCCGGTAATATTGTCGAGTGTATCGCAAGGCGTACGGCTCCAAAGAGTGATGGACAGCCGTTCTCCATAGAGAGCCTGCAGAAGGTCAATGAAATGAGCTTTATAGCGGTGGACGCCGGGCAGGGGGCTGAAGTTCTTGAACGGTTGAATCTCATCGAAAGAGAAAAGCGCCCAATCCGGCCGCACCTCCTGAATTTTATAGGGGAAAAGGAAGACGAAAGCTTTCTTTTGCTCCTCGAACCGGGTAGAAAGTGGCTGTTTTCTGATCAGATGGCTGAGGTTTATCCTGTAACGGCTCTCCTAAAGGGGAGAGGGACCGCGTACGTGGGTGAGGACGGCCTCGTTTCTGTAGAGGAGTGGGAGGGGGGTGTGTAAATGGAGAAGATGCTGGGCTTGTGGCTGGATGAAAAGGGCAGGTACGGGATTGCTAAAATGACTCATCCGGTCTTTGGTGTTTCCTACCATCCGCTCCGCTTTGCAGGTCATGGAACGTATACCATTATCAACCAGCTGTGGTATGCGACGTATAACGGAGCGAGGCAGTATTTCCGTCAATTCACAAACAATGATTTTGCATCAGGACGGATGAGGAAAGCAGGTCATGGGAATGTGCAGGTGAATAATGGAAGCATCCGATTTCCTGCCTGATTTTTGAAACGTTTCTCCTTGTTGACCGTACTAGAGGTGAACGGCTCAGCAGAGAGAGGGAGGAATGACTTGTTTACAGCTGAACGCATACGTCTGCGGAAAGTAGAGGAAAAAGCCCCACCCATCTACCATCAATGGAGAAATGATATGGAAGTAATGAAGACGACCCAGCCCCACCTCGATGTCCCCACCTATGAAAGCACCGAACAATTCATCAAGAGGATCACCACCTCAGACACATCGAATAGTTACAGGATTGAAGAACTAGAAACATCAGAGGAAAGTCTGTGCGTTTAATAAATGCGCCGTCCGATTGTATGAGCATACAGGTTTTACAACAGAGGGGCGTCTGAAGGAAGAGCTTTTCCGAAACGGATCGTGGCACGACCTGCTTGTCATGGCCCCTTTTCAAACCGATCACCTAAAAAGGAGTGGAACCCAGTGCCCAAAACATGGATTCATCTGGAAGGATTACTCGTCCTCATTATGTCGTCTTATTTTTACACAACGACCGGCTATTCGCTCTGGCTGTTTCTTCTTCTCCTTCTTGCACCTGATGTATTCATGCTCGGCTATATCATAAATGCCAAGGCGGGAGCCGTCCTATACAATATCGGCCACACCTATGTAGTGCCGGGACTTGTTCTCCTCACCGGTCTATATTACCAGTGGGGGCTTGTAACCGCGCTGGCGCTGATCTGGACGGCTCATATCGGGATGGATCGGACCATCGGCTACGGTTTAAAGTATGGCACAGATTTCAAACATACCCACCAGCAGAGAATATAGGAGGGAAACGATGATTATAGTCAGAAATGCTGTTATGAGTGATGCTCCCGGCATCCGGGAGGTCTGTATCAAAGGGAATCAGGACACGTACGCAGCGATTTACAGCAAAGAATACTTACAGACCGTCATCGATGAATTTTATAACCTGGCCCGCATCCAAAAAGAGATTGTTCCTGCAGGGAGAGACTGGAGCGGCTACATAACCGCTCTTGAACAGGACAGGATTGTTGGTGCAATTGGCGGCGGGATGATCGATCAGAAGGCCGGCGAAATCTATGTCCTTTATCTAGATCCGGATTACAGAGGCCGGGGAATCGGTACGAAGCTGCTGGAAGCCTTGACGAAGCAGCAGAAGGATCTTTATGGAGCGGAAGAACAATGGGCTTCGGTTCAAAAAGGCAATGATAAGGGCATTCCTTTTTACGAAGCCAGAGGTTTTGTTTTTCATGAGGAACAGCCGGGTTATGGGGAGAGTAAGGAAGCATCATCTTACACTTCTCTCCGTTACAGGCGGAGACTGCTGCCTTGAATAAAAGGCTTCGTTTAAGTTCGGTGTTGATATTTATCTCGATACTGAGTCTTTAGCTAATGGGCAGGTTAGTTGAAGACTCGAATTCGAGATAATAGCCAGTTTTGAAACGATTTATGTACTCATTCGTATATGAATTAAAGTGCTTTTTAGGAGTGATAGTTATCTTAGACCTTGTGATATTTGGTGTAGTTGCTGTTGGAGGTGGAATAGTTTCTCTAATTGGTTTTTTGGTCATTATAGGGAGAAAAGTTACTGAACCCAATAAAGAATTACAGAAAAAAGTTGAAAGCCTTGAAAACGAAGTGAAAAGCCTCAAAGATAAAAGGTAACTCAGTTTCGAGTCATTCAGTATCAGTGGCAAAAGCTGTACATCGTTTATTGGTATTCAGCAGCATATATATTCTTACAAATAGTTGAGTGAAACTTTTAGTTAGAATAACCCGTAATTTAATAATGTAAATGTTTCAAATTAATACTGGTTGGAGGCTTTGGGGTGCAATTTATATTTAATGCTATAAAAAATATGTTTTTAGATTTATTTTCAATGGTTAGAGGTTTTACATACGGGTTCTTAATGGTTGGTTTATTTATTTTAGTTGTTAGTGCTTTAATCTATGGTATTTTATATCTTAAAAACATCGTGTTGTGATAAGGATAATGTATAAATAACGGTTAATTATCTTGATTTCAAGTCTTCCAGAAAAGGGGGGCTTTACTTTATTAGGGAATATTATAAGTTAATATTTCTTGTTCACTTGTTTTGGCATAACCCCGCTGAAAATAAAGAAAGAGGTGTGACAATGAGAAACGCTTTAGGGTATGGTTTCTTATTATTAATTATATTGTCAATTACAATATTCTTTAGCCTGAAAATGTTCATTAGTTTAGTTAATATTATCGGTTTTGGGTCAGCTTTAATTTCTGCTTTCCTTATGAAAACGTTTATTAGAAGGTCTGAATTAAATGTGGCTTCAACAGATAAAGGAGATAGAGAAGAAAGAAGGTTAGGAATGAAGATTGGCATATTCGGTTCACCATTTCTGATTACTTCGATTATTTTTTTGATAACGTAAATAAAAGCAGTTTTATAGATAATGGCGAATTATCTCGAAATTAAGTCTTCATGAAACGGGGGGCAATTCCTTAATAAAAGAATTGTCTCCCATATTACGTGAAAGCTCATTTTCTAAAAGTATTGAGTTACATACAATATTTTGGAATAATTTACATAACGGGGAGGGGAAAGTGTGAGAAGGAAGTTAGGAATAATTTCTACTGTGTTATTTTTAGTAAGCCTAGCTGCATACATAACGATGCTTTCGAGGAATGATGCTTTTCTTTTTGCAGGTGTAGTGATTGCTATATTAGGATTGGTATTTGCCATGCTCTCGGAAAAAGGAACATACAGAAAGATTGGATTCATTGGCAATGGATTGATTCTTTTAGTGTCCATAATTATACCTTTTATAGTTACTACATTTTTTTGGAACACACCCTAAATATGGAGGGGAAGAAGATACTATCTTGACTTCAAGTCTTACGTAAACGGGGGCAATTCTTTAACAGAAGAATTGCTCCCTTAACGTTTTGGGCAGGTTGGTGGAAGACTCAGTCCGGTTTTTAAGACTTTATTTCTAGGAAATCATAATTATGCTACGCTAGTTATTGCCACTATATTGAGTGATAAGGCAATCTTAATATGGATAATTTGAAATGGGGTGGAGATATTGAAACTTGAAACACTACTATATATATTTTTATCTAGCTCATTACTATTGCTAACGGCTTGTAATGACGTTGAAACAAGCAATGATAGGACCTCAGAAGAAGAGAATGAAACTGAGGAAATAGAGAAAACGGGTGATAATAATTCTGAGGAAGATAATATTTTTTCTTTAGGAGATTTTGAAGTTGTAAACTCAAAAACAAAATTAGGAACTGTTACATCTGGTCCTATAACTATAGAAATGCTTGGGGTTTCGGTACAGGAAGGAGAAATGAAGAATATACTTACTGAAGAACTTCCAGATGGTGAAGTTACGTTTATCAGGTTGGATTTTATAGTTACTTCAGAGGAGGATAATTTAACCTTTGATGGGAAACATCTCCCGATAAAAATAAATTCTGAAGAAGAATGGATTGAACCAAACCTCTTGAAGAGTGGTAACTTATCTTTTGGTTATAGGGGTGCTGGGGAATACCGGGCTTTCGCCTCTTATTTATTAGACGAATTGAATGCTGAGGAAGTAAAAAACATAACTTTCCAAATGGAAGCGCCAAGAGATGAAAATAACGAGCGATTAGGTGAGGATAAAAGCATCAAGGTAGATTTAAGTAAGTAAGAGTATTGGTTCGATTTATATATTGTTATGACCAAATACCTTGAAATCAAGTCTTATAAAAAAGGGGGCTTCAGTTGAATATGCCCAATATCAAAAAGAGATTCCATGAAATTGGAATCTCTTTTTGGTAGTAATATTAATACTAAACTTTAACAGAGCGATTTAATTAGGAACAACTGTAAAAGCGTAAATTTCATACTGAACTTTTTCACCCTCAGTCTTATGGTGTTTATAATAAATATACTTTGAGGATTCTCCTTTATTTCCTGTTACGGGTAGTGAATAATCATCACTCAAGTTTACTTGTTTAGTTGTAGAATTATAATGGATCATAGCTCCAGAACTATTAGCGTCAATGTCTGCTTGATTAATTTTTAGTTTTGCCGGAGTGTCTATTTCAGGAACTCCATAACTATCAAAATTCTCATGTATCATCTCAAGATCATCTTTTAAAATGCAGTTTTTGTTACATGCGTATACAGGCTCAAGTTCGTAATTCTTACCCCCAGTTTTGATAGTTATTTCTTCATTCAATTTCTCCCCCTTGTTGTTATTGTATTTCTCATCTTTACCTTGATCAGTTGATGAGCACCCTACTAAACTAATTAAAATAAAAAGAAAAAATAGAAATTTATTCATTTTCAACTCCCGTTGGAAAGCTTCTTAAATGTTACACTTGGAATTGTAAGTCCTCATTTGGAAAATATCAACATATAGAAGGATTCATACAACTAAGAATTAATGTGGTAAATAAGGAATCATAAAAACTAAGGATGGTTCTGGCGCTTACGACAAGAAGCACAGGAACCACCACCTTGCTTCGGTTATCTTGAATTCGAGTCTTTCGTTAACGGGGGCGTTTCTTCAATTGAAGGATCGCCTTTTTTACATTGGTATAGTTTGGGAATATACTCCGTTGGTAATAGAGGTCAGTAAGGACAGAGACTAAATATAGGTAGTAGGAGGAGAATTGCAATATGAATAAAAGAATTAAAGATCGCATTATCTCTGCACTCGCTTATGCAGTCGCTGCTATTCTCTTCGGATACTTCATATTCGGTGAAATGAACTGGTCACTTGTATTAGGATTAACGCTAGGCGGTTTTACTTTTCCTATAACAGGCAAGTTTGGGGATAAAGAAAAATTGTAAAGACCTCTCGAATTCAAGTCTTACAGAAACGGGAACGATTACTCAATAAAGTTATTGCTCTCAGTACATAGGCATAGCTGTATTTAGCTTTTTAACTAACAGATTTAGTTAAGTGATGTAAAGGAAGGATGGAAAAAACGAGATGAAATACTTAACATTACTTTGCGTGATTTCTATTTTCTTCCTTGTGTGTGGGTGTTCAAAAGGTAGTGCAGAGGAGGTAGAAATATACTCAATCAGGAATGATACTGAGCCTGTCCAAGTAATAAAAGAAGAAGATGTTGTTAAGCAAAACGAAGAGTTAACTACTAATTTAAATGAGGTCCCAATTGAAGAAGCACTCTCAAATGCCAAGGGAAACCCGGATGTAATATTTCAAATTAATGGCAGCAAGTGGTTTGTGTATTATGTACACCAAAAAGCAATTCTAAGAAAGAATGCAGGTACCTTTTTTAATGCGTCTGATGAACAAGCAAATAAATTAAAAAGTCTATTTGGAAAAGATGTTTTGAGATAAGAATGATTAACAAGGTTATTCAGTAGACAGGGGCAATTGGTCAATAGAACAATCGTTATTTTACTATAAGCAGGGTAGAGTACGGTCACTTCTAAAGGATATTAATATGAGTAAGGGTTATCTAATATTTAGTGTAGAACTAAACTAGAATCGTTTCCAAGGAGTAAAAATAAATAAAAAAGTTCGTCCAGTGGTTATTCACCGGGCTGTGTTTGGGTCCCTTGATCGCTTTTTAGGCATACTCATTGAGCATTATAGAGGGGCATTTCCAACTTGGTTAGCACCTGTTCAAGTAAAAATACTACCTGCATCAAACGACGTTCATAAAGAATATTCGGATCAAGTAATGAATCGGTTAAAACAAGAAGGGATTAGAGTGGAAAAGGACAGTAGAGAGGAAAAGTTAGGGTACAAGATCAGGGAAACTCAAATAAACAAAACACCCTTCATTCTGGTGTTGGGAGACAAGGAAGTTGAAAAAGGATGTGTGAACGTTAGGTCTTATGGAGATAAAGCAACGAAAGAAATGGGATTAGATGAATTTGTAACAAGTATTAAACAGTCTATAGTCAATAAAGATTTACTTGAATAATTATTATCAACATCAAATTACATTATCCTACAAATACAGAAGGTATAGATCCTCACATTGACCACGTCGTCAAGCATAGTAAGAGCGAAAAGAAAAGGAAATTCTCTGCTGATGGTGAGCTTCTTTACTGTATGGCAACTTGGAATATGAATGGTCATGAATAAACAATTTCTTCTGATTGCAGGCTGTTTTGAATATGAATCTTCAGTAGTAATAAGAGGCAATTCTGAAAAAGGATTGCCTCTTTTATTTTTTACAGGATTGTGGAAGAATCAACCTTGGAAATATAAGGTATATTGAAACTAAATTGGAGAAGTATCGTATGAGTAATAGGAGGAACCAGAATAGGTGAACGGGGATAACGATTGTACCTCTGAAATGGAGGCGTTAAAACGTTGAGAATACTGGAAGCCATCATAGAACATTCGGTAATGCCGGAGCCTAAAAACATTAAAGGTTATTCAATAGATAGGGGAGAAGAAAATGATCATTAAGGTTGTACTCTTAACGCTGCTTCTTTTCCAAGTCTTATACTTATCGGTAAAAGTTATGAACGATAAATATATCAAATATTATATACCTGCCTTTATTGTAAGTATAGTTACAGCTTGGTCTATTTATAAAACCTTTACAATGAGTGGATTTGGTATTATTACCTCAGCTATTTTTTCTACTATAGGATTATTCACTTTATTTGTCTTTACCAAGCATCCTCCGTTTTCAAAAGAAAAAATGTAATCCCTTCTTGAAATTGAGTCTTCCACTAACAAGGGCGACTATTCAATACGAGTGGTCGCCTTTTTCATAAAGTTTAGAGTTGTGGTTGATTTCTAAATGATAAACAGTTTGAAAAAAGGTCGGATCTTCTCTCTTAGATACATAATTGGAACGGCTGAAATAATGACGAAGGAATAGTAATAAGTGTACGTCTAAAGATAAGAGGTGGTTAAAGTGCTGGGTTATATTAGGTTTTTCTTCTTCATGATTATTGGTCTTTTACTATGGAATGCATTGTTTTCATCCGATAACCAGTCAACCATTGAAATAATAGGGATCTCTTTTTTTTCAACATTATTTAAATGGTTGTATGAGGAATTTTTCGAAGGATCAGAAGGTACTGATGGAAACTAAATGTAAGGTTACAAATAAAGTAACGATGACAAATGTTCAATACTGATGGTCGTCTTTTTTTTATTTTGGACTGAGGTATTAGGGAAGAAAATGGTCCGGATAGTATTATGCTGTTTGGAGGAGATAATTATTCATTACCTTTGTTACATACTTTTTACTTATGTCTGTAATTGGAATACTTACGAGAGATTGAATTATCCTATTTATTGTTGCGTGAGTAGAAAGGATACAACGTTTGGAATTTAAGAATGAAAGAATAAGGGTTTTCACCTGTCTTATCGGTTAGCTTAATAACTTATCACTTTTTCGTGGTAGAAACTTATGGAACTTGTTATTCCTGGCTTTAATTATTGTATTCATAGGAGCATTATCTCTTTAAATTTGAAAAGGGTGACCATCTGTCTGAACTAAGTAAGGTGGGAAGATTAGTAAATTACATAACATATCCCGTGATCAAGTCTTATGGAAACGGGGGGAAGCTGTGGAATAAGAACCAGCACCAACCGGGATGACATGGGAATACAGATGTCTATCATCTTCTTGTGGGAGTGATAAAGTGAGTAAAAAAATCTTTAACATCATTGGATGGGGTCTGCTTCTGGGAATGGGTGCTTCATGGATAGGGATTGGTTATTCGAATTGGTATTTATTATTACTTCCAATGACGTACATTTCTTTTTCAATTAACGATGGCAGCATTAAAAATATAGGAAAGATAAAACAGATGTCTATACTCCAAGTGATTCTAATATTGTTTGCATATGTTGTGTCAATTGCTATCGTTTATGGTCTTTTGCAATTATCCAGTTACTTGATAAGCGACATATTACAATTAACTGGAGGCATAAAGACCTTTAGTGTGATTATTGCAGTGATTCTTTCTCTGTATCCTGTTAAGTTCACTTTTGGCAGAG
The DNA here is from genome assembly GCF_056158945.1 of Halobacillus sp. ABH2_015. NCBI lineage: Bacteria > Bacillati > Bacillota > Bacilli > Caryophanales > Bacillaceae > Halobacillus > Halobacillus sp. ABH2_015. The sequence continues at coordinate 1,095,772 of NZ_JBSWUG010000002.1, forward strand.
TTGTTTATAAACTAACAAAGGGGTTGAGCGCTGCAAGGTAAGAAAGTTCCCTATGTATTAATTAAGTAGAATAGTGAAAACATCATACGGTAAATTGAATATGTTGGAAAAATGGTTATGATCCATCAAACTTTCTGGAGGTAAATATGGCGATAAAAGTCAACTACACTACAAATTCTGAAGATATAGATCCATATATACAACACATCTTAAAACATAGTAAAAATGAACAAATAAGGAAAATTATAACTATTATATTAGGGGTCATTATCCTTGTATCCTACGATTTAGTTTATAAAGCCATGAGGCCCGGGGTATATATAAGTCCTCTTAGTTACATTTTTTTGTATACGTTTGGTTTAGGGTTCTATTTAGTTGGAACGTTCATTCTCATAAAAAAACGGAATAAAAAAGCACTATTAAAGAAAAAGGATGTTTTTTTTGGAGATAAGGAAGTCTATTTAACTGGTGATCTTATTCAAGTAATTCATAAAGGAGAAACTAAAGAAGAGTGTTCTTGGAATGAATTGAAATTTTTTGTAAGGAACGACCCTTACATCTACTTACATACGAATAAATATATCCATCAAGTTAAGTCAAACAGCAAAATAGAAGAAGTACAATACTACCTAAAACAAAAAGGTATTAGAAAAAAGATGTAGGGACAAGTCTGCACCTTTTTTCTAAGCACGAGTCAACAAGGGGATTTACCCACATATTTGTTGAAACTGAATTGGATTGGTATCGTAGGTGTAATAAAAGACATGATTATTGGTGCGGTTGGATGAGCATGAGAAAGAAGCTTTTAGAAAGTAGAACAAGGGAGGAGGGTTATTAATAATGGACGATATGCTCAGATGCCCGGAGTGTGGGAATGAGTTGAAGGGTGGATATATTTTCTCTCCACGAAGAATTTGCTGGTCAGACTCGCCTGATTCAATTTTTGCTGATTTTGGGAGTGAAATATTAATAGAAGATGCATGGTTAAAAGTCAAAAAAACACCAGCCTCAAGGTGTGAAGAATGTAATTTAGTTCTTTTCAAACACAAGGAAAACAACGAAGAGTATTAGCCGTAATGTATTCCTTCACTTCTTTAACACGGGGGCAGTCTTGAAAGAAAGGAGCTGTCTGGAATGTCTTTTATAATTCCCGGGCTAATCTCTGCAATCGTCATTGCAGTCTTATCTATTAGATATAAAAATAGAGACAAACAAGACAAAGGGTTTAAACTAAATTATTTTGCACTTTCGTACAGAAGGAAATTGGTAAGGACGGTCACCCTTGCACCGGTGGTCATTTTCTCAGCCCTTATTCTTTACTACTCTTCAGCAATTACGACGATGACAAAAATGGTGTTTATCCTAGTATTGCTTATGGTTTTTGTTTTTCAAGTTATCTATAACTTTTATATGTGGAAGAAAAAAGAAGCGTGAAAATTCATATGTTCATTTGTGGTAGGTACATGGGTAAGACCATGGTAATTGGAGGTGCATGATGGATTTTTTTGATTGGAAAATAGAGATGCAGGAAAGCTTCAAGACATATGTAGACCTTGAGAACAAAAGGGTTGCTGTTCTTACAGCTGAAGATGATGACATTCATATGTTATTGGAATTCGATGACTATGATCATTTAGTTATGCACCCCAGGTGGAACATCAGCATTACTATTTTAGGAGAAAAACATTTAAAAATCACTACGAATTCATAACGAAATATTTCGTGTATCAGGTGCGTCCATTGAAAATTACCTGATTGACCTTGAGGTTTGAACAATAAGGTGGTTCAGTTGAATAAGTTATCTGTAAAAAGGGACTTCCGTGAAATTGGAAGTCCCTTTTGTCCTCATAGGACTGTTGAATTTTTAAAGAAACATAGATACGAATACAGCGGTGATGAAGCTGGCAAGCGTGCCGCCGATGATTGCCTTTAAACCGAGACGGGCAACCTGGGACTGCTTCTCCGGAGCCAGTGATCCGAGTCCGACAATCAACTGGCCGATCGAGGATAAGTTGGCAAAATTGCAGAGGGCCACAGACATGACGGCCATCGTCATCGGAGAAAGATCCCCGGCCATCTGCTTCAGGTTGGAGTAGGCGAGAAACTCATTCGCCGCAAGCTTCGTTCCAATTAAGGAAGCCGCCTGGAAGGCATCGGAAAAAGGAATGCCGATCATCACAGCAAAGGGATAAAAGAGATAGCCGAAAATGGTGGACAGATCTGTTCCGATCAATCCCAATCCCCCGTTGACCAGGGCAATGACACTGATAAAAGCGATCATCAAACCACCGATGCTGGCCGCAAGTTTTACTCCATTAACCGCACCGTCGGAGATGGCTTCAAAGACGTTCGCCTGCCCGGACTTTTCGAGAGAGACGGTTTCATTCAACTCGGAGATTTCTGTTTCCGGCTCCAACAGCTTGGCCATGACAAGAGAAACGAAGGGCACGCTGAATATGGCGATCAATAGATACGTCAAATCAATTCCCATTTCTACATAGCCGACGAGGATCGCCCCGCTGGCAGAGGCTGTTCCACCGACCATAATTGCAAATGTTTCCGATTTGGTCATGCGGCTCAAGTACGGCTTCACCAGTAGAGGAGCTTCGGCAACTCCAAGGAAGGTATTCCCAACCGCGCTGAATGACTCCACTTTTGAGGTTTTTAACAGCTTTCCTACGATCGTGCCGAGGAACTTCACAATGACCGGCAGGATACGGAGGTAATATAATCCGGAAATCAGGGCGGAAATAAAAATCAGGGCCCCTAGGACATGGATGGCAAATACAAAGTTGACGCCTGTTTCCGCAAGCAGTGGACCAAAGACAAAATCAATGCCGGCCGAGCTGTAATCAATGATGTGCTGGATGAAAAGAGCGGCCTTTTTCAAAGCGGCTTGACCGATAGAAATGTTCAGCATCGTGTAAACGAACAGTCCTTCAATCAATAAGCCGGTCAGGATAGTCCGCCACTTGATGTTTTTTCTGCTGCTGCTTAACAGCCAGCCCAGTCCAATAAGGGCTGCGAGTGAGAGCAGTCCGGTGATGATCTGCATGATGTAATCCTCCCTGAATATGACGGATCCCTTAAGGAGATTAGACGTCAGACAACAAAAAAGGCCTCTTTCCTATAAACATAAGGAAAGAGGCACGGGGACCTACCTGTGGCTGTAAGATCCCTGTCTATTCTTTCCTTATAGTCCGGCTCTTTACGGCAGCCGGGTAGAAACTTGCGGACCATATCTCCGCATGTATATAAGGAATCCGTGTGAAATTGTATGTTCAGCATTCTAGCAGAATACAGGAGAGGGAACAATAGATTCAAAGGAAGTTGTAAAATTGGAAACTTTCAATCCTATAAAAAGATGGCGGTGATGGGCAGGGAACCAGCCGCGAGGACTGGAATGACGGACGCCAAAGAAAAGCTCGGCCGGACAGGTGCGAGAAAATCAACAGGGTTATCGGCTGGTGACGCAAGGTAGTGAACCAGGCGGCTCCAACGGCTCTTTTTTCGGGGGATATATGGAACGTCGACGTCGTATTCGGCGAGCTTACGGTCGAGCTCTGTGTGATCATGGAGCTTATTTTTCACAGGTCTTCCACCTCCAGGTGCGTTTTTAATGTTTGAATGGCTTGATGCCGTCTCGATTTCACAGTCCCTAAGGGGATGTGAAGGATGTCGGCGATTTCTTTTTGAGGAAGGTCATGGTAGTAGTAGAGAAGAATCACGGCACGCTGCAGATCCGGAAGGCCGCTGACTGCCTGCTGGACCGTCAGTTTTTCTGCAGGATGGAGCGTACTCTCCTGTGAAGGAACTAAAAAGGGAAGCAGGCTCCGCCACTTTTTTCTCCGGTTCAATTTGTTGACCATCAACCGGTAGGCAATCTGAAACAGGTAGGATTTCAAAGTCCCCTTGGAAGACACATACTGGTGCTTATGTGTCTGCAGGCGGAGAAACGTATCCTGAACGATATCAACACTGAATGGTTCGTCTCTCGTATAGCGGTAAATAAACGCATACACCGGCCTGTGAAAGGCGGTATAGATCTGTTCGAAAGCTTCTTCATTTCCCTGCTGCCAGTCCTCCATGACGGCTTCCGGGTGGTTCACGAAGCTTCTCCCATACGGGCGTGTACAGACTTTAATGTGCGGCTTAAACGACTGAATAAATACAGGATAACGACAATCGTCCATGCCTGAGCCTGGTTCGTGAAAAACTGGACATATGGATTTCCAACGGTGGCGCCTGAGCTGATCATCAGGTTGAGAACCTGTACGCAGATAATCGTATATACGGCAAGGATGACGGTTAAGGTATCAAAAACATTCCAGCGCAGAAAAAGCTCCGTTTTCTTATAATCAATCTTTCCTTTGCTGCGGATGATGTACTTTTTCTCCATTGGTATCGTCACGGCCAAAATGACCCCCATCCAGACAAACATGACCCCCATTGAAATGATAAAACCGATGCCCATCTTCATTCCTCCTTTGATCTCTTCTACCAACTATACCAATGAGAAGCAGGAAAGGTTCGCGCGAAAAGGAAAAAATTGTTTTATTTTTCGCCATCTGAAATAATGGAAGAAATATAGAGAAGGAGTGGAATGGTATTGAGACGCTTACGTAAAGGGGATACCATTGGTGTATTTACACCTTCAGCACCTGCGACGGTTACAGCTGAGAAGCGCTTCACCAGGGCGAAGGCTTTTCTTGAAGGAAAAGGATTTCATATCAAAGATGGCAGCCGGACAGGTAAACAGGAAAGCTACCGTTCCGGTACACCAAAAGAACGGGCGGAGGTACAGGCTCAACAAAACAGCGGTAGCATCCGAATAGCCCACGATAAGCTTCGGGTTCCTTTGAAAGGCTTCATAAAACCGTTCCAATGCCCGCCTACTGGTCGGATGAACCGGTGAACTGGCTGGAAAAGACGACAGAAAAGACCCTGTATGAGAACGACTGGGTGACCGGTCAGGAGGGGCAGGCGGAAGGGCGTGTCATCGGCGGCAATGTCAATGCCATGTACGGATTTATCGGGACGGAATACTTCCCGGAGATCCATGAAGGAGATATTTTATTGTTGGAAGACTGCCGGAAAACCGCAGCCGTGGTCGAGAAGAATTTTGCCATGTTGAAAGCACACGGTCTTTTCCATAAAGCCGGTGGTATTCTGATCGGGAAGCATGAGTTGTATGATGATCTCGGTACAGGCAAGCGTCCGCTCGATCTCCTGTTGGAGCAGCTGGATGGTCTTGAAATCCCGGTGCTGGCTGAGTTTGATACGTGTCACACACACCCGATGCATCCACTTGCTATCGGTAAAAAGGTAAGGATGGACGCCGGCAGGAAAACCGTTCATAGTATAGAAGAATGGATAGAGTAAAGGGGAGAGCAGGAATAATGAGAGAATACAGACAGGCTTTTTTCAAGCAGGACTTTGTGATGTCCTATGAAACAACCAAATCCATGGAGTTCGAACAACGCGGCACAGGTGAAGTCATCTATATGTTGATGAATAAGGAGATCACGATTGTCAGGGACCCGGACAGGGTGGAGGATACGGAGAATTGGAAACCCGTCCATAACACATCACTCCGCCGATTCCGTAAAAAAACGAACCAGGGACAGACGCCTACATCCTATGGATACCCGGTCACATTCAACAGCGCAGAGGAATTGAGTACATACCTGCAGAAACAGAGATTCATCAGCCGGTGCGGTAAAAATCCTGCGATTTAATACTTCCGTAAACCACAAAGGGCCTTCATCCATGTATAATAGAGGAAGAGAGAGAAAACGGAAACAGTGCCTTTGTTTCCGGTCGTTCTTGGACAATACTGGAGAAGAAAAGGAGGCCCTGCATGCGACACGATATACAACCGAATGAGCGCGCTTTTTCAACGAAGGAAGTGGCTGAAGAAGTAGGGATCGCAACTACTACTGTTCGTCGTTATGGGCAGATTCTTGAACGGAACGGATACGAGTTCTTTAAAGATGGTGACAGGCGGATCTTCGTCGCCTCGGATATAGAAGCCTTAAAGGAAATCCGCGATACGGACCTGCCACAGGATGAACAGGCAAGAATCGTCGTGGAGGAACAGAAGGAGAAATTGAAGGGATACACAGAAACGGCGCTGACTGTATCGGATACATATTCCTCTGCTCTTGGAAATCCCGGTCAAACTGAGGAGCTCCTCAAACTGCTGGCAGGAGAGCTTGCCGCCTCAAGGGAAATGAATGTCCAGTTGAAGCAGGACATGGCCGAGCTGAAAAACACGGTCTCCCGTCTGCAGCAGGATCACCACGTCATCAGTTCAGGTGTCGGTAACTTTTCACAGAAAACCCATACGAAGCTTGACCGGATGATGGAGGATCAGAAGCAGCAGTATGAAGAGATGCTGGAGAGAGAAAAGGAAAAAAGCGATCTGTTGAAAGAAGAGCTTCAGACGATGCGTGCGGAACAAAAGCAGGAATGGCAGGCGCAGAATGATTTCAACCGTCGTCTGGAAGTCACCGTAAAAAATACCAAAGGTCCTTGGGAAAAGCTGTTTTCCCTGTTTCGAAAATAAATCGAGCGGGAACGCTCTTTAACGTAAAGAAGGCGCAGCAGTTTTTTGTGAAGGATAGCAATGCCGGGCTGCACGTAACAGGTTTTGGACAATAAAAGGGGGATCTCATTGATTGAAAATCTTCTTTGGGGCGGTACGCTGCTCCTCGTCGTGATGTTGATGGTGTTTGTGGACATTAAAAGGGAAGGGCACCACAGAAGCCATCCCAGCCGCCTGCAGATTCCCGAAGACCCGCCGGAACAGAGTCCGATTAGAAAAGGAAGGACTCGGAACTGACAAGAAAACCTGTTGAAAAAAGATGCATCTCCAGCTGAGATGTTTCTTTTTTTATGGTCAAGCCCGTTCGAAAGGTTTGCATGTCAACAAGAAGGATGGTTGTCGAATGGAAGTGTTCACGGAGAAAGTGCTCTACATAGCTTTGTTCATTTTAGTCATCCATACCATTGAAACGCTGGCCTACGCAGTGCGGATGTCAGGGGCAAGAGTGGGGCGGATCGCCTCGGCTCTTGCCTTGTTTAATTTGATGGTCATCGTTTCCAGGATGGCCAATATGATGCAGCAGCCGTTTACCGGCAGTTTGATTGATGCTGCGCCGGTTGAGAATACGCTGGCTTTTGTAGAAGATCAATATCGAATCATCATCGGAGCGTCGACGGTGGGGACACTGGCCGGCATTGTGCTGTTACCTACGTTTATTGCTTTATTTTCACGGGCCATCGTCCATTTATCCAACAATGGCGGATCTGTTCCGGTGCTGTTAAAGACGTTTACAACGAAGGATTATTTCAAGCGGGGCCTGCATCTTTTCGCGCTTCCAAAGCGGAGTTACTTAAAGGGCTTTTCGTTATCCAACATTCCGAAGCGCTTGTTTTTCGTCAATATGCTGGTGACCTCCATTTATACGATTGGAGTCCTTTCTGCGCTTTATGCCGCGCTTCTGGCTCCGGACAGAGCTTCAACAGCAATCATGGCATCCGGTTTGATCAACGGTGTGGCGACCATTCTGCTTGTCGTGTTTGTGGATCCGAAAATTTCAGTGATGGCGGATGATGTCATCCAAAAGCGTGGAAGCTACAGCCAGCTGAAGAACGTATCTCTGCTTATGATTACATCCCGGCTGCTTGGAACACTGCTTGCCCAGCTGCTGTTTATTCCGGGAGCTCATTACATTGCCTGGTTTACGGCGTTTATCGTTTAATGAAAAGGAGAGAATGGAATGATGTTTACATTTGTCCCTCTGACTATGGACCTGGTGGATGAGATTGACACCTGGAATTACGAAGGGTTCGTCGAGCAAGTAATGATGATCCCGTATTATGAATCGTACAACAGAGACGGAATACTGAAGGGCCCTGGCGGCTGTGATGGTTATGCCGCTCTTTTCGATGGAAAAACGGTGGGGTTGTTCGAGTTTACTCAAAAGAAAGAGTTCCTGGAAATCGGACTCGCCCTGAAGCCTGAGTGGATCGGGCGGGGATTTGGAGAGACCTTCGTCCGTGAAGGCATCGCTTTTGGTGTTCGACAGTATGAGGGGATTCGTTCAATTATCCTCACTGTTTCCGTGGAAAATGAACCCGCAGTGACGGTCTATAAGAAAGCGGGTTTTTCCATTGTACGTGAACAGGCCGGGGAAGTGGAGATGGAGAAGGTCATGAATTAAACACCCGCCCTTATGTACTGGTGGTACCTTCAGGTGCTCCGACGATTCCCTTTCCGCGGACGAACGTCCGAGCCTCCTCGGGAAAACCACCCTGTGGGGTCTCGTCCGTCCGTTTTTCCGCAGGAGTGGAATCGTCTGCACACCTTCTGGAATACAAATAGACTCCCTTGCACTCACTCTCAGCCGTAAGAACCTTGAGGAATGCCCCTTTGTTTAATAGATGTCATTCCTCAAGGTCTCTTTATATGGCGGTCACGGGGAGCGTTCGGTGGTGAAGCCGTGCCCGCGGCAAGCATCCACCGATAAGCGGCATGTGACCACTTCAACAACCTGATGGCAGCAACAGCGATTGATATGATATTGCGTTTAGTATGTCGTTAGCCTTTTCCTTTGTTAACACTGTTTTCTTAACTTTTCAACATCAAACGCTTTCATGTGAAAAGTGGGTATAGCCTTATGCTAAGATAGTATAAAAGAGTGAAAACGTAGAGAGGAGAATGTCTGTGTCATCCATGTCTGAACGTTTCTATCAGTTTGCTGAGGAGGAGTGTAACGGGTCAAGTCCACTGTACCAGCACCTGGCTGAACAGATTGCTGAAGACAAAGAAATCCTTCAGCTGGCAGCACAGGCTCCCGCTGGACAGCCTGTGCCAAACCTGCTGCTGGGGGCTGTACATTACCTTTTAATGATAAGGAATGAGCATCCGCTGCACTCCTTTTATCCGACTTTTACAAATGTTCCCAAGCCGAAAGAGCAGGCGTATCCGGTTTTTCGGGAATTTGTTTTTTTATATGAACATGACATACAAAAGCTCATGCAGGAAAAGCGTGTGCAGACGAATGAAGTACGCCGGTGTGCCTACCTTTACCCTGTCTTCTGCCACATCGCAGCCCGTACGAACCGTCCGCTCGGCCTGATCGAAATCGGCACGAGTGCTGGACTGCAGCTGCTTGTTGACCGGTATTCGTACAGTTATGGCAGGGATACGATCTATGGCTGTGCCCGCTCCCAGCTGCATCTTAATTCAGAGGTCCGTCACGGGAAGCTGCCGGGTTTTATGCATCAGCCGCCGGTCATTAAGGAAAAGATCGGAGTGGATCTGCACGTTTGTGATGTGACCCATGAAGAGACGATGCTGTGGTTGAAGGCGCTCATCTGGCCGGAACATAACCAAAGGCGGGAGCATCTGGAACAAGCCGTGCAGGAGCTGCGGCTGAACCCACCGGATTTCTACGAGGGAGATGGGGTAGAGGTACTTCCTGAACTGGCTCAACGTATACCACAAAATCGGGTGCTCTGCATCTTCCACACCCATGTGGCCAATCAGATGACGGGTGAAGTCAAAGCACGACTTCATGAGCATCTTGTGGACATCAGCCGTACCCGCCCTGTGTTTCATATCTATAACCATATGAAGGACGAAAATCTTCATATGGATGTTTATGAGAACGGGAGAATGGAAACCCATACCATTGGAGCGACAGACGGCCACGGCCGCTGGTTCGACTGGCTTCTTGAAGAACCCGTTCCAGAAAGGACAAAACAATGACGACGACTTTTGATAGGTTAACGGTTCCCACCGAGGAGCACGTCGCGGCCTTCAACCGCTGGAACAATGATGAGAAGCTGATCCCGCTGATCCGTCCCAACAAAAATGCCGAAGAGCTGTCCGGCCGAAGCTCTATGACACTGGCGGACTTGGAAAAACGCTTGAGCGACCATACGATTTTTCTGATCTATGAGGATGGAAAGCTTGTCGGCGAGGTGAATTACATGATTGACCCTCCACACCTTTTCAAAAAAACACCCCGGTCGGCGTGGATCGGCATTACAATCGGTGAACCTGAAGGGCGTGGAAAGGGGATTGGTGTTCTCGCCATGGCTCATATAGAGGAAAAAATCAAGGAAGCTGGGTTGAAGAGGATTGAACTTGGCGTATTTGAATACAATACAAGAGCCCGGCGGCTGTACGAAAAAATGGGCTACAGTGAACTGACGCAGCAGGCTGATTTCACGTACTGGCAGGGCCGGATGTGGGCAGACGTGCGGATGGAGAAGCAGATCATTCATATATAGGAGAGATTGAGAAAGGAGCGGCCTGTGGACAGCTCCTTTTCTATATCTCACTCTTCTGTTTCTTTGAAAAAAACGTGTACACAACATAAGCGATAACAGCCACGACCCCGATGTTTTTGAACGTCGTATATCCAATGTCACCTTGAACGATCTCAAACACAATAAACCCAAGCATAACCAATCCTCCGAGCGCTATAAGGATGGCTTTCGTTTTCTTTTTCATAACATCCTCCCCTTCCTTTTCTTCTCATCTACCCTTTCTGGTGAGTGGTAAACAGAAATTGGAAAGCGGGGAATATCTGTTCTTATGGGATCCTTTTCTGATAATTTGCGATTTTTCTGAAAAAAAGGATTGCCAGGATGTGAAGAATTTGGCATAATTATTCTCGTCATTACATTTCAGGGGGTGGAAGGGTGGAACAGATAGTAGCCATTTGGAAAGATGAGAAGAATGGGCTCGGCATTATTGAGGTGAAAGATCAAGTGTTTGGTTCATCATTTCACCCGGTCTGTTATCAGAAAGAAAGCGAAGGAAAGTATTCCATTATCAATGGTTTGTGGTATACGACCTATCACGGTGCCCGCCAGTATTTCCGTGCGAAAACAAACCCTTATAGTGGGTACGGACGTATGCGCAAAATCCAGTAGCTCTTCCTTTAGGGAAGCAAAGCTGTAAAGGGAAACATAGATGAGGAAGCACGTCCGGAAGAATAGCTGGACGCAGCCGGTGCACGCTTGGGATTACATAGGTAAGTCCGGCTGAAAGAGCTTCTTTTTCTTCCTGAAAGCTGGAACACGTCATGTGCAGCTCAAATCATCCGCTTCATCAGCAGTCCTTGATCATCCGTGAAAACGAAGGGCTGAGACGAAGGCTGATGACCTCTGCTTTTTTGTCAGACCTATGGAAGGAACCTGGCCTTATAGGATTGTATTTTAGTTATGAACGAACCCCGGTGGATGCACCGGGGTATTTTTTATGCATCAAAAGAATTAGTTCGTTTGTTCTAAATACGTGAAATTAGTTAAAAATGGGAGGGAAATTGAAAAAAACATTGGTTTTTTGTTCGTTATAAAGGAATACCCGTGAATATAGAACTTTTCTATTTGAAAAAAGCATTTTATAATGAACACAATCATTCGTTAAAACGAACGAAAAAGAACGAGACGTTCTGCTGAGAGTGTCCTACAGGACTGCGGAGCGAACCAATGGAGGTAATCGAATGGAAAATGTGGTATCCATCCCGTCTGTTCAGGATGACCGGCCGACGCTGAATATCCACGGCGTCAAACATACGTACATGAAACCGAGAATTACAGCATTCATTCCCGCCCACAATGAAGAAAAATCCATCCGCGACTGCCTGGCCGGCCTCGGTGATCAGACGCTGCCAAAGGACGTGGAGCTTGATGTTATTGTCATCGCCGACAACTGTACAGACCGGACAGAGGAAGTTGCGCTCGCTGCAGGGGAAGAATTCAACCTGAACTTGAAAGTGTTGACGACCGTCAATAACAAGCAGCGCAAAGTAGGCGCCTTAAACGCTGCCTGGAAGAGCATCTACGGTGATCCTCTGGACCTCTACGATAAGAAACCAAGCGTTTATGAGGAGTTTTACAAAACCTCGGTCAAGGCGATCCTCGGGATGGATGCCGACAGCCGCCTTGCCCCGGATGCTTTGACGCAGCTCTGGGAAGGCTTGATGAGCGCCCGGAACATCGGCGGGGTGATGGCGAAGTATACGATGCGGATGCCGAAAAAGAAAAGCCTGATTTCTAAAGATGATGTTCATTATGAAGAAATGATTGCAAGCGGCCAATATGGCGGTCCGATCACGCGTTGGTGGACCCATCAGCAGAAGCAGGATATGGCGAGCTGGCTGCTCGATCTTCAGTACCGTGGTGGGAGCACCTATGTTCTCGGAGGACAGGCGACACTGTTCCGCCCGGAAGCTCTCCAGGATATTATTGAGGAAAACAAACTCGATGGCCCGTGGCAGGATGAAAGTGATGTGGAGGATATGCTGTTAACCTGGCAGATCCAGAAAAAATGGAAAACACTTATCAGCCCCAAAGCCCGCTGCTTCGTAGACTCGATGCGTTCCTACCACACCTTCCGTCAGCAGCGGAACAAATGGCAGGGGGGGACGGTCGAACTTCTGACCAACAGCGACATCGGCGTGAAATCGAAACACCGTTCGAAAATCTGGCGTTCCCAGATTAAAACCTTCATCGATTTGATGATCCGTCTGTTGTTCATCAGCCTTCTGACCGTATCGGTGGCAACCGATCAATTCTTCTGGGCGTGGATCTGGCTGACCCCGATCATCCTTGCTTCTGTCCTGAATACGATTCTTGCCTTGAAAACACCGATGCACCGACCCATTGACGTGATTCTCGCCGGGTTATTGATCAGTCCTGAGATGTATTTGTGGGTCAACTTTGTGACCTTTTCCCATGTCTGGCTCGGCAAGCTTTCCGCCCATAAAAAAGATGGGTGGGCGATCCAGTACAGTGCGGAAAGAGGAACAACACGGAGTAAACTGGCGGAAGGTTTGGTCGGCATCGCAGCCGCTGTCGGAGTGCTCGTTTATCTCGCCTTCCATTACCGTGACTTCCTGACAAGTACACCTGTACAGGAAGCGGTATACCCTTATCTCGACACCGGCTGGGTGATCTTAACCGTACTTACCATCTATACCTCATTGTTGATGGCGTACCAAATCTGGACGCTTCGTGGAAGGCATACAGCATAACCACTTGAAATAAAGGAGGACATTAGGATGAAAGTGAAAAAGGCGATTATTCCAGCAGCGGGTTTTGGAACGAGGTTTCTTCCAGCTACGAAAGCGCAGCCGAAGGAAATGCTGCCGATTGTCGACAAGCCGACCATCCAATACATTGTAGAAGAAGCCATTCAAGCGGGTATCGAAGAAATCATTATTGTGACAGGAAAAGGGAAGCGGTCGATCGAGGATCATTTTGACACGGCCTTCGAATTGGAAAAAACGCTGCTGGATAAAGGCAAGCAGAAACTGCTGGATCAAGTCCGTTACACGACCAACCTCGCTGATATCCATTACATTCGGCAGAAAGAGCAGAAGGGACTGGGTCATGCGGTCTGGTGTGCCCGCCACTTCATCGGGGACGAGCCGTTCGCTGTGCTTCTCGGTGACGATATTATGCGCAGTGCAAGACCGGGCATCCGCCAGCTGATGGATATCTACGAAGAAACACAGTCCCCTGTCATCGGTGTGAAAGCTGTACCTATGGAAGAGACCCATAAATACGGGATCATCCAGCCGGCTGCCCAGCAAGGACGGTGGTATGACGTGGAAGGCTTTGTTGAAAAGCCGAAACCGGGAACGGCTCCGTCCAATATGGCGATCATCGGCCGCTACGTCCTGACACCTGAAATATTCGCCTTCCTGGACCGCCACGAAATCGGAGCGGGTGGGGAAATCCAACTGACGGACGCCATTGACCGGCTGAATACCATCCACTCTGTCCATGCCTGGGAGATGGAAGGGCGCCGCTATGATGTAGGGGAGAAACTGGGGTTTGTCCAGACCACGATTGATCTTGCTCTTGAACGTGAGGAGCTTCAAGAAGACCTGTATGAGTATATGAAAAAAGTGGTCGAAAACTATGAAACCATGCGGATGAAAACACAGATTTCGTAAATAAGAACCGTTTCTGTCTGTTCACAGACAGAGACGGTTTTTTAGATGGTCGCTTAACATGCGTATGGAAATGACGCCCCGGACCATGGCTGATCCATGTTACGATGGAAACAGGCTGGAAAATGTAGATGATTCTTATAAGGAGAGAGGGAACATGGACAACTCATACGCCGTCGGGTGGGGAACACTCGCCTTGATCAACGCCGGCCTCGCTCAGGGGAAAAATCGGACAGGATTGAACTGGTTTTTGTTATCGCTCCTCTTAGGTCCGCTGGCGACATTGGTTCTTTTATTCGTGGAAAAAAGGGGCGGGTGATCTTAAAAAGGCAGGTCGGCTTCTGTTCGGAATGGACGACATACATACAAAGAAAGATAACCTGATGATGAAAAGAAAGATGGAGGGACATATGTTGTGATTGTCGGACGGATTGTATTTGTTTTAGGATTGTTTTTTGTGTTTTTTAGTGCGGTCGCTGCGATTGTGATGCTTTTTTCAGGCGGGGGAGGATCCGTCCTTCCATGGTTTGGTCTGTTGAATGGATTCACGGCCATGGGCGTCGGCGACCTTGTGATCAAAGCGAATCAGACGGTGGAGTAGGTGGTGATGATGGGTGGATTTTTGGTCCTTGCAGGCTTAGTTTTGTTGTTATATGTCGTCTTTACGGTAAGTTATATGGATAAAAAGATGAGCAAGCAGGAGAGGGATATAGAGGAAGTGAAATCTCTTTTAAAAGTAGTGATAAAGGAGCAGCAGAGTAAGGAGAATACAGGAAAGGAATGAATGCTGTGAATCTATGGATTTTTATCGTTAGCGGGATTGTACTCGTCATTGCCATGGATTTTGTGTTGAAAAAGCTGTTGGGGTTAAAGAAGACCCGGTATGTGCATGAAACATCAGGAAAAAAAGCTTATCAATGGGTGAGAGGTGGGGCGGCCGTTGTTTTTGTAAGTCTGCTCTGGCTTGTGCTCTCCTTGGATTCCACCTTTTATCTAAGGGTATTCTGGGTCAGCTTTCTTGTTATCATGACAGCGATTGAGGTCTGGTTTGAATACCGATACATCAAAGCATCCAGGCAGTTTGTCAAAACACTCGCCCTCGGGTCGGTGTTGATCTCTTTTGCCCTGTTCATCCATTAAATAGGAAAGGCGGGAAAGAAGATGAAGCTTGAAAATGCTGTTTTTTTGAATGCGGAAGGGTATTTAGAAAGGGGCGGTTTTCGCATTGTGAACGGGAAAATCACCTTTCAACCTGACGCTCAGGAGGAAGAAGTAATGGATTGTGAGGAGTATATCATTGTGCCTGGATTAGTGAATGCCCACTTTCACAGCTATTCCCCTTTAGCAGCCGGGTTAATGAAAGAGATGGCTATTCAGGACTGGGCTGGGGATTCTGACCAGGGCCGCATCCAGCAGCTGTTTTTTGATTATCTGGATCATTATATGTCCCGGGAGCTTTTCTATAAGGTGGCGCAGAAGAGTTACATCGAAATGGTGAAAAGCGGGATAACCTTCGTGAGCGACTCGGATCCAGGCCCATCTCCGTGGCAGCTGAGTGAAGCGGTGAACGGCCTCGGGATCAGGGGAATCGTAGATACATATGAAGAAATCGGGGAGTATCATAACAACATCAACGGACGAGTGATGTTCGGAACGCACTTGCTGGAAGAGGAAGACCTGACCCAAGAGGAACTGCTGAAGCTGCAAGATGAGAACGAAGCGTACAAGGCGGTCCGGATGACCCACTGCATGGAAAACAAGTGGCGCCACAACCTTGTTTACGAGGCGTTCGGCCGGTCCAGCGTCGAGCTCTATCAGGAGCGCGGCCTGTTGGATGAGGAGACCGTCCTTTTTCACGGCGTCTATCTATCAGAAAAAGATATTGAAATCATTGCAGATCAGGAAAGTTCCGTTGTGCACTGTCCGTTATCCAACCTCGACACCGGGGCAGGGGTGGCGGATGTTCCTCTTATGATTGAAAAAGGGGTGAACGTCTCTCTCGGCACCGATTTCGTCCACACGAATATGTGGGATCTTATGAAGATGGTGTATTACGGATTGAAAATCCACCAGCCGGTCGACCGCTTTTCCGCCGTAGACGTGTGGAAGATGGCAACAGAGAACGGCGCGGCCGCGTATGGAATGCAAGACAGGCTGGGCCGGATCGAAGAAGGCTTTGAAGCGGATCTTGTGTTCATCAGAAAAAATGAATATACAAACACTTTTTTTGAGAACGAACAATTTTCCACTGCTCTGCACAACCTGCTGTTCCAAGTGAGGGACGAGGATGTGGCGCACGTCATGGTCGAGGGGAACTGGGTGATGAAAAATAGAAGGATGATGAACATCGATGAAAAGGAAATCAACGAGGCGTTCTCCAAAGCGTTGAAGGGGTTTCAGGAATATGTGAACGAGCGGAGGGATGGCTGATGCAGGCAGTCCTGTTTGATCTGGATGGCACGCTGCTTGACCGGGACGCTTCTGTACGGACGTTTATCACTGGGCAGTATGAGAGATGGCAGGAGGCGCTCAGCATCATTCCTAAAGAAACCTACGTGCAGCGGTTTATCGAACTGGATGACCACGGATACGTTTGGAAAGATGTTGTCTATCAGCAGCTGATCGAGGAATTTGATATCAAAGGTGCAGCGTGGGAAGAACTGCTGGACGACTATTTGAAACATTTTCAAGATTCTTGTGTACCCTTTCCTTTTCTCATCGAACTGTTAGATGGGCTGCAAGGCAATGGGTGGAAGCTCGGAATCCTGACAAATGGACGCCATCCCTTTCAAATGGACAACATCCAGGCACTCGGAATCGATACTTATATAAAGGACATTCTTATCTCCGAATCTGAAGGCGTAAAAAAGCCTGATGCAGCCATTTTTCAAAGGGCAGCCCGCCGTCTGGGAGTGCCGGTGGAAGCCTGTGTATTTGTTGGCGATCATCCGGAAAAAGATGTCCAGGCAGCAGCAAAAGCCGGCATGAAAACCGTTTGGAAGAAGAACCCGCTTTGGAAAACAGCAGAAGCTGATGCTGTGATTACCGGATTAGAGGAAATTCCTGTAGTGCTGCGTAACTTACAGAAAAAAGAGAAAGCGGACATCATTCAAGGGCACTGTCCCGGTCTGTCTGTGCATGTTATGGAAAGATATGAGCAGGGTCAGAACAATGACGTCTACGTCATCAATGGGAAGTATGTGTTCCGCTTTCCGAAATACAAGGAAGGGGTTCAGAAGCTCATTCGGGAAACGCGTGTCCTTGATCATATCCAAGGGAAGCTCCCTCTTCCTATTCCTGAACCTGCATACAGGTTTTTGGATAATCAGGCGCCGGAGAATATTTTTTCGGGCGTCCGGTGGATCGAAGGAGAGCCGTTGTGGCCTGCGGATATGGAAAGACTGGAGGAGTCGTTGCAGAAACACATCGCAGGACAGTTGTCCTCGTTCCTCTATAGACTTCATAACATACCGACCGATCGTAGGACAGTGGAGAAGACGACAGCGGAACAGATAAAAGCTGGCCTTGAAACGTTATATGCAGACATCCAGCACCGATTGTTTCCTTTCATGTGCGGCTCTTCCAGGATAGAGGTGAAAGATACGTTCGAAACTTTTTTTGAGCAGGAACGGTTTACGTTTTCCACGACGCTTATTCACGGAGATTTCGGTCCGTCCAACCTGCTCTGGGATAAAGAGGGCAGGCAGGTCACAGGTGTGATAGACTTCGGCGAAACAGGCATCGGCGATCCTGCCTATGATTTTGCAGGTCTTCTGGCCGGCTACGGCGAATCTTTTGTTAAAGAGGCATGGTCTCTGTATCCAGGCGGGGCGCAGATGTTTGAGCGTGCCCATTTCTATAAACAGACATTTGCTTTGCAGGAGGCGCTCTACGGTCTGAACTATGGGGACAGGGCGGCTTTTGAAAGCGGAATGAGCAGGTATCAGTGATGGGAAAAGGAGGGGAATGCATTGGTCAACTATCATAACCGTACGTTTGTATCCGTTGAAAACAGCCCAGGTGGAGAAGTTTCGTCCAAAACGCAGTTTACGTATTACCAGGAGGGCCGCATCCTTTATGCGGATTATGCAGGTGGAGATATTATCAAAGGGCGCCTGATTGGCCTTGTCCATGACGATGATACGCTTGAATTCAGATACAACCATATCAACACCGATCATGAAATCAGGGGAGGAAAGTGCCGGTCTGTGCCGCACATCAACGAAGACGGACAGCTGGAGCTGCATGAACAATGGCAGTGGATGGACGAGGAACAGACAACGGGCTCGTCCATCATTAAAGAGGTCGAGTCACGGGAACTGCACCGCACATTTAAAGAGAAGAACCTGTAAATGCACCATCCAGAGTAAGAAAGAAGGCACGATCACCGACAGATCGGGATCGTGCCTTTTTTTATTCCTTTACATACTTTTCAAAGTGCCGGCCCCAGTGCGGCTGAGTGCCGTCCGCATCCTTAAATCCATAAACGTCCGTGAGGCCCCATGTACTCAGTGCCTGTCCGTTAAACCGGGCGGCATCCGGATCGAGTACGAGATGTTTCAACGCTTCTCCAATGTAAGCCGGCGATTCTGAGGCGATGAAGTGGGGGTCTACCTCGGCGCCCTCCTTCCAGTTTTCCTCTGTCACACCAAAGTGTTCCAGCATCGCTTCGGAACGGAGGAATCCCGGTGTCAACGAAACAGCGGTAATGCCAAAGCCTTTCAAGTCCTCCGCCATCGCTGCGGCCATGTGGATGTTCGAGACTTTGGCAAGGCTGTAATAGAAACTGCCGCGGTAATTGTAGTCGGTGCCATCCGTTATTTCTACAATCAAACCGGAGCGGTTCTTTTTCATCAGCGGTACAGCATGATGTGCCGTAATGATGTGAGCCTTCACAGCCTGATTCAGGAGCTGCAGCCCTTTGGTCATATCATGTTCCGCGATATCTTTGCCCCATTCAGTCAGCGGGTCACCGCCCCAGATATCATTGACGAGGATGTCGAGTTTTCCGTCTTGTTCCTCTTCAATCTTTTGAAAAAGTTTTTGAACATCTTCTTCTTTCGTGTGGTCGACTTTGACCGGGATGCCTGTCCCGCCGGCTTTTGTAACAAGTTCCGCAGTTTCTTCAATCGTTTCCTTCCGTTCCATCGGGGACTGTTCTTCTCTTGTCGTCCGTCCGGTGACGTAAACGACAGCCCCGGTTTCTCCGAGCTTGACGGCCATGGCTCTGCCAGCTCCTCTTGTGGCTCCTGCGACAACTGCGATTGTATTGTTCAGGGTCATGGAATCATCCTTTCTTTTGCGTTATCTTTATCCTATCTTTAAAGTATGACAAAGAGTGTCATATTTTAAAAAAGGGAGGGATTTTTTTATGAAAGCGGAACGTTTGATGAAAATCCTTCTGCTTCTCCAACATGGACAGACGGTGACGACGCGACGGATGGCTGAGGAGTTGGAAGTATCAGAACGGACCATCCACCGTGATATGGAATCCTTGAGTGCTGCCGGACTTCCGGTGTATGCAGAGAAAGGAAGAGCGGGGGGATGGAGACTCGTCGATCATTGGAAACAGAAGCTCAGCTGGCTGAAGGAGCAGGAGATGCTGGCTTTATTTCTTCCACCAGCAGATAAAATCATACAGGATCTCCACATGGATGATGGCGGGGACGACCGGATGCAGAAGCTGCTTTTATCACTGCCGGAACAATCCAGGGAGATGGCGCGGAATGTATGGTCCCGGATATATGTAGATATGGGAACATGGAAAGAACGGGGCGAGGAGACAGGTCCTTCTCTGGATATGTTGAAAAAAGCGGTCATGGAGGAGAAAAGGGTTCAAATGATTTACGAAAAAGCTGATGGAACGGTGACAGAGGGAACCATCTGCCCGCTCGGTCTGATTGCCAAGGCGAACCAATGGTACGTGGCTGCGCTGAATGATCAGGGAGAGTACCGGAACTATAAACACGCGCGGATCCGAACGGTAACTGAAACAGAAGAAACGTTCGAAAGACCTGTGGACTTTCATCTGGCTTCCTATTGGGAAGCGTCTAAAAAACAGTTCACACGCAACCTCCCCAAGTATCCTGTTACACTCCGCGTTTCACCGGAGGCCTACCGCCGCATCTTTTTTACTCCGCGTTTTGTCACACCGGATGGAGAAGGACGTTTAGAGGCTGATGGCTGGGTGGAGCAGTCCCTGCTGTTCAACACAGAAGAAGAAGCGGTCGGTTTTGGCACAGGCTTCGGCAGTCAAGTGAAGGTGATAGAGCCTGAAGCGCTCATTGAAAAGATTAAAGCAAGAGCACAGGGGCTTCTGGACCTTTATCAATGAATCTCAGGAAAGTCATGAACCCTCCCGTTTTTTTGATATGATAAAGAAGAAGGAAATGTCAGGAAAAGGGAGGACGAAGATCATGGGAAAAATAAAAGTAGGCCTGTTGTTCGGCGGGAAATCCTCGGAGCATGAAGTGTCGCTTCAGTCCGCGAAAAACATCATGGAAGCTGTGGACCATGAACGGTATGAAGTGACGTTGATCGGTATTGATAAGCAGGGAGAGTGGCATTTAAGCAGTCCGGAGGAATACTTAATGAATGAAGACCATCCGGATAAAATCGCGCTCCATAAATCCAACAAAAACGTCGCAGTCGTCCCGGGGCGGGAGAGGGATCAAATGATTCCGGTAACAGGATCAGAAGCATTAGAACAGCTGGATGTCATCTTTCCGATTCTCCACGGTCCGCTCGGAGAAGACGGCAGTGTACAGGGAATGCTACGGATGGCCAATCTTCCTTACGTCGGCCCCAATGTACTAAGCTCCGCGGTGTGCATGGATAAAGACATTACAAAAAAGCTGCTGCAATCGGCCGGATTTCTAGTCGCTGACTGGTTTACCGTGAAGCGGTCGGCATCAAGCGCCCCATCCTTTGAAGAAGTCGAGAACAACCTTGGTGTTCCTTTCTTCATTAAACCGGCGAATCAAGGATCATCCGTGGGCGTCAGCAAAATCAGGACAGAAGCAGAGTATAAAGAAGGCCTGGACAAAGCGCTCCAGTATGACCACAAGGTGATGATCGAAGCGTGTATCGAAGGCAGGGAAATCGAGTGTGCTGTGCTCGGAAATGAGCAGCCCGCCGCTTCTACAGCCGGGGAAGTGCTGCCCAACAGCGACTTCTACTCCTATGAGACGAAGTATATAGATGAAAACGGGGCATCACTGAAAATCCCGGCCGACTTGGATGAGACCGTTATGGAAGATATCCGGATCCAGTCCATCCAGGCATTTGAAGCTCTGGAATGTCAGGGGCTTGCACGGGTGGACTTCTTCCTGAAAGAGAATGGTGAGCTGATCATCAATGAGGTGAACACGCTGCCCGGTTTTACTAAAATCAGTATGTATCCAAAACTGTGGGAAGCGAGCGGTATTTCTTATTCGAAGCTGATCGAGAAGCTGCTGGATCTCGCCATCGAACGCCATCATCAGGATCAAGCATTGAAAAATACTGTTGACTAATCGACGGAAGAACGCTTCATAAGCGAGGCTTCCCTTGTAATCAGAATCGCTGCGATAAGATGAAAGAACCAGTCCCATGGTGTGTAGAAAATCATAAGAGAAGCGGCTATCCCGACAAGGTTTCCTGCGATAGGGAGGCCGCTTTTTTTTGCGAGTAGAAGGACAAGCAAATGAACGGCTGCCATTACCGTGAACGAATAAGGAATAAAGATTAAAACCAATCCGTAAACGGGGACAATGGCCATAAACTCTATACTGCCGGTGATCCATTTTAGGACCTTGATCGTATTCATAGTCGTGCTCCCCCTTTCTCTTTCATTTAAAGGGTGGGAGGAAAAATCGTCAAGGGAATGGACTGATATATTGGGGGTTTCATCGATATAATTGGATTTTGATTGATATATATCAGAAAAAATTGATATATCCACTATTTAATTGATATCCTTCCATAACGCCATAAAAAAGAAAGCCGTCTTTCAACCGCTTTCTCAGACAAACCTGCTTTCCTTTACCTTCCACTGCTTATCTGAATCGATGACCCGGTTCAGTTTAGTACAGAACGTTTCCGCTTCCAAGAGGGTCGTGAAGGTCTTAGTCAGATGGCTGCTTGAATCTTTTAATGTTTCTACTTTCCCATTCCGTGTGCGTTCTATAAGGAACATCTTTGCTCAGCCTTTCAATATCAACAGGTTTATTTACTATATTTATATAACATTGTCTCATGGATCTTGATAGAAAGGAACAGCTCGATGTGTTTTGAAATATTCCTTTAATATTGTAAAGGATTCTGTAATAAAAACCATAAGAAAACCCTCCAGTCAAATCTGGAGGGTTTTCTTATGGTTTACTTGGCTTTCTTCCAATAAGCAGCGTCCTTATTGGAGCGCGTTGGTGGGAATGTATCTCCGTTGCTCAGTTCAATATGTTTTTCATCTTCCGTTACATCCGCATCGTTCCCGCCGTTTACCAATCCGTCGAATTCGTATGTGCCGTTTTCAGGTGCTTTTTCTCCAGTCTTATAACGATCTGCCATTTCAAAAAACCCCTTTTCATTTATTTTTGTTACATAGAGAATATACCCATCTCGATTTCCTATAAACGTAAAAAGCACATAGAAATGGAAATTATTTATTATTTAGGAAAAATGATCGGTGTAATAAAATGGAAGGTGTGTATAAAGGGGGAGGAATAAAGATTCCGCTCTCCTGGTTTAGTTATATGGTGGTGGTCGGTATGATTCAGCTTTTATGTGATCGTTTTCACTAATTTCCAAGGTATAAAAAAGGGTACCATGCCACAAAAATGTGCATACTTACGTGGCCTTGAGTGCTGTGCTATGCTAGGTCTGCATCACCGAAACCAACCAGATTCAAGGAGGGAAGCGTGCGGGTGAAACCATCATAGGGACGATCGAAAGTTCGGAGGGAACGGACAGCGGGACGCCTGTGAAGCCTTGGTATTGGAATGGGCCTCGGAAAGAGAGAAAGCAGAGACCCTCTGTATCCAATGGGCGGATGTTGATGACAGCTCTACTTTGAATGAGCTCTATAGGCGGAAGCCGTTTTACCTTTTCAGCCGGATTTATTGTGAACGATATATACCGGCTGTAACAAATCCCGGTCTGCATGAAATTTTCAGGTGCTTTAAACAAACCATAGAGAGAGTAATAAAATCATTATATTCAAAGGAGACGATTGGAATGGAACCGATTCAAGCATTAAATCAAAGATACTCCACAAAGGAATTCGATCAGTCGAAAAAAATCTCAACTGAAGATATAGAAAAAATCAAAGGGATGCTGCAGCTGGCCCCATCTTCTACAAATGTCCAGCCGTGGCATTTCATCCTGGCAGCGACAGAAGAAGGAAAAAAGCGTGTAGCTAAAGGGGCAGAAGGAATGTTCAGCTTCAACGAACCAAAAGTACTGGACGCTTCAGCTGTTGTCGTTTTCGCAACAAGAACAGAGATTACCGATGAATTCCTGCATCATATCAGTGAAAAAGAGGACCAGGACGGCCGATTTGCTGAACAGAAATTCAAAGAGATGAACCATAACGTAAGAAAAATGTTTGTGGATACCCACAAATATGATGTGAAGGATCTTTATCACTGGTCTGAAAAGCAAACCTATTTGAATGTAGGAAGCTTCCTGCTTGGTGTGGCTGAGCTTGGCATCGATGCTGTTCCGATGGAAGGCATGGATATGAAGGCATTGGATGAGGAGTTCAATCTCCGTGAAAAAGGATTCACGTCCAGCGTAGTTGTATCTCTCGGCTACCGTACATCCACAGACTTTAACGCGGATCTGCCGAAATCAAGACTGGATCAGGCGGAAATCATCGAGGAAGTGTAACGGTATAGAGGAACAACGAAAGCAGGTGGGGCTGCAGCCTCACCTGTTTTTTATTTACCGCTGTTTTTAATGGCTTTTTCCATCAAGAACTGTACGCCGTATATGATGATGGATAGATGAACGCAGATGACATACCAGATCGTATGATTGATTTTTTTCAATTTGAATAACCCGAGCCGCTCCCAGATCTCTGCTAATGCATAGGCATTGATGATATTTAAAAGCGCATTCAGCAGTACATACTTTTTGAATGTCCCATAGGTGAATTTGAAAATCCAAATGGTTGCCAGGAAGAACGGACCGATTTTATACGTGTAATCCACAGGTCCGGGGGAGAGGGGGTTTTTGTTCTCCCACCATTTCCTCTGATTCGACACGACGCTGAGGACGCTGATGATCAAACTCGTAAAGCTGGCGATCGGTAAATACCTGAAAAAGGTACGTCTGCCAAGCAGGAAAGCCGACAGCCAGGAAAGGATGAACAGAGTAACGGGGAAGATGGTCTTCCATTTAGATTTAGCCATTGTTCCGCTCCTTACATACAATCATTGCGGTTAGGATACCCTTACTTTCATATATCCATGCTGATTATGTATGCACGCAGCTTAAATGAAAGTAACCAGAGCCTTTTCAAAACAGGTGCTGTATAAGTGGTGGCCTTACCCATCCCCTTTCACCATGAGATTTCGGAATATATAATCTGTTATAAAGGGGGGGAGACACGGAAACACCCGCGGGAACGGTTATTCCATAAAAAAAGCCCTTGGTTGAAGTCCAAAGGGCTTTTACTATATAGGAAACGGTTGTAAAAACAGGATAACGATGTTTCTGATAAAATCATCAAATGTTCAGGAGTGAATTTTTTGTAATAAAGTCTCTTCCAGTCTGGAGTAATTTTCCGAATGCTGGGTCTGAGCAGCTAGAGCTTTAAGATTTTTTAAAATGAAATGGGCATCGGCTTCATACAGAGGGTGTGGATACCCTTTTATCGTTTGTTCAGCAAATGACCAGATTTCTTTCTGAACATTCGGTTCCATCGATTGGGCCAGAAGATGAAGCATTTCCAATATTGTGATGATTACGGTTGAATTTTGGCCTGCATATTCTCGTATATATCCAAAACTTTTAAATAAGAAATAGTCGAATCCGTCGTATTTTAACTTTAATCGAACATGCTGGGTATCATCCACAAGAATAGGGGAAAAGCTTGTCGCGTTTCCAATCTCTTTTAGCAGGTCTGTGATTTGGTACAGCGTATTATTCACAGTTAGTGGATCGTTGTTTCCCAATCCTTTCACTGATACCTCTACTAATTTCTCCAAACCGAATTCCAAGTCCTGGATCTCGGTTTTTTTCTCCTCCACACGAACAAGCTCTTTATACTTTTCTACATCCAAGTGCTCTCCGTGGTGCCAATACTCTAGTAAAGGGGTGTTCTCTAAAATGTATTGACCTATAGAGGCTCTTAGTGCAATGACTGCATCATCTTTCCGGGCCTCTTCGATTATTTTTGGGAAGTTGGCGGATTGTAAATGACCGGACTTCGCAGCAAGTACGACAGTGGGTTCGGATGTGTCGGTGATTTCATCCCGATAATTATCTCCTTTAATTCTGTGTTCACCAATCTCTTCCACTAAGGATGTTCGAATGGTAGAGGTTGTGGTCTGTTTCATATTCGACGTTATGTTATGTACCTGAAGCCACGTAGACGTATGGTTGACAAAGTATATAAATGTAACGGCCGCCATGAAGGTTACGAGTACGGAAAGGAATGGAATGACAAAGTATGCTTCATTGCTGCTGTTGCTTAAATACATAATATTCAATAAAACATAAATGAAGCTGCCATTGAAAATACCAAGGACATGCTGAGTGGCGGAATCACTAATGAAGTTCAAAATCATACGGGAAGAGAACTGCCCGCTGAGAGTGGTCAAAGCCACAAGCAAGGAGTTAATGGTGAAGGCACTCAGAGTAAGCACACCGCCTATGAGTGTTGTGACCAGAAGCCTGACGGTGGTCCCGTTAAACGTCATGGCGTGTGGAAGGTATTGATGAACATCTAAAAATGTATCCAAAAACACACTGACCGCTGATAGAACAATGGCTATTCCTATGTAACGGGCCGGCATCAGCCATAATGTTTGATTCAATTCGTTTCTTCTTTCCCTTTTCGTCATCGAAAAGTATGTGAAAATGTTTCTTTTAGACATCGATTCAACCCCTTTTTATTTAATGAATTCTTGACTTAACCTCCTGCTGTTTTCCATCCCCTTTTTCAGGTTGAAGTAATCGTAATAAAGGACAGTATGGGGATGAAAAAGAAAGGGGTATGCAGTAAACGCCTTTCTTCAGAGTGGTCTGAGCTATTACTTGAATAAATTCAAATCGGATAATGCCTGATGAAGACTGTTCTTGACCGCTGTGTGATCCAGCTTTATCCCTAGTTCCACGAGCGAGAGGGATATCGATGGGCTCAAACCGGTCAAAATCACTTGAACACCCATCAGTTTCAAGGATTCAATTGTATGATTCAACTGCTGAGCTACAAATGTATTGATGGATGTGACTCCTGATAAATCGATAATAAGATGTGTAAGGTCTTTATTCTTTGTTTCAGCCAGGGAGGTTTCCCTCATGAGGTGCGCTCTTTCTTCATCTATTTCCCCGATAATGGGAGAGACACCTATGTGTTCATATACTTGTATGATAGGGATGGAAAGCTCATTTAATTTGTTATTGATCGTTTCCCTTTGTTCTTCATTCTGTTCTACATACGTCGAAACGAAGTTATAAATGAAGGAACCGATTAATGGATTTAACGATTGGTTCAACTGAATGACTTCGGATGCGGTGAAATTTAATTGGTTGCATTCATCATCCAGGAATGTCCATAACGTTCTCTCGAAATACGGGAGGGAGCTTAATACGGTAGTAATCAGCTGGTGATTCTCTACAGCTGCACCGGCTTCAATTTCACTTAAAAATTTTAATTCTTTACGCTCGTCCTTCTCCGCTAAATGGATTCCGATTTGCTGGATCAAAGAAGAAACGGTCTTTATAGATACTTGAAATTGTTCTTCTCTTCCTTTTAAATCATAAGTATCTTCGAAGTTTTGAGAGGATAGAGACACCTGAGCGATTTTTGTGCTGTTCTCAGATAAAAATATCCCTATGCGTTTGATTTTATCGTTCGTGTTTTTCATTTGGCTATTCATCTTCCTGCCCCCTGATCATCAACATTAGGCCGTACTTGGAATTACGACGTTCTTTTTACGGCATCCTATATTATAGTAGTAAAAAGAACAGGGTTTCAATGAGGATGGCTGAAAGGTAAGGGTCAGACGAGGGGCTTCCTTATGGTGGAGGGCTTCTATTGGATTTACAAGTGGAGATTCATGGGAGGATGAAATGAACAGGGGCTGCCGTCATGTCCTCATGAGTGATGGGACTTATTTTGAATATATAAAAAAAGAAGCTTCCAGATGGAAGCTTCTTTTTATGAAATCGCGATTACTTTTGAACGTTAGCCGCTTGTGGTCCGCGGTCGCCTTCAACGATTTCGAATGTTACTGTTTGGTTTTCTTCTAGTGTTTTGAAACCTTCGCCTTGAATAGCAGAGAAGTGTACGAATACATCGTCTTGTCCTTCTACTTCAATAAAACCGAAACCTTTGCTTTCGTTAAACCATTTCACATTACCTTGTAACATAAATTGTTACCTCCTGCGTGGAACTGATCCACAATGTATTACTATAATTGCTCTGCATATTCATTCCAGACGAAAGTCACTCAATAGTTCCTTCTGCTTTCATTCCTAAACGAACAAGAATAATTAATTACTACTATATCAGCGTAAAGACGAAACGTCAACCTTCCGTGAAAAAGAAATTCACTTTCCTGACTTTGCACGAATCATCACTAGGAAAATCACTAATTATTTTCAGAATAGAGCTAATATTGATTATTATTGGAAGCGTCTTCATTTTTAAAATCATTGCATATATACTGAAAGCGGCAGGAATATATAAAAGCGGCGGAAAGGTTTCTCAGCCGTTTTTTTATTTTGCAACAAGAGAGGAGAAATGTGTTTTGGAAAACAAACGTAAAGGATTGTTTCAAAAAGGGTTGGATGTCATTGAGCGTGTCGGGAATAAACTTCCGCATCCAATCACATTGTTTGCTGTCCTGGCTCTGTTGGTTGTTCTTATATCGGCTGTCGTCTCAAGCTTTGGAGTCAGTGTGGAGCATCCCGGGGAAGAAGGGGAAAGGGTTGAAGTTAAGAACCTGCTCAGCGCCGATGGGATCGAGTACATTTTTTCCAGTATGACAGAAAACTTTATCGGGTTCGCTCCGCTTGGAGTTGTACTCGTGACGATGATCGGAATCGGGCTCGCAGAACGGACAGGGCTGATCAGCGCGTGTCTCCGCGGTTTCGTCTTATCTGTTCCTCGAGCATTGATTACATATGGACTCGTATTCGCTGGTGTCATGTCCAGTGTAGCGTCTGACGCCGGGTATGTAGTGCTTCCGCCACTGGGAGCCGTGATTTTTGCTGCTCTCGGACGCCACCCGCTTGCAGGTCTGGCTGCGGCTTTTGCCGGTGTTTCCGCCGGGTTCAGTGCCAACTTGTTTTTATCAGCGACCGATCCCCTGCTGGGAGAGCTGACGATTGACGCGGCAGCGATCATTGATCCTGCTTATGCAGATGGCATGAACATTGCGATGAACTATTACTTTATCATCGTATCCGTGTTTCTTCTGACCTTCGTAGGCGGGCTTGTAACTGAAAAAGTTGTGGAGCCGCGTCTTGGTGAGTACAAGGGGCAGTTCCGCGAAGAGTTGAAAGGTCTTGAGGCTGTTGAAAAGAAAGGGTTGAAATGGGCAGGTATTTCCATTGCCATTGCTGCTGTATTGACGGCTCTGTTGATTCTTCCGCCGGGCGCACCGCTGAGAGGGGAAGATGGAGCGATTATCCAGTCGCCGTTCATGAGCTCTCTTGTACCAATCATAACGATTCTGTTCTTTATTCCAGGGTTGTTTTACGGCATCGCCACGAAGGAAATTAAAAATGACAAGGATGTAGCCGAACAGCTTTCAGATACGATGGCATCAATGGGGATGTTCATTGTGCTCGCTTTCACAGCTGGTCAGTTTGTCGCGTACTTTTCAGAGACCAATATGGGGCTTGTGATCGGCGTGTACGGAGCTGAACTGCTCGAATCCGCCAATCTTTCAGGCATCCCATTGATATTAGGGTTCATCCTTGTGGCTGCTGTGATTAACTTATTCATCGGCAGCGCCTCTGCAAAATGGGCGATGATGGCCCCGGTGTTCGTACCGATCATGATGCAGCTCGGCTATTCCCCGGAGCTGACACAAATGGCGTACCGGGTAGCCGATTCAACGACGAACATCATTACACCACTGATGACTTATTTTGCGATCATCATCGCCTTCGCTCAGAAGTACGATAAGAAAATGGGAATTGGAACACTCATATCCGTCATGTTCCCGTACACCGTCTTCTTCCTGATTTCCTGGACGATCATGCTGATCATCTGGATGATGACAGGAGCGGATTTAGGGCCGGGATCACCGATTCATTATTAAAAAATCAAAAGGACGTCCGCTGTTACGGCGGGCGTCCTTTTGTATTCTTCTTTAAAAAAATAATTGTGTTACAATACAGATAATTACAAAAAATAGGAGGTTCCATACTTGGAGAAAGGTCGAAAGAAACGGTTGTATGGGATAGAAGAGCACCGGAGTGCCAACCTGAAAAAAGCTGACAGACCACGGGCTTTATGAGCCGGTGGAAAGGGGAAGGGTTCTGATGGATTCGGAGCATCCCCATCAGCTTAAAATATGGGATATCGGTAACGAATACATCTGTATTATGAAAGCGAACAAACACCGCAGGCAGCAGAATGACACCCTTCATCCACGAGTTTGCTACCTACATAACACCTCTTTAAAACTTCAAAGCTGTACACGAGAGATCTTTCCCACCAGGCTGCGGTCGTCCGTTCTAAGTTTTGTGATTAAAAAATCAAAAGGTGGGGTTGTCGTGAAGCACTATGCCGTCTTTCAAATGCCTGAAACGATCCACTATGGGCGTGGAGCCTTTCAAACGATCGGAAAAGAAGCCTCTCTCAGGGGAAGGAGAGCGTTGATGATCAGCGATCCTGTCATGGACGAGCTGGGATATGTCAACGAAGGCCGGAAGTACTTAACTGAATCGAATATGGAAAGCGTGGTTTATTCAGGAGTTGAATCTGAACCGACAGATGTTTATGTAGCCGAAGCCCTCGAATTGTTCCGGACGAAGCAGTGTGATGTAGTGATCTCTCTGGGAGGCGGAAGCTGTATAGATACAGCTAAAGCCGTTGCTGTCCTTGCGTCGAATGAAGGGTATATCGGTGATTACCGGGGCGGGAAGAAAACAGTGGGTGTAAAGCCGGCGCCTCATCTGGCGGTGCCGACGACAGCGGGAACCGGTTCAGAAGCAACCGATGTAACCGTCATTACGAACACCACGGATGACGTGAAAATGATGATCAAACAGCCGGCCTTTTTGCCGGATGTGGCGATTGTTGATCCGAACCTCACTCTTTCTTCACCGAAACATGTGACAGCGGCTACAGGAATTGATGCCTTAAGCCATGCGATTGAAGCCTATGTATCGAAAAAGTCCCATCCAATGGCCGATGTTATGGCTCTTTCCGCAATGAATTTAATTGTCCAGCATTTGAAAACGGCTTATCATGATGGAGATAACATGGATGCGAGAGAAGCGATGTCCCTGGCTGCGATGCAGGCAGGGGTTGCATTTTCCAATGCCTCTGTCTGCCTGGTTCACGGCATGTCGAGACCGGTTGGTGCATTATTTCATGTTCCCCACGGTTACTCAAACGCGATGCTGCTTCCCGCTGTTCTGGAGTTCAGCAGAAAGGAGGCGGTTGATCGACTGGCCGATGTAGGAAGGATTTTTTCTCCGGACGGGCTGTCTTCCAATGAACAAGCAGCGGATCATTCGGTGTCTTCCGTCAAAGAATTATGCCGGGAGCTGAACATCCCTAATTTAAACGAATGGGGCATCGATAGACAGGAATTTGAAAGCGTTATCAGTAAAATGTCTGCGGATGCATGGGACAGTGGAAGTCCAGCCAGCAATCCGAGAGTACCGACGCTTTATGAAATCGAAGAGCTTTACCGTGTCTGCTTTGATTATGATTTTTCCAAGGCGTCTCTTGTGGAAGGAAACAACATTCCGTAATAATCAAGGAAAATCCCTCACAGGTTGTGGGGGATTTTTTTGTGAGTTTGGATCCGGCAAGATAGGGAGAAGCTTCCTATAATACGGAAAAGTTGGGATTGGTGAAGTGGTGCGCCCGAATCGATTACCTGCCTGCGACTGCTCCGCGTTTTTCAGGAGCCGCGGCTTTGTACCAGTGCAGGCAGAGGATGAAAATAATCGCAGCGTCGATCACATCCCCGCCGTAATACATAAGCTTGGCTCCTTCTTCAGCCTGAAGCTGTGGGACGCCATCCGGAGGAGAAGCATAAATGTATTTGGAAAGGATCCCGTGTCCGGCAAGGGCGATGATGAATACCACCGTCCTGTACAAAAAGCTGAAGCGGTGGGCTGCAGGGTCGATATAAATCATAGCGCTGGTAAAAAGGACGCCTGCTAGAAAAACATGCAGGTGAACAGCGGCATGGATCCAGGAATTTTCATGCATCATGGTGTAAAGGGGGGTCGTGTAAAGCAGCCATAACCCGCCGATATTTAATAGAGAGGCGGTAACCGGGTGGCTGATGAACCCCGCATAAGAGCTCCTGAGTAGACGGGAAACGTTCCGTGCAGCTGCAACGGGCAGTGTTCGAAGAAGAAGAGTCACAGGGGCGGC
Source organism: Halobacillus sp. ABH2_015 (assembly GCF_056158945.1). Lineage (NCBI taxonomy): Bacteria > Bacillati > Bacillota > Bacilli > Caryophanales > Bacillaceae > Halobacillus > Halobacillus sp. ABH2_015. Next base: position 1,127,533 of record NZ_JBSWUG010000002.1, read on the forward strand.
AAGGACAAGCAGGAGAGGTCCGAGCATTCCTAAAAGGAGGTGGCCCAGCATATGGGCACGGAAGTCATGGTGCGCCTGGTCGGCGATGGGGCTGCCTGTGGCTGCCCACACGCAGAAAATCCCTGCCGCCCAGCAGACATAACGAAACCAAGGCCAGCGGTGAAGGTGGCGGATACGGCTGGAATGGATACCGCCTCCTATGTATAAGCCGATGAGAAGAAGAGATAGAACGATAATCCCCACATCCATCAGTCCTCCTCCCATCCCTCCATGATAGTCAGGCATGGAAAATGTCCCCCTTTCCACTGCTGCGTTTGAGGAGAAACACCCCTGTCAGGATCATGAGGACCGCCGATATATTCCATACGAGGTCATAGGGAAGAATGTTTTCCACATAACGGATTTGATGCAGTCTCATCAGCTTATGCTGGATGATCCCATCATACAATTGAAAAGCTCCTGCGCCTGTCAGTACACCCCCCCACCAGCGGGTGAGGGATAATCCGTTTCTGCGCCGGACATCCGCAAATAAAAACAAACCTCCAATCGTGGCAAACCAGCTGAAGGCATGAAACAATCCGTCAGAGATCAGCCCCACGTCTGTGGTGGATTGATCGTAAAAGTGATGCCATCTTAACAACTGGTGAAAGATGGTTTCATCTATAAAAGCGGCCAGCCCGATTCCAAATAGCAGGCCGGACCATAACGTCCGCTTTGTATAATGGTGGCGGTTGGGCTGGATATGTTTGGCGCTCATCTATAAACCTCCTGTTCTCCTAAATCCTTCCTATTTTGTACCCAGACCACTGGTGATACAAACGTATTTGCGTAAAAATCTGCTGGTCTGAGCGGGATGGGTTTGGATGTCCTGGTTTGTGAAAGATAAATAGAGAAGGGAAAGGATTGTCCTGCAGTTTTGAAAAAGGAGGGGGGAACGTATGAGGCGCCGGACAGAAGCGCGAACGAGGAAGGAAAAGAATAGAGACATCGCGGGCTTTGTTTTTATGATTTTATTAATTGCGGCTCTTCCGTATCTGTATGAAACCTTCCGTATTCTTGTAATTTTCATTCTTGTATCGTTTGCTTATGGACTGCTGATGCTGCTGGTTTCTTTTTTTACACGGGATTAATCTATCGTTTTAAAAATATAACCATGTCTACCCCAGATAGGAGGGAGGACGTTGAAACAGCTTCCATCATATGGAATGATAGAAAGGTCTTTTTGTAAAGCGTGAAGGGGATACCATGAGTCCATTCTTCTACCTCCTTTTCGCTGGGCAGCAATTGAAGAGGTGCCGGTAACACCGGTTGAGCACAATGGTGCTGATGCCGCTGTACCCTCCGATATGCCGCTTTCGAAGAGGGGAGGGGGAAACTTGAAGCCTTTATTGGTGGTCGGCTTCCTAGCTCTGTCTTCGTCCACGTTTATGAAAAGGATGAATAAAGAGAAGGAGTTTTTTAGTGAGGCGTACATACAGTGTATGGTCAGCAGGTTTGAGTGCATCCGCGGTTCTGCTGATCGTCATGTCCTATGGGGGGCTCCGGCTGACCCTGAGGGCTTTGGCAAAATCATGATCCAAATCTGCTTTTTCAGTGCGCTGGGTACAGCAGTGGGAAGTCTCGTGCTGGCTTTTCTCGCATGGAAGAACAAAGAGAGAGGTTTCTTGAAATGGACAGCTCCATGTATCGTTTTAGGTACTCTTCTGTTTTTTCTCGCTCTATTTGTTTTCATGGTTATCAGTTTTTTGTAGTCGGAAGGAGAGGGGAAAATGGAAAAAGAAAAATTATACAGGAGGACAGCTGCGTCCAGTCTGGTCATCAGCCTGCTCATGTGGGTGCCGAATCTCGTTTTTCAGACTGCCAGCCCATTATGGATGCTGATTTTTATTATCGCCCCCATCGGGACTGTCTTTGCTGTGCTTGCGAAAAATTACTGGCTCGTAGCTGCGAATACGGTGATGTTTTTCAGCTTTTTCATTCTTATGGCGGGTGGCTACTGGATTCAGTCCATCACAAACGGGCACCCATGAGCCTGCAAACATAGGCTTGCTGAACGACTTGTTTCCATACACGCAGCAGTGTAACAGCAGGGATAAGGGGTGGAATACCATAATGGGGAGGTCGTACCTTTCTTGTAAATATCATCTATCCATCTGAAATGAAGGTTCCTGCTGGATTGTAAAAGGAAGGATCTCTGAGCAGTACATAAAGAATACAGGGAGGTGAGTGGATGTTGATGCAGTTGTTTTTCATATGTGCTGCGTTCTCCATACCTGTCTCGATTTTGTTCGATCAGGAGGCATTAGGCGTGCTGGCGTCGTTGTTTTTCATGCTGGTGGCTGCTTTTTTTAGTAAGCCCGAGGTTCAATAAGTAAAGAGAGTCCGGTCTTGAAATGCAGAAATAGTTATTGATGAGAAAAGCATCTTTTGATTCGTAAGGATGCTTTTTTTGGTAGAATGACTTAGTCTGAAAGTATGAGAAGGGGTGGAAGATATCTTGGGTCTTCTATAAAAGATGGTTTTCGAATTCTTGATGGGAACTGGCTTCGGATTATCGGGGTCGTGTTTCTCTGTTACATGATTATAGTAATTGCAGGCACCCTGCCTGTTCAGGGAACGGTCATTATCAATTTTGACCCATTGGCTGTGTTGAACTCAGAGACGTTGTTATCTATAGTCTTAGCTTCTGTGCTGAACAGCTTTCTCTTTTTTATCATGGTTGATTACATAACAAATACCGCTTATACGATGCGGCGTCGTTTTGCTAAGGCATGTGCTTATCCTTTTCAAAATTGGCAGCTGCTTTATAAAGGGGCTGTTGTCTTTTTCTTATTTAATCTGCTTTTGACAATGATTGGGATGATGACGATCTATGCAGCGCTTGGAGGCTTGGTTTCCATAGCAGGTGGAAGTCTCACGGTACTGGCTTTGTATGTAGCACTGCTTCTTCTGTTTGCCGGCATCGTCTGGCTGTTTTTAAGTATTTCCCAAGTCGCCTATATTCTGTACGATGACCCCGATATAGGAATGATGGCCGGTTTGAAGCAGAGCTTTTCAATGATGAAAGGCTCCAGATGGCCGCTGCTCGGGCTGTTCCTGCTCATGATGGTCGCAACAATGTTTGGAGCGTTGCTTATAGGGCTCGGTGCTTTCGTGAGTATCGCTATTTTCGAAGTCGTGCGGCTGGCTTTTTACAAAGAACTTCTGCAGAAAAGGCGCCGGGATGAATGGCACGCAAAAGTGAATGGATAACCGATTTTATGCCTGCCCGTTTCGAGCAGGCATTTTTTTATGAAACGGTTGATTGACTGTAGGAGGAGCGGTGGCGTGTTATCTGCCGGCAGGTCCAGCGCCCTCTTCCTTTTTCTTCCTGCTGAATTTTTTAAGAAGAGAATCACTTGTATATTCCAATAGTAACTCGTGATTGAAGATGGGATAATTATCCATGAAAACCTTTGTAGTTAAGCTGTTTGATTTATGTGGAACCCGGGTAATGCTATTCCAGAAAACTAAATGGAATACAAAGGATGGTTTTATGGCAAAACGAATGGAAATACCTAAGATATCAATCATTGGTTTACTGGCTTTATCTATTATATTTGGTTGGTTCAGGTATGGCTACGGCTTATTGTTCACTGATTTCAGGAGTTCCTTCGATCTTTCGGCATCACTGCTCGGAGTGATTTCGAGCCTAACGTTTATTACGTTTTTGGCCGGGGCTCTTATGGTGATTCTTCTTGTATCAAAATTCGGAGCCCGGCCGATGATTCTGGGAGGGATCTTCGCGGCCTCCACGGGTCTTTTAACTGCAGCGCTGACGGACAGCTGGCTCATTTTTGCGGCTTCCTGTCTGCTGGCCGGCTTCAGTCCCGGGTTGACCTGGTCGTCCTTTTCAAAGAGTGTGACCCAGCACGTTGAAGAAAGGGTGCAGGAGCGGACACTTGCGATTATCAGTACAGGTTCTTCTGTTGGCTTGATTTTCATATCCCTTTTATATTTACTTCTGAACGGGGATTGGCGGATCATCTGGGGCGGGGGCGCCGTGTTCGGTTATTTCATTCTTCTATGGGCCTGGCGTTCTGTTCCCGAAAAAAATGCGGAGACGATTGGGGCTCCGATTAAGATGGCGGACCTGCGTCCCCTTTTTACAAAAGAGGCCAATCCCTTTTATATCGCTTCTTTTCTGTTTGGAGTAACAGAAGCAACCTACTGGACGTATGCGGCAGATTTCGTCCAGGAAAACTTCTCGATCACGAATGCCAATGCCGTCTTCTTTTTGATTACAGGAATCGCCGGTCTTGCCGGTTTGTGTGCCGGAGACATGATCAGCAGACTGGGCATGCGGATGAGCTTTATCGTGACCATCCTTGTTTATTCGCTGAGTATTGCCATCCTGTATCTATTCCAGAGCTGGATTCTGGTATGCATTTCCGGTGCTTTGTTCGGAGCTTCCTTTATGCTGTATGCGGCTTACCTGCCGATATGGAGCGCGAAAGTTTTTCCGAAGATACCAGCTCAAGGTTTCAGTATCTGTATTGTCATTTTGAATGTCGGAGCGATTATCGGTCCGGCGGTCTTCGGCTGGATGCTGGCCTATTCCCCGTATGAGCTCATTTTTCTGTTGCTTGGAATCATCGGCTGCCTGAAAGTTTTTGCTCTTCCTGTCACAGAAAAAGAATAGAAGAAGCCCGCACGGGAGGCTGGCGTTCAGTCTGTAGAAAACGTTCGTCCTATCCAGTTAGAGTAGTCCGCATGTCGTGTTGAGACGGTACGTTCCGCTTTTCGGCGGATGCCTGCCGCGGGCACGGCCTCAGCTAACTTGGTCAAGAAACCATTGGACCAAGTGGATCTTCGGCTCGTGCTGTTGCCGCAGGCGTCACCACCGAACGCTCCTCGTGCCGGTGCCTGTGGAAAACAACTTTACGCTATATGATAAAAGGGAAAGGTGAGCATAGATCCTTCGCCGTTTCAATAGAACAGTACAGGCTGCGTTACTGCTGCTTGCGTGGGAAAGATCCTACCATGACCAAGTATGGATGCCCGTTCCTTTGGAGTCGCTAGAAAAAAAGTTTTTTCCAAGCAGGAAGCCCGCCCGGGAGGCGGGCTTTTTTTCGTGAAAAACGTACCTGCTGACCATACATAGACGACCTCCTTCGTGATACAATTAAATTCCAGTTATTGGAGGGAGGTAGGGTCATGGATTGGATCGATATCATAGGGTTGTCTGTCTTTACGGTTTTCTTTTTATCCATCTATAATTACTTGTTCGAGTCAGGGAAGTGAAACGAATAGATACATATGCAAAGGCTCCAGACCATCGGCCCGGAGCCTTCCTTTTATGCTTCTGCTTTTATAAGTTCATAGTATTTGTATAACGCCTGTGTTCCGTTATTTTCACCACCGGCCTCTGCCAGTTGATCATACAGCTGCTTGGCAAGCTTCAGACCCGGAACGGGGATGTCCAGTTTTTCTGCGGACTCGATGGCAATCTGCATATCTTTAATGAAGTGTTTGACGTAAAACCCGGGGTCGAAGTTCCCATCAATCATCCGCGGACCGAGGTTGGAAAGGGACCAGCTGCCGGCTGCACCGAATTCGATGCTTTTCAAAACGGTTTTCGGGTCGAGCCCGGCTTTTTCAGCGTACAGGATCGCTTCTGTTACACCCATCATCCCGGAAGCAATGGCAATCTGGTTGGACATTTTTGTATGCTGACCGGCACCGGCTTCTCCTTGAAGGACGATGTTCTCACCCATGGCTTCGAACACGGGCTTTATTTCGTCAAAAGACTCTTGTCCGCCGCCGACCATAATCGTCAGCTTTCCGTTACGCGCACCAACATCCCCGCCGGAAACAGGGGCGTCAAAAGCGTGAATATCCTTTTCCTTCGCTTTGTTGGCAATCGTCTTTGCTAAGTCAGGAGAGGAAGTCGTCATATCGATGACGGTTGAACCCGGGTCAGCATTATGTAGAATCCCGGCTTCCCCGAAGTATACCTCTTCGACATCCTTGGGATAGCCGACAATCGTAATGATGATGTCGGATGCTGCTGCGAGGGAAGGGATATCCTCATACCAGTGGGCACCGTCCTCGATAAGTTCGACTGCTTTTTCTTTTGTGCGGGTGAAAAGCTGCAGCGGGTATCCGGCCTGCATCAGATTGCGGGCCATGCTTTTTCCCATCACTCCGGTACCGATAAATCCAATCGTCGGTTTGTTCATGAATAACCACCCTTTCCAATAGATTTACATGTAGTATAACAATTCTGAAAACGAAGAGATAGGTAAAGGCTTGGAAGGTTTTCTAAAAAAGGAGGGGGAGAAACAATGAAGAAAATATTCTTTATCAGTTCAGCGATCATTATTTTGGCAGCGACGGCTTTTCTATTGATATACCAAAGTCATGCAGAAGTGATGGAGAAGACGAATGACTGCTATGATAACGGAGGACTGCCTGAAATGGAGAAGTCCGGGATCGTGTTGGAGCATTTTGAGTGTCATATGGAAAAGCAATAAACGTCAAGCAGGAATTCCTGCAGGGGAACGGGAAGTTAAATAGGGTAGACCATTATGAATGGAGGCTGACCATGAACTCTACTGTCAAAGGGAATATGCTTGTCTTGGAACGTGTCTTTCAGGCGCCTGTGGAACTTGTTTTTCAAGCCTATTCGGAACCGGAACGTCTGGAAAAATGGTGGGGTCCGGAAGGCTGGGACACGAAAGTGAAAACCTTCGAGTTTATGCCGAACGGAGTCTGGCATTATGGAATGACGTGTGTGGATGAAGGCATGGGTGAGTTTTATGGGATGCAGTCCTGGGGGCTTGGAATCTTCCAGTCCATCGAACCGATGAAAAGGATTCAGTATAAAGATATGTTTTCAGACGCGGAAGGCATGGTGAATGAACAGCTTCCGATGATTGATATTGACCTGCGTTTTATTCCAGAGGGTAAGGAGACGAAGCTGATCATTGAGAGTGAATTTGAATCTGAAGCAGAGCTCCAGAAATTACTGGAGATGCAGGTCATTGACGGGATGACGTCCCAGTTCAACTGTCTGGATCAGTATTTGGCAAAAGTGAAGATGCATTAAATGAAAAAGCTTAGAGGGAAACGGCACGTTTTCCTCTAAGCTTTTTCTTTGTTCTGTGAATCTATTAAAATTCCTGATAAACGGCTGGATCCTGATTCTGGATCCGGCCATCTTCCTTGGTGAGGGAGGCGATATCGTTCATTTGATTTTCACTCAGGGAAAAATCAAAAATGGAAAGGTTCTCTTTCTGACGCACCGGATTGGCCGATTTTGGAATCGATACCGCACCGATTTGATAATGCCAGCGTAGGATCACCTGGGAAACCGTACGATTCTGTTCATCTGCGATTTTCTGGATCACATCGTTATTGAGAATATCCTGTACGCGGGCGAGAGGACTCCACGATTCCGTTGCGATGTTGTGCTCTTCATGGAAGCGTCGCTGTTCTTCCTGATGAAAGTAGGGATGAAGTTCAATCTGGTTGATGCTCGGCAGGACGCCGGTCTCATTTTTCAAACGCTCCAAGTGTTCAGGAAGGAAGTTACAGACACCGATCGAGCGGATGAGTCCCCATTTCTTCGCGTCGATCAAAGCCTGCCAAGCTTCCACAAAGTGATCTTCTTCCGGATTCGGCCAGTGGATTAAGTATAGGTCATAGTAATCAAGACCGCCTCTATACAAGGATTCCTGAATGGCTGCCACCGCTTTATCATACTCGTGGTAGCGCCCGGGCAGCTTGGATGTTATCAATAATTCTTCTCTGGAAACAGCGCTGCGCTTGACCGCTTCGCCGATGGTTCCTTCATTTTCATAGTTGTAGGCACTGTCGATCAAACGATAACCTGTCCGAATGGCACTCTCGACAGCTGCAGCCCCTTCATTTCCTTTCAATCCGGATGTTCCGAATCCCATAACAGGGAGGCGCAGTCCGTCATTCAATACAATTTCCGGGATGGATGATTCCATAAATCGTCACTCCTTGATCAAAGTATAGGTCTTCCTCTATCTTCCACTTCCTTTTTATAATAAACTGAATTTTTCAGAAAATAAAAGATTCTGTTTGAAAGACGCTTGTCTGAGGACATGTTAGAATAAAAGAAGAAGCAGCATCATAGAGACCTCCCATTTTCATCTGGTTGGATCGACAGACAGGACCCTGTCTGACTGCAAGGAGGACGAAACATGATTGAAAGCATCGTTGACGTGGATTACAAAGAAGTGATGGAGTATTCGCTCGATCCATTGATCATTCACACAGATTACAAGATTATCTACATAAACAAGGCAGCTGAAAAGCTGTTTCAAACAACGAAAGAAGAGGTGACGGGGAGCAGTCCGCTGGATATTTTCCAGGAAACGTCCAAAGGGGCCATCCAGAACCGGATTCTTTCGGCTTATGAGAAACCGGCCGATGTGATTGAGGAGACAGTGTACCGGATGGACGGAACGCCTGTACCTGTCGAATTATACTGCCACCCTGTCAAAATGGGAGAGCGCAGAGCCATTCAATCCTATATCCGTGATATTACCGAAAGAAAGGCTATCGAGGAGAAGCATCAGGCAGTCGTGAAGGAAATTAACGAATTATCCGCCACCATCGTACCGATAATGAATGAGACAGCTGTGCTTCCCCTGACAGGGAAAATCGATCAGGAAAAAGCCGGACAGATTCTGGCTGTCATTCCTGAGAAGGTGCAGATGCAGAAACTGAATCATTTAATCATTGATTTTTCCGGAATATATACGTTCGATCGTGTTGTCATCGATTCATTGTTTAAAATCAACCGCGTGCTTTCGCTTCTCGGTGTCAAAACGATTGTTACAGGACTGCGTCCCGAAATGGCCATAGAAGCCGCTCGCATGCACATGGATTTATCGGAAATTCCGGCCATGGCGGATGTGAAAGGAGCCCTTTCCCATCTCGGTATCCATTCCACACAGTCATCATGAATGTGGGTGAAAAGTGAAGGACCTTGGTACCATCGGGGTCCTTTTTTTATTGTAATGTGGAAGGAGGACATACAGTGGAAAACCGAAAACGAACGAACCAACCACCTAAAGGAGTTGTGCGTGGCGTTCTTCTGTTAGGCACCGCTCTCCTATTATCCATAATTCGTGGAGTGACAGGGCTGGATTCAGCTGGACTTGGAGAGGGTTACATGCCTTTGCTGATCGGGGGATTCCTTCTGTTTCTATCATTCAGCCTGTTTCTGCTTTGGAAGATCTACCAAGGGAGGGAATGGGCCAGAATCACTCATCTCGGATTGTTTACCTTCAGTCTAATCAGCAGCATGGGAGAGACCGTTACGTGGTTCGATTCCGCTCCTTCCTTCTTCTGGCTGTACGTTATGGAGACGCTTCTCGTCATTGGGGGCTTTGTGCTGTTGTTTCAGCGGAGGTCGTCCCATTGGTTTATGAAGGAATAAGGTGAGTCCATCGGCTCATGTTTACCGGTCTCAAAACGTATCGCTTTTGTTTGTCCTTTTCCTCTGCAATAATAACTAGCAGAGAAAAAGGAGGAGGAAAGATAATGACAAACAATGTTCCAACATCTGTCCAACCATTATTCGAAAAATTCAATAGTGATCAGCTTGAACTTGCAAACCGGACCGTAATGGCGCCAATGACACGCGGGTTTTCCCCGGGTGGTGTACCGAATGAGGAAGTCGCCGCCTATTACCGCCGTCGTGCGGAAAACCATGTCGGTTTGATTGTCACAGAAGGTACAGGGATCGGTCATCCGGCCTCTGTATCCGGAGAAAACATTCCTCTTTTCTACGGCGAAGAAGCGCTGGAAGGCTGGGAAAATGTCGTGAAGGAAGTGCACGAAGCCGGCGGTAAAATCGCACCGCAGCTCTGGCATGTGGGCATGACCCGTAATGAAGGCGACCTTCCGAATCCGGAAGCCGCTGCTGTCGGCCCGTCCGGTCTGAATCTGGATGGGGAGAAAATCAACGAACCCCTCACAACGGAAGAAGTGGAAGATCTTGTAGAAGCCTATGCGGCCGCTGCCGGCCATGCGAAACGTATCGGCTTTGATGCGATTGAAATCCACGGCGCCCACGGCTATTTGATTGACCAGTTTTTCTGGGAACAGACCAATAAGCGTTCAGACCGCTTCGGTGGAGATCTTGTGGGACGCACCCAGTTCGCGGTGGAAATCGTAGAAGCCTGCCGACGTGAAGTCGGTCCGGATTTCCCGATCATTTTCCGCTTCTCCCAATGGAAGATGAATGATTTCCAAGCGAAACTTGTAGAAACACCGGAGGAGCTGGAGCAGTTCCTGAACCCGCTCGTTGAAGCCGGCGTGGATATTTTCCACTGCTCCACCCGCCGTTTCTGGGAGCCGGAATTTAAAGGCTCTGATTTGAACCTTGCTGGATGGACGAAGAAAATCACAGGCAAACCGGTTATTTCCGTCGGTTCTGTCGGACTTGATGGTGTGTTCACATCCTTCACCAGCACAGAGACTTCAAGCCTTGATGGATTGATGGAGAAACTGCAGAACGATGAATTCGATCTTGTAGCGATCGGCCGTTCCCTGCTTCATGACCCGGCATGGGTGAAGAAGGTGGAAGAAGGTCGTTCCGATGAACTGAAGCCGTTCGATAAAGAAGCCCTTGGTAAACTCTATTAATATCGTAGAAAAGCAGGCATGGAATTTCCGTGCCTGCTTTTTTTGATGGTCTAAATAAGAATGATCATCCAGTGGAACGGCCCCGATGGGTGATCACGTGCCGCTTATCGGTGGATGCTCCCTCGTGACTTCATTCAATGAGGAGTTTAAGAAAAAGGATTGTTTATTAAATAAGGCCCTGATTTTTCTCTTGCAAAATTATAGGCACATCCATTGTTATCCTCCCTGCCCCCCTGGGTAGAGAAGGATAATAGAGGTGGAGAGGCGAATGGTTTGTATAGGCGTTTTCTATACTTTCCCTTTGAAGGAGGAAGATCAATGGATGTGAAGACAGCAGATTTATGTGATGACTATCCGGACAAGCTTCGCATAGCCTCCCCCGGATTAAAAAGCTTTGGCAGGAAGAAAAGCTTTCATGGCCCAATTTCCACAGTTCAGGTGAAGGATGACAATGTGCTCGTGAGAAAGGCGCTTGAAACCATCCCTTCAGGAAATGTATTGGTCGTCGACGGCATGGGCTCGCAGAACTGCGCCCTTATGGGAGGGAATCTAGCCGCTATCGCTGAGAAGAGGAACCTGGCGGGGATCATTATTCACGGGTACATAAGGGATTCGCTCGAAGTGGCAGACACAGATGTCGGCGTTCTTGCTCTCGGAACTTTTCCGTTGAAAAGCAAAAAGGAAGGCAAGGGAGAGGAGAATATTCCATTAACTTTTGGGAACGTCGTCTGGCATCCGGGGGAGTATGCGTACGTGGATGAAGACGGAGTCGTTCTTGCAGAAGAAAAGCTCCATGATTGATTCATAGGGTTGTCCATGTATAAAAAGCTATCATTCTGTCTAACCTTCTAGTAGAAAGGGTGATGGTGATGCAGTATATGGAGAAAACGAATCAAGTAATGCTCGAGCTGATTTCCGGAGAACGCCTGTCATTCGGAAACTTTTCCTACGAAGAAGACGGATTTACAGACGGAAGAAATACAATTCCTGAATGGGAAGTCCGTCAATTTGTTCTCAACTATTTTCTGACACTGGAAAACTTAAAAATTAACGCGTAAAGCTGCTGATGAGACGAAGAGTTTCCATTTGGAGAGATACTCCGTGTTATTCCTGGAAAAAGTAGTCTGAGTCCGTATCCGCAGCATACATTCTCGTATGAGCGGAATGTGACCATGAATACAGTGATACTTTTGAAAAAACTTCTGACAGGGTTAGAAGTTTTTTTGTTTTCTAAGAGTTTCCATGTTTGGAAAAGAGAGAGATGGGTTAATGGTTCCCATAAAAAGGAAGGGGGCTCACTTATGAAAAAAGTGAAGCTTGGCCGCAGTGAAGTGGAAGCTACCCGCATCGCTCTTGGAACATGGGCCATCGGCGGCACCGGATGGGGCGGTACGAACGAGGACGAATCCATCCAGACGATCCAGGCCGCTTTGAGTAAGGGCATCACGACGATAGATACGGCACCGGCTTATGGGAAAGGGTTGGCGGAAGAGCTTGTAGGAAAAGCCATCGCCTGTTCACACGTTCCGAGAGATGAACTGGTCCTTGCTACAAAAGGCGGGGTGGATTGGACGAGGGAAGGCAGCTGGCGGGACAGCCGCCCGGATCAACTGGAGCAGGAACTTGAAAACAGCATGAAGCGGCTGCAGACGGATTATCTTGATATCTATCAGGTCCACTGGCCGGATCCGGATTTTCCTATCAAGGAAACAGCGGAAAAGATGCGGTCGTTTTATGAATCCGGCTTGATCAGAGCGATTGGTGTGAGCAATTTCAGTCCGGAGCAGATGGAAGAATGGCAGAATTACGCTCCCATCCATACCGCCCAGATGCATTTGAATCTGCTGCAGCGCTATCTTATCGACTGGTTCGAATACAGTCACAATCATGAAATTGCCACCCTTTCCTGGGGATCGCTTGCTCATGGAATGTTGACAGGAAAGTTTGGCGAAAATGCTTCTTTTCCGCGAAGTGACCTAAGGAGTCATATTGAGCTCTTTCAAGGGGACCGTTTTCCACAGCTGATTGAAGCTGTAGAGTCCTTAGGGGCATTTGCATCTAAACGCGGGCACAGCCTCATTGCATTAGCGGTCCGCTGGCTGCTGGATCATAAGCCTGGTGCCGATGTAGTCTTGTGGGGAGCGCGGAAACCGTCCCAGCTGGAAAGAGTAGAAGAGGTGGATGACTTCCAGCTTTCCCGGGAGGAATTGTTGATGATAGACGAAATGTTGTCCAGCTATACGAATGATCTGCGAAATGGATCACTGAAAGAGTATGGTCCGCCTGTACGGTCTGAAATATAAGTGGCCATGGATAGAGCAGGGAATTTTATAGTTCTTCCTGCTCTTATTCGTGTATACCGAACGGTTTAACTGGATAATTTTTTTCAGATTGCTTATCCTGTACATAGAGAACAAAAAGTTGAAGGAGGTCATTCATAGATGAAAGCCATGCAGGTCACAGGTTATGGTGGTATCGAAATGCTTGAAGAAAAAGAGGTGCCTGTTCCAGAACCGAAATCTGGTGAAGTTCTTATAAAGGTGAAAGCGTGTGCCATTAACAATACGGAAATCTGGATGAGGGAAGGGGCATACGGACAGGGCAGCCAATCCGGCTGGCGCCCGGAAGGTGTTCAGTTCCCGAGGACTCCAGGATCGGACATTACGGGTACGGTCGTAAAAACGGGAGATGGGGTGGAAGCTTCCCTTGAAGGAGAGAATGTCGTATTATTCCCGTTCACATCGAGCGGAAAAGAAGGACTGGAGCACATCTCAGAGGATATGTCCTTTATCGGCTCTGAATATGACGGGGGATATGCGGAGTATGTCGCCTGGCCGGCTGAACTTTGTATGCCGATGCCGTTGGAGGATTTCACGGAGAGTGCGGTCTTCTCCGTCAGTGGATTAACGGCTTGGCATATGGTTGAACAGATTCAAATCAAGCCCGGTGAAAAAGTGATGGTGACGGGAGCCAATGGCGGCGTTGGATCTTTGAATGTCCAGATTGCTTCCCAGGTATTTGGAGCAGAGGTGATCGCTGTTGTGGGAAACCTTGATAAAGCAGACCAATTGAAAGAACTGGGTGCTTCTCATGTCGTTTCCTATAAATCTGCTAACCTTGATGAGGATATCCTTGAAGCCGCCGGCGGTCCGATCGATGCTGTGCTTGATGTGGTCGGAGATGCCTTATTCTCGACTTCGCTCCAAGTGTTGAAAAAAGGCGGACGCTTCTGCACATCCGGTTCTGCAGGCGGTCAAAAGACAGAGCTCGATTTCCGTACGCTTTATTTGAAACACATTACAATGTATGGCTCTGTGCTCGGAACAAGAGAGGAATTCAAGAAGATGCTGAAAGCGATATCGGAAGGTAAATTAAAACCCGTGATCGAGCGCACCTTCCCGCTTACAGAGGCGAAGGAAGCCCAGCAATTCTTTAAGGAAGCTGGAAAGCTCGGAAAAATCGTCCTGCTGCCGGAAGATAAATAAGCGTAGAAAGCCGGAACCTTAAGTGGTCCGGCTTTTTCTTTTGTTATACAGGGAATTTCACCCATATTTGATAAAATGAGTCATAAACATGGCAAGGAGGAGAGCGGATTGAAACAGGTGTCTACGATCATGCTCCTCGTTCTGCTCTTCAGTATTTCAGCAGGATGCAGCAAAGGGGAGCACGTCCAGGAGGGGAAAGAAAAGTCTTTTTCGTCTGAGAAAGAAGCGGTTGAACATTTTCTTGATGAACACCCTGGAAGTGATGTGGAATCCATTGTGACGACGGTCGGTGAAAAATTGTGGGTCACACGTTCAGCTAATCACGCGTACAGCATCTTCGGTATGAAAGAAGAAAGGGGAAACTATGCAGTCGTACGGATTTCCGCCCAATTATCCCTTCATAATACAATCGGTGGAAAAGCGGAAGTCACGTCTCCTCAAGGAACAGATTATACGGTGTCGTTCGTGAAAAAAGGAAAAAGGGATGAACTCGCAGGAGCGGTGACAGCTTCATATTTTACCATCTTTAATGGCGGGGCAGAGGCCGCTGTACATGAGGGACACGTTCTGGATACGCAGGATCCTCATAGAGGAGAGAGTGCGGTGCAGTCGTCTGTGGCCATACAAATGAAGGAATCTGCAAAATGAGTGAGGGAAACGGCTTCCGGTGAGGAGGCTTTTTTTTATGACTCCTAAAACCGATTCAGATACGTGGGCTGCCGATAAATAGTAGAGAATTGTCGAAAGATGTGATTAGATGATAGGTAGAAGGATGCAAAGTTGCTTTAAGGACATGTTCAGGAGTTTGAGAAGCAGACAGAAAGGCAATAGATTCCCAGACCGTTAATGGGCAAGTTCAGCACTTAGAGGAAAGGAGGCATCATGAACGGTTTCTGCTGATTACTCTATACATCATGACGGACCCCTGTCCAAGTGAGTCGGCACATCTTTAACAGCAGTTTACAAAATCTGCTTCTCTTCAAGGGGGATGCAGGTTTTTTGTATGTAAATATGACTAGTAATTCCTTTTATTTCCTTGAAAGCGTATAACTTGTGTCGATTTATTAACAATGTCTTGACTCTTCTTTGACAAAATCGTGAACGGTTGTTTGCATTTTTGTAATTTCTGATATAATTTATCAAGCGTTATGATCTATAAGAACAATATAGATTCTTAGTTTCATACTTATATAGGTTGGTTGATAGGAGGGTGAAAACTAATGAAAGCTAAGCATCTTCGCAAAAGATGGTTAGGGCTGCTTCCACTTGGATTGATTTTGTTCCTTAGTGGGTGTGGGCAGCTTGAGATGACAGTGCTCGATCCCAAGGGGCCTGCAGCAGAAAGTCAATATGAACTGATTAAATATTCTCTTTGGTTTATGTTAGGCATCATCGTTGTCGTATTCGCTCTTTTTGCGTTCATGGTCATTAAATATCGTGAGAATCGTCCCGGACGTAAAGAAAGCGATTATGCTCCGAATCTGCACGGCAATACCACGATTGAGATTATCTGGACTGTCATTCCGTTAATCATCGTTATTCTACTGTCGATTCCGACAGTGACAACATTGTTTGACCTGGAGAAACCTGCAGAGCCTGCAGAAGGGGAAGAGGCTAAAGAGCCGCTTGTCATTCATGCAACCACAGCCGACTGGAAATGGTTCTTCAGCTACCCTGAAGAAGACATTGAGACAGTCAACTATCTGCACATTCCAGTGGATCGTCCGATCGAATTCCATTTGACATCCGCGGATTCCATGACAGCCTTGTGGATTCCTGCTCTAGGCGGGCAGAAATACAACATGGCGGGCATGATGAACATTCTTTATCTGGAAGCTGACGAAGAAGGCGTCTATGACGGACGTAACTCCAACTTCAACGGCGAAGGGTTCGCTGCTCAGACGTTCAAAGTCCACGCAGAACCTGAAGAAGACTTTAATACCTGGGTCAGTGGCATCCAGAATGAAGCCCCTGAGCTGTCCAAAGAACAGTATGAGGAGCTTCTGAAGCCGGGCTTGACGGAAAAAGATGCTTATTCATCCACTCACCTGGAGTACTATGATCATGGTACTCATGAGGGAATGGGCTTTGTAGCCGAAAACTATGCAGAACTCTTTAAAGAGAAACTGCACCTGGATGAAATTGAAAAACAGGAAGAATTTCAATAGAACGTTAAGAAAGCAGGTGAAAACATGGGCATTACAGATATATTAGTCACCGGTGAGCCGATTATATATGCCGCCATGGTCTCCATAGCGCTTGTATCCATCGCCATTCCTGTCCTATTAACTTACTTTAAGAAGTGGGGCTGGCTCTGGCGTGAATGGCTGACGACCGTTGACCACAAAAAAATCGGTGTCATGTACATTCTCAGTGCATTGCTGATGTTATTCCGCGGCGGTATGGACGCCCTGATGATGCGTGTCCAGCTCGCTTTTCCAGACTTGGGATTCCTCGATTCCCAGCACTATAACGAAATTTTCACAACGCACGGAACGGTCATGATCATTTTCATGGCGATGCCGTTCCTGATCGGTTTGATGAACATTGTTGTTCCATTGCAGATCGGAGCCCGTGACTTCGCGTTTCCTTGGTTGAACGCCATGAGTTTCTGGTCCTTCTTCATTGGAGCGATGCTCTTTAACATTTCCTTCGTCATCGGTGGATCACCAGATGCCGGTTGGACAAGCTACACACCACTTTCCGGTGCGGCATTAAGCCCGGGACCGGGTCAGAACTTCTACCTGATGGGACTACAGCTATCCGGTATTGGTACACTGGCAACGGGAATTAACTTGATGGTAACCATCCTTAAGATGCGTGCTCCTGGAATGAAGCTGTTCCATATGCCGATCTTTACATGGTCCACTCTTGTCACATGTTTCATTATCGTATTTGCGTTTCCGATCCTGACCGTTGCGCTTGCACTTCTTACGATCGATCGTATCTTCGGAGCTCACTTCTTCACGCTGACAGCGGAAGGACTTCCGATGATGTGGGCCAACTTGTTCTGGATGTGGGGCCACCCTGAGGTTTATATCGTTATCCTTCCGGCTTTCGGTATCTTCTCAGAAATCATTGCCACATTCGCGAAGAAGCGTTTGTTCGGTTATCACGCGATGGTCTGGTCGATGATCATCATTGCTCTGTTAAGTTTCCTTGTATGGGTGCACCACTTCTTTACAATGGGAGCCGGAGCCTTTGTTAACTCTGTATTCTCTGTATCTACGATGCTGATCGCAGTGCCGACAGGGGTTAAAATCTTTAACTGGCTTGCGACGCTGTATAAATCGAAAATCGAGTTTACGGTTCCGATGCTTTGGTCTCTGGCCTTTATTCCGAGTTTCATTCTCGGCGGGGTTACAGGGGTTATGCTCGGAATGGCCGCAGCGGACTATCAGTTCCATAACTCGTACTTCCTTGTTGCTCACTTCCACTATGTACTGATCGCGGGTACAGTCTTTGCCTGCTTCGCGGGTCTTGTATTCTGGTATCCGAAGATGTTCGGTCACAAGATGAACGAACGACTTGGAAAATGGGCATTCTGGATCTTCTTCTTCGGGTTCCACGTCTGCTTCTTCCCGCAGTACTTCCTTGGTCTTGACGGAATGCCGCGCCGCCTGTTCATTACGAACGTCGTCGAGTGGCTGCCATTGAACGTCATTTCCACCGTCGGAGCATTCGGAATGGGACTTGGGTTCATCGTCTTTGTCTACAACGTTTACTACAGCTTCCGTCATGCGGAACGCGAAAAAACAGGAGATTCCTGGAACGGGAACGGCCGTACGCTCGAATGGGCGACAACGACGCCGGTACCATTCTACAACTTCGCTACCTTGCCTTACGTGGATGAAATCGATCCTTACGTACGCATGAAAGAAGAAGGTAAGACAACATTTGACGAATCACAGCTGAAGCCGATTCACATGCCGAGCTACAAAGCAACGCCGATCATTATGATGGCGTTCCTCGGACTTGCAAGCTTTGGTCTTGTATTCGAATGGATGCCGGTAGCCATCTTTGGTCTGATCGGTGGAGTCGCTGTTATGATTCTCCGCTCCTTCGACTATGATGACGGCTATTACGTATCTGTAGAAGAAATCAAACGCATTGAGCGAAAAGCAAGGGGGTTATGATATGGCTGCTGAAGAACTGAAAACCGGACCATTGGAATACCGGACTCAGGAAGGACGCATGACCATTCTTGGCTTCTGGATATTCCTTGCCGCAGAAGTTGTCCTGTTTGCGACACTTTTTGCGACGTATGCCGTGTTGTTCGGCCGTACAGGTGATGCGCCGACACCCATGGAACTATTTGAGCCGGGCATTGTCCTTGTCATGACCTTCCTGCTTCTAACGAGTAGTTTTACCTGCGGTCTGGCCATTCACCAGATGCGCAGAGGGAATGTCAAAGGCCTGATGACGTGGATGATCGTCACACTCGCACTTGGCTTTGGATTCCTCGGCTTTGAAATATACGAGTTTGTACACTATGTGCATGAAGGAGCCAGCTTAACGTCCAGTGCTTACTGGTCTGGATTCTTCGTCCTTGCCGGAACACACGGGCTTCACGTAACGCTTGGTACCGGCTGGGCCATCCTGCTGCTTATACAGATTGCAAGACGCGGTCTGACGAATGTAACGAGCCGCAAATTCTTTATCATCAGTCTTTACTGGCACTTCCTTGATGTTATCTGGATCTTCATTTTCACATGCGTATACCTCATAGGGATGGTGATCTAAGATGGCAAAAACAGATAAGAAAGTACCTATGAATCACGTGATCGGTTTTGCATTGTCCCTCATTATGACACTGCTTGCTGCCTGGGCGGTCATTCAATCCGACCTGCCTGTCACTTGGGTGATCGTGTTCATCATGGTTCTCGCGTTACTACAGGCGGGCGTCCAGTTGTTCATGTTCATGCACATGACTGAAAAGGAAAGCGGCGGTGGGGCGGTTCCATGGAACATGATGTTCCACGGATTCGCTCTTGCGGCTATCCTTGTAGCCGGCTCCCTCTTTACGATGTCATTCGGGTTTGACCACGGCGATCATGGCGATCACGGGGGAGAGCACGAAGAACACATGGAGATGGATGATAGTGAAGGAGACCACAGCGGTCACTAAAATACACATACGGGGGTGAGAAGGAATGGAAAAGAGAGATGAGATCAATCAGGAAGAAGCCAGGGTCAGCCATTGGCCCTGGAAGGACCTGGTTGGGTTTATCCTATGTATTGCACTAACAGCATTTTCGCTGACAGCGGTCTTGTATTCCTCTTACCAGCCCACGTATGTATTTATGATTCTGACCGGACTGGCGTTTACACAGGCGATGATTCAGCTTGTGAAACTCCAGCCCGGGCATTAAAAAAAAGACACGCCTCTTCCTGACGTATCAGGAAGGGAGCGTGTCTTTTTCTTTGGCGAGATTTGCCTGATATCCGGGGCTTTGTTCAACCGTAGCAATGATGAACAGGATCCAGGCGATTTGTGATCCGATCAGACCCGCGTAAAACATGGACCACGTAACGGAAAAGGCTGCGGGAGCCGTGTATAGGATGATTTGGAAGTAGTACACCCACATCCCGACGAGCAGGACGGATTGGGCAACTGCAAGAGCCGGCTTTTTCAACTGTAAGAATAAAAATGGCGTAACGGTAGACAATAGAAGGAACATGACTAATACACCCACGATATTCATCTCCTTTTCATTCTGTAGATGTTGAAAACGTTTTCTTTATATTTATATTGTAACAGAAAGTTCTCATTTTGGACACAAAATGTTCGAATTTATTTCAAAAAAAGGCTTGCGCCCTTATTATACGGCGGTTGGGGAGGATTTATACATGGAGAATCCGTGACAAAAAGCAGAAAAGCCGCCGGGAATATCCACGGCAGCCTTGTTATCCGGTGGCATTCACCGAAAAGATTTTAGTCAAACAGATCCCAAATATCGTCTTCCACATGTTCACTGACAGCACCTGTACCACCGAGAATGGTGAACATCAATGTATCATTCTGCTTCACATAAGCTTTGACGGTGGGATCCAGCTTCGTTTTTGGAGTAAGCAGAAGAGGGGTGCCATAAGAAAGGACAGAGCCCGATAACGCATCAGCGAAGTGGTCCCCTGTAGCGATCGTCACTTGGAACGGATCAAGGTCAAAATAGTCAGCAATGGCGACGGAAGTATCGTAGCGGTTTTTACCGGATATACGATCTGGATCAGGAAGCTGCTTGAACACGTTTGAACCGACTGCACCTGTGCCACCGACGACAAAAGAAGTGTCATAAGACTTCAGCGCCTCAGCCGTCGCCTTCGGAAGACGGTCTTTTTCCGTTAATAGAATCGGCATCATGTACATGGAAGCGACAGGCCCCATAGCTAAAGCATCCGGGAAGTTGCGTCCATAGGCAACAATGACTTCATCTGTTGGAGGAAGTTCATCAGCGATAGCCGCCGCTGTCGCATACCGGTCTTTGCCCGCGATACGGTCGACGTCCATACCAAGCTGCTTCAAGGATTTTTCTACTTGTTTAGAAACCGCTCCCGTTCCTCCAAGAATGGTCACAGATTTCGTATTCAGTAATTGGAGCGTGGATTTCGTAATGTCAGGAAGGCTGTTCTGCTTTGTTAACAGAATCGGAGCCGCATACATAGAAGCCAGAGGCGATCCGGCCAAAGCGTCCGGGAAATCCTGTCCAGTCGCAAGGATAACGTGTTCGACCGGGTAGCCGCCGCTGCTTCGGGCTGCGATGAACGCAGAGGTTTCATATCGATCCTTTCCGGCAATGCGCTCGATGTAAGGCTCTTCTTCATACACGTAAGAGTAAAGGTAATACATGTCCCCGCTGTTCACATTTTTCAGGTCGGAAGCCTCCAGATAATAGGTGCCTGGCTGCAGGTAATAATCTCCGAAGTATCCGAATTCATCCGTCCATTCATCGAAAGCGTCCATTTTCTTTTGTTTTTCATCGTAAACAGTGATGTTCAAGTCCATCTTTGTTTCTTCCTCTGTATGAATAGAAAGGCCGATGTTTACTTCTTCATCGCCGTCAATGGTCAGCTTATAAAGGTCTTTGTCTTTGTTTGTGAATGTCCCGGTGACAAGATCATCTATGGAGATCTTATTGGCCTGGGTAAAGGTATTATTGGGTTCCTTTTCTTCGATAAAACCCCAATCCTCATCATTTGTACCCAGAAGCCGGATTTCATTAAGGTTCGGTTTTTCAACCTCCGTCCCCTTTTTCGATGTATCCACCGCTGCCTCTGCGGAAGGTGCGAATAGTGTGGCTGCAAGTAATAGTGCTGCTGTCAATCCCCATGTTTTTTTCAATTCGTTCGTTTCTCCTCTGCCCCATTTTATTCGTGCTTTTTGTACAGGTCACTCAAGGTCCATCGTTCCAGGCTTCACCTTCCATTTCTTAACACTAAGAGGATTATATAGGAATAGATAAGAAAAGGGTATCTATTTTATCCGCCAGAATTCGACAAGGACATGAACTTGACAGATCTTTTATTGAACAATACGGTTTAGTTTGAAATAATAAGGAAGAAGACAATCCTAAGTAAAACACTGGTACGGACATGGAAAGGAAGCGTAATTTTTTGACACAGACAAACGAAGAAACCCTGTATCTCGCTAAAGCAACGAAACAAGATATAGCTGACTTATACTACTGGTCATTCATTGAGGAGCGGCAGGAAGCGAAGGAATGGAATGCTCCCTATATAGAGGAGAAGAAAATGAACCTGGATGAATATGAAGTGCTCTGGCAGAAAGAGCTTGCTCCAGGAATACCGGACGGCCTCGTTCTAAGAATGGACGACCACGTCATCGGCTATGTGGGGTCCTACTGGCTGGACCGCCAGTCCGGCTGGCTGGAGACAGGTATCGTTATCTTTGACTCGCGGTATTGGAACGGAGGGTACGGTTCCTTCGCCTATGAGAAGTGGATCGAATACATCTTTGAAAATACATCCATCCACCGCCTCGGCATGTCGACATGGTCGGGGAACACACGGATGATCCGGGTGGCTGAGAAAACCGGGATGATTGAGGAAGCCAGAGTGAGACAGGCCCGTCTCGTTGATGGAGAATATTACGATGCAGTGAAAATGGGGATGCTCCGCTCGGAATGGGAAGCCTTCCGCCGTAAGCCGTAAATAATAAAGGGGGAGACCAATGAAACATCGTATCCATACATGCTTTATTCATCTGGTATATTTTGATCGGACGAAGGAATGGTATAAACGTGTGCTGCCTTTTGACATTCAGGAAGAAGGAGATGGGTACTTGACGTTTGATTTGGAAGGAACCGGCCTTGTCCTGCTCCAGGCACAGACAGACGCAATACGGCCGCTGCCTTATGCTCCTTTTTTTCTGGAAACGGAAAATATTGAAGAGACGTACCGGGAGTTAAAAGCAAAAGGAGTCAAAGTCGATGAAGTGGAGTCCTTCGGAGGTTCCATCTATGGCTGTCACTTTTACGATCCGGAAGGGAATCAGCTTTTAACCTGTTCGGTCGAATAAAAAAGAACCGGGACTGAGGACAGTCCCGGTTTATTGTTATTCCTTATCCTCAGCTTTCTGCAGGCATTAGGGAATGGTCGTTGTTTCCGCATTCCGGACATTGTGTCCAGACGACGTAGGTTACTTTTTCGTCAAAGTTTTTCTGTACGACTTTAATAACTTTCAGCTGGTGATGGAAGCAGCTTGTGCAGCGATCTTTAACCAACTGTCCGACTTTCGTTTTCATCATGTGTATTCACTCCTGAACTCTTAAAGATTAGTACCGAAGCTTCAAGAGTTTTTCCAGTATAACGTATCAGAAGGAGCAGCGTCAAAGAAAGTTCGGCTTATGCTGTCTATTTCCGTTGACCTTCTTATGTTCACTGGTTTGTACTACACGATCCATGGTCAGCTGTGGAGGCTGTCTCGCATTTTTTAAACCATAAAAAGACCGCCCCGGTACAGGGGCGGTCTTTTACGTTTGGACTCGGGTCTGTGCGTTTAACCCTTTTTTCAAGGCTTGGATATATTCATCTTTCGCCCGGACGGCCAGATCTGCATCCGGGTTAACTCCTTCAAAACCGTGATAGGCTCCTGGGAACAGGTGGAATTCTACATCTACACCAGCTTCGGCGAGCTTTGTCACATAGGCGATCGTCTCACTTCGGAATGGATCGAGCTGACCGACGCAGGTATACGTGTAAGGCAGGCGGCTGTAATCCGTTTCTCTTGCAGGGGCGGCGTAAGAGGGAACGTTGTCTGTCCCATGCAGGGGTCCAAGGTACATCTGCCATCCAGCTTCATTCGTTGTTTGGTTCCATATCATGCCTTCCTTGATTTCCTTTGCAGATGGGGTATTGTTCCTGTCATCAATCATCGGATAAAGAGGCATTTGAAAATGGACGGATGGATAGCCGCGGTCTCTTGCGAGCAGAGTTAAGGCAGCGGTCAGCCCTCCACCGGCACTTGCTCCTGCCACACCAATCCGGTCACCGTCAATATTCAAGGCCTCTACATGGCCGGCCATCCATTTCAGTGCGCTGTAGCAGTCTTCGATGGGGGCCGGATACGGATGCTCCGGAGCGAGGCGGTAATCAACAGATACGACGACGCAGCCGGCCTCTTTAACAAACTCAGCACAGAGCGGATCGCTGCTCTCCACAGTACCAAGCACATATCCACCCCCGTGTATCCATAAAAGGGCAGGGAGTTTCTCGTCCCGTTCAGCCGGCTGGTAGATTCTGAGTTTAAGGGAATGGTTGTCCGGACCTGCAATGATTTCGTCGTGAATGGACAGTGAATCATCCGGAGGAAGAGGGGAATACATCTGGTCAAATCCTTCCCGGATGGACGGCAGGAATTCAGGTTTGAGATCAATATCCTGGAACGTGTCCAAGCCGGGAAGAAGCGATGGATCTACACGATTTTTCATAGAAACACTCCTTTTTGTAATCGTTTTCAAATAAACAAAAAGAAACACACAACCCTAAGACTTTAATTGTGATGATTGTTGCACAATTAAATCATAAGCCTATTATGCTATAATAGTCAATAGAATTTTCAGAAAATAATAAGGGGGAGAGGATCTTATGCAGTTGATGATTCAATCCGGCGATTTAGGACCGAAATGGTTCCATGTGGCTTTGAGGACGCTCGTACTGCTGGCTTCCTCTGATACGATGTTGAAAAGCCATCACATGGCAGAAAAGATGGGGGAGGATCCCACATTCGTAAGGAAGATTTTATCGAAGCTGACCCATGCAGGTTATGTAACAGCACAGGGTGGAAGATATGGAGGTTATCAAATGGCCAAGTCTCCCGGTGAAATTACAGTGAAGGAAGTCTATCAAGCGCTGGGAGATACCCGGATCACACCGTTTTACACCGTGCCGTCGACAGGCGTCGAGTATTTCATTGCTCAGATGATCAGTCATGCAGAAGCACGCTTTCAGGAAGAGTTGGAACAGTTTACGATCCAGCACCTTCTCGATCAGAAAGATGGACGGAGGAAATCTTAAGGTTTTCTCCATTTTTTTGTGGAAATTTCAAAAAGATAGACACCAACTCCCATCCTGGTTTCGATTATCGTGTATACCGGATTTTTTGGGAGGCGGAACAAATGATTGGGATGAACATAAAGGAACAGCAGCGTTTCCAGACAAAGCAGGAGCTCGACCGGCATGTACGGAGTTACTTATACCAGCGTAAAGCCTTTTTATCGGAAGGAACGATGGAAGTCCTCCGCTATGTATGGCGGCACGCTGTCAAATTTCCAGGCGTCGCTTTCCCGAAACGGTCGACCATCGTTTCGGCCGTCTCCTGTAGTGAAAGCACGGTCGTCCGCGCTCTCCGTACTCTCGAAAAAGAAGGCCTGATAGAGAGAGTGAAAACAAAGAAGCCGAACGGCCGGCAGGGAGTGAATTTGATCGTATTTCTTCCACAGCCGGATGTTTTTTTACCTTCCGATGACACCCCTGATGATCCCCTTCGTGACACCCCTCTACCCTCTACTGAGTCAAGCGGCTCTAAGTCCCATCCCTCCAAAACCCTTCAGGAAACAGAGACGAACCTGAGAAAAGCTTCTTTTAGTAAGGTTGACCCCCTCGATCATTCCCATCTGCCATCGTTCATTGCCATTCCATTTATTGAAGCCGCGCGCCCTTTTCTATCTCCGGCTGATGTTCTTAAAGCCTGGCGTACGGTTGAACGTGCGTGCCGCCGGTTGGAGGTCGAGGTGATGGATTACATATCAGAAGTTGTATTAACATTTAAGCAGGCGGTTTTCGCCTGGAAGCATGGATGGGTGAAAAAAGGATTATTCCCTTATTTTTATGGAGGACTCGTCAAACAACTACATGCAGCAGTGAAGAAAGAAACAAGGAAAAGATTGGTGGGATATGACTGGGTGGATAGCTGAGAAGTTTTTTGTCGAAGGAAAGGAGGTATAGAACCGAAGAGTCTGAAAAATTCCAACAACCGGCATTGACAGGTGCGGGGGAGTGGGGTAGCATATGAAATGTAATGAGATTGAGAATCTTTATCATTTAGTTGATTTAAGGGTATAAAGAGAACTGGATGATGGATTCCGAATTGAATAAAAGAGAGGATGCTACATATGAAGAAATTTTGGCTGTTTGCACTTATACTCGGCCTCGTTCTGCTGGCTGCCTGCGGCGGAGGAGAGGAAGAATCAGCGGAGGAGTCCTCCGGAGAGGAAAGCACAGAAGAATCCTCTTCTGATGAGAGCCGCTCTGTAACGATTGAGGACGCTTCAGGAGAAAAGACGATTGAAGGCACTCCTGAGAAAGTGGTCGTATTAGAGTGGACCTATGCAGAGGATCTACAGGCGCTTGGCATGGAACCTGTTGGTGTTGCTGAACTGGACGCCTACGGGGACTGGGTGAACGTCGGGATTCCATTCAGCGACTCTGTTGAGAATGTAGGGACACGTCAGGAGCCGAATCTGGAAGCGATTTCCCGTTTGGAGCCTGATTTGATCATCGGTGTCCAGTTCCGTCACGAAGCGATTAAAGAAGAACTTGAGAAAATCGCTCCAACGGTCATGTTCGCTCCTTATTCTGAGGAAGCGGCCCAGGATCAATTTGCCAACATGAAGGAAGAATTCAATACGGTTGCAGAAATCGTTGGTAAACAGGATAAGGCTGAAGAAGTCCTCACTAATATGGAGGATACGTTCTCCGAGCAGCAGTCCCGTTTAGAAGAAGCTGGTAAAGAGGGCATGAACTACGTGCTCAGCCAGTCCTTCACCCTGCAGGATACGCCGACACTGCGTTTGTTTACAGACAATTCCATGGCCGCCCAAGTGATGAACAATATGGGCATGACGAATGATCATGAATCAGAAGAACTGGAAGTGTACGGGTACACGGAAACAACGGTGGAAACCCTGCAGAACTATCAGGACACGAACTTCTTCTACATCGTGCAGGAAGAAGACAACATCTTCGAAAACCAGCTGGCCGGCAACCCGGTATGGGAAGAACTGGCCTTCGTAAAAGAAGACCGCACCTATCAAATGCCGGGGGATGCCTGGACATTCGGTGGACCGCTGTCTGCGGAAGTGCTGGCTGAACAGGTCGTGAATGCGGCACTGGAAGAAGAATAAAGTGAGTGTGTGCACATGAACACAACGATGAAGAACACAATAATGGCGGTCTCCACCTTCGGGGGTGGAGCCGCATTGTTGTGTCTTTTAACTTTTATACATATCAATCAAGGAAACGTGGATCTTCCGTTTGCGACGGTGATGGATGCACTTTTCCGCCCGGAAAATACGTTGGAGCACCATACGGTAAGGACGCTTCGATTACCCCGGGCCGTTATGGGGATTCTTGCCGGTGGAGCTCTTGCTGTATCCGGTGTCATCCTGCAGACGGTCACGAAAAATCCGCTTTCTTCATCAAGTACGCTCGGCATCCACTCCGGTACGTACTTTGCTGTAGTCGTCACAACGATTTTTCTGCCGGCTGCATTGGTCGGTAATGGCATTCTCACGGCCTTTCTGGGCGGGATATTGACATTCGGTTTTGTCTACGTTCTATCCGGAGGTGGAGATGCGACTCCGGTGCGTATGGTACTGGCGGGGATGATTGTCACCTTCTTGTTTTCCTCCCTGACATCGGTCCTTCAAATCTTTTATGAGAATGAAACGCGTGGTCTCTTCCTGTGGGGATCAGGGACTCTCGTTCAGAACGACTGGGGCGGAGTGGTCTTTTCGCTTCCGCTTATAGCCGTGTGTGTGCTGATTGTTCTCGCTTTTTCAGGGAAATTAGACACACTGACTCTCGGAGATGACGTGGCGACGGCGTTAGGGCAGAATGTGAGAAACGTGAAGCTCATCACCATCCTGGCTGCGGTGCTGCTGACGAGTGTGACCGTCAGCATTGTCGGGCCGATTGGATTTGTCGGTCTGATCGCCCCCCATTTAATGAAGCTGATCGGCTACAGGTCACATCTGCTGCTTATTCTCGGCTCCTTTTTGTGGGGAGGAAATGTGCTGCTGCTTGCAGATGTTCTCGCCCGTATCATCGATCCCTCTTTTTCTGAGCTTCCTGTTGGGGCGATCACGGCGCTTGTCGGTTCGCCATGGCTCATCTGGCTTGTCCTGCGGATGAAGCGCAGCAACTCTCAGGACAGCGGAGCGGTGATGGCCGGCCGGAACTCGATCAGCATGCCTCTTGGAAAAGTGCTTCCCGTTCTGGCTGCCATTATCCTGGTGACTGTCGGTGTCAGTCTCGTATCAGGGAACTACGGATTTGAGCCGCTCGTCGGTTTTCAGGCTTTCTTTGGGGAAGGCAGCACGTTTATGCAGGACATGATCGTGAACTTGAGGCTGCCGCGGGCCCTCGTGGCCTTGTTCAGTGGAGCAGTCCTTGCATTGAGCGGACTCATTTTTCAAGGGGTGCTGAGAAATCCACTCGCCGACCCGTCCGTCATCGGTATAACCTCTGGTGCCGGAGTAGGGGCGCTTATGACGATGTATTGGTTCAGTGTATCTGCCATCTGGATCCCTGTCGGAGCTATGGCCGGAGCGGTGGTCTTTTTCATCATCGTGATGGTTCTCGGCGCCAAAGCTGAGTTCCAACCGACGGTGCTCGCCCTGCTCGGCATCGGTATTTCTGCTTTCGGGTCTGCGCTTATCCAGATCATGGTCGTGCAGGCTGATCTTGGTGTGGCCTCTGCGCTTACATGGCTGTCCGGGACAACCTATGCAAAAGGGTGGGACGAGCTTATCCAGTATTTGATCTGGCCGATGCTGCTCCTTGTCCCTGTTCTTGCCTTTTCCATTAAAACGCTTGATGTTTTAGGTCTTGGGGATGATACAGCCAAAGGGCTGGGGCTGCGTGTAGTGAATGTGAGGTTCCAAATGGCACTGATGGCTACGCTTCTCGCAGCTTCCAGTGTGGCGGCTGTTGGTTCCATAGGTTTCGTAGGATTGATTGCCCCGCACCTGGCCCGGCTGCTGGTGGGTAGTGCCAATCAGAAGCTGCTGCCGGTCACCATGCTGATTGGCGGCGTGCTCCTGGTGACGGCGGACTTATTCAGCCGGACGCTTTTGGCACCTAACGAAATTCCATCAGGAATCCTGGTGGCCATCATCGGGGCCCCATACTTCCTTTGGTTGATGAAAAGAAGGTCTGCATGAGGGTATCATGCCTTCAATCAATCGTGAAGGATGGGTGGTTGAACAGCAGGAAGACAGGGGATCAGCGCCCCTGTCTTCTTTCTTACGTTCACCTCGGACTTTTTACAAAATTCAAACGCTCACGCTTCATTTCCGAATGAAATATGCTAAGATAGGGAGAAAAAAGAACGTGAAAGGGAGAGGTTTATGAAGCTGCCATACATCAAATGCCACGGGTCAGGGAACGATTTCATCCTCATCGATGAAATTGAGCATGACTTTACATTTACCGAGGAAGAAAGAAGAGAGCTGTCGCTTTTGTTATGTGATCGAACGAATGGCATCGGCTCCGATGGCATTTTATTTGTCATGCCGAGTGAGAAAGCGGAAGGCCGGATGCGGATGTTCAACTCCGACGGATCGGAAGCGGAAATGTGCGGCAACGGTCTCCGTTGTGTAGCCCGCCATATGATCGAAAAGCTCGGACATCCATCGATTGCGATCGAAACGCAGGAAGCGGTCCTGCCTGTCAGCCAGGTCGCTGAAATTTTCCCGGATATCGATACGTTTTCGGTTCAGATCGAGCCGGTATCGTTTGCCCCTGCTTCCCTTCCTATGATTCATGATGGAGAGCAGGCGGTGGACAGTGCTATCCCTGAACTTTCTGATAAGCGGACATTCACTGCCCTCAGTGTGCCGAATCCCCATATCGTCAGCCTGATGGATAACGTGGATCAGGTTGAGCTTGAACGAATCGGCCGCCGCGCCAACGAACTGCCTGAGGTTTTTCCGAAAGGGGTGAACGTCAGCTTTGTCCAGGTGCTGGAGAAAAATAAAATCTTCGTCCGCACGTATGAACGAGGCGTAGGACTGACGAATGCCTGCGGTACAGCCATGTCCGCCTCGTCGCTCGTATCCACCATCCTGGGTCCGAACGATCTTGATACACCGATTGTCGTCATTAATAAAGGTGGTCTCGTCAACTGTGTTGTTGAAAAGAACGACGGACGTTTCTCTATCCAGCTGCGCGGGAATGGAACAAATGTATACGAAGCTGTGGCTGATGTTGATCTTGAAAACAGCCGCTTCGAGGTAACAGGACAAACGTTTTTTGATAAGGAAAACGAAACGTATGAAAAACTGGAAGCTTATGCTGCTTCCGAAATTGGAGGGTAACCGATGTTGAAGACGTTTCATGTACGCACGGATCATCATGACCAAATGATTGATGTGACCAGCCAGGTGCAGGACTGGATCCGTGAAGAAGGTGTGAAGGATGGCGTCGTCATCGTCTCTTCCATGCACACGACCGCGGGACTGACGGTAAATGAAAATGCCGATCCTGATGTGAAAACCGATATGCTCCGCCGTTTCCGCGAAGTGTACCCGTGGGATCAGGCCGAAGATAAACATGCAGAAGGCAACACAGCTGCGCATATGAAAACGAGCACCGTCGGTCATGCACAGACGTTGATTGTAGAAGACGGCCACCTTGTACTCGGCACGTGGCAGGGACTGTACTTCTGTGAGTTTGACGGCCCGCGCAGCCGTAAATTCGTAGCTAAAGTGTTATAAGTGAAAGAGCAGGCACTGCGCCTGCTCTTTTTTTAGGTAGAAAAGCCTGTCACATTCGGGCAGCAGGCCATGCTATAATTTAGAAAGGATAGTGGTTCCTGCCAGTTGAATAGGGTGTCGGCTGATCCCCATGTCTCAAAGATGGAGGGGGTGATGCCTCTGAGTATGTATGAATCGCTGATGGTGATGATCGCGTTCAGTTCCCTGATCGTGTCTTTGCTTGGTTTGATTGTAGCGATTTTACGCATAAAAAAATAGACTCCCTATTCTGACGTGAATGCGGGTGAGTCTATTTTTCATGTAGGCTGCGCCCTTTGGCAGGCCAGCTATCCGTAGAGGGGATCACAGTGCCAGCTGTGGTCCCTTTTCTTATGTGTATCCTTTATCTGCTTTTATCATACCACATTTTCCGGAAAAAGAAACCTGAACGAGCGTTCCTGTCCTTTGCCAGACTGCGGGATATCGGTCTTTTTTCGGTTATATCAGCCGAAACGGCGCTGATATCGGTCTTTTTGTGGATATATCGGTCACATCCGCAGCATATCAGTCAAACCGCGGATATATCGATTTTTCATCTCTGACGCAGCCATATAAAAATATCCAGCACGCCTGAACAAAGGCATGCTGGATAATCGATCAGCAGATCGAATCTTTCGGGTTCGGGTTTTTCAATCCGAACAATGGCCGCAGGAAGAGGGCGAGATACGTTCCGATCAGCGCCATAATCATCCACACCCAGCCGTGCAGGCTGAAGGAGGCAATACCGCCGAAATACGCACCGATGTTACAGCCGAAGGCCAGGCGGGCGCCGTATCCCATGAGGATTCCGCCGATGATGGAAGCGAAACCGATCCCCGGTTTGATTTTACCCGGCTTGAAGTTCCCCTGCGCACTGGCAGCGATAAAGGCACCAAGGATGATGCCGAAGTTCATGACACTTGTAGAGTCTGCAAGCACCGTCTGATTAAGGGGCGCTGGGTTCTCAGACCAATACTGCCAGCTCGCCACATCGACACCGAACATCTGGATGAACTGGGATCCCCAAAGTGCAAACGCAGATGTAATGCCCCACGGGTTTCCGCGGACAGCAAGGGTGATGGCGTTCAATACACCGAGGGCGACAGCGGCGGCGAGAAGCGGCCACGCGCCACGCCATAGACGTTTAAGCCCGGTGGTCGTTTTCAATGGTTCCATCCGCGGCGGGTTCTTTTTCCTGGCGAACTTCACCGTTACACCGTAAATGCCGAGGAAGATGAGAAGCTGGAGAATCCACCCTCCGAAGTAGCCGAGTCCTGTGGATTCAGCAAGAGAAATCGCAGGAAGGGCCGGAGTTTCCCGCCAGAATCCGATGTGATAGGCACCGAGGACAGACCCTGCGATAAAGCCGAGCAGAGTCAGAACCATGGAAGACTTTCCACCACCGACCGTGTAAAGAGTACCAGATGCACAGCCGGAACCCAGCTGCATCCCGATACCGAAGATGAAGGAACCGAATACAACACTCACGCCGACAGGGAAAACGTACCCTTGCGGAGTGGTTCCGGTGAAGCTGAAGCCTGTACCTAAAATGATGGCAAAGCCTGTCGTTGCGACAGCGAGCATCAGCATGTGTGACTGCAGTCCCTGGACGTTACCGACAGAAAGCAGCCGCCGGAAGGCTGATGTAAAGCCGAATCGTGCGTGAAGCAGCACGAGACCGAAGGCGAGTCCGATGATAAACAGAACCCCCTGCGTAACATTGGTCATGCTGATAATTGTTATGAATAAAAGCAGGGAAGCGATGATGCCAGCCCACATGAACGGCTTTTGGACCGGATCAAGCTGGGCAGGAATCGTAGACCGGCTGGACGCCGTCTGATGAACTGCTTGTTGCTGCATGTGCTATTCCTCCTAATTCCGATTTGTTTAATGAGCTTTAAACATTCTAACCGACCAGTCTTCTATTTGTAAACCAGTTTGCATACAATGGTTGTACAAAGAGAACACAGATCATTCTTTACGGAGATTTAACACTATATGGCAGATACAAGTGGTACACTCAAAGTGTGGACAGGAAGGTTGAATACAATTATTGGAGGGATGTCTTATACCTGTCGTTCGCTCATATGTCACTCGCTGGTTTTTCTTTGTTTGTATCAACTCAAACCGAAGAACTTCTTGGCGTACATCAGGCGCACCTCCCCCTACATAAAATATAATGAAAAGCGGCGCGTTACGCGTGGCTTTTTTTGCTTGATCTGCATAATTTTCATGCAGGAAAGGGAATTCTACGATTAGCAGACAAAAAAGCCGGGTATGGGTACATTAATAAGCCTACATAGGAAGGAATGAATGCAATGCCGAAGAAGAAGGAATGGCACGTAATTTTCCTGTTGGACAGCAAGAGGGTCGTCACCCACGATCTTGAATTGAGTGAGGAAATGGACGAAAAAGAAACCTCCGAATTTATTGTCAAACAGCTGGACCGTGGCACATGGTGGTTCCTTGAGGATGGCGTAGCGCTTCACACAAGCGGAGTGGAAAGCTTCTATCTTGACCGCTGTGCCCGACGCACACGTTTCAGCAGAGATTGACGCCCACCTTTCTAAATTATGGGGAACGATTGAGAAGTATGATAAAAAGACCGGATGATGTTCATCCGGTCTTTTTCATGTTTCCAGAAAAGGCTGGGAATAATGGACAGTGCCGTTGATGTCTTTCAGGACGCCGGGCTGCAGTTCAAGAGCCATGAACGACTCTCCCGGTACTTCAAATGGCGCTTCAATACCCCAGTGGGAGGCGGGTTGGAAACCGAACTTCGGATAGTAATCCGGGTGGCCGAGGACGATGACAGAAGAAAAGCCGAGCGCTCCGGCTTTTTTCAGGCCGTGTTGAATGAGCGATGAACCGATTCCCTCGCGCTGCCTCTCCGGGTCCACGGCTGCCGGTGCAAGGGCGAGGGATACGTTATCTCCAATCGTGATTTTGGTGAGCAGGAGATAACCGATGATTTCACCGTCATCAACGGCTGTTAAGGCCAGTTCAGGAATAAAAGCTTCAGAGGTGCGCAGTCTTTCGACCAGCAGGTGCTCGGTATGATCGCTGTGCTCTTCCAGCGCAAATGCACGTTGAATAAGTTTTCCGACGGACGTTACGTCAGACGGCTGTTCCTGTTGAATGAGTACAGGCATAAAAAAACTCCCTTCGTTATCTAAAAGGGAGTTTCTCACAATCGGTGTCTATTTAAAAGGATTATTCCAGAATTTCCACTTCGATCTGACGTCGCCCGTAATCAAAGGCATCTCTTTCCTCTGCCATAAATAAGTCGATCCGGTGACCTTCGATATCTCCCCCGATGTCTCCGGCTGTGGCTGTTCCGTAGCCGGGAACCCGGACGGTCGAGCCGAGCGGGATGACGGAAGGATCGACAGCAATGACTTTCTTGTCAGGATTGGCGCGAAGATCGATGCCGGTGTAGGTCGTTCCACTGCAGCCTTCACAGAAAGCGGTATAGGCTGTCGCTTCAACGGCTACCGTCCGTTTCACATCATCCTTTTTGTTTTGCGAAGCAAAGGAGGCTTCTTTTTCTTCTTTATCTTCAAAGCGGTTGTGCTGGTCTTCTTTTTCATCGAGGATGGTTGCTTTTTTATCAACAGGCTGGGCCGTCTTATCGGTTTCCTCAGCACTTGAAATATGGTCGATTCCGGAAAACAGGGTAAGCATGACAGCAAAGGATAGGAAAAATTTCATCATGTCATCCACCTCTTTCGCATTAGATCTGAGAGCAGTATAACAGGTGTGTCTGTAGATAAACAAATACAAAATACCTACAGATTGATTACAGTTCCATGACATTCGACGGACGCGGGTTTTCTTTTGGAAGACGGGACCGGGACGCAGGGAGCATTCGTGAAAAAAACGAAAAAAGGGACGATAGACGTTTACGAATCTATCAATGGTCATGCTATAATAGTTGAGGATTATGTACGATTCTGGATCACAAGAAAGCTGTGAAAAAAGGAGGACCAGACCATGATCACATGTCCTCAATGTAACCATGAAAACGCCGAGGGATCGCGTTACTGTTCCCAGTGTGGAGCATCCTTATCAGAAGAATCCCCGGCTGATGCTGAGAAGAAACGATCGTGGCTGCCCATTCTTACACCTGCGATAGTCCTTGTTGTGGTGGGGGCGGCCCTTTATTTTGTCTATGACCAGGAAACAGGGATAAATGAAGATGCAGCCTCGTGGAAGACGGAAGCAGAGGAAGCAGCCCTTGCCGGAGATTACCGGGAAGCAGAGAAGCTGCTTACGCGTGCCATCCAGGAACGTCCGGATGCAGAGGCGCTGCAGGAGGAGTTGACCCACGTACAAAGTGTGCTCCGTATGGAAAAGGAACTGGAAGAAGTGTCCAAGCTGCTCGAAGAAGGCAGCCTTTCAAAAGCGGATGACCAGCTGTCTGAAGTCCAAACAGCCTTAAGACAGGAAAACGGGCGGATCTATCAGACACTTGTACCAACAGTGAATGAGATGGATTCCAGATTCACTCTACAGGAAGTGAACGAGGAACTTTCCAAAATTACAGATGTGGATGAGCTGGCTGCCAAACTGAATACCCTTTCGGATTTGAATTTGGAAGAAGCAGCCAAGGTCCGGGAAAAGATTTATGAAAAAATCGTCAACCGTTCCACGAAAACGGCAGAGGCAGCGGCTGAGAACAAACGATACACTGAAGCCATCGCTCTGATTGATGAAGGTCTTCAGTACGTCTCGAACGATGAAAAGCTGATCCAGCTGAAAGAACGGGTGCAGCAGGAGAAGCAGGCGTTTGAACAGGCCGCTCAGGAACGTTTGGAAAGTGCGATGCAGCAGGCCGCCAAGGATGAGCTTCGTAATGAAACCGAAGCCTTGGAAGTAGTGGATATCCAAATGGAAAAAGATGAATTCGGTGATTATAAAATCAGTGGCGAATTGAAAAGTCTGGCCACCCAGGTGATCAGCACAATCAGTGTGAAATATGACATCAAAACACAGGACGGAGAAGTCGTCCGGTCAGAATCCGCCAAGGTGTACCCCAACTACTTAAATCCAGGCAGTACAGGCAAGTTTGAGAAAATGTACTACAACCTGGAAGAAGGGGAATACATGGTGGAAATGACAGAGCTGGAATGGTTAGTAGAATAGGAGGATGCGGCAATGAAACGCTCCTGGATGATCAGCCTGATCGTCTCTTTACTTATCGTCGGAGGCGGTACGGCGGGCGTTTTCTATATTCTGGACACGGTGCCGGAACAATTGGCGGTGTCGGCTGTACTCAATCAGCCTCCTGAAGAAGATGAGAAAAACGCAGAAGTGCCAAAAGAAACACAGGACATTATCTATGAATCTCAAAAGCTTGTCGTCCAGATTGAACTTCCGGACGGCACGATCGGCTCCGGGTTTTTATACAATGACAAGGGTGATGTGATTACGAATGCCCACGTCGTCGCCAACGCCGAAGAAGTCTCTGTTATTACGACGGACAGTAAAAAGATGCCGGGGGATGTTATCGGGGTGAGCCGCGATACAGATGTTGCGGTTGTCCGTGTACCCGGCCTTGAGGGGCGCGATCCGCTCCCGATCCGGACAGAGGGCTATGCCGAGCTGCTGGACGAAGTGCTGGCGCTTGGAAGTCCACTCGGTCTGCAGAATACGGTGACACGCGGTGAAATCAGCGGCGTGGACCGGACGCTGGATATCGAGCCGTTCCATTACGAAAACATGTATCAGATTTCTGCGCCGATTTCCCCGGGGAACAGCGGTGGTCCGCTGCTTGACCGGGACACGGGCGAAGTAGTCGGAATCAATTCAGCCAAGCTGGATGAGGAAACGATCGGTTTCAGTATCCCGATTGCGGATGTGCTGCCGATGGTGGAGCGCTGGAGCGAAACGCCGATGGAATCGCTGCCTGAATTCCCTGAGCTGAATGAACAGGTGCAGTCTCCGGTTACCGGTACAGATGCAGAACAGGCGACGTACATGGTGCAGTATTTTTATGACAGCATCAACCAAGGCGACTTTGTAACGGCCTATTCCCTGATCAGTTCAAGCTGGCAGGAGAAGACGTCGTTTGAAGAGTTCCGTTCAGGCTATTACAATACGCTGAGTGTATCCGTCGATAACCTTGTCGCTGATCCGAAGGACGATCAGGTTGTCGTGACCGCCTTCATCACTGCTGAAGAAACCGTGGATGGAGAAGTCAAGGTTAAGAAATATAAAGTGGTGTATCCGATTCAGAAGGAAAACCAGTCGGTGAAGATCATGCAGGGATCCGGCGAGGAAATCAGTAACGAATCCAAAGAAGAAGAATGACGAAACCACCGCTCATGATAAGAGCGGTGGTTTTTTTATCGGTTATGGATTTCTACAGCGCCCCGGATGCCTGATTCAATAGCCCCTTCAATCCATCCGTGGTAGGAGGAGGTGTGTTCGCCGGCGAAATGGATGCGGCCTTCCGGCAGAGGGATGATGTCCTCCAAATCCCTGCTCTGACCCGGAGTGAAAAGGGTGAAACAGCCCGCAGAGTATGGGTTTCGGCTCCAGTTGTAGACGATGCTGGTCATATACGTATCATAGACGACCCGTCCGTATACCTTGGCAAGGTCGCTCATCACTTCCTCTACGGCCTGCTTTTTACTGAGGCTGTTGAATAACAGCGCATTCTGTCCCCACGTGTAGCTGGCAAGCAGAATTCCCGGCCCAGGTTTTCCACCGTCATGGCTGGGCTGGTAAATGAAGCGGGAGGGATAATCGGTGATGATGTTCCCGACCGGATACTGCTCCCAGAATTTATATGAAAATTCTATGCCTATTTTTACAGCTGGAACATTGATGATTTCGTGGATCGCCGCCCATTTTTTTATGGAAATCGTGTCATACGGACGGACGTCGATCCATTGGAAAGTCGTAAAAGGAATGGTCGTCAGGACATAATCTCCGGTCCAGGTGGAATAGCCTCCGGTTTTTTCATTCTTTGACACGACCTGTACGCCATCTTTGTAATGATTGATTGCAACGGCCCGTTCGCAGAAGTAGATGGCGGAGGAGAGCTCCGGGTAAAAGGCCCATGGCAGCCGGTCATTCCCGCCTTTGATTTCCCTGAATTTCGTATCCCCTTGGAAGATTGGAAACGTAATGTCAGTGAGGATGTTCAGAAATGCGAATTCCGGGAAACCTTCAATTCCAAGCAGGACCTTGATTTTCCTCACAGCATTTAAAGACATGGAGGGGCCGTAGGGGTTGTTCCTTAAATATTCACTCATGGAAAGGTCCGAATAGCGGTCTCTGAGGTGTTCTTTTTCAGCATCACTGCTGTGGTTATAAACATCAAGAAACGGCTGGACGGCTGACAGAAACAGTTCTTTGGCCGTTTTGCCCTGCTCCTCCGAATCTACAGGAAAATCAAGAATGGCAGGGTTTTGTTCATAAATGCGGTGATACACTTTTTTTCCATTAATCAACAAGAGGTCATTTTTCCGCGTGTTTTGAAAAGGATTGGTTTCCAGTCCGAATTTGTCGACATACGCATATACAAGCTTATGATTGGTCGGTATCCGCATCGCTCCGACATCGAGGTAATTGCCATTCGTGAACGGGGCACGGACCGTATAGACTCTTCCACCCAGACGGCTGTCAGCTTCAAGGATGGTCACCTTATGACCGGCATCCTTTAATAAACCAGCTGCCGACAGTCCGGCCATGCCGGCACCGATAATGATCACCCGCTTCTTTTGAGCAGACGGCGAAAGACCTTTATGGATGATACGGAGAAAATCATCTGGATATGTAAAGCCCTCGGATTGATAATTCGTCATGGAAAACACCCCCTTTTATGGTTATTCAGTCCATTTAATGAACAGTACGGTTCTATGGATGTAATTTCCAACGTGCATATTCATAGTGAGCCGCACATGAATTAGTAAAGGGGGGGAATGGCCGATGTATCAATTATTCCGACAGGACGGATCTGACAGGCAGATCCGAGTCCAGGGATCAGGAAGTGTTAAAGTGAAGCCGGATACAGCCGTTGTTCAGCTCGGTGTTGTGACGGAAGGGACCGATCTCACCTCGGTTCAGAATGAAAATGCAGCGGTCACCAGCATGGTGAAAAATCAGCTGATGGCTGCAGGTGTGGACGAGATGAATATTCAAACATCCGATTATTCCGTGTTTCCGCAGTACGATTATGTGGATGGGAAACAGGTGTTCCGAGGATATCAGGTTTCCCATATGTTGACCGTGACCGTAGATGATATTGAACAGACAGGCGCAGTCATTGATGCTGCCGTCCA
The DNA here is from genome assembly GCF_056158945.1 of Halobacillus sp. ABH2_015. Taxonomy (NCBI): domain Bacteria; kingdom Bacillati; phylum Bacillota; class Bacilli; order Caryophanales; family Bacillaceae; genus Halobacillus; species Halobacillus sp. ABH2_015. Next base: position 1,166,230 of record NZ_JBSWUG010000002.1, read on the forward strand.
AAGTGGTGCCAACCGGGTGACGAACATCGAGTTTACGGTGAGTCAGTCTTATTACTATTATCAAAAGGCCCTTCAAATCGCCCTCGGGCAGGCTCTTGCCACAGCACAGACGATCGCGAATACGATGAATGTGAGGCTTGACCAGCAGCCGGTCCGTATTGTCGAGGAAAAAAGTCCGGACGTTTCTCCTCTTCAGCCTTATGCCAAAACACAGGCGCTCAGTGAGAGTGCTGTACCGATCGAGCCGGGGATGATGGAGATTACAGCCCGGGTGGATGTCTGGTTTCCATTTTATCCTTAAAACACAGGGACTTTGACTGTGTTTTTTTATATGGAGAAAAAGGTCTTGGTTTAAAATGTTGTGCCGAGGAAAAACATCCATTACAATGGGCAGTAACAGATGTTCGCAGGTAAGGAGAGGTCACATGGAAAACTTACTGCTCGCTTTCGGTCTCACCCTGTTTGCAGGGCTTGCTACCGGAGTAGGGAGCATACTCGCATTTTTCACATCAACAACAAACACACGATTTTTATCTTTGTCACTCGGTTTTTCGGCCGGAGTGATGATTTACGTATCCATGATCGAAATTTTCTTCAAGGCCCAGGACTCCCTCATAAGTGCGCTCGGAAATGAAATGGGCCAGTGGATTACAGTGGTGTCCTTTTTCGGAGGCATGCTGCTTATTGCTCTCATCGATAAAGTGATCCCGAAAGCAGGCAACCCTCACGAAGTGAAAAAGGTCGAGGATATGACACAGGACAAGCAGAAGGACCGCGATCTTTTGAAGATGGGAACGTTCACAGCCCTCGCCATTGCGATCCACAACTTTCCGGAAGGGATTGCCACCTTCACAGCGGCATTGAATGACCCGGCACTTGGCATTGCCATTGCCACCGCTATTGCGATCCATAACATCCCGGAGGGAATTGCGGTCTCAGTACCGATTTATTTCGCCACAGGGGATAAGAAAAAGGCGTTCAACCTGTCCTTTTTAAGCGGGTTATCCGAGCCGATCGGGGCCATTCTTGCCTATCTTGTGCTTATGCCGTTTTTGAATGATATGGTTTTCGGAATCCTCTTCGCCGGAGTTGCCGGCATTATGGTATTTATATCCCTTGATGAACTGCTTCCGGCCTCAAGAAGGTACGGGGAGCCGCACTTATCTATTTACGGCGTTGTCGCCGGAATGGCAGTCATGGCCCTGAGCCTGCTGTTGTTTATTTAATGCCTTTCTGTCATGGGATTTGTAGGAGGCGGCCTTGGGAATGACTCCCTTTCCGTGCCATCCCTTGCTCTGAATAAATAGCAGACCGGACCCCTGATTCCAGACGGAAACGATTTAGTAAGCGTATGAAATATCAACAACAGACTTTAACAGAGCTTATTTAATAAAAATCCCCCGGCTGCCTGATGGCGTCCGGGGGATTTTTTAATACGTCTTTCCTGTATAAAGATCTTCGATGACGCTTTGGATAGCCGCTTTTTTCCGCTGGATCAGCCGCCAGTTGATGGTGATGGATTCCTCCTGTCTGCTTCCAAGACGGGTAAGGTCATCCTCGACTTCGACCGTATGCGTGCTCAGTGCCTTGAATTTTTCAGCGGCTTTATCCTTGAGCCAGGCGGTCATGTGCTCATTCAATTGAGCAGTCTGCTCATCTTTGGAAGCGGGGGAGGTGCAGAATTTAAACTTTCCCTGCTGGAATGAAAGGGTCGTCTTTTCTGAGTCTGTCTGCTCAAATAACAGCTTATAGGAGCGGCCGAGATAGGTGATTTTCTGTCCTTCTTCCAATAAGAAAGGTCCAAGGTAGAGGTCTTCGTGCGTTTTCTGCCAATGATTGATGATCCAGTCGGCTTTCTTTTCTACAAACGCATGGACTTTCTCATCCGATTTCTCCTCAGGCGCCGTCACCTGGACCCCGTTCAGATCATCCAGGTAAATTTTCGTGAACTGCAGCTGCGGCTGTTTATGGACGGTATATTGGATCGTTGTCTGATTATGCTGTAGGAGCGGCATATCAAGACCTCCTTTACATGTCGGTGATGTTGTAAAAAAACAGTGCCCCTGAATAGAGGAGCACTGCTTGGAGATTACAGGGTGATTTTCGCTTCCCGCTTCTGAAAATCGACGTCCTGGTAATACGAGTTCTTCACAAGAACGTTTGGACCGAGGCATTCCACCGCCGGGCAGTGACAGTTGAGGCTTTTCGCCGTGTCGGTCTGCATCCACTGTTGGTATGCGTCTTCCAGGGAAGTGTCCTGAATGTTGCCAAGACCAGGCTCGTCCCCGAAGTCGGTGACGATAATGTCGCCGCTGAATATGTTGACATTCAAGCGGGAGCGCCCATCCGGGTCGTTCCTTACCGTCACATTTTTCGCGCTGTACAGGCGCTTCAGCATGTCCAGATCCTCATCATTGGTGCTGCATGGATAATAAGGCAGGGTGCCGAACAGCATCCACGTATCTTCATCGCGGTGATCAAGCAGACGGTTGATTCCTGTACGCATATCCTCAAGGCTCAGCGTTTCAAGAGCACTGGCGAAGTCCACCGGGTACATCGGATGGATTTCATGCCTTGCACACTTCATTTCCTTCACATGATCGTGGATCGCTTCCAGGTAAGGGAAGGTGCGTCGGTTCAGCATCGTTTCCGCGGATACCATCACGCCTTCATCCGCGAGACGCTGGGAGTTCTCCACCATCCGGTCGAAGAATTTCTTCCGGTTTTCCTCGGAAGGCTTGCGCTCCATGCGGGCGAATCCGGTGTGGATGAATTCTTCAAGCGTTCCCCAGTTATGCGAAATATGTAAAACATCAAGATAGGGGATGATCGGGATATAGCGCTCATAAGGAAGCGTCAAGTTGGAATTGATCTGTGTGCGTACGCCGCGTTCATGAGCGTATTTCAACAGGGGCAGCACATAGTTTTCGACGGATTTTTTCGACATCATCGGCTCCCCGCCGGTAATGCTCAAAGTCCTCAGATGAGGAATCTCGTCCAGTCGCTTCCGGATCAAATCCATCGGCAGCGCTTCGGGGTCCCTCTGCTGCAGGGTATATCCGACCGCACAGTGCTCGCAGCGCATATTGCACAGCGTCGTCGTCGTAAATTCAATATTGGATAACGTCATATGCCCGTGTTCCTTTACGTCCATGTAGGCTTCCCACGGGTCAAACTCAGGTGTAAGCTTCTGAAGCTTCATGTTGGTACTCATAAAATATGAAACTTCCTTTCTATTTAATTGATTCGGTCTTAACCTTTCCTATTCTAACATTATTCAAGCTCGAACTATACCATTCCTTCTTGACGAACGTGAAAAAGAAGCAGGAAACGCCTGCATATCGAAAAAGGAGTTTCCCCGTGTGACAACGAAAGGAAAAGGGTAGACGAATAGATAAAGGAGGACACCATCGATGCAGCCAACCGTTATGATTACCGGATCCTCCAGCGGATTCGGACAGCAGACCGCTGTGAAATGTGCAGAGAAAGGCTTCCGTGTCATTGCAACAATGCGGAATATGGAAAAAGCGTCGGTTTTCCAAAACGCAGACCTGACGGAAGACGTGAAGCAGAAGATTGAAGTGTGGCAGCTGGATGTCACGGATGATACCTCGATTGAACGTTTTAAGGAAAAAGCAGAACAACTGGAGCGGGTGGATGTGCTCGTGAACAACGCGGGCTATGCGGTAGGAGGGTTCCTGGAACAGGTCCCACTTGAGGAATACCGCCGGCAGTTCGATACGAACGTCTTTGGTGTTATAGCCGTCACGAAGGCTGTTCTGCCCGTCATGAGGCGCCAAGGGTCCGGAAAAATACTAAATGTCAGCAGTGTCAGTGGATTGATCGGTTTTCCGGGGCTATCGGCGTATGTATCGTCCAAGCATGCGCTGGAAGGACTTTCTGAAAGCCTGCGCTTTGAACTGCAGCCATTCGGCATTGATGTCGCGTTGATTGAACCAGGCTCTTTTCAGACGAATATCTGGTCGTCCGGTATGAAGCTTCCAGAGGAAGTACACAATCCTTCGTCGCCTTATGCTTCCTACATAAAAGGACTGTGGAGTGCCTTGAACGAAGAGTCACGGGCCCAGCCGGCTTCCGTCGCCGACCTCATGACAGGACTGATCCAAAAAGACAAGCTGAAAAAACTGCGTTATCCAGTCGGAGCGGGCGTCCGGACCAACGTGCTTTTGAAAAGGCTTCTTCCATGGGCATGGCTCGAAAAGGCGGTATTGAAACGGATATTAGGTTCCACCAAAACAAAAGGAGGAAAACCAGATGGCCGAGTACAGCATTCTTGATGGGGCAGAGGAAATCAAATACGAGGGCAATGAGGTGGGGATACTCGTCTCCCACGGGTTCACAGGGACGACCCAGAGCATGCGTCCGCTCGCAGAAGCATACGCACGCGAAGGCTATACCGTTTACTGTCCACGGTTGAAAGGACACGGCACAGCACCGGAGGATATGGAGACGACGTCCTATAAGGACTGGATCGAATCAGTGGAGAGCGCCTATCAATGGCTGAATGAACGGTGCAGTTCTATATTCGTCGTCGGTTTATCCATGGGAGGAACGCTTGCCCTTTATATGGCCGGTGAGCATAAGGACATCCAGGGGGTTATTCCGATCAATGCAGCAATCGACATCCCGGTGATGGAGGAGAGTGCGGCGACAGACGAACGTTTTCTTGATGCCATCGGCTCCGATATTAAAGACCCCGGCCAGGATGAACTGGCCTACGACAAAACACCGGTCAAATCCATTACCGAAATCACGGTCTTAATGGATCAGGTGAAAAAGCGGCTTGATACGATTCACTGCCCGATTCTGGTTTTCGTCTCGGATGAGGATCACGTCGTCCCGCCCAATAATTCAGAAGTGATCTTTGATTCGGTCTTTTCGGAGCACAAGGAGCTTGTCCATTTGGAAAACAGCTACCATGTCGCAACACTGGATCATGACCAGGATTTGATTGTTGAGCGCAGTCTGGAATTCTTCCAGATGTATACGAATACAAAATAGACTCCATTGCCCGGGAAATAAGTTTTGTCATCGGAGAGAAGTTTGATATAATAGAAGCATAGCAAGAAGAGTAATCGGTACAAAGCCTACAAGGGGAGCCTAGCGGCTGAGAGTGAACCTCGTTCAGACCCTTCGAACCTGTCAGTTAGTACTGGCGCAGGGATGGCGGCTTTTTTGATGGTGCAATGCATTCGGGATCCCTCCATCAGGAAGCGTCCCTGTCTGCATTGCTTTTTTTGTGTCTTTTTTTAAAGGAGGAATGCTGGAATGAGAAACCGCAGAGTCCTATTTTTAGTAGAAATTGCGATCTTTTCCGCATTAGCACTACTACTGGATATCCTTCCGTTTTTATCATTTAAATTATGGGCCCAGGGCGGTTCCGTTTCGTTTGCAATGGTGCCGGTCTTCATTATGGCCTTCCGCTGGGGCGTGAAGGGAGGCGCGGCGACTGGACTGCTGCTCGGCATCTATCAGATTTTGACCGGTGCCTATATCATCACCCCTTTGCAGACGCTGTTGGACTACATTGTGGCGTTTGCGGTGATCGGTGCGGCAGGAATCGTGGCCAAACCGCTTTGGAATGCGATCCGCTCCAAGGAAACGAAAGCTCTCGTCGGGTGGATCATCGCGGGATGCTTTATCGGCAGTGTACTCCGCTTCTTCGGTCACTTCGCAGCAGGGATCATCTTTTACGGTGAGTTTGCGCCGGAAGGACAGCCGGTCTGGCTGTACTCCCTCGTTTATAATGGCGGATACATGCTGCCTGCGTTTATCTTAAGCGCCATCGTAATCAGCCTTTTGTTCATACAGCGTCCAAAGCTGCTGCTTCATTAAATGAGGAAAGTCTTCTGCCCCTGCGGTAGAAGGCTTTTTTTTCCATGTTTGAAACACCCCCGGGTAGTGAAAAGACAGGCAGAGACCAGGGGGGATAAGAATGAAAAGAATAAAGGGGTTATTAAAGAAGAAATGGGTCTGGCTGCTGCTTTTGATCGTGTTGATCCTTTCGGTCATGATTGCCTATCATACCTCATGGAAAGCGCTCCCGGAAGGCGTTTCCTACGAGGGCGGTGTCCATCAGATGGAGGATATCGAGTTTTTCCGTGACCTCTCCTATGAGAATCAAGAGGGGGATACGGTTCATGATCTTCAGGTTTTTGAGGAGATGTATGCCACTATAGGGGAAGCGGATGATTTTATTGTCGCTGATATGTTTCTTTTCAACGGCTACACGAACGGGAAAAATGAATTTCCCGAAATCAGCAGTCGTCTCGTGGACGCTGTATTAGAAAGAAAAGAAGAAGTGCCTGACCTTGAAGTCGTGTTTATTACCGACCAAATCAATACCATTTACGGCTCCTATGAATCGGAAACGATCCGCCGCCTGGAAGATGGCGGGGTGAACGTCGTCTTAACCAATCTGGACAAACTGAGAGATTCCAATCCGTTATACTCCAGTGCCTGGCGCCTGCTGTTTTCATGGATGGGGACGGAAGGGGACGGATGGATCGGCAACCCGATTGCCAAGGAGGCCCCTGACGTGACGCTTCGATCCTACATGAAGCTGTTGAATATCAAGGCGAACCACCGGAAGCTGCTTGTGACTGAGGATTCAGCCGTTGTATCCACAGCAAATCCTCACGATGCCAGCGGGTATCATGAGAACGTTGCTTTTAAAATGGAAGGGCCGATCATTGAAGATATTCTGGAAGCAGAAGAAGCGGTGGCCCGCTATTCCGGCGGGGAATTCATCGACTACAGCAGCTATGAATGGGAAGAGCAGGAAGGACCGCTTCACACACAGTTCGTGACCGAAGGAAAGATCTATGACGCCGTGCTGGAAAAGCTGGAGGACGCTGGTAAAGGGGATGACGTATGGATCGGGATGTATTATTTAGCTGATAAAAAGGTGACCGCCCGGATCGATGAAGCGGCCAACCGCGGGGCTGAAGTACGCATCATTATGGATCCCAATAAAACCGCGTTCGGCCATGAGAAGCCGGGGCTGCCCAATTTGCCGGTGGCTGCCGAGCTGAAGAACCTCGGAAATGAGAACATCAAGCTGCGCTGGTATGACACGAACGTCGAGCAGTATCATACGAAAATGCTGTATATAGATGGGCCGGATGATGACGCCATCGTCGCCGGTTCCGCCAACTATACGAGAAGAAACCTGTCCAACCTTAACCTGGAAGCGGATGTCGTCATCCACGGGCCCGGGGAGGAGGTGGTCTTCCAGGAGGTCAACGATTACTTCACGAGGATCTGGTCCAATGAAGACGGCCATTATACAACCGACTATGAAACCTACCAGGACAATCTGACGTCCATCCGCTATGCTACGTATTATCTGCAGAAGTGGACATGGTTTACAACTTATTAAACAGAAGCCCCTGACGCATGTTTTGCGTCAAGGGCTTTTTTATCAGGAGAGAATTGCCTGAGCTTTTGCAGGATTGGTTATGATAAGAAGTACTTTTCCTTCATCCAGGTCTTCTTCATATTGTCCAGCTTCTTCTTTGGAGAATCCGATTTCCTGCATCTTTGTGCGGAGCTCATCGCCTTTTTTACTGAAGATATTCGTGATGACGCTTTTCGCATCCTGCTCGGAAGCACCAATCGTATTCGCATTCACACTCTTCGAAATCCGTTCGGTCCGGTCATCATCATGGGACAGGATGTAAATCTCTTCGTTATCAATGCCTTCGTTCTTCAGTTTTTCTACCATATCCTTCAACTGTTCATCATTTGTGTATTCACGTACAAGTGGTTTCATTTTTTTCACTGCTCCTTTGTTTATATCATGTTCTACAGTGAAATTACCCGTTATTTTCTATTGTTAATCGGAATATGGGAAGAGAAGGAAATCTGAATGTGTTGTCGAATGGTAAGGATATTGGAGGGAAAAGAGATGAACAATCAAATCATTGCTACATTTTCGATTGCCGCCTGTGACCCCGGCCGTGAGGAATGGGGCGTGGCCGTACAGTCCAAGTTTTTAGGCGTCGGCTCCGTCGTTCCATGGGCGAAAGCAGGTGTGGGAGCGGTGGCCACCCAGGCTTTTGCCAACCCTGCCTACGGTCCGGAAGGGTTGAAACTCCTTGAGGCAGGGTTGTCTGCGGAGGAAGTCATCGAAAAGTTAACGGACGAAGACCTTCAAAAGGAAGACCGTCAAGTCGGAGTTGTCGACCGTTCCGGTCAGGCAGCGACTTTTACCGGGAAAGACTGTTATGACTGGGCTGGGGGAATCACAGGGAAGCATTATGCGGCTCAAGGAAACATATTAGTAAATGAAGAAACGGTGACCCATATGGGACATGCGTTTGAACAATCGGAAGGCCCCCTGGCCGAACGTCTCATTAGAGCCATCCAAGCGGCGCAGGAAGCAGGGGGAGACAGCCGAGGAAAGCAGTCGGCGGCCGTGCTCGTCGTTCGTGATCAAGCAGGCTACGGCGGACTAAGCGATGTCGCTGTAGATCTCAGAGTGGACGATCATCCTGAGCCGATCAAGGAACTTGAGCGGATTTACCAGCTGCACCAATTGTACTTTGGTGAAACGAAGGAAGAGGATGTCCAGCTGATCGATGAAGATGTAAAAAGGGAAATGGTAGGCCATTTAGTCCGTCTTGGCTGCCTTGAAAGTAAGGAAGTTGATGACGAGGTGTTCTATGAATCCTGGACGACGTACCTGCATACCGAAAACTTCGAAGGTCGTGAGCTGGACCAGGGGAAAGTCGATCGGAAGGTGCTGGATTTTATGAAGAGTCAGCCAGGTAAAAGCGAAAGAAGATAAAGGAAGAGGGGATGGGGCATGGAGGTCGCAGCGATTACATCGGCCGTTTTATTTTGTTTCGTGGCTGTGTTTCAAGTGTTACTCGCGTCCGGTTTTCCGCTCGGGGAAGCGGCCATGGGGGGGTCCCACCGCGTCCTGCCGGCGAATTTGAGAGTCGCCAGCGCACTGAATGCCCTGCTGTTGGTTTTTATGGCCGGTATCGTTCTTCAGCATGCATTTCAATTCTCTGATCTGCTCCGATTTTTACCCACTACGATTCTCATGTGGGTAATCATCATTTTCATGGGCATCAACACATTGATGAACTTAATCTCAAGGAGTAAAAAGGAACGTCTGATCATGACTCCTGTTTCAGGCCTGTTGTTCATCCTATGTTTATGGGTGGTGTGATTTAAGGCGTCTCTTTGAGATAGGGAGAATGATCAACATAAGGGTTCCGGTTATTCTTACCAGCACCGGAACCCTTATTTTAAGAGAAAGCTACATAGCGATCCTTCGGGGGATCAAATCAGGACGTCTCTTTGCGGATGTTTACGTATTTTTTTACATAGATCAACAAACTTAAAATAAACAAGGCTTGAATCAATCTAGTCAGCAGTCCGACCGAAATATGGGTGTTTATCGAGAATAGAAGGAGGGGTTTTTCTATATGAAATCCTAACAAAATATGGATAAAGTTGTAGATTCCTGTCAGCCATATGAATACAAGCAGTGTTTTTTTCATAGTGGTCACCTTCCATCATGGTTTTATAAAAGAAAATTTTCCCTGTTTATATGGTAACATTACCCATTTTCTGTATACTAGAGGAACGGCTGAAGGAAGCTCTGGATGATATTCATAACCTTTGGGAGGTGATTGAATGGGCTTTTATTACTTTATTTTATTTGGCGTGGGGGTCGCACTGGGAGTTTTGGGAGGAAAGAAACTCTTCCATTCCTCCACGAATCCTGCTGCTTGGGCTCAACTGGTCATTGGAGTCGTGTTCGCCGCTTCGTCTATCGTTTTGTTTCAGCCGGGCAGCTCAGATGTTATTTCACAGATGCTGCTGAAGCTGCAGGACTTTTTCTTTTGAAATACATGAAAAGAGAGAGGTTTTTCTTTGGAACTCATTGTATTTGGAGTTATCGCACTAACCAGTGTGTTCGTTATTATCCTTGGTCTTTTAAGCCTCAAGAATGAAAAGGACACAAAGATCATCCGGACGAGAACAATGGATATGGAAAATACCCGTGTAATAAGAAGCTTCAATAAAATCTGTAAAGGATGATGATATGCCTTTCAGCCTTGATAAAGCAAGCTTCGGCATGAGGGTACTGGCTGAAGTCATCGATGTCCTGCTTATCTATATTCCAATTGGAGTCTTTATACCTTTCTTTTTTGGTATCCATAATGGTCCATATCAAGACATTTTGACAAGTGTCTTCTATATGATTTACTGCATCCTTTTACCAGTAGCGTGGCAGGGGTATGGTGTTGGCAGAAGGATGATGTTGATAAAAGTGAAAAAAGAGAACGGGAATAAGCTGAACCTTCTTGACATGGTTTTTCGAGAGCTTTTAGGGAAGTATCTGCTTGGGGTGATAACGGGAGGACTCTCGATTATCATCAGTGCTCTGATGGTTGTGTTTCGTAAGGATAAAAAAGCTGTACATGACATGATCGCAGGAACTTATGCATCGAATGAGGGGTAGAAGCTGTTCCCAAGGGAGGGGTGCTTTTGAAATACACGTGGTGGTTTGTCATGGGAATTGTAGTTGGAGGGACCATTTCTTACATAGTAGGTCTTGAAAGTTTGGAGAGCATACAGGAAGCGCTCAAATCGTGGTGAATAGAGCAAAGAAGAAAAGCAGCGTCCTTCCGACGCTGCTTGTATTTTATTTTTTTATATGAACTTCTTAATTTCTGCACTGAATTCTTTCGGTGCTTCCTGAGGAACCCAGTGGGCGGACTCGTCAAATCTTACGAGTGTGCTGTCAGGCAGATCTTTAATGAGTTTTTCTGCTGTTTCCACCGGCTGCCACTCATCTTTTGTTCCCCATAGTAAAAGAACGGGCTGCTTGATGGTGGAAAGCTTCGACGTAATCGCAGTCGTTTCATTTGTATTCAATGCTGCGGCGTTACGTACGAGACTCAGTTTGCCTTCCTCGTGCAGGTAAGGGGCCATGATTCCCTGTAAAAAGGTTTCAGTCAGCTGTTCCGGATGAGAGAACACTTCTTTGTACGCTTTGGATAGAAAAGCTTCGAATTCCTGCGTGGACTCGTTCTTCTTGGAAGGGTGCCCCATCACGAGCATATCTTGAATCGGCCAGGAATCATAAGCGACGGAATTAGAAAGCACGAGCTTGTTAATACGTTCCGGTGCTTGAAGAGCAAGAAGCAAACCAACGCCTCCACCGATATCATGAGCAACAAGATTCACTTGATCCAATGCCAATTCATCCATAAGCTTGAGTACCATATCCGCCTGTACATGAAGAGAGCGGTCGAACTGGTCACGCTGATCGGACTGTCCATAGCCAAGCAGGTCAGGTGCAATGACACGGTAATCCTCTTCAAGCTCCGGAATGACGCTCTGGTATAAGTAGGACCAGGTCGGGATGCCGTGTAAAAGCATTACAGGCGTACCTGAGCCCACATCCGTAAAATTGACTTTAACCGGTTCCTCGACGATGCCTTCCAACATAACCGATTGTTGTCTTTGCTTAAACGTTTCTTCATTCATAGTTGCAGGTTGGTTCATTCTTATACCTCCCAGGATAATCGTATGATTGAGTTATTTATTTACGCATGTTTCTCGGCGATGCTGACAATTTCTTCTTTCGGTTTGAAACCGACTGCCTGATCGACTAGTTCTCCATCTTTGAAGAATAAGAGGGTTGGAACGCTCATCACACCATATTTCTGAGCAGTTTCCATATTTTCATCAATATCTACTTTTACAATGTTCATGTGATCTCCTTGTTCCTCATCAATTTCTTCCAGAACAGGAGCGATCATTTTACAAGGACCACACCATGGGGCGCCAAGGTCTGCGATAACGAGTCCGCTGCTTGTCTCCTGTGCAAATGTTTCATCTGTGGCGTTTCGAATAGCCATATTCCATTCCTCCTTGCATCGGTATAACCACTAAATAAATATTTAGTAGTTAGAAGGTTACATGATGCTGAAACTGACGTCAACTGATGAGGCATGGACTTTTTTAAGTATTTGATAAGATACGTCTGAATAGGGAGAATGGTTAAACGTACGATTTGTCTTCCACAGGCTTATCTGCTATTTTTTGTAAAAACAGAAATAATAAGAAAATGGCAGTTCAAATCGGTTAAGGTGGTGATTATTTGGTCGTTACAGAAGTGAATAGAAAACTTGGATTCTTGGTTATCAGCTTAAGTATTGCCTTGTTATTGCAGGGGTGCGGTATCGGTAATGGAAACTCGGCTCGTGTAGATACCGCTGTTCAAAAAGTAAGCCATTTATACGAAACAAATGATTCGGAAAAGGTCAAGCAAGGAGAAGTTAGTAAGATTAAGCCATCGACAGACCAAGAAATGATAAATGAAGCTTTAGAAGCTATTGATAAGATTGACACAGGTGAGGGTGAGACTGATAAGAATGCTATAGTCGCTTTTGCACTCCGTTCTTCTGTTCAAAATGCACAAATCCAATTGAATGAACGAGAAGGTACTTCTAAATCCCTGGATAATCATTCAGGAGGTGGAGTATTAGAAAATGAATACCAACCAAGTAAGGAAGATGTGGTGTTGAAAGACAATTAATTGAAAAATAAAAATATATTGGAAGAATTCATGAATTCTGCTGGTGGTGAAAACGAAAACAATGACAGGGAAATCAGAGTAGTAAAGGATGAGGGGTACAAAGGTGTGCTGATTTATGATTTAGAGGCGAATTATGATGAAAATGCCGGTCAGAGCTGGATTTCAGTGAAACCTGATTTAAGTTATTACAGCGCTTCTGAAAATAGAGTGCAGGATGTTTTTAATACAAGACAACAATGCGGATATATGTCCAAAGACGAACAAAAAGGTTTTTATATATTGAATAATTGTCGTACACACTTGGCCTATCGATTTCTACCCATTGCAAATGGTGATGGATAGTCATGTATCTTAACCTAAATCTATGAAGCTGCGTTTTTACTGAGTAGGAATTTCTGTTTCTGTACTCTTGTGTAACGTAAAGAAGTACGATCTCCTGCTAAACGGAAGAACGTGCTTCTTTTTAACTTAAGATCTGTCTCTGATGAAGGGGATCTACTTATACACGACCCGTGACCATTATGAAAGGTACTCCATGACCCGTACTTTTTTAAAATTGGCTCTGTTATTGCTTGGTGTTGTTATGTAACATGTGAGCTCAGATCACCCCTTTCTGTCATGGGATTTGTAGGAGGCGGCCTTGGGAATGACTCCCTTTCCGTGGGGTACCGTGAGCCTCCTCAGGCTGCGCCTTCCGGGGTCTCACGATGTACCTTCATCCCACAGGAGTCTCGCCATTCCCAAGGCCGCCTCTTCAAAGAAGGGGAGTTAGAAAGGACATAACCGAAGTCCGTTACACCACTACGAAAGGGATGGCAGGGAAAACAGGTAGACTCCTGCGGGAAAAAGGAACAAGGGGAGACCCCGGAGAACGAAGTTCGAGGAGGCTCATCGTTCCCCGCGGAAAGCGGACGGTTTTCCCTGCCATTCCATGCTCTGAGTAAATAACGGACCGGACCCCTAATTCCAGACAGAAACAATTTAGTAATCTTTTAAAATATCAACAACAGACTTTAACAGAGCTTTTTAATTAAGTCTTTTCCACTACACCTGACATAACAGGGATGTGGTCATTTTCAAGGAGAAGTTATTAAATTATCCCTTGAGATATATAAGCATTTAATTATATAATGATGCTGTAATCTTTAAATGGTGTTAACGAACGGAAGAGGTAAGATCTAAAAGAGCCACCGGCAGTATGCGTGGTTTAACATTTACGAACATCCCTAAGGAGGTTTTACATATGAAAAAGGTAGAAATATTTGACCCGGCCATGTGCTGTTCCACAGGCGTCTGCGGACCGAGTGTCGACCCGAACCTGACACGAGTGGCTTCAGCCGTTTATTCATTGGAGCAAAAAGGTGTGAACATTACAAGATTCAACCTGGGCAATGAACCAGAAGCTTTTGCTGAGAATGGAGCAGTGAACGAGGTACTGCAGGAAAAAGGAGCAGATGCTCTTCCTGTTACTCTTCTGGACGGTCAGGTTGTCAAAGCAGGCGAATACCCGACGAATGATGAGTTCAGTGAATGGCTTGAAATCAAAGGAGAAGAATTGACGCAGAAACCGAAAGTCCGTGTTTCTATCAATATGGACAAATAAAGGAGCCGTAGTTATGCAGACATCCTACCATCCACGTACACATGTTCAAACGCCGTACCTGTTTTTCACTGGAAAAGGCGGAGTTGGAAAAACATCCGTCGCCTGTGCCACAGCGATAAGCCTGGCGGATCAGGGGAAGAAAGTTCTGTTGGTGAGTACGGATCCAGCTTCCAATCTCCAGGATATCTTTAATATGGAACTGAACCGTGAACCTGTGGCGATTCCAAGTGTGAACAATCTGTACGCCAGTAACATTGATCCGGAAGAAGCAGCAAGAGCCTACCGGGAAAAGACGGTGGGCCCGTATCGGGACAAGCTGCCTGAATCGGTCGTCAACCAGATGGAAGAGCAGCTTTCCGGAGCGTGTACCGTTGAAATAGCAGCCTTTGATGAATTTTCCCATCTGCTCGCAGATGATGAGATATTCAAAGACTTTGATCATGTCTTGTTTGATACAGCACCTACGGGGCACACGTTAAGGCTTTTGACCCTTCCAACAGCATGGTCCGGATATTTGGAAGAATCCACACACGGAGCGTCCTGTCTGGGGCCATTGTCCGGACTCGGCGACAAAAAGAATATGTACCAAAAAGCCATGGATTCCCTTTCGGATAGAGAGAAGACGACATTGGTCATGGTAGCAAGGCCGGAGGAATCCACGATTTTTGAAGCTGAGCGGGCAGCCGTCGAGCTTGGCAAGATCGGGATTGAACATCAAATGCTGGTGATCAATGGTGTATTCCAGTCGTATGATACCGGGGATGAAGTAGCTTCTGCGTTCTACAGTGAGCAGCAGGAAGCCCTGAAGGAGATCCCTCAAGCCCTGCAGAATATCGATACGTATGCTTTACCTTATGTTCCTTATTCCTTAACGGATATTCAGCACATGCGTCAGATTGTGAGTGAGTCTCCGTATGCTGAGGTGGAGAGCGCGGACGAAGGCATGGATCTGTCACCGCTCCCATCATTAAAAGAGGTCGTGGATGACTTCTCAGCGAAAAACACGCGTGTCATTTTCACAATGGGGAAAGGCGGCGTCGGAAAAACATCCACTGCGGCTGCGATCGCCGTTGGGTTGACTGAAAAAGGTCACCGCGTCCACTTAACGACGACAGACCCGGCTTCTCACGTAGCGGATATGTTCAAGGACAGCCGGGTCCATAGTAACCTCACCATCAGCAGCATCGATCCGGAAGTCGAAGTGGAAAAATACAAGGAAGAAGTCATAACGAAGGCTGGTGAGCTGAATGAAGAGGAGCTCGCCTATCTGAAAGAAGACTTGGATTCGCCCTGCACCGAAGAAATCGCCGTTTTCCGAGCCTTTGCCGATGTTGTAGATTCCGAGGAGGAAATCGTAGTCATTGATACGGCTCCTACCGGTCACACCCTGCTTTTACTCGACTCTTCTGAGGCCTATCACAAGGAAATGAGCCGCTCCACAGGTGAGATTCCTGAGAGCGTAACCAAATTACTGCCAAGACTGCGGAACCCGGAAGAGACAGGTGTAGTCGTCGTAACTCTGCCGGAAGCGACTCCTGTATTTGAAGCAGGGCGTCTGCAGGAAGACTTGAAGCGGGCGGAAATTACTCCGAAATGGTGGGTCATCAACCGAAGCTTCTATGCAGCTGGAACGAGGGACCCTGTTTTAGAGGCCCGCGCAGCAACGGAAAAACAATGGATCAGAAAGGTACAGGAAGAATTATCCGCACGAAGTGCGCTGATTCCATGGGGAGCCGGAAAACATGCGGCCTATGAACAATGGAAAGCTTACATTCAATCCTAATGAAGAGGTGATGAACATGAAAATTACAGAAAATGCAAAAAGTACACTACAGGGCATGATTGAAGAAAATGGAGCAGAAGGGGTCCGTTTTTATTCCATGGGGGACGGATGCTGTGGTCCACAACTCGGTATTTCTCTGGATGCACCAGAAGAAAACGACCTTGTTAAAGATATGGACGGCCTGAAGGTTTCCATTGATCAGGATGTCAAAGATACAGTGGATAGCTTAACGTTAGATCAGGAAGATACACCAGAAGGAGCACAGTTTGTCCTGCTCGGCATGGATCAGTGCTGCTAAGAAAAACATCAAGAGAAACCTGGAGGGTTGCACCCAAATGAAGATCATTATTATTGGATCCGTTGCAGCAGGTACATCTGTCGCTGCAAAGGCACGAAGAAACGATGAGAACGCAGACATTACATTATACAATGCCGATTACGATATCTCCTATTCCATCTGCGGGATTCCTTACTTTTTAGGAGGCGAAGTGGACGAACTTGAAACACTCACTCCTAGGAGTTCCGGATGGTTCAAAAAGCGCTACAATGTGGACATTCACACCCGTCATGAAGTTGTAGAGATTAACCCGGATCAAAAAGTGGTCACTGTGAAGAATCTGAACAACAATGAAATCATCGAAGATCATTACGATACACTGGTCTTTGCTACCGGGGCAGCTCCAACGACGCCGCAGGTGGACGGAGTGGAGATGGAGCATGTGTTCCATGTCCGAAATATCCAGAACACAGCATCCATCCATTCTTATATGGAAGCGAACCACCCGGAAAAAGTGACGATTATCGGTGCGGGCTTCATCGGACTAGAGATGGCTGAGCAGTTGAAGCATAGAGGACTGGATGTAACGATTGTCCAACGCAGCAATCAAATTATGCCGCACTTGGATAAGGATATGGCCTTCCGGGTGGAAGAGCACTTGAGAGCAAACGGGGTCAACCTACTCCTCCATGAAGAAGCGGCAGCCATTACAGAGACTTCCGTAGAAACAACCAAGGGAAGCGTCATCGATGCGGATATGGTCATTTTAGCGACAGGTGTACGCCCGAATACGAAGCTGGCTGAACAGATCGGTGTAGAATTAGGCGTATCCGGGGCCGTCCAGGTCAACGAAAAGATGCAGACGAATCTCCCTGATGTTTATGCCGTTGGAGATGTCGCGGAAAGTTATTCCATCGTTACAGGAAACCCGCTCTATCGTCCGCTTGGGTCGACAGCGAATAAAATGGGCAGGATTGCCGGAGATGTCATCACTGGCGGAGATCTGGCCCACCGCGGTATTTTAGGGACAGGAATTTTAAGAGTCTTTGACTTAGCTGTCGGCTATACCGGCTTAAGTGAAAAAGATGCGGTTATGGAAGGCTATGACATTGAAGTTCTTCACAACATTAAACCGGCAAGAGCCGAATACCTTGGTGGGAAGGAAATGGTCATTAAAGCCATCGCCGATCGTAAAACGGGCCGGATTCTAGGTGTGCAGATTGTCGGGGAAGACGGCGTTGATAAGCGCATCGACGTGTTCGTGACGGCGATTTCCTTAAAAGCGAGTGCCGAAGATCTCTTCCATTTGGACTTAGCTTATGCGCCACCATTCAGTACCACTAAAGATCCGGTTATGTATACAGGTATGGCTCTTCAGAATGCGATGGACAAAAAGAACCGGATCATCACGCCGCAGGAACTGACGAATCGAATCCAGAACGGGGAGAAGATTCAAGTCATTGATACACGAGCGCCGAAGCAGTACGAAGTATCCAATGTGGAAGGAGCGGTCAACATTCCATTGGCTGAATTGCGCGCGGAAGCGAAACAGCTGGACCCGAGCATCCCGACAGTGACTTACTGCAATAAGGGTGTAACGGGAAATGCTGCCCAGAACGTGCTGATCAACATGGGATTTGAGGAAGTTTATAACCTTTCCGGGGGAAATAAGAATTACCAGAGTTTCTCTAAATCCAATCAATAAGGAGAGCATTCACGAGATTACAAGGTTCGTTCACGATACTATGATCACTTATCAAGGAGCAGCTGTTTGCATGCAAGCAGCTGCTCCTTTTGTTGTGCTTTTATCCATTAAATGGTTTTATTTGAAACCAATTTCCTTTTTGACCGTATAGGATGGAGGGTGATTTCTCAACCGCACTTCATGAAAACTCGCAGAGGAGAGAGGAGGACGTTTTATAGTGAAAAAGCTGATGAGTGTGGTATCTATTCTGATTCCAACCGTTTTAACGACTTTGATTGTAAACTTTTTGTTCGGTATCGTTCCTTTGAACATACAGGGACTGCCTCTCGTCCTTCCATTTGTCATCTGTCCAATAGGAGCAGCCCTTGGTTTGATCGGCTATAAAATGAACCATGACAACCTGGCACGGGCAGGAATGATTTTTAACATCGGTCTCTTCTTGTTCCCGATTGCTTTTAACATCATCGGGACAGTGAGCGGAGGCGTTTGAAGCGGTGAATTATAAACCAACAGCCGGCAAAGAAAGGAGATCTCCATGGTTCTTATTTTAGGTGCAGTCCTCATCCTTTGGGGGGTCTTTATCCTGTATGCGTCCATATTCAAGATGAAAAGAAGGAAGGATTATGTGGATGATGGGAGAGTTGGATCAAGCGGATACCTGGAGTGGGAAAGTCTGATGAAACTCCTGAACAAGCTTCCTTATCCTCTGGCAAAGAGTGTTGTCATGACTATAGGAAGTGGATTCATTCTGCTGGGTGCCTGGGTCATGTAGGAAGGTACTTTTCTATTTCAGCAGCACGATACGAGGTTTTGGGTGAATGATCTAAGCATTGATAAAGGAGGATCCTTATGGACGTTAGGGAGTCATTCAAGGAGAAAAGCTGATGTACAATCCGGACTTGCATTTTCACATTGGATATTATGAAGGGTATGACCTGGAGGTTGTCGCATACAAAAGAATCTGGGAACCTCTCTGAGATGTTTATGTTGATGATTCCGGACCTGGGAACTTATATTCTCAGCTAATGAATAAAGGACTTGGGGTTTCTGTTGACCATTATGGCATCTTCATTTTTTCCATTGATGATACAAAGAATTTTGAAAATCAAGCTTATCATTCGTTCGAAAAGTGGTTAAGACACTATAAATTGATAGAGGCGGATGCTTAAGAATTTGTTCAGCTTGGAGGTGCAGGAAATGGAAGCGGTCCTTACGTTTATATCTCTTATCGCAGTTATCATCGCAAAGGTCTTAAAAAACAAAAAACGCTTAGCGCAGCTGACGGTCTACCAAATGATCGGTGTAGGTGCGGCTTATGTGGTCAGCGTTTTTATCGGATTTATAATGATTTATTACGGAGGAAATTGGATAGCAGGAAAGATGCCGTATGAGATTTTAAGTACCATCGTATTTATTCTGATCGTGATTGCGGCGCTATCAATATGTGTTTCTCTAATGAATAAGACTATACATAAAGTCACGAACGGTCTTCTTCCACGTGAGGAGCATGAATAAATAGGTGAGAGGGGGGATCTAGGCTGGAAACACCTGTGCAGCATCGATCTACTCGTGTATGATCCCTTCCATTCTGACATGAATGAAGCTGAGTTGATTTCACTAATAAAAAGAGAAGCGGCTTCTTTTCAAGCGGGCAGCTCCTGATTTACACTGTTCAAGGGATTGATCCCTTTCCAGCGTCGTTCTGATGAGGGAAAAAATTTTTTCATTCTGTGCGGCTTTCCATGCGCGTTCAGCAAGTTTGTTTCAGGGTTTGATACCTGTAGTTACTAACATTAAACCGATAAGGAAGAGTGGGAAAATGGATCCTTTAATGAAAAAGAAAGTGGAGTCCTTGAGCGGGGAAGAAGTTCGTTCAATCGTTTTACAATCATGGTTGATGCTGGAATATGCGGATAGCGGACATTTATCGGCAGATGAATATGTAGAACGGATAAAATCCGTAAAAAACAGCGTAGATGAGATGTATAAACAGCGAATGAATCCTTTATCCAGCAATCAAACAGAGGTGAAAGAAGTCCATATCGTCATTGGCCACTCCGCATATGGGGCGCTCAAAAATACGCTTGAAAATCTTAAAAGAGACAATGACATAGTTATCAACCTCCCTTTGATGTTTTCTATCGGGCCGGTCCGGAATCTTGATCAGCCAGAAGGGCTGCAGGAACGCCTGGACTGGCTCTATGACCGTATTCAACTGGATGACGAAGAGATTTTCACTTATGTTCAGGAAAACAAACAGGCAATGGAAGGCATCCGGAACATTCCTGATCATGTCCAGATGACCATCTGGGTTGGAAATAATGCCCATGAACAGCTTGGCCTGCGCTTCGTTCTGCAGCTACTGAAAGCATGGAACGGTCGTGTGAGGACAATCAACGTAAGTGAAAGCCATATGAAACGTTCCAAAGGATATCCCGTCCATACAGGTGAAATCTCCCCTGACCAGTTCGGGGAGATGATTCATCACGCTTCAAATGAGCCCATTCCTTTTGAAGCGAGGAATCGTTTGGAGAAAGACTGGCTGCGGTTATCCTCGGAAAACAGCGAGCTGAGAATATGGAATGAAGGAGTCTTTTCAAAAGCGGTCGACTACTTTGATTCCTTCATTCTTCAAAGCGTAAGAAGCCTTCATGAAGATGCCGGATGTGTTGATTTCATCCCAGCAGCCAGGATCATAGGAGAAGTGATCGGGCATTCGAGGCAGGGAGTCAGTGATGCTTTTATAGAATACCGATTGATTCAGCTGGTTCTTGAAAACAGATTGGATATCAAGGGGATTCCGAGAGGCATGCGGTACTTTGACGTGAGAGTCAAAGAGGAACCGGAAAGATCATGTTGGTAATAAGTGGGTATCAAGGTATAGATATAGAAAAGGAGAGTGGATCAATGATGCGTGCGTCTGTATCTTTACTCTGTATCGTGACTGCCTTTATCCTGATGATCATCAATCCTGAAGCTCCCGCCGGGTCTTTCATCGAGGAATACCCTCTGATTTTTATCGTAACAATGCTGCTGCCTGTCATCGGCTTGTTGACCGGCCTGAAAGCTCAGCGTTGGAAGGCATTCGTCGTGTTAGCGAACATCCTCGGCATTTTGACGATTTCCGTTGTCCATGTCATGGCTGTTCTTTCCTTTGCATGAAAAGGATAGAATCAAAAAGTTTCGTATCGAAGGGAAGTATGTGGAACCAAAAGGAGGTGATGACTATCAAAGTTTTCGAGGTTGTGCTGCTCCTCTCCGCTATAGCTGCCGTTTGTACATATCTTTTTTATAGGGCAGATTTTCTAGTATACACAGCCCTGGCTGGTGGCATCGGTTATTCGGTCCTTCACCTCATCCGCACCTATGAAAGAAGGAAAAACGCTGTATTAGGACATCCGGACGCCAAATACTACAATACTTTTGATTCCTATGATGACGACCTTATTACGGGAGATCTTTTTGACGATATCAGCGATCATGACGGTTCTTGATCCTATAGATGGAGGTGAGTCTATGTCCAACCATTCCAACGATGATTTATCTTTTAATGATGCCATCGATCATCAAAAGAAAATCGAAGGGTATCCAAAACCGAGTGAGGGCGGACTGCCCGGCCCGATTAAATGGATGGGGTATGTTTTGTTCGGAGGTATTGCCTTGATGATGCTTTTTGCCCTTATTGGAAATGTCATATGGAACTGAAGGAGTCGGGAACATGTTCAGCTTTACAAAAGTGCAGGAGGCTCATATCCAAAAAGAGTGTAGGATTCACAACTCAAGTCCTGCCTACAATAAAATCGCTTATGACAAGGAATTTCTAGCAGCAGATGACATAAGAGCGCAGTGGAGAGAAGCGGATGAACTCGGGAATGAGAGATATTTGGTTGGTCATGGTGAAAGTTTCATCGGAATCATTGAATACGGCATGCAGTCGCCGAACTCCGGAAATCCATGGCTGAGTCTGCTGCTGATGGACAGCACCTATCATGGTCAGGGTTTTGGGGAAAAGGTGTACAGGGTTTATGAGGAGCTTATGAAAAAGCGGCAGGCGGACGTGATTGAAATCGCTGTTCATGCGGACAACCTTCCTGCCGTAACGTTCTGGACTTCTCTTGGTTTTCTTAAATACAGAGAGAGGATCTATGAAAAGAAACGGATGTATAGTTACCATAAGCCGCTGCGTGGTAGAGGGGGAAACTCGGTGTGAGTGAGGAAAGGAACGCTGTTTTAGAAACTCCGCGCTGTTATGTAAGACCTTTTACTTCCGTGGACATCGAGGCGTTCATGAGCTACCGGAATGATCTGGACTGGATGAAATACCAGGGGTTCAAAGGATTCACCCGTCAGGTTTATGAAACGACCCTGCTGAATCCGCAGAGAGTGGAAGATGGTTCTCAGCTGGCTGTGATAAGAAAGAAAGACCACGTGCTCCTCGGTGATGTATTTCTGCTGAAGAAGGAGGATGATTTCTGGGTGGGCTATACGATTGATCCTTCGTATAAGCGGCAGGGCTATGCGTATGAGGTTGTCCAAGCCTTGACTCACTGGATCCGATCCAAAGGGGATTACGTGATCAAGGCCGGTGTGGAAAAAGAAAACCTTCCATCGATCAACCTGCTGGAGAAATCAGGGTTTCAGAGGATGGAAGAGGAAGACGGCGAATTCGTCTATGTATGGAACGGCGGTTAAGGAGTATCCATCATCATCCAGGCGAAGACGATAAAGATGATACTGTAGAAAAAGGCCAGTACAGCAAAACCCGTGATAAGCAGATCTTTCTTATTCTGCGACTTTGAGAACGAGACGATGGATAATGCGAGAGCGGATGCCGGCAGCATCCAGTTGAACAGGAATAATACATTCTCGTGGAAGGAAACGACATCCAACAGGCTGAGATTCTGGACGAGCAGAGACAGTAGGATACATAGAATGGCCAAGTATCTGAATCCTTTGTGATTGCCAGTCATGGATATAACCTCCTTTTCTCTATTCATGTTAGCAGTGGGCGTTTGTCGAGGCAAGAAGGGGTCAATTCCATTGACCTGTTCATAAACGGCTTCCGTGTCTGTAAAGGAGGCCGCTGTTTTCTTTTCGTAATTCTTATATCAAATTCCTATTCCTGCTATATCAGTAATGGAAGCGCAGTCAGAGGCATGTTAAATAACCCCTCTTAGCTTCGAGATGTTTTGTGTAGAGCGTTAGCGGTAATACATGACTAAACAAAGCAAACTACACAACTTTTTATAAAGGAGAATTTGAATATGCGTACGATTTTGAAGCATTACATTAACGGTGAATGGGTTGAATCCACGGGAAATGACACCGAGGACGTCATAAACCCTGCCACGGAAGAACCGATGGGTCAAATTAGTCTGGGAACGAAGGAAGACCTGGATAAAGCTGTTCAAGCCGCCCGCGATGCTTTCCCGAGTTTCTCTCAAACTTCTAAAGAAGAGCGTATTGAAATGCTTGAGAACATAGCCGAAGCCTATGCACGACGCAAAGATGAATTCATCGATGTGATGACGGAAGAGCTGGGTGCACCTCTTGAAATTTCGGAGAAGATTCACTACAGCATGGGCTACAATCATTTTGCTCAAGCGGCTGAATCTCTTAAAACTATTGAATTCATGGAGCACCGCGGCAACCATACGGTAGTCAAGGAATCTGTCGGGGTCAGCGGCTTAATCACCCCATGGAACTTCCCGACAAACCAAGCTTCAACAAAAATTGCCAGCGCATTTGCAGCCGGCAGCCCTGTTGTATTGAAACCTTCTGAAATGACGCCGTTCGCTGCCATCATGTTAGCAGAAATCTTTGATGAGGTGGGCGTACCTAAAGGAGCGTTCAACTTGGTTAATGGTACAGGCGAAACGATTGGTGACGGCATCAGTTCACACCCTGATATTGACTTTGTATCCTTCACGGGTTCCGGGGGCGTTGGAACGAAAATCATGCAGAATGCTTCTGAAACGATTAAAAACGTCGCTCTTGAGCTCGGAGGTAAATCTCCATTGATTGTTCTGGAAGATGCGGATATGAAAGATGCGGCCCGAAATGCAGTAAGCAATATCGCCACGAATACCGGGCAGGTTTGTTCTGCTGCGACCCGGATGATTGTTCCAGCTTCCAAGAAGGAAGAATTTGAACAAGCCGTCTTAGATGTGCTTCCTGAATTCCCGGTAGGCCATCCTCGTGAAGGAAATTATGTCGGACCCCTTGTATCCAAGAAGCAGTGGGATACCGTTCAATCCTATATTGAAAAAGGGATGGAAGAAGGTGCAAACTTAATTGCCGGTGGTACAGGACTTCCAGAAGGACTGGATAAAGGGTATTACGCTAAACCAACCATTTTCACGGATGTAACGAATGATATGGTCATAGCACAAGAGGAGATCTTTGGACCTGTGATGAGTATCATTACGTATGACACCATCGATCATGCGATTGAAATCGGGAATGATGTTGTCTATGGTTTAGCAGGGTACGTCTATGGTAAAGATCCGGAAACCCTTAAAAAAGTTGCCACATCCATCCGTGCCGGGCGCATCAAGGTCAATGATGCCTCTCATGATTTCAATGCACCATTTGGCGGCTATAAGCAATCTGGTATTGGTCGTGAGTGGGGCGATTATGGAATTGAAGAATATCTTGAGAAAAAAGCGATTCTTGGATTCCCGTCTTAATTGGTCATGGCTTATAAAAGAGCTGTTCTCTCTTCCAGGAGGACAGCTCTTTTTTTTAGTAGGGTCTACACCGAATTTTACCAGAATCTTTATAAAAGAAGTCTTGAGCCGCCTGAGCCCAAGGCTTCTTTTTATTTCGGTTCCCGAAAAAAGTCGGAAAAAGTAGTTGCAAAATGGTCATTTTGTGCTAGTATCATTAGTAATCATAAAATTCAGAATATTGGTTCGATTATAGAACCACTTAGAAAGCGGTGAAGCCGAGTGAGTTCAAAAACCGTCGATAAGGCGCTGCAGGTCCTTGATATGTTCACGCTGGAACATCCGAAGTGGGGACTACGGGAATTGTCCCGGGCGCTTGATATGAGTCATACCATTGTCCACCGGATGCTGACCACCCTCGAAGAACGGGGGTATGTGTACCGCAGCGTGGATACGCAGAAATATGAGCTCGGCATTAAATTCCTTGAGCTCAGCAACATCGTCGAACAACATTTTCAAATCTCTGAGATCATCCATCCCATCATGCATAAGATTGCTTCCGAAACCGGGGAAAGTGTCGTTATGACACTTCTGGATAACGAGGAAGGAGTCTTCTCCAAGATTGTAGAAAGCAGCCGCCTTGTCCGTTTCGCGGGCTCAGTCGGCCGTCGTTCCCCACTTTATATCGGGGCTTCCCACAAAGTCATCCTTTGTCACCTGCCTAAAGAAGTACAACGAAGAATTGTTCATGAAGGGGCTGTCCAACACCCCGGCCTCATCCCATCAGAAACCGATATGCTGGAAAAACTTGAGGACATCGAAAGAAAGCGGTGGGCGTATTCCTCCGGTGAAACGATCAGTGATGTAGCTGCGGTTTCTATTCCCTTGTTTGATTACGGACACATGGTCCTCGGATCGTTATCGATAGCCGGCCCCAGCTACCGTCTCACAGAAGAAGTAGCGGAACAGATTTTACCTGATCTCATTCGTCACAGAGGAGAGCTTGATTCTGTTTTGAGCAAAGTTTGTTTTCCGACCAGAAGGAACTATCTTCTTGAAAGTCTTCATTAAAGGAGGGGATCACATATGTTGAAGGTGGAAGGCCTCGTGACGGGATACCAGGGAAAGGAAGGGTTTGTCCGGGCGGTCGACGGGGTGAGTTTTGATATTGAAAAAGGAGAAACCGTCTGCATCGTCGGGGAATCCGGCAGTGGTAAAAGTGTCACATCGATGTCTGTGATGAGACTGGTCGAGTTTGAAAATGGGGAAATCGTAAGCGGATCGATTGAGTATATGGGAGAAGAACTGACAACCAAGACGAATGAGGAAATGAGGAAAATCAGAGGAGCAGAGATTTCAATGATTTTCCAGGAGCCGCTGACCGCTTTGAACCCTGTCTTCACCATCGGGCAGCAGATTGTCGAAGCGATCCGTTACCATGAGCCGCTGAAGAAAAAGGAAGCGATGGACAAGGCGGAGGATTTGCTGACCCTTGTCGGGCTTTCTGAACCGAAAACGAGATTGAAGCAGTATCCCCACGAATTGTCGGGAGGGATGAGGCAGCGGGTCATGATTGCCATTGCGCTCGCTTCCAAACCGAAGCTTCTCATTGCAGATGAACCGACAACAGCGCTTGATGTCACAATCGAAGCGCAGATCCTCGAGCTGCTCCGAAAGTTGAGGGATGAAGAAGACATGTCCATCATGCTCATTACCCACGATATCGGGGTAGCGGCAGAGCTTTCCCACAGGATCATCATCATGTATGCCGGGAAGGTGATGGAGATTGCAGAGACCAGCGATTTGTTTGACCTCCCCCATCATCCTTATACAAAAGGGCTGCTTGAATCGATTCCGAAAATGAGCGGTGCCAGAGGGGAGCTTCTTCCGACCATTGAAGGAACGATTCCAGGCGTGAACCAGATGCCTGAAGGCTGCCGGTTTGCGCCGCGCTGCAGCTTTGCCACAGAAAAGTGCCATCAGGAAGAACCCCCGCTTCAAAAAATGGGCCGGCGTGACGTCGCGTGCTGGCATGTGGAAGAGTTCACTGCCTCGCAGCTTGACCTTTTTCATAGAAAGGAGGATCCCGTTGAATCAAAATCATAAAGAAAAGCTGTTGGAAATTCAGCATTTGAAGAAATACTTTGAGATTAAAGGAGGTGGGGCCTTAGGGAAACGGAAGCAGACGCTGAAGGCGGTGGATGATGTTTCTTTTGATATTTATAAAGGAGAGACTCTCGGACTTGTCGGAGAATCCGGCTGCGGGAAATCGACACTCGGCCGGAACATTTTAAGACTGCAGGATCCGACGGACGGTCAGGTGCTTTATGGTCAGAGTAATATTCTTGAATATTCGAAGAAAGACATGCGCAGACTCCGCAAGGACATGCAGATCATTTATCAGGATCCATTCGGCTCTTTGAACCCGCGTTTCACAATCGGGCAGATTATCGGGGAGATGTATGAGATTCACGGTCTTGCCAAAGGCGCGGAAAAAGAAAGAAAGGTTAAGGAATTGTTGGAGCTTGTAGGATTGGATGCGAGCCGTTATCACAGCTACCCCCATGAATTTTCCGGAGGACAGAGGCAGCGGGTGGGTATAGCGAGGGCGCTTGCGCTTGAGCCGGAATTCATCGTTGCGGATGAACCGGTGTCCGCTTTGGATGTGTCGGTCCAGTCCCAGGTCATCAATCTGTTGATCCAGCTGAAGCGTGAAATGGGATTGACACTGTTGTTCATTGCGCACGGACTGAACGTTGTGCGTCATATTTCCGACCGGGTGGGTGTGATGTACTTAGGAAAACTCGTCGAACTGTCCGATACGGATTCGATCTTCAATGATCCTGCGCATCCGTATACAGCAGCACTCTTGTCGACTGTACCAGAAGCCGATCCCGAAGCAAGAAAAGAACGCATCGTTCTTAAAGGGGAAATGCCTTCACCAGCATCTCCACCTTCAGGGTGCAATTTCCGGACGAGGTGTCCACTTGCAACAGAACGATGCAGTCAGGAAGTTCCAGCATGGCAGGAAACGCGAAACGGCCATTTCACAGCCTGCCATTACCCTTTGGAAAAAGGGCAGACGTTAAAAGAAGCTGTCGCTCAACGTAAGAAACCATCTGACAACAAAACTAACAACCTTATTATGGCATAAACAGTAAATAAAAGGAAGGGGAATATCCTTTGGCTGAACTCATTCAAAAAGGCAACCAAAAAGTCTATGACGGCTATAAGTCTTTTCAATACCTGGAAGCGGGCGTCGATTATAAATCTTACACTCTCGCAAAAGAGGTGGACCGTGTCCCGAGCTTTTCCTATCCTGTGACGAATGAGCAGGAAAATGAGGTCCAGACGATCCTGGAAGAGGACTTGATGATCTCCATGCATGAACACACATTCATCGCACCGGAAGATCTTAACCAGTTTTACGAATTCCGCCGGCAGGGCAGGGACTTTACAGCGTTTGAAGCGCTGAGCGATTCCGGACTTGATGTCATCTTTGAGAACTTCATGGATGGAACAGCGATGATCACCTCACTCGCAGGGTGGAAATGGTCGGATGTCATTCACGACCTGGGCATCCGCTTCAGCGACATCGCTCATCAGGATATGGTGATCAAAGCCGAGCGTATCGAGGATTTGTCCAGGGCGAAAAGAGAAGGGAAAATCGCTTTTGTCGGAGCCTTGGAATCGGCATCCATGATTGAAAATGAGCTGGACCGGCTTGATGTGCTGTATGGATTCGGCATCCGCACGATGGGCGTGTGCTACTCTGAATCGAATATGCTGGGCTCGGGCCTTCGTGAGCCGAAGGATGCCGGTCTTTCCGTTTTTGGAAAACAGGCGGTCGAACGGATGAACAAGCTCGGCATCACTGTGGATGTTTCTCATGCTGGTGACCAAACGGCGCTTGACACGATTGAAACGAGTACAAAACCGGTCACCATCAACCATGCCGGTGCTCGTGGTGTATGGGATACGAAGCGTATGAAGCCGGACAGTGTCATCCGAGCCTGTGCTGAAAAAGGCGGGGTGATAGGAATTGAGGCAGCTCCGCATTCCACCATATCGGAAAATCATCCGCACCATAATATCGATTCGTTCATGGAACACTTCGAATATACGGCGAACCTGGTAGGGATCGAGCATGTAGCCTTTGGGCCGGACACCTTATTCGGTGACCATGTCGGCCTTCATGATACACTGGCCGGTCAATTATCCATCAAAAGTGCACAGAAATCCTCGATGGAGCGTGTCGATTATGTCAAAGGGCTGGAAAATCCGGCGGAATGTTTTCCGAACATTGTCCGCTGGCTTGTCGCTAAAGGATACAGCCGGGAAGACATCCGTAAAGTCACCGGCGGAAACATTATGCGTGTGCTGAAAGAAACGTGGGCGAAATAATAAGAGAGGGACGATGACGATGAATAAAAAATGGTGGGTCTTTTTATCAGCTGCACTTATGGCGTTGTTCCTGGCCGCCTGTTCCTACGGAGGGGAAGAGGAGGCAGAGGGAGAAGCGACGGCGTCTTCTGAAGAGGCTGTTTCCGGCGGAAAGGTATCGATTCCGATTGTCGCCGATCCAACCTTTAATCCGTGGCACCCGAGTGCCTATGCCGAGTCCAATGTCATTAACCGTGTCATATTCGACGGGTTGACGAAACCTGGGAAAGACCTGGTGCCTGCACCGGATCTGGCTGAATCGTGGGAAACGTCCGAGGATGGCCTGACCTGGACCTTCCAGCTCCGTGATGATGTCACATGGCACGACGGCGAACCGTTCACATCAGAAGACGTCGTGTTTACGTTCAATGATATTACGTTGAATGAAGAGCTTGGAGCGAACAGTGCCTCCTATTTCGGACAGGTGGAAAGTGTGGAAGCAGATGGTGACTACACCGTTATGTTCAACTTATCGAGTCCGGTTGCCGCGCTTCCGGCTTACCTGAGCTTTAACACAGAGATAATTCCTGAACACATTTTTCAAGGAGAAGACCCATGGGATCTAACAAGCTTTAACAAGGAGAACCCTGTAGGAACAGGACCTTTCAAGCTTAAATCCTACACTTCCGGCCAGAGCGTCGTGCTGGAGCGGAATGAGGAGTACTTCGGAGATGCCGCGAACCTGGACGAAGTGGAATACAAAATCCTTCCTGATGCCAACACCCATGTGGCGCAGCTGTTGAGCGGAGAACTTTCCATTTTCGCTTTGGATGACACCTCTGCTGTCGATCGGATTGAAAGTGCGGACGGTGTGGATGTGAACGGACGCGATACGAACCGTTTCTTCTGGCTGATCGTCAACCAGCAGGAAGAAAGGTTCCAGGATGTGAAGGTACGTCAGGCGATGGAACATGCGCTTGACCGTCAGAACATCATCGATACCGTCCTTCAAGGCTATGGAACGATTGCAGATGCCGGAATTACGCCGGCGTTGTCGGAGTATTACACCGATGATGTGAAGCAGTATCCCTTCGATCCGGAAGAAGCGAAAAAACTCCTTGCTGAAGCAGGGTGGGAGGATACGAACGGTGATGGATTTGTCGATAAGGATGGAGAAAACTTCGAAATCATCTTTGATATCGGTATTCAAGGGGATTTAGAAGCGATCGCCCAGCTTGCTCAGCAGTACTTGATTGATATCGGGCTGGATGTACAGTTGAACACGATGGACTGGAATACGATGATTGACAAAGTCGTCATCCAAAGGGATTATGCGATGACCTTGAACTGGTGGCGCTATCCGCCGGATCCGGATTTGAAGGCGTACATGCACTCCGATTTTGCTGAGCAGGGGAACAACATCCCGGCTTATCGAAATGAAGAAATGGACAAGCTTTTGGACGCTGGTGCGGAAACGAGCGATGTAGAGGATCGGAAGGAAATCTACACAGAAGCCCAGAAGCTGATGGCTGAAGAACTTCCTTACATGTTCCTCTGGTACCCGCAGGAAGTACAGGTGAAGCGCTCGGATATCGACGGCGTACCTGAACTGGCCTTCGGAGATACGCTTCACTATATCCAGGAATGGTATATGGCGGAGTAAGTCATGGGAGAAGTGCACCACCGCGTGCACTTCTCTTTTATAAAAAGGGGGGACCTGTGTGATTCGATTTTTACTCAACCGCTTTGGACAAAGCATCATTTTATTGTTCATTGTGACCGTCATTACCTTTTTTCTTATCAATCTCGCGCCAGGTGGGCCCACAGGGGTCATGCGTATGGATGCATCACCCGAGGAGCGTCAGGCGGTAATCGAACGTCTCGGCCTGGATCAGCCGGTGATCGTCCGCTATTTTGAGTGGGTGGGGAATGCTGTCACCGGTGATCTCGGCACATCATTTAACTCCAGTGAAGCGGTCGTGGAAAGGATAGCTGAACGGCTGCCTTACACGATGGAACTTACCGTATTCACGATCATTTTTTCTGTTATTGCAGGCATCATCCTTGGAGTCATCTCCGCCTTGAAACGAGGAAAAGCAGCTGATCACGTGATCAACTTTTCGAGTGTCATCGGTTTGTCGGTTCCTTCCTTCTGGCTCGGGCTGATGCTGATTCTCTTATTTTCTGTTGAACTTGGCTGGCTGCCATCGTCCGGTGTCGGACCGAGGGGCGCGGACTTTGACTTTCGGGGCTGGATGGCTCATTTAGCCATGCCGGTACTGATTTTATCGACGACCGTGCTTCCGAATATCGTCCGCTTCACGAGATCATCGATGCTGGAAGTCATTTCACAAAACTATATCCGTACCGCCCGTTCCAAAGGGGCGAAGGAATTTGTCGTTTTGTATGTGCATGCGCTTCGGAATGCGATGATTCCGATCATCAGCATTATCGGCGTGCTGATTCCGAGGCTGCTGAGCGGTGCTGTGATCACCGAAGCGATTTTTGGATGGACAGGAATCGGGACGTTGATTATTGAAGCAGCCAATGGCCGTGACTATCCATTGATCATGGGCATTACCGTTGTCATTACGCTTGTCGTTATCATCAGCAATCTGCTTGTCGACATCATTTATTCTCAAGTCGATCCGCGTGTGAAAAACATGGCATAGGAGGGGACCGAATGTTAGGAGCTTCTATAAATGAAGATATGGAAGAGCAGCACCGGAAAAAGGAAAAGCGGCGCTTCGTATTACTTACAAGGTTGAAGCAGAACAAAGTGGCGTATCTATCGTTATGGTTTTTAGTCGTTGTCCACGCCGTCGTCTTTCTCGGTCCTGTCCTGTGGCCGATTACTCCGGATGAACTGACCGATGCAGGGGCCCTTGCCGGCTGGACGCTGCAGCACCCCTTCGGAACGGACGACCTGGGCAGGGATGTTTTCGCACGCATGCTTCACGGCGGGCGTGTGACACTCTTAGTCGGGTTATGTGCGATGCTTTTCTCCTTGATTATTGGCACGATCATAGGCGCCTGCGCCGGATTTTTTGGAAAAGTAGTCGAAGCGGTCCTCATGCGTATTACAGAAGCAATGATGGCGATTCCGAACTTTTTCTTCGTCCTTGTTGCTCTTACGGTGCTTGGGACGACGCCATTCATGGTCGTGCTTGTCATCGCCCTGACCGGCTGGGTGGAAATTGCCCGTGTCGTTTACGGAGAAACGTTGAAGTGGAAAGAATACGAGTTTGTTGAAGCGGCCAATGCGGCCGGGGCTTCTGCGAAAAGGATTCTCTTAAAATATGTCGTTCCGCAGATTCTTCCCTCGATCATTGTCTCCGGAACACTCGCTATTGCCTGGGCCATTCTTACGGAAAGTGCGATCAGCTATCTCGGTCTCGGCATCCAGCCACCAACGCCGACATGGGGGAACATGCTGCAGAATTCCCAGCAGTACATCTGGACGGCTCCAATTTTAGGTGTGCTTCCGGGTGTAGCGATCACCATCGTTGTACTGGCCTATAATTTTCTTGGTGATGGACTGAGGGATGCCCTGGACCCGCGTTTTGCGAAAAAATAAAGAGGAGGAAGCGCCTTGTTCATGAACGTGAATGATAATGAGTTGTATTATGAAGTCCATGGA
This sequence comes from Halobacillus sp. ABH2_015, assembly GCF_056158945.1. Lineage (NCBI taxonomy): Bacteria > Bacillati > Bacillota > Bacilli > Caryophanales > Bacillaceae > Halobacillus > Halobacillus sp. ABH2_015. The sequence continues at coordinate 1,198,878 of NZ_JBSWUG010000002.1, forward strand.
AATCCCGAGGGAGAGGTGATTTTCTTTATTCACGGAGCTCCTGGTCTGGGAGACTGCCGTGGTGATATCAAAGCCTTCTCCGCCTTGGGAGATACGTACAAGCTCGTTTTTATGGATATGAGAGGTTCAGGAAGATCGGAGGGCCGTCCCCCTTTCACTCATGAACAGTGGACGGCGGATATTGAAGCTGTCCGCCTGGAGCTTGTCGGAGGTCCGATCACCATTTTAGGCGGCTCGTACGGCGGATTTCTAACGCTTGAATATGCCATCCGCTACCCTGACAGTGTCACCCGCGTGCTGTTGAGAGATACCGCAGCAAGCAGTGACTTTGACTACCTTTCCATCGACCGTGCTCTTGAGAGTGGGATTGACGGCATTACAAAAGAAAACATGACCCGCCTTTTTGGAGGGGAGGTACACTCCGATGAGGATTTGAAAGAGCTGTTCACTTTGATCCAGCCTCTGTATACCGTTGAATATGATGAAGAAGCCGTGCGTCAGCGCCTCGAGCAGATTTACTACAGGCACGAAACCCATAACTTCGCTTTCCGGCATAATAAACCCGCGTTTAATCTGGTTGATCAATTGGCAGAGATCCACGTACCGACGCTTGTGACTGTCGGAAGGCATGACTGGGTCACTCCTGTGATCTGCTCGGAGACGATTGCCTCATGCGTGCCGAATGCCGAGCTCGTCATTTTTGAAAACAGCGGTCACTCTCCCCAGCTGGAGGAGAATGAAAGATACGTAGAACTGGTCCGTCGTTTTCTCCAGAAACATAGTGCTGTACAACCTCTTTAATAAAGAAGCAAGAGACGACAGGTAAGATATAAAGACGAAAGAGTGTCAGGTTACATCCGGCACTCTTTCTTTTTAGTTGACTACAAGGGCTTCGTATCCAGTTCTTTTCATCTTTATATCCCCGATTGCAGCGGGGATGCTCTCAAGGTTGATTTTTTTACAATTTCCTCCATTTTTTGCGAAACTTTTACGGATAGGAACACGTATAGATGGTGGAGGTGATGGACGTGTATTTTCCGTCCAGAAAAGACTTGTTGTTTGTGCTTATGTACGGAGGAATCATTGGAAGCATTGTTCTACTCTATTTATTTGGGGGAGAAGCGGCCGGTTGGCAGTTGATTACATATAAAAGCGTGCCTGGGTACCTTCTTAGTGCAGGTATCATAGGAGTCCTTTTATGGATCTGGTTTTCGACCGGATACAAAATCATACATGGCTGTCTGCACATTCAATTTGGTCCGATGAGAAAAAAGATCCGCATCGAAGATATTCATAGAGTGGAGCAGAGAAACAGTCCGTTTGCCGCTCCTGCACTCGCGGTAAGGCGTCTCGAAATCCATTCGTCCGACCATGCCATTACACATATTTCTCCCAAAGATGAGAAGGCTTTCCTTCGCCTTCTGCAGAGGAATAATCCAGGGATTGATATCAGCCGGACGTTGAGGGAGGCGGGGACATGAGTTTGAAAAAGAGAATCATGTCCGTCCTTCTGATGTTGGGCATACTGGGCCCGTTTTCTGTTATCCTGGGATACATAAATGATGGTGCGATCGACTGGAATCATTTAATAGGAATGCTGGTTGCCGGCTTTGTCATTGGCTTCTGGATTGCTCCTCTCAGTGATCGGAAAAAACCAAAAAAAGGCAGGCATAAATGATCAATTAGTCATCCTGAAAGAGGTGCTTGAACTTCCTTTTTTCACCATGATTGGAATGGAAGTTGTTTGGAGGAAGAATATCGCGGGTAAAGTCATACTTATGTGAAACTCACATTAATCTGATCCGGGAGGTATGGAATATGCAGAAGAAAACAGCTGTCGTTGCCGGAGCTACAGGAGTGATCGGCAGTTACATTGCCAGGCACCTGAGTAAGCTGGAGGGCTGGGATGTTATCGGCATTGCCCGTCATATCCCTGATGATCCATCGGATATCACTTATGTTTCAGCGGATATGATGGATGGTCAGAACGTCCAGGAGAATCTGGAATCGTTCTCAGAAGTGACCCATTTCATTTATGCGGCATATCAGGACTATGAATCTGATCCTCAAAAGCAGGTGGAGGTCAATCAGACGATGTTTGAAAATACATTAAATGCCGTAGAAAAAAACGCGGACCACTTGGAGCGTGTGATTTTGATGCAGGGGGCAAAAGCCTACGGCGTGCATCTCGGACCTATTAAAACGCCAGCCAAGGAAACGGACGCCCGCCATATGCCGCCGAACTTCTACTTTACACAGGAAGACTATATGCGCCGGGCACAGGAAGGGAAAGATTGGAGCTGGACAATCCTCCGTCCAGATGTCGTCTGCGGGTATTCAGTCGGAAAGCCCATGAACCTTTCTATGGTGATCGGCGCCTACGCTTCGATATCCAAGGAACTGGGTCTGCCTCTTCGTTTTCCTGGAAAAGCGCATCCGTATCTTGCTCAGGTAACAGATGCGACCCTTCTCGCTCAGTGTGTGGAGTGGGCTGCGGTTGAGGAATCCTGCGCATTTGAAATATTCAATGTGACGAACGGGGATTACTTCCGCTGGGAGCACATGTGGAAGACGATTGCCGACTATTTTGATATGGAAGCAGCAGGAGCAGAGCCGCCAATCCAACTCTCTGAGATGATGGCCGACAAGCAGGAGTTATGGGAGCAGATGAAAGAGAAATACCACCTGCAGGACATTCCTTATGACAAATTGGCCTTATGGGGCTTTGGAGACTTCATTTTCAATTGTGATTATGATGTGATGACATCTACAACAAAACTCAGAGAATATGGATTCCACAAATTTGTAGACAGTGAAGAAATGTTTACCCGCCTGTTCCGTGAATTCCAGCAGGAAGGCGTTCTTCCGGATTTCTCTAAGCAGTAAAGGCTTAAGATCCACTCGACATCCGGGTGGGTCTTTTTTAATAACCGTTTTTAAGCAGTAAGGCTGTTTTTGTGATAAATGGAATATATGCATTGCATTATGTAACTTATATGTTACATTGATGAGGAAGGGATAGATAATTATGGAAAATAAAGTGAAGATCGCGCGTGTCACCCTCGATTTAACTCAGCAGGAACTTGCAGAGAAGGTCGGTGTAACGCGTCAGACAATCAGCTTGATTGAGAAAGGCCGTTACAACCCAACGTTGAAGCTGTGTCTGGAGATCTGCTATGCCGTTAACCAAACGTTGGATGAAGTATTCTGGCAGGAACGAAAGGAGTGAAAATAATGGAAAAAATTAAAGATGAACGTCTGCAGTTGAAAAATTTAAAGAACATCAGGATTACTTTTATTGTCCAGACTTTAGGAATGATCGGAATCCTGCTTTATGATCTGATAAACTATGGGATGGACGGGATGACGGATAACCCTGTCTGGTTTGTTTTCATTATGACAGGAGTGATTAATGCCTACCTTTCCATGAGTATCAGTGTGGAGCATGAGAAAACAAAACGGTCCCCCGTGACACGGTTGTACATATCTCTCGGTGTAATCACATTGATTTCTCTTTTATTTGTCACTTTCACCGCCTTGACGAATGGGTACAACGTGATGGACGGTCTGTTGGTTGGAGGAATCGTTTTTGTCTGTTCGGTCCTCCCCGCTTTTTATATGTACGGTCTCCGGCAGAAAGAGCGCAACGAATAGTCTTTTCTTGTACGGTTTTTCCAAAAAGGATTGAGGTTCCAGGGAGGTTTTGGAATAATAGGGCCGTAAAGGAGGATGGTCATGAAAGAATTAACGACCAACATGTCATTATTAATTGTAGGCGCCTGCATCTTGTCAGGAGCGATTATTCTTTCCAATGCCCTCACGCAGAGCTCCCATGAGGCTGGTGAACAGGTTATAGTCCGCGAACAGCCTGAGGATCCTCAGCTGATGAGTTATTTGGAACTTCAGGATTACCTAGGTCTTAGTGACGAGCAGATAAAAAAGGTTCTTCCGAAGAAAGAGGGCGATGTTGTGAAGAGTCAGATCCCTTATGTGAAAATCGGCTACGAATATTATTTCCCTGTCAAAGCTGTCGATAAATGGCTGGCCGAAACCGAAGCCGCTAGTTTTCCTTGATTGAGATCTCGGTGGTTCATTCGAAACAAAATGGAGCGGAGGAAATCGATGAGAATACATAAAGAGCTGCAGGAAGTGATCCACGATAAATGTAAGGAAATTAACTTTTCCGGAGTCGTCTATGTAAAGGACAGGGAACAGGTGCTTTTGAAGAAGGCCTATGGTTATGCAGACAGAGCGGAGAAAAGGCTGAATACATACAACACCCGTTTCGGGACAGCCTCCGGATGCAAACTGTTCACCGCTGTGGCCGTCTGCCGGCTTGTGGAAAAAGGACAGCTGGAGTTCGATACACCACTGGCCGACTGTCTGGCGATTGAATTCCCTTATTTTGATAAGGATGTAACCATTCATCACCTGTTAACACATACGTCCGGCCTGCCGGATTATTTTGATGAAGAAGTAATGGAGGATTATGAGAATTTATGGAAGGATGTGCCTGTCTATAAAATCGAAAAACTCAAGGATTTTCTGCCCCTTTTTCAAAAGAAACCGATGAACGGCAGGCCTGGTGAGCGGTTCCACTACAACAATGCGGCCTATATTCTTCTTGGGTTAATCATTGAGGAACAAACAGGACGGACGTATACGGATTATGTTCAGTCAGAGATTTTTGATCACTGCGGGATGTATGACTCCGGGTATTTTTCTCTCGATCAGCTCCCGGTCAATTCAGCGATCGGATATATCGATGACAAGGAAAAGGGTACATGGCGGACGAATGTTTATTCGATACCCAAACAAGGCGGTTCAGATGGCGGCGCGTTTTTATCAGCTCCGGATATGGCGAAGTTCTGGGAAGCTTTATTCCAATATGAACTGCTGAGCGAAGAGATGACCAATGAGCTTCTGCATCCTCACGTGCAGGTGAATGAAACGATTCATTACGGGTACGGGATTTGGATGAACCAAAAAGACGGGCATATATACAACTACCACGTCACGGGCTTTGATCCCGGTGTCAGCTTCCGTTCCTCCTATTATCCGGATGCAGGCCTCATCACAGTGGTTCCTTCCAATCAGCAATCCGGACCGTTCGAAGTTACGAATGTTATCGAGGAATTCCTGCTGGGTTGGAATAGCGGATCGTAAAACCATGCTATAATACTGATACAGATCCTGTTAAAAGGAAGGTGTCGTGGAATGACCAAACATAAAATCTACAGTATGAGCTTTGCCAGTGTCTATCCTCATTACGTCGCAAAAGCTGAGAAAAAAGGACGCACCAAAGAAGAAGTGGACGAAATCATCCGCTGGCATACCGGGCTGTCCCAGGCACAGCTGGAGGAGCACTTGGAGGAAAAGACGGATTTTGAAACCTTTTTCGAGGAAGCGCCTGAGCTTCACCCGTCACGTAAGCTGATCAAAGGGGTTGTCTGTGGTGTCCGGGTGGAAGACATTGAAGAACCCATCATGCAGGAAATCCGCTATTTGGATAAGATGGTGGATGAACTGGCGAAAGGCAAGGCTATGGAAAAAATCCTGCGCGGGTAACAGGCAGAAAGAGAGACATCGCTCTTCTAACAGAGCTGGTGTGTCTCTTTTTTATTTACTTTAGACTTTAAGTCTGCGTTCCACAATAAATCCAACGATTAAGCCGATAACAATCGGTGATATTTCAATATCCACATCGAAAAAAAACCCATTTTCCAGTGGTTCATTTAATTCGAATGAAAACCTGAAAAGAGATACATGAAATAGATCTCCAATCCAATATAATAGAGCCATTGTCCCAACGGATGTTAATAAAGGGAGCCATATTCTCCTCAAATAAACACCTCTTTCCATTACTTGTAACTGAATCAACCTGTTCTCTCAATGGTTACATCGTGAAAGTAGATAATCCAAGGGTATCATAGGTTTCATCACTTGGAAATAAATTCCTGGCCGCCGTCGTATCATTCATCGTCACTCCATTCTAATACCTGAGAACAGGTCAGGTAATGATTGAGATTCTTCGCTGCCACTGTATGAAGGAAAAGACACTCCCTTTGAGGAAAAAGCGTAAAAAGCCTGTAACCAGTTAGAGTTGTCCATCTGTTGTGTAAAGGGTCACACTCCGCTTGTTGGTGGATGGATGCCGGGGGCACGCCCTCCGCTGACTTGGTCAGGAAGCTCAGGCGCTCGTCCGCGGAAAGGGATGGGGCTTTCGCTCCTGGCGGTAAGGAAGAAAAAAGCTCGTAAAGAAACAGGAATTTCTATACGAGCTGACACTCTTTTTGATGAAAAAGAGTGTTTGATCTGTCGGAATATTATGTGAAAAGATGTATAGTAGAAATGGTGACGAGAATGAAAGGAATCGAGGGACGGGGACCGAGCTGATACACGCAAAGGAAGCATGCGTACATACTCAAACACAGGGCCGAGGGCCGGATAAATAGAAGAGGAGGTTTTGCTATTGAATTTTGACTACTACTGCCAGACTAAAATTGTGATGGGACCTGGACGTTCCAAGGAAGTACCGGGACTGCTGAAGGAGATGACAGAGCCGGGGACAACCGTGATGGTCGTGAGCGATCCAGGTGTGAAAAAGGCTGGAATCGTAAAGCCTGTTTTAGATTCTCTTGAAGATGCGGGCTATCGTGTGGTGGATTTTGACCAGGTATCTCCGAACCCACGCGATACGGAATGCCTGATGGGAGTGGAAGTGTTTCAAAAAGAAAAAGCTTCGGCTGTCATTGCGATTGGCGGTGGAAGTCCCATCGATACGGCAAAAGCGGTGGCGCTTCTTGGCCCGAACGGCGGCCGTCCTGAGGACTATGTAGAGGGGAAGAGGGCTTATATGAATGCAGCACCGATCCTCTGTATTCCAACGACGGCCGGCACCGGATCAGAAGTTACCCGCTCTTCGGTCATTACACTCGCGGACTCGCACCGGAAAATCACGCTGAAGCACGCGATGCTCCGTCCGGTAACAGCCGTACTGGACCCGGAACTGACGTTGACGGTACCAAAGGACGTAACGGCAGCAACAGGAGTCGATGCCCTTGTCCATGCTATCGAGGGGTATTCGTGTAAGGTGACGAACCCTGTATCACAGGCGATGGGAGCAAGAGCGATGGAGGTCATTGTCGAGCATCTTCCTCAAGTGTTTGAAAACGGAGCAGATCTTCAGGCACGGGCGAAAATGCAGGAGGGAAGCCTGCTTGCGGGTCTATGCTTTGGGTCAGCGGATGTAGCGGCTGTCCACTGCTTGGCGGAAGCGCTTGGCAGCCTCTATGATACCCCGCACGGCGTAGCGAATGCCATATTCCTTCCTCATGTCATGGAATTCAATGCGCAGGAAAACGTGCCGCTGCACGCGGAAATGGCCCGGCTTATGAAGATGGCAGAAGATAACGATTCGGATGAGGAGGCCGTAGAGAAATTCGTCCGTCAAATCTATGCGTTCACAAAACAGCTGGACATTCCTCTTTTGAGTGAAATACCTGCGGTTCAGGAAGAGGACTTCGAGCGGATGGCTGAACTTGCGGAACGCAATAACTCGACCCCGAGCAATGCCCGGACGATTACGAAAGAAGATTATCTTCAGATTCTAAATGCTGCCTTTCAGTCTCCAATTCTTTGAGAAATACAGCACAGAAGGATAGAATAGGAGAGAAGGGAGTTGGTAGCATGAACGAAGAACAAATCTTTCAACAAATAGCATTAGTGAGAAAAGCAACATTGAAAATTTTAGATGGAATCACGGAAGAGCAGGCGGATCTCCAACCGAAAGGATTTGCCAACAATATCCGATGGAATCTCGGCCATATTGTTGCTGCTCAAAATGGGATGATAGCCAAGTTCGCCGGTACACAGGTCGACACGCCTCCGCGCTTTTTCCAGCTGTTCGCTCCGGGAACGAAGCCGGCGGATTGGGAAGGCAGTGTTCCTACTCTTGATGAATTGAGAAAACATCTCGAACACCAGCCGGAACTTCTGAAGGAAGCTCTCACAGGAAAACTTGATGAAGAGGCAGCAGAGGAGTTTCTATCCATGAAAACCGTTGGTGAAATTTTGAATTTCACGCTGTATCACGAAGGGGTACATACGGGCACAATAAAAGCGATCAAAGCACAGACCGATCAAAAGTAAGAAGCAGACCGGCCGGATTTCCGGCCGGTTTTTTAAATAGGAATGGAGGTGGAAATATGGACGACAACGTATTCGAACAATTAGCGGCAACTTACGATTCGCCCGAGAGGAAAGAAACGGCCGGTTATATCGTTCAAGAAGTAAGAAAAGAACTGGAAGACAGTTCTACCAAGTTCCTTGTAGATTATGGAGGAGGGACAGGTTTGGTGGGGCTGGCATTGGCGGATCTAGTGAAGTCCGTCCAGCTTATCGATTCTTCTGAACAGATGCTGAAAATCGCTGAAGAGAAGATCAAACGCAGCGGCATCACCAATGCCTCTGTTCTCTGTGCAGATTATACTAAAGAAACACCAGAACCACAGGCGGACATCGTACTGGTCTCTCTTGTGCTGCTCCACATCCCGGACACCAAGGACATTTTACAGAAGCTGTTCCACCTCTTGAACAGGGGCGGGAAGCTGCTCATCGTCGATTTTGATAAAAACGACCAAATCAACCACCCTAAAGTGCATAACGGTTTTTATCACGAAGATCTACAGAATCTTCTAAAGGAAGCAGGCTTTGTGTCTTCCCATGTTCACACGTTTCACCACGGGGAGAAGATATTCATGAAGCAGGACGCTTCAATGTTCCTGGCTGCGGCTTTTAAGGAAGACTGATCTTTTGAAGGTCCGCTCACATATGGATATCGGTTTTTTTCTGCGTATATCGATTATTTTTCGGATATATCGACTAAATCTGCAATATATCGATCTTTTTCTGAATATATCAGTCAAATCTGCGATATATCGGTCAATTCCTGCATCCACCCTGAAGAATTAAACGAAATCAGGTTAGCGGCGACCGTTCAAGGGAAGGAATTAGAAGAATTCCAATACTCTAGAACAGAATGGTGTGCCGCTTATGGGTTTCTTCTACTATATAAAGAAATATTTTAACATGTCCAAACGTCAGCGCAGGAGTGAGCTGAAATCGACGCTGTGGTTTATGCCTTTTTGGTATATTCTCGGGGCGGTCGGATTGTCCGCCTTCACTTTTTACCTCGACTACATCGTGGATGTCAGTTTATATCTGCCACCGGCAATCGGGTTCAGCGGGCAGACGCTGCAGGTGCTGCTGAGTGCGCTCGTCGGAGGCGTCCTTACACTGAGCGCCTTTACAATCAACTCTCTGCTCGTCGCTTTAACAACGTTCAGCGGGCAGTTTTCATCAAAAATGCTTGTCAACTTCGTGAGTGACCGGGCGACCCAGCACGTGCTCGGTATTTTTAACGGAAGCTTCATTTATGTGCTGCTGAACTTCCTGTATGTGACGCATGAGGAAGAGGAGTACATTGCCGCAACGCCGGTCCTGTCAATCCTGACTGCGATTATAGCTGCCGTCACCTTCATCTATTTCATCAACCATACGACGACATGGATGCAGGTTCATAACATCAGCTACAATATGAACGCCAAATCTCAATCAGTCCAGACGGCTTTGGAAAAGGAGCTGGCTCCTTTTCACCTTGATAAAGACGTCGATCCTGACTCACTCCCGCCTGAAGAGGATAGGAAAGTCATAACCTCCCCTCAGTCCGGGTATCTGCAGGTGGCCGATTTTGCAAGGCTCGTCAAGCAGGCTTCCAGAGATGAAGGGATCCTGCGGTTCGATGTCCGGATTGGTGAATTTGTGGTGGAGGGGACACCGGTGTTCAGCTACTGGGAATCCGGTTCTAAGGTTGATCCGGAACGGTACTTCAAGTCGATTGAAATCGGTGTGAAACAAACGGAGATTCAGGACCTGGAGTATGGTTTAATCAAACTTGCAGAAGTCGCCATCAAAGCGCTCGGTCATAACGACCCGCTGACGGTGACCAATACCATCCACCAGATCACAGATCTTTTGAAGCGGATCGGTCAGTCGACCAATTTTTCCCCTTATCTATTTGATCAGGAGGAAAGCCTCAGGGTCATTTTGAACCAGAAGGACTTCCGCTACTACCTTCATAAAGGGTTCGCATCCATCAGGGAATATGCGGACCAGAATTCGACGGTCATGACGGAACTGCTGACGATGGTTTCTCTGCTCAGTAAAACGATGGAGAAGGACGTCCACGAAGATTTATGGGAGTTTGCGCGCCAGACGATCCTCGGTTTTGATAATTACAGCCTTTATGAAAATGACTGCCTGTATATTATTGAACAGCTGTCCGAGCTTTCGAAGAATACAGGACATCAACAGGATTACCTGTTTCTGCTTGAATATATGCTGCAGCGGGTCAGTTCGAAAAGTGCGGCCACTGTACCCGTGAAAGAATCATTACAGAATGAACAGGATTTTTCTTCATAAGAAAAAGGCTTATCCATGAGTGGATAAGCCTTTTTCAAGTTGCGCATCTTTGTTCATTTTGAAATAATTGGAATTTGAAGTGGGATGTATTATAAAGGGAGGGAGACTGCCGGGAATCCCGCGGACCCCCGGTATGCCCAGGTCATGTAGTAAGGAAATAAGTTTGCGAATGGTGTTGGTCTGAACAAATTAAGTACGGATTTCTTTCCATGGGAAAGTACTTTACTGTCGTTGGTTTTAATCTCATAAAGAGTAAAAGCTGCTCGTTAGAGGTCAACGCCCCCAGGTCACAGCAGACAGGATTGTTATGTTCGTTGTGAAAACTTATTCCAGTATACATTTCCCCCCTAAGGAATTGGAGTAATTCCATTTTAAATTCCCCCTCAGAACATACTTTCCCGTCACTTGGTTTAGTAAACGTTTTTGGAATATAATTTTTTGTTGTTTACCTATAACAAGTGGCTGTTTATAGAAACGATCATCTGAAGAGGTTCCCGGTATTTTATCTATATCTTGGTGATGAAATCATCGAATCTCTTACAAGGGGAAGATGTCGTGGAGACGGTTATTTCAGCGATTATTATAACATTCATCGTTGTCATCGGATGGGGAGCGATCATGTTGAACGATCTGCCTGTGAAAATCCATGGGCATTGGATGTATGTGGCCATTGGTGTATTGAGCGGACTTCTTTTGATTTTAATTGCTTTCCATTTTTAGTAGATTTATCTCTTTGATGAGGAAAACAATTCCAATTTGTATTACAATGAAACCAGTTTATTTACATAGGAGGGGTTTTTTGAAGAGGGCGAAAACAACACAATGGGACTTGGAATCGGTCCGCCCAGGAGGCCGGGAAGTGGCGCTGGAGGACCAGATGGAGCACATCGTTCTACAGATTGAGGGAAGGAAGAGCAAATTGGAGAAAGAGAATGGAGCTACGCTGATTGAGGAAGCTGTTGAAAACATTCTCCATGTACAGGATCTTCAAACAAAAGTATTCGAATTGGATGAATACATCATCTGCCGGCAGTCCACAAACGTTACAGATGCAAAATGGCGCGATATGGCCGGGCAATGCAGCATGATAAAATCTAAGCTTAATACGATGATGGTTTCATTCCGCCTGTTCCTGGCAAAGCTTTCGATCACTCAATGGGAACAGCTCGTAGAACATCCGGAGGTTCGATCCGTCCGATTTTATTTAAATGAAGAAAGAAGAAAAATGGAGGACCAGCTTTCTCCTGAGATGGAAGCGCTTATTCATAACCTTGCTGTGGATGGGTTTGATGGGTGGGAAGATCATTACGAGCAGGAATTATCGAACTTGCGCGTAAGGGTGGAAGCGAACGGAGAAACCCAGAGTATTCCTTTCAGCAAGGCTTTTGTACAAGCGGCCTTTTCTCACGATCGTCGTGTAAGAAAAGCTGTAGGTGAAGAAATCTTAAACACTTGTGAAGCGAACGCCGATCGGTTTGCTTCTATTTTCAATCACTTTGCTGGATTTCGAAACGAGCTTTACCGAATTCGCGACTGGTCTAATCCGTTGAAGGAAATGTTGGATCAAAACCGCATTCGTGAAACGACCATCTCCAGTTTGATGAACACTCTGCATGAACATAAACACTTGCTGCATCAATTTTTCCAAAGAAAAGCTGAATTGAATAAGGTCGAAAAGCTGACGTGGTATGACACGCAGGCGCCGACGTATACCTCAGAAACATCGCTCTCCTATGATGAAGCAGCACAGATCATCATTCATCAGTTTCACTCTTTCAGTGAAAAACTAGGGGTGTTTGCTGAACGTGCATTTGACCAGGGGTGGATTGATGCAGAGCCTTCTGACTATAAGCGCCATGGCGCCTTTTGTGCATCTCTTCCCACGGCTGAAGAAAGCCGGGTACTTCTATCATTTACAGGCAGTTATCAGGATGTGGTTACGCTTGCCCACGAACTGGGACATGCCTACCATAACCTGATCCTTCATGAAAAGCCGGGATTTGCCAGACAGATAGGTACAGGACTTGCTGAAACGGCTTCTACGTTCCTTGAAAACCTTGTCCTTGATGCAGCAATTGAGCAAGCGGAAACGAAAAATGATCAGTTGTCTCTTCTGGAGATGAAAATCACCAATGGAATGAAGTATACAGCCTTTATCCCGGCAAAGTTTGAGTTTGAAAGGGCGTTTTATGAACGTCGGAATCGGGGAACGCTTTCAGCTGATGAACTCGTTCAATTGACGATCGAGAAAGAAGAGGAATGGTTCAAAGGCACCCTGGAAGAGGTGAATGGATATACATGGATGACGATTCCGCATTTCTATAGCACAGAAAAAGCCTATTATAACCTGCCGTACACGATTGGTTACTTGTTCAGTAACGGTCTGTATTCCATGTATTTGCAGGAGCAGGATGGTTTTCCGAGTATGTATGACCAACTGCTTGGAAATTCAGGAAAGCGTACGATGGAAGAACTGGGAAGGGAATTTCTGAATGAGGATTTGACAGGGTCGAACTTCTGGGAAGCTTCTTTAGAACCTTTGAAGGATGCCGTAGAAAAGTATATAAAGCTTACAAACTGACAATTTAAAGTGTATTTCGTGAGGATTTTGTCAACTTTCATACATCGGAAGTAGGAGGGCTGTTGATAGATTCATTGACCTTTTTGGCCTGATTATTATGGGGAGAATCGGCCTGGTGTTCGGACCTTTCCTCATCCACCAACCGGCCTGAGTAGTGGGCCCTTTTAATGGACCAGAAAAAAACTGACTGAAAAGCGGAAGGCAGGATACTATGACAAAAGCCATCATTTTTGATATGGACGGAACACTATTTCAAACCAATCAAATTCTGGAAGCCTCTCTTGAAGATACTTTCCAGGAACTGAGAAAAATCAACAAATGGAAAGGAGCAGCTCCGCTGGCTGAATATCAGCGGATTATGGGCGTGCCTCTTCCGAAAGTGTGGGAGACCCTGCTGCCTGAGTTCACTACGTATGAAAGAAACGAAGTGGATGCGCTCTTTTTAGACAGGCTCATCAGCAATATTCAGAATGGCAGGGGATCCTTGTATCCAGGGGTGGAGGAAACGATGGAAGACCTGAAAAGTCAGGAGGTTTCGGTATACATAGCCAGTAATGGTTTGAAAAGGTACCTGAAGACCATTGTAGAATATTATCACCTTGACCGGTGGGTATCGGAGACATTCAGCATAGAACAAATCGACTCTCTTGATAAATCCAGGCTCGTTCAGGAAATTATCCAAAAGCATGCTATACAGGAAGGGGCGGTCGTTGGCGACCGACTGTCTGATATCCGGGCAGCCAAGGAAAATGGATTTACAGCCGTGGGATGCCGCTTTGATTTTGCGCGGGAGGAAGAACTGGCACAGGCGGATGTTGTCATTGAAGATCTGCGTGATTTAAAGCGGGTCATGCCTTTACTGGAAGAAACACCCTATCAATAGAAGCGACTCGGAGAGTGAAGGGATTCCTGGAAGTATTGTACATCTTTCATTGTAAAGTGCGGGTGAAACGATTAATCCCTGCTGCTTTTCCTCAGTGCGGGTTTACAGCAGGGAATGGGAAGCAATGATATCTACCATTAGGGCCTCTGCTTGAGGCTGAGATTTAAAGAAGGAAGACCGTCTCACTGAACGGTCTTCCTTCTTTAAATCGTACTTTTTATTCTGTATGGTAGAATGCCGCGTTCTGCTTATCGATTCTTCCAAGAGTGAAGCCTTTTGACATAAGCCGATTACTTACAATGAAGAGTGCGTTTACAGCCCTACAGAAATATATTTCGTTTCTAAATATTCTTCGATTCCATGATGACCGCCTTCCCGGCCGAGACCACTCTGCTTAAAGCCGCCGAATGGGGCCTGTGGAGTGGAAGGCAGGCCGTCGTTGAGTCCGACGATGCCGTATTCCATCTGCTCACTAATACGTATGCCGGTGCTCAGATTTTCTGTGAACACATAGGCAGCCAAACCATAAATAGAATCATTAGCACGGCGGACGGCTTCTTCTTCGGACTTGAACGTTGTGATCGGTACGACGGGTCCGAAGGTTTCTTCGTTCATACAGAGCATGGAATCATCCACATTCGAAAGGACAACCGGCTCATGGAAAAGACCGTCCAAACGGGAACCGTGATAATTAGCGACGGCTCCTTTTTCAAGTGCATCGGTGACATGTTTTTCTACCTTTGCGACTGCTGAGTCATCAATCAGAGGTCCTAGATCGTTTCCTTCCTCGAGACCGCTTCCGACTTTGAGTTTCTTCACTTCATTCGTCAGTTTTTCTGTGAAACTGTCAACAATGCTTTCGTGGACGTATAGTCTATTTGAGCAGACACACGTTTGGCCGGCATTACGGAATTTAGAAGCTAATACGCCCGCAATGGCTTTTTCAAGATCCGCGTCGTTCATGACGATGACGGGGGCATGGCCGCCAAGCTCAAGGGAAATTTTCTTCACCGTATCGGCAGAGCCTTTCATTAACAAACGTCCTACTTCTGTTGATCCTGTAAACGTCAGTTTTCTAACGCGGTCATCGGTCAGCCAGGCTTCACCAATAGCTTCTGCGTCCCCGGTTACTACGTTAATCACCCCGTCCGGGATGCTGGCTTTCTTGGCTAAAGCTGCGACTTTGAGAGCGGTGAGCGGTGTCTGTTCTGCTGGTTTAATGACAACCGTACAGCCCGCGGCAAGCGCCGGTGCTACTTTTCTCGTAATCATCGCCGCCGGGAAATTCCACGGTGTAATGACAGCAGTGACGCCAACTGGTTGTTTAGAGACGAAGAGACGCTTGTTCTGCTGAGTGGCGGGAATCTGTTCACCGTAAACCCGCTTTGCTTCCTCAGCATACCAGGAGATAAATCCGTTGGCGTAATTCATTTCTCCACGTGCTTCCTTCAATGGCTTTCCTTGTTCCAACGTCATCGTCCGGGCGAGGTCTTCCTTATTTTCTTCGATCAGTTCAAACCATTTTCTCAGACGATCACTGCGTTCCCATGCGGATAATCCAGCCCATCCAGGAAAAGCATGACTGGCGGCATCAACCGCCTGCCGGGCTTCTTCTCCCCCTGCATAAGGAACGGTGGCAATAACTGATGCATCGGCTGGGTTGGTAACTTCCAGAACAGGCAGCTCTCCGCCGGTATTTTTTCCTTTAATAATCATCGGATGGTGTTCCATAATATTCCTCCTCTATGGTTAAGAAATCTTTTTATCCTCTTTCATATCCTTCGTGAAAATTTCATCATTCTCCCCTTTGAAGAATCTCTTTCCGTAAATGAGGAGCGTGAGCAGAACGCCGACAGCAAACGCCCAGGTCGCCCCTTTCGTAGCAAGGACAGCACCGATAATACCGGCGATCCCTAAATCTCTATGACTACGGGCTTCCAGGATCCCAACCCTGACACTGACATATCCCTGGATGAGCAGGGTAAGGGCAAGCGCGATGCCAAGGATGGGCTGGACAAGACTGACAATCGGCATAAGGAGAAGGCCTGTGTTGGTTCCCCAGCGGAATGATCCTGACCCACCGAACAACGAGTGCATTGCTTTTTTTCCTTCTTTAAAGCGCTCGATCACAACCACCTGCATCGCCGCCCAGAGCGGTCCGGCCATTGTTATATCAGGACCTAGGATACTCATGATGGAGTTACGCCCTCCAAAAATTAGGTGGGCACGGTTTTCGTTGTAGTCGATTTTTTCATCGCGGCGCACTTCATCAGCTTCGGAGATAAGGGCCTCGCTCTGCAGAACATCACCGAAGAGTACAATGTAGGCAGCAAGGACGGTCGGGATGGCTTGTAAAAACAGCATCAAGGAAGGGAAACCAACACCAAAGACCGTATATTCACTCCAAAGGGTGCCGAAATCCGGGTTGATGAGTCCCCATTCGATGTTCGGCCAGGGGGCCTCCCCGAACAAAGGTCCGACTATGACTGCGAGTATGATAATTGGAAAAATACCGAGTTTACCGATAAATCCCCACATGGAGCTTGAGTTTTTCAATTTGCTGAAATGCTTGGAGAAGATAATGTAAAAGGCAATCCCGACAGCAATCGAAATCGTCCATGGAAACTGTTCAAAGCGTCCGCCAACTTCAAAGACAGAAATGACAGCAGCCAGCCCGGCCCCGAGAATGATTCCTGATTTAATGGCTGGAGGGACGAAGGAAACCACTTTACCCGCGAGACCTGTGACGCCAAGCAGAATCGACAAGAGACCCAGCGTCAGCTGAAAGGCGACGAGCGCATGGACACGGTCGACCCCTTCAGGGAAGGTGGAGACGTAGGCCATAATCAACGGTATTGCCGGTGTGATCCACCCTGGAACGACAGGGTCCCCGAATAAATGGTGGGTCAAGTAAAGGACGCCGTTAAGTAAAACGACAGCTAAAGCGACTTCAAAAGGCATGCCGAGCAGTTCAATCATTAACGGAATGGCAGCAAGGTCCACAGCACACATTAACAATCCCTGGACATAGTCCGGCCACTCGAATTTATAGTGGACGAAAGGAAGTCGGAGCTTGAATGGACCTAACGGAATATACGGTGATTCTTCACCGTGCGCACGATTCTTCCACACATGCATCTCCTCTTTTCTTTAGGTTAGTAGGCGGATTGGTAAATCTTTTCGATGTCGTCTTTGGAAAGCTTTCTTGGATTGTTGTTTAACAGCCGTTCAATTTTACTGGCGTCCTCGGCCATTTCAGGCAGGGCTGTTTCCGGGATATCGAAGCTGCTCAGTCCTGATGGGATGTTGACGTCCCGGCAGAGACGCTCCATGGCGAGGACCGCCGTGTCGGCAGCATCCCGGTCGGAAAGGTGCTCCACTTTTTCACCAAGAGCCACAGCAATATTGCGGAAGCGCTCGACGCAGGCCATTTTATTCCACTCCATGACATAAGGAAGAAGTAGGGCGTTACTGATACCGTGCGCAATATGATACCTTCCGCCAAGCGGATAGGCTAGAGCATGGACAGCGCCGACGCCGGCATTCCCAAAGGCCATTCCAGCCATCAGGCTTCCGACAGCCATTTGTTCTCTTGCCGGGACATGGTCGGGATTAGCGTAGGCTTTCGGTAGATTCTCTGCAATCATTTTTACAGCGTGAAGCGCAAGGGCATCAGTTATCGGAGAGGCATGGACAGATATATAGGCTTCAACGGCGTGTACTAAAGCGTCAACACCACTTGCGGCTGTTACTGAAGGAGGCATGGTCAGAGTCATTTCCGGAGCCACCATCGCAACATCCGGAAGCAGGTGATCACTCACCATTCCTTTTTTCAGCTTCGCCTCCTGATCAGAAAGAATGGAAATGTTCGTCACTTCCGATCCTGTTCCAGCTGTCGTTGGAAGAGCGATAAGAGGGCAGCCTTTCTCTGGAACGAGGTCTGTGCCGAGCAATTCGGACAGCCGGCCGTTGAAAGAAGCGAAGGCGGATACGCTCTTGGCGATATCAATGGCACTTCCACCTCCGATAGCAATCAGCCCATCGTGTTTTCCTTTATTGAATACATCTGCACATGCTTCAACGATACGCAGCTCGGGATCCGGTTTCACACCTGTGAATATTCCGTACGAAGGTCCACTCAGCAGTGGAGTGATTTGATCTACGACACCTACTTTTTCTAAAATTTCATCGGTAACGAGTAAGGGGTTGAATACGTTCAATCGTTCCAATTCCTCGGTAAGGGCTTTCGTTGCTCCGTGACCTGTAATGAGCTTGTTGGCCATTTTAAAAGTTGAGATTGACATGATAGACATTCTCCTTTCTCTTTACAACATTACATGCAAGTTTTATGCCAAGTTTTAAAATCGAGGGGAACCCGTAATCTGATGCCTTTATTCAGAAAACGTTTACATTTTATAGCATAAAACTGATTTTATTTATAATCAAAAATGGGAGAAATGATTGGAAAAGAAATCATTTCTCCCATTTTTTCATTTTCTGTACGATTGTGGATTGACTGACCTCAAGAGCTTTAGCTGCTTTTCGGGTGGTTTTATATTTTTTCAATGCTTTGGTAATCATTTCGCGTTCAATATTTTCTACTGCAGCTTTAAGCGGAACAATACCATCCAGGTCAGACATCCGCTGTTGTCCTGTAGGGAGCAGTTCTTCCGGAAGCAGTTCTCTTGTTATTTCCTTATCAGGGGCAAGAACAACAAGCTGTTCGATCAGATTTTTCAATTCACGGATGTTTCCCGGCCAGTCATAGTCATAAAGCAGCTCAAGCACATCGACATGGAGGGCCCGCTCGATTTCATAAGTACCGGCAAATTCTTCGGCAAACAGCCGGGCTAAAGGGATGATTTCTTTTCTTCGCTCTCGGAGCGGAGGGATGTGCAAGGGAACAACATTCAGCCTGTAATACAGATCTTCTCGGAAATCTCCGGAGGCTACAAGCTTTTTCAAATCTTTATGAGAGGCGGCAATCAACCGGACATGGATATGCTTCAAGGTCGACGACCCAATCGGATAAAAGGCCTGATCCTCGATGACTTTCAACAGCTTTACCTGAAGATCGAGAGGCAGGTCACCGATTTCGTCTAAAAACAATGTCCCGTGATCAGCCACCTCCAACAGTCCTTTTTTTCCTTTTTTCAATGCACCGGTAAAAGCCCCTGGTTCATAGCCGAACAACTCGGCTTCAATGAGACTGGAGGGCAGAGCACCGCAGTTCAGCTCCAAAAAATTCTGCTCGGATCTATTGGAAAGCTCGTGAATCTGCTTGGCAATCATTGTTTTGCCCACGCCCGTTTCACCGTGCAGCAGAACTTTGGCATTCGTTTTAGCTGCTCGTTTGATCAGTGTCATGATGCTTTTCATCTTTTCACTCGTATAGAAAGGGGAGTTGTCTGACTTGGAGTAGGCTTCTTTAGAACTTTGGCGGAGGTTTTTCAATTCCTGAAGATCTTCCATTTCATGCTTCAACTGCAACAGTTCTGTAATGTCACGAACACTGTTGACGACATACAAGATCTCCTGGTTTTTAGAAAAAATCGGAGTGCCGGATACGATAATATTCCGGCCGTTGGAGATTTGCTGCATAAGCGTGACCGGGCGTTTTTCCTTAATGACTTGAAGCGAGGCGGATTTTGATATGTAATCGGCTTCAATAATTTCACTCATATGCAGGCCAATCAGCTGCTCGGCCTTTAAGTCTGTAATCCGCTCATAGGAACGGTTAATCAATACCGTAATACCATCGCCATCCGTAATGAATACGCCGTCATACAAAGAATTGATAATGTCATTAAAGAAAGGGCTCTGGAGAATGTCCTCATATTGGTTAGGGTCAGAGGCTGATTGGCTGTGAAGCATCTCCCCAAGAGTGTGACTCATAGATTCATTCTTCAAAATGAGCTGGACCTCTTCTTTGGACAACTTGCTTACGATTTCTCCCTGGTCATTGACCACTTCAATTTTCTCTTCGTTGCGCTCGCTAAGCCAATCCACTGCCTGATGAACAGGATCATTCAGATGAAGCTTCATCCCTATCGCCTCCGTTCGCTGTTTGTAGTTATTTTATCACAGAGAGCTTCGGGCTGAGAAAATACGGATTAATGAGGGTGTGACAAAAACATCCATAACTTATAGAATTTAGATATATATCTATTGAGGAAAGAGAGGCTCATCATGAAATTCAATGAAAACAAGACATGGAAAAGGAAGCTGGGTTATGCAGGCTTTGTACTGGCTGCCTTCGGTCTATCCTACTTCCTCGCTTATTCGCTCAGCTATACTCCCCTCGGTTATGATGCTGTCGGATTTAAGATGGTTAATGAGGATTTCACAGCGGTCACGGTTGAGAAAAACAATGCATTCGGAATGACAGAGAAAACCGTGATGTATGATCCACCTGAAGAAGATCAATGGAAAGCCAACATGCTCGTAGATCAGCTCAATGACCAGTCCATCCACTACTGGGTGTTTTTTACTTCCATCTTCGCAGCGTTGTACTGGGTTGCCGTTGATGTAAAAAAAGGGGAGAGTGTTCGGAAAACCATCCTTTACAGTTCTTTGGGGGTTGTGCTGACAGGTCTTTCTTTAATGGATCATCTGTATGATATTAAAGACATCCTGCCATAAATAAGATAAGGAGGGGGAGTCTGCATGTACGGATGGCTGACAGGGATATCGATTCTTTTACTTGCTTTCATGCTGTATCTCAATCGCAGGACGATGTTTAGGGATGTGGAAAACGTGAAGGTGCTCATCATGATTTTTGTTGTCCTCCCTCTTCTTGTCTTATTCATTGTGGGGGCTGCGTTTTTATAAGAAATAGAAGGGGTGGAAGCGGATGTATCGGTTCAAGGAGACGATTTCGGATGAAAAAGAGCTTCAGAGTCATGTCGGAGATCCAAGTGATCTCGTGGTAAGTAAGGTTATTTCCTTCCTTGATGACGGCTGTATGGATTTTATCTCTAAATCTCCGTTTCTAGTACTTACGACCTCAGGTGAAAAGGGGCAGCCGGACGCATCGCCAAGAGGGGATCATCCCGGCTTTGTCCATATCTTAAACGAAAAACAGTTTGTGATACCGGAAAGACCCGGGAACAAGCGAGTCGATTCCCTGCGTAATATTATCACCAATCCACGTGCCGGTCTGCTCTTTTTCATCCCGGGACTTGGAGAAACACTCCGAATCAAAGGGCATGCGCAGATTATAAAGGATAAGGATGTGCTGAAGAAAATGGCGGTCAAAGGACGTCCGCCTGAGCTCGGCATTGCAGTGGAGGTGGAGGAGTGTTTTATTCACTGTGCCAAAGCCCTCATACGCTCAAAACTCTGGCACCCGGAAGCATGGATCGCAGAAGGGGAACGTCCTTCTGCCGCCCGCATGCTGTTTACACATGCCAAGCTTCCGAACTCCACGGTGGATTCGATTCAGGACCGGCTCGATGAGAGCTATAGAAACAAACTCTATTAATTGGAGGAGGGCGTACGTATGGATGTAGTCATGAACATATTGATCGGAGTAGGCCTTGTGTATTTTGTTTTCTTTCTTATAGCTGTCATTTCCGGAGTGAAAAAGGAATAAAATTTAATAGATATAAAAAAAGCCGTCCAGTAACTGGATCGGCTTTTTTTGGATTCAATCTTGAGCCTGTTTAAAGGAAAGCAGCGTGATCGTCATCAGGATAATAACCATGCCGGCACCTTGGATGAGCGATAAGCTGTCACTGAGGATAAGGACGCCGAAAATGGAGGCCGTGACCGGTTCCACCATAGCAACAATGGAAGCTGTAGTAGGAGCTGTCCGTTTAATCCCGAATACATAGAGGACGAAGGAAATGCCTGCACCGATCAATCCGAGTACGATGAACAGAGGCAGATCCTCTGATGTAAGAACAGAAGCTGCTTCCTGAATATCCATATAGAAAAACAACAGGATGCTGAAAACGATGAAGGAAATCGTCAGAGTGGTTGGTGCGCTTCCTTCTGCGGCTGCTTTTTTAAAGGCGAAAATGAACAGAGCGTAGGACAGGCCTGAGCCCAGTCCAGTGAGTGCTCCGGTCAGATTGACGGATGCCCCGCTGCTGCTATAGGCTCCGGTAAGCAGTACGATCCCGATCAATACGGAAACGATACAGCCCCATTTCAGCCAGGAAGACCGTTCGATTCCGAGAAAGAAAGAAGCAAGCAGTACAAACACAGGTGCGGTGTACATGAGGGTTGCCGCTACCGCAATACTGGATGATTCTATACTAAGAAAATAAAGTGTGAAGTTCCCAGCGACGCCGACACCAGCGAGAGCTGCCCATAAAACGAGCGAATATGTGCGTGGCATATGCTGGCGCGGCTTGATGATAAACCAAATGAAAACACAGACGAGACCGATGGCTCCCCTGTAAAAGGAAATGACCCCAGGGCTCCATCCTTTATCCATTAAAATGTCTGCCACACCACCGGTCATCCCCCATAAGACAGCGGCGGTCAAAATGAATGTGACACCGATATATTTCATAAGCTTCCTCCTCTATTTACCAGATCTATTTAGGGCATATTCCATCAGGAAACCTTTATTAAACGTAGAATCATCAACAACTATAACAATCGGTATAATGGAGTAGGGACTTTGGGGGATGAAGATATTCTGAGATAACATATTGGATTGATTTTTTAGATTTTTTTATGCGTGCAATACTTGTAACGATTCCTTTCCATGGAGGTCCGAGATTAAGAAGTCCTAATCGGTCCGACGTTGATAGGAACTTCCTTATGATACGAGAGGAGCTCAGTTTGCCTTGTAAACGGGCAAAAGGATAGCTTGGATAAAAATGGAGCGTATGCATTGCAGAAAACATGCCCTTGCTGTACATTGGTCCCAAGGTGGTGGATGAAGATGGATGTGAAGCAGCGGTGTGCGGAGAAGGCACTGGAATACATAACCGAAGGCAGCATCATTGGGCTTGGTGGAGGAAGTACAATCAAGCACTTGATTACGCTGATTAATGAAAACAAGATGTATGTGAAAGTAGTGACGCCGTCGTGGGAGACGAAACAGCACTGCATCGACGCCGGCCTGGAGGTCGTTTCCATCACAGACGTTAGTAAGATCGATACAGCATTTGACGGCTGTGACCAGGTCGATGAGCAGTTTCACGCCTTGAAGAGCGGGGGAGGCATTCATTCGATGGAAAAACTGGTCGCTGGACTCTCAGAGGAATATATTCTGCTTGTCGATGAGACAAAGGTTGTCCCTTTATTAACCTATGACCATCCGGTCGTTTTGGAAGTATTGCCCCAGGCGCTGCATTTTGTAAATCAACAGTTGAAATCGTTTCCGGCCCGCGCTTCTCACGTCCGTCAAAGCAGCGGACAGGATGGACCGGTATATACCGGGAATGGAAACCTCTTAGTAGACGTTTATATGGAAGCGGGGCAGGACAGTGCTGATCTGGAAAGCCGTTTCAAAGGGGTGACCGGTGTGGTCGATACCTCGCTGTTTACGTCTGTCGTTACCAAGGTACTGATGGCCGGAGAAACAGGAGTACAGGAAATGAAAAGAGGAGGAGATGTAAGATGAGACAAGTGAATTGGGGAATTGTAGGACCCGGCGGGATTGCCGGCAGCTTTGCCAGAGCGATCCAGGAGGTGAATGGAAGCGTATACGCAGTATGGGGCCGCAATCCTGAGAAGACCCGAGCCTTTGCCGATGAATATCAAGTGGAGCACGTCTATGAAGAAACGAAGCAGCTGATGCTGGATGACAACGTGGATGTCGTGTACATAGCCACCCCACACAGCATTCATTATGATTATATTATGGACGCATTAAAGCACGGCAAGCACGTTTTCTGTGAAAAGGCGATTACGATGAACGGAAAACAGCTTGAGGAAATTGTCGAGGTTGCAGAAGCTGAAAACCTCATCGTCGCAGAAGCGATGACCCTGTATCATATGCCTTTGTATCAGAAGCTGGACGAAATCATACAATCTGGAAGAATCGGGAAGGTGAACATGGTCAACGTGACGTTCGGAAGCTGTAAGGAGGATGATCCATCCAACCGCTTCTTCAACCCGGATCTGGCCGGCGGCGGAATGCTGGATATCGGCACCTATGCGCTGTCGTTTGTCCGTTTCTTCCTGTCCAGCCAGCCGACAGAGCTTCATACGACCGTGAAAAAATATCAAACGGGCGTCGATGAACAGTCCGGCATCGTCATGAAGAATGATGATGACGAAATGGCCGTCGTCTCCCTTGCGATGCGTGCGAAAATGCCGAAGCGCGGGATTATCGCCGGTGATGAAGGCTTCATTACCGTGGATGATTTCCCGAGAGCCGAAAAAGCGGCGATCACGTATACAGCAGATGGCTCTGTTGAAACGATCGAGGCCGGTGAAACGAAGCAGGCCCTGCAGTATGAGGTCGAGGCCGTGAACCGTTTGATACTGGAAAAAGGGGAAAACTGGACCCTTCCGCTTTCCCGCCAGGTGATGGAGTTAATGGATGAAGCCCGCCAGCAGTGGGAGTTAACGTACGACTTTGAATAAAGGAAAAAGGCAGCGCTCCACGTGGAGCGCTGCCTTTTTATGATCAGTACGCGTCAAACAAATCCTGCTGATCCGGAATGTTTTCGAGGTAGGTGATTTTCCCATTTTCATTGAGCATCGCCTTGTCGATGCCGGTCTGGGTGTAGACTTTGCCGGAAGCGAGTTTTCCGCAGACGGCCCATCTCGTTATATATAAATCCGTCCCCTCGTGCTTTCTCCAGCCTTCATACATATGCTTCAAATCCACGTTGTTTTCATAAATGCTGCGGACGAAGGCTTTCCAGTTCTCCAAGCCTTCTTTACGGTCACCGTTCAGAACGAAAACGATATCTTCACTGAACAGCTGGTGAAGCTCTTCTTCCGCTTGTTCACTCGTTCTGGAGCGGTCGAATAAGTCGAAATACAAATCCAAATTTTTCATGATGTCTCTCCTTCAGTAGATCAATGGGATACGGGTTTAAACATATAGAAAAAGAAACCCCCTTGTCAAAAAGCCGGCCTGTTTTTCCGCTTTTTCCTCTGGGTCTGTGTGGTAAAATGGACGGTATATGGTTCGATCACAAAGGGGACGTACGTATGATTTCATTTCTATTAACATTGAAGCGGCTGTTAAGCGCCTTATTCCGGAGTATGAAGGAGCCCGTCTTCCGCTCGCTGCTGACGACACTAGCTTTCATTCTGCTGTCCGGTACGTTATTTTACAGAGGGGTGGAGGGCTGGACGTATCTGGATGCCTTTTATTATGCCTTCAGCAGTCTGATTCCAACCAGCGGCAATACCGGCCTTGTCCCGCAGGAGGATTTGAGTAAATGGTTTACGATGATCTATCTGTTTGTCGGGATGGGCGTCATGGCTATGGTGTTAATCAAAGTGGGATTGGCGGTTGCGGATTTCGAGAAGCATGATGAAAACCAAACCCAGCGCAGAAAGACATTATAAAATTTTTGTTGACCGGACAACCGTCTCTGCTTACAATAGAAAACAATATCTTTAAACACAACTTCAGAACGACTCGTATAACGTTGGAAATAAGGTCCAAAAGTCTCTACCAAACTACCGTAAATAGTTTGACTACGAGGAAGAAATGAGAGGGGAACGTCTATCTATGGACAGGTTCCCGTTTATTCATTACTCCTTAACGTCAAACTCCAGGTCTGTTTCCTGGAGTTTTTTTATATCGATGACCAGCCGGCGGTACGTGCTTATCTCGTTCGAAGAAAGGGGCAGAAGCATGGATCAACACAAAGAGCAGTTACGAAAACGTATAGAGGTGTCAGCCGGAAAACGCTCCGCTGACATGGTCATCAAGAATGGCCGGGTGATCGACGTCTTTAACCAGCGGGTGGTGCAAAAGGACGTCGCCATCGTGGATGGTCTCATTGTCGGTCTGGGTTGCTATGATTCGGCTGCAGAAATCGTGGATGCCGCTGGAATGTACGTCGCGCCCGGCTTCATCGACGGACACGTTCATATGGAATCGTCCATGGTGAGACCGAGTGAATTTGCCAAAGTCGCTCTTTCCTGTGGTGTGACGTCTGTGGTGACGGATCCTCATGAAATCGCCAACGTCTGTGGAAAAGAAGGGATCCAGTTCATGATGGATGATGCCGCAGACTGCCTGCTGGATGTTTATTTTATGCTGCCGTCCTGTGTGCCCGCTGCAAGCCTTGAACAGAACGGAGCGCATCTTACAGCTGATGACCTCGAGGGCTTTTATAAACATAAGCAGGTGCTCGGACTCGCTGAAGTTATGGACTTCCCGGCTGTCGCATCAAGAGCAGAGGATATGATGGACAAGCTGCTTACCGCTTCCCGTCTCGGTGTTCCGATTGACGGCCATGGTGCAGGATTTGATGAGAGGGCCCTGAACATTTATAAGGCCGCCGGCATCACGACGGATCATGAATGCAATACAGGCGAAGAAGCCCTGGAGCGGATTGAACGGGGCATGCATGTCCTCATCCGGCAGGGATCGGCCTCCAAGGATCTTTCATCTATTGTTCCTGTCGTAAACGAGCGCAATGCGCACAGGTTCCTTTTCTGTACGGATGATAAAGGTCTTGACGAATTGATGGAGGAAGGCAGCATCGATGATAACGTCCGGTTGAGCATAAAACATGGGATCGACCCGATTCAGGCCGTGCAGATGGCGACAATCAACGCCGCGGAATGCTACGGCCTGGAGCAGAAGGGAGCAGTCGCCCCGGGATATGAGGCGGACCTTGTTTTCTTTGAGGATTTAGAGAACATAAAGGTTCAAACGGTCTATAAAGCAGGAGTGAAGGTGGCGGAGGCAGGGGCCTATGCCGGTGATCCGCGTGAAGCTGACCCTGTCGTTCCAGCGGTCTGCGATACCGTTCATATACCTGAAATGCAAGAAGGCTCCCTTGATATCCCTGTCTTTCACAAGCAAGGTGCGGTCATCGAAGTCATCCCCAACCGGCTGCTGACACATAAGTGCAGGGAAGAGGTGGAACTGGAGAACGGGCTGTTTGTTCCGTCGCCTGCACGTGACCAAAGCAAACTCGTCGTTGTTGAGCGTCATCAGAACACGGGAGATACAGGTCTCGGAATCGTGAAAGGGCTGAAAATGAACAATGGGGCCATCGCATCGACCGTCGCTCACGACTCTCATAACCTGGTCGCGGCAGGAACGAGTGACAAGGATATTCTGACTGCGATCCATCATCTCCACGACATGGGCGGAGGTCTCGCCGTCGTTCAAAACGGGAAGGTTCTGGCTTCCGTGGAGCTTGAAATCGCCGGACTGATGTCCAAGCAGGACGCACCAGCGCTTTATGACGGATTGAAAAAAATCGATGTTGCGTTGGAACGCGTATTAAGGAATGATGTCGATATCAACCCGTTTTTGACCTTATCGTTCTTAACCCTCCCCGTCATCCCGGAGTTAAAGCTGACAACGAAAGGATTGTTTGATACGATCCAGCAGAAGCATATCCCCGTCAGTTCACACTGAACACGCACGAAAAGCTGAAGAAGGACGTGTCTTCAGCTTTTTTTCTTTTTTACAGAGAGGATATTGAGGATTGTGAGGGATTCTGAAATAATTATCATAACCTGGGTTTCATCTTTTGCAGACATCGTATCCTCTGCAAACTATATAGAAAGAAGGGGTGTTATGAAAAAGAAGGGATGGGTCATGACGGCCCTTCTCGGTTTACTCATTCTGAGCAGCTGTTCCAATCAGGAACGCTATATTTATGAAGGGGATAGTGAACATTGGCATGGGGAAATGGAAGTGAATGTGACGGAGAAGGAAACGACTGAAGATTTTGCTTTGATATTCAACGGAGATGTTGAGCAGCTGGGGGAAGCTGATTATTTAGAATACGAGTATGAAATGATCACGTCTAAAGGGCGTGGAGAAATCAACTTCGAGAATACCCCGGAAAGCAGAACATTCACACACCATTCCGGCAGTAACTCTTCCGTGTTCACCAGTGATCAGACCATCCGAGTGACCGTCGAATGGGGAGAAAACAAAGAAGAATTCGTATTGAAAAAATGACGGCTGAGCCTTTGTTCCTCAGCTGAAAAACAGGTTTATCTATGGATCTTGAAGTGAATCATTTACAAACCTGCCTTTTCTATTCGCTTCTCATAGAAGAAGCTGCTAGAAAAGGTGGATGACATTTTTGTTGGAGATGGGAGGAAAATCTATGAAAAACACCCTGTACATTATTATTGGATCTCTTTTATTTGCGTTGGCAGTGACGCAGCTGGCGATGCCGAACTCCATCGCTGAGGGCGGTATTGTCGGTGCTTCTCTTTTGATTTACTACGGCACCGGAATCTCCCCTGGGATTACGACACCGATCATATTCGTCGCCCTGCTCGGTGTCGGCATAAGGTATCTTCCGAAGCCGATGGTAATCAAAACCGTTTTTAATGTGGCCTTATTTTCCTTTTTCCTATGGTTTTTCGAACACATCTGGGCGTATCCGATCGAAGATGCCCTGCTGGCGGCCATCTTTGCCGGGGTTATTACCGGAATCGGTTTCGGCTTCATTTATCAGGCCGGCAGTTCGGTCGGAGGGACCTCTATTATCGCCCGGATGCTCAACCATCAGCTCGGGTGGGATTTGACCGGAGTGACGTTCGCGCTTGATGCGATGGTCGTTGTTGCAGGTATCTTTATTATCGGTCCCATCTCCACCATGTACACGCTGATCACCTTGTACGTCGGAAAGATCGTGACAGACTTTGTGCTCGGTGGCTTTGACTCGAAAAAAGCCATCAATATCATTTCTCCAAAGACAGAGGAAATTTCTCAACGGATTACGACGGAGCTTGCTTCCAGTGCGACGCTGTTCTATGGAACAGGTGAATATTCCAAGGAGGAGCGCCGGGTGCTGTACATCATTGTCCATACCCACCGTCTTCTTAAGTTGAAGCGGGTTGTAAAAGAAACCGACCCTGACGCCTTTATTGTTGTGCACAACGTGAAAGACGTGTCGGGTGGATTTATTTCATAGGTTCGTAGAAGAGCAGTTATTCGTTTTGAATAGCTGCTTTTTTTATGCCATAGTTCTTATCAGCTGTTATTGGTATGGATGTTTACTTATAATACACAACTCCCCGTAGAATCAGGAAATTTACATTCCCCATATTTAAGTTGAATAATCGAACTGTGTCAGACCACGTGAATATGATATTTTCTAAGTTTCATACTTTCTTGGAATCAGGAAGGTGATTTTGATTCTTTGTCGAAGAGGAGCGTAAGAAGAGAAAGGATATAGGGTAAACAAGGAAGCATGGAAAAAAGACCAGATCCAGCTCACGACCATTGGGGTCACTTTAAAAAGGTTTGTGAACCAAGACGGCTGAACGATGCCATTTAAGGCCATTCCGGTCCGTTTCTGCAAGCGTACATTTTCCCAGCGTTGAGTGGGAGTCAGAAGCACGGATTCCTTAACTTTCTGTCAGTACCCCGAAGATCAAGGGCAGGAGAGAGTTACCCGTATACGGAGGAATAGCGAGTAAAAACAATGAAACGATTTATTATGAAAATCGTAGAATGAATGGAACAAGCTTATATGTTAGACAACATCCAAAGATAAGGAGAGGGGTGTCATCGATTTCGCTCTTTTATTTGGTGTGCTGCTGAACTTGTTTTCGCTCGTTACCATTCGGAAGGTAAAAGAAGAAAATACGTTCCAACGGATCATTCACATCGGATGTCTGGTTACAGGGATCGTTTTATTAACCGGTTTTAGTATTCAGTTTCAAGTATTTATTGGAAAGTATTAAAAGGAGGCTCATGCTTGATTACCATTGCTTTAGCATTCATCGCTATCGTTCTTATTGTCATTGCCCGCAACCTGCAGTTTATTGGGAAACAGTTGAAAAAGATTGCGGAAAGTGATCATCAGGATGGATAAAGGATCCTTCCGTGTCTTCGTCTGTCCTGATCACCCGGCCTCCTATTTGGGAAAAGGGGAGCACTGAATTTTGGACTGCGATAGGATCGGAACAAAGAAACGTTAAAGGAGGAAAAAGAATGTCTAAGGAAAAGCTTTTATCTCAAGAGGAAAGCGATCAACTTCGATCTTCATTGAAGCAGCGTTTTGACAAGCACCCGGAACGTCATCAGGGAATTCAGTGGGCTGATGTAGAAAGAAAGCTGAACACTCACTCTGAAAAAAACGCTGTGCTTTATCGTATGGAAGAGACGGGCGGTGAGCCGGATGTGGTTTTTTACGATGAAGAGAAAGATGAGCTTGTCTTTTTTGACTGTGTGAAGGAGAGTCCAAAAGGACGGAGGAGCGTCTGTTATGATCGGAAGGCGCTGGAAGCGAGAAAGAAATACAAACCGGAAACATCAGCAGTGGACCTGGCCGGGGACATCGGCATCGAAATGCTTTCTGAACAGGAATACCGTTTTCTTCAGGAAACGGGAGAGTATGATACGAAAACATCCAGCTGGGTAAAAACGCCGGATGACGTCCGCTCCAAAGGCGGGGCGATTTTCTGTGATTTCCGCTACGGGCGTGTATTCACCTATCATAATGGGGCGGAATCCTACTATGCCGCCCGCGGATTCAGAGGGTCACTCCGGTTTTAAAAGAGAAAGGGGATTCGATGAAATACGCCGTATCTGTAACCGACACATCCCATGTACAATCCATCGAAAAAAGCGGGAAGCTGATGCTGGAAGAGCTTGAAAGGTTTTCTGAACAGCTCAGGACAATTTCCTCGTATGAATCACCGCGGGGCATCGTTTTTCATGATGTTCCATCAGCAACAGAACTTTATTCGACCATTCCACTTCCGGCGTATACCTCCAGGGATCTGATTCACCTTCATCCTGTGGTAGAGACGTGGAAAGAGTTGTATAGACCAAGTGCAGCAGGAGTACCGGAAGCGGAGAGGTATTATGACAGCCTGACCGTAAAAGATGTGGCTGTAATTGCCGCTCATGAACTTACTCACCACGCCGATGTTTTTCATTCTGAGTTTGAAACATGGGAGGAAGAAGATGCCCGGGATATGTGGTTTGAAGAGGGACTCTGCTTTTACATACCAAGAACACTGATCTTGAGTAAAGACCGGTGCCAGACCATCATGGAAGTCGAACGCTTATTGATCGACAAATATAAGGAAGATTACGGAACATATCCACTTGGTCAATTTGGTGCGGCGGGATACCGGGGAGGAAGCAGTGAAGCGCTATCCGCCGCTTTTTATGATTATTGGAGAAGTACCCACGTCGTTTCCGAGCTCGTAGAGAAATACTGCGGAGGAAGTGTCCATACATTACTGGATATCTATCGCGAATGGGTGGAGGGGACTTCGGATGAGAGTCTGCAGCAGTTTTTTGTGACGTACTTCTCTTTTACAAAAGAAGAAGGGAAAGCGCTGTGGCTGATGTAGATCAGACGATATCTTTGATAAAAGTGCCGGCGGCGATGGCCCTGACAGGGAATTTGACTGCTTTGTCCATAGCGTGGGAAATTGCCCCTGGCATTCGTTCATTGTTAACATCTGTTTGAGGTAGAATGATTAAAATCATTAAATTGTTACATTTGGAAGGTAGGAGGGCTGTAATGGCGAATAAATACATACATATGATAAATATAATTATAGGCGTATTGGCTGTAGGTTTTAGCGT
Source organism: Halobacillus sp. ABH2_015 (assembly GCF_056158945.1). Lineage (NCBI taxonomy): Bacteria > Bacillati > Bacillota > Bacilli > Caryophanales > Bacillaceae > Halobacillus > Halobacillus sp. ABH2_015. The sequence continues at coordinate 1,230,507 of NZ_JBSWUG010000002.1, forward strand.
TTTCTTAGCCTGGACTGTCGCAGCATTTGCTCTTGAAGAAAATGCTGCAGTAATTTTAATTCCAATACTGGTAACGGCAGTTTGGGGTATAGGTTATTTGGTGCAGCTTAAAGATCATACATTAAAGAATGTGTTGATTTTGGTTCCTGTTGAAGCCATCATATTTTACCTGTTCATAACAAAAACCTCATCACTTATGAATTAAATGTGCACGAAAACCCCACCTCATGAAAGGGGGGCCTTTAGCTCGGGCTTGCATGGCAAAGATAGATTCAAGAAGTCAGAGGTCCTGCAGGATAAAAGATGATTGATAATATTGTTCTTTTTAATCTTGTAAACAACGATCTACTTAACATTTAATTTAGCAGCTTTGGAAACACTGCCTTCAAACTTTCCATTTTCATCTTCCCATTGTGCTGTTAAAAGAATACTGTACTCCCCCTGACTGCTAATTACGAATGAATGACCATCGACAACCTCATCCGAAATAGATGCAGTATCGTTCTTTAGCGTTTTTGTTATATAACTTATTTTTTGGGGTTGTGGGCCGTCAATGTTAACGATGATTTCTTCATCTTCTTTAACAGGAGTGATCCTTACATTTTCAGTCATTTCATTTAAATGAACATTATTTAATTCTCGCTTTACAGTTTCTTCAGAGCATTTGTTTGATGAGAAACAGTTTAGAACTGATTCAGAGGTAATGTTCTGCTCATTTTGGGACAATGAAACTTTAACATTGTCTGGAGTTATTGAGTTCTTTTCATTTTCTTCATACGCTTGTTCATTTTTTGTTATGTTTTCGGTATTCGTTGAGTTTTGATTATTTGGTTGGCAGGCTCCGAGCACAACGATGAGTGATAATAAAGCTATGGTTTTCATTAGGGATGACACATACAATCCTCCTTAAAGTTAAATAGGGATCTATGGGTTATAAGCTTCTAGGAGTGTCATTTTTTTATTCCATTCATTTAAGACGACAAAACATAAAATTTACCAGTTAAGATTAATAGTAGGTCAATTCTGTGAAAAAAATAGGATAGAATGCTGCATAAATATAGATCGTTCACTTCATTATTACTAAAGTATTGGATGTTTTAAACATATAGTGTTTTGAACAGAGGTAAGGGATTAATCATCGGTAATTACCTTGATATCAGGTTTTTTATACAAAGGAGGCGGTTCTTTCCAAGAAGAACGGTCTCCTTTTTAATGCTCCGGTCAGGTTTGGGGAAGACCCAGTTTTAAAGTAATAGGTAAAATTGGATGATTGTTGAAACTTACAAGTACGCTGTTCGTAATTAATATCAGGAGGTTCTTCAGTTGAGTAATAAATATGTTTATTATTCAATCCTTGCAACTTTGGTAACTGCTGCTTTAGGTTAAATTTCTTCTTTGCAATTGACTTTTTCTCCCCATATATTGCAGGACTAATTTGAAGAAGAAAAAAGGTGCCGGGGAATTATTATCAAAAGGATCTTGGCTAGAGCGGATTATTATGTAAAATACATAGAAGAAAATTTCATGTGGAAAAATTTATAATGTTCATCTTGCTATGATTGAATGTCAAATAACTAGGGGGCATACCTTGTCCGAAGAAAAGAAACAAATGCATTTTTATTTGACCATTGGTTATATAGGGATTTTGTTCTTGGTTCTCACCGGTTTCAGAATGATTTGGATAGATGACTCTACAGGTAACATGCTGGTATTGTTGAGCCTGCTTTTCATCGGTGGGTTCTGGAGATACGTTGAAAGGACATTCATTCCTAAAACTAAAGAAAGACGCATCATAAAAAGTATTTTCTTAAGCATCCTATTCATCGTCTTTTTAGGCGGCTGCTACTTGTTATTCCGATAATCTAATTATTGTATTTAGAAGAAGTCATGGAGAAGTTGACCAAAAAATTCTTAAGCATAAGAGCAGGTTGGTGCCATTGATGCCAAAGGACGAGCTGCGAGTTTTTATGGGAACGAATCCTTTGAATCGATGGTGTCCTTTTCAGTAGCAAAAAACGCACGCTCTTAGGAAGAGCGTGCGTTTTTTTGCTTAGTTTACCGATAGATCATGGATGGATGTTTTCATGTGTTTGGATAGTTCCTCGAACATGTCTTGGTCAAATTCCTTCATAGGGAGAATCTTGAAATCCTGATCATTTTCAAAGTCTACATACGTAAGTTTAAACCGTGGTTCCTTTATATCGATGGATGTTCCCTCTATACCTTTCACTTTCTGCACAGTCACTCCCGCTATGCCACCCATCCGCCGGTATTTTTCCTCCTGGCCGGAGAGAAAATTACCGAGAGAATAAAAAACGAGACTCTGAGACCCATCTGTATTTTCAATCCATTCCGGTGGCTGCAGCACGTGCGGGTGATGCCCGAGTATAATATCTGCTCCTTGTTCGGCTGCAAAGGCTGCCAATTCCTTCTGATCTGTACTCGGGTTTCTTTCATATTCATTGCCGAAATGTAAACTCATGACGACGACATCAGATTCTCCGGCGGCCTTCTCAATGTCAGAGGCAATCAGATCTTTATCAATCCTGTTCACCAGGTATGGTTTTCCATCAGGGGTCGGGATTCCATTTGTTCCATAGGTGTAAGCCAGAAAGGAGAAAGTGATGTCATTCTTTTTGATCGTTGTGATCCTATCTCTTTCCTCCGGTGACAAGTAGGCACCCACCTTTTTAATTCCCAGTGAATCCCATTGATTAATCGCGTTTTCAATCGCAGGAACTCCCCGGTCCAGCGTATGATTGTTGCTCATGGAAATAATATCAATGCCGTTCGCTTTTAACGCATCCCCTAATTCAAAGGGGGTGTTGAATGAAGGGTAGGTGGATACGCCGATGGCCGCACCGCCCATGATGCTCTCTGAATTTGCAAAGGTAATGTCGGCATTGGAAAGATAGGGGGAGACCTCTTGAAACATCGGATTAAAATCATAGCCTGAAGAAGTCTTCGCATCATTGTATACTTCTTTATGGATTAACAGATCCCCCACAGCAGCGAGTGAAACTTCCGTCACATCGGTCTTGTTCGTTGGTTTGTTGAGCGTTCTCATATTGGATGACACACGTTTTTCCGTGTCTTCTTCGTTCGGTTGGGAGAAGATGGTGGAAGCGCCAATGAAACTAATAACCAAAATGAGCGCTGAAATGATAAGCAGGCTTTTCCTTTTCATCAAACCCTCCTGTTGTCGATATTTATATTGCATGGTCCCATAAACCACCACTCATACCTTTAGAATAATGATAAAGCGTCATTACAGGACCTAGATAAGCAGGCCTGTGAGGTTTGTTGGACATAAGCGGAATAGTTTCGACATCATATGACTTTTATTATAAAATAATTGTTAAATCCAGGCAAATCTCCCCATTGAAATTTATGTTTTTTAATGTGTAAAGAAACCCTTGCTTTAGGAGGAGATTTCTTCACGCCTCTTTAGTAAGGTCGTGTACCTATCCTTTTGAATGATGAAAGGAAGGTTCTACTGGAAAAGATGATGAAGCAGAATAATGGTGAAATATAGTGCTGTTCGTGTTTTCTCATTGCTCACTTTAAGGAAGTTAAAGAAGGTGGAGAAACTTCGGAGAGAGTTAAGAGAACAACTGGAACCGGCCAACGATTTCCATAGAATATGAGGAATAACAAAAATAGGGTAGCGGCGATTTTTCAATAGAGTATCCACCTTTTAGTAAAGGGGCAGAACGATCACAAAGGATGGCCTCCCATACAATAATATGGAATACTATACCTATAAGGAAATGGGGAGAACCCCTTGATAAAAAGGAAAAACAGGTTCATAGACTCGATAGTTTAGGAAGTGATTACGATTATCCTACATACGATTTTACTCTTTGTCCTTGCAGGTATAGCGGAGATAGGGGGAGGGTATTTGATCTGGCTGTGGCTGAGAGAAGGTAAACCGCTGTATTGGGGATTGGGCGGAGGTGCAGCTTTAGCGTTGTATGGTGTGATTGCTGCATTCCAAGCTTTTCCGTCCTTCGGGAGAGTTTATGCGGCATATGGGGGAGTGTTTATCATTCTCTCTGTTTTATGGGGATGGGGCGTAGATAAAAAAACACCTGATTTATATGATTGGATTGGTGCAGGAATATGCATGGTCGGTGTAGCGGTCATGTTACTCGCCCCACGGGAGTAGTTCCATATATTCGAAAAGAAAAACGGCTGGAGTTTGTGTTATCCGTGTTTAAAAAAGAGGAACGTCCAAAAGTGGAGGTTCCTCTTTTTTAGTAAGAGTCTTTAACAAAGTCTAACGGTTAAAATACGTCAAGCACATCCAGCATGACGATGATAATCAGAAGCGGCGCTACATAACGGAGCAGGATAAACCATGTTTGGAACACCCCTTTTTTCATCCGGCTGCCGCTTTGCAGTTCTTCATACAGCGCTGACTTTTTCATTTTATTGGGTACATACAAGGCGATCAAAAGCGACCCGATCGGGAACAGGATGTTGCTGACTACATAATCCATGTTGTCAAAGAACGTCCGTCCGAACAGGGTGGCGTCTGCCAGGACTCCGTAGGACAATGTCGATGGGATCCCGACAGCGAAGATGGCGAGGCCGATGATCCACGCCCATTTTTTCCTCTTCGCTTTGTCGCCCTTCGAGAGCACGGATACGATGATCTCAAGCATAGAGAAAGCCGAGGTCAACGTCGCAAACAAGAACAACAGCAGGAAGCCGGCAAAGAAAATCATGCCGCCCGGCAGCTGGCTGAATACAGTCGGAAGCACCTGGAACAACAGGACAGGTCCGGCATCCGCCTGGAGGTCAAATGCGAACACTGCGGGGAAAATGGCCAGTCCCGCAAGCAGAACGATGAAAATGTTCATGCCACCGATGGATAAGGCAGCGCGGGGCAGGTTTTCTGTTTTAAGCAGGTATGAACTGTACGTTACCATAACGGAAACTCCGACACTCAAGGTGAAGAAGGACTGCCCCATCGCCTCTAGAATCGTCTGCGAGGTTACTTTGGTAAAGTCAGGCATCAACAGGAAGGTGATGCCTTCCATCGCGCCATCAAGAGACACGGCCCGGATGACAAGCAGGATAAACAATACAAACAAGGCAGGCATCATGATTTTACTGGCTTTTTCAATGCCCTGCTGGACACCCCGGGAGACCACAAGAACGGTCATGACCATGAAGATCAGCTGGACAAGCACACTTCCGAACGGATGGGAAATGGTGCTTCCGAATATCTCTGCGTAGGAGGAGGCATCCACGGACGCCAGCTGCCCGGTGAGTGTTTTATACAAATAAGCGACGATCCAGCCGCCGATCACACTATAGAACGACAAAAGCAGGAAGGATGTGATCATCCCCATGATGCCGATCCAATGCCATTTCGTTCCTGGTGAGATCGTTTTGTAGGATTCTACAGCATTTTTCTGAGCGGTGCGTCCGATGGAGAACTCTGCTAACAGCAGGGGCAAACCGAGAAACAATGTAAAGATAATGAATAATAGAAAGAATGCTCCGCCTCCGTTCTGGCCGGCGATATAAGGGAATTTCCAGATGGCGCCGAGTCCGATGGCGGAACCGGCGGCAGCTAATATAAATCCGATCTTGGATGTCCACTGCTCTTGTTGTTTCATAATGACATAAGCTCCTTTACCTTCTTTTTTACTTTGACGCATCTATGCGCCAAAGGGCTGACAAATAAAAAAACCGCCCCTACATGACGTAGGGACGGTTGGACCGCGGTACCACCCTTGTTATGAGCATACACTCATCACTTGTGCGTATAACAGTCGCCACTGTTTCCCACCACGGTGGAAAAAGCTCCAGAAGTGAAATTCACAGTCAGGATGTGTGCCGGTTTTCACCACGCACCGGCTCTCTGGGACAGGGATCCTGACGGCTACTTGATTTCTCTCTCAGCCGTTCTTTTTATTAACAGTTGGATACTATTTTAATCATGGGTCATTCTTCTTGTCAATGTAAAAAATATGAAATTACCCGATTGAACGCTTCTCTTCCGGGTATACCTTTACAAAAGGGGGGAAGTCATATGACGACAGGTGCTGTGATTGTTTTTGCTGCTGCGCTCATCCTGGCTGCGGTCGGATGGAAGAAATGGAAGTCCTTGACACATGGGCGTTCGGTTATTTTGACGCTGCTGTTTGTTACTTTTGGCATCGGCGGGGCTATCCTGCTTCTGTTCTACCTCGGATCCTCCGGTGTTCCGGGCGCGCTGGTCATCACGATTGCTGTGTTTGCTATTGCGGTGCTGGGGGCCAGTGAATACTTAAGCAGACGTACATGAAGAGGGACAGCCTGAAACCTATGAAACTTTTTCCATTGCAGAACGTATAGATGATTAAAGAGCGTCATCGTTCTAATTTGGCGAAGGGAATGATTGGTTGATCTGGTTTCAGGCTTTTATCCACCTCGTGCTGCCCGTACTATTGTTTGTCCATTTATTGAAATCAGCGTATTCGAAACGTACATATCTCTTGATAGACTGGGCTGCGGCTCTTATGTTCATGGCATTTATTTTTATCATCGGGCCGTGGCATATTTTTACCCACTATATGCGCTGGCTTCTGCCTCTCAGCTTTCTCGTAGGAAGTGTTTTTGTCTACAGGCGTTGGCGAAGGCTGCCTAAGAAATCGGAAAAGAAGAATAAAAGGGCTGGATTTTCCATGGTCATCAGCTTTCTTCTTAATCCTTTATTTTGGATCCATTGCGGTCTCCGGACTGTCGGGATACGCCCTGTCGGAAGAAGACAAGGCTGTCGACATGGAATTTCCAATGAAGAAGGGGGTCTATGCATTCGGTCATGGGGGAGCCAGTACGTCCATCAACTATCACTATGAATCCGAGACACAGGCTTATGCTTATGACATTCTTAAAGTCAATGCGCTTACCGCCCGTGCTGACGGCATATCCCCTGCCAAATTGGAAGATTATGAAATTTATGGGGAGCCGCTGTACAGTCCGTGCACAGGTGAAGTGACAGCAGCGGTGGACGAATATGAAGACATTCTTCCGCAGGCAGAGCCGGACAAGGAGCAGCACCCGGCAGGAAATCATGTCATTCTTTCCTGTCAGGGCGTGGATGTTCATATCGCTCATATGAAACCGGGCTCAGTCCATGTCCAGGAGGGAGATGCGGTCGAGGCGGGCCATCTCTTAGGGGAAGTGGGAAACACAGGAAATACGACGGAGCCGCACCTCCACATTCATGCAGAAAAAGATGGAGAAGGCGTGCCTCTAACGTTCCATGACCGCTTCCTAAAAAGAAACAGCCTCGTATTTCAGTGAGGAAATCCGGGTTGGAGCCACCTTTAACGGCCTGCACCGGACTTTTCAGCCTGAGACAGCACACATCGTGCTGTCTTTTTTTATTTTTTGTAAAACTATTTCCAGACCTGTATCGTTTAACGGGGCAGGAGGGGACAATGTGGAACACTCAATGAATACACCGATCGAACATGAAAACAGAGAAGCAATCATCCAGGAACTGATGGAAAACTACGGAACAGCCATCCTCCACCTTGTCTATTCATACGTAAAGGATGCGGCACTGGCGGAGGATTTAACGCAGGAAATTTTCGTGAAGGGCTATCACCACCTGCATACATACAACGGCACATCCAAACTGACAACATGGTTGTGGCGGATCGCCATCAATCACTGTAAGGATCATCTAAAAAGCTGGTATAACCGGAAAGTCACCGTCTCCGAGCAGGAACAGCTGGAACAGACAAAAGATGCTTCCAGTACAGAAGACACGGTCATCCAGAACCATGTCGATCACGAACTGGCCGCAGCGGTGATGGACCTGCCTGAGAAATACAGGGAGGTCATCTATCTTCACTACTACGAGGACTTATCGACGAGAGAGATGGCCGATGTTTTGAAGAAAAATGAAAATACATTAAAGACACGATTGAAGCGCGCAAAAGTTCTACTTAAACAACGCCTGGGAGGGACACTTTGATGGAAAACCGATTAAGAAAGTTGAAGCAGGCACTCGATCATACATCATTCAAGCCATTGACATTCGATCAGGCGCGTCGAAATGAAGTGATGGAGAAAATAGCCGAACAGGAATGTAGCCCGGAACAAATCCGCCTGTCTATTTTACAGCTCCTCGTACAGGAAGAGACAGGCTATACGCTGGCTGGTAAAATCCGGGCAAGAGGGATTAAAACGTTTGAAAGCGATCAAGGTGCGCTGTATACGACGCTTCACATTCTTGAACAGAAGCGGTGCATCCAGTCGGAGTGGAGAGAAGAAGAGCAGAAATATTATCAACTGACGAAAAAGGGAAGGAAACTGCTTAAGAAATATGAGTCCTCCCCCGACAAACCGCAGGTGCTGCGAACGCTCGTGGAGGCGGGACAGATATGAGATCACGAAGCGATTACCTTCAAACCGTCCAGTCCTTTATTAAAGACAAAGAAACCGGGAATAGGATTGCCTGTGAGTTGAACAGCCATATCCAACAGGAAAAAGAAAGCCTGCTGAACAAGGGGTTCAGTCCGGAAGCGGCTGAGGCGGAAGCGGTCCGCCGGATGGGAAGTGCACCGGAAACCGGCCGTCATTTCCAGGACGTGTACAAGGAAAAAATCGACGGATGGCTGGTCTTTCTTCTTGCTGCATTGATGGGCTTTGGTTTTCTGACGGCTCTGATCTTCAGCGGGGAAAATGGCTATTCATTCAACGGGAAATTTTTCTTCACTGTGGTCGGTATCTTGGTGGCAGGGTCACTCCTGTTGATCGACTATAGGAAACTCCAGCCATTAGGGTGGCTGTTTTACGGGCTGGGTCTGGCAGGAGCCATGTTTCTGACGTGGGGACCGATGTCGATGACCACGCTTATTCTGGGGAGCGTAGGTGTGCAGGTCGGACCCTTTCATGTGACCAGCATTGACTTCATTCCGTTGCTTCTCGTTGGTCTTGCTGCTATCGGCAGTAACGGACCGATGAAGGTGTGGAAGGGGATCGTGTTGTATGTGCTTCCCGTTTATTTTTTCATGGGAGCTGCGGATCCGAATGCTGCGTTCATTTATACGCTGCTCTTTACGGCCCTGTTCCTTCGTAAACAGGTGAACAAAAAAATCCTCTGGTCGTTGGTTTCGTTAGCCATCATCGGAGCTGTATATGCTGGCTGGTGGTTCTTTGCAGTTGCTGCCAGCTATCAAAAGGATCGGCTGCTGTCGTTTTTATCCCCTGAGAAATTCTCGAATGGGGGCGGGTCTATGTATCTGCGGATGGAGGAAGTCATCAGTCATGCCGCATGGATAGGGGAGAGTTCACAAGCGGAGCCGCTGCCTTCCGGTCACACCGATTTCGTTTTTCTTTCAATAGTGAATCAGGTGGGCTGGGCCGCTGCCCTTATTCTCCTGACCCTTCTGATTCTTGTGATTGGCCGCCTCTTCTGGATGACAAGGGAGATCAAGGAACCCTTTGGTCAGCTGCTGGTAAGAGGGAGCCTGGTGTTCTATGCTGTTCCAGTCCTTTATCACCTGCTTATGTCGATAGGGGTCCTGCCAACCGCTTCCTTCCCGCTTCCGTTCCTCAGCTACGGGATGGACGCTACTGTTCTTCATGCGGTTTTATTCGGGCTGGTGCTGAGTGTATACAGAAAGAAAAACCCCGCTTCCTTTGCTGCCCATGGGAAAACGAGGCTTCAATAATCACACCAGTCAGACGGCTTCCTTGTAGAGGGAGGTCGTCTTTTTTAAGCTCAATGGCTGAGGAAAGGGAACCATGCAGAGTTAACGAAACCGGTTTACTAAAATCACATAAAACTATTATAAAAACAAAAAAAACCTATTGAAAACGGATACATTTGTCGTTATAATCAAGCTAACCTTACAAATCAATTGATTTTTTTTAGGTATTAACGAAACCGGTTTCGTTAATCGGAGGGAAGCAACTAAATTGATGGATACGAAAGGGATGGTCAATGTGAAAAAGAGGTTCACACTCGTTCTGTTACTGGTCTTATCTATGTTTCTTTCTGCCTGCAGCAGTGATGATGAAGCGGCATCTGGAGAAGGGAAAGTGACACTGGACTTCTGGGTATTTGGAGCAACGAACTATGAGACGCTTGCTGATGAATATGAAAAGGAAAACCCGGATGTTACGATCAACATTAAAAATTCTGAGCTTGGCGATCACCACGACAGTTTGTTTACAGCCATCTCTGCCGGAACAGGCGCCCCGGATTTGACAATGATAGAAGTCGATCAGCTGGACCGTTACCGCGAAGCGCAGGGTCGTTTCGTAAACTTGTATGAGTTAGGAGCGGATGAAATTCAGGATCAATACTTAGATTGGAAATGGAAGATGGCAGAAAACGGGGGAGGCGATTTCCTCTTTGGTCTTCCAACCGATATCGGACCTAAAGCGATGTATTTCCATACCGATGTGTTTGAAGAGGCCGGCCTGCCGACAGATCCAGATGAGGTGAGCACCATGATTTCCTCTCCGGATGAATTTTCAGAGGCTGCGGAGACAGTTTTGAAGGAAACTGGCAAGCCGATGGTCGACAGCATGGAAATGGCTTTTCGTGCCAATATGGATGCCCTGCAGGTAAGCTATTTCAATCGTGATGGAGAGCTTCTTATCAATGAAGCTGATAATGGAGTGAAAGAAGCCTACGATTATGCGGTGGATCTCCAGGAGAAAGGTGTCGTCGGATCTTTTGAAATGTGGACACCGGAATGGGCCAACGCCTTGAATAAAGGAGAGTTTGCTGTAGAAATGGCACCCGCCTGGCTGAAAGGCTACATGACCGAAAATGCGCCGGAGGGCGAAGGGAAATGGAAAGTGACCACACTTCCAACGGATTTTGCCGGTAACTGGGGCGGTTCTTATGTGGCCATTCCATCTGAAACGAAAAACAGTGAAGAAGCCTATGCCTTTGCTCAGTGGATGCTTTCTCCTGAAAACCAGTTGAAGTCTTTCACAGAAAGCGGTTTATTCCCATCTGCTCCTGAAGTGTATGAAATGGAAGAGTTCGTGAACAATTCCGACGAGTATTTCGGTGGACAGAATACCGCGGCTTATTTCGCAGAGGCTGCTCAGGAAATACCTGAAGTCTACAAAGGGCCGAAATACGTTACGGTAAACAATGAAGTGTTGACGGCTCTGCGCAATGTGCAGGAAGGGGCCGACCCAGAGGACGAATGGGAAGGGGCTGTCAAACGAATCGAAGATCTTATGAACCGCTAAAATATCACGGGGCTGGGTGGGGAACATCCGGCCCTCCTACATAAAGGAGGGAAAGAAGTGGAGAGTGTACAGAAGCGTCAGCATGCATCCAAAGCCGCAGCGAAGACACCGATGTCTGAGAAAAAGAAAGATATGCTGTCCGGTTATTTGTATATCGCACCCTTTTTCATCATATTTGCCATCATCGGTCTCTATCCAGCTGTTTTCAGCATCGTCCTCGCCTTCCAGAAATGGAACGGCCTCGGGGCCATGGAGTTTGTCGGGTTCAGCAATTTCGTTGTCGTCCTTCAGGATCCGTTGTTTTGGAAGTCGTTGTATAACACAGTCATCATCGGTTTAATGGGAACGGCTCCTCAGCTGGTTGTCGGCATTATTCTTGCTTATTTTCTTAATATGGCGGTCATCCGCTTTACGAATTTTTTCCGGGTCACCATCTTTATGCCTTACATTACATCGATGGTAGCTGTCGCATTAGTATTCGGTGTGTTTTTCAGCAGCAGTGAAACCGCGCTTGCCAACTATGTCATCGGTTTGTTCGGTGTTGATCCGGTCAGTTGGAAAACGTCGGAATGGGGAGCGAAAATTGCTATTTCCCTCATGGTTTTCTGGAGATGGGTCGGCTACAATACGATCATTTATTTAGCTGGTCTTCAAAGCATACCGAAGGATTTGTACGAAGCCGCAACGATCGACGGCGCTGGAAAAGTCCAGCAGTTTCTTCACATCACCATTCCATTGTTGAAGCCGTTTATCGTCCTTACGGTATTCATGTCGACGGTCGGGGCGCTTCAGTTGTTTGCTGAACCGGCTGTATTCCTCGGTTCCTCCGCTTTCAACAGGGATGAGGCGATGACTGTAGTCATGTACCTGTACCGTGATGCGTTCAACCTTGGCTCTTTCGGAACAGCGTCCGCAACGGCGGTGCTTCTGTTGATCATTATCGTGGCGGCTGCCGCAATCAATACGTGGCTCACGTCCGGATTCGGTCGTAAGCAGAAGAGGAGGGCGTTTACCAAATGAATAAAATGAAACGTGCTGCAAAAGGAACGCTCCCTGTTTATATCGCCCTTGGGTTTGCGTCACTCGTTTCGATCTTTCCATTTTACTGGATGTTTGTAATGGCCACACAGCCAAGTGCGGCCTACAATTCCATTCCACCGACGCTTCTTCCCGGTGATCAGCTGGTGGAGAACTTCATGAAAGTGCTGGATACGATACCATTCTTCCAGGCGATGTGGAATACGATCGTACTGTGCTCGACGGTGACCTTGGCTGTCCTGTTTATCAGTTCACTGGCGGGTTTTGCCTTTGCGAAATTTCAGTTCCCGGGGAAGAACTTCTTTTTCATTCTGATTCTCTTAACGATGGTGATTCCGCCGCAGCTCGGCTTGATTCCTCAGTTTTACCTGGTTTCTCAGCTGGGATGGCTCGATACGCTGTTAGGGGCGGGCGTGCTGTTTTTACTCAACCCGCTCGGGATTTTCCTGATGCGGCAGTACATCAGTGAATCGGTTCCTGATGAGTTGATGGAAGCGGCGAAGCTGGACGGCTGTTCCAACTTCAGGATTTACAGGAGCATCGTGCTCCCAATCATCAAACCCGCCTTTGCGACGCTCGGCATCATCGTGTTCACGCTCGTCTGGGGTGAATTTTTGTGGCAGTTTACGGTTCTGCGTGATCCGGCTTCCTATACGCTGCAGGTGGCGCTTGCTTCCTTGAACAATGCCTTCCGTGTGGACTTCGGGATGCTGTTGAGCGGTGTCTTCTGGGCGACGGTTCCACTTATTCTCATTTTCCTGATTTTCAACAAATGGTTCATTTCAAGTATTACAGAAGGATCCATCAAGTAAATCTGTCCCGCTTCTCCAAATTGTTGATACAATAGATGGTAATGACATGGAGGCTGATTTTGAAGGAGAGAAAGAGATATGGATTTGACAATACGCGACATAGCTAAGATGGCCGGAGTGTCTCCAGCCACGGTTTCCAAGATTATCAACAATTATGGAGGCATCAGTGAATCGACACGAAAGAAAGTCTATAAAATCATTGAAGATACGAAGTACCAGCCGACGTTTTCAGCAAAGTCGCTGGCGACGAAGAAATCGAATTTGATCGGACTTATCTATGCGGGGAAAATCAATGTTGATTTCACCCACCCTTTTTTCAACGAAGTCGTCAATTCGTTCAAAAAAGCGGTCGGATCGCTCGGGTATGACCTGCTGCTGTTCTCGAATGAAAAGATTTACCAGGGAGAAAGCAAGTATTTGGAAAGGTGCAAGCATTTCCACGTGGACGGGTGTCTGATCATCGCAGGGGATGAAATTGAAGAGGCCGTTCATGACATTGCCCAAAGTGACATTCCAAGCGTGGGCATTGATTTGAAACTGGAAGGCCCGCAATCCAGCTATATTATGACCGACAATGCGAAAATCGGAGCCAAAGTGGTGGAGCACCTGTACTTGAACCAGGTCCGTACCATCGCCTATATCGGAGGAAAACAGGACTCGCTGGTGTCCAGTATCCGTAACATCGGTTTTATCGATGCGATGAATCAGTTTGGTCTTCCTATTGAAAAGGACTGGCTCTATTACGGGGACTTTTTCGAAGAAAGCGGCTATGAAGGAATGAAGGAGATTCTGAAAGCCGATCGTCTTCCGGAAGCTGTCTTCGCAGCGTCTGATATGATGGCACTCGGTGCGTTGAAGGCGATCAAGGAAGAAGGATTATCCGTTCCTGAGGATATCCAGCTGATCGGCTGTGATGATATTGAAGCATGCCGGTACAGCGATCCACCACTCACAACAGTCAAACAGGACAAACAAAAGCTCGGAAAGCTGGCTGCTTATATGCTGGAGGATTTGATCAAGGATGACCATGATATCCAGGATATGAAAGTAGACCCTGAGCTTGTGCTCAGAGCTTCTACGAAGGAAAGCTGAACGTTCCGGGTAAAAACTGGAGGTATCGCTTATGACAACTATTCAATTTCCAGAAAAATTTAAGTGGGGGGCGGCCACCGCGTCCTACCAAATCGAAGGGGCAGCAAAAGAGGGAGGCAGGACTCCTTCGATCTGGGACGTCTTTGCTCATACCCCCGGCAACGTAAAAAACGGGGATCATGGAGATGAGGCCTGCAACAGTTATCATATGTACAAGGAAGACGTGCAGCATTTGAAAAGCCTTGGTGTCGATCTTTACCGCTTTTCGATATCATGGTCCCGGGTCATTCCTGATGGGACGGGAAAGTTGAACGAAGAAGGAGTGGCCTACTACCGCCATTTGATTGATGAACTGCTGGAGAACGGAATCGAGCCGATGATCACCCTTTACCACTGGGATCTTCCCCAGGTGCTCCAGGAAACGGGCGGGTGGGAGAACCGAGACACGACAGACGCGTTCTTATCTTATGCCGAAGCGATGTTTCAGGCGTTCGGTGGACAGGTGAAAAAGTGGCTGACGATTAATGAACCGTGGTGTGCCTCCTTTTTATCCAACTACATCGGTGTTCATGCGCCGGGCAAAACGAGCCTGCAGGCAGCGGTCGATGTTTCCCACCACCTGCTGCTCGCCCACGGAAAAGCAGTCCAATCGTTCCGGAATTTTGTGCCGGACGGGGAGATCGGGTATGCTCCGAATGTTGGCTGGATGGAGCCCTTTTCTCCGGATGAAAAAGATGTGGAAGCCTGCCGCAGAGGGATGATGTGGCAGAAGGAATGGTTCATGGATCCTGTGTTCAAAGGAACATACCCAGAGACGCTGCAGAACATCTTTGCTGAACAGGATGCCGTGCTGCGTATGGAAGAAGGAGATCTCGATATCATCTCCCAGCCAATCGATCTTATGGGAATCAACTACTACACAGGAAGCCTCGGCCGCTACAAGGAAGATGGAGGCATGTTCCAGGTCGAGGAAATCCCCGTCGACGACCGACGCACAGATATTGACTGGCCGATTTATGCAGAAGGCTTCTACAAAACGTTAAAGGATCTTCATGAAACGTACGGTGACGTGCAGCTGTACATCACAGAAAACGGGGCCTGCTACAACCACGGGGTGGAAGAGGATGGAAAGGTGCATGATCAGGAGCGAATCGAATACTTAAAGCAGCACCTGACATCATTGAGCCGGGCGATTGAGGCCGGCGTTCCGATTACAGGGTACATCGTCTGGTCGCTTCTGGATAATTTTGAATGGGCGGAAGGCTATGACAAGCGTTTCGGAATCATCCACGTGAATTTTGATACGTTTGAGCGGACACGGAAAGACAGCTACTACTGGTATAAGGAAACGGTGGAAAACCATAGATTTAATCTATGAATCTCAATGAATGACGAGCCACGCTGTCAAGGGACAGCGTGGTTTGTTTTATGGATAACGCCCAGACCACATCTTCCCGCCCAGCATAGGCTAAGGTTGAAGCAAACGGAAGGGGCGATCGTTGTGGAACGGATTTATCATCATGGTCACGGCACATACGTACCCGGCGCAGGATACCACCACGGACACGGGACTTATATCCCGGGGTATGGCTATCACCATGGACATGGCACCTATGTCCCGGGCTACGGGTATCATCATGGGCAGGGAACGTATGGAGGATCCGGTTTCGAGCACGGACACAGCAGCTATGCACCCGGCTACGGGTACCATTACGGCCAGGGAAATTATTATCCGTGGGGCGGCGTTCATCACAGCCACGGTGGATGGTACTCTTAATCAATCAAAGAAAGGCCCTCAAGGGGTCTTTTTTTCTGGTCATAAACAGGAGTGTATGCTGAAGAAAAAGGATAAAAAAGGAAATGTGTAGAACTAATCTTTATAAAGGGGCGGTAAGCAGAAGAGGGGGAGGATAGATGAAAGATCTAAAAAACCATCTCAGGGAATTAGAAGGAGCACATATCAGTCTGGACGTCAGGTCTTCCGCTGAAAAACTGGATCAGATCCTTGCAGATGATTTTTGGGAGATTGGCAGTTCCGGAATCATCTATACAAAAAAAGACTGCCTGAATCTTGGGGTCGTTCTGTCAGAAATGACGATGCATCATTATGAGATTCAGATTCTGGCAGAGGATACGGTCCTGAGTACATATAAAGTCAAGGATACGACGCGGAAGCGGAACACATGGAGGAGCTCGATCTGGAAGAAAACCCATGGCAGATGGCAGCTGTATTTCCATCAAGGGACAATCATCCCGGGTCAGTAACAAAGGAGGTGTGCTTGTGGAACCTGTATGGAAAGTCTATGGATATATCACCCGCTTTGATAAAGAAAAGCCGCAGGTGCTTGTTTTTCAAAATTCAGTTCCTGAGGCCGGCATTCAAATTCCTAAAGGAACTGTGAACCCGGGGGAAGATCCTCTACATGCTGTTGTAAGGGAAATGGTGGAGGAGACAGGGCTGAATTCCGTCTATGTAGAAAAATTACTGGTGATGGATACGTGGATAAATGAGGACGGAAATCCGCACAAGCGGTATTTTATCAGCTCCACACCCCGGAGGTGAAAGGCAGCTGGCTGCACGAACCGTCCGGGGGAGGAGAAGAAAAAGGGCTGACCTTCCACTTCTTCTGGATTTCGTCCGTAGAGGAAGTGGATTTGATCAGAGGACATGGGGATTATCTCCATTTAGTCCTGGACGGCCTCTGAGACAATCTTTTTCCTGTTTGATTGTACAGGTCTTTCCCATAAGCATGCGGAGACCAGAAGAGAGGTCGCAAGCCCGCATCCGATAATGGCACTGAATGATGGGGGATACGCATATTGAATGGCTTGAAAAGCGTCTATTCCCCATAGAAATGGAAACAGAAGAGATACGTAAAACCAGTCATTGGATGCTTTTTCAGATGCTTTGGCTGCAAAACGCTTTCCTGTAAGGGCTGTGACCAGAATAACGATGGCACAAATTATAAACGAAAGCACATGCTCTTTGGCTGCCGTTCCTTCGAAAATAATCAACCGATACATCCCTAAACCGAATAATCCAGCCAACGTACTATTGTATAAGAACCCAGTCATTTTACCTCTCCCTTTTGATGAGGAGTTTTAAAAATACCATTGTATTCCTGGATATTTTTACATATTTTAACTGATAAATCAATGTTGAAAAGGAGTGCTGCTTATGAAACAGATCATCGCTGTAGGTGGAGGAGGCTTTTCGATGGATCCTGAAAATCCACTGTTGGATACGTACCTGCTGGAGCAGTCTTCGAAAACAAAGCCCCACATCTGTTTTATCCCGACGGCGAGCGGAGATTCCGGCAGTTATATGGCCAGATTTTACAACTTTTTCGAAAACTATGCCTGTCAGCCTTCCCACCTTTCATTATTTCACCCACCCACAAGAGATCTGGACAGTTTTCTACTGGAAAAGGATATCATCTTCGTCGGCGGTGGAAATACGAGGAATATACTGGCGTTATGGAGAGAATGGGGAGTGGATGTGATCTTGAAGAAAGCGTGGGAGCAGGGCGTCATCCTTGCAGGTGTCAGTGCCGGATCGATCTGTTGGTTTGAAGAAGGCGTCACGGATTCCTTCGGAGGGGAGCTGGAACCGCTGCAAGGGCTGGGCTTTCTTTCGGGAAGCCACTGTCCGCATTATGACGGCGAACCGAAACGGAGGCCGGCATATAAGAAATTAATGGCCGAAGGGAAAATCAAGCCCGGACTGGCCGTAGATGATCATGCGGCTGCCCACTATATTGATCACCATCTGCACAGAGTGGTGAGTTCTAAGCCGAATGCCAGGGCTCACCGGCTTTATCATAACCGTGGTATACAGGAAGAAGAGCTGGAGACGCATTACTTAGGAAGGGATGAATGAACATACATCAAAAAAATTTGATGCATTCAATTGACATCCTTCCTGAGGGATGAATATAATGCAGTTATATCAAAAAAATTTGATGTAGAGGTGAGACGATGGAAACGGTCGATCAACATGCAGGAACTGGGAAGGAACTTTCCTTTGAAGGGTACGAAAAGAAATTCAAGGCACTCGCAGATCAGCTTCGTCTTAAAATCATGTATGAACTGAATCAGAAGGGACAGCTGTGTGTCTGTGATCTGACAGAGCTTGTCGGACTCCCGCAGTCCAAACTGTCCTACCATTTGAAAATCCTCCATGATGCCGGTTTTATTCAGAGGGAAAAGAAGGGGACCTGGAACTATTATCAGCTGAACGATTCGGAAGTTAAATCCATCCTATCCCCGGAACTCTGCTGCATCTTTTACCCTGGTCAGTAGTCAGGGTAAATCTATACATTATACATCAAAAAAAGTTGATGCAGGGAGGGATCTTATGAATGCTTTTCTCGAGTTTATGAAAACATTCCTCATTTTGTTTGCGGAGTTGACCGCATTGTTCATTCTCATCAGCTTCCTCGTCAGTCTTCTGCAGCAGAAGGTGACAGAGGAGCGGATTAAACGGGTGTTGGAACGACCGAATAAGTGGAGCGGCTACCTGTATGGAACGGTGCTCGGGGCACTGACGCCCTTCTGTTCATGTTCGACGATTCCGATTCTGGCAGGACTGCTTTCTTCTAAAGCACCGTTTGGACCGTCCATGTCCTTCTTAGTAGCCTCACCATTATTGAACCCCGTCATTGTCCTTCTGCTGTGGACGCTGCTCGGGTGGGAATTGACGTTGTCCTATGTTCTGATTGTCGGTGCTTTCTCTATCCTGATTGGAGTGGTATGGGATCTGCTCGGGCTTGAAAAGTTCGTGAAAAATGTAAGGGTCCGGAAAGGAAGCACTACTGCTGAAGCGGATGAGCCGAAATGGAAGGTGGCGCTGCGGGACGCCTGGGGCTTCTTTTACCCTGTCCTGCCGTTCCTTCTACTTGGGGTATTCATCGGAGCATTCATCCATGACTTCATTCCTCAGGAGATGATTGCCAGGTTTGCAGGTGGAGATCAACCATGGACGATTCCGGTGGCTTCTGTCATTGGTATCCCCATGTACATCCGAGCGGAAGCGATTCTGCCGATTGCCGATGCACTGGTGGGTAAGGGCATGGGGATCGGTGCCATTATCGCCTTGGTCATCGGTGGTGCGGGCGCGAGTATTCCTGAGGTGGTTTTGTTGAATAAACTGTTCAAACCGAAGCTCGTCACCGCTTTTGTTGTCTCCATCCTCGTCGTGGCGGTATCCACAGGGTTTATCGTGCAGACGATACTTTAAAGGAGGTGAAATCCATGGCTGAAAAAAAGAAAGGGCTCCGCGGTTTGTTTTCCAAATCTGATAAAAACTGCTGTCATGTAGACATTGAAGAGGTAGAGGAAAAAGAAACAAAGGAAAACGATAGCGAAGAGGGACAGGAGGAAAACCGTCAGGAAAACGCATAGAGTCTGCCGGGGGAGTCTTCAAGGAAGGCTCTCCTGCTTCTGTGATGAAGAATGGAGGAGGGAATGACGCATGCTGCATCAATCGGGCGCATTGACCAAGGAATATTTTAAGTCTTATATAAAGCTCGTGTTAAACAGTGGAGACCTCTCTATCGAACAAGCGCAGGAAATCGTCCTGCAGCGATTGTTCGGCGGTGACAGGTCTGCGCTGGGAGGAGAATCACTGGAAAACTTCCAGACAGCCTGTGAAGAAATAAAGCAGATAAAGCCTTCTTTATAAAAAAGAAGGTTTTTTTAATGATTGAGTTCAGGGGAATCTTTTGAAATAATTGGAATCGTAGAAGAGGAGGAAAACATATGTTTACGATGCATGTGGATGATGACGTAGAGCTGTCCATCCTGGAACCAAGACACGCGGATGCCTTGTTCAAGCTGGTCGACAGAAACAGGAGTCATCTTGGGATGTGGCTTTCCTTCCCAAACAAAACGAAGGAAGCGGACGATTCTGCTGCCTTTATAAGCAGGTCCCTGACAAGGATGGCCGATGGAAAAGGTTTCTGGGCCGGCATCCTGTATAAAGGAGAACTGGCCGGTTCCACTGGATTTCTATACATAGATGAGGAAACGGGAAGAACGGAAATCGGCTACTGGCTCGGAGACGACTTTACGGGCAGGGGGTTGGTAACGAAATCGGTCCGGAAGATGGTCGATTACGCATTTTTTGAGCTCGGTTTAAGAAAAGTGGACATTCAGACGGCCGTAGGAAATGGGAAAAGCAGAGCGGTCCCCGAACGGCTCGGATTCACGAAGGAAGGAGTCCTGCGTGAGTATGAATATTTGAACGGAAGCCATCACGACAGGATCGTTTATGGTTTGTTGAAAGAGGAGTGGGGGAAATTTTAACGAACGATTATAAGCTGAAAAAGATTCTGCGGATGGTCGTATTAGGAATGGGTCTAATGGTCATAACAGCCGGCATTTATCAAATCATTCATCCACATTCATCTTCTCCTTTTCGGTTTCTTTTACCACTTCAAATGGCAGCCTTAGCTGTTTATTGGAGTGTCCAAAGGAAGCTGGAAAGGTTTGGAGGTGATCAGTCATGAGTTATTCCATCAATCCGAAGAGGATCAGGGATACGGTCACACTTCTCTTTCCCCTTCTGTGGTTACTCCTCTCCAGCGCATTCGGTGCATCGATTCAACTGTTCCTGGTGATTCTATTATTCTTAGCGATGGGGAGTTTATTTCGATTTCAAATTGATATTCAGGATCAGCGATTGATTTATACCGTTACCTATCTGAAGAAGCGGGTGTTAAAGAAAGAACTGGTACCTGCGCATATCCAAACGCTTAAATTCTTCCGGACCGGGTGGAAAAAGAAAGCCGCTGCCATTCAAACCTATAAGGGCTTGAACATCCCGTTAGTGGTGATGACAGAGCCGGAGGGGTATGACGAATTACTGGCTTTTGGCAGGAGAAATCAAATCGATGTAGAAAAAACAAAGGACTACAGGCTTTTGGAACGGATGGATTCCTAAAAGGAAATGAAAGAGGAGGAGTTCTATGTATCGATCCTTTGTCGTATGTGTTCTTCTTTCCGTTGTTTTCATTTTTTCTGCCCTTGTTTCCTGGTATGAAGGAAGTGCGCTTCTGGATAAATCATGGGAATGGGCCCATTCTACTCCTTTTTCCCAAATGATCAACGGAGAGGTAAGGGGAGAGGAGCAGATCATCCAGCTGGATTACTTTGTATATGCCGCTAAGTTCAGTCCGCTGTTTCCGATGCTGATGTTCAGCAGTTTCATTTTATTGCTTTTGGCGGTGGGCTCCATCCTGACGAAAGGCCGGTGGAAAGGGTCGATGGTTTTACTGGCTTTGTTAGGGGCGGGGCTGTTCGCTTTCAGTTACCTCAGCTATGCTTCCTCCACAATTGGCGGACATCTCTTTTTTTACTTTGGAATAGCAGCCGGGATGTTTGCCGTGGGAAGTGCCCTGTTGATGTATGTCTGGTTCGGCCGGAGAACTGTGTAACAAAGGAGGATGTTCATTGGTACACCATATAGCAGCGGCGATCTATTTTTCTTTTTCCATGCTGCTGTTTGTCATCATAGAAATGGCGCAGAGCTTTCCGGGAATGTCATTCCGGTATGATTCCAGCGCTGTGCCCTGGCTGCCCTGGCTTCTTTTTGTGACAGGGCTGTTTTATTTAGGATGGAAGAAGATGAAAGAAGAGTAGAGGTTACGTTTAGGAGGTCGCGACGTATGAAAACCTATGTGATTTTGTTTGTGCTTTTATTAATTACACATACCATGACACTTGTGAACATTACAATTTTTGATGGTCAATGGAACGGCATGGTTCTGTTTTTCTCCAGCATTCTTTTTCTTATGGGAGCCGTGTTCTTTGGGACAGAATTCAATGCACGAAGAAAAATGAACACCTAAGGTCAGGAAAAGACTCCACCCCGCCATTATGGCGGGCTTTTTTATGGTTAATCTCTCACGATCTGCTGGTTTTTTTAAAGGTAATGACCTGCCTCTCTATCAACTGGAAGAGAGTATCCTTCAGAGAGATTAGCATTGAGAAATATGTATAAATTTGGAATAATAGATAGAGAGAATAATAGAAAAGGGATGAAGGGGATATGGCAGGAAGAAAACCACTGATCAAACGGATTAAATGGCCTGGCTGGGTCGTTCTCCTGCTGATTGCCGGTCTAATAGCAATGGGAATGGTAAAATGGCTCACGCCTGTATCTGGTCAAAGCAGCAGTGCCCCCTACCTCTATTTCCAGGAGGAGACGGAGGAAGCGGATACCTACACGCTCTCCATCAGCACCGCCTCCATGAAAGAGGATGAACAGAACGAGGCTGTCCAAGCGTGGATTGAACAGGAAAAAGAAAGCTTTTTCAACAAAGTGGAAAAGTATAACGGGGAGCTCGGTGACGGCAGACGTGCGCATTTAACCATTGAGGTTGATGCTCATCAGGGGCGCGGGGATACATACAGCTTTATTTTCCGCTCCCACAAAAGGGTGGAGGAAAAGCAGTCCGAGTCCAAGGTGCGGGTCTTTACACTGAACAGGGAAAATCAAAGCGTCACGCTTACGAACCTGCTGGATAACCCTGAAGCCGTCCGAGGGATTCAGGAAGGTGTGGAGAAGCAGTTGAAAAAGGAGAACCCTGATGGGGAGGCGCTTGCAGATATGATAAACCGTCCGGATGATTGGAACTGGTCCATACAAGGGAAAGATTTGACCGCTTATTTCAATCCGGAAGACCTTGGAATAGACAAGGAAGATTTTGTTCAAGTGAACGTATCGCTGGAAAGGATTCTTTCTTTTACAGACTCCGGACAAAAAGTGGTGGCGCTTACCTTTGATGATGGTCCAGACCGGAAAGTGACACCGGAAGTTCTGGATATCTTAAAGCATCACCATGCCAAAGCCACTTTTTTCATGATGGGGGAACAGGTGGATAAATATCCCGACCTTGCCAAAAGGGTGTCTGAGGAGGGGCATGAGATCGGTAACCATACCGACCAGCACAAGGATTTAACGAAGATTGGGATGCCGGCCGTCAAGAATGAAATGCAGGCGTCCCGTAAGAAAATTTCAAACGTCACAGGTCAGCAGCCGTCGGTTTTCCGCCCTCCTTACGGTGCTGTCAATGAAACCGTAGAGGAAGCGGCAAGGCACTTTGGGTCATCAGTCGTATTATGGTCCGTGGATTCCCACGACTGGAAAAGCAGAGATCCGGAGGCCGTGAATAAAGTGATCAAGGAAGAAGTCGTACCCGGCTCGATTGTCCTGCTGCATGATGTGCATAAGGAAACAGCCAAAGCTCTGCCGACGCTGCTGGACTATTTGGAGAAGGAAGGCTATCAGTTCGTGACAGTGTCTGAACTGCTTTCCATTCAAGGGTGAGAAGGAGAATGGTATGAAAAAGTTAGGGATATTTATGATACTCGGTCTTCTGTTGGCCGCCTGCTCGAATGAAGAAGGAGAACCTGAACAGAAGGAAGCATCGAAGGATACGCTGGCAGTTAAGCCGGCAAAATTGTCGGAGCGTGAAGAAACAATCATTTCCCATCTGGGCAGCGGATTCGAACGTTTTTACACTATAGAGGGGGAAATACCTGAGGGAGAGGGCTTAAAGACTACGACTTATGTAATCGAAGATGGAAGCGAACCGGAAGAACGGTTTTCATCATTCTCCGGAGAAGAAGGGGAGGAAATCTATAAAAAAGACCTCTTCAGCTTTCACCTCGGTGAAATGGAAGAACAAACGTCTGTGAGCGTCGGAACGATGGGGGGCCGGTCAGGAGGAACGATTCAGCTTCCGGACTCGTTAACCGGGTATTCATTTACTGGAATCGAGCAGGCCTTCAACATGGAAAAAGGGGTTTCCTATTATCCTGCTTATATGATTGCCGGTAAAGAGGATATGCTGCGTGTGCCGGGAATCGAAGATGCCCGGCAGATGCCGGATGCTGTGAAAGAGGCGGATTATGCGATCGTCTTTCAATTGGAATGGATCGATGATGAAACGTATGAGCCGTCCGGGACGTAAGGAGTAATGGGGCTTAGTTACAGAAAGAGCATGACTATGCCCCCGATCAGTAAAAGGATAGACACGAAGAGCAGGGCCATTTTCTTTGGACGGTCGAGTTTGTGAAAGAGCCGGAAGAACATGCTGTTCACCTCCATAAGGAAATCAGTCTTTGTTATACATACGCTGACCAACTTGATTAGGTTTCGGAATCATCTGGGTGAGGAAAAATATAGCAGATGCTTACTTCTTGGGAGGGGATTTGCTGTATGCAGACGATTGAGGATGTGAAGGTAGAAAGCGTCGATATTGAGCGTGTGCGACAGGCGAAGAAGCGGCAGCTTTTATTCTCCAATCTTTTGATGGGTGGGCTGCTTGGTTTCTATGCGGTTTGTGTGTTCAATCAATGGCCGGCGGCGTATGTATTAATCCTTGGTACAGTTGTTTTAATAGGCACAGCCATGTACAAGCTTTTCTCGTCATGGAGAGGAGAAGCTTGGGGATCCAAAGATATAAGAGTCATCGAGGCTTTTGAAAAGGAGCGGATGGGAAGGGAGAAGTGGCGCAGGAATAGAGGGATAGAAATTTCCATACTTATTGCTTTCCCTGTCATTGTCCTTGGATTTTTAGGACTTACTAATTTTGGGCGTCCACCTGCGGATCTCTTTTCCCTCTTTCTCCCTATGGGACTGACATGGGTATTAATAAACGCTCGAGAAATCGGAAACATCAAAAAGCTGTCCAAGTAAAGCCTTCGGGTTTAGGATTTTATCGCTTATAAGGAGTCCTTGTCATGATGAAATGGAAAGTCACCACATACGCTTTGACAGGCGGGCTTGTGGGAATGTTTATTGATGGAATAATGATCGGTGTTTGTGCCGGATGTCTGGTTTACATCGGCATGGTAGTCGAGAAACGCTTCGATTCATGAACAAAGGGGAGCGGATCATTTATGACCAAATCAGATAAAGCTTATGATAGAGAAAAGCTGAGGCAGGAGGATTTAAAAAGAAACAGTCCCGGCCGGGAACACGGCGGCGGACTGATGGATTTAGTCGGCAGCCTCGGCTGGAAAGGAACAGGACTGATTCTTGTCGGTTTGATTCTGGGCTTCATTCTTTTTTCGATCTTTCTTCGCTGACAAAGAACGGTGTTATACAGAAGAGGCTGCCTGCGACTGTCCAGGCAGCCTCTTCATTTTTAAAAAAACAGGGAAAGGCAAAAGCCTGCATGAAAATCAGGGTCCGTCATACACGCCTGGAGCCCATCTTGTTTGTTCTAGGATGATTCAAGCCACGTAACCAATGTTTTGATAATAATGTCCTGCTGTTCTTGAACAGGAATATCCGCTGGATTGTCCCCCTTTTGCTCTCCGTACCAGCCGAATTGGGCATGGTTGCCACCCTTAATTTCATAGAGGACAGCCA
This sequence comes from Halobacillus sp. ABH2_015, assembly GCF_056158945.1. Lineage (NCBI taxonomy): Bacteria > Bacillati > Bacillota > Bacilli > Caryophanales > Bacillaceae > Halobacillus > Halobacillus sp. ABH2_015. The sequence goes on from NZ_JBSWUG010000002.1 coordinate 1,256,058, forward strand.
TATCTGAAAGAAGCGGACTCTTTTCTTCGATATCTGTGAGCGTAGTCAGGCCATCCTTTTCTCCATAGATGGACAGCATTGGGATATCGGTTCCCGAAAAGTCATTTTGATCAGCCGGGTAGGAAGCCAGGAAAAACAAGCCGTCCAGTTGTTCTTGATTGTCATCGGCATAAGAGGCAGCGGCAACACCACCAAGGGAATGTCCTCCAATGAACCATTCATCAAGGGGCGAGTTTTCCAGCATTTCATCCGCTTTTTGTGCTTCTAGGATGGGAAAGTTGAACCTCATGGACGGAATTGCCGTCAGGTATCCCTGTTCCCGCAGTTGATTCCCAATATAGCTGTACGCTTCGGGTTCGACTTTCGCTCCAGGATATAGCACAACCCCGGCCTTCGGCTCCCCGTCCGGTTCAAAGATTACCCAGTCTTCCTGACGCTCTGGAATGTCTGATAGTTGGTCCGAGGGTTCGTATGTCTGCTCCGCCCATATATAGAAAGCTCCAAAGGCAAGCAGAGCGAGGGTGAACAGACCAGCAAGGATATACAGAAGCCATTTTTTCATAAGCCTTCTCCTTCTCTTCATCTGTTGTTATTCTATTCTACTAAAGACTTTACAAAAAAGCCGCTTTGATGAATGGCGGATCCTGTGTTGTGTGTTTTCTACAAAAGAAGGAAGACCTGCACGAGGCAGGTCTTCCTTTATTCGTGTGCTGATTTCATCAGATCTTCTGTTACGGAAGGACCGACCGCTCCTGTTCCGCCTAAAATGGTGAAGTGACGGATGCCGAGCTCCTCTGCTGCTTCTGCAATGGAAGCATCAAGGTAATCAGGAGGAACAAGCAGGAACGTGCTGTTTTCTTTAGCCGCCAGGATCGATCCTGTCAACGCATCGGCGAAATCTGAACCGGTAGCTATAAATGCCCGGTCTGCCGGATTCAACTCCTTAGCAATCAAGGCTGAAGTTTCATAACGATTGTCACCTCCGTAACGGACGGCTGAAGGGAGCGCATGAAAAACTTCATCAGAGATAACACGCGTGCCGCCGACCGCTATCGCAGCATCCACATCGGTAAGGGCCAGGGCCGTCACGTCGGGGAGTTGGGTGTCTTTCGTAAGTAAGATTGGGTGGCCCTCTCCAGCAGCGTAGGAGGCGATGGCCAGGGCATCAGGGAAATCCATACCATTCGCTACTACAGCTTGTTGAGGATTTCCGTTCAAGACAGCAGCAATATTAGCTGCCGTTACAAACCGGTCTTTACCACCAATACGCTGAACGGTAAGGCCGATGCCCTTTAACTGACTTTCAACAAAAGGAGAGACCGCTTCTGTACCGCCGAGAATAACGGCTTTGTCCGCTCCGAGTCGCTGGATTTCTTCCCTGAGCTCAGCTGGCAGGCGTTCCTTTGTCAGCAGGATGGGCGCATCCATATGGTAGGCAAGTGGCGAGCCTGCCAGTGCATCTGGAAAATGATCCCCCCTGGCAAGGACGATGGTGTCTGATTCGTCCCAGCCCTGTTTAGAGATTTCAACAGCTGTTTCATAACGGTTCTCTCCGGCAATCCGGTCTGTGGCAATAGGGACGAATGGTTTGACCGCTTTCCAGAACTCCTCAGCGATCCGTTCATAGCCCTTTTCACCAGGATGGACGTTCTGCGGGTTCGGGAGATAGGCGTCATAATTCTCAGCCACTGCCTCAAAAGTAGCGACATAGTCACTTCCTGATGCAGACGCCACCTTCTGGATGGTTTGGTTCAATGCGTCCATCAACTGAATGAACTGCTGCTGGTCTTCTTCAGGGTAGGCAGGAAACGAATTGTAGTAGCCCATAAGGAAGATCTTCGCATCCGGATTGACGGTTCGAATCTGACGGACGACTTTTCCATAATTCTCGCCCACATTCTGCAGGATTGATTGAACGACTTCCGGATTTTTAAGCTCGTCAGGGTCTTTACTGAATACCTGTAAAAAATCGTTGGCTCCAATACTGATCGTAATCAAGTCGGCTTCAGAGGCTGATTTGAGAGCCTCCTCATTGGTCTGCATCTGACTGAGCAGCCCTTCCGAGGTGAGGCCGGGGACAGCATAGGCCTTCGTGAACGTTTCCAGCCTGTCGACGTTTTCCAAATCGTTGGCTAAAAAGTCGGCATAGCTGAGTCCTGCAGAACCGTCGGATTGAATACCGTAGGCGAGGGAATCACCAAGCGCCGTGTATCTCCATTTTCCGTTTTCAGTTGATTCTGCTGCCCATCCTTGGGCAGGGAAAATCAGCAATGACACAAGGAAAAGGATGGACCATAACCAACGCCGCTTCTGTTTGCTTCTATACACTTGCTTTCCTCCTTCTCACGTGATCTTTATAGAAAGAACGTGTGTTTTATATATTTGCGCTTTTTTCCTTTATACCTGCAAACCGTCGAAAAGAAAACCCGTTTTTGTTCTCAGTCACAATGGAATATATTGGTTGTTTTATGATAAGGTGAACGTAATGGAAGGAGGGAGGCCGATGATACCAGCACTCCTGATTATTATGATCTCAGTGGCCGTTGATTATTTCTGGCTTGATGTGGACAGAAAAAGGTGGGGTTGGATGAAATCGTGGAGCCGCTCCAAGAAAGCGTTGTTTCTCTCCGGGTTCCTGTTCGTTTCCATCCTTATCTATACTGGTATGGGCTGACCTCGGGAAATGGGATAACCCTCAGCTTTGGAGGGACGGTGTGGAAAGATTGATTTTGGAATAAAAGGGGAGGATCCAATGACTTCTGTTCCTATCCGGTGGATGCTTGTGTTTGTCCTTAGTTTATTGGCGACGCTGGGCATCTATTATACGATGAATTTCAGTTATTTGGATTATAGTGTAACCGACAAAGATCAGCTCGTTATCCATGAAGGATGGAAAGAACCCGGGCCAATCATGAATTCAAACGTTTCCGGTGAAGAGGCTGGTTTAAGTAAGCTTGGCACACATATGGAAGCCTTTAACCAATGGGTGCTCGTGGCAGCGGTTCTCCTCCCGGTTTTCATAGCAACATACGCCGTATTGACGAGTAGGAAAGCCCTCGGCAGACATCCCAGGAAAAAGGGGCTGTTGTGGGTAACAATTGTTCTCCATACAGCTGTCTGTGTGTTTTTCCTCATCCAGTGGATCCGTTATGCGGACCTGATCAATACGACCGTACATAACGTCATGTTCAAGTAACCCCTCTGAAAACAGGGCTGAAGGGTAAAGAAAGCATCGCAACTATCGGTCGAACCCTTTCATAAGCTGGCAGCTCTCTATCCATAGCAGCGATTTTTCTCGTAATGGGAAGGTCCTGGCAAGGCCATAGAGAGGTCCGGTGCCATGATCGTTTAGAAAAAGAGAAAAAGGGGGCGTGAAGAATGCCTGTATGCAGAAATTGTGGGCATGAATGGCCTTGGAAAGATACCCAGAGGCTGTCCATACGCAGGGATCGCGGAGCGGTCTGCCAGTTCTGCGGCGAGAAGCAGTTCCAATCCCGGAAAAGCATGCGCAAAGTATCGCTTTTTCATATGATGCCATTATCGGTCCTGCCGTTTGCCCTTGTGATGGATGTCTCGATAGCTGTTGGACTGGCTCTGCTTTTTACAGCGGAAGCCGGCTTTTTAACCGCTTTTCCATGGATGGTGGAACTGACGAGTAAAGAAGAAGCGCTTTGGTAAAGTAAACGTCTGTTGGGAAGATCCCCCGCAGACGTTTCTTTTTCCCTTCCGCTACCAAAAAACTCTCCTTTTTCATCAGACTCCTGTTCGAGTGAAGATGAGGTTTTGTATATCCAAATAAATAGACGTCGCTAACCAATACTTAAACCTGATCATTAGGTGTGGTTACGAGGAGCGTTTGGTGGTGACGCCTGCGGGAACAGCGCGAGTCGAAGATCCACTTGGGCAGATGTTCTTCCTGCCCAAGTTAGCTGAGGCCGTGCCCGCGGCAAGCACCCACCGATAAGCGGAACGTGACCATCAACACGGCACAAACAGAAATGGTTGTCCCGAGTAGGATCCAACGATTGTATGCGGAAAGGGAATGGTCAATGTTCCTGGAGACAATGGACATACAAACGTTTTCCATCAAATGAAAAGACCTGCCGATATGGCAGGTCTTTGCTTAGTCAGCTTGCTTTCCGGCTGCTGTGATGAGGTTTCATCAAATAATCGTTAAAGAACGAATCGGTCTCTCTGACAATCACTTTATAAAGCAGCAGGAGCGCGATTAAGTTCGGAATCATCATAAGCGCGTTGGCCATGTTGGCGAAGGCCCAGACAAGATCCAGCTGCATGACAGCCCCCATGAAAGTGGCCCCGACGTAAACAAGACGGTAAGGCACGATATACTTCAATCCAGCCAGGTATTCAAAGCATTTCTCCCCATACATATACCAGCCTACAATCGTTGAGAACCCGAAAAAGATCACCGAAAAGGCGACGATATATTCCCCGACAGTTCCCAGCGCATGACCGAAGGCTGCACTGGTAAGCGCACCACCGTCAAGGCCGGACGCGTGCTGGACGCCTGAAATATCTCCGCCGGACGGGTCCCAGAATCCGGTCATGAGAAGGACAAGTCCTGTCATTGTACAAACGATGATCGTCACAATAAACGTACCGGTCATCGCTACAAGCGCCTGTTTTACCGGGTGGTCGGTTTTGGCATTCCCCGCAATCAAAGCAGCTGTACCAAGTCCTGCTTCGTTGGAAAAGATTCCTCTGGAAACCCCGCTCCGGACAGCTTCCATAACGACGACACCAGCAAAACCGCCGACCGCAGAAATAGGTTGGAAAGCGTAGGTGAAGATCATCTCAAACGCCGGTATGATCGCATTGTAGTTCATCGTAATTATCAGCAGGGCTCCGCCTATGTACAGAAAAGCCATGACCGGTACAAAAAATCCGGCCACCGTACTGATCCGCTGAATCCCGCCGAAAATGATCAGGGCCGTAAACAGGACGAGCACCGTTCCCGTAATCCAGCCATTGATATGAAAACTTTCGTTCATCACATCCGCAATGGTGTTGGACTGCACACTGTTGCCGATCCCGAGTGCAGCAAAGGCACCGAAGAAGGCGAAAGCGACAGCGAGCCATTTCCACTTGCTTCCAAGCCCGCGTTCCACGTAATACATCGGTCCCCCGGAGTATTCGCCATTTTCATTTTTTACGCGGTATTTCATGGCAAGCAGGGCTTCAGCATACTTGGTAGCCATCCCGAGAAGACCGACAATCCACATCCAGAAGATCGCTCCAGGCCCACCGAGTGTCAGTGCCGTAGCCACACCGGCAATGTTTCCATTTCCGATTGTCGCCGATAAAGCCGTCATCAGCGTTTTGAAGTTACTGATATCTCCTTCGGCACTTTCGGTTTGATCCGTTTTTTCCTCTTTTGTGAAGGCGAGCTTGAAGGCATAAAAAAGCTTTCGGAACTGCAGTCCCCGCAGCATCACCGTTAAAAATAAGCCTGTCCCGAATAATAGTATAAGACTGGGTGTTCCCCATAGGACATCGTTGATTTGATTTAATAGTTCCAGCATGAAATCCCCCCTGAAATCGGTTGATACGTTGTTGTGTGGTGGATGTAAACGGTTTCTCCTTTCACACTTTACCATTCCTGTTTCTATAACTATTTGTGTAGATGTGAAATTCTAAGCGCTTACATTTGTAAAAAAACACAAAAGTTTGTAGAAAAGAGGAGAATGGTGGGGACCGACCTTTTAGAATCGCTTTAAGTTTAAATATTCTAATAATTTAAACTGGTATAGACAACTATAAGGGGATGGTGGTACGATAGCTTCAATGAAACGTTTTCATATTTTAGAGGAGGTACACCATCATGTTGAACTTTTTACAAAGAATCGGAAAGTCGCTCATGTTTCCGATTGCTACGCTGCCGGCTGCTGCCCTGCTTGTCAGGCTCGGGATGGAGGATTTTCTCGATCTTCCGTTCATTACAGCAGCGGGAAACGGAATTCTAGGCAACCTTGCCCTTATATTCGCCATCGGAATTGCGATGGGTTTGTCGAAGGATGGAAGCGGAGCCGCCGCTTTGGCGGGTGCCGTCGGGTATCTGGTTCTTGATAATGGAATCGGTGCCATAAATGAAGATGTAAAGATGGGCGTTTTTGCCGGGGTGATCGCCGGGATTGCGGCTGGTTTGCTTTACAACCGCTACAATGATGTGAAGTTCCCGGAATTTTTATCATTTTTCGGAGGAAAACGATTTGTACCCATCATTACGTCCGCGGTTATGGTTGTCGCCGCTTTTGTTCTGGGTTATGTCTGGGTCTATCCGCAGGCCTTGTTGGATTCAACAGCGGACTGGATATTAAATGGTGGAGCCGCTGGTGTCGGTATTTACGGATTCTTAAACCGTCTGTTGATTCCAGTCGGACTGCACCATGTGATGAATACATTGATCTGGTTTGATTTTGGTACGTTCACAACAGAAAGCGGAGAGGTCGTGCGCGGGGAGATCAACCGCTTCTTGAACGGCGATCCGTCTGCAGGAAGCTTCCTGGCCGGATTCTTCCCTGTCATGATGTTCGGTCTGCCGGCAGCTTGTCTCGCTATGTATGCCGCAGCGAAAAAAGAACGCAAGGCAGCCGTCGGGGGGATGTTCCTCAGTATCGGTCTGACATCGTTCCTGACAGGTGTAACAGAGCCGATCGAATTTTCCTTCATGTTCCTGTCTCCACTCCTTTATGTTGTACACGCTGCTTTAACAGGAGTATCGATGATTCTGGCCTACCTCTTTGATGTTCGTCACGGTTTTGGATTTTCTGCCGGGTTGATCGACTACGTATTGAATTACAATATTGCCCAAAACCCGTTCACTCTTATTTTGATTGGCTTGTTTATGGCTGCCGTCTATTTCTTTGTTTTCTACTTCCTGATCATCAAATTAAACTTGAAAACACCAGGTCGTGAAGACGATGAAGAAGTGCAGACAGAGGTGGAAGATGGAGCAGACGAATATGAAGCCAAAGCTTATCATTATTTAGAAGCTCTTGGTGGTAGAGATAATATTGAAACGCTCGACTATTGTACAACCCGTCTACGTCTTGAAATGAAGGACCGTGACATTGTCAATGAACCCGCTTTGAAGCGTTCCGGCGCCCGCGGCGTAATGAAGATCGGCCGTAACAATCTGCAGGTCATCGTTGGAACGACGGTGGAGTTTGTAGCGGAAGCTATGAAGAAACAGATGCAGAACCCAGGAATGACGGTTTCCTCTGCTCCAAGGGCCGAAAAGGAAAAAGCTCCTGGATCTACCGGACGAACATTAAACAAAGAAGAGTTCGCCATGCCGGTCAATGGACGAATTCTACCGCTTGAAGAAGTACCGGACCAAGTCTTTGCAGAAGGCATGATGGGGCCGGGTCTTGCAGTGGAACCTGCCGACGGCACCATCACTTCTCCGGTAAAAGGAAAAGTAGTCCAAGTCTTCCCGACGAAGCATGCGGTTGGTCTGGAAACAGATAAAGGTCTTGAACTGTTGATTCACGTTGGTCTGGATACGGTGAAACTTCAAGGGAAAGGATTCGAAGCTCTTGTTGAAGCCGGCGGTCTTGTCGATCAAGGAACGCCGTTATTGCAGGTGGCTCTTGATGACGTGAAGAAGGAAGCACCGTCCGTCATTACACCGATTATTTTCACGAACCTGGAGAATGAAGTCGTCCATGTGCTCAAGCAGGGAACAGCAGATCGTGGAGATAAAGAGATTGTGGAAGTCACCAGTGAAAAGGAGGACGATGGCAATGAATGAAATGGTCATGACGAATGTGGACATCGTTTTCACTGACCGTACCATCTCATCCGGCTCTGTGCGGATCCAAGAGGGGAAAATCGCTGAAGTTTCGACTGGGACACTGAAAAGCTCTGGAACAGTTGTTGATGGGAAAGGCCGGAGGATGCTCCCTGGGTTCATTGATGTACACATCCATGGAGCGGCTGGGCATGACGTGATGGATGCTGTGCCGGAAGCGCTCCATGGCATGAGTGTACAGCTGCCGGAAGAAGGAACGACCAGCTTCCTTGCGACGACGATGACCCAGTCACGCGAAAACATAACGAAAGCTATCAGAAACGCTGGGGCATTCAAGGAATCCCAGGTCCCCGGCGAGGGTGCCGAAATGCTCGGCATCCACTTGGAAGGTCCGTTCATTTCAGAGAAAAAGGCCGGCGCCCAGCATCCGGATCACATTATCAAACCATCCGTCGAGTTGTTTCACGAATGGCAGCAGGAAAGCCGCGGTCACATCAAGCTTGTTACGGTTGCCCCTGAAACCGAGGGGGCCTCTGCTTTCATTGAAGACGTGAGCCGGACAGGTGTGGTCTGCTCGCTCGGTCACAGCGATGCGCGTTTCGATCAGGTAACAGAAGCCGTCGAAAAAGGAGCGCGTCATGTCACGCACTTGTACAACCAGATGAGCGGCCTGCATCACCGGGAGCCCGGACTTGTAGGCGCCGCCTTTATGAATGACCGTCTGCTCGTGGAAATGATTGTCGATCATATTCATGTCCATCCGGATGCCGTCAAATTAGCGTATCAGAATATCGGAAGCGAACGGTCGGTTTTGATCACAGACGCGATGCGTGCCAAATGTCTTCCGCCGGGGACCTATGATCTTGGCGGGCAGGATGTTTTTGTAGAAAACAATGAAGCCAGGTTGTCCGATGGAACCCTTGCCGGCAGCATTTTAACGTTGGAGGAAGCCGCTAAAAAGATGAAACAGGACGCTGGATTGTCATGGCAGGAACTAGTCAGTATCACTTCCTGGAACGCCGCCGTCCAGCTTGGTGTCGAAGACCGTAAGGGGAGCATCGAACAAGGAAAGGATGCCGACCTTGTGCTGTTGGATGAACAAGGAAATGTCACCCTTACCATGTGCAGAGGAACGATCAGCTACAACGCAGAGGAGGGGCAGTAATGGAAATCATCGTTACGAACAACTATGAGGAACTCAGTAGAAAAGCGGGAGAGATCATTGACAGCCAGGTGAAGAAAGACCCTGCCTCTGTCCTCGGTTTAGCTACAGGCAGCACACCCCTTGGAACGTACAGGGAGCTTGTAAAGAGTTATGAAAAAGGAGAGACGGACTACAGCCAGGTTTCTACGTTGAACCTGGATGAATACGTCGGCTTGAGTCCGGATCACCATCAAAGCTACCGCTGTTTTATGAACGAGCATCTCTTTGACCTGGTGAACATCCAGAAAGCCAACACCTACATTCCTGATGGCAAGGCAGGGATCCTTACTGAGGAGTGTGAACGGTATGAGCAGGTCATTGATCAGATCGGCCCGCCGGACCTGCAGCTGCTTGGCATCGGCGAAAACGGCCATATCGGTTTCAATGAGCCGGGAACGTCATTTGAGAGCGGCACCCATGTCGTGGAATTGACGCCTTCTACGCGTCAGGCGAATGCCCGTTTTTTTGATACAATGGAGGAAGTACCGACGCATGCGGTTACGATGGGGATTCAATCCATTCATAAAAGTAAAAAAATCATTCTGCTGGCCTCCGGAAAGCGCAAGGCTGAAGCGATCCGTCAGCTGATTTACGGGGAGAGGGATGAGCAGTTTCCGGCTTCCTCCTTGAAAGAGCATCATGATTTGACGCTGATCGTCGACCGTGAGGCTTATGCGTTAGTAAACGAGAAAGGGTGAGGGATTGTGCTGAAAAAGAATCATCCGCTCCCGATGTATTATCAAATTGAAGAGTTTTTAAAGCAGGAAATCAAGGAAGGAACGTTCCATCCGGGAGATATGATCCCTTCGGAAAGAGAGTTGTCGGAACGCTTTCAAGTGAGCCGGATGACCGTCAGACAGGCCGTATCCAACATGGTCAACGACGGCATCCTGTACAGGGAAAAGGGAAGAGGAACGTTCGTCGCAGAAAAGAAAATTGAACAGCCTCTGAAAGGGCTGACAAGCTTTACCGAGGACATGAAGCTGCGCGGCATGAGTTCATCCAGCCGTCTGTTATCGTTTGATGTAATACAGGCCCCTCAGGACATTGCCTCTAAATTGAACCTTGAAGATGGCGGGGAGGTGTATGCCGTCAAACGAATCCGATTCGCTGACAAACAGGCGATGGCAGTGGAAACGTCTTTTCTTCCTGTTTCTCTGCTTCCGGATCTTACAGAGGAAATCGTCCAGGGATCGATGTATGAGTATTTGGAGAACGTGCTTGATTTTAGAATTAGTCATGCGCGTCAGGAGATTGAAGCCCGTGCGGCCGATGAAAAAGACAGTGGAGATCTTCATATTGAAGCCCACTCGCCTGTTCTCCATATTGAGCGTTGCAGTTATCTTGATAACAAAGTTCCGTTCGAAGTCGTCAAATCCACCTACAGGGCGGATCGCTATAAGTTCATCAGTGATATTGAGCGGTAAGGAGGATGTCATGAGTTACTTATTGGATGTGACCCGCCGCCTGCAGTCATTGGCAGGGCGCCAGTCAGAGGCTTTTGAAGCCATCAGTCGTCGTTATGCGGAAGTAATCAGCAGGGGCGGTGTGATTCATACGTTCGGTTGTGGGCATTCCAGTTTGATTGCCCAGGAAGCGTATTACCGGGCCGGCGGTCTCGTTCCGGTCCGTCCGATACTCATCGAGCCGCTCATGCTTCATAAGGGCGCCGTGCAGGCAAGCCAATATGAAAGAACCCCCGGTTTTGTCGGTCCGTATCTGGAAAAGGAAGACGTACAGCCTGGAGATGCGGTACTGATCATCTCCACCTCAGGCCGAAATCCGGCTCCAGTGGAAGCAGCGGAATTTTTCAGGGAGATGGGTGTGTACACAACAGCTCTGACATCGCTCCGTTATGCTGACTCCCAGCCTTCCCGGCTGGATTCCGGGAAGCGGCTGGAAGATAGGGCTGAGGATGTGATTGATATGGAAGTTCCGGTCGGTGACGCAGTCATGAAAGGGAAGGAAACGGATCATTCCCCCGTATCCACGGTACTTGGGACGGCTATCATCCACGAGCTTTTGACCCGCACCATTCATCACTTGGAGGAGAGCGGTAAGGAAGTGCCGATATTCAAAAGCGGGAATGTAGATGGCTCTGACGAACATAACCAAAGAATGATGAAGCATTATACCCAGATTCGTTTTTAACGTGAAAGCACGTTTTCAGTATGCATGGCGGTTCGTGGAATAAGGAAAATCAAAAATCCCGTCCGGTGAACAGGTTTCGTTCACCGGACGGGATTTTTGTGTTCAGCCTTTTAAGTTGCTGCGGATATACTGGATGATTTTCCTCAGTTCTGTCGGTGCCGGACGACCGAATGGACTCGTCTGTCTCTGCTGGTACAACACCCGTCCCTCAGCATCGGTCAGAAAGTAGGCCGGGTCTCCGTGCGTGCCGTGGTCTTCGTAAGGCGCATCTTCATCGTGGAAGTGCACCTGGTAGTCTTTTAAAAACTGGAAGTCCGTATCATTCAGCACAGGAAAGCTGAATTGATGCTCCTCCTGCATTTTTTCAAGATCGGCTTTTTCGTCGTGAGTCACAGTAATCAGATGGATCTTTTTATCGTTGAAGTATCCCTGGTCCTTTTCCAGCTGATCGAGCTCGCTCATGCAGGCAGGGCACCACGATCCACGGAAAAATATAATCAAATGCCAGTGATCCTCGTCATGGCTTTTTAAATCCTCAGAGAAACAGAATTCCCCGCCGGTAATTTTCGGAAGGGTGAAATCAGGCGCTTTGTCATTCAATTTGAACATTCATACACACTCCTTCATCCATTCTTCTCTCCTAAAATGCCCACATTCAAATGTAAACATGTGTAAAGATTTTGTCATTTACCTTACAAATTGGAAAAAGCAGGATTAAAATAAAGGCAGAAGGGAAAAAGGATTCAATATACTTATAAGGAGGTTTGAAACGATGGCAGATTTGAAAGCGCTGATCTTGAACTGCAGCTTAAAGAAAACATCGGATGAAACATCTCATACCGAAGCTCTCGGGCGGGAGGTACTCGATATTCTGGAGAACGAAGGGGTACATACGGAAACGGTCCGTCTGGCGGATTATCATATTCCAAACGGCGTGGCGAAGGACCTCGGGGGCGGAGACCAGTGGCCGGAGATTTTTGAAAAGGTCAAAGAAGCGGACATCCTTCTGATCGGAACACCGCTCTGGCTCGGGGAGAAAAGCAGCATCGCAAGCGTGGCGATGGAACGTTTGTATGGAAGCAGCAGTGAAACGAATGAAAAAGGGCAGGCGGTCTACTACAACAAAGTCGGAGGCGTCGTCATTACCGGGAACGAAGATGGAGCGAAGCACGCCGCTGCCTCCATTATTTACGGGCTTTCCCATATCGGTTTCGTCATTCCGCCGAATGTGGATGCCTACTGGGTCGGAGAAGCCGGTCCCGGCGCGTCTTATCTGGATGAAGGCGGCGGACAGGAGAATGAGTTTACAAAAGGTCATGTGAAGATGCTTGCCTACAATACGCTACACCTGGCCCGTATTTTCAAGGAAAACCCTATTCCTGCTGTTGGGAATACCACAGAGTAAAAGGAGCTGCTATATGGAAACGACCCATCAAAGTGTATTAAGTGTCTATACAGAAACGAGAACATTCACAGAGAAGCTTGTTGCAACGCTGAAGACGGAAGACTTTGTCGTCCAGGCGGCTAAGCATGTGAGTCCGGCGAAATGGCACCTGGCGCACACGACATGGTTTTTCGAGAAATTCATTCTGGAAGTGTACATTCCTGATTACCGGCATTATAACGAGGCGTTCCTATTCCTCTTCAACTCCTACTATGAAACCGTCGGAGAATTCCACCCGCAGGAGAGGCGTGGTTTGATTACCCGCCCGACTGTGGAGGAAACGATGGATTACCGCCGTCATGTGGATCAGGAAATGAGCCGCCTGCTTGCCGGACGTGTCGGTGACGCAGATATTGACGGGCTTGTGGAAATCGGTCTGCAGCACGAACAGCAGCACCAGGAGCTCATCTTAATGGACATCAAATACAACTTTTCCTATAACCCGCTTTATCCGGTATTCAAGGAGCAGGTGGATGCTTCCTATGGCCGTGCTCCTGAGCTTTCGTTCTTTGAATTCGAAGAAGGGGTCGCGGAAATCGGTCATAACGGGGAGGGGTTTGCTTTTGACCATGAAGGTCCGCGCCACAAAACGTACCTTCATCCGTACCGCATTGCCAACAGGCCGGTAACAAACGGGGAGTTCATGCAGTTTATGGAGGCAGGTGGCTATGAACAGCCCGAGCACTGGCTTTCGGACGGCTGGGGAACGGTGAAGGAACATCAGTGGAAGCATCCTCAGTACTGGGTGAATAAAGACGGGGAATGGCACATGTTCACACTTTCCGGTCTGCAGAAAATTGATCTGGATGCTCCGGTCAGCCATGTCAGCTTTTACGAAGCCGACGCGTATGCGAGATGGTCCGGGCACAGGCTTCCGACAGAACAGGAGTGGGAGCATGCCATGGAAGCGCTTGAGGTGGACGGTCACTTTATGGAGCATGAGCAGTATCAGCCGCATTCCATTTATAAGGGAGATGGAACGATCGAAAAGGCATACGGCGATGTGTGGGAATGGACACAGAGCCCATACGTTCCCTACCCGGGAAATAAACCACTGGACGGAGCTCTTGGTGAATACAATGCCAAATTCATGGCGAACCAGATCGTTCTCCGTGGAGGCGCCTGTGTTACACCGCAGTCCCACATCCGGGCGACGTACCGGAACTTTTTCCATCCGCAGATGCGCTGGCAGTTCAGCGGTATCCGATTGGCGGAGGATGTATGAAGACGCATTTGAATGTAAAGGCGCCATCCAATATTCTCACCGGTCTTTTAGAAGAAAAGAAATGGATTTCCTCTAAATTTTTATACGATGAGCAGGGGTCACAGCTGTTTGAACAGATTACAGATCTGCCGGAGTATTACCAGACACGGACAGAAGCGCAGATTCTTCTGGAAAACCTGAGTGCATGGAAATCCGTTTTCCATGAACCATCCGCCCTGATTGAGCTGGGCAGCGGCAGCAGTAAAAAGACGAAAATTCTGCTGGATCATGTGAAGAACATTGAAAGCTATATTCCCATCGATATTTCTGAAGAATTTCTGGCGGATACGGTGACTCAGCTGCAGACATCGTATCCGGGGATTCATATTCAAGGCGTCAGTGCGGACTATACACAGCCGTTTACACTCCCTGATTTGAAGGGGAAGAAGAAAGTCGTTTTCTTCCCAGGCTCTACGATCGGAAATTTTGAACCGGAGGAGGCAGAGCGTTTTCTCGGAAATATCCGAAGCCTCCTGCAACCCGGCGATCAGCTGATCCTCGGAGTTGATCGCAAAAAAGACGAAACGATCATAGAAGCCGCTTATGATGATGCGGCAGGGGTGACCGCAGCGTTTAATAAAAACTTGATCACAAGGATGAATCGTGAACATGGAGCATCGATTGATGTGGAGAGTTTTTCTCATGTGGCTCTTTATAATTCAACTGCCGGGAGAATTGAAATGCACCTGGAAAGCGTCAGGGATCAGGTTCTTTCCGTCGGCGGGTATACCATTGAGATGAAAAAGCAGGAAAGAATCCATACAGAGAACTCCTATAAATATGATCCGGAAGATATGATTCAACTGGGCAGATCGAGCGGTTTTCTGCTTCAGCGTGTCGTATCAGATGAAAGAGAGTATTTTAGTGTCTGTCTGATGGAAGTGGTTTAGGTGGAAGGCCCGGACTCTGTCAGCAGGGTCTGGACTTTCTTTTTAATAAAGCTCTGTTATTGCTTGGTGTTGGTATTTAACATATGAGCTCAGATCATCTCTTTCTGTTATGGGATTTGTAGGAGGCGGCCTTGGGAATGACTCCCTTTCCGTGGGGTACCGTGAGCCTCCTCAGGCAGCGCCTTCCGGGGTCTCACGATGTACCTTCATCCCACAGGAGTCCCGCCATTCCCAAGGCCGCCTCTTCAAAGAAGGGTAGTTAGAAAGGACATAACCGAAGTCCGTTACACCACTACGAAAGGGATGGCAGGGAAAACAGGTAGACTCCTGCGGGAAAAAGGAACAAGGGGAGACCCCGGAGAACGAAGTTCGAGGAGGCTCATCGTTCCCCGCGGAAAGCGGACGGTTTTCCCTGGCATCCCACGCTCTGAGTAAACAACGGACCGGACCCCTAATTCCAGACGGAAACGATTTAGTAATCGTTTAAAATATCAACAACAGACTTTAACAGAGCTTTAATAAAAGATAAAGGGAGGAAAAGAAGGGTGATTTTGATCAGTTCCTGTCTGGCTGGTATGAAAGTGCGCTACGATGGCACCGACTGCCTCCAGGAGAAAATTCAAAAATTAATATTGGAAAAGAAAGCGGTTCCCGCCTGCCCGGAACTGCTGGGAGGATTCATGGTCCCGCGCCCTCCGGCAGAGATTATCGGCGGTGATGGAGAGGATGTCCTGAAAGGCCGGGCCCGTGTAATGGAAAAGACAGGAACCGATGTAACAGAGTCGTACATAAGAGGGGCTTATTTGACGTTGGAAACGGTAAGAGATCTGCAGATTGATACGGTAGTGTTGAAGGAGGGAAGCCCGTCCTGCGGCAGTACCCTCGTCTATGACGGCACGTTCAGCGGGAGACAGGTTACCGGAAAAGGGGTCACGGCGGCCCTGCTTGAACGGAACGGCATACAGGTGATGAGTGAAATTGATTTTATCCATACGTTGGTGTAAAGAGCCCTCTCCAGGGGCTCTCCTCATGTAGAAAAAGCTTTTCTCCTCGAGGGGGGGGACTGCGATTGTCACGCTCCGCTGATCGGTGGATGCCCGCCGCGGGCACGGCCTCAGCTGACTTGGGTACGAAAACCACCTGCCCAAGTGGATCTTCACCTCATGCTTTTCCGCAGGCGTCACCATCGAACACTCCACGTCGCCTTCCCTTATGCGGTCTAGGATGTTTAAGTCGCGTTTGCAGGAATAGGGATCTCATCTAAAGGGACTCTTATTATTGGATGAATCCGGCTATGGAAGTAAACAGACAGAAAACAGAGACCGCATAATAAATGGAGGCACGCTTTTTAGTTGTTTCTTTTTGTTCTTCAAGGCCAAGGATAACCATAAGAATGGCTAAACCTGCGAGAGTGAAAGACAAAAGGTCTCCTGATTTATCTGTCCATAATCCGTAGCCGGACAAAAGGATGATTATGACTGATAAGAGGATTCGAATCTTTTTTAACATATGTATCCGCTCCTTATAAGTGGATGATTCTCTTTAAATGCTGCCTTCCCTTAGAGGACATAAAACAACAAGACAAGACTGACAGCGGTAAAGCCGAAGTTTAAAATGGCATGCTTATTTTGGCGGATCAAGTGATACCTCCAGGCGTCCAGTCCGCTTTTCACTGTCCAGAACAGGATAAGAAAGAGGGATCCCGTGTAGGTGTTGGATGGATTGTCATCCAACAGAAACCATCCGGCAGTGATCAAAAGCGCAGCGGGAAGGATGTTCCACGCCGAAAGGACTTTCAGTTGTGTCATTGTTTTCCTCCTCTCCGAGCCATATTTTACCTGAGATGAGCATAAAAAAACACCCGTCCTGAAAAGGGCGGGTGTTTTTAGAATGAAATGAAATGACTTGTCCTTCCCTGCAGAGGACCATTATCGTGGATATCCAGCGCTTTGGTAAGGTGGAAGAAGGAGCAGGTGTCGTTGTCTACCTCGCTTCCCTGAAGGCTTCTGCCATTAATGGAGCGATGCAGAAAGTCAAAGACGTTATTATCCGTTCTGTGTAACGGTTTATAATAAAGAGACACAATGAATATGCTCAAAAATCTTTTCTTCATGAAGGGGAGGAGTTTGAAGCGGTGTGTCGAATTTGGTGGGGGAAGGAGTTTGTATATGTCGTATTCTTATATCATAAACGTAGAAGCGGCCATTATGAAAGAGGACCATATTCTACTTATTCAAAGGTCACCGGAAGAGGAGCACGCGGGAGGATTGTATTCGCTGCCTGGAGGGAAAATGGAGTTCAGTCCGGATTCCCTTGATGTGCTGGAAGATAACGTCCGCCGTGAAATTAAAGAGGAGATCGGCCTCACTTTGGATGGGGACCTTACCTATGTACACAGCAATTCTTTTTTAATCGGGGATATCCAGGTTCTGAATATCGTGTTTTTGACTACGGATTTCACAGGAGAGCCCTATATAAAGAGTCCGGAAGAAGTGGGGGACATGGTCTGGGTCGAGCCGGGTCTGAACGAGAGTCCCGTCCCGATTCCTCCATGGACCGCCAACAGTATCCAGAAAGCCGTGGAACGGCAGTCGAAAATCTGTTTTTGACAAAAAATTCTAACGTGTTACGATGAAAGGGAATTGAATAACGAGCGATCCACTAGGGGTGCCTTCTCAAAGGCTGAGATTAAAGTGATGCTTTAAGACTCTTGGAACCTGATCTGGTTTATACCAGCGTAGGGAAGTGGCCGATACCTATACATGTCTATGAAAATAAATGTATATCAGCCACTTTTCCTATGCCGGGGAAAGTGGCTTTTTTAGTGGAAAAAATCAGTGGCGGATCGTTCAACAAAGGAGAGAGTGGATATGACATTTTCAGAAGAAATCAGAAAGGCCGTGGATGAGATTTGGGAGGGAAGTTTTCACCATCCTTTTGTCACAGGGATTGGAGAGGGAACGCTTCCTCTCGAAAAGTTCCGTTATTATGTGCTTCAGGATTCGTATTACTTGTCTCATTTTGCCCGTGTCCAGTCACTGGGAGCTGCAAAGTCTGAAGATATGGCTGTCATGGCCAATATGGCGTCTCATGCTCAAAGTACGTATGAAGCTGAGCTTGGGCTTCATGAGAATTTTTCGAAGCAGCTGGGCATTACGCAGGAAGAGCGGGAGCAGTTCAAACCGTCACCAACGGCCTATGCGTATGCGTCCCATATGTACAGAGGAGCGTATAACGGGGACTTAGGGGATGTGATTGCGACGATTCTTCCGTGCTACTGGCTGTATTATGAAGTCGGCGAACATTTGAAAGAATCGTCACCGGAAGAACCGGTCTATCAGGAATGGATTGCGGCTTACGGAGGGGATTGGTTCCGGACGCTTGTAGAAGAGCAGATCGAGCGCCTTGATGAACTGGCTGAAGCGAAAACAGATGCCGGCAGATCCCGGATGAAGGAATTGTTTATCATCAGCAGTCAGTATGAATATATGTTCTGGGAAATGGCTTACCGTATGGAGGAATGGCCGTTTGATTTAAAACAGTCGATCGCAGCCGGACGTGAATGAAACTGCACGTCATTTCCACAGGGCGGCAGTCCAGGGAGGAACTGTGCACAAGGGTGGCTGCGATTGAACCGATGATTGATTTCTTCCATCTTCGTGAAAAGCAGTGGTCCGCAAGTGAAGTGGCGGATACTGTAGATGCTTTGACAGACCTTGGGTTTCCAACCGAAAAGCTCGTCATCAATGACAGGGTGGATGTAGCCGTGGCAAAAGCAGTGCCTCACGTGCAGCTGGCCGGACACAGTCTTCCGGTCGAAGAGGTTAAGCGGGCTTTTCCTTTTTTAAACGCCGGGTGTTCGGTCCATTCTGTAGAAGAAGCTGTCACTGCAGAAAAACGGGGAGCAGATTTTATTTTGTTCGGACATGTCTTTGAGACAGCATCCAAGCCTGGATCGGCGGGACGCGGGCTCGAGGCTCTGCAGAGGGTCACACAGGCAGTCTCGCTGCCTGTCACCGCGATAGGGGGATTGACACCGGAAAATGTCAGCCGTCTTCAGCCCTTTGGAGCGTCGGGAGCGGCTGTACTATCCGGCATTCTATTAGCAGACGATGCGGAAAAGGCGGTCCGCCGTTATCAATACCGACTGGGAAGGAGATGAAGGGATGTTTTATGACGCAATTGTTGTGGGTGGTGGAGTGATTGGGAATTCTATTGCGTATCAGCTGGTTAAGCGGCAGAAAAAAGTCCTCGTCATCGACCGGGGGAAAACTGGACAGAAAGCATCAAGCGCCGCCGCCGGCATGCTTGGGGCTCAGTCCGAATGGAAAGGGGACGATCCGCTTTTTCAAATGGCGAGAACGAGCCGGGCGATGTTTCCTTCTCTTGCAGCTGAATTGAAAGAACTCAGCGGGGTGGATATCGGACTCCAGCAGAAAGGGTTGTATAAAATTGCCCTTACGAATGAGGAAAAGGAAGCGTGGAAGCAGCTGGGGAAATCGCAGGAAGCGGTCGGTGAAACAGCCCGGTGGATCGATCGTGATGAAATGCGTGATACAGAGCCGTCTCTTTCCGACAGGATTACAGGAGCATTATACCTGCCGGAAGACGGACAGGTAGACGCACCAAAGCTGACAAAAGCGTATGCGGCTTCGGCCGCAGCGCTCGGCGCGGATTTCCTGGAACACACGGACGTCACCGGTTTGGTGGAAGAAAACGGTCGGATCATTGGAGTCAACACCATCGGAGGCACGTATACAGGGGATGCGGTCATCGCAGCGGCCGGGGCGTGGAGTGCTTCGCTTTTGAATGCTGAACGCACCATTGTGGAAACGTACCCGGTCAAAGGGGAGTGCTTTTCTGTCCGGACGAAACGGCCGCTCATCACAGGGACCCTTTTCACAAAAGGCTGCTACATCGTTCCGAAGGCGGGAAACCGCCTCGTTATCGGCGCCACTGAACAGGTGGGTTCCTTCGACGAGTCCGTTACTGTAGAGGGCCTTTTTCAATTGATGGAAAAAGCCCGACGCCTCGTTCCTTCACTTCGGAATGCCGAAATGGAAGCTACGTGGGCCGGAATCCGGCCGCAGACGAAAAGCGGCATTCCTTATGTCGGTCCACATCCTGAAAAAGAGGGGCTGTGGCTGGCGACAGGCCATTACCGGAACGGCATCCTGCTTTCGGCGGTGACTGGAACGCTGGTGGCGGACCAAATCGAAGGGAAGCCGGTGGAGCCGGACTGGGTGACGAGTGGACAAAGCTTCATCACGTTATAAAGGAGGATCATCATGAATGTGAAAATTAACGGCGAGTGGCATGAGATTCCTGACCACCTGGCTGATGTCCGTACGCTTCTGAGCCACTTTCAATTGGATAACCGGGTGGTGATGGTGGAACTGAACGACACCATTTTAGAAAAAAGCGAGCACGGCCATTCACAGCTGCATGAAGGCGATCAAATGGAACTGGTCCAATTCGTAGGAGGGGGATAATCATGCTTAAGATTGGAAATTTCACGTTTAACTCACGACTGCTGTTGGGGACAGGGAAATATCCTGATTTTGAAACGCAGAAAAAGGCTGTAGACGTATCGGAAACCGATATCCTTACCTTTACCGTCCGGAGAATGAATATTTTTGAACCGCAGCAGCCGGACCTGCTTCAACAGCTCGATGTCGGCCGTTATACACTTCTGCCTAACACGGCAGGGGCGGAAAATGCTGAAGAGGCGGTGCGGCATGCAAAATTAGCCAATTCTTCCGGACTTTGCGATATGATTAAGGTAGAAGTAATCGGCTGTAAAAAAACGCTTCTGCCCGATCCGGTCGAAACGTTGAAGGCGACGGAAATGCTGTTGGAGGAAGGCTTTACGGTTCTTCCTTATACGTCGGATGACGTCGTCCTTGCAAAACGACTGGAAGAAATGGGAGCCCACGCCGTAATGCCAGGGGCGTCCCCGATTGGGTCAGGGCAGGGGATTCTCAATCCGCATCAGCTGGATTTGATTATTGAACAGGCCGAAGTGCCGGTCATTGTGGATGCGGGCATCGGTTCACCAGCCGATGCAGCAGCGGCGATGGAACTTGGCGCTGATGGTGTGCTGTTGAATACTGCTGTATCTGCCGCCGATGATCCTGTGAAAATGGCGGAAGCGATGAAGCTTGCCATACAGGCAGGACGGCTTGGATTTGAAGCAGGGAGGATCCCGAAAAAGCGTTATGCTGCGGCCAGCAGTCCAATGGAGGGAATGAGCCGAACATGAACGACCGATATTCAAGACAGACTCTGTTCCAGCCCATCGGGGAAAAGGGGCAGGAGAAAATCAGCAGCAAACATGTACTGATCATCGGGGCAGGTGCCCTCGGAACCGGAGCCGCTGAAAATCTTGTGCGCGCCGGGGTGGGAAAACTGACGATCCTTGACAGGGATTATGTGGAATGGAGCAATCTTCAGCGTCAGCAGCTGTATACAGAAAAAGACGCAGAGACCCGGCTTCCGAAAGCGGTCGCTGCCCGGCAGAGGCTGGAGCAGGTAAACAGTGATGTCATCATTGATGCAAAAGTCGTCGATGCGACACCGCTTGAACTGGAGCCCCTTCTGGAGGGCGTTGATGTCATCATTGATGCCACTGATAATTTTGATATCCGGATGATCATCAATGATCTTGCCCAAAAGCATCAGATCCCGTGGATTTACGGGGCCTGTGTCGGGAGCTACGGCATCAGCTATACCATTCTTCCGGGAGAAACGCCGTGCCTGCACTGCTTGATGGAGCAGGTGCCGCTTGGAGGATTGACATGTGACACCGCAGGTATTATCAGTCCAGCGGTCCAGATGGTGACCGCTCATCAGACAGCAGAAGCTATGAAACTGTTAGTCGAAGACTGGGACGCTGTCAGGAAGAAACTCGTTTCTTTTGATCTATGGACGAACCAGCATTCAGCCATCGGCGTCTCCAGCGTGAAAAAGGATGACTGTCCGTCCTGCGGCCGAGAGGCATCCTATCCGTTCTTATCCTATGACCAGCAGATGAAGACAGCTGTCCTCTGCGGGCGTGACTCTGTGCAGATCCGCCCGGCATCGAAGCAGGAATGGAACCTGACCGTGCTCGCCGAGACCCTGTCCGGTCAGGACGGCAAGGTGGAACAGAACCCGTACCTGCTTTCGTTTACGACCGGGGATAAGCGGATGGTGTTCTTTAAAGACGGACGCGCCCTCATTCACGGAACCCAGAGTGTAGCCGAAGCGAAAACCCTCTATCATCGGTATACAGGATAAAAAAAGCTCAGAGACCCTGTCTCTGAGCTTTTTTCCATTTGTAGAGAGCACGTGTTCTTTTCTAATGCCTCCTGAAGCTCCGGCAAACCGCTTTAAGCTGATGAGCGTTCAAGTCAACCCATCCCTATTTTCATCTCGTCATTTAGTAAGGTCTCGTGAAGTGTTTGGTGGTGACGCCTGCGGGAACAGCGCGGACCGAAGATCCACTTGGGCAGGTGGTTTTCCTGCCCAAGTCAGCTGAGGCCGTGCCCGCGGCAAGCATCCACCAAAAAGCGGAAGGTGACCACTCTGCATAATATAGGGAGCAGTTTTTCCAATAGGTAAGCACATCGTTACCCCAGCGCGACATCGAGCGTCATCATGATGGCGAAACCGAGCATGAGACTGATCGAAGCGAGGTTCACGTTCCCTTTTTCATGAGAACCCGGGATGATTTCCTTAGCCACGACGAAAATCATCGCCCCGGCAGCGAAGCTTAACGCATAGGGGAGAATCGGTTCGATGAAAATCACAGCAACCGCACCAACGACGGCCGCGATTGGTTCGACCATGCCGGAAAACTGCCCGAACATAAAGCTTTTCTTCTTGCCCATCCCGTCACGGTGGAGCGGCATGGATACGGCTGTACCTTCCGGGAAGTTTTGAATACCGATACCAAGCGCCAGGGCGACCGCTCCGGCAAGCGTCGATTCCGTTCCGCTCGAGGCAAGCGCACCAAAGGCTACACCGACGGCAAGTCCCTCCGGGATGTTGTGCAGCGTCATGGAAAAAATGAGCAGGGCGGTCCGATTTTTAGCACGGTTATCCTTGATGTCATTCAAATACTTATCTGTATCCAAAGCCGGAAGCATCCGGTCAATCATCAATAGAAGGGCTCCGCCCAGTAAAAAACCGACAAGGGCTGGAATCCAGCTTGGTACAGGACCATTCTCAGACATTTCAATAGCCGGTGCAAGCAATGACCAGTAACTCGCCGCAATCATCACCCCGCCGGCAAAAGCCAGCATACTATCGAGAAACTTTTGATTCGTCCCCTTTACGAAGAAGACGAGAGCGGCTCCGAGAGCTGTCATGCCCCACGTAAAAAGAGTACCGATAAAGGCCTGCATCACAGGGTTCATATCTTGAAACGCTTCAATCATAGTTATCACCTTTCTAAAAGTTGCCTTCGTGCAAAATTTGTTTATGCGGTCATTTTACATACGTTAAGAAAAAACGTCAAAAATACAGCCTGCGTTCCTTTAACCTTTCTGGTGTCTTTAAAAACCTTCCGAATCTTTTGTTATTTTTCCGTGAGCGCTTTCAAAGAATGGAAGAATACAGTAAACTGAAATTAAAAGATAGGGTTGGGGGAAGTGGCGTGGAGTATAAACCGATTCGGAGAAAGAAAATTTATGAACAGGTAGCGGATTCGTTATTGGAATCTTTAAAGGAAGGTCGGTTGAAGCCGGGGGATAAGCTGGACAGTGTGGAAGCTTTGGCCAAAAGCTTTGATGTCGGCCGGTCAGCGATCAGGGAAGCGCTCAGTGCGCTGCGGGCCATGGGTATTCTTGAAATGCACCAGGGCGAAGGGACGTATGTCAAAACGTTCGATCCTGCCCGGTTCACCGTTCCTGCATCTGTCGCGTTTCTAATGAAGCCGGAAGATATGAGAGAACTGTTGGAAGTCCGGCAGATCCTCGAGGTGGGGGCGGCAGGAGCGGCAGCTTTATCACGGACAGATGAAGACCTTCAAGCCATGGAAGCGGCTCTTTTTGAGATGGAAAGAGCGAAGGGAAATGGGGACATCGGGGAGCAGGCGGATCTGGCGTTTCACATGGCGCTTGTAAAAGCTGCTCACAATCAAATGCTGTTTCACCTCATGCAGAGCGTGTCGGAAATCATGATGCAGGGCATGCGGGAGACAAGGAAGCTCCTTCACACCGAAGAAGGCGCACGTCAGCTGCTGGACCAGCATCAACGGATTTTTGCTGCCATAAAGGAAGAAAAAAACGAGGAAGCGCAGGCATTTATGGTGGAACATTTGAATCACGTCAGAGAATCGCTCAGTGGAATCATTTCGTGATGAAAGGGTTCTACTCCAGTCATCAGATGACCTTATGATTAAAAGGGAGGATGAATGATGAACGTTTCGTTATTTATCACTTGTTTGTGTGATACCTTTACGCCGGATGTGGGGAAGGATACGGTACAGCTGTTGGAGCGTTTCGGATGCGAAGTGGATTTTCCAGCTGGTCAGACGTGCTGCGGACAGCCCGCCTACAACAGCGGGTACACGACCCAGTCCAAACAAGCCGTCAAGCAGATGATTGCCGCCTTTGATGCGTCCGAGTATGTCGTTGGTCCATCAGGTTCCTGTGTGCAGATGATAAAAGAATATCCACATATTTTGAGGGACGAACCGGAATGGCAGAAACGCGCAGAACATGTAGCCGGAAGAACCTACGAGCTGACGCAGTTCATCGTAGACGTTTTAGGCATCGAAGACGTTCGCTCTACTTTTCAAGGTACAGCTACCTACCACCCCTCCTGTCACATGACGAGGCTGCTGGGAGTAAAAGATGCGCCGCGCCGCCTTTTGGGAAATGTCGAAGGACTCACCTTGATCGATCTGCCTCAAGAGGAGGACTGCTGCGGGTTCGGCGGGACATTTGCTGTGAAAAATGCGGCCATATCCGCACAGATGGTCCAGGAGAAAACGTGCCACGTCACGGAGACAAAAGCGGAATACTTAATCGGCGGCGATATGGGCTGCCTTATGAATATCGGCGGACGATTATCGCGGAACAAGGAAGACGTGAAAGTGCTGCACATCGCTCAAGTTCTGAACAGCCAATAACGGGGAGGGCGGACAAATGAGTATAAAGATTGGAACGAAAACGTATGCGGACCGGATTCAGGAAGGGATTGACAATACGTTTATGCGCAGCGCCGTCAGCTCAGCGCAGGGCCGTTTCCGGACAGGGCGGCTGAAAGCGGCAGAAGAGCTCGGAGACTGGGAGGACTGGCGTACGCTTGGGGAGGAGATCCGCAGGCATACAATGGAAAACCTCGACTCCTACTTGCATCAGTTGAGTGAGCAGGTGGAAAAAAGGGGCGGAACGGTGTTTTTTGCTGAGACGGCCGAGGAAGCCAACGCCTATGTGAAGAAGGTCGCTGCGGAAAAACAGGCCCGGAAAGTCGTCAAATCGAAGTCAATGGTGACGGAGGAAATCGGCTTGAATGAAGCTCTTGAGGAAAGTGGGTGTGAGGTTGTGGAATCGGATCTTGGCGAATGGATCCTGCAGCTCGATGAAGATCCCCCGTCCCATATCGTTACGCCCGCCCTTCACAAAAATAAAAGCCAGATCAGAGAGACGTTCGTCACGAAAAAAGGCTATACGAAAACCGATGACCCGGAAGAACTGGCGGCTTTTGCCCGCGAGCAGCTCCGGCAGGATTTTTTGGAAGCGGATATCGGTGTAACCGGCTGTAATTTTGCCGTAGCCGAATCGGGTACCGTGACGCTCGTCACCAATGAAGGAAACGCCCGTATGGTCAGTACACTCCCGGATACACAGATTGCTGTGATGGGCATGGAACGAATCGTACCGACATGGGAGGAGCTGGAGGTGCTTGTCAGCCTGTTGACCCGCGCGGCGGTCGGGCAGAAACTGACGAGCTACATTACGTCGCTGACGGGCAGGCGTCTGGAAAATGAAGTGGACGGCCCGGAAGATTTTCATCTGGTCATCGTCGATAACGGCCGCTCGAAGATTTTAGGAACGGAATTCCAGTCCGCCCTCCACTGCATCCGGTGCGCGGCATGTATCAACGTCTGTCCGGTTTACCGCCATGTCGGCGGACATTCGTACAATTCCATTTACCCGGGACCGATCGGGGCTGTCCTTACACCGCTGCTTGATGGGTATGAAGACCATAAGGAGCTGCCTTACGCTTCCAGTCTTTGTGCGGCCTGCACCGAAGCCTGTCCGGTGAAAATCCCGCTTCATGAACATTTGATCCGCCACAGGGAAATCATCGTGGAAAAGGAACAGAAAACGACCAAAGCGGAGCGGCTCGCTATGAACGGTTTTGCACAATGGGCCTCGACGCCTGCTGCTTACAAACTCAGTACGAAAATGGCGGGAACGGTATTGAAACCGTGGACGAAGGACGGGTCGATCAAGAATGGACCGGGTCCGATGAAAGCGTGGACGGCAGCCCGGGATTTTCCGGCACCAGCGAAAAAGGGCTTTCGAACGTGGTTTGATGAACGGGAGAAAAGGAGGGAGAAAGATGACCGTCTATAATCGGGAACGCTTCCTGGATCAACTCGCCGGACAATTGGGAAGGGACCGGAGAACAAGGGCTGAACGACCAGCCTACTCCGTACAGCCTCAGGAGCGGGTCTTCCAAGGAGCAGACCAGGACCAGCTGCTGGAAAAACTAAAGGAGCAGTGTAAGATTATTCATACGAAGTGTCTCGTAACGACGACTGAAGAGCTTGAAGAAACCTTGAGGCATGTATGGGAGGAGGATCACATTCAAACCATCGTCAGCGCCGGCGGTCCCCGTCTGGAAGCGTACGGTCTTTCTGATGTCTTTGAAACAATGAGACAGGATGGTTACCATGTCCATGTGTGGGATGAGCAGGAAGGACAGAAGAACGTGACGACCGCAGAAAAGGCCGGGGCCGGCATCGTGTTCAGCGATGTGACCCTTGCTGAATCAGGGACCGTCACCCTTTTCAACGACCGTTGGAACGGAAGGTCAATCAGCCTGCTCCCGGAAACCTTCGTAGCGGTTATCCCGAAAAGTACGCTCGTCCCGAGGATGACGCAGGCAGCAAAAATCATTCATGAGCAGGAGAAAAAAGGGGTGCCTGTTTCCTCATGCGTGAGCTTTATTACAGGTCCGAGCAACAGCGCGGATATTGAAATGAACCTGATTGTCGGGGTGCATGGTCCGGTGAAGGCGACCTACATCGTCGTCGATGATAGGTAAAGTTGAACGAAAAAAAAGGCCGTACACGGAACAGGCACGGCCTTTTTCAATCAATCGTGAGTTTTTGCCCGGTAATAGGCAAAGGCACAAACCACGTATAAGACAGGACCAATGGTAAAGAACAACAGTCCTGAAGTTAAGTAATGGTGATGATGGTAATAGTCCCAATTAAAGAAGAAATGAAGCAGTCCGGACGCCAGGGCAGCGATGGCGATGATGTAATGGAACCATTCATCCTTTTTCAATTTGTCTTTCATAGCGGCTTCCTCCTGTCAATCACGTTGTCCTGCTGGTTGTCTTGGCAGGGGCTGTTCCTATCTTACCATATCCACTTGACAGGTCATAGAAAACAGAACACTTTACATAAGAATAGACAATGAGTCTGGGGGAATAGGTATTTTTCATAGAAGTCTGGCCGCTTTTTTAGCTGCTATCAGTTTAAGTATCATTTGGAACATAAGAAGCCCGGGATATGACAATTCGGTCATGGTTTTCGGCTTTACATTCCCGCTCTTTCTAATCGGAGGAACGCTGGCTGACAAGATCATTACATCTGTTCACAAAAGCTTTCCGATACGCTCACCGCTTCGTCTTGTTATTTGGATCCTGGCGGGAGGTGCTGCCGGATGCATCCTGGGTGTTTGCTTTGTGAAATCGGAGGAAGACCTCCTGTTATCAGGCCTAGGGGCGGGCAGTGCCCTGCTTTATGCAGCAGTGCTGAACATGATTAGGTTGTTGAGCTCCCTCATGAACGAAAAGGAGGAGAACTATGAAGACAGCCGGGCGTAAGCTGGAAAAGTTCTGCCGGACGTATGGCGCTCTCCTTGTTTTTATACGTTCGTGCATACATGGGGAGAAGGGGGTCTTTTCCTGCCTTGGTTTTTCCTTGCCGTCGGTGTTATCTGCGGTTTGTTAGGCTTTTTTGATCTTCGTAGTGCTATTCCTAGAAGATAATCGTCCACAAAACGGTTTCTGCTTTTAGGCGGGAGCTGTTTTCTTTTTGATGATTCTTATTGAAAATGATTCTCACTTTCACTATAATGTGTGTAACAGATCAAAAAAGGGAGCGGATACATATGCACGACGTGACGATTATCGGCGGAGGACCAGCCGGGCTTTTCTCAGCTTTTTACAGCGGTTTACGAAACATGAAAACGAAAATCATCGAAAGCCACCCGTTTCTCGGCGGCAAGGTGCATGTATACCCTGAGAAAATAGTCTGGGATGTCGGGGGTCTTCCGGCTGTCACCGGACAGCAGTTGATCGATCACCTCGTAAAGCAGGGAACGACGTTCGATCCGGATATCGTGCTGGGAGAAAAGGTAACGTCCATCGAGAAGGTCGACGGTACATTTAAGCTCACCACCCATAACGGACAAGTGCACTGGTCGCAATCTGTGATTGTCGCAGTCGGCGGCGGCATCATCGAACCGAAGAAACTGGATATCCAGGGAGCGGAGAAATTTGAAGTCAGCAACCTTCATTATACCGTGCCGTCCTTTCAGCGCTTTGCCGGCAAGCGTGTGGTCATTTCGGGAGGAAGTCATTCAGCCATCGACTGGGCGAATGAACTGGCTCCCATTGCAGAACGTGTCCATCTCGTTTACCGCCGGGAAGAATTGAAAGGTCATGAAGCGAGTATTGACCTTCTCATCGAACAGGGCGTTGAGCTGAATGAGCAGTCCGCCATCCAGGCGTTGACCGCCAATGAAGCAGGAACGGAGATCAGTCAGGTTACGCTCACCCATCCGGAACACGGGGTAAGAACGCTGGATGTCGATGAAGTCATCATCAGCCATGGCTTCAACCGAGACGCATCCCTTCTTGACCAAAGCCCGATCCCGCTGGAGCGGGTGGATGACTTTTTCATAAAAGGCTCTGCCCAGAGTGCCTCCTCGGTCCCGGGCTTGTTCGCTGCTGGTGACATCCTTCATCACGAAGGAAAGCTTCACTTGATTGCCGGGGCCTTCCAGGATGCAGCCAATGCCGTGAACCTGGCCAAGCAGTATATCGATCCAGAGGCCAGTGCCCGTGCGATGGTCTCCTCCCACAATGAGCGTATGGATGAATACAATAAAAAATGGAAGGAAGAACAGCTGGTTTCTTCCTGACCGAAAAGCCTCTGCTTAAAGCAGGGGTTTTTTCTTATTTCGAACAGGGAAATGCTTCGTTGGCGTGGAAAGAAGAAAAGGGAGTGCTATTTTACATCATTGAAACAAGACAGGAGGAGTAACAAATGAATACAGTCCGATGGGGAATCATAGGATGCGGCAATGTCACAGAAGTCAAAAGTGGTCCGGCGTTTCAACTTATCGACAACAGCTCGCTCACAGCGGTTATGAGAAGAGACGGGGAGAAGGCTGAAGACTACGCCCGGCGTCACGGTGTTCCGAAATGGTATGACAAAGCGGAAGCACTGATTCATGATGATGAAGTGGATGCTGTCTACATAGCCACACCGCCTTCCTCTCATAAGGAATATACGCTCATGGCAGCAGAAGCGGGCAAACCCGTTTATGTGGAGAAGCCGATGGCAGACCGTACGGAGGCTTGTTCCGAGATGGTGGAGATTTGCGAAAAGCATGGCGTACCTCTGTTTGTCGCCTATTACCGTCGATCACTTCCGAGGTTTTTAAAGGTTAAAGAGCTGCTCGACAATGGAGCTATCGGGGATGTCCGGTTTGCATCCATCCAACAGACGCAGCGTTTAACGGAAAGAGACGAGCAAGGGAACTGGCCGTGGCGCGTCATGCCTGAAACGAGCGGCGCCGGGTTGATTTATGATGTGGGGGCCCATACCCTCGACCTTTTTGACTATCTTCTGGGTCCGCTGAAGGACGTGAAAGGCACCGCCTGTAACCTCGCTGACGTGTACCCGGCAGAGGATACGGTCAGCGGAACGTGGCGGTTTGAATCTGGAGCGGCAGGCACAGGCGTGTGGAACTTCTCCTCTTACAAACATGAAGATAACAACAAGATCGTCGGCTCAAAAGGAGAAATCCAGTTTTCCACGTTTGATGACAAACCGGTGAAGCTGCTTACAGAAGAGGGAGAAGAAGACTTTACTATTGAACATCCCAAGCATATCCAGCAGCCTCATATCGAGTCGATCGTTCATGAGCTTACAGGCAAAGGGACGTGTCCGAGTACAGGGGAGACGGCTCTTCGCACCAACCGTGTGATGGATGAATTGTTAAAAGACTATTATGGAGGTTGAGTTGTGTTTGTCATTATCCCGAAATTGAGTCTTCAAGGAAAGGGCAGGAGACTCAGTTTCGAGATATGAGGCGGAATTGGATGATTTTTGAAACTTTAAAGTAAGCTGATCGTAATATATAAAGAAAGGCGGTGTGAAATATGTCTCAAGAGGTGCTGTTTCTCATAGTTATCATATCTATGGCTGCATGGGTTATGGTGTCTAAAGAGGCTGTAAAACCTTCAAATAAAATAAACCGGTGGAAAATGATAACATTATTGTCTGCTGGTTGTTTATCTAGTTTATTTATAACGATCACTCTTTTCCAAAGCCTGTCGTAGTTTCAATAAATGGATTGTAGTAATTGATTCGCACACACCTCGAAATCAAGTCTTCTATAAGTGGAGGCTGAATTTTAAGAGGTAATGTTCATGCGGTGTTTTTCTTTATAATATACTTAAAAAAAATAAAGGAACATTCTGGTGGAAAAAATTATTGAGCAAAATAAAGATGAAATAATGATGAAGTATATTGTAGTTAGTGTTTTTTCATTGCTGACTGTAAGGAAGTTCGAGAAAGTAGAGAAATTAAGAAACGATTTAAAAGAACAGAAAGAACTAAACCATGATTCTAATAGAATATAAGGAATAACATAATATGGAAGATCTCATTTTCCAAAAATAAAAGACGCCCTAGAAAGGGCGTCTTTGCGTATTGCGGCGAGTGACAGCACTCCACATTAGTGCCTTGCCATAAAGGCGCGTCAATCTCGTCTTATGCAATTCAGCTCATCGCTGGATAAGTGTAACATAAGGCAGCTGTTAAATTCAATAGAAATTTTCCTTAATGAATTGATGTCTTTATTAATCAAAGGTTACTTAGACATACCTTGACCCTAAGATTTAATTTATGCGGGTGATTATTCATTACGAATAACTGCCTTTTCTTTAACTAATTATACAAGAAGAGTTGAGAAGGACGCGGTTTCGAGGTATTGCATTAGCTGAGAGAGATAAATGCGGATTTTGTCAAATAGGAAGTTGCGTGTAAATCATCGTTTATCTGCAGCCTGAAAAAAGGTTCCACGTTTAAGACGTGGAACCCTTTTGGTTTTATTTGGCGTTCGTGAAGCCGCCGTCGATGCGGACCACTTCGCCATTGATATACTGAGCTTTCGATGTAAGCAGGAAATTGACAAGCTCGGCCACTTCTTCTGGTGTTCCGAGCCGCTGCTGAGGAATTCCTGCTTCTGCGCTTTTCTTCATTTCCGGGTTCGCCTCAAAGTAGGAAGCGACCATTGGTGTTTCGGTCGGACCTGGGGCTACGGCGTTGATCCGCAGACCGTCTTTGGCATATTCGGCCGCCATACTCTTCGTAATTCCTACAAGGGCGTGTTTCGTGGCGGAGTATGTGACAACCGTTGTCTGTCCGATGACTCCGGCACTGGAAGCGGTGTTTACGATAGCGCCTCCGCCGTTTTTAATCATCACATCGGCTACATAGCGGATGCCGTACATGCTTCCCATTAAGTTAATATTGATGATCTTTTCAATCTCTTCGATATCTGTATCTAAGTAGTATTTTCCGCTCCCGGAGATGCCGGCGTTGTTGAAGAAGTAATCGATGGTACCGAACTTTTCGACGGTTTCATCGACATATTTTTTCACTTCTTCCGCTTTGGAAACGTCAGCCTGTACAAAAATCGCATCAGGTCCGATTTCTTTTACCAGTTTGACGGTTTCCTCTCCCGCTTCCTCGTTGACATCAACGACGGAAATGTTGACACCTTCTTCTGCCAGTCTCAGTGCAGCGGAACGGCCCAGGCCACTGCCGCCTCCTGTAACAATTGCAACTTTACTCATCATGATAACCTCCTATGTCAATAGTAGAAATGATGTGTTTCCGGTGTTTCATGTTTATTATAGAAGTCCTTGATGAAAAAAGAGAAGCAAACTGCTCAGAGTTATACGTGGTTAAATTTTCCTATAGAAATATATGGGTGAATACCGGTTCGTTTGCCAGGGTTATCTTGTAATAAACAACTTAATTGGTAAACTATGTTATTATTTTCATAAGAATGATTAAGCAGGTTTTATTCTTTATCGATGGGGATGAGAGAGGGAGGAGGGGCGTTATGATATTGCATTCGATCATAGAAGGGGAGGGAGATCCTGTCGTTTTTCTTCACGCAGGGCTTCAGACGGGGGAGAGAGATTTTGTGGAACAGCGGGAATCGCTGAAATCTACCATGTGTGTCATTGCTCTGGATTTAAGAGGGCATGGAAAATCAAAGAGTGATGATCTGGGTCATTATTTTGAAGCATGCGCGGAAGATATCAAGGATACGCTCGATCACTTAAAGCTGAAGCGCGCCCATCTCATCGGTGCCTCTATGGGAGCCTTGGCTTCGGTAGTCTTTGCGAAACGGTTTCCGGAGTATGTGGCTACGTTAACGACTTCAGGGATCATGGCGGACAAGCCGGATCACTGGCTGGAAATCCATGAAAAAGAAGCGGCTTCTCAAAGACAGCTGCGTAATGATAAAGACATAAATCAACATTTCACAGAACTGCACGGACCAGGTTGGGTGAAGCTGCTGGACCTTGCACAGGATGAGAATTGGTATCCATTTTCTTACACAGAAGACTTGGACGGGGGAAGTATTCCTGTTCTTTGTATCGCCGGTGAAGAAAATGAGTTTGAAACAGCCACTGTTTTGAAATATAAAAGAAATCATAAGCATGTTCACGGAGCGGTGGTCCCATTTGCCTCCCATTTGGTCCATCAGGAGAAGCCGGAGGAATTCAATCGTTTCCTCCATCAGTTTTTAGAAAGCTATCCGTTAAAAAGATTCCAAGAGGTGGATGGTTTAGGTTTATAGATGATCCATCCATGGGAAAGGAAGTCCTTTATGGGTTTAGTGCTTATTTTTATTATTATTGTAACGGCCATATCCATTGAACTGCAGCTGCGGAAATTGAATAAAACCAACGAACAGATTTTGAAACACCTTCAAGAAGGGAATAGAGAAGGAAAAGAACTTACGTAGTCAGGCTTACAGGTAAAACCTATTCACAAAAAGGATGATGAATCATGAGAAGGCTGCAGGCAGCAGCGCTTGTAGGACTGATCATCTGTCTCGTGCTTTATCTGACAGGGTATAAGAACACCTTGATATACGAAATGGCTTTCTTCATTACTATCGGACTGACACTATGGTGGACGGTGGTCAAATGGAAGTGGAGACGCAGAGAAGTAGAAAGAAACCGGACTTGATGGGTAATCAAGTCCGGTTTTTTCATGCTGCCTGGTCAGCGTTCTTTTCTTTTTTATCAACGACGGCGGATCCGACGATATCACCAAGCACGTTGGAGGCTGTGCCGGCCATGCCGATCAGTACATCCACGCCGGCGATGAGGGCGACAATTTCAAGCGGCAGGTTGAACATCGTCAATACTGCAGACAGGGTGACGAGCCCAGCCGCCGGGATGCCTGCTGTTCCGATGGAAAGCAGCGTGCCGACAGCGACGATCGTAATAAAATCGACGGCAGAAAGATCGAGCCCTGTGATGTTGGCGGCAAAGACGATGGAAACCCCCATGCGCAGTGCGCCTCCATCGGAATTGAAAACCGCTCCGATCGGGAGGGAGAAGTGGGCCGTTCGTTCGGATATGCCTGCTTTTTTAGCCGCTTCAACAGCTACCGGCAGGGATGCAATACTGCTGGAAGTGAAAAAGGCGGTCACGTAGGCATCTTTTGTCCGGCTGAAAAATTGTCGGATGTTCACTTTGGCATACATCAGAAAACCGGTATAGACGAAAATCCAGAGAAGTGCGACGCCTAAATAGAAAACACCGGTAAAGGCGAACAGAGACTGGAAGGTTTCCCATCCTTGTGTGGCAAATGTAGAAGCTCCAATAGCGAAAATCCCGATGGGTGCATAAAGCAGGATTCCTTTTAACAGAAGGAAAAACATTTCATTAGCGGCACGGAAAAAGCGGTATAGAAGATCGCCGTATTCCTTATGCTCCTCTGTTCCACGGAAACGCATCATCGACAACGTCAACCCGATGATGACAGCGAGGAAAAGGATGCCCATCAGTTCACCTGAGGAGAACGCCTGGAACAAGTTGTTCGGGACGATATTCAGCAATACATCAGAGAATCCCGGTGTCTCCGGCTTCTCAACATCAGCAGCAGGGAGGGTGAGGCCTGTGCCCGGGTTGATCCAAAGCGCAAGTCCGACCCCGATCAAAACAGCGGCTGCTGTCGTTATACCGTAATAGCCGAGCAGCTTACCACCAAGCCGGCCGAGGTGTTTCGGACTGATTTCATTGATAGCCAGCACGACGGTCAGGAAAATGACGGGAACGGCGATCAGATTGAGCAGATTGATAAGGATGGTTCCCAGCGGCTGGACGATTTCCATCTCCGGTCCGACGACAATGCCCGCTGTAATACCAAGGACGAATCCGATGGTCATTTTTAATAGAAAAGAAGAATGTTTGTATAACTGCCAGATTTTTTTCATAGGTTACCCCTTTCTTTCTTGTACAAAAGTACATTATAACAGCAACTCATCCAATCCGGTAATCATTCATCCTTGAAAGATTGAAACCCGTATATTTCCTGAAACGTACAAGAAATGGAAGGGAGAGTTTTCATGATTGCCGATATGTATAAAAGAAGAGAGCGGATCGCGTACAGTCTTTTAATCGTTGTGCTGCTCATTACAGCTGGGGTGATTATTTTTATGAGGCCGTCAGGAACAGAAGAGTGGATGGAAACGGGATTCTTTCTCTTTCCGATCCTCCTCCTGATTTTCATTTCGCTTTCAAGCCGGAGGAAATACAACAAAGTCCGAAATATGGCTATCGAAGATTCCACTCGTTCATTAAAGGAACTGGATCATCTCGTTATCCAGCCGGATGCAGGCTTGTACCCGAGGCTTCTCGCTTTTGAGAAAAACGGAGCATATGTAGGAATGTTGAAAGTGGATGACCTGCCATGGTGGAGCCGCCCGCTCGTTGCCTTCCGTTCCTCTTTTCTGTCTTTTATTC
Source organism: Halobacillus sp. ABH2_015 (assembly GCF_056158945.1). Classification (NCBI taxonomy): domain Bacteria; kingdom Bacillati; phylum Bacillota; class Bacilli; order Caryophanales; family Bacillaceae; genus Halobacillus; species Halobacillus sp. ABH2_015. The sequence goes on from NZ_JBSWUG010000002.1 coordinate 1,291,305, forward strand.
CCTGCACCTTTCGTTTTTACTCCAATGAAGGGAGACCGGTGTTTTCCCTGCATAGGAAAGGGTTTAAGGAAACGGTGGTGGCAATTGATAATGAGAAGGAGGAAAAGGTGGGCTCTTACATACAAAAGGAATTCAAAAGCCTTATCCATATGAAGGGGATGATAAAGAATTCACTGGGGGAGGAGGTCTTATTCGTGCAGGCTTCCGGGTTATCCGGGGATTTCACACTTAAGGATGAGACCGGTCACACCTGGGCCCATTTTTATAACGGACGCTTTCCTATCGAATATACCCGGATCTTCCGTGATATAGACAATGATATGGTAGAGTTATCGGATACGCTGACAAAGGAAAACAAGACACTGCTGCTTGGAACGATCAGCTTTTTATTCATCGAGCGGCTTTTACGGAAATAAAAACGCTTTCGTCCTGTGAATTAAGAAAATAGGAGGGAGCTCCTCCGATGGTTCCTCCTGTAAATGACCCCGCTGCTCTTCATGAAGCAACGGTTTTTTTGTAACTATAGTCCTGTATGAAAGAGAAGGGAGGGATGATGGATCAACATTTTGTTTCTTTTAAATTTTGCAAATATTCATCAGAGCTTATATACTATACAACATCCATTTTAGGAAATCTTTACGTTTCATAGGCAGGAAAAAGAAACTATGAATACATATTCAGGAGGATTGTATCGTATATGAGTGTACCAGCAGAGAAGACAGAGATGCAGCATGAGAAAAAACGCCGGTGGGAGATGCCGGATACGTACGTCATTTTATTTGCCGTTCTCCTTGCTGCATCCATTGCTACCTATTTCGTCCCCGCTGGAACGTTTGAGCGGGAAACCGTCGATGGGGTGGAACGTGTGGTTCCGGGCACCTTTAGTGCCGCTGACGGATCCCCGGCCGGATTTATGGACATTTTCATGGCGCTTCAGGAAGGAATGATTCAGTCTGCCGGGATGATCTTTTTAGTCTTGTTTGCTGGTGGAGCCTTCGAAGTGGTTGAACGTTCAGGCGCGGTCAAGGGAGGAATCCTGAGAGCGGTCCATTTGACCCGGGGGAAAGAGTTCTGGCTCATCGCTGTCGTCTCCACGTTATTTGCCATTGGTGGAGCGGTCGGTGTAATTGCGAACGCGGTCATTCCGTTCGTAGCAATCGGAGTCATCATTGCCCGGGCGTTGAAGCTCGATGCGATTGTGGCGGTATCGATTACGTTCGGAGCGACGTTTGCCGGGTTTAACGTAGGTTTCCTGAACCCTTACACCGTAGGAATTGCTCAGTCGATTGCTGACATCCCTTTGTTTTCAGGGATGGCGCTGAGAATGACTGCGTTCGTCGTGATCGTCGGGGTGACCATTGCTTATACGTGGAGATATGCGAAAAAGTTGTTACAGGATCCGTCGAAAAGCCTGATGGGTGTCTTGGATGAAGGGGAGGAAAAAGGGGGGTTAAAAGCACCGTTCACCACCCGCCATAAATGGCTGCTCGGTTTTGTCGGGGCCTGCCTTGCCTTTTTCATTTACGCTACAATCCAGTTTTCCTGGACGATCAATCATATGTCTGCCTTCTTTATCGTCATTGGTCTTGGAGCGGGCATCATCGCTGGTATGAACTACAATAAACTGGCACTGACGTTTCTCGATGGATGTCAGAAGCTGGTGTACGGCGCTCTGATCATCGGTGTTGCCCGGGCTGTGCTTATTGTGATGGAGAACGCCAAGATCCTTGATACAGCTGTACACGCCCTGTCGGTTCCTCTGCAGGAACTCACCCCCGTCACAGCTGCGCTCGGTATGTTTGCGGCGAACGGAGTCCTGAACTTTCTCGTCCCATCCGGAAGCGGTCAGGCGATGATCGCCATGCCGATTCTATCCCCGCTGGCGGATATGGTCGGGATTACCCGCCAGGTTGCCGTTCAAGCGTATCAATTCGGGGACGGGTTTACGAACAGCATCTTCCCGACGTCAGGCCCGCTGATGGCCAGTCTGGCCGTTGCAGGAGTTCCGTGGATCAAATGGGCGAAATGGATGCTTCCCTTGATGCTGATCTGGGTCGTTATTGCTGTCGTGATGCTCTCCATCGGGGTTGTCATCAACTGGGGACCTGTATGATCACAGGATTTTGAAAAGGAATTTCTCTTCTTCATGTCGAATAAATAAAAGAGCAGGACAAGGTCGTCCTGCTCTTCTAGAAACTCAAGTATGATGGAGGAGGAATGCATCATGTCCGGGGTATTTTCTATGGAACAGACGGTTGATGTACTAAAAAATAAGGGGCTGTCCAATCGGGATATTCTCTCCAACGTCGACAGCAGTCACTTTCCATTTGAACAGGAAGATATCGTTATGGCCTTCATTGATCTGCAGATTGAGTGTTCTTCGGACGAAGATTATGACAAGCTTGTGAATTACTTATATGGATTTAAAAACAACGCCTCCTAACTTCAGCCTCCGGCACCAGCTGCCGGGGGTTTTCCTATGCCTTTTATAAAAAATCAAGTTGAGGGTGTGGTATTTTTTTGAAATAATGGATAGGTCTGATTCAGGAGGTGTCAGTGGGAAGGAATATATCCGATTCTTTATATGGATGATCGTTGGCCTGACGATCTTTCAGGTTCTTTTTTCAACGTTTGAGGACGGATGGATGGAGATAGCAGGGACAGCTGTTGCTGCTACCTTCTCCAAGTGGGCCATCGATAATTTCATGAAGAATCGAAAGAAAACATCAGAGAATCACTAAATGAGAAGGAAAGAAGTGATCGTTCATTGTTTACCAGCCACAGCAAACTGGAAGTTAAGCCGCAATCTCTCTATAAAAGTCAGAAGCAGCAGTTTTCGATTCGGGCAGGTGGGGCGTTGATCGGGATGATCGAAGAAACAGCTGAGTCGGCGTCCAGCTGGAAGGATCATCTGCTTCAATGGGTCAGCTTACATTTTCTATGCAGTAAACATTTTCGTATGACCAACCCTAAAGCTGAGCCTGTGGCTGCCTTTCGTAAAAAAAGAGGACTGAATCAGCAGATCGATATTTTTGGTCGGGATGGGAAGCGGGTGGCCGTCCTTGAGCAGAAATTAAAATTCAGTTCTCAACGGTTGAGCGTCCGGGATACAGTTGGCCGCCTGCTGCTTTCGGCGGAGGGAAAGAATGGGTCACTGGATTTTGTGGTATATGAAGAAGGTGATCCTTCCTCAAAGCTCTCGACTATCAAAAAACGGTCGATTCCATATCCGACAACAAAGGAAGCTTTAGTGTCCATGGATCATTATGAGGTCAACAACCGTAGTGATCTTTCTGAGTTTCAACAGCTGTTGATCCTGATGATCCCGGTCATCGTCTTTGATCAGTTACATAATGCTTGAAACGTACTTGGAGTCCCAATCTATAAATCTGTCAGGGTGGTGTGTGTATGTATGGGTTCGAGCATGTGCCTCAATGGTACTATTGGAGTGCCATCGTTGTCTTTATTCTTTTCTTTATTATAGCGAAGTGGTGGATGGATAGAGATTAGAAGGGTTGGATGAGAAATCAACCTCCGGAACCAATATCAATGGGGTGAAAGTGGATTCAGAATGTGAACGACTATAAGAGGTGAAACTTTCATCCGTATCCATTGTCGAAAGGGAAGTTGTATGGAGAACATAGAAACAGAAGTTCAAGGGGTATTAACGTTTAAGGATGTCCACACGTTTATGCGGTTGAAAATGCAAAGATCAATAAAGCGTGTGGTCTTATTCTCTTTTTTAATATTAACGGGATTCTTTATCTCATGGTCTCAGGGACACTGGCTGGTCAACATTGTGTTTTCTGTAATGGAAGCTTTATTTTATACCTTTTTCCTCTGGCTGTTATGCCGGTTATTCGTCTATATGACCACACGTCTAACTTATGCGAAAAACCGGCATTTACAATCACCCATCACTTATCAATTATCTTCAGAAGGTGTTATTCAGAAGGGAAAAAACGCGTATTTATTACTGGAGTGGGATGAACTCACCTCTATAATGGAAAGAGAAGAGCATTTCTTCTTATCCGTTTACCGCACGAAAATTTTTATTGTGCCGAAGCATTTCTTTTCATCTAAAGAGCAGGTGGTTAATTACCGCAAGGCTTTGGATGAGTTTGCGGGAAGCAGAACGAAAGTGGATCTGAAAAAAGGATAGATAGGAAAGTATCGACTGGCTTTAGGACGGTCATTGTTCCTGCTTTTTAAGGAGGTGTTCTGGATGTTTGATTGGGTGTCAAGGGGGAGAGAGAGGTTTTCCATACACGTGGACGAACACACAAAACTCAGACTGCTCCATCCCTCAGATCAAAATGAGTTATTTCAGCTGATTGATTCCTCAAGAGAGCATTTACGAGTATGGCTCCCATGGGTGGATGCAGTCACACAGCCTGAACACTCCCTGCAGTTTATTCAACGCTCGCTTCAACAGTATGCGGATAACAACGGTTTTCAGGCAGGAATCATCGATAAAGGAGAACTGGCAGGGGTGATTGGTCTGCATGGCATCAACTGGGAACACAAATCCACTTCAATTGGCTATTGGATAGGAATGCACTTTCAAAAGAAGGGGTTAATGACAGCCGCCTGCCGGCAAGTCGTACGCCACTGCTTCCAAACGCTGAGGTTGAACCGAATTGAACTCCGGGTCGCTGTTGGAAATGAGAGCAGTTCGGCCATTCCCCGGCGGCTCGGTTTCGCATATGAAGGACGAATCCGTGAAGCAGAGATGCTCGGGAAGACGCACGTGGATCATGATGTATTTGGACTGTTGGAATCAGAGTCCGAGTTTGCATGCAAAGCAAAAGGCGCTCATGGTACGATAGGGGATAGACAGGAGGAAGAACGATGACAAAGAAATTGTATTACGAAGATGCGTACCTTACGAGTTTTCATACATATGTAAAAGAAACCGGAATGGATGACCGCGGAACGTACGCGGTTCTTGAGGAAACGGCCTTTTATCCGACAGGAGGAGGTCAGCCTCACGATACCGGCACATTGAACGGGACTAGGGTTGTTGATGTCGAGGAAATCGATGGGGAGATCCGTCATTACCTGGCTGAAGCCCTGCCGTTGGAAGACACAAGTGTCCATGGCGTCGTGGACGAACAGCGGCGGAATGACCATCGGCAGCAGCACAGCGGACAGCACATCGTATCCGCCATTTTCCATGATGATTACCAGATTCCAACGACAAGCTTTCATTTGGGTGACGATACGGTTACCATCGACCTGGATACCCCTCAACTCAGTGAAGCCGTCATGAAGGAAGCAGAAGCGAAAATCAATAAGGTCATCCGCGCTGGTTATCCGATTGACACGAAATGGGTGACGGTGGAAGAAGCAGACACCTATCCACTTCGCAAATCGTTAAGTGTGGAAGGGGACGTGCGTCTTGTCATTATTCCGGAGATCGATTACAGCGGCTGCGGCGGCACACACCCCTCATCGACCGCGGAAGTGGCAACAGTGAAATTCCTCGGCTGGACGAAGAACAAAGGGCAGGTCCGTCTGGAATTTGTCTGCGGCGATCGTGTTTTGAAGCAGCTTGAAAACAAACATCAGGTCATCCAAGGAGTCAAGCAGCTGATTTCGCGTCCGGAAGCGGAGCTGGTAGATGAGGTGAAGTCTCTCATCCAAGGTGACAAGGCAAAAGATAAAAAAATCGCTGAACTGGAAGAAGAGCTGTTATCTTATGAAGCTTCAGAGCTGGCAGCCGCTCATCGGGAGGAAAAGCTCATTGTGAATGTGTACGAGAATCGTTCCATTAAGGCTCTGCAGTCTCTGGCGCAGGCCGTGCTCAAGAAGACCTCTGACCATCAGGTTGTCTTTGTGAGTGAGCAGGAAGATCAGCTTCAATTTGTTATGGCAAGAGGGGAATCCCTCGATGGGAATATGAATGCGGTCGCCAAACAGGTGATGCCGCTGATTGAAGGCAAGGGAGGCGGCCGGCCTCACTTTGTTCAAGGGGGCGGCCGGAAGCTGATGTCCGGCGAAGCATTTGCTCAAAAAGTGAAGGAACACCTCCTTGCTCCTGCTGATTAAATAAAAAAGAAGCGTACCTGAAAAAGATCAGGTACGCTTCTTTTTATGATTGAATCGTTTCTGTCTGCATGTTCTTCGAAGGCTGGACGTGCTGATTCTTCCAAAAATAACCGACCAATCCTCCGATCACGGCCGGCAGTATCCAGCCAAGGCCGATATCGTAAAACGGCAGGTAGGCAGCATAGAGGGTGTTGACTGATTCCAGCCAATCGGCTGCAATTGATGGGATCGTTCCCACGAGGGCATTGTATCCATCGATGATGCTGACGAAAAAGGTGAGCCCCATGGCTCCAGCATAAACGGTCTGCTTATGGTTGAACATTTTAGAGCTGAGACCGAGCAGAATAAGAACGATGGCCAGCGGATATAAGAACATCAGTACAGGCACTGCATACTCGATGATATTCGTCAGCCCAACGTTTGCTACGATAAAGGAAAACAGGGATAACACAAGGACGAACGTCTTATAGCTGACTTTCGGATAGATCGTATGGAAAAATTCACTGCAGGCAATGATCAGACCAATGCACGTTTTCAAACAGGCCAGGATGATGATCAAGGCAAGCAGAATGGAACCATAGGACCCGAAGTAGAACTGAGAAACCGCTGCAAAGGTCAATCCGCCGTTTTCAAACTGGCCGACGGCTGCTGTACTGGAGGCCCCCATATACGTAATCAATCCGTAAATCAGCGCCATCAAACTCATGGCAAACAAGCCGGATTTCCACGTTGTACTCGCAATCGCTTTGGAGTCGGTGATCCCGAGACGGCGGATCGCATGAATGACCACAATCCCGAAAGCGAGGGCGCCGAGCGCATCCATCGTGTTGTAGCCTTCCTTGAAGCCGGTCATGAACGGCATGGCTTCATAAGCTCCGGTCGGGGCACCGAAGCTTCCCATCGGCTTGATGATGGCTGTAACGATAAGAATGGATAAGAACAGTAAAAAGGTCGGAGTCAGATACTTCCCGACGATATCCATCACTTTTGCCGAATTAAGAGAAAAGTAGTAGGCCGCCGCAAAAAAGATAAAGGTGAAAACGCCGAGCCAGATAGCCGCTGATCCTTGGTCAAGGAAAGGTTCGAATCCAACGACAAATGGGACGGTAGCTGTCCGGGGAATCGCAAAAAACGGTCCAATGGTTAAGTATAATAAAAGAGCAAATCCCGTGCCGAATAATGGATGGACCCGGCTGGCCAGGTCATGCAGTCCGCGGCTTCCGGATAAGCCGATGGCAAGGATACCCATGAACGGAAGTCCGATGGCTGTGACGAGAAAACCGATCAAAGCCGGCCAGAAGGAAGTTCCAGCAAGCTGTCCAAGCTGAATCGGAAAAATCAAGTTCCCGGCCCCGAAAAATAACCCGAACAGCATGGTTCCGATCATGATGTAGGTGGAAATGGAAGTTCGTTGTTGCATATGCATGTTCCTTTCTTCGATGTAGTCGTCATTCGCTGAACGAATAAAGATTATCCTACCAAGAATCGATGGAAGGAACAATAGGCTTACCGCAATTCGTTGAAATTATTTGTCTTTTTCAAAAATGGCATCGTTTTCTTTGGAACGATCTGGATAGAGACCCGTTTCCACCCTTGCTATTAGATGATTTTTTTGACTTTCCCAGAGTGGTCATGCATGATATTTCCGTAGGAGATTTTTCCGGCTGTACGGAAAATGGGGGATCGTCCAGGCGGGTCATCGTGGTTGAATGGCCGAAGCCTGAAATCGTACACAGGGAGGAAACATACATGAAAAAAACGTGGATCTGGATGGCTGTTGCAGCCGCCGTTGTCATTGTGATCGGCGCCATAGCTTTATTAAGCGGGGGCCAGTCAAGTGAAGATACAGCGGATCGTTATGAAAGCCAGCCTTACTTAGGTGAGGAGAGCGCAGAAGTAAATATTGTGGAATTCGGGGATTACAAGTGTCCGTACTGTAAGGATTTTGAGTCTGGATTCTTTCCATTGATTGATGAACAGCTGATTCAAACCGGAGATGTGAAATTTTACTTTATTCAATATCCATTCATCAATGCGGATTCCGACCGCTCTGCTGAATTTGCTGAAGTCGTTTATGAGGAGCTTGGAAACGACACCTTCTGGGAATTTCATGAATTGATGTATGAAAAGCAGGAACCGGGAACCGAGCAGCAGGAAGTTTACACCGAAGATTACTTATATGACACACTGGCAGAAGTCGTCAGTGAAGAAGAAGCGCAGTCTGTTCTTACCGCCTATCAGGATGGTGCTGGAGAAGAAGCGCTGGATCGTGATCTTGACTGGGCTGGTGATTGGGATGTCACTGGAACGCCGACGCTCTTCGTTAATGGTGAAAAGTTTGAAGGCAGCTCTATCGATGACCTCGTTCAAATGGTTGAGGAAGCAAAATCGGAATAAAAAGAAAAACCTGCAGCAGGCTAAGTTCAGGCCTTGCTGCAGGTTTTTTTATGGTTCCAAATCTCCATAGGTGGTTCCCCACTTATGCATCTGTTCAAGAATCGGCATCAGCGTTTTTCCCATATCTGTAATGGAATACTCGACTTTTGGAGGAACAGTATCATATTGGAAGCGGATGATGAATCCATCCTCCTCCAGTTCCTTCAACTGCTGACTCAACACCTTATGCGAAATGCCGGGAAGCAGGTTCCTCAAAGCGTTGTAGCGAAGCGTGCCGTCTACGCTCAAGTGCCAGAGGATGACGGTTTTCCACTTGCCGCCGATCTTTTTCAATGTATATTCAATGGAGCATTTAAGCTTTCCATTATCGTCCATCGGTGCCTTCATAAACGGGCTCCTTTCTAACTTTTTGGTAAGCCTCTTACTTTAAAGTGCGTTCTTCTCAAACGTCTAAATCTAACTATAATGGAATTTGTAAAGGAAATAAAACAAGGAGGAATAAATAATGATGACTTTTCCAAGATCTTTTTCCCATATTGGACTTTCTGTCCCGAATTTAGATGAAGCCGTTAAATTTTACACGGAGGTATTTGGCTGGTATGTCATTATGGAGCCTTCAGAAGTGAAAAATGATGACACAGCCATCGGCCAGATGTGCCGTGACGTCTTCGGAAACGAGTGGGAGCAGTTCCGCATTGCCCACCTCGCTACAGGTGACCGTATCGGTGTCGAGATGTTCGAATTTCCGGAGAACGAGCAGCCGGAAAACAATTTTGAATACTGGAAGACAGGCATCTTCCATTTCTGCATCCAGGACCCGGATGTAGAGGGCATGGTTGAAAAAATTAAAGCCCACGGTGGAAAGCAGCGCATGCCGATCCGTGAATACTATCCTGGAGATAAGCCGTACCGGATGGTTTATGTTGAAGATCCGTTCGGCAACATTTTTGAAATTTACTCCCACAGCTATGAGCTGACGTATTCTGACGGAGCTTATTAATAAACGAACGCCCTTGTCCTTGCAGACAGGGGTGTTTCTTTTTATGGTAGGGAGAAAGGAGGGAGCTGGATGAACGTGATGGAACTATTACGCACAGGGTCTGAGAAGCAGCGGCACGTCCTGCGGTTGTTTCACAAACTGAACATCGCTGCACAATTCAAGGAAAACCACCCGGTCATCTGTGGAACCATTCCACTCGGGATTGATTTGGAGGACTCCGACGTTGATATCATCATGCAGACAGAAAACCATTCCTTTTTATTGGAAAGATGGGAGAGATTGTATGGAGACTTTTCCAATTTTAAAACTGTAGAAAAATACATACGAGGGCGTAAGGTCGCAAAAGCCAATTTCCGGTACGGGGGACTGGAGTGGGAATTGTTCGCTCAGAACCAGCCGGTGACCGAGCAGCATGCCTGGCTTCACATGTTTATTGAATACCGTATCCTCCGGGAGGATCCTGCTCTCAAACTCATCATTCTTCAGAATAAGAAAGACGGCTTTTCCACGGAAGCCGCATTCTGTGATCCATTAGAAATCGAAGGGGATCCATATGAAGGGCTGCTTGCTTATGGAAAAAAGAAGGGGTGGATTTGAAAATAGTCTGTTTATTATGCGGGCGTTCTGTTTTATAATTATATCAAATAGATATATATCATATTGATATAAAAGGAGCAGCCTATGAAGGAGAATCATACCCCTTATGCCCTGCTTGGCTTGATGACAGCAGGATTTCACACAGGCTATGAGATGAAGCGGATGATGGATGGGAGCTTGAATCACTTTTGGAAGATCAGCTACGGACAGATTTACCCGACGCTTAAGAAACTGGTGGAGGAGGGAAATGCAGAGGTTCATGTCACCTCACAGGAAGGCCGGCCGGATAAGAAGGAGTACATCATCACTCCGTCCGGTGAGGAACAGCTCCGGTCCTGGCTGATGAAACCGGTGGAGGATCTCCCGGTGGAGAAAAATGAACTGTTGCTGAAGCTGTTTTTCAGCCGGAATCAGCAGAAATCCGTCATTCTTCATCAGTTGGAAAGCTACAGAAAAAAACTGTATGAGAAGCAGCATACGTACCAGAGCATCAAAGAACTGCTGCTGAGCGAGGAGTGTCCGTCGGAAGACGCGCCGTTCTGGATCATTACCCTGGATTACGGACTCGCTACGACGGAAGCGGCTGTCGAATGGTGTGAGAAAACGAAATCCCGTATCGATGAAATGAAGGAGGAGTAACGTGGGGAAACAAGTGTTTCAAGGACGTTATACGACACAAGCGGCAGGAGAGCAAGGGTTTGTCGTTTTTCTCATCGGGATGCGGATCAATAAATGGCGGGCGGTACACAAATGGCTTCCTGTGCTCCGGGCGATGCCGCCGATGATCAAGGAGCTTTATACACATAAGGACATGGGATTTCTTGATATGGAGAACTTCTTTACAGGCCGGACGGTGCTGATGGTGCAGTACTGGAAATCTGAGGAGGCCTTGATGGACTATGCCCGTGGGAAAAAGCATCGGCAGGCGTGGAAGAAGTTTTACCAACTAGCCGGGGATACAGAAGAAGTCGGCATCTATCATGAAACGTATCTTCAGAAACCGGGGCAGTTTGAATCGATCTATGGAAACATGCCGAAATTCGGGCTGGCTAAAGCCATCGGTCATACAAAAATCAGCCCGCAGACCGTTTCAGCGCGCCGGCGGTTGAAAAGGCAGGAGGCTGTGAAAATGGATGAATCCTCCCGCGGCCGGTTGTGAAGAAAACGGATGTTTTTTTGTAATTCAGGAGTCCAGCGATTCTTCTATCATGTTTATGGAAAACAGGGAGGAGCTTCTGTCTGACAGAAGCTCCTCCCTGTTTTCTTTTTTGATTTGGTGATGTTACGAATTTTGTCCGGTCCTTTCATGGCTTTTAATTATACATCATTACAAAATGGAGGACGGCCGGCTCATCGTAGGGGTTATGATACCCGTGGAGCTGATCAGCACTGAATTTAATCGCATCATACGGTTTTAGATCATAGAAGTCGTCCTGGATCTGAATACGGGCACGTCCTTCCATCACTGTGATGTATTCGACCACTCCGGATTGGTGGGCATCGGTGACATATTCGGTTCCCGGCTTTAAAAAGGCGCGGTGCGTCTCGATTGCGTCAAAGCTGCGGGTGGAAAACATCGGTTCAAGTGTTAAGGACTCATCTGCACTCAGAACTTTATTTCCTTCATGTTTTCTTGATATGACAATTTCCTGCTCCTCGGCAAGCAGCGTGGAAAGAGGGATCTGCAGACCGTTGGCAATTTTCCACATGACGGTAAGGGATGGATTGGCTTCTCCGCGCTCGATGTTGCCAAGCGTCAGTTTACTGACATTCGTGAGGTCGGCCAGGTCCTGCAGACTGAGCTGTTTTCCTTTTCGCAGGCGCCTGAGCGTCACTCCGGCCTGTCTGGCTATTTTTTCAGCATCGTTCTTTTGGGGATCGCTCATCATTTTTCCTCCTGTAGATGGTTTTCAATTGATCATTCTTTTGGTATATTATGATGTAACATCAGTTAAATATAATATATAAAGGTGTGGTGGAGATGAGAGAGATTTTGCTCGGTGTAACGGCCTCGATGTTTTTTGCTGTCACCTTCATTCTGAATCGGTCGATGGAACTAGCCGGTGGCAGCTGGATGTGGAGTGCATCCCTGCGCTTTCTATTTATGGTCCCGTTCCTGCTTCTCATTGTACGTGTAAGAAAGAATGGGAAACAAGTGTTTATGGAATTGAAAAAGCATCCGGCCACCTGGATCGGATGGAGCTTTGTCGGATTCGTTCTGTTTTACGCTCCCTTAACCTATGCCGCTGCCTACGGTCCTGGATGGTTGATCGCCGGGACGTGGCAGGTGACTATTGCGGCCGGTATCCTCCTCACTCCGTTTTTCCACACGACGGTGTACATCGGGAATCGTCCTGAAAAAAAGCGGGAGCGGATTCCGATGCGCTCGCTGCTTATTTCCTTTCTTATTTTAACAGGAGTCTGTCTGATTCAACTCCAGCATTTGGAGAAGGTCACACCACTGGAACTAACAGCAGGGATTCTTCCTGTTCTTATCGCTGCCTTCTGTTATCCTCTTGGAAATCGGAAAATGATGGCCTTCAGCAGTGATCGTCTGGATACCTTCCAGCGCATTCTAGGCATGACGCTTGCCAGTCTCCCGTTCTGGTTGATTTTAAGTACGACGGCTTTGGTCACAGCGGGGCCGCCGGCGCAGGGGCAGGTACTCCAGTCCTTCATTGTCGCCGTCTGCTCCGGTGTGGCAGCCACAACCTTATTTTTTATAGCAACAGACCGCGCCAGGCATCAGAGCGGAAAGCTTGCAGCTGTCGAAGCCACGCAGTCCACCCAGGTTCTGTTCGTCCTTCTAGGAGAAGTGCTTCTATTGTCAGCGCCCCTTCCTGGTTCAACGGCCTTTCTGGGAATGGGGTTATTAATCACAGGAATCATTCTGCACAGCCTGTCCGTTAAAAAAGGGAGTGCGCCGGTACAAAGCGGCGTACAGATGAAAAGAGCTTGAATATCCAGAAACCCGGATCAGCTGTTCCGGGTTTTTTCATTTTGTTCTTGCCTTTCTTGAAACGTTTATGCTATGTTCTATGTAACCGGTTACACAATGCAGGAGTGAAGCTATGGTAACGATAAAAGATGTAGCGAAACATGCGGGGGTGTCCGTGGCTACGGTATCACGCGTGTTGAATAATAATGGCTATGTAGGCACAGAAACACGGAAGAAAGTGATGGCGGCTATTGAAGAGCTGAATTACAGCCCGAACGAAGTGGCACGGTCGCTGTATAAGCGGGGCTCCAGATTGATCGGCCTGCTTCTTCCGGATATAACAAACCCGTTTTTCCCTCAGCTGGCCAGAGGAGTGGAGGATGAGGCCGGCCGCCAGGGCTTCCGTCTTCTACTCGGAAACAGTGATGAGGATATCGAAAAGGAAATGGACTACATTCAAACCTTTGTCCAGAATAATGTGGTTGGTATGATTACGGCGACGAACCACGTGGATTATGATATGTACCAGTCGCTCGATCTCCCGCTGGTCCTGCTTGACCGTACGTCAAGCAGTTATCCCGCTGTGTACGCAGACGGCCGGGAAGGAGGAAGGCTCGCAGCAGAGACCCTCATTAAAAAAGGGGCGCAGCGGGTGACGCTCGTCAAAGGCCCTGCCCACGTTAAACCCGCAGTTGATCGCTACCGGGGTGCCATGGAGGTTCTTGGGGAAGCGGACGTGGATTTTTCCGTCATGTCAACGACCTCCTATGCCTTTGAGGAAGCTTTGAACTGGGCCGAGGAGCTGTTTCAGAAATTTCCTGAAACCGACGGCATCATTGCCAGTAATGATATTGTCGCCATCGCCATCGTCCATGAAGCGTTGAAGCGGGGGAAAAACATCCCCGGGGATCTGCAGATCATCGGCTATGACGATATCCCACAAAGCCGTCTGTCCTATCCGCCGCTGACGACCATCCGCCAGCCGGCTTATGAAATGGGTAGAAAAGCGGCTGAACTGTTAATACAAAGAATTGGACAGCCTCAACAAGAGCACCGGTCCATTCAAATGCCGGTGGAATTGATCGAACGACATACAACACGAAAGGATGATCAAGAATGAAAAAGCCGACCATCGCTGTCATTGGCAGCTCTTCCATGGACCTTGTCGTCTCCTCTGACAAACGGCCGGAGGCAGGTGAAACCGTATTAGGTAAAGCATTTGATACCGTGCCCGGGGGCAAGGGGGCGAACCAGGCGGTCGCAGCCGCCCGTCTGGGAGCTGATGTCTATATGATCGGATGTGTAGGGGAAGACACTTACGGAGAAGAAATCACAGCCAATCTGAAGAAAAACGGTGTACGAATCGACTATGTGGAACCGGTTACACATGAAAGAAGTGGAACAGCCCACATCATCTTAGCAGAAGGCGATAACAGCATCGTCGTCGTCAAGGGAGCGAACGACCATGTCACTCCGCAGTATATTGAAAAAGCAGAAAAACTTTTGAAGAACAGTGATCTTGTGATGATTCAGCAGGAAGTGCCGGAAGCAACGGTTGTTCATGCCGCAGAGCTGTGCTCCCGTTATGGCGTGCCTTTGTTGTTAAATCCAGCTCCGGCAAGACCTGTACCACAAGTGGTCCTGGATCAAGTCAGCTACGTCACACCGAATGAACATGAAGCCGCTGTATTATTTGGAGGCCTGGCTTTATCAGAGGCGCTCCAGGCACACCAGAATAAATTGTTCATCACCGAAGGCGCAGCCGGCGTCCGTTACCATAATGGAAGGGAAGAAGTTCTCGTACCGTCCTTCCCAGTCAAGGCTGTCGATACGACGGGAGCGGGGGATACGTTTAATGCCGCCTTTGCTGTAGCTGTTGCCGAAGGAAAAGAGATGGAAGAAAGCCTGCGTTTTGCCAACCGGGCGGCCAGCTTGTCTGTCACCGGCTTCGGAGCGCAGGGGGGAATGCCGTCCCGTGAGGATGTTGAGGAGGCGATGAAGCCATGAAGAGACACGGCATCTTGAACAGCAGCATTAGTAAAGTGCTCGCCGATCTCGGTCACACCGACCGGATCGCCATCGCTGATGCGGGCCTTCCGATACCGGCAGGAACATTGAAGATCGACCTTGCCTTAAAAGAGGGAGTACCCGGGTTTATGGAAGTGGTACAGGTCGTGCAGGAGGAGATGTGTGTAGAAAAAGTGACCACAGCGGAAGAGATGATATCCAACCCGGCTGTTCATCGAAAAATGAAAGAAATGTTCACGGATATCGGGATGGACGAACGTTCCCATGAAGCGTTCAAGCAGGAGCTGACAGATGTCAAAGCTGTCATCCGCACAGGTGAAATGACGCCTTATGCCAACTGTATCCTGCATGCCGGGGTCATTTTCTAAAAAGGGGTGAGACGATGCATATTACGATGAATCAGATTCATAAAGCGTTTGGAACGAACAAAGTGCTGGAAGGCGTGGATATCGAAATCAAGGAAGGGGAAGTCCATGCCCTCATGGGAGAGAACGGGGCAGGTAAATCAACGCTCATGAATATCTTGACCGGCCTTCACAAAAAGGATCAGGGGACGATCCAGATTGACGGTCAGGAAAAAACGTTCTCCAACCCAAAAGAAGCGGAAAACTACGGCATCGCTTTTATTCATCAGGAGATGAATGTCTGGCCGGAGTTGACCGTTCTGGAGAACCTGTTCATTAATCGGGAACCGGTTACATCTTTTGGGATTATCCATACGAGAAAAATGAAAGCGGTTGCGAAGGAACAGTTTGAAAAGCTCTCCATTTCCATCCCGCTTCATAAGGATGCCGGACAGTGTTCGGTCGGGGAGCAGCAGATGATTGAAATCGCCAAGGCGCTCATGACCGATGCCAAGGTGATTATTATGGACGAACCGACAGCAGCCTTAACCGACAGAGAGATTGAAAAGCTGTTCGGCGTGATCCGTTCCTTAAAAGCCTCGGGGGTTTCTATTGTTTATATTTCCCACCGGATGGAGGAGATTTTTGACGTCTGCGACCGTATCACCGTCATGCGGGACGGCCGTACCATTGATACGACACCGATTCCGGACACGAGCTTTGATGAAGTGGTCCGCAAAATGGTGGGGCGTGAACTCACCGATCGTTTTCCAGAAAGGCAGGCCGATCCGGGAGAAACCGTCCTTGAGGTGAAAAACCTGACACGTCCGGGCGTATTCCAGGACGTCAGTTTCCAAGTGAAATCTGGTGAAATTGTTGGGGTTGCTGGATTGATGGGGGCGGGAAGAACAGAGATCATGCGGACGATTTTCGGACTGGATGGAAAATACGAGGGAGACATCCATGTGAACGGTCAGCGTGCCGTTATGAAGAATCCGGGCCAGGCGATCAAACTCGGACTTGGGTTAATTACAGAAGACCGGAAAGACGAAGGACTCGTGCTTGATTTTCCTATTAAAGATAACATCGCTCTCCCCAGCCTGAAAAGCTTCACAAAGCGTTCGCTCATCCAGGATGGCAGGGAGCTGGAATTCGTGGAGATGTTGATCAAGCGCCTGACAATCAAAACCGAATCCGCCCAAACCGAAGCGAAGAACTTATCCGGCGGGAATCAGCAGAAAGTGGTCATTGCCAAATGGATCGGCATCGGGCCGAAAGTGTTGATTCTTGATGAACCGACACGTGGAGTGGACGTCGGGGCAAAACGGGAGATTTACCAGTTGATGAACGAGCTGACCGACCGTGGAGTAGCTATCCTGATGGTGTCCTCTGAACTGCCGGAAGTACTCGGCATGAGCGACAGGATTCTCGTCGTCCACGAGGGCACCATTTCCGGTGAACTGGACCGGTCGGAAGCGACACAGGAAAAGATTATGACATTTGCGACAGGAGGGAACGTCCATGATGAACGCCATTAAAAAAACGAACAGCATCGGCCAGTCACTGCAGAAGTTGGGGCCGCTGGTCGGGCTTCTTGTACTTATTACCGTTGTATCCATTATAAACCCAAGCTTTCTGGAACCTTTGAACCTATTAAACCTGCTACGTCAGGTTGCCATTAACGCCCTCATTGCCTATGGGATGACCTTCGTCATTCTCACCGGCGGCATCGATTTGTCCGTCGGATCGATTCTTGCTCTATCGAGTGCCCTGATGGCCGGGATGATGGTATCCGGCATTGATCCGATTTTAGCTATTCTGATCGGATGCCTGCTTGGTGCGCTGATGGGAGCTGTCAACGGACTGTTGATTACAAAAGGAAAGATGGCTCCGTTTATTGCTACATTGGCAACGATGACGATGTTCCGTGGTCTGACTCTTGTCTATACCGACGGAAACCCGATTACAGGACTTGGCGACAGCTATGCGTTTCAGCTGTTCGGCCGCGGCTATTTCCTCGGCATCCCTGTACCTGCGGTGACCATGCTGCTCGCTTTTGCTGTTCTTTGGGTGATTCTTCATAAAACACCGTTCGGACGTCGGACGTATGCGATTGGTGGTAACGAAAAAGCAGCGTTCATCTCAGGAATCAATGTTTCCCGGGTGAAAGTCCTTGTCTATTCTTTAGCCGGTCTATTGTCTGCACTTGCTGGGGCGATTCTTACCTCACGCTTGAATTCAGCACAGCCGACTGCCGGTACATCCTATGAACTGGATGCGATTGCTGCCGTTGTGCTTGGCGGGACGAGCTTATCCGGAGGGCGTGGTTTGATTGTCGGTACATTGATTGGCGCCTTGATTATTGGAACGTTGAACAATGGACTGAACCTGCTCGGGGTCTCCTCCTTTTTCCAAATGGTTGTTAAAGGTGTCGTCATTATTATTGCCGTCCTCATGGACCGGAAGAAATCAGCGTAGGAGGGATGAACATGAACAAACGATTGTTACTTATCATCGGTGCAGTCCTGCTTTTTCTTAGCGGATGTTCTCTGCAGCCGCCGGAATGGGCCAAACCGAACAATAATAAAAATCCGGAAGATATCAAAATAGGATTGTCTGTGTCGACTTTGAATAACCCGTTTTTCGTTTCCATGAAGGACGGGGTGGAGAAAGAAGCAGAAGCCCAGGGGATGGATGTTGTCGTCGTTGATGCACAGAATGATGCAGCTAAACAAGTCAGCGACGTGGAAGACTTGATCCAGCAGGGGGTCGACGTCCTGCTGATCAACCCGACCGACTCTTCGGCGGTTTCAACGGCTGTCCAGTCTGCCAACAGCCTAGGCATTCCCGTCGTTACGCTGGACCGTTCTTCTGAAAAAGGAGAAGTGGCCACTCTCGTCAGTTCGGATAACGAAAAAGGCGGGAAGATGGCCGCTGAATATATGGTGGAACAGCTGGGAGAGGACGCCAAAGTGGCAGAGCTTGAAGGTGTTCCCGGAGCCTCTGCAACGAGGGAGCGGGGAAGCGGCTTCCATACGGTAGCTGATGAGCAGTTGAATGTGACGGCTAAGCAGACCGCGAACTTCGATCGTACAGAAGGCTTGAATACGATGGAGAACATTCTTCAGGGAAATCCGGATTTGGAAGCAGTCTTCGCCCACAATGATGAAATGGCTCTGGGCGCCTATCAGGCCATTCAAAGCTCCGGCCGTGATGTACTAGTCGTTGGATTTGACGGAAATGAAGATGCAATGACGAGTATTCAGAACGGCAATCTTTCCGCAACCGTCGCTCAGCAGCCGGAACAGATCGGCTCGCTGGCTGTCCAGGCAGGCGCAGATGTACTGCAGGGAGAGGAAGTAGAGGAAACGATTCCGGTTCCTTTGAAACTGGTAACCACAGAGAACATCGGCGAATAACTGGAACTCCTGCATATTCATCAGTGAGATTGATCAGTATCCGTGCTCACGTTCTATTTTTTGATGAGGTTCTGTTCCCGCAGACGTCACCAGTGTACGCTGTGGATCCCCGTAAAGCCTTCCGGGAATTTTCGAACCACTTTGAAGAGACAGCCATAGAGCTGTCTCTTTCTGTTTTTACTTGTGTTTTACCATGTGGTTTGTAATACTGACAGGACATAAGACGAAGGTAGGATTGATGACAACCGGCCCCGGTTTGACGAAAACCCGTATTCTTGAAACTATTGGACCTGGCTTCCGAAAGCAGAGGGGGGCAGGGCCGTTTTCTTTCCTTCAGCTTGCGAAACGATCGATCTTTATTTACGCGCGTTTCAATTTTTCAATACGAGAAATAATCTATGAAACGATGCACAACAGAGATAGGAGGGAGTCCTTTGCGTAATATTCTAATCAAATTTATCCGCCTTGATAAAACGACGCTGCTGATCGGCTCTTTCCTGATTATTTTCGGCAGTACGTTCACCATCATGTGGATCGAGCCCGAAACCTTCACGAGTTTTCACGACAGCCTCTGGTGGGTAATGACGACGATATCGACCGTCGGTTATGGAGACATCTCCCCACAAACAACCGCCGGTAGAAATTTTGCCATGCTGCTTTACCTTGTGGGTATCGGTGTGCTGGGTGTTGTCATCAGCCTGATTGCCAATGCGATGGGGATTTTTAAAAAGCGGAAGGAGGAAGGGAAATTGAGTTATCACGGTAAAGGCCACATTGTCATCGTCGGCTGGTCCAAAAAAGCGGCGCTGGCCATTGATGAAATCCTGCTGGCCGATAAAGAGACAGAAATTGTCCTCATCGATGAGGTAGAAAAAGAACCTCTCAACATGAAGCGTGTCCATTACATAAACGGCAGTCCGATGAAAAAGGATGTTCTTGACAAAGCCAATCTTGAAGACAGTAAAAGTGCGATTGTTTTTGCGACAGACTGCTCGGACAGTTCGAGGCTTGTCGACGGCAACTCGCTGCTCGTTGCTGCAGCGTTGGAAAAGAATGCCCCTCACGTCCATACAACGGTCGAGGTGCTCGACCGCGACCACGTTCCGATGTTCAAGCACAGCAAAGTAGATGAGGTCGTTTTATCCGATGAGTTTGTCTCCCGTATGCTCGTTCGCTCTTCATTCCAAAAAGGCGTTTCCGGGTTATTCAATCAGCTTATCAGCCGGGAGTCCGGTTATGATCTGCGCCAGATTGAAAGAAAAGAAGAATGGAAGACCTACCGCGATGTTGTCGAGGATGTCACGTCCCAAGGGGGCAATGTCATCGCCGTCGGAGAAAACATGGACATCTATAAACACTTGGATGAGCCGCTCCCTGAAGGGGCGCATATCCGTGTCGTCTGTGATAAACAAACGTATGATGCGCTCTGCTGATCCCTTAGAGTATTGAAAAATCCGGCTGAGTACGGGATAATGGTCCGGGATTTTCCGTAAGAAAGGGGGGAGGAATGTTACCTGTACTAAACCATTCCGGTCTAATGGTCATGGTCGTTGTCCACCTGCTGACAGCTGTCATTCTATTTGCTGTGTCGTATACATATGAAAAGTCAATCATTACCGATCGGAAAAACAAGTGGCTGTTTTTCATCATCAGTCTGATCTACAGCTGGATGGGGACAATGATTATTGTAGACAGCCTGTTTGATCTGCATAGAGACCATGAACTCTCTGTTTTTATGTACCGTAATAGTCTGGTGCTCTTATGGATCGGCTTTATTCTGGTACAGCTCCTCGTGTACAAATGTTTAAACCAGGTGGAAATCGCAGAGGAATAAATAAAAAAGGAGAGGGCCCTGAGGTCCTCTCCTTGTCTGTAGAAAAAGCCTGTGTCAACCCGTTAGCGTTGTCCATTTGTCGTGGGAAGGGTCACACTCCGCTTATCGGTGGATGAATGCCGCGGGCACGCCCTCAGCTAACTTGGTCAGGAAGGTCGCCTGCCCAAGTGGATCTTCGGCCCGTGCTGTTCCCGCAGGCATCACCACCGAACGCTCCACGTGTCGACGTTAGAATATAGAGTAGAGAGATTGTGCACGAAGCAGGTTCGCAGATTCCAAAGAACGGCATGAGCTGCGCTATTGCCGCTTGCGTGGAAAAGAAGGGAAAGAACAGGCGCTGATGACGGCTGTCTGCCGGAATATGAAAAAGATTGTTCTCCATCCAGCAAGGGTGAGCGGGGTGAAGGAGAGTCTTTGGCGATGTTATAGAACCCCCAAGGGGCTTCGCTCCTGGCGGTAAGAAAGAAAAAAGCTTGTAAAGAAACAGGGGTTTCTCTACAAGCTGAGGAGAGGACCCCGGGGCCCTCTCCTTTTCTATGATTCCGATCCGGTTTTTATAGGAGTGACTGTCCTCTCCAGCTCCTTTGTCACCTGATCCTTATATTTGGATTCCACTAGAATATAAAGGAAGTCTCCAGCTTTGATTTCTGTTTCACCATAAGGGGTGATGACCTGATTATCACGAATGATGGCATTAATGTTCGCATGGTTCGGGAAAGACAAGTCCCGCAGCCGGCTTCCCACCACCGCTGATTCCTGGCTTGTCTGATACTGGATCATTTCCACAGCCACCTTCCCCATCGATATCAGCTCGATGGAATGGTGCGGGGTATCCTTTTTCGGCCCGACAAGGTTTAAGCGGTCCGCCATCCATGAGATCGTCGAGCCCTGGATCAACGCAGACGTCAACACGATAAAGAAGACGATGTTGAATAAGGTCTGACTGTTGTTCAATCCATCTACGACCGGAAAAGTAGCCAGGACGATTGGAACGGCTCCCCGCAGTCCGGCCCATGAAATGAACAGTTTTTCCTTGAACGTATAGTTGAGGCGGATCAAGGAAAGGAATACAGCGGCCGGCCGCGCAACAAAGATGAGCAGCAGAGACAGGATGATGCCGTCATACATCACTTCGGATGAAAACAGCTGGTCCGGAAAGACGAGCAGCCCGAGGATGATGAACATGAGAATTTGTGCCATCCAGGCAAAGCCTTCATTAAATTGAAATATGGAATACCGGTATGTCAGTTCTCGGTTTCCAATAACAAGCGCGGCAATGTAAACGGCCAGGAAGCCGCTTCCGCCGACGAACGCGGTAATTCCGTAGGTCAAGAGCGCAAATGCAATCGATAAGATTGGATAAAGGGCACTTGATCCGAGTCGGATGCGGTTGATAGAAAAGGAGGCTGTCCAGCCGAACAGGACACCTAACACGAGGCCCAGGCCCATCTGAAGGAAAAATGTGGGGATGAGCATCCAGATGGAGCTCCCTTCATTGGAAATCAATTCAATGAAAGAAAGCGTCAAAAAGACGGCCATAGGATCGTTGGTGCCGGATTCCGCTTCCAAGGTCGCTCCCATTTTCGCTTTGATGTTCCGTTCTTTTAACACAGAAAATACAGCGGCGGCATCGGTCGAACCGACAATCGCCCCGAGCAGCAGTCCCTCCATCAAGCTTAAGTCAAGCAGAAGAAAAGCCGCCGCCCCAATTAACGTCGATGTAAGGACAACGCCGATGGTAGCGAGGGACAGAGAAGGCAGGGCCACCGAGCGGACGGTCGACCATTTTGTGTGAAGCCCGCCTTCAAACAAAATCAGAACAAGGGCGAAGACCCCGAACAACTGAGCCACTCCCGCATCATCGAAATAGATGATCCCAAGGCCGTCACTCCCGATAATCATTCCGACAATCATAAACAGAATCAACGCCGGCAGCCCCCAGCGGCTGGAAAACTTGGCGGCCACGATGCCGCTGAAAAGTAAAAAAGCGGTAATAAGTACAAACGCATCCGTTCCAAAAGCTTCAATAAACATTCCATAACTCCCTTATTCAATGTGTAGATGAAGGACCATGCCTGCAGCTCCAAGCATGGTCCCGTTTTTACAAACTTATGATCTGCTTCAGCTCTTTCGTATTGAACATGTCCCAGGAAAAATCGATCCACCAGGAGGACCAGTCCGCTCCGTTTAGAGCACCGAAGAACCAGACAGACCCGAAAAAGCATAGATAGATAAATAGAACGACCACGGCATAAAGCCCTGTGTCTTTAGAATTTTTCAACGCGCTGTCTCCTTTATATGGAATCGTGTGGATCCATGAGAAAGGAGCATTTATGTATAGGTTGAATTCGCATGCCTGGCAATGAGAAATCCTCTGTTTTCACCCTGATAACCAAACACCTGGTTCTCAACTAGTTCATGGAACTGGACAAGGGAGAAAAGGGGAGCGTTTAAAAACGCAGAAGGTCCCTCATCATCCTGGTCCGGAGGCAGAGGAAAGGATAGAGGCTGGAAAAAGACGGCCGCGCCGTCCGACAACTGAACAGATGACGCGATATTCAAATCGTCAGACCAGCTGTAGGCAAGCTCCAGAAATTTTCCATGCGGACTTAAAACCGCTGCAAACAACAGCATGCATCCTGCGATAAAGAGACGCATCCTTTTCCTCCTTCCAAACAGGTGATCTTTCTATTATATCAATCGATCCAATTAAAGTCATTGGAGAAGAACGTGGGAAAAACAATGGCGAAAGTGAAACGTCCGCCGGCTTCAATCGTATAGAAAGGCAGAGAAAAAATGTCCGGGGGGAATTCATATGCTGAGATGGCTGATTTATTCGTTCGTAATCATCATGAATGGCTCGTTTCTGCTTGCAGTTTTTAACGTGTGGACGGATCGAACCGCTTTTGGGGTGATGATCACAGGGGCAGTAGTCATCATAGGAACCTTTGAAGTCCTGCATCGGCGGGGAAAACTGACAGATCTGAATAAGGGAGCGTCTTAAATGCGTCATCTACTGCCGGTGATTTTAGTTATGGCAGCTATAGGTCTTCTGATTAAGGTTATAGATATATTTCCAGCCGGTTACACCGTATTTATTGGAGTCGTGTCAATCTTTCTAATGTATGACAGCGTTAAAGCGTGGAAGGATCGCTCATTCATAACAGCAGTGAGTAAGATGCTGATGTCGGTGCTGCTGTTTATGATGATGGTCACACGTGTTTTTTAACAACAAGGGAGGTGGACGGACGTGGGTTTTGCTTCCTGGTTTATATTGTTGTTCACCTTATTTATGGCGGTCGGTGGTTTTAAAAAGAAGAACAAGAAGAGATGAGAATAGAGAAAGCCGCTGATTATGAAGCGGCTTTCTTTTTTTGGGAGCGTCGGAACCACCTGTCTCCGGTTTCATTGACAACGATGGAAAAGAGAATCAGGCCGATGCCCGCCCACTGCAGGAGGGTCACCTGTTCCTTTAACACCACCATAGCCGATACAATGGCGACCGGCAGTTCTACAGAGCTGAGAATATTGGCCAGCCTCGCAGAAATGTGCGGGGCCCCTCCAGCGAAAAACAATGGGGGA
The DNA here is from genome assembly GCF_056158945.1 of Halobacillus sp. ABH2_015. Classification (NCBI taxonomy): domain Bacteria; kingdom Bacillati; phylum Bacillota; class Bacilli; order Caryophanales; family Bacillaceae; genus Halobacillus; species Halobacillus sp. ABH2_015. Next base: position 1,315,495 of record NZ_JBSWUG010000002.1, read on the forward strand.
ATCACAGCACCAACCATCGCAATACCGAGACTGATCAGCCAAAGCTCTCCTTCGAAGACAGGGAACGTTGGAATGTCCCTGGAAAATACAATCAGTACGAGCAGGAGTGAGCCTGTGATCATCCAGGAGCTGCGGAGCACGGAATTCACTTCCGGTGCGGCCTGTCCACTCGTATAAATAAACGCCGCATAGGAAAGTGCAGATAAAAGGCCGAGGATCAAGCCGGCAGGAGGGAGTTCACCCACGCCTCCTGAAAGCACCTCGGACGCCAGAATGACACCGGACAATGTAATCGCAAGGGAGACGAAATGCACTTTTTCCGGTGATTTCTTTAAAAAGACCCATTCAATCAGCATTCCGATCCAGACAAATTGGAAAAGCAGGAGTATGGCCATGGAAGCGGGAATATACCGCATCGCTCCGTAATAAAAAATACTTGTTAAGCCTACGGACGACCCGGCGCCCATCACCTTGAGCCGGTCAATGTACTTCATTTGCCGGATCTCCTTCCAATGCGGGAAGGACAACAGCCACAGCAGAATGAACGCGGTCATCATCTGTGCGATGTTCAACTGACCGAGCGAATACCCCTCAGCAAATCCATGCTTCACAAAAATCGGGGTGAAACCGAAACTTGCTGCTCCGGTAAATACCAGCAAGGCTCCTTTCTTTTTCATACCGTCACCTTCTTTCTTTATCCATCCTCCACTTTATCATGAACGAGAAAAGACGGCATCCGGGATAAATAGTTCTGTCCATGAATCTGCTGAATAAGATGAAGATGGGGATTTCTTGAAAGGGGAGTGGCACGATGTATCCAAACGAAAATCCGGAGCAGCTGGCGTGGCAGGCGATGAAATATGATATGCTTTCGAATTACTACAAGTATATTGACCCGAATAAGCATATCCACTATTACCATAAGCACCTGCAGTGCATGCAGCAGTGGGTGATGTGTGAACGCAGTGAAGGGATGGGCATGGGTGGCGGTGGAACAGCAAAAGTAAGAGTTCTTCATGCTTCACCGGATGCACCGAACGTGGATGTCTATGTGAACGGTCAGAAAATATTGGAAAACGTCCCGTATAAGCAGCAGAGTGAGTATTTGGAAGTTCCTCAAGGGCAGTACCGCATAGATATTTATGCCGCTGGTGACACTTCGCAGCCTGTTCTGACCCAGACTGTAGCTGTTGAGGCAGATCAATCCTATACGGTGGCCGCAGCTGGAAAAGTCAATCAGCTTCAGCTCATCCCGGTTGTCGACAACGATCACACCGCGTACGGCAATGCCAAGGTCCGTTTCTGGCACCTGTCTCCAAACGCACCGGCTGTAGATGTAGCTGTCAAAGGCGGAGATGTCCTGTTCAGAAATGTGCCGTTCGGCCGGGCGACCCGCTATATCACGGTTCCACCGACGACAGCTGATTTAGAGGTCCGGGTAGCGGGAACGAATCAGGTCGTTCTCGAAGTGCCGGGGGTAACCTTGAACCCGAATGAAGCTTATACGGCTGTTGCGGTCGGATTAGCTGGTGAGCAGCCGCCGCTCGAAGCGATTTTTCTACAGCCATAAAAAAGGAAGCGTTCATGATGAACGCTTCCTTTTTTATTCAGAAGCCTGGCCGGCTTTCTTCTTGCTGTAATGCTTTCTTGCTTTCATCCGGTTGCCGCAGACGTCCATGGAACACCATTTGCGCCGTCCTTTTTGGTTCACGAACAACGCCAGACAGTCATCGTTCTGGCATGCAGAAATCTTTTCCCAGATGCCGGCTTCCTTGTGATGGAGCATTTGATAGGCAAGGAGTGCCAGCAGCCCGTCCGAACCCCCTTTTAAAGGGACGGGTACAAGCGCACCCTGTTCGAACATGAACTGCAGCGTTCCTTTCGTCCATTCACTCAGCATGTGTGTGAATCCTTCTTCATTCTCTTTCCTGTAAAAATAAGAACGGCTTCGATCACGGAAATCGCGGAGTTTATCAGTGTGAAAGGCTTCCTGTTTGAGAGCTTTCATCTGCTGATCCGAGAGGAGTCCGTGGTAAGACATGAGGTCAAGCCATTGATACACCTCTTCTTCTGTCGTTAAATAATCATTCGCCTGATCCCAGTGGCTGTTTATCGTATTGAAAAAGTTAATAAATACATAAGAGGAAAATTGGGACAGTGTCATCCGATCCTGCATCATAAAAACCTCCGAATCCTTTCTATTGACTTATAGTTTAACATACCTTATCATTCTAACCGTAATAAAATTATTTACAGGTTAGAAAATAACCGGCAAATGGAGGAATATATCATGGCAGTTACAAACGTAACCGATGCAGACTTTGCAAATGAAACCAAAGAAGGCCTTGTCCTTGCGGATCTTGGTGCCCCATGGTGCGGACCATGTAAAATGATCGCCCCTGTTCTTGAGGAACTGGATGCTGAAATGGGCGAACAAGCGAAAATCGTAAAACTGGACGTTGACCAAAACCCTGAAACTGCGCAGGAATATGGAGTAATGAGCATCCCGACACTTCTTTTCTTCAAAGACGGAGAGCTGGTTGATAAAAAAGTCGGCTTCAAATCAAGAGAAGAACTTGCTGAAACATTGAATCAACACCAATAATGAGTAACGGAGGCTGCGGCCTCCGTTTTTTTTATGGGGAAAATGGAGAAAAATTGATATATCGCGAAATTAATTGATATAGACTGGAAAAAATCGATATATCACAAATTTAGTTGATATATTCTAAAAAAATCGATATATGTGGAAAAAGACTGATAGCCCCGCCTGACCGACCGATATCACCTCCGGCAAAAAAGTTTTCGCTTTGACATCTTCCTGACTTATTTCTTTTTTATGATGAACATGTACCAAATACATGAAGTCTACAGGAGGACGTAAAGACATGAAAAACCTACTATCGAAAAAAGCGCTGACAGGGGCTCTTGCATTGGCGATTGCCATCCCGGGTATCTCTTATGCGGCGACAGATGCACAAACAGATACGGGTTCAGAAGCCGCGCAGGAATCGGTGGAAAGCGGGGAAACGGAAATCCGCAGCCTGCTCCAGCAGTTTAAAAACGGGGAGCTGAGCGAAGATGAAATTCTTGAAAAGCTGCAGGAGCAGAAACGCTTTTTCTTCCAAACAGGCGGCCACCATTTTGAGGACGTAGATGAAGAAACCAAAGAGAAACTGGAAGAGATCAGGTCCAAGGTGGAAGCAGGCGAATGGACGAAGGAAGAAGCGAAAGCAGAACTGGAGGAGCTCGGGATTGAGCAGCCCCGTCATCGCGGTGGAAAAGGTCATCGCATGGGCGGAGACCTGACTGAGGAAGAGCGCACCCAGGTGAAGGAGATCCGTGAGCAGGTCAAAAGCGGTGAACTGACACAGGAGGAAGCACAGGCCCAGCTCGAGGAACTTGGCTTGGACATAAAACCTCGCGGTCAGGCCCCGGATACAGAGGAAAGTGAAGAAGCAGAACCTACGGATTCCGCTGTATAATCTCCTCTTGCGAGTAAAGAAGGCTTTTCCCACAAAGCCTTCTTTTTTTATGATTTTTTCTCACCGGCCCTGGTTACCCTTTATAATGGAAGCAAAGGAGAGCTGAAACGATGAACAAAGTATTGATTGTAGAAGACGAACCGACCATTTCCCGTGTTCTCCAAGCCTATTTATCCAAAAATGACATGATCACTGAACAGGCGTGGACGGGGAATGAAGCCATGGAAAAATTCACTGCACAGCGCCCGGATCTCGTTCTGCTTGATGTGATGCTTCCGGACAAGGATGGATGGACGGTGCTGACGGAAATCCGTGAAAAAAGTGCCTGCCCCGTCATCATGCTGACCGCGCTCGGCGAAATCGATCATAAACTGAAAGGGTTTGAAACAGGGGCAGACGATTACATAGCTAAACCATTCATCGGTGAAGAAGTGGTGGCAAGAGTGAAAGCGGTCCTGAGCCGCCCTCCGGCAAGAGTGGAGGACCAGCTTCTCCGCATAGGATCACTTGTCGTCGACCCGGCTGCTCATACCGTCCATAAAAATGGAGAGGAAATTGAACTGTCTACAAAGGATGGCAAGCTGTTTATTTTTCTTACCCGTCATCCGAACCAGACCTTCACACGGGAGCAGCTGCTTGACCGGGTATGGGGCTACGAATATGAGGGGAGTGACCGCGCGGTGGATTTGTCGATCAAGCGTATCCGTAAGGCGCTGGGAGACTCAAAGGAAGAGCCGTATGACATCAAAACACTGCGGGGATTGGGGTATCAGTGGAGTGTACAAACCTGAGAAGCGTAAAACGATTTTCCATTATTGGTCCAGAAGATACTTAGCTACGCTTCTCATCGGACTGATTCTCATAGCCGCAGGGTCCGTCTGGTGGATCAAGAAGACGACCGTTGATCACCGGTTGAATCTCATGCACATTGTCGGACAGGAAATCGCTGATAGAATTGTGACGACAAATGGCCGGATTCTTTCGGGGCCGTTGTTTGAGGAGATTTTAAGAAACCGCGCAGGAGAATTGGATGTGGATGAATCTCCGGCCGCACTGATAGTCACCGATCAAGGAGAAATCCTCGTTTCGAATCAGCGCGGAGGCCAGATCAGGAATGCCGGCGATTATGTCGATGAATCGTTGTATCAGACGACCGAGTCTGTAATTTCGCTGGATCAGAATCAGCGGGCGTACGTCATCAGCGAGCCGATTGTCAGCGGAGAAGAAACGCTTGGGTATGTCGTTTTAGTCAATGATAAGGAAACGCTCAGCCGTCTGAATCAGGAATACGGACTGCTGGCTCTGCTGCTCGGTGGTGTCGGTCTGCTCGGCTGGGGGGTCATCTATTATTTGACAAGACAGCTCTCGAAGCCGTTGAAAGAGACAGCCCGTGCAGCCCGGATGGTCAGTGAAGGCAGCTATGATATCCAAATGTCTTCGCCGCCGAAGGAAAAAGAACTGGCCGAATTGATGGATTCCTTTACGGATATGGCCGCCAAGCTGAAGCAGTTGGAAGAGATGCGCACCGAACTCCTGGCGGGGGTGACTCACGACTTGAAAACCCCTGTCACTTCGATGAGCGGTCTGATCCAGGCGGTCAAGGATGAGATTGTCGAAGGGGAGGAAGCCAAAGAATATCTTGATTTATCTCTGCAGGAGGTGGAACGCCTCCAAGTCATGATTCAGGATCTATTGAGCTTTAATACGTACGCCGCAGGAGCCCTGCCGATGTACAAAAAGCATCAGCCGCTTCGTCCGATTCTGACCCAGTTTCAAAAACAGTGGCAGTCAGATCCGGATCACATACCCTTGGACGTGCGGTTCCCAGCGGAGGCTGTCCCTCTTTCTGTTGATGATCACCGGCTGAAGCAGATCTTATTCAATCTTGTTCAAAATGCCGATCAAGCAGTCGAGGAAGGAAAAGTCACTATAGATGTCAGCCGGGACGAATCCGATCTGATCATGAAAATTTCCGATACCGGAACAGGCATTCCGGATGACGAGCAGACGCTCATTTTCGAACGTTTCTACCGAGGGAAAGACAAAAAGCTGAAACAGAGAGGCCTCGGACTCGGTCTTCCTCTCAGTCGTATGCTTGCCGAGGCGCACGGAGGACGTCTTGAGCTGACTGAATCATCGCAGAACGGCACAATTTTCACGTTGAAGCTTCCTCTTCTGGAGGAGTAGGCGTACGATAGTCTCCTATTTATATAAGACCCTGATCAACACCTGACATCCAAATGCTGTCAGGTGTTTGTTTTGTCGAAAGAAAGGGAAAGGATTGGTAACGTTCGAGGGGGGATAATTTTGGAAACCCGTATGTGGAACATTCAACGCTACAACGAACAGTACGGGCAGGAGGAAGAAGACATCGTAGCTGTCGAATACCCGTTGACCATCGTTGTCAATGGAGAGGAATTCGCTACGATGGTCTGCACACCGATGGATATGGAAGACCTTGTCATTGGTTTTCTTGCTTCGGAAGGTGTCATTCTTTCGTATAGGGAATTGACGAGCCTGACGATCGACGAGGAGCGCGGCTTTGCCTATGTGGAAACATCCCGCAGCGTTCCGTTTGTAAAAGAAGGGCAGAAACGCTGGCTTGGAAGCTGCTGCGGAAAAAGCCGCGCCTTTTACTTTCAAAGTGATGCGGCTACCGCCAAGACGGCCGTGGATACGACGTCGTTTTCTCCAGAAAAGTGTTATCAGCTGATGGAATCCTTTCATCAGGAAGCGGGCATGTTCAAACAGACTGGAGGCGTCCACCAGGCTGCCATTGCTGGTGTTTCGGGCATTTTGAAGGCGTATACAGATATCGGCCGTCATAATGCTCTTGATAAATTATATGGGTGGATGCTGCGAAAGCAGGTAAGTCCAAAAGAAAAGATCGTGATTTTCAGTGGCCGGATTTCTTCGGAGGTTCTTTTGAAAGTATCCAAAATGCGTTTCGGACTGCTTTTGTCAAAATCGGCCCCCACAGATCTGGCGCTGCAGCTGGCTGATGATCTGAATATTACAGCCGCCGGGTTTGTCAGAGGAAACCGGATGAACGTGTACACCCATCCCGGCCGTGTAAAGGAAGAAAGTAGAGGAGGAGTTATGATTGAATGAACATACCGTCGTAAAAATAAACGGCACAGAATACCTTGCTGATCATCCGGACCAGACACTCATCCAATTAATGAATAAAGTCAATGAGCAGGTCCCTCAGATTTGTTACAACGAATCCCTTGGACCGATCCAGACCTGCGATTCCTGTATCGTTCAGGTCGACGGAGAGCTTGTCCGGGCGTGCGGGACCAAAGTCAGGGCGGGGATGAAAGTGCAGACGCAGCTTCCACATGTACATAAAGCACAGAAGGAAGCACTTGACCGTGTTCTGGAAAAACATGAACTGTACTGCACGGTCTGTGATTATAACAATGGATCGTGTGAAATCCACAATACAATGGCAGAATTCGGCATTGAGCACCAGGAACGTCCATTTCAGCCAACAAGCTATGAAAAGGACTACTCCGGCACGTTTTACCGTTACGACCCTGACCAGTGTATCCTGTGCGGCCGCTGTGTGGAAGTTTGTCAGGACGTTCAGGTAAATGAGACGCTGACGATAGACTGGGAGCGTCAGGAGCCGCGTGTCATCTGGGATAATGATGTTCCGATTGATCAGTCTTCCTGTGTCAACTGTGGGCAGTGCTCCACCGTCTGTCCGTGTAACGCCATGATGGAAGTCGGCATGGAGGGAGAGGCCGGATTTTTGACGGACACCGAGCCTGGAATCCTGAAATCGATGATCAACTTAACGAAGAAGGTGGAAACCGGTTATGGTCCATTGTTCGCTGTATCTGATTCTGAAGCAGCGATGCGTGAGGAAACGATCAAGAAGGAAAAAACCGTGTGTACCTACTGTGGTGTCGGATGTTCCTTTGATGTATGGACGAAGGACCGCCAGATTCTGAAGGTGGAACCGAGTGCCCAGTCACCGGCCAACGGCATATCCACATGTATTAAAGGGAAATTCGGCTGGGACTATGTAAACAGTGAAGACCGTCTTCAGAAACCTCTCGTCCGCCGCGGTGATCATTTTGAAGAGGTGGAATGGGACGAGGCGATGCAGTATGTGGTCGATCGTATGAAGAAGATCCTTGCTGAAAAAGGACCGGATCACCTGGCCTTCATCGCATCCTCCAAAGCGACCAACGAGGAATCCTACCTGATGCAGAAGCTGGCCCGTCAGGTGATCGGAACGAACAACGTGGATAACTGTTCCCGTTACTGCCAGGCACCGGCAACGAAAGGGTTGTTCCGTACGGTGGGGTATGGCGGCGATTCCGGATCCATTGATGATCTCGGAGACAGTAAACTTGTCATTACCATCGGCTCCAATACAGCGGAGTCCCACCCAGTTCTTGCTTCGCGCATCAAACGTTCCCAGAAACTGTTGGGACATAAGCTGTTCGTCTTTGATTTGAGAAAGCATGAAATGGCGAAGCGTGCGGATCGTTTTTATCAGCCGAAATCAGGAACCGATCTTGTCTGGCTTTCCGCTGTTACGAAATACATTCTTGATCAAGGCTGGGAAGATAAAAACTTCCTGGACGACTGGGTCAACGGCTTTGATGAATACCGGGAAAGCCTGGAGCCGTTTACGATGGAATATGCATCTGAACTAACCGGTATCCCTCAGGAGGAACTGAAGCAGGTGGCGGAAGAAGTGGCCACATCGGAAACGGTAGCGATCTGCTGGGCGATGGGCGTGACGCAGCATATGCTTGGCAGTGATACAAGTACAGCGATCAGTAATCTGCTGCTTATTACCGGAAACTACGGGAAGCCGGGTACAGGCGCTTATCCACTGCGCGGCCACAACAACGTACAGGGATGCAGTGACTTCGGAAGTATGCCGAACTTCTTCCCCGGCTATGAATCGACAGAGGATGAGGAAGTCCGGGCCCGTTATGAAAAAGCCTGGGGAACAGAGCTTCCGAAAGAAACCGGCATGGATAACCACGAGATGATTGAAGCCATTCATGACGGGGAGCTTTCCATGATGTATGTCATGGGTGAGGACACAGGAATTGTCGATGCCAATATCAATTATGTAACAGCCGCCTTTGAAAAGCTCGATCTGTTTATCGTACAGGACTTGTTCCTGACCAAGACCGCTGAATATGCCGACGTTGTGCTGCCGGCCTCCCCAAGTCTTGAAAAGGACGGCACGTTTACGAATACGGAACGACGGATCCAGCGTCTTTATAAGAGCTTTGACCCGCTGGAAGGCACAAAGCCGGACTGGGAAATCATCCAGCTGATGGCCAAACATTTTGGTGTGGACTGGGGCTATGAGCATCCATCTGAAATTATGGCAGAAGCGGCCGGACTGGCACCGTTATTTGCAGGTGTTACGTATGACCGTCTGGAAGGGTACAATTCCCTGCAGTGGCCTGTAGCCGAAGACGGAACAGATGAACCGCTTCTCTTTACGGAAGGGTTCCCGTTTGAGGATAAAAAGGCGAAGCTTTATCCACTGACGTATGAGCTGATGTACGACACCAATGAAGAGTATGACCTTCATGTGAACAACGGCCGGCTGCTGGAGCATTTCCACGAAGGCAACATGACTTACCGAACATCGGGCATCCAGAGGAAAACACCGAATGCCTTCATAGAAGTTTCCGAGGAACTCGCCAAAGAGCGGGGCATTGAAGAAGGAGCGGAAGTGAAGCTGATTTCTGAATCAGGAGAAGCGACCGGACAGGTGACGGTTACTGACCGTGTCCGTGGAAAAGAGATCTTCCTGCCGTTGAACAGCAATGGTAAATCAGCCATCAACTATCTGACTGATAACCGTGTCGATAAAGATACCGATACACCGGCGTATAAGGAAATTGCTGTGAAAATGAAAGTGCTGAAGAAGAAAGGGAAGTCGCCGATTCCGAAAAATAACCACCGGAATGGAAACCCGGTGCCGCAGATTAGTGTGAAGGTCCAGAAAAAATGGCAGCGGGAAGATTACACATTCCCAGGCAGGGGGGCTCATTAATGGCACGGGCGATCACCGATATCAAACGGTTGGAGAAATCGCGGGAAGAAGTCATTGAAGAAAATGTCCAGGAGGTCAAAGAAGCGGTCGCAGACAACAAGGATGCGATCCTGGAAGGCATCGAACTGCTCAGCGCCCTTCAAAAAGAAGGAACGCTTGAAACGCTGTCGGCTTTTGTGAAGGCGAAGGATGAAACCCTTGCCAATGTTGTCAGGGAAATTGACAAGGAACAGTATACACCACTGTTGAACAATCTTCCTGAGCTTGTTTTCCTGCTTGGCGACTTGAACGTCAGTGGCATCCGCAGCTTGAGCAGCCGCCTGAATAATGGTCTGGAGCGTATGGAGGATGAAGGAACGACGAAAAAGATGAACATGCTTGATTTTGCCAAAGTATTGAAAGATCCGGAAATCAACCGGAGCCTGACAATGCTGATGTCCTTTTTAAAAGGGATGGGACAGAAGTAATCAGCAAATAGAAGCCTGAACCAACATGTGGTTCAGGCTTCTTTGTTCAGATTCGTCATCGGGAGGAGAGGATGAACTATGTTGAATCAAACCATTGCCATTGTTACAGGAGTGGGGAGGGAAAAAGGCATCGGTACAGCGGTATGTCACGCACTGGCGTCTGCTGGAGTGGATATTTTCTTCACTTATTGGTCGGCTTATGACCGGTCGATGCCTTTTTATGACAGAGATAAAGATGAAGGATGGCCGGATAAACTGGAAGCGCAGATTCAACAATCCGGGGTCCGCTGTGCGTCACTGGAGCTGGATTTATCGGAAAAAGAAGCCCCGGAAAAATTGCTCGATGAGGTGGAAGAACGCCTCGGGAGTCCTTCCATTCTTATAAACAATGCGGCCTATTCCATTGACGCAGACTTTAAATCTATGAATGCAGCTATCCTTGATGCCCATTACGAGGTGAATGTCAGAAGCACCCTTTTATTAACGACGGCTTTTGCAAGGAGAATCGAAGGCAGACACGGAGGAAGGGTGGTTCATATGGTTTCCGGACAGGATCAATCGCCGGAACCGAGAAACCTTGCCTATGTATCGACGAAAGGGGCTGTCTCTGCCTTCACGAAATCTGCAGCGGTTGAACTGGCGCCGCTGAATATTACTGTTAATGCTGTCGACCCGGGCCCGACGAACACAGGGTGGATGACCGGGACGCTTAAAGATGAACTGAAGCCAAGATTTCCAATGGGACGGATCGGTGAACCTGAGGACGCGGCCCGCCTGATCTGTTTTCTAGTCGGAGAAGATGCCGGGTGGGTGACGGGGCAGATCATCCATTCCGATGGAGGCTTCCGTTCATAAAAAACCACCCTTGGAAGCTGACATGGACGGTCACGGCTTTTCTTATGAAAGACGGGCCGTTTCTTTTACATAATCCCGCGACATTGAAATGAACTCCCGCGCTGAAAAGGCGAGGTACTTATTCTTCTTCCATACCAGCCCGAGCTCCAGGCGGAGGTTGGGATGCGACAGAGGAAGAACAGCGATATTTTTGTCAGCCGCTTCCCGTGCAATCTGACTTGGAAGCAGGGCGGCGCCGACTTTTGCCTCCACCATCTCCATCATAAAGTCACGGTGGGAGCTGTGGCAGACGATATTCGGGTGAAAGCCGGCTGCCCGGCACTCTTCAATGATGCGGTCGTGAAGAGTAAAATCCTCCCGGTATAGAATGAAAGGTTCATCCTGGAGTTCACCTAGATGGACGGTTTCCTTAGCAGCCGTAGCTGTATCTTTATGGACAAGAAGCATCAAAGGATCGTCCACAACCTTTAACGTATGAAATTGCGACGATTCCACAGGCAGGTTGCATACGAGTCCAAAATCCAGTGAACCGTCTTCAACGCCCTGCTTGATCATCTTCGATCCGACTTCACTTAAGAGAATGTCCACTTCGGGATATTTGTCACGGTAATAACGGATGATTTTTGAGAAAAAAGCTGCCCCTGTGATCGGTGGTATGCCGATACGAATCTTCCCTTTTTTCACGTTCGTAATATCATCCAGCTCCGCCGTCAAATTGTGAAAGGCATCCAGTACTTGAATGGCATGGGCGAGTACAGCTTCTCCGGCATCGGTCAGCTGCAGGACCTTGGATCTGTAAAACAGCGGCACACCAAGCTCTGTTTCCAGCTGCTTGACCGTTTTACTTAACGAAGGCTGGGACACATGCAGGGTAGAAGCGGCTTTTGTGAAGCTCATTTGTTTAGCGACTTCTGCAAAGTATTGCAAATGACGAATATCCATATCCATTCCTCCCTGTAAAAATCAGGTCATTCAAATGTCCTGGTATAACTAAATGGAATAATAGTGATTCCAAATATGTATTTTAGATATGCTCACATCTATTATATGATAGAAAGCAACCAATAGATAGAAATTTCCGACAATTATTGGAAGCGTTTTCTGTCGGATGTTCTTTCCATTTATGAAGGAGGAATAAAGAATGCAGGACTATGTGAAAGTGGGAAACATTCAGGTCGCTCCTGTGCTGTATGAATTTATTAATAAACAGGCGGTGCCGGAAAGCGGCATCTCCAGTGATGACTTCTGGTCCGGTCTTGAAGCCATCCTGGACGACCTCACTCCAAAAAATAAGCAGCTGCTGCAAATCCGTGATGAGATGCAGGAAAAAATCGATGATTGGCATCTCAACCATGATCTATCCAACAAAGAGGCCTATACGTCGTTTTTAAAGGAACTGGATTACATCGAGCCGGAAGTCGGGGACTATTCCATTTCCACAGAAAATATTGACGATGAAATCTCCCGTCAGGCAGGTCCTCAGCTTGTGGTGCCTGTAAACAATGCCCGATATGCCATCAATGCTGCCAATGCCCGGTGGGGAAGCTTGTATGATGCGTTATATGGGACGGATGTGATCAGTGAAGCAGATGGAGCCGAACCTAAAGGGGACTACAATCCCATACGCGGCGAAAAAGTCATCACCTATGCAAAATCGTTTCTTGATCGGACATTCCCACTTGCTGAAGGCTCACATGAAGACGTCGAAGGTTACAGGATATTTGACGGCCGTTTGCAAGTGAAAACGTCAGCAGAACCGACGGAGCTGAAATATCCGGAGCAGCTGGCTGGATTCACTGGAGGACCAGATGCACCGGCGGGTGTGCTGCTTGTCAACAATGGTCTCCATGTCGAGATTCAAATCAACCGTAATCATCCGATCGGTCAGACGGACAAGGCTGGTGTGAAAGATGTGCTTGTGGAATCAGCAGTGACGACGATTATGGATTTTGAAGACTCCGTGACGGCCGTTGATGCGGACGATAAGGTCGAAGTCTATCAAAATTACCTCGGTCTGTTAAAAGGCGGTCTTTCTGTCACTTTTCAAAAGGGAGACCGTGAGATCAAGAGAGAGCTGAACCCGGACCGGACGTATACGACGCCGGACGGAAGTTCCCTGATTCTATCCGGGCGCTCTCTTATGTTTGCAAGGAATGTCGGGCATCTCATGACGACCGATGCGGTTCTTGATCAGAACGGGGAGGAAGTGCCGGAAGGAATCCTCGATACCGTTGTCACCGGACTGCTGGCGAAACATGATTTGTTGAAAAATGGGCCGTATCAAAACTCCGCCAAAGGGTCTGTGTATATTGTAAAACCGAAGATGCATGGCTCCAAGGAAGTGGCGTTCGCCAACGAGTTGTTCAACCGGACAGAGCAGCTGCTTGGCTATGAAAAAAACACATTGAAAATCGGCGTCATGGATGAAGAACGGCGCACAACCTTGAATTTGAAGGCCTGTATCAATGAAGTGAAGGAGCGCATCGCATTTATTAATACCGGATTTCTTGACCGGACCGGCGATGAAATCCACACATCTATGGAAGCGGGACCTGTCATCCGCAAAAATGATATGAAAGATTCGCCGTGGCTGCAGGGCTATGAAAAATCGAATGTCCTTGTCGGCGTCCATGCCGGATTTCGAGGCCGCGCGCAGATTGGAAAAGGAATGTGGGCTATGCCGGATCGAATGGCAGAGATGATGGCTGTGAAGGACGGCCAGCTGAAGGCGGGAGCGAACACCGCATGGGTGCCTTCCCCGACAGCTGCAACTCTTCATGCCCTTCACTATCATGAAGTAGATACAGCCGATGTACAAAAAGAAATTTCCGGGGACCCTGCCGTTCTTCAGCAGGACATTCTGAAGGTTCCTGTATCAAAGGACAGAGACTGGAGGGAAGCGGATATCCAGCATGAACTGGATAACAATGCCCAGGGAATTCTCGGCTATGTCGTCCGGTGGGTCGAGCATGGCGTCGGATGTTCGAAAGTACCGAACATCGACGACGTTGAATTGATGGAAGACCGGGCGACGCTTCGGATTTCCAGCCAGCATATGGCGAACTGGCTCCACCATGGTATCGTCCAGGAAGATCAGGTCATGGAAACATTGAAGCGGATGGCGAAGGTCGTGGACGAACAGAATGCGGATGACCCTGAGTACAAAGCGATGTCCCATAACTATGAGCAAAGCGTGGCCTTCCAGGCGGCTTGTGATCTTGTGTTCAAAGGAAAAGAACAGCCGAACGGCTATACCGAACCGATTCTTCATAGACGACGCCGCGAAGCGAAACAGAAACAATATGCCAGCCATTAAGAAAAGGGAGCCGGAATTCCGGCTCCTGTTCTCTTTCCGGCAGGGCCTGGTGGGAAACCAGAAGGGAGGAGCCTGATGGACACTCAGGAACATGTAAAGCTTAAGGATATCTATGGAAATAGAGGAAGCCTGCTTCATGAACCCGTAACGGAGGAAGGAATCAGGGAACTGCTGACACAGGCCCATAAGGAAGGGCTGCACGTGGCTGTTGAATCCGGAGGCACGAAGCGGTTAGCCTACGGATCCGGGCGTGATCTCGTCATCGGACTGCGTGTGGTCTATCCTGATGGACGGATCATCCGTACAGGTGGAAGGTCGTAAAAAATGTTGCCGGTTATGATATGAATAAACTGTTGAAGGCATCCGTGTCTGGAAGTTTGCATTATTTGCTGCTTTTGCCATGACCATTCCGTATACCATCGTTGCAAACCTTCTCGGAACTGAATTTCCCTCTATGATTGGCGGATTGGTTGGACTGGCCATCGTCTGGACGGCTGAAAAAGGGATCTTCAATCTTGGCTCTATATTAGCCGCCATGATTATGACCGCGGCCGTCTATGTAATCGCCACCCATCATAAACGGCTTCCGGAAAGCCGGCTTCGGAACCAGAAAAACGCACGTGCAGCTAAATAAAACTACGCCCGGGATGCAGGCTGCATCCCGGGCGTGTTTTTAAATATCGATGAAGAACCAGATGACCATGATTAGTGTGATGACAATTTTAGCCGCGGTACCACTAAGGAAGCCGAATAAAGAGCCGATAGCGGCCTTGAAGGCATCCTGGCTTTCCCTCTTTTGAACAAGTTCTACAATGATGACAAGGACAAAAGGGACGACTAAGATCCCAAATGGCGGGATAATAAACGAGCCGATAATGACGCCGATGGCCGCTGCCCGCTCGCCCCATTTGCTTCCCCCATACCGTTTCACAAAATAACTATTGGCGATGATATCGGATATGATAAGCAGAATCGTAAGCACAACCGCACCGATCCAGAAAAAGACCGACAGTTCGTTCCCATCTACAAAAAAGAAATAGATCAGGAATCCAATCCATAAAACCAATGGTCCTGGAATGATCGGGAATATGACACTGGCAAAACTCGCCACGAAACTTGCAATGATGAATACCCATATTAGAATTTCCACTGTTCCATCCTCCTCATTTACACTACGCTTCTATTACGATTCACAACAAAAAAGGTTTCTAAACTTTTCTTTCTTCAATGCTTAGGTTTTGTTTGAAAGAGCAAAGTGAGCTCTCATAAGGGACCATAGCTAAGGAAATTCCGTCTCATCACCTTGTGCGTACGGGCGTCCAAGGTGTCTTGGCAACCCTAACTAAGGGATTTCAGTCGTTCCAGCGGTTCTGTAATCTTCATATTTTGCAAGTGGATAGGCTTGTATACGGACGGTTTTGAAAAACTGTCGAGGTTGTGTGTACGATAGACTTTTTCCGCAGAAGATTTCTTAGATTTTCTATAAAAAAAAGGCGGCCTTCTATTATTTAGAAGGCCGCCTCTTTTCCCGCTCATCATTTGGTAAGGTCACGAGGAGCGTTCGGTGGTGACGCCTGCCCGAGTTAGCTGAGGCCGTGCCCGCGGCAAGCATCCACCGATAAGCGGAACGTGACCATCTGGACATATGGTCACGTTCCTACGATGTGAATGGTCGTATTTCTGAAATTTACAGACCTGTGTAAGCATCCGACTTTAAAGGTTTATTTTAGTCCTAGTTCCTGGCGGTCCGGTGGAGCCATGAATTCAGGACCGACCGGGTCGTTGACATGCTTCAATAAAATCTCATCAATATCATGCATCGTCTGCTCGTCGATCTGGAAATCACTGATACCTTTGACAGGATTGAGCTGGTCCGGACGACGTCCGCCCATTAGAGCAATACCGGAGCCGGGCTGATCAAGCACCCAGCGCACCGCAAGCTGAAGGACCGATTTTCCGAACCGTTTCTCAGCAAGCTGTTCCAGTTCCTGTACAGCGTTTAAATACTGCTTGAACCGCGGCTGGTTGAATTTCGGATCATTGTTTCTCAAATCATCGCCTTCAAACTCCCGATCGGTGGACATTTTCCCGGAAAGGAGTCCGCGGCAGAGGGAACCGTAGGAGATCGTTGTGATCTCATGATCCTGCACGTATGGCAGTGTTTTGGATTCAATATCACGTTCAAATAAATTGTAAGGGGGCTGGAGCGTGTGAAGCGGTGCAGCTTCACGGAATATATCCATCTGCTCCGGCGTGAAATTACTCACTCCGATGGCACGGATTTTTCCCTGCTTATGCAGGTAGGCCAGCGCTTCAGCGGTCTCATGGATCGGTGTGACCGGGTCCGGCCAGTGCACCTGATAGATATCGATGTAATCCGTCTGCAGGCGTCGGAGGGAATCTTCCACTTCCTGGTGGATCCGCTCTTTGCTTGCATTACGGAAGACCGTTTCTTCGTCTTTCCAGTCCATAGCTACCTTCGTCGCTAAAAGAAGATCTTCGCGGCGTCCATACTGGCGGACGGCTTCTCCGACAATTTCCTCTGATTTACCAAACCCATATACAGGGGCTGTATCAATTAAGTTAATGCCTTGATCGAGAGCGGCATGAATCGTTTGGATGGATTCCTTTTCATCTGTGCCGCCCCACATCCAGCCGCCGATGGCCCATGTGCCGAGGCCGATGCGGCTGGCTTCCATTGATGTATTACTAATTCTTACTTTTTCCATTATTTCTTCACCTCCACAATCAAACACATTATGGTCTGTACCCGATTTTTGCAGAAATTAACCACACCCATTTGTAACTTTTCCAGCCGAACCTATCCACTTTCCAGATGGCAGGTTATAATGATGGTAATGACGAAAGGGGCTGGGGGAGTGGAAACAGCGGGAAAGTTTCATACAGAAAAACAAAAGCACCGGAAAAAATGGAAAAGGCCTGTATTTTGGACGCTTGGAATTACGATTTTTTTAATGATTGCTGTCGTTATTTTTGTAAACGCTTACACTTTGAGGAGCCTTCCTGAAACAGAAGGTGACGTTTCGCTGCAGGGGTTAAACGGACAGGTTGAGGTGCTCCGTGACGAAAATGGTGTGCCTCATATTGAAGCGGAAAGCCTGGATGATTTATTCATGGCCCAGGGCTATGTTCAGGCGCAGGACCGGATGTTCCAGATGGAGCTGGCCCGCAGGCAGGCGTCCGGCCGGTTGAGTGAAGTGGTTGGTGAAGCAGCCATTGAACAGGACCGGTATTTCCGGACATTGGGACTTAGACGGGCGGCGGAGAAATCGCTGGCTGTATATCCAGAGGAAACGATGGAACTGTTGCAGGCTTTCGCAGACGGAGTGAACGCTTATATGGAAACAGAGCCGCTCCCACCCGAATTTGCCATGATGGCCATTGATCCCGAGCCCTGGACACCGCTTGATTCATTAACAATTGGAAAATATATGGCTTTTGACCTGGGCGGGCACTGGGAACGCCAGGCGTTCAACTATTATATTCTGGATAATTTTTCTGAAGAGGAAGCCTATGAATTGTTTCCCGCTTATCCGGAAGGAGCTCCAACCGTTCTAGCGGATGCGGAAGGGCTGGACGTGGAAGAAAGTCTGGCTCATGCGGTTATTCCACACGAATTCAACGGCAGTAACAACTGGGTGGTCAGTGGCAGCCGGACGGCTTCCGGTTCACCGATGCTGGCTGATGATCCTCATCTCGGAATGGCCACCCCGTCCATTTGGTATCAGATGGATTTAATGGCTGATGATTACCAGGTTTCCGGTGTCATTTTTGCCGGTATCCCGGGAATCATCCTCGGCCACAACAAATCGGCAGCCTGGGGGGTGACGAACGTCGGCCCGGATGTGCAGCAGTTGTACATGGAAAAAAGAAATCCGGATAATCCGGAGGAATTTTTATATGAAGGCCGGTGGGAGCAGGCGGATGTGATCGAAGAAACCATTGAGGTGAAAGATGGAAGCGATGTTCAGATGGATGTACTGGAGACAAGACATGGTCCTGTGATCAGCGAGTTCAGTGAAGGAGCAGAGGGAGATACGGTCCTGTCGCTCCGGTGGACAGCACTGGATGCAACGACAGAGCTTGATGCGATACTGGAAATCAATCAGGCGGATGACTGGGAATCGTTTGAGAAAGGCCTGGAAAAATTTTTAGCTCCTGCACAGAATTTTGTTTTTGCCGGGAAGGACGGCACGATCGCCTATAAAGCGAACGGCCGTATTCCGATTTATGACAATCCGGATGATGCGCTGCTGCCATTAAGAGGATGGGAAGCAGAGGATGAGTGGCAGGGCTATATCCCTTTTGATGAGCTGCCTACGGTCATCAATCCTGAGGAAGGGTTTGTGGCTACAGCCAACAACAAAGTCGTTTCCGATGATTATCCTTATCACATCAGTCATAACTGGGCTCAGCCTTACCGGTATAACAGAATTGCTGAGATGCTTAAAAATCATGAATCGGTAACTTTGGCTGATATGCAGGACATGCAGATGGATGTCAAAAACCTGCAGGCTGAAGAATTTCTGCCTTATCTGTTGGAACATACGGAAGCTGAAGGAAACTTGGAAAAGCAGGCGGTCACCCTGTTGGAAGAATGGAATTTTGAAGATGATCGGAATCTCCCACAGCCGCTTCTATTCCATCTCTGGATGGCCGGCATCGAAAACGAATTGTATGAATCATCCATTCCCAAGTCCATTCAAAGTCTTTTCCGAGGTTCAGCTCAAACGACAGATGAGCTGTTGAGAATGGACAGGGACGGTGGAAATTCTTTATGGATGGAGAAAGCCGGAGGAAGTTCAAAGGTGATCACGACGGCTTTTGAAACCACGGTTCGGGAATTGGCTGAGGAATATGGGGAAGATCCTTCTGCGTGGAAATGGGGAGAGTATCACGCCGTGGAATTTACTCATCCGTTATCCAGTATTGGTTTTCTGGAGCGTTTCTTAAATCCAGGCGATCCTTCCCCTGTCAGTGGAAGCCGGGTAACCGTCAGAGCCGCGGGTTTTAATGAGAACGGCCTCGTCAATCACGGTGCCTCCTGGCGTTTTGTCATCGATATGGCCGAGTCACAGAAAGGATACCATCTCGTTGGTCCCGGGCAGTCCGGGCATTTCCGAAGCGCCTGGTACCATGATCAGCTGGAGGACTGGGTTGAAGGCGACTATCATGTAACAAGCCTGGATGAACAGGAAGGCGGAGTGCTTACGCTTAGCCCGTAACATGAATGCTTAGTCCATCCGGGTTTGGGGAATGACTAAAGATGTCATTTTCTAATAAGGGGGCATCCTGTTGTGCATGGGTTTCATGATGTTTTCATCCAGATTTTAATTTTATTAGCGATTTCCATTACCGTTATCGCGATTGCCAAATTGTTAAAGGAGCCGGATTCGATCGCGCTCGTCCTTGTCGGTCTTGTGCTGGGATTGACGGAACTTCCGGTGATCGAGGAAGCAGAACGGTACATCACACAATCGGAAGTGTTCCAAGCGACGATCATCTCTTTGTTTCTGCCGATTTTACTGGGTGATGCAACGTTGAAGCTGCCGTTTCATCATTTGTTTTCCGAAAAGAAAACCGTCATGGGACTGGCCTTTATGGGAACGTTCATTTCAGCGATTTGTATCGGGACTGCGTCCTATTTCTTCCTGGACCTTCCTTTGGCTGTTGCTTTCACGTTCGCTGCGCTCATGAGTGCGACGGATCCCATCAGTGTCCTGTCCATTTTTAAGTCGCTCGGAGTACCTAAGAAGATGTCGACGATTATGGAAGGCGAGTCTCTATTCAATGACGGGATTGCGGTCGTATTATTCAAAATCGCGAGCATTTATCTGCTTACCTACATTGAAATGGGATGGTCTGGCCTTGGCAGCGGAGTTTTCATGTTCCTGAAATTCGCCATTGGGGGGGCGCTTGTCGGTCTTGCCCTTGGATTTTTCTTCTCGCAGATCATTCGTTTCTTTGATGATTATCCGCTCGAGGTGGCCTTCAGCGCCCTCTTGTTTTTCGGGAGCTATTTCATTGCCGAGCATTTCCATACATCCGGAGTTATCGCTGTCGTCGTAGCAGGGTTTGTTTTTGGAGATTACGGGGCGAAAGTCGGCATGTCCAAGCAGACAAAAACGAACATCAACACGTTCTGGGATTCGATCACACTCCTTGCGAATGCGTTGATCTTCCTTATGGTCGGTCTGGAAATCCGGAACATCAATCTATCGGAAAACTGGGCCTATATCGCAGGGGCTGTCGTGATTGTACTGATCGGCCGGACGATCGCTCTTTATATCAGTACGGGTTGGATCAAGGAACTGAATGCCAAGGAGCGTCTGCTGATCAACTGGGGCGGTCTGCGGGGAAGTTTGTCTGTCGCCCTTGCGCTCAGTCTGCCGATGGATTTTTCCGGGAGGGACCAGGTGCTGCTGTTAACCTTCTCAGTCGTGCTGTTTTCATTGATTGTCCAAGGGCTGACATTGAAGCCGCTGATCAAAAAGCTTGGTCTTGTCTGAGTCCCGAACAAAGACGCCGTTTCCCGGCGTCTTTTTTTATGTCTAAAAGTTATAACCCCATGTTAAATGAGCATTTTCGGAACGGTTCGAACTGGTTTTATACTGAACCTGTACCAAACACATGCCTGAGTCGTTGAAAGGCAGAAGGAGAGGCTGCCGCAAGATACATGTGGGTCGTCCTTCAATGGAAAAAAAGTAATGCCTCTGTATTCCATATGTTTTGCCATCCATTCAGGAAAATAAGCGATTCCCATGCCCTGGGAAACAAAACCGGAGTGGGCATGTTCATGCACCGCCGTGCTTTCGTAAGAGCCTCCCATTTCTTCAGCCAGGGACTGGAAGCGGCTTGTGAACCGCTGGTTTTCAGCAGGAAGAATCTGATGCTCCTTCAAGCATTCCTCCAGGGATACGGTCTCCAGATCAGCAAGAGGAGAGTCATTGGAAACCCCAGCGACAAAGTGATCCCGGAATAGAAACGAAGCGTACAGCTCTTCCCATTCCGCTGGGGTCGGCGGACCGGTGGGGATGGGGACGATCCTGTCTGTCCTCCTTGCCGGGCCTTGTATCGAACTCTGGTCCACCAAGACAGCCGTGCTCCTATCTTCATAAAAAAACGACCAGCGCAAACTGGTCGTTTTCTTTTCTACGTTATGCTCGTCAGGATCTTTGGATAGGCTTTAAGGAAAGCCTGTTTGTTGTGTGAATGTGCTGTATTCACGAACAGCTTATTGGTGGTGACGGCTGCAGCAGACATCCACCGATTCTCAGGTCCCTATTTTAAAGAAGCTCTTGAAGCTGTTGGACGGCACAGGAAAGATCCTCATGGAGAACGATATCAAACCAATTGTCCTTGTCCGTAGGTTCATTATTGATCAGGATCGACGCCGCTCTGCCGTGTTCCCGTGCGAAATAAGGAAGAAGACTGAATGGTGTAACCTGCAGGGAAGTTCCCATAACGAGAAGCAGGTCAGCCTCCCTGATGATCCGCTCGGCTTCGTCATGAGCTGTAATCAGGTCCCCGAACAGCATGACGCCGGGTTTCAGCGTCGTCCCACACTCCCTGCACACAGGAACCATCCTCTCCATCACACTTTCCAACGAATAAGAGCGTCCGCAGTCCTGGCAGAACGATTGGTTCAACGTTCCGTGATACTCGAGAACAGATGAGCTGCCAGCGAGCTGGTGAAGACCGTCGACATTCTGGGTAATGACAGACACATTACGTCGCTCCGATTCAAGCTCGTGAATAAATTGATGGACGTCGTTTGGACGATACTCCTGCAGAAGCTTTAAACGGAAGATGGCTTTGTACTTTTTCCAGAAGTCATCCGGATGCCTTTGGAAATAATCGCTGGACATGTAGTATTCCCGCGCATGATCTTCTGTCCACAATCCTTCACTGGAGCGGAAATCAGGTATTCCGCTTGCCGTTGATACACCCGCCCCGGTGAGAACGACGATCCGCTCTGCGCGTTTTATCCGGCGGGCTGCTGCTTCATAGGACATGAGGATCTCTCCTTACTGTTTATTGAATCCTTTTCTCTTCACGATACCGGTCACATCCATACGCATCGGTTTTGAGAAACGACGCCGCATCTGATCCGTCCATGAGTCGCTTCGGTTGTTCGTCTGACGGGCCTCGTAATAAGAAGCAATTTCCTTGTCAAAAGCAGCAAGCTCCTCTTTGTGGTCCCGCTTGTAGCTGTTTTCAAAGTAAACAGCCTGTTTTGGCAGGCGTGGTTTAAGATCGGGCTCGTGATCCGGGACGCCGATGACCATGCCGAATAAAGGCAGGACATGCTTAGGCAGGTCAAGGATTTCATCAACTTTATCCAGTTGATTCCGAAGGCTTCCAATATAGCAGATGCCCAGTCCCATCGCTTCAGCGGCAATGGCGGCATTCTGGGACGCAAGCGCTGCATCGATGGCGGACACGAGAAAATGTTCGCTGTTTTCCAGGTTGGACAGCATCTGCTCATACTCAGATGGTGTGGCGTACAATGTATGGCGGTATAAGTCCGCACAAAAAACCAACAGGTGTCCGTTGTTTTTTACATAACCCTGGCCCGAAATTTCGGCCAGCTGGGATTTCTTCTCCTCATCCGTCACACCGATGATGCTGTAAGCCATCATGTAACTGGATGTGGAAGCCTGCTGGGCTGCTTCAATAATGGTGTTCAGTTGTTCGTCTGTCAACTTTTCATCTTTGAATTTACGGATGGAGCGGTGGTTCAACAAAGTCTCTATCGTCTGGTTCATTTTCCTGCCTCCTCAAAAGTGCTGCACATGGATCTTTTTCATTTTCTTCCTTTAAGGTAACAAAATCGACAGGAGAATGGTAATGATATGGCTGTTTTTATTCTTACAGGAATAGAAGGAATCCGTTAGAGGGGTGCAGAATCTTAAGGTATAGGAAAAAGACGAGGTGGTAAAAGTGGCGGAACTTTACAGCTTCCATTCTTTTAAAAAAAGGAAGGAAACAATAGAACTGATCCCGGATAAAAGGCTCCCCGTAGCGGTCTATCAGAGTGTGCTTTATTATATTCATCTGGATGTCACGGAACTTCAGCAGCCAGCATTTGAATACATGTCCACCCAGGGCAGTCTGCAGGAAATTTATCATGATAACCGCCTGCTTTTTCTGCATACCTTTCAATCGCTGCTGGTCCATTGGAAACTCATCTATACACCGCATGTTCTTCCGGAAAACCCGTTTGCTGTTTTTGGGACCGTCGGAGATTTATGCGCGTATATCGAAAAAAGGGTGAAAGCTCTATAAGACGATGATTACTCATGTCTTACAGCTTTCACCCTTTTTACATTGACGACTCCTAAGTATATCTGGGTAAGTCCGACACCGAACAGGACGGGAGCGGCACCAGTGACAAGGTAGGTGCTGATCATTGTCTGGATGATCCCCATGCTCATCATTAGTAGATACTTTTCCTGTTTAAAACTGAAGTAGGTCCCGATGAGGGAAAGAATGGCTAGTCCGACAAGCAGCGGTGCTGCCCATGGATAAAGGTATAAAGCTTCCATAATTATTTGTACCTCCTGATTGTTTTCTGAATTTTATAAAAGTTTATCATCTGAGTGTAATGGCTTCAACAGTGAAAAACGTCTAGTTTTGACGCTTTTCTGTTGTTTGAGGTATGGATAGGTATTCCCGTGCTGCTGCTTATTTAAACTTGTTCGTACAACATTTTTTTACATAGAGAGGGTGTTGGAAGGATGAATGGAAAGATTGTCGTTGATCATTTATCTAAAACATTTAAAAAAGGCGGGGTTCAAGCTGTCAAGGATGTTTCTTTTAACGTGGAAGACGGAGAGTTCTTCGCCTTTCTCGGTTCAAACGGAGCTGGGAAATCAACGATTGTGCAGATTTTGACTACCTTGATGAATGCAACGTCTGGATCGGCTTTTGTTGCAGGCTTTGACGTAATCAAGGAACCGGAAAAGGTGAGGCGCCATATAGGTGCGGCCCTTCAGGAAACAGGGGTCGATCCGGATCTGACCGGCCGGGAAATGCTTGAGCTGCAGGCATGGATTTTCGGGTTCGGTAAAAGGGAGGGGCGTATTCGCGCAGAAGAGCTTCTGGATATTGTGCAGCTGACGGAAGCTGCTGAGCGAAGAATCGGACGGTATTCCGGAGGCATGCGCCGGCGTCTCGATCTGGCGCTTACCCTTGTACATGAACCTGCCATCCTTTTTCTGGATGAGCCGACAACAGGGTTGGATCCCTCCAACCGTATCGCCGTGTGGGAGGAGTTGAGGCGGTTGAATAAAGACAAGGGAACGACCATTTTTTTAACCACCCAGTATTTGGAGGAAGCCGACAGTCTGGCTGACCGGATCAGCATCATTAACGATGGAGAAATCGTGGCTTCCGGAACACCCAGAGAGCTTAAGGCTCGAATAGGGAGTGACCTTATCGCCCTCACTCCTGTGGATGGAGGAGATGAAGACAGGACGCTCCACTTGTTGAAATCCGGTCTGATCGATGCGGATGTTATTAGAAAACAGGAAAAGATTTTGATTTACGTTGAGGAAGGGACGAGACAACTGTTGGAAGTGACACGTATTCTCGATCGGGAAAATATTGAAGTCGAGGATATCCAATTATCCTCTCCGACCCTGGATGATATTTTCCTGAAGATTACAGGAGAGGGG
Source organism: Halobacillus sp. ABH2_015 (assembly GCF_056158945.1). NCBI lineage: Bacteria > Bacillati > Bacillota > Bacilli > Caryophanales > Bacillaceae > Halobacillus > Halobacillus sp. ABH2_015. The sequence continues at coordinate 1,340,361 of NZ_JBSWUG010000002.1, forward strand.
AAGAAAAGCTATGAGCAGTAATGTGTGGAGAGATACGTGGCTGATGACAAGAAGAAACGTGAAAACGACCTTAAGAAATCCGTTTTCTTTTATTCCCAATCTGATGATTTCCGCTTTTTTTCTATTGGTCTATGAAGGAGGGCTGAGCGGGATATCTCAGCTTCCAACGTTTGAGGGAGCCAACTACTTAGCTTTCATTCTGCCTGTATCCATCGTTTCGGCAGCCATTGGTGGAGCCGGTGGGGCGGGGCAGAGTATTGTGAAGGATATTGAAAACGGGTTCTTTTCCCGGCTGCTGCTGACGCCTGCCTCGCGTCTTTCGATTGTCCTTGGTCCGATCATTGCGGGGATGCTCCAGCTTTTTGTGCAGACGCTGCTTATCATCGGGATAGCTTTTTTGCTGGGTCTTGAAGTCCGGACAGGCGTGGGAGGCGTCCTGTTTGTCCTTCTGATCGCCATCGGATGGGGACTTGCCTTTGCCGGGTACTCCGCCGGTGTTGCTTTACGGACAGGGAACGCGCAGGCTGCTCAGGCCGGAACGTTTATCTTTTTTCCTCTTATATTTTTAAGCACCACGTTCGTCCCCTATGAGCTCATTGACGCGCAGTGGCTCAAAATTGCTGCGGTCATCAACCCGACCACCTATATTTTTGAGAGTATGCGGACAGTTCTGATTGATGGGTGGGTCTTCTGGGATATGATGCAGGGGGTCATCGCCATTACCATCGTCAGTACATTGACCATTACTTTTGCGGCAGTCTCAGCGAAGCGGGCGGTTTCCCGTGGATAATTAAGGAAAAAGGGAGATTCTGGCCTTCCTCGTATGGTAGACTAAGGATAATAATGAAGCAAGGAGTGGTGTTTATGTCAAATAACAGACGATTCATAACAAATAGCATCCAACAAAACAGAGGAGGACACCACTCGTAGCGTCCTCCACATATTCAGGAGGAATGGAATGAAACGGAAGGATTTTACAACATACTTTAAAGAACAGCTGCAGGATGGAGAAAAGGCCGGCAGGGTGACGACATCCACCCACGGCATTTACACAGTGGCCGACGATGAAACGGAGCGCTTCGGTGAAGTATCCGGACGCTTCCACTATCATACGGTTGAAGACAGCGGTTTTCCTGCTGTAGGGGACTGGGTTGTCATTAAGCCCTGTGATCAAAGCAGGCGTGTGAAAATCCAGCGTGTATTAAACAGGAATACGGTCTTATCCCGGAGTGCTCCTGGACAGACCCACAAAGAGCAGGTGATAGCGGCCAATGTGGACGTTGTCTTTATCGTCACAGCTTTGACTCAGGAAATGAATCCGAGAAGAGTGGAACGGTATATAGAGCAGGTGTATGAGAGTGGGGCACGTCCAGTTATCGTTTGTACGAAAAAGGATGTATCTGCGTCGCTTCATAAACAGCTGCTTCAGGTTGAACAAGCAGCCCCGGGAGTCCCTGTGTATCCTGTGAACAGCCTTCTTGGAGAAGGGCTGGAGCCATTGAAACAAGAATTAACACCTGGATTGACCGTTTCTTTGATCGGTTCTTCGGGGGTAGGGAAATCCACGTTAATGAACGCTCTGCTTGAACAAGAAGTACAGGAGACACAGGCCGTCAGGGAAGAAGATGATCGCGGGCGTCATACGACGACACATCGAGAGTTGTTCCGCCTGCCTGACGGCTCTTATATGATCGATACGCCGGGAATGAGGGAGCTTCAGCTCTGGGGAAACGGTGAAGGGAATCTTGATTATACGTTTTCTGATATTGAAGCTTTAAGCGCCGGGTGCAGGTTTCGGGACTGCCGTCACGAAGAGGAGCCGGGGTGTGCGGTCAAAGCGGCCATTCAAAGCGGAGAGATGGAAGCGAGCCGGTTGAAAAGCTACTATAAATTGAAGCGTGAACGGAGACGTCTGGAGTTGAAGGATCAGTACGGAACTCATCGGACGAATCGTATGCTGCATGGTCCCAACGCTGTCAAAGAATAAAGACATCGGTATCAACAAACGCCCCCTGAGAACAGGGGGCGTTTGTTGATACCATATAAGAAAGCATCTCCCGATAGGAGATGCTTTTTGTCGTTCTTATTTATTCATATACTTTTCGATTTCCCATTTACTGACCTGCAGGGAATACTCTGTCCATTCTTTGCGCTTTTCTTCAATATAGGCACCGGATGTGTGATCACCAAGGGCTGATAGAAGAAGCTCGTCTTTCCCAAGGGCGCCAAGCGCTTCTTTCAAGTTTGTTGGAAGTGTTGGAACACTATCGTCCTCGACTTCATACAGGTTACGGCTTTCTGCTTCACCGGCGTCCATTTCTTTCTTGATTCCGTCAAGACCCGCCTGGATCAGGACAGCAAGCGTCAAGTAAGGGTTGGCAGTCGGGTCCGGGTTCCGGACTTCGAAGCGTGTTCCTTTTCCACGGGTTGTTGGTACTCGGACCATACAGCTGCGGTTGGAGTGGGACCATGCCACACTCACCGGCGCTTCATAACCTGGTACAAGACGCTTGTAAGAGTTTACGTTCGGGTTCGTAATCGCAGCGATTCCGCTTGCGTGGTGAAGAATACCCGCAATGAACTGCTTCATTGTTTTGGAAATGCCGTCAGAAGCATCCTCATCAAAGAAGGCGCTGTCTCCGTTTTGGAACAAGGATAGGTGACAGTGCATTCCAGAACCGTTTTCACCGGAAATCGGCTTCGGCATGAAGGTTGCATGATAGTCATGGTTGGTGGCGATATCTTTGACCACGTTTTTGAATGTTTGAATGTTATCGGCTGTTTTCACCATGCTGTCAAAACGGAAGTTGATTTCGTGTTGTCCCATAGCTACTTCGTGGTGGGACGCTTCCATTTCGAATCCGTATTTCTTAAGGGTACGCACGATGTCACGGCGCACTTTATCTCCTTTATCTTTAGGAGAAGCATCGAAGTATCCGCCGCGGTCGTTCATTTCGCGGATTGGGTAGCCGGCGTTGTCCAGTTTGAATAGGAAGAATTCCGGTTCAGGACCAACGTTAACGGTATAGCCCATGTCTTCCGCTTCCTGCATCGCACGTTTAAGAATGAAGCGTGGATCGCCTTCAAATGGCGTTCCGTCCGGCTTGTAGATGTCACAGATGAAACGTGCACTGCGATCTTCGTCCACAAGGGAAGGAAGAAGCAGGAAGGTGTCGAGATCAGGATAGAGATACATGTCACTTTCCTGAATATCCGAGAATCCGGAAATGGAGGAGCTGTCAAACATTGCTTCATTCTCAAGAACCATTTCAAGCTCTTCAACTGGAAGTTCTACGTTTTTCGTATCCCCAAGCATGTCCGTGAATTCCAAGATAAGAAATTCAATATTGTTTTCCTTTACTTCATGAATGATCTGTTCTTTCGTGTATCCCATTGATTTACCCTCTCTCTTTATAATTTGTAAGTTTTGTATCCATTTCACTTTGGATATGTAGCTCTTTTTTCTTTATGTAAGGAATTCTAACATAAAGTGTAGAGTAATCTCAAACCCTTTTAGGAAATTCCCCAAAAAAATATTCTGAAACTTGTGTAAAGCAAGAAAATAAGATGGGAATCATAAACTTAAAGGGAAAGGGGATGGCCTGTCATGATAAAATTCATCCATTTATGGAAGGTTTTTTTCTGTTTTTTATACCTGTTCCTGCTCAGCGGCATGCAGCCGTGGCTTCAGGAAACGGCATCCGAGGGGCACATTTACAGGTATCTGCTTATGATGCAGACCGCCTATATTCCCGTGGGGATGATCCTTGCCCTTCCGGTGAATTTCTCTTCCTTTCATTTATCAAAGCCGGCCTTTACTCTGCTTACCTTCTATGTCATACCCTGTTTTCTGTTTCTTTATGTACCTTTTTTATTTCCAGGGTTCATGATCTTTCCAGAGGTTCTTCATGCCGACCCTTATGCAGGTATGATGGTGCAGGTGCTTCTTGGGTATGGAATGCTCTCCGTCTTGAAGGAGTGTGGCCCGTCAAAAAATGGAGGCCGTAATGGACGCGGGCGTTAATCTATTTTATAATCGTATCGGACAAGCAAACTTACATAGAAAGGATGATTTTAAATGAGTAAGACATTTATTTTCGGTCATAAAAACCCGGATACCGATACGATTACGTCTGCACTTGTGTATGCAGATCTGAAAAAGGCTCTTGGCGAGGACGTGGAACCTGTCCGCCTTGGTGAAGTGAACGGGGAAACACAATACGCACTGGATCAGTTTAACGTAGAAGCGCCGCGTCTTGTCGAGCGTGTATCTGATGAGGTGGAACAGGTGATCCTTGTCGATCACAACGAGCGGCAGCAGAGTGCAGCAGACATTGACGACGTTACGGTTCTTGAAGTCATTGACCACCACCGTATTGCCAATTTCGAAACGAAAGGCCCGCTTTACTACCGTGCAGAACCGGTCGGTTGTACAGCAACAATTCTTCTTAAGCTTTATAAGGAGAAAGGACAGGAGGTTTCCAAGCCGATGGCAGGGCTGATGCTTTCAGCTATCATCTCTGATTCCCTTCTATTTAAATCTCCGACATGCACGGAAGAAGACCGTCGTGCAGCGGAAGAGCTTGCTGAAACCGCCGGTGTCGATACAGAAGAGTACGGCTTGAACATGTTGAAGGCCGGCGCGGATATCAGTGATAAAACAGCGGAAGAATTGATTTCCCTTGATGCCAAGGAATTCGATATGGGGGGCAGGAAAGTTGAGATCGCCCAGGTGAATACCGTCGATACGAATGATGTCCTTTCCCGTAAAGCAGAACTCGAAGCAGCAATGGATATAAATGTGGCTGAAAAAGGACTGGATTTATTCGTGCTTGTCGTTACAGACATTCTTGAAAGTAACTCCACTGTCGTTGCTGTCGGTAGTGAAACAGCAGCTGTCGCCGAAGCTTTTGAAACGTCCCTTGATGGAAACCAGGCGGTCTTGAGCGGCGTTGTTTCCCGTAAGAAACAGGTCGTACCACCGCTTACTACGTATTTTGGATAAGGAACACAGAACTCCCCTTTCATAAGGGGAGTTTTTTTATGTCATTGACAGCCTGTGCAGAAAACTCTATAATTTGCGATAATGATAATCATTTTCAATAAGGGGTTGAACATGTTGACCATCACGGACATAAAAATTACCGAACAGGAAAAAACAGAAACCTTTACGTTCCGGCCCTTGAGTGAAAAGGATACCGATACGCTGTTTGAATGGATGCATCAGAGGCACATTGCCCCTTTCTGGAAGCTCGATCTTCCGATGGAATCGTTTAAAGAGTGGGTGCGGGCATCCATCACTGCAGATCATAAAGACTGTTATCTCGTAGACTGGAATGGGGAGCCGGCAGGGTATCTCATTGCTTACTGGGCGGGAGAGGATCCTGTTCACCGCCATTATGACCACGAGGCGGGAGACCTCGGCATGCATGTACTTGTAGGTCCGGAGAAATTTTTGAACAAGCAGGCAGGACGGCAGCTGCTGCAGTCCATGATTCAGTTTTTGTTTTTTACCTATCGTACAGAACGGATCATAGGAGAACCGGATATCCGCAACCGGATCATTATTCCCATTATGAAGGGTCTGGGAGGAAAGGTTCTTCACCGGATTCAACTCCCACATAAGCGGGCAGTTCTTATAGCAGGAGAGAAGCAGGCGGTTGAACATGTCCGTAAAAGCCAGGGGATCCAAGTTGCCTTCCGGATTTCAGAAGAAAAGGAGGGTGTATATGGAAAAGACGCATCAAGTAGATGAACAGGTGCTTGAATTATTACATAAAATCGGCCGGAAAATGCAGCAACTCCAGCATCCACCTTTAGATCTGTTGACAGCCCGACAGTCGCGCGAGTACTACAAAGTCGCGCGTACGTATTTCCCTGACCTCCCTGCCCAGGGTGTGAATACAAGGGAGGACAGGGTTTTGTCTGCCGATGGGCATGACATTCCTGTCCGCATCTATACGCCTTCAGATAAAGAAGACCTCCCTGTACTTGTCTATTTCCACGGCGGGGGATGGGTGTTCGGGGATATTGACAGCGCTGATTCGGTCTGCCGTTATCTCTCCTCCCATTCAGAGGTCACCATCGTTTCTGTCGGATACAGGCTTGCACCGGAGCACAAGTTCCCGGCAGCATATGATGATGCACGTGCCTCCGTTTTATGGGCCCGGCAGCAATGGCCGGACGCTCCGGTCTATTTAGGGGGAGAAAGCTCCGGTGGTAATCTGGCCGCAGCCGCTTCTGGATATTTCAGGGATAATCACGAGGTTTCTATTGAAGGGCAGCTGTTAATTACGCCGGTCCTTAATTACAATTTTTCGACGTTCAGCTATCAGGAAGACTTCCGCTATAACTTGACAACGGAAAAGATGAAATGGTTTTTCAATCATTACTTACATATGGAGGAAGAGGGAGAAAAAGAAGAAGTTTCTCCCCTTCGCCTGAAGAATAAACGCGGGCTGCCTGAAACACTGCTTGTTACAGCCCATTTCGATCCCCTGCGGGAGGAGGCCGCTGCCTATCACAGACAGCTGCAGGAGTCCGGTGTCCAGGCATCAAGGCTCCATTTCGAAGATCTCGTTCACAGTTTTATCAATATGGCGGGCGCGGTGGATCGTGCCCAAGAAGCCCTTGGGGACATAGCTGCTTCTTTCAAAACCATGATTCATCAAAACGAATCCTGACAGGAAGGACCAGGAGAACACGGCACTGCTTCGCACATCCCATGGAGAAATCCTCTTTTGTTTATCCGCATCGTTTATTCATCACCGGCGGCTTTTTTCATACACTAATAGTCGAGGTGAGGATATGCCGAGAATTCAATATAATAATTCCGACGTTGACTTGATGGCCCGTATGATGAGGGCGGAAGCGGTAGGAGAAGGAAAACAGGGGATGTTGTATGTAGGGAATGTCATTGTGAACAGGGCCAAGGCAGATTGTCTGGATTTTAGAAATGTGCGGAATATCAATGACGTCATTTATCAGGTTCAAGGCGGAAACTATTCGTTTGAAGCTGTTCAAAAAGGCAACATGTTTTATAACCGGGCACGTTCTACAGAAAAAAGACTGGCAAAAAAGAATCTGGATTACTGGCGGCAGCATCCGGCTAAATATTCCCTCTGGTATTTCAACCCCTACGCCCCATGTCCAGACACATGGTACGGCCAGCCCTTTGCCGGACAATACAAGAAGCACTGTTATTATGAGCCGGCTCCTGGGTCATGTGACAGTGTGTATATCGGAAGTTGAGCAGCAAACATGCAATGAGGCCCTTGAACGGGTCTCTTTTTTCTATAGCAAAGGGGTGGATGGAATTGCCAGTCAAGAGTTTTTTTGAAACAATAGAAGCAGGGTGCAGCCTTACATATTTCCTTTAGAGGTCATGAAAGCTGATTTGGCAGTTTTTCCTTTTTATTCCATAGTTCATGAACGTTTGATAAGGACTCATTTAGGAAAGACAATCGGAGTGCGCTTCTGCAGGCTTCCGGAGTACGAATCCGGCTTCGACCGTAAGGAACGAGGAGGGGAAAGGAATGAATACAATAGAGAGCTTGTACGAGTTTTCCATCGCTGTCCTGCTTCTATGCAGTCTGCTTTCCATCCTGCAGTTGAGAAAAACGAAAAAGGAAAGAAAGCTGTCCTTGTTTGAAACCGGTCTTTATGCGGCTATGCAGGGAGCCGCTGCCTTATGGGTCGGAACCTTTCTTTATATTTATTATATCGGGTAGGGCCCCGGATCGTTTCGAAAATCTCAGCGCGCGGTTCATATGAAAACCTGCTATACTTTTTATAAAAGATTTCGAACCTGCCAAACTGGCGGGAGAGGAGGAGCCATCGTGTTAAAGGATAAATACTTAGAACTGCTTGCCAAGGAATACGATAGTGAAGAAAAAGTGATTACCGAACTGATCAATCTGAAAGCTGTCCAGAATCTTCCCAAAGGAACGGAGCACTTCGTCAGTGATCTGCACGGCGAATACCAGGCCTTTCAGCACGTACTCCGCAATGGGTCAGGCAAAGTCCGTGAAAAAATCAGTGACTTGTACAAAGGCATTCTATCTGAACAGGAATTGAACGAATTCGCTACGCTGATTTATTATCCTGAAGAAAAAATGCAGCGGATTAAAAATTCCTTCGACCGCAGGGAGGATCTTGAGCTGTGGTATGAGGTCATGATTGAGCGGATGATCAAGCTGATTTCTTATGCCTCTTCCAAGTACACACGCTCCAAGCTCCGCAAAGCCCTTCCAGAGCCTTTTGTTTATATTGTGGAAGAACTGCTGTACAAAACCGAGGACTTTGCAAATAAGGAATCCTACTATAACAAAATCGTCCAGCAGCTGATCTCCCTCGATCAGGCTGATCAGCTGCTTATCGGGCTTTCGTATACAACACAGCGGCTCGTCGTCGATCATCTGCATGTTGTCGGGGATATCTATGACCGTGGCCCGGAGCCGGATAAGATCATGGAAACGTTGATGGACTACCATTCCCTTGATATCCAGTGGGGGAACCATGACGTTCTCTGGATCGGCGCATATGCCGGCTCACAGGTATGTCTGGCTAACATCATCCGTATTTGTGCGCGCTATAATAACCTCGATATTATTGAAGATATGTACGGCATCAATCTGCGTCCGCTGATGACCCTTGCCGAAAAGTACTATGATGATAACGTGCCTTTCCGGCCGAAAATCCAATCCGGTTACCAGCCGTCGGAGGATGAAATTGTCCAAATTTCAAAAATCCATCAGGCCATAGCCATGATCCAGTTCAAACTCGAGAGTCCAATCATTAAACGGCGCCCATATTTTAATATGGATGAACGCCTTCTACTGGAAAAAGTCGACTATGAGCGGCAGGAGATTACGCTGCAGGGAACCACGTATCCGTTGGAAAATACCTGCTTTGCGACCATTGATCCGGAAGACCCGTCCAGGCTGCTGCCAGAAGAGCAGGAAGTCATCGACAAACTGTTGTTTTCTGTCCAGCATTCTGAGAAGCTGGCGAGACATATGAAATTCTTAATGAAAAAAGGCAGTCTTTATTTGAAATATAATGGCAACCTGCTTATCCACGGGTGTATACCTATCGATGAAGATGGAAATATGGAAGAGATGAAGATTGAAAACCAGACATACGCGGGAAGGGAACTTCTTGATCAATTTGAAAAATTCCTGCGTCAGGCCTTCGCAAATCCGAATACCATCGATGACCTCGCCACTGACATGGTGTGGTATTTATGGACGGGAGAACATTCCTCCTTGTTCGGGAAACGGGCCATGACTACGTTTGAACGTTATTTCATCAGTGACAAGGCGACTCATAAAGAGAAGAAAAATCCTTATTATTACCTTCGTGAGGATGAAGAGATCTGCAGGAAAATTCTAAAGGAGTTTGATATGAACCCAGACCAGGGTCATATTATTAACGGTCATACACCTGTAAAGGAGATTGAAGGGGAAAATCCGATCAAGGCCAACGGGAAAATGGTCGTCATCGACGGTGGTTTTTCAAAAGCCTATCAGCCTAAAACCGGAATCGCCGGTTATACGCTCCTTTACAATTCTTACGGGATGCAGCTCGTCGCCCACCAGTACTTCAACTCGAAGGAAGAGGTTCTTCGTGACGGAACCGATGTATTATCCGTGAAACGCCTCGTAGACAAGGAACTGGAACGGAAAAAGGTGATGGAAACGAATGTAGGACAGGAGATTCAGGAAGATATCGATAACCTGAAGCAGCTGTTGAAAGATCGTTATTTGAAGTAAGGGAGAAGATATAATGAGTGAAACAGGGTTACTCGGGGCAGGGAGTATTCTCGTAGGAGACCTGCTTGTCCAGGGCTTGTTTTTTCTGATTCTCGCCGCTGCTGTCGTTGGTGTGGTTTCTTTTTTCATTACATCGAGAAAAAAGAAGGATAGGATGGACCGCATAGAAGAAAAGCTGGATCTGCTCATCCAGGAATGGAAGGACAAAAAATGATAACCAAAGGAAGGCTGTTTACCAGCCTTCCTTTCAGTCTGTAGAAAAAGTTCGTCCTATCCAGTTAGAGTGGTCCGTATGTCCTGTTGAGAAGGCACGTTCCGCTTATCGGTGGATGCCTGCCGCGGGCACGGCCTCAGCTAACTTGGTCAAGAAAACCCTTTTGACCAAGTGGATCTTCCGCTCGCGCTGTTCCCGCAGGCGTCACCACCGAACGCTCCTCGTGCCGATGCAGCTATACCCTATGATAAAAGAGAACGTTGAGCATCGCTCCTTCGTCGTTTCAAATGAACAGGACAAGCTGCGTTACGGCCGCTTGCGTGGGGAAAATCCTATTCATGACCAAGTATTGGTGATCGTTCCTTTGGAGTCACTAGAAAAAAAGTTTCTCTACAAGCTGAAAAGGAAGGCTGTTTACCAGCCTTCCTTTTTTAATGGTGTCCTTCATGGGTTGTCATGTCGGCAGGGGCCTGATCTTGAAGATACTGAATGTCTTCAGAAGTCAGTTCACCTACTACAACCTGGGTCATCGGTGAAATGGTTGAGCCTTCATTGGAGGCATGAACCTTTACAAAGTACAGGCCTTCGGTTTCCAAGCTTTTTTCTGAACGCCATGATCCCTCTTTATGATGGCTCATGGCGTTCATTCCAGATGACGTTCCATCCCGATTTGTCCATTCGATATGTACGAAATCAGGGTCTGTTACCGGCTGTCCGTCTTGAGTGAGGGTGACAGTTGTAACAGCTGATCCACCTTTAACTAAATCTTGAGGTATGGAAATTTCCGCTTGGAGGGGGTGTGTAACCTTATACATGGATGCAGCATCTTCCTTCAACTGACATCCCGACAATAACAGCAAAGCTCCAATGATGATGGATATTCCATTAAGCTTCATGGAAAAACCTCCTTAAGGTTCCCACTCGTCTAATGATCAGCTGATCAATGAGAAGGGCGGCCAGCAGGGACAACCCCGCCAGTGGAAAGAATAAGCCGAGAAGAAGCAGTAAGGTGAAGAATGGCTTCACGCTTCTTTCTTTTCTCTCTCTTGGCGCACCCATGCTGTGACTGGGCTTCTTTTTCAACCATAGGTAAACGCCGCTGACAACTACCAGAATAATTCCAAGGCAGATGAAGAGGCTTAGAAGCTGGTTGACTATGCCGAACTGAGTTCCTTTGTGAAGGGTGATCCCCAGAGCGACGGTCTTTCCGATCCAGCCATAATCTTCAAACTGATAGTTGGCAAGAACGGCATTGGAATATTGATCGATGTGAACCGTTGCTTCATCTTGAGCACGTGGTGGAAAAGCGGATAAGGTGTACACGCCTTCCGGGGTGCTTGGGTAGTAAACACTATACGTCGGGTGAATATCCAGCCGTTCCGCTTTTTGAACCACATCATTTATGGAAACAGGCGTCAGCCCCTGGACAGCAGAAACGGGAACATCCAGGGTTTCTGCGGCCCATGGCACTTCCGCAATATCCTTTGTTTCCATATTCGAGGTCGGAGCGCTGCCTGTCCAGACGGAAGGGGGATAGCCTTCCCCAGTATTTGTGGCCATGTTTTGGAAGTTGGTGCCCCAAAGCCCGGACCAAGGAAGACCGGTCATTATTAAGAAAAGCATGCCGGCAGAAATCCAGAAGGCAGGAACCGTGTGCAGATCCCGCCGGAAAATATTCTTCCCTTTATTGAAACGCGGAATCCATATACCCCAGGGGCCTTTCCTTTTCCGGGGAAACCATAAGTATATGCCTGTCACGATTAACACAACACCCCAGCTCGCGGCTAATTCAACAATTCTGTCGCCCGTTGTGCCAGCCATCAGCTCTCCGTGAATTTCTTCTATTTTATCCATAATGCGGTCTTCATCTTTTAAAGTTCCCATGGTTTCGCCTGAGTAGGGATCAACGAATACCGTAAGTCCATCCCCTTCAGTCTGTAGGTTGACTTCACTGGAGCGGATGGGAGATTCTCCTGGGCGGAATGCAGTAGTAGTTCCTTCTGGATATTCAGCTTCCGCTGCCTGCACCTGTTCGGATGCTGGTACCTTTTGGCCTGTTTCTGTTACCTCATGATACTCACTGTAAAGAACAGCTTCAATCTGGGGTTTGAACAGGTAAACAGCTCCTGTAACGGCCAGTATCAGAAGAAATGGGGCGAAAAGGATACCTGCGTAAAAGTGCCATTTCCATATCGTCTGGTAGAGGGTCGCTCTTTTTTTCTTTTTTGACTGCTTATCTGCTGGAAGGGGATGATGGCTCATGTGTCCGGCTCCTTTAACATTGGGATGGTTTGGTTTTTAGTCGGCATAAAGATTACGAATGAACGATCCAACTGGATCAATATGCATAGATAGATTTTGAGGATGGAGAAAAAAGCTCCATCTATCAGGGTATAAAAAAAGGACAACCCCTTCAAATAGAATTGGATAAGGAAGAAAATTACGAGATGATTGTGCGATTCTTGTCATGAAATAGTCACAGAACAGACAAAAAAAGCTCTCCATAAGGAGAGCTTAAGAGTGTATTCATGTTCAGACCTTTAAAGGGAGCGGCGTTTTAGTAGTTTTCATTAAACTGCTGGATGGTTGTGGTCAGCTTGTCGAGCTGCGATGGGTTTTGTATGGAAAAAGAAGGGTCGTTTACCAACGTTTTGATTTCTTCCTTCAGCGTTCGTAAGGAAGACGCCAATGCTTTATTGTCTGCATCTGTCTCCTGTTCGAAGGAATGGTGGGTGATGATTCCGTTCAGAGTGAACAGGGCGTTATTGTACTCGTTGAACCATCCCTTTTCAAGCAGGGCTGAACGCTCGGCCGTATTTAAGAGGCGTTGGTTTCCCGTCAACCGCTGCAGACTTTTGGTCAAAAGGGCCGTCTTCATTTGGGCTCCAGCCTCTCCAGAGTCCTGGTTGTGGTAGGATTCATAGCTGATCGCTACATCTTCCAACATAAAGGGGAGTTCTTTAATGATGGATTCAGAGGCGGCCACTGAAAATTCATCCACATCATCCGCCCGGCTGAAATCAAATGCCAGATAGGAAGAGAGGAGTGTTGTGAAAAGAAGAACGGCACTGATCAGTTTCCATCGATTCATGTTTGGTGCTGCCACTCTTCCCGAAGAACCCCCATGCGGATAGAGTCATAATAGTCACCCTGATAGATACGGACTTTCCGCATCCTTCCTTCAATTTTCATCCCCAGCTTCTCCCCGACACGCATCATTCGTTCATTCCGCGACCACGTCGTAAGCCCTATCCGGGCCAGTGGGAGGTTTTCGAATAAATGACCGATCCAAAGCTTGAGCGCTTCTGACCCATAGCCGCCGTTCCAGTAGACAGGGTCGTATATCCCGATGCCGACCTCGAGCCACAGCGAAGGCTTGTGCTCCCAGTAATAGGAAACGGTGCCGATGATGACTCCGTTCACTTCGATGATCAATCTTGAATCGGGTTCATCGGGGGCGAGCCTGCGCTTTCTGGCGTACTCATGACTTCGATAGCTGTCCATTGTATGAGGCTCCAGAGGATAATAAGGAGCATCCCATTTTTTCCATTCCGCGTTTTTTCCATAAATTAAAGGATAAAGAATGGGTATATCTTCTTCTTCAATACTTCGTAGTGTAACGAGCTGACTGGTCAATTTTAGTGCCTTATTCAGTTTTTGCAAGCGCATCCCCCTCCGTTCACACTTTTTTCCATCGTACCATAATTGAAGAGGGTTGTTTGAAAAAATGGAAGTGTGGAATTAAAATAAGGAAACGTACATAAGCAGGGCAGGTGAGAAGATGATTCATGTTATGGCCTATTCAAAAGAAAACGGCCTGAAGGAAGGTTTATCGGTGGATGACCTGCATAACCAGCAGTGGGATTGGTACTGGGTGGATTTTGAAGCCCCGACCGAAGATGAAGTGAAACGGTTGGAAACAGATTTCCATTTTCATCCGCTCGCCGTGGAGGACTGTCTCCATGGATTGCAGCGGCCGAAGCTGGATTATTATGATGATCACACATTTCTCGTCATCCATTCAGTCGACAGCACGACATTGGAACGGAAGGAAGTGGATATCTTTCTCGGGGAATGTTCCATCGTCACCTTTCATAAGGAAAAGAACGCCCCCCTGGATCAAGCGCATACTATCGTAAAACGGACGCGCGATTTCACCCAGGTGGATGAATATTATATTTTCCATCAGATTCTGGATAAAGTGGTCGATAACTATTTCCCGATCATTTACGGAATTGAAGATCATATCAATGATATTGAGGACAATACGAAAAACCTGTCGATGGAAAAGCTGCTGGAGCAGTTGTTTGACAGGAGGGGGGAACTGTTGACATTAAGGCAGACGGTTCACCCGATGCGCGATCTTTTGTATCGGATTTTGAACTCTCATCATTTGGAAGGGGTGTTCGAGCGGAGGGAATACTTTGCGGATATCCATGACCACCTGATCAAAGTGGCAGATATGATTTTGTCCAACAGGGAAATGACGCAGGATATCCGGGACAGCTATATGTCTTTAAACTCCCATGAGACGAACCGGACAATGCAGATTTTGACCGTCATCAGTGTCATCTTTATGCCTTTGACATTCATCGTCGGGGTGTATGGCATGAACTTTCAACATATGCCGGAGCTTGGATTCCAATACAGCTACCTGATCGTCTGGATCATTATGATCGGTGTTGCTGCAAGCATGTTCTTCTGGTTCAAAAATAAAGGATGGTTTGATTAAGGAAAAGGCGGAGAATGAATCTCCGTCTTTTTTCCGTCTTAAGGAGGAGAAAAGTTCACTCGTCCGGCCGTTATGGAAATGAGGGGGGCGTTCTATACTGGAGATAACTACAAAACAAAGGAGATGAAAGCATGTGGAACCCTTTGGAAATCTCCATTGATATGGAAGAACGCCGGCCTCGATAAACGAAAAAAAGCGCCTGGAGATCACCTCCAGGCGCTTTTGACTTTAATCTTCCTGATCAAACCAGAGCAGTTCGTCGTCGTCGACGAAACCATTATAGTTAATGAAGATTTCTTCATCCGCTTTGATATCTGTATAAGCATAAAAGTCAAACGTATGCGTATCAAAATTAATGACATAATTCGCGTTCGGTTTATAGGAATGATTGAACATCATCCCGTATCCAAGAACGAAGGCGGTATGGTTTTCCCCGTATTCAAAGGCATAATCGGCAAGCATTGTTTTTTCAATATGCTCGTGTTCTTCGTTCGGATAAGGAATAACCGGTGCCCTGTGGATCAATTCGTCCTTTTGAATATTACGGACAGCAAACATTCCGCGTCCCAGTTCGTCGTCTTCCAGTGTGGAAGTCCGTACTTCGATCATTTCGTTCACCTGCACTTTCTGTTGAGCGGTCTTCTTCCCTAGTCTGACAGGTTGAAGGGAAAAATACAACTTTCCCTTTCGAAAGAATAAGAAAAACAAGCGGTTGGATACTATACGTGACTCATCAAATCAAGGGAGGAGCATTCCCGTTGCTGAAAAAATACAACATGGTGTTTAAAGTATCCGCTGCTATTATGCTTGTGCTGGTCGTGTTCGGGGTCATATGGCCGGACGCGCTTGAACAGACGACCTCATCCATAAAAACACTCATTGCCAACACCCTCGGGTGGTATTACTTAATTGTTGTCACCTTGTTTCTTCTCGTTTGTTTATCTTTTTTAGTCACACCTTTGGGAAGGATCAAGCTCGGAAAGAAGGACGATAAGCCTGAATTTTCCCGTCCGACATGGATTGCGATGCTGTTTAGTGCAGGTATGGGAATTGGGCTTGTGTTCTGGGGAACAGCGGAGCCGATTAGTCATTATGCTGTCAGTTCACCGACAGGGCAGACAGGAACTGAGCAGGCAATTAAAGATGCTATGCGCTTTACGTACTTTCACTGGGGCATCCATGCGTGGGCGATTTATGGCATCGTTGCTCTTGTGCTCGCTTATTTCAATTTCCGTCATGAACAGCCGGGGCTGATCAGTGCGACACTGAAGCCGCTGATCGGTGAAAAAGCAGCGAAGGGCGCGTTCGGCCAGGTCATCGATATTCTGGCTGTGATCGCTACTGTAATCGGGGTTGCAACCACCCTTGGGTTTGGAGCCGTTCAGATAAACGGAGGTCTTTCGTACTTGTTTGACCTTCCATCCGGCATTCTTGTCCAATTTATCATTATCGCTGTCGTGACGGTCTTGTTCATGATTTCCGCCTGGTCAGGACTTGGAAAAGGAATTAAAATTCTCAGTAATGCCAATATGGGACTGGCGAGTCTGCTGTTTCTGCTCGTCTTCATCCTTGGGCCGACCATGTTTATTTTGAACTTATTTACGAACTCAATTGGTACGTATGTGCAGAATCTGCCGATGATGAGCTTCCGGATTGCTCCGTTAAATGCCGAGACGAGAGACTGGATTGACGCGTGGACATTGTTCTACTGGGCCTGGTGGATTGCCTGGAGTCCGTTCGTCGGTGTATTCATCGCAAGGGTTTCCCGAGGCCGGACCATCCGGGAGTTTGTCTTTACGGTCCTCGTTGTACCCTCGATTATCGGGTTCCTGTGGTTTTCCACATTCGGGGGGACAGCGATTGACATGGAGCACAGCGGTCTTCGTATGATATCGGAACTGACAGCTGAAGAATCCCTGTTCGGAGTATTTGAAAATCTCCCGCTCAGCTGGCTGGCTTCCATTACAGCCATGACGCTTGTGGCAACCTTCTTCATTA
Organism: Halobacillus sp. ABH2_015; assembly: GCF_056158945.1. Lineage (NCBI taxonomy): Bacteria > Bacillati > Bacillota > Bacilli > Caryophanales > Bacillaceae > Halobacillus > Halobacillus sp. ABH2_015. The sequence goes on from NZ_JBSWUG010000002.1 coordinate 1,357,078, forward strand.
CCTCTGCGGATTCCGGGACATTTGTCCTCGGGATGATGACGACAGGGGGATCGGAGACTCCGGGAACTTCTATCAAACTGACGTGGGGCGTGCTTCTTTCCGCAACAGCGGTTGCTCTTCTATACACGGGAGGCCTGCAGGCTCTGCAGAACACGATGATCATTGCTGCGCTGCCGTTTTCCATTATTATGCTGCTGATGGTTATCAGCTTTATCAAGGCGATTTATAAGGAAGGAAGGGAACTGGGCGTCGGCCGGTTCAACCCGCCACATAAAGATAAATAGAAGAACCCCACGGCCGGTACAGGGCTGTGGGGTTCCGTTTTGTTCAGTTCTTCAGGATATCGTGATCGACATACCGTTTTCCGTTCAATTCGCTGATGATATTGACGGCTGTTTCTGCACCGTGGCCGGCTGTAATGATGGTGTGTACACTTTTTCCAGCAACTGTCCCGGCTGCCCAAGCTTTCGGGAGGGATGTACGCCCATGCTGGTCTGTTTCAATGATTTTAGCGACCCGCGGTTCGGTGCCATCGGTCGTCTTTACGCCAAGCTGTTCAGCCGCCTTCACGGACATTCCGGTAGCAAACAGGAGATGTTCCGACTCATAGCTGCCTTCCGTAGTTGTGATTTCATAATAGGCGCCATCCTTAAAGGAAAGATTAGTCACTTCTTCAGACTTTAACTCCGCTCCGAATTTTTTCAGCTGCTGATGTCCCGTTTCAAGAAGGGCCGGACCTTCGATCGCGTCCACCCCATAATGATTCTCGACCCAGGCTTTTGCGGTTATACTCTTTCCGTGATCGAGTACGAGCGTTTTTTTACCTGCTTTCGCTGTAAATAGACCAGCTCCGGCCCCGGCTGGACCGGCACCAATGATTGCAATATCGTACATGCCTGTCACTCCTCTACATGAAATTGGTAGACAATTCAATTATATCGGAATGATTAGAAAAAATAAATTTCATATTTCGTGAGCAACCCCGTTGCTTTATCCATAGATGTCACGTATGATTCATTTCGGAATGCGAAATAAAAGGAGGAGAGATCATGAGTGAAGAACAAACGGTCCGCAATCCGAGAGGATTACTGATCTCTCTTTGTGCGGTCATGATGATGTCTGTGATGAACGGGACAATGTTCAATATTGCCGTTCCGGATATCGCTAAAACGTACCAGCTGATGCCGTCAGAAGTCAGCTGGGTAATGACTGGATATATTATGGTTTATGCTGTAGGGGCTCTTACTTACGGCAAGCTTGCTGACTATTATCCGTACAGAACGCTCATTACGTTCGGACTAACGGTTTTTGCCGTGGGGTCTCTGTTCGGTTTCTTTGCCCAGAATTATGCCATGGTCCTCATGGCCCGTGTTATTCAAGCTCTTGGAGGTGCGATGATCCCGGCGCTTGTTTTCCTGGCTCCCATCCGGTATTTTCCGAATGAACGCGGAAAAGTACTTGGGATTGTATCTTCAGTCATGGCTTTTGCGTCGGGGATCGGTCCGATCGCCGGAGGATTTATCGCTGGCTTTCTTGACTGGCGCTATTTGTTCCTGACATCAGCGCTGATCATCATAACCCTGCCGTTTCTGAGGAAGAATCTGCCTCAGGAAGAAGCGAAGAAGGGATATATCGATTACGTGGGTGCTGGTTTGATCGGAGGTTTCATCTCTACCCTTCTTCTGGCGATTACACTCGGAGTGACGTGGCTTTTTGCCGTGTCCGCCCTGTTTTTTGCCTTGAACCTTTGGCGGATGAAGATGATTGATGAACCGTTTATCCCGCCTCATCTGTTTAAGAATGTCAAATACACAGCGACGATCGTTACGAGCTTTTTAGGTGTTGTGTGCTTGTTCGGAATGATGTTTATGCTTCCGATTATGTTCAGGGATGCCTACCAGATGGATACGATGACCATCGGTCTGATTCTTTTCCCTGGTGCGATCAGTGCGGCCCTGATGGGGCAGAAGGGCGGAAACCTTGTTGATTCCAAAGGGAATACCTTTGTCCTTTATCTTGCTTTAACGCTGTTGATCACGGGATTTGCCGTTCTGTCCACCCTCGTCGGTGCCCATCCGTATGTGTTGAGTGCCGCTATCATTATTTCATACATGAGCTTCCCGCTCGTTCAGGCTTCTTCTGCCGATATTCTGGCCAACCTGCTTCATAAAAATGAAACAGGGGTCGGGATGGGTGTGTTTAATCTATTGAACTTTGTCTCAGGAGCTTTAAGTGGAGCGGTCATCGGAAAAGCATTGGATCTGTATGACCCTTTCCAACCTATAAATGTGCTTGGATTTAACGGGAACACAGCCATTTACAGTAACGTCTTTTTAGTTTTTGCTGTCATCATTGCCGTTGGTTTCATTCAGTTCAGGCTGAACTACAACAAAACGAAAAAGCCGGCAGCACAAGAAGAACCCGCCTCCTTATAAGGAGCGGGTTCACAGCTTGTAGAGAAATCTCTGTTTCTTTACAAGCTTTTTTCTTTCTTGCCGCCAGGAGCGAAAGCCCCTTCCCTTTCCGCGGACGAGCGCCCGAGCTTCCTCGCAACACCCACGCTCGGCGATCTCGGCCCACTCGTTCTTCCGCAGGAGTGGAAGGGGCACCGCTCCTTGGGAGTTCTTTAACATCGACAAAGACTCTCCTTCACCCAGCTCAACTTTACTGGATGGAGGAGAGTCTTTTTTAGATTCCGGCAGGCAGCCGTATCAGCGGCTGTGCTTTTCCTTTTTCTTTTCCACGCAAGCGGAAAGTGACCCTTCCCACGACAAATGGAAAACTCTAACTGGTTAACACACGCTTTTTCGACAGCCAAAGAACCCGCTCCTTATAAGGAGCGGGTTCTTTTTCATTTCGTATGATAAAAGAGTGATGATTGCGTAAAGCGGTAAGTATGCCTGTTAAACAGGGATGGATGTTTCGTCCGTGACCATGGAAGAACTGTATTTCCTGCGGCAGACACTGTTTACGATGGTGTCGTCAAGAAATGCGGTGATCTCCTCGTATACATCTTCTACACAGCGGCCGTCAATGATCAGCACGAATGGGTCATCTATATTCATGAATAGGAAAAAAGACAACATTTTGGGAAGGTGTCCGGCATCTGCAATCAATTGATTCTGATGGATGTATAAGTCGCATCCATGCTGTTTGACGGTATGGTGCACCTTCATGATTTCATTCGTTTTTAAAGGACGGTTCAACTGAATCTGGTAAGATGACAGCTCATTCACTGTCGTCACCTCCGTATTAGTTTGTTGATATAACGTTACCCCGGTGCTGTTTATACTAAACATCGACGCATTTACTCTTCATATATCATTTTCCGTGTCATTCCACCATCGACCACAAGGTTTTCCCCATTCACAAAATCGTTCTCCGGATCGGTCAGGTAAAAGCAGGCTTTCGCCACATCCATCGTCCGGCCTGCACGATTGGATAAATGCTGGAGGTGGTCACCTTCTGTCAACTCCTCGGAGCCTGTGTGGATCCAGCCGGGGCTGATGCAGTTGACCCGGATGGACCACGGAGACAGGGAAGAGGCCATGGCATGAGTCAGCGCTGTAATGCCGCCTTTGCTGGCTGCATAGGCTTCTGAATCCGGCTCACTCATCAAAGCTCTCGTGGAAGCCATATTTACGATTCTTCCGTTCGTCCCATTCTTTTTCCACAGTGCTGCAGCGAGCTTGGAAAAGAGAAATACGCTGCGGAGGTTGGTATTCAGTATCCGGTCCCAATCTTCCACAGACAACTCGAACATGGATGTAAAGGTGCTTTCTCCGGCATTATTGATAAGGATCGAAAAGGAACGGCTGTCTTCATTCAACTGTTGAAAAAGCTCCGCTGTACTATCCGGGTCACTGACATCACAATAATAAAAAGCGCCTCTTCCTCCGGGAAGGCTTTCGAGTGCTTCTTTTCCTTTTTCCCGGTCCTTATCCACCCCGATGACCTGAAAGCCTTTTTCTGCATAAAATCTTGCTGTCCCAAAACCAATTCCATCTGCCGCACCTGTGATCAGGACGGTTTCATTGCGTTCGCTCATGGGTTGTCCACCTTTTTCTCTAGATTGGAATAGCTTTTCAGCCTTGTTCAAAAGCAAGCCTCATGATAAGCTTTTTTTTAACAAAAGGATGCACGTTCTCTCCCGTAGAGCCCACCATATCAGGGAGAGACTGGAAATCGACGGAGGTGATCGTATGGCTCGTGTTACCCTGGTAGATGTATTTAAGCACAGAATAACACAAAAGTATCTTCAACGCTCAGGCATTCATCACGCGGTCACCGTGGCAGGTTATGCGTTTGATATGGCGGTTGAAAAAGGAGTGGATCCAGATCTTGCAGCGAAATCAGCCCTGCTTCATGATATGGGGCACTATGAATGGTACAGGGATGGGAAATGGGATTATGATGAATACCGCCGACATGACATCCATGCCATCAAAGGAGCAGAGAGGGCTCATAAACTGCTGATCCGGCTTGGGGAAGACCGGCTGACTGCGAAGGATGTATCCGTCGCTGTTCTTCTGCATACGGACAGCTACCTTCCGTTTGGACTGGATGAAAAAAGAACCCCGCTCCAGCATGTGGTCGCCAAGGCCGATGAAAAAGATGAACAGCCGATGGGGCTGCATCATTATAAGGAAATGGATAAAAGTGAAGCATTGAAACGTCTGCACGAACTGGACCAGAAAATCGAAGCCTTTTTCGATGAGAAGGATCCTGAATCTGTATGAAGCGTTTCAGAAAAGTCAAATGATTTACACAAAAAGGTTTACAATTGGAAAAAAGCCCTATATACTTTCCATTGTAAGAAAAAATTCTCAGAAAGCGAGGTCGGAAATCATGAAAAACACAAAAACGGTTTTCCTGAATAATTTCATACCATCGACCTGCGCTCGGAATAATTTCTGAGACCAACGACTATTTTACCTACAATGAATCATGATAGCCGCAGGAGGTGCATATTGTATTCCTGTGGCTTTTTTAATGGATTTGAATGTTGAAAAGCCGCAGACCTCCTGCGGCTTTTTCTTATGCTGTCAAAGAGTAATTTTACTCTTTTGATATAAAATTACACTATATTTATGAAGGAGTTGACACCTATGACGATTCATTTTTTCCTGTTTACGATTCATGTGACCAAAAAGAAGCAGCAGCGTCTGCAGCCGGTTCCCGGGTACCAACCCACAGTCAAAGACGAATGGCTCGACCGTAAATCATCCGCTTTTAACCGCTACGTGTAAATACAAGAAGGAGGAGAATAAACAATGACACAGACATTCAAGATGGTCTTTATGAGCTGGTTCAATGCGGAGAAGGATACGGATTAGCCTCATTACAAAGAGGAGGTAGAACGATGAGATTGAATATGCTGATGTTTACGATTGTTATTGAACGGACCAGTCGTAAAAACATGGATCACTCCATCCAGCGTGCCCGCGCGATTGGGAAGAAGATCAATGATGTGAAATCCAAATACCACATATGATGCAAACCCCTGCTGTGCAGGGGTTTTTCTTTGGCGTATCCTGATTTTGGTATCATATTGAAATGTAGAGCGGTGAAGAATAAGGACGAGGGGAGGGAGTCGAGATGGCTTCAGGGAATAAAAAACTTGCTGAAACCGGCAGAAAGAAACCAGCAGAACGTAAACGAGGACGTGGCAGAGATCAGGGGGAGACAGCCGTGAACCACGTCGTCAATGTCTATGACCCCATCTAACAGAACAATGACAGGGTGAGCTGTATAAAGGCTGCCGGTACATACACCGGCAGCCTTTTTCTTATGGTTATCCAATACCAAGGGATGATCCTTGTTCTTCTTCTGTGAAGTAGGGACAGAGGTGCCTCATGGTAGACGTGTTTGATGATCTCTCTGCATGATTCAGGGGAAGGGGGGAATCCCTTTCTCCTGAATCTGACTGGAGGAGCCTGTCGGTAATTACTTCCGCAGCAGGCCCATCACACACAAGGTTCCGGTATCATCGATCTATAACGTAAGGTCCGTAAGAAAACATGGGCTGTCCATATGTTTCAGAATCGTCTGTAAAGGGAAAAAATGATTACATTCGACAACCTTTGAAAAAGTTGGAAAAATGCTTTATGTTCTAAGAAGCGTATCCATTTTACCGGATCACAGAAAGGAAAGAAATAGATGGCACATTTACATAGAACACCTCTTCCCGTCCTGGATGCTGTGGAAAGGGTCATGCAGTATAAACGAAAGGGCGGGGTGGAAAAGAAATTCCTTCATGAAAGTGGTGGACGAGTGCTGGCAGAAGATGTATCTGCCACTCATGCCGTACCTCCTTTTCATAAATCTCCTTACGACGGTTTTGCTTTGTCTTCAGCGGATACAAAAGACCTGTCCCGCGAAAATCCGGGAACGTTCCAGGTTATAGAAACGGTGGCTGCAGGACACCGGGCTTCAAGGGAGCTGCGGCCGGGGGAGGCCGTCAGAATAATGACAGGTGCTGAAATCCCACAGGGGGCGGACTGCGTAGCTATGTTTGAAATCTGCACCACGGGAGAAGATCAAACAGGGCACCCGGTTATGACGCTTAAGAGGAGGATGGATGCAGGGCAGAATGTAATTCAGAAAGGCTCGGAAGCAGAGCAGGGAGAAGTGCTCGTACCGGAAGGAGCTAAAATAAATCCGGGGGTCCAAGCCCTGCTGGCCACGTTCGGTTATTCTGAAATCAGCGTATATAAAAAACCCAGGGTAGGTGTTTTTGCCACAGGTACAGAACTGCTGGAAGTGGATGAACCTCTGGAACCTGGGAAGATCCGCAATTCCAATGCATCTATGATTCAGGCTCAGTTGCAGAGGTCCGGGGCAGCGTGTACATATTTAGGAAAACTGGATGATGATTTTGATTCCTGCTATGAAGCGGTCTCCAGTGCTCTTGGAGATTACGATGTATTGGTGACAACAGGGGGCGTCTCTGTCGGGGATTATGATCTGATGCCGGATATTTACGAAAAGCTGGATGCGGAAGTCTTATTCAATAAGGTGGCGATGAGACCGGGGAGTGTCACAACGGTCGCAGAGCATCACGGAAAACTGCTGTATGGACTGAGCGGAAATCCTTCGGCCTGCTATGTCGGGTATGAATTATTTGTCCATCCGATCCTTCAGCATTTTATGGGGAACACACGTCCCTATCACACCCGGGTGCAGGCTGTTCTTGGTGAGGATTTCAAGAAAGCCAATCCATTTATGAGGTTCGTCCGTGGGAAACTGCACTACGAAGAGGGGAAAGTCGTCGTTTATCCCGCCGGCATGGATAAATCAGCCGTTGTGACCTCACTGGCCCATACAGATGTTTTCATCGTCTTAAGAGGCGGTACAAGGGGATACAGCAAAGGGGACATGGTGGAAGCCGTCCTTTTGGAAGACCAGACGGGTCAAACACAATTTTAAAGGGGTGATCCTATCGATTCCCGTATCATAGACCGACTAGGAAGGCCGATTAAAGATCTGCGGATATCTGTTATTGATAAATGCAATTTCCGCTGCAGCTATTGCATGCCTGCCGAGATTTTTGGACCGGATTATTTATTTATGCCGGAAAAAGAGCGGCTCAACTTTGATGAGATCATACGTCTTGTCCACATCTTTGCCCAGTTCGGTGTCGAAAAAATCCGTCTGACCGGAGGGGAACCTCTGCTCAGAAAGGATCTGGATGTACTCATCCGGCGTATCCGGGAAATTGACGGAATCAAAGATATCGCTTTGACGACGAATGCGGTGATGCTTGTGAAGCAGGCAGAAAAATTGAAGGCCTCGGGACTAGACCGGGTGAACATCAGTCTTGACGCCATTGAAGATGAAGTGTTCAAGAAAACCAACGGCCGAGGAGTTCATACGGATCCGGTCCTGCGTGGAATTGAAGCCGCGAGAAAGGCTGGACTGGGAATTAAAATAAATATGGTCGTAAAAAAAGGAATGAATGAGGATCAGATTCTTCCGATGGCCCGTTACTTTAAAAAGACGGGGGACAACCTTCGATTCATTGAGTTTATGGAAGTCGGAAACCATAATGGGTGGAATATGGATGCCGTCGTATCAAAAAAAGCCATCGTTGATGCTATTCATGAGGAGATGCCTTTAATTCCGGCAGAAGCTAATTATTACGGAGAAGTGGCCTCCCGTTATCAATATGAAGATGGGTCAGGGGAAATCGGCATCATTTCATCGGTTACTGAAGCATTCTGCTCCAGCTGCACGAGAGCCCGTTTGTCAGCAGACGGGCAGCTGTATACCTGCCTGTTTGCGGATTCAGGATACGATCTGCGTGGACGTCTGCGGGAGAATTGGAGTGACGAGGACCTGACCGATTATTTGATGGCTGTATGGGAAGGACGTGCCGATCAATACTCGGCTGACAGAGCCCGGGGAAAACCGATGAAAGAGCGGAAAATTGAAATGTCCTACATCGGAGGATAGAAAAAAGTAAGATTCAGGCTTTTCTCACCCCCTCCTTTTCCTCTATAATGAGTTATAATGATGAATCCCGGAGGTCATTCGGATGAAAACCTTTAAATTGATTTCATTGGACATTGTCGAAGAGAAGAACGAAGACATTACGCAGCGGAGAATCAAGCTGCAGGATGGTTTAATCATCAACCGTGAAGATGATCACGGGCGCTGGGTGATTGAGGCCTACATGGATAACAGCTACCGTTCCTTTTTTGAGGATATGTACCGGAACGGGGATGAGATTATTATCCAGGCGAAGATTACGAAACAGACAAACCGTCCCGCTACGTTTATGGTCAAACCGATCGATTTTAATGAAATTGGTGGTTCAATGAATGTCATTTTCATGGGAACGATGATGGATCGTCAACAGGAACAGGTTGAAAAAGTGCTCAAACAGCTGCTTGATGAAGGATATCAAGGGGAGGATCTGTTGGAGCAGTTCAAGCAGAAAGGCAGCGAATCGAAAGCTTAATTGAACGGACAGAGGCGTCTGGGATCCCCCCCAGACGCCTTCTATGTGCTTCTTTTATCAGCTTTTGTAAATTCATAAATCATGGAAGTATTATGTCGATTATCCTGCTATACTATGAATGATGGTCATCATCGAACAGAAAAAGCAGCATCAAAAGGAGTTTTAGTATGTGGGTGAGAAGAAAAGGCCTGCGGTGGCTTAACGATTTAACACCATTTCAGTTGATTGCAGTGTATTACCTGCTCGCTGTGACCATATCTTCCATCTTGATCGCTCTGCCTGTAGCTCACCAGGACGGCGTGAAGTTGGATTTTATTGATATATTATTTACAGCTGTCAGTGCTGTCAGTGTAACAGGGTTGACAACGGTCCCTACAGCCGAGACTTTCAGTACACCGGGCATATTCATCCTCGCTATCGTCCTGCAGCTTGGCGGGATTGGCGTCATGACGCTTGGAACACTGATCTGGCTTGTCCTCGGGAAGAAGATCGGCCTGAAGGAACGGCGTTTGATCATGACCGATCAGAATCAGACCTCCTTCCAGGGAATGGTACGGCTTGTGAAGGAAATTGTCCTCGTAGTGCTTTTAATCGAATTGATTGGATTTTTAGTGCTGGGTACGTACTACCTCCAGTATTTCGATCCCGGGGAAGCTTACCTTCAAGGATTTTTCGGGACAATCAGTGCCATGACCAACGGTGGTTTTGATATTACAGGACAGTCGCTCGTCCTCTTTAAGGATGACTACTTTGTCCAGTTCATTAATATGATTTTGATTATCGCAGGGGCGATCGGCTTTCCCGTCTTGATTGAGGTGAAGCAGTATCTCCTCCAAAATCAGGAGGAGAAGACGATTCGTTTTTCCTTGTTTGCCAAGCTTACAACCCTGACATTTTTTGTCCTGGTTGTGTTCGGGACGATCATGATTGTCCTGCTTGAGTTCAATCATTTCTTTGCTGATAAGACCTGGCATGAAATATTCTTTTATGCGCTTTTTCAATCCGTCACCACACGGAGCGGCGGCTTATCCACGCTGGATATCAACCAGTTTACAGAGCAGACCCAGTTGTTCATGTCCTCGCTGATGTTTATCGGGGCGTCTCCAAGCAGTGTCGGAGGCGGGATTCGAACGACAACTTTTGCTCTTGTGGTCATTTTTGTGCTCACTTTTGCCCGCGGAGGAAATAACATCCGCATTTTCCGTCGTGAGGTTCATCCGGAAGACTTGAATAAAGCCGTTGTCGTTTTAATTGTTGCTCTATTTGTCTGTCTGAGCGCTGTGATTACATTAACGATTACAGAACCATTTACTTTGAATGAACTTGTATTTGAAGTAACATCTGCATTCGGAACCGTCGGGTTATCCCTGGGGATCACCCCTGGAATGACAACATTCGGGAAGTGTGTGTTAATGCTCCTTATGTTCTTAGGAAGAATAGGTCTGTTGACATTCTTGTTTACGTTCCAGAAAAACGATGCCAGGGGAAATTACCATTATCCGAGAGAAAGAATCATCATTGGATAAACAACAGGAAGCTGAATGCTTGAGCATTCAAATTCATCCTGACCGGTGGAAGAATAGGTTCAAAGCCGGATTCAGGATCTACTCCTGTTCCTTATGGTAACCGTGGAAATCGTCCACGGCGCCGATCATGCAGCGGGCAGCTATTCCCAACGCACACGGTTTTGATGCTGCAGATAAAGACAAAGAACACAGCGCTTGGGCTGTGTTCTTTTTTAATAAGGTATAGGATGAGTCTGTAGAAAGGGGACAGGGAGATGACATACCCTCCTGTTCCCGAATTTTCTTTTCAGACCGGCCCGGCCGCCTGATCTCACTGCGGCAGTTTATGACCAACCCATCAGCAGTAAAATGCTGCACCTACAATAATAAGCAGGATGAACAATACGACGATTAAAGCAAAGTTGTTGCGGTAGCAAGGTCTGTGGCATTGTCTTCCTCCGTAAGGATAGCCTCCGTACATAAGCTCACCTCCTGTTGTTACATTCGTAGCCTATGCAGAGGGAGGCTGTTGTGTATGGTCATTCACCCAGAAAGATCAGTTCATAAATGTCGGTGGAGATAACTTCGTAATGCTGCTCCTTTGGTGAAGGGCATCAGCCTGCTGCTTCTGCTGATGGCTGCATTGGTCGAGCTCTTCGCACCAGTGGTTTATCTGTTCATTGTTATACTGGTTATGGGGCGGATGCTGAGTCGAATGAGAAGGGTAATAAGGTCCCGAAATTCTTTGGTTTGCATACATAGACAGTCCTCCTTCGGCTGTATTTTTCCCATAATTCATGATTTTATCCCGTTAAAATCGGTAGAGGAGAAGGTTTTTTGACACATGTGTCGAAAATAATTAATGTGAATGCTCTTATGTAGGTTATAGAACAACGAAGAAGGGTACATCATGTGTATAGGAAAAAAGACCGGCACATTGAGGAAGTACATTGAATAGCCGGCTTTGTACATATTTTGTATAATGATTGCACAATAGATGTCACATAAGAGAAGGTGAACGTAATGAAAAAGATCGCTGTGATTGGTGCCGGCCCCGGAGGGCTTGCATCGGCTATGATTTTAGCCGCAAAAGGGTACGACGTAGACGTTTATGAAAAACAGCCGTTTGTAGGAGGACGAAACGGTCATTTTTCTTTAGGAGAATATACGTTTGATATTGGACCGACATTTTTAAGTATGCCGCAGATCATGGAGGAGATCTTTGAGATGTCAGGGAGGAACGTCCATGATTATCTCGATTTAAAAGAACTGGCACCAATGTATGAGCTGCAGTTTGATGGGAAACGCATCCCGATGTATCGCGATCGGCAGAAGATGGTGGAAGTCATCCAGAAACATTTCCCTGGAAATGAACACGGGTATGAGCGGTTTATGGAGGAGACAGGGGAGAAGATGCAGGCGCTGATGCCGCTGCTGCAGACGAAACATAACCGTCTGACGGACTATGTTTCCAAACGGGCGTTGAAAGCCCTGCCGAAGTTGTCACTGGGTAAATCCGTGTACGATGTCCTCTCCGACTACTTTACGGATGAGAAGTTGAAAATAGCCTTTACATTCCAGGCTAAATATCTCGGCATGTCTCCGTGGGAATGCCCGGGAGCTTTTTCCATTCTCTCGTACATGGAACACGAATGGGGCGTATTTCATCCCATTGGAGGCGTCAATCAGCTTTCCAAGGCGATGGCCGCAGTGACAGAAGAACACGGTGGGAAGATCCATTTGAACAGTGGAGTAAAACGAATCCATACAGATCATCAGGCCATTTCGAGCCTGGAACTGGATTCCGGCGAAATTGTGAAGGCGGACGAATACATCATCAACGCCGATTTTGCAGAGGCCATGACGAAACTCGTTGATGACGGCGTCCTCCGCAAGCATTCGAAGAAGAAGCTGGAGAATAAAAAATTCTCCTGTTCCACTTTTATGATCTATGTCGGGCTGGACAAAAAGTATGAAATGCCCCATCACACGATCCTGTTCGCCGAAGATTATAAGAAGAATGTGGAGGAAATGACCAAAGACCTCGTTTTATCCGATGAACCCTCCATCTATATTCATAACGCCAGTGTCACGGATGATACACTGGCACCCGAAGGTCATTCGGCTGTTTACATTCTGGCCCCTGTACCGAACAATTATTCTGAAATCGACTGGGAGGATAAGGAAGATACTTTTAAACAATTGGTCTTTGACGAAATAGAAGCGAAAACCGGCTTTTCAGACATTCGGGATCATATCGTCGTCGAGAAAGTTCTGACACCGAAACAATGGGAAACGGACCATTTTGTTCATCAGGGAGCTACGTTCAGTCTTGGTCACCAACTGTCGCAGATGATGTACTTCCGCCCTCACAACCGATTCCAGGAGCTGGATCACTGCTGGCTTGTGGGAGGAGGAACGCACCCGGGAAGCGGTCTTCCTACGATTTTGGAATCGGCACGAATCACCACCGGATGGATTACCGAGAAAGAGGTGGAGCCGGTATGAGACGTACAGCCATTGTCGGAGGAGGAATAGGCGGACTTGTGACCGCTTTGTACTTGTCCAAACAGGAAGGACGACACGTGTCGATTTTTGAGAAGAACGATTTTCTAGGCGGGCGTTTAACTTATGAGCGTCACGGCAGTTTCAAGATTGACCAGGGCCCGACCATCGTCCTTCTGCCAGAAATGCTGCTCACCATTATGGAGGAGGCGGGAATTCCGAGAGAGGAAATCCCTATGGAACCGTGTGATCCGTTATATCATATTCACTTTAAGGATGGGTCCATCTATACGAAACATAGAAATCCAGCTCTTCAGAAGGAAGAACTGGAAGCGAAATTTGCAGGGAACGAACAGCATTTCGACCGGTTCCTTCAGGACATGAAAACGAGGTTCCTGCAGGGAAAAGCACAGTTTCTTGAAAAGTCTTTTGTCGAAAAACGGACGTTCTTTTCGGGGAAGAACATCAAAACGCTGATGAAACTGAAAGCTTATCAAAATGTGAAGAAGATGATGCGGACGTACTTCGATGATGAACGTCTTGTAGAAGCGTACACACTCCAGACGCTGTACATCGGCGGTCACCCCGAGCAGTCTCCGGCGATGTATTCGCTCGTTTCCTACAGTGAGCATGAACACGGGATCTGGTATGTCAAAGGAGGGTACGCCCACCTTGTGGAGATCATACAAAAGGAATTGGAACGCCGCGGCGTTTCGATACACACGAATGCGGAAGTGAGCCATGTGGAGGTGGAGGGGGGAGAAGCTTCTTCCATTACCGTCAATGGAGAAACACGTTCTTTTGATGAATATATCCTGAATGGTGACTTTCCATTAATGGATAAACTGATGCCCGAGAAGAAGCGTCTGAATAGAAAATATACGGCTTCATCCGGATGTCTCCTCCTCTATATGGGTCTTGACCGTATTTATGAAAACAACACGATGCACCAGTTTTTCATGACGTCTGATTTCGACCATCATATGAAACAGGTATTTATGGATAAAGTGCTTCCTGATGAACCATCCTTTTACACGTTCCACCCATCCATTATCGACGGCTCCCTGGCTCCGGAAGGAAAAGGGGTATTGTATACGCTGATTCCAGTACCAGCTGGAAAGGACGTGGACTGGAACGGAAAAGAAGCATTGATCGAGCACGTCCTGGATGAAATGGAAGCCCGCGGTTTCCCTGAACTCCGAAACCATATCGAATGGATGCATGTCCGTTCTCCTGAGGAAGCGGCAAGAGACGGTTTGTTTGAAGGCGGCAGCTTCGGGATTGCCCCCACCCTGTTCCAATCCGGTGTCTTCCGACCACAGCTTCAGCCTTATCCGGTCAGGAATGTATATGCTGTCGGAGCGTCTGTTCACCCCGGCGGTGGCGTCCCTATTGTTATGCAGGGAGCAAAATTGTTGGCAGATTATTTGCAATATGGGTCTAAAAAAAGGCATAATTACAAGCGAGGTGTTTAATGATGACGGATTTGAATCAAGCATACCATCATTGTCGAAGGATTATCGAAGAACATTCCAAGACATTTTCCAAAGCATTCGCTATGCTGCCCAGGCAGCAGAAAAGGGCTGTCTGGGCCATTTATGCTTTCTGCCGGCGTGTGGATGATATTGTTGATGAAGGGACGAACCCGAAAGCAGAGCTGGAGGCGTTCGCCTTTGAATTTGACCAATTCCTTGAGGGAAAGCTTGAACTGAATGATCCGTGCTGGCTCGCTCTGGACGACGTTTTCCGACGTTTTTCTATAGATCCGGACCCATATTACGATATGATCAAGGGGCAGCGGATGGACCTGTATCCGACTTTGATTGAGACGAAGGAAGATCTTCTTGACTACTGCTATCATGTAGCGAGTACCGTTGGTCTGATGCTGCTGCCTGTCATTGCTCCCGGGCGTACGGCTTCTTTAAGGCAGGGGGCTGTTGAACTCGGTTATGCGATGCAGTTGACCAACATCCTGCGGGATATTGGAGAAGATGTGGAAATTGACCGTGTATACTTACCGACACAAGTCATGGAATCCTATGGTTATACCTCTCGGGATCTGCAGAATGGAAAAGTAAATACCGCCTTCATACAAATGTGGGAGGACCTGGCTCATGACGCAGAAACCTATTACGAGAGGGCTTTGAAAACCATTCCCGATTATCCGGTGTATTCCAGAGCTCCTGTGGGGGGAGCGGCGAAGATGTATCGTGCGATCCTTCCCACCGTTCGAAAAAATGATTACCAAGTGTTCGGCCGCCGGAATTACGTTTCGGACAAGCAGAAGAAGCAGATCATTGCAGAAATGCAGTGATGCTGCTTCTTTTTTTATGTAGGAAAGGATCCTGTTCTGCCCGCATAAGCTGATAGAGGGGAATACGAGTGAGAATATTATCGATAGTCAGTGCCCTGCTTCTCATTTGCTGGGGAATCGGTTTATGGATGCAGAAAAAACAGGATGGGCATGAAAAGAAAAGCCGAGGTCTGCGGTGGTTGGAAAAAGTACGTCTGATGGAACAGTTGTGGGAACCGGTCAAGGAAATTAAAGGGGTGTCAGTTGCACCGCCTTTAAGAATTGTTGCCGTACACACCCGTCTTACCGACACAGAAGCTATCCGAAGGCTGAAAACAGCATGGCTGATGGACTGGCGGTACGAAGGAAAAGGGCTGGTGACAGAGTCAAACTCTGTGCTTTTTTACTATGAAGATGGACGTCCATACTGGGCCTTTCATGAGCTGTGGAATAAACCAGGATCTGGTAAAACAGCAGAAGGCTATCACGATTAGCAGTGGGCGGAGGAATGACCGCTGCTTCCCTTATAGGACAAGACCAGGGCGGCATAGAAAAAGGGGGAAGCTATATGACGCTTGTGTTATGGATAGCAGGAGGCTTATTCGTGTCAGGACTGTGCTTGAATAAGATATTGAAGAATGTTCTAGTTTTATGGATCTCTGCTATCGGCATCGGCTCCGCATGCGGAGCCGTTGTTTCTTCGGGTATTCCGGGACCGCTCCTGCTGGCCTCCTATGGGATGATCTTTCTTGCCGGAGCGGGGGTGTCAGGCGGGATTCGTTCCGCAGTCGATTGGACAAAAAGGGAAAGCGGATGATTCATGCGCCGGGGCGTCCACAGGTATAGTTTTCTATAATATAGCAGATACTTGTAACTACGATCTGTTGTTTATAGAAAGGAGCGTCCTGATGCAGGAGAAGTATTTGATCTACTATCAGGCAAAATCTGGTGTAGTCAAACGTGTTCCCGTGTTTGCTGCTCACCGGGAACAAGCCCGGGAAAGCCATTTGAGAAAGTTTCCTGAAACTAAAATTACACACATCCGATTACTTTAGAAAAGAGACGAATAGCATCCGTCTCTTTTTTTAATGGGTGGTGAAGGGAATAAAAGGGAACACAACAAGGAACAAAAGGACTAGACAGGAGGGATTGGATAATGACGAAGGATGAAGAGATGATTCAGCGGGCGCTTATCATAGCCCGCCGTTCTAAAAAACAAGGAAATGCGCCGTTTGGTGCCCTTCTCGTGAAAGAGGGTGCTGTTATCATGGAGGAAGGAAACCAGGTGCATACAAACAGCGATCCCACCCATCATGCAGAGCTTGCCTTAATCAGGCGTTTCTGCCGGGAAACAGGGGGGACAGACTTGAGTGACTATACGTTGTACACAAGCTGTGAGCCGTGCGTCATGTGCGCCGGTGCTATCGTGTTTTCCAGCGTCCGCCGGGTGGTATACAGCGCTTCAAATAAGCAGATGGCTGAGAAGACAGGCTCGGGAATCATGGTGCCCTGTCAAGACGTTTTCAAAAACAGCCCCCATCAACCGTCGGTGAAAGGGAACGTGTTGAATCGGGAAGGAATAGAGCTTTTTAGTTGAAAACCGCTGGAAAATCCAGCGGTTTTTTGCATCCCTTTTTGTCGAACACCGGCTGTTTTGCCGAGGAATCGAGGGATTCTGCGGTTTGAAATAATATTTCATAGTTCGTTTTCCTTCTTGAAATTATTCCTTTTTATTGGTAAAGTTATGAGAAAATTAGAAATATTAACACATAATGACTAGGGAGGAAAGAACTGTATGAAGCTGTATCTTTCTGTCGACATGGAGGGAATTACTGGGGTTCCCGATCACACCTTTGTCGATTCGTCCAAACACAATTATGAACGCGCTAGAAAAATCATGACACAGGAAACGAATCATGTGATTGAAGAAGCATTTCGAAATGGGGCCACTGAGATTCTCGTCAACGACAGTCATTCTAAAATGAATAACCTGCTTATTGATGAAATCCATCCGGATGTGTCGCTTATTACCGGAAGTGCGAAACCTTATTCAATGGTTCAGGGACTTGATGCGGGCTTTGACGGCGCGGTGTTTATCGGCTATCACGCAAGAGCGGCCCAAAAAGGGGTGCTTTCCCATTCCATGACGTTTGGAGTGCGTCACTTTTTCATTAACGACAAACCCGTTGGAGAACTGGGGTTCAATGCTTTGATGGCCGGCTACTACGGCGTGCCTGTCCTGATGGTGGCTGGTGATGATTGTGCAGCAGCTGAAGCCGAAGACCTGGTGCCGAACATCGTGACGGCACCTGTGAAAGAGACCATCTCCCGTACAGCCGTGAAAAGCCTCACACCGAAAAAAGCCGGTGAGCTTCTCCGGGAGCGAACCGCACTTGCCATAAATAGACGGGGGGAAATAAAGCCGCTCACGACAGTAGCACACCCTGAGCTGAAAATTGAATTCATGAACTATGGACAGGCAGAATGGGCCCATTTGATGCCGGGAACCACACTTGAACCAGGTTCAACAACGGTTCATTTTAAGTCCGTCGATCTACTGGAAGCCTACCAGGCGATGCTCGTCATGACAGAACTTGCGATGCAGGCGACATCAAGCTGAGGGGAGGAAAAACGATTGGTTACATACATAGTGAAACGTTTGGTTTACATGGTTGTTACCGTTTTTATTATCGCTACGTTAACATTCTTCCTGATGAACTTGATTCCAGGATCACCGTTTAACGAAGAAAGGACCACTAATGCAGCGGTTCAGCAGAATCTGGAGGAGCATTACCACTTGAATGAACCGCTCGCTGTCCAGTATGTGCTTTATTTAAAATCCATCATCACTCTTGATTTTGGTCCTTCGATCAAGCAGCCGACCGAAACGGTGAATTCTCTGCTTGGCCGTGGTTTTCCTATCTCAGCTGAACTCGGAATCTGGACGGTTCTGATCGCGCTGGTATCCGGGGTGGCTCTCGGAGTGTTTGCGGCTTTAAAACATAACCATCTGATTGATTACATGGCCATGACTATCGCCGTTCTCGGCATTTCCATTCCAAACTTTGTCCTGGCTACCATGCTGATCCAACAGCTGGCTGTACAGCTGGAATGGCTTCCGGCAGCGACCTGGAGTTCTCCTGCTCATATGGTTCTCCCTGTACTCGCCCTTGCAACAGGGCCGATGGCGATTATCGCCAGGCTGACACGATCGAGCATGTTGGAAACCTTGACCCAGGACTACATAAAAACAGCCCGTGCCAAAGGGCTTTCTCCCTATAAGGTCGTTGTGAAACATGCATTGAAAAATGCCTTGATGCCGGTCGTGACCATTATGGGGACCCTCCTTGCAGGAATTTTAACAGGCACTTTTGTTATCGAAAAAATCTTCGCTATTCCAGGTATGGGCAAATATTTCGTAGAAGGGATCAACCAGAGGGACTATCCAGTCATTATGGGAACGACCGTATTTTACAGCGCTTTTCTCGTATTCATGCTGTTCCTTGTTGATATTGCCTATGGCTTTTTAGACCCGCGCATCAAACTTCATAAGGAAGGGGGGAGCAGCTGATATGTCTGCTTTAAAAGAAAAGCAACGGGATGATTCCCATTCATCGATTCCGGATGAGTGGTTCCGGCCAAAAGAGAAAAACATCGATGAGGCTGAGTCTGTGGTCCGTCCTTCCCTTTCATACTGGGAAGATGCCTGGCGCAGGCTCCGCCAGAACAAATTAGCCATGGCAGGGTTTGTTTTCCTCATTCTGCTTGCCGTCATGGCGGTGATCGGCCCATGGATTTCCCCGTATACCGTGTCCGAAGCTTCCCTGGCTGATCAAAACCAGCCCCCGTCAATGGACCACTGGTTCGGGACGGATGAACTCGGCCGTGATGTGTTTACAAGAACGTGGTATGGAGCAAGAATTTCTTTATTTGTCGGTTTGATGGCCGCCCTGATTGATTTCTTTATCGGAGTCGTTTATGGAGGGATCTCCGGTTATAAAGGCGGCCGTACGGACAATGTGATGATGCGGATCATTGAAATATTGTACGGCCTTCCTTACCTGCTCGTTGTCATTCTTCTGTTAGTCGTTATGGGGCCGAGCCTTTTGACCATCATTATTGCTCTTACAGTAACCGGATGGGTGGGGATGGCAAGGATTGTCCGTGGGCAGGTGCTGCAGTTGAAGCACAACGAATTTGTGATGGCTTCGCAGTCCTTTGGTGCCAAAACGAAACGGATCATCCAGAAAAATCTGCTGCCTAATACGATGGGGCCCATCATTGTACAAATGACGCTGACCGTTCCGACGGCGATTTTCGCCGAAGCCTTTTTAAGTTTTCTCGGTCTCGGCATCCAGTCTCCCTATGCCAGCTGGGGAGTCATGGCGAACGATGCCCTCGGCGTCATTTTGTCGGGGGACTGGTGGCGGCTGTTTTTCCCGGCCTTCTTTATTTCAGCAACGATGTTTGCATTTAATGTGCTCGGGGACGGGCTGCAGGATGCGCTCGACCCACGCTTAAGGAGGTGAGGATGTTGAACAAGATTCTTGAAATTCATGACCTGCATATCTCCTTTAAGACGTTCGGAGGAGAAGTGCAGGCGGTACGCGGAGTCAATCTCGACTTGTACGAAGGAGAGACGCTTGCAATTGTCGGAGAATCCGGCTGTGGAAAAAGTGTAACAGCCTCAAGCATTATGCGCTTAATCCCGACCCCTCCGGGACAGATCAAAGAGGGAAGCATTCTCTTTAAGGGAAAGGACATGACGAAACTGTCCGACAAGAAAATGAGAGGGATCCGTGGTGTCGACATATCGATGATCTTCCAGGATCCGATGACAGCCTTGAACCCGACGTTGACTGTCGGTGATCAGCTTACAGAAGGGCTCAGACAGCACCGGCGTGTGACGAAAAAAGAAGCGGAAGGCCAGGCTGTGGACATGTTGAACCTCGTCGGCATTCCGAATCCTGATGAACGGATGAAGCAGTATCCGTACCAGTTTTCCGGCGGAATGCGGCAGCGGATTGTCATCGCTATGGCTCTTATCTGTGAACCGGAGCTCTTGATAGCCGATGAACCGACGACTGCCCTTGACGTAACGATTCAGGCGCAGATTCTCCAGCTGTTTAACAAAATTCAAAAGGAAACCGGAGTCTCGATCATCCTGATCACACACGATTTGGGTGTGGTTGCGAAAGTGGCGGACCGGATCGCGGTCATGTACGCAGGGAAAGTCGTCGAAACAGGTACAAGGCGGGAGATCTTTTATGAGCCGCAGCATCCCTATACAAAAGGGCTTCTGCATTCTGTTCCCCGTCTGGACCAAAAAGGAGAAAAGCTGATTCCGATTGACGGTACGCCTCCGGATTTGTTTTCACCACCGGAAGGCTGTCCATTTACCGCCCGGTGTCCGGCTGCTATGGAAGTGTGCAGCAGGATTTATCCATATCCAACGGTCCGCAGCGAAACCCATGAGGTGGACTGCTGGCTTCAAGATGAGCGGGCGGAGAAATACTCAGCAACCATTCAATCATGATCAAAGAGAGGGGTAGTACGATGAAAAAGTGGCTGCATGTTTTATGGGGGATTGCAATTATTGCTGTGCTGGCGGCCTGTACAGCCAACAGTTCTAGTGAAGAGGACAATGCGGAAGGGGAGCAGGCAAAATCAGGAGACACTAAAACATTACTGCTCAATAATGGGGAAGAGCCGACGTCCTTTGACCCTCCGATGGGATTTGATTCCGTTTCCTGGAACGCTTTGAACAACCTGATGGAAGGAATGACCCGGCTCGGGAAGGATCATCAGCCTGAGCCTGCAGCGGCAGAGGAGTGGGAAGTTTCTGAAGATGGTAAGGTTTACACGTTTATGATTCGTGAGGATGCTAAATGGTCCAATGGTGACGACTTAACAGCAGGAGATTTTGAATTTGCCTGGAAACGTCTTTTGGATCCTGAAACGGCCTCTCCGGCTGCGTTTCTCGGCTATTTCATTGAAGGTGGAGAAGCGTTTAACAATGGTGATGAATCAAAAGAAGATGTGATGGTCGAGGCCGTAAGCGAGAAGGAGCTGAAAGTGACCCTCTCCTCACCAACCGGTTACTTCCTGAATATTATCTCCAACCCGGCGTTCTTCCCGATTAATGAAAGTGTGGCGGAAGAAAATGCCGAATGGTATGCGGAAGCGGACAGCTTTGTAGGAAACGGACCGTTTACGTTGGACGAGTGGAAGCATGACAGTGAAATGACGTTTAAGAAAAATGAAAACTATTGGGACAAGGATACAGTCAAGCTGGATGAAGTTCACTGGGCCATGGTCAATGATACCAACACAGAATACCAGATGTATGAAAGTGGGGAACTGGACACGACGAACATCCCGGCTGATATGTCCGAAGAGCTGATGGAACATGAACAGCTGAAAGTTCAAGACCAGGCGGGCACCTATTTTTATCGTTTTAATGTAAACGAAGAGCCGTTCCAGAACAAGAAAATCAGACAGGCGCTTGCGATGGCTGTCAATCAGCAGGACATCGTCGATTATGTAACGAAAAACAAAGAAGAACCTGCTTACGGATTCGTTTCCTATGGATTCGAAGGCCCTTCCGGGGAAGATTTCCGTGAACAGAATGGAAACCTTGTAGAGTTCAACGCTGAAGAGGCGCAAAAGCTGCTGGAGGAAGGGATGAAGGAAGAAGGCTATGAAGAACTGCCTCCAATCACTCTTTCCTATAATACAAGTGAGTCACATAAAAAGGTTGCGGAAACGATCCAGCAGATGTTCAAGGAAAACCTGGATGTTGACGTCACCCTGGAAAATGCAGAGTGGAACGTATTCCTCCAGAATCAAAAAGATTTGAAGCACCAGTTGTCACGCAGCTCCTTTATCGCCGACTATGCCGATCCGATCAACTTCCTGGAAAGTTTCGTCACCGATTCATCCATGAACCGGACGGGCTGGTCCAATGACGAGTATGATCAATTCATTGAACAGGCGAAAAATGAAACCGATGAAACGAAGCGGTGGGAGCATATGTATGAAGCAGAGAAGATTTTATTTGAAGAGATGCCGATCTTCCCGATCCATTTCTACAACTTCGTTCTGCTCGAAAAAGAAGGCATATCCGATGTCATCCGTCATCCTGTCGGCTATCTGGAATTGAAATGGGCAGATAAGGAGTAACAACCAAAGGGGCACCCGGCTGAGCCGGGCTTGCCTCTTCTCTATGGAGGAGTCTATGCAGAAACCAAACCGATTACAAAAAGGAGATACGGTTGGAGTGATTGCTCCAGCCAGCCCTCCGGATCTAACGAATTTAACAAATGCGCTGCCGTTCCTGCATTCGCTGGGATTGAACGTTATGATCGGACCAAACGTTAAGCGGACATACGGCTACTTGGCTGGCACAGACCGTGAACGACTGAACGACCTGCATCAGATGTTCAGAGATCCAGCCATTAAAGGGATTTTCTGTGCCGGAGGGGGGTATGGGACCAGTCGTCTGGCTGCTTCCATCGATTACAGCATGATCCGCAGAAACCCCAAAGTATTCTGGGGCTACAGCGATATTACTTTTTTACATACCGCCATCCAGCGTCAGGCAGGTCTTGTCACATTTCACGGACCGATGTTGAGCTCGGATGTCGGGAAGCCCGGCTTTGATGATCGTTCAAAACAGCGGTTTACCCAGCTGTTTCATCCGGAGACATTTACGTACACCAATAAGACATCACCGTTACAAGTAATCTGTAAGGGGACGGCTTCGGGCAGACTTGTGGGGGGAAACCTTTCCCTTCTTGTCAACTCCATCGGTTCCCCTTATGAAATCGATACGAAGAACCGGCTTCTGTTGATCGAGGATGTCGGTGAGGAACCTTACCGGATTGATTCTTTCTTAAGTCAATTAAAGCTTGCAGGTAAACTCGACGACGCTTCCGGTATCGTCGTTGGTGATTTCAGTGAGACCGATCCTAAAAAGAAAAAAGAAACGATCGAAGTTCAGGAAGTATTCCGTCATTATTTTGCTGATTTTCAAAAACCGGTCCTGTCAGGATTTAGAATCGGTCATTGTCTGCCTCACTATGCTGTGCCTCTCGGGGTGGAGGCGGAGCTGTGCAGCAACGCGGAATATTTGAGGATTGCCGCAGGTGTTCAATAACGAAAGGGGGGGGGAAAGCGATGAAAATCCAGTCCGTAGAAACAATGAGGGTGGCCGTTCCACTACACAAACCATTTATAACCGCTCTTCGTACGGTGACCGTCGCCGAATCGATCTATGTGAAAATTGAATTTGATAATGGTCTGACAGGCTGCGGGGAAGCCCCGCCCACCCATGTCATCACAGGGGAATCGCTCGGAGGTATTGAGCACACGATCAAGGAGATTTTGACACCGGTGTTAATTGGCTCCGACATATTGCAGAGAGAAGCTGTATTTGAGTCTCTCCATAGGAGCTGTGTAGGAAACACCAGTGCCAAAGCAGCCGTCGATATGGCATTGTATGATGGGCTTTCTCAAGCTGCCGGACTCCCTCTTTATCAATTTCTTGGAGGGTGGACGGACCAATTGGAAACGGATTATACCGTCAGTGTCCATACACCAGAGGAAATGGCGGAGGACGCTGACGCCTATATCCAGCGAGGATTCCGCGTCTTGAAAGTGAAAGTTGGTAAAGACAGTATCCATCATGACATTGAACGCATACAAGCCATTCATCAAAGAATAGGAAAAAAAGCTGCCATACGACTTGACGCTAATCAAGCGTGGACAGCAAAAGAAGCTGTCTACGCGATCCGTGAGATGGAAAACAGGAAGCTTCCGATCGAACTGGTGGAGCAGCCGGTCAAAGCGGGAGACATTGATGGACTTAAGATGGTGACCGATGCAGTAAGTACGGTAATTATGGCTGATGAGAGTGTGTTTTCTCCAGAAGATGCGATACGTATTTTGAAAACAGGAAGCGCAGATATGATTAATATTAAATTGATGAAAAGCGGAGGGATTCACCAGGCCTTGAAAATCAATGCGGCTGCTGAAAGTTTCGGCGTCCCGTGCATGGTGGGGAGTATGATTGAAACGAAACTCGGCATTACCGCAGCGGCCCATTTTGCTGCCAGTCAGAAGAACGTAACGAAAGTAGATTTCGATGCTCCTCTCATGCTTACCGCAGACCCTGTTGAAGGAGGCGTGCATTACAATCAGGCGGTTATGACTCTACCAAAAACTCCGGGTCTCGGCGTTTCCAGGCTCTCTTTAAAGAATACCGGGATTTCATAAAAGGAGGAAGACCATGACAAAGAAACCAACAATCGAAACAGTCTGGGTGGTGGCCGTTCCAGTAGCCACGGTCTGGACGGCACCAGACTCCCCGAGAGACTGTGATGAAGCAGGGCTGTCAGCGGTCAGTTCGATGTCCGAATGGCTGAACCAGCTCGATCATAAACAGAAACTTGCACTCTGCGATGACAATCTCGTTCAATCCCAGCTTTTATACGGCGAAGAAGTGATCGTCGATGACATGAAGGACGGGTGGGCACGGATTATTATTCCGCATCAGGCTTCGAAAAAAGATGCCCGGGGATATCCCGGCTACATACCTGAAAGGCAGCTCAGTGCTCTGGCGGATTCCAAATGGCAGGGAAATGGCATGCTCGTTGTCCATGATAAACAGACGATGCTTCTGGATGAAAAACGCCAGCCGTTCCTGGAGCTCAGTTATCTGACCTCTCTTCCGGTCATTCAAGAGGAGGGCGTGCTGATCAAGGTCCGTACCCCTCATGGAGAAGGCTATGTATCTGCAGAGGCTGTATCGGTTTACCCTTCTGGTGAAGCGGTCCCGAAAGGCAGTGGAGCAGCCATTATAGAATCAGCAGAAACCTTCCTTGATCTGCCTTATTTCTGGGGAGGGATGAGTGCATATGGGTTTGACTGCTCAGGTTTCGCTTATGCACTGCACAAAGCTCATGGCTACATCATTCCGCGTGACGCCACTGATCAAGTGACCAAAGGAGTGGAAGTACCGATCGATCAAAAGCAGCCTGGCGATCTGTTGTTTTTTGCCTATGATCAAGGTCAGGGGCGTGTCCACCATGTCGGGTTCTATTATGGGGACGGAAAAATGCTTCACTCTCCGAACATAGGGAAGAGCATTGAAATCATTGAGCTGAACGACACGATCTATGAAAAAGAACTGTGTGCGGTACGAAGATACTGGGAAGAAGCGGAGGAGGCAGGATGACGATGGAAAAAGTATTGGAAGTCAAACAATTGAAAAAGCACTTTGACATCGGCAGAAACAAATCGTTGAAAGCTGTGGACGGCATCAGCTTTGATGTATATGAAGGGGAGACGTTCGGCCTTGTCGGGGAGTCCGGGTGCGGCAAATCGACCACAGGCCGGACGATGATGAACCTGTATTCCGCCACAGATGGAGAGGTTCTATATAAAGGGAAAAGTGTTCATGATCGTAGTGAACAAGAGCAGTTCCACTTGAAAAGAGAGATGCAGATGATCTTTCAGGATCCTTATGCTTCTTTAAACCCAAGATCCACAGTAGCGGAAATTATTGCGGAACCCATGGAAATTCACAAGCTCTTCCGAACAAAGCGGGAGCGGATGGAACGGGTGTATGAACTGCTTGAAGAAGTCGGGTTGAACCGTGATCATGCCAATCGATATCCACACGAGTTCAGCGGCGGACAGCGGCAGCGGATCGGGATTGCCCGCGCTCTTGCTCTTGATCCATCCGTCATTATTGCTGACGAACCTATTTCTGCGCTCGACGTTTCTGTCCAGGCTCAGGTGGTCAACCTGTTGGAGAGGCTGCAGGAGGAGAAGGGGCTCACGTATTTGTTTATTGCCCACGACTTGTCTATGGTGCAGCATATATCGGACCGCATCGGGGTGATGTATTTAGGTCACCTCGTCGAGCTGACAACCAGTGATCAGCTTTATAAAAAACCCCTCCATCCTTATACAAAAGCGCTGTTGTCTGCGATTCCAATTCCTGACCCGGATTTGGAAGATGAGCGCGAACAAATGATTATTGAAGGGGAAATTCCCAGTCCGATCGATCCTCCAAGCGGGTGTGTGTTCCGGACAAGGTGCCCCGCAGCGATGGACCGTTGCGCAGAGGAAGTTCCAAAATGGCAGGAGGTTGAAAGTGGACACTATGCAGCCTGTCATTTGTATAACGAAGACGATCCGTCAGGGAAGGATTTACGGAGCCGATCAATCTCCCTTTCCTGATGCATTTCCTATTTTTTTTGAAACGATTGGCTGCTTTTTTCGTATAGACAGAAGAAGGAGGCAGCCTGATGAAAAAGTATTTGATTTTTATAAGTAGTTTTATCGTTCTTTATTTTTTCTATGAATATCTCTCTGGTATAATTTTGACGATCCAATATGACCCTGGGACAGGCGGAGCTGGCAGTGGTCCATCCCATCTGTTGATCCTGGTCGTGGTGGCCACCGTATCCTATTTCCTATCTTGTCTGCCAAAAAGAAAACAGGCATAAACTTACATAATAAAAGAGGCTGCCGGATTTCCGGCAGCCTCTTTTTGCAGGTGTGGCATTCATTCGATATGGACAATTTTTCCGATGATTTGATTAGCTACGTTTTCTCCACTGAGAACGACCATCGGGGAACCACCACCAGGATGGGTGCTGCCGCCACAGAACCATAAGCCTTTCAAGTCCTGGGATTTGTTGAACGGCCTCATAAAGGCCTGACTCCTGCTGTTGGAGGAAGGGCCGTAAAGCGAACCACGATAGGCTCCGAATGTCACTTCAATTTCCTCCGGTCCGATGACCTTTTCATATACAAGATGATCACTGATGGGGATGTCGGCCTTTTTCAGTTTCTCATAGATCAGCGCTTTGTAATGGTCCTTATTCTGCGGATGCCCGCCAACGGCTGGAGCATTGACGAGAATAAAACAATTATCCCCTTTAGGAGAAACATCAGGATCTGATTTTGCTGACGTACAGATATAAATCGTCGGATCGTCGGCATACCTTCCACGGGACAGCTGCCGGAACTCTTTTTTGTAATCACCCGAAAAGAGCAGATGATGGTGGTGCAGCTGGGGAAGATAGGTATCCAGTCCTGCCATGATCACAAAAGCGGAAATGGAAGGATCATAGGAAGCGAGCTTCCCGTCACTCATTTTTTTCCTTTCCTTCTGATCGATGAGGTCCGGGACTGCCTGGAGCAGATCGCCGTTTACGATGACATGATCGGCTTCAAAGAAATCGCCATCCCCTGTTTCGACGCCTACGGCACTTCCTTGATACGTATGGATTTTTGATACGGGGGTGCCGCTGTAGAGATGGACGCCGGCAGCTTCTGCTGCTTGAACGAAGGCTTCCGCAATTTTCGTATTGCCGCCTTTCACATAATACACCCCCTCATTCCATTCAAGGTGGGCAATCATACTGAATGTGGCCGGAGCTTGATAAGGATTGGATCCGATATACGTCGAGTACCGGTTCAAGGCCTTAATGATATCAGGATTGGTAAAGTACTGTCTGAAAAAATGATCCATCGATTGGAGCGGGCGTACCTTCATCATGCTCTTCATAAGGGCGGGAGACAGATAATCCTTCCATCCGTTGAATGTTCTGTGCAGAAAATGCTCCCGGGACATATGGTAGAGCCGCTCGATCTCCTTCAGAAACGGTTCATAAGCCTGGTACCCTTCAGGATCAAGCTGCTTCAGCTGTTTTTTCATAACATCCTGATCGGTGGAAAAATCAAAGGTCGTGCCATTCGGAAAGACATTTCTCGTATGAGTGTCAATCTTTTCAAAGTCGAGAAGATGGGGGGAGAGTCCAGCTTTCGACAGCACTCTTGTGAATACATCCGGCATTGTCATAGTATTGGGGCCAAAGTCGAAGTGATAGCCTTCTTCGTCTACGGCCATCATTTTGCCTCCAAAATGGCTGTTCTTTTCAAACAATTTCACATCTACGCCTTCACTGGCCAGGTGGACCGCAGCGGAAAGACCGCCGAGTCCACCCCCGATAATGACTGCTTTCATTGATACGACCTGCCTTTCCATTGATAAGTACGTCCTCGTTTATGTACAAGCATGGATGCCCACATCATCGCAATCAGCAGCACTCCTGCTACTGGCATGAGAAACGACAGCCACAAGGGGTGTCCTGTCCGTGCATCCACATACATTTTGAACGTAATCAGCAATACATAGGGAAGCAGCAGGTAAAAGGCTCCCGTGAAGACACCGAAAACGGCGAGGCCCCCTGGGAGTATAAAAAGGATGGCATACAACACGGTTAGGAAAACGACCATCCATGTGGAACGTCCGATGCCGGTGTATAGATTCTTCTTAAATCCTGCCCACGTTTCTTTGTTCGACTCGTACATATACGACAGAGCGGATGATGTAATATTGGCAAGGATCATGCGGTAACCGTTCTTTTTCACTTCACGAGCGAGATGAACATCTTCTACAAGCGAATCCTTTACCGATTCATGACCTCCGACCGCCTGATAAGCCGACCGTTCAATCATAATAAAAATGCCGCAGGCTGCTGTAAACATCGGCTTTGTCGTGCGGTTGGCCATAAAAAGTGGAAGGTGAAGCAACACGACCATATGCTGAAGCGGCACAAGCATATGGCTGAGAAAATGATGATTCGGGTAATACGGAAATCCGCTGAGCATAGAAGCTTTTCTTTTGTTCATTGTTCCCAATGTTTGCTGTATCACGGATGGGGCGACACGGGCATCTGCATCCAGGAAAAACAGGTAGTCGCCCCCTGCTTTTTCTGAAAGCTGGTGGCAGGCATGAACTTTCCCGTTCCATCCATCCGGCAGCTCTTTCCCCTGCAGAATCGTAAACCGGGCATCCTCCGCTGTGAGAGAGAGTAGTTTTTCATAGGTACCATCCTCGGAATGGTCATCAAGAAGAAGCATCTCAAGATTTGGATAGGTGAGTGATGATAGCGAGTGGATCAAGCCCTCCACGTTATCCACTTCATTCCGGAGGGGGACGAGCAGGGAAACTTTTTGATCCGCCTCTTCGTGTTTACCTGCCCGCAAAGGATATAGGAATAAACTGTTAACCATTGTCCATACGTTCATAACGACTAAAAGAAGGACAAAGATAAAAAACCATAGCAATGACGGCAGCCTCCTTTCTGTTTAAATAGGGCGGAACAGCTGATGGTCTTCCTGTAGGACTCGTGTCCGGAGTTCATCCAGCTGCTTCGTGGCGGCTGTTTCAAAGTAACGGGTCATAGATTTCCGGTTCAAATCGGAGTACCCCTCCTGTGGAAGAGGGTCCCCGATTGTTATGTAAGCATTCGGTTTTCGTTCATGCTCCAGGGCATAATAGATGGAAACAGGCACCACGTTGACGTGTGGAGCTTTTTGCACGATATAACTGATGCCGGAAAAAAACTCAAGCGGACGTTTTTCCAAAGGCTGTTCCGCCCCCTGGGGGAAAATCCATACCGTTTTTCCTTTAGATAACAGATCCGCACTATAGGAAAGGGATTCTATAAGATGCTTGTGGCTGCTGCTGTTGATGGAAAAGGCGCCAATGCTCCTGAAAAAGGGGAATTTCTGCAGCCCATCCTCATGCATCATACCGTATCCGTCGGAATGGACGACCTGGTCATTGAGATAAAAGATGAACAAAGGGTCCCACCATGCTGAGTGGTTGATAAGAAATAAGGTATTCTTTTTTGGAACGGTCTCCGGGGCATCCAACAGGATCCGGTTGAAATGTTTGTTCAGGAACATCCGGTTGAAACGGGTAAACCCCCACTCGATGATCGGACGTTTATGAGACGGCTTGAACATGTTTTTTCCTCCAAAAATAAAGAGCGTACCAGCCAGCGGTTAAGAGAGCGACAAGCGTGATAGCCAAATACAGCCCCCCGGTAAAGGCCATACAGATAAATAAGAACACCATCAGCCCGAACACCAAAGCCATTCGTTTCGGCCATGTTCCCTCATTCACCAGGTTATCCGGATTCCATATCAGGAATACGAGATGGAAGAAGGCGGCGGTGACAAACCAGCCGGCAAAGTTGCTGAAAGGAATGTCATAATAAAAGCCGGGTTCCTGCCAGATCCAGTATTCTTTTACTTTATAGGATACAGGATCGAGAATAAGATCGATCGTTACCGCACACAACGCTCCCGTCAAAAGAAACGTAAGGAAGCGGGGGAGGGATGGAAGGCCGCTGGAAATAACACGAGCGATTTCGTGGGAGCACCCGATGATCAAGAGCCAGGCAAACCCAATGGTGACAGGGGTGTCGGCGATCTTTATCCCAAAGTCCTGCGTGTAGTCATAGGTTCCGAACAGGAAGTTGTAGGCCACTCCTAAATGTTCGATATAAATACTGGCAGCTATAATGAACAGGCTGTAGAGGATGCCTGTTCTTTTCCCATACATATGTATAAAGTACAGCCCGGCGACAATACCGGCAGCGATTAAAAATACACTGTTGGCCCATTCGAGCCAGGGGGGCAGCCAGTCAAAGGTAACCAGGAATACGCCGCATATGTACCAGAAAATAAAAAAGCGGAAAATATAAGTGGACATGAACGCACCTCAATTTCTACGAAGAATATCAAATATATAACAGGGTCGAGACCTCCTTTCATGATACCTCATCCATCTAGAAAATAAACAATATTTTGTATTCAAATGGAATCCGGATACAGGGGTTCCTTTCATGCACAAAGAGCAGGCATGGGCCTGCTCTTTGTGTTTGTCTATTCTGTTACGTATGAGCCAGCTGCCCTTTTCGGATGTGCGGCCGGCGTTTCTGCATGAATGGAACGATCCAGTGATCCAGGCCGTACCGTCCGGCGTTGATACCGGCAGCAAGGATGAAAATCGTCAGGATGACCATCTGTGGATTGGTGCTGACTGTACCACTGAACAAGAAAGCAAAATTCATCAGGATGCCTCCAAAGGCTGCAGCTGTTGTAAATAATCCAAGGATAAGAGCGATGCCCGCAAGAATTTCCCCCCACATGACGAGCTGTGCGAATAATGGATGATTCGGAAGCACGAACCCTTCAAGGAAAGCCGCCCACCATCCTTGTACGGCCGGGTGATCGCCTGCCGCTTGACTGATGGCTCCCTGGAGAAATCCCTGGACTTCAAAACCACCGGTCAGCTTACCAATACCAGCTTTCAGCCACGTCACACCGATATAAACCCGGATGACCGCTAACACAGCAGCCGCTATTTTATTGGTTCTCAGGAAATGATTCAACATGTTCCTCACTCCTTCGTTTATTATGTTCATTGTTTCACATGATTGCCGGCATCTTTGTTACAACTCCATTATATAATGAATCATGAGGATGGATGGTGTATTGCTCACTATTTCACAATATAGCCATAAACATAAGAACGAATGGTGAACAGTGAGGGGCAAAGGAAGGTTATCGGGAAAGAATCACGAATAAGGAAGAGAGAATGTCTAAAAATAAACGAAGCAGATGAAAGCGTTTTTTGTTAAAATGGGAGCAGAGAGAGGAGTGGGAAGATCATGGAAATGGTCATGAATGTAGTAAGTATTGTCGTTATGCTGGGATTGATCGGCCTCACGATTTTTGATCACGGTTAATACGTAGAAAAAAAAAGCCCGGGAACCTGTCATACAGGTTCCCGGGCTTTTTTATTGTTAACGCACGCGTACGCAGATGAGCTGTTTATCTAGTTGAATTAAGCTAGGACGCGCTTGTATAGCGTGATGCAGTAGGTACCGCTGTCACCAAGCGCAGAGGTAATCGTAAATGAAGTCGGGCTGTTGACGCTGACAGAGTCAGTAACACCTGGAGCTGCTGCAAGAACCCCTGCGGGTGTACCTACGACTGCCCCTGCTACAGGAGCGAGACTGGAAGCGGAGTTGAAAATCTGGAAGGTTCCGGAGACGTAGCTTCCTGCAGGAGCGTTCCACACTTCTTCAGCTACAAGTGCTCCATTGAAATTCCCACAAATTTTTTCCTGAACAATCTGCGCCTGCGGACAGCAGGCCGAATGTGATTGACACATAATTATATTCTCCTTTGTTTTATTAAGCTAAAACACGTTTATACAACGTAATACAGTACGTGCCGGTTACCCCGGCGAGGGTGGTTACCGTAAATAATGTCGGGTTGTTAACACTTTCGGAAACCGTGTTCCCCGGCAGGGCTGTCAAAACGACATCTCCGGCTGTGACAATGTTCCCTGCACTTGATGCTGAATTAAATACTTGGAACGTTGCAGAAACATAGCTGCCGGCTGGAGCCTCCCATAAAGTATCAGCGACCAGCAGTTCATTGATATTCCCACAGATTTCCTCCTGGACGATCTGTGCCTGGGGGCAGCACGCGGACCCGGAATCCGAATAGACACCACACATATTCATTCCTCCTTGCAGTCTCAAATTTCACTTCTACACTATAGTAATAATCTATGTCATTTCGTAGAAACAGCTTGTGTATCCGTCTATGAAGACTTACCATATTGTAATTTGGGCCGCAGAAAAAATAGGCCGACACCTATTTGTCTTTCACTTCGATTATAGAAGTGAGAGGAGGTGAGAAATATGGCCGTAACCAACACACGCATGGATTCCCGGCTGCAGCTTGTATTAGCGGTTGGACAGGATGAAGAGGGAAACATGGTTTACAAGACGAAATCATTTAACAACATGAAAACCGAAGCAACGGATGAACAGCTTTACCAAACCGCAGTTGCGCTTGCACCGCTTCAACAGCACATCATGGAAGAAGTCGCCCGAGACAACCGCTCGATTCTTACTGAAGATTAATAACAAGGAGGTCAAACGATGAAAAAGCTCGAGCTTAAGTTTTTAAATGAAGAAAACAGGACAGTGACAATCAGTCTTGATGATCCAGTAGAACCAGTGGATCCGGCTTTGGTGAACGCTGCGATGGATGAAATCCTCGTGCAAGACTGTTTTACTTCAACTGGGGGAAGTCTTGTATCCAAGAAAGAAGCCCGTATTGTGGAACGGAACGTATTTGATATTGCGTTGTAAATGAGGAAAGCCGCCCGGAGATGCGGGCGGCTTTTTTATCAAAAGGAGGATGCTGCCCTTGGACACGTGGATATCCATCATGGCGGATGTCGGTTTTCCGGTTGCGGTGACCTTTTACCTGCTTCACCGGATCGAAGGAAAGCTGGATCAGTTGATTGAAACGATGCATCAGTGGCCGGAAAAGCTGATCAATCAAAAATAAAGAACATCCAGCCATGATAGGCTGGATGTTCTTTTTAATTGGTAAGCCCCCATTGATTGAATGGATAGATGACCAGTTCTGTACGGCCGATGATCTCATCTTCTTCGATAAAGCCGAGACCGTTGCGGCTGTCTTTACTGATGGAGCGGTTATCTCCCATGACAAAGTATTTCCCGTCTGGAACATCCACAGGACCGTAGTCTCTCGTAGCGGAGGCCGCATCTTCACTCAAGTATTCCTGCGTCTGCTTTTCTCCATTAACATAAAGCTCGTGGTCCCGGATTTCGATGGTATCCCCCGGCTGACCGATGATTCGTTTCACATAACTTTTAACAGGACGTTCAATGATCACGATATCTCCACGCTCAGGTTCATCTATATAGTAGATAATTTTATTGAACATGACTCGTTCACCGTTTTGAAGAGTAGGATCCATACTGGCACCCTCTACGATAGACGTGGCGAAGAAGAACGTTCTTAGAATGAAGGCCAGTGTGATGGCGACGGCAATGGCTTTCAACCATTCCAGCCATTCATTTTTAGATTGTTCAGACAATCTCATCTTCCTTTCTCGATGAACAGAAATGATTTCGCTTTTATTTTACCATATTGGTTTAGAAATGAAAGGGAGATCGATTTCAATGTAATGGATATGTAACATAGGAAAGGGGGAATCTTCGTCAACCTATGTCGAATTGTAAATTGTTTTAGCATATATCTTTACAAATGGAATGAAAATTGAGATAATTTTTTTCGTGCAGGTTGGACAGGCGAACAAACATTCCTTTTGCTTACGTATTTGAAAGAGATAAAGACAAAAAGATAGGACTGGCAGGAGGTCGTCGCACGTGCAGGTCATGGATAAAGAGACGATGCTGGAAGAGATTGAGCACCTTCGAAAAAGAATGATGGAGGTCGCCAATGAAAAGGGATTCTCCAGTGTGGAATCGGTTCAAATCAGTCAGCGGCTGGATACATTACTCAACGAGATTCAACAACAATCATAAAACTTACAGAGCTTACCGTTCTGTAAGTTTTTTTATGTAGCTGCCCTCAGCGATGATGTCATCTATACATAAAGAGCAGATCAGTTTTTTTCTGTTTGATTGGAACAGGAAAGAGGATCGATCAAAGGGCGGGGATCACATTCCTGAGCAGTCACAGCAATGGTGGCAGGGTGAATCACTTTGACCGACTGGCAGATATCAATCAGCAGTTCCAGGCAGAGGCAGTGTTTGATTTTCGTAATCATTTGTACCCTGCAGGTAAAATGGGTCACTTCACATTGGATACTCGTGCCTGGCGGGGCACAGAGGAGCAGTTTTTCAATTTGCGAAAAGGCACACACACAGACGCATCCATTAGGGAGTTTGACACCCAGACAGCCTTCTTTACATAAAGTAACTTCATGAAGGATGATTTTTTCACCAGACGGCAGAAGAACCGGGACTTCTTTTCTCTGTCCAATTTCCCTGCAGATAATGGAGTCAAGACCTGATTTCCTGCAGCACCCATCCGTTAAAAAGCAGGTGTAACATTCACAGTCGAGAGGCAGTTCTTCCTTTCCTTGGGGAAGGATGTAATTTAAATCCAGGCAGTATTTTCCTCTCAGTACCATATCCCCCGTACGGACAACTTCAAGGCTCTGAAGACCTTGAACAGTCCTGCTGAATGTTTTCCCTGTACCACTATTTACTTTTTCGCCATTAATAAAAATAAAAAGATCGCTTAAATCTCCCTGCTGAAGGGTGAGGACAATGGTTCCTGTAATCGGTTCAGTCAACAGCGACTGCCAAAGCAGTTGACGGGAATCATTCGTCAAGGTGAAGTTGCCGCAGACCTCATCCATAAGGATATCATCACGAAATGAAATGGTTAAACACTTCGTAAATTGAAGAGGTGCGGTCACCCAGTCATACACTTTTTCTGTTTGTATACAATGCTTATCCATAAGATCCCCCCTTTTAGAATAGTAGCCGGCACCTGTAAACATTCATGCTGGTCCCTCTTTTTTATCATTCGTAACAAACGCTCCTCCATCTTCTTCCTGCAGGGAACCATAACGGCTCATGGACAGATCGGTTTCACGGGTTCCGGATCTTCGCATCCGGTGATTCGCAGATTATCCAAAAAAGCAGCCGAGTTAAACACCCGGTCAATGACATCAGCCACTCTGATCTGAAGGGTGATCAGTTCACAGCTGTAGCAGGACAGGTCAAGCTCCGCTGTGTAGATGTCCGTAGTCACAGCGTTATACGTAACATCATTAGGTGTAGGGAAAGGTGGAAGAGGTGCCATGGAATTCCCATTCGGCATATTGGAAAAGGGCGCAGCATTCGTAACCGTTACAGGATTTCCATCCGGGAGCAGGGCAATATTTTCTGTCCCGAGAGAAGTGAAGACATCCGCCCGGAAATAGTCGGCAAACGCTCCGACAAACTGTGGATTTTCCTC
Source organism: Halobacillus sp. ABH2_015 (assembly GCF_056158945.1). Classification (NCBI taxonomy): domain Bacteria; kingdom Bacillati; phylum Bacillota; class Bacilli; order Caryophanales; family Bacillaceae; genus Halobacillus; species Halobacillus sp. ABH2_015. Next base: position 1,393,043 of record NZ_JBSWUG010000002.1, read on the forward strand.
GGTACCGAATTTCCAGTCGAATGTCAGCTTGCCGGGGTCTTTCGGCAGAAGGAATTGAAGCCTGACGGTGACAACATCAAGAGACACCTGCCCATCCGGGGAACCTAAGGGGTCTCCGGCGGGCACGATGGGCCCGCCTGTATTTTCAGATACGAAAGTGGTGGCTGTTCCAGGAGTAAGGCTGGCAAAACCGCTGCTTAAAACGACAAATTCATTTCCATTCGTCGGAAAACCCTGGAGCGCCGTAGAGAAAATTTCACTTTGAACAGACGGGCCTGTCACTGTAGCATTTACTAAACAGCACTTTGTCAAGGGAGTGACCAGTGCTTCAACAATTTCATCTATTGTGGCCATACCGGCACACTACCTTTCCTATAAAGATTGAATTTTGGGATAAATCGGAAAAGGCAGGAGTAAAAGGTATCCTGCCCCGCCATTCATAATCGATAATTCGCGCTGATGCAGTATTTTCCACGGCATGCGTTTCCTGCTGCCGCCTCTGTATTACAAATGATCCGGACTTCATCAAAGGTCTGGACCGTCACTGATCGTGTGTTTCCGTTACTCCCAAGTGTTGCCAGAGGGATCGTAAAGGTTTCCACCACCACTCCACCATTCGCTACATAAACAGTCAATGGATCGGCACACCCGGTATCATAAAAGACACTGATGGTACCGGCATCAATCGAAAAACTTGAGGTCCAGACCGTTTCTGCAAGGTCGAATGCCGGGTCTGCCGTATCAGTTAAACAATCGATCGTAAAGTTTCCGCAGAACTCATCCATAGCAAATTGACCACCGCGGTCGGGACAACAACAATTCGCCATTCGTTTTCCTCCTTGAATCGTTATAGTACAGCCTATGATAAAAAGAAGAAGCTGCATAGGTTTGTGTACTAGAGGAATGAAAGTTTTTAAAATCAGGCACTTCTAATAAAAAGACACATCCGTCATGGATGTGTCTTAAAACAATTTGGCCCAGACCGTCGGTTTTCCTTCGTTTCTCTGATAAGGGGCTTGTTTCTGTAATCTTGTAAATAAAGGTTTGTTTTGAGAAACGTTGATCGCAATTAACCATGTGTAAAGGCTTTGATTCACAAAGACTTAGTGACGATGCAAACATCCAGCGTTAAGTCGCACGTGACCATCTACACATGAGGCCTTTGCATCTGCAAGCTGTCACACGTGTTTTTGTTATTTCAAATATTTCTCAAGTCGATCGAGACCTTTTTTCAGTGTTTCCATGCTGTAAGCGTAGGAAAGTCGCATATATCCTTCTCCATAGCTGGAAAAAGCATCTCCCGGCACGAGGGCCAGGCCGGCTTCTTCCACCAGCTCGACGGCTTTATCTGTGGTCGATTTACCATCCAGGGGGAATTGGATAAACAAATAAAAGGCACCGTCCGGCTGAGCGAATGATAATCCCATTTGTTTGAGTCGATCTGCTGCATAATCGCGACGTTCCTTATAGGCATCACGCATGTTCTCCGCTTCCTGCTTCTGATTGGACAGTGCTTCCAGAGCAGCATATTGGCTGATCGAGGTGGCGCAGGACACGTTATATTGATGGACTTTCAATAGATGACGGGACAGCCATTCCGGTGCAAGCAGATAGCCGATCCGCCAACCCGTCATGCTGTGGGACTTGGATACTCCGTTCACGACGATGACGTTGTCGCGGACATCCGGAATAGAAGCAATGGATGTATGCGGCTGTTCGTAAACGAGCTCGCTGTAAATTTCATCAGCAATGAGGAAGATGTCGTTCTGCTTGATGACTTCAGCGATGTCCTCCAACTCTTCTTTTGTTAATGAAACACCGGTTGGGTTGGAAGGGTAGGGAAGAATGACCGCTTTAGTTTTTTCGGTGATATGTGACTGAATAATGCCGCCGGTGAGCTTGAATTCCTCAGCACTCGTATCTGCAAATACCGGTATGCCGCCGGCGAGCCGGATCAATGGTTCATATCCCGGATATACAGGGCCGGGGAGGATAACTTCATCTCCAGGATGGAGGATGGTACGCAGGGAAAGATCCAGCGCTTCGGATGCTCCGACCGTTATAATGATTTCCTGTTCGGCGTCATAAGAAAGACCATAGGATGCGGCCGCATGATGCTGGACCGCCTGGCGGAGCTCAAGGAGACCGGCGTTATGTGTGTAGCTCGTCTGGTCTCTTTCAATCGCCTGGATACCCGCCCGCTTGACGGCATCAGGGGTAGGGAAGTCCGGCTGGCCGATGGTCAGGGAAACGACGTCCTCATAATGGCTGACCATATTAAAAAAGCGGCGGATGCCTGAAATTTCGATGTTTTTAACTGTTGGGTTGATCAAATGCTCCATTATAGCTCTCCTTTTTACATAAAGTTAACAAAATGTTCAAACAATTCAAGTGTATCATTTGTTGAATTTTGTTATAATTCAAACTAAGACAAGGAAAGGAAGTGTAGAATGAGGTCGATTCACCGTTTATCTTTTGAAGAACTTGTTGATCGTAACAAGCAGCAGCTGCTGCAAGACGAAGAAGCGATTGAAGAAATTGAAAGACAAATAGATGAAAAACATACAAATAAACTTCGTCCTGACCATGTTGTAAATTAATGACTGTACTAAAAAAAGCGGCCGCCTGCAAGGGGCTGCTTTTTACATTTTCATAGGAACGTGGGAGAATGTAAAGCATAAACCATAACTATTTTCAGGCAGGTGATCCATATGAACGATGTTGGTTTAGTGTTGGAAGGCGGGGGGATGCGGGGAGCATATACCGCAGGAGTCCTGGATTATTTTCTCGATCAGGGTCTGCATTTCCCCTATGTTGTCGGAGCTTCTGCCGGCGCGTGTAATGGCAGCTCCTATGTAGCGAGACAGCGGGGCAGGAATTACCGGGTCATTGTTGAATACGGGGATCATCCCGAATACATATCCTATAAGCGAATGCTGACGAAACGGCAGTTGTTTGGCATGGACTTTCTTTTCGACAAGCTTCCAAATGAACTGGTCCCTTTCGATTATGACTCATTTATGAAACAGACGACGAAGTTCGTCGTAGCGACAACAGACATGGATTCCGGCAGACCGGTCTTTTTTGATTCCTTCCATGACAGGGAAAGTCTTCTGAAAGTCATCCGGGCTTCCAGCTCGCTTCCGATGATTGCTCCCAGCATTGACTTCGGCGGATTTCAACTCATGGACGGCGGTATTGCCGATCCGATCCCATTGCAGCGTTCGATTGATGACGGCAATCAAAAGCATGTGATCGTCCTGACAAGAAATGACGGGTATACGAAAGAAAAATCCAAAGCGGGCTGGTATTTGAACCGGCGGTATAAAAAGTTTCCGAACTTCGCTAAAACGATGACAGACCGCCATTTAAACTACAATGCCCAGTTGGAACACGTAAGAAAATTGGAGGAGGAGGGCAGGGCTCTCGTCATCCGTCCCCGCCAGCCGCTGGTGGTCAGCCGGATTGAGAGGAACCGCGACCGGCTGCACAACCTCTATACGCAGGGCTATCAGGAAGCAGAGGATCTTGGAGGACAGCTGGCCGATTTTCTTCAGATGGATCACTTAGAAATGATCCGGACATGAGACCTGAGTATATAGCGTCTGAAATCAATGAAGCCTTGGCGGAACATAAGGATGACCGCCAACGGCAGCCGATGGAAAACTATATGAAAAACCACTTTCCATTCTATGGAATCCAAACGCCCGAAAGGAAAAAAATCCTGGCTCCTTTTGTGAGCGACAGTAAAACCTACCATGAGAAGGAACGATTCGGATTGGCGTTTCAACTTTTTCAGATGCCTGAGAGAGAATGTCACTATGCAGCCCTGGCTGTCTTGGAAAAAGGGAAAAAGGCGGTTTCTCCGGAGGCGCTGGAGTTTTACAGAGAGCTCCTTTTGATGAAACCGTGGTGGGATACTGTTGATATGATCGCTTCCCATCTGTGCGGCGAATATTTTAAGCTCTACCCGGAACAGCTGCGTCCATATACAGAACAATTCCGTGATTCGGACTTTATGTGGCTGCGTCGTGCCGCACTGCTTTTTCAACTGAAGTACAAAGGGGAGACAGATGAAGCCCTTTTATTTGAAACCATCCTCCGTTTAAGAGAGGAGAAGGAATTTTTCATCGAAAAAGCCATCGGATGGGCCCTCAGGGAATACAGCAAAACCGATCCGGATGCTGTTATCGATTTTTTATCGACGCATGAATGCCGTCCCCTCAGCCGCCGGGAGGGATTGAAGTGGCTGAAGAACAAGCAGCCTCACCTGCTGGACCGTCTCTAGGTTTATTCCTTAAAGCTCCTGTTCATAATGGAGAAGAGAACAAGGATAAAGGAGACGTACATGATGAATATGGGTGAATGGCTCGATCCTCACTTTTTGGAAGAACCGATCCAATGGCTGGATGAAGATATCCTTCAGATATTTGGTATGGAGCCGGAATACATCCAGTTTCTTCTGGTGTTTGCTTTCATGGGGGCTTTGATGTGGGTGGTAAAGCCGGTGGTCGAGTGGCTGATGCTGCGAAACTGGCTCATCTTTTTAAGTGGCGGGGCCTCTGTATTGATCGCGCTCGTTTTCCTGCAGATGGTGGACAGGTATGCCATGTCAGGAACAACATCCACCCTGCCGGAATACTACTGGTTCATCTGCCTTTCCGCTATCAGTGGATACGGTCTCACCCTCGCCGGGTGGCTGACGGTAAAACAGGCGTACCTCAGATTCACGAAGCGTAAAAGAAGGAAGGCTGCTTGAACTCTCTTTTAAAAAGAGAGTTTTTTTCTTCACCACTGGACGAGTCCTGCCGATACTATAGGAGGATGTTTAGAAGAAAGGGCGATGTTCATGAAACAGGACCAGGGAATTTTACTGGAGAGTGGTACCAATGAACTCGAAATCGTAGAGTTTGGAATTGGTGAAAACCGCTTCGGTATGAATGTGATAAAAGTGAAAGAGATTTTAAACCCGCAGCCAATGACAAAAGTGCCTCACTCCCACCCCTCTGTAGAGGGGATCATCGATATACGCGGTGAAGTCGTGCCCGTCGTCGATGTTGCGCATGCGCTGGGATTTCCAGCCTCTGATCGTCCGGAAAAGGATAAGTTTATTCTCTCGGAATTCAACCAGACGAAAATCGTTTTTCACGTCCATACGGTTACTCAGATTCACCGGATTTCATGGGAACAGATTGAAAAACCGAATCAAATGTATCAAGGCCTCGACACGCAGATCACCGGGGTCATCAAAAGAGAAGAGGATATGCTGCTTCTGCTTGATTTCGAAAAAGTGGTCGCTGATATCAACCCGGAAACGAGTATGAAAAAAGAACAGCTCCGGGAGCTGGGACAGCGGGAGCGTTCTTCGAAAAAGATTCTTATAGCTGAAGACTCTGCCATGCTCCGTGCGATGCTTCAGGAAACGTTGAGTGAAGCCGGGTATGATCAGACCGTCAGTTTTGAAAACGGCAGGGAGGCGTGGGATCATCTCGAAGGAATGATGGAAGAAGGAAAAACGATGACCGAGGAATACCAGCTGATCATTACAGATATCGAAATGCCTATGATGGACGGTCATCATTTTACGAAACTGTTGAAAGAGCATGAGCAGCTGCAGGTACTTCCTGTTGTCATATTTTCCTCCCTTATTACAGAAGATCTCCGACATAAAGGAGAACGAGTAGGGGCAGATGCCCAGGTTTCCAAACCGGAAATCGTGGAGCTGGTCAAAATCATCGATCAAAACATCTTGTAACATAAAGAAAAATCCGCTGGAATCAGCGGATTTTTCTTTATTTCTTCAGTCGTTCAAACAGTTCGTCATGCCAGGCATAGGCCTGTTTAGAAAGGGTTTCCGGCCCTTGTTTTGTAGGGGATGATTCTACAATCAGGCTTTTTTCATGATCGGATAGATGCTCATAAGAAGCTCTCATTTCTGTGGTATACTCCATATACTTTTTCAAGTGCCATAGAAAATCGTCCATTGGATTCATCGTCATAGTGATCCTCCTCCTCTGGTACTTTCATTCCTTCTTCCTGAAAGAACGAAACATCAAAAAGGAAGAGAATTACATTCATCTTCTTGGGCGCTGATTCCAAGGGGTTTCCGTCCTTTGGCCGAGCAGGGATGGCTGCGGAGTGGAATGAAAAGCGCGGGGAGAGCTCTTTTCCGGCTGCTTCCAGTTTAAATATTGGTATAAGGTCCGTTTCGCACGGGACAAAGACAGCTTCGGCTTAGGGTTGCGGTAGGACTGGTCGACCCGGCCAAGGTGTTCCAGGTGCTGGAAGTCATCCTTTGCTGCTGGTACGTGAAAATAATACCCGCCAATTTCGATCAGAAGAGTGGAATGCTGCTGACTTAAACGAGGATGATCAGAATAATGAAGACCAACTTTCCTGGCCCGTTTCTCCTTCAGCAGGAGGTCGATGGTGTGTTTTTTTATGTCATATAAATGTTTCGGCTCAGGAGCCGTTTTTGCGTGGCGGTTTACGATGAATAATGATTCGGCAATTTCACGGTCGGATAGCTGCTTTCTGTTCATCTAAGATCTCCTTTCCATCCAAGTATAGCGTTCCCTCTATCGATTGACAACATTTTACATTGGTCACTTTTTATATTCTTTTAAATCTTTGATGATTTCGTTGATGCTGTCGGCACTTGTCCCACTGTAATTCTCTAATATGTCCCCGTCAGGACCGACAAGAAAAAAGCTCGTTCCGTGGGCCATCTGATCGGAATCTTCCATTTTCTTGACAGGGGATTGAAAGGATTTGATTGACCATTCTTTGACATCCTCATAGGAATAGCCCGTCAGGAAGTCCCAATTGTCGTAGTCTGCCTGATAGGCATCCGCAAAGCTTTTCAGCACATCCTTCGTATCATTCTCCGGATCCACACTCACAGATACGAGCCGGGCGTCCAGATTTTCCGATTCCAACTGCTCTTGGAGTCTGGACATATGTCCGGTCATTGGAGGGCAGACGGTTTCACAGTTGGTAAAAATGAAATCAACGATCCAGTAGCCCCCTTCATAGGACTGGGGGAGGGTTCGTTCTTCTCCGTTCTGATTGACAGCGTGGAGGGGATTGACATCCTGCGATCCGCATCCCGTTATAAAGAGAACGGTACATAGTAGTCCAAACCAAAGTTTTGCATTCATGTTCCTGCCTCCATGTCTTTAGATGAGTCTAGTGTAACATTCAGGGGAGAAGAGAGGCACCGGTTCTGTCATCTGTCACAAAACTGTACGAGTCAGGGACCCTTATGCTTGAGCTGGAAGACGGAATATTCCGGCCTGCAGAGAAAACGGTAAGGGAGTCTTGTCGTACCGATCCCGCGGCTTACATATAAGTCGAAGGTTTGTGTGATTGAATAATGTCCTTCCACATACTTATCGGCATAAGGCGGTGTAATCAGATGACCAATCAAAGGGAGCTGCACCTGACCGCCATGACTGTGACCAGAAAGCTGGATATCGACAGCTCTGTCTGTGAAGCGGTCGGCTACATCCGGCTCATGAACCATCAACAATGTGAAAAGCTCTTCATCCGCCCCGTATAAAGCTCTGGCAATGTCCGGTTTCCCGAGCATCACATCATCCAGTCCTGCCAGAGTGAAGGAAGCGTTCCCGTTTTTTATGAATCTATGCTCATTTTGGAGCAGTTGAAAACCGGAGGCATCCATCACCTGCTGAATTTTCTCGGTCCCATAACCGCCATGGTCATGGTTGCCGTAAATCCAGTATTTCCCTTTGGAGGCGTGGAGTTTTTTGAGTACATCCACAAGCCTCGGTGAAAAAGGATACGTCTGCGGTTCATCCACCAGGTCACCCGTGAACAAAAGCAGATCAGGCTCTTCTTCATTGATTTTCCGGACAAGCTTCTCAAGTTGTTCCAAATCATAATGAAACCCGAGGTGGGTATCGGAAAACTGCAGTATTTTAAAGTTATGAAAGGCACGAGGTACCTTCGGATGCTCGATGACATACATTTGTCTGGAAAGCAGACGCGGCTCTATATACCAGGCATAAGAATAACCGAGCGCACCGATCCCCACAAATCCGGCTATTCCGGCGGTCATCCGCTTGATAAACTGGCGGCGTGTTAAGTTCATAGCGATTCTCCTCTGAAATTCTTTCGTCATTATATCACGAATTACTGTAAGAAGAAGTCGAATGATCGATTAAATTTCTAAAATGAACAGGAATTCATTTTCCTTTTGTGGAATGTAAGTTAAGAAGTCAAAAAGATGGAGGTACATGATGAAGGATCAAGTAATCATCGTTACTGGGGGGTCAAGCGGTATGGGGCTCCATATGGCGAAACGTTTCGTTTCCGAAGGAGCCCGTGTAGCTATTACTGGAAGGAACGAAGAACGTCTGGCGGCCGCTAAACAGGAAATAGCAGGCGGAGATGAGTCTGCTGTTCTGACCATTCAAATGGATGTCAGAGAAGTGGAGGATGTACAGCGGATGGTACAGGAAACCGTAGATGCATTCGGGACCATCGACCACCTCGTCAATAATGCGGCCGGTAACTTTATAGCTCCAGCTGAAGAACTTTCACCAAATGGCTGGAATTCGGTTATTAATATTGTCCTCAATGGTACATTCTACTGCAGTCAGGCCGTTGGCAAGTACTGGATTGAAAACCATATCAAAGGGTCGATCCTGAACATGGTGGCTACATATGCCTGGAATGCCGGGGCCGGCGTCATTCATTCTGCCTCAGCGAAAGCCGGCGTTCTCACGATGACCCGGACCCTTGCGGTGGAGTGGGGAAGTAAGTATGGAATCCGGGCCAACGCCATAGCTCCGGGACCGATTGAACGTACGGGAGGGGCCGATAAGTTATTTCAGTCCGAAAAGGCTGCGCAGCGTACGATTCAATCGGTGCCGCTCGGACGTGTCGGAACTCCAGAAGAGATTGCCGGACTGGCAAGGTTTATTCTTTCTGAGGAAGCGGCTTATATGAACGGAGAGTGTATCACCTTGGATGGTGGTCAGTGGTTGAATAAGTTTCCTTTTTAAACGTTTATCATCCCATTGTGTATAAATGCCGCGAGGATACAGACCCAATCGGTTCTTCCATGAGCAGGCATGTCCTGTATGAATGAAGACAAACCTATAATCGGAAACTGCCGGGGAAAATTCCCGGCAGTTTTTTGTTTGTTTCAAAGGTTCTTATGCTTGATGGACTTGAACAGCAGGCCTTGTACTTAGACTCCCTCTCTTCTTTGATTCCTTGTTGACGAGGATCCAGCCGTTGATCGGCTATACAACATTCAAGACTTTCATCATCTGAGGATGGTAAGCCATTCGATCAGTTTTTTATATAAGATGTCACTTTTGTATACCCCCGGTAAGTAATTATGAAAATATGAAACCTACATAGATTTTCAAACGTTTCTTTTGACTATCTATACCTATACCGGGTATATTAAGCTTATCAAAGGAGGCGGAGAACATGTGTGAGCACTCATTACCTGAGAACAGCGGGAAAGCCCCGGTGACGCCAAGAACCGACGATGAAAAGCAGGCCGTCGTAAACAGGCTGCGGAGAATTGAAGGTCAAGTCCGTGGTATCCAGAAAATGGTCGAGGATGACCGTTACTGCGTCGATATTCTCGTACAAATATCTGCTATAGATAAAGCCTTGAAACGTGTCGGCTATTCTCTTCTTGAGCGGCATACACACCACTGTGTGAAAGATGCTATTCAAAAGGGAGACGGAGACGAAGCCATTGATGAATTAATGAAAGTCGTCCAGCAGTTCTCCAAATAAGGAGGGATCATGATATGTCAGATACAAAAGAAATACAATTTGGTGTAACAGGAATGACATGTTCCGCCTGTGCTTCCAGAATTGAAAACGTGTTAAATAAAATGGATGGCGTGGAACAGGCAGACGTCAATCTGGCCATGGAAAAAGCGTCTGTTTCCTACCGTAATGATGAAGTCGATGCCAATCAGATCAAAGAACGGGTGGAGAAACTCGGCTATGGTCTCCGCATGGAAAAGCTGGAACTTGATATTGAAGGGATGACATGCTCTGCCTGCTCCTCCCGCATCCAAAAAGTGCTGAGCCGGACGGATGGCGTCAATGAGGCAGCCATTAATCTGGCGACAGAAGCGGGAGTCGTGGAATATGACCCATCGGAAGTCACGGTCGATGATATCATTGCCCGCGTGAAAAAGCTCGGATACGGTGCTGTAGTGAAACGTGACCGGGAGGATCAGAAGGAAAAGAAAGAAGAGGAAATCCAACAGAAGAAACGCCGGTTATGGATTTCGGCTCTCCTTTCCCTTCCTCTGCTATATACGATGGCTGGTCATCTTCCTTTTGGTCTTGCTTTTTACGTGCCTGAACTGCTGATGAATCCGTGGTTTCAATTTCTTCTGGCAACTCCCGTCCAGTTTTACATCGGGGCGCCGTTTTACAAAGGGGCCTGGCGGGCGTTATCCAATAAGAGTGCCAACATGGATGTACTCGTTGCGCTGGGTACCTCGGCGGCTTATTTTTACAGTGTTGTAGAAATGATCCGCTGGATGAGCGCATCAGACGGGATGCCGGATCTTTATTTTGAAACGAGTGCCGTCCTCATTACGCTGATCCTCGTCGGGAAGTTGATTGAAGCCCTTGCTAAGGGAAGAACAACAGCCGCCCTTTCCCACCTGCTGAATCTGCAGGCGAAGGAAGCTGTCGTTTTTAGAGACGGAAAAGAAGAAAAAATTCCTGTTGAACAGGTTCAGGTGGGCGATGAGCTCATCGTTAAACCTGGAGAAAAAATACCCGTCGACGGGACGGTCCGCTCCGGGATGACTTCCATCGACGAATCGATGATTACCGGTGAATCGATTCCGGTCGAGAAAATGGAAGGAGAAGCGGTCATCGGATCCACCATCAACAAGCATGGTACAATCCGAATGACAGCGGAAAGGGTAGGGAAGGATACCGCTCTTTCCGGCATCGTGAAAATCGTCGAAGAGGCCCAGGGGTCCAAAGCTCCCATCCAGCGAACAGCGGATCGGATTTCCGGAATTTTCGTGCCGATTGTCGTCGGAATCGCCTTGATGACATTCTTAGTATGGATGATCTTTGTATCTCCAGGAGAATGGGGGCCTGCTCTGGAGGCTGCGATTGCTGTCCTTGTTATTGCCTGCCCTTGTGCCCTTGGTCTTGCTACGCCGACCTCGATCATGGTTGGGACCGGTAAGGGAGCAGAACACGGCATTTTATACAAAGGCGGAGAATATTTGGAGGGGACACATAACCTGACCACTATTCTGTTGGATAAAACGGGGACCATTACGAAAGGGAAACCGGAAGTCACGAACTTTGAATCGTTTGATGATCGTTTTGATCTGCTGCATCTCGCTGCTTCTGCGGAATCGGCATCTGAGCATCCGCTTGCGGAAGCGGTCGTTGACTATGCGGGAAAGCAGGAGACAGCGCTGGCAGAACCTGAGCGATTTGAAGCCGTTCCTGGCTATGGGGTCATTGCAGACATAGAGGGACACCACATTATGATCGGTACGAGAAAATTGATGGAACGGGAACAGCTGGATTATGAGGCATATGAATCGAAAATGGCAGATTTTGAGCAGGAAGGGAAAACAGCGATGTTCATTGCTGTCGACGCTGCACTTGCAGGTATTATGGCTGTGGCTGATACGGTGAAGGAATCCTCAAGGGAAGCTGTTGCCGATTTGAAGAAGCTTGGTCTGGATGTGTACATGGTCACAGGAGACAACCGCCGGACGGCTGAAGCGATTGCCAAGGAAGTAGGCATTCACGGCGTCTTTGCAGAAGTGCTTCCAGAAGAGAAAGCGGAAAAAGTGAAGGAACTGCAGCAGGAAGGTCATAAAGTAGCCATGGTCGGGGATGGAATCAACGATGCTCCTTCGCTTGCTGTTGCCGATATAGGGGTAGCGATCGGGACTGGGTCGGATGTTGCGATTGAAACCGCAGATATTACTCTAGTCGGAGGAGACCTTGCCCATCTCAGCCAGGCCGTTTCCCTCAGCAGGAAGACGATGCGCAACATCCGCCAGAATTTATTCTGGGCACTCGCCTACAACAGTGCAGGGATTCCGGTGGCGGCGCTCGGGCTGCTCGCGCCCTGGGTGGCTGGTGCGGCCATGGCCTTCAGCTCGGTCAGTGTTGTAACCAATGCTCTCAGACTGAAGCGGGTTAAATTGTAAAGGAGGAACGATAATGGAAACGATGCTCCAAGTAGAAGGAATGACATGTGACCACTGCAAGAAAGCGGTGGAAGGAGCTTTAGCCGGACTTTCCGGTGTGGAACAAGCCGATGTCAACCTGAAATCGGGAGAGGTCCGTGTTTCTCATAACGATACGGTCTCCAATGAAGCTTTGAAAGAAGCAGTCGAAGATCAAGGATACGATGTAGTCTAAATAAAAAACGCTGCGCATAAAGCGCAGCGTTCAGGCTGTAGAAAAAGCCGTGTTATCCAGTTAGAGTTGTCCGCCTGTCGTGTTGAGGGTGACACGTTCCGCTTATCGGTGGATGCTTGCCGCGGGCACGGCCTCAGCTAACTTGGTCAAGAAAACCCTTTTGACCAAGTGGATCTTCGGCTCGCGCTGTTCCCGCAGGCGTCACCACCGAACGCTCCTCGTGCCGATGCCTGTGGGAAGACAGCTTTACCCTCGGATAAAAGAGAACGTTAAGCATCGCTCCTCCGCCGTTTCAAAAGAACAGGACAAGCTGCGTTACTGCGGCCTGCGTGGGAAAAATCCTATCCATGACCAAGTATTGATGACCACTCCTTTGGAAAAAGGTTTCTCTAAAAGCTAAACGCTGCGCATAAAGCGCAGCGTTTTTTTATCCGATGATATAAAAGAAAATCGTGAAGAAGTGAAGGATCGACCCTCCGAGTACGAACAGGTGCCATACCATATGGTGGTAGGTGAAGCTTCTCCATACGTAAAAGATGGACCCGATGGAATAAAGGACGCCTCCTACGACGAGGTAGGTGATGCCGGCAGCTGGTAACTGGGCAGTCAAAGGCTCCCAGGCGAGAACGATGAGCCAGCCCATCAGCAGGTAGAAGACCGTGGACATAAAGACGTACTTTTTCACGAAAAATACTTTGAAAACGATCCCCAGAATGGCAATTCCCCACACGATTCCGAAAAGCGTCCAGCCGAGGGAACTTCTCAGTGGAACGAGGAGAATCGGTGTATACGTCCCGGCAATAAACAAATAGATGGCGGAATGGTCGAAAATCTCAAAGAGATCTTTGGCGCGGCCGGGAGGAAAACTATGGACGAGAGTCGAAGAAGTGTAGAGCAGGAGCATCGTTACTCCGTAAATCGTCACACTTGTAATGTGCCACGCATTGCCTCCGAGACTTGCGAAAACTATCAGCAGGACAAGCATAGCCACACTCAGGACGGCTCCAATTCCGTGAGTTACGGCATTTGCGATTTCTTCCTTTTTCGTAAATGTATGTGTCAGCATCGATTCAACCCCAATATTGTTCAGTTATATTCATTATAAGCGGTTAAGAAAAAATTATAAAGACCAAGTGTGTTTTACAGGTTTTGACAGCCTGTGAATCGGGGTATCAGATAATCGTCAACCTGGTCAGAGAGAGATTTGTCGGGAATTGCGGTTCGAGTTTTAGGATGATGTATGATAAACTGTTTATGGTCCAATGAACGTCTCTTTCTGCTCCTTCAATGTTTGTGAAAAAAAGAGGAGTGAAGTAGAACATGGTAAGTTTACAAAAAGAAACACTGCGTATTCCATTAGTATCTGAGCTGATGATTCCATCTGAGAAAGTGGCCCACGTACAAATCAGCAACCCGTTGGAGCATGCCCTGCTCGTATTAGTGAAATCCGGGTATTCCGCTGTTCCTGTACTGGACCCATCCTATACATTTCAAGGTGTGATCAGCAAAACGAGAATTTTAGAGGAAACGATTGGTATAGAAGAATTCGAGATGAACCGTCTTTCTGAAATTATGGTTAAGGAAGTCATGGATGATCAAGTCCCATGCCTCACCAAGGAGCAGACGATGATTGATGCGCTTCACAAACTGATCGATCATCCTTTTGTATGTGTAACAGACGACAAAGGCGAATTCGACGGTATTGTGACCCGTAGAACGATATTAAAACAATTCAGCAAACACTATCATGAAACGTTGAAGTATACCATGCTGGAGACAACATAATCTTCCATCTATGGTAAAATGGATGACATCCACCGGGTGTCATCTTTTTTTTATAACGAAAAAGGTGGAGATACATATGTCGAATACACAACAAAATAGAGGACTGGTCCTCGCTTCGATTATGCTGGCGATGTTTCTGGCGGCTATTGAAGCTACCATCGTTTCAACAGCCATGCCGAGTATCGCTGCAGACCTCGGTGGTTTCCGATGGTATTCATGGGTGTTCTCCGCTTATCTTTTGACGAATGCGGCCACCGTTCTGCTCTTCGGCCGTCTCTCTGATGTTTTTGGTCGGAAACCCGTGTTTATGACCGGCATCGGTCTGTTTTTAACCGGAGCGGTTTTATGTGCGCTCGCGCCTTCAATGGAAGTCCTGATTGGGGCAAGGCTGATACAGGGACTTGGTGCAGGGGCTTTGATGCCGATAGCAACCACCATCGTCGGAGATATCTATACAAAAGAAGAACGGGCCCGGATCCAAGGATGGCTGTCCAGTGTGTGGGGCATATCTGCAGTCGCAGGACCGCTGCTCGGCGGATTGTTCGTCGATGTGCTCAGCTGGCCTTATGTCTTCTGGATGAACCTGCCTCTCGGTATGCTGGCTCTGCTGGGCATTTTATTCTTCTTTAAGGAAGAGAAAACGAAAGAAAAACGGAGCGTAGACCTGCCCGGTTCCGTATGGGTGATGATTACGATCAGTTCCTTGATTGTCATTTTGATTGAGGGCGGGACAAGCATCCCGTGGCTTTCGTGGGGGATGGCTGCACTGGGTGTGATTTCCACAGGAGGGACCCTGGCTTTTATTATTCATGAAAGAAAGATGGAGGACCCGATGATGCCGCTCGACTTGTGGCAGATCCGGTCCATCCGTTACTCCAATGCCACGTCTCTGATTACAGGTATGATTTTGATCGGGGTGAGCAGTTACCTTCCGGCTTTTGTCCAGGGCGTGATGGAGCAGTCCGCTACAGTGGCAGGATTTACCCTTACGACAATGTCGATTGGCTGGCCGGCGGCATCTGCAGCTGCCGGACGGTTGTTTTTGAAGATCGGTTTCAGACCTACAGCTCTCGCCGGCGGTGTTTCTCTTATAGTGGGAAGCATTCTCTTTTCCTTGCTTTCTCCTGAGAAAGGGCCTTTATTCGCAGCAGCTGGTTCTTTGTTCATTGGAATCGGGATGGGATTGACGACCACTTCTTTTATCGTCTCCATTCAAAATAGTGTAACTTGGGAGAAAAGAGGGATCGCGACGGCTTCCAACATGTTTATGAGGACGATCGGAAGTGCGCTTGGAGCAGCCCTTCTCGGCGGTCTGCTGAACAGCCGCGTATCTGAGGCGATTGAGGAGGCCGGCATGGGCAGTAAATTAAGCATTAACGATACGAACGCCCTGCTCCGGGAAGAAACACGGCTGTCTTTAGGTGAAGAAGCTCTTGCCGTACTGCAGCATGGACTGACCTCGGGACTTCATATCGTATACATCAGTCTGGTCCTTTTAGCGGCCGTAAGTTTTCTACTGATTCTGCAAATTCCGAAAAAAGATTGATAACCCCGGACATCCTTTGATAAAGTAAAGGATGAAAGATACATAAAGGAGGAAGAAATGACTGATGAAACAAATGGATGCCAACGAGATTATTTCTTTTATCTCAAACAGTGAAAAATCTACACCTGTAAAGGTTTATCTTAAAGGTAACAATCTGGAAAGCCTTGAGTTTGGTGACCAGATCCAGGACTTCATTACTGGAAATACAGGTGTCATTTTCGGAGAATGGAAAGTCATTCAGCCACTTCTTGAACAGTATGAAAATGACATTGAGGATTATGTCCTTGAAAATGACCGCCGCAACTCTGCCATTCCGCTGCTTGACCTGAAGAAAGTCAATGCGCGGATCGAGCCGGGTGCTGTGATCCGTGATCAAGTGGAAATCGGTGATGGAGCGGTGATCATGCTGGGAGCGATGATCAATATCGGATCCGTAGTCGGAGAAGGCACAATGATTGATATGAACGTCGTTCTCGGCGGCCGCGCGACGGTCGGTAAGAACTGCCACATCGGTGCAGGGGCCGTTCTCGCGGGAGTCATCGAGCCGCCTTCTGCCCAACCGGTTGTAGTAGAAGACGGCGTTGTCATTGGTGCCAATGCGGTCGTCCTTGAAGGTGTCACAGTAGGAGAAGGTGCCGTTGTAGCAGCTGGAGCGATTGTAACTGAAGATGTACCGGCAAACACACTCGTGGCGGGAACCCCGGCTAAAGTGATCAAGGAAATTGATGACCAGACAAAATCAAAAACAGAAATCAAACAGGAGCTGCGTAAGTTGGATAACTAATTCCACTTCATAAGCTTTATACAGGCGTAGTCCAAAGCGGGCTGCGCCTGTCTGATACCCTGCGGTCTGCAGGGTTTTTCTATAGAAGGAGTGAGTGTTTTGCAACTGGATCAACTGATAGACATCCGCAGGGAACTGCATCAAATCCCTGAATTGGGATTTGAAGAATTTAAAACACAGACCTATTTACTTTCCTATATTGATACACTGCCTCAGGAAAGGTTAACGGTAGAAACGTGGAGGACCGGTGTATTCGTCTATGTGAAAGGGACAGAAGGGAAGCGGACGATCGGGTACCGCGCAGATATCGACGGCCTGCCTTTGACAGAAACCACCGGTTATCCGTTTTCATCGATCCATGAAGGGCGTATGCATGCGTGTGGGCACGATTTTCATATGACCATTGCCCTCGGTGCATTGACCCGGCTGGCTGAACAGCCAGCAGAAGACGACATCGTATTTCTCTTCCAGCCGGCGGAAGAAGGCCCGGGCGGAGCCGAGCCGATGCTGGCCTCTGAGCCAATGAAACGAATGAAGCCGGATATTATTTTTGCGCTGCATGTAGCTCCTGACGTTCCTGTCGGGACAGTGACTTCGCGTCCGGGCCTGTTGTTTGCCAACACGAGTGAACTTTTCATCGATTTCAAGGGGGTAGGAGGGCATGCCGCCTTTCCTCACCTGACGCATGATATGGGTGTGGCGGCAAGTACGTTTGTTACACACATCCAGCAGATTGTGGCCCGCCGGATGGATCCGCTCGACAGTGCCGTCATTACCGTAGGGAAAATCGAGGCCGGCACTGTACAGAATATCATCGCAGAAACAGCAAGGCTTGAAGGAACGATCCGCACTCTTTCTCCAGCATCCATGAAGCTTGTGAAAGAAGAAATCGAAAAAATCGCGCGCGGGTTTGAAATTGCCCACGACTGCAGCATTTCCATAGATTACGGCTCCACTTATCATCAGGTGTATAACGACAAGGAGCAGGTGGAAGCTTTTCAAAAGGTGATGAATAATCTTTCCTATACGTTCAAAGAAGCCCCTATGGCCATGACAGGGGAAGATTTCGGATACATGTTGAAAGAGATTCCGGGTTTTATGTTCTGGCTTGGGGTGGACTCGGAGGCAGGTCTGCATCAATCTTCTTTAATGCCGAAAGAGGAAGCGCTGGTTGTAGGCGTTGACACTGTCGAACAAACGCTTCGTTCTTTGTAAGCAGGCGTATAGCTTCCCCGCTTATGTGAACACTAGAGAAAGGTGTTTAGAATACGTCAGTAATGGTAAAACATGTGTAGGAGAAGTTCACATAAGCAATGATCGAAAAAGAGGAGGGACGACTCCTCTTTTTCTATAGTGGAGGGGATCGGCTGAAATGGAATCGGTGTTGAAGTTATCTGCAGTAGCGGTTTTAATCATTTTGACAGCTTTCTTTGTAGCGAGTGAATTTGCAATCGTAAAAGTGAGAAAAACACGGATTGAGTCGGCTGCCTCCGATGGGGATAAACGGGCGGGCAACGCCTTGAAAGTGTTGAATGACCTGGATTACTATCTATCGGCGTGTCAGCTCGGAATCACGATCACAGCCCTCGGTTTAGGGTGGCTGGGCGAACCGACACTGGATGTCCTGCTCCGGCCTTTGTTTGATCGTTTTCCGCTTCCTGAAGGAGTTACCCACACGCTCTCCTTTGCGATTGCGTTTTTCGTCATCACATTTCTTCATGTCGTACTCGGGGAACTCGCTCCGAAGACAGTAGCCATCCAAAAAGCAGAAGCGCTCACGCTGGTCTTATCCAGGCCTTTAATGCTCTACAGCAAGGTCATGTACCCGCTGATCTGGCTGTTGAACGGCGCTGCCAATATCTTTGTACGGATGATGGGATTTCATACAGCGAATGAATCTGAAGAGGCTCATTCTGAAGAAGAACTGCGCCATATATTATCCCAAAGCTACCAAAAAGGCGAAATCAACCGTTCAGAATATACGTATGTCGACCGGATATTTGAATTTGATAACCGTACAGCCAAGGAGATTATGATCCCCCGGACAGAAATGGCTGTGATCAATGTCCATCAGCCGGTGTCCAACATCATACGTGAAGTGAAGCAGAATCGTTTTACCCGTTATCCTGTTATAGATGGGAATAAGGATGAAGTGATCGGAATCATCCATATGAAAGAGCTGCTGTTTGATGATGCAGAACATCATACATCCCTCCGGCCTTTCATGAGGCCTGTGATGAAAGTGTTCGAAAATGTGCCCATTCATGACCTGTTGGTGAAAATGCAGAAGGAGCACAACCATATGGCTGTTCTGATTGATGAGTATGGCGGGACGGCCGGTATCGTGACGGTCGAGGATATCCTGGAAGAGATCGTCGGGGAAATCAGGGATGAATTCGATGCAGAAGAGGAACGGGACATCAAACGCTTGAAAAACGGCCACTACCTCGTCGAGGGGAAAACAGCGGTTCAGGATATTAATGAGTACTTCCAGGTACATCTTCACCATGAGGACATTGATACAATATCCGGCTGGATTTATACGCAGGACTATGAGGCTGAAGAAGGGACAGTTGTCGTGAGCAGCGGCTATTCCTTTAAGGTTGTCGATATGGTGAAAGGGCAGATAAAAAAAGTGGAAATATGGAAAGTGGAAGAATGAGAAAACGCCCGGATCAAATCATCCGGGCGTTTTTCTGTTATTCTTCGTTTTTATGAACGTAGACTTGATGAGGGAACGGAATTTCAATGCCTGCAGCATCAAGCGCTTCTTTCATCGCTTTTCTCAAGTCGCGTTCCACGGCCCACTGTTCCATGTTTTCCGTCTTACCAAGAATACGGATGACGATATCGGATGATCCGAGGCTTTGGACACCAAGGACGTCCGGACCTTCTTTGAAGCGTTCATCCTCTTGGAAGTCCTGAGCCACTTTCTGCAGGACAGCCATTGCTTCGTCAATGTTCTCATCATACCCGATGCCAATGTCCACAAGGGCACGCATGTTGCCGCGGGAGTGGTTGGCTACACCTGAAATGTTGCGGTTTGGAATGAAGTTCAACGTTCCATCAAAGCTCCGGATGCGGGTTGTGCGGATGCCTACTTCCTCGACAATTCCGTCATAACCGCCGGCGGTTACGTAATCATCCACTTCCACTTGACGTTCAAGCAGGATGAAAAAGCCGGTGACAATGTCTGACACAAGACCCTGGGCTCCGAAACCGATCGCAAGACCAACGATTCCTGCACCGGCAAGGAGAGGGCCGATTTCAATGCCGACAGCACTGAAGAGCATCATGACGAGGATGAAAATAAGAGCATAGGAAAAGAGGTTAACAGAAAGTTTCTGTAACGTTTTATTCCGTCCTTCGGAGAGTTTCCTCTGGGTACTTAAGCGGTTGATGGCCGATTCGATGGCTTTACGGCCGAGTGGTTTTGCAATAGCATAACCGATCAGGAGTACGAGCACTTTCAAGCCGACTTGAATGAGCAGTTCGACAAGCTCTGAGAGGTTAAATTGCATTCCTTCTTCAAATAAATTCATAGCTGCATGGAGCTCCTTTCTTTATGTCCTTGTACTGACCTCTCTAATAGAATAGCGGAACGTAAGGGATGATTTCAATGATTTGTCGAAAATACGCATAAAACTTCGCATATCCGCTTGCGTTTTTTACATTTCTTTCTATTTGCCAAGAGGCGTATAGGGACACCCTAATCTTGTGCATATAATGGAAAGACATAGGCAGGCGTGAGCTGTTCAGGCTGGACAAGATCCAAAAGCCGGGGAAGGGAACCCAGGAGCCATTTGCTGAGATCCTGCGGTAAAGCGGGAAAGGGCTTAACAGAAAATTTTAAAAATTATTTCAAATGGGTGGCAATTTATTTCGATACCCGATATATTTATAAATACGTTGACAGCGAAGGAGGTCATGATTTGGATACGTTCAAAAAGTTGAAACAGTTTTACTGGCCGTTTAAAAGTTATTTTTTATGGTCCATGTTCGCCCTGCTTTTTGTTACAGCTATTACCGTGGTTTATCCGATTGTCTTGCAGAAAACGATTGACGATGCCGTATCAGGGGAGCAGTACAGCTTAATTCCCTATTTATGTGCTGCTTTTATCGGACTTATGATTGTTAAAGGAATCGCTACATATTTCAACCAGTATTATGGAGATTATTTCGGCATACGTTCGGTTTACACACTCAGGGATGAAATTTACAAGAAACTGCAGCGTCTGCCTTTCCGTTACTATGACAACGCGAAAACGGGGGATCTGATGTCCCGTTTGACAGCGGATGTGGAAGGCTTCCGGTTCTTTTTATCCTTTGGCTTTTCAGAACTGCTCCGGATTGTCCTGTTGATTGTGATCAGCTTGATTGTCATGTTTTACTATTCCGTTCCTCTGGCACTGGTCACGATGGCTGCAATGCCGTTTCTTGGGATAGTCGTCTACCGGTTCGACCGCCGTGTGCACCCGGCTTTTCGTAAAATCCGGAAATCATTCGGTAAATTGAATACAAGAGTACAGGAAAATATCAGTGGAATGAACACGGTGAAATCTCTTTCCAGAGAGGATTTTGAAATCGGTCGTTTCTCCAACCGCAGCAATGACTACAGGACGAAGTATATCGACACCTCCAACATATGGTCGCGTTATTTTCCGCTGATGGAGTTTATCGGAAACGTGTCGGTTGTGGCACTGCTGGCCTATGGCGGGTATCTTGTCATCAATGGCTCGCTCCAGCTTGGAGAGCTGGTGGCCTTTTTCAGCTTTGTATGGTATATCCTCGGCCCATTGATGAATCTGGGGTTTGTCATCAACCAGTTTTCACAGGCCAAAGCATCCGGCGAGCGGCTGCTTGAGATATTAGAAGCTCCGGAAGAGATTACCGAAAAGGAGGATGCCATCCATCAGGAACGACTGAAAGGCCATGTCACCTTCAAGGATGTCACACTGACGTATGTGGAGGATGATGACTCAGCACTAAAGGAGATCAGCTTTGATGCCCCACCTGGGAAAACGATCGGGTTAATCGGAGCTACAGGGTCAGGCAAGACGAGTATCACCCAGCTGATTACCCGTTTTTATGAACCGGAAAAAGGGGAGGTGCTTGTCGACGGCCGGCCGGTTTCGGATTATGGATTGAGAACCCTCCGGAAGAATATAGGCTTCGTGCTCCAGGAATCGTTTTTATTCTCGACTTCGATCAAGGAAAATATCGCCTATGGTAATCCAGATGCGACTATGGATGATGTGATTGATGCAGCCAAAAGAGCCCAGGCCCACGAGTTTATCATGGAGTTATCCGATGGCTATGATACGCTCCTTGGAGAGAGGGGCATGGGATTATCCGGCGGACAGAAGCAGCGGATTGCGATTGCCCGCGCGATTCTTATTGACCCTGCTGTTCTCATTTTGGATGATGCGACCTCAGCTGTGGATATGGAAACCGAGTTCAACATCCAAAAAGCTCTACAGGAAGTCATGAAAGGCCGTACGACATTCATCATTGCCCACCGCATTTCCTCGTTGAAGCACGCCGATGAAATCATCGTTCTCGAAGATGGAAGCGTGAAAGAACGCGGGGTGCATGAAGAGCTGTTGAGCAATGGAGGACCGTATCAACGCATTTACGATATTCAATACCAGGACAAAGAAAAGATTCTAAATACAGCTTCCCATCGATGAAAGGAAGGAGGGACATTCTATGGCAGGAAAAAATAAACACTTAAACCGTTTCAAATATTCACAGGATCAGGCCATTGAGAAGCCTTTTAACTGGGCACAGATGTGGCGTCTGCTTACGTACATCAAGCCGTATACAAAAAAACTTCTGCCTGTATCCATTATTTCCATGCTGATTTCCACGCTCGTCCGGCTGATTGTACCGATTTTAATTGGTAAGGTGGCTATTGATACTGCGATTGCAGAAAGAGACAACGGTTTATTGATCCAGCTGGTGCTGGGAATTGCAGGCTTGTATGTTCTCAGCTACATCGCCAACGCCTTGAGGATTAAGTATGTCAACATTCTGGGGCAGAACGTGATTTATGATCTCCGACAGCATTTGTTTTCCCATGTCCAAAGGCTGTCGCACAAGTTTTTTGATTCAAGATCTGCCGGTTCCATTCTCGTGCGGATTATGAATGATATCAACTCGCTTCAGGAACTGTTTACAAACGGGATCATCAACCTTCTGATGGATATTGTTCTCTTAACTGGGATCATCGCTATTCTGCTGGCACTCGATCCGAAGCTTGCCCTGGCGATTCTCGTGATCATGCCGCTGATGTTCTATATTTCCACGAAGCTGCGCCGGAATATCCGACGCTCCTGGCAGCAGGTACGAATCCAGCAGTCCAGGCTGAATTCCCACTTGAATGAAAGTCTGCAGGGCATTCGGATTACCCAGTCCTTTACACAGGAGAAGGAAAATACCGAATACTTTGACGGGGTGAACACGGATAACTTTCTCGCATGGAAGGAAGCGACGAAAAAAAGCGCGATGTTTCGTCCGTTTGTCGAAATGAGCAATGCCATCGGTACAGTCATCCTCGTTTCATTTGGGGCCTGGTTGATTCTTCAGGGAGATATCCAGGTCGGAACGTTTGTATCGTTCGCCTTCTTCCTTGGGATGTTCTGGGAACCTATATCCAGACTGGGGATGATGTACAACCAGCTTCTTATGGCGATGGCAGCCTCTGAACGGATCTTTGAATTCCTGGATGAAGAACCAAATGTCGAGGAGAAGAAAAATGCCGTGGAACTGAAGGATATGAAAGGTCACATCGAATTCGACCACGTTCAGTTTGCCTACGATTCCAAGCGGATAGCTCTTCATGATATCAACCTTGAGATGAAACAAGGAGAAACGGTGGCCCTTGTTGGACATACGGGATCAGGGAAATCTACGATTGCCAACTTGATCAGCCGTTTTTACGACCCAACCAAAGGTGCCGTCAAAATCGATGGGGTGGATTTGAAGGATGCTTCCATTGATAGTATCAGACAGCAGATCAGTGTCGTTCTTCAGGACACGTTCATTTTTTCGGGAACGATTATGGAAAATATCCGCTTCGGGCGTCCGGGTGCTACGGATGAAGAGGTGAAAGAAGCGGCAGAAGTGGTAGGAGCGGATGGTTTTATCCAGCGCTTGAACAACGGCTACGAAACCGAAGTAGAGGAGCGGGGGAATATTCTTTCAGCCGGAGAACGGCAGCTTCTCTCCTTTGCCCGGGCCCTGCTTGCCAATCCGAGAATTCTCATTCTGGATGAAGCAACAGCGAGTATAGATACAGAAACCGAATTGAAGATTCAACAGGCTTTGAAGAAGCTCCTGAAAGGGAGAACAGCCATTATGATCGCCCACCGCTTATCAACGATACGTGAAGCCGACAACATTTTCGTGCTCGAGCATGGAAAGATTCTTGAGCAGGGATCTCATGATGAACTTATGGATCAGCACGGTGAATATTATGAACTTGTAAAAGCCCAGTTCCAAATGCTGGATGCCATATAATAAATCACCCTGTAGAAAAATTCTACAGGGTTTTTTCTTTTGAACAACGTTAGAAAAGAACGGAGGAGGGGAACAGGCAGATAGGTCGACAGGACGGATGGTGTGCGGTACGATGAGAATCGAAAAGACTTTGTGAAGTTTGTCACAAAATAGTCATCATCTTGAATACCACAACGGTGTTTTACGTTTTATACTAATCCCAGAACAGATTTTGAGATTATTCCTGGGTAGGAGGGAACGAATTAAGATGTTTGGATTCGAAACCGTCGAAGTGAGTCGTGCGCTCACTGCGATGACATTACTATTTCACGCCATTTTCGCAACACTGGGAGTCGGGGTCCCCGTCCTCGTGTCCATTGCGGAATTCATCGGAATCAAGCGGAAGGATCCGCATTACACTCTGCTCGCCAGGCGCTGGACGAGAGGGTATACGATTACGGTCGCTGTCGGAGTTGTGACAGGGACGGCGATCGGTCTGCAGCTGTCACTCATCTGGCCGAGCTTCATGAGGCTTGCGGGGAACGTGATTGCTCTGCCGTTATTCATGGAAACCTTCGCCTTCTTCTTTGAGGCGATTTTCCTAGGGATCTACTTATATACGTGGGACCGGTTCAAGAAGCCGATCTACCACTGGCTGTTATCCATTCCTGTGGTCATTGGAGGCACGATGTCCGCCTTCTTTATTACAACGGTGAATTCGTTTATGAACACGCCCCAGGGTTTTGAGCTGGAAGAGGGCCGTTTTACATCGGTGGATCCACTTGCTGCGATGTTCAATCCTGCGACACCGACGAAGGTCTTTCACGTCATATCTTCCTCTTATTTAACCGCTGCAGCGGTGCTTGCAGGGATTGCTGCTTTCATCATTTTGATAAAAAAAGGATCCCTCTATCACAAAAAAGCATTAAAACTTACAATGACTGCCACTTTTATCTTTGCTATGCTTACAGCGCTTGCCGGTGATTTATCGGCGAAGTTTCTGGCTGAGCATCAACCCGAGAAGCTCGCTGCCGGGGAATGGCACTTTGAATCCGAAGAAGGCGCTGACCTTGTTGTATTCGGTACGCTGAATGAGAACAATGAAGTCGAAAACGCGATCAGGATTCCAAATGCTTTAAGTTTCCTCGCTCACGGCGATTTTAATGCAGAAGTGGAAGGGCTCGAGGAAACACCTGAGAACGAGCGGCCTCCCTTATGGATCCACTATATGTTCGATCTGATGGTATCGATCGGCTTTTACACCCTGGGGATTTCCCTGCTGTTCCTTGTGCTCTGGAAATGGAAGAAAGGAAACCCGTTCCATCCTATTCTCTTGTGGGGAGTAGCAGCGGCTGGTCCTTTGACGATGCTCGCGATTGAGTTTGGCTGGATTTATGCCGAAGTCGGAAGACAGCCGTGGATTTTGAGAGGCTTTATGACTGTTGCGGAAGGTTCGACGACATCTCCATACATCGGCTGGATGTTTGCGCTGTTTGCTGCCGTCTACCTGGTGCTCGGTGTTGGATGTCTGCTTACGTTACGCAAAATATTCAAAGGCAAGCCTGCCGAGCTTGAACTGGAGCACCGCTTTCCGAATACAGCCGCAGCCAGCAGGGAGGGACAGTCATGAGCTATGAAATCATCGGGATATCCGTCCTCTGGTTGTTCCTTTACGGATATTTGATCGTCGCATCTGTAGATTTTGGTGCTGGCTTTTTTGCCTATTATGCAAGAATGACGAAAAAGGATCACTTGATTAATCAGCTGATCTCCAGGTACCTCTCTCCGGTATGGGAAGTGACGAATGTTTTCTTCGTCTTTTTCTTCGTCGGTCTTGTCGGATTCTTCCCGGATATGGCGTATTATTTTGGGCAGTCCCTGTTGATTCCTGGAAGTATTGCGATTGTTCTCCTTGCTATACGGGGATCCTTTTATGCGTTTGAAAACTATGGATCCAAAGACAACTCCCTCTACATGTTCCTTTACGGAGCGACAGGGCTGCTCATTCCGGCCTCTTTATCCACCGCTCTGACGATTTCAGAGGGAGGCTTTATTGAAGAAACGGAAAATGGTGTGCAGCTTCTTTTCGGAGAACTGTTCTCAAGCCCTTATTCATGGAGTGTCGTTTTTCTCGCCATCGTTTCCGTTCTTTACATCAGCGCGATGTTTTTAACGTATTATGCCCATCGTGCAGGAGACCGCCCGGCACTTGAAATTGTCAGGAAGTATGCCCTGTTCTGGAGCTCTCCGACCATCATTGCCAGCCTCACGACATTTATTGCTTTGAGTCAGCAGAATCCAGAGCATTTTCAACGGGCGATTGACTTGTGGTGGGTGTTCGGAATTTCTGTAGGGTTCTTTATAACTGCATTGTTCCTCGTCTATACAGGAAGGTTTTACGGATGGGCCTTTATTGCCGTCATGCTTCAGTTCTTCGTAGCTTTCTTTGGGTATGGAGCGTCTCATCTACCGTATCTGCTTTATCCGTACGTGACGATTTCCAATGCGGTGACGAATGAATCGATGGCTGTGGCGCTTGTCATTGTCTTTATTGCAGGTCTTTTCCTGCTGATTCCATCGCTGATTCTCCTCATGCGCATGTTCTTGTTTGATGCAGATTATGTGAAGGGGAAAAAGTAGCAGAGCTCCTTCTCTACGCTTACTGAAGAAATACACCTTCATCATGTAAGGTCACGGATCGCTTATTGGCGGATACCAGCCTGACCAAATAGATATCGATAAAAGGGAAGAACCTCTGTTTGACAGACGTTCTTCCCTTTTTGCTCTGCAAAACAATAGTGGTAAAGAACCTGTTTCTTATGAATACCCCGCCTTTCCCCGGTCCCGTCTGAATGGTAGGAGCTTCTTTAGGCAGTGGAAGAACAAGTGGTTTCTACTTTTTTATGTGATGGACACAATTGTGTGATAGAATAAGCATAGATTTTTTACGTGATAGATGGGGGTCGGGAAAGATGAAGAAAGAATTTGCCGTCATTGGTCTTGGACGATTCGGGGGCAGTATATGCCGCGAATTAAGCCGTGAAGGAATGGAAGTACTGGCGCTTGACCTTGATGAGGATAAAGTCAATGAATACAGGGATATCGCGTCTCATGCCGTCATTGCAGATTCGACGGATGAAAATGCCCTGAAAGAACTTGGATTCCGCAACATTGACCATGTCATTGTTGCCATAGGTGACAATATACAGGCCAGCATGCTGACTACTTTGATTCTAAAAGAAATGGGCATCAAAATGATTACGGTCAAAGCCCAGAATGATTACCACGAAAAGATCCTGAACAAAATCGGTGCCGATCAAGTCGTCCACCCGGAAAGAGATATGGGGAAAAGGATTGCTCATAATATCATTTCCAATAATATTCTGGATTACATCGAGCTTTCCGATGACCACAGCGTTGTCGAGGTGAAAGCCGGCAGTAAAATGGGCGGACAAACATTGGTGGACCTCGATATCCGTGCGGAATATGGGTGTAACGTCGTTGCCATTAAGCGGGAGAAGGATGTGATTGTCTCCCCGATGGCTACGGAGGAAATCAGGGAAAGTGATGTCCTGATCGTCATTGGTGCAGACAAAGATATCAGCCGCTTTGAAAAAAATCTTGTTGTTGAGGACTAAACCAGAAGCCCCGGTTCCTATATGGAATCCGGGGCCTTTATTATAAGTGTTTATAAATAATAATAAGGACATGCCGCTCATTGGTCTCATTCGGAGGCGAGATTCAATCAGCTTTTCCTTTTTAAACAGCAGCCCCCTCGTTTAACAGGACGCTCGACTTTATTTTTCGTCGTTTCAATAACGATTGGGGTTGGGGTTTGTTTCATGGTCCGGTTGACCTTAACCAGTCTTTTTCTTCTTTTTTCTTTCATAGCCACCTCTCCTTACACCTTGATACTGTAGTATAAGCACACTATGGAAAAAGGGAAGGGCGCTTAACGCTCCCCGATATGAAATGGGTGCTTTACATAGCGGCCGTCCCATATGGAGTAGCAGGCGGAGCGTGGAGAATGGAATTTGTAGGAGATGATCACCATTTTCACCGTGCTGTCCTGGTGACTTTGAAGATCATAAGAGGAGGGCACGGGTGCTGTTCCCGGATGGGTATGATAAACGGCCAGCACCTGCTGCCCTGATTGTTCAATAGCTTCAAGGGTGGAAGAAACGATGGTCTTACTGACAAAAAAACGGCGGGGGGAAGGGCGTTCGTTCACAAGCGGCCAGATTTGCTCAACCTTTTCACCGTGACCCGAGATCAGTCCGCAGGCTTCATTCGGCAGGCAGGTATACCCGTGATCGACCATTTGCTCATATAACCTCTGATCAATCCTCACCATTATCCGTTCCACTTCTGAAAGATGGAAAAGATCGAAGAGAATTCCCGTTTTTTAGCAGGGGTCTCCTTCTCCAATAACGGTTCTGACCGAGGAGAGACGATTTCCGGCTTATGCCTCTGCGTGATGTTAGCCTTTTCGATTGAGACAGGGGAGGTGCGTTTCATCCCCTTGGAGGCCTGTTGTTCAGGGAGAGTTGATTCCTCTGCTGGAATGGCCGCGATGGTATGAGCGATGGTTTGAACCAGCGCTTTTTTATTTTCAGGCTCTTTCTGAATTGTAGTTACCGCCGGCGGAGTGTGGGAACTCACGGTCTGGGCGGGTTCTTTATCGTTTTTTTTTGAAGTTGACTTTAAGATGGTATTTTTGACAGGTTCTATAAACGGGTGGCGGGACGACCGTTTCTGTCCTCTCCGGGTCGACTCTTGTGCGGTTGGATAGTTTTGCTGATACTGGCCCGGTTGTGGTGGATAGTAGGAGGCAGGGCTGGAATATGGATAAGGCTGCTGGGGAGGGTAATAGTCCTGTCTCTGGGCTGGATACATGGGCGAGGAATGCAGCATCGTCTTCAGTCTCCGATACTCTGAAACTTTAGGTCCTGCCTGCTCTTTCGCCGTCGTCTTCTGTTCGGTGTATTCCTGCATCTTCTGCGCTTTCATTTCCGCTTTTAACTGATCAATTTCACTTTTTAACCGGTCATTCTCAGATTGCTGCACTTGTTCCTGTTCACGATCGTCCTGCTGTTCAATAATCACATTCATTTTCTGAATTAAATCTTTCAATTGCAGGCGGTCAAGCTTTTCCTTGATGTCTTCCACATCATCTTTCAATAGATGAACATGCTCACTCAGTTGCTGAACTTGAGCTGTGAGCTGATTCGTTCGCAGCTCAAGCTGCTGGTTGAATTCTTCCATTTTGTTGATAACTCCTTCTAACAATAACTTATAATGAAGCGGATCTTTTCCCCTGTACCCATCCTCCACCGTCCAGTCACCATTTTCCAGAGATTGGACCATCTCCTTAAAAAGGTTGATGTTCCATTTTAGGAGCTCCACATGGTCCGGGCCTGTATGGCTGAACTGTCCCATCATTCATCACCCTTACCAGCACAGTATTATAGTATTGATTCGTTCCTGATCCGTGACACATCGCTGAGGTGTTTTTAAGACACCTGCCCACGGTTGTGAAACGGCTCTTTTTACATATCAGCCTATGCCCGCCTTTGGGATGTTATGTGTGGAACATTTCCTTTGGGCTGGACAGACACCATATGAGGTCTCCTGCATGTAATATAGGTGTTCGCACAAAATTGTAAAATCCCACCAAACATCAGCGAATGTACTAGACCCAAGCTTTTTTCCAGACATATGCTACGAATGAAAGAAAAATCTTATTCGGAGGTGTTTGCTAACCATGCAAGCAAAAAATCTTAATGGGGGCCAGGAGCTCCTATGTATCAACACAACAAAAGTTTATGACTGGGTAATCAATGAGGCTTCGTTTGATCTAACAATCGGAGACTTTGAGCTTCCCGTCGGTCCCTCAGGAGAACAGCTTGAGTGTGATGACATTGAAGAAGTCATCTGTACAGTAGAGCCGCGTGAAGACGATCCGATTGAAATCGTCGGACGCGTCGATCAGGAGCTTGTCGTTGACGGAACGCTGTTGACGCTTCAGCTTGTGAACATCCGTAAATACTTTACGGTAACCATCGCTGTAGAATTGACAGCAGAAAATGGTGGAGCAGTTGTAGAAGTAGGAGAAGCTGACTTTGTCCGCTGTGAGCAGGTACTATTGTGTGCGCCGGAAGGAACAAACGTGGAGGTTACTTATACAGACCTTGACTGTTTTGTTTGTAACTTCACGTGTGAAGAAAATGGAACAGCTGGAGATTCCCTTGATGACATCACGGTATCCGTGCGTCTCTGCCAAAGCATCCAATCCACATATCCAGTAACGCTTGAGCTTATTGCTGAGTTCTGTGAGCCGCGTGATCTGCTTCCAATCCCACCTTGCCCGGCACCAACACTGCCGCCACAATGTCCGGTATTGTTCCCAACGGCTGACGATGGTGATAATGCGTAAACCAGCTGCATAAATACAAGAGAGGAATCCCTTCTTCTCTTGTATTTTTTTTGGAGGTGGCATGATATGGAACGGTTGTTGCAGTTGAAAAAACAGCAGGAGGCCCGCATCAAGGACATCCGTAAAAAAGTCACCGCATTGAAGGCAGGACAGCACAGGGCTGTTATCTGTTTTTTTACGTATTCCATCCACGTTTCCCATGATTCCGATCAGGAAAGTATGATGATCGCAAGTTTTCATATCCGTAACCTGGGTCACCAGGTGATGCATGACCCTTACATCTGCCTTAAGATGTCAGAGGATTCCCCATTTCAATTCTCAGGAAAATATATACATAAAGCTCAAGTCGCAAAAATGAAGGCAGCAGGTGCCTGGCTTCGGATGGATGAAGAACAGGCGAAGAACGAATTCTGGTTAAAACCCCTGGAGCAGAACATGATTGAACCTGGAGGGTCCCTGACCTTCGCAAATTTTCAGCTGAAATGGAAACCGGAGAAATCCTATGCTTCCATTATGCAGGGATTTGCGTATGGAAAAGGGTGGGAATCCGGTGTACCCTCCTTGAACCAGATGAGTGCAAGTGGTGTGAAAGGGGAGGGAGATTGATGGCGGAAGAAAATGTCCAGCAATTTATAAAGCATTGGCTTGTTGAAAAATTAAAACAGAAAAAGAGTGCCAAGCGGACAGATGACCATAGTTTTGTTTTTCTGGAGGAGGACTCCTTGAAGCTGCTTTTCCTATACCTGATGCAAAAACAGGAGCAGGGGGGAGAGCTGGAAAAGTCTCCTCTTATCGATGAGGTGGAACAGTGGATGGGGGATGTACTGGTACAGCTCGAAGAGATTGTGGCCCTTTTAGATGAGGGGGAAGAATGAAAGAATCTTAAGAACGGGACGGAATCCCCGTTCTTTTTTTGTTTACTGAATGAGCGATAAGGAAATACAAAGGATAGACGAGAAATTCAGCAAGTTGAAAGGATGAAGCATATGTTTGAAAAACGTACAGGAGCATTACTGACACAGCAGTTGATCGACTGGGGTGTGGATCATGTATACGGCATGCCTGGTGATTCTATAAATGAATTGATTGATGATTTGAGAAAAAGGAAGGACGAGATCGAATTTCTTCAGGTCCGCCACGAAGAGACAGGTGCTCTGTCTGCAGCCGCATATGCGAAGCTTACCGGAAAACTTGGTGTGACGATGGGGATAGCCGGTCCGGGAGCCATCCATCTATTAAATGGACTTTATGATGCGAAGGCTGATGGTGCGCCTGTCCTTGCTATCGTGGGGCAGGTACACAGCGAGGAAATTGGAACCGGAGCATTTCAGGAAATTAATCTGGAGCGCATGTTTGATGATGTATCGGTTTTTAATCAACGTGCGGAAACGGAAGAGCAGCTCCCGGATCTGCTGGACCAGGCAGTAAAGGAAGCTTATGCCAATAAAGGCGTGTCTGTATTGATTGTCCCGGATGATTTATTCGCTAAAAAGCAGAGCGATAACACGAGACGGACATCCGGTGAATTTTTCAAACCGGAAATTTTCCCTCGTCAGGAACATTTAAATGAGGCAAGGAAGTTGATTGAGAAGTCCGAAAAACCGTTGATTCTGGCAGGACAGGGGACGAAGTCTTCAGCCAGTGAACTGATTGCCTTCGCCGAAACCATTAAAGCGCCGATCATTATGAGCCTGCTCGGAAAAGGGATCATTCCCGATAATCATCCGTATTGTCTGGGCCAGCACGGTCAAATTGGTACCAAACCGGCGTACCATGCTATGAAGGAAACCGACCTTCTCATTTTAGTCGGCACCCAGTTTCCTTATCGTGACTTTCTCCCGGAACAAGTGAATGCGATTCAGATTGATCGGGAGCCCGCTCACCTTGGCAAGCATTATCCGATTACAACAGGTCTTGCCGGGGACAGCCGGGAAACACTGCAGGCGCTGACCGATGTGATGGAACCAGTGGAAGAACGCAGCTTTCTGTCTTACTACCAGGAAAAGATGAAGGATTGGCGTATTGCTGTACAGGAGGAAAAGAGAAGGGAAGAGGATCCTCTACATGCTCCACAAGTAATGTATGAATTGGAAAAACATTTGAAGCCGGGGGCAGTCGTTTCCGGAGATGTTGGGAACGTTACCGTATGGCTCACACGCTTCCTTCATCTCGTCAACCAGAAATTCCTCATTTCCGGCTGGCTTGGAACAATGGGGAGTGGACTCCCTGGTGCCATAGCAGCGCAGAAAGCTCATCCGGAGAAGCAGGTGGTCGGAGTATCCGGAGACGGAGGGTTCTCCATGGTCATGCATGATTTCGTCACCGCTGTTAAATACGACCTGCCGATTAAAATGGTTGTTCTGAATAACAGTAAAATCGGGATGATTAAGTATGAGCAGGAACAGATGGGACACTTGAATTATGCAACAAACCTTGGTGAAGTGGACTTTGCCAAATTTGCTGAAGCGTGCGGAGCAGAAGGCTACCGCATTGAATCCTATGAAGAACTTGGGACCAAAATGAAGCAGGCATTCCTCTCAGATAAACCGGTTCTGATTGATGTAGTCATTGAAGACCAGGCTCCGCTTCCAGGGAAAATCGATTACACATCGGCGGTGAATTATTCGAAGTATATCGTGAAGGAATTCTTTGAATCCGGAACGCTGGACCTTCCTGACCTCAAGAAATCCATTCAACGTTTATTATAATACCACATCAAAAAAGCCCGCTGTCGAGAGACAGCGGGCTTTTTCATTACACTTCCATAATGATTGGAAGAATCATCGGACGGCGTTTTGTTTTTTCAAACAGGAACGGCGCGATGGTATCTGTAATTTCATTTTTAATTTCAGACCATTGAGTCGTACGGCGCTCCATCACTTTTTCAACGTGGGAGCTGACGAGCTGCTGGGCTTCTTTGATCAAGTCCTCGGATTCTCTCATGTAGACAAATCCACGGGAAATGATGTCAGGACCGGAAGCAATCTTAAATTCCTTCATGTTGATACTGACTACAACGATGACAAGACCTTCTTCAGAAAGGATGCGTCGGTCCCGAAGAACGATATTACCAATATCACCGATTCCGCTTCCGTCTACATAAACAGACCCGGATGGGATCTTTCCTGCCACAGAGGCTTCTTCCTTGCCTAGGGCAAGCACATCACCGTTATCCATAACGAAGCAGTTCTCTTCCTGAACGTCGCAGTCCAGACTCAATTTCACATGTTCTTTCAGCATGCGGTATTCACCGTGAATCGGCATAAAGAACTTCGGCTGCATAAGGCGGAGCATGAGCTTCATTTCTTCCTGACTGCCGTGTCCGGATGTATGGATATCATTCAGTGGTCCGTGAATAACATCGGCACCTGCACGATACAGCTTGTTTATGGTACGGCTGACACTAATTGTGTTTCCAGGGATTGGGGAAGAAGAGAACACAACGGTGTCGCCTGGTTGAATTTGAATCTGACGGTGGGTGCCGTTGGCGATTCTTGACAGGGCGGCCATTGGTTCACCTTGGGATCCGGTACAAAGGATGACGACTTCGTTTGCCGGCAGACGATTGATCTGCTGGGCATCAATGAATGTATCCTTAGGGGCACGGATATATCCAAGTTCCTGACCGATACGGATGGAAGATTCCATACTGCGGCCGAATACGGCAACTTTACGGCCATGTTTAATAGCGGCTTCCACGACCTGTTGAAGGCGGTGGATGTTCGACGCGAAGGTCGCAAAAATTAAACGGCCGTCCATACGCGTGAAGATGTCATGGATGCTTTGTCCCACAACACGTTCTGATTTAGTGAAACCAGGAACCTCACTATTGGTACTGTCAGAAAGGAGGGCAAGAACGCCTTCTTTACCGATTTCAGCCATTTTAGCAAGGTTGGCCGGTTCACCTACAGGAGTGAAATCAAACTTGAAGTCACCCGTGTGAACGACGTTGCCTGGTGGTGTTTTTACAACGATTCCATAAGAATCAGGAATGCTGTGTGTCGTCCGGAAAAAGGATACGGACGTTTTGCGGAATTTAATCACGTCTTCTTCCTGAATCGTGTTTAATTTCGCACTGCGCAGCAGGCCGTGCTCATCCAGTTTATTACGGATTAAGCCGATGGCAAGCTTCCCTGCATAGATTGGAATATTGAGTTCACGCAGAAGGTAGGGAATACCACCGATGTGATCTTCGTGACCGTGCGTGATAAACAGACCTTTGATTTTATCTTGGTTCTGCACGAGATAAGTATAATCCGGAATGACATAGTCGATACCGAGCAGTTCGTCTTCCGGGAACTTAATCCCTGCATCAATGAGGATGATTTCGTCTTGGAATTGTACGCCGTATGTGTTTTTACCGATTTCACCGAGGCCTCCAAGGGCAAACACGGCGGTCTGGTCATTTTTCACAAATTTCATCGGTTAAAACTGCTCCAGCCTGAAATCTTCGGATTGCTGCTCATATGCCAGGTGATCCTCATCAAGCACCTGGATATATTCGATATTAAATCCTGCATTTTTT
This sequence comes from Halobacillus sp. ABH2_015, assembly GCF_056158945.1. Classification (NCBI taxonomy): domain Bacteria; kingdom Bacillati; phylum Bacillota; class Bacilli; order Caryophanales; family Bacillaceae; genus Halobacillus; species Halobacillus sp. ABH2_015. The sequence goes on from NZ_JBSWUG010000002.1 coordinate 1,428,036, forward strand.
AATTTTTCACGTACTTGTCTTTCGGTTTCCGCTTCGAGGTACATGCTGTCTGTACGTTCGCGGACAGGAACTTCAGTATCAAGTCCCTGATACAATACTTTGAATATCATTACGTTATCGCTCCTAACTAGATATAATTTCCACATTCTTGTCCTCTCATCATCATAGCACGATTCCAGCGTGTATGGTAATGATTCTTGTATGCGCAGGTGGCCGTACACCTGAAACAATGATTTACGCGTATGTCTTCCGCTTCATAAAATTTTTCCAACGTTTTCTAAGCTTTCTTCTCAGACGCTTCATCATTTGCATCCATCCCCTTTATGTTGATGAAGAAAACGCCAAAAACGTTAAACCGCCCAATCCCTGTTATCTCTAGTATAATACGGTTTGTGAAAGAATGAAACATTTACATTTTATATTTTGTCATTATGGTGTGTTTTTCTTCTCAAACCTATCCACTCATGCTACAGTATAGCCAAAGAGCAGGACATGCTATGATAAGAGCGCAGAAATGAAAGAATTTGAATATGCAGGAGGAACGCTTATGGATAAGAAAATTGCCTTTTTTGATATTGATGGAACACTGCTTGACCACGATAAAAAGCTTCCGGAGAAGACGAAAAAAGCGGTTCAGGATCTGAAGGATCAAGGCGTTTACTGTGCCATTGCCACCGGACGTGCTCCTTTTATGTACGAAGAGCTGAGAGAAGAACTTGGAATCGATTCCTATATCAGCTTCAACGGTCAGTATGTTGTTTTTGAAGGGGAGGAAGTCTACACGAACCCCCTCTCAGGACCTGATCTTGAAAAGCTCCATGCTCATGCAGAATCGAATAATCATCCGATGGTGTTCATGAACCATGAGGAGATGAGGGCCTCCACTCCGGATCATGAAGATATTTCTTCCAGCCTCGGAACATTATACATTGATCATCCGGATGAAGATGCGTCTTTTTATAAAGGAAGAAACATTTATCAGTCCCTGATTTTTTGTGAAGGCGATGAAATTGAAGAGTACAGGGAAGCCTTTCCGGCCTTCGATTATATCCGCTGGCACCCGGTGTCCTGTGATGTGCTTCCCCGTGGAGGGTCAAAGGCAGAGGGGATCAAGAAACTCGTAGAAGCCGCCGGCCTTAAGATGGAGGACACTTTTGCCTTTGGTGATGGATTGAATGATATTGAAATGATCCGGGAGGTCGGCACCGGTGTAGCTATGGGGAATGCCGTGTCCGAAACGAAGGCTGTGAGCGATTTTGTTACGGTTGATGTTGGAGAGGATGGCCTGTCCCACGCGATATATGAACTTGGCTTATTAAAATAATGAAAAGAGCGCCGCTGAATGATCAGACGGCGCTCTTTTATTAACGATCGGCGGGTGTGGCGTTTTCCGGTTCTTTGAACGGCTGCTCCTGGTCGATGTGATCGTAGAACATCACTCCATGAAGGTGATCGATTTCGTGTTGGAAGACAATGGCTGCGTAATCCTTCAGCCGCAGTTTCACATCATTCCCTTCCAAATCTGTCGCTTTTACTGTGATTCTCCGGTACCTTGGGACATATCCGGGCACTTCACGGTCGACCGAAAGACAACCTTCTCCAGTGGATAGATACGTACGTTCCACTGAGTGGCTGACTATACGGGGGTTGAACAGACCGTAACTGTATAGTTTATCTTTCATATCTGTAAAATGTACGGCCAGCATCCGTTTGTTCACATTGATCTGAGGTGCTGCAAGGCCGACACCGGGACGCAGGCCGTAGCGGCTGCACACCTGTTCATCCTGGCTGTTTTTTAAGTATTGAACCATTTCCTCCAATGTTTTCTTATCCTCTTCAGAAGGAGGGAGGGTTACTTCTTCCGTTACTGTCCTTAATGCGGGGTGACCCTCGCGGACAATATCGTCCATTGTGATCATGAAACAACATCCTTTCAAGCTTATATCTTCCTCTGTATTTCCATTGACAGGACAGGTGAATGAATTCGGTACTTTTCAATTCCTGCCAATTATTATACTATTGTAGATATGCTTAGTTTACAATAATGTGTCAGGGATTACGAGGGGGAAATGTTGTGCGATTACATACGATGATCGGAGCGCTTGCCGCAGCGGCCTTAGTTATGACAGGCTGTTCCAATCAAGCGCCGGAAGAACAAATTTACGAGCATTTGGAAGAAGCCGTTTCACAGGAAGAAACGTTCCGTGAACAGCAGGAGCCGATGGTTGAACTGGAAGAGCAGGAACAAAAGCTTTATGACGAAATCATTGCCTTGAATATGGATCAGCTTGATCAAATCAAAGAAAAATCAGAAGAAGCCGCCGGCATTGTGGAAGAGCGACGGAATAAGCTGGAGCTCGAAAAAGAAAGCATCGATGCAGCTAAAGCTGAATTTGATGAGATTAAATCTCCTGTAGAAGATCTAGGCGAGGAGAATCAGGAAGCTCAGGAAAAAGCGCAGGAGCTTATAGATGTCATGGAGAAACGGTACCGTACATATGAGGAGTTATACAGCGCCTATGATGAGGCACTCACGCTTGATGCGGAATTGTATGAAATGACGCAGAAGGAAGACCTGAAGGAAGAGGACTTGAAATCTCAAGTTGAGAAGATTAATGAAAGCTACAATACGGTTATAGAAAAGAACGAAGCGTTCAACCAGTATACAGATGAATACAATACATTGAAGAAAGAGCTTTATGAAATGATGGAACTCGATGTGACCTATGAAGAATCTGAAGAGGACACAACAGAGGAAGAAGCTTCTTAACAACAAAGGACCCGCTTACATACGCAAGCGGGTCTTTTGTTGTTTTTATGATGACGCTTCAACCCTCCCCGTTTTGACACCTGCCCATGGGCGAGGGGTGACCGGAGTCTTAAGTCCATCAATGCCCCGAAGAAGGGTGCTTTACGCACCGGATATGATTCACGCTGACTGGACTGCCCGGAAATGCCTGCCTATTAAAGCCTCCCATTTGATTATTAAGGAGAAAAAACATAAGATTAATACAGGTTTAAATTTTGGGTGATACAGTGTTAGTTTTTTTCACCGCAGGATCTGCCGGGTTTCGACTGCTGTGCAGCGGCTCTTTCCTCATCTGGATATTATCTGCATCGAAGTGATTGACGAATGATGACGAATTGAGCTAAACTACAAAGTGGATTGACATTGTACCATTGAATCTTAGTTAACAATTGTAACAGTTTTAGATATCTCCTCGTCATGATTAATCCATGGATGTGAGGGGTAAAACGTAAAGAGCAAATCGGTACAGTTTTTTTCATAATTGGGAAAGCTACTTACAGCATCCATTTTTAAAATACGAAAGGAAAGGGTGAATGACTTGAAACGAACTCTAGAGAACATTGAAAACCAGTTCGAAACGTTTCAAATCCTTAACGAAGAAGGCGAAATCGTAAATGACGATTTCATGCCTGACCTATCAGATGAAGATTTAAAAGAAATCATGCGCCGTATGGTATATACGCGTATTTTGGACCAGCGTTCTATTGCGCTTAACCGCCAGGGACGTCTAGGTTTCTACGCTCCAACAGCAGGGCAGGAAGCTTCACAGCTTGGAAGCCAGTTTGCATTGGAGAAAGAAGACTTTATCCTGCCGGGATACCGTGATGTACCACAGTTGATCTGGCACGGTCTTCCACTTCACCAGGCTTTCCTGTTCTCCCGTGGACATTTCAAAGGAAACCAAATGCCTGAGGGCGTGAACGCAGTAAGCCCGCAGATTATTATTGGTGCACAAATTACACAAACAGCCGGCGTTGGTCTTGGCTATAAAAAGCGCGGCCAAAACGCTGTAGCGATTACTTATACTGGTGACGGCGGTGCCTCCCAGGGTGACTTCTACGAAGGTATCAACTTTGCAGGTGCTTTCGGTGCCCAGGCGATCTTCGTTGTACAAAACAACCGTTTTGCGATCTCTGTACCTGTAGAGAAGCAGTCTGCGGCTCAGACCATTGCTCAAAAAGCAGTCGCTGCTGGTATCGAAGGAATCCAGGTTGATGGTATGGATGTTCTTGCTGTTTACGCGGCTACAAAAGAAGCTCGTGACCGCGCTGTAAACGGTGAAGGTCCTACATTGATCGAAACTCTTACTTACCGTTACGGCCCTCATACCATGGCTGGTGACGATCCTACACGCTACCGTACGGAAGATGAAGACAGCGAGTGGGAGAAGAAAGATCCAATCGTGCGTTTCCGTAAATTCCTCGAAGCTAAAGGTCTTTGGTCTGAAGAGGAAGAGAACGAACTGATCGAAAAAACAAAAGAAGAAATCAAAGCAGCGGTTAAAGAAGCTGACAACACTCCTAAGCAGTCGGTAGCCGATCTTATCGGTATCATGCACGAGGAACTTCCATCCAACCTACAGGAGCAGCTGGAAGAATATAAGGAAAAGGAGTCGAAGTAAATCATGGCACAAATGACAATGATTCAAGCCATCACAGACGCGATGCGCACAGAACTTAAAAATGATGAAAACGTGCTGATCTATGGTGAAGACGTTGGTCAAAACGGCGGAGTATTCCGTGCTACTGAAGGTCTTCAAAAAGAATTCGGCGAAGATCGTGTATTTGATACACCCCTGGCTGAATCCGGAATCGGCGGTATGTCCATCGGACTTGCACTAACCGGCTTCCGCCCGGTACCAGAAATTCAATTCTTCGGCTTCGTTTACGAAGTCATGGATGCGATCAGCGGCCAAATGGCTCGTTACCGCTACCGTTCCGGCGGTACACGTCCAATGCCGATCACGGTTCGTTCTCCGTTCGGCGGCGGTGTTCACACGCCTGAACTTCACGCGGACAGCCTTGAAGGTCTAATGGCACAGCAGCCTGGCCTGCGTGTAGTTATTCCATCCAACCCTTACGATGCCAAAGGTCTTTTGATCTCTTCCATCCGTAATAATGATCCAGTTATCTTCCTTGAGCATATGAAGCTCTACCGTTCTTTCCGTGAAGAAGTACCGGAAGAAGAGTACACGGTGGATCTGGATAAGGCAGCCGTTAAGCGCGAAGGTACAGATGTAACTCTTGTTGCTTATGGTGCAATGGTTCATTCTTCCCTTAAAGCGGCAGAAGAACTTGAGAAAAATGGAATCAGCGCTGAGGTTCTTGACCTTCGTACGGTTTCCCCTGTGGACTACGAAACAATCCTTGCATCTGTGAAGAAGACAAACCGTGCCGTTGTTGTGCAGGAAGCACAAAAGCAGGCCGGTATCGCTTCCAACATTGTAGCTGAAATCCAGGAAAAAGCGATTCTTCACCTTGAGGCCCCGGTTCTGCGTGTAGCTGCACCAGATACGGTATATGCATTTACTCAAGCGGAAGAAGTATGGCTTCCTAATCACAACACGATCGTTGAAAAAGTCAACGACGTTATGAACTTTTAATTATCTCTAATTACTAGGAGGGAATACCCGTGGCATTTGAATTTAAACTGCCTGATATCGGTGAAGGTATCCACGAAGGTGAAATTGCAAAGTGGTTCGTCAAACCAGGCGACGAAGTAAAAGAAGACGATGTACTCTGTGAAGTACAGAACGACAAAGCCGTTGTTGAAATTCCTTCCCAGGTGGATGGTACTGTAAAAGAGATCCATGTTGATGAAGGCGAAACAACAACCGTAGGTACTGTAATCATCACAATTGATGACGGTTCCGAGGACACTGGTTCTTCTGAAGCTCCTCAGGAAGAGAGCGCTGAGGAAGAAAAAGCAGAGGCTCCTAAAGAAGAAAGCAAAGAAGAAAAAACTGAACAGCCGGCTGCATCTTCTGCAGATGCAGATGTAGACGAAGACAAGCGCGTCATCGCTATGCCGTCTGTACGTAAGTTTGCCCGTGACAATGACGTTGAAATCCGTCAGGTCCAGGGTTCAGGCAAAAATGGCCGTGTTCTTAAGGAAGATATTGAAAGCTTCATGAACGGTGGACAAGCGGATACAGCTTCTTCTGAAGCTCCAGCTCAGGAAGAGAAGCAGGAAGAAGCCTCCAGCAAACCGGCAGCACCAGCTGCAGGCGAAGCTTATCCAGAAACTCGTGAGAAGATGAGTGGAATCCGTAAAGCGATCTCCAAAGCTATGGTGAACTCCAAGCATACAGCTCCTCACGTAACATTGATGGATGAAGTGGATGTTTCTGAACTTGTTGCACACCGTAAGAAGTTCAAGAGCGTTGCTGCAGAACAGGATATCAAGCTGACTTACCTTCCATATGTTGTGAAGTCCCTTGTTTCTACACTGAAGAAATTCCCTGTTCTAAATACGTCCATTGATGACAATACGGATGAAATTATTCAGAAACACTACTATAATATTGGTATTGCTGCAGATACAGAAAAAGGACTGATGGTTCCTGTCGTTAAAGATGCGGATCGTAAGTCTGTATTCTCTATCTCAAGTGAAATCAATGAACTGGCTGTTAAAGCCCGTGATGGTAAACTTTCTGGTGAAGAGATGAAAGGTGCTTCCACAACGATTACGAATATCGGCTCTGCCGGTGGTCAGTGGTTTACACCAGTTATCAACCACCCTGAAGTAGCTATTCTAGGAATCGGCCGTATCGCTGATAAGCCGATCGTACGCGATGGTGAAGTCGTAGTGGCTCCAGTTCTTGCTATTTCCCTAAGCTTTGACCACCGTATTATTGACGGTGCAACAGCTCAGCACGCAATGAACAACATCAAGCGTTTACTGAACGATCCACAACTAATTATGATGGAGGCGTAAAGTATGGTAGTAGGAGATTTCCCAATTGAACTAGACACATTAGTAGTAGGTGCGGGCCCAGGCGGTTATGTTGCTGCCATCCGCGCCGCCCAGACGGGTCAGAAAGTAACCATCGTTGATAAGGGCAACCTTGGCGGTGTCTGCTTGAACGTCGGCTGTGTACCTTCAAAAGCATTGATTCAGGCGGGTCACCGTTACGAGCATGCTAAAGGTGCCGACGACATGGGTATCCAATCTGAAAATACAACGGTTGACTTCTCCAAGGTCCAGGAATGGAAGAGCGGCGTTGTAAACAAACTTACCGGCGGTGTTGAAGGTCTTCTTAAAGGAAACAGTGTAGACATCGTAAAAGGTGAAGTATACTTTGTCGATAAAAACACGGTACGCGTTATGGATGAGAAAAACTCTCAAACCTATACGTTCAACAATGTGATTATCGCAACAGGATCCCGTCCAATTGAACTTCCAAACTTCAAGTTCTCTGACCGCGTGCTTGATTCTACAGGAGCTCTTTCCCTTCAGGAAGTTCCTAAGAAGCTTGTCGTAATCGGAGGAGGATACATCGGTACGGAGCTTGGTACAGCGTACGCAAACTTCGATACGGAAGTAACCATCCTTGAAGGTATGAAAGATATCCTTGGCGGATTCGAAAAACAAATGTCTTCCATTGTGAAGAAACGTCTGAAGAAAAAAGGCGTGGCCATTGAAACAAACGCGATGGCTCAAGGTGTGGAAGAAACAGAAAATGGCGTAACAGTTACGTATGAAGTGAAAGGCGAAACAAAAACCGTTGATGCTGATTACGTTCTTGTAACGGTTGGACGCCGTCCGAACACTGATGAAATCGGTCTTGAAGATCTTGGATTGAACATGACGGATAAAGGTCTGATTGAAATCGACAACCAGTGCCGCACAAACCTTGATAACGTGTATGCGATTGGTGATATCGTAGCTGGACCTCCGCTTGCTCACAAAGCTTCCTACGAAGCGAAAGTGGCTGCTGAAGCTATTGCAGGCGAGAAAACAGAAATTGATTACCACGGCATCCCTGCTGTAGTATTCTCTGATCCAGAACTTGCTTCTGTTGGTTATACTGAGCAGGAAGCTAAAGACGCAGGATATGAAGTGAAAGCTTCTAAATTCCCGTTTGCAGCTAATGGTCGTGCCCTTTCTCTTAACGACAGTGACGGTTTCCTTAAACTCGTTACGCGTAAAGATGATGATCTTGTTATCGGTGCTCAAATTGCCGGTCCAAATGCCAGTGACATGATTGCTGAGCTTGGTCTTGCCATTGAAGCTGGAATGACTGCTGAAGACTTGGCTCTTACCATCCACGCTCACCCTACACTTGGTGAGATTACGATGGAAGCTGCTGAAGTTGCGATCGGTCAGCCGATTCACATCACGAAGTAATGATAAAGTAAAAACTGCCGGACAAAAAGTCCGGCAGTTTTTTTATGTTTCCACATAAAACGGGGGATCAGCGCCCCTGAATTAAAAAGAAGCAGTCCGCCGGGAGCGGGTGCTTCTTTTTGTTTGGAGGTATGTTGTTTATGTTCCTGAGAGCACGAGTGCTTCCTCCAGGGTGGATGAAATTCGATGTTCGGTTTCAATACCGGAAAGCCGGGTAATCGTACGGCCTTCCTTTTTGACAACGAGCATAGGGAGAGAAGCCCCTTCAATATCTTCGACTTTGTGGGAGTCTGTGGTCGTTTGTTTGAATTGCAGGCGGTTTTGGTCCTGATGCTCTAATTTCCAATTCAGAAGGGCGCTCATGTAGTTTTCAGCCTTTTCCTCCTGATCTGGATTCGTGTAGAGGTATAAATCATAATCATCAGGAGATGTAGAAAGGACCTGGACTTCTTCAGACTGACCGATACAGCCCATTAATAGGAGAAGGACGGTGAAGATCATAAGTTTGTTTGTTTGCATGCAGCTTCTCTCCCTTATCTGAGTTCATGTTCAGTTTAACAGATGAAGAAGATGGATCCCGGGTTGTTATGGATTTGTCACAGGAATGAAAGCCTGGTGTTTTATAATGAAAAGAGATGTTAAAGAGGGGAGGTTATCAGGGAGAGTAGGATTGGATATAAAAATGCCCGGGTATTTTACCCGGGCATTTTTATTGAGCTTATCGTTTTTTCTTAAGGTCGACTTTCTTCGCTTCTTCCTGGAACGTTTTCAACAGGGAGAAACAGATGAGAATTAAAATGAATGTGAACGGGAAGGCTGCGATAATGGCAGCTGTTTGAAGGGCTCCCAATCCACCCTGCCACAGCAGCACAGCAGCAGCTCCTGCCTGAATGATTCCCCAAGTAAATTTCACCTGGTTTTTAGGATTCAGGCTTCCATTTGTCGTCTGCATACCAAGAACGAAGGTTGCAGAGTCGGCAGATGTGATAAAGAATGTGCTGATTAACAGCAGTCCGATGACACTCATGACAGCTCCGAGCGGAATGTGCTCGAGCATGGAGAATAGAGCAACTTCTGTACCAAGTTCATTAACGTCAGAGATGATATCTATACCGTCAAAGTATTCAAGAGAAATTGCTGTTCCGCCGAATACGGAGAACCAAAGGGCACCGAAGATCGTTGGAACGAGCAGGACACCAAGAATGAACTCACGGATGGTACGGCCGCGGGATACACGGGCAATGAATGTACCTACGAATGGTGCCCATGAAATCCACCATGCCCAGTAGAAGATCGTCCAGCCCTGAACCCAGGAATTATCCTCAGCAAAAGGCGTCAGACGGAAACTCATATAAGGAAGGTCACGGACATAAGAACCGAATGTCGTCGTGAAGTAATCCATAATAAAGTTCGTAGGACCTGCAAACAGTAGGAAAACCATTAATGTAATCGCTAGTACGATGTTTGTATTACTCAGGTATTTAATCCCCTTGTTCAATCCTGTCATAGCAGAAACCATGAACAATACGGTAACAGCACAAATGATGATCAGCTGCAGTGTAAACGTATCCTCAAGTCCATCGATGACAAATGCAAGACCACTTGAAATCTGCAGGGCACCAAGTCCGAGTGATGTAGCGACACCAAAGATTGTGGCAAATACAGCGATAAAGTCCACGATTGTACCGATTGGACCTTTTACTCTCTTCTCGCCTAATACCGGTGTAAGAGCCGCACTGATAACACCAGGGGCATCTTTTCTGAACTTAAAGTAGGCAAGGGCAAGAGCAAGTACAGCATAAATGGCCCAAGGGTGGAGTCCCCAGTGGAAGAAGGAATATTTCATGGCAGCCTGGGCTGCTTCTTCACTCATAGCCTCCTGTCCTGGAAGTGGCGGCGTGTGGAAGTGGGAAAGTGGCTCCGCAGCTCCCCAGAATACAAGGCCGATCCCCATACCTGCACTAAACAGCATCGCAAACCATGTAATGTATGGATATTCCGGCTCGTCGTCAGGCTTACCAAGCTTCAGCTTTCCGAATTTAGAAAAGACGAGGAAGATGGCAAAGATTAAGAAGCCTGTAGCAGATAATAGATAAAACCATCCGAATTTATCGGTTAGAAATCCCTGAATTGTAGATGTAACGTTGCTTAAGTTCCACGTGGGAAGGGTGGATTCAGGAATAACACCCCATCCAATGAATAATAGTGCAGCGACAACAGAGATATAAAACACTTTCGTCACTTGATTCATGAAGAAAATCCCTCCTATTAAGTATTATGTTTGATTCCCCTCATAAAAATCAGGTCTAAAAGTAGCACCTTTTCACGACATGCATCTGTTTTTCTGACAAATTTTGCAATTCTTCCAGAACATCGTGAAAACAAAGCATTTCGTAGATTAAAATGGTTTGAGGGGGTAAGTGATGCCTGTACCCGGTCTGTTTCACGACATGTTCTTCTTTCCATTTCCAAAATGCTTCATCCAATTGATGCACCATATTGAATTGTTTCTCCCTGATCGAATGAGCCGGGTCAAGCAGTACATTGACATATTCATCCGTCAGTTCGAGAAGCAGATTTTTTTCGCTTTCCGTAAAATCAGAGGCTTTTGTCTGGACATACTGCAGGTTCCCCAAATGATAGGCAATCTGCTGAAAAGCGGCAAGCTTTCGCTGTGAAAGCTGAAAAGAAACCATCTCTTCGTCGGTATGACGATGGTACTTCCACTCCTCACGCTGATACCGTGACAGCTGGTTCGTTGTTTCCAGATGGGCAGTGAGTTGTCGGTATGACCGCTGAATCCCACGGGATTTCTCTTTAGAATCTGCCGTTACATTCTCGATTATACGCCTTAAGAGCAGACCAGCTTGATTATACAGACCATTGATGTTTTTGTAAATCGTGGGGGAATAGTTGGGTGGAAGCAGGAAAAAATTCACAAATGTCGATATGATGATCCCAATGGATGTAGTACCCAATCTTGTGAAAAACGAAACAAAATACTGGTCCTGAAAATCGGGAATCATAGCTGTAGCTGTGATCGTGGCCACCAAAATCCCATCATCAAGCTTTAATTTGTGGCAGACGGCAATCGTAGCCATGGCGACCAGTGCGAATGTCAGCGCACCTTTACCGAATAATCCATAAAAGGCAGTTGCAAGTAAAGCCCCGATTGCTGATGCAGGAAACCGGACCGCTGCCTTCTTAATGGAATCTGCTGCCGTATGCTCGATGGTCACTATAGCTGTAATAACAGCAAAGATGATCGGCAAATTAAAAAAACCGCATATTAATGCAGTCAAAAAGACAGAGATTCCCGTTTTCAACGTCCGGCTTCCTAAAATCTTAAATTTCTTCAATGTATGAAGCATAACCATCACCCATATGTCGTGTCTTCTGACCACGGTTCCTTATTATATAATAAATTACCCAAAAACGATAGAAAAAATGTCGGATAATCTATTATAATGATAAAAGTGGAAATACATAACAGTGGAGGGTCAAAAATGAAACGATGGTTTAGTGCGTTCCTGCTTATGCTTGTATTCCTGGCTGCCTGTGGCGGCAACGAGGGAACATCAGGGGCAGAAGAAGATCAGACAGCGTCAGATGAACCGGCTGCTGAGCAGCAGGAAAAGGACAGTACGGAGTCGTCAGAAAACCCTGAAGAAGGGGAAAAGGCAGAAGAAGAAACGCAGCAAGCGTCAGATGAGGAAGAGGCTGCGCAGGAAGCTTTCGTGCAGAAAGAGGCTCAATATGAAATGACAGACACCTGGTCTTTCCAGCCGATTGCAGATGCTGATCCGAAGGTGGCTTTATTAACGATTGATGATATACCTGATGAACATGCCATGGAGATGGCTGAAACTTTGAAAGAGAAAGGTGCCCCCGCCATTTTCTTTGTAAATGGACACTTTTTAGACACTCCGGATGAAGAACTGGCAGAAAAGAGAAAGCAGTGGGTGAAGGACATTCATGACATGGGCTTCCCAATCGGAAACCATACTTATTCCCATAAGGATCTTAAAACAATGTCCGAGGAGGAACAGCGGGAGGAAATCCTGACAGTAAGTGACCAGATTGAAGAAATTACCGGGGAACGGCCGGTGTTTTACCGTTCGCCGTTTGGCTCGAATACAGACTATGTCAAGCAGCTCGTAAAGGAAGAGGGCATGCTGCTGATGAACTGGACGTATGGCTATGATTGGGAACAGGAATACCAAAATGCGTCATCGCTCGCTGATATAATGGTTAATACACCATTGCTGGCCAACGGCGCAAACTTGCTTATGCACGACCGTGACTGGACGAATAAAGCTCTCGGGGATATCGTAGATGGATTGAGGGATAAAGGATATACCCTGCTTGATCCAGCGCTTATTCAAACCCCTTAAATAATGACCATCACTTAAAAAAAGGAAGCCGCCCGGCTTCCTTTTTCTTTTATTCTTTTTTGAAGAACAGGATCATATAATGGTAGGTGGGCGACTTATTAGTATGACATATATTTTAAAAAGTTATACTAAAAGGGTTGATTTTCACAATAAGCCATATTAAAATAAAAATACATTGAAAACGATTACAAAAATGAAGGGGTGGATATGAATGGGAACAATCGTATGTCAAGACTGTCAAAAGGTGATTGAGCATTACGAAAACGAGAAGGTTTCTACTTTATACAGCACATGCCCGACATGCACGGATACCGAAAAATAAACCTGAAAAAAGCCGGACGCTGTGATGCGTCCGGCTTTTTTAGGTTTACTTGAAGGCTTTCTGCTCACGGATGACTCGGATTGTTTCTAAGGTATCATCAACGGGTCCCTGGACAGGGAGTCCTGCCTCCACGTTTTCATAAATGTAATCAATGTTATCGGCGGTAATGATTTCTCCAGGGATGAAAATAGGGATTCCCGGGGGATAGACCATCACAAACTCGGCACTGATTCTGCCTGCTGCCTTTTTCAAAGGAACCGTCTCGGTGGTGGAGTAGAACGCCTCTCTTGGAGAGAGCGCAAGAACAGGGATGTCAGGAACTTTTACAGAAACGGGTGTTACTTCGGCCTCGGTCCGGCACAGATCTGTTAAATGATGCAGCGCTTGTACAAGTTTTTCGACTTCCTGCAGGCTGTCGCCTGAAGTGATGATACAAAGAATATTGTAAAGGTCGGAAAGTTCCACCTCAATGCTGTAATTCTCCCTTAACCACACTTCAACATCGTAACCGGTCATGCCGAGATTTTTCACTGAAATAATCAGTTTGGTCGGGTCATAGTCGATCGTTGCGCTGGACGATAAAATATCAGCACCTGGACAGAAAATGGCTGGAATTTGATTGAGCTTTTCACGTGCGCGATCGGCCAGCAGAATAGCATTTTCCATCAGTTGATGTCCATGAATGGCAAGATGACGCCTTGCTGTATCCAGGGAGGCCAGCAGAATATAGGAGGTCGATGTCGTATGAAGCATCGACAATACAGCCTGTACACGCTCATGAGACACAAGCCCTTCTCTTACATTCAAAACAGAGCTCTGCGTTAAGGACCCGCCCAGCTTGTGGACGCTGGTGGAAGCCATATCCGCTCCGGCCTCCATAGCGGACATAGGCAGACGCTCATGGAAGTGTATATGCACACCGTGAGCCTCATCGACGAGGACGGGTATATCGAAGCTGTGGGCAATATCCACAATTCCTTTTAAATCAGCCGACACACCGAAATACGTCGGATTGATAACGAGCAGGCCCTTAGCATCCGGATGTGCCTCACAGGCCTTCTTCACGGCGTCAGTCGTAATGCCGTGGGAAATGCCAAATCGTTCATCCAGTTCCGGATGGATAAAAACAGGCTTGGCCCCGGAAAAAATGATGGCAGTGGTTACCGACTTGTGCACGTTTCTTGGAACAATGATTTTGTCGCCCGGCTGGCAGACACTAAGTATCATCGTCATAATGGCTCCTGAGGTCCCTTGAACAGAAAAGAACGTGTAGTCGGCTCCAAAAGCCTCTGCTGCAAGCTCCTGTGCCTCTTTGATCATGCCTTGTGGATGATGGAGATCATCCAATGGCTGTATGTTAATTAAATCAATCGATAATGCATTTTCACCGATAAAGGAACGGAATTCCTCGTCCATTCCACGTCCGCCTTTATGACCGGGGATGTGAAATTGTACGGGATTACGCTCCCGGTGTTTTTTCAACCCTGTAAACAGGGGGGTTTCATGTTGATTCATGTATGGGAACACCTCTTTATAATAGCAAAGCAAATGAATTATAGCAGAGTCCAGAACCTTGCGCCAGTCTTTTATGTCTCCTTTTTCCAATCGTGCTAAACTAGAAGTATGGAGGTGGAGCAAATGAAATGGAATACACGAGTGACGGAACTTTTGGACATTACATACCCGGTCATACAGGGAGGGCTGGCCTATCTGGCCTATTCGAACCTGGCCGCCGCTGTTTCGAATGCCGGCGGGCTTGGTCAGCTGACAGCTATGAGCATGGAGGGACCCGCACACTTGAAAAAAGAAATTAAGCTGGTCCGGGAAAAAACCAACCGGCCGTTCGGGGTCAATTTTGCGATCGGCCAGCACGGGCGCCCTTTTGAAAAAATGGTGCAGACAGCCGTGGATGAGCAGGTGCCCGTGGTTTCTGTTACTGGAGGGAATCCACAAGGTGTTTTGGAAGCGCTTAAAGGTACCGGCATTAAAACGCTCGTCCTTGTTGCTGCGCGGAGGCAGGCGGTAAAAGCTCAGGAGCTTGGGGCGGATGCTGTGATGGTGGTCGGTCATGAAGGGGGAGGCCACCTCGGGCGTGATGATGTGGGGACGCTCGTCCTTACTCCACAGGTCGTCGATGCCGTCGATATTCCGGTTATTGCTTCCGGGGGAATTGGAGACGGCCGGGGTTTAATGGCTGCGTTGTCCCTTGGTGCGGAAGGAGTGGAAATGGGAACACGTTTTATTGCTACAAAAGAGTGCACCCATGCGCACCCCGCCTACCAGGACGCCCTGATTAAAGCAGATGAAACGTCAACGACCGTCATTAAAAGAAGTTTAAAAGCTCCGGCCCGGGCCTTGAAAAATGACTGGACAACTCGTATTTTAGAATTGGAGCAGGAAAATGCCGGCTATGACGGTCTCCGCTCCTATATCAGCGGGGATGCGAATAAAACATTTATATACAAAGGACAGGCCGGTCAAGGCTTTGGATGGGCCGGACAGATTGCCTCCCGCATCCATGATGTCCCAACGGTCGAAGAACTCTTTGACCGGGTGATCAAGGAAGCGGAGGATATCCGCACCCGCTGGTCCTGATGAAGGAGGAAAAAAGATGAGTTATACTTATCCAATTGATGAAATCCACTGGTCAAAGGAAGAGATCATCGATGTTGTGAATTTCTACAGTATCGTTGAACAAGCGTATGAGCAGGGAGTGAAGCGGGACGACCTGCTGCTGGCTTATACACGGTTTAAACAGATTGTGCCATCGAAGAGTGAAGAAAAAACACTCTGCGGGCAGTTTGAAAAAGATTCCGGATATTCCTGTTACCGTACCGTGAAGCAGGCGCGCAGTCTCTCAGAGGGTGACCGATTGAAAATGTAAAGAAAAAAGAGACACACGTCAGACGTGTGTCTCTTACTTTTCTTCCAGTTGTTTCGTAAAACGATACAAAGGCTCCAGCGTCTGGAATGTCTCCCGGCAGAATTCAATGAATGCCTCAGGATCCTTCAATCGGTCATCTCCACGCTGAAGCTGACGTCCACAAAGGATCTCTGCTTTCTTGACGGTTTTCAACCGTTCCGTCATTTTGGAGAATGTCTCGTCGTCCACATCGCTGTGAGGGGCCGCTTCGGGCTTCGTATGATCGACAGACCACACAAAATCCTCTGGAATGTGCGAAAGGATATCCTCTTTATTTTCTTCCAGCTTGGAAGCGAAGTCTACTTTGATTGGACTTTCATAAATGACGGCAAACCATACAAATACGTGGGTTTCCCACAAGCCGATCTGGAAGTGGGGAAGTTTTTTATAGCCGCGTTTACTGGAGGCAAGAGCGGCCCACGTATCGTTTGGCGGATTGGTTTTGCGACGGGCATGCCTGGCGACGTGGACAAACATTTCATCGCCTGTCATAGCTGTAACATCCGCTGAAAGTTCCTGTGCTGCCGCTTCAAGTTTAGGGGAGATCCTTTCCCGCAGAGCTTCCATTCGATTTTCCAGTCCGGGAATGGAAAATACGTCAAAGTCTTCTTGTTTAAAACCTGTAAAAGTCGTCAAACTATCATCTCCTACCATTTCTTCCATAATAGTTTAACACAATTCGACAAAGTTACTAAGGGATGTGTTTGACTGGTTTGAAGGCGTGAAAAATGGGTTACATATAAGTAATCTAAATGAAACTTCTGTCGTTAAAGCCACATATATATAAGGTAAGGATTTAAAAGGGAGGGATTGCAATGAAACATGTAATGGAAGCGTTGCGTAAGAGAGAAGCTGAAGAGAAGCTCCCGGTAATCCGTATGGAGATTGATTATGAACTGGTCACCCTGCATGATGCCATGATTGCAGGAGACGCCGAGCAGATGTCAAAGACAAAAAGGCGTCTGACTGAACTTCGTAAACAATTGATTGAATGGTCGATCTAGAACCAGGCAGCGATAGAGTTGCCTGTTTTTTTTGTGTTCCTTCCCTGTAAAGGGGTGAATCCTGTACCGCGGGACTCCCTCTACCAATGGCAGGAAGCGTGAAAGATTTGTGATGGAAGGGGATCAAGCATGCATTTGTTGCCTGCATTTGGTACGATTAAAGGTGAGACTGATAAAAGGGGTACGATGCTATGGATCAACAGACAAAGAATGAAGTGTTCGATCAAGCTAAAGCATGGATACTGGAAGCGGGCGAGCGGATCAAATCAAAGATTGATGCCCCCCGATCCATTGAAACAAAATCCAATCCGAATGACCTTGTAACAGAAATGGATCAGCAGACGGAACAATTTTTCGCAGAGAAAATTAAAAATGCCTACCCGGATCATTATCTGCTTGGAGAAGAAGGTTTTGGGGATGAACTGGAAGACATCGGAGGGACCGTCTGGATTGTGGACCCTATTGACGGCACGATGAACTTCGTCCACCAAAAACGCAATTTCGCTATATCCATCGGCATTTACGTAGATGGTATAGGGGAAATCGGCTTTATTTATAACGTCATGGAAGGGACTCTTTACACAGCGAAACGAGGGGAAGGGGCATGGAAAAACGATGTGCAGCTTCCACAGCTTAGCAAAGACCGTCCGTTAAAGCAGTCGATTCTCGCTTTGAATACAACCTGGCTCATTCCTGAAAACCCATTTATAGAACATAAAGGGGTGGAGGAGCTTGTGAAGACGCTTAGAAGCACGCGTTCTTACGGGTCTGCCGCTCTTGAACTTGCATTCGTGGCTGAAGGTATTCTCGATGGATATTTAACGATGACGCTGATGCCGTGGGATTATGCAGCAGGTAGTATCCTCGTCCGCGAAGTAGGTGGAATCGTTACCCGTGCAGACAAAGAAGAACTGGATTTATTAAATAAAACAACCGTGCTTGCCTGCCGGTCCAACATTCATGATGAAATCATCAATGATTATGTACAACTGAAAAGATAGAACAAAAGCGACCTTGGGAAAAGGTCGCTTGTTTTGTGTGCGGATGAATTAATCGGCATGAACTTCATCCCGTCTTCTTTTGCGGCGGAGACCGACGCTCATGAGAGCAAAGCCGGAGAAGAAGAGGAGTCCGGCCAGCCAGAACAAATTCTGGCCGATGGCGAATCCGACAAAAACGAAACTTAAAATGACAAGAACAGCAAGCATTGCATTGTTCACCATAATTTTTGAATCACCTCTATTCGATACCAGTATATCGGATTTGAACACGGATGAAAATGGTTTCACGGGTAGCAACCCAGTCTCTTTTCTAGTAATATAGAGAAAAGGACAGGATCTCTTGAGGAGGAACATCATGCAGGATACATCGACACTTCCAGTACCGACGGATTTATGGCCGGTGGCCGACTTTTTCTTCCGCGGGCTTGGAAGCGAAGTGAACTTAAATGATGAAAGCGAAGTAACGATGTTGTTTCGCTCATTTATGCTGTTATACTTAACGACTGTCATTTTAACGGTCATTACCTTCAAACTGGGATTTGCAAAGAAGCTCCCTTTGCTGAAGACCATTGTTGTTTATGCCGTCCTTATTATCGGTACATTCGTGTTGACGTTGATTCTGGGACTGAATCTGCCCGTACCAGAAAGTCTGCTTGCAGCCGCATTAATTCTTGGTATATACAGGGTGAGACTGCACAGGGAGCGTTCGGCCAGGCATCAGGGAGAATCGTAAAACGGGAAAAACCCGGCTTCATTCATAAGCCGGGTTTTTTATCGTTAACTTAAATGTTTTTCTCTTTTACGCTCGCGGTGGAATTTGAAATCACCGGTGGCCAGTCTTTTTTTCGTATTTTCAGCTATCCGCTCATGACATGGCTGACACATATACGTGTTGATCCTCCGGTTTCTTAACCGTTTCGCCTGAAGACAGTAGCTGTCTATTTTTTCAATATGATCACAAATTACGCATTGGACACGCATATACTCACCTCTATTTACTTAGTACGGTTGCCTCTAGTGTAACACATGTGAAAATTTAGAAATAGATGGAGTTTCCACGTTTTAACGGAACTGGGTTTGGGAACTGTTATTATAGAAGTCATGGAAAGGATGATAATAGTGAGAAAACGCTGGATGGTTACAGCAGCAGGCGCCGTGGCCGGCGGGGTGGCTGCCTATTTTCTTAAAGACGGTGACAACAGACAGAAAGTGAAGGACAAGGCAGGTTCCCTTCAAAGCCGCCTGAAAAAAGGTGACGATATGCCGATCGAAGAAGCGGGCAAACCGGAAACCGCTGACTTGGAAAACTCTAAAATGGTAAATGAGGGATCCCAGTTCGGAGTTCAGTACTATAATGAACTGACGGAAAAAGAAAGAGAAATTTTGGAAAAAAGTAACAGCTAAATCCTTTTTAGGATTTAGCTGTTTTTCTGTACTAATCCGAATGCGATTGTTCCTTCTCTATTTGATCCAGCTGCTTCTGTTCTTTTTCCGGAATGGAGTCCTGGCTGCCATTGGACTCCGGTTCTTCATTTATAGGACCTTCAGGCATGTACCGGGCAATAATCTGACTGAGTTCATCGGTCAAGGCCCCGATTGGGTGTCCTTGAGAGGCTTTGTCCCCGATCCCCCTGAGGCGTTCGACGACATCAGCATCCGCAAATACGGCGGCCTGCTTTCCGTAAGGATCATTTTTCAGCGCTTCAGCAACTGAATATTTAATAACACCAACTCTGGACCGGTCGAGGTCTTTGTCTACATCAATGCCGACCGCTACATAATCACCGAGGACGACAGCAGTCGCATCATGGACATCCGGAACTTGTACAGCCAGCCCGGCTAAATGCTCGGCTGCTTCTTCACTTGTCAGTGTCTTTTTCTCAATGGGATCGGAATCAGATACGTATTTGTACTTTGGATCGCTCTGCTTTTCTTCCAGGAGGGATTGTTCATTATCACCCTGCTGACAGGCACTCAGAAGTAGGAAAACAGCTATCAATAGGAACTTGTTCAAAGGAAACCACCACTTTTTTTTACTTATAGTCTGTGTCTGAGGAGAGATAATATACAAAAAGGACAGCTGCAGGCAGCCGTCCTTCGTCTTTACTGAAAGATGATTTTCTTTATTCCTTTGACAGGAGTTTCGCGGTTGGATCCATCACCGAAGTATAGGTGAACAGGTCCCTCCGTTTGTAAAGGTTTTCCGTTTTCAGCAAATAAAAGCAGGGCATCTTTCAAATCATCGGCATGGATGATTTCTTCTCCCTGATCAGAAACGAGCGCCGCTTTTTTCGAATCCGCGGAAGGCTCACTGGTTTGCAGGAAAGGGAGAAGGGGCATTAGGAAAGTGCCGTTCATAATTCTCTGTTTTTCGTACCGGTTGATGCTTTTATTTACAGGTGGATTCAGTTTCTGCTGGTAAACTTCTCTGTCGAAGCGGAGGGATTTCCGTTTCATTTCATCTTCCTCCTCAGGGGAGGTTTCCGGGGATCCCCCTTCAAATGCTTCAGTAAATGTTAATTTGCGGTCATCAAAAATCCATACGGTGGGGTCTAAAGTAATCGGGAATTTTACTTTTCCAGTTAGTTGAACAATCATGGCTGAAGCCACCTTTCAAAATAGTAAGAATCATCCATCCAAAATCATAGCAGATAATGAATTCGATTTCATTAAAGGAGGCTCTTTTCTTTGATTAAAGATATTTCCGAACAAGTATTAAATGAGTGGCTTGAAAATGTCCGTCCCTACGCCTATGATGGCCAGGTGGCCGATTATATCCCTGCACTGGGAAGACAGAATCCTGAAGACCTGGCCGTTGCCATCCATTACCAGGACGGGGACACGGTAGAAGCGGGACAGACAGAAGTCCGGTTTACGCTTCAAAGCATATCAAAAGTCATCTCCCTGGCCCTGGCGCTAATGGACAATGGGGAGGAGTATGTGTTCGACAGAGTGGGAATGGAGCCGACTGGAGATCCGTTCCACTCCATTTACAGACTGGAGCAGATCCCCTCCAAGCCGTTGAATCCGATGATCAATGCCGGAGCTCTTGCTGTGACCAATATGATTCACGGGGCGACACCTGATGAAAAAGTAGGCCGTCTATTGAGCTTTGTTCATGATTTAACCGATGATCACAGCATCCGCTACAACGAAGAAGTGGCAAGTTCAGAATTCGAAACGGCCTTTTTGAACCGTTCTCTGTTGTTTTATATGAAACAGCACCAAATCGTGACCGGCAGTGTAGAGGAAACGCTCGATGCTTATACAAAACAATGTGCGATTGAAGTCAACGTCTGTCAGCTTGCACGGATCGGGGCTCTGCTTGCCAATGAAGGGCGGGACATTTCTTCGGGACGCCGGATCATTCCGAAACATCTTGCCCGTATCTGTAAAACTTTTATGGTCACATGCGGGATGTACGATGCTTCCGGGTCCTTTGCCATTAAAGTTGGAATTCCTGCCAAAAGCGGTGTCTCCGGATCGGTGCTGGCTTCTCTGAATAATTTCGGAGGAATAGCTGTCTATGGTCCAAGCCTGGATGAAAAAGGAAACAGCGTCATAGGTTTGAAGCTTCTGGAAACATTGTCCAATCGATATGACCTCTCCATCTTCTAGGCGGCGTCCATTCCAATGTTGCAATTTTCACGCCGAAACGATAATATAGTGAGAAGAAAGACTTGTGTAATGGAGGGGATTTCAATGTTGTCTGATGTGGCTGTGGATCATCGGGAAAAAGCCTATGCCCTTCTGAAAGCTGACGCTGATAAAATATTAAGACTGATTAAAGTCCAAATGGATAATCTCACAATGCCCCAGTGTCCACTATATGAAGAAGTTTTAGATACACAGATGTTTGGATTATCCCGTGAAATACATTTCGCAGTTCGCTTGAATTTAATCAGCGAAGTAGAAGGTAAAGATTTACTGGATAACTTGGAAAAGCAGCTGAACGTTCTGCACGAAGCTGCCCAGAAGTCATAACATAAAGCTCAAATTGCGACAGATCCTGTTGTAGTTTGGGCTTTTTTTATGTCTTCTCTTAAATGGAACGGAAGCTTCTAGTCAGGTTAAATGTAAAATTGTCAGATTTGAAGGAATTTTGCCACAGTATAGAGAATCTAGGTAAGCGGAGTAACAGATTTTACGTACATAGAGGGAGTGGGAAAATGACAGAGACAAAGAAGATCAGTAAAGTACTTGTAGCGAACCGTGGAGAGATCGCCATCCGTGTATTCAGAGCGTGTACAGAGCTTAATATCCGTACAGTAGCGGTGTATTCCCAGGAAGACACCGGTTCCTATCACCGTTATAAAGCTGATGAGGCTTACCTTGTCGGGGCAGGAAAAAAGCCGATTGATGCATACCTTGATATTGAAGGCATGATCGATATTGCCAAAAGTGTCGGCGTGGATGCCATTCATCCGGGCTATGGTTTTCTATCTGAAAATATTCAGTTTGCCAGACGTTGTGAAGAAGAAGGGATCGTTTTCATCGGTCCGACCAGTACCCATTTAAATATGTTCGGGGATAAGGTGAAAGCAAGGGATCAGGCTGTTCAGGCAGGCATACCGGTGATCCCGGGCAGTGATGGACCAGTGACTGGATTGAAGGAAATTCACGATTTCGGAGCCAGGCATGGTTTCCCCCTTATGATTAAAGCGGCTATGGGCGGGGGCGGCCGGGGAATGAGGGTGGTCCGAAGTGCTGAAACACTGGACGAGTCGTATGACCGTGCCCGTTCGGAAGCGAGAGCAGCTTTTGGAAGTGATGAAGTCTACGTTGAAAAGCTGATTGAGGAACCCAAGCATATCGAGGTGCAGATCATCGGAGACCGCGAAGGAAATATCGTCCATTTATATGAACGGGACTGCTCCGTGCAGAGACGTCATCAGAAAGTCGTAGAAATTGCTCCGAGTGTGAACTTGAGTGACCAGCTCAGGGAAGAGATTTGTCAGGCAGCTGTCAAGTTAATGGAAAACGTTTCTTATATCAACGCCGGAACAGTTGAGTTTTTAGTGACAGATGAAGAGTTCTTCTTTATTGAAGTGAATCCGCGTGTCCAGGTTGAGCATACCATTACGGAGATGATCACAGGAGTGGATATCGTCCAGACTCAGATCATGGTGGCGGAAGGCCGCAGTCTGCACAGCAGCCCTATAGGAATTCCGAAGCAGGAAGAGATCCGCACCCATGGTTTTGCTATCCAATCAAGGGTTACAACAGAAGACCCGCTCAATAATTTCATGCCCGATACCGGAAAAATTATGGCTTACCGTTCAGGTGGAGGTTTCGGTGTGCGTCTTGATGCGGGCAATGGATTTCAGGGAGCGGTTATTTCCCCGTATTATGACTCCCTGCTCGTGAAGCTGTCTACGTGGGCGCTGAGCTTTGATCAGGCGGCCCATAAAATGCTGCGGAACCTGAAGGAATTCAGAATCCGCGGGATTAAAACGAACATCCCTTTTCTGGAAAATGTTGTGCAGCACAAGCAGTTTCTATCAGGAGAGTATAATACGACGTTCATCGACAGGTCTCCGGAACTTTTTGTATTTCCTAAGCGGAAAGACCGTGGGACGAAGATGCTCACGTATATCGCGGACAGGACAATTAATGGATTTGAAGGGTATGGAAACAGGAAGAAGCCGGTGTTCCCTAAGCCGCGCATCCCTGTGATCAATCATTCTGAACGGATGCCCGGCGGGACGAAACAGATTCTTGATGAGCAGGGACCAGAAGGCCTCGCCGCATGGTTGAAAAGTCAAAAGCAAGTACTTCTGACCGACACCACCTTCCGTGACGCGCATCAATCTCTGCTGGCTACTCGTGTCCGTACAAAAGATCTGGAAAATATTGCGGAACCGACGGCACGTCTGCTGCCGGATTTGTTTTCGCTTGAGATGTGGGGAGGCGCAACTTTTGATGTATCCTACCGATTTTTGAATGAAGACCCGTGGGAAAGACTGTTGAAGCTGAGAGCCAAAGCCCCGAACGTGCTGTTCCAAATGCTTCTCCGCTCATCCAATGCAGTAGGTTATAAAAATTATCCGGATAACCTGATCCGTGAGTTCGTGGATAAGAGTGCATCCGCGGGGATTGATGTCTTCCGGATTTTCGATTCCCTGAACTGGGTGGAAGGGATGAAGCTGACAATCAATGCGGTTCGGGAATCCGGTAAAGTGGCAGAAGCGGCCATGTGCTATACCGGTGACATCCTTGATACAGGAAGACAAAAATATGACCTGGCCTATTATAAAAAGCTGGCGGAGGAACTGGAAGAGGCTGGTGCCCACATCCTCGGAATTAAGGACATGGCGGGGCTGTTAAAACCGGAAGCCGCCTATCAGCTGATTTCCACACTGAAGGAAACCGTAGATATTCCGATTCATCTTCATACACATGACACCAGCGGCAATGGACTGCTCACCTACAGTAAAGCTGTTGATGCAGGCGTGGATGTCGTTGATGTTGCTGCAGGTTCAATGGCCGGCCTTACTTCACAGCCGAGTGCCAACAGCCTCTACTACGCACTGGAGGGGCATGAGCGTAAGCCTGAGCTGAATATCGAATCTTACGAGAAGCTTGGCCATTACTGGGAAGACACTAGAAAATATTATCAGGATTTTGAGAGTGGCATGAATGCTCCACATACTGAGGTGTATGAACACGAAATGCCGGGAGGGCAGTACAGCAACCTTCAACAGCAGGCAAAAGCTGTCGGTCTTGGTGAGCGCTGGGACGAAGTGAAGAGCATGTACCGCCGGGTGAATGATATGTTCGGCGACATTGTTAAAGTCACACCATCCTCCAAAATCGTAGGAGACATGGCTCTTTATATGGTACAGAATGAATTGAATGAAGATGACATTTATGAAAAAGGGGAGTCCCTTGATTTTCCGGACAGCGTCATTGAATTTTTCCAAGGATACCTCGGTCAGCCTTATGGAGGGTTTCCGGCTGAATTACAGCGGATCATTTTGAAAGGAAGAGAACCTATCCAAGTACGTCCGGGCGAACTACTGGAGCCGGTCGACTTCAATAATTTAAAGGAAACACTCTTCCACTCTCTGGACAGACAGGTGACAAGCTTTGATATGATCAGCTATGCGTTGTATCCGAAGGTATTTATGGATCATCAAAAATTCAGAGACCAGTATGGAGATATGTCTATGCTCGATACGCCGTCCTTCCTTTATGGAATGAGACTCGGGGAGGAGATCGAAGTCGAAATCGAGCAGGGGAAAACCTTGATCGTAAAACTTGTTTCGGTAGGTGAACCTCAGGTCGACGGAACGAGGACGGTATACTTTGAGCTCAATGGCCAGCCCCGGGAGGTCGTCATCAAAGACGAAAATGTAAAAGCGGCTGTCCAGGAGCGTCCAAAAGCAGATAAAACAAATCAGAAGCATATCGGTGCGACAATGCCCGGCACGGTGATTAAAGTTTTATCCAGTAAAGGGGAAAAGGTGAACAAAGGCGACCATTTGATGATCACGGAAGCTATGAAAATGGAAACCACCGTTCAGGCTCCTTTTGATGGAGTGATCAAAGACATCTTCGTCAATAATCATGCAGCCCTTCATGTAGGCGACCTTTTGATTGAGTTTGAATAAAAAGGATTCAACGGATAACCGGCGGCTGGATAAGCAATAAATACCGGTACCCTGCCTGTGTGTTCTTAAAGAGCACACAGGCAGGTTTTTTTATAGTGCAGGAATTTCCCTTTATATTTGAGCGGAAGCATGTAGGAACATTCAGTTATCAGGGCAGACTGATAGAAAAGGACATTTTTGTCATAGAACGTTCACTCCTGATGGTCCATGTTCCCGATACGGTCATGTAAAATAGACGGAGCGGAATTTACAACCGTATGACAGATTGAATGCAACTTCATGTACTACAGGCTGGCAGGCAGACGAAATTTCAGCTGAACATTTCAATGAACGTCGTCAACACTCCGGAAAGGGAGTGGAAATAAGCGGGCGTGGTAGATACTAAGAGGGAGGAGGACAGGTTTCACAAATTTGTCACAAATTCATAAAATTATCCGGTTTAAATAGATAGAAAAAACATTACATGATACAATTATTTTGATGTTTCTTGTCACTGGGATACGTGCAAGGACGGAAACATCTCCTGTTTCGTCATGAACTTGTTACAATGATGAATCAGGGGAAGTAGAAGGAGGAAGATAAACGATGGACAATCCAAGAACAGTCGAATCTGCTTCTACAGAAATGATCCAAACAAAAACCCAGGAAACTACTTTGTTAGCTGATATAAAAAGTTTAATCAAAGTTGGTATTATTAACTCTAATTTGATTACCGCGTTTACAGGGTTCTGGCTGGCCTTATATTTTACAGGCACTCTATTCACAGACCAGTGGGTCACTTTCCTGTTAACGATGCTTGGTACCGCTCTGGTGATAGCGGGTGGCTGTGTTATTAACAACTGGTATGATCGGGACATCGATCCGATCATGTCGAGAACTCAAACGCGTCCCACCGTTACAGGCTCCATATCACTGCCTGTAATTAAAAATATGGGAATCGCTCTCTCCATACTGGGGTTTGTTGTTCTGCTTTTCACTACATGGCAGGCAGCATTATGGGGGGCATTCGGATGGTTTGTCTACGTCGTCCTTTATACGATGTGGTCAAAACGCCGATACACGATCAACACGGTGATCGGAAGTTTTTCCGGCGCTGTCCCGCCGCTGATCGGCTGGGCTGCGGTGGATCCGGGCCTTCAGCTTGAAGCCCTGATTCTATTTCTGATTATGTTCATCTGGCAGACGCCTCACTTCCTGGCGCTTGCCATGAAGAAAAAAGATGAATATAAGGCTGCGGGTATTCCGATGCTGCCTGTTGTACACGGGTTTAAGATGACAAAGCGTCAGATCGTCGTCTACGTCGCATGTCTCCTGCCCCTGCCGGTATATCTGGCATCTCTGGGTCCTGTTTTTCTTGTCACAGCTTTCCTTTTATCCTTTGGCTGGCTGGCCCTGGGTATAGCTGGTTTCTTTATGAAGAATGATGATAAATGGGCCACATGGATGTTTGTTTATTCTTTGAATTATATGACCATCCTGTTTTTTATGATGGTAATCGTGACACTGCCTTTCCCATTTTAATGAACTGACCCCCGCTCCGGGGGTCGGTTATTAAATAAATCATGCATGACAAAAGAAAGAGAGGTATTTCAGATGAGAGGTTGGATGGGAAAATTCCGTTCGTTAATACTCTTTGGTACACTGACACTGATTCTTACCGGTTGTGGTATTGAAAATGTTAGCGCTTTAAAACCAAAGGGATACGGATCGGAATTATTATTTGATCTAATGATGATCAGCATTGCAATCATGATTTTTGTCTTTGTTATCGTCATGGCAATCTATGCTTTCGTTCTATTCCGATTCCGGGAGAAAAAAGGACAGGAAGACAGGATTCCGAAGCAGACGGAAGGAAACAAGGCGTTGGAAGTGATCTGGACAGTCATTCCAATTATTCTCCTGCTTGTACTTGCAATCCCTACGGTTCAGGCAACGTTTGATCTTGCGGATCAATCTTCCCAGGATGATGAAGGGACACTGACGATCGATGTAACAGGGAATCAGTATTGGTGGCAGTTTACATACGCCGACCAGGAAATTTCAACGAGCCAGGAACTCTATATACCTACAAATGAAAGGGTATACTTAAACATGAAATCCAGCGATGTGATCCATTCATTCTGGGTTCCTGCTATTTCTGGTAAGATGGACACCAACCCTGGTGAAAACACGAACACGATGTACTTAGAAGCTTATGAAGAAGGGGTTTATGAAGGGTTCTGTGCAGAATTGTGCGGTCCTTCCCATTCATTGATGTACTTTAAAGTCGTAGCGGTCAGTCCTGACCAATATGACCAGTGGGTGGAGGATATGAAAAATGTGGATCCTGAAGCTGAACCTGAAACCGCTTCAGCTCAGGAAGGGCAGGAATTGTTCAACAACAACTGCATGAGCTGCCATGCCATCGGCGGAGGTTCTGCGGGGGTAGGCCCCAACCTGGCCAACTTTGGAAACCGTTCCAAAATCGCCGGTATTCTTGAGCCTACAAAAGAAAACCTGAAAGACTGGATCGTGCACCCTGATGAAATTAAGCCGGGCAACCAAATGCCTGCAGAGCTCGTGACAGAGGAAGAGGCTGATAAGATTGCTGACTATCTGCTGGAGCTGCAGCATTCGGATGTCGGTCAGGACGTTCCTGTCATTGAAGCAAGCGAATAAGTTTTGAGAAAGAGGTTGAAAAGGGAGGTTAAAGCGTGAGTACTGCAACAGCACAAAAGCGTGGGCTCGGCGCTGCGATTTGGGATTACTTAACTACGGTTGACCACAAAAAAATAGCCCACTTATATTTGGTAGCCGGCGGATTGTTTTTCTTAATCGGCGGACTTGAAGCCATGTTAATTCGTATTCAGCTGATGAAACCGGATAACAATTTCATCTCAGCTGGACTCTATAATGAAATGATTACGATGCATGGAACAACAATGATCTTTCTGGCAGCTATGCCGCTTATATTTGCTCTAATGAATGCGGTCGTCCCTCTGCAGATAGGGGCAAGGGACGTTGCCTTTCCATTCCTGAACTCACTCGGCTTCTGGCTGTTTTTGTTCGGGGGTCTTCTGTTGAATGTTTCCTGGTTTACAGGAGGGGCGCCGGATGCGGGATGGACCAACTATGCACCGCTCTCAACATCCTCCCCGGGACACGGCGTGGACTACTATGTCATGGGGCTGCAGATCTCAGGGGCAGGGACGTTAATCGGGGGGATTAACTTCCTTGTAACCATCGTCAATATGAGAGCGCCCGGGATGACTTATATGCGTATGCCGCTGTTTACATGGTCTACGTTCGTAACCAGCACATTGATTTTATTTGCTTTCCCGGCTTTGACGGTCGGTTTGTTCCTCATGATGTTTGACCGGATGTTCGGATCTGCATTCTTTGATGTCGGTCTCGGTGGTAACGTTATTATCTGGGAACACCTTTTCTGGATTTTCGGACACCCGGAAGTATACATTTTAATTCTTCCGTTATTCGGAGCATTCAGTGATATTTTCTCCAACTTTTCCAAGAAACGCCTGTTCGGTTATTCCGCTATGGTATTTGCGACAGTCCTGATCGGGTTCCTTGGATTCATGGTATGGGCTCACCATATGTTTACGGTCGGGATGGGACCGATTGCCAACTCCATCTTTGCTGTAGCAACGATGGCCATTGCCGTACCTACAGGAATTAAAATCTTTAACTGGCTGTTTACGATGTGGGGCGGTCAGATTAAAATGACCTCCGCCATGCTCTGGTCCATCGCTTTTATCCCGTCATTTACAATTGGAGGAATGACAGGGGTTATGCTTGCGGCCGCAGCAGCGGACTATCAGTATCACGATACGTATTTCGTTGTTGGACACTTCCACTACGTTATCGTCGGAGGGGTCGTCTTCGGTATATTTGCATCCCTTCACTACTGGTGGCCGAAAATGTTCGGTAAAGTTCTGAACGAGAAACTTGGAAAATTGGCATTCTGGCCGTTTTTCATCGGTTTCCATCTGACGTTTTTTATCCAGCACTTCCTTGGTCTTATGGGAATGCCGCGTCGTTACTGGGTCTTCCTGGAGGGACAGGGTCTCGATGCAGGAAACTTAATCAGTACGATTGGTGCATTCCTGATGGCTATTGGTACAGTCATCTTCCTGATTAACGTTGTGTACACGTCTGTAAAAGAGAAAAAGGTCAGCGGTGATCCTTGGAACGGCCGTACGCTCGAATGGTCCATTCCGTCACCACCGCCGCACTACAACTTCGTTCAAACACCACTTGTACGTGGTCTTGATCCGCTATGGGTGGAAAAAATGGATGGAAAAGAAGGCATGACACCGGCAGAACCGCTGGGGGATATTCATATGCCTAACGCTTCAATTCTTCCATTTACGATTTCTCTTGGGCTGTTCATCGCAGGATTTGGATTCATCTACCAGGTTGATGATCCAGCATGGCTTATCGCCGTCTTTGCAGGTATGGGAATCACGCTTGGTTCTATGCTGATCCGCTCACTGAAAGACGATCTCGGCCATCATATTCATAAAGAAGAACTGGAAGAAGATATTAAGAAAGGGGTGGGCAGATAATGAGTCATGAAGACGTTCTAAATCCGAAGCATATGCCCCATGATCCAGAAAAGGCCACCCTTGAAGGAAAAAATAAATTTCTGGGCTTTTGGTTCTTTCTTGGAGGAGAAACGGTGCTTTTCGCGAGTCTTTTCGGTACCTATCTCGCTCTGAATGGATCCACACAGGGGGAGAATACACCTGACCACCTGTTCGGCCTGGAACTTGTGTTCATCATGACGATGCTTCTCCTTACAAGCTCATTGACCAGCGTTTATGCGATGTACCATATGAAAAACCATAATTTCAGCAAGATGCAGACGTGGCTTGCCATTACGGTCTTTCTCGGTCTCGCGTTTCTTGGATGTGAGATTTATGAGTTCTACCATTACATCCATGAGTATGGATTCACGTTCCGTTCTTCAGCGTTTGGATCCGCATTCTATACGCTCGTTGGTTTCCACGGCGGACACGTATTGTTCGGACTCAGCTGGATTACGGCTCTTCTTCTCCGGAACCGGAAGAGAGGACTGAATCTGTACAACGCTCCGAAGTATTATATCGCCAGCCTATACTGGCACTTCATTGACGTCGTATGGGTGTTCATCTTCACCGTTGTATACCTTATGGGAAAGGTGGGTTAACGGATGGCTGATCAAACACAATCCAAACCGATGCACAAAGTGGAATATGAGAAGCAGCAGCATAAAGAGGAAATGAAGCACCAGGTCCTGACCTTTGCTTTAATGATCCTGTTTACGCTGATTGCCTTTGGTATGGTCGTCATGGAAGTGAATTCCTATTTCATTATTCCTACGCTGATCATCCTTGCTATCGTGCAGGTCGCTTTCCAGCTTTACTATTTCATGCATATGAAAAACAAGGGGCATGATATGGTTGCATTAATGATGTACGGGGGAGCAGCTGTCGCTCTTCTGACGATTATCACCTTTACTTCGATCATCTGGTGGTAATCACTAAAAATCAGATAGGTGAAAAGCAAAAAGACCGGATATCCGGTCTTTTTGCGTCTATCAACAGTTATGGCTAAATTATGAACAATCGTAAAATTCTGCCTGGAAGGCTCGTTTTTTATAGTTAAATTAGGTAAAATGAAAACGTATAAGTCTACAATCTGAGGTGAGACACCAATGTGGTTGGAACTACAAATATTCGGGTTTCGGGCGTTATGGAGTCCTTTTTACTTTCTGTTTGTCCTCGGACTGGCTCTGGTCTATTTCTACATCACAGGCCCCGGCAGGAAAAAGGGGGAGGAGAGGCCCAATCCAGCCCGGCAGTTTATGTTTTATACAGGCCTTGTGCTCTTGTATATCGTAAAAGGATCTCCTGTTGATTTACTGGGGCACATCATGTTTACGGCCCATATGACGCAGATGGCTTTGTATTACCTTTTGTTTCCGATCCTTATCATACGTGGGATTCCCGCATGGATATGGGAATGGCTGTTCAAACAGAACGTTGTACGTCCAGTGATGAAGCTGTTGACAAAGCCGCTCCTATCTTTGATTTTGTTTAATGGGTTGTTTTCGCTTTACCATATGCCGGTTATTTTTGACTACGCCAAATCCAGTGAAACCGCCCATGCGGTGATTACTACCGTCATTTTGATTACCGCCTTTTGTATGTGGATTTCCATATTTCCACCTCTCGAAAGTATGGATGCTCTCAGTCCCATTATGAAAATCGGGTTCATATTTGCGAATGGGGTACTGATTACACCTGCGTGTGGATTGATTATTTTTGCAGGGTCCCCGCTGTATGCGACCTATTCAGAAGCAGGCGCCTGGCTGCAGGCCATGAGTCTGTGCGTACCCGTTAACGTGCTGTCGGACTTATCTGCAAGCTTAAGCGGTCCGGCTTATTTCACTCCGATGCCGCTTATTGAAGATCAGCAGCTGGGTGGCATCATTATGAAGGTGACACAGGAAATCATATTTGGTTCCGTCATCGCCTATATTTTCTTCAGCTGGTTCAACCGTGAGCGTGATACCATTGATCCGCTTCCTGGTGAGCTGTCGTCGGAAACATAGAGAGATTTGATTGAGGAGAGGTGAAGGTATGCCTTTGCTGCCGACGTTGAGTACATTTTTCATCGTTTTGAGCGCTGTTTTAGTTGCAGTCGGCTGGGTGTTGATCGTAAAGGAAAGAAGGGAGCCGCACAGGAAAGTGATGATAGCGGCCGCTGTCAGTGCCCTGACATTTTTCATTATTTACGTAAGCCGGACCATTGTTGTAGGAAACACAAGCTTTGGCGGTCCGGACGACATTAAAATTTTTTATACTATCTTTTTAATTTTCCACATCTTCCTGGCAACAGTGGGGGCGGTCTTTGGAATTGTTACACTCGTCCTTGCTTTTAAACGGAAGATCAGCAGGCACCGGCGTGTGGGGCCCGTGACAAGCGTGATCTGGTTCTGTACAGCGGTTACCGGAGTAGCCGTCTACCTGCTCTTATATATCATCTATGATGGTGGAACGACCACAAGTATGATCAAGGCTATACTTGGAGGGTGAGGAAACAACGGACCGTACGAACGGTCCGTTGTTTTTATTTTGAAAGAAGTGTTTTTATTGTTTAAACCACGGGGATAAAAGGAATAGGAGAACCGATGGACATAATCTGCCTACATAATGAAAGGGATGGATAAAAGTGGAAATTAATACAGGAAGGCTGCGGATTTTTCCGATCACCCTTGATCTGGCTCAAACCTTAATGAAGAATTCATTGGCTTTTTATTATCAATACCAGCTCCCCTGGAACAAAAACTGGCCTCATGACGGCTTGAAAGCCATGCTGCCTATTTATACGGAACGATTGGAGGAGCGTGCAGAAGAAATGGGGTTTGGTCCCTGGGTGATGATGGACGCCGCAGGGGAACATGTCGTTGGAGATATCGGCTTTAAAGGGAGCCCTGATGAGGATGGGAACATCGAAATCGGCTATCATGTCGTTGCCTCGGAGAGGAATGCAGGCTATGCTTCCGAAGCCGTCGGCGAGTTGTGCCGTTGGGCATTCACCCAGCCGGGGGTGGAAGGCATTGAGGCTCAGTGTGATAAAGGAAATATTCCGTCACAAAAAGTTTTGATCAATAATGGTTTTTCTCATACAGGAAGAAGCCAGGACATTCTGGTCTTCAAGAAGGAAAAAGCAAGAAATGACCATAAAGAGAATTCATATAAGGCTAAATAAAGCAGCAAAAAACCTGAAGCACCTCTTCAGGTTTTTTGTTTGTATAAAAAGTACCCCCGTAAGGAAGTGTTCTGTTTGGTTTCTCCCGGCTGCCTTTGGAGAGGGTGTGATCTACATACAGATGTCATTGATGTTAAAGTTTATAGTTCCATTTGATAATGCCGGCTTCTTTGGCTGAGTTAAAGGCAATAACCACGAGCGGTCCAAGGATGAATCCAAGCAGACCGATCAGCTGCAGACCAAGATACATAGCAATCAATGTAGCCAGCGGAGATAACCCGATGTGTCGTCCCATCACCTTTGGCTCTACAGTTCTTCGTATGGCAAGCAGGATTACAGCCAGGACACCCAGCTGTGTTCCCATGGCAATATCCCCGACAATGAACATGTACACGGACCATGGACCGAGAATAACTATGGAACCAATTATCGGGACAAAATCAATCGCCCATATAATCAGCGACATGATGACGGCCACCTCCGGCGTAATCCAGAGCAGTCCAATAAGGGAGACGACAAAAATAATGATACTTACAAGAAACTGTGCCTTTAAAAAGCCAAAAACGACATACCCGAGACGGGCGTTCATGAACTTCACTTTTTCAGATGTGGCTTCAGTAAAAGAGTCATGCATCTTTTCACGCAGACGCGGAAGTTCAAGCATGAACAGAAACAACGCAATCAAGTAAACGAGGAAGCTGACAAGCAGTTCCGGGATTTTTGCTGCTGCAGCTGCAATGTTGCCCAGCTGCAGCCTTTCTGAAATGGCCGTAGTGGTCCGGTCGACGGTGTTGTATATTTCATTGGTCACTTTATCGACGAATTCCTTCGGCATATTTTGAGTGAAGCTGGCCATGTGTTTTTCCCAGTCTAACAGCACATTGTTTATTTGATTAATGTATAACGGTGCGTTATCTGCCAGCTGGACCACCTGCGTGACAGCTCTTGTGACAGCAAAAGCTCCAAGCAGTCCGAGTAGAATGAGAAACAGCAGAAAGACAATCGTCACCGACATTTTTCTGTTGATCCGGAACCGGAACTGCATCAGACGTACGGCTGGGTTTAAAAACAGGGCCGTCACAAACGCAAGGATCAAGGGAATGGACACAGGCAGGATGAAGTAACCTGCCACGATGAGCAGGATGGAAAGTATAAGTAGAATCCATTGTTTTTTTGAAAGATAGCGTAACAATTTATGTAATTTTCTCCTTTCCCCATTAAAATCAAGTGATTTTCTTATCCGGGGGATTCCGGTTTTAAAAAAAGCCGCTCACCATACAATGATGTGCGACTAAAGAAATCACTTATTGGGTGAACCTCAGCGGCGGTCCGGGTCGTTTGAAAGCTCTTCCACTTTTTGCAGGACTTCGTCGTTTTCGTTTTCCTGTGCCCATTTTTTCAGCTTGTCCAGGACAACGTGCTCCGGTACCTGGCTGTGGTATTTTTTCGCAGGTTCAGCTACTTTGGCAATCAGTGCTTTGGCTTTTTGGATCATGTCATCTGAGAAACCTTCCTGATGCCCGTATTCTACACCGTGAGGGTAGTAATGACGGCCGAGCAGCGGCTTCATCAGACGGATCACCGCATCTCCTTTATCAACGTCTCCTTCAAGGGCAAACCCTTGAATCCGGACGTAGTGGGTAATGTTTTTCTCAGGAGCCATTAGTTTGTAATCATATGTAACACGTTCATAATCCCAGGAACCGCCCAGGATAAATCCGTTTTTCTCCATGATTTCAGTCAATGGTTTGTAATCGACCACAAGACCTTCAAGACCAGTGCCTTCTAATTTCATTACTTTCCACCTCACCTATTTGGTATGTATCTTCCTTCATTTTAGTATGAAATGACCCAGGTTGCAATTCCTGGCAGAAACACCAGGGCGTGTCAGCAGTTTCCTCATCATTATACTATAAATAGACAGAGGCTGCATGTAATAAATTCGGTCGATCGGGGACACTAAACAGTGATCATGATCAATGAGGAGGATCTTTGTATGAAAACTGTAAAAGATATCATGACGAAGGATGTTTCCGTTTGTCAGACGAGTGACCAACTAAGTGATGCAGCCAAGCTGATGAAAGACAAAAACGTCGGGGCTGTTCCTGTCTGCGACGATCAAGGCAATGTGATGGGTATGGTCACAGACCGTGACTTGGTTATCCGCGGCTATGCGGATAAAAAACCGGATTCAACACCAATTCAGCAGGTGATGAGTGACCGGATGTACAACTGCGCACCGGATTGTTCCCTGGAAGAAGCGAGCCGTATCATGGCTCAACACCAGGTCCGCCGCCTGCCTGTTGTTGAAAACGGACGTCTGGCCGGAATCATCTCCCTTGGTGACCTGTCCACAGATGAGATGTCTGATCATGCAGCAGGTGTGGCGCTGCAGGATATTTCAGAACGGCCTGAACTTCATTAATAATGGAAAGCCTGCCTGCCGCAGGCTTTTTTTATTTCATCCATGAAGGGGATTTTCCGTTTAGATGAACGCCTGCCTACATGATGCATAGGCTATACTGTTAGTTTTTAAGTGTGAGGTGGGATGAGGATGAGTACAGGGGAACTGCATCCATCTGTCCAGCAGTTCAAAGCATTTGTCGATCAACACCCCGGCGTCAAAAATCAATTGAGAAAAGATCATAAGCTTATTCAAAGCTATTATGAAAAGTTTATGATCCTCGGTGAGGATGACCCTTTTTGGGAAAGTCTGCCTGAGGCGGAGAAGAAAATTGATACGACAAAGAAGATGGATTGGCTGAAACAACTGGGTGTCCTTATGGAAGATTTGAACTGGGAAGAGGTCTCGAAGCAGATAGAGGAATTGAATGGAGCGATCGGGCAGTTTCAGCAGTTTATGACGGATGTAAGAAAAACACGCCAAAAAGATGAGCAGGAATTTGAATATCCGTATTATTAATTTCTTGCAGGTGGAAAGTTTCTCTCATTTCCATCTGCTTTTCTATTTGATAAGATAGAGAGGGAGGTGGACATACAGTATGTTAGCAACAATGGAAATTGTCGATCTTTTGGACCGTTCAGAAACGATTGGCCAGATGGTTCTACATTCTGAAACGATGCAGCAATATCAGGAGGCAAAATCTGCCCTTGAACAAGATAAAGAGGCGCAGAGACTCATTAAAAGCTTTGCAGATATGAAAGATCATTATGAGGATGTGCAGCGATTTGGACGCTACCACCCTGATTATAACTCCATCATGAAGCAGGTCCGCACCGTAAAACGCGAGATGGACATGCATGAAACGGTGGCCCGGTTCAAGCGGGCAGAACGGAATATCCAAAAACTGCTGGATGAAATCAGTGAGAGTGTTGCCTTCAGTGTGAGTCAGCAGATCAAAGTGCCTAAGAACGGCATGGCCCTGACAGACACAGGCTGCAGCGGCGGCTGTGGCAGTGGGGGAAGCTGCGGGTGTGCTTCCTGATTACGGGTTCGTAAAACGGATGCAGTCGTCACAGAAATTGCCGCAGCAGAACATTTTTCTCTGCGGGACGAGAAACCGCACACGGTAAACATAAAACGTCTGAGTCCTGCGTACATAATTCATCGCAAGGCTCAGGCGTTTTCCTTTCATCGCTTTCGCCGCACACCATTTTAATTGTTCTTCCATCTCCTTTTGTGAGGTGTTCTCTTTTGGATACACATAGACAAAAGGAAGACCTGTAAACGATTTGAACTCTGCTTTTAATAGGAGATCGGATTCATTCAGCAGCTTTTCAAACAGCTGCACGGCTCTTTCGTGGTCAGTCCACATCCTGGACACTCCTTTCTGAAATTGTCTGATTTCATTGCCCCCGTCCTGAGGATTTGGTACACTTACGTTAGAAATCAACGTTCCACAGGGAGTCGAGGGATGGTATGAACAAAACAAACCGGCAAGGTCTTATCGTATATTTTCAGCATATGAAAAATATTAGACAGATAAAAAAACACGGTCACTTGATCTACGCCTCCAAAAAGATGAAGTATGCGTTACTTTATGTGAATCAAGAGGATGTTGAATTCAAGATGGAAAAACTGGAGCGGTTACCTTTCGTTTCCCGTGTTGTCCCTTCGCATAAACCGGAAGTGCGCACGGATTATGAAAATTCCAAGCCTGATAAAGCGAAGCAGTATGATTATAAAATGGGAATATGATTCCACAAAAAAAGCGCCCTCCGGGGCGCTTTTTTCAGCTTAATGGAGCAATGTACCGGTTCATCCGTAAAATCCCGATCAAATGCTGATAATATAATTCCGTTTCCGGAAACAGGGAGGAAGGTTTGATGGTAAACTCATGAACTTCCTTATCCGCCTGCTTCACCATCTTTTGAAAAAGCTCAAACCGCTGATTCGGAATCTCATGCGGATTAGGGATTCCTTCACGACATATGTAAATCGGCTGGAATTTCCCGTTTGCCGTCGGGTTCATGACCAACGCGAGGGAAGCGGAAGGTCTTCCTTCTTTCTCGCAGTAAAAGGCGATGGCATGCTGAATGCGATCAGGCATCCGCTCCCCCATTTCAATCAGTTCATAAATATCGGCGTAGCCTTCGCCGAGTTCAATAAATTTTTGTATCATGAGCATGTACGTCCTTTCTCGTATCCATTAAACTAAACGTAGCATGTTTTTTTCTAAATGTGAACGATAAATATACTAGAAGCAGCAGGTGGGTTGCCCTATGAAGTTCTTTGTTAGGATGGCCTCCATCATTTTGATCGGCGGCATGTTGGTCTTATTATACCCATGGAGCGGGTTAGAGAAGAAGGGGGAAGAGCCAGAAGGGTCAGGAGAGGTGGGCGTCCATGTGGAAAGGAGCACGCTCCACATTTCTTATACGTTTCACAACCTGGCGCCGGGCATTTACAAAGTTGAATTACCGGTGAAGGCCGGGGAGCTGTCCTGTTCTTATGAAAACGGCCGTTCCTGCTGGATGGACCATCAGCAGTTGAACTACGAGGGCGGGGACCCTGTGACTGTTCACTATCAACAGCCTTTTGAAGAGGGTTTTGTCGATCAGTCATGGCTTTTGAAACTCCACAAGGATGGTGAATACCAGGATATCCCTTTCACCTTGACTGTAAAGGACTTCTCAAAGGAAGCTTTGATATGGACGGCTCCTGTGAAGCTGGAGAGCAGCATCGCTATGGAACATGTCCATTATTACCGCTTCCAGGTGGCGGAAGAGCCCTTTCCTTTATTCGCTGCTGATCAAACACAGCAGGATTTATGGAAGGTTGAACATAATACGGTCATCTATGAAAAGGATGAGCCCCTTACCTATGAACAAAAAGCAGACCTCCGTCGGGCGCTGGAAGGGCAGATCGGGAGGATTGTTGAGCTGGACCGCAGCCATTCAAGAATTGCGGAATCTCTTGTGACACGGAAAGACAGGGAGGTGGAGAAGCTTGAAGGAGAAATTCTCACTGCCCACCTTCAATCATTGGCTGACGGATTATCTGATTTTCACAAACAGGTTATCCAGGACGTGTATCGTTCTGACCCTCCATTGACAGAAGCTGGAGAACAGATAAAGTCAGGCTTGTCGACGCAGGAGCTCCAGTCCTGGAAAGAAGTGCTCCTATCTGAAGATCAGGTGGAGAATGTTCCGGTTTTCCTTGACGACACGCTTTCGGAAATAACACAAGGGACGACTCATTACTTCCAAAGGGCAGGAGTCAATAAGGATGTTCCCTTCTTTTTCACCGTAGATCAGGCTCTCCAATTCCAACGAGCCCGTCTGGAGGGAAGGGCGGTCCGGTACAAGCAGGCCTGGTACTACCCACTGGCTTCCATTTTAAAAGCGTCCGGTTTTTCATGGAGCACCCTTGAAAACGGAAAGGGGTATCGAATACAGACAGATGATAACCATTTTCGTTTTTTCGTGGATCAGGATTCTTTTATCGTGAATGAAGAGGGCTTCGGCACGGGAGAGGAAGTAGTTAAGTCCCTGGGAGGGGTTGTGTACATGAAAGAGGAAGAGCTGGAGAATCTCCTCGATATCCAGGTGGTAAAGGATGAAGGCATGATTACTTTCCAAAAAAAATAGGGCTGTCCATAAAGGACAGCCCCGCTTTTTTGTATCATGCGAAATGAAACAAAAAAGTAAAGGGAGAGGAGAAACCGGAGGAAGAGCTTATGGGGATGTAAGCCTTCTCCGTTTTCAGAAGCAGTATCATCCGCTTCAAAAACTAGTATGGACGGAGGTCTTTTCTTTTATTCACGATGGGTGAAATTTTTTCTTGCTCCGTCATCACAGGGTTGGACTTCCCTGGTTGTTCGGATTTGTGGTAGGATTATGGGGAATGCTGACAAGTGAGGTGTACTGGATGCGAGTGATTGCAGGCGATTTTAAGGGAAGACCGTTGAAGTCTGTCCCTACACATAAAACACGTCCAACGACAGATAAAGTGAAAGAAGCTGTGTTCCACGGGATCGGCCCTTTTTTTGATGGAGGCAGGGCTCTCGATCTTTTTGCTGGAAGCGGAGGTCTCGGAATCGAAGCACTCAGCCGGGGTGTAGGTTCCTGTGTATTTGTTGACCAGCAGCATCAGGCGGTCAAAACCGTATATGAAAACATTGAACTGCTGAAGCTGGAGGACCGCACCGAGGTTTTCCGTACGGATGCGTACCGGGCCATGAAAGCAGCGGGGAAACGCGGGCTTCAGTTTGACTACATCTTCCTGGATCCTCCTTATAAGAAGTTTTCCTATGAGGAGCTGATGGAAGCGCTTTTAGAACATGATCTTGCTGCTGAAGGAGCGAGAATTATCTGCGAGCATGATGCTTCGGAAAAAATCCCCGAGCAGGTGGGTCCGTTTAAACGGGTGAAAACCGATCATTATGGCAGTAATATCGGTGTATCTATTTTTGAATGAGGAGTGAAACGTATGACACGGCTGGCAATCTGCCCGGGAAGTTTTGATCCCGTTACATATGGACATCTGGATATCATCCGCAGGGGAGCGAAAGTATTTGACCACGTCATTGTGGCGGTGTTTAATAACCAGAGTAAATCCCCGCTGTTTGATGTGCATGAAAGAACAGCACTTTTAAAAGAAGTGACTAAAGATCTTGATAACGTTTCTGTGGATGCATGCAATGGTCTTTTAATGGATTACGCAGAAGAAAAGGGCGCCCAGGCTATTATCCGTGGATTAAGAGCGGTTAGTGACTTTGAATATGAAATGCAGATTACGTCCATGAACAGAAAACTGAACGATGATATTGAGACGTTTTTTGTTATGACGAATAATCAGTATTCTTTCCTGAGTTCAAGCATTGTGAAGGAAGTAGCGAAATACCGGGCCAACATCGGTGATCTTGTGCCACCACCCGTGGAAAAAGCACTTTCTGAAAAATTTTAATCAAAAGGTATAATAAATATACGGATAAAGGCTGTCGAGCTGATGCTCGGCAGCCTTTCTATTTAATGATTTTTTACTGCCTGGGTCCGCCAGCGGATGATAATCATCAGCAGGATGGCACTCAATGTCAGCGGTGGTCCGTACTGTTGGAAAAATGCAAGGATGGAAAACGGATCAGAACGGGCAGGGTTCCAGCTTGGAATGGTCGATGTCTGAAAAGGCTGATACAAAACGTACATCAGGTACGTCAGACAGGCAGCAATGACGGCGTGCGCGCACCTGGCGAGAGCGTAGGGAAGGAAACGTATATCCGTCTCTGCCAGAATGCTTGCAATCTGGGCTTGTATAGAAAAGCCGTGAAATCCGAGGATGAAACTGACAGCCGCCAGCTGAGCCGGGAGTGATTCATGGGACTGAGTGACAGCACCGATCCCTGTCGTCAGTTCAAGCATCCCTGCAGTTAAAGGGACATGAAACCCTTCCGGGAGTGCGGTGAGGGCCAGGAAATGGGTGAACAGGTGGATGAGCCCCGTCTGCTTCAATAATTCGGTCAGTACGGAAAACAGCATGATGAAGCCGCCCACCATCAGCAGGGTATCCACAGATTTGGTCACTGCATCCCCCAGCAGTTTTCCGAGCGTCCGGCCGTCCCTTAATCTGGAGTGGTGCATCGTCCAGAAGGCCTCTTTGAGAGAAGAGGAGGTGTGATCCCTCCTTTGTGTCCGGTCCTTTCTTTTATAAAACCTCATCAGGATACCAATGATAAAGTTGCCGCCGTAATGGGCTGCAGCAATTAAAATTCCGAGTCCTGCATCGTGGAAAAAGCCGACCGCTACGGCCCCGAAAATAAATAGAGGGCTGGAGGCGTTCGTGAAAGCTACGAGCCTTTCCGCCTCGGTTCTTGTGACCTGTCCGTTTTTGTAGAGGTCAGTTGTCCACCTGGCTCCTGCTGGATATCCGCTGGCCATTCCCATGACCCACACAAACCCTCCGCAGCCGGGGACATTGAACAGCGGACGCATGATCCGCTCACTGACAGCACCGAGGCCGTGGACGACACCGAACCCGATCAAAAGCTCAGCGGTGATGAAAAAAGGAAGAAGGGATGGGAAAACGACTTCCCACCAAAGATCAAGGCCTCTCAAGCTCGCGGTTAAAACGGGAGTAGGGAATAAAATTAAAGATGCAGCCAGTCCGACTGCAAATACAGCGAAAGTGATGGTTTTTATCACAGGTAAGGCCCCCTCCTTTCCGCCCGCAGTTTCCTGTACTTATGATTGTGGAAATAGTAAAATGGTGATAGATTTCGACAAAGTTACCACTTGTCCCTATATCATTTGTACGCTCATAAGGGAATGGTTTATTCCATAAAATAAACCACATGATGAAGGGGGAGTATCCGTGAATAGACCTGTTATCGGCCTTGCGCTTGGTTCAGGGGGAGCGCGTGGGTTCGCTCACCTGGGTGTTATTAAAGTCCTTCATGATCATGATATTCCTGTGGATATGGTGGCAGGCAGCAGTATGGGAGCTCTCGTCGGCTCTTTTTTTGCTGCCGGACAGAGCATTGATGATATGTATAAACTGGCCTTAACCTTTAAACGTAAATATTACCTTGATTTTACTGTGCCTAAGATGGGCTTTGTACAGGGGCGCAGGATTAAAGAATATATCCGGCTGTTTACGTTTGGTAACAATATCGAGGATTTTAAAATCCCTCTTTCGATTGTAGCTACAGATCTGTATGCCGGAGAAAAAAAGATATTCACGACAGGACCTGCTTGTGATGCTGTCCGGGCAAGTATCGCTATACCGGGAATCTTTGTGCCTGAGAAAATCAATAACCGACTGTATGTAGACGGTGGTGTGATTGACCGTGTTCCTGTTTCTGTTGCCAAACAGATGGGTGCTGATTTCATTATTGCCGTGGATTGTGCCCATTTTGATTCCGACCCCAACATTCATTCTATTTATGATGTGATCACCCAAAGTATCGATATTATGCAGGATGAACTCGTCAACGCCATCGGGGTGTCCTCTGATGCAGATGTGATGATCAAGCCTGATGTAGCGGCCTACAGTTCACGAGCGTTTACGAACCTTGAGGAAATCGTGAAGGCAGGTGAAAAGGCGGCGGAGGATCGGATAGAGGAAATCAAGAGAAAGCTTGCGGCGTGGAAGGAGTTAAATGATTATGAGAGCGAATAGAAAACTGGTTATTACAGGGATTATCGTTATTTTAGTGACGGTCCTGTTAACCTCATGGCGTCTGCCTTATTACATATACAAACCAGGGACTGCGGATGCACTGGACGACATTGTAGAAGTGGCGGGAGGCTACCCGAGTGAAGGGGACATGCACCTCGTAACGGTCCGGGGTGGACAAGCGACGCCGGTTCTCTGGCTGCTTGCCCAGTTTCAGCCATTTCATCAAATTTACCCGATCGAAGACATCCGTCCGGAAGGGGTAAGTGAAGAAGAGTATTACCATGCACAGCTGCAGATGATGGAATCCTCTCAAGAGGCATCTAAAGTGGTCGCTTACCAGGCGGCAGACAGGGATATTGAAATCAATTACGAAGGTGTTTTCGTGATGAGTGTAATTGAAGGGATGCCGGCGGAGGAAGTACTGGAGACCGGAGATCAAATTACAAAAGTGGATGGCAATGACATTCAGGAGACGAGTGACCTGATTGACTATGTGAATGGTAAAGAAGCTGGATCAAAGGTTACCTTGACGCTCATCCGTGAAGAAAAAACCTTGGAGCGTGACATCGAACTGGCTCCTTTTCCTGATACGCCGGAAAAAGTAGGATTAGGGATTTCGCT
Organism: Halobacillus sp. ABH2_015; assembly: GCF_056158945.1. Classification (NCBI taxonomy): domain Bacteria; kingdom Bacillati; phylum Bacillota; class Bacilli; order Caryophanales; family Bacillaceae; genus Halobacillus; species Halobacillus sp. ABH2_015. The sequence goes on from NZ_JBSWUG010000002.1 coordinate 1,471,401, forward strand.
TGTAACCGACAGGACGGTCAAAGTAGATCCTGAAGTAAATGTGAAAAGCGGGGAAATCGGCGGGCCGAGCGCTGGATTGATGTTCTCGCTTGAAATCTATGATCAATTGACAGAACAGGATATTACTCAAGGACTTGAGATCGCTGGAACAGGGGAAATCAATTACGAAGGATTCGTCGGACGCATCGGAGGCATTGATAAGAAAGTCGTGGCAGCCTCAGAACATGGAGCCGATGTTTTCTTTGCCCCTAATGAAGAAGGAAGAGAAGGATCGAACTATGAAACCGCCAAAGCGGCAGCAGAAGAAATCGGTACAGAAATGGAAATCGTCCCTGTCGACACTTTCCAGGATGCTCTCGAATATTTAGAAAAACGGAATGCTGATCAAAGCTGACTGTCATAAAAAGCCGTGCCCTGGAAGGGGCACGGCTTTTTTTAAGGGTGGGATGGCAGAATGACAGGCGCCTCAAATTCTCTATTCAGCCGGTTTACCCGCACAGCGGCTGGGAAGAGGCTGTAATAGGCAGCGGCCGCACGTGCTTCAAGGTCAAGAAGCGGATGCTGCATCGCCTGTGGCTGGGTGATGAACGGAATGCGTGTTTCTTTTTTCGCCCATTTCAAATATTTTCTTCCGGACTCGTTCATACCAAGGATGCGGGCATAGGGAGGGGGCGTCTCTCTTAAGCCCCTTCGTGCGTCCTCTTTGTCTGTCCCGACGAGCACATGGGTCATAGTCCGCTGAAGTCTCGTCCACGTATAGCGCTTCGTTTTGACACGGTTCATGAAGTCCTCGAAGGTGACTGCTTTTTTCATCGCCCGTTTTAAGCGGTATTCAAGCCCTTCATCTACGCCGTGGAAACAGCGGAGTGTGTCTTCATCCATCGTCAGGATCTTATATTGGAGCAGGTGGAAATAAGCTTCCCACTCATGCCAGCAGCCGTACATCTGTTTATAATCATCCAGAAGGGACGGGACGGACGACGGCAGGGTCTCTTCCGTTTCCTTGGTCAAAGTTCCGGCCTTAAGCATCTGCCTCCGGATGCTTGTAGCGCTTGCAATCGGACCGGTGATGTTTTCATCATGATAATGGCTGTTCTTCCTGTGAATGGTTAAAGGAGTGACAGAAGGAGCATGGGACATGATCTGTTTGACATAGCTGTAGCCCAGGATGTTATTGGGCTGGGAAAGATCGACCGCTCCTGAAGGGAACTGGATGGACTCATAGGCCAGGCGGGAGGATTCAGGGAAAGAATGTCCTTCGTTCAGGTGACTTTTCAAGGATGCGTTAAATTCATCCTGGTGGTCATTCATATGGCTGTATGCGTCCATGAAGGCACCGATATCCCCGCTTTCACTTCCGAAACATATCGCGTCGACCCCGGCTTCTGCGAGTGTCTGAACAGCTCCCTGGCTGAAATAGTCGCTGTGCTGGACGGCATAAAGGAACGGCAGTTCAAGAACAAGATCCGCCCCGTTTTTCAAGGCTGTTTTCGCCCGGTGCCATTTATCCATTATGGCTGGTTCTCCGCGCTGCAGAAAATGACCGCTCATAATGGCGATCATCACATCCGCCCCGGAGTGCTCCCTGGATTGCTCCAAATGATAGTAATGCCCGTTATGAAACGGGTTGTACTCGACAACAACCCCGCATGATCTCATAAAAAGCCTCCTTTAGCTGATTTCCGCTGTTGAACATGTGTTTGGTTTATTTTATCATGGAATAGGGGAAAATTCGCTTGTTTCCCTGTAAATATGTTATCTTTATTAAACAACACAGCTGAAAGGAAATGCTGTAAAGAAAAAATATTGACAAATCAGCGAAATCCTTTTACAATAACTCTTGTTGCCATGAGGTGATAACTATGAAATTTCCTCTACAAAAACTCAAACAGACGGGTGATGATCCGTTTTACTTTGAGGAACATGTAGATATTCGCGAATTAGAGCAGATGAACAATGACATTCGCAGGATTTCCCCTGTTCATGTCAAAGGTCAAGCAATCACACGAGGAAATGATATAACGGTAACTTTTTCGATTGATGGAGAAATGGTGTTGCCTTGTGCCCGGACGTTAGTAGATGTGACTTACCCATTTCACATTGATGCTCTGGAGGCATTCAATCTGTCACCTTACCATACAGAAGAAGATGACTCTGAAGTTCATCCCGTGAATGGAGAAGTGCTTGACTTAACGCCTTATATCAAGGAAAATGTACAACTGGAGATTCCGACACGCGTATTTTCCGAAGATGATGAGGCTCATGAAGCAGCCCCTGATGAAGGGAAAGGCTGGCAGGTGGTTACAGAGGAACCAGAGGAAAAGAAAGTGGATCCTCGAATGGCTAAACTGCAATCATTATTGAATGACAAAGAGAACGAATAAGACTATCTTCATGGTTCTCAGATTCTTACTTAAAGGAGGTGTACAACATGGCAGTACCTAAGCGCAGAACGTCTAAGAAAGTCAAGAACCAACGCCGTACGCACAAGAAACTTCACGCACCAGGAATGGTGAAATGTGATAACTGCGGCGAGTTCTCAAAACCACACCATGTTTGCAAATCTTGTGGACAATATAATGGAAAACAAGTGGTGAACAACTAATTCACCAGGAAAGCCTGACTTCGGTCAGGCTTTTTTTTATGGCCGTATAGGATTCGGTGTCATGATCTGGTACATTGAAGGAAGAAAGGGAAGGGAGAGGTGTGCATGAGCCACGTTATCGTCAAACGCCGGGAAGGAATGGCTGAAGTGATCCTGAACAGACCGGAAAAACTGAACGCCCTATCTTCAGAAATGGCCTCAGAACTGAAATGGCAGCTGGAAGAACTGAGGGAAAAAGAGGATGTAAGTTTTGTCGTTCTTACAGGAGCTGGAAAAAAAGCGTTCTGTGCTGGTGGGGATTTGACGGAGTTCCACGGTCATTTATCGATGGGGGAGGCATATGAAAAGCTGAATCGGATCAAAGAGGTTGTCTACGATCTCCTGACGTTTCCCACCCCGGTCGCAGCTCTTTTGAACGGACAGGCAAGAGGGGGCGGTTGTGAGCTGGCGACGGCCTGTGATTTTCGTTATGGGTCGGAAACGGCGTCCTTTGGATTCGTCCAGGGCAATCTCGGTCTTGTGCCTGGTTTCGGGGGTGGGGAGCTGCTTTATGAAAGGATCCATCCAACACGGGCCGCCCACTGGTTAATGGACGCAGAGATGTACACAGCAGAAGAGGCCCTCCGGATCGGATGGCTTCATAAAGTGTGGACGGAAAAAGAAGTGGAAGGCCGTATGTTCCAGGGGTTTATGAACAAAACGCCCAGACAGATGAGGATTTTGAAAGGGCAGTATTTAAAGCGCATGGATACAGGGAATCTTCTGGACCGTATGGAGGCTGAAGTGCTGCAGTGTTCCAGACTCTGGGAATCTGTGGAGCATAAAAGAGCCGTAAAAAAATTCTTGCAGACAAGAAAAAGATGAAAGGTTACGATTCTATCAATCATCCCTCCTGCATAACTATAAGCAAACGATAGAGGAGGGATGTTTATGGATGCCCCTAGGCAGGACGCGTGGAAAGATGATGAGGACCTTCTGCTCGCGACAACGGTCTTAAAGTACATCCGGGAAGGGAAAACGCAGCTGGAAGCTTTCCAGGAGGTCGCGGCTCATCTGCACCGTACTCCGGCAGCCTGTGGCTTTCGCTGGAATGCCACAGTGAGAAAGCAGTACCATAAGGAAATTCAAGAGGCGAAAAACAGCCGTAAAGCCACTCGCACTCTCTACACCCCCCCGGCCACTGCGGAAGAAACCCCCATGTCTCTGGATGCGGCGATCTCATTTTTGAAAGAAATGAAATCAAGACAGCATGAGGAAGAAGGAAAGGCGAGTCTCGAAGATCAACTGAAACAGCTGAATGAAGACAATGAAAAGTTAAGGCAGGAGCTTAAACAGTGGGAAGCTGCCTGGAATGAAATGGATAAGCTCGTCCACTGGGTCAAGAAGCAGCGAACAAGTGAAAGTGGTGTGTGATTCATACGGCCTGTGAGATTGGTTTTATTATCTGTTATCCCATCTATCCTCAAAAAAAGGCCCCTACAGCAGAGTGTAGCGGCCTCATTCTCCTTCATCAGTATTCTCTTTCCTCCACGCCGGAAGGCATCCAGATGAGCGGATTTTCTCCTAAATCTCTTTCCATATCATACTGAGCTTTTTGGAAGCCCGTCTTTTCCCAAAATCCGTGGGAATTGATTCTTGGGTTGGTTTTTATTGGGAGCTCAAAACTCTTAGCGAATTCTACCAATGACCGGCCGAAGCCCTGACCCCTGTAATCAGGAAGAACTTCGAGCTTCCACAGTTCAAGGTAATCCTGAGCGGGATCAAAATAGTGATCGTATTTAGCTCTGACTCTGTACAGGCTCATCCGCGCAACTAAAGCGCTTCCATAGTAAATGCCGTAAAAAGGTGATTCGCTGTCGTTTTCCACAATGTTGCTTTCCAGATCTTCGAGCATTGCAAGTTCCTGATTGCCGTATTCTTTAAAGCGCTTGAATTCTTCCAGTGTTTTGTAATTGACTAATAAAGGTTCTACTTTTGTTTTTGTCATCATGAAAGAAACCCCTTTCAATTATCTATATATACACTCATTATAATATAAAAATATTCAGAAAGAAATGAATAATTACCAACGGGACAGGAATCGACTGCAATTGTGAAAAAGTTTCTGCTACAATGAGAACTTAGATAAGGATGAACGGGGGAGAGGGGATGAGAATAGGGGTTATCGGCGGGGGTGCTGTCGGGTTATTAGCCGGAGCTTATCTCGGAAGGACACATGATGTACATATGGTGGTAAGAAACGAGGAACAAAAAGATATCCTCTGCCGCGAAGGTATCTGGTGCGATGCACTGTCTTCAGCTGTTTTTGTAGAAGCTCATGTATATCCGCGGATGCCCCGGGACATGGACGTCTGGCTTGTCAGTGTGAAGCAGTATGATCTTAAAGGGGTTCTATCTCTGCCTCTTCCTGAAAACGGCAAGTATCTTTTTCTCCAGAATGGTATGAGCCACCTGGACCAGCTTCAAAGCCTCAATCTGGATACGTTTGCTGCCGTGGTGGAACATGGAGCGCTCAAAGTTTCCTCCAATGAAGTGGCCCATACAGGGAAAGGGCGCATAAAAGCGGCTCCATTCACAGGTTCACTTCCTGATATGGAAGAGCTGGCAGACTCTCTCCATCAAGAGGATTTTCCTTTTCTTGTCCATGCTGACGCGGTGGAAATGCTCTCAGAAAAGCTGGTGGTCAACGCAGTAATCAATCCACTGACTGCGTTATTCAAGCAGAAGAACCGTGCGGTCAAAGATAATCCTTATATCCGTTCACTCGGGTACCGGCTTTGTGAGGAAGCCTGCCGTACGCTTGGTCTGGATGTCCAGCACCAGTGGGACCGGGTGCTTTCTATTGCGGAACAGACCGGTGGAAACCAGTCATCAATGTGGAAGGATCTCCAAGAGGGACGTCGAACAGAAATAAAAGCTATTTCCGGATTTATTCTCGACCGTTCCCGTGAAGATCTTCCTGTTCATCAGTTTATCCTGGAAGCTGTGCACGCCATGGAATATGAAAAGGGGGTGATCGTTGATGAGTGACTGGCTTGCCTATAGTATCGGTGCTGTCCTTACCCTTCCTCTTCCATTCCTGGTTGTCTTTTATTTCTTCGCAAGGAAATGGAGTAAGCATAAGTGGAAGGCCATCCACCGGACGGCCGGCTTCACGGCTCCTGTGTTTGTTCTGGCTGTCCATGTTCTGCTGATTGTTCTGTTTGACCGCAGTTTTTTTCCTTTCATTCTAATCTTTCTTCTCCTTCTGCTGGGGCTGTCCATCATTACCCAGTACAAATTAAAGGAAGAGGTCCGGCTGTTCCGGGCTGTCCGTGGTTTTTGGAGAGTGAGTTTCCTTTTGTTCGGCCTGTTTTACATCGGACTGTCGACCTTCGGATTGATCTTCCGGTTGTTTTTCAGCTGAATCCTCCGCACGTGTAGTCCTGCACAGGACCGGGAATACTAAAGCAGCAGACTGCTCTCTATCAGGAGCAGTTTTTTTATGACTCTTTACTTTTCACCTACAGGGAATGAGGACAGGGGAAATAAGAAATGTTCATCTTATAAACAGATAAGGTGAACTCTTGGCTGGTTTTTTGTACAATACAATAGGATACATACTGTAAAGTGTAATTCTGCCTACAAAGGAGCCTTAATATGCGTATTGATTCTATGAACATGGAGCCGAAACAGACGCTGTTTCGTGATTATAAATATAGCTATGAAAAAATTGCCGACCGTTTTTCCTATTCTCCTTACGACGAAAATGTCTGGGCCGACCGCCTGGAGGATTTGAAAACCAAGACGTACCAGAGAGAAGCCCTCTCAGGAGTATTGAAGACAATGAACGAAAAGTGGGAGGTCCCTAGAGAAACGCTGGAAAATATAGAACGGCTGAAAGATGAAGAGAGTGTTGTGGTTATAGCGGGTCAGCAGGCGGGTCTGCTTACAGGCCCCTTATATTCGGTTCATAAAATCATTTCAGTCCTGCAGCTGGCCGGACAGAAAGAAAAGGAACTGGGCCGGCCGGTCATTCCCGTTTTCTGGATTGCCGGGGAGGATCATGACTTTGATGAAATCAATCACATCATGATGAAGCAGGAAGGACGGATGGAGAAGAAAACGATCGGGCATGAACCTGAAGTGAAATCCTCCGTTTCCGAACTGCAGATGGACCAGACAGAAGCGGATGCGTGGCTTGAAGATGTGTTCCGTATGCTGCCGGAAACCGAGAACACGAACCACTTCTACCAGCTGGTACAGGATCATCTGCACCAGTCCGACAGCTATACCGATTTTTTCGCCCGGTTAATCTATCAGTTGTTCCCGCATGAGGGTCTTGTATTGATCGATGCCCATGACCCAGAGGTGAGGAGACTGGAGACTCCCTATTTCACAACCATGATTCATCAAAACAGGGAAATGGCCGGAGGTGTTTTTTCTGTTCTTCAGAAAAACCGTCAGGAAGGCTATGAAACGCTGCTGGACAGTGAAATGCAGGATGCCCACCTCTTTTACCATGATCGCGGCGATCGTATTCTTCTCGTCCGTGACGAGGAGGGAAGATTCAGAGGGAAAAATAACGAAGTGGTTTTGTCTAAAGAAGAACTTCTTCATATTGCTGAGGAATCGCCTGAAAAACTGAGTAACAATGTAGTCACACGACCATTGATGCAGGAATCCTTGTTTCCGGTCCTGGCTTTCATCGGCGGTCCTGGTGAAATCAATTACTGGTCAGCGCTGAAGCCGGCATTCGATGCCGCTGGTCTCTGTATGCCGCCTGTCCTGCCGCGGTTATCCTTTACGCTGGTAGACAGGAAAACGGATCGTAGTCTTCGTCACTTCCAGCTTTCAGTTGAAGATGTGGTGAAGAATGGCGCGGCGGAGAAGAAGATGAACTGGATCAGTGCTGTGAGCACACCGCCGGTGAAGCGGCTGAGTGAGCAGGTGAAGGATGAAATAGCCCGAATCCATGCTCCTCTCCGTGAAAAAGCCGCAGAACTTGGGGGAGACCTCGGCCAGCTTGCCGATAAAAACCTTGCCTATCTACAGGAGACGGTGGCTTTCCTTGAAAAGCGGATGCTCCACTCGCTGGAGGATACGTATCGCAGAGAGCTCGACCAGTTTGATGATATCGATATCACCCTGCATCCGGCTGGTGGTCTCCAGGAACGCATGTGGAACATTCTCCCATGGGTGAATGGATACGGCTTGTCTTTGTTCCAGGAGATGAACAGACACCATCTGAGCTTTGAACACGACCATTATGTCGTTTACTTGTAGGACGTGTCCCCACCTTCTCCCACCTTTACAAAAACGTGTGATTCCTTTGAAAATCCTGCCTTTACAGGCAGGATTTTTTTTGTGGGGGGAGAATCATAAAAAAGTAAGTGGAGAAAAGTGGGGCGATGTGGTAAGGTGAAAATAGAAGGTGGGGGACCTCTATGTTCATGGGAGAATTTCAACACAACATTGATACGAAAGGGAGAATCATCATCCCTTCGAAATTCCGTCCCGGCCTGGGCGATTGTTTTGTCCTGACGAGAGGATTAGATCAATGCTTATTTGCCTATCCTATGAACGAGTGGAGACTGCTGGAAGAGAAACTGAAAAAACTTCCCCTTACTAAAAAAGATGCCCGTGCTTTCACCCGTTTTTTCTTTTCAGGAGCTGTAGAGTGCGAAGTGGACAAGCAGGGACGTATCAATATCCCCGCCCCTCTGCGTAAGTACGCTTCCCTGGAAAAAGAATGTGTGGTCATCGGCGTTTCCAACCGTATCGAGTTTTGGAGTCACGATGAGTGGGAAAGTTACTTTGATGCATCAGAGGAATCCTTCTCTGAAATTGCTGAAAACATGCTGGATTTTGATATTTGATATTTGACATTTGACAGATTAGAAACGAGTGAAATTTATGTTTGAACATTACAGTGTACTAAAAAATGAAACCATTGAATCTTTGAATGTGGACCCGGAAGGCATCTATGTCGACTGCACCCTTGGTGGCGGAGGGCATTCGGAAGTCATCGCCTCTGCCTTGACAGGAAAGGGAAGACTCATTTGTTTCGATCAGGATGAAACAGCCCTGCAAGCAGCAGAAGAGCGTCTGAAACCTTATGAGGAGCACATTACGTTTGTCCGTGCCAATTTCCGCCAGTTAAAGGAAGAGCTTCTTGAACTCGGTCTTTCAGAAGTTGACGGAATTATTTACGATCTGGGAGTGAGCAGCCCTCAGCTGGATGTCGAAGAACGCGGCTTCAGCTACCATCAGGATGCTCCACTGGATATGCGCATGAACCAGAATAGTGACTTAAGCGCCTGGCATGTCATCAATGAATGGGCGTATGAAGATCTTGTGCGCATTTTCTTTAAATACGGGGAAGAAAAGTTTTCAAAGCAGATCGCCCGTAAAATTGAAGCTGCGAGGGAAACCGGCCCGATTGAAACGACAGGCCAGCTGGTTGAATTAGTGAAGGAAGGAATACCTGCACCGGCAAGAAGAAAAGGTGGACATCCGGCCAAACGGATATTCCAGGCTGTGCGGATTGCTGTTAATGATGAGCTGGGTGCTTTTCAGGACAGCCTTCAGCAGGCAGCTGAAATGGTCAGCGTCGGCGGCCGGGTAGCCGTCATCACGTTCCATTCCCTTGAGGACCGGTTATGTAAGCAGGCCTTCAAAAAATGGAGCTCGAACCCACCACTTCCAAAAAATATTCCAATGATTCCAGAGGACAAACAGCCACCTTTCCGTTTAGTCAGTCGAAAGCCTATAGTAGCGGAAGAGCGCGAATTGGAGGAAAACCGCCGTTCCCGTTCAGCGAAATTGAGGATTGCCGAGAAAGTCAAACCTTGGAATAAAGAATTCGAATTTAATGAAGGGTGGAAACAAACATGAGTGCTGAAAAGATTAGAAAACAGCAGCCTTTACAGCAGCCTGACAGACAGAAACAGGTCAAGGTAAAGGTACATAAAAAGAAATGGTTAAGTACCGGCGAAAAATTTTTGTATTCCATAACCACCTCTGTAGTACTGGCGGCTTCTGTTTTTTTAATCCATACCTCAGCAGAAACGGATGCCATCAACCGTGATATCCGCAGTTTGGAGCAGGACATATCCAAACAGGAATCCCAGAATGAAAATCTGGCCTACCAGGTGAAGGAATTAAGCAACCCGGACCGAATCCTGACGATAGCCAAGGAGAACGGGTTGAACATTCAGAATGCCCAGGTGAAACAGGCCGGCAAAATCAGTCAAGAATAAACGCTGGTGATCATCTATGATGAACAATAAAAAAAACCTTAGTTCCTTAATATTAATCGCCGTGTTTTCCTTGTTCTTCCTCGTCATCGTGGGGCGCTTCCTCTATATAGAAACCGCCGCCACCATCGAAGGGGTGGATTTGTCCGAGTATGCAGAGGACATCCGTACAAGCTCCTATGAAATCGATGCCGCCCGGGGGAAAATCTACGATAAGAACGGAATGGTCCTTGCTTATGACCGCCCGACCTACAGGCTTTATGCTGTTGTAGATCCCTCCTATTCCAAAAACCTTCCTGAGCCCCAGCATGTCGACGATATCGACGAAACCGCTTCGGGGCTTGCGCCTTTATTAGGGATGGAAGCGAGTGAGATTGCGGACAAGCTGAGATCCGCTCAGGAAGACGGCCGTTTTCAGGTAGAGTTCGGGACGAATTCCAGTTCTCTCACTCAAGAGGAAATGGAAGAGATCAAAGACCTTGAACTGAATGGCATCTCCTTTAAGGAAGAATCCAAACGTTATTACCCGAACGGTGTGTTTGCCTCCCACTTAATCGGTTTTGCCCGCACCCAGGAAGGCAGCATTTCCGGTGTGACCGGCATCGAGAAGCAGATGGAGGATTACCTTCAGGAGGAAAAAGGGAAAATCAGTTATGAACGGGATAAATACGGGACGAAGCTGCTGAATCCGAATGAAATTATGACCGAACCAGAGGATGGCAGCGATGTGTATTTAACGATCGACCAAAAAATCCAGACATTCCTCGAGGACGCGATGTCCCAGGTGGATGAACAGTACAATCCAGAGAAAATCATGGCTGCAGTGATGGACCCTGAAACAGGAGAGGTTCTTGCCATGAGTAACCGCCCAAGCTACAATCCGAATGATATCGGTGACGTGGATAACTGGTACAACGACTTGATTTCCTATCCGTTTGAACCCGGTTCCACGATGAAGATCTTTACATGGGCAAGTGCCATGGAAGAGGGCGTCTATAACGGGAATGAACTCTTTGAATCCGGAACCTATAAAGTGACGGAAAGCTCCCCATCCATTGGCGATCATAACAATGGACAGGGGTGGGATGATATTTCATATGACGAAGGTTTCCGCAGATCTTCCAACGTGGCTTCCTCGAAGCTTGCCTATGAGGTGCTGGGACCGACGAAGCTGAGGGAATATCTATCCGATTTCAACCTCGATCAGAAGACAGGGATTGATCTGCCGAATGAAACGACTGGGAAATTTGTGTATGAGCGTCCCATTGAGCAGATTACGACCTCCTTCGGCCAAGGCTCTACATTTACGCCGATCCAGCTCATGACGGGGGCTACAGCCATTGCCAACGATGGGGAAATGATGCGTCCATACATGCTTTCCAAAATTACTTCCAGTGACACAGGAGAGGTGATCGAGGAAGGGAAGCCGGAGAAGATTGGTGAGCCGGTTTCTGCTTCGACAGCCGAGCAGATGCGTGAATTGATGGGCACGGTGATTACCTCAGAAGATGGAACGGGCCAATCCTTTAAGCTGGACGATTATTCCCTTGCAGGCAAGACAGGAACCGCCCAGATCAGTAAGCCCGGGGAAGGGTATCTGACCGGCCGGAACAATTATGTCTTTTCCTTCCTGGGAATGGCTCCTGCAGAAGATCCCGAGCTGTTGATGTATGTAGCTGTCCAGCAGCCGGAACTTGAGGTGACAGAGCTCGGATCTGAGCCTGTTTCCTATATCGTTCGGACCGTGATGGAAAACAGCCTGCATTATTTGAACATTCAGCCTGATAAAGATGCAGAAGAGTCTTTGGAACCTGTCACGATTCCAGACGTATCTGGAAAGTCCGTTCAGGAAGCTGAGGACACGCTTCAATCTTCTTTCCCTCATGTGGAAGTGATTGGTGACGGAAACACCGTTGAAGCTGTTCTCCCCTCATCAGGAGAGCAGGTCGTGGAAAACCAGCGGGTGTTTATTGTAACCGATGAGCCGAAGATGCCGGATTTGACAGGATATTCGCTCCGCGATGTCCAGCGTCTGGCAAAGCATTTCAACTTGAAAATGGAAATTATGGGCAGTGGTTATGTAGAAACACAAAGCATTGCTGCTGGTTCTGAAATCAAAGATGATGGTTATTTAGTCGTTGAACTGGCTGTGCCGGAACAGCCGTAACCCCTTGTCCAGGCAGTGTTCTAATCGTTTTTCGATTGCATATAGTGATACAAGCTGACTCTACGACTTGTTAAAGGAGTTATGGAGATGAGACGAGTATCACAGGTAATCGTAAAGAAACGATTAGTCACTGTCTTTTTTGTGGGCATGTTTATTTTCATGGTCATTGCCGGAAGGCTCGGGTATGTGCAGTTCTTCTTGAGCGACTTTCTCATTGCGAAGGCTGAAGAGTCCTGGAGCAGGGATATTACCTTCGAGCCCGAGCGGGGGAAGATTCTTGATACGAATGGAGAGGTGCTGGTAGGAAATCAGTCAGCGCCGACAGTCATGGTTGTACCGAGGCAGATTAAAGAACCCGAACAGACAGCGAAGAACCTTTCGAAGATTTTGGATATGAGTGTGGAGAAAGCCTACACACACGTAACGAAGCTGATCTCCATCGAAAAAATTCACCCGGAGGGACGGAAGATTTCAGAGGAGCAGGCGGCGGCGATTCAATCGTTGAATATGCCGGGTGTCTATATTGCTGAGGATTCAGAGCGGTACTACCCGCACGGCTCTTTTTTATCCCATGTGCTGGGTTTCAGTGGCATCGATAACCAGGGTCTTCTGGGACTTGAAGCGTATTATGATGACGAGTTGAAAGGCGAAAAAGGAGCCTTATCCTTTTTCTCTGATGCCAAGGGAAAACGGATGCCGGATATGGCGGATGTGTATGAGCCTCCTATTGACGGGAAAGACCTCAAGCTTACAGTGGACTATCAAGTGCAGTCCATTATCGAACGGGAACTGGATATCGCCCAGGCCAAATATAACCCTGACGGAGCGGTAGCGCTTGCTGTCGATCCGGATACGGGCAAAGTGGTAGGGATGGCGTCCAGGCCGAACTTTGATCCGGCGGATTATCAAAAAGTGGAACCCGAGGTGTACAACCGCAACCTTCCTGTGTGGAGTACATATGAGCCGGGATCGACCTTTAAGATTATAACCCTGGCTGCAGCACTTGAAGAGGGACTTGTGGATCTTGAAGAGGAACACTTCCATGATTCCGGTGCTGTAAAAGTGGACGGGGCGACCCTGCACTGCTGGAAAAGCGGGGGGCATGGAGATCAGACGTTTTTAGAAGTGGTCCAGAACTCCTGTAACCCTGGTTTTGTGGAACTTGGAGAACGCCTTGGCAAAGAAAAGCTGTTCGACTATATCGACTTATTCGGCTTCGGCTCGAAGACAGGGATTGACCTGGAAGGAGAAGGCAGTGGTATTTTATTCAAACGGGAGAATGTGGGCCCTGTCGAACAGGCGACCACTGCTTTTGGACAGGGAGTATCTGTCACACCGATCCAGCAGGTCATGGCTGTAGCCGCCGCTGTGAATGGAGGCTATTATTATGAGCCATACATCCAGGAGGCCTGGCTTGATCCAATATCAGGAGAAGTGCTGGAAGAAAATGAGCCGGTGATGAAAGAACAAGTCATATCAGAAGAAACCTCTGCCCAGATCCGTCATGCGCTGGAAAGTGTTGTCGCACAGGGGACCGGCCGGGGCGCCTATGTAGAAGGGTACCGTGTCGGTGGGAAAACAGGTACAGCGCAGAAAGTCGGACCGGACGGGAAGTATATGGAGAATAACCACATCGTTTCCTTTATCGGTTTTGCCCCTGCGGATGATCCGGAGCTCGTTGTTTATCTTGCCATTGACAACCCGAAAAACACCGTTCAGTTCGGCGGCGTCGTAGCAGCACCGATTGTTGGAAACATCATGGGGGATAGTCTGCGGGCCATGGGGGTGGAACCACGCAAGGATGGTTTGGAAAAAGAATACGCCTGGCCGGAAGAGCCCCTCGTGGAAGTGCCGGAAATTACAGGGATGGACAAGGAAGATTTGAGCCGGATGCTGATGAATTTAGAGGTAGAGGTCAGCGGTGAGGGGACGAAGGTCGTTACTCAGGCACCAGAAGCAGGAGTAAAGGTTCCTACAGGGTCTACCGTCCGTGTTTTTCTTGGGAATTGATGTTTTTTCGTCATTCATTAAATCTGTAAACGGGTGAGGGTGACAGTGTTGAAATTAGAAAAGGTACTCCGCTTTGTCCCTTTTTACCAAAGTTCACGGTCGTTGAAGCACGTCAGTATTACCGGTCTCAGTATGGATTCACGCGCAACCTCACCTGGAGACATGTTTATCTGCATGCGTGGGGTGAACATGGATGGTCACCGCTTTGCGGCTGACGCCGTCAAGCGGGGGGCGGCAGCTGTGGTAGCTGAAGAGCCGCTGCCTTTGAATGTTCCAGTTATTATTGTTAATGATACAACCAGGGCGGCTGCTATGACAGCCGCCGCTTTTTATCGCAACCCTTCAGAAGGTCTCCATGTGACAGGAATTACAGGAACCAATGGCAAGACGAGCATCAGTTATCTGCTTTATGATATATTCCAGAGGATGGAGAAGAAGACAGGGTTAATTGGAACGATTGAAGTGGATATTGCCGGAAAGCGGCGGCCTGTGAAAAATACGACGCCTGATACCTTAACCCTCCATCAATATTTCAGCGATATGAAAACAGCCGGTGTGGAGCATGCGGTGATGGAAGTGTCATCTCATGCGCTCGATCAGGGGCGGGTGTACGGATGTGATTTCGATGTGGCGGTATTTACAAACCTGACGAGGGACCATCTGGATTATCATGACCATTTTGATGATTATCTTCGTGCGAAGTCCCTATTGTTCGCACAATTAGGGAATGGGTATAATAAACAACGGGAGCGTTTTGCCGTTATAAATATTGACTCCCCTGCAGCCCCGAAGTTTATCCGTTCTACTTCGCAGGGACTGCTGACCTATGGCGTAAAGGGCAGGGCTGATGTTCAAGCCCGGGACTGCCGCCTGACGGAAAAAGGGACTTTTTTTCAAATGGAGACCCCGATTGGAACGATTGAGATTGAAAGCCCTTTGATGGGGGAATTCAGCATTTATAATATGCTGGCTGCAGCTGCTGCTGCCATCCTGTCCGGCGCACCACTTGAGACGATTCAGCAGTCTTTTCTTCATACCAAAGGGGTGAAGGGGCGTTTTGAATCGATTCGGGAAGGGCAGCCTTTTGGAGTGGTCGTCGATTATGCTCATACCCCTGATTCTCTGGAGAATGTGCTGAAAACGGCAGCAGCTGTCACTACAGGGAAGATCATCCTCGTAGTCGGATGCGGCGGGGACAGGGACAGAAGCAAGCGGTCCGTGATGGGGGAAATCAGTGTCCAGCATGCAGATCACGTAATTTTCACAACAGATAACCCCCGCTCGGAAGACCCCGGTCAGATTTTTGCGGATATCACCGCAGATCTGCATGGGAATTACCAAATTGTCGAAGACCGCAGGGAGGCGCTCGAAAAGGCCGTTCGTTCTGCTTGTGACGGGGATATGATCCTCATAGCAGGAAAAGGCCATGAGACGTATCAGGAGATTAAAGGGGTCCGTCATCCCTTTGATGATAGTGAAACGGTAAGAGAGATAATAAGAGAAATGAAGGAGCATTCATAATGATTTTTGACGTTCAGGAGCTTACACATCTATTTCCAACCTTTAAAGGAGCCGGCAAAGATAAAATCGCTGTCTCCTCCATCATGACCGATACAAGAAAGGCGGCTCCGCAGAGTTTGTTCGTCCCCATCGTAGGGGAGAGCTTTGATGCTCATACCTTTGCCGGTGAAGCCATTAAACAAGGAGCGGTGGCTGCCTTGTGGCAGGAAGACCAGCCGCTTCCCGCTTTGATCCCTACCGATTTTCCGATCTTTTATGTAACGGATACGACCAAGGCGCTCCAGGATCTCGCCTCCTGGTACTTAGAAAAAGTTGATCCGATTGTCATAGGCGTCACAGGCTCCAATGGAAAGACGACAACAAAGGATATGACTGCCGCTGTGCTCGGAGCGAAATACAACACCCATAAAACAGCGGGAAACTTTAACAATCATATCGGTCTTCCTTTGACGGTCCTGGCTATGCAGCCGGACACAGAAGCCGTCGTATTGGAGATGGGCATGGACAGAGCGGGTGAGATTTCCGTATTGTCCCACATCGCACGGCCGGACCATGCGATCATTACAAACATCGGCGAGTCCCATATCGAAAATTTAGGTACCAGAGAAGCGATTGCCGCCGCCAAGCTTGAAATTACAGATGGACTGGCGGAGGGTGGCTGCCTGATTATCGACGCCGATGAGCCGCTGCTTGATCATGTGAAAACAAGAGCAGGTACAATCGGCTGCGGTTTCGGGCCGTCGTCTGACTATAAAGCTGAAATTACAGCTATGACGGACGATGCTTCTTCATTCCAGCTGATGGAAGAAGCGTATGAACTGCCAATGACAGGCCGCCACAATGTGAAAAATGCTTCGTTTGTCATCGCCCTTGCCAAACGCCTTGGATTGACAAAAGAGGAGATCCAGCAAGGGTTTCAGCAGATGCAGATGTCTGGCATGCGTTTTGAAAAGCATCAGGGCCATAAAGGATCCCTCATTATAAATGATGCCTATAACGCCTCCCCGACATCAATGAAGGCAATGATTGAAGTCGTCCGACAGTTGACATCCAAAAGAAAAAAGGTGTTAATATTAGGGGATATGTATGAGCTCGGAGAGAAATCAGAGGAGCTGCACGCCGGTGTAGCCGAAGCGGTAGATGAAAAGATTGACGCTGTCTTTACAATCGGCGTCCATTCTGAGAAAATTTCAGAGGCTGCTTCCTCCCGTTATCCGGACATGGAAGTCAAACATTTCAAAGAAAAGCAACAAGCAGGTCATCATATCCGCCCGTTATTAACAGCGGATACCGTCGTACTCATGAAAGCATCACGTGGAATGAAATTGGAAGACATGCTGCCAGACCTTGTGGAGTGATCGACAGGCGATGATGTTGCAAAAGGAGGAAAACAAACAATGAATGAATACATACTACTGTTAACAATGGTCCTTTCATTCGCCATCACTGTAGTCATTTCGCCGATGATCATTCCATTTTTAAGACGTTTGAAATTCGGTCAAAGTATTCGAGACGAGGGACCCCAGTCCCACCAGAAAAAATCCGGCACCCCGACGATGGGTGGTGTCATGATCATTGTATCTGTCGTGATCACAACATTGATCTCATCCTATTGGTTTAACCCGGACACGGGGAACATCCAGTTGTTCCTTGTGTTATTTGTTTTAGTCGGCTACGGCCTTCTGGGCTTTTTAGATGATTATATTAAAGTAGCCCTGAAAAGGAACCTTGGATTAACATCCAAACAAAAGATGCTCGGGCAGATTGTCATTGCTCTTGTCGTTTACATGATTCTGCGGCAGTCCGATTTCCCGACGTATATCAGTATTCCCGGTACATCCATTGATTTTGACTTGGGCTGGGGGTACGCCCTGCTGATTTTATTTATGCTCGTAGGAGCATCCAATGCGGTCAACTTAACCGATGGCCTGGACGGTCTTCTGGCCGGAACTGCGGCGATTGCCTTCGGTGCATTCGGAATACTTGCATGGACAGGCCAGCTGAATGTAGAAGTCACCATTTTTTCCCTGGCTATTGTCGGTGCCCTTCTCGGGTTCCTTGTATTTAATGCCCACCCTGCCAAAGTATTTATGGGGGATACCGGTTCCCTTGCTCTCGGCGGGGCGATCGCAATCATAGCTATCCTGACAAAAATGGAATTGATCTTAGTCGTGATCGGCGGAGTTTTCGTCCTGGAAACCCTCTCGGTCATCATCCAGGTCATATCCTTTAAAACAACTGGGAAACGCGTGTTTAAAATGAGTCCCCTTCACCACCATTATGAACTGAAAGGCTGGTCGGAGTGGCGTGTCGTAACGACGTTCTGGGCGGTCGGACTGATTTTTGCCGTGCTTGGTATTTATATTGAGGTGATGTTTGGATGAAGAAGCTAAGTGGATTTCCTTATACCCATGTTCTTGTTCTCGGTCTTGCTAAGAGCGGGACCGCAGCGGCACAGCTGCTGCTTGACAGTGGAGTAAGGGTGAGAATCAACGACTTCAAAGCAGATCCGGACAGTCCGGAAGTGCACTATTTAAAAGAGAGCGGTGCGGAAGTCATTACAGGCGGGCATCCATTATCTGTACTGGATGACATCGATTATGTTATTAAAAACCCGGGGATTCCTTATGAAAATCCGGTTGTGGCAGAAGCGGTCAACCGCCATCTTCCTGTCGTCACGGAAGTGGAATTGACAGGCTGGCTGCATGAAGGACCGATGATTGCTGTTACAGGTTCCAATGGAAAAACGACGACGACAACGCTGATCCACGAAATGATTCAAGCGGATCGGAAACCTGTTTCCCTTGCCGGAAACATCGGTCACGTCTCCTGTGAGGTAGCCAGAAACACGTCTGAAGCTGAAACGATGGTCACGGAACTGTCTTCCTTTCAGCTACTTGGCACCCAGACCTTCCGTCCGGATATTGCTGTCTGGCTGAATCTCTACGAAGCCCATCTGGATTACCATCATACGCTGGCCAATTATCATAGAGCTAAAGCGCGGATTACTAAAAATCAGACAGAGGAGGACGTACTGGTCTACAATGCGGATGACGCATCCATTGCATCCTTTCTGCCTGAAGTGACCGCAGAGTTTGTTCCTTTTTCTTTGAAAGAGCAGGGGAAAGGGGCCTGGGCGGACGAGACTTCCATCTACTTTGAAAATGAAGCCATTATGAAGAAGGCGGATATCGTTCTCGTAGGGGAGCAGAACCTGCAGAACATTCTCGCGGCTGTGGCAGCCGTGAAAGCCAACGGAATAAGCAGTGAAGCGATTGTAGAGGTACTCTCGACCTTTGCTGGAGTTCCCCACCGGCTGCAGTATGTGACGAAAAAGAACGGCCGTTTATTCTACAATGATTCAAAAGCTACGAATCTTCTGGCCACCTCATACGCTCTACGGTCCTTCGAAAAGCCTGTCATCCTTTTGGCCGGCGGTCTGGACAGGGGAACGAGCTTTGACGGCCTGATTCCTTACTTAGCTGGAGTGAAATCCATGGTTGTCTTTGGTGAAACCGCAGACCTTCTTGCCGGAACCGCGGAGAAGGCTGGCATTTCTGATGTCGTGAAGGTCGATACGATGCAGGAGGCCGTCAAGGAAGCGTATCAGCGTTCTGCTGAGGAAGATGTTATTCTTTTAAGCCCTGCATGTGCCAGCTGGGATCAATATAAAACGTTTGAAGAAAGAGGCCACATGTTTATCGAAGCTGTGCATACCCTTTAATAAGGGCTTATGTGACAAGCTTAAGCCCTGTTTTCCATTTCCGATGGGAGGTAGGGCTTTTTTTATGGAAACGACAAAAAAGCCGGATATATGGTTGATCACCGCTATTCTCGGCATTTTAATCATGGGAATTGTAATGGTATACAGTTCCTCCAGCATCTGGTCGGAGTACAAGTTTGATGACCCGTGGTTCTTCGCTAAGCGTCAGATTCTCTTTGCCGCTGCAGGTCTGATTGCCATGGTCGTTCTCTCCAGAATTCCTTACTATGTCTGGCACGCGCATTCGAAAAAGATTATGATCATCTGCCTGCTTTTTCTTGCCGCTGTTCTGATTCCCGGTGTTGGAATGGTGAGAGGTGGGGCAAGGAGCTGGATTGGTGTGGGGATGTTCAGTATCCAGCCGTCAGAGTTTATGAAGCTGGGGTTGATTCTTTATCTTTCCCGCTTTCTTTCTGAGCGGCAGAAGAAGATGAATTCGTTCCAGGAGGGATTCCTCCCTGCCCTGGCTCTGATCCTTTTTCCTTTTGCCCTGATTATGCTGCAGCCCGATTTAGGGACAGGCGTCGTCATGGTGGGGACATGTCTCGTGATGCTGTTTACTTCCGGCGCGCGGATCAGCCATTTTATGTGGATTGCAGCTGCTGGAATGGCAGGTATGATCGGTTTAATTGCTTCAGCTCCCTACAGGATCAAAAGAATTACAGCTTTCCTCCATCCATGGGAGGACCCGCTTGGGGCAGGTTTTCAAATCATCCAGTCGCTGTATGCGATCGGTCCCGGCGGACTGCTCGGTCTTGGTCTTGGAAACAGCATGCAGAAATTCTTTTATCTGCCTGAGCCGCAGACTGATTTCATTTTTGCCGTGCTTGCTGAAGAACTGGGATTCCTGGGTGGTTTTTTTATCCTTTCGCTCTTTTTTATTGTGCTTTGGAGAGGCATACGAACAAGCCTGCTCGCTCCTGATTTGTTCGGGTCGCTGCTTGCTCTTGGAATCGTCGGTATGGTCAGTATTCAGGTGATGATTAACGTGAGTGTTGTCACAGGTTTGATTCCTGTGACGGGGATCACTTTACCGCTTGTCAGCTACGGGGGATCTTCCCTCACTTTGACACTGGCTTCTCTTGGACTCCTGCTCAGTGTGAGCCGCTATTCCACCCGGTAAAACCGCTGCCCTTTACGGCAGTGGTTTTTCCATTTTTACAGGGAGGCAAAGTCCAGAAAAAATTGGCAGGAGGAATAAGGTTTGTCCGGGGAAATACCGGGGTAATTATGTGGGCGGTGCGTTTCTTTGCGGGAAGGAAAGAAGACCCTTTCGACATAACAATCAAGAAAGGTACGGCTTCTGCACAAAAATGTTAGGAATCTAGTAAAACTCACTCAATCTCCCCCCCTCATTTTGTGATATAATGGGAACCAATTAGGTGTATTTGGAAATCCGAGACACCTTTGCGAGGACTATCATTCTTTCAAACAGCTAGATGGACAGCAGAAGGGTGTCTAGCCAGAAGGAGAAATGCCCGTTATGGAAGAAAGAAAAGTAGTTTCCATAGAAGACCGTATACCAAAACTGAAACAGACGAGGCGTAAAAAAGCCAACCGCCGATTAATCTTATACTTAACGATTTTATTTTTTCTGATTGCTGCCGTTGTTTACCTGCAGTCTCCACTCAGTAATGTCCGGAATGTCACCGTAGAAGGCGAATACCATGTGTCTGCAGAGGAAATACAGACCCTTTCAGGAATCACGACCGAAACGAATTACTGGAGAATGGATCCGGAAGAACTAAAGGCAAAGGTTGAATCTCACGAAGAGATTACCTTTGCATCGATCGACCGTTCTTTTCCAAACGATGTAACAATTGAAGTGGAAGAAGCGGAACGGATCGGATACGTGCAGAGCAATGGTCAGTATTATGTCATCATGGAAGACGGTTCGAGGCTCGATGAGGAAACAGCTCTTCCTGGTGGAGACGCTCCGGTTTTAGCAGGATTTGATAAAGAGATGTACTTGAAGGAAATGTCCGGGGAATTAAAAGAACTGCCTTCGAGTGTAGCGGACTTGATTTCAGAAGTTCACTGGGAACCGGAGGACGGAAACCCTTATAAAATCCGCCTGTATATGAATGATGGATACCAGGTGGAAGCTTCCATACGGACATTTTCGGAAAAAATGCCGGCTTATCCTTCCATTGCCGCCCAGCTGGAAGAAGGGGCGGAGGGTATCATCCATATCGATGTAGGGGCTTATTTCGAAGAATTCAGCACAGCTGAAGATAATGAAGAGAACCCCGGAGTGGAAGAAGATGCTGGTTCAGAGACAGAAAGTGAAGCGCCGTCTGAAGAAGGTGGAGAGCAGCCCGCAGAGCCGGAGCAGGAAAACACAGCCGCTGATACAGAAGGGGCACAGGATCCGGTCGTAGACGAACCGTTGAGGCGGGAATAAGGTGCTGCCGGGCTGGATGGTGTGTTTTTTCCAGCCCTTCCCAAAACCTTTTCCCCCGTCCGGAAATTACTAGTGGAAAACATAAAAAAATAAGCGTATGTAAGAGGAAATTAACGAAAGTCTGTGGAAAACAACTAATGTACTGGTTTTTTATACGATATCAAGGGATATGACCCATGCAATATATCATTTCATTTACGTTTATATTGCAATGATTGTATTTTTTACATGAATTCGATATGCTTTGAACTACTCATATGGCTTGTAACAGGAGGTGCGTCACTGGTGAATCAAAATGAAATACTAGTAAGTTTAGATATAGGCACAAGTCGAATTAAAGTTATTATTGGTGAAATTATGAATGACAGCCTCAACATCATCGGGGTTGGTACAGCAAAATCAAATGGAATGAAAAAAGGGGCGATCGTGGATATCGATCAAACCGTTCATTCGATTCGATCAGCCGTCGAACAGGCGGAGCGGATGGTGGACATGAAAATCGACCGTGTCGTCGTAGGCGTCAACGGCAACCATATACAGCTGCAGCCGTGTCACGGAGTCGTGGCGGTTTCCAGTGAAACGAGGGAAATCGGAAATGAGGATATTACACGGGTCATTGATGCGGCTCAGGTTCTGTCTATTCCGCCGGAACGGGAAATTATCGATGTGATTCCGCGCCAGTTCATTGTGGATGGTCAGGATGAAATTACCGACCCGCGCGGTATGATTGGTGTCCGTCTTGAAATGGAAGGTATGATTATCACCTGCGCTAAAACCGTTTTACATAATACACTCAAATGTGTGGAACGAGCAGGGCTGGAAGTACTCGATGTATGTCTGCAGCCACTTGCCTCCGGGACCGTTTCCCTCTCCAGCGACGAGACGAATCTCGGCGTAGCTCTAATTGATGTAGGAGGCGGCTCGACAACCATCTCCGTTTTTGAAGAGGGGCACTTGAAAGGAACGAGCATGATTCCTTTCGGCGGGGATAACCTTACCAAGGATTTATCCATCGGTCTGCGTACATCAACAGAAGAAGCGGAACAGGTGAAAGTGGAACATGGACACGCTTTTTTTGACGATGCGAACGAAGATGAGAATTTTTCCGTCACAATTATTGGCAGTAATCGTCAACAGGCATTCAATCAATTGCAAATCTCTGATATGATTGAAGCTAGACTAGAAGAAATTTTCGTCTTTGCAGCACAGGAACTTCAGAAAATGGGTGTTCGTGAATTACCAGGAGGTTTTGTTCTCACCGGTGGTACGATGAATATGCCGGGAGTGCTTGAGCTTGCCCAGGATGTATTCCACGCTAACGTCAGACTGGCTATTCCTGATTATATCGGCGTTCGTGAACCGCAGTTTACCAGCGGCGTAGGCATCTTGCAATTCGCCTATCGTAATGCGAAAATACAAGGAAAAGAGATATTTCCTTCTGTCTCAGATGAATTTCAGGAAAGACCACAGCCGAAAAAGCAGAAGCGTTCGGCAAAACCACAGCCTAAAGAAGAAAAAGAAAAAACAGAAAAGAAAAAAGAGTCAGGCTTCAGCAATCTCTTAAAGTATTTCTTTGATTAAATCACAAGTTTGAGTCGGTCGATCGACGGACGAAGTAATAAATCTTGTAATCTCGTGTATTAGGAGGAACGGAAGATGTTAGATTTTGATACAAGCATGGATCAGCTGGCAACTATTAAAGTAATCGGTGTAGGAGGCGGCGGAAGCAACGCCGTCAACCGAATGATTGAACATGGAGTCCAGGGCGTAGAGTTTATCGCTGTCAATACAGATGCCCAGGCTTTGAACCTTTCCAAAGCAGAAGTGAAAATGCAGATTGGTGGAAAATTGACACGCGGACTAGGTGCCGGAGCGAATCCGGAAGTCGGTCGCAAAGCGGCTGAAGAAAGCAAAGAGCAGATTGAGGAGGCCCTTCAGGGAGCCGATATGGTCTTTGTTACCGCTGGTATGGGCGGAGGAACCGGTACGGGTGCTGCTCCTGTCATTGCACAGGTTGCTAAAGAACTGGGTGCCTTGACTGTAGGGGTTGTTACACGTCCATTTACGTTTGAAGGACGCAAGCGCTCTACACAGGCTACAGGCGGAATCGAAGGCTTGAAAGGCGCGGTAGACACATTGATTGTGATACCAAACGATCGTCTTCTTGAAATCGTAGATAAGAATACGCCTATGCTTGAAGCCTTCCGTGAGGCGGATAACGTCCTTCGTCAAGGTGTTCAGGGGATTTCCGACTTGATCGCCGTTCCCGGCTTGATCAACGTGGACTTCGCCGACGTGAAAACGATCATGGTGGACAAAGGTTCTGCTCTGATGGGCATCGGTATTGCTACAGGAGAAAGCCGCGCAGCAGAGGCTGCTAAAAAAGCGATTTCCTCTCCGCTGCTTGAAACTTCCATTGATGGTGCCCACGGGGTGCTGATGAACATCAGCGGAGGAGCGAACCTGAGCTTGTATGAAGTACAGGAGGCCGCTGATATTGTAACGTCTGCAGCCGATCAGGAAGTGAACGTTATCTTTGGTTCCGTTATCAACGAGAATCTTAAAGATGAAATCGTCGTAACGGTTATTGCAACTGGATTTGACGAGACTCAGCTGGCACAGGGACAGCAGAAAAAGCGCCCGCAGATCAACCAGCAGAAGCCTGCTCCTCAACAGCAGCAGCCGGAACGTGAGCGCAGTACTGTTCGTGAAGAACAGCCGCGTCGTGAAGCGCCGCAGCCACAGCAGAAAGGGAATACGCAGGAAGAAGATACCCTGGATATTCCAACATTCCTAAGAAATCGTAACCGCCGCCGCTGATGATGGCAGAAAGCCGCCGTACTCTCCATGAGTACGGCGGCTTTTTTTCGGTTTCAGTCTTCTACAAAACTTGCCAGCAGCATGATCAGATTGCGACAGACTTTTCAATCGGACGGACTTATACTCGGTGTAACAGCAGAAAAAGGGAGGGAGAAAGGATTTTATATTTGGATGCTGTCTGGCTGCTTAATCTTTTGATGGACGGCATGATCCTGTCGCTTACCCAGGGTCTCACCCGTGCAGGGTCCTCGAAATGGAGGATGGCTGTCGGAGCTTTTACAGCATCGCTGATTGTACCGGTGACCATTTATATGCCGGATTCATGGCTGGTGGGCAGTGCAGGGAAACTGCTGTTTTCCGTAGGCATTGTTCTGACTGCCTTTTCCTTTACTTCCCTCCGTGCTTTTTTTGTCCAGTGGGTCACGTTTTATTTCGTAACGTTTGCCATTGGAGGAAGTATGATGGGGGTCCATTTTTTTCTCGCTTCAGAAGTCGACGTCTTGAAGGGAGCGGTCGTCACGTTCAGCGGCGGGTATGGGGATCCGGTAAGCTGGCTGTTTGTTGCCGCCGGCTGTCCGTCAGCTTATCTGTTTACCAAATGGAGGTTCAACCAGCTCCAGATTCATCAATTGAAATATGAGGATGTTTATGAAGTGGACATGGTATGGAACGGTCAACATGCTGTATGCCAAGGCCTTGTGGATAGTGGGAATCAGCTGATTGATCCAGTGAGCAGAAAAATGGTGTTTCTCGCTGATCCATCGGTGTGGAAGCAGCTTCTGGCCGATGGGGAACTGGATCAGTTGAAAGAGGAGGAGGTACTCGCTTCTCTCCATGAGCTGCCCGAAACGCTGCAGTCTGCTGTAAGGCTTGTCCCTTATCAGGCAGCCGGGATATCCGGCAGGCTCCTCGTAACACTCATGATTGATCAGATTACTGTACAGACAAATGAGGGGCCGCTGGTAATCAAACAGCCTCTCGTCGGTGTCCAGCATCAACCGTTAACCCGGGACGGGCTTTATCAAATGCTGATCCACCCCCATGTCATGATCAAAGGAAAATCAGCGTAAGGGAGAAGGAGGATTCCATGTTCAAGTGGATGTTCAGAGCGCGGCTCTGGTATTACCGGTTGTTAATGAAGCTTGGGATTAAGCAGGATGAAATTTACTATATCGGTGGTAGTGAGGCACTTCCGCCCCCTCTTTCCAGGGAAGAAGAAAAAGAGCTTCTGGAACGTCTTCCTAAAGGGGACAAAGCTGCACGGGCCATGCTGATTGAGAGAAACCTGCGGCTGGTCGTTTATATTGCCAGAAAGTTTGAAAACACAGGGTTAAACATAGAAGATTTGATCAGTATCGGGACCATTGGTCTGATCAAGGCCGTAAATACCTTTGACCCTGAGAAAAAGATCAAGCTCGCCACTTACGCCTCCCGCTGTATAGAAAATGAGATTCTGATGCACCTGCGTAAAAGCAATAAGCTGAAAACCGAAGTTTCCTTTGATGAGCCTTTGAATGTCGACTGGGACGGCAATGAACTGCTATTATCCGATATTCTCGGTACGGAAGAAGATCTGATTACAAAAGGAATTGAAAAGAAAATCGATAAAAAGCTTCTCAAATCTGCACTCGAGCAGCTGAATGACAGAGAAAAACAGATTATGGAGCTCCGTTTCGGCCTGATTGGAAAAAAAGAAAAAACCCAGAAGGATGTAGCCGATATGATGGGGATATCCCAGTCCTATATATCAAGGCTGGAGAAGAAAATCATCCGCCGTCTGCAGCGGGAGTTCGACAAAATGGTCTAAAAACCTCATGTAAAGCCGATGCATAAAATTCCCACCCAGGGAGATACTGAGAACTGATTACAGCTTCCTGGGAGGGTCTTACATTGACACGACATAAAGTAGAGATATGCGGCGTAGATACATCAAAACTTCCGGTACTGAAAAACACAGAAATGAAAGACCTGTTTGTACGACTGCAGAGTGGAGAGCTTGAGGCCAGGGAACAACTGGTGAATGGAAATCTCCGCCTCGTTTTATCCGTGATTCAACGCTTTAACAATCGTGGGGAATATGGCGACGATCTATTCCAAGTGGGATGTATCGGCCTTATGAAGTCCATAGATAACTTCGATCTCAGTCACAATGTGAAATTTTCCACTTATGCTGTACCGATGATCATCGGAGAAATCCGAAGATACTTAAGAGACAATAACCCGATCCGGGTTTCACGGTCCCTGCGCGATACAGCCTATAAGGCCCTGCAGATGCGGGAGAAGATGATCAGTGAAACCAATAAGGATCCAGCTCCACATGAAATTGCCGAACGAATGGGTGTTCCTCACGAGGATGTTGTATTCGCTATGGACGCTATTCAGGATCCGGTCTCTCTGTTTGAACCCATATACAATGACGGAGGCGACCCGATTTTTGTAGTGGATCAGCTGAAGGATGATCGGGAGAAAGATACCGTATGGATCGATGAACTGTCCTTGAGAGAAGGGATGAAAAAACTGAACGACCGGGAAAAAATGATTTTGACCAAACGCTTTTTTCAGGGGAAAACCCAGATGGAAGTGGCCGAAGAAATCGGAATTTCCCAGGCGCAGGTATCAAGGCTTGAAAAAGCAGCCATCAAAGAAATGAATACCTCCATGTTTCAATAAAAGAACTTTTCTGCCGCCGGGCAGAGAGGTTCTTTTTGTTTCCAACAAGTCAGGCACAATGTGGGAAGATCCTTAAGAATACAGGGAAACGAGCCACTTTTTCTATTCTCCACAGCCGCTGCATATAGTAAGATAAGGAGTGTGAGCTGAAATGAAAATCACCGAACTGCAGATGAAGGACGTCATCGCCATGGAAACAGGAGAACGACTCGGGTACATCAGCGACCTTGATATTGATACGCAGCGGGGCCGCTTGAAAGGGCTTGTACTAACGATGAAAGGAAAAGCTATGGGTCTGTTCGGAAAAGAAGAAGAAATGACCATCCCATGGGATCAGATCGTAAACATCGGAGCGGACGTTATATTAGTGAAAAAGTCTGCCTATAAAGGACTGCCTGCAGTTCAAAAGACAGATTCAGCAGAATAGAGCAAGAAATGAGAAGGAAAATGTGTTAAAATGAATGAAATTGAGGTGGTGGGTAAGAAATGGAACCCTTCAAACGACAATCAACGAGACAGCTCTCCTGTTTCCAACAGTATCCTGAAATCATTTCCGGAATAACGACGAGGAACGGAGGGGTCAGCCGTGGTTCTTTTGCATCCATGAATATGGGGCTCCATGTCCATGACGACAAGGACCTGGTCATAGAAAACCGCAGACTTCTTGCAGAGGAAATCGGTATCCCTTTGTCCCGGTGGGTCATAGGGGAACAGGTTCACGGCACAAAAGTAGCTGACGCCGGCTCCCTGCCGGCTGGTGCTGGTTCCGAGTCATTGGAAACAGCCGCTGCTGGAGTGGACGGGCTGATCACAAAAGAAAAGAATCTGGTTCTTGGAGCTTTTTATGCCGACTGTGTGCCCCTGTACTTTTTCGATCCCGAATCCCAATGGATTGGAATTGCTCATGCCGGATGGAAAGGAACCGTTCACGGCATGTCCGGCCGGATGATTGCTGCGCTGGAGGAGAAAGGGTGCTCCAGGGAGGATATCCAGGTTGTGATCGGTCCATGCATCAGTCCAGAGCGGTATGAAGTGGACGACAACGTCATCCGTCACATACCAAAGCCCTACCACGAAACATGCGTTTCGAATAAAGGCGGCGGTCGGTATCAACTGGACTTGAAAGAATTAAATAGACACATGTTAATCGAATTGGGAATGCAGGAATCCGCAGTTCAGGTTTCCGGTGCATGTACATACGAGAAGGAAGATCAGTTTTACTCCCATCGCCGTGATCAGGGTGAAACAGGGCGGATGCTCGGTTTTATTGCTTTGAAAGCTTAAGGGACGGGAAGGAGTTCAGCAATGTCTGTAGCAGAAAATCTAGCAGAAATTAAAGAAAATATTGAACAGGCCTGTCAAAGGTGTGGACGTGATGCCAATGAAGTATCCATTGTGGCGGTGACAAAATACGTGTCCACCGAGCGGGCGCAGGAAGCATTGGAAGCAGGGATACACAACCTTGGGGAAAACCGCAGGGAAGGGCTGCTTGAAAAATATGAGGCGGTCGGCGATCAGGCCACCTGGCATTTCATCGGCACGCTGCAGTCCCGGAAAGTGAAGGAAGTCATCGATTATGTGTCGATGATTCATTCCCTTGACAGGCGCTCCCTGGCAAAGGAAATTGATAAAAGGGCGTCTTCACCTGTACCATGCTTCGTTCAGGTGAATATCAGCGGGGAGGACTCCAAGCATGGGCTCCCTGCCTCAGAAGTGGAAAGCTTCATAGAAGCTGTGCAGGACTTTAAACATGTTAAAATCGTTGGTCTGATGACAATGGCTCCGCATACAGAAGATGAGGAGCGTCTCCGCGGCGTCTTCCGTCAGCTTCGGGCCTTAAGGGACCGGATCAGGGATAAAGGGTATGCCCATGCCCCATGTGAATACTTGTCCATGGGAATGAGCAATGATTATGCGCTGGCTGTAGAAGAAGGAGCTACTCACGTACGACTCGGTTCCTGTCTTGTCGGCGGACAATAAAACAATGAGGTGATGGAAATGAGCATGAAAAATAAATTCCGTTCATTTTTTACGTTAGACGATGAATATGAATACATTGAAGAAGAAGTGGAAGAAGATGACGAAGAGTCCCATCAGCCCCAGAAAAACACGAAGAAGCAGGACAGTAACAACATTGTCAGCCTGAAAAGTGCAAAGTCCTCGTCCAAAATGGTCCTGAGTGAACCGAACAGTTACAATGAGGCGCAGAATATTGCGGATCAGCTGGTGAGCCGACGTGCCGTTGTCATTAATCTGCAGCGCGTCGATCACAATCAGGCGAAGCGGATAGTAGATTTTTTAAGCGGAACCGTATATGCTATAGGTGGAGACATTCAAAAACTAGGTTCACAAACCTTCCTCTGTACACCGGATAATGTAGAAATTTCCGGATCGATTTCTGATATTATCACAGCAGAAGAAGAGGACTTGAATAGAAGGTGGTAAGTCATGGCTTTTGTTTTTAACATTTTAACGACAGCACTACAATTATACAGCTGGATCTTGATCATTTACATCCTGCTTTCCTGGTTTCCGGGAGCACGTGAATCCAGCTTCGGGCAGATACTCGGCCGCCTGGCGGAACCGTTTCTCGAGCCTTTCAGGAAAATCATTCCACCGCTTGGGATGATCGATCTTTCCCCGCTCGTCGCCATTATCGTTCTGCGGTTTGCTTCGCAGGGATTGAACCAGCTTTACTGGATGCTTGCAGGGTTATAAAAGAAGGAACAGAAGCTAGGGCATTTCCCGCTCTTTTCTGTTCCTTTTGGTAGTTATGGAGGATTTTTATGGACATGTACCAGCATTTTAGAAAGGAAGAGCATCCGTTTATCGACCAGGTGGTTTCCTGGCGGGAGGATGTGGCTTTAAAGTACCAGCGGCGTTTATCAGATTTCCTCGACCCGCGTGAGCAGAAAATTGTCAAAGCAGTGATGGGCAATGACGCGGATTTAATCTGTCAGCTTGAAGGCGGTGCGGAAAACAGTGAGCGGAAGCGGGCGGTCATTGCTCCTGATTATGAGCAGATCGACAAGGAAGACTTCCGGCTGATCCTGCTTCAGGCCGAATACCCGGTGAAATTCGTAACGATGGAACACAGAGATGTCCTCGGGGCTTTTATGTCTCTTGGCATCCGCCGTGAGAAAATCGGGGATGTTGTCGTCAAGGATGGAATCATCCAGCTGACGGCCGCTGCTGAAATCAGCGATTATATCAAAATGAATTTGACGGGAATCAAGCGTTCCACCGTCGAATTCAAGGAGGTTCCTTGGACGGGTCGTATAGAAAGTGATGAAACGTGGACGAAAAAAGAAACGACGGTTTCTTCGCTTCGACTGGATGTCATCGTGAAAGAAATCTACGGCATGTCCCGAAAGAAAGCCGGTCTATTTATTGAAGGCGGCCATGTGAAAGTGAATTTCCGGACCGTGGAAGACGGTGCATTTTCTCTGGAGCCCGGAGATTTGATTTCTCTCAAGGGAAGAGGGAGGAGCCGTCTGGATGAAGTAACGGGTCAGACGAAAAAGGACAAATACAAAATTATGACAGCACGCCTGAATTAATCCTGCTGAAAAGAAGGAAATCGCAGGTTGTTGTCGAATCTTTAACATAACGAGTAGATGGGGAGGTGGCTGGTGTGCCTTTAACACCATTGGATATTCATAACAAAGAATTCACCCGGGGCTTCCGTGGGTATGACGAAGATGAGGTCAACGAATTTCTGGATCAGGTCATTAAGGATTATGAAATCGTTATCCGTCAAAAGAAAGAATTGGAGCGCGAAGTGACTCAGCTGAATGAGAGACTTGGTCATTTTAATGATATTGAAACGACATTGAATAAATCCATCCTTGTGGCTCAGGAAACGGCCGAAGATGTAAAAAACAGTGCAAACAAAGAGTCGAAGCTCATTATTAAAGAAGCAGAAAAGAACGCTGACCGTATTATTAATGAAGCACTGGAAAAATCACGCCGGATCTCCATTGAAGTCGAGGATATGAAAAAGCAGGCTAAAGTATTCAAAACGAGGCTCCGTATGCTTGTGGAAGCACAGATTGATATGATTGAAAATGATGATTGGGATCATCTGTTTGATACAGAGATTGACAATGAGCAGGAAGTGGAACGGAAAATGGAACAGGAGTACAGCTCCCAGCCTTAACAGCATTCTACATAAACTGGTCCGTGCCATTCATCAGGCACCGTTCTGTGCAGCGGTGCCTTTTCCTATGGGAACAGGTTTCGCCTGTCGAAATGTGGTACAATAGCCAGGGATAACAATTGTTTGATGGAGGACGCGTATGTATGTGTATTATCTGACAGCCTTGGTGCTGATCATACTGGACCAGTGGACGAAGTATCTGGTCGTGACTAAAATGGAAATAGGACAAAGCATCCCGGTTATCGAGAATTTCTTCTATTTAACATCACACCGGAACCAGGGAGCTGCCTGGGGAATTCTCCAGGGGCAGATGTGGTTTTTTTACATTATTACGGTAATCGTGATTGGATTTGTCATTTACTATCTTCAGCAGTTGGGAAAGCAGAGCCGCCTTGTAGGAGCCGCCCTTTCCTTGATTCTCGCCGGAGCTGTCGGCAATTTCATTGACCGGATTTTTCGGAAGGAAGTCGTGGATTTTGCCAACACGTATATTTTCACCTACGATTTCCCAATCTTTAATGTCGCCGATTCTGCGCTCGTCATCGGTGTTGCTTTCATCATGATCGCTGCTTTTTTAGACGAGCGTAAAAAGAAAGGAAGTATAGAATCTTGAGTGAACAATACAACGTAACAGAAAAAGACCAATCCACCCGGATTGATAAATTATTAACAGAAGTCATTGAAGAGGTGTCCCGATCCCAGATCCAGGGATGGCTGAAGGATGATGTCATTCTTGTGGACGGAAAAGCTGTCAAAAGTAATTATAAGGTTCAGGAAGGGGAAACCATTACATGGCATGTTCCTGACCCGGAGCCGATGGATATTCTGCCGGAAGATATGAACTTGGACATCGTTTATGAAGACTCCGATGTGATCGTCGTCAATAAACCTTCAGGGATGGTCATCCACCCGGCCGCCGGGCATTATTCCGGCACACTCGTCAACGGGCTGCTTCATCATTGTACAGATCTTTCCGGCATCAACGGAGTGGAACGGCCGGGCATTGTCCATCGAATTGATAAAGATACGAGCGGGCTCCTTATGGTGGCTAAAAATGATAAGGCCCACCGCTCTCTTGCAGACCAGCTTTCCAAGAAAACAGTGGAGCGGAAGTATGAAGCGGTCGTCCATGGAGAGATCAGTCATGAATATGGAACCATTGACGCCCCGATCGGCCGTGATACAAAGGATCGTCAGAAGATGACGGTTGTCGATGGCGGCCGTGATGCCGTGACCCACTTCCGGGTCATCCGTCTTTTTAATGATTTTACCCACGTCGAATGCAAGCTTGAAACAGGGCGCACCCACCAGATCCGTGTCCATATGCGGTACATCAGCCATCCGCTGGCCGGTGACCCGAAATACGGACCGAGAAAAACTCTCGATCTTAATGGTCAGGCGCTTCACGCCAAAGTGCTGGGATTTGAGCATCCTTCCACAGGAGAGTGGATGCACTTTGAAGTGGATCCTCCCCGGGAATTTACGGATGTTCTTCGTGAACTCGAGCTTCGTGAAGGGTAAATCCAGTCTTGACAAAAGATGAATGCTTTGACATAATCCTTAATAGAATATAAAGACCTTTAAGAGCAGTCCCGTGAGGCTGAGAAGGTACGGTAATTTTACGAGTGATCTATGCGTAAAAAACCCCTTTTCTGCCTACACGTGGAAAAGGGGTTTTTTTGTAAAGGAGCTTGCCCATGAATCCGAAAGCTACGGTTCTGGACGATGCAGCCATCCGGCGGGCACTCACCAGAATCTCCCATGAAATCATTGAGAAGAATAAAGGGATTGAAGATCTTGTTCTTGTCGGGATAAAAACACGCGGTGTTCCCATTGCCCGGAGGATAAGAAATAAAATAGCCGAAATTGAAGGCCGGGAACTGCCGGGGGGAGAACTGGACATCACGTTATACCGGGATGATCTCACCCCTGAGAAACAGACGTCCGAACCGGAATTAAAAGAAACCAATATTGAAACGGATATTGATGGAAAGAAAGTGATTCTCGTCGACGATGTGCTGTATACAGGACGAACGGTGCGTGCCGCAATGGATGCACTGATGGATCACGGTAGACCGAAGGAAATCCAGCTTGCTGTTCTCGTTGACCGGGGACACAGGGAACTCCCTATCCGTGCGGATTATGTCGGTAAGAATGTGCCGACTTCCCTTGAGGAAGTCATCACTGTAACGCTTGCGGAAACGGACGAGAAAGACGAAGTGAAAATTTTCGAAAGATAACTGAATGAACACGCCCTTTAAAAAAGTCCCGTGAGGCTTAAAAGGAATCGTATGGACCTTTCGTGTAGCAGCTACACGTGTGCCTCTTTACGCCTTTTAAGCGTAGGGAGGCTTTTTTTACGGGCAGAGGAGGAATGAACAAATGGAAAAACATCAACCAGCATTAGACATTCATGAAGTTCCGGCAGCCGGGAAGTGGCTGACTTTAAGCCTGCAGCACTTGTTTGCGATGTTCGGCGCTACCATCCTTGTCCCCTTTCTGACAGGACTTTCCCCAGCCGTCGCTTTAGTGTCCAGTGGATTTGGAACTCTCGCCTATCTGTTAATCACAAGAGGAAAGGTACCGGCCTATCTTGGTTCAAGCTTTGCTTTTATTTATCCCATTATTGAAGTATCGAAAACGAGCGGAGCAGCCGGAGCCATGGTCGGAAGCTTTCTGACAGGCCTTGTATACGGGGCAGTCGCTCTCTTCATCACTGTTTTTGGAACGAAATGGCTGATGAACCTGCTGCCACCGATTGTCGTAGGCCCGGTCATCATCGTCATTGGTCTTGGGCTGGCTTCCACAGCGGTCGATATGGCCATGTACCTGCCTGGACAGGAAGAGAATGTATACAGCAGTGTACACTTGACGACAGCTCTGGTCACCTTAGGGTTAACAGTCATCGCATCCATCTTTTTCAAGGGGTTCTTCTCCCTGCTGCCCATCTTGTTCGGTATTGTCGGTGGATACATCTTTGCCTTATTCCAGGGTATTGTGGATACAACGGCGATTCAAGCAGAATGGCAGGCCCTCACTTCAGCAGATTCTTTGACAGGCTTTCTCGGAGCGTTCTTCCAAGTTCCTGACTTCATCGTTCCCTTTGTCGACTTCAGCCCATGGGAAGTGATCAGCTGGGAAATTGCCCTCCTGATGGTGCCTTTTGCCCTTGTTACGATTACTGAACATACAGGGGACCAAATGGTTCTTTCCAAAGTGGTAGGGCGGAACTTTTTGAAAAATCCGGGGCTTGATAAATCGATTCTCGGCGATGGAGCGGCTACTATGATTGCGTCCTGTCTGGGCGGGCCTCCGAATACAACGTATGGGGAAAACATCGGCGTGCTTGCCATCACAAGAGTCTACAGCGTTTTCGTTATCGGAGGGGCAGCGGTCATCGCAGTCATCTTCGGTTTTATCGGAATGGTCACGGCTGTGATCGGGTCTGTCCCGTCGGCCGTTATGGGAGGGGTTTCCATTCTTCTGTTCGGAATTATCGCTTCCAGTGGACTACGCATGCTGATTGATAATCAAATTGATTTTGGAGAAAAACGCAACCTGATAATAGCATCCATCATCCTTGTTCTCGGCGTAGGAGGCGCCTTCGTACAGGTCACCGAGGAGGTTCAGATCGCCGGGATGGCTCTGTCAGCAGTGATCGGCGTCTTCCTTCATCAAGTGCTGCCAGGAAAAGAAAAAGGCTATGGCAATGGAAAAATGTTTGAAGAACCTGAAGTGGAAGAGAAAAAAGAACAGCATGAAGTGGCATAACCAAGAACACACGTTTTAATCGGGTCCCGTGAGGCCCGGAAAGGTGTACCAGGGAATGGCTCGTCTGCCTGCGCAGCGAGTGAGGCACCCCCGTACACCGGGGGTGCCTTTTTCTTTGTATACCGGTCAAAAATCAAGAAGATCGGAGTGAAGGATATGCCTGTAGTCCAGCCATTACAACATCTATTATCTATGAAGGAACTGAGCCCGGCGCAGATATTCCAGCTTATCGAGAGGGCGGAGCGTCTGAATCAGCCCGGGGATAATCCCTCTTACCATGGCAGGTTTGCTGCCAACCTTTTTTTAGAACCAAGCACACGGACCAAAGTAAGCTTCCAGATTGCTCAGCGTAAATCAGGGTTTGAGCTCATCGATCTGGAAGGGCGGGAGTCCAGCCTGACGAAGGGGGAAAGTCTTTATGACACGTTGAAAACACTCGAATCCCTTGGAGTCGAACTGGCAGTCGTCCGTCAGTCACAGACCGGTCTGCTTCAGCATTGTGCTTCACATTTGAATCTTACTCTGATCAACGCAGGAGATGGTTGTGGCGAGCATCCCACACAGAGTCTCCTGGACTTGTATACCATTTATGAACAGTTTCATAGTTTCAAAGGGCTGCGCATCTGTATCGCTGGTGATATTAAACACAGCCGGGTAGCCAGGTCGAATGCTGCCGCACTTTCCCGCCTTGGAGCGGAGGTTTATTTTGTCAGTAAACCCGAATGGCAGGACGCAGCCATAGCGGATCACTACATTTCTATGGATGAAGCTGTCACAAACTGTGATGTACTGATGCTCCTGAGAATCCAGCATGAGCGGCATATCCATCGAGAAGACACGGCCACGTACCTTGAGCAGTACGGATTGACGAAGGAAAGGGAAGCGAGAATGGATGCGCACAGCATCATCCTTCATCCAGCTCCTGTCAATCGCGGAGTTGAAATCGATCGTGATCTTGTAGAGAGTGGTAAGTCAAGAATTTTCAGGCAGATGAGCAATGGAGTTGCTGTTAGGATGGCTGTTATGGATTCGTTAATGAAGGGGGAACTGTAAATGAAGGTAAAAGTAATCAATGCTCGTATGCTGCAAAGCGATGGAAAGATGGAATCCGCAGAAATGGTGATGGAAAATGGGATGATCCAGGAAATAGGGCAGAACCTTAACCAAACGGTTGTCGACCGTGTATGGGATGCGGAAGGTCTTTTCATCAGTCCCGGCTTTGTTGATGTACATGTCCATCTGCGCGAACCAGGTGGAGAAGCGAAGGAGACGATTGAAACTGGGACACAGGCAGCAGCGAAAGGTGGATTTACGACCATCTGCGCCATGCCGAATACCACCCCTGTCCCTGATGATGGGCAGACCCTGGATGAACTCCAGCAGCGAATAAAAGAGACGGCCCATATCCGTGTCCTGCCTTATGCTTCCATCACAACCCGCCAGGTCGGCCGGGAACTTGTGGATATGAAAACACTGGCAGACAAAGGTGCCTTCGCCTTCACTGATGATGGGGTGGGAATTCAGGATGCGGGAATGATGCTGGAAGCCATGAAAGCTGCCTCAACGGCCGGTAAAGCTGTAGTCGCTCATTGTGAGGACAATTCTCTTGTACATAAAGGGGTGTGTCATGAAGGGGATGTGAGTCAGCGTCTTTCGCTGCCGGGCATCATGTCAACGGCGGAATCTGTTCAGATTGCCAGAGATGTCCTGCTCGCTGAACAAACCGGCTGTCACTATCACATTTGTCATGTTTCCACCAAAGAATCCGTACGTATCATCCGCAACGCAAAAAAAGCGGGGATCCATGTAACGGCTGAAGTGACTCCCCACCATCTTGTCCTGAAGGAAGACGACATCATCGAGGATCATGGGTTTTATAAAATGAATCCACCGCTTCGCAGCAGAGTGGACCAACAAGCCCTTCTTGAAGGTTTAAAAGATGGCACGATCGACTTTATCGCTACAGACCATGCTCCACATACAGAAGAGGAAAAGCAGCAGGGCTTTTTAGAAGCCCCCTTTGGGATTACAGGATTGGAAACGGCTTTCCCTCTACTATATACACACCTCGTTGAAGAAGGATTCTGCACTTTGAAGGAACTGGTGGATTGGATGACAGTAAAGCCGGCAGCCGTTTTCCATCTGCCTTACGGTACGCTTGCCCCTGGTGCTCCAGCAGATTTTACTATGATTGATTTAACCAGTGAAAGGGATGTGGTGCGGGAAACATTCCTTTCGAAAGGAAAAAACACGCCATTCAACGGCTGGACACTGAAAGGCTGGCCGGTGTTAACCGTAGTCAACGGAAATCTTGCGTGGGAGGAGAGTACACATGAAGCAGCTCGTACTTGAAGATGGAACAGTATTCAAAGGAGAAGGTTTTGGAAGCGAAAGGGAATCGATCGGCGAAATTGTCTTCAACACAGGAATGACAGGTTATCAAGAGGTCCTGTCCGATCCTTCCTACTGCGGACAGATTGTGACTTTTACGTACCCGTTGATCGGGAACTACGGCATCAACCGTGACGATTTTGAAACGGTTCACCCCGCTGTGTTCGGAGTCGTTGTGAAGGAGCACTGTGCAAGGCCTTCGAACTTCCGCAGTGAGGAAACCCTGGATGCTTACCTTGAGGCAAGGAACATTCCCGGGATAAGCGGAGTAGATACGAGAAAACTGACCAAGATCATCCGCCGTTACGGTACGATGAAAGCGATGATTGCCTCCAGTGAGCGATCCCCCTCAGAAGTTATGAAAATGCTGGAGGATTCACCTTCTTACAACAACCAGGTGCAGCACGTATCCACTGTGAAACCGTACGTTGTACCCGGACGAGGGAAAAGGATTGTTTTGATGGACTTTGGAATGAAGCATGGTATTTTAAGGGATTTTGCCAAGCGCAGCTGTCACGTCACTGTTGTCCCGTACCATACCAGTCATGAGGAGATCTTAAGGCTGAAACCGGACGGCGTTATGCTCTCCAATGGCCCGGGAGATCCGAAAAATGTCCCGGAGGCTGTGGAAACCGTACGAAACCTCATCGGGCGTGTTCCGGTTTTCGGCATCTGTCTCGGCCACCAGCTGATTGCTCTTGCAGGTGGCGCTGATACGATGAAAATGAAGTTCGGACATCGTGGGTCCAACCAGCCTGTGAAAGATCTTGAAACGAATCGAACTTTCATTACCTCACAGAACCATGGGTACACCGTAGCGTTGGAATCTCTTGAAGATACGGAATTGATGGCGACACAAGTATCTCTGAACGATGAGACAGTTGAAGGGCTGAAGCATCGCACACAGCCCGTTTTTAGTGTGCAGTATCACCCCGAAAGCTCACCGGGACCAGAAGATACAGCGTGGTTGTTTGACCACTTTCTTGAAAACATCGAACAGACGAACAAGCGCACAAAGGAGGAACCTCAATGCCTAAACGTACAGATATAAATAAAATCCTCGTCATCGGATCCGGTCCCATCGTCATCGGTCAGGCGGCTGAATTTGATTATTCCGGCACCCAGGCCTGTCAGTCTTTGAAAGAGGAAGGGTATGAGGTCATTCTGGCAAATTCCAATCCAGCTACGATCATGACGGATCATACGTTTGCGGATCAGGTCTATATGGAACCTTTGACTCTTGAATTTATGAAAAAGATTATCCGTAAGGAGCAGCCGGATGCCGTGCTTCCGACACTGGGAGGCCAGACAGGTCTGAACATGGCCGTCGAACTTCATGACTCAGGCATTCTCGATCACTACCGGGTGGAGCTGCTCGGTACACCGTTGGAAGCGATCCAGCGTGCGGAGGACCGGGAGAAGTTCCGCTCCCTCATGCACGAATTGGAGCACCCCGTTCCGGAAAGTGATATCGTCAGTACAGTGGATCAAGCGTTACGTTTTGCCGATCGTATCGGCTATCCAGTCATCGTCCGTCCAGCTTATACGATGGGCGGAGCCGGTGGAGGGATTTGTGATCATGAAGAGCAGCTGAGGGAAACGGTGAGAAGCGGACTGTCACTAAGCCCCGTCTCCCAATGTCTCGTCGAGAAAAACATCGCTGGATTCAAGGAAATTGAATACGAAGTGATGCGGGACAGTACAGAAAATAAAATTGTCGTCTGTAACATGGAAAACTTTGATCCTGTCGGAATACACACGGGTGATTCCATTGTAACCGCCCCATCTCAAACACTTAGTGACAGAGAATATCAGATGCTTCGAAACGTGTCTTTGGAAATTATCGAAGCTTTGAAAATTGAGGGAGGCTGCAACGTGCAGCTGGCTCTCGATCCCGGCAGCTTCCAGTACTATGTGATTGAAGTGAATCCAAGAGTCAGCCGTTCCTCCGCGCTTGCTTCAAAAGCGACGGGTTACCCTATCGCAAAAATTGCTGCGAAAATTGCAGTAGGGATGACGCTGGATGAGATTCAAAATCCGATTACAGGAACCACATATGCCTGCTTTGAACCTGCGCTGGATTATGTCGTATCCAAAATTCCCCGCTGGCCGTTCGATAAATTCGCCAAGGGAAACCGCGTTCTGGGCACACAGATGAAAGCGACAGGCGAAGTGATGAGCATCGGCAGGACTTGGGAAGAGTCCTTGTTGAAAGGCATCCGCTCGCTTGAAGGGGGGACGGAAGAACTGCGTCTGGCCCACGCGTCCCGTTTAACCGCAGAGGAATTGAACGAACGGATTGTGAAAGCGGACGACGAACGGATTTTCTTAATTGCCGAAGCTTTCCGGCGGGGCTTTTCTATAGAGGAACTTCACGAAAAAACAGCGATTGATGAGTTTTTCCTTTATAAATTGGAGCAGATCATCCTTCTGGAACAGCAGCTTGAAACAGAGGGAGTGTCTGCTTCTCTCCTAAGGAAAGTGAAACAGCTGGGGATGTCCGACCAGCAGATTTCCCGTGCAGCAGGAGTCTCGGTCGATGAAGTCCGACAGAAGCGGAAGAGTATGAATATTGAACCAGTCTATAAAATGGTAGATACGTGCGCAGGGGAATTCGCATCCGAAACGCCGTACTTTTACAGCAGCTATGAAGAGGAAAATGAATCCCTTCCCTCATCAAGGAAAAAAGTGCTCGTCATTGGATCCGGCCCGATACGAATTGGTCAGGGGGTCGAGTTTGATTATGCTACGGTGCACTCGGTGCTTGCGTTGAAAGATATGGGCTATGAAGCGATTATTATGAACAACAATCCGGAGACGGTTTCCACTGACTTCAGTGTCTCCGATAAATTGTACTTCGAACCTTTGACCCTTGAAGATGTTCTCAATGTCACCGACCTTGAAAATCCTGAAGGCGTAATCGTTCAATTCGGTGGACAGACAGCGATAAATCTAGTAGAAGGGCTGAGCCGGCACGGCATCCCGATCCTTGGAACAACGATGGAAGCCATCCATGAAACAGAAGACCGCGACTTGTTTGAAAAGCTGCTCAACCGTCTGAATGTACCGAAACCGGGAGGAGAAAGTGTGGCTGGTGAAGCAGAAGCTGCAGCCGCAGCTGAGAAAATCGGTTATCCCATTGTCGTCCGCCCATCCTATGTCCTCGGTGGGAGAGCGATGGCCATCGTGTATTCGCGTGAAGAACTGGCTTCCTATCTGGATGCCAATGCTTTTGTTCATAACGGCCACCCCATTTTGATCGATAAGTATATGACAGGGATGGAAGTGGAAGTAGATGCCATTACAGACGGTGAGGATGTGTTCGTACCCGGTGTTATGGAACATATTGAACGTGCCGGGGTCCACTCAGGTGACTCCATGGCTGTCTACCCACCCCGGCGGTTGACTCCTGCGCTTGAAAAGCAGTGTCTGGACATCACAGCTGATATCGCAAAAGAATTGAAGATGAAGGGTCTCCTCAATATCCAGTTCGTCATTTCAGATGGGACCGCTTATGTGTTGGAAGTTAATCCCAGAGCGAGCCGGACCGTTCCTTTTCTCAGTAAAATAACCGGTGTTCCGATGGCCGGGCTGGCAACGAAAGTGCTGATGGGGGGGAAATTGACCGACCATGGCTACAGCACGGGAACGGCCCGCAAGCCGAAAGGGGTCTATGTGAAAGTGCCGGTGTTCTCCTTTGAAAAATTAAGAAGTGTCGATACGACGCTTGGACCTGAAATGAAATCGACAGGGGAAGTCATCGGGTATGATGAAACGCTGGAGAAAGCCTTATACAAAGGCATGATATCCTCTGGATTAAAAATACCCGTCCAAGGATCTGTCCTCTTAACGGTTGCTGATAAGGATAAGGAAGAAATGGTGCGCATCGCCCGGACCTTTGATGAACTCGGTTTCCGTTTGTTTGCCACAGAAGGCACGTCAACCGTAATTGCCCAGGAAGGTCTTCCTGTAGAAGCGGTCGGTAAAGTTGGTTCGGCAGAGAGGGATGTGCTGGACCTTATTCAGAACGGTGAAGTTCAATTTGTCATCAATACGTTGAACAAAGGGATGCGTGCAAGGTCTGACGGGTTCAGAATCCGCCGGGAAGCTGTGGAAAACGGCATTGCTTGTCTGACGAGCCTTGATACGGCAACGGCTATCGTTGAAGTCATTAACGCCATGTCTTTTTCGGCAAGAGCCATTACTCCGATGGAAGGGGTGGGGCAGTGATCAGAGAAGATCTGACGGTTGTGGATCATACGCTGGTTGCCGAAGATACGTACCAATTAATTCTTTGCGGGCGTATGGTGCATGACATCAAGCAGCCTGGACAATTTGTTCACATTCGGACAAGTGCGGACGAATATTTACGTAGGCCGGTATCCATCTCGGATTACAATATAGATGAGGAAACAATCACCCTGTTGTACAAAGTGATTGGAAAAGGAACAAAAGCTCTTACAGCCTATCAGATAGGTGATTCTCTTGATGTGCTTGGTCCCGGAGGCAGAGGTTTTCCTGTAAAGGCTCTGCCTGGAGAGAGTGTCCTTCTGACAGGGGGAGGCATCGGTGTTCCCCCTCTATACCGGCTGGCACGTGAGTTGTATGAAAAAGGAGCGGACCTTACTATTATTCTCGGATTTCAATCCATCCGTCACGCTTTTTTGAAGACTGAATTTCAACAATATGGGAAAGTCCATATTATGACAGATGACGGAACCTCCGGAAATAAAGGGTTTGTAACAGACGGGATTGCCGGAATGTCTGGTTCGTTTGACCGCTATTATACGTGCGGACCTACGCCCATGCTGAAAGCAGTGGTCAACCAGCTCGGTGATACAGAAGGATATATTTCCATGGAGGAACGGATGGGATGCGGGATCGGCGCTTGTTTTGCCTGTGTAGTGCCTTCCCATGATGAAAAAGGCTACAAGCGAATCTGCTGTGACGGTCCGGTCTTTCACCATAAGGAGGTTGTGCTTTCATGAATACGATGATTCAACTGCCCGGCCTATCTTTGAAAAATCCGATTATGCCGGCTTCCGGATGCTTTGGTTTTGGTCGTGAATATGCCCGCTTTTACCCGCTCGCTGAACTCGGGGCTGTCATCATGAAGGCTGCCACCGGTGAAAAGAGATATGGCAATCCAACTCCGCGGGTAGCAGAATCAACGGGAGGGATGCTCAATGCCATTGGTCTTCAAAATCCAGGGGTCGAGTCGATCATTCAGGATGAAATCCCATTTCTAAAGGCCCAGCAGGTACCGATCATAGCAAATGTCGCCGGCAGTACGGTAGAGGAATATGTGGAAGTAGCAGAAAAAATCTCTGTTCATGTTGATGCTCTCGAACTGAATATCTCCTGTCCGAATGTCAAGGAGGGCGGCGTTCAGTTCGGAATGGATCCAGTGCTTGCGGAGGATGTTACACGCAGAGTCGTTCAAGTAAGCCGTGTTCCGGTATATGTGAAGTTGTCGCCGAATGTAAGCGACATCGT
Source organism: Halobacillus sp. ABH2_015 (assembly GCF_056158945.1). Lineage (NCBI taxonomy): Bacteria > Bacillati > Bacillota > Bacilli > Caryophanales > Bacillaceae > Halobacillus > Halobacillus sp. ABH2_015. The sequence goes on from NZ_JBSWUG010000002.1 coordinate 1,514,416, forward strand.
CGTCATGGCCAAAGCGGCTGAAAGGGGAGGAGCCTCCGGCCTGTCTATGATCAATACGCTGACCGCTATGCGCATCGATCCATCCTCGCGGAAACCTGTTTTATCGAACGGGACCGGAGGATTGTCCGGAGCTGCCCTGAAGCCTGTCAGTATCCGGATGATCCATCAAGTTTATCCCGAAGTCGGTATCCCCATTATCGGAATGGGAGGGATTGAAACGGCAGCCGATATTGTCGAGTACCTGCTGGCAGGAGCGAGCGCGGTGGCTGTAGGCAGTGCGAACTTTAAAAAACCACTCATATGCAGCGAACTCGTGGAACAACTGCCGGAGACGTTACACCATTATGGATTTCAATCTGTAGAAGAAGCTGTAGGAGGTGCGCATCGTGAAAGAGTTGAAGCCGGTCTACTTCGCCCTTGATTTCCCCTCAGGCCGCGAAGCGTTTGATTTTTTGATGGAACATCATCTGGAAGGTGTTCCAGTTAAAGTAGGCATGGAGCTTTTTTATAAAGAAGGCGCCCCGTTCATTGCCGAACTGAAAAGACGGAACCACGCAGTTTTCCTGGATTTAAAGCTTCATGATATACCGGAAACCGTCCGCCGGGCGATGAAAAACCTTGCCGGTCTCGGTGTAGATATCGTTACGATTCATGCGTCCGGCAGCAGCCAAATGATTGAAGCTGCCCGGAAGGGGTTGAGCGAAGGGGCAGATGGAAAAACACCTCTTTTATTTGCCGTCACTGTCCTTACTTCCATGGACGAATGGTCATTGAGCAGGGAATGGAAGGTAGAAGGATCAACGAAAGACATGGTCCTTCATTACAGCCTCTTAGCGGAAGAACATGGGGCGGATGGAGTCGTGTGTTCTGTTCATGAAGCATCCTTGATCAAAAAAGAATCAGGGCTTCTTACGTTGACCCCGGGGATCAGGCTCCCGGGAGGGCACGTGCACGATCAAAAACGGACAGCCACTCCTGCAAAAGCCGCTATGGAGGGAAGTGATGCCATCGTCGTTGGCAGACCTATCCGGAACAGCGGTGAACCTGAGGATACATATCAAACCATCAAGGGGGAATTTCTGCATGGAAAAAAATCAGTTGATTCATAAACTGCTGGATATTGGTGCTGTCAAAATGTACGAGGAGGATTACTTCACATGGACCTCGGGCATCCAATCCCCGATTTATTGTGACAACCGTTTGACGATGTCTTATCCCTCCGTGCGTTCGTCTGTTACAGAGGCGTTTGTGGACATGATCCGGAAACTGCCGGGAGAGGTGGATGGAATAGCCGGATGCGCCACAGCCGGTATTCCGCATGCAGCATGGGCAGCCGATCGTCTCAATCTTCCGATGGTGTATGTGCGCGGGACCGCCAAAAAACACGGGCGCAGAAATCAGATTGAAGGAGTGGTTACCAAAGGCAGCCGTGTAGTCGTCATTGAGGATTTGATTTCCACTGGGAAGTCTTCCATACAAGCTGCAGATGCCCTGCGGGAAGCGGGGGTGGAAGTGGCAGGGATTTTATCCATTTTCACCTACGGCCTGGCGGAAGCGAAGCAGGCGTTTAAGGAAAAGGAGTACCATGTTCAATCGATTGCCAGCTATGATGATCTACTGGATGAGCTGTACCAACAGGAAGAACTGGATGACCTTCAGCTGGAGAAACTGAGAGTGTGGAGGGAAGACCCTTACGTTTTTACAAATTCTTAAATGAGGGAAGAGTTGCTATTTTCATCTTGTCCTTGTACCATTAATACAACACAACGTATTGGTGATGACGATGAAATCTAACAAACATTCCTTTTTTATTCTCATGAATGCCTCCCTCGGACTATTAACCTGCTTCGTTTATTTATACACGTGGGTCGCTTTTTCCTTTATGGAATCCATGCTGTCATGGGAACCCCTGCTCAGTCTGGCAGGGTCGCTGACGATATTTATATTATGGAATATGTACATGTTGAAAAAGGAAGCGAAAAGATACTGGGCCCAGGCGGTTTTTTCTTATGTGGCCTCGATTGCCGTTTTTGCTTATTTTTTAACTTGAAGCTGCGATGCCGATCGCAGCTTTTTTCGTCCGGGGCTTTTGATGGAATGTTCTTACAATAGAAAACGTCAGGACGTGAGAGTTGTCCTGACACTTAAAAATCGATAAGATAAATGACTATACATACGAAAGAGGGGAGCATCAATAAATGAAAGATTTAGTCAAACAGTCCTACTGGCTGCGGCGTCTGCTCGCCTCTGATCCGGGCAGGCGGAGACTGGCCCAGGCGGGGAAAGCTACGCTGAGTTTGATTTCATCGGTTTTTACAACGATGTTGATCATGAACGTCTTTGCCATCGATCCGCTTTTTCCTGCGATCATCTCCGGGATTGCCGGTCTGATGGGCATTATGATTGTTATGGATGATACAAAAAGAAAAAAACAGGTGACAACCCTTCTCCTGGGAGTGGCTGCATGTTCAGGGGTGACGCTTGGGTCCTTGACTGCTTCAAGCCCCGTCCTGGTAAGTATCCTGATGATTGCTTCGATAGGTGCAGCTTTTTATTTTTCGCAGCATGGAAGCCGGTATTTTTCTCTTGGAATGATTGGGTTCTTCACAATTTATTTCTCCTCATTTCTTCAGCTGTCACCGTCCCAGTTTCCCTGGTTTTACCTCGCAGTAGGTATCGGCATTCTTTATGCCTTTCTTTACAATTTCTTCCTATTCGAAGACACAAGGCAGATGCTGCGGAGAAGCACGGTTTCCTTCCACAGGCAGGCAAACTTGACGTTCGACCTGCTTATTGAGGTGATTAAAGACCCCGAACTCCAGCCGTCCCGGTTGAAGAAGCTGGGCAGCAACGTAAGTAAATTAAGAATTTACGCCAACCAGGTCGCCGCTGATCTACACCAGCAGGACAGCACAGAAATCTGGCCGGGGCTTCAATCCGGCCGGCTGCGATTATATATTTTCGATACGACCATGTTTGTTATGACGCTTTCGGAAAGCCTGCAGAAATTGAAGGAAGACGAGGCATTGGATTTGAAGGAGCTGCGCTATCTTCTCGTCGATCTGCTTCTGACGTTGAAAGATGCCGATGTGCTTGACCCACAGCCGGAAATGAAGAGTCTTCAGGAGGCTGAGAAAGTGGTCGCAGGTATCCGGCATCAGCTTGATCACTGGATGATGAATGCAACCGATCTCCCTGATGGACGGCTTTATTTGATCAGAAGAATTGAAACAATGGCTTCCCACGTGACAGAAGGCGCCTCGGAAGTGCAGCGGGATATTCACTTCAATGAAGCAGTGGAACATCCACCGGCAGCAGATGAAGAGGCGGTGGATGAGAAGGAAGCGGGGCCTGCCGGACTGAAACCTGCTGAGAAAAAAGCCGTGCAGGCGTTGATTGCAGGAAGCATAGCTATTGTTACGGGCTATATCATTTCTCCGATTCAGCCGTACTGGGTCCTGTTGACCGCTTTTATTATCCAGCTCGGTACGGAAACCGTCGGCAGGACGTACTTAAAAGCTTTTGAGCGTTCCGTCGGCACATTCTTCGGTGCTTTCTTCGGTTTTCTCGCTGCTTTGTGGCTCTCCGGCCACCCTTACCTTGAGGTTGTCCTATTGTTTCTGGTTATTTTTACAGCTTTTTACTTTCTTACGGTTTCCTATACGGTGGCAAGCTTCTTTATTACGATGATGATTGCCTTTATTTATGATCTGATTCTCGGTGGAGTTACGCCGGAGCTTCTTGGAGCGAGGGTCATTGACACAGTGGCCGGAGCTGCGATTGCTCTTGGTGTTTCTGCTTTCGTCTTTCCCACGAGTACTAAGGACAAGCTTTCCGAGGCCTTTCGTGAATATTTTACACAAATGTCTCAATTAATCAGCCAGTATTTAACCAACATCAAGGGTACGAAAGGAGTTAAAGGTCTTGCGCAGCAGGCCTTGGATCTGGATGCGAAAATGCAGGAAATAGAGGAAGAATCCAAGCCTGCTGTACAGGATCCTATTTTCCGAGGGGACAAAAACCTTACAGCCGTGCTGACCGTGATTACAGCCGTCAATTATTATGCCAAGCACCTTGTCGCCTCTCCATACCCCAAATACACGAATCACAGTCATGAAACACTGGAACTTCTAACAGCGGTTCAGGATAAACTGGAAAAGAATCTGCAAGGTTTGATCCATCAAATCGAAACAGGAAATCATTCCGATCCGGTTTACGACCTGCTGGAGGAAAGGGAGCAGGTGGAGTTGAAAGTGCAGCCGGGAACAGAGGATAAGGAAAATCTGCTCCATCACCTTTATTACATCTGGAAAATCAACCGTTCCATTACGATTCTCAGGGACAGGCTTGATCATATGAGGAAAAGATAACCGTCTGGTTTGAGTCCAGGCGGTTTTTTTTATAGAAAGCTCTGTTAAAGTCTGTTGTTGTTATTTTAAACGATTACTAAATCGTCTCCGTCTGGAATCAGGGGTCCGGTCCGTTGTTTACTCAGAGCATGGGATGGCAGGGAAAACCGTCCGCTTTCCGCGGGGAACGATGAGCCTCCTCGAACTTCGTTCTCCGGGGTCTCCCCTTGTTCCTTTTTCCCGCAGGAGTCTACCTGTTTTCCCTGCCATCCCTTTCGTAGTGGTGTAACGGACTTCGGTTATGTCCTTTCTAACTACCCTACTTTGAAGAGGCGGCCTTGGGAATGGCAGGACTCCTGTGGGATGAAGGTACATCGTGAGACCCCGGAAGGCGCTGCCTGAGGAGGCTCACGGTACCCCGTGGAAAGGGAGTCATCCCAAGGCCGCCTCCTACAAACCCCATGAGAGAAAGGGGTGATAGGAGCTCACATGTTAAATAACAACACCAAGCAATAACAGAGCCTTATAGAAAAAAGCTGCCGAGAAATTTTCTCGACAGCTTTCCCGACGCGTGTACGCCGGCGTTTTGTCATGGGAACTCTGACTATTGCTCTTCAACGGCCATCAAAAGATCTGCCCGCTTTAGAGATCGTTACGCGTTCTTCACCACTGCTGGGCTGGACCGCGTCTCGGCTCTTCTTTGGGTTGCGTTTTGATTTTGAGTTCTTTGGCATGACTGCAGCCTCCTCTACTAAGATCAAGGTGCTCTCTTAGTATGGCTGCCTGTTCCTGTTTTATTCCTCTGCCTGTTTTTTCATCATCCGGACATAGGAGGCATCCGGAGTTACAAACAGGGTCTGCTGATGATCATAGGTAACGAAACCGGGTTTTGCTCCGGACGGTTTTTTCACATGCCTGATTTGTGTGTAGTCAACAGGCACGGAGGACGACCGGCTCGATTTACTGAAGTTTGCCGCCAGCTGGGCGGCTTCAAGCAGTGTGTCTTCACTTGGGTTCTCATCTTTAATGACTACGTGGGAACCCGGAATATCTTTGGCGTGCAGCCAGATATCAGATTTACCTGCCATCCGGTTGGTTAAATATTCATTCTGTTTATTGTTGCGCCCGACATAGATCATCGTCCCGTCACTGGATCGGAAGGTTTCCGGGGACGGTTTTTTAGGCTGGTTTTTCTTACGCCCCGGGGAGGCGTTCTTTTTCTTCATATAGCCTTGTTCCCGGAGTTCCTCCCGGATTTCTTCAATATCTTCTTCCCTGGCTGTTTCGACTTGTTGAATCAAACGTTCGAAGTAGGTGATTTCAATGTCCGCTTTTTCAATTTCCTTTTGAACCACCTGCTTGGACTTCTTCAATTTCTGGTACGTCTGGAAGTAAGACTGGGCGTTTTCACTTGGGGTTTTATTCGGATTCAGCTCGATTGACATTTCCTTTTGGTCAGGATCGTAGTAATCAACGACCGTTACACTTTCGTCTCCATTATTAACGAGGTGCATATGAGCGGTCAGCAGTTCGCCGAGCTTTTGATAATCCCCGGCTGCTTCAGACTTTTTCAAGGTATCTTCGTGTTTTTTGATTTTCCTCTGGTTTTTGTCGCGTTCATTTTTCAGAAAGCGGAATAAATCACCAGCCTGCTGTTTGACACGATCCCTTTCGGCTTTCCCTGAATAAAAAGCGTCCAGCATGTCACTCACCGTAGAGAAAGTTTCTCTTTCTTCTCCAAAGGCCTTCAGCGGCAGTACATAAAATTGTTCTTTGTCCCCGCGTTTCACCTGTGGTTCATACGAGTGATCCAGTATTCGGTTCCGTACTTCCTCATAAGCAGCTTCGTATCCTGAGGGTCCGTTCATTCCTGCTTTTTCTGCGATCTCCTTTGTAATCATGGGGGAAAAGCCCATGACAATGGAGAGAATCTGTTTGTCCAGGCGGCCCGCATTAAAATCCAGTTTTTTAAGGAGTTGGGCCGGTTCGAGTTCCAACGGGCTTATTTTGCCCTGCTCCGGCGGTCGTTTATAGGGCTGGCCCGGCATAATCGTCCTGTGCCGGTTCTGGGAAGGGGGAAGGTGCTTGATGCTGTCCAGAATATGCCCCTCCTGTTCGTCGACAAGAAGAATATTGGAGTGTTTCCCCATCACCTCAATGATCAAGGTTTTATACGTTTCGTCGCCGATTTCATTCCGTGTGCGGATATGGATCTTGACAATCCTCTCCATATCCACCTGTTCAATTTTCTCTATAAATCCTCCTACAAGATGCTTGCGCAGGAGCATACAGAGCATCGGCGGTTCTTTTGGATTGTGGTATTGATCATTGGTTAAATGAAACCGTGCATAGGATGGATGAGCGGATAATAGAAGCGTATATTTCGTCCGCTGGGAGCGGACAGTGAATACAAGCTCTGTATCCGTGGGTTGATAAATTTTCATGATTCGTCCGGACTGAAGAACATTGTTCAGCTCATTTGTCGCCGCCCGGGTTACAATTCCGTCGAAAGACATAGTCTCTTCACCTCTCTAAAAGGTCATTATAGCATGATTTTACGCCGGATTTCTAAAGAATCATACCAGTCGCTCTGAAAGAGGAAGTTTGGTAAACTAGACAGTATCAATGAAGAAGCGGCAGGTGAAGGAGATATGGTTGACAGTATGACCGGATATGGACGGGAAATATCAGAGCAGGAGGGAACACGGATCGTGGTGGAAGTCAGATCCGTGAATCATCGGTTTCTTGATGTTCATATGCACCTTCCTTCCTCTTTGTTATTTATGGAGGACCCGGTAAGGAAACTTGTTAAAGAAGCCCTGCACCGCGGGCGGGTCGATGTGTACATAACGATGGACGGCCGCGGCCCGAAGAAAAACGTCGAGGTGGACTGGGCAGCAGCGGAGCAGTACATTCAGGCGTTGGAAGATATGAAGAGCCGGTTTCATTTGACGGGTGATATAACTATTGATATGGTATCCAAGTTAGAGAATGTCTTCGTTACTAAGGAATCGGATGACATCCCGGATTCTTTTCAACAAAAGCTGAAGACGTCGGTGGAACAGGCTCTGCGGCAGCTGAAGGACATGAGGGGACGGGAAGGAAAGCAGCTTTCAAAGGACCTCCTATCCAGACTCAAGGCTGTCGCCTGCTGGCTTGACATGATGGACCAGCGCCGCCCTGAAGTGATAAACGAATACAAAGCGAGAATACGCGCCCGAATTGAAGATTACGCTGCACAGCCCCTTTCCCAGGATGAACCAAGAATTCTCCAGGAAGTGGCCCTTATGGCTGAAAAAGGGGATGTCACCGAAGAGTTCACACGGATGCATTCCCATCTTCAACAGTTTGAGAAGGCTCTGGACCAGCGCGGGTCCGTCGGGAGACGTCTGGATTTCATCCTTCAGGAAATGCACCGGGAAGTGAACACGATTGGGTCAAAATCCAATGACACCCTCCTGATGGAGTATGTACTTAACGTGAAGGGTGAATTGGAAAAAATGAAGGAACAAGTGCAAAATATCGAATAACAATTGTGTTCTGTACGGTTTTTTTCATATAATAGAGTTAATGATTAAGTGCTTGGCCATAAGAAGGAGGAGTCAGCTTTGAGTTTAAAATTGATCAATATCGGGTTCGGGAACGTTGTGTCTGCCAATCGAATCATTTCCATCGTTTCACCGGAATCCGCTCCAATCAAACGTATCATTACTGTCGCCCGTGACAATAATAAATTAGTAGATGCTACATATGGCCGCCGTACACGTGCGGTCATTATCACAGATAGTGATCATGTCGTTCTGTCTGCTGTTCAGCCGGAAACCGTCGGCCAGCGTGTAATCAGTAATGATGAGATTTCAGATGAAAACTAGGAGGACTATTTGCAGTGATTGAACAGAAAGGTATACTATTTATACTTTCCGGCCCATCAGGTGTCGGAAAAGGAACTGTACGGAAGGCTCTGTTCGAGCAGTCGACAGACCTGCGATATTCCATTTCCATGACGACGCGTGCCCCGCGTGAAGGGGAAGTGGATGGTGTCGATTATTTCTTTAAAAGCAGAGATGAATTTGAAAAGCTGATCACAGAAGGACAGCTGATTGAACATGCCGAATATGTGGGCAACTATTACGGCACGCCGAGACATTATGTGGAAGAGACGTTGAACCAGGGGAAGGATGTATTCCTTGAAATTGAGGTTCAGGGCGCATTGAAAGTCCGCGAAAACTTCCCGGAAGGTGTGTTCGTATTTTTAATTCCTCCTTCTCTTGAAGAATTAAAAGACCGAATCGTAAGCCGGGGTACCGAAACAGAGGAAAAGGTGAAAAACCGTCTGCTGGCGGCTAAAGAAGAAATTGATATGATGGATGCCTACGATTATGTCGTTGTCAACGATCAGATTAATCACGCCGTTCAGAAGGTCCAGTCCATCGTAGCCAGTGAACACTGCAAACGTGAGCGCGTGGCCCATCAATACAAAAAAGCATTGGAGGAAAATTAATTATGATGTTAGAACCATCCATTGATTCCCTGCAGAAGCAGATCAAATCAAAATATACACTTGTCACACTATCAGCACGAAGAGCCCGCGAACTGAAGCAGGGAAGTGCTCCTATGGTCGAAAACCCAACCTCTCATCAGCAGGTTGGTGTAGCTCTGGAGGAAATCCGCGACGGGAAATTGAACTATATTGAAGCGGAAGAGATCCAGGAAAGAACGGAAACCACATAATAGCATTGTTCCCGGAACAACGTAGGAAAAGCCGCGCATCTGTCTGACGATCAGCGCGGCTTTTCCTACGTATTTTATCGTAAGATTTTCACAGGCAGGGAGGTCCATCACATGTTAAAAGATAAAAAGATTGTCCTGGGCGTATCAGGAGGAATAGCTGCATACAAAGCGGCGGCCCTGACAAGTAAGCTTGTCCAGGCAGGAGCCTTCGTCAAAGTCATTATGACAGAGAGCGCAAGAAATTTCGTCGCTCCGACGACCTTTCAGGCACTGTCCAGACAGCCGGTCTATACCGATACGTTTGATGAACAGGACGCCACACAGATCCAGCACATCGATGTTGCCGACTGGGCCGATTTATTCCTGATTGCGCCCGCTACAGCCAATACGATTGGCAAGCTTGCCGGCGGGCTGGCGGATGATATGCTGTCAACGACACTGCTTGCGACCGAGGCTCCCGTGTACATTGCACCGGCGATGAATGTGCACATGTACAGCCACCCGGCCGTCATAAACAACATGAAACAGCTGGATGAATGGGGCTTTCGTTTTATTGAGCCTGGTGAAGGGTATCTGGCCTGCGGATATGTCGGGAAAGGAAGGCTGGAAGAACCGGAGAGCATCGTTAAAGTACTGGAAGATGAGTATCGGAAAACCGAGTGGTTGAAAGGCAGAAGGGTCCTGATTACAGCAGGACCAACGCAGGAGAAAATTGATCCGGTCCGGTATTTCACGAATCCTTCGACCGGAAAAATGGGGTTTGCTCTTGCGCGGCAGGCGGCTCGAAGCGGTGCTGATGTCACCCTGATCACCGGACCTGTCTCCCTTCATACGCCAAAAGGGGTGGAGCGCATTGATGTAGTCTCTGCTCAGGAGATGTATGAAGAAGTGCTGAAGCATTATCCAGCGGCCGATCTTGTGATCAAATCCGCCGCTGTCGCCGATTACAGGCCAAAGGAAACCTTTGAACACAAAATGAAAAAATCCCCGGGAGGATATGCGGTTCAAATGGAGCGCACACACGACATCCTGCAGGAGCTCGGTACACGGAAGGAACATCAGTATCTGATCGGCTTTGCCGCCGAGACGAATGATCCTGAGCGTTACGGAAGAGAGAAGCTGGAGAAAAAGAACCTGGATGCCATAGTGATCAACAATGTGGCCGAGGAAGGGTCCGGCTTTGGTACGGATACGAATGCCTCCCTTTTCATTCAGAAAAGTGGTCGTGAAAAAATCTATCCCATGATGACGAAGGATCAACTGGCAGAAGAAATCCTAAAGGAAGCCTCTCAGGAGATGACGGGGCGTGACCGCACGTGATTGCCAATGTCATTGTGGACGTAGCCTCACAGAATACCAACAGACCCTTTGATTATGAAATCCCTGAAAAATTTGAAGGAATTGTACAGCCCGGGGTCAGAGTCATCGTCCCCTTCGGACCGAGGAAAATTCTCGGCTATGTGATCGCCTTGTCAGAAACGTCCAGCTTCCCCTCCGTGAAAAAAATCACTGATGTACTGGATGTCATTCCGACGTTGACGGAAGAACTGCTTCACCTTGGGAAATGGCTGTCCAATTATACGTTGAGTTATTATATATCCTGTCTACAGGTCATGCTGCCGCAGGTTATGAAAGCCAAATATAGAAAAGAGCTGTGGAAACTCTCGGATGAACCGCTGGATTCAGCCCTGGATGCTGTGTTTGATGGGAGGGGCGTCATGGATTTTGAAGAGTTCGAACAGTCCGGTGTCAGTTACCATATCCTTAGAAAACATATGAACGAAGACGAAGTGGATGTTCACTATGAAGTAAAGAGCAGGGAAACGAAAAAGCTGAAGGCTGTGGTTGCGCCGGCTGTTTCTCCTATCGATATGGAAGAAAAGCTGGAAGACCTCCCGCCACAGGCAAAAAAACAGCGGGCCATCGTTGAATATTTCCTTCAGCATCCAGAGCCACTGGACAAAAAGCGTTTGCTGGGTAACCTTCAAACTACTCCTGCTGCGTTGAAGCCTCTTGTGGAGCAGAACGTGCTCAAAGAGTACAAACAGGAAGTCTTCCGCGATCCGTACGGAGGACGGGAATTTAAACGAACGACGCCTTTTGAACTAACCGAAGAGCAGGAAACCGCCATCCGGCCGATTCTTTCAACCATCGAAAAACAGGAGCACGACGTGTTTCTCCTTCACGGTGTAACGGGAAGCGGGAAGACGGAAGTATATATGCAGTCGATTCAGCAGGTGCTGGATAAAGGGGAGGAAGCCATTATGCTCGTTCCCGAAATTGCTTTAACCCCTCAGATGGTGGAGCGGTTTAAAGGACGTTTCGGCTCCAAGGTAGCCGTCCTTCACAGTGCTCTGTCAGCTGGAGAGAAATACGACGAATGGCGTAAGATTCAGCGTCAGGAAGTACAGGTCGTTGTAGGAGCCCGGTCTGCCATATTCGCCCCGTTTACGAATCTTGGGCTGATCATTATTGATGAAGAGCATGAGACGAGCTATAAGCAGGAAGACAGGACGAGGTATCATGCCCGCGATGTCGCTGTCCAGCGCGCGAAAACACACAACTGTCCAGTCGTTCTGGGAAGTGCGACCCCGTCACTGGAAACGTATGCGCGGGCTGCGAAAGGCAACTATCAGCTGCTGACACTAAGCAAACGGATGAATGAGGCTGTGATGCCTGAGGTGGAGCTTGTGGATATGAGAGAAGAGCTTCACAGCGGGAACCGATCCATGTTCTCGATTCCATTAAAGGAAAAAATCGAAGAGCGGCTGGCCAGGAAGGAACAAGTCGTGCTGTTTCTTAACCGACGGGGATATTCCACGTTTGTCATGTGCAGGGACTGCGGCCATGTAAGCGAATGCCCGCACTGTGATATTGCATTGACTTATCACAAGCGGCAGAACCGCTTGAAATGCCACTACTGTTCTCATGAAGAGCCCATGCCGGAGAAGTGCCCGGAATGTGAAAGCAAAACGATCCGATACTTTGGTACAGGAACTCAAAAAGTCGAGGAAGCCCTGCAGGAACTGATTCCTGAGGCGCGGATCATCCGGATGGATGTTGATACAACGAGGAAGAAAGGCGCTCACGAAAGACTGCTTACACAGTTTGGCGAGGGAAAAGCGGATATCCTGCTTGGAACACAGATGATCGCCAAAGGACTCGATTTCGGGAATGTCACACTTGTCGGTGTGCTGGCTGCGGATGCGATGCTGAACCTGCCGGATTTCCGTGCCTCCGAAAAGACCTTTCAGCTGCTGACCCAGGTGAGCGGACGGGCCGGACGCCATGAGAAAAGCGGGGAAGTGGTTGTCCAGACGTATACACCGGAACATTACAGTATAGAGCTTGCGAGTACGTACGACTATGAACAGTTTTTCCAGGAGGAAATGAAGCTTAGAAAAGCATTCCGGTATCCGCCTTACTATTATTTGACGTTGTTTACAATTTCGCATCCCAACCAGTTGAAAGCGGAGGAAGCCACCCGTAAGATTACGATGTTTATGCAGCAGAAGCTGTCCGAGCAGGCGCACGTACTGGGTCCAACCCCTTCTGCGCTGGCCAGGATCAATAATAGATATCGCTATCAATGCATGGTAAAATACAAGAAGGAACCCGAGCAGCGGAAGTTTGTCGAACGAATACTGCACTATTATGAAGATGAATTGAAACAGGAAGATGGTTTACAGATTACGGTTGATTTTCAGCCGTATCAGTTGATGTAGGAAGGAGCCGTCAGTTATGACACGAATTGCGTTTATGGGAACACCGGACTTTGCGGTCCCTGTTCTTGACCGGATTATGAAAGAGGGATATGAAGTGGTGGTGGCTGTGACCCAGCCGGACCGTCCAAAGGGGAGGAAGAGGGTTCTTACACCGCCGCCGGTGAAAACAGCAGCCTTGAACCATGGTATTCCGGTGCTGCAGCCCGAAAAAATCAAGCATGAATATGAGGATGTCCTCGCCTTTGAGCCGGACTTGATCGTCACAGCGGCTTTCGGACAGATCCTCCCGGAAGCGCTGCTGAACGTTCCGGAATACGGATGCATCAATGTCCATGCCTCGCTGCTGCCCGAATTCCGGGGAGGAGCTCCTATCCACTATAGTATTCTGGAAGGAAAAAAAGAAACCGGCGTCACTATTATGTATATGGTGAAAAAACTGGATGCCGGCGATATGCTTTCCAAAGTGGTCGTTCCGATTGAAGATACCGATCATGTCGGCACACTGCACGATAAATTATCAGCAGCGGGAGCCGATCTTCTGGCTGACACCCTGCCTGAATTGCTGGCTGGGAACATCACTCCTGAAGTTCAGGATGAATCCAAAGTCACATTTGCCGGCAACATTAAACGTGAACAGGAGCTGATTGACTGGAGCAGAGATCAGCAGGACGTCTACAACCACGTCCGGGGTCTTCATCCCTGGCCGGTGGCGTTCACGTACTGGAATGGTAAACCGATGAAAATCTGGTGGGCCGAAAAAGTTTCCGGACACTTTTCCAAAGCCCCGGGAACAGTGGTCAAAATCGAGGAGGACGGTTTCCTCGTTCAGACAGGAGACGGAAAAGCGTTGAAAATTGTATCCCTTCAGCCTTCAGGAAAGAAAAAAATGGACGGGCAGTCGTTCGTTAATGGCGCCGGCCAATCTTTAAACGAGGGCGACGTATTGGGGGAGCAGCATGGCTAAGTATGTATTAAGAGAAACCGCGCTCCATCTATTAACAAGAATCGGTGAGCAGGGAGGCTTCAGTCACGTCCTGCTCGACAGAGAAATGTCCAAACAGGAGCTCTCCCGTCAGGACGGGGCACTATTGACTGAAATTGTTTACGGAACTCTGCAGCGCAGAGACTTGATCGACTATTATATTCAGCCTTATACAGCCGGTCAGAAGAAAATTAAACCGTGGGTACGCTGGCTGCTTTACATGTCAGTCTATCAAATGATCTTCCTTGAACGGGTACCGGACCATGCGGTCATCCACGAGGCGGTGGAAATTTCGAAAAAACGCGGACATAAAGGAATCTCCTCCTTTATGAACGGCGTTCTGCGCAATGTACAGCGAAAAGGTGTTCAAAGCCTTGATCACATTGAAAATGATGGTACACGTCTGGCGGTTGAAACCAGTCATCCTGAATGGCTTGTGCGGAGGTGGGTGGATCAGTACGGCATGGAAACGACGAGATTGATGTGTGAAGCGAACAACCACCACCTTCCTATGTCCATCCGCGTGCAGCCACTCAGAATCAGCCGCGGCGAGGCAGCCGGCCAGCTGCGACAGGAAGGGTTTTCGGTAGAAGAGAGTCCATTTTCCACACAAGGCCTGGTTGTAAAAGATGGGAACATTATAAACCACAGGCTCTTTAAAGAAGGCTTGGTAAGCATTCAGGACCAGAGTTCCATGCTGGTTGCGGAAATGATGGACCTGGATGAAGGGATGGCTGTCCTTGATGCGTGCAGCGCACCAGGAGGCAAAACCACGCACATAGCAGAAAAGATGAAGGATAAAGGAAGCGTGACAGCTTATGACCTTCATGAAAAGAAGGCAAAGCTCGTCAGTAAAAAAGCTGAACAGCTCCAGCTTACTTCCATCAAGGCCGGCCAGGCGGATTCCCGGACGCTCACATCGCTGCATGCGTCTGAGAGCTTTGATCGGATCCTGCTTGATGCCCCATGTTCAGGTCTTGGTGTACTGAGAGGCAAACCGGATATTAAGTACCATAAGAGTGAGGAAGATATCTATAAGCTCAGGAGTATCCAGGACGACTTGTTCCACGAGGTGGCACCGCTCCTGAAATCCGGTGGAAAACTGGTCTACAGCACATGTACAGTGGATCGGCATGAAAACGAAGAAGCGGTCCGTCATTTTCTGGATCAACATCCGGAATATGAACTGGATCCATCCTTTGTCAACGATCTTCCCAATGCTCTTCGTCAAGGGGAAGGCCTGACCGGAACCGGTCTCCAGCTGTTTCCCCATGAGTGGGATACGGACGGCTTTTTCCTGACGCGATTGGTGAAAAAATAAAGGCACCTGCTTCCTGTTGATGGAAGCAGCCGGCCTTCTATGGATGACAGTAACTGAAAAAGGCAGGTGAACGTCCATGATAGAGTACTACCTCACAGATCAAGGCAGAGTAAGGGCTCATAATGAGGATGCAGGCGGCGTGTTCAGAAATCATTCCGGTCAGGTGCTTGCTGTCGCAGCCGACGGCATGGGAGGGCATCAGGCAGGTGATGTCGCCAGCCGGATGGCTGTTGATGTTTTACATAAGGAATGGGAGCATACGGGTTCGTTTCAAACTCCGAATGGTGCTGAAGAGTGGATAAAAGAAACCATCCGTTCCGCCAATAATGAAATCAAAACCTATGCTTCTGAACATGAAGAATGTGCCGGCATGGGGACGACAATAGTGGCAGCTATCTGCACGGACCAGTTTGTCTCCATTGCCCACGTCGGAGACAGCCGTTGTTATTTAGCGAATGCTTACGGATTCAAAGCCGTTACGGAAGACCATTCACTCGTCAATGAACTTGTCAGGTCCGGACAGATTACAGAAGAACAGGCCGAGCATCATCCTCGCAAAAATGTTCTGCTGAAGGCGCTCGGCACAGAATATGATCTTTTCCCGGATATCCAGAGTATGGAGTGGGATCCGGATAACCGGGTTCTTCTTTGTACAGACGGTCTGACCAATAAAGTGAGTCATGAAGAATTGAGTGGTTTAAGTGACCACAAAGGAGACTGGTCCGATTTCGCCCACTCTCTTGTTGAGCGGGCCAATGAGCGGGGCGGAGAAGACAATATCACTCTTGCCATTGTCCATCATCTCCCACCCCAAGGTGAGAAGGAAGGTGTGGATTGATGCTCAATGACCGTCTTCTTAATGACCGTTACCGTGTCGATAGAATGATTGGCGGCGGAGGGATGGCGAACGTTTATTTAGCTCATGATACCATCCTGGACAGAAGCGTAGCCATCAAGGTACTAAGGCTGGAACACGGAAATGACGAAGAGTTTATTGCGCGTTTCCACCGGGAAGCCCAGTCCGCCACCAGCCTTTCTCATCCGAACATCGTCAATATATATGATGTCGGGGAAGAGGACGATTTATATTATATGGTCATGGAATATGTTGACGGCATGACACTGAAGCAGTATATCCAACAGAACAGCCCCGTTGATGTTTCGGAAGCGGTGGACATTATGCGCCAGGTAACTTCTGCCATCACCCATGCCCATGACAACGGCATTGTACACAGAGATATCAAGCCGCAGAATATTTTGATTGATCATTACGGCCATGTGAAAGTGACAGATTTCGGAATCGCAATGGCTTTGAGTGCGACCGCTCTGACTCAGACAAATTCAGTTCTTGGTTCTGTTCATTATTTGTCTCCTGAGCAGGCGCGTGGGGGAATGGCGACGAAGAAATCCGATGTTTATTCGATGGGCATTGTTTTCTTCGAACTGCTGACTGGACGTCTTCCTTTTTCAGGCGAGTCTCCTGTATCCATAGCCCTTAAGCACCTGCAGCATGATACACCTTCGTTGAAACGATGGCATCCTGATCTGCCGCAGAGTGTGGAAAATGTCGTATTGAAAGCAACGGCGAAAGATCCGTTTCACCGTTATCCCACCGTGGTGGAAATGGAACAGGATATAGAGACCTCACTTGAACCTTACCGACTGGGTGAAAAACCCTTTGAACTGCCGGAGGAAGATGAAGAGGAAAAAACGAAAGCCATCCCCGTCATTACGAACGACGCCTACGGGGATCACACAGAAGATCATACAATCATCCATACCGGCGAGTATCAGCCGGTCAAGGATACAAAAGTGCATCATCAGCAGCCGGCAGAGGAAAAGCAGCCGGTCGATAAAGAAAAGAAAAAGAAGAAAAGAAAAATCTGGCCATGGATCCTGACATTCCTGCTTCTGATCATACTAGGGGGCGGAGCTGCCCTGTATTTTACACCAGGCATCATTCAGCCTGCCGATGTGACCATTCCTGAAGACCTTGACGGAAGGGAATATGAAGAGGTCTACAGTGAACTGAGTGATTTGAACTTGATGGTCAGCCGTGAATCTCAGTTTTCAGATGAAGTGGAAGAGGGTCTTGTTATTACGACCGATCCTGAACCCGGCAGGACAGTGAAGGAAGAAACAGAAGTCACGATCTATACGAGTAAAGGAAAAGAACGGGAAGAATTCCCGGATTATGTGGGTGAAGAATATGACCAGGTCGATAAGGAACTCCAGGATAAGGGGTACGCAGGGATTGAACGTATTCCTGTTTCCAGCGATGAACCGGCTGGTCAAATTGTCGCCCAGCTCTCTCCGAACCCGGGAGCAAGCGTAATTCCGGAAGAAGAGGAAGTCATTTTCCGCGTCAGTACCGGACCCCCGACCATTAATCTGGGCCGGCTGGACAGGATGACCCAGGAACAGGCGGAGAAATATTTAAAGGATCGCAGCCTGGAGGTTGAAGTTGCTGAGAGCTACTCAGAGACTGTACCTGCCGGAGAGGTGATTACACAGGATCCGGAGGCGTACACCGATGTGAAAGAAGGGTCAACGGTAACTATCACCATATCCAAGGGGCCGGAGGAAAAACCTCCAAGAGAAGAAAACGTAACGCTGGAAGTTCCGTTTAATGAGGAATCGGAAGAAACAGAACAGCAGGTGTTGATTTATGTCGATGATTATGAAAACGATATGGAGACACCAGTCGTGGAAGAAACCATCACAGAAACCACCTCTTTTGATGTAACACTGATTATAGAAGAAGGCGGGGAAGCGTCTTACCGTGTGCAGCGAGGTGATGAAGTGATCGATGAAGGAAATGTTCCTTATTAAGAAGGTGATCAAGTGGCAACCGGAAAAATTATAAAGTCCCTCAGCGGTTTTTATTACGTGCTTCATGACGGAGAGGTTTATCAATGCCGTGGGCGCGGAAACTTCCGTAAGAAAAAAGTGTCCCCTCTCGTCGGGGATATGGTGGATTTTAAGGCGGACAACTATGAAGAGGGCTACATCTTATCCATTCATGACCGGAAAAATGAATTTGTAAGACCGCCGATAGCCAACGTCGACCAAGCGTTGATTGTTACATCAGCCATCCATCCTGATTTTAATTCGCTTCTTCTGGACAGATTTCTCGTTCTCGTTGAGGCTAAACGGATCGAGCCGTTTATCGTGATTTCCAAGATGGATCAGCTGGACAGCGCTATGGTGGAAGCAATGGAGGAGTATAAGGCACAGTATGAGAAGGTTGGATACCCGGTCATTTTGTCGGCTGTGAACGATTCCGCTTCCATGGATGAGATACAAGCGCACCTGGCTGGACGGACAACGGTGATTGCCGGGCAGTCCGGAGTCGGTAAGTCGTCGCTGCTGAATTCCATCGACCCCCGTCTTTCCATCGACACGGATGAAATCTCTGAAAGTCTTGGAAGAGGAAAGCATACGACACGCCACGTGGAGCTGTATGACATTTCCGGTGGGTTAGTAGCCGATACGCCAGGGTTCAGCTCCCTTGAGTTCGGGGATTTACAGCTTGAACAGCTGCCGGAGTGCTTCCCGGAATTCGTAGAAGTACAAAATGATTGTAAGTTCAGAGGCTGTCTGCATCATAAAGAGCCTAAATGTGCGGTGAAAGCCGGTGTGGAAAACGGCGTTATATCAGAGCACCGCTATGACCACTACCTGCAGTTCATGCAGGAAATCCAGAATAGAAAGCCGAGGTATTAAGGCATGACAAAAATTGCACCTTCCATCTTATCTTCTGATTTTGCAAGACTGGCTGAAGAGATCCGGGATGTGGATCAAGGCGGAGCGGATTACATTCATGTGGATGTTATGGACGGCCATTTTGTCCCTAATATAACCATAGGCCCCTTGATTGTTGATGCGGTAAGGCCGGTCACCAATCTTCCGCTTGATGTCCATTTAATGATTGAGAACCCGGACGCCTATATAGAGGCCTTTGCGAAAGCGGGAGCGGATATCATCACCGTCCATCAGGAAGCTTCTCCTCACCTCCACCGCACCCTCCAGCTGATCAAAAGCTTCGGAGTGAAAGCGGGCGTGGTCATCAATCCGGGGACACCGGTCGAAATGATCCGTCCGGTTCTTAAGGATGTGGATCTTGTTCTATTGATGACTGTGAATCCAGGATTTGGCGGTCAGGCATTTATTCCTGATGTGCTTGATAAAATCAGTCAGGTGGCTCAATTAAGAAGCGATGCCGGACTTTCCTATGAAATTGAAGTGGACGGCGGTGTCAACGAGAAGACCGCCCGTCTCTGCACAGAAGCGGGTGCTGATGTTCTTGTGGCAGGCAGTGCGGTCTTTAATCAATCGGACAGAAAACAAGCCATTGAAAGGATCCGCGCCTCGTTGTAAATCACAGCGGGAACCAAGTGACTCTGCATGTAGAGTCTTAGTCGAAAGAGCTCAGAGGATTGGTCAGAATCCTTTGGGCTTTTTCTATAGAAAGGGTGAGCATACGTGAAAAAAGTTATCGTAGTCGGCGGAGGGCCGAAAGCCTATATTCCCAGCTTCCAAAGATGGGCAGAGGAAGATGTAGAATGGATCGGAGCAGATCAGGGAGCAGAAGTGCTTGTAGAAGCCGGAATAACCCCTGATGTGGCCATCGGCGATTTCGACTCCGTCAGCGCTGCTTCCTATCAGAAGATTAAAGATGAGGCCCGGAAGATACATACCTATCCGGACGAAAAGGATGAGACAGATTTGGAGCTTGCGATCAATGAGGCACTGAACCGGAAAGCCGAGCATATCGTATTACTCGGAGTAACAGGGGGAAGGATGGATCATTCCCAGGCGAACATTCAGCTGTTGTATCCGTTAATGAAAAAAGGGGTGAAGGCGGTTATTGTGGATCATCAGAACCAGGTGGAAATAGCAGGGTCCGGTTCGCATAAAATCAAAGAGGACCCACAGTATCCCTATCTATCTTTTCTTCCTGTGACCCTGGAGGTGAAGGAGCTTACGCTCAACGGCTTTTATTATCCACTTTCCCGGGCGTATCTGCCCTTCGGGTCCACCTTATGCATCTCCAACAGGCTCGTTGAAGATACAGGTACTTTTTCATTTGAGTCAGGCATACTCTTAGTAATAAGAAGTACAGACTCAATGGATCACGGAAAAGGGCGTTCGCATTAGTTCACTTAGGAGGAGGGGGCTCTTTTGAAATTTTACACCATTAAACTCCCGCGTTTTGTCGGGGGGATAGTGCGCGCAGTCATAAGTACTTTTAAAAAGGATTAGCTCCGGGTCATACGTGCCTGAAGGGAGAGAATAAGTGTCTCCCGGAAGGCCCTGATGCGATTCGGTGGTCTTTGGGAATGGAGGAGATGGTCCCGGGGACTGCCATAATCATATAAAGGCAAGAAAAAAAGCACCCGCAGAACGGGTGCTTTTTTCAACTTGTCATTATACGCGCTGGACTTTACCAGATTTAAGTTCACGCGCTGTTACGTAAACTTTCTGAGGCTTGCCATCCACAAGGATACGTACTTTTTGAACATTTGCTTTGAATTTACGTTTATTAGCGTTCATCGCGTGTGAACGGTGGTTACCTGCGCGTGTACCTTTACCAGATAGAACACTTCTTCGTGCCATGAAAATCCCTCCTGTTACATACAAAAATCATCAGATACTTAGTAACTTTATCATATGTATGTAGGCTTTGCAATAATCTCCGGACAATTATATCAAGAATTTTTTCTTGACAGACAGATTGAATTGTTTCAAAGTATATTAGGGGATAACCGGCTTATTTTCAACAGTCAACACAAATTCAACACCCTTCACTTGTGTTATAATTAGGAGAGAAATTGAGGAATCTAAAGGAGGATCTATATGTCTGTGGATTTGAACAACCAATACGGCCATATAACGATTAGCAATGAAGTTATTTCAACGATTGCTGGAGGAGCAGCTGTAGAGTGCTACGGAATCGTCGGCATGGCTTCTAAAAACCAGCTGCGGGACGGGCTGGCTGAAATGCTCCGTAAAGAGAACTTTTCCCGGGGTGTCGTTGTCAGACAGGAAGAAGATCGCCTCCACATTGATATGTATATTATTGTGAGCTACGGTACAAAGATATCGGAAGTCGCTCATAACGTCCAATCCCAAGTAAAATACACATTAAACAAAACAGTCGGATTGTCCGTTGACTCTGTCAATATTTTCATCCAGGGAGTCCGCGTGACAAGCGAATAGGTTGCAGTTGCAGTCAAAGGAGGAAGTAAGTGTGACGTTACAAAAGCTTGACGGCAGAACATTAGCCGAGATGATTTTACAAGGAGCGCATTATTTAAAGCAGAATTCGCAGATGATCGATGCGCTGAATGTATTTCCTGTACCTGACGGGGATACAGGAACAAATATGAATCTTTCCATGACCTCCGGAGCGGACGAGGTGAGAAACGTTTCCCAGGACCATGCAGGAGCAGTTTCCACTTCCCTGTCCAAAGGTCTTCTTATGGGTGCGCGTGGAAATTCAGGAGTAATTCTTTCCCAGGTCTTCCGCGGCTTTGCAAAAGCCATTGAGAATAAAGAAGTGTTAACGACCCGGGATTTCTCTGAGGCCCTGCAGGGTGGTGTGAAAACAGCTTATAAAGCTGTGATGAAACCTGTGGAAGGAACGATCTTAACTGTTGCCCGTGAAGCAGCGGAAGCATCTGTGGAAATCGCTGAAAAAGAAGAGGACTTCATTCCATTCATGGAAGGTGTCGTAAAAGCAGCCAAAGCTTCCTTGAAGCGGACACCAGAACTTCTTCCGGTTCTAAAGGAAGTCGGTGTGGTCGACAGCGGGGGCCAGGGACTTGTTACCATTTATGAAGGATTTCTGGCCAACTTGAAAGGCGAGGAAATGCCGGATGTTGAAGAATTGGTTTCCATGAATGAAATGGTAAACGCCGAACACCATAAACTTGCCCAGGACTTCATGAATACCGAAGATATCCATTACGGCTATTGTACGGAGTTCATGGTGAAATTCGAAGAGGATAAGCTTGCTGAGAATCCTTATGATGAAGAAGCTTTCCGTAATCAGCTGAGTGAATTCGGTGATTCCCTGCTCGTCGTGTCTGACGAAGAACTGGTCAAAGTTCACGTCCATGTCGAGTACCCGGGTGAAGCTATGACGCTTGGACAGAAGTATGGAAGCCTGATCAATATGAAGATTGAAAACATGAGGGAGCAGCATACGTCCCTCGTAGGTAATAAGAAAGAAAAAGCCGTGCCTGAGAAAAAAGTGCCATATGGTATTGTCACCGTCAGTATGGGCGAGGGGATGAAGAAACTTTTCGAAAGCCTCGGAGCCACAGTAATCATCCAGGGTGGTCAAACGATGAATCCTAGTACCCAGGACTTATCGGAGGCTATTAAAGAAGCGCATGCAGAACGCGTGTTCATTCTTCCGAATAACAAAAACATCGTGATGGCAGCAGAACAGGCTGCAGAGATGGCGGAAGCGGAAGTGGCTGTCATCCCGACGAAGACCATTCCTCAAGGGATGAGTGCTATGCTTGGTTTCAATCCTGAAGCAGATCTCGATACGAACAAAGAAGAAATGACCAGTTTGATGTCAGAAGTGAAGACGGGGCAGATTACCTATGCCGTCCGGGACACCCAGATTGACGGACTTGATATTGAAAAGGGTCATTTTATGGGGATTTCCGACGGGAAGATATCAGCTACCGATAAAGACGCCCTCACAACAGCGAAAACACTGCTGAACCAGATGATTGATGAGGATGAAGATGAAATCCTTACTATTCTTACAGGGGAAGATGTGGACGATAAGGATGTGGCTGAACTGGAAGCTTATGTGGAAGAAACCTTTGAAGATTTAGAGGTGGAAATCCACCATGGTGGCCAGCCGATTTACAGCTATATCTTCTCTATCGAATAAAATGCAGCGCTTCTGGATTTAGAACAGCGTTCGCAGGCTGTCGGGATTTTTCCCGGCAGCCTTTTGTAATGGTCTATGGTCTGAATGCAGGAGCGGAGATGAAAGAAATGGTTTCACAGAGGATATTGATCGACCATTAGACAAACGCCTTGGCGGTTTGTTTTCTAAGCTTGTCATTCTATAAGCTGAAAGCGCAGTTCTCCATTAGAACTGCGCTTTTTTTAACCGTGTTTCCGTCTGCGGGTGCCGGTGCCGTTGAATATATTTTCGAACTGAGAAGATAACGGCAGCAGCATATCCGGCAAGAAGCAGGCTGTAGATGATAACTAAGGTCTGTTCACTCCATGTGGCATAGGTGAGCAGGGTCCGGCTGTTCGTCAAAATGATAAATCCACCCGCCGCTACCCCAAGCACGAGAGGGGGGAGTTTTTTCACAAGCCAGGCAGCGAGGGGGGCTGCAATAACGCCACCGATCACAAAGGCGAGCACAAGCATCCAGCTCAGCTCTTCCCACCCAAGGAAGATCAGGAAGCCGGCCGTAGCAGATAAAGTAACGATGAATTCACTTGTATCTACGGTGCCGATGACTTTTCTGGGAAGGATTCCTTTGCTGGATAAGAGAACAGGTGTATTTACCGGCCCCCAACCCCCGCCGCCCACGGCATCAAGAAAACCGCCCAGAAAACCTAAGGGAAACAAGAAGCGCCGTCGAAATGGTCTTTTTTCTGTATGCAAGGGCTTCACTCGATTCATCAGTAAAAAGCGGATGACCACATAAACGCCAAGCCCTAGTAAAAAAACGGAAATGTACGGACGGATCAGCTCACCTGGAATCCAGCTGAGCAGAGCAGCCCCGGCAAAGGCACTGATCCCTCCGGGGAGAGCAAGAGTCAAAACGAGACGCTTATCCACGTTGCCGAATTTATAATGGGAAAACCCGGAAGCTGCCGTTGTAGCAATCTGGGACAAATGAATAGAGGCGGAGGCCACCGCCGGAGCCATTCCATAGGCGAGGAGGATGGTGGAGGAGCTTAAACCAAATCCCATTCCGAGGGCTCCATCCATCAATTGAGCAAAGAATCCAACCAGTGAAAATATAAGTAATTTCTTCATCGTACCTCTCCTTTTGATTAAACACATAAGATTACTTGGTTTTAACCATGAAGAGGCACAAAAAAACCTCTTCATCCAGAAGAGGTCAAGCTTCCTCTCCTTATCTTTCAGACCACCGTCTGCTGGAATGAGCACCTTTTCCAATGTGAGGTTGCTGCGGGATCATCAGACCAGTTTCCTCCCCCGGCTCTTTATAAGGATTTATGTAGCCCGCGCTGAAAGCGGAATTCCTAAGTACATGAATAATATATTCAAAGCTAAAACATGGATGACGATTTGTCAATGGTTTACAATAAAATAAACAGAAAACTAGTAATATTTAAAATGCATGTTGACATATCTTTAAATCGGGTCTAATATTTGAATCAAATCTTTTGAACAAAATCTGGAAACATTTTTCTTATCGAGAGAGGTGGAGGGACTGGCCCTTGGAAGCCTCGGCAACGGATCTGTCGTCATGAACAGAAGCTGTGCCAATTCCAGCAGGTGATCAACACTTGGAAGGATAAGAAGAACGGTTGAATCATGTATAATGACTCTCCTTTCTTCTTACCA
Source organism: Halobacillus sp. ABH2_015 (assembly GCF_056158945.1). Lineage (NCBI taxonomy): Bacteria > Bacillati > Bacillota > Bacilli > Caryophanales > Bacillaceae > Halobacillus > Halobacillus sp. ABH2_015. The sequence continues at coordinate 1,539,110 of NZ_JBSWUG010000002.1, forward strand.
TCAGAAGAAAGGTTTTTTTGTTGAAGATAAGAAAGGAGGAGCTTATGAATACGAGTGCACCGACATATGGAACATTCACCGGGGATCCTTTACTTCATATGGATATTGATGATGGACACAAAGGGGCAGAGAGTGTGATTCAATGGGCTTACGGGCATTATGGAAAACAGCTCGTTTATGCGTGCAGCTTCGGTGCTGAAGCGATCGTACTGCTTGACTTCATTGCAAAGGCACAGCCGGATGCCGACGTCGTTTTTCTGGACACTGGACTTCATTTCCAGGAAACCTATGATTTGATAGACAAAGTGAAAAAGAGGTATCCGGATTTGAACATCCATATGAAAAAGCCGGAATTGACAGTGGAAGAACAGGCAGAGGAATATGGTCCGGCCCTTTGGAAAAGGAATCCCGACCAATGCTGTGCCATCAGAAAAATCAAACCGCTGGAAGAAGCCCTGACAGGAGCGGCGGCCTGGATGTCGGGATTAAGAAGAGAACAATCTGCAAGCCGGAGTCATACGAACTTCGTCAACAAGGACGAACGCTTCCAGTCCATCAAGGTATGCCCCTTAATTCACTGGACATGGGAAGACGTATGGACTTATATCCGACTAAATAGCTTGGATTACAATGAATTACATGACCAAAGCTATCCAAGTGTCGGCTGCATCCCCTGCACAGCGAAAGCGCTGGATGACGGCCGTTCAGGAAGATGGCAGGGATTTGATAAAACCGAGTGTGGACTCCACACAGCGGGAGATACGAAACAATAAAGGAGAGATGAATGATGTCCATTATTCAACCGCATGGCGGGCAGTTAATCAATCGTTTTACAGCACAGCCGGATACGCTTCCGGAACAAAGGATCGAGCTTGATGCGATGGCGTTGAGTGATATCGATTTAATCGCTAATGGGGCATACAGTCCGCTTCAAGGATTTTTAACAAGGGAAGATTATGATCACGTCGTTGAAAATCTTCGTTTGAAAGACGGCACTCCCTGGAGTCTCCCGATCACACTGCCTGTTTCTGAAGAGCAGGCCCGTTCGTTACATGGTCAAGCGGCTCTTGTGAAAGATGGGGCAATCTACGGTGTGATCGAAATCGAAGACATTTACAAGCCGGATAAACAGAAAGAAGCTGCAAATGTTTACTTAACGACAGAAGACGCTCACCCGGGGGTCAGTAAACTTTACAAGCGCCCGGATTATTATGTCGGTGGCAGAATTGACGTATTCCATCGTCCGGAGCGGGAGCATTCAGACCATTACTACCTTGATCCCGAAGAGACAAGAGAACGATTCCAACAGGCCGGATGGGAAAAGGTTGTCGGTTTCCAAACGCGTAATCCTGTTCACCGTGCTCATGAATATATCCAAAAAGCGGCCCTGGAAAGCGTAGATGGACTATTTCTGAATCCGCTCGTAGGAGAAACGAAAAGCGACGATATCCCGAGTGATGTGCGCATGAGAAGTTATGAGGTACTCTTGGATGAATATTATCCGGAAAACCGGGTGACGCTGGCTGTTTTTAATGCGGCCATGCGCTATGCAGGCCCGCGGGAAGCCATCTTCCATGCGATTGTCCGGAAGAATTTCGGCTGCTCCCATTTCATAGTCGGGAGGGATCATGCAGGTGTCGGCGATTACTATGGTACATATGACGCTCAAAAAATCTTCAGCCACTTTGAAGAAGGAGAGCTGGAAATAACCCCGGTCTTTTTTGAGCACAGCTTCTACTGCAAAGCCTGTGAAGCAATGGCTTCTCATAAAACCTGCCCCCACAGCAAGGAGCATCACGTAATTTTATCAGGAACAAAAGTGCGCGAGCTGCTTCGGAGCGGCCAGAAACCACCGAAAACGTTCAGCCGTCCGGAGGTCGTGGAAGTGCTGATTGAAGGGCTTAAACAACAGACAGCGGATGTAAAGGGGTGAATGGAATGGCAACGAATTTAACATGGCATGAAGCTGCCGTCCAAAAAAAGGATTACCGGAGTAAAAATGGTCATTTCAGTGGTGTGCTCTGGTTCACCGGTCTCTCAGGGGCTGGTAAATCCAGCATTGCCAACCATTTGAACCGCCTTCTTTTTGAGCACGGCATCCAAACCTACCTGCTTGACGGGGATAACGTTCGTCATGGATTAAATCGGGATCTTGGTTTTTCTGAAGCCGACCGGACAGAGAACATCCGTCGGATCGGTGAAGTATCCAAATTGTTCACAGACAATGGTTCCATCGTTTTGACGGCTTTTATTTCTCCATACAGGGAGGACCGTGACCGGGTCCGATCCCTTTTGGAAGAGGAAGAATTCATGGAAGTCTTTGTCGACTGTCCTGTGGAGGAATGTGAAAGCCGGGATCCTAAAGGACTGTATAAAAAAGCAAGGGCTGGGGAAATCTCCGGTTTTACCGGGGTGGATGCTCCTTACGAGGCACCGGTGAATCCGGAATGTGTCGTTCGGTCTGACCAGCATTCCATCCAAACCTGTGCGGAACAGATTTTTCAACTTCTTATTGATAAAAAGTGGCTGAACGACAAGGAGGGATAACGTGACCAAAGTATATATCGTAGGTGCAGGTCCTGGAGACATTGATTTGATTACCGTGAAAGGTCTTAAAGCTGTCCAGAAGGCTGATGTTGTTCTGTATGACAGGCTCATCAATCAGGATCTTCTTGAGGAAACGAAAGCAGGGGCAGAGCTCGTCTTCTGTGGGAAAAGGCCCGATCATCACGCACTGTCCCAGTCAACCATCAATCATCTTCTTGTCAAATACGCCCTTCAAGGGAAAGTGGTCACACGCCTTAAAGGAGGAGATCCATTTGTGTTCGGCCGCGGAGGGGAAGAAGCAGAAGCTCTTGCAAAAAGGTCCATTCCTTTTGAGATCGTTCCAGGAATTACATCCGGGACGGCTGCCCCTGCCTACGCCGGCATTCCGGTCACCCACAGGGATTACAGCTCGTCGGTCGCTTTCATATCCGGGGTCAGTAAGAAAGGAACAGATGAAGAAGCGTACTGGGAGCGGGTCGTCAAGAGCATGGATACGCTGTGCATCTACATGGGTGTCAAAAGACTTCCGGAGATTTGTGATCGGCTGAAAAAATATGGGCGGTCTCCAGATACGCCGATGGCCCTTATCCAGAATGGAACGACGAACAGCCAGAAAATGGTGAAGGGAACAATCGATACGATTGTAGAAAAGAGCCGTTTTATCGAAAACCCTGCCATGATCGTTGTGGGGGAAGTGGTGGAGCTGAGCAGCCACCTCCAATGGTTCGACCCGGCCGGTGAGGACGCCCGCGTATCTGCGGAAACGATTGTAGGCTAGGAAAAGGAGGATGAGGATGGAAGCTGTCCTGTATGTAAGTCACGGAAGCAGAAAAAAAGCAGCCACCACTCAGGCAGAGGACTTTTTACACCGTGCAGCGGAAGCGCATGATCTGCCTTATGAGATTTGTTATCTGGAACTCGCTGAACCTGATATATCAGAAGGGGTGCGGCGCCTTGTGGAAAGGGGAGCTTCCAGCATCGTTGTACAGCCGGTCCTGCTTTTGAGTGCTGGTCACTATTATAAAGATATCCCTGAAGAGATTGATCAAATCTCCCGCCTTTACTCCGGCCTGACGTTTTCCTATGGAGAACCTCTGGGAGTGCAGCCATCGATTATAAAAGCGCTCGCTGAACGTGTGCAGGGAACGGATGTACCGGTTCAAAAAGGAACGAATATCCTCTTGGTGGGAAGAGGAAGCCGTCACCCGGATACACCTCAAGCCGTCAAAAAAATTGCGCAGCTTCTGAAGGATGAAATCAATCATTCCCACGTGGAGGTCTGTTACCTCGCGGCTCTTTCTCCGCGTTTTCCAGAGGCTTTCCACCGGTCCATCGAGGATTACGAACATACAATCGTTGTGCCATACCTTTGGTTTACCGGTGTATTGATGGAAGAAATTCAAGAGGAAGTCTATCAGGCTGTCCAACAAGGATATTCAGCTGCTGCCGCCCATCATCTGCAGGATCACGCGGCGATGGAACACTCACTTCAATTCAGGGTGAAGGAAGCGCTGAACCGAATGTCCAGAGCGGAGTGAACGGTTAATGAAGCCTTTATCCATCGATTTACACAAAAAGAAGGTCATTATTGTCGGAGGTGGCAGAGTAGCAGAGAAGCGTTTGAAATCTCTCTTGTCAGAGGGTCCGGAACTGACGGTGATCAGTCCGGAATTGACAGAAGCCCTTCGTCAGTTATGGGAGAAGGGGGGATTTGAGTGGAAGCAGAAGACTTATTTCAAAGGGGACGCGTCCGGTGCTTTTCTGCTCATTACGGCTGCTGATCAGCCTGAGGTGAATGAACAAGCGGCGGCTGAGGCCGGAGACGTTCCGCTGCTCAACCGTGCAGACAATGGAGGCGGGAATGTTCATTTTCCTGCCCATATGAAGAGGGGAAGACTCTCTGTTTCTGTCACAACAAACGGGGCCAGCCCTGCGTTGTCAGCCGAAATTAAACAGAGGTTTGAAGAACAGTTTCCGGAGGATTACGGGAGTTATGTCGATTTTTTGTTCACGTTAAGGAATGAACTTCGACATGCCGGCTTTTCATCTGACCGGAGGCGTTTTTATCTGGAGGAGGGATTGAAAGAATCCTGTCAATACAAGGTGAATCAGCAGTTATTGCTGGAAGAAATACATAAGGAGAAGGAGGCGGATGACTGTGAAAGGTCTGGCCGGTAAAAAGATAGGTGTGGCAGCTGATCGGCGCGCGGATGAAATTGCCAGGCTGATTCGTAATATGGATGGACGCTCAGCCGGCTATCCCATCCAAGGCTCTCAGCAATATAATCAGGAAACGGCCCGTCGGGATGTTCATCATTATTTAAAAAAGCCCTTTGATTATGTTTTGTTAACGACTGGTATAGGGGCTCGGACATTGGAAGAGGCTGCTGCAGGCATTGGTCACCGCCGTTCATTTGTAAAAAAATTATCTGATGAAATCCTGCTCATCCGCGGTCAAAAAACTGCTGACTGGTTGAAGGAACAAAACCTCGCTTATGAATGGATCGCTGAAGACGGGACAATGGCAAAGCTGTTGTCCTATATGGAGAATAATACCGCAAAAGCAGGAAAAAGTGTGTATTTACAAGCCTATAACCTGGATGATGCTGCCTTAAAAGACCGTCTTGAGGAAATGGGATACGATGTTTATTTATCAAAACCCTACTCATTCCTGCCTCCGGATCCCGATATTTTAGGTAGGCTGCGAAGAGAAATTACAAAGGAAAATCTTGATGCGGTCGTTTTCACCAGTAAAACCCAGGTAAAACAGCTGTTTTCGAAAGAGCAGCAGCCAGTCGTCGATGCCTTTAATCGAAATGTTCTCGCTGCTGCTGTCGGAAAGGTAACGGCAGCCGCTTTGGAAGAGCAGGGGATTTCCTATGTCCTGCAGCCTGAAAAAGCGAAGATGGGCGCTATGATTGTAGCGCTGGAGCGTTATTACCGGGAGGGCGCGCACACGGCCGCTCATTTTTGACTATGGAGGTGACAGAATTGTCGTTACAAGTAATCAACAGTCCGTTCAATAAAGAGCAGACGGAGTTACTGAACCAGCTGCTCCCAACATTGAATGAGCAGCAGAAAATCTGGCTCAGCGGCTATCTGGCCGCAGGGGCAGACCGTGGAAGTGGAGCAGCACAGGAAACAGAAGCAGGGGTCCCGGCAGTGGAAACAAGACACGTCACCCTTTTATATGGATCGCACACAGGGAACTGCCAGGAGCTTGCCGAAGAGTTTTCCGGCAGGTTGAAGGAAAACGGACTGCAGGTTTCTGTCGAAGATATGGACCGGTACAAACCGAAGTCCTTAAAAAAGGAAGAAGATCTATTGATCATTACCAGTACCCATGGAGACGGCGATCCTCCGGATAATGCGCTCTCCTTTTATGAATTTCTTTACAGCGGGCGTGCACCAAAACTGGATGGTGTCCGCTACAGTGTGCTTGCCCTTGGGGACAGCTCGTACGAATTTTACTGTCAGACAGGTAAAGACTTTGATAAACGTTTGGAAGAGCTTGGAGCAGAACGTATCGTAGAACGCATGGATTGCGACCTCGATTATGATGAAGAGGCGGAGGACTGGATCAATAAAGTCATCAATTCTCTGGAAACAGCTGAAGAAGGTAAAAAGGTGCAGGCCGCTCCCAATCCCCAATCATCCGGACCGGTGTATACGAAGAAAAATCCGTTTTCGGCGGAAGTGCTGGAAAATATCAATTTGAACGGCCGTGGTTCCAATAAAGAGACCCGGCATCTGGAACTGGATCTGGAAGATTCCAATCTTGCATATGAGCCTGGGGACAGTCTTGGAATCTACCCGCTTAATGAAGAGAAGCTGGTCGATCAATTAATTACTCTGATGCAGTGGGATCCTGAGCTTTCCGTTACCCTTAATAAAGACGGAGAGGTCCGTGCATTAAGGGAAGCCCTTTTGTCCCATTTCGAGATCACTGTGCTTACTAAACCGCTGCTCGAAAAGCTGGGAACCTTCACCAGTAATGAAAAACTGCAGGAAATCCTTGCATCCAAAGAGGCGCTTCAAACGTATATGGACGGTCGAGATCTTCTCGATGTTCTCACAGACTTCGGTCCATGGAACCTTGGAGCAGAAGAACTGGTGCAGCAACTTCGCAAAATCCCGCCTCGTCTGTACTCCATAGCGAGCAGCTGGAAAGCGAACCCGGACGAAGTTCACTTGACTATTGGCACGGTTCGGTATGAGAGCCACGGAAGGAACCGGCTTGGTGTATGTTCAGGCCAGTGTGCAGAACGGATGGAGCCTGGCGGAAACGTAGATGTATTTGTCCAGAAAAATTCCAACTTCAAGCTGCCGGAAGATGGATCTGCTCCTGTCATTATGATTGGTGCTGGAACTGGAATCGCCCCGTACCGGTCATTTCTGGAAGAGAGAGAAGAAATGGGATTAGAAGGGAATACCTGGTTATTCTTCGGAGAACAGCATTTCACGACGGATTTTCTTTATCAAACCGAATGGCAGCGCTGGCTCAAAGATGGCGTTTTATCCAGGATGGATGTCGCCTTTTCGAGGGATAACGAAGAAAAAGTGTATGTACAGCACAGAATGACCGAGCGCAGCAGAGAACTCTTTGAGTGGATGGAAGCAGGAGCTTACCTGTATGTATGCGGGGATGAAAAACATATGGCCAAAGATGTCCATCAGGCCCTTGTATCCATCGTTCAGAAGGAATCCGGAAGGACTGAGGAAGAAGCAGAAGCCTATGTGGCAGACCTTAGACAGCAGAAGCGTTATCAGAGAGATGTGTATTAACCATCATTGAAATGAAGAAAACGAAAGGAGAGGACAAAGCATGACAAAATCCGATCACCCCTCTCACCAGACACAGGGACCACCGGACGCAATGGAAAAAATCAAGGAGGAAAGCCGGCTGCTGCGCGGATCTCTCGTGGAAAGCTTTCAGGATCCCATTACCGGGAGCATCCCGGATGACCAGACAAAACTGTTGAAGTTCCATGGAAGTTACATGCAGGATGACCGGGATATCCGGAATGAACGAAAAAAACAGAAACTTGAACCAGCGTATCAATTCATGGTGCGTGTCCGGCTTCCAGGAGGCACAGCCACACCGGAACAGTGGCTGACAATGGATGAACTCTCTGATCAGTATGGAAACGGAACATTAAAACTGACGACAAGACAGACCTTTCAAATGCACGGCATTCTGAAATGGAACATGAAGAAAAGCATTCAACGGATGGACCAGGCGCTCATGGATTCCATAGCCGCCTGCGGAGACGTGAACCGGAATGTCATGTGCAACGTATATCCGGATCAGTCCAATGTTCATCACGAAGTGTATGAGTGGTCGAAGAAAGTAAGTGAGCACCTTCTTCCGAAAACAAGAGCTTATCATGAAATCTGGCTGGATGAGGAGAAAGTTGCCGACGGCAAAGAAGAGGAACCAATCTACGGCCCTGTATATCTTCCGCGGAAATTCAAAATCGGTGTGGCCGTTCCCCCTTCCAATGATGTGGATGTTTTTTCGCAGGACCTGGGTTTTATCGCGATTGTGGAAGATGATCAACTCACCGGCTTTAATATCGCCGTCGGCGGAGGGATGGGGATGACTCACGGCGACGAACATACGTATCCCCAGTTAGCGCGTGTCATCGGCTTCTGCCCGGTCGATAAAATAGTCGAAACAGCTGAAAAAGTCGTCACCATCCAGCGCGATTACGGCAACCGGTCCAACCGTAAAAATGCACGGTTTAAGTATACCGTTGACCGGATGGGGCTGGACTGGATCAGGGAAGAGCTGGAAAGCCGTCTCGGCTGGGAACTTGAAGAAGCAAGGGATTACCATTTCGATCATAATGGGGACCGTTATGGCTGGATCAAAGCCGCTGATGGCACTTGGCATCACACCTTCTTTATCCAAAACGGCCGGATTAAAGATGAAAAAGAATACCAGTTGAAAGCCGGATTGAGAAAAATTGCCGGTATTCACGAAGGCGACTTTCGGTTAACTCCGAACCAGAACGTGAGCATAGCAGGTGTGACCGATGTAAAGAAAGAGGAAATATCAGCGGTCATCGATGAGTACGGACTGACCGATGGCAGGCAGAATTCAGCGCTGAGGAGGAATTCCATGGCGTGTGTCGCTCTTCCGACCTGTGGACTGGCGATGGCAGAGTCGGAGAGATACCTCCCGTCCCTCGTCGATAAATTGGAAGATATTCTAGATGAATACGGGCTCTCAGATGAAGAAATCATTATCCGTATGTCGGGCTGCCCGAATGGATGTTCCCGGCCGGCTCTTGGTGAAATTGGATTCATCGGGAAAGCACCGGGGAAATACAACATGTATTTAGGGGCTGGATTTGCAGGAGACCGCTTGAACAAAATCTATAAAGAAAACATCGGGGAAGAAGAAATTCTCCTCGAGTTAAGGCAGATGTTTAAGGAATTTGCGCTTAACCGTTCCGAAGGTGAAAAGTTCGGGGATTTCGTCATCCGAGCCGGTTATGTGAAGGCCGTTTCGTCAGGCACAGAGTTCCACACCTCCTGATCATGTGTCACCTGCCGGCTTTCTCTGCATATCTTGTAGGGGAAACGACAGGCAGAGAGGTGTAGTAACATGGATGATAAAAAGAGTCAGCTCCCCGGTTTTTTTGAGCATACGTTTATGGATCTGGTTCGGGCCGTGGACTCGTTTTTTGATCAGTCCCTTCATGCAGCAGAATCTTTCTCCCAAAAAAATGCGATTCCTATCGATGTTTATGAATCAAACGGAGAGATCGTCGTTGAAGCTGTCCTTCCGGATGTGGATGAAAATCAAATCCGTATTGACCGCTCCGGCCGGCAGCTGCGCATTCTTATCGAACAACAGCAGCTGCGGGAAGTGAATGATGAAGGGCGCGATTACTACAGCCGGACCCACTTCAGAAAGACCCGGGAACAGATGATCGAGCTGCCATTTGAAGCTGACGTCACCAGCAGCCGTGCTTCGTTCCATAACGGGGTATTGAAGGTTGTCTTTCAAAAAAGAGGGCCGTTGGAGTCCATACAAATTGAAAGGTAAAGGGGAAGTGTAGCGGCTTCTCTTCTTTTTTTAAAGGTATATATGAAGGGGAAGGGGGGAGGCTGTGCACCGTTACTGGGTTCCCTATAGCTGGAGGCCGGTCACTCCGATTTATGAAAGACCCGGACCTTCATATCCAGAGGTGGAAGTCTCTTTGTTCAGAGAATCCGCCGTTTCAATGGAGAAACTCATCAAGGATGCGGAAAGACTGGTTGGGAAAATTCACGACGATGCATCCTATGCTGAGCAGATCATGATGGCGGCTCAACAGTCCAATCATGAAAAAGTGGACGGTCTGCTTGGTGAATATGTATCAAGTTCATTTCAGACCACATATAATCCGGATCGTCTGAAGGTCACCCTTGGATCACAGGACAGCAGACGTGACTGCTGCCGGCTGACACTCGTACTCCGCTGGAGATAAAAAAGCTTGAAGAGAACGTCATGACGTTCTCTTCAAGCTTTTTTTAACTACATGAATCATTAATGTCCAAGCGAGCGTACGATAAATTCAACGAGAAAGATCATGGCGATGAATACGACAGGGGTGGACAATTCCCGATGCCTGCCCAGGGCAAGCTTTACAATCGGATAGGCTATAAAGCCGAAGGCCATTCCGTCAGCGATGGAATACGTGAAAGGAATCATCACGATAATTAAAAACGCCGGCATGGATTCAGAAAGCTGATCAAATGGAATTTCCTTGATGTTCTGAACCATTAGGGCTCCAACGATGATCAGGATCGGAGCAATAGCTGAAGATGGAACCATGGAAATCCATGGGATCAAAAACAGGGTGGCTCCGAATAGGACGGCCATGGTCAGCGCCGATTTCCCTGACTTTCCTCCGGATGCAATGACAGCAGCACTCTCTGCGGAAGAAACCGTCGGAGATGTACCCAGAAATCCAGTGGATAAGGCGGAAAATGCGGTTGCCTGATAGGACCGTTTAAATTTGTCCTCCTGATTGAGCATGGAAAGCTGACCGTGGATCAGCCCCATATTCTCGAAGATGAGAACGATCGCCAACGGGAAAACCGCCATCCAGAAACCAAACCCGAAGATTCCGGAAAAGTCCGGCAGCATCAGAAAGCTCTGTTCCTGGATATCGATGCTTTTTCCACTTTCCCCGAGCAGCCCCGTGAAGTGGGCCAGAACGGTCCCGGCAATCATCGTCACTAAAAAGTTACCGGGGACGTTTCTTGAGAATAGAAAAATCCCGATAAATAAGGTGATGACACTGGTAATCACCATGGCAGATGACGGGTTGCCGAGCGTGATCAGGGAATGTTCCCCCTTGACAACGAGGCCTCCCTTTTCGAGTCCGATCAGCGTCAGGAAAAGTCCAAGCCCGACGGTGATGGCATGCTTCAAAGAAGCGGGAATGGCATGTTTCAGCCAATCGCCGAGCTTTGTGAAAGCAGTGATCAGAAAGATGATGGAAGCCATCGTCACGACAGCGAGTCCTTCCTGAAAGGACATGCCCGTTCCTTCGACAATCGAGTAGGCGAACAACGCATTGACGCCCATCCCGGGGATGAGAACCATCGGTGCGTTCGCATAAAAAGCCATGATCAAGCAGCCTAACGCGCTGGCAAGGATAGTAGCGACCATACCGCTCTCAAGCGGCAGCCCCGCACTCTCCAGAATCTGACTGTTGACGGCTACAATATATACCGTTGTGAAATAACCGATCAAACCTGCCAGTCCTTCTTTTTTCCAGCCCGCCTGTTGATGTTGCTGATTGAGCATTTCAATCCCTCATATGAAATTATCCCTCTCCCGCCCGGTTACCGAGTAACCCACAATCTATTATTCTACTCTCTCAAAAGAAAACAATCAACCAGTCAAAATATGGAGGGAACGAAAAGGAAGGAAGATTAAAGTGGAATGTGATAAGATGATAAAGGAATGTTAGAATGTAGTAAGCGTTTTCATCACTTACCTGTTCAGGTTTATATAGAAAGGAAAGGGATCTTAATGAAGTATAGATCTGTGTTTGACATCATCGGTCCTGTTATGATCGGGCCTTCCAGCTCGCATACTGCAGGAGCGGCCCGCATCGGCAGGGCTGCCCGCCATTTATTCGGAAGGGAGCCGAAGTACGCCCATATCCATCTTTACGGGTCATTTGCTAAAACCTACAAGGGGCATGGGACGGATGTAGCCATTATTGGTGGTCTCCTGGACTATGAAACCTATGATGAAAGGATAAGCACTTCCCTTGAAACGGCCAGAGCTTCAGGCATGAAAATCCGTTTTCACGAAGAGGATGCCCATACCGATCATCCAAACACTGCCCGTGTAAAGATCGGCGATGAAGACGGGGAACTGGAACTTGTCGGCATTTCCATTGGAGGAGGCAAGGCTGAAATCACGGAATTGAATGGTTTTGAACTCCGGTTATCGGGGAGCCACCCGGCTATCCTTCTTATTCATAACGACCGTTACGGAGCTATTGCATCAGCGACAGCGGTCCTTGCAAAAAATGAAATCAATATCGGCCGGATGGAAGTATCCAGAAAAGCCCAGGGGGAGCAGGCTTTGATGGTCATTGAGGTTGACCAGAATATTGATGATTCCATACTTAATGAACTGGAACGCGCAGACCACATTACTCAAGTGGCTAAAATCTCAGACTAGACATACAAAAGGAGTGTTCGCATGTTTCGCAATGTAGCAGAACTGATCGAGCTTGCTGAAAGTGAGCAGATACAAATATCTGAAGTGATGATTCGTCAGGAAATGGAAGTGAAGCAGCTTTCCAGGGAAGAGGTCTTTGCCCATATGGAAAGGAATCTCGACGTCATGGAAAAAGCAGTGGAAGATGGTTTGAAAGGTGTGCAGTCCCACAGTGGATTGACCGGAGGGGACGCTGTACTCATTCAGGATTACATGAAAAACCATACCCCGTTGTCAGGTCAGCTGTTGATGGACGCCGTCAGTAAGGCAGTGGCCACGAACGAAGTAAATGCGGCTATGGGCACCATCTGCGCCACGCCGACAGCCGGCAGTGCGGGGTGTGTGCCGGGTACTTTGTTTGCCGTTAAAAATCAGCTGAATCCATCACGTGAGCAGATGGTCCGGTACTTGTTCACCTCAGGTGCTTTCGGTTTCGTTGTTGCCAATAATGCATCGATATCAGGGGCTGCGGGTGGATGTCAGGCAGAAGTCGGCTCCGCTGCTGGAATGGCTGCCGCGGCTATTGTGGAAATGGCAGGAGGCACGCCTTCCCAGTCTGCCGAAGCTATGGCGATCACTTTGAAAAATATGCTTGGATTAATTTGCGATCCTGTTGCTGGACTTGTCGAAGTCCCGTGTGTGAAACGAAATGCCATGGGGGCTTCCAACGCTGTTGTAGCGGCAGATATGGCCCTTGCCGGTGTGAAGAGCAGAATTCCATGTGATGAAGTGATTGATGCCATGTATAAAGTAGGGCAGCGGATGCCGTCAGCTTTCAGGGAAACCGCCCAGGGTGGACTGGCTGCGACGCCGACCGGACGCGAACTCGAAGCAAAAGTGTACGGAATATCTTTAAAGAAAGAGTGAATGATGTGCTGCAGCAACCGATTAGTGAAATCAAAGGAGTTGGCGAAAAACTGCAGTCCCATTTAAACGAACTGGGACTGTTTACGGTGGAGGATCTTTTGTTTTATTTTCCACATCGTTATGATTCCTATGAAGTGAAGCCGTTGACGGAACTGGATCATAATGAGAAAGCGACCATTGAAGGGGAGATTGTCTCCGAACCTGTCGTCAGCTATTACGGACGGAAGAAATCCAGGCTGACCTTTACCCTGCAGGTGGAGCATTTTGCTGTGAAGGCGGTCATGTTCAACCGGGCCTTTGCGAAGAAGCAGCTGCAGCAGGGGGACACCGTCACAGTGACAGGGAAATGGGATCAGCAGCGTCTTCAAGTGACGGTCAGTCAATTCAAAAAAGGGGAGTCGAAAAGTCAGGCGCCGATCCAGCCCGTCTACACATTAAAGGAAGGGGTAAACATGAATACCCTCCGGAAAGTGATGACGGCAGCTTTCCACGAATATGGTGGATCGGTTAAGGAAATCCTTCCGGAGGATCTTGCTCTCGCTTATAAGCTCCCACCCCGGCAGGAGGCCCTGCATCAGATGCATTATCCGGAAAACCGGGTGATGCTCAAACACGCCAAGCGCCGGTTCGTATACGAGGAATTTTTAATTTTCCAGCTGAAAATGCAGCTGCTGCGTAAGCATAACCGCGAATCGACGCAGGGCATTGTTCAAAGGTATGATAATCAGAAGCTGACCGGTTTTGTCCAGTCCCTGCCCTTTGAACTGACTGGGGCACAGAAGCGCTCGCTTGCGGAAATTTTGAAGGATATGAAACGTCCCCACCGTATGAACCGCCTGCTTCAGGGGGACGTAGGCTCAGGGAAAACCGCCGTTGCGGCGATTGCTCTCTATGCTTCCATCACCGCTGGATACCAGGGGGCTTTAATGGTTCCGACGGAAATTCTGGCGGAACAGCATTATCAGTCTTTGTCGGCCATGTTTGAAGGCCGGGCAAGGGTGGAGCTTCTGACTGGTTCTATTAAAGGGAAGAAACGCCAGGAAATCCTCGAAGCAGTCAAAGCGGAGGAGATTGATATTCTTGTAGGAACACATGCGCTCATTCAAGATGAAGTCCTATTCAGTCATCTCGGCTTTGTCATTGTAGATGAACAGCACCGCTTCGGTGTAGAACAGCGGCGGACCTTGAGAGACAAGGGTCTTTCCCCCGATGTATTGTTCATGACGGCTACACCTATCCCGCGGACGCTGGCCATTACGGCGTTTGGTGATATGGATGTCAGTGTCATTGATGAAATGCCGGCGGGACGTAAGCCTGTAGAGACCTACTGGGTGAAAGGTGAAATGACCGACCGGGTCTTGAATTTCATCAAGAAGGAAATCGATCAGGGACACCAGGCCTACGTCATCTGTCCGCTTATTGAAGAGTCGGATCAGCTGGATATTCAGAATGCCATTGATCTGTACCATCAGCTCAGCAGTGTCTTTGAGCCGGATATTTCTGTTGGACTGATGCATGGCCGCCTCCATAATGATGAGAAAGAAGAAGTGATGAAGGAATTTGCAGAGAATCATCTGAATATCCTTGTTTCCACAACGGTGGTGGAGGTGGGTGTGAACGTTCCCAATGCCACGATGATGGTGATTTATGACGCCCAGCGTTTCGGCCTTTCCCAGCTTCACCAGCTGCGCGGAAGGGTCGGGCGTGGATCTGACCAGAGTTATTGTATTCTTCTTGCTGATCCAAAAGGGGATGTCGGTAAAGAACGCATGCGGATCATGACGGAGACGAACGATGGCTTCGAACTGTCTGAGCAGGATTTGAAGCTCCGGGGTCCAGGGGACTTCTTTGGGAAAAAGCAGAGCGGATTACCTGAATTTAAAGTAGGGGATATGGTACACGATTACCGCGCGCTTGAAACGGCAAGAAAAGATGCAGCCGAAATGATTGAAGAAGACATCCTGGATCAACATGAATCTTACAGCTCGTTAAAGGAAGTCGTCTATAAGGATAAGCAGATCATGGAAAATGTTCTGGATTGAGTGGAAAAGGGCACGTCCTGACAAGGGGCGTGTTTTTTTTATTTCCGCTTTTCATAGGACAGGCATCCGTATTTTTTCAATGAATGGGTTTTCAATCCTTGCGTTATGGTTTCCGGTATTATATATTACTATTAGTACCTAGTCATAAAAACGAGGCTTATGGCTGGATGAACGGTGGTATTTGTGTGAAAAAAACCAAGAGAGTACGTCAGGAAGAACTGAAGACACGTATTGAGCAAATGCCTTTCACAACGGATGAAGAACTCGCTAAATCCTTTGGTGTCAGCATACAGACGATCCGGCTGGACAGGATGGAGCTCGGAATTCCCGAGCTGCGGGAGCGGATTAAATCGGTGGCCACACAGGAATGGAATGAGACGGTGAAAGCTCTGCCGGTTGAAGAAATCATTGGAGAGGTCGTTGATTTAGAGCTTGACGACCGTGCCATTTCCATATTGGATATCCGTCCGGAACACGTTTTTTCAAGAAACCATATCGCCCGGGGGCATCATCTGTTTGCCCAGGCCAATTCACTAGCTGTCGCTTTGATCAATGATGAACTGGCTTTGACAGCCCGGTCGACGATTCATTTTTCCAGACCGGTTAAACTGGGTGAACGCGTAGTAGCGAAGGCGACGGCCAAAGGTGAAGATGATAAAGGGCGAACGATCGTAAGCGTCCACAGTTTTGTTGGAAACGAGGAAGTGTTTGCCGGTACGTTTGAAATGTACCGCTCGAATCAGTAAAGGAGTCGAATATTCATGAAGTTAGCCATTGATGCAATGGGTGGGGACAACGCCCCCGAAGCCATTGTGAAAGGAGCTGTCAAGGCAGCTGACACGATTGATGGTTTGTCCATCACACTCGTAGGAGACGAATCACAAATCCGTCCGTTTTTGAAGGATCAGCCGAATATAACGGTCTTACATACAACAGAAGTGATTACTTCGGAAGACGAACCTGTACGGGCTGTTCGCAGGAAGAAAAAAGCTTCCATGGTCATGGCTGCTGCAGAAGTGAAAGAAGGACGCGCGGATGGATGCATCTCGGCTGGTAATACCGGCGCCCTTATGAGTGCAGGTCTTTTCATCGTCGGCCGCATGCCCGGCGTGGAACGTCCGGCTTTAAGCCCTACCCTCCCGACGATGGACGGAAAAGGCTTTTTAATGCTGGATGTTGGAGCGAACGTCGATGCCAAACCGGCCCATCTGCTGCAGTATGCCGTCATCGGTTCGATTTACTCAGAAAACGTCCGTAAAATCAACAACCCAAGAGTGGGGCTGTTAAATGTCGGAACGGAAGATGGAAAAGGAAGCGACCTTACGAAGCAGGCGTTTCAGCTCATGAAGGAAGCGCCGATTAACTTTGTCGGGAATGTGGAATCCCGCGATCTCCTTAATGGGGTGGCTGATGTCGTCGTTACAGACGGATTCACAGGAAACGTCGCTTTGAAAACAATAGAAGGAACGGCTCTTACGATGTTTTCCATGATCAAGGAGACATTTATGAGCAGCTGGAAAACGAAAATCGCTGCCGGACTCGTGAAAGATGACCTCCGCGGCTTGAAAAACCAGCTGGACTATAGTGAATACGGCGGAGCCGGGTTGTTCGGCCTTGCCTCCCCGGTTATTAAAGCCCACGGCTCCTCGAATGAGCGTGCTGTGCTGAATGCGATCCGCCAGGCATGTGAAATGGTAGAGCTGAATGTGACAGAAACCATCTCCAGTACGCTGGACCGGATGAAGGAAAAGGAGGAATCAGAATGAAAAAGATTGCAGTCGTTTTTCCAGGCCAAGGCTCCCAGGAAGTCGGAATGGGACGGGCGATGTATGAAGCCTATCCTTCTGTGAAAGAATTGTTTGATAGAGCTGACGAAGGACTCGGGTATTCCCTTACATCCCTGATGTTTGAAGGCCCGGCCGAAGAACTTACGAAAACGGAAAATGCCCAGCCGGCCCTGCTGTTAAACAGTATCGCCATCCAGCAGGTGCTGTCTGAAGAAGGAGTCAAACCAGACATGACGGCAGGACACAGTCTTGGTGAATACAGTGCCCTCACAGCCGCCGGCGCGCTGGATCCGCTTGAAGCGGTTCAGCTTGTCCATATCCGTGGAAAGCTCATGGAAGAAGCGTACCCGACCGGGAAAGGTACGATGGCCGCTGTACTTGGACTTTCCCAGGAGGAAATCGAGGATGTCCTGACAGGGTTCGACGGAGAAAAAGCCGTTGATCTCGCTAATATCAACTGTCCGGGACAGATCGTCATCTCCGGTACGAAAGAAGGCGTGGAGGCAGCTGGTGAACAATTGAAGGATAAAGGCGCAAAACGCGTGCTTCCTTTGAACGTGAGCGGACCTTTCCACTCCCGTCTTATGGAGCCGGCGAGTGAAGAATTTGCGGGTCATCTCAATGACCGTACGATCAGAGATGCCTCCATCCCGGTATATGCCAATGTTTCGGCAGAAGCCGTCACAGAAGCGGAAACGATTGAGCGCCTGCTTGTAGAGCAGCTGTATTCGCCTGTGCGTTTTCAACAGATTCTAGAGGCATTTGTCGAAGAAGAAGTTGATGCCATCGTAGAAGTGGGGCAGGGAAAAGTTCTCAGCGGGCTTGTGAGAAAAGTCCAGCGTCGTATGAAGACGTTCAGCGTCCAGGATCCAGATTCATTAAAGGATTTTGTAAAGTGGTATAAGGAGGAAGCCTGATGTTACAGGAACAAGTAGCTCTCGTTACAGGAGCATCACGGGGCATAGGCCGTGCCATCGCTTTAGAACTTGCCCGCCAAGGAGCTAAAGTGGCGGTCAACTATGCAGGAAGTGAAGATAAGGCGGAAGCGGTCGTGCAGGAAATCATTGCCGGCGGCGGTTCAGCGATGAAGATACAGGCCGATGTTGCCAGCGAAGAAGATGTGAAGCAGATGGTGAAAACAGTCGTCGATGAGTTCGGCCGCCTGGACATTCTGGTCAATAATGCCGGAATCACCAAGGATAACCTTCTCATGCGTATGAAGGAAGAGGAATTTGATTCTGTTATCAATACGAATCTGAAAGGGGTTTTCCTCTGCACGAAAGGGGTTACCCGTCAGATGATGAAACAGAAGTACGGCCGGATCATTAATGTAGCCTCCATCGTCGGCGTTTCCGGCAATCCGGGACAGGCGAACTATGTGGCTGCCAAGGCAGGCGTTATCGGGATGACAAAATCCAATGCCAAGGAATTGGCGGCCCGTAATATTCAGGTGAACGCTGTAGCTCCCGGTTATATCACCACCGATATGACGGATGCTCTTACAGAAGAACAGCGTGAGCAGATGCTTGCCCTTATTCCATTGAAACGTCTGGGAGAAGGGGAGGATGTGGCGAGAGTCGTCCGTTTCCTGGCCTCAGAAGACGCCGCATATATGACCGGTCAGACGCTTCATGTGGATGGCGGAATGGTGATGTAAAAACCACTATGGTTTTTCTCTGCAAAATTTACTATAATGACTGAAGGGAGGTGAGGTTCCAATGGCAGAAACATTTGATCGCGTAAAACAGATTATCGTCGACCGTCTAGATGTTGACGAATCCAAAGTAGTTATGGAAGCTTCCTTCAAAGAAGATCTTGAAGCAGACTCTCTTGACGTAGTCGAGCTTGTAATGGAGCTCGAAGACGAGTTTGATATGGAAATTTCTGATGAAGAAGCTGAAAAAATCAATACAGTTGGCGACGCTGTGAATTACATAAGCAGCCAGTCATAAAAAGGTCAGCTGTCCGTTGTTCAACGGGCAGCCTTTCCTGTATTCAGAAACTTTTAGTAAAGGACAAGGTGATTTATGGGTGATTTCTCCAGTTTCCAGAAGCAGATAAATCAATCATTTCAGAACATTTCGTTGCTGGAGCAGGCTTTCACGCATTCATCTTATGTGAATGAGCATCGTAAAACCGACCGGGAGGACAACGAGCGTCTTGAATTTCTCGGGGATGCCGTTTTGGAGCTGGGTGTTTCCCAGTATCTCTACCGGGAGTTCCCGGATATGGCCGAAGGGGAGCTGACGAAGTTCAGAGCCTCGATCGTCTGCGAAGCCTCATTGGTCGAGTTTGCCAATGAACTGAATTTTCAGGACTTGATTCTTCTCGGCAAGGGCGAGGAATTGACGGGCGGCCGCAACAGGCCTGCGCTATTGGCAGACGTATTTGAAGCCTTTATCGGAGCTTTATATCTGGATCAGGGGTATGAGGCGGTTATTCGTTTTTTGAAGACCTACGTCTATCCAAGAGTCCAAAAAGGTGCTTTTTCTCATGCGATGGATTATAAAAGCCAGCTGCAGGAGTTTATACAGCGGGATAAAAATAGTAAAATTGAGTACGAAATTGTGGAAGAAAGAGGCCCAGCACACAGCCGGGAATTTATCGCTCACGTGATGATCCAGGATGACATCGGCGGTATCGGCGTCGGGCGTACGAAGAAGGAAGCAGAGCAGAAAGCGGCTCAGCAGGCTTTAGAGAATCAAGGCGCTCGATTTTAAAAAGGACCGTCATCAGCCTTAAGCGGCTGTAGACGGTCCTTTTTTTCATCGCCGGTACCGGCCCAGTTCCTGGACAAACGCCTGGATTTCAGAAACACTGAGCTGTCCCTTCATATTAATGATGTCGTAGAGGGATTTGATTTCCTCATATTTGTCTAAATCATAATCCTCCGGTTTCATAAGGGAACGATTGACCACCTGAAGTTTTTCGGCCATATCGTCAATGATAAATGCAAGATTTTCTTGTTTTGGTTCTTGTAAACTCAAAAGCTGATTCCTCCTTCGGCTGACTTCATCCGGTTTAGTACATATGATAAAGGACTTTGTCCAATTATGAAACCCTTTGACGGAAGGAAAAGAACGCTGGAGGCTTCCTACCGTAGGGAAAGCGTTTATGATAAAATATATTAGTTGAGTGAATGAAAGATTGTGAAGATACAGGAGGATGACTATGTTCCTCAAACAGTTGGATACTATTGGATTTAAATCATTTGCCGACAGGGTGACCGTGGATTTCGTTTCAGGCGTTACATCTGTGGTCGGTCCGAACGGCAGTGGGAAAAGTAATATAACAGATGCCATCCGCTGGGTGCTCGGAGAGCAGTCGGCCCGTTCCCTGCGTGGTGCGAAGATGGAAGATATTATATTTGCAGGGAGCGACTCGCGTTCTGCCCTGAATATGGCAGAAGTGACCCTTACGCTCGATAACGAAGATCAGACCCTGCCTCTGGATTACCAGGAGGTCAGTGTAACAAGAAGAGTTTACCGATCAGGAGAAAGTGAATTTTACATCAATAACCAGACATGCCGGTTGAAGGATATTATCGACTTATTTATGGATTCTGGTCTTGGGAGAGAAGCTTTTTCCATCATCAGCCAAGGGAAAGTCGAGGAGATTCTAAGCTCGAAGGCTGAAGAGCGCCGGACCATTTTTGAAGAGGCGGCCGGTGTCCTCAAATATAAACAACGGAAGAAAAAAGCCGAATATAAACTGGCGGAGACTCAGGAGAACTTGAACCGTGTGGAAGACATCATTCATGAAATCGATGGACAGCTGGAGCCTTTGAAAGAACAGGCTGCTGTGGCTGAAGACTACCTGGAGAAAAAAGAAGAGTTGAAGCATATCGAAATTTCCCTTTTAATTACTCAGATTGAGGGTCTCCACAAGGATTGGCAGGTTGTTTTAAAGGAACTGGAAGAGGTCAAGAGCGGAGAAGCGTCGTTGAGGGCTGATATCACTGCCCGGCAGGAATCTGTGGATTCGAAGCGGGACCGCATTCAAAAGCTGGATGAGTCTTTGGAAAGTCTTCAGGAAAAGCTGGTGGAGCTGACGAGGGAACTCGAAAATCTGGAAGGTAAAAAGCAGCTCATGAAAGAGCGGCATAAACATTTCGAAGAGAACAAATCCAAACTTGAAGAAGCCTACGAAGAACTCTCGAACAAACTTGAAACGCTGAAGGCCGTTACGACAGAAGAATCATCCAAATTGGAGGAAGTGCGGGAAAACCGCCGGAAATCCAAGCAGGAGCTCAAGGAAACGAATCAGGCGCTCAATCAGAACCTTCAGGAGATGGAAGACCAGATTGAGGATTTAAAAAGTGATTATATCGAACTATTAAACAAGCAGGCCGCGAAACGTAATGAAAAACACCTTCTGGAGAAGCAGCTATCAGAACTGCATTCTAAAAAAGATGTTCAGAGTGGAAAATTCCAAGGCCTCAGAGAAGAGCGGGAAACGCTTGAAAAAGAGCGCAGCCGGTTAACCGCAGAACTTGAAAAACTGGCGTCGGAACGCAGCGAACTGGAAAGCAGCCTCCAGGAAGTGTCGGCTTCGCTTGATAAAAACAAGCAGGCGTATCAGGAATGGCAGGAAAAACTGTACAAAGGGTATCAGTATCTTGAGAAGATGCGTTCCAAAAAGGAAATGCTGGAAGATATGAAAGAGGACTTCTCCGGTTATTTCCAAGGGGTCAGGGAAGTTTTAAAAGCGCGGCAGAATGGACGCCTCTCCGGTATAGAAGGGGCCGTCCTTGAGTTGATTGACATTCCGTCCGCCTACATGACAGCCATTGAAACGGCCCTCGGAGCTCAGGCCCAGCACATTGTTGTCCAGGATGAAAAAGCAGGAAGACAGGCCATCCACTGGCTGAAAACCCAGCACAAAGGCCGTGCCACCTTCCTGCCCCTTTCAGCCATCCAGCCCCGGTATGTAACCGGTGCCGGTTCGCTGAATCAACAGGATGGATACGTAGGAGTCGCAGCTGAATTGATTCACGTCCCGGAGATGTACGCCAAAGCTGTGCAGCACCTGCTTGGTCATATCGTTGTAGCGGAAACCTTGGAACACGCCAATGCGATTGCCCGTGTGCTGAACCGGAAGTACCGGGTCGTCACGCTGGAAGGAGATGTCGTCAATCCCGGTGGTTCTATGACGGGAGGAGCAAAGAAACAATCCGGCCAGTCGTTGTTTACCAGGGAAAAAGAGCTTCAGGAGACAACCGGAAAAATAAAGGATT
Source organism: Halobacillus sp. ABH2_015 (assembly GCF_056158945.1). Taxonomy (NCBI): domain Bacteria; kingdom Bacillati; phylum Bacillota; class Bacilli; order Caryophanales; family Bacillaceae; genus Halobacillus; species Halobacillus sp. ABH2_015. Next base: position 1,561,328 of record NZ_JBSWUG010000002.1, read on the forward strand.
ATGAAAAGAAACTGCAGGATGTTGAACAAAAGGTTATGCAGCTGAAGCAGAGCCTGAGTGAACAGGAACAAGCGAAGGAGTCCTATGCAGAAAAGCTTTCTCATATGAAAAACAAAGAGTATGAAAAACAGTCCGATGCCAGGGAAAATGAAGTCAAATTGAACCATATTAACAGTCAGCTCCACCTTTACGATCAGGATCAGGCCCAGTTTGATCAAGATCGTACACAGGCGGATGACAGGCTTCAAACCCTGACAGAGAACCTCAGCTCTCTGGAGGAGGAACTTGGCTCGACCCAGCAGCGGATCGAAGCCCTTACTGCAGCAAAAGACAGGCAGAAAGAAGATGAGGAAGCTCTTCAAAAACGGCGTCAGGAACTACAGATCAAGCTCGCCGAGCAGGAATCGGCCGTCCATAACCAACAGGAAAAGGTCAGTCGATATGAAGAGGAGAAAGCACTGATTGAGCAGGAACTTCGTGGAAATAAAGCTTCTTATCAGCAGCTGATGGAAGTGGTGGAATCCAATCAAACCGAAGAAGAATTAACAGAGCTGATCAAAAATGCTGGACAGGAGAAAGCGGCAGCCTCAGAAGACATTCATTCCCTTCGCAAAGAACGGGCGGATATCAGTGCCGATGTGCATAAAGAGGACGCATCTCTGAAGGAACACAACCGGCTGCATCAGAACTACCTGCAGGATATCCAGCAGAAAGAAGTGAAGGCCAATCGTCTGGACGTGGAGCTTGATAATCTCCTCACGTACCTGCAGGAAGAATACGTAATAACTTTTGAAAAGGCGAAACGGGACTACGATACCGTTGAAGATGTGGATCAGGCTGCAACGAGAGTGAAACTGATCAAACGGTCCATTGAAGAGCTTGGGACCGTCAACCTTGGGTCTATTGAGGAATATGAGCGGATCAAAGAGCGCTACGAGTTTCTCAAGGGCCAGCAGGATGACCTTTTGGAAGCAAAAGGAACCCTTCATAGTGTCATTAATGAAATGGACGGGGAAATGAAACGGAAATTCGAAGATACCTTCACGAAGATCCGTGCCGAATTCAATGAAGTATTCCGGACGCTCTTCGGAGGAGGACGTGCCGATCTTCAGCTGACTGATCCGGAGAACATGCTGGAAACCGGAGTGGATATTGTCGCTCAGCCGCCTGGCAAGAAGCTTCAGAACCTGAGTCTTTTATCTGGTGGAGAAAGAGCGTTGACAGCCATTGCTCTGCTGTTTTCTATATTAAGAGTCCGCCCTGTGCCGTTCTGTGTTCTGGACGAAGTGGAAGCAGCTCTTGATGAAGCCAACGTCGACCGGTTTGCCCGGTTCTTGAAAGAATTCAGCAGAAATACACAGTTTATCGTGATCACCCACCGTAAGGGAACAATGGAAGAATCGGATGTCCTGTATGGAGTAACGATGCAGGAATCGGGCGTGTCGAAACTTGTTTCCGTCCGTTTGGAAGAAACACCTGAACTATTGGAAGCATAGAAAGGAAGATTGGATGAGTTTTTTCAAAAAGTTGAAAGATAAATTTGTGAAGGCGCAGGACGGCGAGGAGGAAAACAAGGATCAGCACCCTTCTGATCCTGCAGAAGGCAGCGGCTCTGTTTCTTCAGAGGAGGAGTCTCCTGAAGTTTCTGAATCCCTTCCTGAAAAAGAGGAAGCACCCGTGAACGTAGAGCCTGCCGGGGAGGAAGACGCTGATTCCCATGCTTCCAGAACGGAAGAGGACGATGGGGAAGAGGATGTCGATCCAGGTGTACCCGGGACCGAAGAGGACAAGAAGGAAGAAGAAAATGCCGGAACTGAAGCCGGCAATCCTGTGGATGACGACGAGGACGAACGTCCATCCGAGGCTGTAGAGGAAGAGGAAGAGAAAGAAACGATCGCTTCCAAGTTTAAAAAAGGACTGGCCAAAACGAGGAATTCCTTCTCAAGTAAAATCAATGACCTTGTGGCCCGCTATCGTACTGTAGATGAAGATTTCTTTGAAGAATTGGAGGAAGTGCTGATTTCCGCTGACGTAGGAGTAACCACCGTCATGGAAATGATAGAGGAGCTGGAATTGGAAGTGAAACGCCGGAATGTCCAGGATCCACAAAAGGTCAAGGAAATCATTTCTGAAAAACTGGTGGACATTTATTATGGAGACGACGATGCACGAGAAGTGGAAGGCCTGACGGAAAATCCGGATGGTCTGACCGTGTACTTGTTTGTCGGAGTCAACGGTGTCGGAAAAACGACGACTATCGGAAAGCTCGCCCACCGTTTGAAATCAGAAGGGAAAAAAGTCACTCTGGCTGCCGGAGATACGTTCAGAGCCGGCGCTATTGAACAGCTGGAAGAGTGGGGGAACCGTGTAGGAGTCAACGTCACGAAGCATTCAGAAGGCAGTGATCCGGCCGCCGTAGTTTATGACGGCATAAAAGCGGCTGAATCCCGCGGCGCGGATGTACTGATTTGTGATACCGCCGGCCGCCTGCAGAATAAAGTCAATCTCATGAATGAGCTTTCCAAGGTGAAGCGGGTCATCGAACGTGAAATTCCGGGTGCTCCTCATGAAGTTCTGCTTGTTCTCGATGCAACCACTGGTCAGAATGCCATGAGCCAGGCGAAAACGTTCGCAGAAGTAACAGATGTATCCGGTATTGTCTTGTCGAAGCTTGATGGAACGGCTAAAGGCGGGATCGTCCTTGCTATCCGGAATGAATTGGAAATTCCGGTCAAGCTTGTCGGGCTTGGTGAGAAAGTGACCGACCTGGAAACGTTTGATGCCCACGCCTTTGTCTATGGCCTGTTTGCTGACATGATAGAGGAGTATGAAGAGGATTAAGAAAATACGCTGTAAACCTTGACACACATGGACCTGCTCCGTTAATATTTATGTGTAAAGGTATTTCACTTAACAAGGAGTGCTACAAGCGTGCTTGAAAAGACGACAAGAATCAATTACCTATTCGATTTCTACCAATCGCTGCTGACTCCTAAACAGAGAAATTACATGGAGTTGTACTATCTGGAAGATTATTCTCTTGGTGAAATATCCGAGACCTTTGATGTATCCCGTCAAGCGGTGTATGATAATATCCGCCGGACGGAAACCATGCTTGAAGAATATGAAAAAAAGCTTCATTTATATGAGAAATTCCAAAAACGCCAGCAGGTAATAGCGGAAATGGAAGCTGCTGTTGATAAACAGGAACTTCCAAAGCACACGGCCGTCTGGCTTGAACAATTACAAGAATTAGAATAGGAGGGTTTCTTCGATGGCATTTGAAGGTTTATCCGACCGTTTGCAGGAAACGATTAAAAAAATCAAAGGCAAAGGGAAGGTAACCGAACAAGACGTAAAAGAGATGACGCGGGAAGTCCGTCTCGCCCTCCTCGAGGCCGATGTTAACTTCAAAGTAGTGAAGGATTTCGTCAAACGTATACGTGAACGGGCAGTCGGCCAGGAAGTTATGGAAAGTCTGACTCCGGGCCAGCAGGTCATTAAAGTCGTTCAAGAAGAGCTGACCGAGCTCATGGGCGGCAATGAAAGTAAAATTGCCGTAGCCAAGCGTCCTCCAACCGTCATTATGATGGTTGGTCTTCAGGGTGCCGGTAAAACCACGACCACGGGAAAACTGGCGAACCTTCTTCGTAAAAGTTACAACCGCAACCCGATGCTGGTTGCTGCTGACGTCTATCGTCCGGCCGCCATCCAGCAGCTGGAAACGCTCGGGAAGCAGCTGGGCATGCCGGTGCACGCTGAAGGGACAGAGGCAGACCCTGTGGATATTGCGCGTAATGCGGTTGCCAAAGCGAAAGAGGAACATCACGATTATGTTCTTATTGATACCGCCGGCCGCCTTCATATTGACGGAGATCTTATGGGGGAACTGCAGCAGATCAAGGATGCTGTCAATCCGGATGAAATTTTCCTTGTCGTCGACTCCATGACCGGACAGGATGCCGTCAACGTAGCGGAAAGCTTTGATGAACAGCTGGATGTCAGCGGCGTTCTTTTGACGAAGCTTGATGGCGACACCCGTGGTGGTGCAGCGCTGTCCATCAAGGCCGTCACTGGAAAACCGATCAAATTCGCCGGTATGGGGGAAAAGCTGGATCAGCTTGAAGTTTTCCATCCCGAGCGTATGGCCTCCCGTATCCTCGGTATGGGAGATGTGCTCACTCTTATTGAAAAGGCTCAGACACAGGTCGATGAAAAACAGGCCAAAGAGCTGGAATCTAAAATGAGAAATGCTTCTTTCACGTTTGAGGATTTCCTTGAGCAGATGGAGCAGGTGAAGAACATGGGGCCCCTCGATGAGATTTTGAATATGATCCCCGGGGCCAACAAGATGAAGGGACTGCAGAATGTCTCCTTTGACGATAAGCAGATTGTCCATGTGGAAGCAATTATTCAGTCTATGACCAAGCATGAGCGTCAGGATCCGTCCCTGATGAATGCAGGCCGTAAAAAACGGATTGCCAAAGGTTCAGGTACATCTGTTTCAGAAGTCAACCGTCTTTTGAAACAGTTTGAAGAAATGAAGAAAATGATGAAGCAGATGAGCAATACCAAAGGGAAAAAAGGCCGCGGAATGAAATTTCCGTTTATGTAATGGAAAAAACCTTTACACACCCTTGAAGTTCTGCTAAAATCTAATTCTGTGTGAAACAATTAATTAAAGAAATTTTGGAGGTTGTTAAATATGGCAGTAAAAATTCGCCTAAAACGTATGGGATCCAAGCGTAACCCATTTTATCGTGTAGTAGTTGCAGATTCCCGCTCTCCTCGTGATGGCCGCATCATCGAGCAGATTGGAACATATAACCCGGTTGTAAACCCAGTTGAGGTTAAAATCGACGCTGACAAGGCGATCGACTGGATGTCCAACGGTGCCAAGCCGAGCGATACAGTCCGTAACCTATTCTCTAACGAAGGCATCATGAAGCAGTTCCACGATAAGAAAAACCAATAATAAAATAGTGGTGATATCATGAAAGCCTTAATCGAAACGATCGTCACTCCGCTTGTCGATCATCCTGATGACATCAAGGTGGATGTGAAAGAAGAAGAGCACAAAATGGTGTATCATCTTTCCGTCCATCCGGATGATGTCGGTAAGGTGATCGGAAAAAACGGGCGGATAGCGAAAGCGATTCGAACTGTCGTGTATGCGGCAGGCTCTGATTCTGATAAAAGAATCTATTTGGATATCATGTAAGAAGGGAGAGGGAGAACCTTTCCCTTTTTTACTATGTAATCTTAAGGATAGGGAGGCGGTCAGCGCATGCAGATCATTAGAAAAGTACCTGTCAAACAAGTCCTGACAGATTCCAGCCGGGCCCAGCTTAAAGAAAGGTTCAACCAGAGGGAGCGCCAGCTTGATGAAGAATGCCGGCAGCTTGCTTTTGAACAGAAAAAACTGGAGCGCAAACCCGGTGTATCCAAACAGGAAGTGGAGCGGAGGTTTTCCCGTGAGATCAGCCGCCGGAGAGATCAGCTCAGGTGGATGGAATATCAGCGTAAACAGCTCGATATCCTTCCGGATGGAAGTGAGCTGGAAACGGATGAAGTCGACACGCTAGTCACGATCGAGGAAGGTGACGTGTGGGAAGACATTATCCAGGACCGCCAGATCACCATTAAAGATGGAAAAGTCATACGAGCGAGGTAATAACATGGATAGACAAATGTTTAATGTCGGAAAAATCATTAACACACATGGGATCAAAGGAGAAGTGAAAGTCCATCGAATCACGGATTTCGAGGAACGCTTCCAGCCCGGGCAGCTTTTGTATTGGGTAAGTGATAAACAGGAAACAAAAACTTTGGTCGTCCGCAGTCACCGGGTCCATAAAGGATTCGACCTGATCAGCTTTGAGGATCTTCCATCCATTAATGATGTGGAACCGTTGAAGAACGTGACCTTGATGGTTTCAGAAGAGGAACAGGAAGAACTCGGGGATCATGAATTTTATTTTCATGAGATTATCGGATGTACCGTCTACCTTGAATCAGGGGAAGAACTAGGGGTTATCAAAGAAATCCTGACACCGGGCGCCAACGACGTATGGGTCGTTCAACGCCGGGGAAGCAAAGATCTTTTGATCCCTTATATCGAGCCGGTTGTGAAGAAGGTAAATCCAACGGAAAAAACGATCATCATCGATCCAATAGAAGGGCTGCTGGACTGACATGCATATCGATATATTAACGCTGTTTCCAGAAATGTTCGAAGGTGTCCTGCAGAATTCCATTATGAAGCGGGCTCGGGAGCAGCAGGCTTTTTCATATGAATATGTGAATTTCCGTGATTACACAACAAGTAAGCATAATAAGGTGGATGACTATCCTTACGGGGGTGGAGCCGGTCTTGTACTCTCCCCTCAGCCGATTTTCGACAGCATTGAGGCCATCCGGGAAAAATCGGAAAAGCCTCCACGCGTCGTCCTGCTTTGTCCGCAGGGGGAACCTTATTCCCAGCAGAAGGCGGAAGAGCTTTCTGAGGAAGACCATCTTGTATTTATCTGCGGCCATTATGAAGGATATGATGAGCGCATCCGCCAAGAGCTCGTGACCGATGAAATTTCCATTGGAGACTACGTGCTCACTGGTGGTGAACTCGGAGCTATGGTTGTCATTGATTCCGTTGTCCGTCTGCTTCCCGGGGTGCTCGGAAATGAACAGTCGGCTCCGATGGATTCCTTTTCCAACGGCCTTCTGGAGCATCCTCATTATACACGGCCGGCGGATTTCCGTGGGATGAAGGTCCCTGATGTCCTTCTCTCGGGCAATCACGCTAAAATTGATGAGTGGAGACACAAAGAGTCTCTGAAGCGTACGTATGAACGCAGACCGGATCTCTTAGAGAAAAAAGAGCTGTCGGATCAGGAAAAAACGTGGCTGGAAGAGTGGAAAAAATAACAGCCGGCGGTTGAAGTTTTTCTCCCTGTATGGTATATTAAATTTTGTGCTTAAACGATCGGTTTAAGTGGAAAACGATGTTCCGCTGCCTCTTAGAAGACAAGAGCATTAGTTAAAAAGGAGTGAAGATCATGCAACAGTTGATTCATGACATTACAAAAGAACAGCTTCGTACAGATCACCCTGACTTCCGTCCTGGTGACACTGTCAAAGTACACGTGAAGGTTGTCGAGGGCACCCGTGAGCGTATCCAGGTATTCGAAGGTGTTGTTATTAAACGTCAGAACGGTGGAATCAGCGAAACATTCACAGTTCGTAAGATTACTTACGGCACAGGTGTTGAGCGTACATTCCCAGTTCATTCACCACGTATTGCTAAAATCGAACGTTCCCGTCGTGGTAAAGTACGCCGTGCGAAACTTTACTATCTACGTAACCTTCGTGGTAAAGCAGCACGTATTAAAGAAATTATCTAAACCGGTGAAAAGGAGCTTGCGTATGCCAAGCTCCTTTTTTCTACTTTATAATAAGTTCCAGCTGTTATACGATGAAAACAGCGGAGATGAACGTCATAAGACAGGGAAGTGGGGAAATGAAGCAACAGTGGTTGGACTGGGTCAAAGCATTTGCCATCGCTGCTGTTCTGGCAGTGATTGTACGGGTATTTATTTTTGCACCTGTTGTCGTCGAAGGACCGTCTATGCTTACGACACTTCATAGTGGAGATCACCTCATTGTGAGTAAGCTGCATAAACGTCTGACTTCTCCTGATCGGTTTGATGTCGTCGTTTTTCATGCAACAGAACAGAAAGATTACATAAAACGGGTCATCGGTATCCCAGGGGATCACATCGCCTATGAAAATGATCAGTTATATGTGAATGGCGAACGGGTGGAGGAGCCCTTTCTTGAGGACAGAAAGGCACAGCTTCCGGAAGGCAGCATACTGACCAGCGACTTCAGGATGGAAGAGGACATTCCAGGTGGTTTTGAGGAAGTGCCTGAAGGTCATGTCTTTGTTCTTGGGGATAACCGGGACAACTCCACCGACAGCCGCGTCCTCGGCATGATTCCGGAAGAACAGCTGGTTGGAGAAGCTGTATTATCCTACTGGCCGCTGGACCGCATCCGTATCGTTAATTAGGAGGATTTACATGAGTATACAATGGTTTCCCGGGCACATGGCAAAAGCGAAACGGGAAGTAGCAGAAAAATTAAAGCTCGTCGACTTTGTCATTGAACTTGTCGATGCCCGAGCACCTTTATCTTCACAGAACCCGATGCTTCACGGGATTCTTCAGGAAAAGCCGAAAATGGTTGTGCTGATGAAAAAGGATCTGGCTGATCCTGCAGTCACAGAGCAGTGGATTGACTATTTCCAAAACAAAAGTATTCCCGCTGTTGCGATTGAAGCCAATCAAAAGCAGGATGTCCAGCGGGTAATTCAGAAGGCAAAAGCCCTCGGGAAGGAAAAAATCGATAAGCTCGTGGCCAAGGGCATTCGTCCAAGAGCGTCAAGAGCGATGATTATCGGTATCCCGAACGTCGGAAAATCGACGCTGATCAACCGTCTTGTAAATAAAAGAGCCGCCAAAACGGGAGATAAACCAGGGGTTACGACGAAACAGCAGTGGATTAAAGTGAAGAAAGAATTTGAACTGCTGGATACACCGGGAATCCTTTGGCCTAAATTTGAGGAAGAAGAGGTCGGATACCGTCTCGCGTCCATCGGAACGATCAAGGATCAAATTCTGCCTAAGGAAGATGTGGCCGCCTACGTGATTGATTTTCTCAGCCGGGAATATCCAAGTATGCTTGAACATCGGTTCGGGTTGGACCAGGTTGATGATATGATGGACGTTTTTGAGCACATTGGTAAAAAACGGGGCTGCCTGGAAAGCGGGGGCCACGTGAATTTTGAAAAAGTGTCCGATATTATTCTTCAGGATTTACGCACAGGAAAACTCGGGCTGATCAGTCTGGAAACTCCTGAATAGATGCAGGAATGAGCGCTGCAGGCCCGTGCCTGGAGCGCTTTTTTTATGGGTGTGAACCTTGTAGTTCCGACAGTCGAACGAAAAGAAACGGAGGAGCCATCATGTCCAAACGTACAATCAATGAAATTAAAGCCATGCTGCAGGCACAGAAGCCGACAGAAGCCGAATGGGAGGAACTGTCCGGGGATACCCGCAAAGGGGTCCAGCAGCTGTTAAAGCAGTATACAGACAGGCAGAAGAAAAGAGAAGCCCTTCGAAAGCAGTATGAAGACATGCTCGAGTTTGAAAAAAAAGCCTGGGCAGGTGAGCGCCAGTATGTATGCGGTATTGATGAAGCCGGCAGGGGGCCGCTTGCTGGTCCGGTCGTCGCAGGAGCGGTTGTCCTTCCCGATGATTATTATTTGGAAGGTCTCTATGATTCCAAGCAGCTTTCAGAATCCAGGCGGGAAAGTTTCTATGAACAGATTACGAGAGATGCCGACTGGGCAGCCGGTATTGTATCCAGCAGGGAAATCGATCAGCTCAATATCTATCAGGCCGCCAGGCTCGCTATGAAACGGGCCGTATCCCAGTTGAAACACGAGCCGGATCACCTTCTGGTCGATGCGATGACGCTCGGTGACGGATGGAGTGAAACGAAACTGATCAAGGGGGACCAGCGGAGTGTATCGATCGCTGCAGCCAGTGTGGTTGCCAAGGTAACGAGGGACCGGATGATGGCAGAGCTCGATGAAGTGTATCCGGGTTACCAGTTCAAGTCCAACCAGGGCTATGGAACAAAAGATCATCTTAGGGCCCTTGAAATCTATGGAATCACCCCTGTACACAGGAAAACCTTTGCTCCCGTTAAAAACATGCTCTAGAAGGAGGGGGCGTTTTCGTTATTGAAACAGCCTCTTCAAAGGAAGCAGGAACAGGGGGGGAGCCGGATCGGACTGGTTCCTGCTTCCTTTTGTTTACATAAGATAATTTTTGTTAATCTATTGAATTTTTCGACAGATATCACGCTTTTTATGGACAATTGACAGCGTTTTTTTATACAATGTACATGCAGTGAAAATTGATGGGAGGATGAAACATGAACATTCATGAGTATCAAGGAAAACAAATCATGCGTGATTTTGGCGTTTCTGTGCCAAATGGATACGTAGCTTATACAGTCGATGAAGCTGTTGAGGCAGCAGAGAAGCTTGGCAGCAGCGTTACTGTCGTGAAAGCGCAGATCCATGCAGGTGGGCGTGGAAAAGCGGGCGGAGTGAAAATCGCCAAAAATCTTGATGAAGTCCGTACATATGCCGATGACATACTAGGTTCAACGCTTGTCACCCATCAGACTGGACCAGAAGGCAAAGAAGTTAAGCGCTTACTCATCGAGGAAGGGTGCGACATTCAAAGTGAATATTATGTCGGCCTTGTCCTTGACCGCGCGACAAGCCGTGTAACGATGATGGCCTCTGAGGAGGGTGGTACGGAGATTGAGGAAGTGGCATCTGAAACTCCGGAAAAAATCTTCAAGGAAGTCATTGATCCGGTTACAGGTCTGACTCCTTTCCAGGCAAGACGTCTGGCATTCAATATCAACATCCCTAAAGAAGCCGTCGGTAAAGCGGTCAAGTTCATGCTTGGATTGTATGATGTGTTCGTTAAAAAGGACTGCTCCGTAGCTGAAATCAATCCCCTGGTCACGACTGGAGACGGAGATGTCCTTGCCCTGGATACAAAATTGAATTTTGACGACAATGCTCTATTCCGTCAAAAAGATATCATGGAGCTTCGTGATCTGGATGAAGAAGATCCGAAAGAAGTGGAAGCATCCAAGTATGACCTCAGCTATATCGCCCTGGATGGCAATATCGGCTGCATGGTTAACGGCGCTGGACTGGCTATGGCGACGATGGATACAATCAAGCACTACAGCGGTGATCCGGCGAACTTCCTTGATGTCGGCGGCGGTGCGACGACGGAGAAAGTCACCGAGGCTTTCAAAATTATTCTATCCGACGATAACGTAAAAGGGATTTTCGTTAACATTTTCGGAGGCATTATGAAATGTGATGTCATTGCTGAAGGTGTCGTTGCAGCGACGAAGCAGATCGGTTTGACGCTTCCGCTTGTTGTCCGACTCGAAGGAACCAACGTCGAGGACGGGAAGAAAATCCTTGATGAATCCGGTTTGAACATTACTTCTGCAGATTCCATGGCAGAAGGCGCACAAAAAATCGTGGAACTAGTGAAGTAGGAAAGGCGGGGAATGAGATGAGTGTATTTATTAACAAGGATACTAAAGTGATTGTTCAAGGGATTACAGGATCAACAGCCTTGTTTCACACCAAGCAGATGGTGGAATACGGCACACAGATCGTCGGTGGAGTAACACCAGGCAAAGGCGGTACAGAAGTGGAAGGCATTCCCGTATTCAATACCGTGTCAGAAGCGGTTGAAAAAACAGGTGCCAACGCTTCGGTCATCTATGTACCTGCCCCATTTGCTGCAGATGCCATCATGGAAGCGACAGATGCAGAAATGGATCTGGCCATCTGCATTACCGAACATATTCCTGTTCTGGATATGATTAAAGTGAAACGGTATATGGAAGGCAGGAAGACCCGTCTTGTCGGGCCGAACTGCCCGGGAGTGATTACGCCGGATGAATGTAAAATCGGCATCATGCCTGGATACATCCATAAGAAAGGCCATGTTGGGGTAGTATCCCGATCCGGTACATTGACGTATGAAGCCGTACACCAGCTTTCTGAGGCAGGGATCGGTCAATCAACAGCCGTCGGTATCGGTGGTGACCCTGTAAATGGAACCGACTTTATTGATGTCTTAAAAGCCTTCAATGAGGATGACGATACAGAAGCGGTCATTATGATTGGTGAAATCGGAGGCACTGCTGAGGAAGAAGCGGCTGAATGGGTGAAAGCGAACATGAACAAACCTGTTGTCGGCTTTATCGGAGGCAGAACAGCCCCTCCAGGGAAACGTATGGGGCACGCGGGTGCCATCATTTCCGGAGGTAAAGGAACAGCGGATGAGAAAATCCGTGTCATGAATGAGTGTGGGATTCAAGTGGCAGAGACTCCGTCTGTCATGGGAGAAACCCTTATTGAAGTGTTGAAAAATGAAAATCTTTTCGATAAATGTAAGACCCATTAAAAGGTAGCCCGGGGAGGCCGTATCGATACAGATGCGGTCTCCTTATCATGAAATCCAATACAAATGAGGTGCTGTATGAATTCCAAACGAATCAGACTGATCGGCCTGCACAGTCTTTCGATAATAAGCAGAGCACGAATAAGAACCCTGCTGACATCGGACCCTGAACTTGATTTCCTCACAAACCTTTCCCCAAAAGAATTCGCTTCTTTAACAGGCACTCCTATCCGCACCTCCCAAATGATTTATCGAAGGCTGAAAGACCCTAATATAATGAAGAAACTCGACAACTATCTTCGGAGGTATACCATTTTAACGTGGTTTGATGACCAGTTTCCTCCTATGTTCCGTACCATTCCCGACCCTCCTCTCGTGTTATATATGGAGGGCCATCCCCATCTACTCTCCAACGTTTTTTCCCTCAGCGTTATCGGTACAAGAAAACCCTCTTCCTACGCTTTCCCGGCAATGAAACAGGTGCTCACCCCACTCATTCATCAGGGAGCTTTGATTGTCAGCGGGATGGCTTATGGAATTGATCAGTATGCGCACACCCTCGCTGTTTATAATGGGGGGAAGACGGCTGCTGTTCTTGGGTCGGGTTTTGAGCATATTTACCCTTCAAACAATCTTTCTTTGTATAAACAAATGGCTGATCATCATATAGTCATTAGTGAATACCCTCCTGATATACCGCCGAAGAAATATCACTTCCCTGAACGTAACCGGCTTATTTCAGGATTGAGCCCAGCCACATTTGTCATTGAAGCAAAAATGAGAAGTGGGACAATGATTACGGTGGATCAGGCTCTGGAGCAGGGGAGAAGTGTGTATGCCCTTCCAGGTCCGGCGGGAAGCCCGACAAGTGAGGGGTGCCACCACCTTATAAATGAAGGGGCCAAGCTTGTTCACACGTACCAAGACATAGCTGAAGACTGGTTTGAAAAATTTGAATAATCGGTGACAAAGGTGGTACAGTACTAAGAAGAATTAGTCGTTATTCCCTAATAAAGAGAGAGGACCGGTTTGACAAACGGTTTCATTGTATTTAATAATAGGGAAGATTTATTTTATGTAAAATTTATAGAGAAAACACCTCTATGGGAGGAACCTGTATGGCAGATTATCTTGTAATAGTGGAATCACCTGCAAAAGCAAAAACAATTGAACGCTATCTTGGAAAAAAATATAAAGTTAAAGCTTCCCTCGGGCATGTCCGTGACCTTCCAAAGAGTCAAATGGGTGTGGACGTGGAACATGAATTTGAACCGAAGTACATTACGATACGAGGCAAAGGTCCGGTATTAAAAGAGTTGAAGACGGCCGCTAAGAAGGCTAAGAAAGTCTATCTTGCAGCCGACCCCGACCGTGAAGGGGAAGCCATCGCCTGGCACCTTGCCCACAGCCTGGACATTGATGACCAGTCCAAATGCCGTGTCGTATTTAATGAGATCACTAAAGAAGCCATTAAAGATTCCTTTAAACAGCCGCGGAGCATCGATTCCGATCTTGTGGACGCTCAGCAGGCCAGACGTATTCTTGACAGACTTGTAGGATACAACATCAGCCCGATTCTCTGGAAAAAGGTGAAAAAAGGGCTGAGTGCCGGGCGCGTACAATCCGTTGCAGTAAAAATTATTATTGACCGCGAGAATGAAATTAAAAAATTCCAGCCTGAAGAATACTGGACGATTGAAGCTGATTTCCTGAAGGAGAAGGAGCCTTTTGAAGGGTCTTTCTATGGTGTCGATGGTAAGAAGCAGGAACTTAAGACTCAGCAGGATGTGGAAACGATCCAGTCCCGTCTGGATGGCAGAAACTTTACAGTAGACAAAGTAAACAAGCGGGAAAGGCGGCGGAATCCTTCGCTTCCATTCACAACATCCTCCCTCCAGCAGGAAGCGGCGCGAAAGCTCAACTTCAGGGCTAAGAAGACGATGATGATTGCCCAGCAGCTTTATGAAGGGATTGATCTCGGAGGCAAACAGGGGATCACTGGTTTGATCACCTATATGCGTACCGACTCCACACGTCTTTCGAATTCTGCAAAGGATGATGCCAAACAGTACGTGGAAAACAATTTCGGGAAAGAGTTTCTTGGTGCCGGCAAAGCGGCTAAAAAGCAGGAAGGGGCACAGGATGCCCACGAAGCGATCCGGCCGACAGGGGCTGATCGAGACCCTAAAGCGATGAAGAGTATCCTCTCCAGGGACCAGTACCGTCTTTATAAGCTGATCTGGGACCGTTTCATAGCCAGTCAAATGGCACCGGCTGTCCTTGACACGATGACCGTACACATGACCAATGAAGGGGTGGAGTTCCGTGCGACGGGCTCTGAGGTCAAATTCAAAGGTTTCATGAAAGTCTATGTCGAAGGCAATGATGACAACAAGAAGGAAAAGGATAAACTCCTGCCTCATCTCGAGGAAGGCATGACGGTGAAGGCAGAGGAAATCAAGCCGAACCAGCACTTCACTCAGCCGCCTCCACGCTATACCGAAGCGCGCCTTGTAAAAACGCTGGAAGAACTGGGGATTGGACGCCCTTCCACTTACGCCCCTACGCTTGATACCATCCAGCGCCGCGGATATGTCGCATTGGATAATAAACGATTTGTTCCAACCGAGCTTGGCGAAATCGTCCTTGATCAGCTGCGCGAGTACTTTCCGGAAATCATTGATGCGGCGTTTACGAAGGAAATGGAAGATGACCTGGATGCCATTGAAGAAGGCAAAGAGGAATGGGTCAACATTATCGGCCAGTTCTATCAAGGTTTTCAGCCGAGACTGGAAAAAGCAGAAAAAGAAATGGAAGAAGTGGAAATTAAGGATGAGCCGGCAGGCATTGATTGTGAAAAATGCGGCCATGAAATGGTTTATAAGATGGGACGCTATGGAAAGTTCCTCGCCTGTTCCAACTTCCCGGAGTGCCGGAATACGAAGCCGATTTTGAAGAAAGTCGGAGTCACTTGTCCGAAGTGTAAAGACGGAGAAGTAGTAGAAAGAAAAAGTAAGAAAAATCGGAAGTTCTTTGGATGTGAAAACTATCCGGACTGCGACTTTATTTCCTGGGATAAACCGATCAGCCGGCCATGTCCGAAATGTGAGTCGCTGCTTGTAGAGAAGAAAGTCAAGAAAGGTACCCAGATCCAATGTACCAGCTGTGATTATAAAGAAGAACCGCAGGCTTGAGTCCTGTTATATTTTCAAGAGCCTATGACTATCCTTATAGTCATAGGCTCTTTCCAATTATTTTAATTGACACGGGTGGAGTTGGACGCTATAATTACGCTTTGGTAAGGCTACATACTTGACAGCACTGATGGCACAGCAGCTGGAGCCGGAAATCCTGTAATCTTTTCCAATTAATTGTTTAGACTTGGAAACAATTCAGAATTTTGTTACATTTTAATTAAATCCATTGTTTATTCAGTCAATGGTGTGATAAAATTTAATCGCCTTTGTGAGGTGAAAAACTCATGCATTCCTATAAAGAATCGTTTATGGAGTACCTTCAGATTGAAAAGAATGCGTCGCCTCTGACAATCAAGCATTACGGCAGAGATATTGATGAGTTCTATACTTTCCTTCATGCGGAAGGGACAGCCATTGAGAGCTGTGATTATTCGACCGTCCGAGTATTTTTAACAAAGCAGTATGAAGCAGGGTACGCGAGAAAAACTGTTTCCAGGAAAGTGTCCAGCCTCCGGAGTTTTTTTAAGTATTTAGAAAGGGAGAATTGGTTTGACAGCAACCCGTTCGCCAATGTGTCGCTTCCTAAAGCGGAAGCTCCTATTCCTAATTTCTTTTATGAACAGGAACTGGATCAGCTTTTTCAAGTCAGTGATCTGACAGATCCACTCGGACAGAGAAATCAGGCTCTTCTCGAACTGTTGTATGGAACGGGGATTCGTGTGAGTGAATGTGTCCAGTTGAAAACAGGAGACCTGGACTTTTCCCTGAACACAGCTCTTGTCCTCGGAAAGGGAAGAAAAGAGCGGTATGTTCCTTTTGGAAAGTCAGCTTCACAAGCGCTCCGAACATACATGGAAGACGGCCGTCTTGACTTATCGTCTAAACAAAAGGACCCTGTCCGGACATTGTTTCTCAATGCCCGGGGTGGACCGCTTACGGCTGATGGAATTCGTTTGATTTTAAATAAAATGGTGAAAGAAGCTGCGTTAACTGTGGATGTTCACCCTCATAAGCTCCGGCATACGTTTGCTACACATATGCTGAACGAGGGGGCTGATATGCGGTCCGTTCAGGAACTGCTCGGCCATGAGCATTTATCTTCCACGCAGATCTATACGCATGTAACCAAGGATCGACTGAGAAATGTATATATGAACAGCCATCCAAGAGCGAATAAGAGGTGAATCATATGGATCAGCAATTTCACGCAACGACTATTTTCGCCGTCCAGCACAATGGGAAGTCAGCCATGAGCGGGGACGGACAGGTGACATTAGGAAATCAGGTAGTGATGAAGCATACAGCCAGGAAAGTGAGAAGACTGTTCAACGATCAGGTACTCGCCGGCTTCGCCGGTTCCGTAGCCGATGCTTTTACACTTTTCGAGAAATTTGAAGGCAAGCTTGAAAGTTATGACGGCAATCTGGCAAGAGCCTCTGTGGAACTGGCCAAGGAGTGGCGCAGTGACCAGGTATTAAGGAAGCTTGAAGCCATGCTGATTGTAATGGATAAGGAAAAAATGTTTCTCGTCTCCGGAACAGGGGAAGTCATTGAACCAGATGACGGAATACTTGCCATCGGATCCGGCGGAAACTTTGCGCTCAGCGCCGGACGCGCATTAAAGAGATACTCCCCGGATCAGTCCGCTCCGGATATCGCAAGAGCTGCGCTGGAAATTGCCGGAGAAATCTGTGTGTTTACAAATGATCAGATCGTTTTGGAAGTTCTCGAATAAGGAGGACCAGGAATGTCTATACAGTTAACCCCTAAACAAATTGTAGAAAAACTGGATCAATACATTATTGGACAGGACAGCGCCAAACGCTCCGTCGCTATTGCTCTTAGGAACCGTTACCGCCGTATGCAGCTGACCGATGAGCTGAAGGATGAAATTGTTCCGAAGAATATTTTGATGATGGGTCCGACAGGCGTTGGTAAAACAGAAATCGCCCGCAGGCTTGCCAAGCTTACAGGCGCTCCTTTTGTAAAAGTAGAGGCCACCAAATTCACGGAAGTCGGCTATGTCGGCCGTGACGTCGAATCCATGGTGCGCGACCTCGTCGAAATGGCGGTCCGTATGGTCAAGGAAGAGAAAATGGAAGCGGTCAAGGACCGGGCCGAAGAACAGGCGGATAAGAGACTGGTTAAACTTCTCGTTCCATCCAAGAAGAAGCAGAATAATAATTTCAAGAATCCTTTTGAAATGCTGTTTAACCAAAATGGCCAGCAGGACAACCAACCCGACGAGTCCCAGGAAGAAGCCGAAATCGAAACGAAGCGGAGCCGGATCCGCCACCAGCTCGATATGGGTGAGCTGGAAGACCGGATGGTGACGACAGAGGTCGAAGAATCGCAGTCTTCCATGTTTGATATGCTCCAAGGTTCAGGAATGGAACAGATGGGGATGAACATGCAGGATGCATTCAGCCAGTTTATGCCTAAGAAAAAGAAAAAGCGCCGCCTTTCCGTATCAGAAGCGAGAAAAGTTCTGACCCAGGAAGAAGCGGGAAAACTTGTGGATATGGATGAAGTTGGACAGGAAGCGGTTTATAAAGTAGAGCAGTCCGGGATGATCTTTATCGATGAGATTGATAAGGTCGCGGCAAAAGGGGACAACCAGGGGAATGTATCCCGTGAAGGTGTACAGCGTGATATTCTTCCGATTGTGGAGGGATCCACGATTGTAACGAAGTATGGACCTGTAGCGACCGATCACATCCTCTTCGTAGCAGCGGGCGCCTTTCATATGTCCAAACCCTCCGACCTGATCCCTGAATTACAGGGCCGCTTTCCGATCCGGGTCGAGCTTAACAAACTCAGTGTGGCCGATTTCAAGCGTATATTAATGGAGCCTTCCAATGCGCTTTTAAAACAATATAAAGCTTTACTTGAAATTGAAGGTATAAAGGTTGAATTTTCTGACGATGCTGTTACCAGACTCGCAGAAATCGCTCATGAAGTGAATCAGGAAACAGATAATATCGGTGCCCGCAGACTTCATACGATTCTCGAAAAACTGCTTGAGGATCTTTCGTTTGAAGCTCCGGATGTCATGATGGAAACCATCGAAATTACACCACAGTATGTAGACAGTAAATTATCATCAATTGTTAAAAACAAAGATCTCAGCCGATTTATCTTGTAGGAGAGATCAACAAGGAGGAAATGCACATGAAACTACTAGATCGTGCACGTAAGATCAACGCAATGCTGCAGAAAACAACAGGAAAGTCCGTCGACTTCAATGATATGTCCGCTACCATGCGTGATGTCATTGAAGCCAACACATTCGTACTGAGCCGTCGCGGAAAGCTTCTCGGCTTTGCGATTAATCAGGAGATTGAGAACGAGCGTATGAAGGCGATGCTTTCTGACCGCCAGTTCCCTCAGGAGTATACCCAGAGTCTGTTCAATATCCAGGAGACAACCCCTGATATTGATATCGACAGTGAATATACCGCCTTCCCTATTGAAAACCGCGATTTGTTTGAGAACGGTCTGACAACCATCGTTCCAATCATCGGGGGCGGACAGCGCCTCGGTACATTGATTCTGAGCCGTCTTAACGGAAATTTCAATGACGATGACCTGCTTCTAGCCGAATATGGTGCCACGGTTGTAGGCATGGAGATTCTTCATGAGAAAACAGAGGAAATCGAGCAGGAAGCACGGAGCAAAGCTGTTGTGCAAATGGCGATCAGCTCCCTGTCCTACAGCGAACTTGAAGCCATTGAACACATTTTTGATGAACTGGAAGGCAATGAAGGCCTGCTGGTGGCAAGTAAAATTGCCGACCGCGTGGGAATCACCCGTTCTGTCATCGTAAATGCACTTCGCAAACTGGAAAGTGCAGGAGTCATCGAGTCCCGTTCTCTTGGGATGAAGGGAACCTATATTAAAGTTCTTAATAATAATTTCTTGCTGGAGCTACAGAAGCTTCGCACAAACTAAAAAAAGCAGGCCGTGTGCCTGCTTTTTTTTAAACCCTTTTTATAACATCCTGCCTCTCTTTGTGCCTATTGGATTATTTTTTTATATTCCAATAAATACATACTATTCGACACACTTTTATGACATAATGTTCATTATAAGATTCTATTCGACAATTTTTCCATTATCATACACTTTATAAGGTATTTAATCATAGTTAATATGTACTATTTGTAATACTCTCGTAAAAAAAGTCAGGATTGTATAGACAAATTTTAAGTAATTTTTTTAAAATTGAAGATGGGATATGGAAAAAATGTCGAATGAAGGATAGAGGTGGAAAGGTGAGCCTGTTTAATGACACGTTTACGTCCCTTCAGGGTGCTCTTGATTATTCTGCGGCCAAAAACAAAGCGTTATCCAATAATATCGCCAATGTAGATACGCCGGGATACAAGGCAGAAGGGGTGGCATTCAAAGATATCCTTGCCAAGGAAACGTCGTTCCAGACGAAAACTACACATGCCGGACATATCAACTTCAGCGGTGGCGCTGGTCAATCCTATACTACATATAAGAAAAACGATTCATCCTATCATCCGAACGGAAACAATGTGGATATAGATAAAGAGATGAACGAGCTGGCACAGAACCAGATCCAATATCAAGCGCTCGTGGAACGTATGAACGGGAAGTTTCAAAGTCTTCAATCCGTATTAAAAGGTGGTGGTTAATCGATGAGTATATTTCAGGCTATGAACGCCAGCGGCAGCGCATTGACGGCCCAGAGGCTGCGTATGGATGTGGCATCATCCAACATTGCCAATGCGAATTCCACGAGGGCTTCCATCAATGAAAATGGAGAGTGGGAACCATACCAACGGAAGATGGTTGTTTTGGAACCGGAGAAGCAGGATTTCAAGCACGTCCTGCAGCAATCCACAGAGACCGGCCATACATCAGGTGTGAAGGCTTCGGAAATTGTGGAGGACGAAGAACCTTTCAAGATGGCGTACAACCCGTCCCATCCGGATGCGGATGATGAAGGATATGTTCAAGTTCCCAACGTGGATCCCCTGCAGGAAATGGTGGATATGATGAGTGCAACACGCTCATATGAAGCAAGCGTTACATCGCTGAACGCTTCGAAAAGCATGCTGATGAAAGCTTTAGAGATTGGCAGATAAAGAAAGGGGATAGATAACGGATGGCAGAAATGATTCCATTAACGAGTGTGAAATCCATATCCGAACCTGTGCAGTCACAGTGGCAGAAAGGGGTTTCCCCGAGTGAGGCCCATCAGTCATTTTCCGGTCAGTTAAAGAACGCCGTGGATCAGTTGAATCACGTTCAAGTCGTATCAGACGAAAAAACGAAGGCTCTTGCCACCGGCGGCATCGATGATCTCCATGATGTCATGATTGCATCCCAGAAAGCCGGTATTACGATGCAGACAGCTGTGGAAGTGCAGAGCAAAGTCATCGACGCGTATAAAGAAATGATGCGCATGCAGGTATAGCAGTTCATGAGAAGATTTGCATTATACGATTCGGTTGAATCGTAATTTTTTTGGGGGCAGTTATGAAAGAGCAATTACATGGATATAAAGAGCGGCTGACTGCTTTTTGGAAAAGCCGCAGCAAAGGACAGCGCAGCTTGATGACAACAGCAGGAGCTGTGCTGGTTATTGCTTTAATCGTGATCAGTGTGCTGGCATCCAACACGGGGATGGTACCTCTCTACAAGGATATTACTGTTCAGGAGGCCGGACAGATTAAAGCGGAACTGGATACACGCGGCATCCCTTATGAGCTGGACCAGGGGGGGACAAGCATTCTTGTTCCTGACTCAGAGGTGGAAGGGCTTCTTGTAGATCTGGCCGCTTCGGGCATTCCGAACAGTGGAACGATCGACTACAGCTTTTTCAGTAATAACATCTCGTGGGGGATGACAGACAATGAATTTGATGTCATCAAACTGGATGCTATGCAGACGGAACTGGCTGGATTGATCACAGGTATTCAAGGGATCGAAAATGCAAAAGTGATGATTAACATGCCTGAAGAACAGCTTTTTGCTGCAGATGCCGAAGCGAATGCTTCGGCGTCTGTTGTCCTTGATGTCCAGCCGGGGTATCAGCTGGAACCGGGCCAGGTTGAAACGCTTTATAACCTGGTTTCCAAGTCTGTACCTGACTTGTCTAAAGATAATATCGTCATCATGGATCAAAATTTCAATTATTTTGACAATCAATCTGAAATGGCTGGACAGGAAGAGATGTATACATACCAGCAGAAGGTCAAATCAGATATTGAAAAAGATATCAAACAACGGCTGCAGCATATGCTCGGAATGATGATCGGGGAGCAGAAAGTGATTGCAACCGTAACGGCAGATATTGATTTTACTAAAGAAAACCGTGTGGAAGAGCTTGTGGAACCGGTGGACCCCGAAACGATGGCAGGGCTCCCTGTAAGTATGGAATTGATTGAAGAGACATACGAGGACGGTGCTGTACCCGAAGGCGGAACGGCCGGAACAGGGGACGAAGATATTCCGAACTATGAAGCCGGCGAAACCGGAAGCGGCGATTATGAAATGAAAAAAGAAACGATCAATAATGAATTCAACCGGATTAAGAAAAATATAGAGGAAAGTCCGTATAAAGTACGTGACCTCGGTATTCAGGTGGCAGTGGATAATAAAAAGTCCGTGAACGAAGACGGCTCTGTTGAGTATTTGACTGCAGCAGAAGAGCAGACCGTTCAGGAAAGTGTTCAATCGATTGTAGACTCGATGATTACAACATCCATCAATGAAGAATACGAGCAGGAGAATACCGACGGAAAGGTTTCGATCGTATTCCAGGAATTCAGCGGCCAAGTGGAATTTCCAACCGGTGAAACGTCTACGGGGCTTCCGTTGTGGGCCTACATCGTGGCTGGAGGCCTGCTTCTGGTCATCATTATTCTAATCTGGAGATTATTGAGACGGAACAAGGAAGAGGAAGAAGAAGAATTTTACGTGTATACAGAGGAAAGCGCCGTACCTGAAGAAAAAACAGAAATTCCGGAAATAAAGGAAAAAGAAGATGAATCAACTCAAAAACGGAAACAGCTGGAAAAGATGGCGAAAGAAAAGCCAGAGGATTTTGCGAAGTTGCTGCGCTCCTGGATTTCGGATGATTAAGGAGGTCTGAAGATGGCTTTGAACAAGCAGACACTGACAGGAAAACAAAAAGCAGCCGTCCTCCTCATATCTCTGGGACCCGACGTTGCTGCACAGGTATATAAACATTTGACAGAAGAAGAGATTGAACAGCTCACTTTGGAGATTTCTTCTGTTCAAAAAGTGGAAGCTGACAAGAAAGAAGATATTCTCGATCAGTTCCATCAAATTGCTTTAGCCCAGGACTACATTTCCCAGGGAGGCATCGGATATGCCAAAACGATCTTGGAAAAGGCACTGGGTGTGGAAGAAGCGTCTAATATCATCGGGCGTCTGACTTCTTCTCTTCAGGTGAAACCGTTCGATTTTGCAAGAAGGGCGGATCCCGGACAGATTTTAAATTTCATTCAAAATGAACATCCGCAGACGATCGCTCTCGTCCTTTCATACCTGGATGCCGAGCAGGCTGGACAAGTCTTATCAGAACTTCCACAGCAGCAGCAGGGCGATGTGGCGAGGAGGATTGCCGTAATGGATTCGACGTCTCCTGAAATCATCAGTCAGGTGGAGCAGATTCTTGAAAAGAAATTATCGGCCACCGTCACAAACGATTACACGGAAACGGGTGGTATTCAGGCCGTTGTCGAGGTATTGAACGGGGTTGACCGCAGCACAGAGCGTACCATTTTAGATTCCCTGGAAACCCAGGATCCAAACCTGGCAGAGGAAATTAAAAAGCGGATGTTTGTCTTTGAAGATATCGTCGCCCTCGATAACCGGGCTGTCCAGCGTGTAGTCAGAGATGTTGACCAAGATGATCTGCGTCTGGCGCTTAAGGTGTCCAGTGAAGAAGTGAAAGAAGTTGTCTTCAATAATATGTCCGACCGTATGGCCCAGACCTTTAAAGAAGAAATGGAGTTCATGGGTCCTGTACGTCTGCGTGATGTGGAAGAAGCTCAAACGAGGGTCGTTTCCACTATTCGACATTTAGAAGACATTGGCGAGATCATTATCGCCAGAGGCGGAGGAGATGACATCATTGTCTAACTATCCACAGGATACCGGCAGGGTCATTCAAATCAAGAAAGTAAATCCAGTCCCCCATCCTTCTGAAGAGGAATACAGCTCAGAGAATCTGGAGAACCACAAGGATTCCCTTCAACAGGACATCCATCATCTGCAGACTAGAAAGCAGGAGCTGATCCAGCAGACGGCTGCCGAAATTGAAGCAATGAAACAGACCTGGGAGGAAGAAAGAAAAGTCATTGAAAATGAAGCCTTCCGGAAAGGCTTTGAAGAAGGAACATCTAAAGGGCAGGAGGAAGGCAGACAGGTGTATGAAAGCCGGATCGAACAAGCGAATCTTGTCGTTGAAAAAGCCGGGATCCTTCAAAAAGAAAAGGTAAAGGAAAGTGAACGTATGATCCTGGATCTTGCCTTGACGTGTGCGGAGAAAATCGTAAAAAAACAACTGATGGAACAACCGGAAGCGTTCCTTCCTTTGGTCAGTGCAGCCATTGAAGAAGTGCAGGCGCAGCCAGAAGTGACCATCTATGTTCACCCGGATCAGTTCGGTCTTTTACAAGAGCAGAGAGAAGAGCTTCATGAAGCTGTTCGTCACAATACAGACCTTTCCATATACGTTGAGGCAGAACTTCCTCCTTTTACATGCAGAGTCGAATCCCCATTTGGAATTATCGATGCAGGAATTGACACACAGCTGACAGAACTTCGTAAAGCCGTCTTGAAAGCTGCAGAAAGGGCGGATGCAGATGAATGAATCTTTTTTTGAATCCGTGATCCGCCGGGCAGATACGTATAAGCGCTACGGTAAAATTCACCGCGTCGTCGGTCTGATGATTGAGTCCAAAGGTCCGGAGGCTTCGATCGGAGAAGTGTGTACCATCCATTCGCCGATACATGGACAAGCAACGATCCAGGCGGAAGTGGTCGGCTTCCATGATGAAAACATTCTGCTTATGCCTTATCAGGAAGTGACCTATATCAGTCCTGGAAGTCTTGTGGAAGCTACTGGATCCCCCTTGAACATTCATGTGGGCAGAGGCTTGATCGGGAGTGTTCTGGATGCCTCCGGACAGCCGCTGGACGGAAGCCGTCTGCCCAAGGGTTTGAAGGAATATCCGACGATTCAGGACCCCCCGAACCCTTTATCGAGGCCGCCGGTAAGAGAGCCGATACAAGTCGGTGTCCGCGCAGTAGATTCCTTGTTGAGTGTGGGCAAAGGGCAGCGTGTAGGAATTTTTGCAGGCAGTGGTGTTGGAAAAAGTACGTTGATGGGCATGATTGCCCGTAACAGCTCGGCGGATTTGAATGTGATCGCCTTAATCGGAGAGAGGGGCCGGGAAGTCCGGGAATTTATCGAACATGATCTTGGAGAAGAAGGCTTGAGGCGGTCCATTGTTGTTGTGGCAACTTCAGATCAACCGGCTTTAATGAGAGTGAAAGGGGCTTATACTGCGACTGCCATCAGTGAGTATTTCCGTGACCTTGGCTATGACGTCAACCTAATGATGGATTCCGTCACAAGGTTTGCAATGGCCCAGCGTGAAATCGGTCTGGCCACAGGCGAACCCCCCACTACGAAAGGGTATACGCCTTCTGTCTTCGCTCTCCTTCCAAAGCTTTTGGAACGGACAGGGGCTTCCAGCAGGGGAACGATCACAGCCTTCTATACTGTTCTCGTAGATGGGGATGACTTAAACGAACCGATCGCTGATACAGTCCGTGGTATTCTGGACGGCCATTTTGTTCTTGATCGTAAACTGGCTGAGCAGGGAAGGTTTCCGGCAGTCAATATCCTGAAATCCATCAGCCGCGTGATGAAGCAGATTGTCACAGAGGAACATGCTCATGCAGCATCCCAGCTCCGTGCTCATCTGGCAACGTATGAAGAGAACAGAGAATTGATTCAAATTGGCGCTTATAAAAAAGGGTCCAGCCGGGACATTGATGAATCGATTTCCTACTTTCCGCACCTGGTGAAGTTTTTAAAGCAGGATGTATATGAACCGGCAAGCTATGAAGGTTCGGTGGAAGATTTGAAAGGGTTATTTGACTAGGGGGATTTGTAAATGACGGCCGTTGTCCAAACCTATCAAAAGATTAAGGACTTAAGAGATAAAGACAAGCATGAAAAGCAGAAAGAGTACCAAAAAGCAGTAGAAACCTTTGAAAAACGGGCCCGGGAACTGTATGAAAGGCTCAGGGAAAAAGAGCAGGCAGTTGAACAGTTCAACGACTCCTTATCACGGGGGACTCTCCCGGCCGGCGCTTTCGTTCAACACCGGCAGTATATTGAACATTTAGAAGCCATCGTCGATGATCTGCAGCCGTTCGTCCAACAGGCCCGTATGAAAATGGAGCACGCTCAAACTGTTCTGACAGATGCTTACATCGAAGTGAAAAAGTATGAAAAATTAATAGAAATGAAGGAAGAAGAAGAAGTGCAGTGGATGAAATACGAAGAAAATGCACGCATGGATGAACTGTCCATGAATCAATACTTAAATTTCTTAAACAGGTGATGGTATGGCTGGAAAAATAAAAAACACCCCAACAAAAGAGCGTTCCTTAGGTAAAATCATGCTCGCTGTCTTTATTCCCGTTATCTTTCTTGCTGTCCTCGCATGGGTAGTACTGACACTGTCAGGGATGAACGTTTCCAAAGAGGTTGGAAAAGCGGCGTCTGCCATTCCCGGACTTTCAACAATCACTTCTTCCAATGAAGCAGAATCGACCGGTGAAACAAGTGATCGTCTGGAGGCAGCACTGGCAAACAAAGAAGCTGAAATCAACCAATTGAAGCAGGAGTCTTCAGACAAAGAATCATTGTTGGAAGAGAAGGATAGACAAATCCTTCAGCTTCAAGCCGATTTGGAAGAAGCTTCCCAGCCGGCCGTTCAGGAAGAGGAGGCTGAAGATTCTGTCAAGGATCTGGCCTTGTCGTTCCATGAGATGGACGCAGAAGATGCAGCGCCCATTTTACAGGAAATGAATCAGGATAAAGCTGTACTCGTTCTAAAAGAGATTACGAATAAAGAACGTGGAACGATTTTAGGCGCTATGGAATCGGCAGCCGCAGCCGAGATTGCCGTCCGTTTAATGGATGAATAAACGACACATTCGATAAGGAGGTGAAGAAGATAACCACACTATTTTCATTAGTACCAACGTCGGTACCCATGCAGCCACTCACGAGCTCTTCTTCTAAGACTGATGGAATTTCATTCAAACAAGCGCTTCAGGCTGTGAAAATGTCTGAGATGGGTACAGCTTCACGGGCGGATACCAGCGAGAACGGTGGCTTGGAAGAACTGACGAATCGAATGCAGCAGTTGATCAATGAAGTTGGACAGCAGGTAGAGTCTGTGTCCCCAAAGGGTGTCCCGGAAAACGACGGATGGGACATACATAATCAATGGGCCCGGATTCAAGGAGAATTCCAGAAGTTTCTTTTGATGCATACCGGCAGATCATTGAGCATCAAGGCGGATTCGCAGACGAAAATAAAGCCGGTGCAGGGTATACCGTCCGAGGTTTCCAACCAACACCCTCTTGTGAAAACCGGGGCCGCCGGTAATGAACAATCACTGGAAGTGTTAAAGAAATTAGTTTCAATTGGTACGGCCTCTCCCAGCCAGTCGGAAGAACAGAGGGCGGGAAGTCCTCCGATCGTGGAAAAGGACCCGGATTTGGATTATTATTTGACATCGTTTCTACCGAAAACATCCGGGCTCCTATCGTCACCTTCTCACGAATCGGTTCAGGAAGAGGTGACGGCAGGTTTGAACAGACGGTCTCAAAGAAAGGGACAGAGAGATGTTCCCTTCTCATTTGATTTTCAAGTACATTCCTTGATGAAAAATGAAGAAACAGGCCGAAGGGTTGAGAAGGTTAGCACAGAAGGAAAGGGCCCTGCACAGGATCGTCCACTTTTTGTAACAAAAGAAGCCGCCGTGACTTTCGTTTCTCAACTGGAAGGTCTATTGGAAACATTGAATCCAATAGCTGGTGCGGATGAAGACCAGGCAGCGATGACAGATCTTGAAGATCAGCTGCACGCAATTGGAGTTACGCAGTCCCTGTTCATCCCCAGGGAAACAAAGGATGATCAATTCCGAATGACTCCTAAAGATGAACCAACAAGTTCAACCCCTGCCCTTTCAAGGGGATGGAGAGATTTTCATCAATCACTCATGCACCAGGCTTCCGGCAGGGAATCCGGTGAAACCATGGACTCTCTCATTGGGAAGTTTGCTCCTGTAGCGGCAGCTTTGCAAAACATGCACCCGGATGATGCAGCGGTTGAAATGGCTTCTCTTTTTCAGGAAAGCCACCCTAAAGTGAAAGATATGCTTACAGCCCTGGTCAGAGGGGGGCAAGTCATTGATGCATCTGCCAGTGTAGAAAAAGGAGACGTTCTGCCTCAGAGTGTTCTCAATCGTGTGCCTGCAGGGGCAGCTCTGGATGTCGAACCAACGCTGATGTCCTTTTCAAAACAGTTCAAGAGTTTGGTTGAGGCCTTCAGGAAGGGTGAGCAGCCAGGATCAGAGTTGAAAAAAATAGTGATTCCGCTGACAAAATCCGTTCAACAGGCTTCCATGGATGTTGGGAAACAGGACGTCGTCGACCGGCTTTTCCGTGATGCTCCGGTTGAGAAACAAATTTTTCTACAGCTTGCTGCACGGCTGGACCAGCATCAAAAGCTTCCTCAAGCCTACCAGCAGCACCCTTTGACGGGAAGAGAGATGGGCAGGTGGGCCCAGGAAGCGTTAAGAAACACGGCTGGTGCGGATCAAGCCCAAACACCTTCCTGGCCGGGGACTTCTGGAGTGATGTCTAAAGTCGAACAATTGGTCCTCCACGTGAATCAAACGGGAAGTGATCAGACCCGTCCTGCTGGTTTTCTGCAGGAGCTGGAGCGGATGGTCCATAACAGCCGCTTGTTGACACATGCTTCCGGGATGAAGGAAATGCAGATCCAATTGAAGCCCGGGAGCCTCGGAAACATGATGGTACAGGTGACCCAGCAGAATGGTGAGATGATTGTCAAACTAATGGTGCAGACCCAGGCAGCAAAGGAACTCCTTGAAGGGAACCTTCATCATTTGAGACCTGTGTTCTCCCCCCAGCAGGTAGTGGTTGAAAAAAATGATGCCCTGGCATTCGCGCAGCACCATTCCAGCGGACAGGCAGATGATGAACAGGGATCGTCTGATGAGTCCCACAGGGAGAAAGAAGACAGTCCGTATGTGAATGAAGAAGAGGAAGGGGAGGATGCCGCCTCTTTTGAAGATATTTTATTGAATGAGAAAGTGTAGGTGGTTCCGTGACTTCGATCGATCCGTCTTATTATCTGAAAAATCAGCAGACCCAAACATCCGGAAGCAATATCCTTGAAAAGGATGATTTCCTGAAAATCCTGATGACTCAAATTCAAAATCAAAACCCGCTTGATCCTATGAAAGATCAGGAATTCGTTTCGCAAATGACGCAGTTTTCAAGTCTGGAGCAGATGACGAATATGTCGACAGCGTTCCAATCCTTCACAGAGCAGCAGAACATGTCATCCTTGATTACCTACAGCCATCTGATCGGAAAGGAAGTTACGTATACTTCCAAGGATCAGGGAGATTTGAGAACAGATGTCGTTGCTGCTGTTAATCAAAAAGAAGATGGCACATATGTTGAACTGCAGTCCGGAGGTCTCGTATCAGTGCAGGATTTGACAAAGGTGAGTCAAGAGAGCGGATCAGGAAAGCAGGAAACCTGATGGACCCGCGCATCCATGCTGTCCAGCCCCCTCTCATGGGAAGGCAGACCAGCATAAGGACAGAGAAAGAAACGTCGGCTTCATTTAAGGATGCTCTGGAGGAAGCAGCGGGGTTGAAAATCAGCAAGCATGCGGAGCAGCGTCTGAAAACAAGAAACATTTCCATTGCGCCGTCTTCCTGGGAACAGATCTCTGCAAAAATGCAGGAAGCTGAAACCAAGGGCGTGACTGATTCTCTTGTATTGACAAATGAAGCAGCGCTGATCGTCAGTACGAAGAACCGGACCGTCGTAACCGCCATGAACCGGGAGGAAACGCAGTCGCAGATTTTCACGAATATCAATGGCACCATTTTTATCAATGAATAGGCTGGACCCGTATGAAGGGAAGCCGCAGCTGGGGCGGAAGGACAGAAGCACCGGCATTAAAAACCGAAAGGAATGTTGACGACATGCTACGTTCACTATATTCAGGAGTTTCTGGAATGAAAGGTTTTCAAACAAAATTAGATACGATCGGCAACAATATTGCCAACGTGAACACATACGGCTTCAAACAGGGACGCGTCACTTTTCAGGATATGATGAGTCAGACGATGTCCAATGCCCAAGGTCCGATTGCCAATGATAATGGTGGCAATGTGACAGGGGGACTGAATGCAACCCAGGTCGGTCTTGGGACACAAATCGGCTCCATCGATACCATCCATACACAGGGGAACCGCCAGTCCACCGGTCGTCCACTTGATCTTGCACTTGAAGGAGACGGCATGTTTGTGCTTGCGGAAGCGGGAACGGCTGGCGTTAACGTTGGTGGAGGAAACACAGATCTTTCACAACTGCAGATCAGTTTCACAAGAGCCGGGAACTTTTACTTGGATGATGATGGCTCACTCGTCAATAACAGTGGGAAGTATGTCATAGGTAACGAGGGTGCGATTACTATTCCTGATGACGCACAGAGCTTCAGTGTCCAGACGGATGGAACCGTCAACTACATTGACGCTAATAATAACGTTCAGCAGGCGGGTCAAATTATGCTTGCGAAATTTTCCAATCCCGGCGGTCTTGAGAAAGTCGGCGGAAATGAATATCGTGCCACGCCCAACTCTGGTTTTATAAGCAGTAATGCAAATGACGATGAGTTGAATGACGTGTCTGATCTATCCGTTGCCGGTCAGAATGGGACAGGCGGCATGATTGCAGGGGCGCTTGAAATGTCCAATGTCGACCTTGCCGATCAGTTCACTGAAATGATTACATCCCAGCGGGGATTCCAGGCCAATACGAAAATCATCACCACTTCTGATGAGATTCTGCAGGAACTAGTCAATCTGAAGCGATAAGGAGAGACGGAGGGTGCCGACCCTCCTCCTTTCTATGATTACATTGACAAAGTTAAACGGACAATCTTTCACCTATAATGCGATTTACATAGAACAGGTCCAGTCTAATCCGGATACGACCATTACCACTGCCCGCGGGCGTACATTTCTCGTGTTGGAATCAGAGGAAGAAGTGGCTCTGAAGGTAACGGACTATTTTCGCAGCATAGGCCTGATCCAGGCTGCAGATAAGGCAGGTGAGTAAAAAGATGAACATTTTCAAAGGAATGATCATCACGTTAAGCACCTTAACGATTCTCGGTGTTGTAGCGCTTGTTTTCGTCCTGAACGTCAATGGCGGAGAAGAAGGATCCGGAGAACGCAGCATTGATGATATCCGGGAGGCCTCTTTTGTAACAGAGGAGATTACCACGGACTTGAAAGATGGAAGCTATGTGAGGATCAGCTTTCAAGTCGTCACAGACAGCACAGCTACGAAAAAGGAACTGGAAAAGAGAGATTTCCAAATCAGCAATACATTGATTAAGGAATTATCTGTGATGAAGTCGGAAAGCTTTCAATCTGGCATTTCTGATTTAGAGGAAAAGATGAAATTAAAGATGAATGAGCTTCTTACAGAAGGTAAAGTCACGGACGTTTATACCGTAAACAAAGTCCTTCAATAATCGAAGGAAGGGGGAGAAAATTTGGCGGAAGAGGTTCTCTCACAAAATGAAATAGATTCCCTTCTATCTGCACTGTCTTCAGGAGAGATGGACGCCGAGGAATTAAAGAAAGAAGAAAAAGAAAAGAAAGTCAGAGTGTATGATTTTAAGCGGGCCTTGAGATTTTCCAAGGATCAGGTCCGAAGCCTGTCTAGAATTCACGAGAATTTCTCCAGGCTGCTGACGACTTACTTTTCTGCGCAGTTACGCACGTATGTAGACATACAGGTAGCGTCCGTGGACCAGCTTCCTTATGAAGAATTTATCCGGTCGATCCCGGCCATGACCATTTTGAATATTTTCAGCGTCCCTCCACTGGAAGGGCGCATTCTGCTCGAAGCCAACCCCAATGTCGCCTACGCCATGCTGGACCGCGTCCTCGGAGGCCGTGGGAGCAGTGTGAACAAGGTGGATAATCTGACCGAGATCGAAACGACGATTATGTCCCACTTGTTCGAACGAGCGCTTGAAAATTATCAGGAGGCATGGGGATCGATTGTGGACATCGACCCTATGCTTGAGGATTTCGAGGTAAACCCTCAATTCCTTCAGATGGTTTCTCCCAATGAAACTGTTATCGTCGTTTCATTGAACACGACGATCGGAGAAACGAGCGGTATGATCAACGTCTGTATTCCACACGTTGTATTAGAGCCGATCATTCCGAAGCTCTCCGTCCATTACTGGATGCAGAAAGAACAGTCCAAAGAAAGAAATCCGGAGGACTATGAAGCGATCAGCCGGACGATACAGGGAGCAGAGCTTGATGTGCTTGCTGTCCTTGGCGAGGCGGATATGAGCATTGAGCAGTTTTTGAACCTTGATGAAAATGATGTCATCCGTCTCGACCAATCCATCGAACATCCGATGATTATGAAAGTGGATGATGAACCGAAATTTTACATTCAGCCTGGACAGGTGAAAAGTAAAATGGCTGTTCAAATATTAGACGAATTTACAAAAGGAGGCGGGGAAGATGAGTGATGACATGTTATCCCAGGACGAAATTGATGCGTTATTGAATGGCGGGGCTGACGCAGGAGACGATAAAGCTTCAGATCTGTCTGCCAAAGAGTCGCATCTGGCCATTCTTGAGGAAGATGCGCTCGGCGAGATTGGAAATATATCGTTTGGAAGCTCCGCAACTGCGCTGTCTTCTCTGCTCAATCAAAAAGTAGAGATCACCACGCCGGAAATCGCTGTCGTGTACCGGAAGGATCTGGCGGACGAATTTCCCAAACCCCATGTCGCCGTCGGAGTGACTTATACAGACGGATTCACAGGAGAAAATGTGTTTGTTATGAAGACGAAGGATGCAGCCATCATCGCTGATTTGATGCTCGGGGGGGATGGTCTGAACCCGGATGAAAACTTGAATGAAATCGCATTAAGCGCCGTTCAGGAAGCTATGAATCAGATGATGGGGTCTGCAGCGACCAGTATGTCCACCATCTTTAATAAGAAAGTGGATATTTCACCACCATCGATCAATGTGCTGGACTTGGAGGAACAATCAGGGGAGGATATGATCCCTGAGGAGGAAACCTTGGTCAATGTAGCTTTTCAACTCAAAGTAGGAACATTGATCGACTCAAAAATCATGCAGTTGATCCCGCTGAATTTTGCGAAAGACCTGGTAGAGCAGCTTCTCGATCCGGAAGGCTCACAACCAAGCAAAAACATTTCAGATGAAAAACAAGTGCTGGAACAGACCGGTCCTTCTTCACCTGAAGAACCACAGACGTCACCGGAGCGTGAAGTTACAGAATACGAAGAGCATCCGGCTGATCCGCAGTATGTGGGGGGGCCTGCAGGCCGAAGTGCTCAGGATGCAGATGTGCAGCATGCACAATTCCAACAGTTCGAGCAGTCTCCATCCATGACAGGAACCGCTCATAAAAACCTTGATATGCTGATGGACATTCCGTTAAAAGTCACGGTGGAACTCGGAAGGACGAAACGGACGGTGAAGGACATTCTTGAATTGTCTGCCGGGTCTGTCGTGGAATTGGATAAACTCGCCGGTGAGCCTGTTGATATTCATGTAAATGAAAAGTTGATGGCTAAAGGGGAAGTCGTCGTTATTGATGAAAATTTCGGTGTGCGGGTGACTGACATTTTAAGTCCAAAGGACCGGCTGACAAAATTACGTTAATACAGGAACGAAATGACAGGAGGAAGAGAAATGGGAGAAAGAATACTGATTGTAGATGATGCAGCGTTCATGCGTATGATGGTGAAGGACATTTTAACAAAAAACGGATATGAAATTGCTGGGGAAGCAGAAGATGGACAGAAAGCGGTAGAGCTTTACAAAGAAGAAAAACCGGACCTTGTCACGATGGATATCACCATGCCGGAAATGGATGGGATTACGGCCTTGAAGGAAATTAAGGCGGTTCATCCAGACGCAAAAGTCATTATGTGTTCAGCTATGGGGCAGCAGGCGATGGTTGTGGACGCAATCCAGGCCGGTGCCAAGGACTTTATTGTGAAGCCTTTCCAGGCCGACCGTGTGATTGAAGCGATTCAGAAAGCGTTAAGCTGAAGCGGGGAATATGATGTTTTCTGCACCAAGAGTATCAGCAATGTTGATGTTTACGGTCCTCCTGCTGACGTTTTTGCCTTTGCAAACGATGGCCCAGCCCTCTGTGAACGAATGTTTATCAAATCCGGAACTCGAGGGCTGCCCTGGTGCAGATGCGGATATGGATGCATCTGAGCCGGCTGAAGCAGCACAGGATCAGCCTTCGCTTTTGTGGAACTTCATGAAGCTCGGACTGGCCTTGGTTTTCGTCGTGGCCTTGATTTATGGATTGCTGAAATTGTTCAACCGTAAAAACCAGTGGGTGAACCAATCAAGAACTATGGAGAACCTGGGAGGGATGAGTCTCGGGCCTAATCGTTCCATACAGGCGGTAAGAGTAGGAGAGCAGGTGTTTTTATTAGGTGTAGGCGATACGGTGGAGTTGATCACGGAAATAACGGATCAGGATACGAAGGCCTCTTTTCAGAAAAAGGACCAGGGCCCTTCCATTCCAACAGCTTCCGTGCAGAACCTGCTGCGTAAAATTCCCGGTCATCAAGAGCCGAAAAAGGATACCTCGACGTTCCAATTCCAACAGCTTTTTGAAACCCAGCTGAACGATATGAAACAGAAACAGAAAAAAGCAGCGGAGAGAACGAAAGGGGGGCAGGATCATGAATGAATTTGTAGATATCTTTACAAGCTCAGATCCTGAAAACATCGCTACCTCTGTCAAACTGCTGCTGTTGTTGACGGTTTTATCACTGGCCCCGGGTCTGTTGATCTTAATGACCAGTTTTACAAGGATCCTTATCGTTTTATCCTTTGTCCGGACATCGCTGGCTACTCAGCAGATGCCTCCCAACCAGGTGTTGATAGGAATCGCTTTGTTTCTGACGTTCTTCATCATGGCTCCTACGTTTGAGGAAGTCAACGAGCAGGCGTTAACCCCATTGTTTAATGAGGAAATCACCTTAGATGAAGCGTATGATGAAGCGAGTGCTCCGATGAAGGAGTTCATGGGCAAACACACCAGACAGAAGGATCTGGCCTTATTTATGAATTATTCAGGTCTGGAAGCCCCTTCTTCTATCCAGGAAGTCCCGCTTACTACACTGGTGCCTGCTTTTGCCATCAGTGAACTGAAAACCGCTTTTCAAATGGGGTTCATGATTTTTGTCCCATTTTTAGTCATTGATATGGCTGTCGCCAGCGTGTTGATGTCGATGGGAATGATGATGCTTCCACCCGTCATGATTTCCCTGCCGTTTAAGATTCTGCTGTTTGTCCTTGTGGACGGCTGGTTCTTAATAACGAAATCATTGCTGGAAGGCTTTTAAGGAGGAACCACGATGAATAGCAATATGGTTATCTCATTTGCCAAGGAAGGCATTTATACGGTGCTGCTGATTTCGGGGCCCCTTTTGATTCTTGCCTTAACGGTAGGACTGGTCGTGAGTATATTCCAGGCTACAACGCAGATTCAGGAACAGACGCTTGCCTTTATCCCGAAAATCGTCGCCGTTTTAATTGGACTGATCGTCTTTGGGCCTTGGATGCTTACCAATATGGTTGAATTCACAGCGGAAATCTTTAGTAACTTGAATATGCTGGTGGGCTGACTATGATCGAATCAATTTCGCTCGTGAATCTGCCGGCATTTCTGCTGGTCTTCGTCCGGGTGGCCGCTTTTTTCGCATCCCTGCCTTTGTTTTCTTATCGGACAGTACCGGTCACTCATAAAGTAGGGTTCAGCTTTTTTTTAGCCGCCTTGATGGTTTTCACCCTTCCCGTTCCTGAACTGACGGTGGACGGGACCTATTTTCTTCTGCTTTTAAAGGAGGCGGCCGTTGGACTCGGGGTCGGCCTTTTGGCTTACATTATTCTGGGCGCCATCCAAATCGCTGGAGGGTTCATCGATTTTCAAATGGGCTTTGCCGTCGCCAATGTGATTGACCCTCAAACAGGGGCTCAAAGTCCTTTGGTGGGCCAGTATATGTATATCATTACATTGCTGTTCATTTTAGTCGTCGACGGCCATCATTTGATGATTGATGGAATTTTTTACAGCTATCAATTCATCGGCCTTGAGCAATTCCTTCCGATGAAAGAAGAAGCCTGGATCATGTTTGTCCTACAGTCGTTCAATAAGATGTTTATGATTGCTTTTTTAATGGCGGTACCAATCGTTGGGTGTCTGTTCCTCGTTGACATCGCCCTTGGAATCGTCGCCAGGACCGTCCCACAGTTGAACGTGTTTGTTGTGGGGCTGCCTTTGAAAATTTTTGTTGCGCTTTCTGTTCTCGTTATTGCAATGAGCTTTTATGTCTATTTGATTCAAATACTGTTCGAAACGATGCTTGAAACCATGAGGGGATTTATGGATGTACTTGGAGGCTGATGAACAATGGCATGGATGAAATTGGATCTGCAATATTTCGCAGCCGATGAAAAGACGGAAAAAGCAACACCAAAAAAGAGGCAGGATACGAGAAAAAAAGGCCAGGTACCTAAAAGTCAGGATGTAAACACAGGGTTCCTGCTGTTGTTTATGTTCGGCGGTCTTTTCCTCCTAGGCGGATATATGAGGGACGCGGTATTACAAATGTACCGCCATGCTTTCACTTATTATGTGCACCAGGACTTAACACAGGAGCAGACCCATACCATTTTTGTTGAAATGACGATGGAAACAGCGAAGGTGACAGCCCCGCTCATGGGTATTGCAGTCGTTGCAGGGATCGCTTCCAATCTTCTTCAAGTAGGAGTCATGTTCACAGGGGAGCCTTTGAAGGCGGATTTGAAAAAAATCGATCCGATTAAAGGAGCCAAGCGGATTTTTTCTGCACGGGCCCTTGTGGAATTGTTGAAGTCTCTGCTGAAAATCAGCGTCGTCGGTGTGATCACCTTCTCTATCATTTGGGTGAACAAAGATCAGATGATGATGATGTCGCAGAAATCGGTGGAAGATGCCGTGTCTTTCTTCGGGACGATTACTGTCATCATGGGAATCGCTTCCGCTCTGGCCCTGCTGGTCTTATCTGTTCTCGATTATACATACCAGCGTTATGATCACGAGAAGAACATCCGAATGTCCAAAAAAGACATAAAGGATGAGTATAAAAACATAGAGGGTGACCCTCAGATCAAAGCGAAAATCAAAGAAAAGCAGCGCCAGATGTCAGCATCGAGGATGATGAGTGAAGTGCCGCAGGCCGATGTCGTCATCACCAACCCGACCCATTACGCTGTTGCGGTGAAATATGATGACCAGAAATCCGACGCTCCGATCGTTGTAGCCAAGGGCGTGGATTTTCTCGCCCTTAAAATTAAGGATATTGCCAGGGCACACGACATTGTAACCGTGGAAAACAGACCGCTGGCCAGATCGCTTTATGCCAAATGTGAAATAGACAAGCCGATTGATGAAGAGTTTTTTAAAGCGGTGGCGGAAATACTCGCCTACGTCTACCGGCTGCAGGAAAAGATTTAAGAAAGGAGTGCCCTTATGTCACCAAGAGATTTATCCGTCCTGTTAGGTGTAATATTGATCATCATTATGCTTGTTATACCTTTACCTGGGTGGCTCCTCAGCTTTTTTATTCTTATTAATATCACGCTCGCTCTTATCGTTATTTTAGTATCCATGAATATGGATGAGGCGCTCCAGTTTGCCGTCTTTCCGACCCTTTTGCTGCTGCTTACGTTATTCCGTCTTGGTTTGAACGTGTCCACGACGCGTTCGATTCTTTCTGAGGCGGAAGCCGGTGGTGTTGTAGAAACCTTCGGCACTTTTGTGATTGGTGGTAATCCTCTCGTAGGTTTCGTTGTATTCATCATCCTTGTTATCATACAATTTTTAGTTATTACCAAAGGGGCGGAACGTGTGTCCGAAGTAGCTGCTCGCTTCACTCTTGATGCGATGCCAGGAAAACAGATGAGTATTGATGCCGACTTGAACGCAGGCATGATCAATGAACATCAGGCTAAGGAACGACGCGGAAAAATTGAAAATGAGGCCGATTTTTACGGAGCCATGGACGGAGCCAGTAAGTTCGTAAAAGGAGACGCTATCGCCGGAATTATTATCGTGATCATCAACATCATTTTTGGATTGATTATCGGCATGGTCCAGATGGGCATGTCTTTTAATGAAGCTATTGATACATATATGCGTCTGACCGTTGGTGATGGACTCGTCAGTCAGATTCCGGCTCTGCTCATATCGACCGCAACCGGAATTGTAGTCACAAGGGTCGCCTCAGAAGGGAATTTGAGTTCTGATGTGACCAGTCAGCTGCTCCGCTATCCAAAGCTTCTTTATATTGCAGCCGCCTCCATCTTCCTTCTCGGCCTGACCCCGATTCCCATTTTCTTAACGAGCCTGATCGCCGGAGTGCTGGCGTTTGGAGGGTACCGCCTTTCCAGGCAGTCTGAAAAGCAGGACATTGAAGAACCGGAGGAAACCGATGAAGCAGAAGGGGATCAAATGCGGTCGCCGGAGAATGTGGTTGATCTTATTAGTATGGATCCGATTGAATTTGAGTTCGGTTATGCCTTAATCCCCATCGCCGATACGAGCCAGGGGGGAGATCTGCTCGATCGGATTGTTATGATCCGGCGGCAGCTCGCCATAGAACTCGGCCTTGTCATTCCTGTTGTGCGTATCCGTGATAACATTCAGCTCAGTCCGAACGAATACCGGTTGAAAATCAAAGGAAACCAGGTAGCAGGTGGAGAGCTTCTGCTGGATCATTATCTGGCCATGACCCCGGGTGATGAGGATGACGGAGTCGAGGGCATGGATACTGTGGAACCTGCGTTTGGACTCCCGGCAAAGTGGATCACAGAAGATATGAAAGATGAGGCGGAATTGTCAGGATACACGGTTGTCGATCCTCCATCTGTCGTTTCGACTCACATAACGGAAGTGATTAAGCGTCATGCCCACGCCCTCCTTGGCCGTCAGGAAACCCAGCAGCTGATCGATCATTTGAAGACCTCCTATCCAATATTGGTTCAGGAAGTCACCCCTGATCCACTCAGTGTCGGAGATGTTCAAAAAGTGCTGGCCAAACTGCTGCGTGAAAACATC
Organism: Halobacillus sp. ABH2_015; assembly: GCF_056158945.1. NCBI lineage: Bacteria > Bacillati > Bacillota > Bacilli > Caryophanales > Bacillaceae > Halobacillus > Halobacillus sp. ABH2_015. The sequence continues at coordinate 1,600,164 of NZ_JBSWUG010000002.1, forward strand.
TCGATTAAAAATCTGCCGGTCATTTTTGAAACACTGGCCGATTTTGCAAAGATGACCAATGATACAGAACTGTTAGGTGAGTACGTGCGCCAGTCTCTGTCCGCACAGATTACGAGTCAGTTTAAGGGTGGGAATGATCAGATGAAAGTGATTACCGTCTCCGGTCAAGTGGAGAAACTTGTTGCAGACCATATTAAGCAGACGGAGCATGGCAGCTATCTTGCCCTTGATCCTGAAAAACAACAGGCGGTGTTACGCTCTGTAGCTGAACAGGTCGAACGGGTCACTCTTCAGGAGGAGACGGCGGTCGTCCTTTGTTCGCCGGCCGTGCGAATGTACATGAAGCAGCTGCTGGACCGGGCACTGCCCCAGGTCGTCGTGCTTTCGTATAACGAATTAGATCCAAGTGCCGAAGTCCAGAGTGTCGGGGTGGTGAATGTATCGTGAGAATAAAAAAGTTTCACGGAGTATCGATGCCGGAAGTTATGAAAAAAGTGAGAAGTGAATTTGGGACAGAAGCCGTAATCTTAAGCTCAAAAGTAATAAAAAGTGGAGGCTTTCTCGGGTTGTTTAAAAAAGAAATGACAGAAGTGGTTGCAGGTATGGACCCGGAAGTTCCTGTTGAACGAAAGAAAGCCATGCCCTCTGAACCACTTCTGGATAAGGGGAACAATGGAGAAAACCAGAAGATTCTGGATAAGGGGAACAATGGAGAAAACCAGAAGATTCTGGATGAAATAACTCAGTTGAAAGCCATCATTCAAGATAGGTCAACAGGGAATTCGGCTTTGTCCCCGTTGATGCAGGAGTTGGAACGGTATTTATCAGGACAGGGGCTTCAAAAGCCATACGTTCAAATCCTTGTATCTTCCATACTGGAAAAGTATGAACCCCCGGACAAACGTGGTGAGGTCAAAAGAATGGCGGTAGAGGAACTGACGGACATGCTCCGGCAGATTCCGTCCGGGCATACGTTTCAGAAACGGTACATCCACTTATTCGGACCGACAGGGGTCGGAAAGACGACTACCCTGGCCAAGCTCGCCGGAGATGCGGTGTTGAATAAGGGGTGGAGGGTTGGTTTCATTACAACCGATACGTACAGAATTGGTGCAGTGGAGCAGTTGAAGACCTATGCCGGAATTCTTAATGCCCCGGTTGAGGTGGCTTATAACATGGAGGATTACAGGCAGGCGAAGGAAAAGCTGGCGGATGTTGATCTTGTTCTCATCGATACCGCAGGGCGGAACTATCGGAATCGTGCATTTATAGAAGAGCTCCAGAACGTGATTGATTTCGAAGAGCAGGCGGACCATTTCCTTGTCTTATCCTTAACGAGTAAATATGCGGATATGCAGGCGGTTTTTAATAATTTTTCTTTCTTACCTGTGGAGAAGATTATTTTTACAAAAGAAGACGAAACATCAACGCTGGCGGATGCTGTCAATTTGATCTTGAAGAACAAACGGGGGGCAGCTTATATCACAAATGGACAGGACGTGCCCGACGATATCCAAAGCATGTCTCCCGAACATATAGCTGTCCAGTTTATGGAGGGGTATACCGATGAAGGATCAGGCTGAACTTCTTCGGACACGCATGATTTCCCGTGAATCCAGTCCCCCTGCGCGGGTGGTAGCCGTTGCCAGTGGAAAGGGAGGGGTCGGGAAATCGAACATCACGATAAATATGGGGTTATCCCTGTGCCGCTCAGGAAGAAAAGTGTTGGTGCTGGACATGGATGTCGGGATGGGGAATGTGGATATTCTTTTAGGACGAACATCGGCTTGTAGTCTTCCTGATCTTATACGGAACCGGCTGACGTTTCAGGAAATTATACAACACGGACCGGGCGGGCTTGATTATGCTGCAGGCGGGTCTGGTTTGACAGAGTTGTTCAATATGAATGCAGTGGACTACGAATTTTTGGACGAGCAGCTTGAAGACGTCTCGAAAATATATGATGTCATCCTTCTTGATATGGGAGCGGGGATTACGGAAAGCAGCCGTTCATGGCTGCTTTCCGCTCATGAAGTCATTATTGTGACAACGCCGGAGCCTACGTCGATTACCGACGCTTATGCCCTGATGAAGCAGCTGGTTCATAAAAACCCCGTACTTCCATTCTCGTTTATCGTCAACCGGGCGCAGACCAGACCATCGGGGGAACGCACGTTGGCACGTCTTCAGGAGGCTGCGCATAGATTCTTACATGTTGACGTGCATCAACTTGGTGTCGTTCTTGAAGATCGGCAGGTTCTTGAAGCCGTTTTGAACCAGGTCCCTTTTCTGATCCATGCCCCTTCAGCAAAAGCGAGCCGGGCCGTGCATCAAATCACCGGACGGTTTTTAAACCGGACATCATCCAGCATCCATTTGGAAGAACCGGGATTCTTGGAAAAATTAAAACGGCTCGTAAGGAAGGGGGAAGCGCAGTGAAAGAAATCAAAGTACTGGTCGTCGATGACTCAGCCTTTATGAGGCGGGTGCTGAGCGATATGCTCCAGCGGGATCAGCGTATCAAGGTTGTGGGTGCTGCCAGGAATGGACAGGATTGTCTTCAAAAACTGAAGCAGGTTCAACCCGATGTGATTACGATGGATGTGGAGATGCCCGTCATGGATGGTCTGTCCACTCTGGAGTGGATCATGAAGGAAACACCGCTGCCAGTCCTCATGGTGTCCAGTCTTACTAAAGACGGGGCTGAGAGCACGTTGAAGGCGATGGAACTTGGCGCCGTGGATTTCATACCAAAACCTTCGGGCGCGATATCTCTTGATATGGAAAAAGTAGAAGCTGAAGTAATAAGGAAAGTAAAAGGCGCGGCGGAAGCAAGGGTGGGAACATTGCCTTGGAGCCATCCTGTTGAAAATCCTCCCCCTGTTTCGTTCCAAAAAGGGAAGAAGAAACGGGTCGTAGCGATCGGCACCTCTACGGGAGGACCGCGAGCTCTTCAAAAGGTTCTCGCCGCCCTTCCGGAACAACTGCCGGCGCCGCTTTTGGTCGTCCAGCATATGCCGCCGGGATTTACTAAGACCCTGGCTGATCGGCTGGATAAGCTTTCTTCCCTTACTGTCAAAGAGGGAAAGCATGAAGAAGAGTTGAAAAACGGTGTCGCTTATATTGCTCCGGGAGGAACGCATATGACGGTTGTTCAGAAAGGGGAAGGGCTTTTCCTTGAATTAAATGGACAGGCACCTGTGAATGGACATCGGCCGTCCGTCAATACATTGTTTCAGTCCCTTGCTGCTGTACAAGGATGGATGGTTACAGCGGTTGTGATGACCGGAATGGGCACGGATGGACTGGAAGGCATGATCAAGCTTCGAAGCAGTTGTCCGACCTACACCATTGCAGAATCTGAACAATCCTGTGTCGTCTACGGGATGCCGAAAGCGGTCGTTAAGTCAGGACTGGCTGATGAAGTGACAGATGTCTCGAATATAAGCGCCGCAATCGTGCAGGCGTTGGAGAAGGGGTAAAGAAATGGAAATGAATCAGTATTTAGAAGTCTTTATTGATGAAAGTAAAGAACATCTCCAAGCCATCAATGATCATCTGCTTGTTTTAGAAAAGAACCCGCTGGATACTGCTGTCGTCCATGAGATTTTCCGTTCAGCCCATACCTTGAAAGGAATGGCGGCGACAATGGGATACCAGGATTTGTCGGACCTGACCCACAACATGGAGAATGTGCTGGATGCGGTCCGCAATGAACAGCTTCAAGTGAATGAAGGGGTGCTGGACACCGTCTTTGATGCGGTCGACGACCTGGAAGCAATGGTCCTTGATATTGCTGATGGCGGGACTGGAGAGCGGAATGTAGAAAACGTAGTCCGAAGACTTGAGGCGGTTGAAAAAGGTGGAGAGCAGCTGTTAAAAAGTCAAAATCCCATCGGTGTAATGCAGGAAACAGAGCTCCAGATCGATGCATTTACAAAGAACGTGATCCATATGGCAGAAGAGTCCGGGAATAAGGCGCTGAAGATTCACATACACCTCCGGGACGACTGCCTGTTAAAAGCTGCGAGAGTGTATATGATTTTTGAAGTTCTTGAACAAGCGGGAGAGGTCGTCGCTGCCTCTCCTTCTGTTGAAAAACTCGAAAATGAAGAATTTGAGCACAGCTTTACCGTCCTTTTCATTACAGAGGGGTCAGAAGATGACATCCAGGCAAAAATTGAAAAGGTGTCAGAGGTGGAGCACGTTTCTGTAGAGCTGTATAAGAAAGAGGAAACACAGGCGATGGAACAAATCCCGGTTCAGCCTGAACCAGAAACAAACAGCAAGGCAGCGAAAGAAGCGGGTAAACCATCCTCCAGCGGGCGTACGATCCGGGTGAACATTGACCGTTTGGATGCTCTTATGAACTTGTTTGAAGAACTTGTGATTGACCGGGGACGCTTGGAACAAATTTCTGCAGATCTTGCCCATCCGGAGCTTCAGGAAACGGTGGAGCATATGACGAGAATATCCAGCGATCTGCAGAGCATCATTTTGAACATGCGTATGGTCCCGGTAGACCAGGTGTTTAACCGATTCCCGCGTATGATCCGCCAGCTTTCAAAGGATTTACATAAACGTCTGGAATTAACCATAACGGGTGCGGACACAGAATTGGACCGCACCGTTATCGATGAGATCGGAGATCCCCTCGTCCATTTAATCAGGAATGCGGTGGATCACGGCATTGAGAGTCCTGACGAGCGTGAAGCCAAAGGGAAACCTGCGGCAGGAAAAATTGAATTAAAGGCTTATCACAGTGGCAATCATGTTTTCATCGAAATCAAGGATGACGGAGCAGGGATCAACCGTACGAAAGTGGTCGAGAAAGCCGTCAAAAATCAGGTCGTTACAAAAGAGCAGGCCGAAGCAATGTCTGATTCCCAAGTGTTTGATTTGATTATGGAAAGTGGATTTTCCACGGCTGACCAGATTTCGGATATTTCAGGGAGGGGTGTCGGCCTGGATGTTGTCAGGAACACCATCGAATCCCTTGGCGGGGCTATAACAATCGAATCGGAGTTTGGAGAAGGCAGCCGGTTTTCCATCCAGCTCCCTCTGACACTTTCCATCATCTCTGTCATGTTGGTCGAGGTGCAGAAAGAGAAATATGCCGTTCCGCTTTCTTCTATTATAGAGACCGCTATTGTGAAGAAAAAAGATCTGCTGCACGCCCATAACAAAAGGGTGATGGATTTCCGCGGCAGGGTCATTCCTCTTGTCTACTTGACAGAACTTCTGCAGGTGCCTGTGGAGCGGGAAGAAGATGATGAATATTCTGTTGTCATCGTCCGCAAAGGTGACAAAATGGCAGCTCTTGTCGTCCATTCATTTATTGGACAGCAGGAAGTAGTTTTGAAGTCTCTCGGTGACTATCTATCCGGAGCGTTTGCTATATCAGGCGCCACGATTCTGGGTGATGGTCAGGTGGCATTAATCCTGGACAGCAATGCGTTAATCAAATAAAAGGAGGGGTTTTCATGACAGAATATAAAGGGCACGCGCAGAAAGTCATCGTTTTTCAAATCCAGGACGAGGAATATACCCTCCCTGTCCAAACGGTGGGGTCGATTGAAAGAATGGTGCCGATCACCCGGGTACCGGGAGCCAGGCCTTTTGTAAAGGGAGTCATCAACTTAAGAGGGGTCGTCACTCCTGTGATCGATCTGCGGGAGAGGTTCGGCTTTGAACCGGCTCCGGAAACCGAACAGACGAGGATCATTACGGTCTCAATCGAAGATATGAACGTTGGTTTGGTGGTGGATGCTGCCAACGATGTTCTCGACCTCGAAGACGATCTGGTCGAGCCGCCTCCTGAAGTTGTCGGTACTGTGGAAGCCGCTTATATTCAAGGCGTGGCGAAAATGGAGGACCGGTTATTTATCCTTTTGAATCTGGAGAAAGTGCTGGACAAAGAAGACGTGTTGGAATTGGAAAAGATGTATGGATAATTCCTGGACCATTTCCGGACAATCCCGGGTGATACACGACCAAAAGAAGCGTATAAGAATCGGGATTGGCCAAATGGCTGCTGCAGGAACGGATGCCTTACTCACCACAACTGGACTTGGATCCTGTGTTGGAGTGGTACTGTACAACGGGAACGGCATGGCCGGCATGATCCATATCATGCTGCCGGAGGCACAAACGACTCTCCATGGTCGTGTTAACCGGTGGAAGTATGCAGATACGGCTGTTGATGCTCTTGTTGATTCTCTCATCAACAAAGGGTGCAGACCCGGGAGCTTAAAAGCGAAGATCGCGGGAGGGGCTCATATGTTTTCGGTGAAAGATCAGAGTTCAAGGATTCGTATAGGAGAGCGGAATGTGAGTGCGGTGAAAAGCCGCCTTGCGGATCACTTTATCCCGATCATTGCGGAGGATACAGGGGGACGGACCGGAAGATCCATCCTGTTTAATGTGGAAACCAGTGAAATGAACATAAAAAAGGCCGGCGTCGGTGAGCTTCTATTATGAGAGGGCGCGTGCGGGTCTATGAAAAATTGAAAAAATGAAAAAATGCGGGGAGGATGAAAATGGCAGGTGGTTTATCTCCTCAGGAACAACAATGGTGGAATTTATGGACGAACGAAAGAGACGGTGAGGCGGCCAACCAGCTTGTCCAGCTTTACGATTATCTGGTAAATTATCACGTCCATCGGATTACAGCACATTTACCGAAAAATGTGAGCAAAGACGATGTAAGAAGTCTCGGAATGCTTGGTCTATATGATGCTTTGAAAAAGTTTGACCGGTCCCGGGACTTGAAATTCGATACGTACGCTTCCTTCCGCATCCGCGGTTCGATTATTGATGGTTTGAGGAAGGAAGACTGGCTGCCGCGTTCGGTGAGGGATCGGACTAAAAAGATTGAACAGGTGACAGAGGAGCTTGAGCAGAAGCTGCAGCGTCCAGTCACGTCCAAAGAAGTGGCAGAAGCCGTCGGAATATCCGCCCAGGAAGTAGAAGCGGCTGTCAAGGACTCCTTGTTTGCCAATGTCCTTTCTATGGAAGAGAAACCGAAAGACGGGGGCGAAGATCATAAGGAAGGCATCGGATACTCGATTCCCGATGAGGAAACCGGTTCTCCGGATTCCTCGCTCATCAAACAGGAAAACTATAAGGAACTGGCGGAGCAGATTGACCAGCTGAAGGAAAAAGAGAAGCTGGTGATCAGTCTTTTCTATAAAGAAGAGCTCACGCTTACGGAAATCGGCCACGTTTTGAATTTAACGACGTCCCGGATTTCACAGATCCATGCCAAGGCGATTTATAAACTAAAGCAGTCCCTCCAGAATGTGATGTAGCTGGGCAGAGGATGAGAAAGAAAGGATGTGACTCTCCTTGACATCATTTTTATTAGTGATCAGTTTTCTCATTGACGGATTAATATTATTCGGCCTTATGATAATGATGAAAAAAATCCGCCGGACAGAAGAACTGGAGCTTCGACAGGAAAAGGTCGCTGCGGAGATCGAAGACTTATTTTCCTCTTACCTGTATGAAATCAAGGAGGAAAACAGACGGATGGAAGCATGGGCATCTTCAGGCACCGGTTCAATGGAAGGGACCATGTGCCCTGTAAATGAAACGAAGGCCGGCGTGTACGAGCCTCCCCTCCCGGATGAAGGAGCAGGAGTGGAGCAGCCCTCCATTCATTCTATGGTCATGAATATGAAGAAGGATGGGTGGTCTGTGGAAGAAACAGCGAAGGCATTGAACAGAGGTAAAACAGAGGTGGAACTGATGTATAAGTTTAATCAGTAAAAATACTGAAAAAACTTGAACCATCCATACCTTTATGGTATATTTACTGACGGTGTCAATACACACGCCTTTGGATCTGCTTGTGAGGTTGCTCCGATACGGAGTTCACAGGAAGGAAATGAAAAGGGCGGAGGATACTAAAAAAACCAAAACAGGAGGAACAAACATGTCTGTAATTTCTATGAAACAGCTTCTAGAAGCTGGTGTTCACTTTGGACACCAAACACGCCGCTGGAACCCGAAGATGAAGAAATACATCTTCACGGAGCGTAACGGCATTTATATCATTGACCTTCAGAAAACCGTGAAGAAGGTTGATGAAGCATTCAACTATGTGAAAGAGGTCGCTGCTGACGGCGGTAACGTTCTTTTCGTAGGTACGAAAAAACAAGCACAGGATACTGTACGTGATGAAGCTACCCGCTGTGGTATGTACTACATCAACCAACGCTGGTTGGGCGGTACCCTTACAAACTTTGAAACCATCCGCAAACGTATTAACCGTTTGAAAGATATCGAGCGTATGGAAGAAGACGGTACTTTCGATGTACTTCCTAAAAAAGAAGTCGTTGACATGCTTAAAGAAAAAGATCGTCTTGTTAAATTCCTTGGCGGTATTAAAGAAATGAAGAGTCTTCCTGATGCAATGTTCGTCATCGATCCTCGTAAAGAGCGCATCGCGATTGCTGAAGCTCATAAATTGAATATCCCAGTTGTAGGTATCGTTGATACGAACTGTGACCCTGACGAAATCGATTATGTCATCCCTGCAAACGATGACGCAATCCGTGCTGTCAAACTGCTTACTTCCAAGATGGCTGACGCTGTCCTTGAAGCGAAGCAGGGGGAAGAAACAGAAACAACTGAAGAAACTGAAGCTGCTGTAGAAGCTGCTCAGGAGTAAGAAGGGTCTAAAGGTGATAAGGGGGTATACCTTTATCACCTTTTTTCAAGAATTCCTTTTATTCAACCAGTTCCGGTACAAGGCCGGACTGTTTAACCTTGTACATTAAAAAGGAGGCTTTCACAATGGCTGTAAATGCTAAGATGGTAAAAGAACTACGTGAAAAAACAGGTGCTGGAATGATGGATTGTAAGAAAGCACTGACTGAAACTGATGGTGACATGGATAAAGCGATCGAATGGCTTCGTGAGAAAGGGATTTCCAAAGCGGCTAAGAAAGCAGACCGTATCGCAGCAGAAGGTTCTGCAGCAATTGAAGTCTCCGGAAACACGGCTGTTCTTTTCGAAGTAAACTGTGAAACAGACTTCGTTACGAAAAACGACCAGTTCAAGGAACTTCTTAAAGATCTTGGGCAGCACCTTGTTTCCCAGAAACCTGCCTCTGTAGAAGAAGCTCTTGAACAGAAGCTTCATGGAGAAGGCGAAACACTAAGCACATACATTACAGAGCGCGTAGCGAAAATCGGAGAGAAAATCTCCCTCCGCCGTTTCTCTATCAAAGAGAAAACAGACAACGACGCATTTGGTGCCTACATCCACATGGGCGGCAGCATCGGCGTATTGACTGTTCTTGAAGGTTCTACAGATGAAGCTGCTGCTAAGGACGTTGCTATGCACGTAGCTGCTGTTAACCCTCGTTATGTTTCCCGTGATGAAATTCCTCAGGAGGAAGCAGAGAAAGAGCGTGAACTTCTTAAAACACAGGCCTTGAACGAAGGCAAGCCTGAAAACATCGTTGAAAAAATGGTGGAAGGCCGTTTGAACAAGTTCTTCGAAGAAATCTGCCTGCTTGACCAGAGCTTCGTTAAAGATCCGGACCAGAAAGTGAAGCAGTATGTTGCTTCCACAGGCGGCCAGATCACGAACTTCGATCGTTTCGAAGTCGGCGAAGGTATGGAAAAACGTGAAGAAAACTTCGCAGACGAAGTCATGAGCCAAGTTAAAAAATAATGATGGTGAAAATAGGGGACACTGCAGGTGTTCCCTATTTTCAAAAAGGCTACATACATGATATACATGCTATGAGCAGCCATGTTCGACTTTTAGAAAAACACACGGGAGGTAACTATGACTACTGCTCGCTATCGGAGAATTGTATTAAAATTAAGTGGAGAAGCCTTAAGTGGAGAAGCAGGATTCGGACTTGAGCCAAGCATCATAAAATCTGTGTCACGTCAGGTGAAGGAAGTAGCTGAACTGGGCGTGGAAGTAGCGGTTGTTGTCGGTGGCGGCAACATCTGGCGCGGCAAAGTCGGTGCTGAAATGGGCATGGACCGTGCAAATGCTGATTATATGGGAATGCTTGCTACAGTCATGAACTCACTGGCTCTTCAGGACAGCCTTGAAAACTTAGGGATCCCAACCCGTGTCCAAACTTCTATCGAAATGAGACAGGTGGCTGAACCTTATATCCGCCGTAAAGCCATCCGTCATTTAGAGAAAAAGCGTGTAGTTATTTTTGCTGCCGGAACAGGAAACCCGTATTTCTCAACAGATACGACAGCTGCCTTAAGAGCGGCTGAAGTTGAAGCGGATGTCATTCTTATGGCGAAAAACAACGTGGACGGCGTCTATACAGACGATCCGAAAACGAACGAAGATGCCGTGAAATATGATGAGCTATCCTACATGGATGTTTTAAATGAAGGGCTGGGCGTAATGGATTCAACGGCTTCTTCATTATGTATGGACAACGATATCGATTTACTGGTATTCTCGATTACGGAAGATGGTAATATTAAAAAAGCCGTTATGGGCGAAAACATTGGAACTATTGTGAGGGGGAAATAAATTATGTCTGAAGCTGTGATTAATGAGACGAAACAACAAATGGAACAAGCGGTGCAAGCTTATTCCCGTCAACTTGCCACGGTAAGAGCGGGTCGTGCGAACCCTTCCATCCTTGACAACGTATATGTGGATTACTACGGTGCAGCTACACCGTTGAACCAACTGGCGCAGGTATCAGCACCTGAACCACGTCTGCTTGTTATTACTCCATATGACAAAACAGCCATTGCAGAGATTGAAAAAGCGATCCTTAAGGCAGACCTTGGTCTTTCTCCATCCAGTGATGGGAATGTTGTACGTATCAACATTCCGGCACTTACGGAGGAACGTCGTAAGGACCTTGCAAAAGTTGTAGGAAAGTATTCGGAGGAAGCGAAAGTACAGGTTCGTAACATCCGCCGCGATTCCAACGACCGTTTGAAGAAGCTTGAAAAAGACGGGGAATTGACAGAAGACGATCTTCGCTCCTATCAGGACGATGTGCAGAAGCTCACGGACCAGAATGTAGAGAAGATTGATCAACTGGCTAAAACAAAAGAAGAAGAAATCATGGAAGTTTGATTTTTCTCTAACCTCATATGCCATAAAGTGGTAAAGCCGCGCTGTAGATGTTTGGCAGCGCGGTTTTCTTTTTTTCACCAGCTGTGGGTCTCGGCATATACGTTCATTTTAGTATATAATAGAAAGATGGAAGAAACGGACTGGAGGATTAACGATGCCAATCAAGTTTCCATTCGCAAAAACAAAAAAACAAGCAGAAACACAGTCGTTCGGCCTTGATCATACTCATCTGCCGAAGCACGTGGCCATCATTATGGACGGAAACGGCCGCTGGGCTAAAAATAGAGGAATGCCGCGGATTGCGGGTCATAAAGAAGGCATGGGTGTTGTCAAAAGGATTGTCAGCTATGCTTCTGACCTCGGTGTTCAGGTTTTGACGCTGTATGCTTTCTCCACAGAGAACTGGAAACGACCGAAGAATGAAGTGGAGTTCCTCATGAAGCTTCCTGTAGATTTTCTGAATACATATCTGCCTGAATTGATTGAGAAAAATGTCCAGGTCCGTACCATTGGTGATTTTGATGTTCTGCCTCCACACACGAAAAATGCCGTCCAGGAGGCCATTCAAAGAACGAAAGACAACGATGGACTTGTACTGAATTTTGCCTTGAATTACGGCAGCCGTTTTGAAATGGTGCACGCCGTCAGGCAGATCGCAGAAAAAGTGAAAGAGGGCGGTCTCGATCCATCAGATATCAGTGAAGAAATGTTTTCATCAGAGCTGTATACGTCTGAGCTGATTGAGCCGGATCTTCTCATCCGCACAAGCGGGGAGCAGCGCTTAAGCAATTTCCTGTTATGGCAGCTGGCCTATGCAGAATTTTGGTTTACAGAGGTGTATTGGCCTGACTTTAATGAAAGCCATTTCGAAAAAGCTCTTTATGATTTTCAAAATCGCAAACGTCGGTTTGGCGGAGTATAAGGTGTGAATGAAGGAATGAAACAACGAACAATTACTGCTGTCGTAGCAGCACTTATTTTTATCCCGATCGTCCTCCTGGGAGGATGGCCGTTTAAAGCTTTTGTCTATTTCATAGCCAGTATCGCTCTCCTCGAGCTGATACGCATGAAGAAAATCGCCCGGTATTCGGTCGCGGCAGGTCTTGGTCTTGTCTTGATGTGGGCGCTCATGTTCCCGTATGGGGTCTTCGACAATGTGGTGGACTCCGATGACCTTATAACGAAATCGGAAATCACTCTGCTGGCCGTCCTCGTCCTGCTGAGTTATACCGTGCTTGTGAAGAACCGGTTCACCTTTGATGATGCAGGCTTCCTGCTGCTCTCATCCATTTATATTGGAATGGGCTTCAACTACTTAATCGAGACAAGGGAAGCGGATTTAACGTACATTCTGTTCGCTTTATTCATCGTATGGGCGACGGATACAGGCGCCTATTTATTTGGAAGATCGTTCGGGAAACGTAAACTGTGGCCGCAGATCAGCCCTAAGAAAACGATTGAAGGCTCTGTCGGGGGCGTGGCACTTGCCTGTGTCGTTGCATTTATTTTTCATCTGATCCAACCCCTGGAGCATTCCTTGATTGTCGTTCTCCTCGTAACTGTGCTCATATCGATTGCAGGTCAGATTGGAGATCTGGTTGAATCGGCATTCAAGAGGCATTATGCAGTGAAGGACTCCGGTAAGATCCTTCCCGGGCACGGTGGTGTTCTTGACCGGTTTGACAGTTTAATATTTATTCTGCCGATTCTGCATTTGATCAACTTTATTCAGTAATCGAGAAGGGATGGGGAATATGAAACACATTTCATTATTAGGAGCGACAGGCTCGATCGGAATACAAACCCTGGATGTCATCAGACTCCACCCTGAACAGTTTTCGCTGTACAGTATGGCATTCGGCCGTAACGTTGAAAAAGCGGTCCCGCTTATACAGGAATTCAAACCAGCAGTCATCGTGGTGCAGGACGAGGATACGAAGCAGCGTTTGAGGAGGGAAATCGACCATTCCCGCATTTTAACCGGCGGAGAAGGTTTAATTGAGGCCGCTTCTGCCGATGATGTGGATGTCGTCGTCAACGCTGTGATGGGAAGTATCGGTCTGCCGGCCACTTTAAAAGCCATTCAGGCCCGTAAACAAATCGCCATCGCTAATAAAGAAACCCTCGTAACGGCGGGTCACCTCGTCATGGCAGAAGCCGAAAAATACGGGGTGGAACTGCTTCCAGTGGACAGCGAACATTCCGCGATCTTTCAGGCTTTAAATGGTGAGAACAGGAAAGAAATTGAAAAATTGATTATTACCGCTTCCGGCGGCAGCTTTCGTGATAAGACGAGAGATGAACTGAAAGGCGTGACGGTGGAAGATGCGCTGAACCACCCTAACTGGAGCATGGGGGCCAAAATCACGATTGACTCAGCTTCCATGATGAATAAGGGACTGGAAGTTATTGAAGCCCACTGGCTTTTTCAAGTGCCATATGAACAGATTCATGTTATTCTTCATAGGGAAAGCGTGATTCATTCCATGGTGGAGTACGTGGACAGGAATGTCATTGCCCAGCTGGGAACGCCTGACATGAAAGTACCCATCCAGTACGCCTTGACTTATCCGAACCGGATGGACCTTCCAATTACAGAGCATTTGAATTTAGAAGAAATTGCGACCTTGAATTTCGAGAAAATGGACATGGATCGTTTCCCATGCCTGCGTATGGCTTATGAAGCAGGCAGAGCAGGGGGATCGATGCCGGCCGTTTTGAACGCAGCGAATGAAGAAGCCGTTCAAATGTTTTTGGAAGGACGGATTTCCTTCCTGGAAATCGAATCATACATCGAAGAAGCGTTGGAAAGGCATGACAAGATTCATAACCCGGACTTGTCTACCATAATTTCTATTGATGAGGAAACAAGGAAGAGAGTCCGTTTCCATTTAAATTAAAAGGAAGGTGCTTCATTTGACTACAGTGATTGCATTTATACTCATGTTCGGATTATTGGTGTTCGTCCATGAGTGGGGGCATCTCATATTTGCCAAACGGGCAGGTATGCTGGCGCGGGAGTTTGCCATCGGCTTCGGGCCGAAAATATATCATTTTAAGAAAAATGAAACCTTGTATACGATCCGTCTGCTTCCCATCGGCGGCTATGTCCGTGTAGCCGGGGAAGACCCTGAACTTGTAGAATTGAAAGCCGGTCATCATATCGGCCTGGAATTCAATAACGACGGGAAAGTAAATCGGATCATTGTGAATAACAAATCCAAACATCCGGAAGCCCGTGTGATTGAAGTCGAAAAAGCGGATCTCGACCATCGGCTTGTTATTGAAGGTTATGAAGTGGATGAAGATGAAAAGCTGTTTTTTGAAGTCGATCCAAAAGCGATGTTTGTGATGGATGAAAATGAAACACAAATCGCTCCCTATAACCGCCAGTTTGCATCCAAAACTGTACCGCAGCGGGCGATGCAGCTCTTTGCCGGTCCCATGATGAATTTCGTCCTTGCGATTATCCTGTTTATGATTTTAGGTTTCATTCAAGGCGTGCCTTCAGATGAGGCCAAGCTTGGTGAAATTCAAAATGGTACACCAGCCCAGGAAGCTGGTCTGAAGGCCGGGGATGAAGTGACCGCTGTGGACGGCGAATCCGTCAGTACATGGGAGGAATTCACGGCTATCATCAGGGATCATCCTGGTGAAGAAGTTACATTAACGGTGGAACGGGAAGGATCCGTCCAGCAGATGAATGTGACCCCTGCATCCATAGAAGATCGTGATATGACGATCGGCCAGGTGGGTGTAGCGAGAGCGTTTGAGGAATCGTTTACTGAAAAACTAACGTTTGGCTTTACTCAGACGTATGAGTGGGCCGGATTGATCCTGACGAACCTTGGTAAACTTGTGACCGGTCAGTTTTCACTGGATATGCTTTCAGGTCCTGTCGGTATTTACGATGCTACGGACCAGGTCGTTCAGACAGGATTCACCAATTTCGTCATGTGGACAGCCATCTTGAGCATTAACCTCGGGATCGTCAACCTTCTTCCGCTTCCTGCCCTTGACGGGGGCCGCCTGATTTTTGTAGGGCTTGAGGGTGTCAGAGGGAAGCCGATCGATCCGCAGAAGGAAGGTCTCGTCCATTTCATTGGATTTGCTCTTCTGATGCTGCTCATGCTTGTCGTAACATGGAACGATATTCAACGCTTATTCCTATGATGAATCCTACAGCTGGAAGTCTCAAGGCAACAGGCGTTACCTGGACTTCCGGCTTTCTTTTATTAACATTGAATTGAGGTGTAGATGATGAGACAAAGTCATATGTTCATTCCTACTTTAAAAGAAAACCCAGCAGACGCAGACATTAAAAGTCATCAGCTTTTAGTCCGCGCCGGCTACATACGCCAGATTGCCTCGGGGATTTATAGTTTCCTTCCGATCGGGCAGCGTGTGCTGAGGAAAGTTGAAAATATTGTAAGAGAAGAAATGGAAAAGATCGGTGCTCACGAAATGGCTATGCCTGCCCTTGAACCTTCAGAACTATGGAAGGAAACCGGCCGCTGGTCTACGTTCGGCTCCGAGCTGATGCGCTTGAATGACCGTCACAACCGTGAGTTTGCTCTGGGAGCGACGCATGAAGAGGTGATTACAAGCCTTGTACGTCATGAAGTGAAAAGTTATAAGCAGCTTCCATTGACGGTTTTCCAAATACAGAATAAATTCCGTGATGAAGCACGTCCCCGTTTTGGCCTGCTCCGCGGCCGCGAATTTTTAATGAAGGATGCCTACTCCTTTAACGAATCGTATGAAAGCCTTGACGAAACATACGAGAAGATGTTCCAGGCCTACTCCAACGTGTTCTCCCGTCTGGGCTTGAATTTCCGTGCAGTCATCGCTGATTCCGGTGCGATGGGCGGAAAGGATACGCATGAATTCATGGTCCTTTCCGAAGTCGGGGAAGATGTAATCGCCTATTCAGACACTTCCCGTTATGCAGCCAATATAGAAATGGCACCTGTTACAGCTGTTTATGAAAAGTCTGCAGCAGCTCCCGTCGACATGGAGAAAGTCGAAACCCCGGGCTGTAAAACGATGCAGGAGGTTGCTGACTTCTTTGGGCACCAGCTTGAGGAAGGTTTAAAAGCCATCCTGTTCAAAGTAGACGAGCAGTTTGTTCTGGCTGTCACAAGAGGAGATCATGAAGTCAACGATGTGAAACTGAAAAACCTTTATGATGCCGGCGTCGTAGAACTTGCTTCAGCAGAGGATACGAAACGTCTGATGGGTGCAGGCTTCGGATCCCTCGGACCTGTAGGAGTGCCGGAAGAAGTGGATGTTGTGGCGGATACAGCTGTTGAAGCTCTTGTGAACGTCACCTGTGGGGCCAACGAGGACGGATACCACTATAAAAACGCGACACCAGAAAAAGATTTCCACGTATCCCGCTATGCAGATCTCCGCTTCATTCAAGAAGGAGATCCTTCTCCAGACGGGGAAGGGGTTATCCAATTCGCCCGAGGGATTGAGGTGGGTCATGTATTCAAACTTGGCGAATTCTATTCGCAGCGTATGAATGCAACTTTCCTCAATGACCAGGGGAAAGCGGAGACGATGATCATGGGATCTTACGGGATCGGTGTATCCCGGACACTCGCGGCTGTCGTAGAGCAGTATAACGATGACCGCGGCATCACGTGGCCGGCTAATGTGGCACCATTCCAGGTTCACCTTCTTTCCATGAATCCGAAGAAGGAAGAGCAGAAGGAGCTTGCAGATCAATTGTATGACCAGCTGCTTGAATCCGGCATCGAAGTTTTATATGATGATCGTAAAGAACGAGCCGGTGTTAAATTCGCCGACAGTGATCTATTCGGAATCCCGGTTCGTGTGACGGTTGGAAAGCAAGCCGGTGAAGGAATTGTGGAAGTGAAAGAACGAGCGACTGGAGAGCAGAAGGAACTTTCCGCTTCAGAAATCGCTGACTATATAAAAAACTGGTACAAAGCTTAATTGTTTCACAGAAAATACCCTTGCTTGGGATAAGATGAGCAAGGGTATTTCCATGAACGAGCTTAGTCCTTATGGTAAAGGGAGGAATCACGATGAGTGTGAACAGTCAGGAGAAGATGCACTATTTACTGGAACAGATCCAGTTTCCTCATAATCTGATTGAACCTCATTTTAAAGAAAGCCGGATGGAGAAGCTGGTCGTCTTCAAGGAAAAGAAAGCGTGGCATTTTCATTTTGCCATGCAAAGGCCGCTTCCACCTTCTGTTTATGAACTGTTCACAAGTAAATTGGTCCATGCCTTTCGTTCGATTGCTGAAGTAGACTGGACCATTGAAACAGCGGATAAAGAGCTGGCCGGTGAAGATATTGTAGAATACTGGCAGAACTTTATTAAGACGCTGACAAACCTGACTCCGGGATACAAAGATCTGCTGTTGGAACAGCAGCCTGAAGTTAACGGGAACAAGATTATGTTAACTTGCAGGAATTTAGCTGAGAGCCATGCCGTACAGAAAAAGCTGGAAGAGCCTCTTAAGCAGTATGCGCAGCGTGCAGGTCTCCCTGCATTTGTTTTATCCACACAGGTGAAACATGAAAAAGACGAGATCAAGAGGTTCCAGGAAGAACGGCAGAAAGAAGATAAAATCCTTGTCCAGCAGGCTGTGAAGGAACAGGAGGAGCGGGCGAAAGATAAGGACGACCAAAGGCCTAAAGGTCCGATTGAAATTGGTTATAAAATCCAGGATGATATCATCCCTATGGAAGAAATTCAGGAAGAAGAAAAACGGATCGCTGTCCAGGGGTATGTGTTTGATGCGGAAGTGAAGGAACTCCGCTCAGGCCGGCATCTTCTGCTGCTCAAGGTCACGGATTACACCGATTCGTTCTCCATCAAAATGTTCTCCCGCGGCGATGATCATGCTGACATGTTCAAGCTCGTCCAGGCGGGAATGTGGATCAAAGCCCGCGGCGGCGTACAAACGGACAGCTTTACCAACGAGCTGACGATGATGGCCAATGATATCAACGAAGTGAAGCCGAAGCTGCGTCAGGATGAGGCACCTGAAGGAAAGAAACGGATTGAACTGCATGCCCATACGACAATGAGTGCCATGGATGCCCCCGTGTCTCCATCCCGTCTGATTAAGCAGGCAGGGGACTGGGGACATGAAGCGATTGCCATCACCGATCACGCTGTCGTTCAAGCTTATCCTGATGCCCACAGTGCAGGGGAAAAGAATGGGGTTAAAATCCTATACGGTGTCGAAGCCAACCTGGTTGATGACGGAGTGCCGATTGCCTATGGGGAGCAGGACCGCGATTTGGAAGATGCCTCTTATGTTGTTTTTGACGTAGAGACGACAGGTTTATCTGCTGTTTACGATAAAATCATTGAACTGGCAGCTGTCCGTATTCAAGGAGGAGAGATTGTCGACCGCTTCGAATCCTTCGCGAATCCTCACCATCCCCTGTCCCAGACGACCATTGATTTGACAGGGATTACGGATGATATGGTGAAGGATGCACCGGAAATCGAAGAAGTGTTAAAGGATTTCCATACATGGACAGGGGATGACATTCTCGTTGCCCACAACGCAAGCTTTGATATGGGCTTCTTAAATGCCGGCTATCAGGCCATCGATCTTGGGAAAGCGGAAAACCCGGTCATCGATACGCTGGAGCTGGCCCGGTTCCTTGTGCCGGAACTTAAAAATCACCGGTTGAATACCCTTTGTAAGAAGTTCGATATCGAGCTTACCCAGCACCACCGGGCTATTTACGATGCTGAAGCAACCGGTTATCTTTTGTGGAAACTTCTAAAAAGGGCCGTGGAACGGGACATTACCAATCACCAGAATTTGAACGATTATATGGGGGAAGGGAAAGCTTATCAACGCTCAAGACCTTCCCATGCCACACTGCTTGCGACAAATAGTACCGGCTTGAAGAACATTTACCGCCTGGTTTCTGAAGCGCATGTGAATTATTTCTACCGTGTGCCGCGGATTCCAAGGTCGCTGCTTAAAAAGTATCGGGAAGGCATCCTTATCGGATCCGGCTGTGATAAAGGTGAGGTCTTTGAAACGATCATGCAGAAATCGGAAGAAGAAGCTGAAAAAGTGGCTGACTTCTACGATTACATTGAAATACAGCCGCCGGGGAACTATTATCACCTTGTCGAAAAAGATCTCGTTCAGACGGAAGCACAGATCCTTGATATTCTGAAGCGTCTCACCGCTCTTGGCGAACGGCTCGGCAAAACGGTCGTGGCTACAGGGAATACCCATTACCTTGAGCCTCATGAAAAGCAGTACCGTCAGATTCTCATATCGTCACAGAACGGAAATCCTTTAAACAGACAGACCCTTCCTGAGGTGCATTTTAAGACGACGAATGAAATGATCGATGAGCTTTCCTTCCTAGGAAAAGAAAAAGCTGAAGAACTCGTCGTAACGAATACGCATAAAATCAATGATATGATCGGGGAAGTTTCCCCTGTGAAAGATGATCTCTATACACCGAACATTGAAGGAGCGGATCAGGAAATCCGTGATATGTCCTACAATAAAGCGCGGAGCATCTATGGCGAATCCATCCCTCAGTTGATCGTGGATCGGTTGGAGAAGGAACTCGATAGTATCATTGGAAACGGCTTTGCGGTCATCTATTTGATCTCACAAAAGCTTGTGACCAAATCCCTTGAAGACGGATACCTTGTCGGTTCACGGGGGTCGGTCGGCTCGTCCTTTGTTGCGACAATGACAGAAATCACCGAGGTTAATCCGCTGCCGCCCCATTATGTCTGCCCATCGTGCCAGTACAACGAATTCTTTACGGATGGTTCCGTCGGTAGTGGGTTTGACCTGGATGAAAAAGACTGCCCGGAATGCGGGACATCTTTAAAGAAAGACGGCCAGGACATACCCTTTGAAACCTTCCTTGGGTTCAAAGGAGATAAAGTCCCGGATATTGACTTGAACTTCTCCGGTGAGTATCAGCCGCATGCGCACAATTATACGAAAGAGTTGTTTGGGGAAGATAACGTGTATCGTGCCGGAACGATTGGTACGATTGCTGAAAAGACCGCTTATGGCTATGTGAAGGGCTATGCCGGTGATCATCAGCTGCATTATAAGAACGCGGAGATAGACAGGCTTGTCCATGGATGCACAGGAGTCAAGCGGACGAGCGGCCAGCACCCTGGAGGCATCATTGTTGTGCCGGATGATATGGAGATTTACGACTTTTCCCCCATCCAGTACCCGGCAGATGATACAAAATCCGAATGGAGAACAACGCACTTTGATTTCCACTCCATTCACGATAACCTCCTCAAGCTGGATATACTTGGACACGATGATCCGACCGTTATCCGCATGCTTCAGGACTTAAGTGGAATCGACCAGAAGGAGATTCCTGTCGACGATCCAGAAGTTATGAAAATCTTCAGCGGACCTGAAGCTCTCGGAGTAACGGCGGACCAGATCCTGTGTAAAACCGGAACCCTCGGTGTGCCTGAATTTGGTACGCGTTTCGTAAGGCAGATGCTCGAGGATACAAAACCTAAAACCTTTGCCGAACTTGTCATCATTTCCGGTTTGTCACACGGAACGGACGTATGGCTTGGAAATGCGGAACAGCTGATCAATGACGGCATTTGTACACTTCCCGAGGTTATCGGCTGCCGTGATGATATTATGGTGTATTTAATGCATAAGGGCCTTGATCCATCTCTTGCCTTTAAAATCATGGAATTTGTAAGGAAGGGTCGCGGCCTGCAGGACGAATGGATTGAAGAAATGAAAAAGCACGGGGTCCCGGACTGGTATATTGATTCCTGTAAGAAAATCAAATACATGTTCCCGAAAGCCCACGCCGCTGCCTATGTCCTGATGGCCGTTCGGATCGCCTATTTCAAAGTCCATTACCCGATTTACTTTTATGCGGCCTATTTCACCGTCCGTGCCAGCGATTTCGAACTGGAAACGATGATGAAGGGATCCGAAGCGATCCGTACCCGTATGAATGAAATCCAGAGCAAAGGGTTTGATGCGACACCGAAGGAGAAAAGTTTGATGACCGTGCTGGAAATTTCTCTTGAGATGTGTGAGCGTGGGTTCAGCTTTAAAAATGTGGACCTGTACAATTCAAGTGCTACGGACTTTCTAGTGGAAGGCAGTCAGTTGATTCCACCATTCAATGCGGTTGACGGACTGGGTACTAACGCGGCCATCAACATTGTTCAGGCCCGTGGTGAAGGAGAATTCCTTTCCAAGCAGGATCTTAGAGAACGGAGCCGTATCTCGAAAACGGTTCTGGAGTATCTGGATAACTTCGGATGCCTGGAAGGAATGCCGGATGAAAACCAGCTCTCACTTTTTTAGGGGCGTGGTTTTCTCCATCATCTGGCCTCCGGTTGCAAACCATAGGCAGTTATGATATATTTTTTATGGTGAGAAGAGCGATAGGAACGCCGAAAGAGTGGGGGAACCCGCTCTTTTGTCATATTTCAGGCTCTTACTTTTGTGGAAACTTTTCAATGCAGCAGGGGTTTGTATGCCCGCGAAGAGAACCGCTATGATCCATGTCATAGCGGTTTCTCGTGGCCTCTGTAACTGGAAAGCACTGGTACTTAAATGAAATCAGCCCGACCATCTCATACTAAGGGGTACGAAACAATGAACAGGCCAAAGGAGGGAAAAGCATGAGCAATCATGTGACATCCGTAGCGGAACGTCTTGTCCAGCCAATCTTAAATGATATGAATTTGGAACTTGTCGACATCGAATACAAAAAAGAAGGACAGAACTGGTATCTGCGCGTCTTCATTGATAAGGAGGGCGGCGTTGATATTGAGGAATGCGGTCAAGTATCGGAGCAGCTGAGTGAGAAGCTGGATGATGAGGACCCTATTGATATCCCATATTTTTTAGAGGTTGCTTCTCCAGGAGCGGAACGCCCGTTGAAAACGGAAGCGGACTTTAAGAAGTATACCGGTCATTACGTTTATATGAAGCTGTATGAACCGATTGATGGGGAGAAGGAGTTTGAAGGGACGCTGAAGTCTTTCGAAAATTCCACAGCTGTCGTAGAAATCCGTATAAAAACAAGAAAAAAACAGCTGGAAGTTCCTTATGAAAAGATAGCCAAAGCAAACCTAGCTGTTACGTTTAATTAAGGGGGAGAAATCGTTGAGTAGTGAACTATTTGATGCCATGGATTATCTGGAAAAGGAAAAAGGCATCGACAAGAATCTGTTATTGGAAGCGCTGGAAGCAGCACTTATCTCTGCTTATAAGAAAAACTTTAATTCCGCAACCAATGTTCGTGTGGATATTAATGAACAGGAAAGTACAATGAAGGTACTTGCGAGGAAAGAAATCGTAGAAGAAGTGATGGATCCACAACAGGAAATTTCCCTTGAGGAAGCCAACGGGATCGATCCAAACTACGATATTGAAGACGTCATCGAAGTGGAAGTAACACCGATGGACTTCGGCCGGATCGCAGCCCAGGCGGCCAAGCAGGTGGTAACCCAGCGTGTCCGTGAAGCAGAGCGGGGCATTATTTACGGGGAGTACGTGGATCGTGAAGAAGATGTGATGACAGGAATCATCCAGCGAAAAGATCCTCGTTTTGTTTATGTAAACCTTGGTAAAATTGAAGCACGCCTTCCTGAAGGTGAGCAGATGCCTACAGAAACCTATGAGGTTCACGATCGTTTGAAAGTATTTGTGACGAAAGTGGAAAACAGCAACAAAGGACCTCATATATACGTGTCCAGAACGCATCCGGGTCTGCTGAAGCGTTTGTTTGAAATGGAAGTACCTGAGATTTATGATGGCACTGTGGAAGTCATGAGTGTTGCCCGTGAAGCGGGGGACCGTTCCAAGATCTCTGTGTACGCCCAAGATCAGGATATTGATCCGGTGGGCTCCTGCGTAGGGCAGCGCGGGCAGCGTGTCCAAACCATCGTAAACGAATTGAAAGGTGAAAAGATTGATATTGTCCAGTGGTCTGAGGATCCTGTTGAATATGTTTCCAATGCGCTGAGCCCTTCCAAAGTCGTGGAAGTTCTTGTCGACGAGGAAGATAAAGCGACAACCGTCATCGTTCCTGATTACCAGCTTTCCCTGGCTATCGGAAAACGTGGCCAGAATGCCCGTCTGGCAGCAAAGCTGACAGGGTGGAAAATTGATATCAAGAGCGAAAGCGAAGCACGTGAACAAGGTCTTCTTTCTGAAACAGCAGAAGAAAGTGACGACTTTGATGAAGATCTTTTAGAGGATTAAGGAGGGGGAAGACAATGACCCGTTCCAAAAAACAGCCGCTTCGGAAATGTGTCGTCACTCAGGAGATGCTACCGAAGCAGCAGTTAATCCGAGTCGTCCGTAATAAAGACGGAGAGGTATTTGTGGACGACACTGGAAAAATGAATGGCCGTGGGGCCTATGTAACTAAAAGTCTGGATGTTATTGAGCAGGCAGAAAAACAACAGCTGCTGAACCGCCATCTGAAAGCTTCCGTAAGTAAGGAAGTTTATGAGGATCTTAAATCCAAAGTGCAGGCGGATCCATCATGAGTGGAAGTTACTTGAACCTGATCGGTCTTGCCGTCCGTGCGGGGAAATGCACGTTTGGAGAAGAATCCATCGTTAAGGATATCCGCAAGCGGAAAGCCAAGCTGGTTCTGATTGCCAATGACACTGGAAAACAAACAAAGAAAAAGCTGACAGATAAATGCAGCTTTTATCAAGTACCCTGCTACGAGGTGGATGACAGAGAAGTTCTGTCACAGGCCGTCGGTAAAGCGGGGAGAGTCGCGATCGCAGTTCTGGATCAAGGATTTGCGAAAAAGTTGCAATCGCTGCTCGATGAATCTATTCGGGGGTGAAAGATATATGAGTAAAATGCGCGTATATGAATATGCCAAAAAGAACGAACTATCAAGTAAACAAGTGATTGAGAAACTCCAAAGCCTGAACATTGAAGTGACCAATCATATGTCTACATTAGAAGACGGATCAACTGAAAAGCTGGATAAAGCGTTTGGGAAGTCTGCAGGGAAGCAGAAGCAGGATAACCAACGTGGAAATTCCAAGCCGAACAACAATAATAAAAAGCCTGGGAACCAGAAATCCCGCGGGAACAACCAGAAGAGACAGAAGCCTTCTTCCCAGCAGCAGGCTCCGAAAAAGCATAAGAAGCAGCTGCCTGAGAAAATCACTTTTATCGGCAGCTTAACCGTCGGTGAACTAGCAGAAAAACTGGGCAGGGACTCTTCTGAAATCATTAAGAAGCTGATGTTCCTCGGCGTAATGGCAACAAAAAACCAGGAACTGGATCCAGAATCCATTGAGCTGATCTGTGAAGAATTCGGTGTAGAAGTCGAAGAAGAAATCGTGATTGATGAAACAGATATCGAGAACATGACTTTTGACGACGAACCGGAAGATCTTCGTGAGCGTCCAGCTGTTGTAACGATCATGGGTCACGTGGACCACGGTAAAACGACACTTCTTGACCAGATCCGTAACACGAAGGTAACCGAAGGGGAAGCCGGCGGAATTACCCAGCACATCGGTGCCTATCAAATTGAAGAAAATGATAAGAAGATCACTTTCCTTGATACTCCAGGACACGCCGCCTTCACAAGCATGCGTTCTCGTGGTGCGCAGGTGACAGATATTGCCATTCTTGTAGTTGCAGCTGATGATGGAGTTATGCCGCAGACAAAAGAAGCCATCAGCCACGCCAAAGCAGCGGAAGTCCCGATCATTGTTGCTGTCAACAAAATGGACAAAGAAGGGGCCAATCCGGACCGCGTCATGCAGGAGCTTATGGAGTATGAGCTTATTTCTGAAGAGTATGGTGGAGAAACGATTTTCGTTAAAATGTCCGCCGTTCAGGGAGAAGGTATTGACGAGCTTCTTGAAATGATCGTTCTTGTTTCTGAAATGGAAGAACTGAAAGCGAACCCTGAACGTCATGCGTACGGAACTGTTATTGAAGCAGAGCTTGATAAAGGACGGGGCCCTGTTGCCACCCTTCTTGTTCAAAATGGTACGCTGAACGTCAGCGATTCCATTGTTGTAGGTAACACATGGGGCCGTGTCAGAGCGATGGTCAACGATATTGGGCGCCGCGTGAAGACGGCAGGACCATCTACTCCTGTTGAGATTACCGGATTGAACAATGTTCCACAGGCCGGGGACCGTTTCCTTGTCTTTGATGACGAGAAGAAAGCCCGCTCCATCGGAGAAGCCCGTGCCCAGAAGCAGCTGGAAGTCAACCGTGGTTCCAACGCCAGAGTAAGCCTTGATGACTTGTTCAACCAAATCAAGCAGGGTGAAGTGAAGGAAATCAACTTGATCCTTAAAGGAGACGTTCAGGGTTCTGTAGAAGCACTGGCCGGATCTCTTGAAAAGATTGAAGTAGAAGGCGTGAAAGTTAAAATCATCCACACAGGTGTCGGTGCGATTACAGAGTCTGATGTAAACCTTGCATCTGCGTCCAATGGAATCATCATTGGTTTCAATGTGCGTCCTGACGGGAATGCTAGAAAAGCAGCAGAATCTGAGGATGTAGAGATCCGTCTTCACAACATCATTTATAAAGTTATGGAAGAGATCGAATCAGCGATGAAAGGGATGCTTGATCCTGAATTCGAAGAGAAGATCATCGGTCAGGTGGAGGTTCGCGAAATCTTCAAAGTGTCCAAGATCGGTACCATTGCCGGTTCTTATGTTACGGACGGTAAAGTCACCCGCAACTCCGGCATCCGTGTCATCCGCGACGGCGTCGTTATTTATGAAGGTGAAATTGATGCCCTGAAGCGTTATAAAGATGATGCGAAAGAAGTGGCACAGGGGTATGAGTGTGGAATTACCATCAAGAACTTCAATGACCTTAAAATCGGTGACATTATTGAACCGTATGAAATGCAGGAAATTGAACGCAAATGATAATAAGCGCAGAAGTGGATTGCTTAATCTATGATGCGCAGTCGTTGAAAAATAAGCGTGCTGTATTAAAAAGGATCAAAACGAGACTGCACAATGAATTCAATATCGCTGTCAGTGAATTGGAGTTTCAAAATCTCTGGCAGCGGACACGTCTCGGTCTGGTTACGATTGCCAGTGATAAAACAATTGCTGAGCAGACGATGCAGCAGGCGCTTACTTTCATCGATTCTTTTCCGGAAATTGAACGGACGGAAACACAGATTGAATGGCTGTGATGTTTTGTTTGGAAGAGGTGAATGAACATGAACGATTTACGTGCCAGCCGCGTAGGGGAGCAGATGAAAAAAGAGATGACGGATATCATCAGCAAGAAAATCAAAGATCCCCGCGTAGGCTTTGTCACCGTTACAGAAGTAAAAGTAACCGGTGACCTGCAGCAGGCAAAAGTATATATTTCCGTATTAGGGGACGACAAACAAAAGCATGACACGCTTGTTGGCCTTGCCAAAGCAAAAGGGTTCATCCGCTCTGAAATCGGGCAGCGGATCCGACTTCGGAAGACCCCGGAGATTATGTTTGAGTTTGACGAAGCCATCGAACGAGGAAATCGTATTGAAACGATTCTCCGCGATCTGAACGATACAGAAAGCTGATAGGAATCCGTGCTGCTACAGCACGGATTTATCTTTGAAAAAATAAGGATGCTGGAGGTGGGGGTATGGATGGAATTCTGCCGCTTTGGAAGCCGAGGGGCTTTACTTCCCATGACTGTGTAAGTAAGGCTCGCGGGATGCTGAAAACTAAGAAAATTGGACATACTGGAACACTGGACCCGGATGTGGAAGGTGTGCTTCCGCTTTGTGTCGGAAAAGCGACGAAAATCGTTCCTTTCCTCATGGATACAACGAAAGTATATGAGGCTGTCGTTACCCTTGGATACTCAACGGATACGGAAGATGCCTCCGGAAACACTGTAGAAACAAGCAGGCTGGACGAGCCGCCTGAAATTCAGGGTATAAATGAGGCTCTCGCCGCTTTTACAGGAGAGATCACTCAGACCCCTCCGATGTACTCGGCCGTCAAGGTGAATGGGAAAAAGCTGTATGAATATGCCCGTGAAGGAAAGACGGTTGAACGTCCTTCCAGAAAGGTATACATAAGTGAACTGCATGTAACATCTCATGATGCGTCTCTTGAAGATGGTACGTATTCATTCGGCGTTCGTGCCGTCTGCTCAAAGGGAACGTACATCCGGACGCTATGTGTGGATATCGGAAAAGCGCTCGGCTTTCCGGCTCATATGAAGAGTCTCATACGCACAGAAACGGGGGACATTCAAAAGGAGGACTGCTTCACTTTCGATGCCGTGCAGGAAGCAGTGGATCAAAACCGCAGTGCCGAGCTGTTGCTGCCGCTTTCCAAAGGGCTCTCACACCTCCCGTCGATTGATGTAGACGAAGAAACGAGAGATATGGTTAAGCACGGCCGTGTCCTTGACGAACCTGATGATTTGGAAGCTGATACGTTTACGATTCAGCACGGACAGGAAGTTGTGGCAGTTTATCAAAAGCATCCTACGAAACCGGGGTACATCAAGCCGGTGAGAGTATTTTAAAATTTTGTAAAGCGGGTGACTGCAGTGGAGACCTTTTACTTAACTTATAAATCTGCTGATTTTCCGGTTCCCGATCCTAACGTTATGGCCGTCGGCTTCTTTGACGGTATTCATAAAGGCCATCAGAAGGTTATTGAAGCAGCAGTGAACGAAGCTGGACGTACAGGTGTCCGCAGTTCAGTGATGACGTTTGATCCGCATCCCTCTGTTGTACTTGGCAGGGGGCGTCCGCACGTATCGTACATTACACCTGTTCAGGAAAAAGAACGTATCCTGAGCGCCATGGGCGTAGACTATCTGTTCATCGTAACTTTTGACAGGGAGCTCGCAGCCCTTTCCCCACAAGATTTTGTGGACCATTTTTTCGGGTCATTACAGGTGACGCACGTTGCTGCGGGTTTTGATTTCACTTACGGCCACAAAGGGAAGGGCACAATGGACGATCTTCCCCATTACGCAGCCGGACGTTTTACACAAACGACTGTAGCTAAAGTGGAGGAGGATAAAGAAAAGGTCAGCTCGACGAGGATACGCGGACTGTTGGAAGCGGGAAGTGTCCAGGAGATCAATCATCTTTTAGGGAGGCCTTTTTCTGTGGAAGGGGAAGTGTGGAGTCCCGGAAGCCGGAACGTCCGTTTCACCCCTTCCAAACAGTATTTATTTCCGGCGGCAGGGGCGTATTACTGTCACCTGAATATTCACAGGGAATCCCGCCCCTGCCTTGTTACCGTTCCGGAACAGGCGGATGCCGGCTGGACAGCAGCTTTGCTTGATGAACTTCCAGTGGAGAAAAGCACAGCGGCCCGCATGCAGTTTTCAGCACGGTCCGAAAGCCCAGAAGAGCCGGGCAGAGAGGATATTGAAAGATTTTTCGGCATAGAATAAGGGTTTCTCTTGCATTTCGCGACAAAAAATTGTACTCTTTAATATGGAACCTTCGCTTGGCGGTTCGTAACTCCGACGACCGCTCGGGGAATGGGAATTCTTAAATATTTACAGGAGGTGTAGTCAACATGGCTATCACACAGGAACGTAAACAGGAACTAATCAACGAGTACAAAACTCACGAAAACGACACAGGTTCTCCAGAGGTACAGATTGCTGTACTTACTGAGCAGATCACGACATTGAACGAGCACCTGCGCGCTCACAAGCAGGACCACCACTCCCGTCGCGGACTGCTTAAAATGGTAGGTAAGCGTCGTAACCTATTGAACTACCTTCGTAATAAGGACATTACACGTTACCGCGAGTTAATCAAGAGCCTTGGCTTGCGCCGTTAATGAGTGGAAAAAGCGGGAGTATTCCCGCTTTTTCTGTATGTTTACATACAGAAGGGTGTAAACTTACAATAGTCCCTTCAGTTGAATTAGAGTTATTGAGAGGAGTTTAGTTCTTTATGGCAGAAGAAAAACAAGTGTTTTCGATTGATGTCGCCGGCCGTACTTTTTCAGTGGAAATTGGTGAACTGGCGAAACAAGCGAATGGCGCAGCACTCATCCATTATGGTGATACAACGGTGCTTTCCACGGCAACTGGTTCAAAAGAACCGAAGGACCTGCCGTTTTTCCCTTTAACCGTAAATTATGAAGAGCGTTTGTATGCCGTTGGTAAAATTCCAGGCGGCTTTATTAAAAGAGAAGGACGTCCAAGTGACAAGGCTGTTCTTGCCTCCCGTTTGATTGACCGTCCGATCCGTCCTCTTTTCCCTGACGGTTACCGGAATGATGTACAGGTGATCAGTTCCGTGATGAGTGTGGATCAGGACTGTTCATCTGAAATGGCGGCAATGCTTGGATCATCTATTTCCCTTGGGATTTCAGATATTCCATTTGAAGGACCGATCGCCGGTGTCATCGTCGGCCGTGTTGATGGAGAATATGTGATCAACCCGACGGTGGAGCAGCAGGAAAAGAGTGATATCGACTTGACTGTTGCCGGTACGAAAGATGCCATTAACATGGTGGAAGCTGGAGCACAGGAAGTTTCCGAGGAAGACATGCTCGAAGCGATCATGTTCGGACATGAGGAAATCAAGCGTCTTGTAGCTTTCCAGGAAGAGATTATTGCAGCGGCCGGCCGTGAAAAGATGGAGGTCAAGCTGTTCGATCTTGATGCAGAATTGAAAGCGAAAGTAGAAGAACAGGCGAAGGCTTCTCTTGTAGATGCCATTAAGACGGAAGAGAAAAAAGCCCGTGAAACTGCAATCGATCAGGTGAAAGCCGATATTACTGCGCTTTATGAAGAGCAGGAAGCTGATGAGGAAACATTGAAGCAGGTCGGTTCCATTCTTGATGATATGGTGAAGACCGAAGTGCGCCGCCTGATTACGAAAGATAAAATCCGTCCGGATGGCCGTGGCGTCGATGAAATTCGTTCATTGTCCTCCCGTGTCGGGCTGCTGCCACGTACACATGGATCTGGATTGTTTACACGTGGACAGACGCAGGCATTAAGCGTATGTACACTTGGAGCTCTGGGGGATGTTCAAATCCTTGATGGTCTTGACCTTGAAGAATCCAAGCGCTTTATGCACCATTACAACTTCCCTAAATTCTCTGTTGGTGAAACAGGACCCATCCGCGGGCCGGGCCGTCGTGAAATTGGACATGGTGCTTTAGGTGAGCGTGCCCTTGAGGTTGTGATTCCATCAGAAAATGATTTCCCTTATACCATCCGTCTTGTTTCTGAAGTGCTGGAATCCAATGGCTCGACTTCTCAGGCGAGTATCTGTGCAAGTACACTTGCGATGATGGATGCGGGTGTGCCGATTAAAGCACCAGTAGCGGGTATTGCTATGGGACTTGTGAAATCCGGTGAGGATTACACGATCCTTACAGACATTCAGGGTATGGAAGATGCTCTTGGTGATATGGACTTTAAAGTAGCTGGAACAGCTAAAGGTGTAACAGCTCTTCAAATGGACATTAAAATCGATGGCCTTTCAAGAGAAATCCTCGAAGAAGCACTCGCGCAGGCGAAAAAAGGCCGTATCGAGATTCTTGAGTCTATGCTGGCGACGCTTCCGGAAACTCGTTCCGAGCTTTCTCAGCATGCACCGAAAATCATGACGATGAAAATTAATCCGGATAAAATTCGTGACGTTATTGGACCAAGCGGAAAGCAGATCAACCAGATCATTGATGATACAGGTGTTAAAATTGATATTGAGCAGGATGGGACGGTCTTTATTTCATCCACGGATGCCGGCATGAACGCAGCCGCTCAAAAAATCATTGAAGACATCGTCCGCGAAGTTGAAGTCGGCGAAGTTTACAATGGTAAAGTGAAGCGTATCGAGAAGTTCGGAGCTTTCGTTGAACTGTTCAAAGGCAAAGAAGGACTTGTTCACATTTCTGAAATGGCTGAAGAACGCATCGGTAAAGTGGAGGATATCGTATCCATCGGAGACTTTATCAAAGTGAAAGTAAAAGAAATCGACAATCAAGGACGTATCAACCTGTCCCGTAAAGCTGTTCTGATCGATGAGAAAAAAGAACAGGAATCCAACGTCGAACAATCCTAAACTTTAAAGAAAAGAAACTGGCTTGCCAGTCTCTTTTTTTTGCCTTTTTTTCCTTTGAAGCCAAAGTAGACGCCGGATCCTGTATGTTCTAAGGTCTAACATCCATCCTTCTTCCATACGATGATAGCAGGGGGGATTGTCCATGAAGTTCCGAACCGCTGCGGCAGGTATTATCATTCTTTCTTTTTTAACAGGTGTGGGACTGGCTGTTCTTACAACAGATAAAAACGTCCCTGTCTACAAGGAAAGCTCCCTGTACCAAAAGATCCTGAATGAAAAAGACCGCTATGAACTAAAGGCGGAGGATGCTGTGATCGATTCGGTATGGAAAAAAACACCGGGGATTTCCGGGCGTGAGGTGGATGTCGAAGCTTCTTATCGGAAAATGAAGAAAGAAGGATCTTATAAAGAGGACCACTTGGTATATAAGATGACCCGACCGGATGTATCTCTTGATGATCTGCCAGCTGCACCGATATACAGGGGGCATCCGGATAAAAAGGCGGTCTCGCTTTTTATCAATGTATCATGGGGAGAGGAATACATTCCGGAAATGATTGACGTGTTGAATAAGCATCAGGCTAAAGCTGCCTTTTTTATTGATGGGGCATTTGCCAACGAGTTTCCTCATTTAATACAGATGATTGAGGAAGAGGGGCATACCATTGGAAGTCATGGATACGGACACAAGGATATGGGGCGGATGTCAAAAGCCGAGGCAGCAGATAATTTGAAGCAGGCCGATGATATTCTCTTTGCATTAACAAAGCAGAAAATAGAATATTTTGCTCCTCCATCCGGCAGTTTTCTTATGGAAACGGTGGAGGCGGCAGATGAACTGGGGATGGAGACGATGTTGTGGACCGTGGACACGATCGACTGGCAGAAGCCAAGCAAAGACGTTCTTGTCACCCGGGTGCTCAATAAAGTACATAACGGGGCGACGATTCTGATGCATCCGACACAGGTGACCGTTGACAGTCTGCCGCAGCTTATAGAAGGCATCCGCAAAAAAGGGCTGCAGATCTCGGACCTGCCGAAAATGTTAAGTGAAGAAAGATAGGAGGGCATGGGGATGAGAATGAAGGCGATGGCAAAGAAAGAAGTCATTGATGTGGAAAACGGGGAGAAACTTGGGGTTTTGGGACGGGCGGATTTGATTATTGATCCAGATACCGGCCGGATCATTTCACTTGTCATTTTAAATCATGGGTTGATTGGAATTGGATCTTCCAAGCGGGAAATGACGATTGACTGGGAACAGATACAAACCATCGGCGAGCATACGATTCTATTGAAAAGAAAGTGATGGGCCGCAGCGTGTGCTGCGGCTTTTTTTGTTGGTGGTTGAAATCACTAACTCCGCATTCCGGCATAGGATACAAGGAGATAAGACATTAGAAAAAGGAGACATCCGGGATGCTAACAGGATACCATATTGCAGTTATTGGTGGCGATGCCCGGCAGATTGAGCTGATAAGAAAGCTTAATGAATGGGGTGCCGCCGTTTATCTTGCAGGATTCGACCAACTGAATGAAAGCTTCAGGGAAGCTGTCGACCTTGATCTTGATAGTAAGCAGGTAGAACAGCTCGATGCCATCATTCTTCCCGTACCTGGAACGGATGGGAATGGAAATATAGAGGGGATTTTCTCCAACCAGTTGATTCAATTAAAGGAAGAATGGTTAAAGAAAACACCTCCTCACTGTCAGATTTATACCGGAATCGCCAACGAACATTTATACACACTGGCAGAACGCGCGGACAGGAAATTAATCCCACTTATGGACCGGGACGATGTAGCGATCTACAATTCCATTCCTACTGTAGAGGGGACATTGATGCTTGTGATCCAGCATACAGACTTCACCATTCACGGGTCGAAAGTAATGGTGCTTGGACTCGGGCGTGTCGGGATGAGTCTGGCCCGCACTTTTCATCACTTAGGCGCTGACGTCAGCGTCGGTGTAAGAACAACGAGCAGCGCAGCGAGGGTGCATGAAATGGGGCTGACACCGATTGATATGAAAAGGCTGGAAGGTAGAGACATGTCTTGTGACATCCTGATCAATACAATTCCGTCACAAGTTGTGACACCGGGGATCATAAAACAGCTTCCTTCGCATGCCTTAATTCTGGATCTCGCTTCCAAGCCCGGAGGAACGGATTTTCGATACGCCGATAAGCGCGGGATTAGAGCACTGCTGGCTCCGGGTCTCCCTGGTATTGTGGCACCGAAAACAGCAGGCCGGATCATTGCTGATGTCGTTTCCAGGCTGATCCAGGATCATTCCAGAAAGGAAAATGAAGCATGATAAATTTAAAAGGCAGAGTCATTGGATTTGGATTAACCGGTTCTCATTGTACGTACCACGAGGTTTTCCCCGTTATGCAGGAGCTGGTCGATATGGGGGCCACCGTTGTTCCAGTGTTATCCTATACGGTTCAAAAAACAGATACACGTTTCGGGGAAGCCGCGGATCATCTGAAGAAAATTGAAGAAATTACAGGGGAAAAACCGATCATGACCATTCCGGATGCGGAGCCGCTCGGGCCTAAGCGTCCGCTTGACTGTATGGTCATTGCCCCATTAACCGGGAATTCCACAAGTAAACTGGCCAATGCTCTAACCGATTCTCCTGTATTGATGGCAGCTAAAGCTACTCTCCGAAATGAAAGCCCCGTCGTGCTGGCCGTGTCGACAAATGATGCGCTCGGACTGAATGGCATCAACGTGATGCGCCTGATGGCTACGAAGAATATTTATTTCGTTCCGCTCGGTCAGGATCATCCATATAAAAAGCCGAATTCCCTCGTAGCGGATATGACCCTGATTCCGGAAACCATTGAAGCAGCTCTGGAAGGAAAGCAGCGGCAGCCTGTCCTGATTGAAAGATATCCAAATTAATTAAAAGTTTCTTTTCAGTGATTCTTCCATTTATGATAAAATAACAAAAATAGTGACATGTTTTACTATTCTTACAATAAAACAGCGAAGGAAGGGTGCCGAAGATGAATGATACAAACCAATACAATATAGCCGTCGTAGGAGCAACCGGAGCGGTAGGCTTGAAAATGCTCGAAACTCTGGAAGACAGGGATTTTCCTATTGGAGAACTTAAACTCCTTTCTTCCAGCCGGTCTGCCGGTCAGAAATTAACGTTCAAAGGCAGAGAATATGTCGTGGAGGAAGCTGTACCTGAGAGTTTTGATCATGTGGATATTGCCTTGTTCTCTGCAGGGGGATCGGTTTCTAAAAAGTTCGCCCCTGAAGCTGTGAACAGAGGCGCAGTCGTCATTGATAATACCAGTGCATACCGGATGGCAGAAGGTGTACCGTTGGTCGTGCCGGAAGTGAATGAAGCGGATATTCAAAAACATAAAGGCATTATTGCCAATCCCAACTGTTCAACGATCCAAATGGTTGCTGCACTTGAGCCTTTAAGAAAGCAGCTCGGCCTCAACCGGGTGATCGTTTCCACCTACCAGGCAGTGTCCGGCGCGGGGAATGAAGCAGCTGATGAGCTGAGGGAACAGTCGATGGACTTTTTGAATGGCGAAGATCTAAAAGCAGAAATCCTTCCGGTTAAAGGGGACGAAAAGCATTTTCCGATCGCCTTCAATGCGCTGCCGCAAATTGACGTTTTTCAGGAAAACGGGTATACCTTTGAAGAAATGAAAATGATCAATGAAACGAAGAAAATCATGCATGCCCCGGATCTATCCGTCGCGGCAACGTGTGTACGTCTTCCGTTCTTTACTTCCCATGCAGAAAGTGTCTATGTTGAAGTAGAACAGTCCGGAGTGAGCGTTCAGGATATTCAGGATCTGCTGAAACAGGCACCCGGTATCACACTCGAGGATGATCCTTCCACCCAGACATATCCAACGCCGCTGACAGCTGCCGGAAAAAAAGATGTGTTTGTAGGAAGGGTCCGGAAAGATCTTGACCACGAGAAAGGGTTCCATATGTGGGTTGTTTCTGACAATCTCCTGAAAGGTGCTGCATGGAATTCCGTTCAGATTGCAGAGCGTCTTGTTGCTAATCAATGGCTGTAAACTTCTTATGAGTTGAGGTGGCCGAATGAAATTGATTGTACAAAAGTTCGGAGGAACATCAGTCCGGGATCTGGAAAGCAGATCCCGGGCTGTCCATCATGTAAAAAAAGCGTTGAATGAGGGTAGTAAAGTAGTGGTGACCGTGTCGGCTATGGGGCGCAAGGGGAGTCCGTATGCCACAGATACGCTGTTAAGCCTGATTCATTTTCCGGACATTGATGTATCACCAAGGGAACAGGATTTGTTGATGTCCTGTGGGGAGATTATCTCCTCGATTGTATTCTGTCATGAATTGTGCAAAGAAGGGATCAAAGCGGTTTCCTTGACTGGTGCCCAGGCTGGAATCGTTACCAATGATGATTTTACAAAAGCAAAAATCACGCAAATGAACCCAGGCCGCATTTACAGGGAATTGAAACAGGTGGATGTTGTAGTCGTCGCAGGATTCCAAGGGCAGACGCTTCAGGGAGAGACTACGACGATCGGCCGAGGAGGCAGTGATACAACGGCTGCCGCACTGGGAGCTTCACTTCAGGCGGAGTACATCGATATATTCACCGATGTGGAAGGAATTATGACCGCAGATCCGAGGCTTGTCGAAGGTGCCCGGCCCCTCCAGAGCATTACGTACAATGAAATCTGCAACCTGGCTTATCAAGGTGCCAAAGTCATCCATCCCCGTGCTGTTGAAATCGCCATGCATGCGAAAGTCCCCATCCGTGTAAGGTCGACCTATTCCGATTCCCCGGGTACATTGGTGACGGGATTGAGAGACCATGCCTCCGGCCGTGATTTAATTGAAAGAACGGTGACCGGGATCGCCCATATCAACGGGCTTACTCAAATTAAAGTTCAGTCCAAGGAAGACCCTTCCAAACTTCAATCCGATGTCTTCAAATCGATGGCATCCGCCAACATTTCTGTCGACTTCATTAATATCTCTCCAAGCGGCGTTCTCTACACCATCAGCGACCTCTATACGAAAAAAGCCCGCCGGATTCTTCAGGATATCGGTTACGAACCGGAAATTCGGGAAGGCTGTGCGAAAGTATCCACAGTCGGGGCAGGCATTACTGGGATTCCGGGCGTCACGGCCGACATCGTTCAAGCACTGACAGACAAAGGGATTCAAATTCTTCAGTCCGCAGACTCCCATACCACCATCTGGGTTCTGATAAAAGAAGAACATTTGATCCAGGCCGTCAATGCCCTTCACGACGTCTTTCAGCTGAGTCATACAACAAGAAAGGGAGAAATGCAGCCATGAGTTTTGGGAAAGTTTTAACGGCTATGGTCACTCCTTTCGATGAACAAAACCGGGTGGATTTTCATCAAACCTCCATCCTTATTGAACACCTCATAAGCAGCGGCTCCGACGGCCTTGTCGTAACGGGGACCACAGGAGAATCTCCGACGTTGACCCGAAGTGAAAAAATTTCCTTATGGAAGCATGTCGTCCAGGTCGTTCATAAGCGAATTCCGGTCATCGCAGGCACGGGCAGCAACAACACGAGGGATACGATTGAAATGTCCCGTCAGGCCGAAGCAGCAGGTGTCGACGCGGTTATGCTCGTAGCTCCGTACTATAACAAACCGGATCAGGAAGGCCTGTATTGTCACTTCAAAGCGGCAGCCGAATCCGTCTCTCTCCCCGTTATGGTTTACAATGTACCCGGGCGGTCCGTAACAAAAATAGAACCGGATACGGTCGTGAGGCTTTCAAAAATCAGCAACATAACATCTGTGAAGGAAGCATCCGGTGACCTCAATGCCATTGCCTCCATCGTATCCCGCACAGGCCCCGGATTTGATGTGTACAGTGGTGATGATCATTTGACACTGCCGGCCTATGTGATTGGCGCTACAGGCATCATTTCTGTAGCATCACACGTCATCGGAGATGAAATGCAGCGGATGCTTCGTCTGTTCGACCTTGGAAGAGGACGAAAAGCAGGAGCCCTGCACCGGGAACTGCTTCCGATCTTTGAGGGCATGTTTTCAGCGCCTTCCCCTGCACCCGTAAAAGCAGCCCTGCGCTGTATAGGTATTGAAACCGGCGGTGTGAGGCTTCCACTTCGTGCGTTGACGGAAGAGGAAGAGAAAGATATCCAAACACTGCTGGATCATTCTTCTGTACAGAGCTGACCGGCTGATAGGCCGGTCTTTTTCCTTTCCCATCCGCATTCCGCTCCCACAGCATTGGATTCTCTGTATGTTTCTTTCCGTTTTCAGTCATACTACGGGAAAAGAATGTGAAAGGAGCGGAACAGATGAAAGACGAACCTTCCAAAGAAAAAGATCCATCCAAATCCCAGTCATCCCTTGTTGACAAAATCCAGCAGCTTGGGCAGAGCAATGTCCCTCAGCCGGCAGATTCAAATATCCATGTCCTGCCGATCATCGGCCAGGTGGAGGGCCATGTCCAACTGCCTTCACAAAACAAAACGACTAAGTATGAGCACCTCATCCCACAGCTGATCGCTATTGAGCAGAACCCGAAAATCGAGGGTCTTGTCGTCCTTTTGAATACAGTGGGCGGCGATGTAGAAGCCGGATTGGCTATATCAGAAATGATTTCTTCGCTTTCCAAGCCGACGGTATCCATCGTGCTCGGAGGAGGCCATTCCATCGGCGTCCCGATTTCCGTATCAGCCGACTATTCATTTATTGTGGAAACAGCCACGATGACCATTCACCCGATTCGGATGACAGGTCTTGTTATCGGAGTGCCGCAGACGTTTGAATACATGGATAAGATGCAGGAGCGTGTCATCAGTTTCGTCACCAAGCATTCCAATATTCCCGAAGAAAAATTCAAGGAACTTATGTTTGATAAAGGCAACCTTACTAGGGATATCGGAACAAATGTTGTCGGTCAACAGGCGGTGGATCACGGCCTCATAGATGCAGTGGGCGGTGTCAAGGAAGCGATGGCTAAATTGAACGAATTGATTGAAAGCAATAAAAATGCGGACAGTCAGGTGGTCCAATGACGATTTTATATACCCCTCTAAGTGAGTATGATGTGTTTCCTGACGAATCCACCATGGAGATGGTGTATCACGAACACGAAGACTGTCCCATGATGTGCAGAAAGGGGCAGGACGGTAAAAAACAGATTGTCCAGATTCTCTCTACAGATCCTTCTCATTTTCTGGATCCGTCTTTACAGCCGGGTCAATGGTTGGACTCGTAACAAGAGGACAAGCTGTGGTATAATATAAGAACTGAATGGCGGGATGTCGGTCGTTTTTCTTCAGCAGTGTATGAAGGAAGCACCGGCATCCTTCTCTTTTCAGTTTTAGTCAGGAGGTGGAATTATTATGGCTGGAAAACGCAAAAAAAAGAAAAAGCAATCCAATTTGAAGAGCCATGTAAAATTTGAGCTCGTGGGTCTTTTGTTTCTTTTTCTTGCTGTGATTGGAAGCGGGGCATCAGCGATCAGCGATGGAGCCATCCCGGGTGGATTGGAAAGGTTCTGGCAGTTCCTTTTCGGCGTCTGGTATTTTATCGCCTCGCTGTTCTTTCTCATTGTAGGAATCTTCTTAATGGTGAAGAGAAGGTGGCCTTCGTTTTTACATAAACGCTTATTTGGTATTTATCTGATTCTTATATCCCTCATTCTGTTTACGCATCTGGAGACTCTGTCTGCTGATTTAGGAACAGGAAATGGATCCATATTAACGATGACATGGGAACGGATTACAGAAATGATGCGCGGAGAGCGCTCCTTCTACAGTGCTGGAGGCGGGTTGACAGGAGCTGTTCTATTATCCATCACCTATTATCTGTTTGCCCAGGCCGGGGCAGCCATCGTCGCCTTTTTCCTATTTATCACAGGCATATTGTTTGTGAGTGAATGGTCGCTGGGGGAGCTGTTTGCGGTCATTGGAAAGAATATGAAAAAACTGGGCCGTGAACAGGTGGCCAGAATGAAGAATCAAAAACAAGACCGGAAAGTGAAGAAAGAAGAAAAAGCAAAGGAACAGGAAGAAGAAGAGGAAGCTGTGGTCTATGACATCAGTGATTCGCCTTCCGTTGTGGAAGAAGAATCGAAGAATGAACCGATCATACAGGATTTCACAGAAACCGCCTATGCAGCTCAGGAAAAAGAACAGCCTTCTTCTACCAAGCCTTCAGCCGGTAAACCGGAATCTGATGGCAAGGACGCGGCGCTTGAAAAATCCATGCCGACAGCAGAACTGGAAAATCATGATTATCATCTGCCTGGAATTGAACTGCTGGATGAACCCACATCATCCCCTCAGAGCCAGGGGCGTTCACACATCCAGGCTACGGTAAGAAAACTGGAGAAAACGTTCCAGAGTTTCGGCGTGAAAGCAAAGGTAACCAAAGTTCATGTCGGGCCTTCGGTCACAAAATATGAGGTTTACCCGGATGTAGGGGTTAAGGTTAGTAAAATCGTAAACCTTAACGATGACCTTGCTCTTGCTCTTGCAGCCAAGGATATCCGGATTGAAGCACCAATTCCGGGAAAGTCTGCCGTCGGAATTGAGGTGCCGAATCAGGAAGTGTCGATGGTTTCTCTGAGGGAAGTACTGGAAACAGGCAGGTCAAATCCTGAATCCAAGCTCAGCTTTGCTCTAGGGCGCGATATCTCCGGTGAAGCCGTGATGTCCGAATTGAATAAAATGCCGCACATGCTTGTCGCCGGTGCGACAGGAAGTGGTAAGAGTGTCTGTATCAATGGCATTATTACGAGTATTCTTATGAGAGCAAAGCCCCACGAAGTGAAAATGATGATGATAGACCCGAAAAAAGTGGAACTGAATGTGTATAACGGTATTCCTCATCTCCTTGCGCCCGTTGTGACGGATCCTAAAAAAGCCTCCCGGGCCTTGAAAAAAGTGGTATCGGAAATGGAGCGGAGGTACGACCTGTTTTCTGATACCGGAACAAGGAACATTGAGAGCTATAATGAGTACATTAAAAAACACAATCAGGAACAGGAAGATGAGCAGCCGCAGCTGCCTTACATCGTTGTCCTGGTGGATGAGCTTGCCGACTTAATGATGGTAGCTTCCAACGAAGTAGAAGACGCCATTACACGGCTGGCCCAGATGGCCCGTGCCGCCGGCATCCATTTGATTATTGCGACCCA
The DNA here is from genome assembly GCF_056158945.1 of Halobacillus sp. ABH2_015. Taxonomy (NCBI): domain Bacteria; kingdom Bacillati; phylum Bacillota; class Bacilli; order Caryophanales; family Bacillaceae; genus Halobacillus; species Halobacillus sp. ABH2_015. The sequence goes on from NZ_JBSWUG010000002.1 coordinate 1,640,501, forward strand.
GCGTCCTTCGGTGGATGTCATTACCGGTGTCATTAAAGCCAATATTCCATCCCGAATTGCGTTCAGCGTATCCTCACAGACCGATTCAAGGACCATCCTCGATTCCGGTGGAGCCGAAAAACTGCTCGGCCGGGGAGACATGCTGTTCACGCCGGTCGGTTCCAACAAGCCGACACGTGTCCAGGGGGCCTTCTTGTCTGATGAGGAGGTGGAGCGGGTCGTGCAGTTCTGTGTCGACCAGCAGAAAGCCCAGTACCAGGAGGAAATGATCCCTGAAGAAGAAAGTGAAGTAAAACAGGAAGTGGATGATAATCTCTATCCTGATGCGGTACAGATGGTCATAGAAATGCAGAGTGCGAGTGTTTCCATGCTCCAGCGCCGTTTCCGTGTCGGGTATACACGGGCTGCGCGCCTGATCGATGCTATGGAGGATAACGGCATTGTCGGTCCTTATGAAGGAAGCAAGCCGCGTTCTGTCCTGGTATCCCAGCAGAGTGAGGAACAGCATACATCATGAAAAAAGACAGCCTGGTTAACCAGGCTGTCTTTTTTTAATAAGCTCTGTTAAAGTCTTTTGTTGATATTTTAAACGATTACTAAATCGTCTCCGCCTGGAATCAGGGGTCCGGTCCGTTGTTTACTCAGAGCATGGGATGGCAGGGAAAACCGTCCGCTTTCCGCGGCTCACGGTACCCCGCGGAAAGGGAGTCATTCCCAAGGCCGCCTCCTGCAAATCCAATGACAGAAAAGGGGGATAGAAGCTCACATGTTAACTAACAACACCAAGCAATAACAGCGCCTTTTAATAAGATGAACATGAAGAATGTGTTCAAAAATATGATTATTCTTAAAGTTTCACATTCTGTCAAAAATGAAGCAAAATTCATAAAAATGAACTAAGTCTATTTATTTATCTGTTGAATAGTGTTATATTATTGTCAAAATATGATGTGTCGAACGTCAGAGGTCAGATCACTGCTGTGACACTGGCTGATCCATAGATTCCGGGGTGAAACATATGTCAATCAAACAGGATACACGTCACCTTTATTTACAGGTGATTGAACAAGTGAAAAGAGATATTGAAAACGGTATCTTTAAAGAAAAGCAGAAACTGCCTTCCGAGTTCCAGCTTTCTAAATCGCTCGGTGTTTCCCGAGCTACTTTAAGAGAGGCGCTGCGGATTCTTGAAGAAGAGGGAGTCGTCACAAGACGTCACGGGGTGGGGACGTTTGTGAACCCGAAGCCTTTGTTTACGTCAGGCATTGAAGAACTCGACAGTGTGACAGGCATGATAACGAAGTCGGGGATGACACCAGGGACCCAGTATCTTTCTGCTGATTTAGTAGAAGCGACCGAAGAAGATAAAAAACGTTTTTCACCTTTGGATGTCGAGCACCTGGCCAAAGTGGAGCGTGTGCGGACAGCGGACGAGCATCCTGTCGTTTACTGCACAGACAAGATACCGGAAGGGCTGCTTCCCATTGATCAGATCCGAGAAGCGGACTCTTTGTTCAATGTACTGGAGAAATACACTGGAAAGAAGATCGGCTATGCCGTCACGCACATTGAACCGATCGGCTTCCATGACCGGATTTCACCAATTCTGAACTGTGAGCCGGATCAGTCGCTGCTCCTGCTTAAACAGATGCATTATTCCCAGGATGATATCCCGATGCTTTTGTCTTCCAACTACTTCAGGGCTGATAAATTCAGCTTTCACGTTTTGAGAAAAAGAGTGTAAGCGTTTACAATTTGATGACTTCAGGGAGGTGAGGCCTCTACAAACTGCCGTAAGTTTCTCTTGCTTCAACTTATACTTAAACCAATAGGGGGGTAAACGTTTTGTTGAAAAGTCGTTTTCTTATGGTATTTGTTTTGTTAGTAACGTTAGGAATGATCCTTGCTGCCTGTGGTTCATCAGATAGTGAAGAAAGTACTGGAGGAGATTCCGGTGAGAGCTCTGGAAATGAAGAGTCAGGCGGGGACGGCGGAAGTGGAGACTTCTCAGTGGCAATGGTTACCGACGTCGGCGGTGTTGATGATAAGTCCTTTAACCAGTCTGCATGGGAAGGTCTGCAGGCGTTCGGGGAAGAGAATGGATTGAGCAAAGGCGAGGGGATTGACTACGCTCAGTCTGAAAGTGATGCGGATTATGCGACAAACCTGAACCGTCTTGTTCGTCAGGATTACAACCTGATTTTCGGAATCGGCTACCTTCTGCAGCCGGCTATTAAAGAAGTCGCCGGGCAGTACCCTGATACAAGCTTTGCGCTTGTTGACTCCGTTCAGGAAGGGGACAACATTGCAAGCATCGTATTTAAGGAACATCAAGGTTCCTTCCTTGCTGGAGTTGCTGCTGCAAAGAAAACACAATCCAACCAAATTGGTTTCATCGGCGGGGTGGACGGAAGCCTGATCAACAAATTTGAAGCCGGTTTTGTAGCGGGCGTTAAATCCGTGAATGCGGATATTGATGTAGAAATTGAATATGCTGAGAATTTCAATGATCCAGAAAAAGGACGTGCTTTAGCCTCCAATATGTATTCCAAAGGTGTGGACGTGATTTATCATGCTTCCGGCGGAACTGGGAACGGAGTCTTCGCAGAAGCGAAGGATTTAAAAAATGCCAGTCCGGATGAAGACATATGGGTGATCGGTGTTGACCGTGACCAGTATGAGGAAGGCCAGATCGGTGATGCCAACGTTACACTTACTTCCATGGTGAAGCGGGTGGATATCGCTGTTCAGGATGTATCGGAGCAGGCGATGAACGGGGAGTTTCCGGGTGGAGAAGTCATTGAGTATGGTCTTGAGGACGATGCTATCAGCATCGCTGAAACAAATGAAGAAGCGATGACGGAGGAAATTACTTCTTCTGTTAATGAATGGAAGGAAAAAATCATTAACGGCGATGTAGAAGTTCCGAGCACTCGTGAAGAACTGGAATCCTTTGTAGACGCACTGTAGGGAGAAAAGGCTGGTGAGAGCCGGCCTTTTCTTATGTCAATGAAAATCATCAAATGAAAAGCTGTTCCGGCCCTTTTCCTTTGGTGATTTTTATAGGTCAAACGGGGGAGGAAGAGAGATGGAATATGTTATTGAAATGCTGAAAATCAGAAAAGAATTTCCAGGCATTGTTGCCAATGACGATATTACGCTCCGGGTTCAAAAAGGAGAGATTCATGCGCTGCTAGGCGAGAATGGAGCGGGGAAATCCACCTTGATGAATGTTTTATTCGGTCTTTATCAGCCGGAACAAGGCGAAATAAAAGTCCGTGGTGAACAAGTGAAGATTACGGATCCGAATACAGCCAACGCCCATGGTATAGGGATGGTCCACCAGCACTTTATGCTTGTCGATACATTTACGGTCACTGAAAACATCATTCTTGGCAGCGAGCCTAAAAAAAGCGGTACGGTCGACATAAAGAAAGCGGAAAAGCAGGTCGCAGAGTTATCGAAACAGTACGGGCTGAATGTAGACCCGAGTGCTAGAATCCGTGATATATCCGTCGGTATGCAGCAGCGTGTAGAAATTTTGAAAACGCTTTATAGAGGGGCGGATATCTTAATTTTTGACGAACCAACGGCCGTTCTGACTCCTCAGGAAATCAAAGAACTGATAGAAATCATGAACAATCTGGTGAAGGAAGGCAAATCCATTATCCTGATTACCCATAAGCTGAAGGAAATTATGGAAGTGTGTGACAGGTGTACAGTCATAAGAAAAGGGCGTGGAATCGGAACGGTGGATGTGAGCGGTACGACCCCTGATCAACTGGCAGCGCTTATGGTCGGCCGTGATGTCAGCTTTTCAACGAAGAAAACAGCCGCTCACCCGAATGAAGTCTACCTCTCTATTAAAGATCTTCATGTTAAGGACGGGCGTGGGGTCCACATGGTCAAAGGACTGAATCTGGACGTCCGGTCTGGAGAAATCGTCGGTATTGCCGGTGTGGACGGTAATGGACAGTCGGAGTTGATCGAAGCTGTTACAGGCTTGAGAAAAAGTGAATCAGGGACGATTCACCTGCACGAAAAAGTCATCTCCAATCTTACACCGCGGAAGGTAACCCAGTCCGGCGTCTCCCATATTCCGCAGGACCGCCATAAGTTTGGTCTTGTCCTTGATTTTCCGATTGGAGAAAATATGGTTCTTCAGACCTATTACAATGAGCCGTTTTCTAAAAAAGGTGTGATGAACTTTAAGAACATCTATAAAAAAGCGGCAGATTTGATCGAGGAATATGACGTCCGGACTCCTGATGCCTTTACAAAAGCAAGAGCTCTATCAGGCGGGAACCAGCAGAAAGCGATTATCGGCAGGGAAGTGGACAGATCACCAGATTTGATAATAGCCGCTCAACCTACAAGGGGGCTGGACGTAGGAGCGATTGAGTTCATTCATCGAAAACTGATCGAAGAACGGGATAAAGGGCGTGCCATTCTGCTGCTTTCCTTTGAACTGGATGAAATTATGAATGTCAGTGACCGGATTGCGGTTATGTTTGATGGTTCCATTATTCGAGAAGTAGCTCCGGAAGATACGAATGAGCAGGAGCTCGGACTGCTTATGGCTGGAAATACTGGTCAGAAAGCGGGGGGCGTCTAATGTTCTCCAACCGGATGATTAATATCTTGATCCCTGTGCTTTCTGTTATCCTCGGTCTTGGTGCTGGTGCTGTGATTATGCTTGTATTCGGATACAACCCGTTAGAGGGGTTCACAGCTTTATGGAAGGGGGCTTTTGGGGATTCCTACTTCTTTGGTGAGACGATCCGGCAGGTGACTCCCTACATCCTATCGGGGCTGGCCGTCGCTTTTGCCCTCAGATCAGGCCTGCTTAATATCGGCGTTGAGGGGCAGGTGTTTGTAGGCTGGCTGGCGTCCGTCTGGATTGGGATATCTTTTGAGCTTCCTATGGTCATCCATCTCCCTCTGGCGATTACTGCAGCGGCTTTTGCCGGGGCAGTGTGGGGCTTCATACCCGGACTTCTGAAAGCGAAATTAGGTGTCCATGAAGTGATCGTTACGATTATGATGAACTACATTGCTCTTTATGTCTCTAACGCCGTAATACGAAGTTTGTTGACCGATGGTGCTGACCGGACGGAAAATATCGCTGCTACTGCGTCATTGAAATCAGAATGGCTGGCTGAGATGACGTTTTATTCAAGGATCCACTATGGATTTATTATCGCCATTGCTATGGCGGTCGTCATGTGGTTTATATTGAACCGGACAACGAAAGGATTCGAACTGCGGGCCGTCGGGTTTAACCAGCATGCATCCAACTATGCAGGAATGAATGTGGGGCGGAACATTATAACCGCTATGGTCATATCCGGAGCTTTTGCCGGCCTGGCGGGTGCCATGGAAGGCCTTGGTACGTTTGGTTTTATGTCGATCAAATCAGGCTTTACAAATATCGGTTTTGACGGAATCGCAGTCGCCCTTCTTGGAGCAAATACAGCTGTAGGGGTGGTTCTTGCCGCCTTCTTATTCGGCATTCTGAAGATAGGTGCCCTCAATATGCCGACAGAAGCCGGTGTGCCAACCGAACTCGTAGAAATCATCATCGCTCTTATTATTTTCTTTGTAGCATCCAGCTATATGATTCGCTGGGTCCTTCTACGGTTCAAGAAGGAGGGGAAATAAAATGGAATTTATAGAGGTGTTCAGCCGTATCCTCGGATCCGCTGTTATTTTTGCAACCCCGTTGATTTTCACAGCGCTCGGCGGAGTATTCAGTGAGCGTTCCGGTGTTATAAACATCGGGCTGGAAGGTCTGATGATCATGGGGGCATTTGTAGGGATTGTCTTTAACCTGACTTTCCACACGGTTTTTGGTGCTGCAACTCCCTGGATATCCATGCTGGCGGCAGTGATCGTATCCGCACTGTTTTCCCTCGTCCACGCGGCAGCATCGATTACCTTCCGCGCTGATCAGGTTGTCAGCGGTGTGGCCATCAACTTTCTTGCTCTGGGCATCGGGCTGTTTCTTACAAAGCAGTGGTATGACAAAGGGCAGACAGACTTCATCAAGCAGCCTTTTTACTCTTCGGATGTTCCTGTTCTTAACGATATTCCTATTGTAGGGGAGATGTTGTTCAGTGGCTGGTACTGGACGTCTTACCTTGCTATTGCCATGGCGTTTGCCGCCTGGTTTGTGCTGTACAAAACTCCGTTCGGCCTTCGGTTGAGGTCGGTGGGCGAACATCCGATGGCGGCGGATACGAACGGTATTCATGTATACCGGATGCGTTATATCGGCGTGATGATTTCAGGTGCCCTGGGGGGACTGGGGGGTTCCGTTTACGCTATGACTGTAGCGTTGAACTTTTCTCATGGCACCATTTTAGGGCAAGGATTCATCTCGCTTGCCGCCGTCATTTTTGGAAAGTGGCATCCCCTTGGGGCTCTTGGAGCAGCTATCTTTTTCGGCTTCGCACAAAGCCTGAGCATTGTGTCCTCCGACATTGCCTTTTTAGAAGATGTCCCTTCGGTTTTCATGCTGATCGCTCCATATGTTCTGACGATTCTCGCACTCGCTGGATTTATTGGACGGGCGGAAGCACCTAAATCCCTTGGAGAAGCATATATTAAAGGAAACCGATAAATATCTGTCCGGTGCTTTGGTACCGGGCTGATTTTTTTACTTTTGTCCACATTTCCCTTACTATAAAACTTAGTTATAATGGATGAATATGGACATGTGCGTCTATACTACTAAAAAGTACAAGGAGGATGGAAATGAAAATTACAAAAGAAACGATACTCGAAAAAGATGGGTACCGTCTACATATTTTACCAAGTAAAAAGTATAAAACGATGAATATCGTAGCCAAATTCAAAGCTCCTTTAAAACGTGATGGAATTACGGAGAGGGCGCTTCTTCCGCATGTGCTTCAAAAAGCTACAAACCAGCACCCATCTGTAAGGTCCTTTCAGGCAGCATTTGAAAATCTTTATGGAACAGCTTTATCCAGTGATGGTTCGAAAAAAGGCGAAAACCATGTCATTAGTTTCCGGATGGAAGTGGTGAATGAATCCTACCTGAATGACAACGAACCGATTCTGGAGGAAGCATTCCAGCTGTTCCACAATGTCCTGTTTGATCCGAAAACTGTGGAGAACGGTTTTGACCCTGAAATCGTCGAGCGTGAAAAACAGACACTTGAACAGAAAATCACTTCTATTAAAGATGATAAGATGAGCTATGCCAACCTTCGTCTCATGGACCACATGTGTAAAGGGGAGCCCTACGCCCTTCACGTCCATGGGTATCAGGAGGACATGTCTTCCATTACTCCGGAATCGCTTTACACTTATTATCAGCAGATGATCCAACAGGATATGCTGGATGTATACGTAATTGGAGATATGGATGATAAAGATGTGGAAACATTAACAGACCGTTATTTCCAACGCAGTGGCAGCACGAACGAAGATAACGATCAGGTTTCTGTGTCCAAAGATGTCCAGGAATCTGCAGAGATCATTGAACGTGAAGAGGTCAATCAGGGAAAACTTCATCTCGGCTATCGTACATACACGAAGTTCGGTGATGATGACTATTATGCGCTGCAGGTCTTTAATGGTATTTTCGGTGGATTTCCGAGCTCGAAGCTGTTCATGAATGTGCGGGAAAAGCACAGCCTCGCGTACTATGCGGCATCTAGATTTGAGAGTCATAAAGGCCTTCTGCTTGTCTTCAGCGGGGTGGACCCGAAGGACTATGATCAAGCGAAATCCATTATTCTGGAGCAGATGGAAGCGATGAAAAATGGAGACTTCACAGTAGAGCAGGTGGAGGAGACGAAGGAGCAGGTCATTAATCAGCTGAAAGAGACGATGGATAATGCCAATGGATTGATCGAAGTGCTTTACCATCAGATGCTTTCCGGAATCGACATGCCGGCGGACCAGCTTATCGAAAATATCCGCGGAGTAACCAAAGAACAGGTCGTTCAAATGGCGGAAAAGATTAAACTGGACACCATTTATTTCTTAACAAGTCACGAGGGAGGGGAAGAGTGATGGAAGAGTTAGTCTATCAACAATTGAATGAAACGGTTTATCAGGAAACACTCGACAACGGTTTGAAGGTATTCCTTCTATCAAAGCCTGAAATGGCAAAAACTTTCGGGATCTTTACAACCAATTACGGTTCTATAGATCAAACATTCACGCCGATCGGTCAAGATGAAAAAGTTACAGTTCCAGAAGGGATTGCTCACTTTTTGGAGCACAAGCTGTTTGAAAAAGAAGACCGGGATGTTTTTCAGGATTTCACCCGCCTCGGGGCTTCTGCAAACGCCTTTACGTCCTTTACAAAAACCGCCTATTTGTTTACAGCGACCAGTCAGGTGGAGAAAAATGTCCAAACTCTGCTGGATTTTGTACAGGATCCCTATTTTTCGGAGGAATCGGTAGAAAAAGAAAAAGGGATTATTGCACAGGAGATCCGCATGTATGACGACCAGCCGGACTGGAGATCCTTTTTCGGAACCATCCAGAGCCTTTACCATAATCACCCGGTAAAAGTCGATATAGCCGGTACGGTGGAAAGCATTCAGGAAATAACGAAGGACGACCTATATACGTGTTATGAAACGTTTTATCATCCGTCCAACATGGTTTTATTCGTGGCCGGTAACATTGAACCTGAATCCATGATGACATTGATTCGTGAAAACCAGGGACAGAAAGAATTCCCTCCAGCACCTGAAATCAACCGTTCCTATCCGGATGAACCTGCTCATGCCGCCCGCAAGGAACATTCCATTACGATGCCGGTAACAACGGCAAAAGCCATGGTTGGTGTTAAGGAGGATGTCAGCGGGTTGAAAGGAGAAGAACTGCTGCGGCGGGAACTTCTTTCCGGCATGATTCTTGATTATTATTTCTCCAAGAGCGGAGCCTTTTATGAAGAATTGTACAAAGCGGATCTTATTGATGACAGTTTCCAGTTCGAAACAGAACTCGACCGTCACTTCGGCTTTACTATTCTTGGCGGCGATTCAAGAAAACCGGATGAAATGGCTGGCCGGGTGAAGGAAATGCTGCATGAATTAAAAGACATGCGGATAGCTGATGAAGACTTTACTCGTATGAAGCGTAAAAAAATCGGTCAATTCATGCGTGCGCTCAATTCACTTGAATTTATAGCGAATCAGTTCACTCATTACCATACGCTTGGTGTTGATCTATTCGAAGTGCTTCCGGTGATTGAATCATTGACAGCTGACGATGCTGAAGAATACCTCAAAGACTGGCTCAATGAAGAAGCCATTGCTGTTTTCCAGGTAAAACCACAGTCCAATGAATCGTAAACGCTGCCTTATCCTTGGAGCGAGCGGGGGGATTGGTGAAGCAATTGCCCACCGGGTCGTCGAGGATGGCTGGGCCGCAGGCGTGCAGTATTATACCAACGAAGAGAAAATCCGTTCGATGCAGCAGGATGTTCCGGAAGATCAATGGGCGGGCGCTTTTCAAGGTGATCTTTCGACAGAGGAAGGTCTGAATGCCTTTCTCGACCTGCTTCCAGCTGAATGGGATGCGGTTATCTTTGCCGGCGGCCATATGTACAGCGGATTGTTTCAGGATATGGATGCCGGGGATATGGACGCGCTGTATTATGTTCACGTGAAAGCCCTGTGGATGACAACCCGGCATATACTGCCGTATATGATTCAGCAGAAACAAGGGAATATCATCGTTATATCCTCCATTTTCGGTACAGAAGGAGCAAGCATGGAAGTTGCCTACAGTTCCGTCAAGGGAGCACAGAATGCATTTGTGAAAGGACTGGGACAGGAGCTTGCTCCCAGTCATATCCGGGTAAATGCGGTTGCTCCTGGTTTGATCCAGACGAAGATGAACGAACACCTTACTTTGGAGGACCTTCAGGCTCTCGAAAATGATATACCTATGGGTCGTGCCGGAACTCCAGATGAGGTGGCTGATGCTGCCGGATTTTTACTGGGCGGAGATTCCCGCTATATGACGGGACAGATTCTCCATGTCAATGGCGGCTGGTCTTAATTTCATGAATAAGACCTGTTCTTCCTTCTCATACTAAGCTTGAAAAAATTCAGAGGAGGGAACAGACATGTCTGTGCTCGATAATTGGGATTCTTGGAAAGACTTTCTTGGTGATCGTCTCCATCAGGCGGAAGGACAGGGGATTAATAACGGAGCCGTTTCCGAACTAGCGTATGAAATCGGAGGGTACCTGGCCAATTCTGTAGACGCTAAAAATAACGAGGAAGCCGTTCTTCGTGATTTGTGGAACGTCGCAGATGAAAAAGAACAGCATGCAATCGCTAATATGATGGTGAAGCTTGTTCAAAATAACGGTTCCCAGCAGTAATCGAAAAAAATCCGTACAATTTGTACGGATTTTTTATTTATGTATTTCTGCTATTTTTTTGCAGAGATCATAGTTCCCGCCTTTCCTATTTAAAGAAAATCCTTTATGATAGATAAAAGAGTAGATCAATCCAAATATCACTCGTCTTTGACAAATACCGACATTTTTTTAGAGGGGTTGGAACATGGATAAAACAGAATGGTATCTGGAATATGAAATTCAATACAACCGTCCGGGACTTCTGGGGGACATCTCCTCCCTGTTGGGTATGATGGCCATTAATATCGTGACGATCAATGGAGTTGAAAATTCGCACAGGGGCATGCTTCTTCTCTGCAAGGATGACGAGCAGATCACCCGCTTAAAATCGATTTTAGATACAATGGACACGATTAAAGTAACGAAACTCCGCCGCCCGAAATTAAGAGATCGTTTAGCAGTCCGTCATGGAAGATACATACACAGTGATATCGACGACCGCAAAACCTTTCGTTTCAACCGGGAAGATCTTGGACTCCTGGTTGACTTTATGGCGGAATTGTTTATGAAGGAAGGCCATAAGCTTGTCGGGATCCGTGGCATGCCGCGGGTCGGTAAGACTGAATCGGTGGTGGCGGCAAGCGTTTGTGCCAACAAGAGGTGGCTGTTTGTCTCCAGTACATTGTTGAAGCAGACGGTAAGGAACCAGCTGATCGATGAGGAATACAGCGATGATAACCTGTACATCATTGATGGAATCGTTTCTGCAAAACGGGCCAATGAGAAACACTGGCAGCTCGTCAGGGAGATTATGCGTCTTCCGGCGACCAAAGTCATTGAGCACCCGGATATTTTTGTTCAGGAAACCGAATACAAGCTGGATGACTTTGATTACATCATTGAACTTAGAAACAATGAAGATGAAGAAATTACTTATGAACCTGTGGAAAAACCGGAAATGAAGATGAATGAGGGATTTTCCATGTTTGATTTTTAAAATTGGATGGTGTTACACATGGAGATTGGAGCTAGATTAAAGGAAGCAAGGGAGACGAAGGGACTTTCGCTTGAGGACCTTCAAGAAACAACGAAAATACAGAAACGGTATCTTCAAGCTATAGAAAGTAATGATTTTCAAGTTCTTCCGGGGAAATTTTATACCCGCGCATTCATTCGTGAATATGCTTCTGCTGTCGGTCTGGATCCGGAACAGGTGATGGAAGAGCACAAAAATGAACTGCCCACATACGAAGAGGAAAATACGGTCCAGTTCAGCCGGGTACAGAAATCAAAGCAGGAAGCCGCTCAGAAAAGCGGAGGCACTTCCCGCTTCCTTCCTACTTTCCTTACGGTAGGGCTTGTCGTCGGAGTGATATTAGTCGTTTGGATTTTCATGCAGAGCGGCAGTGAAGACAGCGGAGCACCTGCGGACAGTTCATCATCAGATGAAATCAGTGTTCCGGCCGGTTCTGAAGAAGACACGGCTGAAGAAACGTCCGGTGATGAAGAAGAAGCACAGGCGGATGAGCAGGAGCAGAACGAAGACAGCGGTTCTGAGGAAGAAAAGGCTGAAGAGAAAGAAGAAGATCGTGAGCCTGAAGAGTCCGGGGAAGAACAGCCGGGCGTGGAACTTTCGGAAGAGGGGACAGGTTCATTCCCGATGCACACTTATGAAGTGGTGCCGGCTGGAGATTCCAAAGTAACTGTTGAATTTTCCGGAAATGTCTATATGGAGGTTCAATCCCCGCAGGGGGGAGAGAATCTTGTGACTCCCCGTGAATATACATCTGCTGACTCTCCTGTCACCATTGATATAGGAGACAAGCAGGAAGTATACATTAAAACCGGAAATGCTCCCGGTATGACGGTAAACGTGGATGATCAACCAGTCACTTTCCCTGATCCTGAGCTGACAACGCAGAAGTTATTGTTGCAAATGAAGGAATAAAATCTATATAATCATGAACGGGCTGCCCTTTCAATATCGACAGAGTGACAAAGCCTCTCGATTGACCGGGCAGCCTTTTATTTACTGTGTAGTAGGAGTGTGGAGAAATGAATTTACCAAACAAGATTACGTTATCCAGAATTTTTCTAATTCCCATTTTTATTATTCTCATGAGTGTACCTTTTGGATGGGGCACGCTGGAAATGGGAGAAAGAGAACTTCCAGTGGCTCACCTTGCCGGTGCGGTTCTCTTTATTATTGCATCCACTACGGATTGGATTGACGGGTATATTGCCCGTAAATATTCACTCGTGACCAACCTCGGGAAGTTTCTCGATCCTCTGGCCGATAAACTGCTTGTAAGTGCGGCCCTCATCCTGCTCGTAGAGATTGGACTTGCTCCGGCATGGATTGTCATTCTCATAATCAGCCGCGAGTTTGCTGTTACAGGGCTGAGGCTTGTCGCAGCTGGTGAGGGAAGTGTACTGGCTGCCAGCCAGATGGGTAAACTGAAAACATGGATTCAGATCATCGCCATTTCAGCACTGCTTCTCCATAACTGGCCATTTGCTTTTATCGGTTTTCCCTTTGGTATGATTACGCTGTATCTTGCCTTAATCATTACGGTGTATTCCGGCTATGATTACTTCAAGAAAAACTGGCATGTGATGAGAGATTCTAAATGAGAACTGAAATTATTGCCGTAGGAACAGAACTGCTTTTAGGTCAGATTGCAAATACAAATGCCCAGTGGATATCACAGAGAATGGCAGAACTCGGACTTCCTGTATACAGTCACGCCGTGGTTGGAGATAACCTCGACCGTGTCGCGGGTTCTTTCAGGGAAGCATCGAGACGTTCGGATATTATTATTGTTACAGGCGGCCTCGGACCGACAGAGGATGACTTGACAAGAGATGCCGGGAGTATGGTCCTCGGAAAGTCTGTCCATGAACATGCTCCGTCTATGGAAAGAATCGAAGCTTATTATAAAAAAAACAATAAAACAATGAGTTTGAATAATAGAAAGCAGTCCCACGTTTTTGACGGGGCATTCGTACTGGATAACAAGGAAGGAATGGCCCCCGGCCAGATCATTCAACAGGGAGAAGTCATCTGGGTGTTCCTTCCAGGGGTGCCCCGTGAGATGAAGGCGTTAATGGAAAGCGGAGTGATTCCTTTTCTTCAGAAGTCCTTTTCTCTTCAATCAGAGATTGTTTCGGAGATGCTCCATTTTATAGGTATCGGGGAATCGGATCTTGAAACACAGCTGCAGGCGCTCATTTCCCATCAGACCAATCCGACCCTTGCCCCTCTGGCCAGTGAAGGCGAAGTGGGTTTACGGTTAACTGCAACAGGGGAAACGACAGATGAAGCAAAAGCGAAAATTGCTGAGTTGAAAAAGGTTGTTCTTGATAAGGTTGGGGATTTTTATTATGGAAGTGACGATGAAACGATCGAAAGCACCGTTCAGCGCCTTCTTTCCCGCCGAGGATATCGTCTTGGGGCAGCAGAGAGCTTCACAGGTGGAAAGTTCATAGAACGTATGATTGCCCTTCCTGGTGCTTCAGCGGTCTGTCAGGGCGGTCTGACGACTTATACGGCCGAAATGAAGGAGCAGGTCCTTGATATTCCAAAATACCTGATCAGAGAATATGGAACGATCAGTCATGAGTGTGCCGAGATGATGGCTCTGAATACCCAGGCCCTGCTTCATGTGGATGCTGCTGTCAGTTTTACAGGAGTGGCCGGACCGGATTCAAGTGAAGGGAAGGAGCCTGGAACCGTATTTATCGGCCTCCAGATCAGGGACAAGAGTCCTGAGGTCCACCGGTTCCAGTTCCCGGGTGGTCGTGATCAAGTAAGGGAACGTGCAGTGAAGAAAGGCTTTGAGCTTTTATTTCATCACTTGAAAAATTGAATTTTGAATAATGGAACGCAAAAGGTTTTTGATATTCTCTCTGGGAGAGCATCAAAAACCTTTCGTTCCCAACAGGTAAAAAAACGGGAACAAATATTCGCTTTTCGGTTGGCAAATCCTTTAAAACAAGTTATGATAAGTATAGAAATTTTGAAAGGCGGTATACAATGAGCGATCGTAAACAAGCATTAGATATGGCATTGCGTCAAATAGAGAAACAATTCGGAAAAGGTTCGATCATGAAGATGGGTGAAGGTGCGGAGCAGAGGGTTAACACCGTTCCCAGTGGATCACTGGCTCTTGATGTGGCCCTTGGGGTCGGCGGCTATCCGCGCGGCCGGATTGTGGAAATATACGGACCAGAATCTTCAGGTAAAACTACTGTTGCCCTTCACGCGATTGCGGAAGCACAGAGGAAAGGCGGTCAGGCGGCATTCATTGATGCGGAGCACGCCTTGGACCCGGTCTATGCAAGAGCTCTGGGTGTCGACATTGAAGAACTTCTGCTTTCCCAGCCGGACACAGGGGAACAGGCTTTGGAAATCGCTGAAGCCCTCGTACGCAGCGGGGCCGTAGATATGGTGGTCATTGACTCTGTGGCTGCTCTTGTTCCAAAAGCAGAGATTGAAGGGGAGATGGGTGATTCCCACGTGGGTCTGCAGGCACGCTTGATGTCCCAGGCTCTTCGTAAGCTTTCCGGTGCGATTAATAAATCGAAGACGACGGCTATTTTCATCAACCAGATTCGTGAGAAGGTCGGCGTAATGTTTGGTAACCCGGAAACGACTCCCGGCGGGCGCGCCCTGAAATTCTACTCTTCTGTCCGTCTTGAAGTTCGTCGTGCAGAAACATTGAAACAGGGGAACGAAATGGTGGGGAATAAAACCCGCTTGAAAGTGGTTAAGAACAAGGTGGCACCGCCATTCAGACAGGCCGAAGTAGATATTATGTACGGAGAAGGAATCTCCAGAGAGGGAGAACTTGTTGATATTGGAACAGACCTGGATCTCATTCAGAAGAGTGGATCATGGTATTCATATAATGACGAACGTCTCGGTCAGGGTCGCGAGAACGCCAAACAGTACCTGAAAGAGAACGTTGAAGTTTATGAGGAAGTGAAACGTCTGATCCGCGACCATTATGGTATGGAAGCTGACGAGGAAAAGGCTGAAACTTCCAGTAAAGACAACCAGGAAACGCTGGACGTATAAACCGTTTCTGCGGGCAGAATGAAGAAAGCAGCGCTGAAAAAAGCGCTGCTTTTCCAATATTTCCAGAAGCGGGAATAAACTGATAGTTTTAAATTTTTGCATATGTCAGCAGATACATAGCGGGATTCCTTGACATTCCGCATAGTCAGGCATAAAATGAATGTGTATCATTTTCATCTTTATACCCTTAATTTAACAAATGAAACTGAAAATGAATCGTTTGTATTTACCGACAAACGGACCAAGTTCATAGCAAGAGGAGGTGAAATTATGGATTTGATATCCTCGCTCATCTTCATTTTGCTTGCCCTTATCATCGGTTCTGTTGTTGGTTATCTTATTCGGAAGTCGATAGCGGAAGCGAAAATTTCCAGTGCTGAGGAATTAGCCAGGCAGATTGTGGAGGAAGGACACCGCAATGCTGAATCGGCCAAAAAAGAAGCTCTTCTTGAAGCGAAGGAAGAGAATCAGAAATTCCGCCAGGAGGCTGAAAGTGAAGTTCGCGAACGCCGCTTGGAACTGCAGAAAACCGAAAACCGTTTGAATCAGAAAGAAGAGAATCTTGATCGTAAGAGTGGAACGCTGGATCAGCGTGATCTTTCACTCGAGAAGAAAGAAGGAACTCTTGCCGAGAGACAACAACAAATTGAAGAAATGGAAAGCAAAGTGAAAGCTATGCTTCAAGAACAGCAGACAGAGCTTGAAAGAATTTCAAGCTTAACATCTGATCAGGCCAAACAGGTTATTTTGGAACGTGTTGAACAGGAAGTCTCTCATGAATCGGCGCTTATGATTAAAGAAGCGGAGAACCGGGCGAAAGAGGAAGCCGATAAAAAAGCAAAAAATATTTTATCCCTTGCTCTCCAGCGTTGTGCCGCTGATCACGTAGCCGAAACCACCGTATCTGTTGTCAATCTGCCTAATGATGAAATGAAAGGTAGAATTATCGGCCGGGAAGGACGAAATATCCGTACGTTGGAAACGTTAACTGGTATTGATCTTATCATTGATGATACACCTGAAGCGGTTATTTTATCCGGTTTTGACCCAATCCGAAGAGAAACAGCACGTATGGCTCTTGAGAAACTTGTTCAAGATGGACGTATACACCCTGCGAGAATTGAAGAAATGGTTGATAAGTCCCGCCGCGAAGTAGATGATTACATCCGCGAGGTCGGGGAGCAGACAACCTTCGAAGTCGGGGTTCACGGTCTTCATCCAGACCTTATCAAGATTCTCGGCCGCCTTAAGTATCGTACGAGTTATGGTCAGAATGTCCTGAAGCACTCCACGGAAGTTGCCTACTTATCCGGTCTTCTGGCCGCAGAATTAGGTGAAGATGAAATGCTTGCCCGCCGTGCCGGACTTCTGCATGACATCGGAAAAGCGATAGACCATGAGGTAGAAGGAAGCCACGTTGAAATTGGTAAGGAACTTGCCATTAAGTATAAGGAAAACGACACGGTCGTAAACGCAATCGCTTCCCACCACGGAGATGAAGAGCCTACTTCAATTATTTCTGTACTCGTTGCGGCTGCTGATGCCTTATCTGCAGCACGCCCGGGCGCAAGAAGTGAAACGCTCGAAAATTACATCAAGCGTCTTGAAAAACTTGAGGAAATTTCTGAGTCTTACGAAGGTGTGGAGAAATCCTTTGCGATTCAGGCAGGTCGTGAAGTACGTATTATGGTCCGCCCTGATGAAATTGATGATCTTGAAGCAACAAGACTGGCGCGCGATATCCGGAACAGAATCGAGGGAGAACTCGATTATCCGGGACATATTAAAGTAACGGTCATTCGTGAAACGCGCTCTGTCGAGTATGCGAAATAAATAAAGCGGCCTTAGCGGCCGCTTTATTTATTTTGTAGAGGAAAAACAGGAAACATTACACAACTAAAGGAATGAATGATCTATGAGAATTTTATTTATTGGAGACGTTGTAGGTTCTCCGGGCAGAGATATGGTAGAGACGTATCTTCCAAAATTGAAAAAAAAGTTTCAGCCGGCCGTCACGATTATCAATGGGGAAAACGCAGCCTCCGGAAAAGGGATTACGGAAAAGATTTACCGTCGGTTCCTGGAACTGGGTGCGCAGGCAGTGACTCTCGGGAACCATGCGTGGGATAAGAAGGAGATTTTTGAGTTTATTGATAAGGCGGATTATCTTGTCCGACCGGCCAATTTCCCGGAAGGTACGCCGGGGCGGGGCCTTACGTACGTAAAGACTCCAAAAGGGGAAATTGCTGTGATTAACCTTCAGGGGCGGACGTTTATGGCACCTAACGATGATCCGTTCCGAAAAGTAGATGAGTTAATAGAGCAGGCATCTAAGCGCACCTCTTTAATTTTCCTCGATTTTCATGCGGAGACGACCAGTGAAAAACAAGCCATGGGCTGGTATGTGGATGGGCGCGTCAGTGTTCAGGTCGGCACACATACCCATGTTCAAACGGCAGATGAACGGATTCTTCCGGAAGGCACAGGATATATTTCAGATGTAGGAATGACGGGTCCTTACGATGGAATCCTTGGAATGGATAGAGAAGCGGTGTTGAAACGTTTCAAAACGAATCTTCCTGTACGTTTTGAAGTACCTAAAACGGGAAGAGCACAACTAAGCGCCTTCTTGGTGGATGTGGATGATAAAACAGGGAAAACGGTGAAAGTAAAGCGGATCTTAATCAACGACGACCATCCTTTTTTTGAGTGATTATTTGAATTTTGCGACAAATTCATTCATAATGAAAAGGTAATATCCTACATCTCCAAGAATATAGTAGTTATGGAACAACTATAGTGATTGAAGGAGGAACTAGTAATGGAAGTCTTAAAAGTATCAGCAAAATCCGTACCTAATTCTGTAGCAGGAGCTTTAGCGAATGTCGTAAGAGAAAGAGGATCAGCTGAAATGCAAGCCATTGGTGCAGGGGCTCTAAACCAGGCTGTAAAAGCGGTAGCCATTGCTCGAGGATTTGTCGCCCCCAGCGGAATGGATTTAATATGCATTCCAGCTTTTACGGATATTCTAATTGACGAAGAAGAACGAACAGCGATTAAACTGATTGTCGAACCCAGATAACTGATCCTTCAGGGAGATCCATTACTTTACATTACCTGTTTCATTTTAACGGATAAACCGCACTTAATCAGTGCGGTTTTTTTATATGGATTCCCCGCAGCACCCGCCTCTATCGAAAGCGGTATCATTTTATGATCACTTGTGTTTTTACAGTGGACATGAGAATTTGATTATTTACCTATTCATGTTAGAATGGCTTTATAAAGGGATAAAGATGAAATATATTCAGGGGAGATGTTCACTGTGAATGGAAAGATGAAAGCAATCATAAAACATCACCGCGGACCCGGAGCGAAGCTTGAGGAAGTGGATATTCCTCAGGTTAAGGATGATGAAGTGCTCATCCGTGTCAAAGCTACCTCCATCTGCGGAACGGATGTACATATTTATAACTGGGACGAATGGTCAGAAAGTCGTGTCCAGCCGCCGTATGTGTTCGGGCATGAATTTTCCGGAGAAATTGTGGAAACAGGAACAAATGTGGAGCATTTTAAAACAGGGGATTACGTCAGTGCGGAAACACATCTTGTCTGTGGACACTGCCCACAGTGTTTGACAGGAAAGTATCATATCTGCGCCCATACAAAAATCATTGGCGTTGACACACAGGGGTGTTTTGCTGAATATGTGGCTCTTCCAGCGGAAAATCTATGGAAGAATCCGGAAGATCTTCCTTCCGATATCGCCTCCATCCAAGAGCCGATGGGAAATGCCGTTCATACCGTCTTGAACGGGGAAGTAACAGGAAAAACCGTTGCGGTTATCGGCTGTGGTCCTATAGGCCTGATGGCTGTCGGAGTAGCTGTCGCTGCAGGCGCCTCCCAGGTGCTGGCCTTTGATTTGAATGCATACCGTCTGGAACTGGCGGAGAAGATGGGCGCAACAGCTGTTATTCACTCGTCTGAAGAAGATCCCGTGAAAGAAGCATTAGCACTGACGAATCATGACGGAGTCGATGTAGTCTGTGAAATGAGCGGGCACCCTGTAGCTATGGATCAAGGTTTTAAGATGGTGACTAATGGAGGGCGTGTTTCCATTTTGAGTCTGCCGACCAAGCGGGTCAGCCTGGATGTTACGAACGATATCGTATTCAAAGGAGTGGAAGTCCAGGGGATCACGGGCAGGAAGATGTATGAAACGTGGCAGCAGGTCTCCCGTCTTCTGCAATCCGGTCAGGTGAATGTGAAACCGATCATCACCCACCATTTGAAACTGGAGGAATTTGAAAAAGGTTTTGAATTAATGAATGAAGGTTTATGCGGAAAAGTAATTCTTCACCCATAATTAAAGGAGGATGAACGATGAAAGGTTTTGAGTATTTACAGAAAGAGCTGGATGAGATGCAGGAACAGGGAACATTCCGCCGCTTGATTCCATTGGAATCCGCTCAAGGGTCCAAAGTGACAATCAAAGGAAAGGAAGTTATCCAGCTTTCTTCCAATAACTACCTGGGGTTGACTTCCCATCCAAGGTTAAAAAAAGCGGCAGAAGAAGCGAATGCGGAGTATGGCGTTGGAACAGGTTCCGTGAGAACTATTGCAGGTACATTGAAGATGCATGAAGATTTTGAAGAAAAACTGGCTGCATTCAAACATACAGAAGCTGCCCTGGTCTTCCAATCCGGGTTTACTACCAACCAGGGTGTATTATCCTCCATTCTTGGTAAAGACGATGTTGTCATCTCTGATGAGTTGAATCATGCTTCGATTATAGACGGAATCCGCCTGACTAAAGCCGACAGGAAAATTTACAAGCATGTGAACATGGAATCTCTGGAAGAGGCATTGAAAGAGAGTGGGGACTACCGCACACGTCTTGTTGTGACGGACGGTGTTTTCTCCATGGATGGTAATATAGCGCCGCTTCCAGAAATTGTCGAATTGGCTGAGAAGTATGATGCGCTGATTATGGTGGATGATGCCCACGCGAGTGGTGTGCTTGGTGATAATGGTCGAGGCACAGTGAATCACTTTAATTTAGACGGTCGTGTTCACATCCAGGTGGGGACTTTGAGTAAAGCCATCGGTGTGCTCGGCGGTTATGTAGCCAGTACAAAAACGCTGAGAGAGTACTTGATTCATAAAGGACGTCCATTCTTGTTCAGTACATCTCATCCACCTGCTGTGACTGCTGCCAATGAGGCTGCGATCGATGTCCTCCTGGAAGAGCCGGAATTAATTGAACGCCTCTGGGACAATACCTCTTTCTTTAAGGATGGTTTAACAAAGCTTGGGTTTGATACGGGTATCAGTGAAACGCCGGTCACCCCGGTTATGATTGGCGATGACGCTCTGACTCACACCTTCTCCGATGAATTATTTAAAGAAGGTGTTTTTGCCCAGGGCATTGTCTTCCCGACTGTGCAGAGGGGGAAAGGTCGTATACGGACGATTGTAACGGCGGAACATTCCACGGAAGAGCTCCAGCAGGCTTTGAACGCTTTTGAGAAAGTGGGAAGAAAGCTGAATATTATCTAAATCAAGAGGACGTATGTATGTCTCTGTGATCATTTGCAGAAAGACAGGTAAATAGAAAAGTCTAAAAGGATCGTTGCGTTAGGTCACTGCCGGAACGGTCCTTTTTGTTCTGTATTTTTCCATTTGACTTAATTTATCATGAAAAACTTGATATAATGAGACAGTTAGAAGGATCGGCTTGAAAGGAGATTATAATGAACGAACAGCAGAGAAAAGAAATGTCTCAGATCCGTCAGACTGATATTTCCGCTGCAGATCAGGACAATTTGAACCGATTGAAACAGCAGTCAAGTGAAGATTACGTCAAATATTTCCAAACGACCTATCAGCCTCCGAATATGAGGGATGCCCAGCGCCGCAAACGCAAGGAAACAGATATCCATTATGATTTTGAAATACCGGAAGATATGGATCAGGCCGGCCGTGGAAAGAAATATATGATTCGTACATATGGATGCCAGATGAATGAACATGACACAGAAGTTATGGCCGGTATTTTTGAAGAAATGGGCTATGTGTCCACGAATGACACGAAAGAAGCAGATATTATCCTGTTGAACACGTGTGCCATCCGCGAAAATGCTGAAAACAAAGTTTTCGGAGAAATCGGACACCTTAAACCGTTGAAAATGGAGAATCCGAATCTGATTATTGGAATCTGCGGCTGTATGTCACAGGAGGAATCCGTAGTCAATCGTATTTTGAAGAATCACCCATTCATCGATCTGATCTTTGGTACCCATAACATCCATCGTCTTCCGCAGCTTGTAAAAGAAGCGATGTTCGGGAAGGAAATGGTCATTGACGTATGGTCCAAGGAAGGCGATATTATTGAAAACCTCCCCCGTTCACGAAAAGGGAAAATTAAGGCATGGGTGAACATTATGTACGGCTGCGATAAGTTCTGTACATACTGCATCGTTCCGTATACCCGCGGGAAAGAGCGGAGCCGTCTCCCTGGAGACATCATCCAGGAAGTCCGTCATCTCGCAGCGCAGGGCTATAAGGAAGTGACGCTTCTCGGCCAGAATGTGAACGCTTACGGAAAAGATCTGGATATGGAATACGGACTCGGGGACTTGATGGATGAACTTCGGAGCATCGATCTTCCCCGTGTGCGTTTTACCACCTCCCATCCAAGGGATTTCGATGACCGGCTGATTGAAGTGCTCGCTAAAGGCGGCAACATGCTGGACCACATCCACCTTCCTGTCCAGTCCGGGAATACAGATGTTCTGAAAATTATGGGACGGAAATATTCCCGGGAGGAGTATCTGGAGCTTGTCCGTCGTATTCGCAGCGCTATGCCGGGAGCTACGCTTACCACAGATATTATCGTCGGTTTTCCTAATGAAACAGAGGAACAGTTTCAGGACACCCTTTCCCTTGTAGAAGAGGTGGGATTTGAAGCGGCTTATACGTTCATCTACTCCCCAAGGGATAATACACCTGCAGCGAAGATGAAAGATAATGTATCGATGGAGGAGAAGAAAGACCGTCTCCAGCGTCTGAATAAATTGGTGAATCAGCAGTCAGCCGAAGCGATGAGTCAATATGAGGGTGAAGTGGTGGATGTTCTTGTCGAAGGGGAAAGCAAAAATAATCCAGACGTCCTGGCCGGATATACGAAACGAAACAAACTTGTGAATTTCCGGGGGCCCCGTTCCATTGTCGGAAAGATCGTACCTGTAAAAGTAATCAAGGCAAAAACTTGGTCTCTGGATGGAGAACTGGTAAAATCTAGCGTAGAGGTGAAATAAATGGCACAATACACACGTCAAGAAGTAGTCGATGAAGCAAAAAAACTGGCAAAAATGATGGCTGATATAGAAGAGATTGACCGCTTCAAGCAGCTGGAATCCAAGTTGAATGAAAACCAGAAGGTGCAGTCGCACATTAAGAAAATTAAAGCGCTCCAAAAACAGGCCGTGAACTTCCAGGCTTATGGAAAAACGGAAGCGCTGAACCGAATTGAAAAAGAAATTGACCGTCTACAGGATGAGCTGGATGAAATCCCGGTCGTGGCTGAGTTTAAAGAAACACAAACGGTCATCAATGATATTTTACAGATGGTTTCGAGTACGATTTCCCGTGAAGTTACCAATGAGGTGATCCGTTCCACAGGAGGAGATCTTCTACAGGGAGAAACGGGTTCTTCCAACAATCAAAGTCATGGCTGCAGCCGTTGATGCATACACTTCCGTCAGAGGGGTTTCCCTCCGGCGGATTTTTTTTCGTACAATTTTATAGGCTCGTGCATACAATGAAGTAAACACGTCCTTAGGCTTTTCTCATGGAATCACCATTCGCCCAGACCATGCATAGGATGGGTGGTAGAATAAGGAGGAATGAGAGCTCATGTCTTTTTTTGAACGGGATTACAGAGAAATTATTACCAAAGCTGTAATCGGTAAAGGTAAAAAGTTTACAGAATCCACGCACACCATCAGCCCTTCCCACCGTCCAACAAGTATTCTGGGATGCTGGGTTATCAACCACATCTACAACGCGAAGAAGAAAGGGGATCATGTAGAAGTATCCGGCAGTTATGACATTAACGTCTGGTATTCCTACAACGACAATACTAAGACAGAGGTCGTAACAGAACGGGTGACCTATTGTGACTACGTTAAGTTGAGTGTGAAAGACGACAACTGCATTCATGATGATTTTGAAGTCATTGCGAAAGTCGTCCAACAGCCGAACTGCCTGGAAGCTACGATTTCCGGCAACGGCCAGAAAATTGTAGTAGAAGTAGAAAGAGAGTTTGTGGTTGATGTCATTGGTGAAACCAAGCTTTGCGTAAAAGTGGACCCGCATGGCTGCGGACACGATGACGACTATGAGCAGGATTTGTCATCAGATGATTACTCAGCGATTGAAACGGACTTCCTTCCATCTTCTTCAAGCAGTGATGACCATGACGATAAGCATTAACCCCCTGATCTTTCAGCAGGGGGTTCTTTTTTTTGGAAAGGCTTTGAAACACAGGGTTCTGCGTCAATGCTCTGCGTTTGGCATGGAGATTTCTTAAGGTTTACCTATGAGCGATTTGTTAAAGAGGGTTGTTTCCATGTGCTATAATGGATGAAGAATTCTACGTACGTTTTGGAGGATTGACCGAATGGCACAGTATACACCAATGATGCAGCAATATTTAAAAATTAAAGCCGATCAGAAGGACGCGTTTTTATTCTTCAGGCTCGGGGATTTTTATGAGCTTTTTTTTGAAGATGCCCTGAAAGCATCGCAGGAACTTGAAATCACCTTAACAAGCAGAGATGGCGGGGGAACTGAACGCATTCCGATGTGCGGCGTCCCGTATCACTCGGCAGAAAACTACATAAGGCAGCTGATTGAAAAAGGCTTCAAGGTGGCGATTTGTGAACAGGTGGAAGACCCGAAGGAAGCCAAAGGCGTTGTAAAAAGGGAAGTCGTCCAGCTGATTACGCCGGGTACCGTAATGGAAGGCAGCATGCTGGATGAGAAGGAAAACAACTACCTTGCTTCATTGAGCGCTTTTGAAGATGGATCATATACCGTGAGCTACAACGATCTAACTACCGGAGAGAATAGCACAGCCTTAATTCCCGGAGGGTTTGACGCAGCCTTGAGTGAATTGTACAGCCGACCTGTTCGTGAAGTTGTCGTTGCCTCCGATTTTGATGAAGAGCAGCAGTTGATGCTGAGGGAGCGCCTCGGCTACACACTCTCCCACCAGGATGAGACGACCATTCATCCGGACCTCTCGTCACTGACGGCAGGAATCCAGCAGGACAAGCTGTTAACAGGATTCGGCCGGTTGTTGAACTACATCCAGCATACGCAGAAGCGCTCGCTCGATCATTTGCAGCCGGTAAAAGTCATTGAGCTGAAACAGTATATGACGCTCGATATGTACTCGAAAAGGAACCTTGAGCTGTTGGAAACCATCCGTAAGCAGGGGAAAACAGGCAGCCTGCTTTCAGTGGTAGATAAAACGAAGACATCCATGGGCGCACGCATGCTGAAAAAATGGATGGAGCGTCCGCTTCTTTCGAAACAGGCCATCGAAACACGGCATGAGCAGGTGGAAGGTTTCCTTGATCAATTTTTTGAACGGGAAACGCTGCGGGAACAGCTCACCAACGTGTATGATCTGGAACGTCTGGCGGGGCGGGTAGCTTTTGGAAACGTCAATGCCAGGGATCTTCTCCAGTTGAAAAATTCCCTTGCGCGGATTCCTGAAATACTTGCTACGCTTCAGCAGTTTGACAACACTTCAGTGAAAGAACTATATCAGACGATTGATCCTCTGGAGGAGCTTAAGGATTTGTTGGAGCATAGTATTGCCGAAGATCCTCCTATCAGTGTGAAAGAGGGTGGGTTGATTTGTGACGGATACGACCAACAGCTCGATGACTATCGCTCAGCTTCGAAAAATGGTAAGCAGTGGATTGCTGAGCTTGAAAAGAAAGAGCGGGAAAAAACAGGCATTAAATCCTTGAAGGTCGGGTATAATCGTGTCTTCGGCTACTATATTGAAGTGACAAAAGCCAATCTCCGCTACCTGCCCGAAGGCATGTATGAGCGGAAGCAGACATTGACCAACGCAGAGCGCTTTATAACACCGGAATTAAAGGAAAAGGAAACGTTGATTCTTGAGGCGCAGGAAAAGAGTGTGGAACTTGAGTACCAGTTGTTCCTCAACGTCAGGGAGAACGTCAAGTCCTATGTACAAAGACTGCAGCATCTGGCTGAACAGATCAGCCGCATTGATGTGCTGCAGGGTTTTGCCCAGGTGGCGGAATCGTATCAATATGTCCGCCCATCTTATAACGACCGCCGCATGGTCGATATTCAGCAGGGCCGGCATCCGGTGATTGAACGGGTCATGCAGGATGGAACATTTGTACCGAATGACATCTATATGGATGATGAAACGGATGTCCTTCTGATTACCGGTCCGAACATGTCCGGTAAGAGTACGTACATGAGGCAGCTTGCTTTAACAGCCGTTCTTGGTCAGATGGGAAGTTTCGTTCCGTGCGGTTCTGCCTCTCTTCCGATATTCGATCAGATTTTCACACGAATCGGAGCGGCAGACGATATTGTGTCCGGGCACAGTACGTTCATGGTGGAAATGCTTGAAGCCAATCACGCCCTTACACATGCAACAGAAAACAGTATGATCCTGCTGGATGAGATCGGAAGAGGAACGAGCACCTATGACGGAATGGCGCTGGCCCAGTCCATCGTAGAGTACATTCATGGAAGAATTAAGGCAAAAACATTATTCTCCACCCACTACCATGAATTAACATCATTGGAAAATGAACTGGATCGTTTGAAAAACGTCCACGTAAGGGCGGAAGAATACGAAGGAAATGTCGTCTTTCTGCACCAGATCAAAGATGGCCCAGCCGATGAAAGTTACGGCATCCATGTTGCAAAACTGGCCGATCTTCCGGATCCGCTGATTAAACGGGCGACAGAGCTGCTGGAACACCTGGAAGGGGCATCCGGGCCCAAAGAATCGGCTGCAGGGGATGAAGAAGAGCAGCTCAGTTTATTTGTAGAAGAACCAAAAGAAAAACCGAAACAGGAAAAGCAAAGCGCCAGCCAGATTTCAAATCTTGAAAAGCGGCTCTCATCTCTTGATTTAATGGAGATGACACCGATGGACGCTATGAACGAACTGTATCAGCTTCAAAAAAGCTTGAAGAAATAAAGGAGGTTCACGTATGGCACGCATTCGACTGATGCCTGATCACCTGGCCAACAAAATCGCAGCCGGAGAAGTGGTCGAGCGGCCTGCCTCTGTCGTAAAGGAACTGGTGGAAAATAGTATTGACGCAGGTGCATCCTGGGTGAAGATTGACTTGATGGAAGCCGGTCTTCAGCGCATTCGTATCATCGATAACGGAGCAGGGATGGAGGAAGAAGACTGTGAGCGGGCTTTTCACCGGCACGCAACGAGTAAAATTCTGGATGAAAATGATCTATTCCACGTGCGCACCCTCGGCTTCCGGGGAGAAGCTCTGGCAAGTATCGCTGCCGTCAGCCGGCTCAGCATTCAGACGTCTACAGGTGAAGAAGCCGGAACAAAACTGGACCTTGAGGGCGGTCACCTTATGCAGAAGGGACGAGGAGACGCGAGGAAGGGTACAGATATCACGGTGGAAGAGTTGTTTTTCAATACTCCGGCACGGTTGAAATATATGAAGACGATCCATACAGAACTTGGTCATATTACAGATGTATTGAACCGGATTTCCCTGGCCCATCCCGAAGTGCAGTTCGTTTGCACGCACAATGAGAAGCAGATTTTCAAAACCAACGGACGCGGGGATCTGCTGCAGGTGATTGCCAGCATTTACGGCATGAATACAGCGAGGAAAATGGTTCCTGTGGAAATGGAAACGTCGGATTTCAAAGTGAAGGGGTATATAGCGAAGCCGGAAGTGTACCGGGCTTCCCGGCAGTATATGTCCACGATCATTAACGGCCGCTATATTAAAAGCGTGCCTTTGAATAAAGCCGTTCAACAGGGGTATCATACCCTTCTGCCAATTGGGAAAAATCCAATTGTTGTCCTGAATATTGAGATGGATCCGATTCTTGTTGACGTCAACGTCCATCCATCTAAATTAGAAGTACGGTTCAGCAAGGAAAAAGAGCTGTATGCTCTCCTTGAAGAGACGATCCGCCATACATTTCGTAAGGAAACCCTCATTCCTGATGTTCAGGAAACGAAAGCGAAACCGAAAAAGGAGTATTCCGAACAGAAAACGTTTGCGTTTCATGAAACAAGGAAAGAAGAAGCTCATAATCAAAGAGAGTCTGCTGCCGATCATCTCCTGAAAGAAGAGCCGCCGGCTGCACCGGAGGTGAAAGAAGAGCCGTCCCCCGTTTTTGCAGGAGAGCAGGAAGCGATGCTGAAGGAAATGACGGCTGATTTTAAACCGGAAACCACCGAGGAAGAAGCTGCTGGAAAGCCGGATGAACAGGAAAATGAAGCGTCGTCTAAAAAGGAAGGCGGCCGCCGCGTTCCCGTCATGTACCCGATCGGCCAGCTTCACGGGACTTATATACTCGCCCAGAATGAAGAAGGGATGTATATCGTCGACCAGCATGCAGCACAGGAAAGGATCAAATATGAGTTTTTCCGGGATAAACTGGCTCAGGTTGATCATGAGGTCCAGGAGCTGTTAATTCCATTAACCTTTGATTTTTCTAAACAGGAAGCATTGAAAATTGAAGAATATAAAGAGGAACTCGAAAAAGTTGGCTTGTTCTTTGAACCATTCGGTGACAACACGTATATCATCCGCAGTCACCCGACATGGTTTCCTGCTGGATTTGAGCAGGAAGTCATTGATGATATGATCCAGCAGCTCGTTCAGGATGAGCGGATAAACATTCTGAAATTGAGGGAGGAAGCAGCCATCCTTATGTCCTGCAAGCGATCCATCAAAGCCAATCATTACTTGAATCAATCCGACATGTTTCAGCTTCTTGAGGAGCTGAGGACGTCGACGGATCCATTTACCTGTCCACACGGACGACCGATTATTGTTTTCTTCTCTGAATATGAGATGGAAAAAATGTTCAAGCGTGTTATGTAAATAGAAAAAAGACAGCCGGATTTAGATCCGGCTGTCTTTTTTTATGGACAATATATAAACAGATACAAGTAGTTTACGTAATATTATTTCTGTATGTCTGCATTAATTTTCAAGAACAGGGGAGGGTCAGGAAATGTTTTTCTGCTGGAGCAGAAAACGAAAGTAATTATCGATCTGCTTAATATCTTCCGGCTGTATTCCGAACCAGGCTTTTTTATCAAAAAACACAGGTTTTGAATATCCCTTCGTTTCCAGAAGGTGCTTGATTTCCCTCATTTCATCTTCCAATTCGTCGCTCAATCCAAGGAGATAATCTGCAGTGGTATGAAGAGCATGAGCAATCTTCGACAAGTCTTCTAGATCAGGGGATGTATAGCTGCGCTCCCAGTTGGATACCACTTGGGGAGAAACACCGACTTTTTCAGCCAGCATAGCCTGAGTCAAACGTCTTTCTTTGCGAAGTGTGCGAATCCTTTCATGAACCACGGTAGACGCCTCCTTTTTTTATACTATAACACAAACTAACGATATGCGATAGTAAGACTAACGAATATTTTGAATTTAACTAACGGAATCCGTTACTATGACTAACGGATTCCGTTGATTAAGTCGTTGAGGTATGATTGTAGAGCCATTCATGTATAATAGAGATGGAACAAAGGAGGTGGAAGTTTGAAACCAATGGTAGCTGCTGTTGTTGGACCGACCGCGGTCGGTAAAACAAAGCTGGGTGTCCAGATTGCTCAAAAGTTTAATGGAGAAGTTATCAGTGGCGATTCCATGCAGATCTACCGGACTATGGATATTGGAACAGCCAAAGTGACCCGGGAGGAAATGCAGGGAATTCCTCATCATATGATTGATATCAAGGATCCTGAAGAGTCTTTTTCTGCAGCTGAATTCCAAAGGAAGGTCCAGTCATTAATATATGAAATTCAAAAGCGGGGGAAGCTCCCTGTTTTAGTAGGTGGAACCGGCCTTTACATACAAGCAACCTTGTTTGATTTTGAGTTTACAGAGGAAAAGAAAGACGAAGCAGTAATGAAACAGCTTGAAGAAGAGGCAGCCGATCAAGGTCCCGTGCATATGTACGAAAAGCTTAAAAGCCTGGATCCTGACCAAGCAGCTAAAGTCCATCCAAATAACAGCCGCCGGGTGCTGCGTGCGCTCGAAATTTATGAAACAACTGGGAAAAAGATGAGTGAGCAGGAGGCGGCGAAAGCCTGGGATTCTCCATTTACCCCTCTTTTGATCGGTCTTGAGATGGACCGGGAGCGTCTCTATGAGCGTATTAACAACCGGGTGGATCAAATGGTGGAAGAGGGTCTTGTGGAGGAAGTCCGCCGCTTATATCAGGCAGGACTTAAAGATGCCCAGTCCATGAAGGCCATCGGCTATAAGGAATTGATTCCATTCCTGGAAGGGGAGGTGGACCTTCAGGAAGCGGTTGACCTTCTTAAACGGAACTCCAGGCGCTATGCCAAGCGGCAGTACACGTACTTTAAAAACAAACTGGATGTCCACTGGTATGAGGTAACACCTGAGAACTATGAGGATAAATTTCAAACGATTTTCGCAGATTTAGCAGGAATGATCGATAAAAGCGGCGAATCGTAATATTACAGATAGAAAAGAGGAGGAAGATCCATGGCTCAATCCGTAAACATTCAAGATAACTATTTAAATCAACTACGCAAGGAACGTATGCAGGTGACAGTCTTTCTTACCAACGGCTTCCAACTGCGTGGAGTAGTGAAGGCTTTTGACAATTTCACTGTTTTATTGGAAACCGAAGGGAAGCAGCAGTTGATATTTAAGCATGCCATCTCTACATTCGCACCAATCAAAAATGTATCGCTGGATAAGGAATAAGGCTTACATAAGTCTTGAGTGAATGGGAAAAGCGGATGCTCTTGAAGCATCCGCTTTTTTGTGGTTTTATCAGACTGTTTTTGCTGTGGGCGTTTGTCACAGGTTCTTTCCCTGATGCGTATGATGAAGCAGAGTAAGGAGGGATCCACGTGTATCCGCAAGCTAAAACAGCAAGGCCTGGTACGATTAACATTGTGCTTCAAGATGCAAAGGCAGGGCCTGCACCAGAAAGCAGGGTCCTCACCAAGGAACTGTCCCCCCCGCCCTTCCAGATGATTGATGATTTCTTTTCTTCCATAGTAGGTCTTGAAGGTTTGAAAAGGCAGATGAAAGAGATCTATGCGCAGGTGGTCATTGCTGGGAAAAGGGCTGATGCCGGGTTGAAAAAGAACCAGCAGGTGCTTCATATGGTGTTTAAAGGGAATCCCGGAACCGGAAAAACGACATTGGCCCGTATGGTCGCCCGCCTTTTTCATGAAGCGGGAGTGCTTGAAAAAGGTCATTTTATTGAGGCGGACAGAAGTGACCTGGTGGGAGAATACATTGGGCACACCGCTCAGAAAACAAAGGATTTAATCCATAAAGCCCTTGGAGGGGTTCTTTTTATTGATGAGGCGTATTCACTGGCGCGTGGTGGTGAAAAGGACTTCGGTAAGGAAGCGATTGATACCATTGTGAAATGCATGGAGGATCACCATGATGAACTCGTCATCATCCTTGCCGGGTATCCGGAAGAAATGGAAGATTTTCTAACCATTAACCCCGGCCTATCCTCCCGGTTTCCATTAAAGCTTTCCTTCAAGGATTATTCGTGGCGTGAGTTGTCTTCCATAGCCGGAGGGATGCTTAAAGACAGGGAATACCAGTTGGCTCCTGCAGCTGAGGTGAAACTTCACGAACATCTGCGGTCCGTCTGCTCCCGCTCCCGTTTGAATTTTTCCAATGCCAGATATGTGAGGAATATGATCGAGGAAGCTGTCCGGAGGCACGCGTTTCGTATCATGACAGAAGAGTCCCCGGCAAAAGCGGTACTGATGACGCTTGAAGCCGAAGATTTTTCATTTCCAAAAGACGAAGGGCGTGTCCATTAAAAGGGGATGATACTCATAGATCCCCTTTTTCTGTTATGATGAAGGTGGATGATACAGGTGTAGAAAAGAAGGTGTTTAGATGAGCGCAAATGAACGCGTCATTTTAGTAGCAAGAAAAGATCCGGCGGAGCTGGAGGAACGCTTCCAGTCTTCTTTGGAAGAACTGCAGTCCCTGACAGAAACCGCCGAGGGAGAAGTGTGTAAGATTATTACACAAAAGCGTGACCGGGTTCATCCGGCCACGTATCTTGGTGAGGGTAAGCTGCAGGAAATTAAGGAAGCCGCCGAAGATAATGAGGCGGAACTGATTATATTCAATGATGAGCTTTCTCCAGGACAGCTTCGAAATATTCAGGACATCGCTGAGGTCAGGGTCATTGACCGCAGCCAATTGATTCTGGACATATTTGCCGGCCGGGCACGGACGAAAGAAGGGAAGCTTCAGGTAGAGCTCGCACAGCTGCAGTACCTCCTTCCACGTCTTTCCGGGCAGGGAACGTCACTGTCCCGACTCGGGGGTGGAATCGGAACCCGTGGTCCTGGTGAAACAAAACTTGAGACAGACAGGCGTCATATCCAGCGCCGGATTGATGATATCAAACGACGGCTGGATGCTGTTGTGAAGCAGAGGGAGCAGTATAGAAAGAGGAGAAAAGAAAACCGGGCGTTTCAGGTGGCTATTGTAGGTTACACCAACGCAGGAAAATCGACATTCTTCAATAGAGTCACAGACAGCCGGTCGTTCGAGGAGGACCTTTTGTTTGCGACGCTTGATCCTTTGACACGGCAGATGAGCCTGCCTTCGGGCTTCCAGGCGCTCGTATCGGATACGGTCGGTTTCATTCAGGATCTTCCAACAACGCTGATCGCCGCTTTCCGTTCCACATTGGAAGAGGTAACGGAAGCAGATTTTATCGTTCACATGGTGGATGCGTCCCATCCGGATCACATCCAACAGGAGAAAATCGTGCTGCAGCTGCTCGGAGACCTCGGTGCTTCGCAGCTTCCCATGCTTACGGTCTATAATAAGATGGACCTTCTGAACGAAGATTTCATTCCGGATTCATTTCCTTCTATAACTGTGAGTGTCCATGATTCCATCGATTTGAAGCGGATCCTTCATAAACTCGAAGAGGTACTTAAAGAAGAATGGGACGAGTATGACGTCTTCATCCCTGCTTCTGAAGGGAAACGTCTGCAGCAGTTCAAAACGTACAGCATGGTCACATCGCTTACGTTCCATGAGGATAAGGAAGGGTATGCCCTTCACGGATATATCCATCCCGACCATCCATTGAAACATCAGATTTATTAATAGAAAGAGAGTGCAGCATGAATATTCAAGCTTTGAAAGAACAAGTAGAAACACAAATTACAGATCAACACAGACACATTGCGCGCATCGTTGAAGAAAACCAATCCAAGGTCCTTGATGCCTTTCAAAAACTACGGGTCAGTGATTCCCATTTCAATCCAACAACAGGATATGGGTACGATGATTTCGGCAGAGATACCCTGGAAGCCTTGTATGCCCGGATTTTTAAGGCGGAGGATGCCCTTGTCCGTCCTCAGCTTATTTCAGGCACGCACGCGATTACGACGACACTGTTCGGCGTGCTGCGCCCGGGAGATGAGCTTCTCTACATATCCGGGGATCCTTATGACACGCTGACAGAAGTGATTGGTACAGAGGGTGGAGAGGATAAAGGTTCCCTTAAAGATTTCGGTGTAACGTATCGGTCCACCCCTCTGGATGAGGCGGGTGATTTTTCCAAAGGAAAAATCAAGGAAGCTGTATCGGAGAAAACAAAGGTTGTCGCGATTCAGCGCTCCAAAGGCTATGACAACAGACCTTCCTTCCCCATTAAAAAGATAGAGGAAATCATTTCGTTTGTTCGCAGCTTGAAAGAGGATGTCATCATTTTTGTTGATAATTGTTATGGCGAATTTGTGGAGACAAAAGAACCTCTTGAAGCAGGAGCAGATCTTATCGCGGGATCTTTGATTAAAAATCCTGGTGGAGGGATCGCCCGCATTGGCGGATATATAGCCGGGAAGAAAAGTCTCATTGAATTGTGCAGCTACAGGCTGACAGCTCCGGGGCTCGGTAAGGAAACCGGGGCCAGTTTGAACAGTCTCCAGGAAATGTACCAGGGGATTTTCCTCGCTCCCCACGTCGTAGGGGAAGCGCTGAAAGGAGCTGTCTTCACATCCAGATTTTTAAGTGAATTAGGCTTTGATACGAATCCGTCCTTCGATGCTCCGAGAACGGACTTGATCCAATCCGTCAATTTTGAAAGTGCCGATCAGATGATCCGATTCTGTCAGGCTATTCAGCAGGCATCTCCGGTGAACTCCCATGTAACCCCACAGCCGAGTGCCATGCCTGGTTACGAGGATGAGGTCATTATGGCTGCGGGGACCTTCATACAAGGGGCGAGCCTGGAGCTCACGGCCGACGGTCCTGTACGCCCGCCGTTCACCGCCTATGTACAAGGCGGACTTACGTATGCTCATGTGAAAACAGCTGTGATGAAAGCGGTGCAGGGTCTTGCCGATGAAGGAATGGTAAAGGTGGATTCCAGAGCCTACTAAAGCCCTTACAAAAAAAGCGCGGCTATAGTGTAAACATTCCTCACATATGTTGACATCTTCCCTCTGTCACGTATAATAAAAGTATCATCTTTACGGGAGGAGGCACATCGATGAGTGATGAAATTCGTCGTTCTATGCCGTTGTTCCCGATGGGGATTGTTCAATCGTTAACAGACCTTACAGCCAGGCAGATCCGTTATTATGAGCAGCACGAGCTGATCCACCCTGCCAGGTCTGAAGGGAACCGTCGTATTTTTTCCTTCAATGATGTTGATCGACTGCTTGAAATCAAGGACCTCATTGACCAGGGAGTGAATATGGCGGGAATCAAAAAAGTTCTTAAGCTTGAAGAACAGCCCGAGAACGAGGTATACGATGGAGACCGTGTGAAGGAAGTTCACAATGAATTGACCGATAAACAGCTCCGCCGTATGCTGCAGCAGGAACTATTCACCGCGGGAAGACAAGGAAAACTAGCCATCAGGCAGGGAGAAATGTCAAGATTCTTCCATTAATGAATTTTTGTTGGAGAGGGGTATTTCTATGGGTTTAACAAGAGAAGAAATATTTAAGAAAATCGACGAGGAAAATGTCAAGTTCATCCGTCTGCAGTTCACGGATATGCTGGGCACAATCAAAAATGTGGAGATTCCACTAAGCCAGCTCGACAAAGCACTGGACGGAAAAATGATGTTTGACGGATCCTCCATTGAAGGATTTGTTCGTATCGAGGAGTCAGATATGTACCTGATCCCTGACCTGGATACGTTTGTCGTTTTCCCATGGACGTCAGAAAAAGGGAAAGTGGCCCGATTCATCTGTGATATTTACAACCCGGACGAAACTCCTTTCGAAGGATGCCCGCGCTATAACTTGAAGCGCAACATTAAGAAAATGGAGAAACTCGGATTCTCTGCCTTTAATATCGGTACAGAACCTGAATTTTTCTTGTTTAAATTAGACGAAAAAGGCGACCCATCCCTGGAGCTGAATGACCGTGGCGGTTATTTTGACCTCGCTCCTACCGATCTTGGGGAAAACTGCCGTCGTGATATTGTGCTGGAACTTGAGGAGATGGGCTTTGAAATCGAAGCCTCCCACCACGAGGTTGCCCCGGGTCAGCATGAAATTGATTTTAAATATGCAGATGCTGTGAAACACTGTGATGATATCCAGACCTTCAAGCTTGTTGTTAAAACAATCGCGCGTCAGCACGGTCTGCATGCAACCTTCATGCCGAAGCCTCTGTTTGGTGTGAACGGATCTGGTATGCATGCCAACATGTCCCTCTTTAAGAATGGGAACAATGCGTTCTTTGACGAAAGTGGAAAGGAACAGCTTTCCGATGTGGCTTATCAGTTCACAGCAGGCATTATTAAGCACGCAACAAACTTTACAGCGGTGACCAACCCGACTGTAAACTCCTATAAGCGTCTCGTGCCGGGATATGAAGCGCCATGCTACGTAGCCTGGTCCGGACAGAACCGCAGTCCGCTTGTTCGAGTACCGACGTCCCGTGGCATTAGCACACGTATTGAAGTGAGAAGTGTGGATCCAGCCGCCAACCCTTACATGGCAATGGCAGTCCTGCTTGCTGCGGGTCTTGATGGTGTGGAAAATGGACTTCAGGCTCCAGCACCAGTAGACCGCAACATTTACGTTATGGATAAAAAAGAACGTGAGGCTCACGGTGTCAAAGACCTTCCTGCAACATTATATGATGCATTGGAAGAGCTTCAGGAAGACCCGATCATGGTGGAAGCTCTCGGTGAGCACCTGTTCGAGCATTTCATTGAAGCGAAGGAAATCGAATGGGATATGTTCCGTACCCAGGTTCATCCTTGGGAGCGCGAGCAATATCTGCAGACCTATTAAATAGAAAGACAGAAGGCCCTGACTTACATAAGTCGGGGCTTTTTTATATTTTCCTCAGCATCTGCCGTTGGAATCACCCCGAATCCTGGGAGAAAATCTAACATGGTTCATCATTTTATAGGAAAGGCCGACACCAACGTTCTTATCCAAGCATACATTTGGAGTAGGATGATAGAAGAATGTCCTAGTAAACCCCCTTTTCCAGGAAGGAAGAGTGGAGAGAGGGATGTATATGGCAAGATTAATCAATCCAACAGGGAAATGGAATGGACGTACAGTAGCTTTGGATGATGGACATGGAATGGAAACTCCGGGAAAAAGAACGCCATACATTCAGGAATTAGGCAGACAAATCAAGGAGAACGAATTCAATCGTAAAGTTGTACAGTATTTATCGAACATTCTGCTGGATCATGGATTCCGCGTGCTTCTCGTAGCACCGACAGATGAAGACACACCATTATCCTACAGGACGAGAGCGGCCAATGAGAACAATGCGGATATTTATGTATCCGTTCACTACAATGCTTTTGATGGGTCCTTTGGCGGGGCAGATCCAAACGGAATCGAACTTTACGTCTATCCCGGATATTTGAACCGGTCCGCCGGGCGTCTTGCTTCATCACTTGCGAAATACTTACGCCAGGGCACCGATCAAAACTTCAGAGGGATTAAAGAAGCGAACTTCCACGTTCTACGTGAAACGGATATGCCGGCAGTGTTAACAGAGAACGGCTATATGGATAACAAGCGGGAAGCATTATTGATGATTGACGAACGCTTTCAAAAAGAAGTTGCAGAGGAGCACGCTCGGGGCATTTTAGAATACTTTGGAGTTCTGTTCAATGGCGGAATCGACTATCTTTCGCTTGGGGATACCGGCGCGGAAGTCAAGGAAATGCAGGAGAACTTATTAAAACTGGGTTATACCATGAATGGTTATGGAGCTGACGGCAGCTTCGGTCCTGCCACAGAAGCGGCAGTCAAGGCTTTTCAAAAAGACCAGAAGCTTGAAGTGGACGGCTTTTATGGACCGAAAACGAAAGCGGCTGTGCAGAAAGCCTTGGAAGACCTGGATAAAGGAGAAGAGGAAATGGAAAAATTGGCAGTTGTCATAAATTCTTTTGCGGATTTTCCTGCCGTTGAAGCGCTGGCAATCCGTAAAAATGCATTAATTGCACTTAGAGCCGTAGCAGAAAAACGTCAGGTGGCTGAACAAATTATTGTGGCTGGAGGAGGCACAGATGGGCTTAAGGGGAGTAATTTTATTGACTTGACGGGAAAAACCAGATTGGAAACCTCCCAAAACATTAAAAATTATTTAAGTAAATAAAAGAGCTGCAAAACATTCCAGTGTACATTTCCCTTGTTCCTGCATATAATAAATGTAGAACAAATGTTCGGTTAAGGGGTGTGCACAATGGAAACGATTTTCAAACAGTCTGTAGAAAATAAGAAGATCATCGATATGATCTATCTATCTAAGGGGAAACATTGGTCTCAGCGTTCTGTAAGAGTGATTAAAAACCATCCTGATGCCATCCTTGCTTATTGTCTGCAGAAGAAGAGCGTCCGCACATTTTTGAAGAAGAATATTTATTCTGCTGATTTCCGGAGACGGAATAAAAGAAATCGTACGGGGGCTTCTTAACGTTCATATTCTCATGTTCAATACAAAAAACGGCGGGATTGCTCCCGCCGTTTTTTGTATGTGTATTAATGAACGGTACGGTATAAGCCGACGACTCTTCCGAGAATGGATACATCATTTAAAATGATCGGTTCCATCGTGGCATTTTCAGGCTGAAGACGGATGTGATTCTTCTCTTTAAAGAATCGTTTGACAGTAGCCTCTTCCTCTTCCGTCATAGCCACAACTATATCCCCGTTCTGGGCAGTCTGCTGCTGTCTGACAATGACCATGTCCCCGTCAAGAATGCCTGCCTCAATCATACTTTCTCCTTGAACGATAAGGACGAACGTATTGTCTTCCGATCCTGCAAGCGTATCCGGGAGGGGAACATATTCTTCAATGTTCTCTACCGCCGTAATCGGTGAACCAGCCGTAACTTTACCGATGACAGGGGCATAAGTGGCTTCCCCGCGGGGGATACTGTGGTCTTCTTCCAGATCAATCACTTCGATGGCCCTTGGTTTCGTAGGATCCCTGCGGATATATCCCTTTTTCTCAAGACGGGATAAATGACCGTGGACGGTTGAACTGGAGGCCAGCCCTACAGACTGACCGATCTCCCTTACAGATGGGGGATATCCTTTTAGTAGAACCTGTTCTTTTATGAAATCTAGTATTTCCTGCTGCCGCTTTGAAAGTTTGCTCATAGATTAGCACCTCGTACATAGGATTATAGTAACCACATTGTACCATGCCATCCTCAAAAATACAAACAAGCGTTCGAAAAAAGTCGTTGACAAGAACATACATTCGTCTATAATAGGTATTAGAAAATGCGAACAGAGGTTCTTAGGAACGTTCGTTCTTAAATGGAGGGTTAATTATGTTTAATAAACTATCAAAACTGGACTACACTTATATCGTTTTGTTTATTGTTAGTTTTGCTATTCTCTATTATTCTATGGTTACAAGCGGATAAACCTTGAAAACCAGTAGAAGCGGGGACATACATCATGAGAGTAATCCTATATTGTCGCGTAAGCACGGAAAAAGAGGCCCAGGTCAGCTCCTTGAAAAGACAGAAGGCAGAACTGTATGCCATGGCCGAACACCATGGAATGGAAGTGGCCGCCTGTATAGAGGAGCAGGCGAGCGGGTATGAGATTGAACGGGAAGGTGTTTTCCAGATGCTTGATGCTTTTTCCAATCACGAAGCAGAGGCTCTGTTGGTTCAGGATGAGACGAGGCTGGGCAGGGGAAATACAAAAATCGCTTTGTTCCATCAATTGAACCGGTTGAATGTTAAGGTTTATTCCTTAACCCATAACGGGGAACTGCATCTTTCCGAGTCAGACTCCATGGTTCTTCAGATTGTGGGCATCGTTGAGGAGTACCAGAGAAAAATTCATAATATGAAAATCAGGCGGGGGATGCAGAAAGCGGTCGCCGAAGGCTATGATCCATCTTCGAACCTGTCCAATCAGCATCTGGCAGCGGGGAGAGAGAGGAAGGAATTTCCGATCGAAGAGGTTGTCAGGCTCAGAGGGAGTGATTTGACGTTCAAGGACATTGCGGCAACACTAAGAGGGCTTGGGTATGATGTATCCAAGGCAACGGTTCACCGCCGCTATCAAGAGTACATATCACTTGAAAAAGAAGAATAGGCAGGTTACTATAGGAACATAAGGGAGACAAGAGTCTTAGGGCTGCTTGTCTTTTTCATGTTCTAAAGCTGATCCAGACTATAAAAAAAGGAGAAGGATCTATGTTATCTCAAGAAAAATTGGACCGTATAAACGAATTAGCCAATAAATCAAAGCAGCAGGAATTATCGGAAGAAGAGAAAAGCGAACAGAAGAACCTGCGTCAGGAATATTTACAAAGTGCCCGTAAATCATTCAAAAACCAGTTGAAAGGTGTCACGGTTATCGATCCTGCCGGGAATGATGTGACTCCTGCCAAACTGCGTCAAATGCAGGAAAACGAAAAGAAAAACTAAACGACTGAACCGATCCGCATCTTCTTTAAAAGGTGCGGATTTTTTTCGTTTAATTCTACAGAAACACGGGGAAATTAAGGAAGGGCGGAGGACAAAAGTTTGCACAACGCCTTGTTTCATTATAGGATAATACATGGTACATATACCTGTACAGAAAGGGGATTATTGGAAATGGCAAAAAGTCTTGAACAAACTTCAATTGATACCATTCGAACACTAACGATCGACGCAGTAGAAAAAGCAAGTTCCGGTCACCCGGGTATGCCTATGGGGGCTGCTCCAATGGCTTATAAACTCTGGACGGAATTTATGGATCATAATCCTAAAAATTCAAACTGGTTCGACCGCGACCGTTTCGTCCTCTCCGCAGGACATGGATCCATGCTTCTATACAGCCTTCTGCACCTTTCCGGCTATAACGTGACAATGGATGATCTAAAATCATTCCGTCAGTGGGATTCTAAAACTCCCGGACACCCGGAATATGGACATACAGACGGTGTGGAAGCAACAACCGGTCCTCTGGGACAGGGACTCGCAATGGCAACCGGAATGGCGATGGCTGAAGCCCACCTTGCCGGAAAATACAACCGCGAAGGCTACAACGTCGTGGACCACTATACATTCTCCATCTGCGGTGACGGTGATTTGATGGAAGGAGTTTCCCAGGAATCTGCTTCGCTTGCCGGCCACCTTGGTCTTGGAAAGCTGGTTGTCCTTTATGACTCCAACGATATTTCTCTTGATGGAGATCTTGACCGTTCCTTCAGTGAAAGTGTTGAAAAACGCTATGAAGCATATGGTTGGGAAGTTATCCGTGTTGAGGATGGTACCGACGTGGAAACGATCGGACAAGCGATCCAGCAGGCAAAAGCCAACACATCCCAGCCGACGATGATCGAAGTGAAGACTGTGATCGGCTATGGTTCTCCTAACAAGTCCGGTAAATCTGATTCGCACGGTGCTCCACTGGGCGAAGAAGAAGGAACAGCTGCCAAACAGTTTTACGGATGGGAACACGAACCATTCCATGTTCCTGATGAAGTATACCAGGACTTCCAGGATAAAGTTCAGAAAAATGGCGAGGACAAAGAGCAGTCCTGGAACGAATTGATGGCTTCCTACAAAGAAGCTTATCCAGAGCTTGCGGAAGAACTGGAAGCTGCTATCCGTGGAGAGCTGCCTGAAGGATGGGAGAAGGAACTTCCATCTTATAAAGTGGGCGAAGACAGTCCGGCTACCCGTGCAGCATCTGGTGACGCCATCAATGCATTGTCCAAAGCCGTTCCATATTTCTTTGGTGGAAGTGCGGACCTTGCAGGATCCAACAAAACGGCTGTGAAAGGCGAAGAAGATTTCTCCCGTGAGAATTACGCAGGCCGCAACATCTGGTTCGGTGTACGTGAATTCGCTATGGCAGCTGCCCTGAACGGTATGGGGCTTCACGGCGGATTGAAAGTTTATGCTGGAACATTCTTCGTATTCAGTGACTACCTTCGTCCAGCGGTTCGACTGTCAGCTCTTATGAGTCTTCCGGTCAATTATGTGTTCACTCACGATTCCGTTGCTGTAGGGGAAGACGGCCCGACCCACGAACCTGTGGAACAGCTGGCTTCTTTAAGAGCAATGCCGAACCTTTCCGTGCTTCGTCCGGCGGATGGGAACGAAACCAATGCAGCGTGGAGGCTTGCTCTTGAGTCCGAAGATAAGCCATCAGCCCTTGTGTTGACTCGTCAGGGGCTTCCTACACTGGAAGGAACAGAAGAGCATGCATACGAAGGTATGAAACGTGGGGCTTACATTTTGAGTGATTCAGATAAAGATGAGCCGGATGCCATTCTTCTTGCTTCTGGTTCAGAGGTTCAGTTGATTGCTAAAGCTCAGGAAGAACTTAAGACAAAAGGCT
This sequence comes from Halobacillus sp. ABH2_015, assembly GCF_056158945.1. Classification (NCBI taxonomy): domain Bacteria; kingdom Bacillati; phylum Bacillota; class Bacilli; order Caryophanales; family Bacillaceae; genus Halobacillus; species Halobacillus sp. ABH2_015. The sequence continues at coordinate 1,682,075 of NZ_JBSWUG010000002.1, forward strand.
ATGATGTCCGAGTCGTGAGTGTGCCTTCCTTCGACCGCTTTAATGAGCAGTCCGCTGAATATAAAGAAAAGGTTCTTCCGAACAGCGTGCGTAAGCGCCTGGCTGTTGAAATGGGAGCTTCCTTCGGCTGGGAGCGCTATGTAGGTCTTGACGGATCTGTCATTGGTATCGACACATTCGGTGCCTCAGCTCCAGGTAATACAGTCATTGAGAACTACGGCTTTACGGTTGAAAATGTTGTCAAACATGCTGAAAACCTTATGAAGTAAGTGGAGAAGGCTGTTCCTATAGGGACAGCCTTCCTTATACATATGTGAATCTCATGTGATAAACTTTTACGATAGAAGCATCCAGCCGTTTTATAAGGAACAAGCTTGTGACCTTTTCGAAAATGGCTTGACTTATGGTATAATAAAGAGTAAGAATGAATGTTGTTTCTCCCAGAGGACGGAAACCGGGTACTTTACTCATCCAAGGGGTATCTTCACCATTGGAGTCGTTTATGAAGGCTGCAGAGGTGGAGAGGAGGCCGCGTTAGAAATGGCTATTGTATTCTATTAATCGTTTTACTATACTGTTATGGGAGACAACACGAAGGAGGAAGACGAAGACATGACATTGGGGATCGTTTGGGTTATCATCATTGCTCTATTGACTCTTGTCGGTGGTGTTGCACTAGGCTTCTTCATCGCCAGAAGATATATGATGAACTATTTGAAAAAGAACCCGCCAATCAATGAACAAATGTTACGTACACTGATGATGCAGATGGGGCAGAAGCCTTCTCAGAAGAAAATCAATCAGATGATGCGTTCAATGAACAATCAAATGAAATAATGAAATTGAACTTAAATCCTTTAATATCAAGGGTTTGAGCTTGTTATTTTCATTTAACAATGACTGCGTTAAGCACACAATTGCACTGTTGACTTAATCTTTCATTGAAATAATGGGGATAACGCTTAATCTTTCTTAAAAGCCACTTTTTCTATTGAGAAATTAATCAATAGGAAGGTGGCTTTTTTAATGGAATTATTAGAAGACATACTTGAGGAGTATCTTTATCATTGTATGGCTAAAGGGTTTACACCCAAAACAATGAAGAATAAGAAACAGGAGTACAAACAGTTAAAGCATTACTTAGTAACTAAACGTGCTATTAAAGAGCTAGAGAGCATCACTAGGCACGATTTAAAAGCTTACATGAGGTATAAGCAGCAAAGTGGATTGCAACCTCAGAGCATGGTTACTATGGGGAAAATGATAAAAGCATTTTTCAATTGGTGTGTGAAAGAGGAATATTTGCAGGAAAGCCCTATGGAAAGAGTTGAATTGCCTAAAGTACCTAGCAAAGTTATTGAAGGTTTCACTCTAGAAGAAGTACAAGCTATGATTAATTGCTTTAGTTACGATACCTACTTAGAGGTACGTAATAAAGCGATAGTTGCTATGTTAGCGGATTGTGGGTTACGGGCTATCGAATTGCGTACACTGAAAGAATTTAACGTAAAAGATGCATCTATCCTTGTTAATGGCAAAGGAAATAAAGAGCGTATGGTTTCTGTTAGCCCTGTTTTAAAGAAAATCCTTATTAAGTATGAGCGAATTAAAAAGTCATATTTTAGAGATGAAATTAAAGCTGGTAACTATTTTCTGTCATACCTTGGTGGAGAATTATCGCACGTTGGTTTATACAACGTTATTAGTGAAGCTGGAAGACGTGTAGGTATCAAAGGTAAAAGGGTGAGTCCTCATACATTCAGGCATTTTTATTCGGTTCAGAGCTTATCTTCAGGTCAGTTAGATATATATACACTATCTAGACTTCTTGGACATGCTGATGTATCCACCACACAGCGATATTTGTCTTCTATGAGTGACATTGAGCTTATAAAAAAAACGGCCAATTCTAGCCCTTTAATGAACTTTAAAAGAACTTAAGCGGAATAAAGATAAAAAAAGAAGCGGACCACCGCTTCTTTTTAGTAATAAGGTTTAACCTCATATCTCATATATCTATACCAAAGAACATTTATAAAGTTCCATTTCCTTTGGTTTTAAAACAAACTTAATTGAGATTTGCTCTTCTGATTTCCTTTACTCAAGCCCCATAAATGGTAATAGGCTTCCTTTGCCATTGCTTTATTTCTATTATTTATGTCTTTATCTGTCCAATCAGAATAGGAAGAGTGCTCGCTTACGAACTTTTGTGTATAAGCTAATTTTGACTTGCCGAAGTAACTTAACTTCTTAGGGAAAGGTTTTGTATCTGCTAATTGGTTTAGCTTCGCATTTAAAGGAATCAAATTGCCTATTTCATCAAATCTCTTTGCACCTGTACTTTGTGGAATGATATGTTCTAATGTAATACTTCCAATTGTTAATTCACCTGTTTCTTGCAACCGGTGCTCAAAAACTGAAAAGATATATTGAATTAGTTTCTTGTCCGGAGTGTGGTCGTTACTATATTTAAGCTTTGCAAAGTCCCTCTCAAACCTTTCATAGTTTGGAATCTTACTTGATAAGTACTCTTTTAATTCATGTAATACACTGTTTACTTCACTTTTGCTCTTTGAGTTTCTAATTTTTCTGGCTATTGTAGAGTATTTGCTTTCTAATCCTGCTGCTCTATCAGAACAAACTGCTGTAAAGATAAAGTGGAAGCTTTCTAATAGTTTTAGAGTTTGAGTAACCTGCTTTATGCTTAGCGACTTATCAGCTCTTTTTGCTAACAGAGAGAGTATGATGGTTTTCGGTTGTGTGACTCTAAATATACTTAAAGCCTTTAAAGAGAAGTAAATATCTCTTTCTTCTTGAAGCTGCCAATCCTCTAATTTTGGATAGCTAATCTTTCTGTACACTTCTGATTCATTATAAAGATTGTCGAGAAACTTTCTCATTTCTTTTTCTCCACTAATCTTTTGCTTTTTATAAGCTTTATACAGCCTGTTCTGTGTGATAAATTCATATTTTGATAACCAAAAGTGTCTTATAAATGTATTAATACTCATATCTTTGTGGTCTGATTTGGTATTTTGTATTATCATTTTCCACTTATCTTTTGCTTCATCTACTGGATGGTCGTAATTCAATATCTTAAATATATCGTTTTTGATTAGGTCTGTAGTTGTTAAATTTATGCCCTTAGAATTTAAGGTTTCGAATATAGTGTATGCTTCATCCATATTGTTTACAGAAATAAAAATTGTTTTGAGAGACAATAATTGGTCCCTAATTGAAACTAAGTACTTTATGTAGTTGTCTAAGCTATCAAAAGATGCTTCGAGTTCTTTAAGCTTATGGAAGAAAAATTCATATGTAGTATTTAGACGTAGTTCTTCTTTTGTGTCAGGATTCATCTTTTCTTTTGAGTAATTTTGTATAGACATTTGAAAGAAAGGTTTTGGATTCTCATTAACAAGTTTAAAGAATTTTTCCGAATTTAAGTCCTGTCCTTCCACATAACTATATAAACCTTTAGCTAAGTTTTCTTTCCCTTTGCTTAAGAAAGCCTCAATTAAAGCTGAGAAAAAAACTGTTATTGTAGTTAACCTTTGCTGACCGTCAACTATGTGAAATGCATAATCACCTTCCTGTACTAAGACAAGAGAGCCGATGAAGTACTCTTTGTTTTCATAATTGTTTCCATTTTCTTCAATGTTTTCTATGATGTCGTTCCAAAACTCGTTAATTTCATCTTTCTTCCATGAATACTCTCTCTGAAATCTAGGTATAACATACCTTACTTCTGAGTTGAAAATCTGCGAAATTGTCTTATCATATGCGTGAATCTTCAATTCATAACCTCCTTGAGACTATTTATACCTATTAATTAATAAGTGTACAACTCAAATCTAGTTTTATTATACCACATTTTACCTATATATTAATCAGTATAAACATTACGGAGTAAACTACTGCTGGATAGTTAATAGGTTAAGATTAATCATCTAAGCAAATATAGTCTCATCACATATTCAGCGATATCAAATAGTTTACATAAACCTCTATAGTCCCTTTAACGTCATTTAAGTTTGACAAATTTAGCTTTTTGATTTAGTATTAATTTAAGTGTTAGTAAAAGTGCCTGTTCGCACTTAACAAAAACTAAAATTAATATAGTTGAAGAACACTCCAAAAAAATAAAAAGCTCATTTAGAGCTAAATAAACAAAAGGAGTGTTTTAATAATGAAACAAGATGAAATGGTTACATCAGCTAGTGTGGAGGAAGAGGCTATTGTTCTTGCTAAAGAAAGTGGAAGGTACGCAAAGGATAGAGTAGCCAATAATCCATCGTATATTAAGAAAGGGGTTAAGTATGAACTCGAGACAGGAGATAAACTAATTAAACAGTTAAAGAGAAAACTACCTGATAAATGGCTGAGATTTTTAGCTCTTACAGCTAACTACTTAATTCACAATAGAGATAAAATGAAGCGCCCAACATTTGATAGGATAGACCCTGATGGGGATTATGCGCTAAATAATTTAGATATCTTGACCTTTGAAGACAATACCAGGAAAGACAAAGCTATACCTGTTAATGTGTTAGACCTTAAAGGTAAAGAATATGCCCAGTACCCTTCAATGAGAGCTGCTAGTAAAGCTCTCGATTGTACTAGAGAAAATATTGGTCAATATTGTCATAGTGGCGTTAAGTATTTGGATAATTATTTGATACAAGCTGTAGGAGATAAGAAAGGTCAAAATAAATCAAAACGGGAAAAGTTACAATATTCCATCATAAAAGGGCAGGCAAAACTAGAATTTTATGATGATAATGAAGAACATGTAATTCATGAGCGTACAGAAGAGATGTACATTAAGATACAGTACCCTGAAATTTATGCTTTTAAGAAGAGTTGAAGGGAAGCGGCTCAGCCGCTTCTTTCCATCTTTCCTATCACTCAACAGATAAAAAGGCATCTTTTAGATGCCAATATTATTGATAGGAGAGATTTTAGTTGAGTTTACAAGTAATTGATAAGGCCACAGGTGAGATTAAGACAGAGGATTACAAGTTGGTCCACAAAGGAACTTCAGAAGCATTCAAGAAGCAGGAGCAAAGAAAACAGAGAAGGAGACGTGATTATACTTGTACTGATATGGAGAAAGTGTGTGAGGTTATGCATACTCTCACTCCAGCACAATGTGGATATTTATTAGTTCTTCAATGCTTTATTGATTATGATACTTCTGTACTTAAGAATCCAACGCATTCTAAAGAAAGCATGACGAAAAAGGACATAAAGAACGTTCTAAGTATTAAGAGTAGGTCTACATTCAGTAACTTTTTTAACAAGTGTGTACAGCTAAGAGTATTGGAAGAGAATGAGGAGGGTGAGTTCTTCATAAATCCTGAACTTCACTTCAAGGGGACTACTAACAACCGCTTTTATATCAAGTCTTTTACAACAAAGATAAGAGGGTTGTTACAGTTTACCAAGCCAGAGGACTTAGGTAAAATCTATCGAATGTTACCATACGTACATTATGAGACAAATGCTTTGTGTCATAACCCTGATGAGAGGAACCGTAGACTAATTAATCCATTGAGTAGAGAAGACTTAGCAAGTTTGATTGGGTGTAAACCTCAGACAGTTTCTAGGACTGCTAAACGCTTAACTATTGATGGAGAGTATGTATTAGCAAGAACATCGGTAGGCAACCATACAATGTACACTTTTAATCCATACATCTTTAACAGAAAGCATTCAGACTACATTGAGCCAACGCAAGAAGTGATGTTTTCTTTTAAGGTAAATAACTAATTAACTAAAGAGCAGAGAGCAGGTGTATGCCTGCTCTCTATTTTTGTGTGTTCTCATATGTACATATGGGTGTATAGTGTGTCCTCATATATACACTTTAAACAATGATTTTTTTGAGGTTTTCACCGCAAAAGTGGGGTCGGTTATTGTGGAATTGTTCTTAGTCTTTACTAAATATACGTAACGTTACAAAAAAAGTTAATTATTAATGTTATATAAATGTAACTGAACAAATAAGACGAGCAACGAAGTTGGGAGGTGTTTTGTTCAGCCTAAGCAGGTGCTTGAAGCGTAAGCTTCATTACCTGCGCGGGAGTGGTTACCGAAGGTAACCTATAAAAGTCATATTGAAACTGTGTTAAGAGAGGGGGAAAGTAGACGTTTTGTTAACCCATCATCGCTTCGCTTCAGGTGGATTAAGTGAAAACATCACTTTTACCCTCTCACATCTAAATTGTAGAAAGATTAAATACTGAAGGTCTTCTAATCACAATAACAACTACGAACGAGTGTAAAAATAGTCATCTTTAAAGCTGATTTGGAAGAGTTTTACTCACTAAAACGAGAGTGAATTACGTTTTTATAACTGCCCTATAGATAGGTTTTGCTTTGGTTTTTCAAAAGCAGCGAAGCAAAAAAATTAATACGAACGATAAAGATTCTTTCTGAAAAGGAGATTGTAATTTTATGCTGAATTAATAGATATATGTTACAACTATGTTTAGGAGGGGTCTGATGAGAAGGGATATTGAAAAGTTCCAAAAATCAATTTCATTAGAGTTATATACCATCAAGAATAGAGTAAGGGAATTAATTGGGGATGCTAACTGGGGAGAGGAAGGTCGATATAAAGAATCTATACTAAAAAACGTCTTGAGACGATTCCTGCCAAATAATTTTAGTATAGGTACTGGGTTTATCGTGTCTTCAGGGGAAGATTCTGAAGAGATTCGTTCCTCTCAGATAGACATTATTATTTATGACAACTCATATCCTCTCTTGTTTAATGAGGGGGATTTCATTGTTACCTCTCCTGAAAGTGTGAAAGCTATTATAGAAGTCAAAACAGCTCTCGATAATGGAAGAATTTCAAGGATATTAGAAACTGCAAATAAAAATGGAAGAATTGCTTCTGAATCAGTGTTTAATGGTGTTTTTGTTTATGAAGAGAGAGAACTAACAATAGAAAGAGATATATTGAACCCTGAACTATATGAATCATTGATACAAAGCAATGGAGAAGTTAATCATCTTTGTGTAGGTAAAGACTTCTTTTTCAAGTATTGGGATAGTCAAACTAAAAGCGCACAACAGTTTAATAGGGTTTATAGTTACTATAGAATAAAGGACCTCGCGTATTCATATTTCATATCTAACTTGATAGAGAGCATTACTCCAGATAAAGTAAAAGACAAATCATGGTTTTTATATCCAATTCGCAATCAATTTGGTAAAGAAGGTCATCGCTTGAATGATGTACGGTTAAAAAATGATTCAACTTCTAATGATGTCCAGAGTCTTAAAACGAATGAAATGTAAGTTTTATTAGAAAATTGAGAAATTATCTTTACAAGATACTACATTCGTGGTAAATTGTTATTAGAATTAATTGTTCGGTTGCACGCTAAAACCAACAGTTTTATTTAGGGGTATCCCTAATTGAAGCTGGGTTTTATGCGTGCTTTTTTAGGTACCCCGTAAATTTAATTTATGGAGGTTCTAAGCATGATTAGTAAGAAGAGTAAGGTTTATGGGAAGTATGAAACAAAAATTGAAAGTGGAGAATTAGTTAGTATCATTGATGTACCCAGAGATGATTTGATTGAACTGAACAGACATCATGTGATTGGTGAGATTGCTGGACTATTTAAAAGCGACCATATTGAAGTAAAGAAAGTTTTAAAAGACAACAAAATTGATTTGACCTCAAGAAAGTTTTTTGAGGAAATGGACTTTTACTTTGAGGGTATAATATGGATGGAAAAGATATTGGAAGATGAGGGTGTTACTGGCTTAGAGGAAGCTAAAATGGACGTTGTTGACGATGATAAATTACATCCATTGGTTAAGGGACACGTTATAAATTTAATAAATGATAAGCTAAAAAGCTTTAGATGAATGTTATTGTAGAAGCTCATTGTTAATGGGTTTCTACTTATAATCGTACAAAAACTATAATTAATATCTGCAGAAGGGGAAGTTGATATGTATTACAAAAAAGACACAAAAGAGAAGTTCTTGGTGAAGTACGAAAACAATCAAACAAATGAAAACTACTCAAGGTTATTCAGAGCAACAGAAGCAACAGAAGACTTGCTTGAAAAAGACTTAGGTGAATTTAACAAAGAGGAGAGTGAAGCTTTGTTTAAAAACACACTTAAACCATCCACTAAAGGTTCTGCAAGAACAACTGGAAGAATGATTACAAAGTATCTAGACTTTGCTGTTGAAGAAGGAATGAGAGAAGATAACTACCTAACTGAACAACCTAGTAACTACTTCTACAACTTCATCAGTAAAAAGAATATTGAATTTATCCATGTGGATGACATTCTAGAGATTTCCACAAAGACTTTAATTAATGCTCAAGACGGTGCAATAATCCAGCTTATTTTTGAAGGAGCGCAGGGGAGCGGAGTATCAGAGCTTTGCAACCTTCATATTGATGATGTAGATGTACTTAATAAAAAAGTAACATTGCGTGATGATAGTAAAGCTAAAAAGAAAAAGGGTACGGATGTAAGAACGATTAGTGTATCTGAAAATGCTATCCATCTCCTAAAGCTAGCCGCTTCTGAAAAAGTTTATGAGAAGAAAAATGGAGATACTGAAGACCTACCGAATAACGTGAAGCCAACGACTGAGTTGGCAGATACACCTTATGTATTCAAAACAGCGAAGACTTATAACACTGACTCTGAGGACAAAGTTAAAAAGTACACTATTTACAACCGTTTGGATATGGCTAGAAATATAGCGGGTCTAGAAGAGTATATTGAATTGCTGAACGTTAAAAGTATTGCTAAGAGTGGAATGCTTTACATGGGACATCAGCTTTATAAGCGTGATGGAGAGTTTGGATTGGCACAAATGAAAGAAGTATGTGAGCAGTTTGGCGTTAGTTATAGTTGGGGAGTAAGAGATTATTTAAATCTAGAGATGATAAAAGAAGTTTACATAACAGGATGAATTTGCATTTAACTAGGTTTAAAAGCATGGTATAATAGAACTCCACTAGCTTTTTGGGGCAGGATGGATTACTTTTTTTGTTTATCCATTAAGACTACCGCGAAAACACCTTGCTTCATTTTTGAAGTGAGGTGTTTTTGTTGTGAAATGAAAAGTTTTAGCGTGCGCTAATGGGATGCATTGTATTGTGTTTTTGCGGTGGAGCAAATGAGAAGAGTGAGAAAAAATTTGTGCTAAATAATTGATTGATGTCTTCAAGTGTTTTTTTAATATTAAATGTTATAATCAAATATATTTTAAGGGGGATTCTTATGGATATAAGTTATAAAGGGTATGCACACATCCACGCTATGGACTTTGAAAGTGTTTATGATATGTATGATGAGCTATATAAAGTGAACGACAATCCAACTGTTTGGAGATACATGGATTTCAGAAAACTAGAGTTACTTTTCGAGCAACAAGCTCTGTTTTTTGCAAAACCAAGTGAGTTTATTGACCCTTTAGAGGGAAGTTATTCTAAATGGGATGTAGATTCAATGAATGAATCATTAAGTGGAGCTCCATTAGTTACTAGAGAATACATGAAAAAGGTGCAAGAATTTTCAGGTATTTCCTGTTGGCACATGAATGAGTATGAATCTGCAGGAATGTGGGATTTATATTTAAGCTCAGTTGATGGGGTAGCTATTAAATCTGATTTTGAAAGTCTCATGAGAAGTTTAGAAAATAAATGGTATAGAATTTTTGCTGGGAAGGTTCAATACATAGATTATAAAAATGACATGACAAGCAGAAACATCTATGACACGTTATTTTTCAAAAGAAAATCATTTGAACATGAAAAAGAATTGCGACTGATGGTAGTGGCTAGCAGATACTTCGAGCAATATCTTGAACGCAAATTTGATAGAGAAGGTATTCCAATTGAAGATTGGGAAGAAAAAATGAAAGAGATAGAAGAGGAGTCTTATGAGTTCTTTAGCAATGCTGGGCAACTGGTTCAGTGTAATATAAATAAGCTTATTCAAAAAATTTATGTTTCTCCTAAAAGTTCGCCAGAGTTTGTTGAAAAGGTAAAGCAGCTCGTTGAAAATAATGGTTTCAACCGAAACATTGTTACACAGTCTGATTTATATAATGATTACATTTATTAATAGAATTGATGGACCAAAGAGTATCGCTAATACACTTTGAATGATAAGTTGAATGGATTGTGTATCAATAACGAATGTTTTTGATACACAATATACTAAAGGTGGAATGAAAGCTCAATAGTGAAGAAATCAGTTTCAAATCCCGTGTCTAAAACAATGTTTCGAAATTCACTTGTTATTACGTTTTTGATACAATTAATGTATAAAACGTAAAGGGGATTTGATACATAAATGAAAATTGGGTATGCAAGAGTCAGTACACAAGACCAAAGTTTAGACTTACAAACTGATGCGTTAAAGAACGAGGGTTGCGAAAAAGTATTCTTTGAAAAAATGAGCGGTATGAAGGACGATAGACCAGAGCTACAACAACTATTGGATTATGCTAGAAAAGGGGATACCCTTGTGGTCTACAAATTAGACCGACTAGGACGCTCCACTAAGAAGCTAATTGAATTAACTGAAGACCTGGAGAAGCGGGGTATTGAGTTAGTCAGTATACACGATAATATTGATACCACCACCGCAGTAGGAAAAGCTATGTTTCGAATGTTAGCCGTTTTAAGTGAGATGGAGCGGGATTTAATATCGGAAAGAACAAGGGCTGGCTTAGAAAGTGCAAGAGCACGAGGTCGAAAAGGCGGTAGACCTAAAAAAGACGAGAGACAAACTGAGAAAGCTTTAAAGCTTTATGATACAGAGCAATATACGGTTAAAGAAATTGAAGAGATGACTAACGTTTCAAAAGCTACATTATATAGGGCTATTCGAGAAAGAAAAAATACTGTGGTAGATAGTAAAAAAGCTTCCTGTTAATGGAAGCTTTTTTTATTTTAGTTCTTATGCTTCATTGTGACCACCGATTTTGTTTAATTAAAAGTTCTTTTAATCTTTCAAACATCTTAGGATGATAATTTACTGAGTTTGAATGGTTATTTATTTCTGTGTTGTTTAAAACATCTTTAGAAACCAACCATATTTTTTCTTTATCACTTTTGTCCTGGTAGCAATTTACGACAAAAGAAACTGTTCGTCCATTTTCGTTTTCAGATTTATAAACTTCCCCTCTGACAAAGCATTGTTTAGCCATTTACCATACTCCTCTCTTCATTTTGGAATTATCCACATGAATTGAACTAAACAATTTTAAAGACCTCTCTGAATACTATGACAGGGTCCATAATTCTTCCCATGGAGTTATTGCCAAGTAATCATCTCCCTTCCTTATATAGTAGATTAAATACATAGAAAAATTAACCATAAACTCTGGGTTTCGAGAAAAAACTGTAGGTAGTAAATAAACTTCTGGCAGAACGGTGTTCGTTTCTTATGGGGGGCGTAGTTTACAGGTTAGATTCATTAATTATGTCTTGTGGGGGCTTGTACTGAGCTTCCTCGCAAATAGGAGGTATATAGGGGCGATACGAGAAGATTTCTTCTTATTATAATAGGTGAGTTCTATTTACCATTAAATTACCATACAGTATGTCTATATCTTTATAAAGGGAGTGTTTAAGTGTTCCAATACAAAGTGAAATGTTTGTTTCCAAAAGACATAAATCCAAAGAAAGATGTCCATCTAGGAGATACCTCAGTGCAAATCATTGGTTTTCATGGTAATCCAAGTATTCATATCGCTAAATCATATATGTTAGCTGATGGTAATCACGTGGAACACGATACTGGTAGTTTTTATCACATTTTACATTTTAAATCTGGAACCACTGCCGTGAACTATCACGAAAAACAATTCGAACAGGTCGGGAAGATAATACAGTTGAACGAACATTGGAACGTATTTTACCAAGACTTAGATGAAGATGTTTTAATCCCTATTCCAAAAGAATACTTTTTGCCTGTTAAATAGATTAAGTACATCTGGAAAGACAGAATACTGTTGAGGTCTCGATGAAAAATAAAGCAGATTAATTAAAGAAGGGTAAAATTATGGACAAAACCCATATTTATTGGTATATTTTTCTCAATAGAAAAAGTGGTAGTTTAAGAAATTAAAAACCTTGATATGATGCGGGTTACGCACATTGATGATGCAGATGGGCCAAAAGCCTTCTCAGAAGAAGATCAATCAGATGATGCGTTCCATGAACAACCAAATGAAATAATTAATCAAGCCTTCTTTCCCGGGAAAGAAGGCTTTCTCTATGAGGGCCGTTCAACAGATGTTCACATCGCCGTGTCCTTTTAGCAGATTCATCTGCTAAAATAGACAGCGGATCATATCATGAAATAGGAAGGGGAGACTGATTATGGATGTTAATTTATTCCTTGCCTTTGGAGCAGGCTTTTTATCGTTTATTTCCCCATGTGTCTTTCCTTTATATCCCGCCTTTCTTTCGTACATAACAGGAATGAGTGTGCAGGAATTAAAAGAGGACAATGGCATGTTGAAGCGGACCAGTTTTATACATACGCTTCTTTTTCTGCTGGGCTTCACAACAATTTTCCTGATTTTAGGTTTTTCCGGCTCGTTCTTTTCCCAGTTTCTTATCCAAAACGAAACGATCATCCGGAGACTGGGGGCCATTCTCATTATTTTCTTCGGGTTTGTCATTATTGGTGTATTCAATTTCGACTTCTTAATGAAAGACCGGAAAATCACCTTTAAGAACAGACCATCCGGGTACTTAGGGACATTTTTAATCGGCCTTACGTTTTCGCTCGGGTGGACCCCGTGTACCGGACCGATTCTTGCTGCTGTCCTTTCCCTGGCTGCTGATTCACCTGATTTGTTTCTCGTGATGATGATCGCCTATTCCCTGGGTTTTTCAATTCCTTTTTTTGCGCTTTCCTTCTTCATCGGACGTCTGGGATGGATCAGAAGGCACAGCGCGGGTATTGTAAAAGCAGGTGGGTACATTATGATTGCCGTAGGAATTGCCCTGTATTTCAACTGGATGTACATGCTTACGTCCTATTTAGCCGGCTTGTTTGATTTTCAAGGGTTTTAATGCGTGGATTTTACCCGTTTTTTGTATTATCATGAAAATAGAAAACATATCACTAAAGGAGAAATCGTATGACCCGGACCAATGACATCATTTTACGAACCACTACAACGCTGATCGCCTTCATTCTGCTTGGGTTTTCAGCCTACTTGTTTTTCGCCGGCCACAATGCGCCGGGAGGAGGCTTTATTGGGGGCCTCATGACATCAGCGGCTATTGTGCTGATGTATATGGCCTACGGAATCAAATCGATGGAGAAGATTCTTCCGATCAATTTCAGGCATGTGATTCCTGTTGGACTGTTGATTGCAGCATTGACGGGTATCGGTGGTCTTTTATTTGACCAGCCGTTTTTGACCCAGACCTTTGCCTATTTCCAGCTTCCTGTCCTGGGTAAAACCGAGCTTGCTACAGCACTGCTGTTTGATCTTGGAGTGTATCTTGCTGTCGTAGGCGTGACGATGACCATTATTCTCACCATTGCGAACGACCGCGGGGAAGAGGAAGGTGTGTAAGGACCTGTGAAATCACGGGAACTTTAGCTGAAGGTGAAAGGGACCGCGGTGATCCTCAATTCTTGATCCGTACTAGATGGAACAGAAAGAGTGGATTTATATGTTTTGGTTGATTGCAAGTACGGTGGCAGCCGCTTTCATGGCTACAGCGATGATCTTCGTGCGCCTGAGAGCAGCTAGAAAGCCTGCCAGTGTGAAAAAAATTATTCTACCGCCATTCTTTATGAGTACAGGCGCCTTGATGTTTGTTTTACCGATTTTTCGTGTCGAGTGGACGCAGGTTCTCGAGGCTGTATCCATCGGAGCGCTTTTTTCTATCTTCCTCATCCGGACCTCGAAATTCGAAGTCCGGGATGGCGATATTTACTTAAAACCTTCAAAGTCATTCATCATGATTTTGTTCGGACTTCTTGCTGTAAGGATCATTTTTAAATTGATCGTCGGCCAGCATGTGTCTCTGGGAGAGACGAGCGGTATGTTTTTCCTGCTCGCCTTTGGCATGATTATTACCTGGCGCCTTGCCATGCTGAAACAGTACTTAAGCCTGGAAAAGAAGATACAGACAGGAAAGGACCCCGCCTGAACAGCGGGGTCCTTTTTTCAATTCTCCAGAAGCGTCTGGTACGGAGTCATATCGATTTCTTTTTCATTCAACTTCCTGACCAGAAACTTATGGTCCCTTTTCGGTGTGGCAAGAATGTAGCCTTCGATGAGAATTTCTTCTGTGATTTTTTTCTTGCGGCTGCTGAGGGCAAGTTCACCAATGCGGCCGGCAATTTTCTGGCGTGCTACATCCCTGAACAGTTCTGGAACAGGAGAAATCAGTTCCTCCAAGAGCTCCTTCTGATCCTTCGACCACATATGCCGGGTCTTGTCCACATAGTATTCTTCCCAGTCTATGGTCGATTTTCCATCCTCTTTTGGGAGTCGTTTTAAAAATTTCCGGAACATAAAAAATCCGCCGATGGCCATCAGGCTGACCATAATGATTATCCAGCCGACTATAAAGAGTGCAAAACCACCTGACATAAGATCACCCGTTTCATATTCAAATCTTTGTTAATTTTATTATAATTCGAAGTGTAAGCAAACTCAAGTAGAGATGGAATGTTGTTTTTTGTTTAAAAAACTCCCAATTCAGAAAAATTTGCTGTCATTCATTTTACTTATAAATCGTTTTCATTTACAATTAATAGTGCGGATTTGATACCTGGGTAATACATAAGGGTTCAAATGTACAAATTTGGGGAACAATGACGCCTCTATAAAGGCCATTGTTTGAATATTGATGAGGGGGTAAAAGGAAAATGGCTAGCAATGCATTTCAAGCTCGCAAACAATTTGACCTAAACGGCCAAACCTATAACTATTATGATCTGAAAGCCTTAGAAGATGCGGGACACGGCAAGGTTTCCCGTCTGCCTTTCTCCATCCGTATCCTACTGGAGTCTCTGCTTCGTCAGCACGACGGACGTGTCATCAAAGATGAGCACGTGGAGAGTCTAGCAAACTGGGGAACTGAAAAATCAAAAGGGGAAGATGTACCATTCAAACCTTCCCGTGTTATTCTGCAGGACTTCACCGGCGTACCGGCTGTTGTTGATCTTGCTTCCTTGAGAAGAGCAATGGTCGACATGGGCGGAAGTCCAGACAAAATCAACCCGGAAGTACCGGTGGATCTTGTCATCGACCACTCTGTCCAGGTGGATAAATACGGCACACCTGATGCACTGAATGTGAATATGGAGCTTGAGTTTGAACGAAACAAAGAGCGTTATGAATTCCTTCACTGGGCCCAGAAAGCTTTTGATAACTACCGTGCTGTTCCACCGGCAACAGGTATTGTCCACCAGGTAAACCTTGAATATATTGCAAATGTCGTTCACGCGCTGGAAGCGGAAGACGGCACCTATGAGGCTTACCCGGATACACTTGTAGGTACAGACTCCCATACGACGATGATCAACGGTCTCGGTGTTCTTGGCTGGGGTGTTGGTGGCATTGAGGCTGAAGCTGGAATGCTTGGTCAGCCGTCTTATTTCCCTGCACCGGAAGTCATCGGGGTCAAGCTGAATGGCAGCTTCCCACAGGGGACAACAGCTACGGACCTTGCATTGAAAGTAACCCAGGTGCTTCGTGAGCAGAACGTTGTCGGGAAGTTTGTGGAGTTCTTTGGTCCAGGACTACAGGAAATGCCATTGGCTGACCGTGCTACGATTTCCAACATGGCACCGGAATATGGAGCTACATGCGGCTTCTTCCCGGTGGACGGGGAATCTCTGGAATATCTCCGTCTGACTGGACGAAGCGAAGAGCAGATCAACCTTGTCGAAGAATATTCCAAGCGCAACAACCTCTGGTATGATCCATCTTTCGAAGATCCTGAATTTACGTCATTGGTTGAAATCGATCTCGGGGAGCTGGAGCCGAACTTGTCCGGTCCTAAGCGTCCACAGGATTTGATTCCATTATCCAAGATGAAGGACTCCTTCGAAAAAGCGATCACCGGCCCTGCCGGCAACCACGGATTCGGACTTGATAAGTCTGAATTTAAGAAAGAGGCGGAAGTCCAGTTCGAAAACGGCGACAAAACGGTCATGAAAACAGGTGCTCTTGCAATCGCAGCGATCACGTCCTGTACAAACACCTCCAACCCGCACGTTATGCTTGGAGCCGGACTTGTTGCGAAAAAAGCGGTGGAAGCCGGACTGCAGGTTCCTGACTATGTGAAGACGTCCCTTGCACCGGGCTCCAAGGTTGTAACCCGCTATCTTGAGGATTCAGGATTAATGGATTACTTAAACCAGCTTGGCTTCAACCTTGTCGGGTACGGCTGTACCACATGTATCGGAAACTCCGGTCCGCTTCTTCCTGAGATTGAAAAAGCGATTGCTGACAGTGACCTTACCGTGTCCTCTGTTCTTTCCGGTAACCGGAACTTTGAAGGGCGTATCCACCCGCTCGTGAAAGCCAACTACCTGGCTTCTCCGCCGCTTGTTGTTGCGTATGCACTGGCTGGTACGGTTGATATCGACCTGAAAAATGAGCCGATCGGTAAAACAGCGGATGGAAAAGGTATCTACTTTGACGATGTCTGGCCTTCCCAGGAAGAAATTAAAGCGGAAATCGCCCGCGTAGTGACTCCGGAAATCTTCCGTAAAGAATATGAAAGTGTCTTCAATTCCAATGAAAAATGGAATGAAATCCAGACGACAGATGAGCCATTATATGATTGGAATGATGATTCCACATATATCCAGAACCCGCCGTTCTTTGAAGGTCTTTCCAAAGATCCCGAGACAGTTAAACCACTGAATGGAATGCGGGTTGTTGGTAAGTTCGGTGATTCTGTTACGACGGACCACATTTCACCGGCAGGAGCGATTCCAAAAGATATGCCGGCAGGAGAGTACCTGCAGGATAAAGGAGTCAGCCCGCGTAACTTCAACTCCTACGGTTCCCGCCGTGGTAACCATGAAGTGATGATGCGCGGAACGTTCGCCAACATCCGGATCCGTAACGAGCTTGCGCCGGGTACAGAAGGTGGATTTACAACTTACTGGCCGACAGAAGAAGTCATGCCGATTTATACGGCAGCTATGAAGTATCAGGAGGATCAAACGCCTCTGATGGTCATTGCCGGTAATGATTATGGTATGGGAAGTTCCCGTGACTGGGCGGCCAAGGGGACCGACCTTCTCGGCATTAAGACAGTAATCGCTGAGAGCTTTGAGCGTATCCACCGTTCCAACCTTGTCATGATGGGAGTTCTTCCACTGCAGTTCAAACCGGAAGATTCTGTTGAATCCCTTGGTCTTACAGGTCGGGAGACGTTCGACGTTGAAGTCGGTGAAGACGTGAAGCCGCGTGACCTTGTTAAGGTAACCGCTGTGGATGAAGAAGGCAATAAGAAAGAATTTGATGTCATTGCCCGTTTTGACAGTGAAGTGGAAGTGGATTACTACCGCCATGGTGGAATCCTGCAGATGGTTCTGCGTAATAAGCTTAAATAATGGGAAAGAGAGGCCGCTCTTTTGAGCGGTCTTTTTTTATTCCCGGCTTTACGGACATAATCTTTTTTTATATTCTTATACATAGAATAAGGACAACCAGAAGCGGGGGAAATCTATGCAGAAATGGATCGCTGGTCTTTTTTTAGCCGGACTTCTCATATTCGGCCTCTTTTCTGTAACACAGGAAAAAAGCGCGGAACATCAGACTTCAGATGAGCCTGGAATCAGCGGCAGTCAGGACGGTACAGGGATGACGGCCCCCAATGCTCCTGAAGGGCTGCAGGTGGGAGGTACTGCTCCTGATTTTACGTTGGAAACTCTCGAGGGTGAAAAGGTCAGCCT
The DNA here is from genome assembly GCF_056158945.1 of Halobacillus sp. ABH2_015. Taxonomy (NCBI): domain Bacteria; kingdom Bacillati; phylum Bacillota; class Bacilli; order Caryophanales; family Bacillaceae; genus Halobacillus; species Halobacillus sp. ABH2_015. The sequence continues at coordinate 1,700,029 of NZ_JBSWUG010000002.1, forward strand.
CTCTGATTTTAAAGGGAAAAAGGTGTTTCTGAATTACTGGGCGACATGGTGTCCGCCGTGCAGGGAAGAAATGCCTGAAATGCAGCGTTTTCAGGAAGCATATGGAGAAGAAGTCGTTATCCTTGCTGTGAATGGGACAGGTTCTGAAAAAAGCATAGAGAATGTTGCTACGTTCGTAGAGGACGGAGGCTACACGTTCCCAGTGCTGCTGGATAAGGAATTATCCTTGAATCAGGATTATCAGATCATTTCGATACCGACCACCTATTTCATCGGGACAGACGGCACTATCCAGGAGCCCCGGATCGTAGGGCCAATGACATATGAGGATATGGAAAAAATGAAAAATGCGCTAAAATAGGAATAATTTTTGTCCAAAGTGGAAATCATACCAGTAAAGGAGAGATTTCCATGAGAAAACATAAACCTGTTTCTTTTGAAGAGCGTGTAAAAGAAAACATAAGAACGATTGAGTCTGATCAAAAGCTGATGGATCAGATTGATGATCGTATAGAAAAAAGACATAAGGACCGTTTAAAGCAGATTCCGTCATAAACCGGAATCTGCTTTTCTTTTTTTACGTGTTCATAAATCCGTCCTTTATGGGGAAAGTAAGGATGACTCCATGAGGATGGGGCGATTGAACGCAGACAGGAGGGTTTTGTATGTCTCATAAACAACAGCATATGGCCAATCAAAAACCAAATCCAGATAACCGTGCCGACAATGTAGACCGGATTCAGGAGAAAGTGCAGAACACGATTGAAAACATTGAAGCTTCTCATGATGCTCTTGCGTATGCTACAGAAGAGGAACAGCATAACATTGAAGACAAAAACAAACGGAGAAATGAGTCTCTCCGAGCGATGAGGCAGGAGATCAAAGAAGAGTCCGCCCATTCCCGACATCAACAATATTAAAGAGCTGACCGCTTCTCTAAAAGGAGAAGCGGTTTTTCATATCGTGTGCATCTTCATCTACATGTTCCGGTGACTATGATAAAATGTAAACCGGTGATAGAAAAGGAAGTGATGTAGATGCTGAATACGTTGAGACAATGGAAAAGTATAGATCAGGCCCCTCCTATTACAGAGGTGGAGGCCCTCCGGTATGTGAATGAAGGGACGGAGGACAAGGAACTGAAAGCGGTCCTTTATACCGCCCTTGCTTATCACAGGATGAAAAGACACCCCGGGGAAGACCCACTGGCTGATCAGTTTATTGATGAAGCCCGCCGGCTGGAAGGGTCCCACTCCCTGGTTACCGATCTTTATGAGTCAAAACAGCTGATGAAGGCGTACGCCATACTGAAGGAGACACCTTTGGAGCAGTGGATCCTCCACGAGACGGACCATGACTCTGCAAAAGCTAAAAAAGTAAAATCGATACATGAAGATGTGAAAGAAGTCATCAGTCAATGGAATCATGACCTGGCAGAAAAGCCCCTGCTTGATGTTTCCAGTCGTCTGAAAATTTACCAGGATATTTATAACGAGCTGGTAGAGCTGAAGGAGATGCTTGAAGAAGCCATCCATTCCATTGAGAATCGGAGAATCCGTGTACCGGTCAAGGAAGTGAATGAGCGGACAAGGCAGCTTTCTGATAAACAGGATGACATCCACCGGCGGCTGCCGGAGTTTTTAACGGAAACAGCAAGCCGTAATCCGTTGGAAGCCCTGGATCAAATGGTCGGCCTGCAGGATGTAAAAGACTACATCCACCGCTACTACCGCTTCCTGCAGTATCAGCAGGAACGGAAAAACTTCGGCTTTACCATGGTGGATGAACCAGGGTTACATATGATCATTACAGGTAACCCGGGGACAGGGAAAACGACGATGGCCCGACTGTTGGCTAATATTTACCATGAGCTTGGTATTCTTGATACGAAAGAGGTTGTTGAAGTCAACCGTTCGCATCTGGTCGGTTCATATGTCGGACAAAGTGAAGAGAACACGATGAACTATGTGAAACAGGCCATCGGTGGGGTGTTGTTCATTGACGAAGCCTACAGCTTGCGCAGGGAAGGTCAGACAGGCAATGATTATGGACAAGCCGTCATAGACACCCTGGTGTCTGCCATGACAAGCAAGGAATACGGCGGAAAGTTTGCGGTCATCATGGCTGGGTATCCAGAGGAAATGCGCCAGTTCTTATGGTCCAACCCAGGACTAAGGAGCCGATTCCCGGAGCAGAATCACATTGAACTCCCGGACTATCAGATGGATGAACTCATGAATATAGCCGAACAGACGGCGCTTGAGAATGATTTCTTTTTTACAGAACAGGCCAGAAAGCAGTTTGACTCCCTGATCGATAAAGAACGGGTCGATGATTCATTCGGAAATGCCAGAACAGTAAAAAACCTGGTGTTAAAAACGGTGTTTCACAAAGGAGCACAGGAAGCAGAGCGTGATAAACAGCACTGGCTTGATCATATGCGGATTACGACGGAAGACTTATCGTGGGATAAGGACGATAAGCTGGAAGAGCGTTCCCCTATGCAGCGGCTTGATGAATTGATCGGTCTTTCAAGTGTTAAAACAGAAGTCCGGAAGTTGTCATCATTCGTGCAGGCCCAGCAGAAACGGAAAGAAAAAGGATACCCGGTTGTACCTATTCAGCTTCATTCCGTTTTCTCAGGAAACCCGGGAACAGGGAAGACAACCGTCGCCTCCATCTATGCCGATGTATTAAAAGAATGCGGTCTATTGAAGAGGGGGCACATGGTTGTCGCATCCCGATCTGATCTTGTAGCCGGCTATGTCGGTCAGACCGCCATAAAAACAAAACGAAAAATCAGAGAAGCGCTCGGCGGTGTTCTTTTTATAGATGAAGCGTATGCCCTTTATAATGGGGGACGTGATGATTTCGGAAAAGAAGCCATTGAAACACTCGTAGATGAGATGACAAAGCATAATGAAAACCTCGTTGTCATTTTAGCGGGTTATAAGGTCGAGATGGAGCAGCTGGTTGAAAGTAATCCAGGGCTGTCGTCCCGATTCAAGAAATACTTTCAGTTCCCTGATTACACAGAACAGGAGCTGTTGGAAATGACCCACTACCATGCACAGAATTACGGTTACTTTTTCAATGAATGGGCCGAGTCGTACCTGCTCGAAAAATATGCCGGCCACTATATTCGCGGAAACGGACGTTTTGTTAATAATCTAGTAAATGAGGCCGTCCAATACCAGGCCATCCGTATGCTTGAAGATGAGCCTGAGGATATGAACGAGCTTGAACTGCCAGACTTGGAAAAAGCCTGGAGTGCAGTGAGAAGGGAGTCTTAGTGATGAAAATTGTGGAAACACCAATCCAGGTCAGGTATCAGGAAACCGATATGATGGGAGTCGTCTATCATGCCAATTATTTGATTTGGTTTGAAATCGGCCGGACCGCTTTTATCGACGGCCTGGGGTTCAGCTATGCGGAAATTGAAAAAGAAGGAGTCGTTTCACCGGTCATTGACGCACAGGTCAGTTTTAAAAAGCCTGTCCGCTACGGAGATGATGTCTGCGTGCGCACATGGGTGGAGTCCTATGACGGTCTCCGGGTATCCTACGGGTATGAAGTGGTGCACGCTGACGGGTCTACAGCCGTGACTGGTGTCACCAAGCACGTAGTTGTAAAAAGCGGCAGTTTCCGCCCGGTGTCTATCCGAAAAAGCTTTCCTGCATGGCATGAGGCTTATCTTTCAGCAATGGAGACGACAGGCTGATGGCGTTCGGTGTAAAAAGGGAAGAGCTGCAGGCGTGGAAACATCAAGTCCAGAATGGGGAAGTAGCATTTCTTACACATTTCTGGATCGATGATCGTTTTCCAGGCTGTGATACCGTGACAAAAGCCGGATGCAGTGACCTGGATGCATTAAAGGAGTGGGGAAGCCGCTACGACCTTCACCCGGGATGGATCCATCTTGACCCTTATCCTCATTTTGATTTGTTCGGAAATAAACAGTATGAGATATTAAAAGCGGAAGGCAGATGGGATCATATTGAGCGTTTCGCGCTCAGGAGAAAAGAGACATAAATAAAGACGCCCCAAGGGCGTCTTTATTTTTTATATTCGAAGGAAGGTTCTTCCCATTTTGTATCATATTGAACTTCAAGAGAATGATCATCAAAATACCAGGCATCATCTGATTCTATAAAGAAATGAATCCGTCCTGTTTTTGTTTCGGCGACCGGTTCAGTAGGTTCCTCCAATTTAATTGCCAGGGAAAATCCAGGCTGAAGGCCCCCGGTCCCACCGTACCTGACGTAAAAACGGAGATGGGCCTGTTCATCAATATCGAGTTCATTTTCGTACCATTCGGCAGCTTCTTCGGTTACAGTTAAATTCATATCTCAGCTCAACTCCTGTCATTAAAAATCATCTATATCCTGCTATATCCGTAAAGAGGAGAAGGTAAACGTTCCGTCTCCGCTTTACTTGTCTGCGTGTTCTTTTTTCATCGGTACAGGGTCGAATCCACCCGGATGGAAAGGATGGCATTTTAAAATCCGCCGCGCCGTCAGCCATGTTCCTTTAAAAAAGCCAAAGCGCTTATAAGCCTCAAGTCCGTATGAGGAGCAGGTAGGCTGAAAACGGCAGCTCGGTGGAAAAAAGGGGCTGATTCCCTTTTGATAAAAACGGATCATGCCGATCATGACCTGTTTCATCGTTCTTCCTGTGTACGCTCCAGCTTCTTGTCGTAGCTCAAGGAAGCCACTGCGTCGTGAAGGTGAATCGATTCCTCATTCCGGCACTGAACTTCAAAGGATTCCACAAATGGATATTCATACAGATCGGCAGCGACAAGACGGACGATATCCTCGACAAACCGAGGGTTCTCATAGGCCTGCTCCGTGACCATTTTCTCATCCGGACGTTTGAGCACCGGGTGGATCCTGGCACTTGCATTGCTTTCAGCGGCTTCCAGCAGGGCAGCTTTCCAATCGATCTCCTGTTCATTGAAGTCGTCTGTCAGTTTGACCGTCATCGTCACATTCCCGCGTTGATTGTGCGCACTGTACTCACTGATTTCCTTCGAGCATGGGCACAGCGTCGTAATTTTCCCAGTCAGGGATACCGTGACATCATGACCGGTCTCCTGATCGTACTCCACCCGGATAGTGGCATCAGCATGATTCATTCCTGTCAGGTCGGAATAAGGACCTTTCCTCTCAAAGAACCATGGGAAGGTGACTTCCACTTCAGCGTCCGTCTGTTTCAGGCGTCCGGCCAGTTCTTCGGTGAACTGCTTCAATGTTTCAATATCTATGGCAAAACCTTCGTTGTGATATTTATCAAGCTGTTCAGTGAACCGGCTCATATTCGTTCCTTTACTGCCTTTAGCAATCGAGGAACCAAAGGAAAAAGTACCGATGGTCGTTTGAATCTGCGGGGTCATGCTGCTTGGGATACGGATCGGATGCTTCACGTTGGAAATACCGACCATATCAATATCGAATAGAAAATCTTTTCTTGAATTTTGAAGATCAGCCATCTGATCTTTTTCAACGGGTTTCGTGCGCGGACCTGGATCGACAGACCCGAATAATTTATGTCTTTCTTCTTTAGTAGGCAGCTGTTTTGTCTGATTTAGTTCGGTTTTATTCATAGCAAGGACTCCTTTCAGGCCTTCTTTCTATGTCAAAGTATACCTTATGTATTTCTTTAATGACAATGGAATGCTTATGGAAATGTGCCGTCTATCTAGGATGCTTCAATTAAAGAAAGCCTATCCTTGGAGGACAGGCTTTCGTGTTACATCCACGTGATTTTAGGTTCTGTCTTATTGATGATTCTTTTAATATTAGAGCGGTGCCGGTAGATGACAAAAATCGTAAAGACAGATATCACCATCGTCAAGCCATACTCCTGCAGAAGGATGGAAGCTGTTATCCCGACAAGCCCGCACACCATTGAGGAAAGGGATACATATTTGGTCAAATATAATAGGATGAAAAACGATAGCACAAGTACAAGAAACACCAGAGGGTTCACTCCGAGAATCACGCCTCCGGACGTAGCGACGGCCTTCCCTCCCTTGAACCCGGCAAATACGGGATACATATGACCAATCACGGCAAAAATACCTATAATAAGCGGGATGACTTCTGCTCCGAGAAAAAATGGAAGGGCGGCAGCCAGCGTCCCTTTTAAAATATCGGCAATCGTAACGATCAAGCCGGCTTTTACTCCGAGAACGCGGAACGTATTCGTCCCACCGAGATTTCCGCTGCCATGTTCTCTGATATCTGTGCCATAACCCACTTTTCCAACGATCAGTCCTGATGGAATGGAGCCGAGGAGATAGGCGGTAAGGGAATAGAGTAGATATTCCAATAAGTTCAACTCCTTCATTACTTTCTTTTATTTTATCATGACGACGTTGGAGAAAGAACGGAAAATTCTATCAGCTTCTCTTTCTTCCAAGAACCTCTATGTATATGACGGAAAGCTGCAAATCAAACGCCGCAACATCTTATTATACCAATCAGAAAAGTTGTGACAAGGCTTTTCCACCGCTTTTGTGCGGGAAGGTTGAATAATTGCAATAGGTTTCAAGGTGTGTGAATGTGGGTAAATAGTACGGTCTTTAGTTTATGAAGGAGGAAATGCATGATAACTTTTACAGATGTGTCCAAAACGTACCCGGATGGGACGGCGGCTTTAAAACATATAAATCTCGAGGTGAAAGAAGGGGAACTGCTCACCCTGATCGGTCCGAGTGGATGTGGAAAGACAACGACGATGAAAATGATCAACCGGCTCATTCATCCAACTGATGGGACGATAGCGATACATAATAAGGACATTAAAGAATACAACGTTCATGAACTGCGTTGGAACATCGGTTATGTTCTTCAGGAAATCGCCCTCTTTCCACACATGACGATTGAGGAGAACATCGCCATTGTTCCTGAAATGAAGAAATGGAAGAAAAAAGATGTATCCGCGCGGATTGATGAGTTGATGCAGATGGTCGGTCTTGACCCTGAGAAACACCGGAAACGTAAACCGAGTGAACTTTCAGGTGGACAGCAGCAGCGTGTAGGGGTGATTAGAGCATTGGCAGCGGACCCGGATATTATCCTCATGGACGAACCGTTCAGTGCCCTTGATCCAATCAGCCGGGAGCAGCTTCAAAAGGATATCCGGAACCTGCAGCAGGAAATTAAAAAGACCATTGTGTTCGTGACGCACGATATGGATGAAGCCCTGGCCCTGGGAGACCGCGTCTGCCTGATGAAAGAAGGCGGGATTGTCCAGGTCGATACACCGCAGAATTTCCTTCTCCATCCGGCGGATGATTTTGTCCGTGATTTTATCGGAGGCAGGAAATCCCCATGGCTGACAGCTGTGGATATCATTATGGATCAGTCCGGAAGCAGGATTTTCCCTTATCACGACTTTCAACAGGGGCTGATTCCGGACAACGGATCGTATGTTCTCACCTCAGAAAAAGGTGTGTATCAAACAGGCGTCACGGACGGCAGGGAAGTCATGATGCCGGTCCTGAAGAACGGAACGGTTCTCCGGGAAGCCGTCTCTGAATTTGAAAAAGGCTCCCACCGGGTTCTTCCCGTTATAAAAGGAGACCAGCTCGTCGGTACTCTTTCCTATAAAGATATCGTTCATTACTTAAAAGAGAAATCTGATGAGGAACAGGGGGCTGTTCAGCTGTGAATGGATTTATTCAGGTTTTTGCAGAACGACAGGATGTACTGTGGGAGAAAGTGTGGGAGCACCTGCAGATCTCCATTATTGCCCTTGTGATCGCAACATTGATTTCTGTACCGCTCGGCTTGCTGTTAACGAGAAAATTGAACATTGCTGAACCTGTAATCGGGGTGACAGCGGTTCTTCAGACTATTCCCAGCCTGGCCGTCCTCGCTTTCTTGATTCCATTTTTCGGAATCGGCGAAACGCCCGCCATCATAGCTTTGGCAGCATATGGACTGCTTCCAATACTCAGAAATACGTACACTGGAATAAAAGAAGTGGATCCGGCATTAAAAGAAGCGGCTACCGGGATGGGAATGAGTTCCTTCAGACGGTTATCCCGCGTCGAACTGCCTATTGCGATGCCGGTCATCATGGCGGGTATCCGGACATCGATGGTCTTGATTGTGGGTACGACGACCATTGCCGCACTCATTGGAGCTGGAGGCCTTGGTGACTTGATCCTGCTCGGTCTTGATCGTGGAGGCGATGCCAATTTGATCCTTCTCGGAGCGATTCCTGCGGCTCTGCTTGCGATTCTGTTGGATCTCATCCTCCGATTGTTTGAACGGACATCAGCAAAGTCCGGGTTCCGCTCGCTCGTCAGTCTTCTTGTTATTGCCGCACTCATCGCTGTAGGACCGCTGCTGTTCAGCAGCAAATCGCAGAATGATCTCGTTCTCGGGGCTAAACTCGGGTCCGAACCGGCCATTTTAATCAACATGTACAAACTTCTCATCGAAGAGGAAACAGATCTTCAGGTTGGTTTAAAACCAAACCTTGGGAAAACAGACCTTGTTTTCAGCGCTCTTGAAGAAGGAAGCATTGATGTTTATCCTGAATTCACAGGAACTGCCATCGTTTCCCTTATGGGAGAACAGGCGCAAAGTAACAAGGAACAGGAAGTTTACCAGCAGGCAGCCGATGGAATGAGTGAACAATATGACATGGCCTACCTGGAGCCGATGCAGTTCAATAATACGTATGCTGTCGCAACGACGGAAGAGCTTGCCGGGCAGTACGGACTGGAAAGCATCGGGGACTTGAAACAAGTGGAAGATCAAATAACAGCCGGATTCACCCTCGAATTCAATGACCGCCAGGACGGTTATCAGGGAATGAAGGAAGTGTATGATCTTAATCTCGGGGAAGTAAGAACAATGGATCCAGGTCTCCGCCAGGGAGCGATCTCCAATGGCGAAGTGGACATCATTGATGCCTATGCCACAGCAGGGTATATGGTGGACTTGAACCTCAAAGTGCTGGAAGATCCGGAAAATCTGTTTCCTCCGTACCAGGGTGCCCCGTTGATGAGACAGGAAACACTTGATCAGTTTCCGGAAATCGAAGATGCTTTAAATCAACTGGGCGGTAGGATTACCGGAGATGAAATGCGGGAAATGAACTATGAAGTGGATTTTGAAGACCGTTCACCAGAAACGGTGGCCCGTGAATATCTCGTTGAAGAAGGGCTTATCGAAGAATAGGAGGAATGGACATGCCATTTGAACATCCGTCTCCAGAGGAGATTAAGAATGTATTAAAAGAATCTAAAACAATTGCGGTTGTCGGACTATCCGATAAACCACACCGCACGTCCTACCAGATCAGTGAAGCCATGCAGGCGGCAGGGTACAAAATTATTCCTGTAAACCCGACGATAACAGAAGTGCTTGGCGAACCGGCCGCCGCTTCGCTTCAGGAGATCGAGGAGCCGGTGGATATTGTAAATGTGTTCCGCCGGTCTGAATACCTGCCGGGAGTGGCCGAAGAAGCCCGGAGCCTTGGGGCGAAAGCTTTCTGGGCTCAACAGGGAGTGTATCATGAAGAAGCGTGGGAACAGTTGAAAGATACTTCCACAAAGGTGATTATGGACTCCTGTATCAAGGTTGCGCACAGCTTATACCGGTGATCAAATAAAGATGAATTTGAAAAAATCCCTGTCCTTTCAGGGATTTTTTCACGTTATCTGGAAGAATTATGTTTGCGAAACGATGTAAAATCGCTACAATATAACAAGCAGTGTTTTTTTGAGAGCGGTTGTATAAACAGCATCCATTTCACGAAACGATATAAGCAGGCATAAGACAGGCAGCAGAATAGAACGGGAAAAACCCTCTGTTCCACTGCGTGTCTTATAACTGAATCTGCCCGTGTAAACAGGAAAGTCATTTACACAATCGAACGTTTGTTCTATCATGATAATTAGTTGCTGTGTAAGAGAAAGGAGCCGATTGGAAATTGTCGAGTCAAAATCATACGTATTCAGATGATTCTATACAAGTATTGGAGGGGCTGGAGGCTGTCCGGAAGCGACCGGGGATGTACATTGGATCTACGGACCACCGTGGTCTTCATCACCTCGTCCACGAAATCGTGGATAACGCCATCGATGAAGCTTTATCTGGATTCGGACAAAAGATGACGGTTACCCTTCATAAAGATGGAAGCGTTTCTGTGCAGGATGAAGCCCGCGGCATGCCTGTAGGGATGCATAAAACCGGTAAGCCGACACCGGAAGTGATTTTAACCGTTTTACACGCCGGAGGTAAATTCGGCCAGGGCGGATACAAATCCTCCGGCGGTCTTCACGGCGTCGGAGCATCTGTGGTTAATGCCTTATCCGAATGGCTGGAAGTTCATATCTGCCGTGATGGGGAGAAGTACTATCAGCGTTTTGAAAAAGGGGGCGTGCCTGTTACCTCCCTGGAAAAAAAGGGAGCCACACGCAAAACAGGGACAACCATCCGGTTCAAGCCGGATCCTGAAATTTTTTCTGTAACGAAGTTTAATTTTGAAACCCTTTCGGAAAGACTGAGAGAAGCGGCTTTTCTTCTGAAAGGCTTTCGTATCATCTTAGTCGATGAGCGTAAGGATGGAGAGAAAGAGGAATACCAGTATGATGATGGACTGGTTTCATTTGTTAAATATTTAAATGAAGAGAAAGACACCCTTCATCACGTCGTATCGTTTGAAGGCATACAGTCAGAGATAGAAGTGGACTTTGCGTTTCAGTTTAACGATGGATTCGCAGAAAATATTCTTTCCTTCGTCAACAACGTTCGTACAAAGGATGGCGGAACGCATGAATCGGGAGCGAAGACAGCCGTTACCCGGGTGTTTAATGATTATGCACGCCGAACCCAGCTGTTGAAGGAAAAAGATAAGAACCTCGAAGGAAACGATATCAGGGAAGGCTTTACAGCGATCATTTCAGCAAGAATCCCTGAGGAGCTTCTTCAGTTCGAAGGCCAGACGAAAAGCAAGCTGGGGACATCCGAAGCCCGGTCGGCTGTTGACAGTGTGGTAGCCGAGAAACTCACTTATTTCCTAGAGGAAAATCCCGATTCGGCCTCGATGCTGATTAAAAAGGCGATCAGGGCAAAAGAAGCGAGGGAAGCCGCGAGAAAAGCGAGGGAAGACGCCCGTTCCGGTAAGAAAAAGAAGCGGAAGGATACGCTTTTAAGCGGGAAACTGACCCCGGCGCAGTCAAAAAATGCGGAGAAAAACGAACTGTATCTTGTAGAGGGGGACTCTGCGGGCGGTTCAGCCAAACAGGGGCGTGACCGCAAATTCCAGGCTGTTCTTCCTCTCCGCGGTAAAGTCATTAATACAGAGAAAGCTAAAATTGCGGATATCTTTAAAAACGAAGAGATTTCTACGATTATTCATACTATCGGTGCAGGAGTCGGAGGGGATTTCACCCTTGAGGACTGCAATTACGACAAAATTGTCATCATGACCGATGCGGATACAGATGGTGCCCACATCCAGGTGCTGCTGCTTACCTTCTTTTACCGCTATATGCGGCCCTTAGTGGAAGCCGGCAAAGTGTTCATCGCCCTTCCACCGCTTTATAAAGTATCCAAAGGCAAAGGAAAGAAAGAAAAAACCGAATACGCCTGGGATGAGGATGGGATGCAGAAAATCCTGAAGGAATTCAAAAATGGGTATACGATACAGCGCTACAAAGGTCTTGGTGAAATGAATGCCGACCAGCTGTGGGAAACGACCATGAATCCAGAATCCAGAACGCTGATCAGGGTTACAATTGATGATATTGCCCGTGTGGAACGAAGAGTTACGACATTGATGGGAGACAAAGTAGAACCTCGCCGAAAATGGATTGAATCCCACGTTGCCTTCGGTCTTGAAGACGAAGCAAACATTCTGGAAAACGATAAAATCCAATCATAAAAGGGGGACGTTCTGTTGGCTGAGGCAGAGAAATTTTTAGATTTACCTTTAGAGGAAGTTCTCGGAGACCGTTTCGGGAGATACAGTAAATATATTATTCAGGAAAGGGCCCTCCCTGATGCCAGGGACGGGCTTAAGCCTGTTCAGCGGAGAATCCTGTATGCGATGCATCAGGAGAAGAATACGCACGATAAAGCGTACCGGAAATCCGCAAAAACGGTGGGTACCGTTATTGGTAACTACCACCCTCACGGAGATACATCGGTGTATGATGCCATGGTACGTCTGAGTCAGACATGGAAAGTACGCAAACCGCTTGTGGAAATGCACGGAAACAACGGAAGTGTCGACGGCGACCCGCCGGCTGCCATGCGTTATACAGAAGCAAGGCTTTCAGCGATATCGTCTGAACTGCTGCGGGATATAGAGAAGCAGACCGTTGAATTCATTCCTAACTTTGATGACACGATTGAAGAGCCGACGGTGCTCCCGGCGAAGTTTCCCAACCTGCTGGTGAATGGATCCACAGGAATTTCAGCCGGATATGCAACCGAAATTCCCTCCCATAACCTTGGCGAGGTCATTGACGCGGTCATCATGAAAATTGACAAGCCTGAGGCGGAAGTATCGGAGCTGATGACCAAATTAAAAGGGCCGGACTTTTCCACTGGAGGAATCATTCAAGGCGTAGACGGAATCAAAAAAGCCTATGAAACAGGGAAAGGGAAAATCATTGTCCGCGGCCGCGCGGAGATCCAGGAACAGCGGGGCGGACGTGAACAGATCGTCATTGATGAAATCCCATTTGAAGTCAATAAGGCCAGCATGGTTAAGCGGATGGATGAACTCCGTATCGATAAAAAAGTGGAGGGCATTGCAGAAGTACGTGATGAAACAGACCGTACAGGCCTGCGCGTTGTGATTGAATTGAAAAAAGATGCCAACAGTGAAGGTGTCCTGAATTACTTATACAAGCATACCGATCTTCAAATTTCCTATAACTTCAACATGGTCGCGATCCACGACCGGACTCCGAAGCTTCTCAATCTTCCGATGATGCTCGATGCCTATATCGCACACCAGAAAGAAGTCGTGACCAGACAGTCCATTTATGACTTGAATAAAGCGAAACGCCGTGCACACATTGTGGAAGGATTGATCAAAGCGATTTCAATCCTTGATGATGTCATCACTACAATTCGTGCGTCCAAAGATAAAGCGGATGCCAAGGCACGGCTGATCCAGGAGTACGCCTTCAGTGAGGAACAGGCGGAAGCGATTGTAACCTTGCAGCTGTACCGCCTGACAAACACAGACATTACAGCTCTCCAAGCAGAAGCGGAAGAGTTGAGGAAGCAGATTGAAGAGCTCGAAAAGCTTCTCACAAGTGAGCGGGAAATGCTGAAAGTCATCAAGTCCGACCTGCGGGCCATGAAGAAAAAATACAAAGATGACCGACTGACAAAAATTGAAGATAAAGTGCAGGAACTGAAGGTGGACTTGGATGTAATGGTGGCCAGTGAAGATGTCCTCGTTTCCATTACAAAACACGGCTACATTAAACGGACGAGCTTGCGATCCTACGCGGCATCAAATGGCGAGGATTTTGCTCTGAAGGACGGTGACCACCTGCTGCGTCTGGTGGAAATGAATACAACCGATACGGTTCTGCTGTTCACGAATTTAGGGAAGTACCTGTTTCTACCTGTTCATAAACTGCCGGATATCCGTTGGAAGGATTTGGGTCAATTTATATCCAACATCGTTCAGGTGGAAAAAGACGAATACCTTGTGGAAGCTATTCCAATACGGGAATTCAATGATGAGGATTTCCTGATGTTCTTTACGAAAAACGGCATGGTTAAAAAGAGTGAACTCCGTCTTTATCAGGCGCAGCGGCATTCCAAAGCCCTCGTGGCTGTGAATTTGAAAGGCGATGATGAAGTCGTCGATGTTCATATGACGGAAGGGACAGGGGATATTTTTCTCACCTCCAGCAAAGGTTACGGCCTCTGGTACAAGGAAGATGAAGTCAATACCGTGGGACAGCGGGCGGCCGGCGTCAAAGCCATGACATTGAAAGAAGGCGAACGGGTCGTATCCGGACAGATTTTCAAAGCGGAAGAAGACCCTTCGGTCGTCATGACCACTCACCGCGGGGCTGCCAAGCGGATGAGACTGAAGGAATTCGATCGTACGTCCAGAGCCAAGCGCGGTGTAATTATGCTTCGGGAGCTGAAGAAAAACCCGCACCAAATTGTAGATGTTCATCTCGTTCAAAGGGAAGACCAGATTGTACTCATGACAGAAAAGCAGGAGACGACGACGGTTAATCCGATGGACTTGAAAGCGAATGACCGGTACAGCAACGGATCTTACGTCCTCGATGTGGATCAAAAAGGAAGTGTTGTCGAATCCTGGGTGAAACCAGGGTACGAAGTGCCTTTTAAGCTGGAAGATGAAAACAGCCAGTAAAAATCAACGCCGACGGTTCAAAGCTCATGAACCGTCGGCGTTCTTTATTCAAACTTAGTAGCAACTCCGATAGATAAAACAAAAAAACCATCAATAAGAAAAACCGGAAAATCAAAAGAATGTACGTTTTTGACGCAGGAAAGAAATTGGATATGATTGTATTTTCAAAATACTATGATAAAATGAAGGTATATTCAGTTGAAGGGAGATGATGTATGAGCCGCTTACGCAGCACCATTCTCGAAACTTCTCTGCGGTTATTTGATGAACATGGTTTTCACGGTGTGACGGTTAACCAGATTGTAGCAGCCTCGGGGACATCCAAAGGGGGCTTTTACCACCACTTTCAATCCAAGGATGAACTCCTATTTGTGATTCATGACACCTTTATTACATACGTATTGAAAGAGGCTGGAGCAGCCAACGTGATTCACACCTCACCAACAGCCAAAATACAGGCTGTCATCCATTCTTTTGTGAAAGTTTTTGATTTATACAAACCACATATTTCTGTCTTCTATCAGGAAAGTAACTACTTAAAGCCGGCCTACGAGGAAAAAATTAAACGGAAACGGGATGAATTTAAGGACATCATTTTCGGGATTATCCATGAAGGTCAGGCGGACGGTGATTTTAGAAAGGAACTTCCTCTTGAAGTAACCGCTATGGCTGTCTTAGGGATGGTCAATTGGATATACAAGTGGTATCAGCAGGATGGAAGGTATTCCATTGATGAAATTGCGGAGGTGTACATTGATTTAATCCTTCACTTTTTACTGCCCGGAAGCAGCGAGCAGCTCATGCATCATATGAATAAAGTCCCTTTTTTTTACGATGTTAAGTAAACGCTTTCATTCTTTTTGTGTGCTTTACAGACCAACCAGTCGGTCTAAAATACAGCAAGGGGGAGTAAAATGAACTTTGAACTGACGAAGGAACAGGAAATGACACGGAAAATGGTACGGGACTTTGCGAATGACGTTATTGCACCAAGAGCGGTGGATATTGATCGAAATGCGGAGTTTCCGAAGGACATTTTCGATGAGATGGGGAGACTCGGTCTGCTTGGCATTCCATTTCCTGAGGAGTACGGCGGGTCCGGCGGAGACACGGTCACGTACGCTCTGGCTGTTGAGGAAATCGGCCGTGTATGCGGGTCCACAGGGCTGAGTTATGCTGCAGCCGTATCTCTTGGAGCGAGTCCCATCTATTATTTCGGTACCGAAGAGCAGAAACAGGAGTATCTTATTCCGCTTGCTAAAGGAGAGGGACTTGCTTCTTTTGGTTTAACAGAGCCAAATGCAGGTTCGGATGCCGGCGGTACGAAAACACGCGCTGAATTAGTGGGGGATCATTATGTGATCAATGGAGAGAAATGCTGGATTACCAACGCAGAGTATGCCAGGTCCATTACGGTGACGGCAGTCTCGGGAAAGCGTGAGGACGGAAAAAACATCATTTCCGCGTTCATCATTCCTAAAGACACCAAAGGCATGAGCATTACCAGCCCTTACGAAAAAATGGGTGTCCGTGGTTCCAATACTTCAGAAATCATATTGGAAGATGTGAAAGTACCGAAGGAAAACATTCTTGGTGATCCTTCCAAAGGGTTTCATCAGTTTTTGTATACATTGGACGGCGGCCGTATATCTATTGCTGCCCTTGCTGTCGGTATTGCTCAGGCGTCTTTGGATAAAGCCCTTGCCTATGCGAAGGAACGGAAGCAGTTCGGGCAGTCCATATCAAAATTTCAAGCCATTCAATTTAAACTGGCGGATATGGCCATGGAAGTGGAGCTTGCAAGGAACATGGTGTTGAAAGCCGCCTGGTTAAAGGATCAGAAAAAGGATTTCACGAAGGAATCCGCGTATGCGAAACTTTTCGCCTCTGAAACAGCGTTCCGTTCATCCAATCAAGCCATCCAAATCCATGGCGGATATGGATACATGATGGAATATGAAGTCGAACGTTTTCTAAGAGACGCCAAGCTTCTTGAAATAGGAGAAGGAACATCTGAAATACAGCGTATGGTCATCGCACGCCAGCTGGGATGCTAATTGAAGGAGGACGAGAGAATGACACTGCTCAAACAAACAGTCGGACAGCTGTTGGAGGAAAAGGCTTCGCTATATCCAGATCAGGAAGCTTATGTGTATCCCGAAAAAGGGATTCGTAAAACGTATGCGGCATTTAATGAAGAAGCTGATGCGGCCGCAAAAGGACTGATGGCTCTAGGGATAGAAAAAGGCGATCATCTGGCTGTTTGGTCTGATAATAAGCCGGAGTGGCTGATCACGCAGTTTGCTTCAGGGAAAATGGGCGGTGTGCTCGTTACCGTAAATACGAACTACCGCGCGCAGGAGCTTGAATATTTGCTGAAACAGTCGGATGCCTCTACGCTCATTCTTGCTGAGGACTTCCGCGGAGCCTCCTATATGAACATTTTGAAGGAAATCTGTCCGGAACTGGAATACTCAGAGAAAGGCAGCCTGCAGAGTGAACGGCTTCCTTTTTTAAAGAACGTTGTTGTTCTGAGTGATACTCCGCATAAAGGGTGCTATTCCTGGCAGGACGTTGTCGATATGGGGATGACCATTCAGGATGAGGAGCTTGAGGCAAGAAAACAGTCGCTGACGTCCACAGATGTCATCAACATGCAGTACACCTCTGGCACGACCGGCTTTCCTAAAGGCGTCATGCTTTCTCATTATAATATTGTGAACAATGGAAACCAGGTGGCCGGCAGCATGAACCTGACGCATCAGGATCGTTTATGCATTCCTGTCCCGTTTTTCCACTGCTTCGGATGTGTCCTGGGCACGCTTGCTGCGGTTTCCAAAGGCGCGGCAATGGTCATTTTAGAACAGTTTGAACCGAAAAAGGTCCTGCAGGCAGTGAAAGATGAGGCATGCACAGCACTGCATGGGGTCCCGACAATGTTTATCGCAGAACTCAATCACCCAGAATTCGAAGACTTAAAACCTACGACCCTCCGCACGGGTATTATGGCGGGTTCGACATGCCCGATGGAAGTGATGAAAAATGTCATTCATAAAATGGGGGCGGAGGAAATCACGATTGCTTACGGGCAGACCGAGTCCTCACCAGTCATCACCCAGACCAATGTGCATGATCCTGTCCACCTGCGGGTCAGCAGTGTCGGCCGTCCTCACTCTAATGTAGAGGTGAAAATCATTGAACCGGCTACGGGTGAAGAAGTGGAACCAGGTGTACCAGGGGAACTTTGTACCCGGGGCTATCTTGTGATGGAAGGCTATTACAAAAATGAGGAAGCGACAAGCGCAGCCATAGACCCTGATGGCTGGCTCCATACCGGGGACCTCGCTGTCAAGGATCACGAGGGCTATATTGAAATAACCGGAAGGATGAAAGACATGATTATCCGCGGCGGAGAAAATGTGTATCCAAGGGAAATTGAAGAATTTCTGTATCAGCATCCTGATGTACTGGATGTCCAGGTGGTCGGTGTGCCGGATGAAACGTACGGGGAAGAGATTATGGCCTGGATCATTCCAAAAGAAAATACGCACATAAATGAAAGCGATATCAAAGAATTTTGTGAAGGGCGGATTTCCAAACATAAAATTCCGCGTTATATCTTATTTACGCAGGAATACCCGATGACTGCCAGCGGAAAAATCCAGAAATTCAGATTGAGGGAAAATGCCCTTGATCTATTACAGACAGGAAAATGAGGGAGGAATTGGATGTTCAAAAAAATATTGATTGCCAACCGCGGGGAAATTGCAGCCCGCATCATCCGTACATGCCGGCGGATGCAGATCCAAACCGTTGCTGTTTATTCTGAGGCCGACCAACAGGCTCCTTTTGTAAAAATGGCGGACGAAAGTTATTTGATTGGAAAACCCAGGGTCAATGAGTCTTATTTGAACATCGATAAGATTTTGGAGGCGGCATTGAAATCCGGGGCTGAAGCGGTTCATCCAGGATACGGATTGTTAAGTGAAAATGCGGGGTTTGCACAACGAGTAAAAGAAGCAGGCCTCACATTTATTGGACCAGAAGCTGATGTCATCGCAAAAATGGGAGACAAAATTGCTGCGCGTGCCGAAATGAAGCAGGCCGGTGTGCCTGTCGTTCCAGGTACTGAAGAAGCGGTGGCTTCTGTAGAAGCAGCGAAAGCAGCAGCTCAAACGTTCGGATATCCGGTTATGTTGAAGGCAGCTGCCGGCGGAGGCGGGATCGGTATGCAGGCCGTCCATTCTGATGAGGAACTGGAAAAAGCATTTGAAGGAAATTCCAAACGGGCCAAAGCATTTTTCGGAGATGGAAAAATGTTTATTGAAAAGTTAATCGAAGAGCCGCGCCACATCGAAATTCAGGTTCTTGCGGATCATCACGGCCATGCTGTTCATTTGTTTGAACGGGAATGCTCCATTCAAAGAAGGCATCAGAAAGTGGTAGAGGAAGCCCCTTCCCCGTTCCTTTCAGAAAAAACCCGCCGGGAAATGGGAGACAGTGCCATCAAGGCTGTGGAGAGTCTGCAATACACCAATGCCGGAACGATTGAATTTCTTGTGGACCGGAATGAAAACTATTATTTCCTTGAAATGAACACCCGTCTGCAGGTGGAGCATCCTGTAACAGAGGAAATATCAGGTGTGGATATTGTAGAGCAGCAGCTGAAGATAGCCGCAGGTGACAAACTACACCTTCAGCAGGATCGTCTGCAGATCAACGGACACGCGATTGAAGTACGCATATATGCTGAGGATCCGAATACGTTCTATCCATCACCGGGGACGCTTTCGAACCTGGTGCTTCCGGAAGGGCCTGGAATCAGGCACGAACTGGCCGTGGAAAGTGGATCAGAGGTCACGCCCTTTTATGATCCGATGATTGCTAAATTGGTCGTTCATGGCAGTGATCGAAACCAAGCGGCCGAACGTCTTGCCAAAGCACTCCATGCCTATGAAATTGAGGGAATCAAATGCAACCTGACAATGTTAAAACGCATCATCACCCATGATAGGTTCCGTGAAGGAGATACAACAACAAGCTTCATTCAAAACTATTATCTACCTACTTTAACCAACCACTAAAAGGAGGACTACACATGTTTGAAGTAAAAGCATCGATGGCAGGAAGTGTATGGAAAATCACAGCAGAAGAAGGGGCTGAGATCAATGACGGGGAGGATGTCGTTATCCTAGAATCGATGAAAATGGAAATCCCCATCTCCGCAGAAACGTCCGGGACGATCAAAGAGCTGAAAGTAAGCGAAGGGGACTTTGTCAACGAAGGCGACGTTATTGCGATTATTGAATCATAGGAGCGGATGGTATGCTGAACCTGCCTGATCATGTAACGATAAAGGAAGTCGGACCAAGAGATGGTCTTCAAAACGAAGCAGAGGAAATCCCAACCGAAAATAAAGTCACTTGGATCAATCTGTTATCTGAAACCGGATTGTCTTCGATAGAAATCAGTTCGTTCGTACATCCGAAGTGGATCCCGCAATTGAAGGATGCTGCAAAGGTGGCCGCATCCATAGAACGGAAACCTGGTGTTACGTATGCCGCTCTCGTTCCGAATCAAAAAGGTCTGGAGGCAGCTTTAACGACTGATGTCGATGAAGTCGCCGTCTTTATGTCCGCCAGCGAAACCCACAATCTAAAGAACATTAATAAAACGATTGATGAAACGTTCCCTGTGCTGGAAAACGTTGTACGGACAGCCAAACGCGAAGGGAAACAGGTGCGGGGCTATGTGTCTACAGTCTTCGAGTGTCCTTATGACGGGAAAACCTCACAGGACCAGGTCCTCCGGGTAAGTGACCGATTGTTGCGCATGGGCATTGATGAGTTATCCATGGGAGACACTCTCGGGACAGCGGATCCAAAGCAGGTGGACGAAGCGCTTGACTATTGGAAGCAGCACCTTCCATTAGAAAACATGGCGATGCACTTTCATAACACGAGAGGAATGGCGCTGGCGAACATCGTGGTATCCATGCAGCATGGAATCACCACCTTCGATGCGTCTCTGGGCGGTCTTGGCGGCTGTCCTTATGCGGACGGAGCCTCCGGAAACCTTGCAACAGATGATCTTGTTCATATGCTCCACCAGATGGGGGTTCACACAGGAATAGATGAATCCGCTCTCCAAAGAGCAGCGGATTACATGCAGCGTGTCCTTGGAAAACCGCTTCCCAGTCACGGCATGCAGATCCTGAATAAGGAAAGGGTGTAAGTCATGAATGAACTCATCCGTATGGAAGAGCCGGCGGCCCACGTTTGTCAGCTTACATTAAATCGACCGGACGCGGCCAATGCTCTTTCTCATGCGCTTTTAGATGAGCTGTCTGAAAAAATCGACCATATTCAGTCCCGCTCCGATATCCGGGTCGTCTTACTTACAGGAGAAGGAAGCAAGGCGTTTTGTGCGGGAGCGGATCTAAAGGAAAGGTCCGGAATGTCGGACGAGGAAGTCGTCAAAACCGTGCGGAAAATCGGGGATACTCTTCGTAAATGGGAAAAAGTCACTGTTCCTACGATTGCTCTCATCAATGGAGCGGCTTTCGGAGGCGGACTTGAGCTTGCTCTGGCCTGTGATTTACGTATGATGAGTTCTTCAGCGAAAGTGGGGCTCACGGAAACATCCCTCGCGATCATCCCCGGGGCAGGCGGTACCCAGAGACTTTCAAGATTGATCGGTCCGGGGCGGGCAAAGTCGATGATTTATACAGCCAAACCTGTGGAAGCAGCCAAAGCATTCCAGATGGGGCTCGTTGAATATATGTATGAACCGCAGATGCTTATGGAAGAAGCACAGGATTTGGCTGCCTGTATAGCAAGAAACGGCCCTTTAGCTGTAAAGGCTGCCAAAAACGCAATGGATACCGGGTTTGACATGCCGCTGGAGGAAAGCCTTGAAATTGAGCACGCCGCATACAAGTCGACCATCCCGACGACAGACCGGGTCGAGGGTCTGAACGCTTTTAAGGAAAAACGCAGACCGGAATACAAAGGAGAGTGAGCACGTGGAAAAAACGATGTCGGATCAGCAGTCGTTTGAAGAACGGGTGAAAAAAATCGCCCGGGGCGGCGCAGAAAAATATCATGAAAAGAACGCAGAAAAAGGTAAGATGTTTGTTCGCGACCGCCTCCAGTTGTTGTTTGATGAGGATATTGATATCGAAGATGCTTTTTTTGCCAACTGTCAATCAGAAGGACTTCCAGCAGACGGGGTCGTTACAGGAATCGGCAGGATGAACGGCGAAACCGTGTGTGTGATGGCCAATGACTCTACAGTAAAAGCAGGTTCCTGGGGCGCAAGAACAGTGGAAAAAATTATACGTATTCAGGAAACCGCTCTGAAAATCAATGCTCCAATGCTTTATCTGGTCGATTCAGCGGGGGCAAGGATCACCGATCAAGTCGATATGTTCCCAAACCGGCGCGGAGCGGGACGTATTTTCCATAACCAAATCAAATTATCCGGACGAGTTCCCCAGGTTTGTCTGTTATTCGGACCATCTGCTGCAGGAGGGGCTTATATTCCAGCCTTTTGTGACATTGTCGTTATGGTTGATGGCAATGCCTCCATGTATCTTGGTTCTCCAAGAATGGCAGAAAAGGTAATCGGGGAGAAGGTATCCCTTGAGGAGATGGGTGGTGCGTCCATGCACTGCTCTGTATCAGGATGCGGAGATGTGCTGGCATCAGATGAGAAGGAAGCCATAGGGTATGCCAGGACCTATTTGAGCTACTTTCCAAGTTCCTATCAGGAGCGTCCGAAAACAAGGGAAGCAAGAGAACCGCAGGCGTTTGAAAAAACGATTGAAGAGTTGATACCTGAAAACCAGAATGCTCCTTTTGACATGTATCAGTTCATCGACCGGATTATTGATGAGGACTCCTTTTGTGAAATTAAGAAGAAGTTTGCTCCGGAATTGATTACAGGACTCTCCAGGATCAACGGAAAATCTGTCGGCATCATCGCTAATCAGCCCAGGGCCAAAGGAGGCGTGTTATTTCCGGATTCAGCAGATAAAGCCGCCAAATTCATTCAATTGTGTGATGCCTTTAATATCCCTTTGTTGTTCCTCGCGGATATCCCGGGCTTCATGATTGGAACGAAAGTGGAACAGGCGGGAATTATCCGTCACGGGGCAAAAATGCTGGCGGCTATGAGTGAAGCGACGGTTCCTAAAATCTCTGTCATTGTCAGAAAGGCGTATGGCGCAGGGCTGTATGCCATGGCAGGCCCCGCTTTTGAACCGGACGCTTGCCTCGCCCTGCCTACAGCTCAAATCGCTGTGATGGGACCGGAAGCGGCTGTGAATGCTGTCTACGCCAACAAGATTGCTGCCCTTCCGGAAGAAGACCGTCCTGCCTTCATTAAAGATAAGCAGGAGGAATATAAGGAAAACATCGATATTTACCGGCTGGCTTCAGAAATGGTCGTCGATGATGTCGTGAAACCCGGCCGCCTCCGTCACGAATTGAGTACACGCTATGAAGCCTATACACGTAAAGATGTCCAATTTACAAATCGAAAGCACGGGGTCTACCCGGTTTAAAAACAAACGCCTGGATCTTTTTTGAGATCCAGGCGTTTGTCATGATTCTGTGCCGGCTTTTCTACCAAGATCAGAGATTTCCTGTACACTTTCAGGGTTTTCAAGGGCGCTCAAATCTCCTGTGGACTGGTTTAAATAAGCAGATTTAACCGCACGGCGCATCACTTTGGCATTTCTCGTTTTAGGAAGGTCTGATACCAGGTGGATGATGTCCGGTGACAAAGCTTTTCCGAGCTTCTGATGCAGATGCTTTTTCAATTCTTCAATCAAAGACGCTTGCTCCACCGGTTCATCGTTAACCACTACAAAAGCGACCGGTTCTTCCCCTTTGGTTTCATGAGGGATACCGATGACGCCGGCTTCCAACACAAGAGGGTGGTCCACGAGTACCGTTTCCACTTCCGAGGGACCCAGCCGTTTACCTGCTACATTCAATACGTCATCAGACCGACCGGTAATTGTAAAATAGCCTTTATCATTTTCTACCACCCAGTCTCCGTGCACCCATGTATCCGTAAAGCGGCTCCAGTATGCTTCTTCGTACCGCTCGTCATCTTCAAAAAAACTGTTGGTCATGCCTGCCCATGGCTTACGAATCGCCAATTCACCCACTTCATTAATCACACGTTCTCCTTGATTATTCAATACGACAGCATCCATGCCAGGCAGGGCAGCATTGAAAGTGACCGGCTGGATCGGCTTGATCAGGATATTTCCAAGAATGCCTCCGGATATTTCTGTCCCTCCTGAATAATTAAAGATCGGTACCTGTTTATGACCTGCATGTTCAAACAGCCAGTTCCATGGTTCTTCATTCCAAGGCTCTCCTGTAGATGCAATCAGTTTCAAGGAGGTAAGAGAATGACGATGCAGCCATTCAGGCCCGTACTTCATCGATGTGCGTACCAGCGTTGGAGAAAGACCGAGATGTGTCACGTTATACGTGTCGACAATCTCCCATAAGCGGTCAGGTCTGGGATAATCCGGTGTGCCTTCAAACATGACGATGGAGGCGCCGTTAATAAGACCTCCGTAAACGAGGAAAGGCCCCATCATCCATCCCATATCGGTGTACCAGAACAAAGTATCCTCCTTAGTAACGTTCATACAGATTCCCGCATCAAAAGCGGCTTTTATCGGAAAACCCGCATGTGTATGAACCGCACCTTTCGGTTTACCTGTCGTACCTGATGTGTAAATCAACATGAAGGGATCACCGGCTTTTGTAGCGGCTGATGGAAAAGGACCCTTTTTTTTCTGCAGTGAAGACCAGGCAACGTCCCGCGGCTCATGCCACTGGATATCCGTACCGGTTCGCTCAACAACAAAGACATGCTCCAGAGAGGGACACTGCTCTGCTGCTGCATCTGCCTGATCTTTCATTTGAATGGTTTTCCCGCGCCGGTAGAAGCCATCGACCGTTATCATGGCTTTTGCTCTTGAAGCCTGGATTCTTGCAGCTACGGCATCTGCTTTATATCCGGAGAACGCAGGGGAAAAGACAGCACCGACTTTAGAAAGGGCAAGCATACTGATCAGGGTTTCCGGAATCATCGGCATATAAATCGTCACAATATCCCCTTCCGCTATACCATAGCGCTGGAATCCGTGTGCAGTCTGATCGACAGCTTCCTGAAGTTCTATAAAAGAATAGGAGGATGAATCGCCACGATCTCCTTCCCAGAACAAGGCCGTTTTATTTCTATGCTCCGGGTCTTCCGCCCATTTGTCGAGGGCATTATGAGCCGCGTTGATTTCACCTCCGACAAACCATTGGGGATACGGGAGGCCCCGGGACAAATCAAGCGTCTTTTTGAAGGGAACAGACCATTCGATGCCGAGTTCCCGGCATGCTTCCTCCCACATCCATTCCACCCGGTCTGTTGTGACTTTATGAAAGGTATCATAATCCGTAAAGCCTGATCTTTTCATCCACTGAAACAAGCGGGTGGATTCTTTCTGCTTTTGTGTCGGATTCCATACATTTGGATATGTACGCATAGAAACTTCCTCCTCATTCAGGAATGACTTGAATCCATTATATAATAAAGCGTTTTCATAAACTACAAATGTACAGATTTCACAAACTTTATAAAAAAATCCAGAAAATCTGAAACAAAAGGAGGGGGTTTTTCGATATGCTAGACAGCCCTTCTTTTTACAAGGGACTAATGGAAGGAGTGGATGGTATGTTCGAGGGAGCTTTAACGGTTATTATTCTGGGAGTGCTTGGTGCTGCCTTAATCATCGGCGGAATTGTAACCTTTATTATTTTCCGTCTGCGTTATAAAACGGCAAGTTCCAATGAAGCTTTGATTGTAACAGGGCCGAAGCTTGGAGATCCGGAACAGGAAAAGAACGTGTTTGAAGATGATAACGGAAGGTCGGTTAAAATCATTCGGGGCGGCGGGTATCGTCTCCGGATGTTCCAGACAGCAACACCCATTGATTTAACGTCCTTTCAACTGCAGGTCAATTCTGAGAAGGCCTACACAAAGGAAGGGATTCCGGTACGCGTAGCCAGTACAGCCGTCATCAGTATCGGCAGTGAGCTTGAGATTATGGCGAACTTTGCTGAGAAGTTTCTCGGGAAGAAGCAGAACGAGCGGGAATCAGAACTGAAGGATGTACTGAATGGACATTTGAGGTCCATTATCGCCTCCTTGCCGATTGAGAAGATTTACAACGACTTTAAAGAAGTCAATACGCAGGTGAAGCGGATTGCAGAAGCAGACTTGAAAGGCATGGGTTTTGAGATTACATCCTTTGCTTTGAATGATGTGGAAGATGTAGACACCGAGAACGGCTACATAGATGCGCTCGGGCGCCCTCATATCGCTGAAGTACAGAAAAAAGCGAATATGGCGGAATCGGATGCAACGAAGGAAACACGCATTTATCAGGCTAAGAACGATCAGGAAGCGCAGGATGAGGAAAACCGACGCCTGACGGCTGTTGCATCTTCCACTAAAGAAAAAGATATTAAGGAAGCGGAATTCCAGACTGAAACAAACCGGGCGAAAGCGAATGCCGACCAGGCTGGTGAACTGGAACGCCAGAAGCTTGCCCAGCAGATTAAGGAAGAGGAATTGAAAGTTCAGTATATTGAAAAGCAGCGGGCCGTGGAGCTTGAAGAAGAAGAAAACAAGCGGAGACGATCCATTGCTGATGCGGAAGCTTATGAAGTCACGAAACGGGCCCAGGCAGAAGCAGATAATGAGCGGATCAAAGGGGAGTCTGACGCCGAAGTTATCCGTCAGCGCGGTATAGCGGAAGCGGAATCGAAAGAACGGATGGCCAAAGCAATGGAACACTACGGTGAAGCGGCCATTATGGAAATGTTGATTAAGGTTCTTCCTGAATATGCAGAGAAAGTGTCCGCGCCGATCAGTCAGATCAAGGATATGAAAGTGATTGATATGGGTGGAGCAGACTCCAGAGGTGGCTCCTCTAAAGTTGCAGGCAATGTAACCTCGACAATGCTTGGGATACAGGAGTCTTTGAAGGAAACAACAGGCATGGATCTGAAAGCGATGCTTGAGAGCTATGTTTCCAGAGGAACCGTCAATGGTTTTGCTTCTGAGGATAAAAAAGGCGCAGAGGAAGCGGCAGCAGCAGCTGAATCGCCTGAACAGGATGAAGAATCATCAGGGGACAAGCCAGAAGAAAACGAAGAAAAAGAAGAATGACGAAGCGGCGGGGAGCGGATGATGCTTCCCGCATTTTTTATCATTTCAGGTTTAAACTATTGGGATCGTGGGTAAAATCTCATTTAGGTCTCAAAGTCCGACATATTTCGTTTTCTTCTGAGTGTTTATGGAGTTTACAAAGAATTAATTGTTTCAAAATTGAATTAATGGTAAAGTCAAAAACGTAGAGACCATGACTGAACAGGAAAGGCATACCGGTTTGGTGGAATCTTTCCAGTTTTCGAACATTAGTCAAAAGTGTTACTCTATAAAAGAGAATACGAGTATGCAAGATGTAACTAGGAGGTAGATTATGAGAATTATTGTAGCAGGGGGAGATGGTTTCTGCGGATGGCCGACTGCCCTGTACCTATCCAAGCAGGGTCATGATGTAACCATCGTAGACAATTTAGTACGCAGAAAGTATGATGACGAGCTTCGCTCCAATTCAGTAACACCCATTGCCACACTTGAAGAGCGGGTGGCCAAATGGAAAGAAGTATCAGGGAAAGAGATTAAAACCTTTATCGGCGATCTCAACCACTATGATTTCCTGAGTGAAGTTTTCCGTCAGGTGGAGCCTGAGGCGTTCGTTCACTTTGCTGAGCAGCGTTCTGCTCCTTATTCCATGATTGACCGTGAGCATGCGGTGTATACGCAGACGAACAATGTCATGGGGAACTTGAACGTTCTTTATGCCATCAAGGATTTCGCACCGGAATGCCATTTGATCAAACTGGGCACGATGGGCGAATACGGCACACCCAACATTGATATTGAAGAAGGATATATTGAAATTGAACATAAAGGAAGAAAAGACACGCTTCCATACCCTAAGCAGCCGGGCTCTTTCTATCACTTGTCCAAAGTGCATGACAGCCATAACATTACGTTCGCCTGCAAAATCTGGGGTATTCGTGCGACAGATTTAAACCAGGGTATCGTTTATGGTTTACATACCGAAGAAACACGTATGGACCCGGTGCTTGTGAACCGTGTGGACTATGACGGTGTGTTCGGGACGGCTCTGAACCGCTTCATCAATCAGGCAGCAATCGGGCATGATATTACGGTGTATGGTTCAGGCGGACAGACGCGTGCGTTCCTAAACATTGAAGATACCGTGCGCTGTGTGGAAATCGCCGCGGAAAACCCGGCAGATAAAGGGGAATTTCGTGTATTCAACCAGTTTACAGAATGGTTCTCCGTTCAGGAGCTGGCTGAAAGAGTTTATAAGATCGCGAAGGAGGAAGGTCTTCAAACAGAAGTGAAGAAGATTGAAAATCCTCGTATTGAGAATGAAGACCATTATTATAATGCGGTCAATACGAAACTCCGTGACCTTGGTCTGGAGCCTCATCTGCTGACAGACGATGTGATCCGGGATATCCTCCGTACAGCTGTTGAAAACAAAGATCGTATTATCCAGGAGAATGTTCTGCCATCAATTACCTGGAAGTAAGGAGTTTTCCGCTTTGAAAATCGCCATCATTACAGAAACTTTCCTGCCATCAACAGATGGAGTAGTTACAAGACTGAAGGAAGCCATTACGTATCTCCTCAACCAGGATCATGAAGTGGTTGTCATTGCTCCAGATCTTGGTGTGAAGGAATACAAAGGAGCGATTGTTGAAGGGGTTAAAACGACAAAACTGCCTTTTTACAGGTCCAAGGAATTCAGCCTGCCTCAAAAACGGGTGAAGGATCTGCTGCAAAAGCACGATCCTGACCTCGTTCACGTGGTCAACCCAGCCCTCGTCGGGGTTTCTGGTGTGTATTATGCGGATAAGCTGAATTACCCGCTGATTGCTTCATACCACACACACGTGCCGAAATACCTGGACTATTACAGGCTTTATCCATTTAAACCGCTTGTATGGTGGTACTTCAGAAAGCTTCATAACTACGCCCATGTCAACTTATGCACATCACAGGCGATTAAGACGGAGCTGGATGATAAGAATTTCCATAATGTCAGCGTATGGGACAGAGGTGTAGCTGTGGATCATTATCATCCCGGACACCGGACCGAGTCTATGCGCAGCCGTTTATCCAACGGTAAACCAGAAAATAAGCTGCTTGTGTTCGTCGGAAGACTGGCACCTGAGAAAGAAATTCATAAAATCAGGCCGCTGCTGGACGAACGGGAAGACATTTCTCTTGCGATTGTGGGGGATGGTCCTGTCAAAGGAGAACTCGAGGAGGCCTTTAAAGGGACGAATACAGTGTTTACAGGCCTGCTTCATGGAGATGAACTGGCTGAGGCATTTTCTTCTTCAGACGCGCTTATTTTTCCGTCGGTGACCGAAACACTGGGTCTTGTTATATTGGAGGCTATGGCGTCAGGTTTACCCGTCATAGCAGCCAAGAGTGGTCCGACAATGGAGCAGGTGGAAGATGGCCGCACAGGGCTTTTATTTGAAAATGAGAATACCGAAAGCATGATTGAAGCCATCAACCGTTTGGAAGATACCTCTCTTTATGCCGACCTTTGCAGGAATGCCAGGAAGGAAGCTGAAAAACACAGCTGGCAGAAGCCTTCTGAGCAGATCTTGGACTATTACTACAAAACGCTTCGCGTGTACGAGGAAAGTACAGCTCAAACACCAAAAAAATCGAAAGTTAAGGTCACAGAGTAATAACTCTGTGGCTTTTTTATGCAGTTTTAACTCCAATGAAAGGATAATAACGGAATAAGAACATACGTTCTATACCCGAAAAAGAGGCACATTTTACACTTTATCATAATATTCTTACTTATTACTTAGTAGCAACTCCAATAAATAAATAAAAAAAACCATACATAACACGTAACAAATCGGAGGGAGGTCAAACTAGTACAAATTCATATTCAAATCAAGGAGCTGTTTCAATGAAATGGCAGGGAAAATTGGCATCAGGCGCTTATATGAAGGAAACGAATCCGTGTGACATGCAGCAGATTGAGCATTTTCAAATCAAAATACTTAATGAAGATCAATAGATTCATCTAAATGAATATTTGAAAAAACAAAGAAATGATAAAAGTCATGGGTTAACCATCAATGAACATATGCTGGTGCCGTTAAATAGGATGGATGTTCATAGGATTTTGTTGGAAGATGTTACGGCAATTTGAAATTTCATCAATCAACTGAAAGATACTCAATGATCATTATGTGCTGCGATAAAACAGTAACATTTGATTTTTAATTGCATGCGGAATGTCTACAATCCTGTTTCATTTTGTTTTGTCTCAATAACATGAGTAAACTTAATATTTGAGACAGGATTACATGATTTGCACTAGCTTAGTATAATATATATTATGTTAACTAGATAAAAAGTGAAAAATTAAGAGGATCATGAATCATCCCCCTTTTTTATGGTTCACCAATTTTTCAGCCGCCCTTCGGAATTCCGGGTCTTTTCTCAACCATGTCCGATATGTATTTACAAGAATGCCTACTTCTTTGCATGCATCCAATTCAGAAGCATGTTTGCTCAGCTCATGTAAAACGATTTCTTTTCTTTCTTTTACGACCAAACTTGTTTTTAAGTGTTTAAGATCTTGGAGTTCTTTATAATCCATTTCTTCTTTATTGAATTCTGCCAGTTTCCGGTCTATACATAAGTCATGATTTTCATACATCCATCTGCTGAACTCAAATATAGACTTCCGACCACTGACTATGACCCGCACATATGGACCACTGGGCTTCGCATAGCAGCGTATTCCCAGGGCTGCTATACAATCTCGTAATGTATACATGAACGATTCAGACCCTCCAACCATATTCACCTGTTTTTTTGATCATTAATGTTTCCATCACCACCAAAATAACCGCGGACAAAATGATTGAGATATGCTCCAGGTACAAGAGAAAACTTCAATTTCATGGATTTATTGGGGACCATGTTTTAAAGTAATGCTCGTTGACGTGATATTTACGTTTCCAGCTGCCGCGGGGACGCATAGGAACATTCATCTTTTTCAAAATAAGACGAATGGCGGCCGGAGTAATGCCCGCCTCTCCTGCAATCACTGTTGTACTTCCCCATGTTTGTACCGTTCTGCAATTTCTTCATTCGTCAGCCGGCGTCTCCTTGAACTCGATCCATTCAATACCATGATGAGCCTCCTTAGACTAGTTAAGATCATTATACCGAACATTTGTTCCTGTATCCATTTTTCCGCACTTTTACATGCCACACCTTTTTTTCCAACCCTTTAAGTAAGCGTATACATCATTGCTGTTAAAGGATTCAGCTGAGATGCTCAAGGATACTTCGCTTTCGAGTATTTGAAATAACTCAGCGATTGTGAGGAGCGCCTTCCAATTCTCATTGTAATCACTTCCTGTATAGGTGGCCTGATAAGATACCCAAAGTTCTTTAGGAAGAAATCGTTCAAAAAATTTACCGGAACTGCCGACAGAGACTGAAAAATCATGTTTTGAGCCAATGTACCAGCTCATCATTTGGTGCAGCATCCTTCTCACAGGACCCTCCAGCATCGTTTTAGCATAAGGCAGCTGCTTCCGCTCCAAGCCTTTAGCCACATACAGGCTGACCCACCAGAATTCATTGCTGCAGCGATAAACCTCTTCCTGTACAGGTTTCTCAACGATGTAATCGCTGTTGTCTGGAGCAGGAATTTCCGGAAGACACCCATCTTTGTCGAGCAGAACTTCCGTTAAACTCTCGAATGTTTCAGGAAGATCGTGGACGTCAACGAGAGTCAAATCAATTCTTGTCCCATCTGTAAACTGCATCAAATAAGCAAACCGTCCCCTCCTTCCATCCTCATCGTATAAAGGATAATGATCAGGCATCTGTGTGATCAGCCGCTCCCCGAAAACATCAATCCATGTGTGATCTTTCATAAAGGACGAAAAATCAGACACGATATACTGAATGTCGTAATCCTGAAGAGCGTCATGTTCTGCACTCGCATTGACCCTTGATCCATTTAACAGCACCGCTCGTATCCGCTCATCCTGCTCAGCCGTATGTAAAACCAAATCATACATCTCCTGTTCTGTACGCACCTTTAAACCCCTCTCCGATAGTTGTCATTCTTTCATCCATTGCTTACCATAAGAATGAGGTGGTGTATTATGAAAAAAATGTCCGTTTTGATCATTACCATTTTCGTTTTTATTCTCTATCGTCCTAAAAGAGTCCATTCCTGTACATTCGACCCTGCAGAGGTGTTACCAGGAGATGTATTGTTTTCTCCTATTGGTAAACGGGAGTCCAAATATGTAGGCCATGCAGGTATTGTCACGACAGATAAAAAGGTTCTACATTCCATTCCTTCCGGTTTGGTCAAGGATGAACCTGACGTTTACAAAAGAAAGTTCCGCAGAGTTTCTCACTACCGGGCACATGAGGAAGACACAGGCCTGCGTTCTGCTGCGTTTGCTGAATGTTTATACCAGAGATACCCTGAAGCTTTGTATCGTATTCACACCCCCTTAAATGGCCCTGAGGACGTTCAGTACTGCACAAAAATTGTCTGGCAGTCCTATTACGCTGCTGGAGTTAATTTAGGATTTCTGCCTGAAAAAGCCAGAGCCGTCCACCCCCTTTGGTTAAGGGACAGCAAGCATTTATATCCATTAAAGAGGCGTTCAAACCGTTGAACGCCTTACATAATTCAGGAAATCCGCTTCTGATAAAATCTCGATCGATGCTCCCTGGCTTAACAATGTCTCCGCTCTTTCCAATTTGGACGTTTTTTCTCCTGCGGTGTACCGCTCATACGTTTTGGTTCCAACGACCACAAAATTGGTGGCTGCTTCAATATCATAATGAAACACTCCTCCGTGCTGAATCACCTTCTCAACAGCTTCCTCCCTCTTCATATGGGAAAGCCGTCCGGTAAAGGAAACCGAAGCCTTGTACAAAGGATGAGAAGGATCCAATTCTACGGATGCTGCTGTGAAAGAAGAAGCTGATGGCTTCTGTGCTCTCCGCTTTTTATTCAACCGCGCCGGTTCATAACCCCCTTCATACATCATCCCGTTCGTTGTCCCTGATTTATCCACGAGATCTTTAGAGTCGGCCGCTTGCAGCTTTTCTTTTGCCTTCATGAAAATATGAGCCGCTGCTTTTGCATCTTCAAGAGCATGGTGATGGGAAAATGAAAAGCCCAGATGATCCGCTACACGATTCAAATTGTATTTAGGAAGCTGCCACGTCTTCCTTGAAATATTCAATGTACAGTTGTAGGCAAGCATGGGATAAGGAAGGTTGTACTCATCGAGGACGGCTCTTAGAACACCCATGTCAAACTGGGCATTATGAGCGATCAAAAGCTTTCCTTCCACCATGGATTTAATTTCATTTTCCCACAACGTATGAAATTCCTCGGCATCTTTGACATCTTCCTTGGTAATTCCGTGCACGCGTACATTTATGGGAGCAAAATAATTCTTCTTCGGTTTCACCAAACGGTAATATTCCCTGACAAGCCGTCCGTTTTCATACTCCACAAGCCCGATGGAACAAACCGACCCTTTGGATGCATTAGCCGTTTCAAAATCAAGCGCTGTAAAATTCATAACAATCTCCTTTCCCCTTCCTTTCTTTATGATAAAACGCTTCGGATGATTCGTCTAATATAATCCATCCGGACTGCATAGAGAACCCATCATCCGCTTATGATAAGAAGGAAAGGAGTGGCATAAATGACCTTCGATTTCGCACGCCTCCCCTCAGATCAGCTGCAGCAGATCAAACAGCTGGAGGAGAAATACAACATTGTATTGATTGCTTACGATGACAAATACATGAAATAGAAAAAGGTGCCTGATCCTATGGGCACCTTTTGTTTATCCACCCGCATAGATTTGCGGATTCTATAAAAACTAATGAGGATAAAGGAGGGATGATGATGAAGCGTAGAGGAAAACGGACATTTTATAAAGGAGCAGTCTTTCTTATGGCTCTTTTGTTTCTTTCCGTGTCCTTCAACCACGTGTTTGCCCAGCCTGATTATGCCAAATGGGGGAAAGCAGCGGTTGAGGAAACGGATAAGAACTATCCAGATTACGACCTGGTGAATTATGATTATCAGGGGAAAGTGGCCATTGCAGATAACCGGGAGCAGTATACCTTCCTTTTTACTATGGATCAAGCGGGCACAAAAAAGAACGTACGCGTGTATGTCCTGGTCAATCCTGCAGAGGATCAATTGATTGAGATCCAGTTTGAAGACATAGCGTCTTCTTCTCCGTAAAAAAGCACACCTCCTGAGGGGTGTGCTGGATTTATGGTGTATAAAGGGTGAATTTATCGTCTATGGACGTCCTTTTTTTAGGTTCTGGTTTTTCGTCAAAGTACCCCATGTGAATGAAGCCGACAACCTTTTCATCCGGCTGAATCCCAAGCAGTTCATGAACCTCCGGGTCATAGATGTGCGGATTCGTCTTCCAAACCACGCCGAGGTCTCTTTCCCATGCCAGCAGCTGGAAGTTTTGAAGCAGACAGCTGACGGCTCCGAAATTCTCCTCCCACACTTTCTGCCTTGGATCTTCGTCCATCACAACAATTAAGAAAGCAGAAGGCTTGCTAAAATAATCCCTGCGGTCTTCCTTCCGTTCTTCCGGAAACGTGTCGACGAGGGAAGATACAAAAGCCTCTTTCTGCTCAGAAGGTACATAGATGAACCGCCATGGTTCACGCATCCCGTGGGTTGGTGCCCATACGGCATCCTCCAGAAGTTCCTTCACGAGTTCTGTCGGTACAGGTTTATCCAGATAGCCGGTTTTGATGGAGCGTCTTTCTCTAATAACCTCTGCTAATTTTGATTTGGTTTGATTCATGCCTCTCACCCTCATTATCATCATTATTTATGGTAATGATAATCGTTCTCAGTGATGTTGTCAAGGCCGCATTCTTTAAAGTAGAAAAAAGACAGGGATCCCCCCCTGTCTTATGCTTTATCAAAGACCTCTAAGAACTCCCCGTAACCTCTTTCCTCCATTTCATCAACAGGAATGAATTCAAGAGCGGCACTGTTCATGCAGTAGCGGAGCCCGGTCGGTTCAGGTCCATCATTGAACACGTGGCCAACATGGCTGTCTCCCCCTTTACTGCGCACCTCTGTCCGCATGCCGAAAATGCCCGGATCGTCTTTCGTGACTATATTCTCTTCCACCAGCGGCTTTGTAAAACTCGGCCATCCGGTCCCAGATTTGTATTTATCCTGCGAGCTGAACAACGGTTCCTTGGAAACAACATCCACGTAAATGCCTGCCTGCTTGTTGTTCCAGTATGCATTATCGAACGCCTTTTCTGTTCCATCCTGCTGGGTGACTTTGTATTGGATGTCACTCAGTTGATCGTTTAGTTGTGCCTTTGTCCATTCAACAGTGTCCCCGTTATACATTTCAATCGTTTTCGTGCCGGCTGACGCCTTTTTTTCAGGATCGGATGAAGCCCCCGTGTTTTTACTCCATGTGAAAAGGCCGATGCCTGCAACGACGATTATAAGGGAAAGCCAGATCGATAGACTTTTCATAAATCATCCTCCTTTGATCGGATTATTTTTATTTTAACATGCAGCAGGAACGATGAATAAATTTGTGCCTGCTGCATGTGTTATAAACAAGAGACAACTCGGCTATCCTGATTAACAGACAGGAGGTGCAATTCAATGCATACATGGATCTTGCTCATATTTTCTGCCTTCATTCTCCTTACTGCCTGCGGAGAACCTGTCGGCGAAAAGGAAGCAGAGACAGCCGAACTTAACGCCGTAGACAATATATCGTATGAGTTGGCGGATTCGACCGCCGGTGCTTTTTCATTTACTGCCTTTAATCTCGATGTTCACTATCCCGGAGGTGTAACCTACCGCGTGTACTATTCAGCTTATGATCAAGGAGCGCAGGCGGTTGTGTACGAAATGGGCAGAGAAAGAATCTCAGGGACGAAAGCCATGAATCAGTTGACGCCCCTCTTCCGGGAAATGAGTTTTGATGCAGATTCCCCGGATGCCCTTGTCATCAACGACGTCCTGCACATTTTTGGACTGGATACCGGATATGAACACTTTTCGCTGCGTGTCACCTATGCAGACGAGCCGGAGCGGCATTATGAAAGCAGTAAAAAACAGCCCCTGTCAAACCAATGACATAGCGGCTGTTTTGTTTTTTTGTTTAGGATTGGAGTTGCTACGAAGTTCGAAGTGCAGATACTCAGTTATGCTTTATAACGGTGCGTCCGTCTTTCTGCTCAATTTTGTCCTGTTTCATCAGCTGGCCAAGCGCACGTTTGAAAGAAGCCTTGCTGATTTGGAACGTTTCCCGGATTTCATCAGGAGAGCTTTTATCATGAAGCCCCATGACTCCGTCGTTCTCCTCAAGGAATTGGAAAATCATCTCGGCATCTTCAGACATGCTTTCCTGTTTTAACGGTCTTAGAGATAGATTGATTGTACCATCTTCCTTGACGTCGATGACACGGCCCTCAATCGTCTGTCCGAGACGCGGTTCTTCTTTACGCTCATGCGGATGGATAAACCCGCGGTAGCCTTCGCCTGTCAACACAGCTGTACCGGCTTTTATGGCCCGGTAAACCCTTGCTGTCACTTCTTCCTTCAACAATTCCGCAGGGGCCGGCTCAAGATCGTCCATCACTTCCTGCTCGCTGATCGGTTCGCCTGTCAACCGGCCTTTTTTATCCAGTTCCAAACTTATAAATAAGTGATCCCCTTCTGCCGGCCAGACTGATTTAAACAGGGGCAGATGGTCAGAGGACACAAGAATATCCTTATCCGGAAGTCCGATATCAACAAATACCCCTGTGTTTGGAGAAATTTCGACAACTTCGGCCCAGCCGTAGGAGTCACGGGTGATTTCCGGAAGATCTGCCACCGCTGCCGCTTCTCCCTTTTTATTCATATATAAAAAGCATGACAGTTCATCACCAAGTTCAACAGACTCGTCCACTTCTTCATCAGGAAGGAAGTATTCTTCATTTCCTGCCGTCACCTTGAATCCATGGGTCACTTTTTTTGTTAAAACAGCTTTTTTTACTGTTCCTAAATATTGTTGTTTACTCACTTTATTCACCCTTTTTGACAAGTCATGTCGTCCATTATATCCTAGTTTGTCTCATTTTAAAATATCATGGGGAATGGAAGCATAAAAAAAGCACGGGGGAATGGAAGCATAAAAAAAGCACGGGGGAAACCCGCGCTTCTGCTTATTAGCACCACCAGGAAGCTCCGACAATAATAAGGAGAATGAACAATACAACGATCAGCGCAAATCCTCCACCATATCCTTTACTCATACTTATTCCCCCTTTCCCTTTTATATATGAGAAAAAGGAGGAATTGGTATGGGTGAATGACTCATTTTTCTCCCGAAGCCATCACGTACGGAACTGTTCAGCAAGCAGACGGTAGGATTCTTTCTTATCCTCCAAGTCGTAAATATTCGTAATGATGAGGAATTCATCAGTCTGGTATTGCTCTGACAATTCGAGCAGACGCGCCTTCACCTGCTGGGGGGAGCCGATAACCGCACGCCGGCGGTTCTGCTCGATTTTTTTCTTTTCGATTTCAGAATACGTACAGCTTTCCGCCTCTTCTATAGAAGGAACACGGGTCTCGAGTCCTTTTTCAACCCGAAGGAGCCACAAATCCTGACTAAGCGCCAGCTTTTCTGCTTTTTCCTCTGTCTCTGCACAGACAACAAAAATACAAACATTCACATCCGGCTGGTCGAGCGAGGGGGAAGGCTTGAACTTTTCCCGGTAGGCCCGCAGTGCATCCTCACCATTGTCTGGACTGATAAAATGTCCGAGTGTGAATCCGGTGCCATTCACTGCTGCATGACGTGCCCCGCGTTCAGACAAACCGAGAATCCACGTTTCCGGCTGTCCCTCTGTTGAAGGCCTTGCGGTCACACCGTAGTAATCGCTTCCCTTAGGCATGGTCCCGTGCAGAAACTGCTGCAGCTCTTTCACCTGACGCGAAAAGGAGCTGAGCGGCTTTTCCAACCCATCCGTCAAGGCCAGTCGCGTTTTCCGGCCGCCCCCGGGTGAGCGTCCAAGACCAAGGTCGATTCTCCCCGGATAAAAAGCCTCCAGCACTCTGAAATTTTCCGCTACTTTCAACGGACTGTATTGAGGGAGGAGGACTCCCCCGGAACCGACACGCATCCGGCTGGTAGCTGCCGCAATCTGACCGATCAGGATTTCCGGAGAAGATCCGGCCAATCCATTCGTGCTGTGATGTTCGGCCACCCAGTACCGGTAATAACCTAGTTCCTCCGTCCAACGGGCCAGCTCAATGGTGTTTAGCAGCGCCTGTTCGGCAGAATCCCCTTTGGATATAGGGCTTTGATCAAGTACACTCAGTCTCACTTGTTGTCATCCTTTCGGGCTTAACGATACACATCTTTCATAATCTGGTTCAATATCTGAATCTGTTCTTCAAACAACAATTTATACCGCTTCTTTAAAACGTCAAATTCTTCTTTCCCCTGGTCGGTTAAATAATACCAGTAAACCTTCTGACGTTTCTTATCGTGGGATTTATAATCTTCTTTCCGATAGAGTAACCCCTGCTCCGTCATTTCATGTAACGTATCCAGAAGTGTTGAAGGTGCCGGAATCCAGTTCTTCGTCAGTTTTTTAAACTCCTGCTTAAAATGTTCACTGATCATCGGCTGGCGGATTTGTAACAAGTGCATGATGTAAAATTTGGTGAACTGGGCTGCGCTCATATTTAATGCAAAACGCTTCGGGTTGTTTTTATGTGACACGGCGATCCTCCCCTTCCTTATTGAATACTTTCATTCTACAATAAATGATGGTAGATTTGTCCAATCATAAGCACATTTGTTCGCTTGATGATGGTTTTATTTTTCATCTCGGAGTTGCTACTAAGTAATAAGAGAGAATATTATGACATTTGAAAGCCGATTTTACCGAAGTTTTTAGTATCACGGATGTACGTGAAAGCTTCCTCCGCTTGATCCAGCGGGAATATCCTGTCGATTTCCGGACGGATGTTATGGTGTTCGATAAAAGCGATCATCGACCTCAGCTCCTCTGCACTTCCCATCGTAGACCCCAGCAAATTATACTGTCCGTAAAAGAACGCGCGGATATTCAAGGTGACTTCGTCTTCCGTACTGGATCCGAATGTAACAATCGTTCCCCCTTTACGGACAGCACGCAGTGATTTATTGAATGTCGCGGCTCCTATACTCTCAATCAATAGATCGACGCTCTCACCAGCCAATTCTTCACTCCAATCCGATTCGGTCAGGACTGCTTTATCCGCTCCTGCGTCCAACGCCTGTTTGAGCTTCTCCCTGGACCGTGACGTAACGATCACTCTGGCCCCTTCTGCCTTAGCGAATTTGAGCGCATACGTCAGGACGCCTCCGCCGATTCCTGGAAGCATCACGGTGTCTCCTGATTTAAGGTTCCCTCTTGTGAACAAAGCTCTAAAAGCCGTCAATGCAGCCAGCGAAAGGACCCCTGCTTCTTCCATAGTCAAGTGCTTCGGTTTCATCTCCAGATGGTCTTCTGTACATATGTAAGTCTCCGCAAACGTCCCGTGGTCAGGAAAGCCGACGATCTCAAACCCTTCCGGGGGAACATCACTGTTTTTCTGCCAGCCGAGTCCGGGATTGACTATGACTTCATCCCCTTTTTTAAAACGCGTCACATCTCTGCCTGTTTCCTCAACGATCCCTGAGGCATCTGAACCGGGAATGACAGCTGGATCTTCACCTTTATGCCTTTTTGTAACCACTGCAAGATCCCGACGATTCATCCCTGCTGTATGGATGCGCACCTTCACTTCACGGGAGTCCGGCGTTTTCTCCTCCATCATTTTCACCTGAAGACCTTCCAGACCATCTTTTCCTTCATGTACAATCGCTTTCATCATTTGTCTCCTTTCCAACTATAAGATGTCTTAAGTCTATCAATAAGACTTCCTATATAAAAGAAAAAAGACCTTTTCAGAAGGACTGAAAAGGTCTTTTCGTTTGATAATATTGAATTTAGTCCGCAAGTACCTGTACTTTTACAGTCTGGCGTCCGAAATCAAGAGCGTCACCGCGGTCCTGCATATAAAGATCAACACGGTTTCCGTTGATGGCACCGCCGGTATCACCAGCAATGGCTGTTCCGTAGCCTTCCACATATACTTTAGAACCTAATGGAATGACGTTCGGGTCTACAGCAATAACTTTCTGGTTTGGATTCGCATTTAAATCAATACCTGTGGCTGTTACGCCGCTGCAGCCTGTGCAGTTTGCCGTGTAGGCCGTTGCTTCAGCTGTGATTTCCTTAACTACATCATTGCTCGTTCCTTTGTTTGTGTTCGCTTGAACAGCTTCAGTGGACTCAGCAGATGTTTCTTTTGCGGAAGCATTGCTGGAGCTGCTTGATTTCTGGCTGCTCTCACTGGACTTGGCTGTGCTTTCTTTGGCAGGAGCTGTAGATGTCTCCGCAGCTTTCTGTCCGTCAACCTTGAATTGTTCCCCTGGGTAGATGAGAGTGGAAGATAAATTGTTCCAAGCCATCAGCTGATCGACGGAAATATTGAATTTTTGGCTGATCGCGAACAACGTATCTCCGGATTTAACCGTGTACGTGGATGCGTTCGAAGATTTAGTAGTAGAAGTAGATGCTTGATTGTTGTGTGCGTTAGATACGGCTAGTGTTTGACTTGGATA
Source organism: Halobacillus sp. ABH2_015 (assembly GCF_056158945.1). Taxonomy (NCBI): domain Bacteria; kingdom Bacillati; phylum Bacillota; class Bacilli; order Caryophanales; family Bacillaceae; genus Halobacillus; species Halobacillus sp. ABH2_015. The sequence goes on from NZ_JBSWUG010000002.1 coordinate 1,740,366, forward strand.
AATTAGATTGGAATTCAGATCGTTCCAAGATTTCAGATTGTTGACAGATACGTTGTATTGTTGAGAGATGCTCCAAAGAGTATCCCCTTTATTGACGGAATATTGTTCAGATTCGTGAGCACTCACAGATGTGGCAAATGCTCCAGTCAAGGCTACGGTTGCTGCAACAGAAAATACAGTTTTTTTCATAGGATAGTGCCTCCCCTTGTTTGTTCGATCACTTTGTATTTTTTGATGTGATCAATTCACAATTACTAGATTACCAGATATTTCGTATAAATGAAGAACAAACAAGCAACAGTTTCGTTGCAAACGTAACATCTATATTTCACTATCATTACAACAGGCAGAAAACCAGCGCCTTTTCGATGATAAAAGCGGAAGATTGACAAAATCCGTCACGCTTCAAGGCACGTTTCAAGGGGATTTAGTCATTCAAAAGGTCGAACAAGGAGGAAATCAAGGGGGAAAAAGAAGAAAAAAAGCCTGTCATTTTGACAGGCTTTTCAGTATTTATGCGTATTGAGCAGCGACCTGCTTTTGAATTTCCGGATCATTCAAATAATCATCATACGTCATTTCCTTGTCTACAAGACCACTTGGCGTCAATTCAATGATGCGGTTGGCGATCGTTTGAATAAACTCATGGTCATGAGAAGCAAAGATGACAGATCCTTTGAAATTGATCAACCCTTTGTTCAAGGCTGTAATGGACTCAAGGTCCAGGTGGTTGGTTGGTTCATCCAGAAGAAGAACGTTTGCACCGGACAGCATCATCTTAGACAGCATGCAGCGGACTTTTTCTCCTCCGGACAAGACGTTCGCTTTCTTCAATGCTTCCTCTCCGGAAAACAGCATACGGCCAAGGAATCCGCGCAGGAACGTTTCTGTTTCATCTTCCGGTGAATACTGGCGGAGCCATTCAACGAGGCTGCGCTCAGAATCGAAGAACTCGGAGTTGTCTTTAGGGAAGTAGCTTTGAGAGGTCGTAACGCCCCATTTATAGCTTCCTTCATCCGGTTCGATCTCACCCATAAGAATCTGGAAAAGCGTGGACTTGGCCACTTCGTTCGCACCTACGAGAGCCACTTTATCATCTTTGTTCAATGTAAAGCTGATGTTGTCCAGCACTTTCACACCATCAATGGTTTTGGACAGGTTTTTAACCGTCAGCAGGTCATTCCCGATTTCCCTGTCCGCCTGGAAGGAAATATACGGATACTTACGGGAGGAAGGCTGGATATCATCCAGGGTGATCTTATCCAATAGTTTCTTCCTGGAAGTTGCCTGTTTGGATTTCGAGGCGTTGGCACTGAAGCGGGCCACGAACTCTTTGAGATCCTTGATTTTTTCTTCCTTCTTCTTATTCTGCTCCTGGGCCAACTTCATTGCAAGCTGGCTGGATTCGTACCAGAAATCATAGTTTCCGACATAGACCTGGATTTTCCCGAAGTCAAGATCGGCGATATGGGTACAGACATTGTTCAGGAAGTGACGGTCGTGGGATACAACGATTACAGTATTTTCAAAATCGATAAGGAAATCCTCAAGCCACTGGATCGCTTTAATATCCAAGTGGTTGGTCGGCTCATCGAGAAGCAGAACATCCGGATTGCCGAACAGCGCCTGGGCAAGAAGGACTTTCACTTTTTCCGAACCGGCAAGCTCACTCATCTGCTTCGTCTGCAGTTCTTCACCGATTCCAAGTCCTTTAAGAAGGCGGGCCGCATCGGAATCCGCTTCCCACCCGTTCATTTCTGCGAATTCACCTTCCAGTTCAGCCGCACGCATGCCGTCTTCCTCGGAAAAATCACCTTTCATATAAATGGCGTCTTTTTCTTTCATGACTTCGTACAGGCGTGTATGGCCCATAATGACCGTTTCAAGCACCTGATATTCATCGTATTCGAAGTGGTTCTGTTTCAAGACCGCCAGACGCTGGTCTTTTTTCAGGCTTACATCTCCGATTTGTGGTTCAATTTCTCCGCTCAAGATTTTAAGGAACGTGGATTTACCTGCTCCGTTTGCCCCGATTAACCCGTAGCAGTTTCCCGGGGTGAATTTTATATTGACGTCTTCGAACAGTTTCTGGTCACCGAATCGAAGCCCTACGTTATTAACTGTTAACATGTCTGAATCCTCCATTGCTTTCGTTTGTAGAACAAGAAAAGTATATCATTCATCCGCTTCATAGAACAGTCATCACGGAGATTTCACGTACTCATTTTCACGACACCATTCGAGAAACAGCTGATAATCCGTGCTGACTCTTTCCTTGTAATGCCTGGACCATAAATTGAGCTCTGTCTGGAAATCCGCCTTATGCCCGCGAATAACCTCCATAATGGCATCCTCACTATGATAGGAAAGGATACCTTCATCGATATCTGCATCCGCCCGCGCATGAATTTTGGCACTGATCTGAGCCATTGTTTTCAGTGTCTTCTTCAGCCGCTTCTCCTCCAACAGATGTTTCGGTTTAAGATCTTTGGAATAAGGCGAACGTTCGCGCACATAATAGTCGCTGTTATTCATCGTAAAGTACCCAAGATACGGGTCGGACAAATGGTGCATCGCCTGCTGGGTGTGAATCACCCGCCGTCCCTGCTGACGATGTTCCGTCCAGAACTGTTCATCATATGGGAAGAAGTAGGCTGGAATGGGCGTGCGCGCTTCCTTGGCTTCCAGTATGATGTCATCTTCATGACTGTCCCCCGATTGGCCTTCTATCAAGATGTAATACCGGTTGAGGCCGGTAGAGCCGATCCCCGAGCCTCGCTTTTTCACGATATCTTTGATCCGGTAAAATTCACGCGGCCGGCGCAGTTTTTGATCAAGGGACTGGTAGTAATCGTCCCATGCTTTAACCAGCTGCTCATATTCCTGTTTCGGTACCGATGCCAATTTCTCTTTGCCGATATCAAAGGAACGGATGGAATCATGCTTGACGATCGTCTGTTTCTCCAGTTCATGGGAAGCCCGGCGTTCTTCTACTTTTTGAATCGCTTTTTTTACAGCGCCTTTACTTTCCTCTTTGGTAAAGTACATCGTCTGTGGATCCTGATCTCTATGATGGAAGGCTTCCATCTGCTTCACGTAATGTTTCAGATAATGATCGACCATCGCATCATGACTGTCTTCAGGATAACCCAGTTGATCCATAGTTAAACGGATACTGACAACCATACGCATCACGTCGTATAAATACGAACCGAGATAGCCCTCATCGAAGTCATCCACATCAAAGACGATATCCTTGTTTTCATTTTGAAACACACTGAAATTATCAAAATGGAGATCTCCCATGATCCATGTCGGCGTTTCATCAGGGGTATGGAACCTGAACGGCAGTTCCGTGGCATCGTGAAAGAATAGATAGGCGCTCCCTCTGAAAAAGCTGTAGGGACTCTCCATCATCTTTTGATACTTCTGCCTGCGCTCCTTCTTCGATAATTTCATTAAATCCCCGTCAAAGCGGTCCAAAATCGTGCCCAGCGTATTTTTTCTGAGTGCTTGTTTCGTTTCCAGCATCTGCTTTACTTTGTTATCCATGGCTGGTTTCTCCTCCTCTCACGGAAAAAAGCGACCGCCCGTGAGCAATCGCTTTTTTTACCATATCATGACTGAGATTTATAATACAGGCTGTTGTTTTCCACAACTTGAAGGACTTTGTTTTCTTCCTTCATATCGCTGCCGCACATTGGACATTTCTTCTCATTGTTCGTACGGAAATTATCCCTCTGCCAGCAGTTGCAGTCATCGGATGAACAAACCCAGATTTTTGTGTCTTCTTCTTTCACTTCAGCTTGATTTTTCTTTCCGAATGCCATTGAAGCAGCCCCCTTTAACTCAATTATGATAGAAAAAAGACTGACTTGCTAAAGCCAGTCTTTTTATGATTTTATAATTTCGTTACGTTTGCAGCTTGTGGTCCGCGATTTCCTTCAGTTACTTCAAACTCTACAGCTTGACCTTCTTCAAGAGATTTGAAGCCTTCTTCGTTGATTGCGCTGAAGTGTACGAATACATCGTCTTCGCCTTCAACCTCGATAAAACCAAAACCTTTTTCCGCGTTAAACCACTTCACTGTACCTGTTTTCATGGAATGGATCCTCCAATATTTCTAAATTAATATGCGTTTTGCTTTAATGAAAAAATCACATATTATAAAAAGTACCAATAGAATTGATCACTCTTTATAATAGGTGATTAGGAAGAATGAACTTCTTAATATTGGTAATTCAACCTTTATACTTACTATACTACGCCTGCGGTTTGAAGTCAAGTACACTCCCTTCACATCACTCTACTTCCATTATATCCGTAAAGGAGGAGCATTATTCCCCCCCATGATGATTTATCCGGATTGAATGACGGCACAGGCGATTCTTTTCCCTGAGCGTCCGCTGGGCTGGGACTGATAATCATCCGGACCTTGATGAATGATGACACTTCTTCCGATAATATCACGGACTTGAAAACGATCGGTAAAGAAAATCATCCGTGCCCTTCCCTGATTGGAAAAAAGCACAGGGAAATCTCCCGCATGATTGCCGTGCGGCTGCTGATCAGGATTCCAGTGCCCCCCGGCCGTTGCAAACGGATCGCTCCCGTCCCCAATTTCACACAATCCCTTTTCGTGGATATGAAAGCCGTGAGGGCCCGTCTGAACTCCGTTTTTTTCCTTTTTAAACGAAGGCAGTCCTTCCACATAAACGAAAACCTCAACACCATACGGCATCTGGTAAAACTGAATACTCCCCTTCAGTCCGGGGGCAGTGGGGCTTGACGAAAACTCAGCAGAAGCTGTCTGTGATGCATACTGCTGCCGGTACATTCCCTGGTTCGGATTATACAACATGTTCGTCACCCTCCTTTCCTGTACACTGTATGCGTCTGATCAGCGGGTGATGATAAAAGAATTTCCCCGGCCGGGGAGGAGGAAGAGAACCCCGGCCGGGGAAAATCGTCTTAGTCTATGGTATGTTTTTCTGTTCTCATTTAGACCTTGGAAAGCTGATCCCAGGCTTTCTCCACCTGTTTCCGGTTTACAGGGGTCCTGTAGTGATTGATCAGCTGATCGAACTGCTTTGCTGTTTCATCGATCCAGGAGCGGCGGGCCGTCGCATATACATCTGCCCATTGAGTCTGGTAATAAGGCGTTACGTCTTTGGAAATCTGCTCCAATTGCTGATGCAGAACATCCGATGCACGTGGAGCGGCCGCTTCTTTCATTTTTTCTTTTTCATTTTTCTCAAAGAAGGATTTCGTCCCCTTGAACATTTTCCTGATCTGATCCTGTTCCGCGGCCGTAAGCTCGATCTCCCCTTCGATCTTTGGAATAGGCATATCAGGAAGCTCAAGTGTATCGAGATGGATGGACGCTTCGATGTGATGGAGGTTTTTTTCAATTTTAGCCCTCGTCTCATCGAGATGCTGTGTAATAAACTGCTCCACACGGACACATACAGCCTTGACTTCCTCTTTCATGTCAAAGGTCATCTCTTCAAACAACTGTTTTTGTGCCTCTTTCACCTGCTCTTTCACATCCTGGTGCCATCCATTAATAGCCGCAGGGTTGAAATGGCGCTTGAACAGATCGTTGAATTGAAGCATCATCCGTTCATGGACATAATGAAGCTGCTTATCCATTTTGTTCTGCACCGCTTTTTCAGCCCCGCCGTCATACTCTTTTTCGAAAAGATCCAGCGCCTGCTGCCTGCGTTCTTCCAGTTGTGCCTTTTTCTTTTTTCTTTCTCCTTCATCCATGTGGCTGCTTTCCACCATGGATTGGACATAATTTTTCACACGCTCCAAATCACTTTCAATGGAAGCCGTCATCACTTGGGATAACTCCTCTTCCAAAAAGGAAGAAAAACCGTCTTCAAATGCCCCCATACCGGAATTTTCATCTTGATGGTATTTTTTCTCTTTCAACCCCAGCAGACTTGAGACCGGGTAAAGCCTCGGATTCCGAATTCCGAATGCACTCAGCTGGGTTTCCACATAGCTTTCCACCTGCTGCAGTTCTTCCTTGGACTGCGCAAGGTCTTTGGCATTGATCAGGAAGAACATCTTATCCATGGCAAAACTGTCCTTGACCCTGCCCAGTTGTTTCAGAAACGTTTCATCGGCTCTTGAGAACGGGTGGTTGTAATAGGTGACAAATAAGACAGCATCGGCATCTTTAATGTACTGAAAGCTGACATTCGTATGACGGGCATTGACGGAATCGGCCCCCGGTGTATCAACAAGCGTCACGCCAGCCCTTGTCCACGCACAATCGTAGTACACATCCATCGACTCGATAAAACAGGACTTGTCCTCTTGGGAAACAAAAGCAGCCAGCTGCTCCCAAGGCACAGACATCCTTCGTCCCAGATGTTTCTTCATCTGCGGATATCCATCGTAAAAGGCTTTTAGGAATGAGCGCTCTTTCTGCTCCCGTGATTTCCACTCCTCCACTTCCATTTCATCCAGTTCCTCCCAGGCTGTTTCCAAGGAAGAAAAAGATGCGTACACAGCAGCAATGTCCTCCAGCATATCCATTTCTGACTTTACGGCAGCTTCTGCCGATTGGTGCGGATGATCACTTGATACAGGAGATATCCGGTTGATGGCTGCTGTTGTCGGATTGGGGGACACAGGCAGAACGTCATCTCCGAGAAGCGCATTGCCAAACGAGGATTTCCCCGCGCTGAAGGCACCGAATAAAGCTATTGTAAACGTCCGGTTGTCAAGCCGGGTCACTTTTTCCTCCAGCCGGCGGGAAAGGTCATCCATGCTTTCCAAATCCTGAATAACAGCCAGGGCCTTCTCTGTCCTGTCTTTCACCTGATCCACAGTTGAACTTGGAGAGGGAGCCGGCCTGCCTTTGGATGGTTCTCCCACTATAAGGTTCTCATCCTCGTCCATGACGCCTGCTGGATGTTCAGGAGCATCAGACACCCGCTCTTCCATGCGCTCCTCATCTTCTTCTGCCTGTTTCCTGTTTTCTGCAGATATCGTGTCAGAAAAACTTTCATGAAGGCGGTTGGAGAACTGCCGGACCTTTTCAATGATGAATTCCAGTTCCTCGTCGATCTTCTCTAAGTCTTCATACGCAGAGAATGCTTGGTCATGTTGATGCAGCACATCCTGTTTTTTTGCTGATACTTCTTCCAAAAAAGCTTTTTTCCATTCTCCGAGAAAGGCTTTGGCCTGCCGTTGAATATCAGCTGCCACTTCATCGGTATATCGAAGAACATAAGCCCCTGTAACCGAAGCCCCTGATTGAACCAGTGTTTCCAGACGTTCTTTTGGATAGTGAAAATCCATTTCCTGAACGATTTGAAGAAGCTCCGTGGAATGGATGCCGTAAGCGTCCAGCAGTTTCATCATCCGTTCCCGCACCGGCCATTTCAACTGTTCTTCCATCGTTTTTTCCAAGGCCTCGTAAAAAGCGTCTTCCCTCATCTGTTTTTCTTCCTCGGTTTTTTTCTTCGCAAACAGCAGACCGACTTTAAAGTCCGGCTGCCGGGAGTGCAGGTAAGCTTCCGCATACTCACGGAGGGCGCTCGGCATCAAGTAGGCATTGGAAACAAACTGATAGATCCGCTTTTCAAACGCCTCGTCGGCCGCTTCTTCCAGTTCGCTGTACTCACGGATCAGATCCGGATCCATCGGACTTTCGTCAATGGCCGATTGAAGGTTTTCTCTCTGTTCAAGAAGTTCTTCCCGCTTCTCTTCAAAGGTCTCTTCATAATCTCTGACGGTTTCTTCCATTAAAGCAGCGGCTACGTCATCCGCCTGCTGTTCTATGAGGGAAAAATCCCTGTCAAACAACTGTTGGAAATGGTATTTCAACTGCCTGTACTCATTTTCTTCCATTGCAAAGTCTCTCATGGATGTATAATAGACCGATTCCGGGTGAATCCCCCACTGTTGAAAGGCCGCTTCAACACTTTTTTGGTAGTCGCCAAAAGTAAGCTGGTCCTCTACATGCTTATCCACCTGGTTGATCACCACGGTAAAAGGGGTGTTCCTCTGCTGCATTTCCAATAAAAACAATAGATTTACTTCCGACTGGACATGGTTGTAATCCATAACATAATACATGTAGTCCATCACGTGCAGAGAAGATTCGGTGATCAGCCTGTCTGCATCATTCGTAGAATCTACGCCAGGGGTATCCAGGACAGAAACGTGGGGTGGAAGGAGACTGTCCGGACGGCTGATTTCCAGTCCGGTCACACGTTCACCGTCCCTGCACCATGCCTGTATCGTCTCCGGCTCTACATCCGCTTCGTATTTCACAGGCGCATCTGAAGTGAAATACGCCTTTGTATAGACGGGCCCTGTTCTCAAACGGACAATATTGGCGCTCGTCGGAATAGGACTTGAAGGAAGGAGCCGGCTTTCCAGCAGCGTGTTGATCAATGTGGACTTGCCGGCGGAAAAATGGCCGGCAAAACCGATGACCATTTCCTCCTGCTTGATTTTTTTGATCAGATCCATAACCTTATCTTTTTGTCTGCTCATCCCTTCTTGTTTTAAAAAGGCATAAAGGTTTTGAAGTTTCATGGCATTTTTACGTGTCGTTGTCTGCATCAAAGGTCTCCTTTACGGTTTACGTCTATCCTTATTGTACGCCGCAGACCCCTTCATCTCAATATGGTTTTTCAGGTGATGCCGTCCAGATAGGGAATATCCATAACTGTATCAATCCATCCGAACATTTTTTTAACAGGGGAACGGCGTCCCTTGATCCAGTTGTCGAAGGAAAACGAAACAGCCTGTGCATCACCGCCAAGTCCGAATCGGAGAGAAAGCGTCTCCGGGGAATAACCAGCTGTATGAATCGTACCCGAAGACCGTTCATACTGATCAGAAAAAATCGGACCCGAACGATCGTTCAAAAATTGAAAGGCGTCTTGGGCATCCCACTCCTCCTTCTGTCTGACGATCATTTTGGAAAGCCGCGTTTCTGAATCTGACAAGTGTCTGCGGTTCTCCTGGGGCATGTGGGAGAAATGGTTGGTACAAGCCTGTCCTTCTTTCTTGATCACCCCTCTGGGGGATCCTTCCAAAATAGAAGATCTGCCGGCTTTATCAAAAAGGACATAATTGAATGAATGGCGGTGGGGGAGCTCTTTCAGCAGCTTCTCTGCTTCAACGGTATCCCGGCAGCTCTCCAAAAGAATTCTAGTCAATGTACAGCAGATGAATCCATCTTCCGGGTGAAGACGATTGACGAAGTTGTAGCCAGCACATAATCCATGTTCATTCATGCCATCGGTGCGTCCGATGATCCGCTGACCCGGACCGATGGATGTGGTCCCGTTATCCGGCTGGTAAATCAGGAACCGCCCTTCATAGGTTTTCGGGTTGTAGTCATAGTTGCGGATCATATAGTTGCTGCCAAGCATGATAGAGCATCCGGAACGATCCCATTCCTGCTGCCAGCCGCTGTATTCATGAACGGTTTCTTCAAGGGACCATTGCAGACCTTCCGAAAGCCCCCTCAGCTCTTCCCATAGGAGCGGCGCCCAGTGCATAAGCATCGCTTTCACATGTTCTGTATCTGTTTGATAATGACGGATGGACCGCGGTCTGCGCTGGAGGTGACTTTCATAAAGGAGGGTCTGTTTCAGTCTTTTTCCCTGCTCATATCCGAAATCATCGGCCCGGCCCTTGAACTGGATGACTTCACTGGACAGTTTTTTCATTGCCAGACTCGTCCATTTCTTGAATGATTTTATGAAATCCAGCGTCATACAAGATGTCGTTATGATCGGCCCCTGGAAGAATATCGACTGGACGTTCCCAGATATCTTCCGCCCACTTCTTCAATTTCTCTGCTTCGATAACCTCATCCTCACTGCCGACAGCAATGGTCACTGGTGCCTGCACACCTTTCAGCAGGCCGGGGGTCACTTTCTCGGGAAATCGGGAAACCAACAACCTGAAGGAAAGGGACAGACGGCCGGTATCGGCGAATTCGTCAGGAATTTCAGCGGCTGGAGCCTTTTCAAACCGGTGGATATTCATTTTATATAAGGTCATTAACACCATGACCTTTTTCGTATAGACGGTGTACTCGACATCATCTCCTTCTCCGGAAGGATCAGTTGCGTCGTTTTTATAAACGGGAACGGCCGGATGAAAAAATGGAGCCGTGAAGATGTAGGCATCTCCGATGGCAGGATTTTTCTTGATCAGGCGCAGCAGGTTGGCACATCCCATGGAATGCCCCATCAGTGTGATCCGCTTGTACCCTTTTTTCCTGATATAGTGAATGAAATCAAACAAATCATCATCATACTGTCCGATATAATCCAGGTCACCGCGCTTATTTTTATGATCATAGCCTCTGAGGACCGGAAGAAAAACGTCCGCATCTCTCCGGCAGGCGGAGGCGAACTTTTTCTGCTCCGTTAATTCTGCCGTGATGCCGTGAATGATGATTACCGCCTCGTCGCTATGGGCGGATTGATGGTAAGACATATAGGAAAGCGTAGAAAAATCACGCGCTGTATACATTTTCCATGTGGCTTCAGTCATAGGAACGGCTCCTTTTCTCCATGTATTCTTGGAAATGCTGCACTTTTAAATCATCGAGGAACCTTTGTTTCAACGCCTCGATGTACTCCGTGGATAAGTAACGCTCTCCGCCGCGGACAATCTCTTCAGCATAGTGGAAGGGCGGAGGTGTGTCTTCTTTCTTAGAGAGCACGGTGAATGTAACAGCCTGCAGGACTGAACCATCATCCGTTTTCACCGGCACGATGGCAGGTCTGTATGCCCCTGCTTCCACCCCTTCCCGTAAAAAAAGGTATTGAAGGGCCTGCTTGTTGATTCGATAAAGGACACCTTCCACTTTTTGCTTCACGCCCTCTCTGATATCCGCTCTTGCTCCATCATTCAAATGGTAAGAAAAGGCTAAACAATAGTCATCCAGCGTTCCTCTTCCTATGACATCCCCAAAGAGATGGTGGACCTTCTGGGTAATGAACCGGGCATCATCCATGCAGGACCCGTAGGCGAAATAAATGTAGGAGTCTTGCTGAAGGAACTGATGAACCTTCCAGTCGTTATGAGGAATCGATTGCTTCGCCACTCCGTTCCAGTAATAGGTTTCTGCCATAACGGAGTCTGTGTCCCAAAAGACTTCTGTTTCTTTCCTATACCAATTCCCATCCCCACTTCCTGGTTGAAAGCCTTCGAAATTATCAAGCAAAGATAATAAAGCGGGCGGAATATGATAGAGTTCTCCATACGTCCATGTATGCTGGTCTTCCAAAAGAAGCGGTTCATATAAGGGCCCGGAATGAAGCGTGCCCCTTACAAAGGCCTGAGCGGATACAAGCTCTGCTTCTCCCAATAGGTGATGATTGTCCTGACCTGAACATAAGGATCCATAAACAAATACGTACACGGGTGTCATCCTTTCTTGTGAAAATCCTTGGCTGCTAGATATTCTTCCGTGGAAGCACTGGACAGCACGGCATTCAGCACCGCTTTTTCCATACACCATGCAGCAGCAGCCGCTAGAGCGTTCGGGTCACAGGGAACCTGATTGTCCGACATACAGAAAATCGTATCCCCGTCCACAAATGTATGGGAAGGGCGGATTGTCCTGGCCAGACCGTCATGAGCCGCATCGGCCACTTTAGATGCCTCTGCTTTCGTCAAAGCCGCATTTGTAAGGATGGTCCCAATGGTCGTATTTCCTTTGAAACGATTGGTATCCGTATCTTCCATTTGACGAAGAAGCTGCTTTTCTGTATGTAAAAATTCATTTCCTTCATAAAGACCCGCGATCATTTTTCCTGTGGCCGGATCGACCACATCGCCAAAACTGTTGACCGCTGCAACAGCTCCGATTTCCACTTGCCCGATTCGGCAGGCCCAGCTTCCGATTCCGCCTTTCATGCTGTGTGTCTTTCCCAGCGCTTTTCCTACCGAAGCCCCGGCGCCCGCTCCGTAATTTCCCATTTGGAACGCAGGTGCCTCATAAGCGGACCGTGCAGCCTCATAGCCGAGTTGGGCGTCCGGACGTTCGACGGCGGGATCGTCGGTCAAGTCAAACAAAATGGCTCCTGGAATAATCGGAACTTTAGCCACCTGCACATCAAAGCCGATTCCTTTTTCTTCGAGAAATTTCATGACACCGGAACCGACATCAAGTCCGAAAGCGCTGCCGCCGGAAAGGAAGAGGCCGTGAATGTGCTGGACAAGGTTTTCCGGCCGCAGCAGGTCGGTCTCCCTCGTCCCCGGCGCACCGCCCCGGACGCTTACACCTCCGACAGCACCTGTTTCATGAAGCACAACGGTACAGCCGGTACGGCCTGATGGATCTTCTTTCTGTCCGATTTTAAACGGGGACAAATCCGTAATCTTCATTTCTTTCATCCTTCTTCCTCCTTATTGAGGTTTGCCTGCAGGGGGACGCAGGGAATTGTTCAGAGAGGAACTGGAGGTGCTGACACAATGGAAAATAATAGAATTCTTATACATGGACGCGTTCAGGGAGTCGGTTTCCGGGCTTCTGCCAAGCAGATGGCTGAACAACTCGGCGTAACGGGCTGGGTCAAAAACCAGCCGGACGGAACCGTCCTGATCGAAGCTGAAGCTGAAGAGGATCAGTTAAAACGTTTCATTGAAAAAATCAATGAAGGTCCAACTCCTTTCAGCCAGGTTGAATCCCTTGATATAACTAGTCAAGATGAAATTCAGGGTTACAGCAGATTTAAAGTTGTCCATTAAAAGATGACCGCTTCCCGCGGTCATCAATGCTTGTAGAAAAACAGAAGTTTTTCTACAAGCTTTTTTTTAGATGTCTCTTTTTGCTCAGGCCTGATGCAGCGGTCGTACAATGATTTCATTTACATTTACGGATTTCGGCTGTGTCACAGCATACGAAACGGCGCTGGCAATATCTGCAGCTTCAAGGGGCTGCATACTGCGGTCCTTAAACATATCCAGAACTTCTCCGTCAGTGATGTGATCGGTGAGCTCTGTTTCCACCGCCCCGGGAGAAATGTTGGTGACGCGCACACCGGTTTTGGCCAGTTCTTTTTCCATACCCATGGACAGCGCTTTTACTGCGTACTTGGTCGCGCTGTACACCGTGCTGGAAGGAAACACTTCATGGCCCGCCACTGAGGAAACATTGATGATGTGGCCGGAATCCTGTGCAAGCATAACGGGCAGTCCGGCATGAATGCCGTACAGCACACCTTTAATATTCACATCCACCATCTGTTCCCATTCGTCTACATGATCATTTTTCAGGAAGGAAAGCAGCATAACACCGGCATTATTGATGAAAATATCCAAACGGCCGAAGGCATCTTTCGTTTCCTTCACGAGATTTTCGACATCCTCCCGCTTCGTAACGTCCGTTTCGACCACTTTCGCTTCTACTTGATACTGACTTGTAATTTCGTCAGCAAGCTCCTGCAGGCGTTCCGCGCGGCGGGCTGCCAATACGACATGAGCTCCCTGTTCTGCGAGGGAGTGAGCGATCGCTTTACCGATTCCGCTGCTTGCCCCTGTAATAACTGCTGCTTGATTTTGTAACGTTGTCATAAAATAGCCTCCTATGTCAGAATTCTTTATGTATCTACCCGGAATTCAAGATAATTATTCATTGGAATGCTGTGAAGAAATGGGATAATAAAAAACGCCCTCCTTAATCGTAAGGAGGGCGTTTTTTTGTATGTGCCTTATTGTTCTTCGAAGAACTTGCGGTTGATTTCGATGTATGGGGTTTCCTCTTCAGGAACTTCATCCTCGATATAAATAGCTTCTACCGGACACACAGCTTCACATGCGCCGCAATCTATGCAGATGGCAGGATCGATATAGAACATATCTTTTCCTTCCTCGATACAGTCAACCGGGCACACATCCATGCATTCTCCAGCTTTTTCATCTTTACAAGGGGATGTAATAACAAATGCCATTTCGTTTTCTCCTCCTTTAAGTGGAATTAAGTGTGCTTACATTTCTATATTCACCTTGAATAGCTAAGATAAACACCACAATCTATCATAACGATTTTATGTCAAAATCGCAATCCGAGGTCTGACAACAGAAGAAATAAAGAAAGGAAAGATGACAGCCGAGCTGTCAATCTTCCCAAATACGTTCCACAATATATTCTCCGCCCTGTTTCTGGACAAGAAAAACATCCGGGCGTGACAGCCGTTTCCAATCATAAAATCCAATTTCACGGTTATACTTCTGCAGCAGCAGAGCAAGAAGATTCCCGTGCGTTACGAGGAGGACATTTCCACAGTCTTGATTTTCCAGCTCCTCAATGAGCGAGAGGACCCGGTCCTTCGCTTCTACAGAGGACTCACCTCCGGTTAACTTCAAATCAGGATCCTGAAACGTATCGTGAAGGACTTCTTCCCAGTCATCCAATGGTTCGTGACTGAGGACCCTTTCCTCCAGGCGGTCGTCTCTTTCAATTTCCATGTCCTTGGACCGGGCATAGGGTCTGATGGTCTCAACGGCCCTCAAATAGGGACTTGAGATAATACGGTCAATGGTTACACCAGACTGATCCAACAGGACCGCCAGTTTCTGTGCTTGACGTATTCCAAGCTTAGTTAAGGGTGAGTCTTCATGCTGCCCTTCTGTTTCACTGTGGCGGACGATAATTAGTTTATCCATTTCTACCCATCCTCCCCTTTCCGTCACCTTACTCTTATTATGGATGATGGAACGAGTGTTTACAAGAAAAGTCGTACTTATCTTTTATAGACCCTTTGTCCTCTGTGCCAGGTTTCCAGGACACTCAACTCGTGCAGGTGCTCCGGTTTGATTTCCTCGGGATGCTGATCCAGAAGAACAAAGTCAGCCTGATAACCACCTTTAATGATGCCCTTGTGATCTTCATTGTATTCAAGTTCCGCCGGTGTTTTTGTAAATCCGGTGTAGGCCGCCTGAAGGCTGATCTTTTCCTGCGGCATCCATCCACCTTCAGGGCGCCCGTCCAAGTCGGTCCGGTTCACCGCTGTAAAAATCGTCACAAAAGGATCCAGGGCGCCGATAGGAAGGTCCGAGCTCAACGTAATCGGAATCTGTTCTTTCAGAAGAGTTTCATAAGCGTCAGCGTATGGAACGAGACTTTCCGGCGACCAGTGGTGTTTTTTATCCCATTCATCAAGCAGGAAGGAAGGCTGTGTTTCAATATAAGGGGCAGCCTCTCTCATGCGTTGGATAAGATCAGGAGCGAGCGTCTGGGCATGAATAATCCGGTGGCGGAACCTTTCCGTTTCTGCTTCCGGCTGTTCAAGGGCTGTCAACGCCTGCTCCACCGCCCGGTCTCCAATCGCATGCATAGCTACCTGCATCTTTTGTTCACTCGCATAACGGACCATTTCATTCAATTGATCCTGGGTATAAATCAAAATGCCGTCCGTATCCGGCTGAACGGGGTAAGGGCTGCGCATGGCTGCTGTAAACAACCGTTGTGTCCCGTCAAGGAAGATTTTCACTGATCCTACCCGCACCCGTTCTGTTCCCCCGCCCGTACGGAGGTCATTATGAAGGCAGTAGTTTTTCAAATCATCGATATTGAATATATAATGGTGCAGATGAACATCGATGGGAAGTTCCCCTTCTTGTTCAAGCTGTGTATACGCTTCCCACAAGCGTTGATAAGACCCGATGAAGTTGATGTCATCGGTATGAACCGACGTGATACCACAGCGGCTTAAATAAGGTATTCCGGTTTTCAGCGCCTCTTTCGCATCCGCAGCGGAACGGCCCCAGAAATGGTGTTTAATGTAATGAACAGCAGTATCCTTAAAGCGTCCGTTCCATTCCCCGCTTTCATCTGTTTCCTTGAATTCATCCGGTTCCTGTTTAAACGCTTCCTCCTCTTTCAAACGCTCCAACGCTTTCTGGCTGATTACGCACTCATGTCCATCCTGATGCATGAAGTACATATTGGCATCAACGTGAATCTCGTTCAAATCCTCAGCGGTAAGCAGACCATCCAAATCGTCAAAGTTCCCATCATTGAACCCTTTTCCATAAATCCAGTCATTCTGTTCAATCTTGTCATAGTGGTCCTCGACCATCTGTTTCATTTCCTTCCAGCTTTTCGCTTCGGTCAAGTCCAGCTCCTTTTTCAAAAGACTGTAGCGTAAAAGGTGCATGTGGCTGTCATTGAAAGAGGGGGCCAGGACTTTCCCTTTCCCATCTATGACCTCCCCGCCTTCTAAAGGCTCTTCAGAGATTTTTTCGAACGTTCCGCCATTTATTTTAACCGCATACGTTTGATCATCATAAGGGTGGGAAGGATCGTAAATTCGGACATTATTTATAATCATAAAGAAGGCATCCTTTCTTCTTATAGGCTTATACCCCCCATACCCCCGCCAATCTTGACTGTAAACGTCCAATTCTCACAATTATCGACATTCGTACAGCCAATAAAAAAGCTGAAGGGCATCCCTTCAGCTTGTCTCATACTTCTTTGAAGTAATCTTTGTAGAAACCACCGATTCTGCCGGAGTTGTCTACTACAAAGTAAAATTCTTCGCTTTCATTTTTAACGTCGTACACCTTACCTGGGGTGAGGACGTTGTTGACAACGAATTTAGCGGCGTCATTATGGACGCATTCGATTTGTTTTATCGTTTTATTGTTTTCCCAATCTTTATGAATCACAGCACTACCTCCTTTGTTCCCTGCCTTCTATCATACACGGAACAAGGATGTGACTCAATACAGACACCATTAAAACTGCGCCGCATACCACTCGGCGGCTGCCCGTACTTCCTGTTCAGTCAACTGGTGCCCCATCCGCTCCCAGTGATCCGTGACATGGGCTCCGGAAGCTTGAAGCAGTGATTTTAAATCATGGGTTTCAGAAGCCGGACAGATCGGGTCGTTTTCACCGGCACCAATAAATACGGGAATTCCCGTCTGATCAGGAAGCTCTATCCCCCGTCTTGGCACCATCGGGTGGAACAACACCGCACCAAGCAGACTCTTTTCATAATGAAACAGAAGGCTGCCAGCAATATTCGCCCCATTGGAGTATCCTGCGGCTACAATCTGATCCCGTCGGAAGCCGTAATGAGCGGCAGCTTCATCAAGAAACTCGGATAATTCCTTCGTCCGCTCAACCAAATCCTCTTCATCGAAAACCCCTTCTCTAAGCCGCTTAAAGAAGCGCGGCATTCCGTTTTCAGAAACGTTCCCCCGGACAGACAAGACGGAGGCTTCAGGATCGATCATCCCGGCGAGTGGGAGAAGGTCCTGTTCTGTCCCCCCTGTCCCGTGCAGAAGCAGAAGAACTTTCTCATTCTGCCCTTCTTTGAAGATGTGCTTCATATTCATGTGAATCCCTCCGTTTTTTCTTTATCATCATATCTAAAAACATGATATCTTTAATTCAAGATATTGTCAAAGAAAGAACCGCCTTTTTAAAAAGCGGCGGGTTCATTCGTTTCTTTGGGACAAACCGTGTTCCATCATATGGAACAATTGCTGCGTCATATCCTCTGCTCCGATTTTTTTTCGGTTGGAAAATAAAATCGAATGAAAAATAACGTCGGAGATGAGCGTGGAGGAAACATCTGTCGTCCACAACCCAGCTTCTTTCGCTTCTTCAATCCAGCTGCCCATAAGTTGTTGGGTTTTCATGAGATCCTTATGAACTTCGGTTTTATATAACAGGGCTACCTGCTTATCACTCGTTTGAAGTTCGTGAATCATTTGATCAATGTGATACGTATCGGCGTGCTCCAGAAAAATGTGAAGCAGCTGCTTTAATTTTTCGTTGGGAGGAAGATCCGGCGGCACCGCCTCAATTTTTCGATTCATTTCATCCATCATCGCTCTCATGTACGAGAGAATCAGTTCCTCTTTATTTTTGAAATACTCATAAAGGGTGCTGCGGCTGACTTGAAGCTCTTCAGCCAGTTTTTTGAAATGAACCTCCTGGATACCACCGTTTCGCAGTACTTCCCCGGTTACTGTTAAAATTTCATCTTTGGTTAGGATTCGTTTTCTGCCCAAGGTCCGTTCCTCCTCATCCAATCATTATAGCATTGGATGACAGCTGCTTCTAACCCTGACTCTCTGAACAAGCCATTCAGCGGAAAAGATGCTTCAAATATCCGTATCCTTTTTCGTCCATCTGATCTTTCGGAATGAATTCGAGCGCTGCAGAGTTTATGCAGTAACGAAGTCCTCCCTGGTCTACAGGGCCATCGTCAAAGACGTGTCCGAGATGCGAATCGGCTCCACCGCTCCTGATTTCCGTACGGAACATGCCGTGGGAAGTGTCTACTTCCTCTTTGACCTGCTGTTTCTCAATCGGCTTGGTGAAGCTCGGCCATCCACAACCGGCGTCATATTTATCTTTCGAGCTGAACAGCGGCTCTTTAGAAACAATATCCACATAGATGCCTTCCTCTTCATGGTCGAAATATTCATTATCGTAAGGACGTTCCGTGGCATTCTCCTGTGTTACTTTATATTGAATATCACTCAGCCGTTTTTTTAGATCTTCAGGATCCTTTTTATAACTCCAGTTGTCCTGGATAAATCCAGCACGTCCGGATCCTTTTTTGTAACGCTTGTAGTGGAACGCGTTCTTCTTATAATACTCCTGATGCTTGTCCTCCGCTTCATAAAAGACGGCAGCGGGAAGGATTTCAGTAACAATCGGCTGGCTGAATCTCCCTGATTTCTCCAGATCCTGTCTGCTTTGTTCAGCGACTGCTTTCTGTTCTTCGTTATGGTAATAGATGGCTGTTGTATAGGAATGGCCCCGGTCAGCAAACTGCCCTCCGTCATCTGTCGGGTCTATCTGCTGCCAGAATAGTTCTACGAGCCGTTCGTAGGGGAAGATTTCCGGATCGTATACGATTTGAACAGCTTCTCTATGTCCGGTTGCTTCTGAAACCACCTGCATGTACGTCGGATTTTTCGTATGTCCTCCGGTGTATCCAGAAACAATGGATTCGATCCCAGGTCGTTCATCGAAAGGTTCCACCATGCACCAAAAGCACCCTCCGGCGAATGTTGCTTTTTGTAATGTATTAGTCAATATGAAGCCTCCTCCGGCATTGTGTAATCAATGACCTTTGTTCCTATTCTTGCTAATTCATAAAAAAAAATCAAGCCACACGCACAGCCTAAATAAACAATTTAGGCTGTGATGTTCCTTGACTCTTTTTCTTTTTATGCGATTTGGAGGTATGTTTACTCCTCCCTTTCCCCCTGCTGGAGCTTTCTCTGGACTCCCAGCTGTAGGAGGAGGATGGTGATTCACCCGATTTTCCTGATGACTCATCTACCTCTTCTTCATCCGGCTCATTCATGATTTTCATCATATTAATCATTGCTGGGATATTTTTGATCATCGGACCGTACTGCTGCATCATCGGCGCGGCAGTCTGGACAGCCTTCAGCGCTGTCTGCATATGCCCAAGCCACCCGGCCCCTCCTGTTTTGGCAGCGGCGCCGGCCGCATTCAACGCATTGGAACCAAGGCCTCCGCCACCGAGAAAGCCCGCTCCGGGTACAGATCCTAATCCGGCATTCCCGAAAAACCCGGGAGCTCCAGCACCAAAACCGCCTTTACCAAGCAGACCCGGCAGACCTCCGAATCCACGGGAACCAGCATTTGCGAGAGGTCCCATAGAACGCATCATCTGTGGACCTGCTGCTTGTTGAAAGCCCGGGAACGCCCCCATGGGAGGGTATGGTGGTTGACCAGTAGGAAACATAACAACCCCTCCGAAACTTTAGAATACTGTAACATATGCCCTGGGTAACCGTATGGTCTGGGCTCAAGCCTCTTCAGGATTGACTGGAAGCGCCCAGTTCACAGGAGATTCCCCATGCATGTTCAGAAACTCATTAGCCTTGGAAAAAGGGCGGCTGCCGAAAAATCCACGGTGGGCAGCAAACGGACTGGGGTGGGAAGATTCGAGAACGAGATGGCGCTCCCGGTCTACAAAATCAGCTTTCTTTTGAGCATGTTTTCCCCACAATAGGAACACCACAGGCTGTTCTCTTTCATTGATCTTCTGGATTACAGCGTCGGTGAACTTTTCCCAGCCGATTCCTTTATGGGAATGAGGCTCATGCGCGCGCACCGTCAAGACATCGTTGAGCAACAGGACACCTTCCGCAGCCCATGACTGGAGGCATCCGTGGTTGGGTTTCTTTATGTTCAAATCATGTTCCATCTCTTTATAAATATTACGAAGAGAAGGTGGAATAGACACGTGGGGACGGACCGAAAAGCTGTATCCATGAGCCTGACCCTCATTGTGATAAGGGTCCTGTCCCAGGATGACGACTTTCGTATCTGAGAGTGCCGTTCCCTTCATAGCGGCTAAAACGTTCTCGCGCTCAGGGAACACGTGCGCCTGTTCATATTCTCTTTCGATTTCCATTTCAAGCTCCCGGAAATATTCTTTCTGCTTTTCCTGCTGCAGCACCGGTTTCCAGTCATTTTCAATCGTAAGCAATCCGCTCTCTCCTCTCTGTCATTGGCAGGGGTGGAGCAACTATTTCCCGGGCAAGCGCATCATTAGACAATAGTCTTAGAGCCGGATCTTCTCCTCGGGACGAATTTTGTTGGACAACGTCACTCCCTGCCCTTTTCCCGCAGGTTTTGCTCCTCAACCAAAAAGGAGCAGCCCTGTTCTTTACCGGTTATTGAAAAATAAATTGAAGCGAAGACCCTTTAGGACCGCTATATACTTGTAGTTTGGCCGGGATTTCCTCTTTCAGCTGGGACACGTGGGAAATAATCCCGAGCATGCGGTTTCCATCCTGAAGTGCCCGCAGACAACCGATGGCCTGCTCCAGTGATACTTCATCAAGGGTTCCGAACCCTTCATCAATAAATAAGGTATCAAGCTGAACCCCTCCCGCATGGGATTGGACAACATCAGCCATACCCAGGGCGAGACTGAGTGAGGTTTTAAAGCCTTCCCCGCCCGACAATGTCCGTACAGAACGCTGCTGTCCTGTATGATGATCGATTACTTCAAGATCCAGGCCGCTCTGCGCACCTCTTTTGGCAATTGCCCCGCTCCGGACCAGCTGATATCTGTGGTCCGTCATTTGATCAAGGCGGATATTCGCCTGGACTAGAATTTCATCAAGGAAAGAAGCCAGCACATAGCGTTCAAGCGAGAGCCTCATAGGGTTATCTCCAGCAGCAAGCTGGGCCAGTTCAGCCACATCATAATAATCAGCAGCCAGTGCTCCAACTTCCTCCACGAGACGTGTGATATTTTTTTCGACGTCCCTGTTCTGCTTCAACATCACCTGAATTTCATTTAACTGCTCCTGCCTGGCGTCCCGGGCCGCCTTTTTCTCCTCCAATCCCTTATGGAGAGCATCCATATCAGGTTTTTCGATTTCTTTCAGCTCACGGTTCAATACACCCAGCCGTTCTTCTACCATTCCTTTCCGCTTATCATGTTCAAGAATTCTTTTCTCCATAGCCTCCCGTTCAGAAGAAGGTTTAAGAGCCTCCCTGTACGCCTCTATAGAGGGGAAGGAAAATTGGTCAAGCGTTTGATTCATTCGTTTTTCCCGATCCTCCACAGCTGCTTTCATTTCCTCTACATACGCACGGCCTTCCTCTACGGCAGTCTGGACCTGCTGCCGTTCTTCCCGTTTCTGCTGATAAACGGCCTGTGCTTTCTCCCAGCTTTGTTCTGCTGCAAGATATAAAGCTTCCTGATTCTCTGTTTCCTTTTTCAACGTTTCTGCATCGGTCGTTTCAAAGGCTCCATTCTTTTCCATCGCATGGATGTCAGCCTGAACATCAGCAGTCTTCTGGCGGGAAGACTGGAGAGCTTCCTGGAGATTCTCTGCCTCCCCGCGGAGCTGGACGATCGTACCCTCCAGTTCTTCCAGCTGTTTGTTTTCCTTTTGGAGGCGTGCTCTCTTTTCTTGAAGACTTTGAAGTTCTTTATTGTAAGAGTCAAGATGCTCCCCGGCTGTGTCCACAGCTTTTTGAATCGATGCATCCGTCATGTCTGTCATATCGTCCTGCAGTTCCTGGTACAGACGGTCGGTCAGCTGCCGCTGGGTTTCGCCTGCTGATTTTACCTGGACAAATTCCTCTTGAAGCTTGGTGAGCTCCTCGTCGTGTTTTTCATAGACTTCTTTAAGCTGCTGGATCTCCGCTGCACTTTTAACAGCTGCCGGTTGCCGGGCAGGTTGAGGATGGTGGTTCGAACCACATACCGGACAGGGCGTGTTCTCCACGAGGTTCATGGAAAGTGTATAGGCATGGTGTCCCTGCACCTCTTCAAGAGCAGATTCATAGGCCTCCTTGGATTTCTGCTGGTCTTTCTTGGCTGAGTCAAAGCGGACCATGAACGACTGATAGGTTTTCCGGAGCTTCTTCAACTGCTCCCATTCCCGGCTCAATTGCTGGAGCTTCTGCTTTTTATTACCCATGTTTTCCTGCTTCTGCTTTAATGTGTATTCTTTTTCAGCGAGAGAAGGATCTTCTTTAACGCTTTCCTTCAGCTTCTCAACTGTTTGAGATGCGTCCAGCAGCTTTTTTCGATTGGTTTCGACAGCTTCCTGATCTCGGCGGAAATTTCCCTTATGCTGCTTGAGCACCTCCACCAGCGAAAGGTATTCCTTCAGCAGTTGTTCTTCTTCCTGCTTCTTTTTCCATTTATTTTTCAACGCTTCGCGATGCGGGGCGTTCTGTTCCTCTGTACGGTATTTTTCTTCAGCTTCCTGATACTCCTTTAACAGGGAAGCTCTTCGCTCTTCTTTCTGTTGGAGGCTCGTCTGCCACTTTTCCAGTTCAGCTTTACGATTTTTATAATCCTTTTCATAAGGAAGGACCTCCGCAGCCTTTGCCGCCCACTGTTTTTCCTCCTGCAGCCGATTCACTTCAGGCTGCCGGTCTTGAAGCTTCTGCTGTTCACGGACCAGATGCTCTTTTTCCTGAAAAAGTTCTGTCACCCGCTGCTGTTGATAGACATGTTCCTGGAAAGCGTCTGTCTCCTTTTTGATTTCCTGCAGCTTCTCCTGCTTTTCATGATAATGATTTTCCTGGTCGATAATCCGCTGTTGCAGACGTTCTCTCACTTTTGAAAGCTCCTGGATTTCTTCTTCTTCCTGCTGATCCGGGTGCCAGTGAATTTTCTCTTTCTCCTGTTCGATTCTCCATTCAAACTGCTTCATCTCATCTTCAAGTTTTTTTGCTTCAGCCTTGAAATGAGAGGTCAATGCGTCAAAAAATTCAGTTTTAAATATGCGTTGGAGAATTTCTTCTCTTTCTTTACTATTTTCTGAAATCAGTTTCCTGAATTCTCCCTGCGGAATCATGATCATTTTTCGGAACTGCTCATAGTCCAGCCCCATCAATTCCTCGATGGTATCGTTCACTTCCTTGATCTTTGAAGCAAGCAGCCGCTCCTCATCATCCATGATCTGATACAGCTCTGCCCGGGCCGGCTCTTCTTTATATCCTTCGCCGCGTTCCTTTTTCTTCTGCTGTTTCGGAAGACGCTTGATGCGGTAGGTTCTGCCTCTCAATTCGAATAGATAATCCACATAAGTGAGGTCCTCGGGAGAAGCAAAATGACTTCTTAAGGTATCCTGATCGCGGTCACTCCCGCTGGCCCGCCCGTACAGGGCAAAACACATCGCATCAAAAATCGTCGTCTTGCCGGCTCCGGTCGGTCCTGTAATTAAAAAGATCGATTCGCTGCCAAGGGTCGTAAAGTCGACCGTCTGCTTATCTCTATATGGTCCGAAAGCATTCATCGTTATCGTTATGGCTCTCATATTACTGCTCCCTTTCCTTTTTCTTTAACGCATGAACGGCCTGTTCAATCATGTCCTTCCGCTTTCCAGGCAGGGGATCTCCTTTGATATCTTCATAGAAAGAGGCGAAAAGTTCCGAGTGAGAGAGAGTCTGCCTTTTCTTCACATGCTCCAGATCGTCCATTTCAGGGTTGGACATCGATCTTTTTCTTTCTAAATGAAGGATGTTCGGATAAACTTGACGGAGTTTTCCCATCGGATCAAGCAGTTGTCCGTCATCCAATAGACGAACATGCAGATAGTCCTCTTGATTGGGCACTGCATCACCCGAAAGAAGATCTTCAAAATACCCTTCAATCACTTTGAAATCCCGCAGCGGATGTAAAGGGATTTTCTCTATCTCACACGTGCCGTCCTCATCCATATGGACAAAGGTTACGGATTTATTGTGCCTGGCTTCCGAAAATGAGTATTTCAGCAGCGAGCCGCTGTAGCGGATATAATCCCGGGTCACACGCTGGGGTTGATGCAGATGACCGAGTGCCGTATACGCAAAATCCGTAAACAAGGAGGCATCCACATAAGGGCTGCCCCCGATCATTGAAAGCCGTTCTTCTGATTCGGATTCCATCCCTCCGGCGAGGAACGAATGACCGATCCAGACATGTCTCTCCGCTGAATCAAAGCGCTGTTCGATATCGTTGATGATTTTCTCAGCTGCCTGGTGATGGGATTTTATCGAGTCATCATCAAAGACCTTTGCTGCTTCTGCCGGCTCTAAGTAAGGGATTAAATGAAAATGGACAGGCCCGTGATCGTCATATAACGTGACAGGCTTCCGATCTTTCTTTAATTTAGAATCTAAGAACAATCCCTGCCTGCGGAACATTTCGCTTCCGAACTGTAGACGATCAGGACTGTCGTGGTTGCCTGAAATCGCAAGAACAGGGATCTGCAGTTCATTGACCAACGTCGTCAGCGTATCGTTCAACAGCTCCACAGCCTCTTTAGGAGGTATGGAACGATCGTATAAATCGCCTGCGATAATAATACAATCCGGCTCTTTTTCTTTGACTATATCAATGAACCGCTCAAGCATATAACGTTGATCATCCGTCATATGTACATAGTTGACGATTTTTCCTAAATGCCAGTCGGCGGTGTGAAGGAACTTCATTGGATCACCTCATTCTTCTACTTTTTCATATTCATCATAAAGCCGGTCAAAAAGGCTGAGAGCCCCTGCAAAAGGAGCATTCCACTCCAAATAGCGGCTGATTTCATCATAGGAGACCGACTGTTTGGGAAAGCTGTGATCTTTGAACATCCACTCAGCCAGCTGCTTCTCCTCATCCATTTTTTTGTTTCCGCGGTAACGCATCATATAATGATAAAAAGATTTCATACAAATCCTCCTGTCTCTCTTTCTATAGTTTTATCACGAATAAAAGAAGCCGGCAAAAAATTCAAGCCGGTCTTCCTTGAAGAAAAAAGATCCCCGGCCGGGGATCTTTCCTATTCTTCGATATCCGATTCCATAAATTCTCTGTGCTTTTCAAGCTTTTTCCGATAAACCATCCGCGATAAAACGATACTGATTTCATATAAAATAATTAAAGGCACGGCCACGACCAGCTGCAGAATGAAATCCGGCGGAGATATAATCGTGCCGATAATGACCAGCACAAAGTAGGCATACTTTCTGATCTTCACGAGCAGGACAGGGTTAACAATACCCAGGCTGGTTAAGAACATGACGATGACCGGAATTTCAAATAACACCGCAAATGGAATCGTCACCCGGAATAAAAATCGGAAATATCGTTCCACTGTATAAATCTCATTGAACATCCCATTGTTCAGCGACAGCAGAAATGGAAGGATCAACTCTACGAAAACGAGATACCCGAACGTCAGCCCTCCCAGAAACAAGATGAAGATGGCTGGTATGTAGGAAAGAGATGCCTTCCGTTCCTTAGGGGTCAACGCAGGTTTAATAAACAGCCACAGCTGCAGAGACAGAACAGGAAGAGTTCCGACAACGGCAACCAGTGTGGCGAATGTAAAGATGATCCAGATGATTTCACCTGGACTGGTCATGTTCAGTTCAAAGGGTAGATCTTTGATGAAGAAGTATTGAATTTGATCTACGTAGAAGAAGCCGGCAATAAAAAAGGCGGCAAAAAAGACGAGCGTCCAGATTACGCGTTTCCGTAATTCACTTAAATGGTCGGTTATGTTCATTTCGATATCTTGAGATATATTTTCGTCGGACAAATCATTCACCTCCAGGCTTCCTCCAGCCTGACAAAAAGGAAGATGCAAGGGGAAACCCTTACATCTCCCTTATTCATTTAGTCTGTCTTTTTCTTTTCAGTTTTCCCATTGTCCTCATCGGACATGATATCGCCGGTCGCTTTTTTGAATTCCTTCAGAGAGCTTCCAAAGGCCTTGCCGATTTCAGGAAGCTTGGAAGGGCCGAAGACGACCAGAGCGATGATCAAAATCAGAATCAGCCCGGGTACTCCAATACTTGATAACATGGAAATCACTCCGTTTATGCAGGGTGGTGGTTATTTTTCGGTCTTCTTTTCCTCTGAATCACTAGTCAGATCGCGGGCCGAATTCTTGAATTCCTTTAATGTCTCTCCGGCAGCCTTTCCGATTTCAGGAAGTTTCTTTGGACCAAATATCACCAAAGCAATCGTCAGAATTAAGATCAACCCCGGAATACCAATACTTGAGAGCATATCCTCACCGCCTTTTTCTCAAAACGACTAGTCCTTGACCCGGAACCGTCGTTGATGCTTGGAAAAATTCTCTTGATAGCCTTATCATATCATTCATGACGGGGGTTTGTCTCTATCCCTTCGTCTTTTTTCAACCATTCCTCCGCCTTTCTATAATCGGACGGTGTATTCATGTTGAAGAAATGCTTGTCCAGGACATTTAGAGGGATGGGAGAAAAATCGTTGATGTCCTTCGTTCGGATCCCGGCCAGGAATTCTCCTACTTTTCTTCCACCCTGCTGTATGAATGTGTCCAGGGTATGTACCGTCCGTTTGTGATACAAACCGGATAATGGATGTCTGCGGCCGTTATGGCAGGGAATCACCGCGTCCGTTTGGGAATCCGCATACGTTAGCAGATGGCGGTAAACCTCCGCGGAAAGAAAGGGCGTATCACAGGCCGTAACGGCTATCCACTCCGCTTCCGCATGGTTCATGACAGCATGGATACCCCCGAGCGGCCCCGTCTGCTCAAAATGTTCCGGAACTGTCGGATAGACCGGGTGTGCATCGTGTTGATTAATGATCAAATGCGGCGTCAATACAGCAAGGCGGGACAAAATTCTTTCCAGCACCGATGTGCGGCCGAGCCGCAAAGAACTTTTATCCATACCCATCCTCGTCGATCCCCCTTCATTCAGAACAGCTCCGCATACGGGCTTCATGAAATCCGCTTCCGGTCGTAGGTTCGGAAGTAATAGTCATAAGGGTTTTTCTCGTCCTTCATGCCTTTCGTTTCGGAGGATAACGTCCACTGATCATAATTGAATGGCGGGAAATAGGTGTCGCCTTCGAATTCAGCGTCAATATAAGTGAGATACATACGGTCGGCATAAGGAAGCATTTTCTCGAATAATACACTGCCTCCGATGACGAACCATTCCTTATCGGGCTGCTCCTGCTCCAGTTTCAGAATCTCATCCGTGGAGTGTATGACGGTACAGCCTTCCCTGTCATAGGATTCGTTTGATGTCAAAACAATATGCTTTCGTTCAGGAAGCGGACGGCCGAAGGATTCGAAGGTTTTTCTTCCCATGATGATGGTTTTCCCCCAGGTCATATCCTTAAAGAATTTAAAATCGTTGGGGATATGCCAGGGAAGGTCGTTATCTTTTCCGATTAGTTGATGACGATCCATCGCAAAAATAAATGAAATCACAGTCTCACAGCCTTTCTATGGTTTACACCGCTACCGGTGCTTTTATTCCCGGATGAGGGTCATAGTCTTCGATTGTAATATCCTTCATCTCAAAGTCGAAAAGACTTGAGATTTCACTGTTCAGGTGAAGCTTCGGCAGCCTTCGGGGTTCTCTGCTGAGCTGTCGTTGAATCTGGTCTATGTGATTGGTGTAAATATGGGCATCTCCAAGCGTATGAATGAACTCTCCGACCTCGAGGCCGCATTCGTGGGCGATTAAGTGTGTCAAGAGGGCGTAACTGGCGATGTTAAAAGGCACACCCAGGAAGATATCGCCGCTCCGCTGATAAAGCTGGCAGGAAAGCTTACCATCCGCTACGTAAAATTGGAACATGGCATGACACGGAGGCAGTGCCATATTGGAAGGAACGTCCTCCGGGTTCCATGCCGTTACGATATGGCGGCGGGAATCAGGGTTGGATTTGATGCTTTCCACCACATTTTTCAATTGATCGATGCTGCCGTCCCTGCTCGTCTTCCATTCCCTCCACTGCTTTCCATAAACAGAACCAAGCTCACCGTAGGTATCAGCGAACGTATCATGGGTAAGGATTTTCTCCTTAAAACGATTCATCTGATCTTCATAAACCTTTTGGAATTCCGGATCCTGCTGACTCCTGCGGCCGAAGTCCGTCATATCCGGCCCGTGGTAGTCCTCACTTTCCACCCAGGTTTTGAACGCCCATTCATTCCAAATATTGTTATTGTGCTGCAGAAGATATTTAATGTTTGTATCTCCTTTAATAAACCAGAGCAGCTCACTCGCAATCAGACGGAACGGCACCCGTTTGGTCGTTAAAAGAGGGAAACCTTTTTCTAAATCAAAGCGCATCTGATGGCCGAACACAGAATATGTACCTGTCCCTGTCCTGTCGGATTTTTCACTGCCTTCTTCCAATACGAGCCGGCACAAATCAAGATAGGCCTGTTCGTTATTTGTCATGATGATGAACCTCCTCATTGGTGATGAAAATATCATTTTGCATTTCTTCAAGGAATTGTACCATAAATGAATGGCGCCTGGAGGCCTCATTTCTGCCTGTTTCCGTATTCATTAGAGAGACCAGTTTCAGTAACTTTTCCTCAAAATGACTGAACGAATCGCGGGATCCATCTTCTGAATACAACGGCTGTCCATGTGCTCCACCATAAGCAAACGTGCGTGCGATACCAATGGCACCTATCGCATCCAGCCGGTCAGCATCCTGGACGATTTTTCCTGTCCACGTTTGAGGGATACGTCCTTTTGAAAACGACACATCACGGATTGATGCATCCAGTTCTTCTACCTCCCTGTGGGTCAGGGACAGGGAAAGAAGAAACGAATCTCTTTCTTTCAACGCCTGTTCAGGATGTTTTGTCAGCTTCCGGTCTCCAATATCGTGGAGCCAGCCGGCCGCTTCACACATAAAGGGGTCCCCCTTCTCCTTCCTGGCAATCGCAGCCGACCAGAAGGCGACCCGTTTCATATGCTCGTAATCATGGCCGGTCGCATCCCCTGAAAACTGCGAGGCCGTATAGGTCCGGATTCTTTCCAACATCTCTGTCTTCTTCATAGAACCTCCTAAAAATTGAATAAATCCATCTGTCTTGGATTTAAATCGTTGTAATGGATGTTCAGCATTTCCTGAAACTGTTTGGCATTGTCTGCGGCATCCCCGCCGGAATTATTGTTGAATAGGAGCGTAACCTCAGGGGTCTCCTGTTCGAGCTCCCGGGCCCGCTCCGCCCATTCGGCAAGCTCATCATGGCTGTACCGGTAAAGAAAACGGACTTTACGCCAGTCTTTCCGGCCATTTTTGTTCCATCCGTGTGTATTCCGTCCATGAAAACGCACGAGCGTCTTATTGGGATGGGTCGGCACAAGAATACGGGGAACGGACCCTTCTCCTGCCTGTGGTTCATCACAGATGCTGTGAATCCACTGCTGGTCCTTCATAAAGGAAAGCGTCTGTTCTCTGTACTCCTCCTGAAACCACGTTCGGTTCCGGAATTCAAGAGCGATCGGATACGGCTCCAGCCACTCCCGTATATACCTCAATTTGCGGATGTGCTCTTTTCTTACATCAAACCACGGAGGGAACTGAAACAGCAGGGCGTTTACTTTTCCAGCTTCCCATACCGGCTGGACCGATTCCTCATAACGGAGCATAAGATCTCTCGCTTCTTGAACGGACCTGGATTCCCTGTCATGTCCTGTCAGCTGGTTGAATGCTTTAATAACAAAAGAGAATGAGTCCGGTGTCTCTTTCAGCCACTTTTCGTAGCGGGACAGGGGCTGGATCGCATAAAAAGCTGTATCCACTTCCACTACAGGGAAATGGGAAGCATATTCGGAAAGCTTGTTTTCTGAACGCGTTTTCTCTGAATAGAGAGAGGCGTGATCGCCCCACCCGGTAAGTCCAATATTGATCGTCATCGATGTCCCTCCTCTTTGTATAACAGCGTCCACAGGAAGATGATCAAAGATTAGAACAATCCTTTTACAACTCCGGACGCATCAACATCCATCTGGAGAGCTGCCGGATTTTTAGGCAGCCCCGGCATCGTCATGACATCTCCCGTCAAAGCTACCAGGAATCCAGCACCGATGGAAGGATATAAATCTCTCACTGCAATCGTGAAATTTTCCGGACGTCCAAGCTTCGATGGATCATCGGAAAGAGAGTACTGGGTTTTGGCCATACAAATCGGCAGATGGTTGAAGCCCAGGTTGGTCATCTGGCGTATTTGTTTTTCAGCTTTGGATGAGAATTCAACGCCCGAGGCTCCATAAATCCTGCGGGCAATTTTTTCTATTTTCTGCTCTATGGCATCTTCGAGCTCATACGTGTAGGCAAGCGGCTGATGTTTTTGGTCTGCTGCAGCTATGACTTTTTCAGCAAGATCCAATCCACCGCTGCCGCCTTTCTCATGAACCTGGACAAGAGAAACGGACGCACCCTCCTGCCTACACCACGCTGTCAAGGCAGCGATCTCTGCTTTAGTATCTGTCGGAAACTCATTGACAGCAATCACATAAGGGACTTGGAACTGCTCTATCGTTTCCATATGTTTTTTTAAATTGGCAGCCCCTTCCATTAAGGCGGCTGTATTTTCGTTGTGAAGCTCTTTTTTGTCCACTCCTCCATGCATCTTCAAGGCACGGATCGTTGCCACAATCACAACGGCATCAGGTTCAAATCCGCCTGCACGTGTTTTGATATCAAGGAATTTCTCTGCACCCAGGTCTGCTCCAAACCCGGCTTCTGTTACGGCGTAATCGCCGAGTTTCGCAGCCATCTTCGTAGCCTTGACACTGTTGCATCCGTGCGCAATATTGGCAAACGGCCCCCCGTGTATGATTGCCGGAGTATTCTCCAAAGTCTGAACCAGATTGGGTTTAGCAGCATCCTTCAATAGGAGAGTAAGAGCGCCTTCATAACCGAGTTCCTGAACGGTTACAGGTTTTCTGTCATACGTATACCCGATGACCATGCGGGCCAGGCGTTCTTTTAAATCCTGAAGATCTGAAGCCAGACAAAGAACAGCCATAATCTCAGAGGCGACGGAAATCATAAACCCATCTTCCCGCGGTACACCTTTGACAGGCCCTCCCAGTCCTACGACGACTTCTCTTAAGGCCCGGTCGTTCAAATCCACCACCCGCTTCCATGAAACACGACGAGGGTCGATATTCAGCTCGTTCCCCTGGTGTATGTGATTATCTATAAAAGCCGAGAGGGCATTATTCGCAGAAGTAATCGCATGAATATCTCCTGTAAAGTGCAGGTTAATTTCCTCCATAGGGACCACTTGGGAATACCCACCACCGGCGGCTCCGCCTTTCAATCCCATTGTCGGCCCAAGGGAAGGTTCCCTCAAGGCGATGACCGCCTTTTTGTTCAGCTTGTTCAAAGCCTGCCCAAGCCCCACAGTAACCGTGGACTTCCCTTCACCGGCAGGCGTCGGGTTAATGGAGGTTGTGAGGATGATTTTCCCGGATGACCGGCCTTCCAGCTTTTGTTCAAGTTTGTCAGACAGCTTTGCCTTGTAATGTCCGTAAGGTTCCCAGTCCTCTTCGGAGAGATTCAATCCGGCTGCTATGTCCTTGATAGGTTTCATTTGTGCTTCAAGGGCTATATCAATGTCTTTCTTCATATGTATCATCCTTTCTATTTTCCACCTCTATTGTACCTTACACCGCTTGATAGTTATAGTCATCCACTCTTGCGGACCCTCCCAACATGTATCCGTTTCCTTATCTTCATTTAAAAGGTTTTTTGAAGAAAAAAGTATAGTCTGAATGTTGACGCTTTTTTTCTCATAAGATATATTTGTAGTAAGCAAATATCACGATCGGAAAGATAAATGACTGGTAAAGCCCATAGGAGTGACCGGAATTTATGTTCCGCACTTGTATGGTTTTTTTATTTCGGTCTGTATTTGTAATTCCCACGTTTGACGTGCAAGATTTAGGAGGAAACAACATGCAGAATGGTACAGTAAAATGGTTTAACGCTGAAAAAGGCTACGGCTTCATCCAGGTAGAGGGCGGCAACGATGTATTCGTCCACTTCTCTGCGATTCAGGAGGAAGGCTTCAAATCCCTTGAAGAGGGACAGGCCGTAACATTTGAAATCGTTGAAGGCGACCGTGGTCCACAGGCGGCCAACGTTGTAAAAGCATAAATCTCCAAAAAAAGCAGTCTCTTTTGAGATTGCTTTTTTTCATTTGCCGTTATCCTTGCATTCCTGCCTGTTCCGTCGTATAATTTAGCGCTGTTGTACGCATACGCGGTTCGGGAACTCCCGCGTTACCAAAACTAGGAGGAATAACAGCATGAATAACGAAATGATATGGCTGATTTTTGCAATCATAAACTTCATACTTCTGCTTGGTGTGTACCGGATATTCGGTAGAACCGGCTTGTTTGTCTGGATCGGTATGGCTACAGTGGTGGCCAACATCCAGGTCGTGAAAACCATTGAGTTGTTCGGTCTACAGGCGACACTTGGAAACATCGTCTATGGAACAGCCTTTTTAGCTACAGACATATTAAATGAAAAATACGGAAAGAAAGAAGCTGGAAAAGCGGTTTGGCTCGGATTCAGTTCTCTGCTTGCCATGACTATCCTTATGCAGGGGGCTCTCCTGTTCACGCCAGGATCCAATGATATCGCCCACCCCGCACTGGAAACATTGTTCGGTATTGTTCCGAGAGTAGCAGCCGGAAGTCTGGCCGCCTATCTGGTGAGTCAATATTTTGATGTGTGGCTCTACGCCCGGCTGAAGAAACGGTTTGCAGATGATAAATTTTTATGGATCCGCAACAACGGAAGCACCATGATCAGCCAGCTTCTGGACACAGCGGTTTTCTGCTTCATCGCCTTTTACGGCGTTTATCCATTTGACATATGGCTGGAAATATTCCTGACCACCTACATCATTAAATTTATAGTATCCGCTTTGGATACCCCATTCTTTTATATAGCAAAAAAATTTCCACGCTCTGAGTGAGGAGGGCCTTCATGATTGAAATATACACCGATGCTGCCTGCAGCGGCGATCCGGGTCTGAGCGCCGCGGGGATTGTGATCAAAACCAACAATCAAACCGAAGAACACCAGTGCTTTCTTGGGACATGGACCAATCATGAAGCGGAATTCCTTGCGGTCAGCCGCGCTCTGGAATTGTGCCGGTCGTATTACCCGGGTGAGATCATTTCCATCCGGTCTGATTCAAAAATCGCTGTCGATACACTGGATCGGAAATATACGAAAAACAAAAAGTTCCTTCCTTTATTCGAGCACATTCAGGAGCTGGAACAGTCCTTTTCCTTTGTATTTTATAAATGGATCCCAGATAAACAAAACCGGCATGCAGACAAGCTCGCCCGCGAATGCCTGTTGAAACACGCACAAAACCCAGATCAATACTGATCTGGGTTTTGTTATGACTTCTTTAAAGCCAGCTTCTGCTCCACCACTTCATAGGCCCGGCGCTTGTTTGTAATCGATGCGTCTGCAATAAGTTCCAGCACACTGATAAAGAAGCTGGCGTCAAAGGACTGCTGTGCTTTCAGTGTCGTCCGGACGGCAATAATGGTTTTCCATTCAGCTGCATTCGTCGAATTTTTACCAAAGTAAATAAACTGTACATCCTCATCACTCAGTTTAAAGCCTCTGCTCCATAGATCCTCAAGAAAATAAGCCAAGTCATGTTTTCGATTCATAGGACGCTCCTTCGTGCATAGATCGTTGAAACCTTCACGTTCGCGAAAGAGTGCAAAGCCACTCTTTCTGTCCGTCCCCATTATAGCATCTTTATTCGACAAATTTCTTCTCTCTCTGCTTCTTTTTCAAAAATAAAGCCAGGTCCCAGGGCCTGGCGGAGATGGATGTTTCCTATTTTTTTCTCGTTTCCTCGAGGGATACACGTTTTTGTAATTTCAATCGGTCGATGGCAGGAGCAGCCCCGACATGAGCTGTTATATAGACCATAAGCACACTGTACACTATCATCACAGCAAGAAGAAGCAGAACCATCATCTGCACACCTTTCTAATTGAAAATGATTTTCATTTCTATTTAGAAATTATAGCAGAGCTTCGGCAGGTCCGCAACGGAAAATCCCTCCTATACCCGCTCCTTCAGCGCTTTTTCTTCTTCCGGGATCCGGACCGTTAAAACCATGAGATGAAGAAAAGGAAAAACAAGGGCAGTCGCATAAGCATGAAACAATACAGGAATCACCAGCAGCTCAAAAAATACAATCACATAATTAGGATGCTTCATATATTTATATAATCCACGGCTGATCGGTTTTTCCTCAGGAAGAACGAGAATCCTTGTGTTCCACCTTTTGCCAAGCGTAGAAATGCACCATATTCTCATCCCTTGGAGAACTATAAAAAGAAAAACGGCGGGATAGAAGATTGGTTGAAACACAAAAGTAGTAAACGTGTATTCTGCTATGATGGACAGAAAAAACAGGGCATGCAGAAGGATGAACAGATAATAGTGATTACTTCCCCATTCTTTCGCACCTTGAGAAAGCATCCATTTCCGATTTCTTGCTGCCAGAATAAGTTCACCCAAGCGCTGAAAAATAATCAGCGAAAAGATCAGCCACAACAGCATCTCCATCTATACCCACTCCAAACTGATAATTTCTGAACTAAAGCCAGGCCCGAGAGATGTCATCAACGAACGCGTGCCCGTTTCAGGCCGCTGATCCATGATATGCTCCAGGACAAAATGGACGGTTGGTGAGGACATGTTTCCATGCTGCGCCAATACGTGTTTGGAGGAAATCAGCACAGAATCCTCCAGATGGAGAACTTCCTTATACGCCTCCAGTACTTTCTTCCCTCCGGGGTGAGCGACGATAAATGGAAGCCCGCTGACATCCCATTGGTGTTCATTCAATACTTCACGTACATGGACACTCCAGAAATCCTTCACTAACCGTGGAATACTTTTTTTGAATATCACTTCAAAGCCATTGTCCACAACACGCCATCCCATTACATCTTCACTATTCCGTTTTGTTTTGGAGCTGGCACTAATTATCGAAGGAACCGCTTCTTGAACCTGATTGTTCATTTTCCATGTATCACCTGAAACAAGCACGGCAGAAGCACCGTCTCCGAATAATGCTGTTCCTACAAAGTTGCTTGTTGTTGCATCATCCAATTGAAATGTCAAACTGCAGAGCTCCACACAAACCACCAGCACGCAGCTATCCGGATGTCCCAGCAGCCATTCATAAGCTTTTGCTACTCCACTCGTTCCACCTGCACAGCCAAGACCAAAAAGCGGGGTTCGTTTCACACTTTCTTTAAGATGCAGTTCATTCATTATGTAGGCATCGAGGGTTGGAGTGGCAATTCCTGTTGATGAGACAAAAATGACGTGATCGATGGTTCCATAGTCAAAATCTCCTCCAAACACCTTTCCTACACAATTTTTCACTGCTTTTAAACTGTACTGGAGAGCTTTATCGACGTACAAGTCATTTCTTTCCTTTAATCCGTGCTGTTTTTTATACCAATCCAATGGCTGCGCAAACTGTCGTTCATGTACTTCCGCATGTTCAAAGATGGGAAGCAGTCGTTTCATTTCGTGAGGTTTCATGGGAAACAGTTCTTTTACGAGATGCTGGACATCTGTTTGAGGACAGGGATATTCTGCACGGGCCGTTCCTGCAGCAATAATGTAAGGCATTGTCATCCTCCTTTTTCTTACTATGTGTAAAAAAAGGAGATTTATGTTTGTATCGAATTCTTCTTATTGATGGTTTTTTCTTTTTACAGTTCGGAGTTGCTACTAAGTTTTAAGTTAGAGTTATAAAGCATAGATTGCGCCATGGATGATGGCTGTTTTGTTCGGTTTTTAGAAACCGTAAATGGTCATGCCTCCATCTACAAGGAGCGTCTGTCCTGTCATATAATTGCCGGCATCTGAAGCAAGAAATACGGCTGCGCCGCTGAGTTCTTCCAGCTTCCCTATCCTGTTTAACGGCGTCCGTGCGAGAATTTCTTTCACATACTCCTCATCCTGAAGCAGCTTCTCTGTCAGGGAGGTTGGAAAATACCAAGGCCCGATTGCGTTCACATTGATGTTGTGCTTCCCCCATTCAAGGGCAAGATTCTTAGTCATCTGAATGAGTGCACTTTTCGTCATGGCATAAACCACACCAGTACGAAGAGCGGTGTGCCCTCCCACAGAAGAGATGTTAATAATCTTACCTGCCCTGTTATCCATCATGATCCGTCCGGCATATTGAGAAAGAAAGAAGGCGCTTTTCATATTGGTATTGATGATCTGGTCCCATTCCGATTCGGAGACGGAGGCAGCTTCACTCCGGATATTCATGCCGGCGTTATTCACCCAGATGTCAATGGGTCGCCCCTGCCTTATGTTCTCGACTTTTTCAATGATAAGGTCATAATGATTAATGTCTTCTACTATTGGAAAAGCCCGCTGCCCCAGTTCCTCTACGTCATCCTTCACTTGGTCAAGCTCCCGGCTGTTTCTGGCAATGATGATGACGTCTGCACCGGATTCAGCAAAGGCCAGTGTAATGGCCCTTCCGATCCCTTTCGTTCCTCCCGTGACAACAGCTAAGCGGTGATCCAGTCTGAAATTTGGCAGATACATAGGTTATCCTCCTGTTTATTCGATGAATTTTCAGTATATTGTAACATTTTTGCTAATTCTTTACATTTTCCTCCTGCTTTTTTACAATAAACGTTGTAACTACATAAGGGGGTCATAACTTTGAAAAAATGGTTGATTGCTCTCGGTGTAACTTCGGCATTGATAACAGCCGGTTGCAGCGGAGACACAGAAGAAAGCAGTGATTCAGAAGGACAAAACGAAGAAACGGCTGAAACTGAAGAAGATAACAGCCAGGATCTTAAACAATCACTGATGGATGCCCAGATGGAATTGACCGATACATTTAAACCGCACCAGCAGAAAATTTCCGCCTATCAAGCAGCGGCTGCTGAGGAAGAGCCGGATACAGAAACCATTACATCAGCAGGCGAAGAAGCGAAAACAGCTGCTGGTGAAGCAGCGGCTGCTGCTTCAGACTACACAATAGAAACCGAACTTCCTGATGAAACGAAAACAAAAATCCAGGAAGCCATGCCTTCTCTTCAGGCCTACTACGAGGAAGTAGAAAAAGCATTGGATGAAAACATAGAAGAAGCCGACTTCTCAGCTGCCGATGAAAAAGCAGCGGAATTCAATGAGCAGTTTGGTCAGATTCTAAAAGATGCAGGCTTCCCAGCTGCCCCGGATTTAATTGGTGAAATGTCATAATGATAAGATACCCAGCTGCATGCAGCTGGGTATCTTTTTAATTACTTGGATAACTTATAGATGTTCTGGTATTTTTCAGTGACGTACGTAATGAGGTAATCGGGGTTCAACCCTTCTCCTGTCACATCCTGGATAATTTCAAGCGGCTTCTTCATTTTTCCATACTTGTGAATGTTCACCGTCAACCACTCCTGAATCGGTTTGAAATTCCCTTTTTCCATACATTCATCCACATCAATATCTTTCCTCATCGCCGCGTTTATCTGGGCTGCGTACATATAGCCGAGAGCGTAGGAAGGAAAGTAACCGAAATCTCCCCCTGACCAGTGGATATCCTGCAGCACTCCCTCACCGTCGTTGGAAGGGATGATGCCAAGGTAGTCCTCCATCTTCCTATTCCATAACTCAGGAAGATCCTTCACTTCAATTTCCCCGCCGATCAAGGCTTTCTCCAGCTCATAGCGGACCATAATATGAAGGCAGTAGGTCAGCTCATCCGCTTCAATCCGTATGAATGACGGCTTCACTTCATTTACAGCTTTATAAAAGTCACTTAAAGGAAGCTCCTTAAAGCTTTCGGGTGCATAGTTCTTGAAGACAGGGTAATGGTTTTTCCAGAAGCTTTCACTTCTTGCGATAAAGTTCTCCCAGAAAAGGGACTGGGATTCATGGATTCCCATGCTTGTCCCATCCGCCAGAGGAGTGAAGGCCAAGTCTTTTGAAATGTTCTGCTCATACAAAGCGTGCCCCCCTTCATGAATGGTCCCGAATACAGCGGTCCGAAAATCTTTCTCATCATATTTCGTCGTTACCCGCACATCCTTCTGGTTCAATCCGATTGCAAATGGATGGATGGTTTCATCCAGACGTCCCGCCTCAAAATCATAGCCCATCCGCTTCAAAATCTCCTCACTGAAGGCTGCCTGCTGATCTTTAGGAAAATGTCCCTCCAGAACCGATGGGTCGGGTTTATTATCAGAAGCTTGAATATCAGAAAGCAGACCTGTCAACGCTTCTCTTACCTTAGGAAAAACCTCATCAAGAATCCGGACGGTCATGCCAGGCTCATAACTGTGCAGGAGCGCGTCATATTTATGCTCTTCATATCCCCAATATTCAGCAAAGCGTCGCTTATAGTCCACCAGTTCTTCTAAATAGGGCTGGAATAAGGCAAAGTCATTGTTGTCCTTTGCTTCCGCCCAGACCGCTTCCGCCCGGCTCTGCAGTGTCACGTATTCCCTGTATTCTTCTGCCGGGATTTTCACCGTGCGAAGGTACGTTTCTTCCGCTTCCTCGACTGCTCTCTCCATCAGCCGACTGGATGTCCGCCCCTTCAATTCACTGATCATCGTTTTCATATGATCAGAGGTCTGGATTTCATGCACTTTGGAAGAAAGGACTCCAATCACCTCTGAACGTCCTTCTATCCCTTTTTTCGGTGCTTTCGTCCGCATATCCCAGGCCATTAACCCAATAGCTTCTTCATAGGACGCCTGTTCCTTCAGCAGAGCCTGAAATTCCTTCTCTGTATGACTGCTCACTATACCCTCTCCTTTTTACATCATCGTTATGTAGCTGCCTTTTCATTATAGCAGTCTTTCTCTTTACACACAGGAATAGAAAAAGACCGCCCGGTCATCCGGACGGTCTTCTCCTTCACTCTTTAAAACTCTTTGGCTGTCTGTTTTTTCTTCTTCCCGAAATATTGATAATAGTCCGTCTTGATATATCCATTGAAGAGCTTCCTCTTCTTTGTAGCGGACTGGCCGTACAGCTTTTCGAATCCTTCGTGGGACGTCAGGATGTAAACGCTCCATGATGGATAATCACGCATGATCGTACCAAGATCTCTGTACATCTGCTCCACTTCTTCACGGTCACCGATCCGCTCCCCGTAAGGTGGGTTGGATACAATATATCCCCCATCATGCTTCGGCTTCAAATCATTCATCTGCATCTGCTTCCACGACACAAGCTCACCAAGTCCCGCTTCCATCGCATTTTTTCTGGCGATTTCAATCATTTTCGGATCAAGGTCTGACCCTGTAATGTCGAGAGGCTGATCATAATCGGCGGCATCCTCCGCTTCCTGAAAGGCATCATCCCAGGCTTTTTGAGGAATGAATCCCCAGCCTTCCGATGCAAATTCGCGATTAAACCCTGGTGCAATATTCTGCCCGATCAAAGCGGCTTCGATCGCGATGGTTCCAGAACCGCAGAAAGGATCGACAAACGGCTTGTCCGGATGCCAGTTCGTAATCTGAACGAGTGCTGCGGCCATTGTCTCCTTCAACGGGGCTTCCCCCTGTCCCACTCTATATCCGCGCTTATGGAGACCTGAACCGGATGTATCGATTGTAAGAAGGGCTTCATCTTTATGAATGGCCACTTCCACTCTGTAAAAGGAGCCGGTTTCCTTCAGCCACGAGGCCACTCCATGCTTTTTCTTCAACCGTTCCACAATCGCTTTTTTAACAATCGCCTGACAATCCGGAACACTGTACAGTTTCGATTTAACCGATTTTCCTACAACGGGGAATTCACCGTCTTCTTCAATGAACGTTTCCCATGGCAGGGCTTTCGTTTCTTCAAACAATTGATCAAAGCTTGTCGCTTTGAACCGGCCGACCAGCAGTTTAACCCGGTCTGCTGTCCGAAGCCACAAATTCGTACGCGGAATGGCTGACACATCGGCTTTGAAAAGGACACGTCCATTTTCCACTTCCACATCCTCATACCCGAGCGCTTTCACTTCTTTACTGACGATTGACTCCAGGCCCATCGCCGCTGTCGCAATTAACGTTACTTTTCCCGCCATATTTTCTCCCTGCCTTTCCATTTACATATGAAAGTCAAAATAAAAACCCTTCTAAAAAGCATAGGGCTTTCCAGAAGGGTAGCTTATACATAATGAACGACCTTTGAATACTCTGTAAGCCATGTTCTGTTCCATCGTACTGCCAGCGGTGGTCAGCCTCGTACTCCGGTGGCAATCATCTATCTGCCGTAAAACGGCCTTTTCTCCGGTTCGTTTCCCTTCAAAAAGTGCCCCTACCTAAATTTGGGTTGCTCGCTCGCGGGGTTTACCTCGTTCCACCCGGCATATTTCTATACCGGCTCCGTCACTGTGGCACTTTCAAGGTAGTCATTCCCTATCCTTAGACGTAGGAATTTTCCCTGCCGTAAGTTCAAAAGAACTCCCCTGACTTATGATTTCGTCAGGCACGAACACTACAGACATCTCAGTACTGTGCGAGCATGGACTTTCCTCTGCACAGTCAAGCTGCGCAGCGATTACCCGAGTATTCAAATGTATGTTGTCATCTGTTTCATTTACGCTTTAATGAAGCACTGATAGAGTATACCAGAATCCTTCGCTTTTGTCATGTGGATTTTTTTGTCATTCTTCGGCGTATTTGTTTCCGAACACAGCTTTTTCCAGATTGGAGACCCGCTTCAGAATGTCGTAATTGACCTGCGGTGTGCTGCCTGTGTTCTGCTTCTGCCTGGAAGCCGTCTCTCTTGAGGACATTTTCTTCAAACGTTCATTTTCGTGTTGGAGGCGTTCAATCTCCTGCTGGAAGCGGTCATAGTCCTGAATAATTAAGTCCAGATACTCATCCACTTCTTCCTGGTTGTACCCCCGCATGGATGTTTTAAAGTCTTTTTCCAGTATATCCTTACCTGTCAAATGATACTCTTCTAAGTTCATTCTTTTCACCTCTGTTCCACACATTACCTACATTTTTTCAAATGGAGACCCAATTGTCAATTTCATTTTTGTATAAAAAATCACTGACTCCAAAAATCCGGATCAGCCATCCGCATTTCCTCAACGGTTTCCTCCAAATCAAACGGGGTAATATATAGAATCTGATAATTTCCTTTTTCCACAGCTTTTTCCGCCATATTTAGAAAGAAGCGTGGACTGCCCTCGGTCTCTTCATTATATAAAACGAGGCAGGCATCCGAGTGTTCAATAAGAAACTGATCTCTGGCCTTGAACTGATACGGTCCTTCATACCCCTTATTATAAACAGGTTGGAAAAAATCAGCCGTCATCGTAACTTCCTCATAAATCATCTGCAGATCTTCCGGCCAGCGCTCCTGCTGGTTCTCAAAAGGAGGAATGATGCCGAGGTTGACCGCATAATCTTCATCCTTCAGGTCAAGAACGACTTCAGCGGTCCAGAGTTCCACACCCATCTGCCCGGAAACAAGCACCCATTCAAGACCTTCATCGATATATGTAATCAGACGCCTTTTGATGGTTTCCTTTATAAAGGAGACTTTATCATCCTGTTGTTTGAATATCCCTATTTCCATAGGTTTGTAACCGGTAACCACTAACGTTCTCACAGACGCACCGCCTTTCATTTGTTCCTTGATTTCTCTATTTTACCCATGTTTAAGACAAAAAGAAAATAAGCCACTGGTGTGGTGGCTTATTGATTTACTCTCCGAATCCCGGACCCATCATCGGCATCTGGCCGCTCATCCCAGGCATCTGCCCCTGGTTCATCATCGGCATCTGGCCGTTCATTCCAGGCATCTGACCTTGATTCATCATCGGCATCTGGCCGTTCATCCCAGGCATCTGGCCTTGGTTCATCATCGGCATCTGGCCGTTCATTCCGTTCATTCCCGGCATCTGGTTCATTGGCATTTGTCCGTTCATATCTGCCATTTCGCCTTCTTCCATATCTCCCATAGGGCCCGCACCCTGCTGGTTCATGTTTTCCATCCAATTATAGTCTGGAGAAGACCCTTGAGGGTAGGCAAATTCCTGCGTTTGGAAATTGTTTTGTTCGGAAACCATGTATGGGAAGTAATGGTTATTGTTCAACAAGTGGTTATTTCTTACGAGAATGTGTGTCGGGTGAATGTAATCCTGATTTTCACAGAAAAAATTGTCTACAACACAATGTTGGACCGGACATACAATTGGACAGCGGTTGCTGCACTGTGACATCGGTCCACAGCCGCACGAGTCATGCATTGAATGGTGATGCATTCTCCTTCACTCCTTGTTCTGTTATTCCTTATCAGCGTATGTCATAAACGGGAAGGATGTACTAGGCGAAATCATCATATCTCCCGCTCATTCTGCTTGTACACCAATAATTAGAAAGAAGAACAAGCTTCTTTTGAACGGTAAAAAGCCCACGTAAATCGCTGACTCACATGCCGATATCCAAAGAATGTCAGCGAATACATAAAAGAAAGACTGCCGTAATTTCGACAGTCTTTCTCGTCATTCAAATCCATTACTCTTCCGGAAGATCAGAAGGCGCAAAGGAAAACGGCAGGATTTCATCCATCGTAAATGTTTTGGAATCACCGTTTAAATTGGTTGTATAAATCGCTACTGAGGAATCGAAAAATTCACTCATCACCTGGCGGCAGGATCCACAAGGAGGTACAGGCCTTCCTGTGTCAGCCGCTACAGCAAGAGACTTGAACTTTTTATGTCCATCGGAAATGGCTTTGAATATAGCGACGCGCTCTGCACATAAGGACACCGGATACGCGGCATTTTCAATATTACACCCTGTATACAGGCTGCCGTCTTCTGTAATGAGCGCTGCTCCTACAGGAAATTTGGAATAAGGTGTGTAAGCCGTACCTCTGGCTTCAACGGCATGTTTCATCAATTGTTTTTGTTCCAACGTCATCCCTCCCTATTAGTGGGAAGGTCATTATATATGAATGAAAAACAAAAGTAAAGCGATTTCAATAGAGGAAACCCGGCACATTGAGCAGGTTGATATTTGACACATGTGTCGGAAAAAAGCGTATACTGGAGAAGCACATAAAGAATAAGGGAGGAAAGCACATGAAGACACTATTACAATACAACAAGATTGTATGGGTATTTATTTTACTATTATTGTTTACAGGTATCTTCACGTACCTGCAGCTTCCCAAACGGGAAATTCCTGAAATTAACGTAAACGTCGCTTCCATTTCCACGGTTTACCCTGGAGCCACGCCCCAGGAAGTGGAAAGTACCATTATCAACCCTCTTGAAGAGGAATTATCTTCGCTTGAAGGTGTGGACGAACTCACTTCCGCCTCTACATCAGGTTTCGGGTCTGTAACAGCGTCCCTGGCAGGCGGGGCCTCTGTAGATACGGTGAATTCTCAAATCAGACAAGCCGTATCCGATGTTTCCCGCGGGTTCCCTGATGAGGTTCAGGAACCTGAAGTCAATACAGACACGACTATGTCTGCTGTCGCTTCCTATAACCTGACTGCTGATGAACAGGAAAGTCTGTATGACCTGCGCAGTGACATAAAGGTGTGGGAAGAAAAACTCACCTCCATCACAGGGGTCCAGTCGATTTTGGTCAAAGGGCTGCCGGACGAGCAGTTGACCGTTTCACTAGACAATGAATTCCTCGAGGAAAACCAGCTCACACCTGTGGCTGTCATTCAAAAACTCCAGCAGGAAATCAGTCCTTCCGCTATTGGAACAGAGGAAACCAATGGTGAAATTAAGCAGCTGCTGTTTCAAAAGTACGAAAGTGCAGAGGAACTGGGCGGGTTAAATATAGGCACCAGCCCTGACGGATCCCCTCTTTCCTTATCCGATGCAGGGGAAACGACAATCACAGACAAAGCATTGGAAGATCGTATTATCTATAAAGGAAAGCCGGCTCTTTCTGTAACGATTCTCGCTGAAGAAGGAGTCAACATATCCGCACTGCAGGAACAGATCACCGGACAGGTCAAAGAATTGAGCGGGGATCTGCCTGAAAACATAGAAGTCGAACAATTTTATACCCAAAGTACCGTTATTGAAGAAGTGTTTACGAACTTAATCACTTCCTTTGGAATATCGCTGCTTGCTGTTATCGTAATCATGGTCCTGGGTCTGCCTCTATCATCGGCCGTTCTGGTCGCCCTGGCTATACCTGTTTCCATCATAATCGGCTTGATTCCGCTTCCGTATGTAGGCGTTGACCTTAACCAGATTTCCATCATCGGCATGATCATAGCCATCGGTATACTGGTTGATGA
Source organism: Halobacillus sp. ABH2_015 (assembly GCF_056158945.1). Classification (NCBI taxonomy): domain Bacteria; kingdom Bacillati; phylum Bacillota; class Bacilli; order Caryophanales; family Bacillaceae; genus Halobacillus; species Halobacillus sp. ABH2_015. Next base: position 1,784,966 of record NZ_JBSWUG010000002.1, read on the forward strand.
CGCCATCGTGGTCAACGATAATATACAACGCAGGTTTCAACTGGGAGACGGTCCTCTTGAAGGTACGGTACGAGGAGTAAGAGAAGTAGGAAAATCCATAGTGACCTCTACATTAATGATCATTTTCAGTTTCTTTCCGCTCATGTTCCTTTCAGGGACTAACGGCGATTTCATTCGAGCGCTTCCTTCTGTATTGATTTTTACAATCACCGCTTCCACCATCATCGCACTCACACTGATTCCAACGGTCCAGTATGCGAGGAAACGGAAAACCAAACAAAAGAAAAAATCTAAAACAGGCTTGCTGGGCGGACTTTTCGACCGGCTTGAGCGTGTCTATGCCGGCCGTCTGCTTCCTAAAACGACGAAACGGCCATGGGTGACGGCTGGATCCGGAATCGTGATCTGCATCCTGCTTGCCCTGCTTGCCGTTAAAATTCCATTTGAATTTTTCCCGGCTGCCGACAGACCTGAAGTGACTATCAATGTGGAAAATCCGAAAGGAACAACGCTTGAGGACACAGAAACAACCCTGCAGGATATGGTACGCTTTATCGAGGATTCGGAGGAACCCGTAACGGAAACAGCCACTTACGCAGGTACAGGCCTTCCGAATCTGTTCAGCTCCGGACTCCAGCAGACTGGAGAAAATACCGGACAGGTGCTCATCCGGGTGGACAGGGAAGAAACAAGCGCTTCCGCTTTTATTAAAAAATGGGAGGAACCGCTTCGCAATGAGTTTCCAGATGCAGAAATATTCCTGGAGACCATCGTATCAGGTCCGCCGCCTTCTCCACCTGTTCAAGTGAAGATTCAAGGCCCGGATATCAATCAGTTGTTTGAAACGGCTGAGCAGGCTGAGCAAGAGTTTTCCTCTATTGAGGAATCCGAAATTGTAACCATCAACGCCGATAAAAATCAGCCGTTTGTTGAATATATCCCTGACAGAGCTCTGCTTGCTGAGAATGGCATTGCCGTTGATACCGTTATATCCCAGCTTCAGCTGGCCAATTCAGGCGCACCGCTGGGTACATTCGACAATGGTGTCACACGCCTGCCTCTCCAAGTCATCCTGGATGATGGCAGCGAAGAAGGAGCAGCTCTTGAAGAACTCCGCGTAGCTGCTTCAAACAGTGAAAACGGGCCGCCTGAAACGTTTACACTGGATGAAGTAGTCTCTGTTGAGGAAACGGAAGGCATCGGAGTCATCCCTCACTTAAACGGAGAACGCACATTAACGATCGAAGCCTATCCACAGGAAGGTTCCGAGGATGAATTTTCCAGTAAAGCTGAAGAAGTGACTGCCTCCATTAAAGAGAACCTGCCTGAAGGTTATTCTCTTGTAGAAACCGGACAGAATGACGCGCAGACGGAATTCTTCATTGAAGTATCCAAGTTATTTGTAATCGTTCTGTTCCTGATCTATTTAACCATTGCCGTTCAATTCAACTCCCTGTTTATGCCGCTGCTGATTACTGGAACGGTATTCCTCGCTGTCACGGGTGCCATTGTAGGACTATTCGTTTCAGGTGAACCACTCAGCTTCCTGGCTGTTCTGGGTATCGTATCCTTGTCCGGCATAGTCGTTCGAAATTCCGTCATTCTGGTGGAATTCATTGAGCAGAATCTCGGCTCCTATGCGACGACAACAGAAGCCGTCATTGAAGCAGGACGTGCTAGAATCCGTCCCATTGTCCTGACTTCCCTGACATCCATCGCTGCATTAACACCGATCATCTTTTCCGGCGATGTCTTATTCAGGCCATTAGCTGTATCGATCGTTTCCGGGCTTGCTTTTTCCACAATACTCACATTACTGCTCGTTCCTTCGTTCTATTTGATTTTCGCAAAAGTGACGAAAAGGGAAAAGCGGGCCTAACAAATAAAACCGGAGCTGACTTCATCAGCTCCGGTTTTATTGTTTTCTTACGATGACCTTTTTTCGATATCACTCAAAATCATATCCAGCACATAATGGGATGACTGATATAATTCCTTGAACCGTTTGCGATCCACATCCAGGTAATAGCTGTGGAGAATGATCATCTCAATATTTTCATGTGTCGATTTCACCTGATTCGGGTGAACGGACGATTCTCTATTTTTCACAAACTGCTCCGCTTCCTCCATCCATTGATGGTTGACCTCGAACATCGGTTTCGTTTTTTCCTTCACATGTTCGAAGAAATCCCGGTTGTTTCTGTCCACAGGTCCATCTGTCTGGAGAAAGCGTTTATGCTGTTGATCGATCAAGGATTTCAATTCCAGTGTATATTCTTTTAACGACATCCTCCCACACCTTTCCTTTCTACTCTATCATGCGGGCAGGGATGGCATCAATTTTATCCGACAGACCTTTTCTTAGCCTGCTGCGCGATTCTTCCCATGTAAGCCTGGCGTTTTTCTTTTTTCATATGCCTCAACTCACCCTGCAGGTTCAAAACCTCTTCCTTTAAATCATCCACTTCTTTCCGGTGGGCGACCGTCATGGAGAAAACAATCTCATCCGCTTTCAAGGACATTCTTCTTTCAAGGAGTGAGAATTTTTCCTGCAGCTGAAAAAGCTGACGCTCAAATTCCTCAGGCGTGACGACAATCGGCTTGGTCATGGGCATCTCCCCCTTTATTGGATACATAACAAATTCTCTTCCCCATGCATATCTCCTTTAGGAATGACAAGACTAGAACTAAAGCAACAAAACAAGTCAAAACCATCATTACCTTCGACATTAAAGGAGGAGTACACATGGCAGGAAAAAAAGATAAGAAGAAGAAAAAACCGGTGAAAGCCGAGACTGACAATCCTAAGCTGGCGGGAGAAAACCGACCGGCCACATAAGGATGATGCTGCTGCTATTTCTTTTAGCAGCAGTTTTTTTATCCTCACAAACGAAAAGGGATTTTCGAAGGACTATATATACAGGTTTAACATGTCTGTTCATAGGGAAATTTCCCTGGTGCTGAATCTTTCTGTGTCGGAATTGTGACAAAATGAAACTTTCCTCTGGTTCAAACGTCTATAAGAATTGAACCATTAGTATATATGCGTGGAGCGTAAATTTTGGTATGATACTCTCATGGCTACAGGGAGGGAAAAACATTGAATTATCCCAACGGGAGACGCAGCCCAAGCCGTCATGCTGCTCCCCAAGGAAAGACAAAACCAGAATTCAGCAACAGAGGAATGACCCTTGAAGAAGACATTAATTTAACGAATGAATATTATCTGCAGGCCGGAACGGCGGTCATCCACAAAAAACCGACACCCGTACAGATCGTTCAGGTGGATTACCCAAAGCGCAGTGCGGCCGTTATTAAGGAAGCTTATTTTAAACAGGCGTCCACGACAGACTATAATGGTGTCTATCGTGGCAGGTACATTGATTTTGAGGCAAAAGAGACGAAGAATAAAACGTCTTTTCCACTCAGTAATGTCCATCAGCATCAGGTGGATCATATGAAAGCCGTGGAAAAACACGGGGGCATCAGCTTTTTCATTATTAAATTCACACCCAGGGATGAGGTCTACCTTCTACCCTCTTCGACGCTGTTCGCCTATTGGGATGATCAGCAGAACGGAGGTCGGAAATCGATCCCCTACAACAGTATTGACAAGGAAGGTTTTCGTATTCCTTTTCGTTACCAGGCCCGGATTGATTACGCCGGGGTTTTGGATAAGCTTTATTTCTGAAATGGAGGATATGTAACATGGCAAACGATAGCCAGTCGCGTACAGCACGACGAAAACAAATGAAATCATCGAAAAAAACTAAAGGAACATCAAAGTTCAAAAAAATCTTTATGACCCTGTTAACTATAGGAATTGTTCTGATGATCGGTGTCGGTGCATTATTTACTTATTATGCTGTTTCCGCCCCCGCTCTGGATGAAGAGAAATTATCCGATCCTTTTTCTTCGAAAGTGTATGACGATGACGGTGAGCTTATTGCTGATCTCGCCGGGGATGAAAGGCGTACAAAAATTACGTACGATGATATTCCTGCGGTCATGGAAGATGCGGTGCTGGCAACGGAAGATGTCCGCTTTTACGATCATATCGGTATTGACTTCCAAAGAATCGGCGGGGCCATTCTAGCCAACATCACAGGCGGATTTGGTGCCGAGGGTGCCAGTACAATTACCCAGCAGGTTGTCAAGGAGTCCTTCCTGACAACAGAAAAAACGATTAAGCGAAAAGTTCAGGAACAGTATCTGGCCATTAAACTCGACCAGGAATATTCCAAGGAAGAAATTCTGGAGATGTACCTGAACAAGATCTATTACGGCGCAGGTGCCTACGGGGTAGCAGAAGCCGCAGAAACGTATTTCGGTAAAAAAGACCTGAATGAACTAACTCTGCCGGAAGCCGCTTTGCTTGCCGGTCTGCCCCAGCGTCCAAGTGGATACATGCCTTTTGAGAACCCGGATCTTGCCAAAGACAGGATGAATACCGTCCTGAGCCTGATGGTCCAGCACGGGAAAATCACAGAAGCCGAGGCTGATGAAGCGAGAAATGTTGAAATTGAGGACATGCTGGTCGAAAGACAACAGGAAGAAGCGACTCCCTACCAGGCCTTCATTGACAAAGTAGCCAAGGAAGTTGAAGAAAAAATGGATGGCGCCGATATTTACAAAGACGGATTGAACATTTATACAACCTTGGACACGGATACACAGGATTATGTCCAGCAGCTCCTCAGCGATGAAGGCGGTATTTCCTGGCCCGACGATGAACTGGAAACCGGTCTTGCTGTAACGGATACCCAGACAGGTGCTGTCAAAGCCATCGGTGGAGGAAGGAACTATCAGAAAGAAGGCTTCAACTTTGCAACAGACATCAACCGTCAGCCCGGCTCCACTTTCAAGCCGATTGCTGCTTACGGGCCGGCGGTTGAATACAATAAAATTTCCACCTATCATCAGCTCAATGATGAACAAACAGACTTTGGTGACTGGTCGCCGAATAACTTTGACAATCAGTTTAGAGGCTGGGTTACTGCCCGCTACGCCTTAAGCCGCTCATTGAACATCCCTACCATTAAACTTCTGCAGGAAGTCGGCGTGGATAAGGCTCAGGACTTTGCCGAAGGACTCGGCGTTGACTTTGGAGAAGAAGGCATGTCCTTGAACGATGCCATTGGAGGAGGATCGACAGGAATGAACCCTCTTCAGATGGCAGGCGCATATGCGGCCTTTGGCAATGAAGGCGTCTACGTGGAGCCTTACACTGTTGAAAGTGTTGAAATTCCCGGGGAAGGTACGATTGACTTAAAACCTGAACCGTCTTCAGCTATGAGCAGTGCCACCGCTTATATGGTATCCAACATGCTGCAGACCACGATGAGTGAAGGTTCAGGTGCGTCCGCCAACGTGCCCAGCCTTCCAGAAGCCGGGAAAACAGGAACCACGAACATTGGAGATGTAGCCAACAACTCATGGTTCAGCGGTTATACGACGAATTATTCCATCTCCATCTGGACAGGGTACGGAGAAGATAACTCCCGTGGACTGTCAGATGCAGCTAGAAATATTCCTAAACAGATATTTAAACCTTTGATGACCCAGATTTCTCAAGGTAAGGATACGGCTGACTTTACGAAACCTGATTCCGTATCCTGGGTGGACGTTGAGGAAGGATCCAATCCCGCCCGCCTTCCGAGTGATTACACCCCGGAAAGCCGGATCGTTACAGAGCTCTTTCATGTAGACAATCAGCCTTCCAAAGTGTCACAGGTATTCCAGAAGCTTGACCCTGTTGAAGGGTTGTCCGGTCAATTCAATGAAGAGTCATCGACGATTGATTTGAACTGGAAATATGGCAGTACTGATGGCGTAACTTTCCGTATCGCTGCATCCATTAACGGCAGTGAAAGCAGACAGCTTACAACGACGAAGGATACCAGCGTGGAAATTACCAGCATCGACCCTGCTGCCACCTATGAATTTTCCGTCGTTGCCATCAGCGATAACGAAGAAGCTGAAAACAGCGATCCTGCCACTGTCCGTGTTCAGACACCTGGTTCTATCGGAGATGAAGAACCGGAAGAAGAACCGGAGGAAACCGAAGAAACCGAAGAAACCGAAGAAAATAGTGATGAAGAACCACCTTCTGAAGAGCAGGAACCAGCAGAAGAAGAAACCGAGGAAGCTGATGAAAACTCCGATGGAGAAGAAGGAAACGGGGAGGAAAGTGAAACCCCTCCTGAAGAAGAACAAGAGAACAATCAAGAGAACGAAAACAACGAGCAGAATAACGAAGATAACAGCAATTCGGATGCTGATAATGGAAATTCCGGAGAAAATTCTGGTGAAGGAGGCGGCTCAGAAGAGCAGCCTCCTCAGGAAGAAAATGATACAGAGCTGCAGCAAAATGAAGAAGATGAAGAAGATGAGTAAAAAATACCCGTACGCTTTTATGCGTACGGGTATTTTCATCCGTTTTTTTCTTTCTTTTTCATTCTCTTCTGCCCCTCCCTGCAAAGGGAAAGCAGTGAACATTCTTCACAGTTGGGACGCTGGGCTTTGCAGTGATAGCGCCCGAAAAAGATCATCCGGTGATGCGTGACGCTCCACTCCTCTACCGGGACTTTCCGCATCAATGTTTTTTCTACTTCAAGGACGGAATCCTTCCAGCGGCAGATGCCAAGCCGCTTGGAAACACGTTCCACGTGTGTGTCCACGGCGATGGCTGGTTCATCAAAAGCGACCGAGGCAACAACATTTGCCGTTTTCCTCCCCACCCCGGCGAGGCTTTCCAGCTGTTCTTTTGTGGGGGGAACTTCGCCGTCATACTTTTCAAGCAGGGTCTCCGACAACTTTTTAATATTTTTGGCTTTGTTACGGAATAGTCCGATCCGCTTGATGTCATTCTGGAGTTCTTCCAGCGGTACGTTCACATAATCTTCCGGACTTTTATATTTGGCAAATAAATCCGGAGTCACTTTGTTCACCAGCGCATCCGTCGCCTGAGCGGATAAGACGACAGCTACAAGAAGTTCAAATGGGTTGGTATGGTTTAATTCACATTCAGCATCCGGATACATCGATTCGAAAATATCCAGGCAGTAACGAATTTGTGATTTATTTAACATGAGCCTTTTTTTATGAATCCTCCTCCAGCCAGTTGTAATAGAGAGAAATATCCCTCTTTTTTCTTTCCTGATTCTGTGTCCGCTGAGCGGGCTGGCCCTGACGGAACTGTTTCCCCTGCTCTCTGGCCTGCTCCACCGTGCGGATCCCTTTTTTCTTCCATTCCCTCAGGATACGGTCGATGTATTTGAAATTAAGCTTGCTCATCAATACAGCTTCTCTTAAAGCAGCTTTAATTAAAGCTGGCGACTGTTCTTCCTCATCCAGCCAGATGTTGATCGTTTCAATCTCAAATGGTGACAAAGGTCTGCCGAATTCCTGTTCAAATAATGGAAAGATGTTATCATCATAATTCGTTTCCTTTTGCGGACGCGCCTTGTTCACGGTGAACAGTTTCTCCCATAATGGTTCAAGAGAATAACGCTCATTGAGGACCTGATGTTCGTTATGGTTCTGCTCAATGGTCATCAATCGTTTTTGAATAAGGCTGCGCAGAACTTTTGAACAGTCCTGGCTTGTGATAGATAAATGCTCTGCGATTTGTTCAGGTGTCGGAAAATCATTTCCTTCTGTTCCGAACCTGTGAATCTGCAGCAGGACAACCAATTCGGTTTCATCCATATTCAACTGGTGATAATGCATCAGCAGCTGTTTGGGAACGACTATTTGGTTATCAAGGATGTCTTGAAAGCTTTGGTATTTTCCCAAATGAATTCCTCCGTTCCTATACTTGCTCATGGAATGAAAAACACCGATAAGCCGTAGGCTGAACATCGGTGTTTTTCTCTGCCGTCTATTTTATCATGGATACAGGCGGTTAAGCAGACGTGGGAATGGAATCGTTTCACGCACGTGTTCGACACCTGCGATCCAGGCGACTGTCCGTTCTAAGCCCAGTCCAAAACCTGAGTGAGGCACGCTGCCATACTCACGAAGCTGCAGGTACCATTTATAGGCATCTCCGGAAAGGCCGTGTTCTTCATAACGCTGTTTCATCAGCTCAAGATCATCAATACGCTGGGATCCACCGATGATTTCGCCATACCCTTCAGGAGCGATCATGTCTGCGCATAATACTACTTCCGGACGTTCCGGATCCGGCTTCATGTAAAATGCTTTGATTTCTGCCGGGTAATTGGTGATGAACACCGGTTTGTCATAAGCTTCGGCAATAGCCGTTTCATGCGGTGCACCGAAGTCTTCTCCCCACTCAATGTCATCAAATCCTTTTTCCTTCAACAGCGTCACGGCATCATCGTAGCTGATTCTAGGGAACGGTGCCTTGATTTTTTCCAGTTTTTCTGTGTCACGGCCGAGTGTATCGAGCTCGATTCTGCAGTTGTCCAATACTGACTGGACCACATGGCTGACATACTGTTCCTGAACTTCCAGGCTGTCCTCGTGATCCATAAAGGCCATCTCCGGCTCAATCATCCAAAACTCAATCAAGTGACGACGTGTTTTAGATTTTTCCGCACGGAACGTTGGTCCAAAACTGAAAACGCGTCCGAATGCCATCGCTGCCGCTTCCATATAAAGCTGTCCACTTTGAGAGAGATAGGCATCCTCTTCGAAATACTTCGTATGGAACAGTTCCGTGGATCCTTCTGCTGAGGAACCGGTGAGGATTGGTGGATCAATTTTTGCATAGCCGTTCGTATTGAAAAATTCATACGTTGCACGGATAATTTCGTTCCGCACTTTCATAACCGCATGCTGACGCTTGGAACGGAGCCACAGGTGGCGGTGATCCATAAGAAATTCTGTTCCGTGTTCCTTTGGCGTAATCGGGTAGTCGACCGCTTCCTGAATTACTTCAAACCCTGTCACCTGCATTTCATAGCCGAGGGGGGACCTTGTATCCTCTGCAATGACACCGGTCACATAAAGAGAGGTTTCCTGGGTAAGTCCTTTGGCCTCCTGGAACTTTTCTTCGCCGATGTCCGCTTTAACGACGATCCCCTGCATGAATCCTGTACCGTCACGGAGCTGCAGGAAGGCGATCTTTCCGCTGGACCGCTTATTACTTAACCAGCCACCAATGGTGACTTCTTTTCCAATTTGTTTAGCTGCTTCTGAAATCGTTGTTTTCACACGAATACCTCCAACACTGCTTTATGATTGATGTTTCTCGACGAACCGCTTGATCCGTCCGGCTGCTTCCTCCAGCTGCTCCAGGGAGGTTGCATAAGAAAGCCTTACGTTCTCAGGACTTCCAAAACCGGATCCGGGAACCAGAGCGACTTTTTCTTCATCCAATAGTGCTTTCACCATGTCGTCAACAGATGAAAATCCGCATAGGGAAGCGGTCTCCTGAACGTTCGGGAACAAGTAGAAGGCACCGGAAGGTTTGGCACATTTCACTCCAGGAATCTCCAGAAGGAGCTCATGAAGAACGTCCAGCCTTTCCTTGAATGCTTTTTTCATTTCCACTACTTTTTCTTCTGAGCCTTTATAGGCGGCAAGTGCCGCATACTGGGCAATAGAAGTTGGATTTGATGTGGAATGGGAAGCCATATTGGTCATTCCTTTTATAATCTCTTTTGGACCCGCTGCGAATCCGATTCTCCATCCTGTCATAGAATGGGATTTGGATACCCCATTGATGATCACTGTCTGATTGTATAACTCATCAGATAGCTGCGCAATGGAAACATGCTTTTCTTCGGTATAAATCAATTTTTCATAAATTTCATCCGACACGATTAACAACCCGTGTTCAAGACAGATTTCTCCAAGAGCTTTCAGTTCCTCTTCAGAATACATCATACCTGTCGGATTGCTCGGTGAATTGATAATCACCGCTTTGGTTTGATCGGTAATGGACGCTCTCAACTGCTCTGGAGTCAATTTAAAGTGATTGGCTTCTTCAGCCGGCACAATGACCGGATTCCCCTGTGCCAGTTTGATTTGTTCCGGATAGCTCACCCAGTAAGGAGCAGGAACGATCACTTCGTCCCCTGGATTCAAAATAACCTGGAAGAGCGTAAACAGGGCGTGTTTGGCTCCTGTTGTTACAATGATTTGTTCGTTGGAATACGTCAGCGCCTGATCGCGCTTCAATTTATCGGTGATGCTTACTTTCAATTCAGGAATTCCACCCGCTGGTGTGTATTTGGTCAATCCATCATCCATGGCTTTTTTTGCAGCGTCCAGAATATAAGAAGGCGTATTGAAGTCCGGTTCTCCCGCTCCAAGTCCGATGACATCGTGTCCTTCTGCCTTCAACGCTTTCGCCTTGGCTGTAATCGCTAATGTAGTGGATGGTGTTAATGATTGTACACGTTCTGCTAACTTCATGAACCTCACTCCTTAATTGTTTTGTCGGAACGCAAACCTCTGATCAAAGGATTCTCCACTTAATGTAAAATAATCAAGTACATATCTGCCCTGCTCATCAGTATAAACGAGCTCATAGACAGGCTGTTCCTCTTCGTATCCGTAGGAGACATCCTTGAAACGGCAGTCCGGACAATTCGAGGACCACCGGCTGATCAGTTGTTCTTCTGAGAGAACTTCAGCTTGATTCACATCGGTCAAAACCGTGTCGACTGCTTCATTGATGAAAACGAGCGAGGCTTCTCCGTCTGACGCTTCCCCTTTTACGACGAACACTTCTGTTTCCCCGTTGTACGTTTCAACCTGATCCACGGCCGTCATATTCGTTTTCTGCAAGGCAAAAGCTGCGGCCTGTTCATGCCCTGCGGTTCTGTCCTGATTAATTTGTGTATACATCCAGATGAAAAAAATAAGTAAAAGAAGAACAAGTCCAGCGAGAATTCCGCCGCCCCATTTGACCCACTTAGGTACGGTATATGGTGAAGACTGCGGTTTCAGCATCGTCATCATCCAGCGCCATTCCAAACATTAGGTTATCTTCTTTCAATGTGCGATTCAATGTGTCTACCACTTTATAGAGGTCATCTGTCTTTTTAATTTTAACTGTAGATAACGTTTCTATTTTGTTTTCCATCGTTTCTTCCTCCCTTTACCAGGCCTGTGCCCGATTGTAATTATAACAGCTCTTTCCGCACCAGGGTATCGGTTACAGCCAGTTTTCAATCCGGTCCATTAGTTTTTTTGTCGAATCATAAACGACCGGTATATCAGGAAGGGATGATAAGAAATACTTCCCATACTTCGATTCCATCAGACGCTGATCACACACGATGACAACGCCTCGGTCACTGCTGCTTCTAATCAGCCGCCCGAACCCCTGTTTAAATCGGATGATTGCCTGCGGAAGGGACTTTTCCATAAACGCGTTTTTCCCTTCCTGCTTCAGACGTTGATCGATCGACTTCTGCACAGGTTGATCCGGGGGTGCGAAAGGCAGCCGCACCATCATGAGACAAGACAAGTCATCCCCTGGAATATCCACACCTTCCCAGAAGGAACTCGTCCCGAGAAGGATGGCCTGATCGAATGCCTGGAAATTCTTTTTCAAACGGTCTCTGCTTCCGCTCGAAATCCCTTGTGCAAAAATCATAAATTCTTCAGGGTCTATGAATTCCTTTAAGAGACTGTATGTCCGGCGGAGCATATCATAAGAAGTGAAGAGCACCATCATCCGTCCGTTTGTGACATGTGCTGTTGAATAAATCGCTTCACTCAAAGCTTCAATAAATGTATCGGGATCGTTTTTAATATCAGGAAAGTCATCCGGTACCAACAGCTGCACCTGTTCGTGGAAAGGATATGGAGAAGGAATCGACGTCTCGATGACATCAGGTTCATCTCCAAGACCCAGCGATTCACGGATGTACTTGAAAGAATCTCCGGTTGTAAGCGTGGCACTGGTCAGTACGACGCTCTTCTTCTGATTGAACAACCGTTCCTTCAAAATGCCGGGAGTGTTCAATGGTTCGCTGTACAAGTAAATCGAATTGGCTGCCCCTTCCCCTTCAATTTCAATCCAGCGGACACTCTCTTCATCCTGACTATCAAAATAGTTGATCAACTGATGCCGGATATCCAGACAGACTTCCTTTTGCGTGTGGATTCTCGAAAGAAGGATAGGAATGCCATGGTCTTCTTTTAATGTAAGAAGAATCTGCAGTTCATTCTGCATGGACGTCAACTGCTCGGTTATGACAAACACCGCAGACAAAAAGCGGTTCGACATTTCCTTCGCACTCTGCATGAACGAAGCGGACCGTTCTTTTTCCAGAGTCATCTGTGTCCGCCCTACATCACTTCTGCCTCTGTTTGAATTTCTTTGCTTTTTCACATGCTGGTAAATGTACCTGGAAAACTGGCTGAGTTCTTCCTTAGCTTCATCCACGGCCTTTTGGAGTTTGTTCAGGTGACTGTAAAAGGACTGCGGGACAGGCCATCCCTTATACAGACTTTTCTGGGCAAGTTCCGTCGTCTGCGTTAAATACCTCTGGAGATCCCTGTAGTTCATCCGCAGGCCGAAATACCTTCCGGCTACGGCTTCCAGGTGATGGGCCTCATCCACAACGGCACGATCATAGGAAGGCAGGGATGTTTCTTCTTTGATGATATCCAGACAGAACAGAGCATGGTTTGTAATGATGATATCAGCCTCTTCCGCTCTTCTCAACGCCCACTGGAAAAAGGAATCATCCGTATACCCGAGCTGTTCCGTTTTAGAGGACTGCTCGGCTGAAACCTTATGCCAGAATTGACGGCCGTTCGAAGGAAGCTGAACTTCATCAATATCACCGGTTCGTGTTTTAGTGAGCCAGACGAGAAGCATAGCTTTCGTCAGAGCTGTATCATAATTATCCTGATAGCTGCGCTCAAGCTCATATTGAAAGTGAATCAAACTGATGTAATGACCTTTACCTTTGTATAAAACGGCACGGATTGGTCTTGGAAACATACGTTCAATTTTCGGAATTTCTTCTTCCAGAAGCTGTTTCTGCAGGCTGTTGGTATGTGTCGTTATTAAAATACGCTCATCATTTTTCACCGCATGATAGACCGCAGGAAGAAGGTAGGCGGCGGACTTCCCGGTACCGGCCCCTGCTTCGATCACAGCGTGACGGTTCTCTTCCAGAGCCTTGTGGACATGGGAGGTCATTTCCTGCTGTCCCTTCCGGATTTCATATTCCGGAACCATTGATTTCAGACCGTTCTCCCCTTCATATACCTCTTTGTTCCACTGCTCAAAAGGTGGAAAGATTGAGGAAGAAGCGGAACGCACCTCATCCGGGCGGCGGCTCCGGACAGCTATACCGTACAAAATTTCGATATCGGTGTCTTTTTGATTCCGATACCTCGCTTCCTCTACCGCAGACTCGAAAAAGGACCTCAGGTCACTTTTCAGTTTTGCCTCGATTTTCAGTAGCTGGGATAGTGTCCTTTCCGGAAGGGCCTGCATCTGTTTCAGCAGATACTGCAGCAAATCAGCAGTCACCTGGGCATCTGAGAGCGCTCTATGCGGGCGGTCATGGCCCATGTCCAGCTTTTCAGCCAGATGTCCGAGTTTAAAAGCAGAGGAAGTCGGAAGCATGATCCTGGCCAGTTCTACTGTATCAATGATGGGATTATGTAAGCGTGGAAATCCGCATCTCTGCAGTTCATCATTCAGGAAACCAAGATCAAATTCAATGTTATGCGCCACGATATAAGCATCTTTCAATAATGGATGAATGTCTCCAGCTATTTCTGAAAACAATGGCGCATCCATGACATCCTCTTCATCAATCCCGGTCAGAGACGTAATAAAAGGTGGAATGTCTCTTTCCGGATAGATCAAAGAAGAGAATTCACGAATCACAGAACCTGCTTCATTCATTAGAACGATTCCGATTTCAATGATCCGGTCTCCTTTAGGTGATGCGTTTCCTGTTGTTTCTAAATCTACGATTGCAAATGTTGTCATGTTACCCCTACTTTCACCACAAAAAGGAAGGACCCTGCCTTCACGGACAGGCACAGATCCTCTTCTCATGCTTTAAGCTTTCAATAAAGTGGAAGCGTTGATAAAGGCGGCTCTTCCTCTATCATTTCCACCACCTGATTCTGTTCATTCATGAGAGCAATTTTTGGACGGAATTCCCCAAGCTCTTCCTCACTGAGCATGGCATAGGCTACGATGATTACGATATCACCCGGCTGCACGAGACGGGCGGCTGCTCCGTTCAGGCAGACGACGCCACTGCCTCTTTCTCCGGCTATCACATAGGTCTCCAGCCGGGCACCATTATTATTGTTGACGACCTGGACTTTTTCGTGGGGAAGAATCCCCGCCTGATCCAGAATATCCTGATCTATCGTAATGCTTCCCACATAGTTTAAATTCGCTTCCGTAACACGGGCGCGATGAATTTTTGATTTCATCATCGTTCGAAACATCTTGTTTCCTCCCTGTGCCTCACCCTGTTGTTATCTTTCCATTCCGGTCAAAAACCACATTATCAATCAGCCGGGCCTTTTCATAGAAAACGGCAGCGGCCAGAATAACAGGCCTGTCTATGACGTCCACAGATGTCAATTCAGGATAAGATAGTAATTCAATATAGTCTATTCTACCACGAGTTCTGCTTTCGAGAAACTTTGTAACCGATTCTATGATTCGGGCGGGGCTCCTCTCCCCATCCTCCACCATCCGCCTTCCTGCCTGCAGCGATTCCTGAATCGCCGGGGCCTCATCTCTTTCCCCTGCTGTGAGGTGAACGTTACGACTGCTCTTGGCAAGGCCGTCTTCCTCACGCACTGTAGCTACAGGGACGAGTTGGATATCATAATTGAAGTCGTTGATCAGCGCATCAACGACAGCCACCTGCTGAGCATCCTTCATCCCGAAATACGCTTGATCGGGCATCACGATGTTGAATAATTTAGTCAAAACCGCGGCCACCCCGTCAAAGTGTCCGGGCCGGCTTTTTCCACACAGCACATCCGTCCTTTTCGTGACAGACAGCTGAATCGACATAGGCTCCGGATACATCATGGCTGTGGTTGGGAAAAATAAAACATCCACGCCGTGTTCTTCCGCTAGGTTTCTGTCCCGTTCTTCATCGCGGGGATATGTATCCAGATCTTCTCCAGCTCCAAACTGCAGGGGATTGACGAAAATGCTGAGGATAACTATGTCATTTTCGCTCCGGGCGGTCTCGATCAACTTCAGATGTCCTTCATGAAGGTAACCCATCGTTGGAACAAACCCCACGGTCCGGCCTTCCTTTTTCACCTGTTTTACATGCTGCTGTACATCTCTAATGTTACCAAATACTTTCATTCCCAATCACTTACTCCTTTGGAAGACCCGACATATTCATTGTAAACGTATGTTTTTCCTCAGGAAATGCCCCGCTTTTAACCTCTTGGACATAGCGGGTAATCCCGTCCCCAAAAGCTTGATTTCCATCGGTGTAGGACTTCACAAATTTAGGAAGACGCCCCACTCCATAGTTGAGAAGATCATGGTAGACCAGAACCTGCCCGTCACAGTCGGCTCCCGCTCCAATCCCGATGGTAGGGATGGCCAGCTTTTCGGTTATGAAAGAGGCCAGTTGACGAGGAACACATTCAAGAACGAGCATCATCGCCCCGGCCCTTTCGATTTCCAATGCCTCATCCAGTAAACGCGCAGCGGTTTCCTTGTCTTTTCCCTGCACTTTGTATCCACCGAGCACATTGACCGACTGCGGCGTCAGTCCGATGTGTCCGACAACCGGAATGCCGGCTTTGACAAGCTTAGCTATGGTTTCAGAGACTTCTCCGCTTCCTTCCAGTTTCAAAGCCTGTGCGTCTGTTTCCTGGTACAGCTTTTTCGCGTTGCTGAGTGTATCAGCTGTGGAAATGTGATAAGACATGAACGGCATATCTACAACTTTGAACGTTTGGCCTGCCCCGCGGCTGACCGCTTTTCCGTGATGGATCATATCCTCGACGGTCACAGGAATCGTGGATTCATAACCGAGGACGGTCATACCAAGACTGTCGCCGACTAAAATCATATCAGCTCCCGCTGCTTCCACTAGTTTCGCAGAAGGATAATCGTAGCTTGTCACCATCGCTATTTTTTCTTGATCGTGTTTCATTTGAAGGAACTGCTGTTTGTTAAGCAAGGTATCCACCTTCTCCCCAATGAATTTCCGCTGAATACAATTTCTCTTCTTCCCCTGTCTTTCTCCTGGCGCGCAGAGCTCCATCCGGTTCGATTCCGAGAAGAGTCGCTTCCCACGTCTCTTTCATCGTCGAAATCGTGACGTCCTCCCCGATCTTATATCCGTACTTCTCCCAGTCTTCTTTGACCGATTGGAAGCCATCACGGATGAACTGGTCGTAGGAGGATTCAAACAATGTAAGAAAATGCTGGATCGTTTTTTGTATGTTCCAATCAACACCGGACTCGGTTTTAAAGGAAGAGGCTTTATAACGGATATCAGAAGGGATGTCTTCCTCCTCCTGATTGACGTTCATGCCGATGCCGAGCACGATGTACTGGATCGTATCCTGTTCTGCCTGCATTTCTGTAAGAATTCCCGACACTTTTTTGTGATGGATCAACACATCGTTCGGCCACTTGATCTGTGGCTCAAGCTCGGAGCGCTCATCAATCATTTTAGCAATAACCGTAGCTGCAAGAAGGGTCAACTGCGGCGCTTCCACGGGTGGCAGATCCGGCTTCAGCAGAAAGCTCATCCATATCCCTTTGCCTTTCGGTGAGTCCCAGCTACGGGCCATGCGTCCTTTTCCTCCGACTTGTTCATCGGCGACCACAACGGTTCCATGTGGTTTCCCCTGCTTGGCCATCTGATGGACGATTTCCTGTGTGGAATCCACCTGATCATAATGATACAGCTGGTGTCCCATCCACCGGGTTTCAAGACCCCACTGTAATGTGTTTTCGCTGATCTTGTCCGGGAACCCTTGGATTTTATACCCTTTCCGTTGAACCGCTTCGATTTCATAGCCGTCTTTTTTCAATTCATTCATATGCTTCCATACAGCGGTCCTTGATATATTCAGCTGTTCAGATAACTGCTGTCCGGAAATATGACCTTCCTGCTTCGTCAATAATTCAATCAGATGTTTCCGGGTGGATTCCATGTGATGACCCACTCCTTTATTTTTTCATAATCGTTCTCCAGCACCCCTTCGACTACATTGCGCTCCACGGCCTTCATCGTTTCTGATATCCAGGGGCCTTTCGTTTTTTCCGGGTGCAGGGCAATCAAGTCCATCGACTCAAACTGAAGGTCTTTTCTATGGCCGATAGGCAGGTGATGCTTCTGATCCAACAGGCGTTCTTTTATGCCACGATCCATTCCTGCCGCTTCCGTGACACGGTCAAATGAACTGTACAATGATTCGGGAAGACAGTAGGCCAGCCATGCGGTCACATCTTCTGCGTCCGTATAAAGGGTCATGGCTTCCATCAGTTGATCCGTTTCTCTTTTTTCCTGATTCGATCGTTTCCATGTTTTAAGAAAAGCAGATGCAGGAAAAGAAGAATCCTGAAGACAGAGAAAGTTTGCTATCTCCGGCCACGATTTCAAAGGGCTGAGCGGAGGATTTTTAAAAAGCCCCGTTTCTTTAAGAAAAGGAAGCTGATGTAACAGACCGGTTTCCTCAAGAAGCCCCAGCGCATTCTTTATGCCTTGACCAGCGAAGGTTTTTCGTGTCTCTTCCGCCACTCGTTCCATCGATATGTTCGCGAGTAGTGGAGCCTGCTTTATCAGCGCCTCTTTTGTGGCCCCTGTCACTTCAAAACAAAGCTGGCTCGAAAAACGGACCGCCCTCATCATTCGTAAAGGGTCTTCCTGAAATCGGTCGCAGGGATTACCGACAGCCATTATCTGTTTATGTTTTATTGCCTTTCTCCCATCAAAAGGATCAATGATCCTGCCCTGTCTGTCCATGGCCATAGCATTCATCGTAAAATCCCGCCGGGCAAGATCTGTTCGAATATCAGAGACGAAGGTCACCTCATCGGGATGCCTGTAGTCCTCATATCCGGATTCTGTTCGGAAGGTCGTCACCTCATAGGAGATGGATCGGTGTCTGACGATGACCGTGCCGTGCTCGATACCAACAGGAATGACCTTTTCAAAGATTTCCTGGATTTTCGAAGGAGGCAGGGATGAAGCGATATCGATATCACCAACCGCTCTACCACTTACATGATCCCTTACAGCACCACCGGCTATATACGCTTCGCCACCGGCTTCCTCAATTCTCTGCATCACCTCAAAGG
The DNA here is from genome assembly GCF_056158945.1 of Halobacillus sp. ABH2_015. Classification (NCBI taxonomy): domain Bacteria; kingdom Bacillati; phylum Bacillota; class Bacilli; order Caryophanales; family Bacillaceae; genus Halobacillus; species Halobacillus sp. ABH2_015. Next base: position 1,803,231 of record NZ_JBSWUG010000002.1, read on the forward strand.
CTTGTTCAAAAAGAGGGTCATGCTTCATCAGCAAGCACCTGCCGATACAATTCTTCATATTCATTCAAAATGGTGGCTGTGGCAAATTTATCCTGCACGACTGTTTTCGCCCGTTTAGACATTTGGTGATGATGGTCCGTGTTAGCAAGGATTTTATTGGCAAAATATGCCGTCTGTTCAATATTCCCCAGTTCAGCTATATAACCCGTTTCACCATGATCAATAACTTCAGGTATCCCTCCGATATTCGTGCCGATGGACGGAACACCGCAGGCCATCGCCTCAAGGAGAACCAGACCGAAGCTCTCTTTTTCGGACAAGAGAAGCTTAAGGTCAGCAATGGAAAGCAGATCACTGACATTCTCCTGCTTCCCAAGGAATAATACATCCCCATCCAATCCGAGGTCCTGAACAAGCTGATAACAGGCGGAATACTCCGGACCGTCACCGACGAGAAGGAGCTTTGCAGGTCTTTCCGATCGGACTTTGGCAAAGGTCCGGATCACATCAGGCACCCGCTTAACCTTCCTGAAGTTGGAAATGTGAATCAAGACAGCATCCTCATCTTTGATGCCGTAATGGTCCTTCAAGTGCTGGTTCGACTTCCGGTAATATTCACGTTCATCAACGAAGTTGTAAATCACATCAATGGAACGATCTGTATGTAGCATTTCCTGTGTCTGGTCCACAAGACTATGAGAGACAGCGGTCACACGGTCAGACTGTTCAATACCGAATTTGATCATTTCCTGAAGGCTCGTATCGATCCCCAGTACAGTAATATCCGTCCCATGAAGGGTCGTTATAATTTTCACATCACGGTTACACATCTGCTTGGCTAAAATAGCACAGACCGCATGCGGCATCGCATAGTGCACATGAAGAATATCCAGTTCTTCACGATTGATGACATCCGCCATCTTTGCTGCTAATGCCAAATCATAGGGTGGATGCTGAAAGACAGGATAGCTGCTGACCTCCACCTCGTGGTAATAAATATTCGGATACACCCGGTTCAGCCGGAAAGGTACCTGTGAGGCCACAAAATGTATTTCATGCCCATTTTCAGCGAGCAGCTTACCCAGTTCTGTTGCGATGACACCTGATCCCCCGACAGTCGGGTAGCAGGTGATTCCTATTTTAGCCATACTACGTTCACTCCTGTTTTCTGTTCTCTTCTATGATGCTGTTCCATTCAATATCGTCATGATCGAGAGCTCTTACCATAATCTCTGCGCCTGCCAGGTTCGTTGCAACTGGAATCTGGTGGACATCACAAAGGCGTAGAAGAGCGCTGATGTCCGGCTCATGAGGCTGGGCAGTGAGCGGGTCTCTGAAGAAAATGACCATCTGCATTTGTTCGTCTGCAATTCTCGCTCCGATCTGCTGATCCCCGCCGAGCGGGCCGGATTGGAAACGAGTCACGTTCAATCCAGTTTCATCCGCAATCCGCATACCTGTCGTTCCCGTTGCGAAAAGTTCATGCTTCGAAAAAACAGCGGCATGCTTTTTTGTAAACTGAATGATATCTTCTTTCTTTTTATCGTGGGCAATTAAAGCAATGTTCATGGTCAAACTCCCCTTTTAATCGAGTAGATGTTCCAATCCATAAACCAGCGTATCCAGTTCAACAGCTTTTTCAACAGCAAGCTTCACTCCACTCATGAAAGACTCCCTGTGAATGGAATCGTGCTTGATTGTGAGGGTTTCTCCAAGTCCACCGAAGACGACTTCCTGGTGAGCGACGAGCCCCGGAAGACGCATACTATGAATTCTCATTCCCTCTTCATCAGCACCACGGGCGCCCTGCAGGGTTTCTTTTTCATCCTTGTGGCCCTGATGATGAGGATTGCGGACTTCCTTAATCAACTCCGCCGTCTTCACCGCTGTACCTGATGGGGCATCAAGCTTCTGGTCATGATGTTTTTCAATGATTTCAACATCAGGAAAATGCTTGGCGGCCCATTTGGAAAACTGCATCATTAAAACGGCGCCGATAGCGAAGTTCGGTGCAATCACGGTACCCAGCTGTTTTTCTTCGGCAAGGCTGGTCAATTCCTGAAGCTGCTCCTGCGTAAACCCCGTTGTGCCGACCACCGGACGCACGCCATTGTTCAATGCAAGCTTCGTATGGATATACCCGTTATCCGGCGTCGTAAGATCAATCAGTACGTCCGCCTCCACCTCATTCAGGCAGACTTCGGCATCCGTGTAGATCAAAGCGTCCAAGTCAGGGAGTCCCTGGATATCCCTGATATTCATGCCGTCATTTTCCCTGTCAATACATGCGGCCAGGCTCAAGTGCTGCTCCCGTTGTATCATATTCAAGGCTTCACTGCCCATTTTACCACGAGGTCCTGCTACAATCACCTTAATCGTTTCCATTACTCTTCCTCCTTTTTAGTCCAACGGTCTTTATCCCGAGTTTCTATTTTGCTCATGGACTGCTCAAATGCCTCAGACAGGTCGATATCAAGAGAGTTTGCGAAACAAGTCAGCACAAAGATGACATCGCCAAGCTCCTCTTCCAATGCTTTATCCTTTTCGGTCTTTTTCTTAGGTTTCTCCCCATATCTGTGATTGACTTCCCTTGCCATTTCTCCAACTTCTTCTGTAAGCCTTGCCTGAAGGCTGAGAGGTGAGAAATACCCCTCTTTAAATTGTGATATGTAGTTATCGACACGTTTTTGGATGTCCTGTGTTGTATATTCCATTATAAGTCCCTCTTTTCCTTCACGGATTCTCTCTAAATGTTAGCCAAAAGGAGCTCATTTGACAAATTTTCCGTTTATTCCACCTTCTCCTGCCTGTTCATATTGCCGCTCATTCGACAAACAACTATAATGATAATCGTGCAGATGACCTTGGAGGTGGACATATGAAAATTTTCGGACTGCGTGTGAAAAATATAACCCTGATTATACTGGGGTCCGCTGTGTTTTCGTTCGGGATCGTTCATTTCAATATTCAGAATGAACTCGGTGAAGGCGGCTTCACAGGGATCACCCTTTTACTGCTGTATTTATTCAACTGGGATCCTGCTGTGATGAACATTGTTTTGAACATTCCCGTCCTTTTTATCGGATGGCGGATTTTGGGACGTACGACATTCTTGTACTCCTTGATTGGAATTGTCGCGGTTTCCGTATTTATAGCTCTGTCCCAGCGGTATATGATTACCATCGATCTTTCGGATGATCTTACACTGGCTTCGCTGTTTGCGGGGGTGTTTATCGGCGTCGGTTTAGGAATCATATTCCGATATGGCGGAACAACCGGTGGTGTGGACATCATCGCCAGACTCATCAACAAATACCTTGGCTGGAGTATGGGCCGGGCGATGTTCGTTTTTGATGCTCTCGTGATTTTCATTTCTGCCATTACTTATTTAGAACATGTCCGAGGAATGTATACGCTTGTCGCGGTTTTTGTCGGTGCGAAAGTGATTGATTTCATCCAGGAAGGTGCCTACGCTGCCCGTGGAACGACCATCATATCGGAAAAGAGCGAAGAGATCTCACAAAAAGTTATGCAGGAGATGGATCGAGGTGTGACCGTACTTGACGGCCGCGGATCGTTTTCCGGTTCTAAACGGGATGTTTTATATTGTGTTATAGCGAAAAACGAAATTGTGCGGCTAAAGACCATCATCGAACAGATTGATCCCCATGCGTTTGTAGCCGTCAGCCACGTCCATGATGTGATGGGTGAGGGGTTTACTTTGGATGAAAACAAAAACCCCATTGACTAGGACCATCCTGGAAAACAAAAAAAGACCTCCGCTGCCGGAGGTCTTTTTTCCTGTCCTTTACTCTTCGTTCATCCCAATGAACATGAATACAAAGCGGAGAAGTTCGGCAAGGGCAACGAGTGCACCCGCCACATATGTCATTGCCGCAGCATTGAGGACCTTCTTCGTTTTCCGTTCTTCATCATTCCGGATGACGCCGGTCGACACCAGCTGTGCCATGGCACGGTTGGAAGCATCGAATTCCACAGGCAGTGTAATCAGCTGGAACAGCACGGCTGCTGCGAAGAAGACAATCCCGACAAAGACAAGACCTGTCATCTGAAGCAGCATACCACCAATCAATAGGAAGATAGAGATATTGGAACCAAAGCTTGCTACCGGGACGAGGGCGCTTCGAAAACGAAGGAAAGCATAATCCTCCGCATCCTGTATGGCGTGCCCCACTTCGTGTGCTGCCACTGCTGCACCGGCTGTGGAGCGTCCGTGATAAATGTCTGAAGAAAGACGAATCACTTTGGAGCGCGGATCGTAATGGTCTGTCAAATGGCCGCGGACTTCTTCCACAGCTACATTAAAGAGGCCGTTGTCATTAAGAATTTTTCGTGCTACTTCAGCACCTGACATGGACGATGAAGTAGGGACTTGTGAATATTTTTTGTACGTAGACTTCACTTTAGACTGAGCCCACAAAGGGATAATAAAAATCAAAGCAAAGTAAATGATAAAACTCATTTGTCATTCCTCCATAAGAATGGTTCTTAGGTCAATTTTAGTCAAATCCCTCTGGAAAATCAACTATTATGTTCTTTTATTGTGTGTCTAATTTTTGAACGGGAAGGGTGCTTCATCACCCCTACATAAAAAAGAACCGCAAGGATAAATCCTCCCACCCCGGCAGCCGTTCCCTGCAAAGACACTCCTTCACCACTGCTGCTTTGAACCAGCGCATCGACCATTGCAGAGGAATAGGCAGCCGTTTCGGCCGTCGGTTGAAGATGATGCTGTTCAAGTGCCTGCCGGAGCTGTCTGGTATCTACAGTGTCATACACGTGCATCACGACCGGCTCAAGGTTCTCCCAGTCCAGAAGAACCTGCTCCGCCGGAGTACTATACAATGCCTCATGGAAAGCTGCTAATTTTTGTTCCACTGCTGTTTCTCTGTCTGGTGCAGTAAGCACTTCAAAGAATAGGAGAGCCGCTTCCGACGGCCGGTCTCCATTTTCGGACATGTTCAAGTTCTCCCAGACGGTTCGGTCCTCTTCAGACACCCCGCGCATATAGGTTTCCATATCCGTCCACCTGCTATGCAGGAGCCTCTCTGCTGCCTCAATTTTTCCGTCATGAAGAAGTGACCTGTACTGGCTGTAAAATCGTTCCCACTGCTCCGGGGCTCCCTCACCCCACCCATCATGCAGGCTCAGCGGCATGAGTGTGAAAATCAGGGATATGAACACAACTTTACACACCTGTCCCATTTCACTTCTCCCCTCTCATTATCCCGATTAGTTACATGTTATGAAAGGGGATCCACATTTAGACGTTCTGTATCTTTTTCATAAGGGAATAGGCTGCACCTATACAGATCAGACTCAGCCAGAAGGTGAAATAGCCGATTTCCTTCATATGCTCCATAATTGCCGGATAGACAGGCATCTGTTCAAAGACATAGTCAATGACATCATTATGAAGCGTCCATACAGCAGCAAAAAGAATATGCCTGATCCGCATTGCATAAAAGGGCGCATACAGAACCCCCTGAACAGCCATGGCACTATGAGAAAGTATAAGCATGTAACCGGTCCACGGCAGAACGCCATATTCCATAAAGGTAAGACCGTTCATCACCACCGCCCATACCCCATATTTAAGCAGTGTAATGAGCGCGAGCGCTTCTATATATGGGACATTCCTTCCGAATAGATAAAAACCAAGAAAGATTGTAAAAAACAAACTGGCTGTGGGGCTGTCAGGAACAAACAGGAGGAAGATCGGTTCTGTTACCTCCAGCTGCGGTTCATACCATAGATACCCGTAAATCGTTCCTCCGAGATTAACAAAAAATAATACGATTAAAAAAAGCCGGTGCGTCAAAATATATGTCAACATCTGTTTCATGCGAACCTTCCTCCTGTAACAAAAGAAACCGCGCATGTTTCAGCGCGGCATTCATCAATCTATTTTGTTCATTCTTCAGAAGACCCATTCTCTTCTTCTGAATCTTCACCATTCTCTCCTTCAGAGGAACTTTCTTCCTCGGAAGATTCTTCTTCAGAGGAGCTTTCTTCCTCGGAAGAGCCTTCTCCTTCGGAAGAACCTTCTCCTTCGGAAGAACCTTCTCCCTCAGAAGAGCCTTCTCCTTCAGATGAGCCTCCTTCACCACTGCCTGCCCCGACAACAAACTCAGCAAGCTGCTGAAGTTCCTCATCCGTTCCGTTAAAGATTCCAGCCGGCATGGCGCCTTTACCATTCACTGCAATGTCCTTCACTTGGTCAACCGTCAGCTCTGCATCAATTAATGATGGGTAGCTTCCCTGACCTTGAAGGGCATCGCCGTGACAGCTCAGACAGTTGGCTTCATAAACGGCATAACCCGGAGCTGATTTATCAATTGTGGATTCAACCGCTTCCACGTTCACACCATATTTCTCCGCACGCATTTCGTAATCTGCATGTGTGACGGATTCATAGGTAAGCCAAAAGGTGGCTGCGAAACCAAGAAGCATCAGGCCTACAGCAATTGGACGCTTGTGAGGACGTCGTTCCGGTCCACGGTCCAGGAACGGTGCCAGCAGAAGTGCACCGAAGGCAAGACCCGGCATAACAATCGCTCCGAGAACAATGTAATCCCCGCCGGCAAATTGATATTTAAGGAATTGATACAAGAACAGGAAGTACCAGTCCGGTAGCGGAATGTAACTCGCGTTGTTTGGATCCGCCTGCTGCTCCAGCGGTGACGGATGGGCAGCGGTAAGTATTAAAAACCCGATCAGAAAGACCGATCCTACCAGCCACTCTTTCAACAGGAAGTTGGGCCAGAACGCTTCCGTGCGGCCTGGATATTCTGAATAGTCTTTTGGTAAATTGGCTTTTTGTTCGGCAGTGACCCTTGAATCACCGACGAACTTCATCCCTTTTCCCCTATGCACAGCTTTCCCTCCTTCTTTTGCTATTTTATAGTGGTCCGGAAATACCTTGTTTACGGATTAGGACAAAGTGGAAGGCCATTAATCCGAACAATGCTGCCGGAAGGAAAAATACGTGGATAGCAAAGAAACGTGTAAGCGTTTGAGCACCAACAATCGATGGGTCACCGGCAAGCAGTGTACGGATTTGATCTCCGATAAACGGTGTTGCCGCTGCAATCTCAAGACCTACCTGAGTAGCGAAATAAGCTTTGTTATCCCATGGAAGCAGATACCCTGTAAAACCAAGACCAAGCATGACAAAGAACAATAGGACCCCAATCACCCAGTTCAATTCACGCGGCTTTTTATAAGCGCCCTGGAAGAATACCCGCAGTGTATGTAAGAATAACATCACAATGACGAGACTGGCGCCCCAGTGGTGCATCCCACGTACGATTTGACCGTAAGCAACCTCTCGCTGTAAGTAATAAACCGATTTCCATGCGTTCTCAATATCTGGTACATAGTACATGGTCAGGAACATTCCGGACAGAATCTGAATGACTGTTACGAAGAATGTAAGACCACCAAAACAGTAAACAAATGCTGAAAAGTGATGTGCCGGGTTGACGTGCTCAGGAACTTCGTGATCCGCTATATCACGCCATAACGGGGTTACATCGACACGCTCGTCCACCCAGTCGTAAATTCTCTGAAGCATGTGTTATGCCCCCCCTCTGTCTTTTGCTTCACCTAAATAAAGCATACCTTCTTTGGTTTCGTGCTCAAAAACAGGTAATGGTGCGGTCGGCGGTGTGCCCGGAACGTTATCGCCGTCTTTTGTATAACGGCCCCCGTGACACGGACAGTAGAACTCATTCGGGTACTCATCATTGGAACCCCAGTCCACTGTACAGCCTAAATGGGTGCAGATCGGTGACAGGGCAACGATTTCATCATTGTCATCCTTGTATACCCAGGCTGTTTTCTGTACTTCAGATTCGTACCAGCCGTCCACCTGGTCGATGGTCCACTCGAAGCGCTGCGGCTCTTTTGTGATCTCATCGACAGAAGCAACCGATTTCAAATCGCCGCCTTCTTTGGACTTCAAAACGGGATCGATTGCGAACCGAACCATCGGAGCAAGCATACCGGCAGCCATGAAACCGCCTACACCAGTGAGCGTGTAGTTCAGAAACTGACGTCGGGACACCCTCTTTTTATCGCTCATACTTTTCCCCCCTCTATGCTGTAATCCATGCAGCATGGATCGATCACACATGGTTTAACTAGGACATTACCATGATAGCGCAATCTTATAGCCTGGTCAATAAAATATCAAACCTTGTCGGAAGTTTTATCCAGTCACCAATAGGCCTGGATCAGTTCACTGATGCCGCGGGCCTGTTCCTTCACAAATGCCTGTGTTTCTGTCGATTTCATGCTGCCGCTCGACATCCCCGGCACCCAGATTAAACGGCCGGCCAAATCATCCTCATGTTTCTTCCAGCCGCTGTCGAACGTAAATAGGAAAACGTGTTCAAACGGCTGTTCCCTGAAACGCCGAATCCACTCATTTAATCTTTCTTTCTCCTTTTCGTATCCACCCTTTAAATAGGCATAGTCAGGGGAAAGAAAGATCCTGCCTCTGTATTCTTTTTCAATCAGGTTCATAAACACCTGATTCAGCTCCCGTTGGAAAGCCTGCCCGACCATCTGCTGGTCCCCGGCGGGGTCAAAGGGTATCAGTGGAATCATTAGCGTGTCCACGTATTGTTTTTCCGGTAAGTACTGGGTCGTATCTGCTTTCGTCCATTTCATAAGTATCCCCTGCCTTTGTTATGTACGTTTTTCTATATTTTACTACATAAAAATAAAAAATAAAGTCAGCGAACATCATAGGATGCTCCTGACTTTATTTTTTAATAAAACGCACTCAGTTCCTCTTTCACTTTTTCGAGCCGGCCGCACAACTCGGTAAAAACCGTCCGTTCCCCATTGATCAGGGATTCATCAATCTGTTCTTCAATCTGCTTTCTCCGATGTTGGAGAAGGCTGATTTTCAACAGGCGGTCTGCTTCATTCTTATCACGGTCATTCAAATAATAATCTTTGGGGAGATATGGATTCTCTTCAAGAACAAGCGCATATTTGGAACACTGCTGGGCATTCTCGAAGTTCATCTGAATATAAACCGGCTCCCCCTGATTCATACGAAGATCATGAAAGGATTTTTCCGCATCGTTGGTCATGACCTGACCTTTATAAAACCGGAAAGGGGGATCAGAGACTCCCTGCGCACTAATTTCCATACCACGGGGACAAAACTTCACTTCCTGGACGAAATGAACACTGGATAAAAGAGATTCATGATTCATTAAATAGTTAAGAATCCAGACACTTTCCCTCTTTTTCAACTGAAAGTGATTCAAAAACCAGCGGACAAAATCTTTTTTCTCATCCACAGAAATTGGTGTCTGCATATGCGCCCCTCCTGCGCTTTAGTTTTCCATTTATTCCTCATTCAGACGCTTAACGAAATCCTCGATCTCAGTATCAGCAGGGTCGATGGCAAGGTATTCCTTGAAGACACGGACACCTTCTTCCATACGGCCGTCCTCAACGAGGAAGTATCCGTAGGATTTGAGGAAGTCGGTGTCTTCCTTAAGGGAAAGATAAGCCTGGCTGTATTGTTCATAGGCTTCCTTGAAACGCTCTTCCTCTTCCAGAGCATGGGCAAGCTCCCATAGATAATGGGGGTCTTCCTCACCTAAGGAAATCAGTTCTTGAATTAAATCGATGATCTGATCATAGTCCTCATCGGATTTAAAGTTTTCAATCAGAAACAGAACAGCTTCTTTATAGCCGGGGTCCAGGGCGACCGCTTCCCGCATGAGACGGTATCCTTCTTCCTTATTCCCCTGACGGTGGGAAAGACTGCCGGCAAGGTGATAAAGTTCTTTGTTGAATTCGTCTTTAGCAAGTCCTTTTCGAGCCATATCAAGGGCTGCCTGAGGCATCCCTTCGGACTCATAAGCCTGAGCCAGGTGTGGATAAACCGATTGGAAGTAAGGATCTTTCTCAATCAGTTCCTCCCAGACGTGAATCGCGATATCATTACGGTTGGCCTGGAAAGCCACAAATCCATAACGGAAGAGAACATCCGGATTGTCCTCTTCCACCTTCTGGAAGAATTCCAACGCCTGCTCAAATTCCCCATTGGCCGCATAGGCTTCAGCCAGTCGTGTGGCCACTTCTATATCACCAATCACAGGCTGATGGTGCATGGCATTTTCATAATACGGGATACTCTTGGAGTACTCCCCATTTGAAAACGCGAGTTCACCAAGAGCAAAATCAATAATGGCTGAGTTTGGTTCCACGTTTTTAGCAGCCAGAAGTTTTTGTTCGGCTACTTCATACAGCCCCTGGGCCTGATACAAATCAGCAAGCTGTACCAGCGCCTGAAGATAGTCTTCGTCTTCAGGTCCGAATTGGTTCAGCAGTTCGATTGCTTCATCATCCTCATCAAGATCGATGTGAATTTCTGCCATCATCACTTTCAATTCCTGTTCTTTCGGATAGCGTTGAATTAGTTCGTGAAGCACCATTTTCGCTTCTTCCAGCATTCCCCACTGCATGTACAGTTCTGCAATGGTAAAACGCTCCTCTTCATCCGCCTCTGGCAGATATGTTGTCAGTGTTTTTATTGCATCTTCCGTCTTATGGGCCTCCATTTGACGAATGGCTTTTTGTATTTCCTCCATGATGACATCCTTTCCACGTTAAGCACATGCATGTGATTCTTCACTTTATTTAGATCGGATGGAGTTTTCCATCCGTCCGCTCGTATTTTTGTTTATTGGAACAGCACTATGATATCTGAAAACATCCTTCTCTTCAAACGTTCCGGCTCTCCATCGGAAAACCACGTCTTTCAGATTAATCATACCATAATGTCCATACAGTGAAGACCACATTTCTGATTAGTCGTTCGACGATATTCCATTCCGCTGACGAATTTTGTCCAAGGTTTCCATTCAGGAGCGGGTAAGATGAAAAGAAGAATAGATGTCAGGGTGCGGATGTCTGTTTATGTACAACAGACCTCTTCATGATGTGGTCATATTCCAGATATCTGCTGCGTAAGCTATTCACTAGGTGTTCAAACCGAAGAAGCAGGTCTCTCTTTTCAGTCATAAGCCGCCGTCACATAATCCCACCAGGCCGAATGCGCTTCCATTACCATAAAAATCTGTACGACCCATCCCTTTCCTCGTGGTGACCCTCTCTGGTGGACATCCCTGAATCATCTTCTCTTTCCTTTTACGCAAAGAAGCTCTCTACGATTACCTCCACCAGGCAGGCTTTTTATATCGTATGAGAGCTTCAATGAAACTATGAAGTTATTTTAACGGAGGACTCCATTTAAATGCTCAAAAAAGGAAGGATAGGAAATATTGATGCAGTCCTTGTCCTGAATCGTGACCGGCTCAGCACTGATAAGAGAAGCGACAGCACCCATCATCCCTATTCTGTGATCACCATAAGAGTGGACGCTGCCTCCTGTTAAAGAAGCTCCTCCATGGATGACCATACCGTCCTCAGTGGCCTCTGCTTCAGCTCCGAGCTTCGTAAGAGTAGTCACGACCGCTTCAATACGATCGGTTTCTTTGAATTTCAGTTCTTCAGCATCCTTAATGACGGTTGTTCCTTCGGCTTGTGTCGCAGCAAGGGCAATAATCGGAATTTCGTCAATAAGATTCGGGATCAGCTCACCATCCAGCTGCAGAGCCTTGAGACGGGAGCTTCTGACCCGGACGTCCCCGACCGGCTCGCGCCCGATATAGGTATGGATATCCGTTTCAATATCCGCCCCCATTCTTTTCATCGCCTGAATAATGCCGTCTCTGGTAGAATTCAACCCCACATCTTTAATCAGGAGATCACTGCCTGGAACGATGGCAGCAGCGACAATGAAAAATGCGGCTGATGAAATGTCTCCGGGAACTTTTATATCTGATGCCTGTGGCTGCTGACCACCCTCGATGGTAATGGCAGGTCCCTCTATGTTAAGATCCACGCCGAATTCAGGAAGAAGCATTTCTGTATGATTTCTTGTCTGTCCGAGTTCGATCACTTTGGTCTCCCCGTCCGCCAGCATGCCTGCAAGAAGAAGGGCTGATTTCACCTGCGCGCTTCTAACGGTAAGCTCATGTATAGTCCCTTTCAACTTACGGCCCCTGAATGCGAGAGGAAGCAGACGATTCTCATCCCTGCCGGAGATATCCGCTTCCATCTGCTTTAATGGGACGACGACACGATCCATCGGCCGCTTGGATAAGGATGCATCCCCAAAGGCCGTCGTAAATAAAGGCAGCCCCGCCAAAACCCCGCTCATCAATCTTGCGGTTGTTCCGGAGTTGCCGAAATTCAATGGAGAAGACGGCTCCTTGAGGCCTTGAATTCCTCTTCCATATACCGTCAGACGGTCATCCTGCTGATCAATTCTGACACCCATCTCACGAAAAGCTTCGACAGTCCGAAGGCAGTCCTCTCCCGTTAGGAAATTGGTAATATATGATGTTCCCTCTGCCAATCCCGAAAATATAACAGACCGGTGGGATATTGATTTATCGCCAGGGACAGACATAGTCCCCTGCAGCTGCTTCTGTGTCGGCTGCAATTGTATCTCTGTCATTCTTCTGCCTCCCTTGATTACTGCTGCACCATAACTTCATATTTTTTCTCCTGCAGGACTTTATGACTCAGCTTCTGCTCTTCGCTTGTAGCAAAGCTTACACGCAGAACTCCTGTAATCCCTTCACGGATTTCGAGGATTTGAATGTTTTTTATGCTGATTCCATCCGCTGCCAAAAGACCAATCACATCATGGATAGCCCCCGGCTGGTCATGAATATCTACATAAATGTCATAAAAAGCGGGAATGGCTCCCCTTTCCTTCACAGGAAGACCGTCACGGTAAAGCTTGGCTTCTTTCAAGTATTCATATGTTTCCTCTTCCGCCTCCTCCTTCAGGAAGGTGCGGACTTTATCCATTTCGTTGATCCAATCCTCAAGCATTGCAATAAGGAGGTCCCTGTTTTGAAAGAAAATATCCTGCCAGAGCTTCGGGTTGCTGGAAGCGATCCGGGTGATATCCTTAAAACCGCCGGCAGCCAGGTGTTCAATGTATGGGTGGGTTTCCTGCCAAACCTTCGCCTGATGCACGAGGGAGGAAGCAATTAAATGTGGAAAGTGGGAAATGACCGCAGTCATTTCATCATGTTCACTTGTCGAAAACGTCAGGAAACGAGCGTTTGTTTCGGATAGTAAATCCTTAAGCCTTTCCGCTTCCTTCTTTGTGCCATTAAGGGCGGGCGTGAGAACGTATATCGCATTTTCAAACAGATGAGGTTTCGCCGCTGTATAGCCCTGCTTGTGTGAGCCGGCCATTGGATGGCCGCCCACAAAGGAAAGCAGAGGGTGTGTCAGGCGGTCCGCTGCTTTTAAAACCTGATTTTTCACAGATGACACATCCGTAACAAGCAGCGGTTTAGTCAGCTCCACGTTTTCTAGCTGATGGAGAAAATCGATGGTGACTGAAATAGGCGTAGCCAGAATACATACATCCGCCTCCACCACTGCTTTAGAAAAGTTAAAAGATGCCTGGTCAATGACGCCCTGCTTCAGCGCCATATTCAAAGCTGCTTCGTCTCCGTCCATACCGATGACAAAAACATCTTCTTTCTTAGATACATTCATTGCAATCGATCCGCCGATTAATCCTAAACCGACGATGAGGACCGTCTGTTTCATGACTGCTTAACCATTTCCAGCTTCTTTTTCATGGCCTGTTGAATCTGGAGCATGTCGTCTTCTCTGCCGATAGTCAATCGTATGGAATTCGGCAGTCCAAGCGCTTCGCCGGAGCGAACGATAAACCCTTGAGTAAGGAGGTATTCAAACATCTCATCCCCGCTGATAGGGAGCTGGATCAAAAGGAAGTTCGCCTGGGTGTCATAATAGCCCAGACCGTTTTCATCACAGAAACGCATCAAGGCTCTTTTATTTTTATGGGTGGCTTCCACTGTTGTCGTAATAAATTCCTGATCGTCCAGAGCGAGTATCGCAGCAGCCTGGGCAACTGTAGATGTATTGAACGGTTCTCTTGCTGGTTCAAGTACCTGAATGACCTCCGCTGCGGCCAAGCCGAATCCGATACGCAGGCCGGCAAGACCATAAGCTTTTGAAAAGGTACGAAGAACCATTACGTTCGGGTATTGATTTAATGCAGAGACCGCATCAAAAGAATCTTCCGCTTCCAGGTATTCGTAGTAGGCTTCATCAAGCACGACCAGTACATGTTCAGGGACTCTGGCCAGCACGTCTTGTATCGTTTCTTCGTTGATGTGAACCCCTGTTGGGTTATTCGGTGTACAGATCCATAAAACACGCGTGTTTTCATCAATTTGACGAATCATTTCCTCGAGGTCATGATGACCTTCCTTCAACGGAACTTCCCTCACTTCCGCCCCTTCTATCAAGGCATTGTGACGGTACTGGGGAAACGTCGGAGAAGCCATGACCGTATTGGCACCAGGCTCAAGGAATGTGCGGCAGATGATTTGGACAACTTCATCCGATCCATTTCCAAAAATGATCTGGTCTTCATCCACCCCAAGAAAACTGGAAACCTTCGTCCTCACACCCGCTGCATAGCCGTCCGGATAAATTTCCAGTTTGGAAACGAGCTTTGGAAGCTCTTCCTTCACCACAGGAGAAAAGCCGTATGGATTTTCGTTGGAAGCCAGTTTGACAATACGGTCAAGCCCGTACTCTTTTTTCACCTCTTCAATGCCTTTGCCGGGTTTATAAGGTTTCATCGTCTTAAGAATATCTTTTGCTTTCATGAAAAAACTCCTCTCAACTCTTTAAATCAGGGCGAAGTCGAACGGCCTGATGATGATATACATGCTGAATCTGTGCCTGCTCAATCTTAGTCCGGGCCGTCACCATCACGCGGATGCATTTTTCAAGGCTGCCAGGTACGGGAATCTCCCTCATGCACATGACAGGCACATACGTCCATCCATCTATCTGCCTCAAGCTTTTCGCTGGAAAGGTATCCGTTAAATCTTCGGTAACGGTAAAGTAAACGGAAACGACATCATCCGCATCCAGCTGGTTAGCCGTAATGATCGCCTGCATCATTTCTAATGAACGGTTGACGATTTCATCCTGTTCATTGTTTTCGACGGTCGTAGCTCCTCTGATTCCTCTGATCATCATCCGTTCCCCACCTCTTCTATGACACATTTTAATTCATTTAACAGGAGACTGTCATCCATGGCCTGGACATAAGGATGTCCTACACCATCCAGCAGAACAAAGTTAATCTGCCTGCCGATCGTTTTCTTATCCCACTTCATACGATCCACCAGTTTTTCAGCATCAAGGCCTCTCAATAGATCAAGCGGGTATTCATTTTTTCTTAACCAGTTTACATAATCATTTACTCGTAAATCTTTTCCGCTTGTTATGCTGCTCAATTTCAATGCATATAAAAGCCCGAGGGCTACAGCTTCTCCATGTGTCACTCTGCCATAACCGAGCTCGGATTCAACCGCGTGGGCAAGCGTGTGCCCAAGATTCAAGTACTGGCGGATATCCGCTTCCTTCTCGTCTTTTTCCACGATAGAGGCCTTCACTTGAATGCCTCTATATAAATCTTCCTCCAGCTGCCTGCTTGTCAAGGTATCCAGCGACACATCAAGAAGGCTGTCAAGCCAGTTTACATCACTTAGGAACGCGTGTTTAATGACTTCTCCGTAACCGGAGCGGATTTCCTTCCGGGAAAGTGTAGCGATGGTTTCAAGGTCATAAACGACTTTCTGAGGGTTGAAAAAGCTCCCGATAAGATTTTTTCCTCTGTGATGATTGATGGCTACTTTCCCGCCGACACTGCTGTCATGAGCCAGAATTGTAGTCGGCACTTGGATATAATCGATACCTCTTAAGTACGTTGAAGCGGTAAAGCCCGCGAGGTCGCCAATCATACCGCCGCCAAGGGCGATGATCAATGAGCGGCGGTCCAGCTGATGAGTCGTGCAGGCATCGAGGAGCTGCTCATAACATTCCATACTTTTCGATGCTTCCCCACTTGGGACCACAGCAGTATAGACGTACCGGTCACTGGTAAACGACTGCTTTACATCTTCGAGGTAATAATCCGATACCTGATCATCGGTGATGATCAGGATGGACTGATAGTCTTTTTCCAACATGTCAGGAATCCTATGACGAATCCCTTCTCCAAGGACAACCTCATATTCATGTGTACTTGCCGTGATCTGTAATGTCTTCATCAAAAATCCCTGATTTCTTTTCTGTAATCATCAACCGCCCGCTTAAGACGTGGGAAATAGTCGGATGGAAATTCTTCTGTTATCGCTTTGGCCAGTTCAAAAGCAACGATATGTTCCATTACAACAGACGCTGCCGGTACTGCACAGGAGTCTGACCGCTCGATACTTGCATTAAATGGCTCTTTCGATTCGATATCCACACTCTGCAGAGGCTTGTACAACGTCGGAATCGGCTTCATAACGCCTTTGACCACAATCGGCATCCCTGTAGTCATCCCGCCTTCAAACCCGCCAAGACGGTTCGTCCTGCGTGTGTAACCTTCCTCTTCACTCCAAAGGATCTCATCATGGACCTGGCTTCCAGGTTTTCTTGCTGCTTCAAAACCAATTCCAAATTCCACCCCTTTGTAGGCGTTGATGCTCATCACGGCCTGGGCAATTTTAGCATCAAGCTTCCGGTCGTACTGGACATAAGAGCCAATCCCTGCAGGCATCCCTTCTACGTAAACCTCAGTGACCCCTCCGATGGAATCTCCATCCTTCTTCGCATCATCAATGGCTTTCATCATTTTTTCAGCCGCCTGTTCGTCAAATGTACGGACAGGAGAAGCCTCGGAAATTTCACGGCGTTCGCTCAGGGTAAGATTTTCATCTACATCACTGACGATGCCCGCGATTTCTCTTACATAGCCGGCAACTTCAATGCCAAGTTCTTTAAGGAGAACTTTCGCGACCGCTCCTGCACCTACCCTTGCAGCTGTTTCCCTTGCTGATGAACGTTCCAGCACATTCCGCATATCACGATGACCATATTTCATTCCGCCATTTAGATCGGCGTGACCCGGGCGGGGCTTCGTTACAGTCCGTCGAATTTTATCTGTACCTTCGGGAAGGGGATCTTCTCCCATAATATCTGTCCAATGCTTAAAGTCATCATTATGTACAACAAGCGTAATGGGTGACCCTAACGTATATCCATGTCTTACACCACTTGTAATTTCTACGAGATCTTTTTCGATCTGCATCCGTTTTCCACGACCGTAGCCACCCTGGCGGCGTATGAGTGATTCATTGATCTGTTCCCTCAACAGTGGAAGATGAGAGGGGATGCCTTCCAGTATTGTTGTCAGTTGTTTTCCGTGTGATTCACCAGCGGTTAAGTAGCGCATGAATATTGTACCTCCTGTATAGGTACCCCCGGATATAACGGGGGATAAATTTTAGATACTACTATATCATAAGGAATCCCGTTTGTAACATCGAAAAATTCAATTTTTTTATTAATCTTTCATGAAAACGCTTTTACACCCGAAACCGCCGATGCTCTATTTACTTTCTGGTAAAAAAAGGTATCAAAAACCTTGAAATGATAGTGTTCCGGCGAAAAAATCTGCTCCGTACTGCCTACAAAGAAAATGCCGTCCGCCTTCAGAGCCTGGTTGAATTTAACATACAGTTCCTTTTTGGCCTCTTCCGTAAAGTAAATCATGACATTGCGGCAGACGATCAGGTCGCACTTGGAAGGGAAAGCATCGGCCAGCAGATTGTGTTCCTTAAACACGACGCGGCTCCTGATATCTTCATGAACATGGTAAAATGGACCTTCTTTAGTAAAGTGCGCCTGCTTTATATCATCAGGAACTTCTTTAAGTGACCGCTCGTGATACACGCCTTCTTTCGCACGCGCCAGAGCTAGAGGATCGATGTCTGTAGCGATAATTTCCAACTGTTCCCGAGGAAAAAAACGCGCAAGGATCATCGCCAGGGTATAAGGCTCCTCCCCCGTAGAACATGCGGCACTCCATATGCGCAGACGCTGATTCTTTTTCGATAAATGAGGAATCACTTTCTTTTCCAGAACATCAAAACGCTGCCGGTTCCGATAAAATTCTGAAACGTTGATCGTGACTTTATTCATCAACTCTTCCAATAGTTCACGGTCTCCCTCCAAAGCTTGAAAGTAGCTTTTAAAACTGGGGTACCCTCTTTTGTCACGCAGTGAGGTAAGTCGCCGTTTCATCTGCGTCTCTTTATAGAGAGAAAGGTCAATGCCTGTCTTTGCATAAATATTTACCGTAAAGCTTAGGTAATCATCTGTCATCCCCGCGCCCCCTGCTTCTATAATCTACCCTTAAGATTACGCTACCGCCTGCTTATTGTAAATATAGAGAGGTAGAAACAAAAAAACCGCCCGCAGGCGGTTTTATCGTTCATTCATAGACCCAGGCAAGGCTGTCTTTTTGATAATCAACCAGTTCTCCTTCGTTGAAGAACAGGGAAATTTCTCTTTCTGCACTTTCTTTTGAATCGGAGCCATGGATGACATTCTTCCCAACGATCATGCCAAAGTCCCCGCGGATTGTCCCAGGAGCTGCGTCTGAAGGCTTTGTAGCCCCCATCATCTGGCGTGCGGCCGCTATGACGTCCTCCCCTTCCCATACCATTGCAAATACAGGACCGGAAGTGATGAATTCGACCAATTCACCGAAGAAAGGCTTCTCTTTATGCTCGCCGTAGTGTTCTTGTGCCAATTCCTCTGGAATAGACATCAGCTTGGCACCGGCCAATTTGAAACCTTTCCGCTCGAATCTTCCTGTGATTTCTCCAATCAAATTACGCTGTACACCGTCGGGTTTAACCATTAAAAAAGTCTTTTCCATGACAAACACCTCATCTTATGTATAGTCTGAAAGCGCTTTTAATAAGTGCCATAAAAAGTCTATCAAACAATGAAAGGAAAGGCAATAGAATCATGCCCTTCTTTTTCCAATATACTTGGCGATTCCTTTCAAAGTCTGCTTGGCACGCCCTGCTGGAAGTCCATCCAGTGACTGATAGGCTTTCTGCAGATACAGGTCGCTGATTTCAAGGGATCGTTCAATCGAACCATTTGTCTGGATGGTCCGGATTAGAGGCTTCAGTTTTTCTGTCGTTTCCGCTTCTGTGCCTGTAAAAGCTTCCTGAAGCTGCTTCTTGAAAAGCGGGTCTTCCATAGAAAGAAGCACCGGCAGCGTCACATTTCCCTGCAGAAGGTCACTGCCCGCCGGTTTACCAAGCTCCTCTTCAGAAGCTGTAAAGTCCAGCACATCATCGATGATCTGATAGGACATCCCTACATTGTAGCCATATCGGTAAAGCTCTTTTTCCCTCTCCTCGGCAACATTCGCAGCAATGGCTCCCAGGCGGCAGCTGGCCGCGATAAGCAGAGCTGTTTTCCTTTTGATCCGTCGTAAGTAGGTGCGGAAATTCTGGTGGACATTGTATTTGTCCTTAATCTGTTCAATTTCACCAAGACACAATTCCACCATCGTTCCAGCAAGAATCTGATGGGCCTTCGGGTTTTCAAGAACCGACAGCGTTTCCAGAGAGCGTGCAAATATGTAATCCCCTGTATACATTGCAATGCGGTTATCCCACCTTGCTTTAATGGTTGGTTCCCCTCTTCTCAGCTCCGCTTCATCTATGACATCATCATGGACGAGAGAGGCTGTATGGATCAGCTCTAAAGAAACAGCAACGGCTTTCATCCGCTCAATATCATAATCGCCGTATTTGCCCCCGAGAAGAACGAAGACAGGGCGGATCCTCTTGCCGCCTGCCTGGAGAAGCTGACTGGACGCATCTCTTAAAACCGTATTGTTGGACTGAATGGTATCATTGACTGCATCTTCAATCACAGCCAGGTCATTTTTTAGAAAAGAGTAGATCATAGCTAATTTCATTCTAGTTCATCCTCGGTTAAAGCTTTTCACCCATATGCATAGCTGCTACGCCGCCTGTATAGGATTTGACAATGACGTTGGAAAGGCCGGCATCCTCAAACATCATTTTTAATTCTTTCTTGCCGGGAAAGTCCTTGGCTGATTCATGAAGCCAGCTGTACTCCTGATAACTCTTTGCAAACACCCTGCCGAAAAGCGGCATGATATTTCCAAAATAGAAGTAATACATCCGTTTAAAAAACGGATTTGTCGGCTGGGAGGTTTCCAAACAGACGACTTTACCGCCGGGCTTGACGACCCGGTACATTTCCCGAAGCACCTGCTGGTAATCAGGCACGTTCCTTAAACCAAATCCAATGGTTACAAAATCGAATTGATCATCCTCAAATGGAAGTGCCATCGCATTTCCATGCTGAAACTCAACCTGACGCACTCGACCGGCCAGCTTTTTCTTGATACCGACAGAGAGCATGTTCTCACTGAAATCCAGGCCGGTGACTTTTCCATTGCTGCTGACGGCTTCTGCCAAAGCCATTGTCCAGTCCCCCGTCCCACAACAGACGTCAAGGGCCGTATCGCCCGGCTGGACATTCATGCGCTTCATGACGTCCCTGCGCCAAAGCCTGTGCTGTTGGAAGGAAATAATGGAATTCATACTATCATAACGTCCGTATATTTTCTCAAACACATGGTGTACCCGTTCTTCTTTCGTCTGTGGATCCATAACTTACCCTTCTTCCGCGATCTGTCTATGATTAAATTGATGATGAATAGCTGCATGAACGTAGGATTTCAGCCAGTTGAAATGAATGGGCAGCTGGGCCACCGCTGCCTCAAGATGGTTCACATGACTCTGCAGCATCTGTTCAAGGCTTCCGATCACCTGTCCGTGATTCCCGAAAAGGCCGGGCCTTTTCACAAGGGCTTCAATCAACGGCGATACGTTCCCCTCCTGATAACTGCGTTTTTCCTCCATCAATTTCTTAGCCAGCAGCCATTCCCCTGCCATGTCATTGATGGCTGTTTTTTGAACATAAGCACCTACTCTTTGTATGAGCAGCGATTCAATTTTCTTCACACCATCCAGAAATTCCTGAAAAGACTCCACATCTTTATAGTAGAGTTCCATTTTGAGCTCATTGATTTCCTTTATGGCTCCCGCAAGGGTATGAATCATGGGAATATCATTCAACTGGGATAATAAATAATAGTAGAGCCCGCTGAAATAATCACCAGCCAGAACCGTGAGCTGGCGGTGCCTTACTGTTTCTTTATCATCTTCGTCATCAGTCAAGGTAACCAGATCATGGGTGTCCAGAGCAATTTGTACGAGCATGGTCGTAATAATATACTGCTCTTTCTTCTCCACCGGCAGTGTTGTATGGTTCATAATGGAAGATAAGATAACAAGTTTGTCGTCATCGATGTGCGGCTCAGGTATAAAACGAACCAAATAAGGATGGCGGACCTTGGCTGCGATTTTACTTTTGAGCTGCTTAATATCGTTATCTGAAGAATTCAACATGATCACCCGGTCCCTTCCTGAACACTAATAAACATTCCTATTATAGCATATTTCGCCATTCCCTGTATGTATCGGACACCAGAGGATATCCATCACTCTGTGTCGTTGGTCATTTCCCCGTGGCTCGTCTGAATAACCGCTTTTCCGCGTACCTTCACAGCAGATGTATGCTCTGTAAACTGAGCAATCATCACTTCATTACGGTCCAGCTTTTCGGAATGGTGGAATCTTGTGTCCGTTCCTCTTGTAAGACCAATGACATTCACACCATCTTCCAGTGCTTTAATTACAAAAAAATCGTTGTTGGATGCAGACATCGCAGGAGCCCTCCTTCTTTATCTTAACTATGTCTTAATGAGCCGCCTTTGTCAAAATATCCACCCTGTTGAATGGGCCTGAGATCGCGATTCAACTACAGTATGGACGCATAACCGGCTTTTTACTATGAAAAAAAGGAAAAGGGTGCAGTGTGCACCCTTTTCCCAAGCCCTATGTAGCTGATTATTTAACCGCATCTTTAAGGGCTTTACCAGGTTTGAACGCTGGTACTTTGCTTGCAGAGATTTCAATCTCTTCACCAGTTTGTGGGTTACGGCCTTTACGTGCCGCACGCTCACGAACTTCAAAGTTACCGAATCCGATCAGCTGGACTTTGTCACCATCTTTAAGTGAATCCATGATAGATTCGAATACAGAATCTACAGCTTGAGTCGCATCTTTTTTAGAAAGATCTGCTTTTTCAGATACCGCATTGATTAGATCTGTTTTGTTCATGACATTCACCTCCTCCCGAGAAGGTTAAACTCATTCAAGCGGTGTTCACCGCTATAAATGTTTATTTAACGGTCATCATTTGATGACAAGCCTTATAATAAACGAGTTTTTCATGAAATTCAATAGACAATCCTTTAAAAATCGCGTTACAATGCGATTTCAACGCTGAATTGTGGTTCACTTTCCATTCAGACGCGGAAATGTCCAACAATTACAAAAAAACCTGCAAAGCCTGTCATGACAACGTTTCTACCAGTATGAACATCTTCTCACAGGTTAATACGACGTTGTTGTAAAAAAATCCTTCATTTCAAAGTTTTTCAGTAAAAAAATTTTCAAATCCTTCGTCCAGAAAGCCTGAAAAGACGCGGTTTTCACATTTCACCCCATTTGAAAGCGCCTCCCGGATTGCAAGGAGCAATCCGGAATACCATCCTTATGTATGCCTTTAGATCAGGTACCAACGTTCTTCCAGCTGCTTTTTCTGATAAAAACCCAAGGATGCAGATCAAAAGCCATAATAAAAATAAAAACGGCTCTTAATAAGAGCCGTTACAGAATGATTGCGATCATACCGCCTGAACCTTCATTGATAATCCGTTCCAGTGTTTCCTGAAGCTTGTAGCGGGCATTTTCAGGCATTAATGCCAGTTTCGCCTGGATACCTTCTCTGACAATAGAACTCAGGGAACGCCCGAAAATGTCAGAATTCCAAATGGAAAGCGGGTCATCTTCAAAGTCCTGCATTAAATATCGGACGAGCTCTTCACTCTGTTTCTCTGTTCCGATAATCGGCGAAAATTCAGACTGCACATCCACTTTAACCATATGAATGGAAGGGGCAACCGCCTTGAGACGCACACCAAACCTCGATCCTTGTCTGATAATTTCCGGCTCATCCAGCTTCATATCTTCAAGAGAAGGAGCTGCAATCCCATAACCGGTCTGCTTTACCATTTGCAGGGCATCAGCCACTTGATCATATTCGCGTTTTGCATAGGAGAAATCCTGCATGATTTCCAACAGGTGATCCCTGCCCCGGATTTCTTCACCTACAATTTCCTTCAGGACATGATCATATAAGTGCTCCGGTGCCTGCAGGTCAATTTCAGCGATCCCTTCACCAAGATCCATGCCCGAAATATGAGCCCCTGTTATATACTCATACTGATCGAAGCTGCCTACGACATCGTCGACATCCCGGAGACGCTTGATGTCTTTGACAGTATCTTCGATCGCCGCCTGCAGGTTCGCTCTCAACCAGTGCCTGGAGTCAAGCACCATCACCCAGCTCGGCAGGTTCACATTCACCTCAAGGACCGGAAATTCAAACAGCGCTTCCCGAAGGACACTCTGAACATCCTGTTCTCTCATACTCTCTACAGAAAGAGCCAGGCACGGGATATCATATTTCTCCGCAAGGGACTCCCGGAGATGTTCGGTGTTCGGATGATGAGGCTGGGCGGAATTGATGATCATAATAAAAGGTTTTCCAACCTCTCTCAGTTCTTCAACAATTTTCTCCTCGGCCTCCACATAATCCTGCCTTGGTATTTCGCCTATCGTCCCGTCTGTCGTGACTACAATTCCAATCGTGGAGTGCTCCTGGATCACTTTCTGTGTCCCTATTTCAGCTGCTTCATGAAACGGGATGGCCTCCTCATACCACGGCGTGTGAATCATCCTCGGCCCGTGTTCATCTTCATAGCCGACAGCCCCGTTAACAGCATAACCCACACAGTCCACCATTCGGACTCTGATATCCAGATGGTCATCTATTGTAATATTAGCCGCTTGGTTAGGGACGAATTTAGGCTCGGTGGTCATAATCGTTTTTCCAGCTGCACTCTGTGGCAGTTCATCCAAAGCACGTTCCCTGTCAGATTCCTCATCCATGTTGGGCAGTACAACAAGCTCCATAAATTTCTTTATAAATGTTGACTTACCCGTGCGTACAGCACCGACAACACCTAAATAAATATCTCCATTTGTCCGTTTGGAAATATCACTGAAGATATCAACCTTTTCCAAAGGATCCCCTCCCAAATGTAATTTCACCACCATACAAGCCTAGACACTCTGATTCTATGACGTTGTCCCAGGTGAATATGCCAGAAATCTATAATCAAGCGGCACAAGCACCTCAGCCTGGGAAAGGAACGTGAAAGAGAAAGACATAAAAAAACCGCTCCCACAGGGGGAACGGTTCAATCAGGAAGATGACGGGGCGGTTAAAAATACCGGCTCTCCCTCTTCCACCGTATAGGCCGTTGAATAGGCAGGCACAATCGGGGTATAATCCGTCAGAAGAAAACGAATGTCCTCTCCTGCCTCATACGCATGGTCCTCTGATCGAAGATACGCATAGAGGTCTTTCCGGTAATCGATATAGACCTGTCCCTGCTCATCCAGGTAAACCGGAAGACGTTGATCAGAATATGGACTGTCCACCATTGGCGGTTCGTCCATTCCGATCTTCTCATAATCCAGCTCGTACACCCCTTGGGACACGAAATCTCCTAAAGGAGGATAGCGGTTGTTATCCGTATAGAATTTGACTTTCACCTGGAGTGACCTGACTTCTTCTGTCGTCCGCAGGTCCAGCACTTTCACAGTCGGATCCGTTTCCGGATGAATAATGACATACTGGTAATGGCCCCCGTTCTCAAAAGATGTCCCCGGGAGTTCTCCAAGAATGTTCATTTCCTTCAGCTTGCTGAACTCAATAGGATATTTTTGAAAAAGCGGTGTATCCTGATCTTTCGTCTTAATAGGAAGAAGCCCGTCTGTTCTTTCCTGATAAGTATCGACAGCGTCCTGTACCATGTTCAGCTGCTGATCGTTGGGAACCTGGTTTTTCTGAAGTCTTTCTTGAGGATATAAGCACCCGGTTAACAGGAAAAGAAGAATGAGCAGCCCTGAGTAGTGAAAAATCTTCATGCTGTTTCCTCCTTCGTTAAGCGGTTGGGCCGCTGAGTACAATGTAAAAAATAATCAAGCCGCCCACGATCATAAACAGGTAGGCAAACACGGCGGTAACGGCTGAAAAAATGCCCTTTAATTTAAATCTGCTTAAATAGATGAGACCAATAGCAAGGAATAAGGAGATGATTCCAGCAAAGGATATGTACATA
Source organism: Halobacillus sp. ABH2_015 (assembly GCF_056158945.1). Taxonomy (NCBI): domain Bacteria; kingdom Bacillati; phylum Bacillota; class Bacilli; order Caryophanales; family Bacillaceae; genus Halobacillus; species Halobacillus sp. ABH2_015. The sequence goes on from NZ_JBSWUG010000002.1 coordinate 1,828,630, forward strand.
TTCAGCATGGATTCAGACATAAATGGCCCTCCTTTGGTGTACATTCGACTTTTGACATTATACCATATCCTGTTCGTAAACGGATACATAAAAAAACCGGGGTGCTCCCACCCCGGGTGACTAAACAATTCCCTGACCAGCTCATGTGTAATGATTGCTGCGTGATATCTTATGCATACGATGGAAAGACCGCCTCCTCAGGCGCCCACCAGTTCGCAATTATTTCAAGAATTTACCTAACGTATTCATATCCAGAGGCATATTCTGACTAATAACGGCTTCAACGATTTTGTCTTCCTTCTGCTTGGATATGTTTTTGCCGGCGACCGCTGACAACTGCCGGACCAGCCCCCGCACCGTTTTTTCGTCCGAAAAGTCTGCGTGCTGGACCTTATCAGCGACCTTGAATACATCCTGAGCATCGATGTTTGCTTTTTTCTTCAGGTGATCAAAAATACTCTTTTGAAAATCACTCATGAACAATTGACCTCCTCGTGCATTAGGTTCTGTGTAGTATATGCACAGAGGTCATGATGTGTCAGTCTTTCAACTGCTGGTCAAGGATATTTGTCAAATCCTCCATTTCATGCCTGCGGATCCGTGTCATTAATTGATCCACGACATCACGCGGACCCTTGTTCTCAAACAAAATCTGGTAGATTCCTGTGGTGATGGGCATGTCGACATTCTGATCGGAGGCAAGTTGATAGGCCGCCTTGGCTGTGCGAACCCCTTCCACAACCATCCCCATATCTTCAAGCACCTGTTCAAGTCCGCTGCCCTGACCAAGCTTATACCCGGCACGCCAGTTTCTACTGTGTGAACTTGTACATGTAACAATCAGGTCACCGATTCCAGTCAAGCCTGAAAACGTCAGGGGATTCGCTCCCATGGATGTACCCAGACGTGCGATTTCAGCAAGGCCTCTCGTGATAAGCGCCGCCTTGGCATTATCTCCATAACCCAGACCATCGGAAATCCCCGCTCCTAAGGCAATGATGTTCTTCAAGGCTCCACCAAGCTCCACCCCGACAAGATCCGGGGAGGTATATACACGGAAATTATGGTTGATAAAGATATCCTGCACTTTTTCGGCCACGGTTAGATCGGCAGCCGATACCGTTACCGTCGTCGGCTGCCGGCGGCTGACTTCCTCTGCATGACTCGGCCCTGACAACACAACAATATCTTCATAACTTTCTTTTGGAATTTCTTCAGCTATGATTTCAGATACCCGTTTGTAAGTTCCGGGTTCAATCCCTTTCGCTGCGTGAGTGAGGATGACTTTATCCTGTAGAAGATCCTTCAGCTGGGTGCAGACCTCCCTTATGGCTTTCGTCGGAACAGCCAATAGGATATGGCCGGCCCCTCGAACGGCTTCAGCCATTTCATGTGTGGCCTGGAGCTGTTCAGGAAGTGCTACACCTTCCAGGTATTTTTCGTTTGTATGTGTGCGGCTGATCTCTTCAGCCAGACTTTTCCGATGTGCCCACAAATGGACATCATGGCCATTATCAGCGAGAACGAGAGCCAGGGCCGTCCCCCAGCTTCCCGCACCTAAAACCGCTATCTTTTCCACAGTATCGACTCCCTTCCTACAGCTTAACTCCGTTTTCTTGCAAAGATTTTAATAGGAGTTCCTTCAAATCCAAATGCTTCCCGGATCCGATTTTCCAGGAATCGTTCGTACGTGAAGTGCATAAGTTCAGGTTCATTCACAAAAACCACAAAGCTTGGTGGTTTCACGGATACCTGGGCAGCATAGAAGATTTTCAGCTTCTGTCCTTTAATGGAAGGAGAAGGATTCATAGCCAGAGCATCCATGATGACTTCATTCAACACGTTGGTCTGCACCCGTTTGGCATGATTTTCGCTGACTTCCAACACTCTTGGAAGCAGGGTATGAATGCGTTTTTTCGTCTTGGCAGACAGATAGACAATCGGTGCATAATCAAGGAATCGGAAGTTATCCCGGACTTTATCTTCGAATTCCTTCATCGTTTTTTCATCAGTATCCAGCGTGTCCCATTTATTCACGACAATAACGACCGCCTTACCGGCTTCATGGGCATATCCGGCAATTTTCTTATCCTGTTCCTGGATCCCGGTATCTGCATCAATCAACGTTAAAACAACGTCGGAACGCTCAATCGCTTTCAATGCACGGAGAATGCTGTATTTCTCTGTAGATTCATACACTTTTCCTCGCTTACGCATTCCCGCGGTATCGATGATGACATAGTCACGACCGTCTTTCGTAAATGGTGAATCAACCGCATCCCTTGTCGTTCCGGCTATATCGCTGACAATCACACGCTCTTGACCGAGCAGGCTGTTTACAAGCGAAGATTTTCCGACATTCGGTCGTCCAATCAAGCTGAACCGGATGGTATCATCATCGATTTCCTCCTCGATCCGTTCAGGGAAGTGTTTAACCACTTCATCAAGCAGATCCCCAAGGCCCAGGCCATGTGTGCCGGAAATCGGGAAAGGTTCACCGAATCCCAGGGAATAAAACTCGTAGATATTCTCCCTCATCTGCGGGTTATCCACTTTATTTACAGCCAGTACGACAGGCTTATTGGATTTGAAGAGCAGTTTTGCCACCTCTTCATCGGCTCCGGTAATGCCGTCACGGCCATTGACCATGAAAACGATGACATCCGCTTCATCTATAGCCACCTGTGCCTGAGCACGCATCTGCACAAGAAGAGGCTCGTCCCCGATTTCAATGCCACCTGTATCAATGACATTAAAGGTGGAGGTGAGCCATTCGGCTTCTGCATAAATCCGGTCTCTGGTTACCCCCGGCGTGTCTTCTACAATAGATATTCTTTCTCCAACCAGCCGGTTGAATATTGTTGATTTACCGACATTCGGTCTTCCTACGATTGCAATTACTGATTTTCTCATGAAAGGATCATCCTTTCTTCATTCTATTTTCATTATTTCATGTTTCAACAGCAGTGAAAAGCAAAAAAAGACTGCTCCCCTACGGCTTGATGGTTTCCGCCCATCACCCGAAGAACAGCAGCAAGCCATTAACTTTTTTATCTTAGCAGACTTTAGGAAAAGAAACAATTCTTTCTTCAACGTTCAGTGCTTGACAATAATATAGAGCTGGTCACTCAACCGGTGGGCGATTCCATCTAAGATGGCTTCCAAATTAGCGGCCACCGCCTCCATCTCCTCTTTTGTTTCACACTTGAAAACAGCAGCACTTCCCTGGACTTTATTATCCAGTGTCGTAATGGAGGCAAGGATCGCTTTTTCCATTTTCATTTGCTATCACCCACTCCGTTTCCCTGGTTTTTGTATCGCATTTTCCAGCACCGGTACATTGGCTATGACTTCTCTGGCACGGGCGGGATCCTTCTCCTGGGGGAGGATGAATACACCGATCCGTCCATCATTCAAGTCACGCTTAATGAGTGGCACAAGAGCCGGAGTCCCGGAATCACGGAAGACCCCGAGCGTTACAGACACATCATGAAGAATTGCCTGCCGCTGGCCGAGGTTGGCAATCGTAGAACGGATATTAAAAGATTTAGGCGTCAGGATAAACCCCATCCCATACCTCAGAATTTCATCCTGCCGTTCAGGGAGACCAATATTCATAATATAAATGTTATCTACGTAAAGACCAGCCCCATCGAACGTGAGCTCCCTCTGTTCAATCGTTACGATATCGCCCAGTTTAGAGCCACTCATTAAGATGGAGGACAATACAAAACAGGCCGCTGCCGCCCCGAGAGCGGCCCACATATTCACTGCAAGGTAGCAGAGCGTTACGATGAAAGATGTAAAGATCACCAGATAATTCCGGCTTTCAAAGGCTACAGCAATCCCTTCGATATACGTGTTCCCACGAGGTACGAGTTCATAGCTGTCCATTTCAGCCAGTGTATTTCTCTCCATGTTCCGCACCTCTCTGAACTGGGACGCAGCCAGCGTCAGAAAAGTAACAGCTGTGAATTCCTTTTCCATAATAGATGGAATGGCAATGGTCCCGAGAGCAGCGGCAATAAACCCCAAAGACAAATGGATGATCTTTCCATGCAGATAGGTCGGATACTGACGGTAATCCGTCCGCATCATAAACACCCTCAAAACGGTTCCTGCGATAATCCCAAACAAAATGGGATATGTATATTCATTCATGCATATGCGTCTCCCTTATGTTTACTTTTTCCTGCTCCTGCATTATTTTTCTTCAATGCACGTAAACCATGCACAAAAAGAAGAAATAACAACCCTTTCAGAACAAAAACAAGCATCGGCTGGGCCGTTACCACCCCTTCCTTCCCATAGAAACGGAGGACAACATAGGTGAGGGTCATACCTGAGCCGTTGATCAACAACCAGAGACCAGCCATTCCTCTCAAATCAGTCACAATCATCCTCAAAAGCAGGACCACGACAAACCCTATCGAAAATCCAGGCAGGTGCATCCAAACCGGATGAATGATGATAAAAAGGCTGGCGGACGCATAACCAATGCTTAAGAAAAACAACCATAAATAAACCACCAGCGGCCTTTTGTGAAAAGATATGAGATATAGACCAAATAGGATAAGAAGGGCGAGGTGGGCATAAAGGTAGGCGGATGGGGAAATGATACTCCAGCTGTATGTACACATAAGGATGAAAAGAAAGAACAGCAAGGCTGTTCTTGTTCGGGTGTGTTTCATAAAAAACCAGGCACAGATGACAAGCACCCAGGCATACCAGTAAACCGCCATACTTTCCAACTCCTTCACTGTCATTATGGAAGGTTTTGGACAGCTTTAAACATGGAGCACATAAAAAAAGACCTATGACTTCACTGTCATAGGTCTTTCCCGCGGGTAAGCCCGCGGTCATCTGCTTTTTTCAAGGATGGAACAGGTTTAAGATATACGGACAGACTTCTGATACAGGAAGTATACCTTATAGAAAGCTTTTTCAAGATAAGTCTTCGTTCCCATCACCTCTAACAAAAGAGGATTGATAAAAACACGGCTGCCGTCATAATTCCGGCAGCCCGAGAGATTACCAGCGGCCATTCGTTATCCTCTGCTCCTGCCACGCTTTTGTTTCTCCTGTCAGAACAAAAGGCTTATCAGGAAGTTCTTCAGGGCTGGAGGCGTTTAAAAGCATCATAGCCATCTTCAATTCCTGGTGGATATGATGGATTTCATCGATTAAAGCTTCCCTGCCTTCCTCTAGAAGAACTTTTAACAAAGAACCAGCCATCCCGAATCCGCAGGCTCCAAGAACCATAGCTTTCGCCCCATCCAGTCCGTGTCTGATGCCTCCTGAAGCGAATATGTGCATGTTCTGGCTGCTGCGCGCCTCAAGAATAGAGGCTGGTGTAGGTATCCCCCAGTTATTAAAGGAAGAAAAAGGCTTTTCCCTCCGGAGGTTTTCCACTCGTGAAAAGTTGGTTCCCCCCCGGCCGCCGACATCTATGTAACGCACGCCGATATCGTATAGCGTTTGTGCCGTTTCCACCGACATGCCGTAGCCGACTTCCTTGACGACCACAGGGAGATCCATCCCGTGTGCGATTTTCTGGATGTTCGTCATCCGGGCAGTAAAGTCCCTGTCCCCTTCCGGCATGATTAATTCCTGCAGGGTATTGATGTGGATCTGCAGCGCATTCGCGTCAATCATACTGGCAGCTTCTTCCGCCTGCTGCAATGATGCCTCACTGCCCACATTGGCGAATACCACCCCATCCGGGTTCATTTCTCTTACGACTTCATAGGTTGATCGTTCTTCCGGTCTTTTGATTGCAGACATCTGGGAGCCGACAGCCATTCCTATACCGGTTTCCCTTGCTGCAATAGCAAGATCGCGATTGATTTCTCTTGTCTTTTCTCCGCCTCCACCGGTCATGGCATTAACAAAAAGAGGGGAACTTAATTTAAGTTCCCCCGCTTCTGCCGTTAACGTGATTTGATTGAAATCCAAACGGGCCAGGCTTTGATGAACGATTTTCATATCATCAAAATGGTTATAAGGCGCCCGTTCATGACCTAAAGCATGGCGGATATGATCAATTTTTCTTTTTGATCTACTCATATCCATCACCACGTACGATTTATTTTTTGTATTTATCCAGCTTGTCACCAATCATATCGCTTAGAGAAAAGCCGGAATTGTCTTCTTCTCTTTCATATTGTTCAATATCCGCGCGCGTTTCATCACGCTCCAGTTCTTTCATGCTTAGAGACAGGCGTTTCGCCCCTTCATCCACATCCAGAACTTTCACTTGAACAGTCTGGCCTTCTTCGAGCACCTCATCCGGCGTCCCGATATGGCGGTTGGAAATTTGAGAGATATGCACAAGACCTTCGACTCCAGGGAAAACTTCCACAAAAGCACCGAAGCTTACAAGGCGGCGTACCGTACCTTCAAGAGTTTCTCCGGAGTTCACCTTATTCTGGATATCGTGCCAAGGTCCCGGCTGTGTAGCTTTGAGGGAAAGAGAAATTCTTTCATTGTCGCGGTCAACAGAAAGCACTTTAACCTTCACGGACTGGCCTTCTTCAACCACATCTGCCGCTTTCTCCACATGCTGGTGGGAAAGCTGGGAGATATGTACAAGACCGTCAATACCTCCGAGGTTTACAAACGCGCCAAAGTCAGTAAGGCGCTGTACTGTACCTTCGATGACCTGTCCTTCCTCAAGGGATTGAAGAACTTCCTGCTTCTTGGCTGATTCCTCTTCTTCCACGACCGCACGGTGAGAAAGAATGACACGGTTCTGCTCCCGATCAAGCTCAACCACTTTAAGAGAAAGTGTTTTCCCTTTGTAGTCTTCAAAATCTTCCACATAATACGTTTCAACGAGAGAAGCTGGAATAAATCCACGAAGACCGATATCTACAACAAGACCGCCTTTTACAACGTCCTTGACTTCTGCTTCGAAGATTTCTCCACTTTCGAATTTAGCCTCAAGATCCTGCCACGCCTTATCGGCGTCTACAGCGCGCTTGGAAAGTACGATTTCATCGTCTTCCACTTTTTTCACCTGCAGGGTCAGTTCGTCCCCTTCATTAACTGCGTCTGATGCTTTTTCAACATGAAGGCTGGATAATTCACTGATGGGTACAATCCCCTCGACTTTATATCCAACATCTACAAGGACTTGTTTTTCTTCGATTTTCACGACCTTACCAGTCACGATGTCCCCTGCAGAGAATTCTTTCATTCCTGATACTTCCTGATTCATTTCATCCATACCAAGCTACCTCCTTCAATTTCCGACACAACCTAATAATACAGAAATGCCCTTTTGTCTAACTTCTAATATTTAGAGCATTTTGTCAAGTGATTACGCCATATCATTCATGAATTTTATGCAATTGTCTGATTTCTTCCATGATCCGGTCTGTTACGACCTGGGCCGACGCTTTCTGTTCACGGTATTCCGACATGTCTATCGGTTCTCCATAAACGACCTTCAGACGCTTAAACTTTTGATAAGGTCCGATGATAGCACACGGAACGATCGCAGCTTCAGATCGAAGGGCGAAGAACCCGGCACCGGCAAGTCCCTGACCGATTTCCCCGCTCTTCTGTCTTGTCCCTTCAGGGAACAGCCCAAGGGCGTGACCTTCTTTAAGAATATCCAGACCCTTGCGGAGAGCATTTCTGTCTCTCATCCCGCGTTTAATTGGGAACGCGTGGACTTTTTTCAATATTCCCCCAATCAAAGGGTTTTTAAACAACTCTTCTTTGGCGAGGAAGTAAATATTCCGGCTGCTGGTAATTCCAACCACAGGCGGGTCTACATTCGAAATATGATTGGAACAGATAATAACCGGTCCATCTGCCGGAATATTTTCCTTCCCTACAACCTTAATCCGGTACAGGGGATAGAAAATGACACTGCAGAGCAGCTTACCAATTTTATAGAGGCTCATCGTTATTCCCCCTTTGGACTTTTCTGTTTCACGATTTCCAGGATACGGCCGACGACTTCTTCAATGTTCATCGATGTGGTATCCACTTCAACGGCGTCATCCGCTTTGAGGAGCGGGGATACAGCACGGTTGGAATCCAGCTCATCACGGCGGCGGATTTCTTCTTTTAATTCCTCAAGGTTTGAGGGATATCCTTTTTCCACATTTTCCTTATGGCGGCGCTCCGCTCTTTCGTCGACAGATGCGATCATGAAGATTTTCACTTCCGCATCCGGCAGCACATGGGTTCCGATATCACGACCGTCCATCACAACACCTTTGTCCTTAACCAATTCCTGCTGACGGCGTACCATTTCCTCCCGCACTTTCCTGTGTTTTGCTGTAATAGATACCTGGTTGGTCACTTCTGCCGTGCGGATGCGCTCAGATACATCACTCTTATCTACGAGGACACGCTGGCCCTCATCCGACTGGACAAGGTTCAAATCCGTTCTGTTTAAAAGGGAAAAAAGAGCGTCCTCATCCTCAAGCGAGACATTTTCCTCGATGGCTTTCCATGTCAGAGCACGGTACATAGCTCCTGTATCCACGTAGATAAATGAAAGTTTTTCTGCGACTTTTTTTGCTACTGTACTCTTTCCGGCAGCCGCTGGACCGTCAATTGCAATCGTGATTGTGTTCATCATACGTTCTATTTCCTCCATCTGTCCTGACTACAGGGTGGAAACCGATCCTACCCTTGTAATGACTACTTTTACCATTGTTCAGAATAACACAATCCCAGGGAGAAAATCTATTTAAAAAGCTAATTCAGCGCTTTAGCCCGCCACTTCATCTGTTGTTCAAAGCAGTAGCGGATGATCTGCTGGCGGTCTCTTTCCTCTATATCCGTAAACTCTACCGATATACGGGCCGTTTGGCTGGAAGTAGCCGGGACCACCCGGACAACCGAACCTGCTGCCAAGAGATAAAAATAATCTCCGGCATTCATAGGAAGCACAATGGTGAAGTCCATCCCATCCCCTTGTTGAATGTCATGATGCGGAGGCTTCGTAAACATCATCCCCCCACCACTGATGTCACTGGTTACGGTCGTGAAGGAATAATCAGAAGAGCGCGCGGCTACATCCACGGCTGCATCCACCCGCACGTAACGGCGCCGTTGAATACGCACAAGATCATTCACCCCCGGAAAAGAAAGGACAATGACCGGTATGTTTTTGATTTTCCGCGTCAACACTTCTGTTTTAAACCAGTACACGCAATCATCTTCTCCCACAAAACTCGCATGAAACAGCGTCCCTTCATAAAAGAAACCTGTTTTTCCTGTTTCCGTATGGATGGGATAATCAATGTATATCCGCTCCTGTTCAATATCCACGAGTCTGCACCTGTACTTATCGGGCACATCTTTTGAATGTCCGTCCGGAACCTCCAAGATGACGGATGTTCCTATAGGAAAAATCTCCATTTAAAACCCTCCCTTGACATGAATCAGTTAAGGGAATTATCTCATTATAAAGAAGAAAAAGGAAGAATATAGGCACAAAGTTTTAAGAAAAAAGACACCCTCCTGTTGGAAAGTGTCTTTTTCCTATTAAATTTCCTGATTGAATTTCATTTCTGCTTTCTTCAACGTTTCGACCTTTTCTTCTTCTCCTGTGGATGCATTTATGAATATACGGTAGGTTGTATTTTCCATCGTAGTTAGAAATTCATAACACAGCACCTGTTCCTTCAAATCATTTTCAATCACAGACAAATGATGTTCCTGGACATCCACGTTCGGATTCACTTTGGAGCGTGCTTCTTCCAGTGTAATTTCCGGCTCATTCAAATCCTGGTCCTTATGATAATCGTAATAATCTCTGGCCGACAGCCCCAGGACCTCGCCATTATCCAAGGCAACTTTAACAACGACGGCATCCGGGAAAAAGCGGACATCGTTTTTCGTATAAAGGAAGCGGAAGACACCCATTTTGTCATACTGGTTGCTTTCTACAAGTTCAAGATTGTCAATATCCAATCCGCTGACAAACTCCTTGGCCTTCTCAGAAGCCTCATACAGACTTATTTCAGGATCATTGACGTCCCGGCTGATCATCATAGTCAACGGGTGTCCACCTTTTTCAGTAAGGTCGATATACCCGTTTTTATCTCCTTCCTGGAAGGAGGCTGTATAAGTAGGAACATCTGCTCCTTTTCCTGATTTCGTCAGCGTAAGCTTCTCGGTATCCACTTTTTCAAGCCATTGGGAAGCTGTTTTCTTCGCTTCTTCCTTGGTCAGGTTTTCTCCTTGAAGATTGCGGTAATTTTTCTCAGGCCCGGAACTTCCAAACCCGACCTCTGTAACAGAGCTTTCAAAGCTGTCCATCGATTTTTCAACTGTTTTAAAACCATTGACAATCGTATTATCACCGGCTTCATCATTCGTGGCCAGCGCCAGCTCCACATCCATCCAGCGAAGGTTGTCACTCAACACTACATTCTGCACTTTCCTCAGTTCGCTTTCAATCTCCCCTGACTTTTCGTGCAGTTCTTCCAGCAGTTTAACCTCTTCATCACTCAGCGGTTTTTTCTCCAAGTCCCTCACCGCTGTGCGGTAGGCAAAATCACCAACGTCGTAGAGAAATTCTTCTGTCTTGCTAAACGGAAGCAGCGTCAGGGGCAGCTGCCCGACATCCGAATTAGCTTCAGAAGAAATTTTCCATATGTCCGCGAGCTGCGGGGAAAGACTCTGCTTGGAATTCATAGCCAGGCTGGAGCCGATCTTGTCATGAAGGAGATCGATGTTAAACGTAAGGTCATGAAAAGCGCGTTGATAACTGTTTTCCGCTTGAATAAGAACCGCATTTTTATCCTGATTCTCCTGATACCCCCATACGCCAAGACCGACAGCGGCAATACTTAAGACAACAATAAAAGACCACCTGATCATACTCGCACCTCCTATTTACAAAAGATATGTTTTCCAATCTGCTTGATTTGAGGTCTTGTCCAAATCCAGTCTGAAGTGGCGGTATTTGGATTAAAGTAGTACAACGCCTGTCCGGATGGATCCCATCCATTGATGGCATCCATGACCGCCTCCTTGGCCTGATCGTTCGGCTCGAGCCAGATCTGACCGTCTGCCACGGCTGTGAATGCCCGAGGTTCAAATATGACCCCCGATGCTGTATTCGGGAACGAAGCACTCTGAACTCTGTTCAATATGACAGCCGCAACAGCCACCTGACCTACATAAGGTTCCCCCCTGGCCTCGCCATAGACGGCATTCGCCATAAGCTGAATATCATTTTGTGAATATCCGCTCGGAACGTTGACAGCTGTCGGCTCATCCGGCTGTCCCCCGCCCTGGTCCCCTCCCTGGCTTTCCGGCTGTTTTGAAGATGGAGGAGATTGACCGGAAGGCTGCTTCGTCTGCTGGCTTTTTGGAACGCCGCCATAATGGGTGAAGTCTTTGCCTTCCTGGATCTGTTTTTTCACATATCCTTCATCGTAATTACTGGCTTTGACAAGCTTATCCTTCACTTCCTGACCGGCCAGGCCATCGATGTCCAATCCAAATTCATACTGGAAATTCCGAAGCCCCCAATAAGTCCCCCAGCCGAACACACCATCAATATCGCCATTATAAAAGCCGAGATACTGAAGCCTTGCCTGCAGTTCAATGACATCATCGCCTGTTGCCCCCTGCTGGATGACCTGACTGGAAAATCCATGAACCGGTTTGCTCCATGTGCCATCTGCTATTGGGAATATCAGCAGGACCAGACCTGCAGTAACGACCATTGTTTTCTTCCATAACATCCACCATACACCCCTGACGCAATAATTTAGTTATGGAAGTAGTTTTTTACTTACGCCCGACTTTATACATTCCCGTCATCTGTACTCGATGAAATGGATTTCTGTAAAAACGCCTGCAGGTAATTTTTTGATTGAAAAACAGGTGAATGGCAGTAAAAAAACACCCTCATCAGGGTGTCTCTTGATTTCTATGATAGATGGATTCATGATGATCGTTGGCGAGTCTGATTTTTCGAATTCCGACTATCCATAAACCGACCATAAACGGGGTGATCCAATACGCCCACGTATCCGTCTGAATCGTGATGATGTAATCATAAATCGTATGTAATACAACAGGGATGATAAGCGCACAGGCCAGAGACTTTCGGATATGGACCGTTGTAAACTTCGCCTTACCCATATAATACCCCATGATGATGCCGAACAGGGCATGGGAAGAAACAGGAAAGACCGCCCGGAGCATCGCAATTTCAATCCCTTTATTAAAAAGGAAAAGAACATTTTCGATCGTCGCGAACCCGAGACTGACCGCTCCACCGTAAATGATGCCATCATAGTGGTGATCGAAATGAGAATGTCTGTAGGCGACAAATAATAGAAAAAACCATTTGAAAAATTCCTCCAGGAGACCTGCAAGGAAGAAGGATACAAATAACTGGTTTGTAATGACCTGTTCCGTCTCAAAGGCATACTGGATAAACATGATGGGAAAAACCATAATGACGCCGATAACAAACATCCGTATAATAAGAGGGAGAGGCTCAAGTTCTATACGCTTGCTTAAGTATATGAATGTCATGATGGCCACAGCAGGTGATATGGCAGCGGTCAATATGGCCAAGGTAATCAACCCTCTCTCTTTCTTTCAACTAAGATTCATCGTATCATGAAGAATAAAGAAAAGGAACTATCGATATAGAAAGTTGGTGGATGATTCATGAAGCGCATTTTAATCATACATACAGGTGGAACCATCTCAATGAAAGAAGATAAGGAAACCGGTGAAGTCAATACCTCCTCCCGCCATCCGCTGGAGGAAATCACAACAGTTCTTCAAGGACAGGTGGAAATTGAGGATGATATTCTATTCTATCTTCCTTCCCCGCACATCCGTCCCGACCATATGTTGAAACTCGGCCGCTATATCCATGAAAAAATGGCCAGACGAAATTATGATGGCGTCGTAATCACTCACGGAACAGACACATTGGAGGAGACAGCCTACTTCCTGGATTTGTTCTTACAAACAAGAAAACCCGTCGTCGTAACAGGAGCGATGCGTTCAAGTAATGAAATAGGAGCGGACGGGCTCTACAACCTGCTAAGTGCCATAAAGGTGGCGAGCTGTGATGAAGCCCAGGACAAAGGTGTGCTCGTCGTTATGAATGACGAAATCCACACAGCCAAAAATGTAACGAAGACGAGCACAAGCAATGTTGCGACTTTCCAGAGCCCTCAATACGGGCCTATCGGAATTACGACAAAATCAGATGTCTTTTTCCACCATAAGATGACCCGGCATGACTCCTATCCGATCCAAAACATAGGCAAACGTGTGTCTTTGATTAAAGCATACGCAGGGATGGACGGCGATTTAATCGATGCGGTACGCGAAAGCCGTGTGGACGGGCTGATCATTGAAGCACTCGGACAGGGTAACCTCCCTCCTGAAACGATGGAAGCACTGGAAAGAACAATTAAGGAAGGCATTCCCGTTGTCCTTGTTTCCCGCTGCTATCAGGGAATCGTCCAGGACACTTACGGCTATCCCGGAGGCGGACGACAGCTTAGAAATATGGGCATCATCTTCGCAAACGGCCTGACAGGTCCAAAAGCCCGCATCAAGTTAATGGTGGCTCTGGAGATGACGGCGAATATGACAGAACTCGAGCATATGTTCAGCTGAAAAAAAACGTTCAGGCGGGTGCCTGAACGTTTTTTTACGCTTTTGATTCCGCTGCGATGGAAGCAGCGATTTTCCCGCCGTGGTGGCGTCCGTTTTCAATAAAGATTTCATTGTTGTTATATCCGGCAGCGATGACACCGGCAATATAAATGCCTGGAACATTCGTTTCCATTGTGTCCTCATTAAAGGATGGACGCCCGGTTTCCTCGTTTATCTCCACGCCCATTTTCGTCAGGAAGCTGTGGTCAGGTTGATAGCCCGTCATTGCAAAGACAAAGTCGTTCGCCACACTTTTTTCTTCCCCATTGCATTCATATCGGACGGCATCCTGAGTAATCTCTTTTACGTCGGCACAAAATTCCATGGTAACGATTCCTTTTCTCACAAGGGCTTCAAACTGAGGGAGAATCCATGGCTTGATACTTTTCGAATAATCTTCACCACGATACAGAACGGTTACCCGAGCACCTGATTTTTCCAGTTCCAAAGCAGCATCCGCTGCCGAGTTTTTTCCACCGATGATGACGACATTCTTGTTGTAATAGGGATGCCCCTCTTTGAAGTAGTGCATCACTTTAGGAAGCTCCTCCCCCTGGACACCCATGAAGTTCGGCTGATCATAATAGCCTGTCGCAACGATTACCTGGTCCGCTGCATACGATGATTGTTCACCCGATGATTTTTCTGTATGGATGATGAACCCGCTAGTTTCTCTTTCAACCTTTTGAACCTTTTCGTACGTATGCACCCGCAGGTTCTCTCTCTCCGCCACCGCACGGTAATAAGCAAGCGCCTCATTACGCACCGGTTTCTGCCTTTCAGAAATAAAAGGAATTTCACCAATTTCCAGTTTTTCACTGGAGCTGAAGAAAGTTTGATGGGTCGGGTAATGATAAATAGAATTTACAATATTCCCTTTTTCAATGATTAACGGTTCAATACCAGCCTTCTGAAGTTCAATAGCTGCACTCATCCCACAGGGACCGCCGCCGATGATGATGGCTTTTTCTTGTTGATGCACGTATAACACTCCTCTTTCCAACAACGTTCTTCCGTTCATTTCAAAAAAATGAATCTCCTACCATCATCATGATAGGAGATTCCATTTATAGAATCAAGTTATATCCATCCACGGAAACGGGATGCTTCTGCCATTTTTCTGACCCCGACCATATAGGCGGCCAGTCTCATATCCACGCGCCTTGTTTCTGATGTACGGTAGACATTGTCAAAACCTTTGACGATGACTTTATGAAGCTTCTCTTCCACTTCTTCTTCTGTCCAGTAATATCCCTGGTTGTTCTGTACCCACTCAAAGTAGGAAACGGTTACGCCCCCGGAAGAAGCCAGTACATCCGGCACAAGAAGGATGCCGCGCTCAGAAAGAATTCTCGTTGCTTCGAGTGTCGTTGGCCCGTTCGCTGCCTCTACGACAATGTTCGCTTTCACGTTATAGGCGTTATCTTCTGTAATCTGGTTTTCAATAGCTGCGGGAACAAGAATATCACAGTCAAGCTCCAGCAGTTCTTCATTCGTAATTGTATTGTTGAACAGGTTGGTCACTGTGCCGAAGCTGTCACGACGGTCCAGAAGATAGTCAATGTCAAGACCATCCGGATCGTGAAGCCCTCCGTAGGCATCCGATATTCCGACCACTTTAGCACCTTTATCATGCATGAATTTCGCAAGGAAGCTTCCGGCATTACCAAAGCCTTGAACGACGACTCTTGCGCCTTCGACATTGATGCCTTTTTTCTTGGCGGCTTCTTCAATGCAGATGGTTACGCCCTTCGCTGTCGCGGTTTCCCTTCCGTGGGAACCACCGAGCACCAGTGGTTTACCTGTAATGAAACCCGGGTTGTTAAATTCATCAATGCGGCTGTATTCATCCATCATCCACGCCATAATCTGTGAATTGGTAAATACATCGGGAGCGGGAATATCTTTCGTCGGGCCTACGATCTGGCTGATCGCCCGGACGTATCCGCGGCTGACTCCTTCCAGTTCACGGAAGGACATTTCCCTCGGATCACATACAATACCGCCCTTACCTCCGCCGTACGGAAGATCGACAATACCGGCTTTTAAACTCATCCAGATGGAGAGCGCTTTGACTTCTTTTTCAGACACATTTGGATGAAAACGGACGCCGCCTTTGGTTGGACCTACAGCATCATTATGCTGGGACCTGTACCCTGTAAAGATTTTAATCTGATCGTTGTCCATTCTTACAGGAATTCTTACGGTCATCATGCGGACAGGCTCTTTCATTAATTCATATACTTCATTAGGGTATCCTAATTTATCAAGTGCTTTTTTAACCACGGTCTGCGTGGATTTCAACACGTCAAGTTTGTCATTTTTTTCGTTTGCATTGTCTGCAGGCTTATCGGCTACCATCCATTTACCTCCTATATCATCCATTCGATTAGGGCTCTTCTTTCAGTGAATAGTATACACGTTCCTCTGCCTGTTGGAAAGGTCGAAACCAGCTTTTTCATCCGTTTTCACAAAGAAGTTGTAAGCGATTACACTTTTTTCTCATATGCAGGCTGGGACAGATCCACGAACGATTGGATTAAATCATCATAACTTAAGCCGATCTCTTGAGCGGCATCAGGAAACAGACTCGTCGGCGTCATTCCCGGCAGGGTATTGACTTCAAGAATAACCGGTTCATTTTTATCATTAATAATGAAATCCACGCGTGAATAAACGTCACATCCCAGCAGCTGATGAGCACGAACGGCATCTTCCTGAAGCTTCGCCGTCATATCAGCCGGCAGTTCAGCTGGTACGATATGTTCACTTCCACCTGGTTGATATTTTGAATCAAAATCGTAATAATCATTCTTCGGAATAATTTCAATGACCGGAAGAGCCTTCTCTTCCCCTCGGCGCCCCATGACGGGTACAGTTACTTCTCTTCCTTTTACATAGTCCTCTACGAGAATCATAGAATCCGACTGTGCTGCTGTTTTAACTGCCAGGCCGGCATCTGCCTCATCCTTTACGATGGTCAGTCCCAGTGTGGACCCTTCCTGGTTCGGTTTAATGACATAGGGAACCTGAAACTGCTGCTTGATCGTATGTTCAATCGAAGACCATTGACTCTCATCTGTAACATCAAAAGCAGCGCTCTCCGCTGTGTTCAAGCCGTTAAGGGAAAAGATCTGCTTGGATTTAGCCTTATCCATGGCCAGAGCAGAAGCCAGCACCCCTGAACCAACATACGGGAGCCCCTTCATATCAAGAAGACCTTGAATCCTTCCGTCTTCGCCAAAGCGTCCGTGCAGACCGATGAATACAAGGTCCACATCAAGCGCTGTGACCTGGTCCAGATGATCCGGGGAAAAATCGACGGCCGTAACCTCATGGCCTTTATTTTTCAATGCTTGTATAATTCCCTTCCCTGTAGACAAGGAAA
This sequence comes from Halobacillus sp. ABH2_015, assembly GCF_056158945.1. Lineage (NCBI taxonomy): Bacteria > Bacillati > Bacillota > Bacilli > Caryophanales > Bacillaceae > Halobacillus > Halobacillus sp. ABH2_015. Next base: position 1,845,689 of record NZ_JBSWUG010000002.1, read on the forward strand.
CTTCCCGTTCCCCTGAGGTTCCTCCATATAACACCGCAATCTTCATTTCCTACACTCCATTTCCTACCACGATATAGATTTGCCAACCTTTATAGTAACACGTTTGACAATAGGCCTTCTATCCATAAATAAAAAGAACGAGCTTTTCTTCAAGACTCGTTCCTTCATCATTAAGAGAAATGTTTAGTTATTGATTCACAGGCATCTTTGTCCATAATCGATTTCCCATATTCCATCAGCCGGTATGAGGTTACGGCTGTGGCTGAAGCGTATTCAGAAAGCAGGGCAATGACCTGATCCTGGTCCAGGTGATCTATTTCTTTATCTTCCAAAAGCATATAATAGGAATCCTCATAATGATAAATACTTCCCCCTGTCACACCAAGCTGATGCAGGTGGATCCCCGCCTGGATGACGTGTTCGAAATCAGAAAAGGAAAACATCATTTCCTTGCTCTCATCAAGGGTTACCTTCATTTCAAGGTAGTCTTCGTCATCTTCCTCAATATCAGCAGGCTCTGTTCTTGTCACAACGACAAGCATGCCTTGTGCCTGAAGCAGATAAACCTGCACGAGCAGAACTCCTGTAAGCTCTACTCCGAGCTCTATGCCTGCGTCATACATCATATCGCTGAATATCCGGTGTACGCGAGGTAGATCATTCCAGAGTTCCTCGCGGGAGAGGCCCCGGTCCATTAAATCGTCAAAAGTAAGGAAAATCTTGAATTTTTCACTCGTCATTCTCTCTACTCGCATATGATCGCCCCCCTGGTCACGATGTGTTATCTATATAGTATGATGACCGGCGCCAATATGGCACCTTTTTTCAAATTATATCCGACATTTGAAGCCGGGGGCAAATATAATTTCCCAGTCCATCAGTTCATTTGCAGCCACTGTTCCCATGCACGCTTGGAATTTCCAACGATAAACGGCTGTATCCGTTTCTTGTCCAATTCAGAAAGCCGGTCATAGGCATACCCGCCGAGACCTATCTTAAGAGAAGGAAATTCACGCTGAAGCGCCTCGGCCAGACGAATCGTGATCGGTATATTTTTCTTTAGTGTACAGGACATAAACATATAAGCGGGGTCAATTTCATTGATCACAATATCGATATCTCCTCCTGCGATGCTCTGGCCGAGATAGATGACATCATAACCTTTCCGCTTCAAAAAGAGGGCAAAAATAAGCAGGCCCAGTTCATGCCGTTCATTCGGGCCGCATACGAGCAGAGCTTTAGGAAGCATACTGTCCGAAGGAATGGAAAGAAGCATCATGCCTATACGGGAGCGGATAAACTGACTGGCAAAGTGCTCGTGGGCGCTTGTGATTTTGTTTTCCTCCCACAAATCCCCGATTTTCACGAGAATCGGACCGATAATATCAATCGCCACCGTTTCAGGCGTGAACAGACTGAATGCATGATCAAGATGCCGCTGAGCGTCATTCTCATTAAACGAAAGAAGGCTGTCCAGCAGCTGATCACCAATTTTATCAAGCTGTGTGCGGTTTTCTGAGTGCTCATTATGGGTGACGGCGTCTTCATTGCTTTCCAGGAGTGAAACCGCCTGTGATATCGTAAAACCTTTATCCACTTTTTCCATCAACCATTTTAATATCCTGATATGCTCATCTGTATAAAGCCGATGACCTGCTTCATTGCGGGAAGGACGGATCATTCTGTATCGACGTTCCCAGGCTCGGAGTGTTCCAGGCTGGATGCCCAGCATCTGTGACACCGCTTTAATATTATATTTTGCTTTAGTCGTAGCCATAAGCCTGCCTCCAAGTAAGTCTTTTACTTTAATTATATAGGAATCAAACGGATTGTGTAAAATTTGTATATTCTTTATGCAAGGTTTTTAGAAGAATCCTTTACATATCCGCTGATGTCAATGACGTGACACTCTGCTCTTGTCCCAAGTCTTAACGGCAGAAGGGATGTTCCGTACCCTTCACTCACCAGGTGAGGAACAGAAGCCCTTCTGCTCCATCCTCCGCGCTGATAGGGACCTATGCCGAACAGCCTGATCTGTCCCCCGTGAGTATGACCACTCAATACAAGATCATACTTGTTTTTTTCCTGGACATTCATCTGACTGTATACATAGGGATCGTGTACGCATAAGATCCGGAAACAGGAAGAATCAGCCAGTTTCAGCGACCGCCTCGGCTTCAGGAAATAAGGGTCAAGACCCGTTACTATGAACGGTGTTCCTCCTATTCCTTCTCCGTCCACATCTTCATTGGACAACGTTACAACCCGATGTCTGTCCAATACGGCCGTCAGTGGTTCTTCGATCAGTTCATGATCATTGTTGCCTGGTATAAAGTAAACCGGTACTTCCCAGTGTTTCAAATTTTTCAGGTTCGTCTCAAGTTTAGAAATGGATGTCCGTTTATCCACCAGGTCTCCACCAATAATGACAGCATCCACCATCCCGGCTTTCTTTAATGTTTGTTCTTTAATGATGCGGTTATGTATATCAGAGATAAAGAAAATACGCAGGTGGTCTCCGTCTTTTCCAAAGGCGTTCTGCACCTTTTCCTCTCTGACATGATCTTTACCAGCCAGGTACCTCATATACAACAGCACACTCAGCCCTGCCACAGCCAATACAAGTATCCATATCACCAATTCCAGCCCACCTCCTTGTTTCCCGCAGCGAAAATATCATCATAGCATATCCAAAAAAACACCGCTATGCCCGGATAGGCACAGCGGCAGTGGTTATACATGTTTGACGCTTAAGATTCGAAAACCTGACTTTTCAAGTTTTTTCGTAAAGGCTTCTATATTATCATTTTCCTCGATTTTCAAAACGATTCTCCTTGCCAGCTTATCTGTCTCGTCAAAGGTAGCAAGAGAAATCACGTTTTCGTGATAGTTTTTGATGATGTCCCCCAGCCGTTCAATCCGGCCCTCAGACTCTTCTGACGTAAAGGCGATCCGAATGCCTTGTTTCTTTACACCAAAGGCACTCTCAAATTGTTCAATCACATCATACCGTGTCACAAGCCCTTGAAAAACACGATGGTCATCCACCACCGCGAGTACAGCAAAGCCCTTGAACATAGGTAGTGTGCGTTCAAACACTTCTTCATTGGTAATACAGAAATCTTCATATCCGGCCGCTTCCCCAGCAGGGGTTTCTTGCAGGAAAGTCCCCGTGTCTTGCCGACCGTCCTTTTTATAGCAGGATTCATAAATCATTTCCTTCGAAATCATACCTTTGAAAAGGTTCCCCTCCAGTACAGGCACAGCTTCGATGTCTTTCTGCTCCAACAATTCCAGCACGTCTTTCAAACTGGTGTTTACATCTGCTGTAAATGACTGATGAACTGGTTTCATGATCCCTTTTACAAACATACCTGTCACCTCTTTCTTTTATGGTCAGTACCTTATTCGCCTGAAGCCGGCGGTTCTCCTGCCTTAATCAGAATAGGACAACATTTGGACACATATATTTTTGGAGACAAAGGGAGTGTTGAAATATGTATACACCAGTGAAGTGCTACCACCCTTATTACGGGCCTTTTGATCCGTGTCCACCCATCAGGACCAAGTGTTACCAGACACCACCTAATTTATACCTCGGATTCCAGCCAATGAACCTGCAGCAGTATCCTCTGCAGGAAGCTTTGTACAAAGGAACCTTATGGCCCTGTCTTTATGACCCCTACCCGACGCCCGTACCTAAAGGAGGTAAAGGATGAAGCAGGGTCAATCCCACGATCAGGAGCGCTATTCCTTGATGGAAAAAATTCAAATGGTCGATTTCGCTCTGGTTGATTTAACGCTTTATTTGGACACACATCCCGAAGATACGCAGGCGGTTCAGCAGTTTAATCAGCTTGCAGTGGAAAGCCGGGATTTGAAAACCGTCTTTGAACAGAAATACGGCCCCCTCCGGCAGTATGGAGGCAGTTTTTCCGGGTATCCATGGAACTGGTCCGATGCCCCTTGGCCATGGCAGGTGTAAATCTTTGAACTTTAAGGAGGTAGAATATGTGGTTTTATGAAAAGAAACTGCAGTATCCGGTTAAAGTAACGGAATGCAACCCCAGACTGGCCAAATATCTTATCGAACAATACGGCGGAGCGGACGGGGAACTGTCGGCCGCCCTCCGTTATTTGAATCAGAGATATACCATCCCTGATAAAGTCATCGGTTTATTAACAGATATAGGAACAGAAGAATTCGCCCATCTTGAAATGATTGCAACCATGATTTATAAATTAACGAAGGATGCTACACCTGAACAAATGAAAGAGGCAGGGCTTGGTGCGCATTACGCCAACCACGATCACGCTTTGTATTATCAAAACGCAGCAGGTAGTCCTTGGACAGCTACATATATAGCAGCCAAAGGAGATCCCATTGCTGATTTGTATGAGGATATAGCTGCCGAGGAAAAAGCACGGGCCACTTATCAATGGATCATTAATATGTCCGATGATCCGTGCCTCAATGACAGCCTCAAATTTCTCAGGGAGCGGGAAGTCATCCACTCCCAGCGCTTCCGTGAAGCTGTGGAGATTTTAAAATTCGAAAAGGACCGGAAACAATTCTTTTGACCGTTCAGCGCTCCACCGTGATTTCTTCATGGTAGGGCGCTTTTTCATTCAGATTCAGCGGCTGAAAAGATATCCCCTTGAGCCATTCGCCCCATAAAGGATAAGAGAAGATAAAGCAGATGAGAACTATGAATACGATAAACCAAAAACTGATCCAGGCGGTGCTGACTTTCCACCTGACTCTTCCCGTTCTGCTCGTATGGACCTCCTGCCGCGGCGGCAGCCCCAGCACGTCGAGGTCTTCCTGTTCCTTTTCTTCATGGATTTCGCGTTTATCCGTCTGATGCATGCTTCTCCCCCCATTTCCCGAGTCTGATCCAGACACCGAGAACAACATCAATGATGAAATGAGCTGTAATGGTAACAGGGAGACTTCCTGTTACTTCATACATGTACCCGATAAAGAAACTGACAAATAAAACCGATAGCAGCAGCACCACCCGTGTTAAGTAACGGATATGCAGAATGGCAAACAGTACACTTGCCGTTATATAACCGAACTCATGATGGAGGACGCCCCTGAACAGCATTTCCTCGCTTACGGCAACGAGCAGAGAGATGAAGATAATTCCAGGAAAAGACCGGCTCGCAAAAACCCTTTTATTGACTCCTCCATCATCATAAGCCCTCACAGGTAAAACATACAGGAGAAACAAATCAATGAGAAGGATAATAAGTCCTGGAATGACACCGTAAAGCCACCAGTGCCTCCAGTTTATGTGAAATTGCTCCTGCCATTCCGCAAGAAACGAATCAAAAAGAAAGGCACTTGCTACGACAGCGGCAGACATAATGATCATCTGCGTCAAAAGGAGGTGAAAGGTGATTTGTTTGTCTGACATTTCCTGGATCATTTCCTGCTGGGCCTCACGCATGGGGCGGCCCCTGATGAAAAATCATCTGCAGGCGCTCTCTCCAAGATTCTGCTGCCGGAGTTTCCAATGATTCATGAAAGGTCAGATGATTTACAGAAAAACCACAGGCATCACAGCATGGAACATAAGGCGCCCGGATTTGGTCCTGAAAAGATTGGTATAACGCTTCCCTGCGGCATCCTGTATGATGGATCCATGTCAGCATTTCCGTAAGTTTCCCCTGTTTATAGGTCCACCGTTCCCGCAGCAGCGCATGCAGCCGGCTCTCGAAATCCATCGGAAACGGCTGAACCTTTCCATGATCCAGCACGCCCCGCTCTTCTGCCTGGTATTTGATGAAATTCCACTGCGATTCAGAAAGTTGAAGCTGCTCCATGATCGATGCGTCCTCCAAAAGTCCGCGTCCTTCCTGACGTTTCAAATAACCAAGGACCAGATCCAGCTGCTCCCGCTCAGGCAGCTCACTCTGGATAAGCATTTGAGGAAGGTAGTGATCTTTTTTTGTAAACAAAACGAGACTGGCAGAAGGTTTTCCGTCCCTTCCCGCACGACCGATTTCCTGAATAAACGACTCGGTCTGGGCCGGGAGGTGAAAATGAATAACCAGACGGATGTCTTTTTTATCCACGCCCATACCAAAGGCACTTGTACAGCAGATCACATCCAGCTGCCCATTCATAAACTGCTGTTGAACGAGCATACGGTCCGTCTGTTCCATGCCTCCGTGATAGAAGGCGGTCCGGTGGCTGAGCTTCTCTCTCAGCACAAAGCTTACCTTCTCCGCCCACTGGCGGCTGGAGAAATAGATCATCGTCGGTGCGTGTATATGGGAGAGGATGTTTACGATTCTTTCTGTTTTCTCGTCGGGGCTTTGGACTTCCTCCACTGACAGGCTGATGTTCTGTTTATCCATAGGATAGATATGGCGGACCATCCCCGGACGGTTTAGTTTCTCCATGATATCCCCCTGGACTTCAGGTGTAGCAGTGGCGCTCAGAGCAAGTACAGGAGGGCTCCCTATCGAATCAATGATCCGGTGCAGTTTCAGATAATCTGTACGGAATTCGTGCCCCCACTGGGAGATGCAGTGAGCTTCGTCAATGACAAAAAGTGGAACGGTCATTCGTTTAAAGTCCTCCTGGAGCCGTTCATTTTGAAGCATTTCCGGTGAAATATAGACAAGATCATACTGATCAAGGTTCTGAATCACTTGTTTTTTTTCCTTTATGTCCATAAAGCTGTTCAATGCTGTAACCGATTTATATCCGGCTGCCTTCAACTGCTTCACCTGATCGACCATCAAGGATATAAGCGGGGAGACAACGATGGTTGTTCCTTGGAGAAGCCGTGCGGGCAGTTGATAGCATAAGGATTTACCCGTGCCTGTTGGAAGAATCCCCAGAACATCGTTTCCGTCCATCACATCCCGGATGACATCTTCCTGCCCTTCCCGGAACTGGTCAAAGCCGAAATATTTTTTTAATGCTGCTGCTAGCTGTGTACTCAAGATAATGGCTTCCTTTCTATGTGCGTGCTCCGCCCATGAGCCAGAGCCAGGCGGATTTCAAAGTAATCATAGACGCCTCCAAGATCCTGATGAATGTGCTTCAGCCGCTGGGTATTCAAATCAACCGCTTTTTGATTGATCTCCACGACCTGGTCCGCCGTCAAAAAGGGAGAGACGTCAAAGTCAGGAGTTACAAGGGCGGCTTCCACAATATGATCCTGTATCGTGCTTTTCTTCAAACGCCGGATAGTCACAATCTCTTCAAGGGAAAGCCCCTGGGCTATAAGCTGATAGGTTTTCCCCGCGGACGCTGTAACGAGATGGGAGGCTTGAAGACCGCGGGTGCATAAATGGAGGACAGGATAGGCATCCTGGTCCATTTTTGCCTGCTGAAATAGATAATAGTACGTATGTCTCAGCCCCAGCAGGACATCCTCCTTGGACAAACTGAATTTTTCTTTAAGCTGATCCATAGTCAGACCTATCCACCCTCCACCCGTAAGGCGGTGAGTAAACAGCTCCGCCTGGATTGGATCATGACCAGAAAGAAGCCTTTCCAGTTCTTCATACAAGGATTGGTTGAGGCGGGCCAGCTTATTCTGGAAAGTGGCGAACACCTTTTTCACCCATAGCTGGGCTTCTGGATTGTCAACAATGGCTACATAGGACTGAATCCCCGCTTCTTTATTTGAAGACGCCTGTACGAGAAGGTTTAAACGGGAAATGAAGGCCGGGACCACTTCATGCCAGGTCATCCCCTGAAAATACGGGAACGTGTGCGGAGACGGCTGCCGGCTGTTTTCTGTTATGTGCGGGAAACTCTGCTCATTCAGAACGATTTCTCCACGATGAGACATCTGGTCGATCACGGTATCCAGTCGTCTGCGGTCCAGCTCTGGAAAAATACCGAACAGATGATCAAGCTGATATGCTTTGGCATCCTGCATGGTCTGGGAGGATCTTTTCCCTGTCAGCATATTAAAAATACCAGATACCGTCCGTTCCCCTTTAAACCGCTGGATGCAGTGAAGAACAATAGATTCAAACATCCACCCACCACCTTTCTCGTTTGATTTTTTCATCGTTCGTACAACACGCCCTGAAAAACAGCTCCTAGTCAACCATTTGAAAAATACAGGGGGGAGATTTACAATAGGACGTGGACCACTTTCATAGACAATGCCTGTCAATATAGAATGGTTAGAAAAAGGAGGGGAAAACCCTTTGGCGAAATACACGATGGTCGATAAAGAAACCTGTATTGCCTGCGGGGCCTGCGGGGCTGCTGCTCCGGACATCTATGATTATGATGACGAAGGACTTGCCTTTGCAGTGATGGATGATAATGAGGGGACGGAAGCTGTACCCGATTTATATGAGGAAGATATGGAAGATGCCTTTGACGGCTGTCCAACCGATTCTATTAAAATTGCGGAAGCTCCTTTTCATGGAGATCCGTTGAAATTCGAATAATATACACCGGCCCCTTCTAAAAAGGGGCCTTTCTTATATGTCACGTGCTATCTTCTCCAAATGGAGTTCTGCCTCCACACGATTCCATGTTGATAAAAGCCTCGTTCCCGCTCTACTGATGCGGAAATGTCCGCTCCTTTCATTTCGTTCGAGCTTAAAACTGCTTTTTTCAGTGATGACCGTCCACGTCACCGGCAGGGTGGATGGGACTTCCTCCCCGGCGTTTATATGAAGATGGGCAGCCGTTTCCAATATTTCCAGAGGCGCATCGCCCAAGACTCTCCTGATGATCTCACTTTCTCTGAAGAGCGCACAGACCGCTGTGACCGTCGTCCACCCAGCCGTCGTTCGCTGCTTTTCTATTTGAACAAGGGTCTTTTTGGACAGACCAATGATTTCAGCCATACGGTTCTGTGTGTATCCATATTCCACCCGGATAAGCTTCATTTTTCGAGAAATTAATTGCTGTATCTCCATTTGATCCATCTGCATGTCTCCTTTTTCAGACGGTTCTATTTTAACATGCATCAGCCGGAACGTCCCAAAAAAACTCCCCTGAACATGGGGAGTTTGGTAAGGATCATGATTCTACATTAAAGGGACCGGGCAGATCGACAGGTTTTGTTAAATCATACCCTCCTACTTCCTCCACTCCCATTCCACCAAAGGTGACCCGGGACATCCCGAAATGGCGGGCCGTAGCTGAAACAGCCTCAATCATCAGAATGAGTTCCTGTTCGCTCTTCCACTCCTGATGAGTAATGTCCAGCTGTACATGCCCTTCTTCAACCTTATCGACGGCAAATTCCACATGGTCTGGTACAGAGGGTCTGATATACGTTCCTCCACCTTTCTCCTTCATCAAGTTCAACACGTCTTCCAGCGATGGTTTCCCTTCCGTAGGAACCGGAGCCAGATAAGAGGAGGACTGGGCGTTATACTGGTACAGCTTAAACATATACTCCCCTTCCGAAATCGGGTCCAGGCTGTTCAGTTCCCCGTAATTCCCCATCGGGACCGAATCATAGGAAGGACGATTCAACGCAATGGTTCGCACTCCTTTTCCTTCCAGCTCCCAGCGGATACTTTCCATGAGCATTTGCACATACGCAGTTCCTGCCGGCTCAAATTCATCCGGAAAAGTAACCTCCGCCTTTTTCGTCTCTTCATCAATATCAATCTCGACGTTCTGTAGAAGCCTGTCTGACAGCCCTTTCTCCTCCGCTTTTTCCTTTGTATAAGGAAGAGCATCGTGAGTGGAAACCGGAATAACAACTTCCGCATTCCTTCCCGGATAAGCGAATGTAAACCACTCATCCTCCTTGATAGAGAACGATCCATCGGGCGCCTCAGAAGACTCCCCCTCTTCCTTCGCAGCGGATCCTGCAGAACTTTCTTTTTCAGGGCTCTCCAGAGACGGGGAAGCTTCATCACTGGTCTGTGTGGAAGGCTGGGTATTCAATTGTTGATTCTGTGCCATAAAGACAGGGATAAAGACGGCGAGCAGTACGAGCACGGCACAGACGGCAAATCCAGGCCCCAGCCACGAAGGGATACGTTTTTCCTTCCGGTGTAACTTTTGGTTGACTGCCTTGTAGAGAACATCTCTGGATTGATGATCTTTTATGGAAGGAAGCCTGGATAACTGCTTTTCCACGTTCTGTCTATTAGATTTTTTCATATTCTCCTCCCCCTCCTTCCACTGAATCTGTATATTCTTTCACGGTTTTCAGCGCTCGATGCTGTGTCGTTTTCACTTTACTTTCTGTCCAGCCCGTAACCTCGGAAGTTTCCTTAATCGAAAGCCCCTGGATATAACGGAGGATCAAAACGGTCCGCTGATCGACAGAGCAATGGTTCATCGCCAGGTAGACATGCCGCACATCCTCACTCTGGATAATGATTTCTTCAGGGAGTGGAGCGCGGTCAGGAAGCTGGGCGCCCTTATCGCCCCAGTCAAAAAATTCAGCCACACGATCCCGCGTCCTTTTCTGACGGCGGAAGTGATCGATGGTTACGTGACGAGCAATGGAAAACAACCACGTTTTTTCCGAGCTTTTCCCATGAAAAGATTGATAGGATTTCAACACTTTCACGTAAACATCCTGGACAAGATCCTCCGCCAGGTTACGGTCTTTTACCATATAAAAAATGAACTGAAACAGGTCCTGGTGGTAATGATCATAAAGTTCATCAAAGAACGCTCTCAATGGCTGTACCTCCTGCGATACTTATTTAGACGCTCCTATGTATCAAACGTTACACTTTCATCTTAAAGTCTTCGTTTAGAAAAGAAAACCAGATCTTTCAAACGTCCAAAAAAAACGTAGAAGCAGCCTGCAGCAGGCAGCTTCTACGTTACGGATGGTAAGGGATCTTGAAGGTGAAGGTTGTCCCTTCTTTCAGCCGGCTGTGAACACTGATTGAACCTTCATGAGCCTCTACAATGTTCTTCGTGATGGCAAGACCAAGGCCGGTCCCTTTCTTGTAATTCTTATTTTCACGCTTTCTTGATTTATCTGCTTTATAAAAACGCTCGAATACAAACGGCAGATCCTCTTCAGGAATGCCGAGGCCGGAGTCACTGACCGCCCCCACCCATGCCCCGGTTCCGGCTTCCACACGAATCATGACTTCGCCGCCTGTTTCTGTATGACGGATGGCATTATCAATCAGGTTGGTAAACACCTGCTCGATCCGGTCGGGATCAAAAGAGGCCGTTTCCACTTGAGGATCTATAGCTGAATGAAGGATCACGCCCTTTTCATTCGCAACCCCCTGGAACTTCCTGATGATCTTATGCATGTAGGATTCCATATCCAACGTCTCCATGGACAACTGGATATGCCCCGCCTCCATACGGGCCAGATCGAGCAGTTCATTGACGAGCCTGCCGATCCGAAGCGATTCATCATGGATAATCTGAGCCAGTTCATTCTTTTCCTCTTTGCTTTCCGCGATGTCGTCCACAATAGCTTCACTGTAGCCCTGGAGCATCGAAATAGGCGTGCGAAGCTCATGGGATACATTGGCAATGAAATCTTTCCTTAGTTTATCCAGACGCCTCTCATCTGTCATATCCCTTAGAACAGCCACCGCACCACGGATTTTCTGACGATCGTATAGAGGCGTCATTAAAATCACCCATGAACGCCCCTGCAGAGTTGCTTCTGTCATCAGCTCCTGTTCTTCGATAATGACGCGCTGCAGCAGTTCCTGTAATGGTTCAGGAAGATCTACGTGTCCATCTGCCCCTTGATTTTCAAACTCATATGCCTCCAAGTACTGTTCAGCAGGCGGATTGGATACAAGAACATCCCCTTGACGGTTCACGGTAATAACCCCATCCGCCATGGACCGAAGAATCCCGGACAGCTGTTCTTTCTCATGATTCAGGGCATTAATATGAAATTTCAGCTCCCGACCCATCCGATTAAAAGCCATAGCAAGCTCGCCGATTTCATCATGAGTACGGATCGGGATTTTCGTATTGAAGCGGCCTTTAGCAAGTTCAAGGGCGCTTTCCCTCATTTTTATCAAAGGCGAAGTAATTCTCGTCGACAAGAAGAAAGCAAAGATGGTAGTTAAAACAATGGCAATCCCTGCACCAAGGAAGATGATTTTAGTCGTTTGTTCAGAAGTCTCTTCAATCGTATCCAGCGACTGATAGACAAACACCGCCCCCTGACCCTCGGTGAGGGGTGTACCTACAACCATAATGCCGGTTTCTCCGGCACTCAGATCAGCTACCTTTTTCACGTCCATGCCTTCTTCCATAACCGTGGATAAATCAGGGTCGCTTCTAAACCAATCATAATTGATGACAGGAAGATTCTCAGAGGAGCTTTCCGCCGCAATCTGACGGTCCGGGCCCCACGTAATGACAGCCCGGCTCGCAGGATCTTTGACGAGTTCTGTCGTAGACAAAAGAAGATCCTCATCCGACTCATACCTCTCCACCACTTCCGATATTTTATCAGCGGTCTGGAGAAGATGCCGTTCCGCCTCAAGAATGTGGTAATTCTGAAAAAACTCCAATAAAAGGATGGTTAAAATAAACAGAACAAAACATACGAGAAAGAGGATGGTAAACCACAATTTACCTACGACACTACGCCAGAACATCAATCGCCGGAGACCTCAAATTTATAGCCGATGCCCCATACCGTTACAATCATTCCGGCAGCTTCTGCGGACACTTTACTGAGTTTTTCACGCAGTCGTTTCACATGGGTATCGACCGTTCTCAAATCCCCGAAAAATTCGTACTGCCATACCTCTTTCAAAAGCCTTTCCCTATCAAAAACCTTATCCGGGGCCTGCGCCATAAAATGCAGTAGTTCATACTCTTTCGGTGTCAAAGATACTTCATTCCCATCAGCGGTTACACGGTGGGCATCATTATCAATCGTCATATGAGGAAAAACAAGGACGTTGCGGGCAGAGGTTTCCGTTTCCAAAAACTTCGTCGAGGAAGACCTGCGCAGCAGGGCCTTCACCCGCAGAACCACTTCCCTCGGACTGAAAGGCTTCACAATATAATCGTCAGCCCCTGCTTCAAAGCCCTGGACACGATTCGCTTCTTCTCCTTTGGCCGTCAGCATAATCACCGGTGTCGCTTTCTTCTCACGCAGTTCACGGCAGACGTCAATGCCGTCTTTCCCCGGAAGCATCAAATCCAACAAGATCACATCATAATCTTCCTGGACCGCTTTTTGGAAGGCTTCTTCGCCATCCTCTGCCTCCTCAATCACGTAATCTTCTCTTTCAAGATACATACGGATCAACCGGCGGATACGTTCCTCATCGTCCACGACCAGTATTTTAGCTTCTCGTTCCATAATATCTTCCTCCATTACCATTTAAATCGATTGAATGTACAGCAAGGGCAGCACGATTCAAAACCGTCTGCCCTTGATCTTATGCATAAGAATGCAAACCTGAAATGATTAAGTTAACGGCGATCAAATTAAACATAATGATACCGAAACCACCAACAGCCAGCCAGGCAGACTTCATCCCCTGCCATCCGCGGGAAAGGCGGAGGTGCAGATAAGCGGCATAAAAGAAGAAGGTGATCAAAGCCCAGACCTCTTTCGGGTCCCAGCCCCAGAACCTGTCCCATGCCTGCTGGGCCCAAATCATAGCGAAGATCAGTGCCCCGAGCGTAAAGACCGGAAACCCGATGGCTACCGCCCGGTAAGACACTTCATCAACAAGCTCAGGATTAACCTTTTTCAACAGCGGCTGAATGACCGCCGCAATACGTCTGCGGAAAACGAGGCGTAAGCCCCAGTAAAGAACAAGTCCGCCAGCGACAGCCCAGAGGAATGTATTGAATTTCTTCGCTGCATCTTCGCCACGCATCCATTCAGGAGCATCAAACAAAGGAGATACCGCATCTTCAGTCAGTAATTCCCCTCCAGCAGGGCCTGCAATGGCGGGCATCTCATAGGTGATGGTCATCGGCTGTCCTTCGACTGGTGCTTCAAAATCCGCCTGGTAATTAAGAGCACTGAAGGTTGAGGAAAGGACGATAAACGCAACTGTAGCGGCAATGATATAGATGACAAACTCAAGCCACATCGTATGCTTGGATCGTTTCGTCTGATCCACCTGCCGGATAAGAAAGATTAAACCGGCGACAAAGCTTACGGACAGGATTCCTTGACCGAGAGAAGCTGTCGTTACATGAATATAAAGCCAGTGCGACTGCAGGGACGGGACGAGAGGTGAAATCTCTGTCGGAAACATGCTCGCAAATGCAATGAGAAGCAGAGCAATCGGCAGGGCAAACAGACCCAGCAGATCCACACGGTAAATAAAGTAAAGGACAATAAAAGCAAAAACGAGCATCATCCCAAAGAATGTCGTATATTCAAACAAATTACTGACTGGGGCATGACCACTTGCTCCCCACCTTGTAAAGAAATATCCAAGCTGCGTAAGAAATCCTATGATGGTAATCGTAATACCGATATTTCCAGCCACTCTGCTGCTGCCTTTCTTCTTATCTCTTATTGTTCCCCCGAAGAAGAAGGTAGCCGTCAAGTAGATGAAAAATGCCGCATAAAGCAGGTTACTGCTTATGGTCGTTAAATCTCCCATGTTCATCCTCCTGACTCTATGATTTCATTTCGTGCTGATCGACGGGAGCTTCTATTCCTGTTCCCTCAATCGCTTTATCAATCTCCATCCTTAATGCATACCAGTTTTTATTCGTATGCCCTGCAATCCAGACACCATCACTTCTAGGCTGAAGCCAGATTCTGCGGTGGTTCCAGTACATGCCCTGGGCAACACCGATCATAAAGACAGCGCCTCCAAAAGCAATCAGCCAGAGCGTTTCATCCTTTTTCACGGTCAGACCGGTCACATCCCTGACATCAAATTCAGTCAGACCGAGCTTGTACTCATTTTCACCACCAGCATCAACATTGGCTCCTATACCGAGAAAACTGGTTTCAGGTTCAGACTCCCCTGGAGGAAATAATTGAAAAACAAAGGCCGGGTTCCTTGGATACTTCGACACGGAAACCGGTTCCCCATCTTCCAGTTCATAATCAGGAAAATAGTTGGCGATTTCCACCCTGTAGCCTCCGTCCAGTTCATATGTAGATTGAGGATCTGTCAGATCGACGGTGAATTCTCCATAGTTGGTCGATTCGTCATCCTTGTCATGAATCTTAAAGGACATTTCCTTGAATTCATTCAGCTGATAACTGGCTTGATAAAGGGCATAATCACCGAATTTCAAAGGATTGTTCATCGTGGATGCCCCTTCTTTGACCTGCTCCAGCTCCGGTTCAGCTCCCGGGACATCCGAATTGGTGCGCTCATAGATCACAGCATCCGTCCGGAAGGTTTTAGGAATGGCTCCATTCTGATTTTCAATCGCTTCTTTAAACCGGGCATCATCAGGATTATCCTTGTCATACGTTTCCAGTGTAAAAGCTTTATTTTCAATATAATACTGCCCATCCGTTCCGGAAATTAAAATGGTTTCCCCTTCCCGGACCCAGATGAATTCATCAACATAAAAAGCCGGGACGAATCGGAGAAGAGCCCCGATCAGAAAAATGATCAGGCCGATGTGGTTGACATACGGTCCCCACCGGGCAAACCGGTTTTTCTCCGCCAGCAGATGACCATCCTGTTCAAACACACGAAAACGCTGTTTCTTCAGGTTGGCTTTGAAACGCTCCACATCCACTTTCTGAGTTTCTGTCGTTCCGAACACCCGCTGTTTTTTCATAAACAACTCATGCCGTTTCGGCTTCTGGTTTTTCAAGGTTTTGTATAGAGGAAAAAATCGGTCGATGCTGGCAATAACGATGGAAATACCGATCATGGCAATCAGCAGCATATACCACCAGGAACTGAATAAATCATGAAAACCAAGCTGATAATAAATCTGACCTGCGATTCCGTATTGATCCCGGTAGTGGGTGGCCGGATCAGCATTCCCAGGTATAAACACTTCCTGTGGAAAAATCGTTCCTACTGCTGAAGCTATGACAGTAATAAAAATGAGCCAAACGCCCACTTTAACAGAGGAAAAGAAATTCCATATTTTATCAACCATCGTCCGGTTATACGTCTGGGACCTGCGGGCACTGCCATCATAGCGCATGTTCAGCAATTCCTTCTGGTCATTGCCGTCAATATGCTGATTCCCCTCGATCGGTTTTCCGCAGGACTCACATAAAACGGTACCTTCGGGGTTTACGTGTCCACACTCACAGGTAATCTCATTCATAATAAAACCTCACAATATATAAGTAGACTCTATTCCTCTGGTGAAATCTCCTGCAGGTACCCCTCCAGTTTTTCCAATGTCAGCGGGCCGATCACCTGCTCTTCAATATCACCTTCCGGATTGATGAATAAGGTCGAAGGGATCGGACCGATGTTATACAGATCCATCACCTGTCCTTTTTTATCCTGAAGAATCGGGAAGGAGAGGTTATATTCATTCACAAAGTTTTCTACAACCAATTCTGTTGAATCCAGGTTGACGGCAAGGATCTCCACACCTTTTTCCTTATACTCGGCGTATAACTCTTCCATATAAGGCATCTCATCCTTGCACGGACCACAATAGGTGGCCCAGAAGTTCAGCATGACCCCCTGCCCTTCCAAATCACTCAATTGAACCGTTTCTTCCGTACCGAATTTCTTCAATTGAAAATCAGGCGCCTCTTCCCCTTTGGCAACAGCCACCTGATCATCTTTTCCATTTGCCACGAGAGCAAAAACGACAAGGCCAATCATAACCGTCAGCATGGCAGCCCGGAAGATCAGCCTTTTTTTCTTTTTCCGGATGGTTTTCTCTTTCATAGCCGTCACTCCCAGATCATTATATCATCGATTGGAAAGTCAAAATATGAACGTTATTCAACATTTTCTTCAGCGAGCTGGCGCAGCTGTTTCACTTCAAAAGGCTTCAGAGGACGATAATCTCCGGCATTCAGCCCTTTAAGGTCCAGCGTTCCGTATCGTTCACGTTTCAGTTTATCTACCGGGAAACCGAGGGTATCGAACATACGGCGCACCTGACGATTTTTCCCTTCATGCAGAATAACCTGAACGATTGCTGTATTTTTTCTGGAATCCGTAGAGTTGATTTTTGCATGGACAGCTTTTAAATACTCCCCGTCCACCGTGATCCCTTTTTTCAACTGCTTCAACTGTTCCGGCGTCGGAATCCCTTTCGTTTTTGCGATATATACTTTGTTGACTTCATGGCTGGGATGCATAAGCATATTAGCGAAGTCCCCGTCATTAGTGAGCAGGATCAAGCCGGATGTATCATAATCCAGGCGTCCGATCGGGAAAATCCTCTCTTTCACTTCAGGAAGAAAGTCCGTTACGACTTTCCGGCCTTTGTCATCGCTTACACTGGAAATCACACCTCTTGGTTTATAGAGCATGAAATAGACAGGTTCCTCTTTATCGATTGGGACACCCTCCACTTCAACATCGTCGTTTTTTCCAACCTTTGTTCCAAGTTCCGTGATAATTTCACCATTCACTTTCACTTTTCCATCCAAAATCATCTGTTCTGCTTTTCTTCGTGATGCAACACCGGCATGGGCGATCACCTTTTGTAGTCGTTCCTTCTCTGCCATACGACCGTCACCAACTTTCTTCTGTTTCTAAAATCTCTCATGTCCCCTGCAGCTTTCCTTAAGCAAGTGAACATACCATTTACATTATACACATTCTATATAGGTTTGAACAAAAAAATCATCCTATCATTGGAATAGGATGATCACAATTATGATTGATGCCAGTATACCAACTAAATCTGCAAGGAGTCCAACCTTCAATGCATCGCCCATCCGCTTGATTCCTACAGCACCGAAATAGACGGTGATGATGTAAAGCGTAGTATCTGTGCTTCCCTGCATGACGGATGCCAGATAGCCGATGAAAGAATCAGGGCCGAACGTACGGATCAGTTCTGTTGTCATACTCAATGCGGCCGTTCCCGAGATGGGCCGGATAAAAGCCAGCGGCAGAATTTCCTCCGGTGCGCCGAAAGCATTCATAACGGGTTCGAACAATACGAGCACCGCTCCCATAGCTCCTGAGGCCTGAAAGACGGCGATGGATACCATCATGCCTAGAAGGAAGGGCAGCAGGGACACAGCAATCTGCAGCCCTTCCTTACTCCCTTCTACGAAAACCTCATAAGAGGGAATCTTTTTTATGGTAGCCGTGACCAGTACGAGGCAGATGATTCCCGGAATCAGCCATATACTGATCATAATCCAAGCCTCCGCTTTCTCCTGTAATAAAAATAGCGGTCGATGCAGAGGGCGGCGCAGGTGGAAATGATTGTGGCCAGTATGGTAGCCCCGATGATCGATGTAGGGTCAGAGGATCCATATTTCATCCTGATCGCTATAACGGTTGTAGGAATCAACGTTAACGAGGATGTGTTGAGGGCAAGCAGGGTAATCATGGAACGGCTGGCATGGTCCGAACCGGATAGATCCTTCAATTCCTTCATCGCCTTCAGCCCCATCGGCGTCGCTGCATTCCCCAGCCCGAACATATTGGCCGTCATGTTCGATAAAATGTATCCAAGTGCAGGATGGTTGTCCGGGATATCTGGAAAGATCCGGCGGACTACAGGTTTAAATAACACAGCAAGTCCTCTTAACAATCCAGCTTCTTCCGCGATCTTCATCAGCCCAAGCCAGAACACCAGCACCCCCGCGAGACTGATCGTAATCATAACAGCCTCATCCAGCGTCTCAAATATCGCCTGGTTGACCTCTTTCATTGTGCCGTTGAATGCCGCATAAACAATACCGATGATTGCAAGAAGCGCCCAGATCAGGTTGACCATGGCGCCACCCCCATCATCCGGTGAAGAAAATCACCGACTTCCCGCAGAAAAGACTGCGACGGCCGTTCTTTCCAAACGGCTGCTTCTACGATTGGGACGCGGCCCGACTTGTAATAAGTAACCCCTGCCATGATTTCCGCCCCTTCTTCTACAGGGTAAAACACGGCCTCCAACTGCTCTTTTTCAGATGGAAGTAATGGATAAGCTAAATCTCTCGGTACATAATAGGTTTCTCCCCCCACTTTCACCGTGCCTTTCTTCTGCAGAAGGACGGTTTCAAAATGGGCGAATCCCCACTCGAACATGTTTCTATGATCATTCCAATCGTCCGGTGCATTCAAAGTGACCGCAATCAATTCCATTCCCTCTTTAGCAGCAGAGGTGACCAGCGTCCGTCCTGCTGCCTTGGTGAAACCTGTCTTTCCACCATTTGTCGGATCATAATACTGAGTGAGCATTTTGTTCTTGTTCATCCACGCATAGTCCCTGTTTTCTGAAAGGTAGGATTCGCTTCCCGTAATTTCACGAAACGTTTCATCTTTCATTGCATAAGCCATCAGCAGGCCTAAGTCGTAGGCGCTCGAAAGATGGGATTCCCCGTCCAGGCCGTGGGGGTTTTCAAACCGGCTGTCATTCATCCCGAGCCATGCGGCCTTATCATTCATCATCTGGACAAAGCCTTCAACACTTCCTCCCACATGTTCAGCTATAGCAACCGCTGCATCATTCCCACTCCGGAGCATGAGACCATAAACAAGATCCTTTAAGCGGATACTTTCTTTTTCTGTTAGATAAATGGAAGATCCCTCTGTATACACGGCTCTCTTACTTACGGAAACCTTCTCATCCATTTTGCCTGATTCAACGGCAATCAACGCCGTCATGATTTTAGTTGTACTGGCAATCAAAGCTGGTTCGTAGGCATCTTTTTCATACAGGACCCGTCCGGATGCTGCATCCATCAAAACCGCATGCTCGGCTGATACAGACAGCGCTCCTTCAGCTTGAACCGGGTGTAAACTAAACCATTGGAAAGCGAGCAGGGCGGTCAAAATCATATATAAACACCTTTTCAAGAGGAGCTCCTCCCATTCTAGTCGTTTGCTACACCTTATGCCTGAATGTACAGGCATATGAATCATGAAGTTCCCGCCCAGTCGTAAAAAAATGCTGCCCCTGGATCAGGAGCAGCAAGTGTCAGTCTTCATCATTTAATGGATCTTTCTCAAATGTTTCAAAGAAAAGATCGGCATCTCCTGCCATATCCTCAGGGTGTTGCAGGTCCTCAAGAGGTGGAAGGTCGTCGATCGATGTCAAACCAAAGTAAATCAAAAAGTCCTTCGTCGTTCCGTAAAGAATTGGACGACCAATAGCGTCCTTGCGTCCTTTTTCTTCAATCAGACCTCTATTGACAAGGGTTTGTATAGAGCGGTCACTTTTCACCCCGCGCAGATCGTCCACTTCAATTCTCGTTATCGGCTGCTGATATGCGATGATCGCCAGCGCTTCCAGAGACGCCTGCGAAAGTCTGGTTGCGCTCGGGGAATCCAGCAGACGTTTGTAGTAGGACGCATGCTCGGGTTTCGTTGTAAGATGCAGGGTTCCCTGGGACTCCATAATCATCAGCCCCCGGGATGGATGCATATAAGCTTCCTGCATACTCTCAATCAAATCATCTACAGAAGATTTGTCTATTCCCAACAAATCCATCAACTTCTTTTTCGGCACTCCTTCTTCACCGGAGGCAAACAGCACCCCTTCTATGATTGCTCTGTATTCCTCTAATTCCATGGGGCATCCTCCATCTTAAACACAATTAACTCTTCAAAATGCTTCTGCTGCACGCAGGTAATATCATTGCTTTTCATTAACTCAAGAAGGGCAATGAACGTAACGACAATATGGGGCCTCGTCCGTTTTTCGAACAACTGGTAAAACGGAGTCCCTTCTGGCGAACGCTGCATTTGATGTAATATTTCGTCCATACGCATCTGGATGGGAATTTCATCGCGCCGGACCCTGGCTTCATCGGGCTGCTTTTCTTTACTACGTTTCATCAGCCTGCCCATGGCCTGGATCATATCATAAATCGATGCTTCTCCCGGACGGACTTCCGCCTTTTCCTCTTCCTGGTCCTCTACACTTAAAGGTGGACGCGTATAGATCCGATTGGCATCCAGCTCTTTCTGCTTCAATTCATCCGCGGCCTGCTTGTATTTACGGTATTCGATCAAGCGCCGCATCAATTCTTCCCGTGGGTCTTCTTCGAGTTCCATATCTTCCATATCTTCTTCCATTTGAGGCTGAGGAAGCAGCATCTGTGACTTTATAGCCAGCAGTGTTGCAGCCATCACCAAATATTCACTGGCAAGATCAAGTTCTAATTCCTGCATCGTGTGAATGTAATGCATGTATTGATCCGTTATCTGTGAAACAGGAATATCATAGATATCAATTTCGTATCGATTGATAAGATGTAAAAGAAGATCCAGAGGCCCTTCGAAGCCTTCCACTTTCACTTGGTAGCTTTTTGTCATGTTATTCTTCCTTTACCACTGATTCTTCACTTTTATCATATCAGAAATGTTCTTATGCCAACAGGTGGTCTAAACGGTGCCCCTTGTAGATGAATGGGTGTATCCTATAAACTATAGAGAGCGGGCACGCCGGTTTCGAAAAAATGACGCGGACCAACAGGCTTCCGCTTGAAATGGAGTAATTGCAATGTACCCTTCTCTTTACTTGGAATTTCTGGCCCATTTTCATGGGACAAGGGATTACTTTGAATGCCATGAAGTGCTCGAGGAGCACTGGAAAAATACAGACCCCGGCAACCGGCAGTCTGTATGGGTTCTGCTTATACAAACAGCTGTGGCTATGTACCATGACCGGCGGGGCAACCAAAACGGCGCTGTCACTCTTTTAAAAAGGTGCGTCCATCATATGCCTGTACAGCGGGAATCCCTTGTACATCTGGGGATTGATCCAGTCCACATGGAACAAAAGCTTTCCTCAGAACTCTGTCGTGTACGCAGCGGTGAACCCTATGTAAGCTGGAACTTTTCCATTACGGACCCACAGCTTTTACAGGATGTTGATGAAATCTGTCAAAGTTGGGGAGTGGCATTCGGATCACCCAGCAGGATGGAAGATGAAAGACTGATTCATAAACATAAGCGCAGAAGATAAATTTCCCCATGAGAAAAGAGGTGCCGCAGAGGCACCTCTTTTATCTTACAACTGGGAAGAAGCACTTTCCTCATCACATTTTTCAATGAACGTTTCTGTAGCTGTGTCAGCACAGATTTCACATTGATCTTTAAAGTGAAGACGGATGCTTTGAATCATCCTGCGTCCAATCCCCTGATTACGGTGGGATGGATTAACGGAGACGTGCTGTACGACGGCTCTGCCGTCCTCCAGACGGACGCCCACCGCCCCCAGAATATCTTCTTCTTTCCATAAAAACAGATACCAGTCAGGATCTGCATCATACCGCCGGATGACATCCTGCAGATTGCGGACGTCTGTAACTTCCGGCATAAAGGAAAGCAGACCCATAGCTATCTTTTCAAAAGATTTTTTATATCGAATCAGCATATTAACCCCTCAATTATGAAATAACTAATCGTATTGGTTATCCACATACATTTAAGTCATATCATTCTATTCAAGTAATTGTCCACTTGTCTGTCAGGCCGGACACCACGATTTTACATAACAATGCCAAACCAGTAAAACAGGCCCCAGCCAATGCTGAATAAAGCGAGAATGGTAAACAGTGTCCAGTTTTTCCATTTCATCTTGTATCCCCCGGTCGAACGAATTTCTTATCCCCGTTCAATAAGAATATAGCAACAGGATAAAATATTCAACCCTCTCTCCACAAGCGCAACAGACTACTTAAGAGTGATGATACAGCATGGCGCCTGTGACGGGAATCAGGCGGACACCCGGTCACCTTACGTCTCCCTCTCTCAATGAATGACTCACCGTTCATTTCATAAGCAGATGTAACCGCTCTTTTCCTCCCCGCCGGACAGAAAAAGAGGAGCCGCTGATCCAACAATGGGTCATTGTCTTTTCAAGCCGGCTCATCCAATACCTTATTTATCTTTTACTCTTACCTTCTGCATAACGTCACCGACACGTACACGGTCAACGATATCCACACCTTCAATGACTTTTCCAAATACCGTATGACGGCCATCAAGGTGAGGCTGCGGAGAATGACAGACAAAGAACTGACTTCCTCCTGTGTCCTTGCCTGCATGGGCCATAGACAAGGATCCGCGCTCGTGCTTATGCGGGTTTCCTTCTGTTTCACATTTAATTGTATATCCAGGACCACCAGTACCTGTTCCGTTCGGGCAGCCTCCCTGAATGACAAAGTCAGGAATAACACGGTGGAAAGTCAGGCCGTCATAAAACTCATCGTTGGCCAGTTTCTCGAAATTGGCTACCGTATTCGGCGCAGCTTCCTCATAAAGCTCAGCCACCATTTTCTCACCATTTTCAAATTGAATCGTTGCTTGTTTCATTTCTCTTTCCCCTTTCCATTCTCGTATGACAAATCCAGTCTGGTCATATCCTGATAACTTTCTCTTTGGACGACCAGCTGATGTTCCCCGTTTTCCACAAACACAACTGCCGGTTTTTGAAAGCGGTTATAATTACTTGCCATAGCATAACCATACGCTCCTGTACTGAAAACTGCAAGTGTATCTCCATGCTCAACAGCAGGAAGCGCCACATCCCATATTAGCATATCTCCGGATTCACAGCACTTCCCGGCAATTGAATAGGTATTTTCTTTAGGCTCATTCATTTTCTCCGTAAGGGCGGCTTCATATTTTGCATTATACAAAGCAGGCCGGATGTTATCCGTCATTCCCCCATCAACTGATAGATAAGTCCGCACGTCCGGAATGTTT
Organism: Halobacillus sp. ABH2_015; assembly: GCF_056158945.1. Taxonomy (NCBI): domain Bacteria; kingdom Bacillati; phylum Bacillota; class Bacilli; order Caryophanales; family Bacillaceae; genus Halobacillus; species Halobacillus sp. ABH2_015. Next base: position 1,869,419 of record NZ_JBSWUG010000002.1, read on the forward strand.
TTCACAGAACCTACTGTATAAAGGGTCGTACCCGCTTCTCCCACAATCGCCCGGCCGGGTTCAATCCAGATCTCAGGCATCGGGTAGTCGAACTGACGGGATAAGGCTTTCACCTCTTTAATAAGAGCGTGTGCGTACTGATCCAGCTCAAGCGGCTGATCCTCTTCCGTATACTGAATTCCGAATCCTCCACCAAGATTGACGACAGAAGCTTCATAGTGATAGGTGTCCTTCCACTCGTGAAGGGTGCGGAATAGGCGCTGGGCAGCCATTTGAAAACCATCCGTTTCAAATATCTGGGAACCGATGTGGCAGTGAAGTCCCTTCATGTGTATATTCGGGTCTTCCTGGACTTTCTGAAACGCCTCCTCGGCCTGGCCGCTGCTCAAGTCAAACCCGAACTTGGAATCTTCCTGACCTGTGAGAATATAGTCATGGGTATGCGCTTCTATCCCTGGTGTAACACGAAGAAGCACATCCATCGTTTTATTTTGTTCTTTCAATACAGCGCTCAGCAGTTCAATTTCAAAGAAGTTATCGACAACAATGCATCCAATGCCGCAGCGCACAGCCATCTCAATTTCCTGGATGTTCTTATTGTTTCCATGCATATGGATTTTTTCTACTGGAAAACCTGCTTCGAGAGCAGTGTGAAGCTCTCCCTGGGAAACGACGTCAAGGCTAAGCCCTTCCTGATGGGCGACTTGAAGGATCGCTGTGGAAGAAAAAGCTTTACTGGCATAAGCGACCTGGGCAGGAACGTTATATTCTTCGAATGTACGTACAAACGCCTGCGCATTCGCACGGATTCGGTCGACATCATAGACAAATAACGGCGTGCCGTAGTGGTGGGCGAGCTCATTTGCCGGCACTCCGGCAATCATAAGCTGCCCTTGTTCATTTACTTCGTGATTCATACCATCCCGCCTTTTTTGTTCAAACGTATGTACTTGGAATAAAAAGAAAATGCCCTTTATTGGTAAAGGACATTTTTTAATTGTCTATAATTTATCACATTGCTGAAAGACCGGCAATATGATTATTTCTGCCGCTGGTTATTTTGAGGGTGGACCACACTCGGCCGCACCTTGAGTGACGGCATACTGAGCCGCAGTATAATCTGCAGCGCTGCTTTGGCATTGAAAGGCAGGAAAGGCCAGAGATAAGGCGTGTTCAGCGATTTTGTATGAGCCAGTAGTAGAACGAAACCAAGGAAACCGATCATTAAACCTTTGATACCAAAAGCGGCTACTAAAATGACAAACAGCACACGGGCCATCTTATTGGCGACGGACAATTCATAACTGGGAGTGGAATAGGACCCGATTGCGGCAACGGCTACATAGAGGATAACCTCCGGGACAAACATTCCCACGTCAATAGCAATCTGCCCGATCAGCACGGCCGCAATCAGACCCATAGCTGTCGATAACGGTGTCGGGGTATGAATGGCGGCAATCCTGAGCATTTCGAGACCGAGATCCGCAAGTAGAATTTGAATAATGATCGGTATGGCCGTCTCTTCATTCGGGCCGATAAAAGCCAGCGCCTGAGGGAGCAGATCCGGCTGCATTACGAAAAGCATCCAGAGCGGCAGTACAAATATGGATGAAAAGATTCCAAAAAAGCGCACCCAGCGGACAAATGTACCTACGGCCGGTGCCTGCCTGAATTCCTCCGCATGTTGAACATGATGGAAGTAGGTCGTCGGCGTAATAATCACACTCGGGGAGGTGTCCACCATAATGACGACGTGCCCTTCAAACAAGTGGGACGATGCCACATCCGGTCTCTCCGTATAGCGGACAAGCGGAAACGGGTTCCTCCCCTGCTTGACGAGGAATTCTTCAACCGTCTTATCTGCCATGGAAAGTCCATCGATATCGATGTTTTTAATTTCACTCTTAATCAAATCGACAAGCCCGGGATCTGCGACATCCTTGATATAAGAAATGCAGATATCGGTCTTTGACCTTTCTCCTACTTGAAGAATTTCATGACGAAGACGTTCATCACGAATTCTCCGCCTTGTTAAAGCAGTATTTTCAATAATATTTTCAGTGAATCCGTCCCTGGATCCTCGGATCACTTTTTCTGTATCCGGCTCTTCCGGTGTACGGCCCGGGTAGGTACGGACATCCACGATGAACGCTTCTGTCTCTCCTTCTACAAAAATGATGATCAGCCCGGATAACAACTGGGTGATGCACTGGTTCATATCTGAAGAGGATTCCACCTGCTGGTGTGGAATATCGTTCTTGATCCGCGAGCGGATGGAATCCTCTTTTTCCGAACCTTCATTCAATTCGAACAACTGCCTCATAATTTCTACTATGATGGGTGTCTCTACAAGACCTGTCACATAATACACATTGACTTCTGTTCCAAGAATATGAACGGTGCGGAATCCAAGATCAAAGGATTGTTCAACCCCTATCCTCTCGTTCATTGCTTTTCTATTCTGTTCCAGTTTCATAACGATGGGTGCTTCTTTTTGATCCGGCATTCCTTTCACTCCTTGAGGCATCATTATCCTTTCGGTTTAAAAAACACAGCAACGATAAAGCCAAACAAAATGGCAGAGGCAATTCCTGCAGACGTTAGTTCGAAAATGCCGACAGCTATTCCGATGAACCCATGCTTTTCCGACTGTTCCATCGCTCCGTGCAGAAGGGAATGTCCAAAGCTGGTAATCGGCACCGTAGCCCCCGCCCCTGCAAACTCAATGAGTTTATCATAAATGTCGAAAGCATCGAGAACCGCCCCCGCCACAACAAAGGAGGACATCACGTGGGCAGGTGTCAGTCTGAATACATCAAGCAGGATCTGGCCGATGACACAGATTCCTCCCCCTACGATAAAAGCCCATAAAAAGGTCATGAGGCTCCCTCCCCACGCTTTAATACAACTGCATGCGCTATACCTGGAATCGATTCCTTCTGCTGAATCATCATCGGACTCATCAAAGCTCCGGTGGCTGCGACGAGCACCTTGTTATATTTTCCGTCCATCAAATCCTTTAGCAGTTTTCCATACGTGACCACAGCGGAACAGGCACAGCCGCTCCCCCCGGCAAATACAGGCTGATCGCTGTGATAGACAAGCATGCCGCAGTCTTTATGGACTTCACTAAGGTCATACCCATCCTGCTTCATCATATCTCTGAAAATCGGCGAACCTACAGATGATAAATCCCCCGTCGCTATCACATCATAATCCGAAGGCATTCTCCCCATATCCTCCAGGTGGGTTTTAATCGTATCCCATGCCGCCGGAGCCATAGCGGATCCCATATCGAAAGGATCCTTGATGTTATAATCCATCACCCTTCCGATTGTTGCCGCTTCAACTTGAACAGGGGAAGGAGTCCTGGAAAGAAGAGCGGCACCGCTTCCGGTTACCGTATACGTCGCTGTTTTCGGCTTCTGTCCTCCATATTCCGTCGGGTAACGAAATTGGCGTTCGGCTGTACAATTATGGGAACTCACCGCTACTAAAGCCTGATCTGCAAACCCGCTGTCGACAAGAGCCGCGCCTGACGCCAGGGTCTCCATGCTCGTCGAGCAGGCACCGAACATGCCGAGAACGGGAATACCAAGCTGGCGGGCCACGTAATTTCCAGTCACGTTTTGATTGAGAAGATCACCCGCAAGGAACAAATCGATGGCGGACTGATCGACTCCTGCTTTTTGGAGACACGCGTATACCGCATCAAACATCAGCTTCCTTTCCGCCAGTTCCCAGTTGGATTCTCCACAATGGAGTTCCTTATGGATTACATCATACGTCGACCCGAGAGGCCCTTCCCCTTCCATCGGTCCGACAGCTGTACCTGAAGCCTGTATATAAACTTGATTGGAAAATGTCCATGTGTGCTTTCCAGCTTTACCCATTCCTGTTTCCTCCTAGAATATAAGTGACCAAAGGTATCGGAAAATCCCTAAAACATAAGCAGCCACGACACCGAAGACAATGACCGAACCCGCAAGTTTAAACAGGTTGGTCGCCACCCCGAGAACAAGGCCTTCTGATTTATGTTCAAGGGCTGCACTCGTAATCGAGTTGGCGAAACCAGTCACCGGTACAGCCGATCCAGCCCCCGCAAACTGCCCCAGCTTGTCGTAAACACCAAAACCTGTCGCGAGCGCTGCTAAGAGAATAAGGGTGGCCACTGTAGGATTCATTGCATTTTCTTCATTATAGTCAAACCAATGTATATACATTTGTGATAACAATTCTCCGAACACACAGATGAGGCCGCCTACAATGAATGCTTTTATGCAGTTCATTACATAAGGCGGCTTCGGTTGATAGGATTTGACGGCATGTTCAAAATTCTGCTCATTCAAAGGCTGCTTATCCATACATATCCCTCCAATTTGCGGATTATCTGACAAAAATGATCCATTGAAACAGCGAACCTGCGATTTTCCCAAGCACCAGCGCCATTAATAACGTAAAGAGATAACCATCGACTCCTATCCTTTTAAAAAGCAGAGGAAAAACGTTCAACACTTCTGTGAGAGCCGCTGCAAGCATACCGATGAAGATCCCATGAAACAGCCCCCACACGCCGAGCCCCCACCATGTCATCTGAAGAGGAAAGCTGCCAAATGATAAATAAATCCCGAAAAACACACCAGTGATGACCGCCCATTCGTAATGCCTCAACTTTGATTCCGAATGGCTCAACTGCATGAGACGCGGTACAATACCGAGGACAGTCAGGAATGCTACAAATCCTGTGCCGACGGCAATCCCTGAAGCCAGTCCGATTAAGATTTCAACGATCCACATCCTTTTTTTCCACCTTATTTTCTTTAATGGCTACATAATGATCCAGATCCTCCTGGTAGTTAAAGATCTCCACTTCCATGGGACTCGGTTCTTCATTGAACCTTTTCTGGAACCAATGGTTAAAAAATAAGATCATACCGATTCCCAGTCCGATCGAATAAGGAATTTGTATCCATAATGGATATTCGGCTTCCCGTCCTGTCAGCATCAAGTGCAGCTTCTGCTGCACGGACTGCATGCTGACATCGAAATGGAAATTCATAATAGCCATGGCGGCTCCGATAAATAATAAGATCCAAATAGCACTGATCAACATGGGATTCGGTTCCTTCCCGTGTTTCTCTATATGCACGACGCAGCAGGATGGGCCGATCAATTGGACTTCTGTACCAGGCTGTTGATGAAGGATCTGCTCCACAATCATGAACGCGTCAATGACGACAATGTTCTGGTCCTCGGGTGTCACGGCATGCAGAACGATTTCCTTCAAAGGGGCGATCTGCTGTTCAGTCCCTGTGATTGCAGCCGTATCCTTAAGACGAATTTCTGCCTGAGGATGAACGTAAATGGACTGCTTCAGACGAATATAGACGGGTGCTGTCATCTTTCACGCCCCCTGTAATGGTTAGATACGTTTATTATGCGTGGTGCAGCGGAAATCATACGCCACCCTCTCCTCGCTGCAGCAGGTGTCCAATAAAAAAACTGCACCTTCAGCAGGCGCAGTCCTTTAACTCGTATCATTCATGGTAGCTTTCATATCCGCCAGAATCTTTTTCTCCAGCCGGGACACCTGGACCTGTGATATGCCAAGCCTCTCAGCAACTTCTGTTTGTGTTTGGTCTTTATAATACCTGAGATAAATGATGAGACGCTCCCGTTTATCCAGCCGGCTCATGACATCCTGCAGTGTAAGCTGATCAAACCAGCTGTCATCCTCCTCAGCGATTTGGTCAACAAGGGTAATGGGGTCTCCTTCATTTTCATAAACGGTTTCATAAATGGACTGAGGTGCCCGGCCGACATCCTCTGCCTGGACAATTTCCTCCTTGGACATACCGAGAGCCCCGGCCAGTTCATTGACGGTTGGCGACCGGCCATATTCCTTTAAAAGCTCTTCTTTTTTCGCCCGGACTTTATGATTCAGTTCCTTCAGACTGCGGCTTACCTTGACACTGCCGTCATCTCTGATAAACCGTTGAATTTCACCAATAATCATAGGAACGGCGTACGTAGAAAAACGCACATCATAACTAAGATCAAATTTATCAATGGACTTTAAAAGACCGATGCAGCCGATTTGATAAAGATCATCCTGATCATACCCCCGGCGCAGATAACGCTGCACCACCGACCAAACAAGCCTGGTATTCTTTTCAACAAGAAAATCCCTGGCCTCTTGATCTCCTGCCTGACTTTTCTTAATCAATGCCTTTACATCTTTATCCGACAGACGTTCTTTAGTGGCATCTCCCATAGGCGCAGCCTCAATTACAGAGCGCACGGGTGGACGTCAGCTGCTTGGTCATACGGATGGTCGTCCCGACCCCGGGCTCAGATGTGATATCCACTTGATCCATAAAGTTCTCCATAATTGTAAATCCCATACCGGAACGCTCCCATTCCGGTTTGGAGGTATATAAGGGTTCCTTGGCAAGATCGATATTATCAATACCGCTCCCATGGTCCTTGATAATCAATTCAATTTCTTCTCCATCTATGGCACAGGTAAGAACAATTTTTTCGTCACTCTTTTCTTCATAGCCATGAATAATCGCATTGGTAACCGCTTCGGATACAACGGTTTTAATATCTGTCAGCTCCTCCATCGTCGGGTTGAGCTGACTGATGAAGGAAGCGACGGAAACCCTGGCCAGAGATTCATTGGCGCTGATACTTAGAAACTCAAGGGTCATTTCATTCCGCATGATGCCACCCCCAGACTTTCCAGTGCAGCGGCTTCATTATCCATCAGCTGTATTATTTTGAATAGACCGGACATATCAAACAAGCGTGTAACTTCAGGGGATACAGAACAAACGACCATGACATTCCCTTTAGCCTGTACTTCTTTATAACGACCAAGCATCACACCAAGGCCGGAACTGTCCATAAAGGATAGTTTTTCCAAATTAACGATCACATGTTCTACCGCTTCATTTTCCAGATGTTTCTGCCAGGCTTCCCTCAAGTATCCTGTTTCATGATGATCGAGCTCTCCATTTAAACGAACGATTAAAACATTTTCCCTGACAGCGAACTGACTTTGAAGACTCAAGTGAATTCCTCCTCTGACATTTAAGAGTCCCTAAGTCTTTTCGTCCTTTTCTGAGTCATTTCCTGCTCTGGTACAATACTAGTGGGAAAGTGCTAAAACCTCTGAAAGCTCGTCAAATTCCTCCAGGACCGTTCCCATAACTGGAAAAATCCTGCTTCTTCCACTGGTTCTGAAGTTTCCAGACGTACTTTGGCGACTTCCTCACCACCATTTTTTACAACAACCCATCCCATGTGCGCCCCTTTTTCATAGGGAAGACTTCGACTGTCGTCTACCTTCAACTCTGTTTCATAATCTGTCTTTTTGTCATTTTTCTTCTTCAGAACAACAACATCTTTCTCCGGTTTCAACACCGCTTGACGAGGCTCTCCCCTTGTCAGGTTCAGCGTTGTCATCGCATCATCCTTGGAATAAAGCTTAACACCTTCAAACTGGGAAAACCCATAGTCCAGCAGACTCGAAACATCAGCATTGCGCTCTTTCGGGGTGGCCGCCCCCATAACGACTGCAATCATATGCATATCATTCCGCTGGGCGGATGCAGTCAGGCAGTATTTCGCTTCGGAGGTGTAGCCTGTTTTCAAACCATCCATTCCGGGATAGGTTTTGATGAGCTTGTTCGTATTCACCAGCCAAAATTCATTATCCTGTCCTTTACGCAGATAATCATCATAAATCTTTGTATAGGTGGTTACTTCATCGTGGAGAAGTAATTCACGGGCCATAACAGCCATATCACGGGCGGTACTCAGGTGGTTTTCAGCCGGTAGTCCCGTCGGATTTTCAAAATGGGTGTTTTTTAAACCGAGCGCCTCTGCTTTTTTGTTCATCATCGCTACAAATTCTTTTTCACTACCGGCAATTCGTTCAGCCATTGCTACGCTGGCATCATTACCGGAAGCTACGGCGATTCCTTTGAGAAGGTCTTCCACTGTCATCTCCTCCCCAGCTTCAAGGAAAATCTGCGACCCTCCCATGGATGCGGCATGTTCACTGACGCGGACCATTTCGTCCAGAGTGATTCCGCCCTTTTCCAGTTCCTCCATGATCAATAAAAGCGTCATGACCTTTGTCATGCTTGCTGGAGGCAGCTTCTTATCTGCATCCTTATCAAAAAGTGTCCGCCCGCTGTTTTTTTCCATCAGCACAGCCGATTTGGCTGAGTTCACAATATCCAATGACGCCTTTTCCTCCGCTGATATGCCCGCCGGAAGGACAGCGGCGGATAAACACATAGCCAGGATGACACCTATTAATTTTCTCATTCCCTAAACCTCCCATATAGCTGTAAGTGCCCCTAGCTTTCCCTTTCCATGATCTTCTATACAAACCTCTTTGCCGCATGTTTTTTATGATCATCCCCATAAAAAAAGACGGAGCCACTGGGACTCCGTCTTCCGGTTTATTTAATGATGTTGTGGATCAACGTAGGTTTTTCCACCTGTTCGTTCGAAATCGTATACGCCTGCTGGACCTTTTGGATCGAGTCTTCCGGCTGTTCATCATCACTTAGAAGAACGACGAGAGGTTCTCCCGCTTTTACCGAATCACCAATCTTTTTCTTCATCGTAATTCCGACGCCATGGTTGATTTCATCATCCTTTGTCGCACGACCTGCACCGAGGTACATAGCGGCAACACCAATGGATTCCGCGTCAATAGCTGAAACGAATCCATCTTTGTCGGCTTTTACTTCTACTTGATACTTCGCCTGCGGAAGTTTGGAGAGATCGTCGATCATGGATACATCTCCCCCTTGTGCTTCAATAAGGTTGCGCAGGGATTGAAATGCCTTGCCGTTTTCAATATTGGCTTCCAGCGCTTCATATGCATCCTCGTAACTAGGGAACTTATCAGCCAGGACAGCCATATGGGAAGCGATTTCCAAGGATAGTGTACGAAGGTCTTCCACAGGGCTTCCCTGTAGTATTTCCGCCGCTTCCTTAATCTCGTTCGCATTTCCAACTTCATAACCGAGCGGCTGGTTCATGTCACTGATCACTGCTACGGTTTTTCTTCCCAGGTTATTACCAATATTCACCATTTCACGCGCAAGAGCTTCGGAATCCTCCAGTGTCTTCATGAAGGCACCCGTTCCTGTTTTTACATCCAAAACGATGCTGTCTGCCCCGGATGCAATCTTCTTACTCATGATTGAACCGGCGATGAGAGGCAGGGAGTTGACTGTTCCAGTTACGTCCCTCAGTGCATAAAGCTTCTTATCAGCTGGTGCCAGATTGCCTGTCTGTCCTGCAACCGCGAGCTTGAATTTGTTGACATTCTCGATGAACTTCTCTTTGCTCATCTCAATTTCAAGGCCTTTGACAGATTCCAGCTTGTCCAGTGTCCCGCCTGTATGACCGAGGCCGCGCCCGGACATTTTCGCAACGGGAATACCAATGGATGCAACAAGAGGCCCTACAATAAAGGTCACTTTGTCACCGACACCGCCTGTCGAGTGCTTATCCACTTTCTTCCCATCAATTTCCGAAAGGTCGATCGTTTCACCAGAGTCGACCATCGCTTTCGTCAACGTTGCCGTTTCCTCCTGTGTCATCCCCTGGAAATAGATGGCCATCGTAAGGGCGGACGCCTGGTAATCAGGAATGTCTCCTTTTGTATACCCTTCCACAAAAAACTGTATTTCTTCTTTGGTGAGTTCCCCGCCGTCACGTTTTTTAACAATTACATCATACATTCTCATGTCCTATCACCCTTTGCTTTTACTAAGAATTTCAGGCGGTGACTGAAGAGCCACCACCTTAGCTGCTTCATTTCAAACACGTCAAACAGAAAGTGTACGGAGCAGTTCCTTAACAAACCCGAGAAAATCTTCACGAACCTGTGCTGTTGTTTCAATCACTTCATCATGGGTGAGCGGCTGGTCAAGAATACCAGCAGCCATATTGGAGATACAGGAAATACCAAGAACTTTCATCCCTGCGTGGTTGGCCACCATGACCTCAGGTACCGTGGACATACCTACAGCGTCTCCACCAAGCGTACGGAGCATGCGGATCTCCGCTCCCGTTTCATAGGCAGGACCCGTGTTGCCCACATACACACCTTTTTGGATGCCAAGGTTTAACTTCTCCGCCGCCTTTTCTGCATGAACAACCAATTCACGGTCATAAGCTTCAGACATGTCCGGGAAACGGGCTCCCAGTTCATCATCATTTGGTCCGATCAACGGGCTGTCCCCCATGTTATTGATATGATCGGTAATCACCATCAAGTTCCCAGGCTCAAAGGAAGTATTGATGCCGCCGGCAGCGTTTGTGACAAATAGAGTGTCAACCCCGAGCTCTTTCATCACGCGTACCGGGAAGGTAACCTGCTTCATCGTATAGCCTTCGTAATAGTGGAAGCGGCCCTGCATAGCAATGACCTGCTGTCCTTCAAGCTCTCCGATGACGAGCTGTCCTTTATGACCCGAAACCGTTGATTCCGGAAAATGAGGAATTTCGGAATAAGGGATGGCTGTAGGGTTTTGGATTTCTTCCGCTAAAACCCCCAGGCCGGATCCTAAAATCAAGCCTACCCCCGGCTGTCCGGTGAGCTGCTGTTTAATAAATTGAGATGCTTCTTTTACTTGCGTTTGATTCATGATCATACCCCTCCCTATTGGATATCCTTTAAGAAACTCTGCCCATGCTCAGGCATTTGAATGTCGAAGTTATCGGAAATGGTGGCCCCGATATCTGCGAACGTCCGGCGCTGCTCCAGTTCTTTCCCTACATCAATTCCTTTATGGTAAACGACAAGGGGAACAAGTTCACGCGTGTGATCTGTACCATGGTGGACCGGGTCATTGCCGTGATCAGCCGTAATGATTAACAAATCATCGTCTTCCATCTTTTCCAATACTTCGGGAAGGCGCTCATCATAAGCTTCCAAAGCTTCCCCATATCCTTGAGGATCACGGCGGTGGCCGTACTTGGCATCAAAATCAACCAGGTTCAAAAAGCTCATGCCACGGAAGTCTTTATCCATGGATTTCACTAACTGGTCCATTCCGTCCATATTGTCCTTCGTTCGAACCGCTTCTGTCACACCTTCTCCATCATAGATGTCGGAAATTTTACCAAGAGCTACAACATCAAGACCTGCATCTGCCATTTCGTTCATGACTGTGCGACCAAATGGTTTCAAAGCATAATCATGACGGTTGGATGTACGTTCAAATGCGCCGGGCTCGCCAACAAACGGCCGGGCAATGACGCGGCCGACCATATATTTCTCATCCTTGGTAATCTCCCTGCAGAATTCACAGATCTCAAACAGTTCTTCGGGTGGAACGACATCTTCATGGGCAGCAATCTGAAGAACAGAATCAGCCGAAGTATAAATAATTAAATCGCCGGTTTCCATATGGTGTCCGCCAAGCTCTTTAATGATTTCTGTTCCTGAGGCCGGCTTATTTCCTACGATGCCTCTACCTGTCTTTGCCTTGATTTGATCCAGCAGTTCGTCAGGAAAACCATCGGGGAAGGTGCGGAACGGCTGGTCGATGTAAAGACCCATAATCTCCCAGTGACCGGTCATCGTATCCTTCCCATTGGAAGCCTCCACCATAGTCGTATAATGCGCCTTAGGTGCAGAAGCTTGTTCAATTCCCTGAATCCTTCTGATGTTGCTCAATCCAAGCTCTCCCATATGCGGCATATTCAAGCCGTTCATGTGGGCGGCGATATGTCCGAGTGTATCTGCTCCTTGATCACCAAACTTTCCTGCATCCGGGGCTTCCCCGATCCCTACGGAGTCCATCACAACCAAAAATACGCGTTTAAATGAATTCATCAACGATCCCTCCTGTTTTTTAATTTCCCAAATTCGTCTGAAACTACCCTTTTTCCATAGATGTAGGATGTCAGACATCTGTAAAGCAAAAAAAGTTTACGCTCGCGGATGATACGAGCGGTAAACATCTTTCAACCTTGTTTTTGAGACGTGTGTGTAAATCTGTGTCGTGGAAATATCTGCATGTCCCAGCATTTCCTGTACTGCTCTTAAATCCGCTCCGTTCTCAAGCAGATGAGTGGCAAACGAATGGCGGAGCGTATGTGGAGTCAGTTCTTTCTCCACCCCCATCTCTCGAGCAACCGCTTTCAGAATCTTCCAAAATCCTTGCCTGGACAGCTTATTCCCATGATGATTCACAAATAATTCTTCCGTGTTTTTCTGTTTGACCAGCGCACCACGGCCTGTATCCAAATAATTTTCCACGGCTTCTTTCGCCATATCCCCTAGAGGAATGATCCGTTCTTTGGATCCTTTGCCAAGGCAGCGGACAAATCCCATCGTCAAATGGAGATCACTGACCTTCAGAGACACCAGTTCCGTTACACGGAGCCCTGTGGCATAAAGCATTTCAAACATGGCTTTATTCCTTGAGGAAAGAGGATCCCTGGCATGGATGTTCAAGAGTTTATCCACGTCATCCGAAGAAAGAACTTTAGGAAGCCGGCGTTCCTTTTTCGGTGTTTCTATATGTAGGCTCGGGTCATGCTCTGTCTTTTTCTCCCTGATCAAAAACTGATGAAAAAGACGGATGGAAGACAGAAAACGTGCCGTCGTAGCCGGAGATCTCCCTTGATCATTCAAGTGGTGGAGGTATTTCATAATATGGGCCCTCGTCACCACATCCCACGATTTAATCTGTTCTTTTTCCTGCATAAACGCCGTGTACTGCGTAAGATCCCTTTTATAGGATTGTATTGTGTTGGGTGAAAGTCCGCGCTCCACCGTTAAATAGTGATAAAAATCTTCAAGAGCATACTGCATCTTCCACCTACTCTCCTAATCGAAAAAATATCGATAGACGATCGGCCCAATCAGAATCTTGAGAACTGGACACCTTTACGGCTGATCCCCCTGGAGGATCATATCGATGCTGCCTTTCGTATTCTCCATGAACCATTCTCAATGCCATGTAAAAGACGAACGTGCAGACAGTAAAAACTAAGAGGACTTTGACTAAATCTCTTAAACTATGCCGAAGCCGGCCCACTCCATCACCCCCACCGCTGTCCTTTATTCAAGGATATGCCGGAAACAGCTCAAAATATACGCAGCGGAGGTGAAAGCATCCGTATCTAGAACACAAGTCCATCTAGCATTAACGTACACGATTTTTCTTCATTTGTAAATAAAAACGAGCAGATGCTTAACATCTGCCCGGTCCCTCTATAAAAAAAGCCACTATGATTCTGCATAGCGGCCTCCGGCGTTCATTTTTTATTTTCTTCCGCAGATGAAGCAGCGACCGCCTGCTTTTGACAGACCCGGCAGATGCCGTGAAAGGTCAAACGGTGATCCTTCACTTCAAACCCCCACTGACTTTCAACTATTTTTTCAACATCAAGTAGAAGGTCTTCCTCGATTTCCTCCACGGATCCACATTCGATGCAGACGAGATGGTGGTGGAAATGTTCGGCCCCTTCTTTTCTAAGATCATAACGGGAAACGCCGTCTCCAAAATTGATTTTGTCGACAACTTTCAATTCTGATAAAAGTTCAAGTGTACGATATACGGTAGCAAGACCAATTTCAGGTGCTTTCTCTTTTACGAGGAGGTAAACATCTTCCGCACTTAAATGATCTTCTTCGTTTTCCAGTAAAACCCGTACAGTTGCTTCCCGCTGTGGTGTAAGCTTATAACTTTGGGAATGCAGCTGCTTCTTTATCTTTTCTATACGATGTTCCATATCGTTCGTCCCTCCCTCGTCTTACCATTCTCATTATAATCAGAGACAGAACGAGTGTCAAATTATAATCATTTTAATCTGTTAATGATAATCGTTATTATCTGGCGGCGGATTTATTCATTCGTAAAGCCACTTTAAAACCAGTTCCAAAATAGAATTTGAAATAAAAACCTCAATCACGGAAGATACCATCAGCACAGCCATCAATGCGCCGAACAATCCACTGTACCGGACGAACCCCTTCATAAGAGGCTGGTGCACCCTTCTTATAAAAAGCTGCTTACAGAGGGTAAGTGAGAATATCAAGGCAAGAGAGCCGGCGATCAGGTAAACGGGAATGATAATCAAATTCTGGGGTGCTATGGAAACGGTGGAAATCAGCAGACCGTACCATCCCATCTGGTTGACAAGAAAGCCGACGGAAAAGCCGAGCACCAGTCCTTTAATGAATAGCAGCACAGTAATGACAGGCATACCGATGACGGAAATGCCCAGCAGAAACAACAGCAGCATATACTTTACATGGTAAAGCACACTGTCCTTCCATAAAACAGCTTTTCCCGTTCCAGGAGACGAAGCCTGCTGCTCAAAAAACTGCTTCAAATAGAAAAAGAGATCTTGTTTTTGTACAAAGTTCATACTGTTTACGATGACAGCCCCGAAAATGATTCCCATAAGAAACAACACAAAAATGAATACGAAAATATTCATATGCGACTGTACATCATTTTTAACCATCCGCATGCCCTGGTGCATTATCCCTCATCCTTTCTCCTACCTGGTCTATGACCAATCTATGAGAAAAAATGAAAAAGTAGACCTGAAAAAGCTAGTGGATCCTCCCGTACTTCCCTCCCCCGCCTTTGGAGATAGAAAGCCGCCCCTGCCTCATATCGATCATTTTTTCAATGGTCGGTTCGGGCAGGATACCGGCCAGGTCCTGTTCGGCTGTGTGATGAATGATATTCATCTCATTTTGAAACGCTTCTATCAGCTTTTGATAGGTTTTCGGGCCGATTCCTGGAAGGGTATGGAGAGGCACCTGTGGAATATATGGCGGCCTTTCCCGCTCCTGACGCTTGTCTGACAACTCACGGATTCGATCGGACACCCCTTTGATCCATTTTCCTTTCCCGCAGGAAGGACAGCGTCTTTCCTGATTGTCAGACTGTTGCTGCAGACAGGCGGCACATACCGTCTGAAAGTATTTGCCCATTCTCGGATTCATACCATAGTTGACCTTCACTTTCCTTCCTCTAAGATTGTGCAGAGCCAGACGCAGCTCTTCAAATGAAGGGGTTTCCATCTGAATGGTTTGGTATTCCCTGGCCATGTTGGCCGTAGAATGGGCGTCTGAATTGGTTACATACGTATAAGGCTGAAGTTCAAAGATATGCGAAGCCATCTCCGTATCCGCACTCAACCCAAGTTCAACAGCATCAATGGCGGTACTGTCCAATACTTCTATTAATGACGTCCGCACTCCCCTGCCATAAAGGCTTTTGAAAGGGGTGAAAATATGGGCCGGGATAAAGAGTCCTCCGTGCTCCCTGACATACGACTGGAGCTCCCGGGCTGTACCATAGAAACGCTGGGAGCTCAGGGAGATGTTTTTCATTTTGTTGGAAAGCCAGCTTGAAAAACGAACCATATCCCTCAAATACGGAAAATAACAGAGCAGATGCACAGGACCTGAACAGGAAGCATCATATACTTCAATCTCTGCTCCAAGAATCAAAACCGTATGCTTGTATTGAATACCGCCATCCTGAAGCTCCTTTGCCTGACCGTTCGTTATATGAGATTGAATTTCATCCTGGACAGCAGGAGACTGGGCATCAATAACCCCTACCATATCCAGTCCTTTGGAATGGGAAGCTTCTTCAACCACGTTCGTAAGGGTCAGCTTCTTGGATCCGGTAATTTTCACAGGACCACCGTTCCAGTCGCGCCCGATATGGATATGTAAATCTGCGAAGTAATCCTTCATTTCTGCTTCAACTGCAGATATAGGAGGGCGTAGGCTGTTTTCGCATCATGGATTCGCTGGTCCTTCTCCAGCTGGACCGCTTCGTCCAGAGTCAGTTCCATCACTTCTACAAATTCGTCTTCATCCCCGTCCGGCTGGATATCCATCGGCTTGATTTGATCCGTGAAATAAACATAGACGAGCTCATCTGCAAAACCCGGGGATGTGTAGAAGGATGTGACCAGTTCCAAATCTTCGGTTGTATAACCGGTTTCCTCCTCAAGCTCTCTCATGGCACATGTTTTCGGTTCCTCTCCCGGTTCCAGCTTGCCGGCAGGAATTTCAACGATACTTTTCTCCATCGCTTTTCGATACTGTTCCACAAGGACGAGTTTCCCTTCCTGGGTCGTCGCGATAACCGCCACCGCTCCCGGATGTCTGATGAGCTCCCGTTTAGATGTATGCCCATCGGGTAAAGTAACACTGTCTACGTCAAGCTGGACAATTTTACCTGTATATATGGTTTCGGTCTGGTAGGTTTTCTCTTCAAATTTTTTCATCGATTTCATCCTCTCTGATTATCTACCGCCATTCTATCACAGGAGTAGCGTCTACAATGAATATTACGATAAACTATACAGGAAAGGATGATTCTATGAAGAAACGACGCCTTGGAAATTCAGATTTATACGTATCAGATATCGGGCTGGGGTGCATGTCCCTGGGAACCGACTACGCTAAAGCAGAAGACATCGTCCACGAGGCTCTGGACTCCGGCATTAATTATCTGGACACCGCTGACTTGTACGACTATGGACAAAATGAAGAAATCGTAGGTCAGGCCGTTAAAGGACGCCGAGATGACGTGATCATTGGTTCAAAGGTCGGTAATAAATTCACCCCCGGGGAAGAAGGCTGGACCTGGGACCCTTCTAAAAAACACATCAAAGAAGGGGTGAAGAGCAGTCTGAAACGGCTCGGTGTGGATTTTATCGATTTATATCAACTTCACGGGGGCACGATTGAGGACCCTGTAGATGAAAGTATCCAGGCTTTTGATGAACTCGTGGACGAAGGATTGGTGCGCGCCTACGGAATATCATCCATCCGCCCGAATGTGATTAAACAATACGTGGAAAAATCGAACATCGTAAGCATAATGATGCAGTACAATGCCTTGGACAGGCGCCCGGAGGAGCTTCTCGACTATCTTTCTGACCATAACATCAGTGTATTGGCCCGCGGTCCATTAGCCAAAGGTATGCTTTCAAGCCAGGGGCCTGAAAAAGCAGCGTCGAAAGCAGAAGACGGGTATCTGGAATACAGCAGGGATGAAGTGCTGGCCATCGCTGAAGAGTGGCCATCCTTAACAGATTCAGATAAAAACGCAGAAGCGCTCGCCCTTCAGTATGTCCTCCACCACCCTGCAGTGGCCTCCGCCGTTTTTGGCGCCCGGACGACGGACCAATTGGCTGACAGCCTGACATACAGAACCGCTCCTGCTCTAACAGATGAAACGTACAGGAAGATCCAGTCGTTAACAAAACCTCTTACTTATCAAAAACATCGTTCTTAAATAAGAGCCTCCGGGATCTGCCAGGAGGCTCTTTTTATTCTTTCCAGGTCTGCTCCAGCACCCTGACCCAGTTTTTATTAGTCAGCTGCTCCAGTTCGTTCTTTTTCCACCCTCTTCGCTCAAGCACACTTAAAAGCATGGGAACCCCTGTGACATCCTTCATAGCATCCGGCACCATCGTACCGTCAAAATCTGACCCTAAGGCAACATGGTCTACACCAATCCGGTTTCTGACATAATCGATATGATCAGCAATATCCTCCAGGGAAGCCTCAGGATCCCCTTCAGCACGGGGGGTTACCATATTCGGATCAATGCTGTACGTCACCCCTATCAGACCACCGGACTGCCCTATCTTATCGATTTGAGGATCTGTTAGGTTTCTTGATACCGGGCAGATCCTGTGAACGTTGGCATGTGTAGCCACTAAGGGTTTATCGGAAATCGCTGCCACATCCCAGAATCCCTGCTCATTTAAATGAGAAAGATCAACCATGATACCCAGTTCACTGCACTTTCGAACGAGTTCTTTCCCTTCAGGTGTCAGCCCCGGGCCGGTATCAGGAGAAGAGGGATACCCGTAAGGGACGCCCTCCCCAAATGGATTCGACCTGCTCCAGACGGGCCCGATGGACCGAAGCCCTGCTTTGTAAAACACATATAGCAAATCAAGATCTTTATCGATGGCCTCTGCGCCTTCCATGTGGAGAATCCCTCCCATCCATTCCCCGTCTACGGCTTTCTTCAAATCTGTTATCGTCCGTATCGTTTTGAAGGTTCCCTTTGACAATTCTTCCAATTGGAAAAAACGGGTCATTGACCTGGCAGCAGCAGCGAGCGCATATTCCCTTGAAAGTCTTGGAGGCAGAGATTTCATATAACCTGCCTGAGTATGGACAATGCCGGGATCAGGATCTGATTTTGGATTGGGAGCAAAAACCGCAAAGAACCCGGCCGCAAAACCTGCTTTTCTTCCACGGGTAAAGTCCAGATGAGCAGATGGGAGTCCCGTAAAGAAAGCGTCAGATCCATCATTCAGTTCCAACAGCGTATCGTGATGTCCGTCAATAAATCGAAGCATATGTATTTCCCTTTCCTAATTAATGGATTTGTTTTTTCTTACCAGCGCGCGGATTTGACCTCTGTGATTGATTTCATCTTCCATCACATGAAACCAGAGACAGCAGGGATTACGGACGACACCGTTCGGCCATGTCCTTGGTTCATAAAGCCACTCATCCTCTTTCTCTTTGAGCCTTTCCATTGTCCTGCGGCGGACGTCTTTCAATTGTTTAATATAAAAGGAAACGGGGGCCGAATGGATGGACTCCGCCGCTCCTCTTCCGAGCATCAGGGCATCTCCCCACCGCTGTTCCTCCTCTTCATTCAGGTCTCGCTGTTCAAAACTGATCACCTGATGGACATATTCTACAGCAGCCGTATGAAGGAGGAGAGCTCCAATAGAATTTCCCCCTTCCTCAGACTGAAATTCATAAATAATCAAGATCAGACCTCATTTCTTTTTTACAAAATGTTCATGAATCAGCTAGAATAACAGAACTTTTCTTTTCCTCTGCCTGTTCATTCGACAAAACTATGTGTTTACCTCTCTATTACAGAAACATCCATCGAATTATGTAGATATTTTTGTGGTTTAAAACCGTTGAAATGACGGTATATGCTAAGTACTAACAAATCGGTTCTCTCCGTTCGCCACTTGTCACCAAATCCATTCAAACCCCTGAGGAGGAAAACCAATGAAAATCAAAGTTGGTATTTGGACGCGTTTGACAAACAAGGACAAAATGATTCTCTTAAAAGCAGTAAGCCAGCAGTCCATCTCTAAAAAATCCGCATAAATCTTTCTACTTTACCCATGCCCCGGAAAAGCAGCGGAAACCGACAACCATCCTCCTATACGTATGTTCAAACCTGCCCAGGCAGGTTTTTTGCTGTTTCCAAATGCACATTATGAACGCTGTGTAAAGTTCACTTGGATATCCGCCTCCTCCGCATAATCATTTTTTCAGGCGAATAAATAAATACCAGTAGACATGCGTGAAAAACATGGAGGGGGATAATCATGAAAGTCGCCATTTTCACCGATACCTACGCACCTCAAATCAATGGGGTTGCCAAAACGCTGAAGAAATGGACAGATTTCCTGGAAACCAAGCAGACGTCCTACCGCCTATTCGCCCCGAATCCCCTTGAAACCTGTGATTATAATGAGAACATCCACCGCTTTAAGAGTCTTCCTTTCTGGTTATACCCGGAATGCCGGCTGGCCCTCCCCCGTCTATCCCATATTCGAACGGAACTGGAACAGTTCAAACCAGACATCATTCACGTTGCGACACCGTTCAATATGGGGTTGACAGGGCATCATTATGCCCGGAAATTGAACATCCCTTTGGTCGGGTCATACCATACACATTTTCACAAGTACCTGGACTTTTACAAAATGTCCTGTTTAACCCCGCTGATCTGGAAGTATATGCGGTGGTTTCACAAGCCTTTCAAACGGATTTTCGTCCCGTCCATAGAGACGAGGGACGAGCTGCTTAAGAAAGGATTGTCCAATGTGTGCATCTGGTCAAGAGGCGTCGACAGTGATCATTTCCACCCACAGCCACAGTCTACTTACCTGCGAGACACATTCGGGGTCACTGAACCATTTATCTTAACGTATGTCGGCCGGCTGGCTCCCGAGAAGGGACTGGACATTCTTATGAAAACAGCTGCCGCCCTCCCGTCAGAATGGCATCCGTATATTCATTGGATGATAGTCGGAGAAGGGCCTTTATATCAAACACTTCAACAGGAAGCACCGGCCAACATGACCTTTACCGGTTACAAAAGTGGCATGGATTTGAGCCGGATCTATGCAGAATCCGCTCTGCTCGTCTTCCCCTCTGCGACGGAGACATTCGGAAATGTCGTGCTGGAGGCCCTGGCATCTGGAACGCCGGCCGTTGTAGCAGATTCCGGGGGCGTCAAGGAAATCGTCCAGCACAGGAAAACAGGGTGGACCTGTACACCAGATGACCCTTCCAGTTTCGTTTCAGCAGTCACACACCTGCTGCAGGATCCGCTTTTACTGAAGGCCATGAGCGAAAAAGCCAGAGCCTATGCCTTAACCCGTTCTTGGGATGCTGTGTTCTATGGATTGCTGCAGGAGTATCAAACCATCGTGGAAGAAGTACCGGTGCTGTCTCATGCGTAAAAAGGAGATGATGATGTGAATAAGCTGGCTGTCATTGGAACAGGGTATGTGGGACTGGTTACAGGAATCTGCCTGGCTTCCCGAGGACATCATGTCACTTGTATGGATGTTGATGAATCTAAAATTGACCAGATCAGCCGGGGGCACCTCCCTCTTTTCGAGCCGGGATTACAGGAGCTTCACGAAACATGTACAGCCGCCGGCAGCCTTTCCTATACGACAAGTCCGGAAGAAGCTGTCCAGCATGCAGAAGCGGTTTTCATTGCTGTCGGGACACCTTCGCGCGCAGACGGGGGTGCCGATTTATCGTACATGCATACCGCTGTCCGCGATATAGCTCCATTTCTTCAAAGCCATTCGGTCCTCATCATCAAAAGTACAGTTCCTGCCGGTACTCATGCAGATATTAAAGTTCGGCTGGACCGAACGACCGGCCGATCCGTCCAAGTAGTTTCCAACCCCGAATTTTTAAGAGAGGGCTCCGCCGTCAACGATTTCTTTTACAGTGACCGTATTGTTATCGGTTCAACCGATCCTTATGCCGCTGCCTTCGTTGAGCATATTTACGAGAGTCTCCCTGCCCCGGTGCTTCATACAGATCCACAGACAGCAGAAATGATCAAATATTCATCCAATGCCTTTCTGGCAGCCAAAATCAGCTTTATCAATGAGATGGCGTCCTTATGTGAAGCTGAAGGAGCCGACATCACGATGGTGGCTGCAGGAATGGGGATGGATAAACGGATCGGTGAAAGTTTCCTAAGGGCCGGTATCGGTTACGGCGGCTCTTGTTTTCCTAAGGATACAGCCGCTCTGCTTTATTCAGCCGAGCAGAAAAAACTGCCCGTCCCCCTGCTTTCCTCTATCAATGAAGTCAATCGAAAACAGCCGGGGGCTTTCTTACAAAAGATCCTTGACCGGTTTGGCTCTATAGAAGGAAAAAAAGCCGCTGTGCTTGGTTTAACGTTCAAGCCCAATACAGATGACCTGCGTCTTTCCCCCGCCCGGGAGGTCATTAATCTTCTTACCTCGGAAGGAGCAATGGTCATTGGATATGATCCTCTTATCAGTAAAAGCAGGAAACGGATATGGCAGATTCCTCTGGCAGAATCGATGGAAGAAGCATTGACAGGTGCTGATTTGGCCGTCATCTGTACAGAATGGAAAGAAATCGTCGACTTCCCTCCAGCCTGTTATCCTTCTCTGATGAAGGAGGCCAATATTTTTGATGGAAGAAATTGTTACGAAATTAAACAAGCTTTACATCTGCCTCTTTATTACTCCTCTGTCGGCCGGCCTGTGTATAAAGGAATATAGCAAGGAAGCCTTCAGCAAAGAACTGAGGGCTTTTTTCATATCCCCCCTTTGTTTACATAACAATATATCTGTCACCTATTAGAGCAGAATGTTTTTCCCGGTGAAGAACACGGCGTATAATGGACGTTTAGTAAGTTGAAAAAGGAGGAAGGAATGTGTCTGAACAGACCCCCAACCGAATCCTGATGGCAGCTTTACTGCTTGCAGGATCGTTTATAACCATATTAAATCAGACGCTGATGATCACAGCCATCCCACCGATTATGGATGAAATGAACGTGTCCGCCAACTCGGCCCAGTGGCTGACAACCGTATTCATGCTTGTCAACGGCGTCATGATACCAGTGACCGCCTTTTTAATTGAGCGTTTTTCCACCAGGCAGCTATTTTTAAGTGCCATGGGAATTTTCACAGTAGGGACCATCCTCGGAGGGATTGCCCCAAACTTTCCTATGCTCTTATTCGGCCGGGTGGTCCAGTCCATGGGAGCAGGTGTGATGCTGCCATTGATGCAGACTGTTTTCTTAATGATCTTCCCTGTCGAACGGCGCGGCACGGCCATGGGTTACATTGGACTGGTCATTTCTTTTGCACCGGCCATCGGCCCCGCCTTGTCAGGGTGGATCACTTCTGAATTCAGCTGGAGATTTTTATTCTGGCTTATTCTCCCGCTGCCCATTCTTATCATCATTGTTGCGTATTTCATATTGAAAAATGTAACAAAACTGACCTATCCAACGGTCGATCCCTTATCCATCATCCTGTCTTCAGCAGGATTTGGAGGACTTTTGTATGGCTTTACACTGGCAGGAAACGCCGGATGGTCTTCGCCATTGACACTAGCCGTGCTCGCCGGAAGCTCAGCTGCCCTCGCTTTATTCATAACAAGGCAGTTGAAAATGGAGCATCCGATGCTGGAATTCCGTGTGTTCCGCTATCCTGTTTTTTCAATAACGACCGGAATTGCCATGATTGCCTTTTTAGGCTTAATCGGATCGGAAACCTTGATCCCTCTTTACATGCAGGACATGCGTGAATTTACAGCCTTCGAATCCGGACTGGCCCTGCTTCCGGGTGCCGTTATTACAGCATTCATGTCTCCGATAACAGGAAGGATTTTTGACAAAATCGGTGCCCGGCTGCTGGCGGTCTGTGGACTGATCATCCTCACCGGTGCCACAGCTGCCTTTTCGTTCCTGGATATCCAGACAACATTCACGACCATTACAGTCCTGTATGCCATTCGGATGTTCGGTCTCTCCATGGTTATGATGCCTGTGACAACGGCAGGATTGAACCAGCTGCCTAACCGGTTGATTCCGCACGGGACTGCGATGAGCAATACTATGCGGATGGTGGCTGCATCTGTTGGCACAGCCGTCCTTGTAACGATTATGACATCAACAACCCAATCAGCTGGAGGTGATCCCGCCATTGATCATCCTGCGATTTTTGGAGTGAACACGGCCTTCATGGTCATTACAGCCTTATCTATTGTGGGAATTGTGCTTGCATTTTTTGTGAAAAAGACCCACCCGCCTGATGAAGCAGAAGCAGCTTCTCCTGCACCGGAAACGGACAAAGAAGAAGCTTCCCTTCACACGTCATAGGGGCATTCCAAATAAAAAAAGCGTGTAGAGAAACTTCATGTTTTTCTACACGCTTTTTTCATAGAAAGTATCCGGACATGGTTCTGAATCGATGTTCAAATAGACTAAATCACAGGCTCTTACTTAAATAAACGATCTGTAGTATAAGGACTGACGTCCATGGACGTATCCTCCCCTGCTGCAAGTGCAGCCAGCTGGGCGCCGACATAGGGTCCACTCGTCAGCCCCGATGCCCCCAAACCGTTGGCAGCAAGGATATGCGGCTGATTAGGCAGCCGCCCGAAGACAGGGAGCGATCCAGGAGTGAAAGGTCTGAACCCTACCTTCGTTTCTACATAGGCAGCTTCCTTCAACCCCGGCGCTGTGCGAAGAGCTTTTTCCAGCAGTTGATGAATGCCACCAGCTGTAACCCGTGAATCATGCTCATGAATTTTTTCTTTCGTCGCTCCGACAACAAGTTTCCCTTCTTCAAAACCAAGCATATAGTGGCTGAAAGGCGGCAGGAGGACCGGCCAGTGCTCCGTTGCATACCCGGTCAGATGAAGGTGGATGATCTGCGCTTTCTCGAAGGTCACCCGCGGGCTCAGGGCAGAAGGCGCAAACAATTCCCGCATCCAGGATCCATTCGTAAGGATCATTTGATCGGAATGCTGCGGCACACCATCAATGTCGACACCTTGGATTTCCCCTTTATATGTACGCAAAGAGGCGTTCCCATAGATAACTTCTGCTCCTTTCCGCTCGGCCGCTTTCAAAAGAGATTCGGTGACACGGCTGCCATTTACTCTCCCCGCCCCCGAGAGGTGAAGAGAGCGGTAATGTTCCGCAAGAGGTGGAAACATCTCCCTTGTTTCTTTTGGAGACAGCTTCGATATCTCCCCCATTTCCGGCGTTTCCATTTTCCGCATTTCTGCATAAGCGGCTTTCCGGTCAAGCTTTTCTTCGGTATCGAATATATTGAGTGCGCCCACCCTTTTATAACCCGGATCAGAAATACCGGCTTCCTTAAGATGCTCCACCAGTTCAGGGTAATATCCCGCGCCGTTGACAGCGAGCTGGTACCAGTCCTTACTCGTCCGGTTTGTCAGCCATGGACAGATGATCCCAGCCGCATTCCGTGTAGCCTGTCCACCTTCCCCACGGTCTACAATCGCCACTTTTTCTCCTTTGGAAGCTAAATGGTAAGCTGTGGAAGCTCCCAGTATCCCAGCTCCTACAATGATATAATTCATTCTATACACCTACATTTTCATTCATTTTCTTATGATAGTTTAAAGCAAAAATGTCTGGAAAGATAGGGAGCGCCACTATTTTCAATGCACCTCCCACTGCAGAGACTGGTTCTTTGACGCCCGTCAAAATATGATAGGATGGATGAGTAGTTCCAAAAAGGAGTGAATCCGCTCATGAATGAACAATTAAAAACAGGAATTGCCTTGATTGCAAGTTTTTTCCTTGCTTTTGCGGGAGCAAGCCGGATGTTAACAAGCCAGCTGGAAGATATGGCGGTATGGACGGCATGGATGTTTATCATTACCGGTGTGATCGGAATCATCGCCAATGGATTGAAATGGAAAAAAATCAACCGTACCCCCGGGACATCCAGCCCTAAGAGAAACCATAAGTAAAAAAACGTCCAGCAGCTGCTGGACGTTTCCGGGATAATCCTTTATTGATACTGATGAACATCGGTCTTTATTTCGTTACGCAGGTTCAGTACTGTCTCACGGTCCGAAGTAAACGGACGTTGATAGGACTGCTTGTATGTTTCATGACCTTTGCCGGTGATTACAATGACGTCTCCTTCCCCGCCACCCTCGACGGCCGTTTTTATGGCTGAGGTTCTATCAGGAATGATCCGCACGTGAGACCGGCCTTCTTCTTCATGTAGTTTATAGAGGGTGGCCGTCATTTCTTCATAAGCCACCGCGTTCAAATCATCAAGGGTCAGGATATAGCCGTCACTCCACTCTGCCGAAGCTTGCAGCATAGACGGCCGCTTGGATTCATCCCGATTCCCTCTGAATCCAAATACATGAGTAATATTGCCGTCATACTGCCGGGCAGCGGTTTGAAGGATGTGACGAATACTGTCTGCTGTATGAGCATAGTCGATGATCACATGCACACCATTCGGCATGGAATACTGCTCAAAGCGACCAGGAATACCTGGGAACGATTCTAAAGCATCGACCATTTTCCCTTTTGAAACTCCTAAACAAGCAGCAGCTGTACAAGCCTGAAGCGTGTTATAGCTGTTGTAGATACCTGTAATGGGGGTTGGATAATAAAAAGAGTTTCCATCTTCAAAGACGCGGACTCCTTCGTCATTGACCTCATCAATCCGGATATCACAAGCGGCATTTTCACCTATAGAGGTAACCGCAAGTCCTTCGTCTTTAAGCAGACTTGAGAGTCTGTCCCCCCACGGGTCATCCACATGAATGATGGCCTGTCCCCTTTCCTTCATCATAAAGAAGAGTTTGGACTTCGCCTTAAAATAATCTTCCATTGATGGATGGTAATCCAAGTGATCCTGCTGAAGATTAGTAAATAGCGTGATATCAAAGGACACCCCCTCCAGGCGATGCTGGTCCAGCCCATGGGAGGAGACCTCCATCACGACCACATCGTCCCTGCTTTCATACAACCATTTATGAAGGTCCACCACGCCGGGGGTCGTCTGGAACCCTTCCACGGATTTCCCATTCATATAATTCCCTACCGTTCCAAAGCGTCCGCAGGAAAAACCGCTGGACTCCAGAAGATGATGAAGCAGATGTGTAATGGTCGTCTTTCCATTGGTCCCCGTCACTCCTATTATCGTTTTGCTTCGTGCGGGATATTGATAAAAAGCCGCTGCCAGTATCCCCAGCGCTCTTCTCGGTTGTTCGACGTACAAAAATGGTACGGGGATATTTTCCGGCTTTTTGCTTCCTACAATGATTGCGGCTCCATTACGGCAGGCTTCGTATATATAATCATGGCCATCTGCCTCATGACCTTCTACCGCTGTAAATATTTGACCAGGGCTCACCTGTCTTGAATCATCTGTAATTCCTGTTATGTCTTTTTCCAGCCCAAGTGCTGTAAAGGGCTGGGGGTCTATGTTTAACAGTTCGAATACCTTCTTGATTTTCACGAGGACGTCTCCTTTACTGCGACATTCATGTACAGCCCTTATTTTAAAACAATTCAGGCTTTCACGTACAAATATTTTCATGATGTTATTGAATTTTAATGTCATCCCCTAAATCCTGGTTCATCAGGAAAATTTGAAACCATCCCCTTCCCCGATCCGTATAGTAATTGTCGATAGAAATTCGATGAACATGTATACTATGGAAGAGATTGAAAGGAGAGTACATATGACAAAAAGAATTACCGCGGCAGTCATTGCCGGTGCCCTGCTGATCGTAGCGATTGCCGTCCAGGCGGCTGGAGCATTTTTATCACAGGAAGATGAGGAAAAGAACGGCACGATGTCCCTTTTCTCCTCCAGTGAAAAGCTGGAAGAAAAAGTGGTGGAGAAAGGGTCTGGATCCAACCGCATCGTAGAAATCAACCTTGAGGGAGCGATTATGGACAGTCCAGGTTCCAACACCAATCCGTTCAGCGGTGGAGGCTATCAGCATGACCGTTTCATGAAAAAACTCGAGCAGATCAAAAATGATCCAACCATCAAAGGTGTGCACTTATATGTGAACTCGCCGGGCGGCGGTGTTTATGAGAGTGCAGAAATCCATGATAAACTGATTGAGATTAAAGAAGAAGATAAAATGATCTATGTGTCCATGGGGAACACGGCTGCTTCCGGCGGGTATTACGTTTCTGCGCCCGCTGATCAAATTTATGCTTCCAACGACACGTTCACCGGCTCCCTTGGTGTCATTATGCAGAGTGTGAATTATCAGGAGCTCGCTAATGAGTACGGCGTCAAATTCAACACGATCAAAAGTGGCGAGTTCAAGGATATTATGAGTCCCACAAAAGAAATGACGGAGGCTGACAGGGAAATTCTCCAGACCTTGGTTGATGAATCCTATCAACAGTTCGTTGACGTTATTTCTGAAGGAAGAGATATGTCTGAAAGCCGTGTGAAGGAACTGGCTGATGGAAGAATTTATTCCGGTAAGCAGGCAGCTGAAAACGGACTTG
This sequence comes from Halobacillus sp. ABH2_015, assembly GCF_056158945.1. NCBI lineage: Bacteria > Bacillati > Bacillota > Bacilli > Caryophanales > Bacillaceae > Halobacillus > Halobacillus sp. ABH2_015. Next base: position 1,897,057 of record NZ_JBSWUG010000002.1, read on the forward strand.
TTGACCAGATCGGCTTCCGCGAAGATACCCTTGCTGCTTTAAAAGAAGAAATCGGTGGAGACCCACAGGTGTTTGAATACAAGAATACAATCACATCTTTGTTTGATTTCCCAATGGCGCAGAGCTTGATGCCAGACAGTGAGATCCGTTATATTGAACAGCTGATCAGTGAGCGTCAAGGTCCGACATTGATGTACATGTACACAGAATAAGGAGGAGTAAAGATGGAAACTACAGAATTTGAACAACCCAGTCACCCATTATCCACTTTAGTCCTTCAACAGAAGGATGATATACAGAGAGTCATTTTTGCGGGATTTATCCCCCGCTTTTTTGCCTATCTCATCGACCTTCTCGTCATCTGGAGTGTGAATTCCATCGTAACAAAACCACTGCTGCGCCTCGTTAACCTGGAGGATGCGCAAATGTGGATCCCTTTGTTCAGTGCAGAAAATATCATGACGTCCTTGATTTTCTTCCTGTACTTCATTCTGATGACCAAGTTTTTCCAGGCATCACTCGGGAAGATGGTGTTCGGTCTATCCGTTGTGTCTCTGACACGCAGCAGGATGAGTAATGGTCAGATTATCTTCCGGGAGTGCATCGGACGTTATATCAGCATGGCCCTCGGAGGACTTCCCTATCTTGTCGTGGCCTTCACAAAACGCCACCAGGGCATCCATGATTTATTTGCTGATACTTCTGTCATTAAAAACCGATTTACAAAATTGAACGATCAAATCGAAGAAGACAACCGGTAATGAAAAGCCTGCTCCTCAAAAAGGAGCAGGCTTTTTTCAGCGGTATGGATCTTGTTTTCCTGTACCATTCTTTTCCCCTTTTTCTCTTCGAAGTGCATTTAAATCCTTCTTGCTTTTATTTTTCGCTTTTTTTCCCATGTTCCACCCTCCTTTCCTTCTTATCCTTTGTTATTTTTCTGCAGCTAATGAAGCAGTTTCTTCCATTTCGAAGGCTGTTCCGCTTTTCAGGGTAATCCCTCATGATTGGCTCATACTAATAAAAATTCCAAGAATCTTATGGAGGGCTTTCCGTTGAATGTCAAGGAGTACCTGTCCCAGAAGAAAAACGATGACTGCGTTACGATCAAAACCATCCCATTTGATTCCCACAACATTTATGTTTTATATATGCCTTCTATTACAGATATGACTAAGATCCAGGATTCCATTCTTGCCCCGCTGCTTGAGTGGAACAACCCGGATCACCAAACCGTAGAGCATGCATTTTCGGCAGAACCGCTGACGATCCTTTCTCAAGCAAAGGATATGGACAGTCACCTTCTCAATGGATATACACTAATGCTTGAGAGAGAAACCGTATATGCTGTTGAAACGTGCGGATTCCATTACCGTGCTGTATCAGAGCCTGTATCTGAAATGACTCTCCGGGGCGCCCGGGATGGGTTTATTGAATCACTGGAAGAAAACATCAAGCTCCTCCGTGTTCACTTGAGATCTACACATTTAAAGTTCGAACACCTTTCTCTCGGTTTGAAAGCTTTCACCCATGTAACCATTGCCTACGTGGAAGAGGAAGCCAATGAAAAATTATTGGAAGAAGTAAGAAAGCGTATAAAGGCCGTTAAAGAAGACTACCTCCCGGATGGAGGGGTGGTCGAACAAAGCCTGGAGAAAAATACGTTCTCTTTATTTCCTGAGCTCCAGGAAACCGAACGACCGGCTAAAGTCGCCAACGCCCTGGCTGAGGGAAAGGTGGCCATCTTCGTGGAAGGATCCCCTTCTGTCCTGTTAGCACCTGTAACCTTGAATTCCCTTTTTCAGACATCAGATGATTACAACTTCAAATGGATTCCTGCGTCTCTCATTCGTCTCATGCGGTTTGCTGCTGCATTTCTTGCTGTTATGCTGCCATCTATCTATATCTCCTTGATTTCCTTTCATCATGGATTAATTCCAACAGATCTGGCCATCTCCATATCCAAGACAAGAGAAGGTGTGCCTTTCCCTTCATTCATGGAAGCATTTGTTATGCAGATGACGATTGAAATCCTCCGGGAAGCCGGCATTCGTCTGCCTAAGCCTATTGGACCGGCTGTCAGCATTGTAGGAGCCATAGTAATAGGTGAGGCAGCTGTAACAGCCGGAATCGTCAGTCCATTAATGATCATCGTCGTCGCCTTTGCAGCTATCTGCTCCTTTACCATTGTCGATTACAGCCTCAGCCTTGCGTTAAGGACGGTGAGTTTCGTCATGTTGTTTGTCGCTGCTATGCTCGGGATTTACGGCTTAATCCTCGCCGTCTTTATTCTGAGTATCCATTTGATTCGGTTGAACAGCTTTACAGTCCCTTACCTGGAACCCTTTGCTCCTTATTACCCAAACAGATGGAAAGACACATTGATCCGGTTACGATTTGATAAAGAAGGTGGTTTGGATGAGTGATTTAAGACAATTGACTTCCATTCAGCTGATCGTCATCTTTATATCAGCGATGATCGGCGTAGGGATCATTTTGATGCCGCGTGACCTGGCCAATGCTGTGAACTCCCCGGACTTATGGGTCAGTATCATCATCGGCGCTTTTCTTATGTGCCTGATCGCCACTTTGTATGTTTTATTAGTCACCCGTTATCCAGGTCTCACTTTCTTTGATATGTCAAAAAAGATCACAGGCAGATGGGTCGGAACGCTGATCAACCTCTTTTTCATTTTTCACTGTCTCATTGTAGCCTCCTATATTTTAAGAGTGACCACAGCGATTATAAAAAATTACCTGTTGGATACCACTCCCTTATATATCATCATTGGATCATTTATGCTGGTCAGCCTTTATTTAATCAGCAACGGACCTGGAGATGTCGTCCGTTTCTTCCAGCTGTACTTTCCTGTCATGATGTTCATGTTTCTCATTCTTGCTCTTCTGAGTTTCAAAGATGTGGATGTTCAAAACTTAAGGCCTGTCCTGAAGAGCAATCTTATGACAACGGTCACCCAATCGAAGATATCTTTCTTTTCATTTATCGGCATTGAATTCCTGATGATTTTCTCTCCCCTCATCAAAACGAAAAAAATAAAAAAACTGGCTTTATCTGTATGGACCAGTATTATTGTGACAGCTGTGATCTATGTGATTTTTCACATTTTAACCATCGGGGTTTTAGGCATAGCGGAACTAAAGGAAAGCACGTTTCCCACGATCGAGATGGCCAAAAGCATTGAATTTCAAGGTTTCTTCTTTGAACGTTTTGAATTGATTTTCATTTTCGGCTGGCTGATCACTGTATTCACTTCATTCGTGACTTATACTTATGGAATGATTCTCGGCATTGGGAAAGTAACGAAGCCGGGCTGGTGGTGTATGGCTGCCGCAGGCCTTTTGATTTTCACTATCACCCTTTATCCGGAAGGCCTTACAGAAGTGCTGGATTACTCCTCTCACATTCAATGGATCAGTGCGGCTGCGGTCATCGGATTCCCTGGACTGTTACTGATCGTATCATTGATGAGGAGGCAGACGCATGACACTTAAACCTATTTTCTGTCTGGTTTGTTCGACTTTCCTGTTAACGGGATGCTGGGATATTAAGGAAATTGAAGATGTCGGTATTGTTACCGGACTTGCTTTAGACGTTGCCGAAGATGACCACATGTTAATGATTAATCAATATGTAAAGCCCGGGCAGATTCCTACACAACAGGACAGTTCCCAGCAGGACAGCCCGTATCAAAATCTCGAATCAACCGGAACAACGCTGTTTGAGATGATTCGTGAGAACTCACTCGAGAGTAACCGACCGCCAAACTATACTCATTTAAAATCGATTTTATTCTCAACCAGGCTGCTCGAAAAAGAGAAGCTCAGCCAACTGATTGACCTTTATATCCGCGACCACGAATTCCGCCGGACTGTTCCAGTATTCATTACAATGGATCCTGTTCAGAACATATTCAACGCCCAGCCGGAAAAAGAGCTGTTTCCATCCATCCAAATTAAAGAATTAAGTGAAAACTACCATAAGAATAATACCAACCCTAAAAACTTAACGATCGGAGATATGTCCCAGTATATTTCAGAAAAAAGAAGCTTTATTATACCTGGAATGGCTATGATTAATGGAAATATCAAATCCTACGGAGCCGGCGTCATTTTAGGAAAAACGTCCCAATATATCGGCTGGATTCCACTTGAAAAGATGGAAGGCGTCCGTTACCTCCATAACAATGTGGAAGGTGGATACATTTATTTAAGCGAAAAAAATATCGTAGACGGACCCGTCGTTCTGGAAATTAAGGGGGCGGATTCCAAATTTGACGTTTCCTTCTCTGACGGGGAACTTTCCATGAGTGTTGATGTAAAGGTGACCACATCCCTTGGCGAGGACTGGGGCGTCGACCGCAACGTTTTTGAAACGGGTTGGGAAGAAGGAATCAAGAAAGCCGCGGACAAAAATATCGAGGATAAGATCAATGCCATTCTTCAGATCGCGCAGAAAGAATTAAAAACGGATTTTGTCCACCTTTCCCAGTGGGTACGTATCCATCAGCCGGACTATTGGAATAAACATAAAGAGGAGTGGGATGAAATCTTCTCCCAGATGGATATTGATGTGAAAGCAGAAGTTCGTATTAAGGACTTTGGCACACAGAACTTCAACATGGAGTAACATTTTTTGATTCCTCTTCTTCTTCGGTTTACACTTTAGGAGAGAATGTTGGAGAGGATGATTAAAATGGGACAGGAAATCAAGGGAAAAACCGCCTACATTACAGGAGCCGGACGCGGGATCGGAAAAGCCACCGCTCTCAAGCTTGCCTCTGAGGGCGTGCACGTCGGGTTAATGGCCCGCACAGAAGAAGAGTTAAACAAAACAGCAGACGAAGCAAGGGCTTATGGAGTACAAGCCGCTGCAGTCTCTGTAGATATTGCCCGGCAGTCAGACGTAGAACAGGCGGTTGAACAATTAAAAGAGCGTATCGGCTCTGCCGATATCCTCATTAACAATGCCGGCATGGGGCTTTACGGGGATTTCCTGAATATCGATCCTGAAGATTGGAAACGCACCTTTGAAGTCAATGTATTCGGTACCTACCATGTGACCAGGGCGGTCCTCCCCGATATGATGGAGAAAAATCATGGGGATATCATCAACGTTTCTTCAAGCAATGGTATAAAGGGAACTGCAGGATCCACTTCCTACAGCGCCTCGAAATTCGCTATACAGGGAATGACGGAAGCGCTGATGCAGGAAGTGCGCAGAAACAACATCCGTGTCTTCACCCTGAACCCGAGTCTTGTGGCTACAGAGCTTGTCTTTGGAGATCATTTGGAAGAGCAGGATAAGGAAAAATATATGCAGCCGGAGGATATTGCCGAGTATATGACGGCTCAATTGAAGCTTCATCCAAGAATCTTCATTAAACAGTCCCTTCAATGGGCTACCAATCCATTCTAATTTTCAATGGTGTAAAACCCGTCCTGTATTGGTGACACCTCCACGCGGGACGGGATTTATTATGTCATTTCGCTGCGAATAATCCTCAGCTGAGACAGCTCTTTCAACCACTATGCAGATGGAAGATATCAGTGCCTGTTTAAGTCATTGGTAACCTGCCTCTTCCTTATTTATCACTCCAACGGAAAAACCTCGCGGCTAATACTGTAGAAACGACGGCAATGCCGATCAATACAAACACTTCGAATCCATATTCAAAAATGGGTGCTTCGTTCCACGTCCCACGCAGAAGTTCGATCACATAATAAAGCGGAAGGACTTTGGCTGTATATTGGAGGACTTCCGGCATCATTTCCAGGGGAAAAGTAGCCCCTGACAAGAAAATCATCACATTCAAAAACAATGAACTGATCGCAGCCGCAGACTGTGTATTTTTAGCCAATGATGTAATAAAAAGAGCAAAAGGGAAAAAGGCAGCGATACTTAGAAAAAGAGCAGCTAGTGTGCTTCCCATATAAAGTGGAAGTTCCAGGTCATACATCAACATTCCAAATACAAGAAGGAGCAGAGCAGAACAAAGAAAAATCACCGTCCCTTGAACTGTGTGAGCAGCCAGGATCTTCCACGGCTGTAAAGGGGTGGATTGATATCTGCGCAGGACTCCGGTTTCCCTGTAGCCGGCCAAAACGGTTCCCAAGGTGAAAAAGGAAGTGGTCACGATATTTACTCCGATCCAGGAAGGTACAAATAACGCAGCAAATGAAAAGTTTCCTTCAGCATTGTCTCCAAACATGGATCCAAACAGCCAGATCATGACGACTGGAAATAAAAAGGTCCAGAATACACTGAGACGGTCGCGGAAAAACATTTTCGTTTCCAGCTGTGCAAGCTTCCATACGACATTCATCTGGCTTCCTCCTTCTCCAAATACTGGACAAAAAGATCCTCCAACGTCCCTTTAGCAAATTGGAAATGATTTAAGGATAGATTCTCTTGATGACCATAGGCGAAGAGATGATAACTGGTGAGCTGCAGATCGTCACTGTACACTTTAAACGTATCTTCTTCTTTTTCAACTTTGACCACCCCCGGCATAGATGGAAGCTTTACATAAGGAAAATCATCGCTTTGAAATGTGATCAGCATGGCACCACTCTGCTCAAGCAGAACGGAGGGCCGGTCCATTGCTTTCAGTTCACCACTGTAAATCATTGCCACCCGGTCACAGAGCTGTTCAGCCTCTTCCATATAATGGGTTGTCAACACGATAGTGCTTCCTTTCTCTCTCAACCGGCGGATCAACGTCCACATTTCCCTTCTGGCGTGGGGGTCCAGTCCCATACTCGGTTCATCAAGAAAAATGATTTCCGGCTGGTGCAGGGTCGCCAGTGCCAGGGTAACCCTCTGCTTCCATCCTCCTGACAAATCTTCGAAACGGACATTCATTTTCTCCTCCAGCCCCAGCATTTCCACAAGCTGTTGTTTCATTACTTTTCCTGGGTAAAAAGCAGCAAATAAATCCAGGGCTTCTTTCACTTTCATTTTCTTTTGAATGGATGTCGCCTGAAACTGAACACCAATCCGCTGATTCAATTGTTGAAGTTCCCGATTCGGCGTAAGTCCCAGCACATCAATGGTTCCACTGTCAGGCTTCAAAATTCCTTCAATCATTTCCAGCGTCGTTGTCTTGCCCGCTCCATTGGGTCCAATGATCCCAAAAATTTCTCCCTTTTTGACGGAAAATGAGACGCCTTTGACAGCCTGCACTTTTCCGAAGCTTTTGGTCAATCGGTCCACTTTGATTACAACCTCCATTTGCTCTCCACCCCTTCTTCGTCCTTTCTGACCCTTCTTACGTATCACACAGAGATAAGTTTCAGAATAGCAGGAAAAATCACGCGCCTGCTATAGTTCCATCATAAGACCGATGGTTGATAAATTCCTCCAGTTCTGTCCGACACGTCAGATCATCCCGGTCAAATACCATCGTTCCTTCTTCACCTGCATAAACCTCCATTCAAAAAGCCGCCTTCCAAAGGAAGACGGCTCACATGTTATTCTTCTTTCATCCATTGTGGCTTACCAAAGCCTTCAAACTTTTCATCCATGATTTCCTCAAACTCTTCCGATTCCACAACTTCCTTAATATCCTTGGCAAACTGGGCATCCAGATCTTCGGTCTTGACAGCTACCCGGTTTCTATAATCATCCGGCATATCTTCGAGGGCGAGAGCACTCAGCAGATCCATCTCGGCAGCAAGCGCATAGTTACCAGGAACCATGGATAGATCCTCGCTGTCCACCAGTCGTGGCAGCTGGCCGGCTTCTACTTCAACGAATTCGATTTCTTTTGGATTTTCTACGATATCGTTCAAAGAGGCACGAAGAGGGTCTACATCTTCCTTCAAAGTGACCAGACCTTCATCTTCAAGAATGATCAGCGCTCGGGCCAGGTTCGTCGGGTCATTGGGAATCCCCAGCGTACTGCCTGTTTCAACACCATCGATATTCTGATACTCACTGGAATAAATACCCATAGGTGCTGTTGGAACAACAATGACCTCGGACAGATCCAGGTTGTGTTCTTCGGCAAAGGACTCTAAATAGATTTTGTGCTGGAACAGGTTAGCATCCAGATCACCATTGGCTAACGCTTTGTTAGGCTGCACATAATCCGTAAACTCTTTATTGGTTACTTCATAGCCTTTCTCCTCCAGCAGCGGAGCAATCGCTTCGGTGACCATATCACTGTAAGGACCGGATGTAGCTCCAAAGCGGATGGTTTTCTTCTCTTCTGCATCTGCATTTTCTTCTCCGCCACCACAGGCAGACAAAAAAGTAATGATTGTTAAAGCTGCAAACAAGGTTACGATTTTTTTCATTTTATCTTCCTCCTGAACTTCGTTTCGTCTTGGGTTAACTTTTTTTCACTGTTTTTGCCAGGAAATCCCCAGCGTACTGGACTACCTGAACAAGGACGATCAACACAATAACCGTTGTAAACATGACGAAATTATCATAACGGTAATACCCGTACCGGATGGCGAGGTCGCCGATCCCTCCACCGCCAATTGCGCCGGCCATTGCGGAATACCCGATCAAGCTGATGGCTGTTATCGTTAAACCACTGATCAAGCCCGGCTTGATTTCAGGAAAAATGATATCTTTAATAATCAGCCATGGGGAAGCCCCACATGCGATAGCCGCTTCTATGACGCCTTTATCAATATCCCTGGCGGATGATTCTACAATTCTTGCATAAAAAGGAATCGCTGCGGCCGATAAAGCAACGGAGGCGGCAATCGGTCCTGTTGTCGTACCTAAAAGAAAATTAGTAAATGGGAATAAAAACACAAGCAGGATGATAAATGGAATGGAACGGACAAGGTTTACAAAAATGCCCACAGCTCCTTTGATCCATTTGTTTTCCAAAAACAAGTCACGGTCGGTAACAAATAGCAGCAACCCCAGAGGCAGACCGGCGATAACGGCTACGCCAAGTCCGATCCCTACCATGATCAATGTTTCCATAAATGATTTATTCAGCTCGGGCCACAGGTTGATCAGCTGATCGATCATGATTCAGCACCTCCACTTCATCCAGTATCGTTTTCAGATTTTCCACAGCTCTCCCGACTTCCTGCGGGTCACCGGTTAATTCCATAACAAATGTACCGAGGGCTTTTTCCTGTATATAATCCACATTTCCATGCAGGATGTTTCCCTTGATTTTATAGTTCTGAAGCAGATCCGACACAACCGTATCTCCCGCCTGTCCGCCGGTAAACTTCATCTGGACAATGGTGCCGCGGCTGTTTTTCAGCAGTTCTTCCGGAACATGGAAATCGATCACTGTTCGAATAAACCGCTTTGTCAAAGCATTTTGAGGAGAGGCGAAAATTTCGTAGGCCGCCCCCTGTTCTACCACTTTTCCTTCTTCCATGACCGCACAACGGTCGCAGATTTCTTTCACCACTTCCATTTCGTGTGTAATCAATACAATGGTCAGTCCAAGCTCCCGGTTGATTTTCTTTAATAGTTTCAGGATCGACTGTGTCGTGTTCGGATCGAGTGCGGAAGTTGCTTCATCGCACAGCAGCACTTTAGGATCGTTGGCCAGTGCCCGGGCAATACTGACCCGCTGCTTCTGCCCTCCACTCAATTGAGCGGGGTACTGATCGGCTTTATCGCTAAGACCTACAAGTTCCAACAGACGCCTGGCACGATCATTGCGCTCCTGTTTTGGTTTACCGGCCGCTTTCAAAGCAAAGGCCACGTTCTCCAAAACCGTTTTCCCCATAGCAAGGTGGAACCCCTGGAAAATCATGCCGATGGACTGTCGTGCTTTTCTAAGGTCCTTTTTGGAGAGAGAAAGCAGATCGATCCCATCGATATAAACCTCTCCTGATGTCGGGCGTTCCAATATGTTCATGCATCGGAGGAGTGTACTCTTACCAGCTCCACTGTATCCGACGATTCCATAGATTTCCCCCTCCTGAATATCGAGAGAAACCTTGTCCACCCCGATCACCTGTTTTTTCTTGGATGTGTAAATTTTACTGAGCTCCTGGATGGAAATCATAACCGTCCTCCTTTACCTAATAAAAAAACTCTCTTCCTTATCAAGAAGAGAGTTTCGCATAACTATCAGCCAAACTCTTATCTCCCGGAATATCATTCCGGCGGATTTAGCACCACTCCACATGGAAGGTTGCTGTGACGTCTACGGGCCTTTCCCTCAGTCACTCTTGATAAGAATTAGTTGTTGCTATTCGTTTATGATTTACAACTTTAACGCATCATTCTGCATTTGTAAACAATTTTCCCAACATTTCATTAATGGACAGGGATGTGCCGGGAAGCCTATTACGTTGTTTAAGTGACTGGAAGAGGAAGGAATAAAAGGAATAACAAAGAAAAGGGAGAGTGAAAGAATGAACAAACAAGGAGAAGACCTGCTTAAAGAATATAGAAATGGCATTGAAACCCTGACCGAACACCTGCCGGAGGCCACAAAAGAATACAATCACTTTACCGGCTCGTTCTTTGAAGACGGAGAACTCAGCAAAGGTACCAAGCACTTAATGGCTCTTGCCATCAGTGTGAAAGATGGAGATGAAGCCAGTATTGCCTATCACATGGATCAGTGCGTCGAAGCAGATTGTTCGGACAAGGAAATTTATGAAACGATGGGTGTATCAGCTGCTTACGGCGGGGGCTCTGCCATGAGTCAGGCCGTCACCACAGGTCTGAACATTCTTCAGGAATTCCGAAACCGTTAAGCTGCAAAACCGGGGGGCCTGCTCCCGGTTTTGTTATTGACATATTATTCTGTCATCTGGATAATGATGGCTATATCATTACCAGAGGTGATCAACCATGAAAAACGTAACTGTACAAGGAGCACCTGCGATTTATAAAGCTGATCCTGGAATTTTAAGGAATATACCGGAATTGTTGGAAAACCAGGCCTTTGCAAAAGCAGGAATCATTCACGGTGAGCAGTCGTGGAAGGCTGCTCAGCCCTATTTTCCAAAGCTGACGATGCCGGTCCAATCGGAAGCCTATAACGGGGAGTGCTCCCATAAAGAGGTCATGCGTCTCAGTGAAGCCCTGCGGGACTGTGACGTCTTGATCAGCATCGGAGGCGGAAAGGTCCTTGATCTCGGAAAAGCCTGTGCCGATCAATTGAATATTCCAGTCGTGCTCATTCCTACACTAGCCTCAAACTGCGCACCTTGGACGCCGCTCAGTGTGTTTTACGATGATGAAGGGAATTTTGAGGAATACATTATTTATCCACGTAGTACATGGATGCTGCTTGTAGAGCCTGATCTGCTCGTTCGTGCCCCGGAACCTTATCTCAGGGCCGGCATCGGCGATACGCTCGCCAAATGGTATGAAGCGGATGTTCTCACGAGGTCTCTCGCCTCCAAACCGATTTCCGTAGACATTGCGCTGCACGCGGCCGGATTATGCAGGGATGTTCTCATACAAGATGGTACAGAAGCTGTGGAAGCCGTTCGTCAGCAAGCCGTCATACCTGCCTTCATGAGAGTTGTGGAAACCATTATTATGGCTGGCGGTATGGTCGGTGGATACGGGGATAGTTATGGAAGAATCGCCGGAGCCCATTCAATCCATAACGGCTTGACCAAAGTACCGGAAACCCACGCTTTCCTTCACGGAGAAAAAGTGGCTTATGGTATTCTCGTCCAGCTTGCTCTGGAAGGCCGCTTTGATGAAATTGAAGCACTCACCCCTTATTACCAGGAGATGAACCTGCCGGTAACCCTCGATGACTTCAACTTGACCAACAAGGCAGAAGCCATCTCCATAACAGCGGAGCATGCTGTAAAACCGGGGGAATCCATCCGATTAATGAACGTCATGGATGCCGCTCAAGTGGAGGAAGCGATGACCCAGATTGAAAATGGTTAACCGCTGATGCGGTTAACCATTTTCAATCTTCTTGTTCCTTGGTATGGAAGAGCATACCCAAGTGAAGCTACTCCATACAACGATTTATATTTCCTGCCCAAGTCAGCACAGGCCGGGACCGCGGCAGGCATCCACCCGTCAGCCGGACGCGAACATCCAGATGAGAAGGTATGATCCAGGAAAAGATATGTTTTTTTCTAAAGGCTGAGGAAAACGGTCGTTTCCTTTACCCTCCTATTACCTCTCCGACATAAATCCCACTAGCCGCTGCCTGGGACAAGGAATGAGTGACGGATGAGCAGTCTCCGACCAGAAAAAGTCCCGGGACGTCCGTTTCAAAATTCCTGTTGGTTGGAATAACTGGTTCGTAAAATTTAGCATCAAGCCCATAAAGCAGCGTGTCAGGATCCACCGGTTCACCTATCGCTGCTTCAAGAGAGGTCAGGAACTCGATGAGAGCCTCTATATAAATATGTGGCACTTCTTCTATCAGCGATCCTTCGTCAGCGGAAAGAGAAGGAATCACGGAGTTTGCATGAATTGAAGTCGTCCCCTTTCCCTTTTTCAAATCTTCAAGACGCTGGACCACGATTCTTCCCCTCGAACGATTGATTCCTCCAATGACGCGTGATGCTTCTTCCACCGCCTGCTTTAGACTCGGAAAGTAACGGGTGACAAACAAAGTGAAATTCAAATTTTCTCCCGGCACCCCTTGTTCTCGTGAATTCTGACCATCAGGCATGACAAGTCCATGCTGATGTTTTCGAATAATCCTGCCTTTGGGATTCATACAGTATGTGTAGGCCGTAAAACGTGACGTTTTTTTCAAAAGTTTCGTTTCAAATGATTCTTTTAGGAGAGCATCCAGCTGGCCGCCCCGCATTTCCAACCGTATACCCAGGTCCAGCCGCGTCTCCCTCGGTTCGATGCCAAGCGGTTCCGTTATCCGTGCGAACCACTCCCGGCCGCTGTTTCCTGTCGCAAGCACAACTTTTCGACTTAGAAACTCCTCACAATCTGTAACGATACGGAAACCTTCACCCACCCGTGTAATGGAATTGACATGGGTGTTAAAAGAAAAGGAAAGCTTATTGACTAAGTGTTCATATAGGTTTTGAAATACCTCCTTCGACAGAGAAGTACCAAGGTGGCGTACCTCCGTCGTTAAAACGGTCAAGTCACCACAAGCAGCCCTTCTTTTCACATGCTCGTTATCTGTTGAATACATGTCCACACGGTCTCCTCCAAAACCGGTTAGAATGCGGTCCACTTCTTTCATAAGGCGGGCGGTTTCCTTTCCGCCGATTTTTCGTGGAAGCTCTCCACCAAAAGCGTTGGTAAAATTGAATTTTCCCTCTGAATTCCCAAGACCGCCAAAGCCTATGTACTGATCGCAGGCTCCAGAGCACGTGCAAGGTTGTCCATGCCCCTGTGCGCAGGATCTCTCTTTCAACGGTTTTCCTACGTCTACGACTTTCACTTGAAGTCCGGGGTGTTTCTGGACAAGGGTGTAGGCCATAAATGTTCCCGCTACACCAGCACCGACAATGGTCACATCATACATGTTCCTGCCTCCGCTCTTTAATTATTGCGTAGACACACGTGTCTGTCAGATGTTTCCCATCCACGGATCGATCATCATTACGCAACATTCCTTCAAGATGGTAGCCAAGTTTTTCGGGAACCTGCCTGCTTTTTTCATTTTCCCTTTCACATCGGATTTCTACACGCGCTCCACCGAGATCATAAAGAGCCAGCCGCGTTATTTCACGCACGGCTTCCTGCATATACCCATGCCCACTCCATTTGGTGTCGATCCAGTACCCGATTTCAAACTTCGGAATATCCCAGTCAATAGTATGAAGTCCAGTCGTCCCAACAAACGCTCCATTCTCCTTGTGAAAAACAAGATACCGGAGTTTTTTTCTTTCCATAAAATCTACATGGGCCTGCCTGATATTGCTTTCTGTATTTTCAATCGAAGGCATCTCCTGCACAAAAGGAAGCCACGGCTTCAACTCCTTTTCCGACCGATGAACAGCTTCATTAACCGCCGGGCCGTCTCCAGCCTCCGGCCTCCGTAGACGAAGGCGTTTCGTATGCAGCACATAGGGAACGTCGATATGTATAGGATCCAAGGTTTCCTCTCCCCTTTCTCACTAATAGAATACCAGACTGTTAACCTCTTTGAAAAAAGATTTACATTCATCTTATATAAAATAAAAAGAGGAAGAAGGGCCTTCCCCTTCTTCCTCTTTTTATTCATTTATGAAACCGCCGCTTTACCCTTCCCTGCAGCGATACGGCAATAATGGTTTTTGGCTTTCCACCTTTGATACCCGGAATAAAAACCGACCCCCAGACTAAACACGGAGAGAACAACTGCCATAACCCAGGAAAAATCCGTAGTAATAATAGCCGGAAGCCAAACTTGAGCCGATTGGGAAAATGACGAGCGCAGACTATAGAAAAACGGCCGTTCCAGCCAACGCTCTTCCCAAATCTGCCATAATTGTTCATTCGTCTTACGTGCCATTGTTGTTTCATATAAAAACAGCCCGAAAAAGAGCATGGCAGCAAGATAAATGATTCCAGTCACCGATTCAAAGAAAAGCTGAGAAACCCCCACCAGAAAGGCCATAATCAGAAAGTTGTACCACATGGATTTCCGGCTTTTCATCCGAATGGAAATTTGATCCACGCTTTCTTCATCCAACGCTTTTTCCATAACATGCTCCCTTTCTGCCTTTTTTGTTAGGTTACCAAAAAAATACAGAAAAGGAAAACACCCCTTACATCAAAGGTTCCCTTGTTTTGAATCTGCTGGATACGTACCATCTGCATCGTGTTTTTCCCGCCCCTGTAAAGGTGGATTAAACACACAGATCATCCGCATATCCGTGAAGGCACGGAGCACGTGTTCATCATGCTGATCCAAGGCGTATAAAGTGTTTTTGCGAATGGGCCAGGTCCTTTGATCAGAAACAGTCACGACCTCGCCTTCCCCTTCTATACAGTAGACCGACTCGAGATGATGCTTATACCACATTTTCGTTTCCGTCCCCGCCCTGATTACAGTATCGTTGACAGAATAACCCATATGATCTTCAGCAACAAGTAAACGCCGGCTGATCCAGTTCCCTCCATCCACTTCCCTGTTGGATCCAACAACATCTTCCAGTGCTCTCACTTTCATCTGCCATCCCTCCTTGCCTTACTTTATTCCATAGACACCAACGTAGACCCTTTCATCACATTCTCTTTCTGTAAACAAAACAGGCCTGAGGGACCATGTTTCGATGGTTCCTCAGGCCTTTCTGCGAGAAGTGGAATGTGCCGCTGTTCAGGCAAGCAGACATGCGTGATCATATAGATAAGCGTATCTCAAATCAATGAAAAGAAAATGCTGGTCGGTTAATGGAAAGCTGAATGTGCGGACCATTTCTTTCGTTTCAATATCCGAGTAAAGGTCCGAAAGAAGACCGGCGTGCGTTTCCCTCATTTTCATCACATTTTCCAGAAAATACGGGCGGAAAGCCCAGTTGGATCCTCTTTTATCCGTTTCCATAAACCAGTCGTCTTCTTTTTTACGGAAGTTGGAGGATACTTGTTGACCGTCCATGTGGCAAATGAACATACGGAAGCTTTCATTGTGAAACTTCTCCGTCACCCCATCAATAAACGCATCGGATTTCTTTGGTCCTTCCCACCTGGCCAGGAGCTGTCTCACCTTGGCTTCCCAATGTTTCACATACTGCTGACGATCTTCCAACAGGCGTTTTTCCCGCTGTACAAAGCCGCTCATCCGTTCTTTGATATCCACCGACAGCGCCCCTTTACCTATGGGGTCGAAGGATGGGTGGGCAAGGTAATATCCCTGATAGAATCTGCTGCCGTGCTTCCAGGCAAAATACAATTGAAAATCATCCTCGATATTCTCAAATAAAAGTGCCGCCCCGATCCGATGGGCGAGCATAGATAACGAGTACATGATATCCTGAAAAGCATCTCCATCCTGTCTGCGGATGATCCCTGTATCAATTTTTAAAATATGGGGTTCCAAAAGTCTGATCCGGTCGATATTCGAGCTCTTTGCTCCAACATGATCCACGGCAATCTGGATACCGTACGTTTTAAAATACAGCAGAAGGTGGTTCAAGGTTTCAAAGTCTTCATCAAAATCATGTTCAGTCACTTCAATGACAATACGACTCAGGTCAAATCCCTGGTCCTTGAATTGAAGGAGCGACTGCAGGAGATCATCCCCATTGTTCACCATCAGCTGCTTAGCATTGCGGTTGATAAACAGCAGACCTTCTGTTCTGTTATCCATCATCATGTGGACCGCTTGAGTGAGGACGACTTGATCGACCTCCACTTTGAATTCCTCCGGCACGTCCGTATCATGGAAAAAGGGACCAAGACTCTCCCACGTCTGATTTTCTTTATAACGGGCCAGCACCTCATATCCGATCACATCGTGATTAATTGCACTGACAATCGGTTGAAAGACAGGCTTTATTCTATGTAAGTTCCCTACAATATCCAGTGGATCCATGAGTCTCCTCCTTTTCACGTCATTCTATTATTATACAATACAAGCCGTAGTCAGCTAAAGCATGTGTTTGACAAGGTGATTTTGCCGCTTCATCCATACAAGCATCTAAGAAAACTCATATACTAAAAGAGATTCTTGAAAGGAGAAAGATTGATATGAAAACCATTGTCATTGACCCGGGGCACGGAGGTACAGATCCAGGTGCCGTTTACCAAGGGTATCAGGAAAAGACCTTTAACCTATCCATCGCCCTCAACGTCCAGCGTTATCTTACGGAGCATTATGAAGTTGAAATTGTCATGACGAGAACGTCGGATGTAACGGTTTCCTTGAGCAGGCGGACGGCGGCTGCTAATTCCGTCAACGCTGATTTCTTCCTATCGATCCACAATAATGCCGCCGGTGGAAGCGGATTTGAAAGTTATATTTATAACGGAACTCTTGCTCCGAATACTCAAGCTTACCAGTCCATCATCCATAACACGATTTATCAAACAGCTTCAAAATACAGCGTGAACAACCGGGGCATGAAGCAAGCCAACTTATTCGTCACCCGCGAAACACAAATGAGTTCCCTTTTACTCGAACTCTTATTTGTCGATCATCCCGACGATCTGTCCCTGCTGAGAAACTCCGCGTTCATCAACGACATATCCAGAGCTATCGCGGAAGGAACAGCCAAAGCTCTACAGCTGCCGAAGCTTTCCAGCACCGCAGCGACTGAGAGCTCCACGTTATACAAAGTGATGGCTGGAGCTTTCCAAAGCAGAGAAAACGCAGAACAACGAACCGAATTTTTATTTCAAAACGGTTTCGCTGCTTTTATTGTGCCTGCCTCCATCTCAGGCGGGGTCTATTACCGGGTTCAAACAGGAGCTTTCTCCAAGGAAATAAATGCCAAATCACAGATAGACCAATTAAAGCGGATAGGGATCGCAGACGCGTATATCCTCGCCGGAACAGACAAATCCGAATCCCCTGTGCCGGAAGATGATCTGTACCGGGTCATTGCCGGATCGTTCCGAGAAAGGAAAAATGCCGAGGAACGGATGAACCGGCTTACCGCTGCCGGATTATCCTCGTTTATCACCACTTTAGATATCGGCGGCCTCACCTATTACCGGGTTCAAGCCGGCGCTTTTCAAGAAATGGATCATGCCAAAGCTCTTGTGCATCAATTGAAGTCGTTCGGTATCATCGACGCCTTCATCTGGTCGGGTTCTGATTTCCCAGCCGCACCAGATTCACCTGCCCCCGAAACACAGGAAGACAAGTGGACCATTCTTGGGCAGAGTGTGATTGACGGTTGTCAGCTTGACCAATTTGTCCGTTCGGTCTATCCCGGTGCTCCAGAGCTTGGTCAGTACTATATGGTATACGGAAACCTTTACGGCATACGAGGGGATATTGCGTTTGCCCAGGCCGTGCATGAAACGAACTATTTCCGTTTCACCGGCGATGTACAGAGAGATCAGAATAATTTTGCAGGTATTGGTGCTGTAGGTGGTGGAGTGGCCGGGGCATCCTTTCCGACACCCGAAGAAGGTGTCCACGCTCAGATTCAACACTTATATGCCTATGCTTCCAGCGATTATATTCCTGAGGGGGTGAAGATTGTAGATCCACGATTCGAACTTGTTGCACGGGGAAGCGCCCGCACATGGACCGCGTTGAATGGAAAATGGGCTGTACCTGGTGATCAGTATGGCCAGCTTATTTTATCAATCTATCAACGAATGGCCGAATACACACGGAAGTCTATAGAAACCCAGCAGCAGACCCTGCAAACACTCATTCAAGATTTAAACCAATAAATAGAACCGGCTGCCTTACAGGAACCGGTTTTTCGATTGAATACAGAAACATTACTTCTCTTTAGGTTCTTTTGGCTTCATCATTGTAAAGGATATGAGTTCCCCCCAGCTCCGTCCTTTTTTATCCAATACGGATGTTGCAGCAGAGACAAACAGCCACCATCCATTGGTCAACAGAACCGGGCCGAATCCAAGAACAGCTCTTATCATGGATTGAAACACATGAGGGCTTCCTCCATGCGTCGAAACGACAGACATATTTGTCAGCAGCATGCCTAACGTTCTCCCCTGTAAGAATAATGGCAGAACTATCAACATGGTCAGATGGATCGTGATAAAGGCCTGCCAGAATACAGGGTTGGGATCAAATCCCCTCCCGGTGTCCTCTAGATACGTGTATAGAGCAGCCCCTGTTCCGGATAGGAGCAGCTCCCCGCCAAATCCCAGAAATTTCAAAAACAAGTACTTCGGGCGCATAATCTTCCCTCCTTGTACGTATCCTATGGATTCTTTCCGGAAAAGGTCAGCCCATTATTCCGTCTTTTGTCACGCTTGTAAGCCATCATGAAGTGACAGTTTCGTTAACGTTCGACATCATGAGATGATTTTCAAGCGGATTTTTTATATACTATTCCTGCAGTCTATTATGAGATGGGGTTTTACTTTGGAAATAAAAAAAGATTTTAATTATGTACCATGGGTGGTTGGATTGTCCATTGCTATCAATCTAATTGTCGTGGCCTTGTTGTTCCTCCCGGAAATTGGAAGCGAGACCAGCTTTGACATTACACTGCTCCCATTACTTAATGCCGTATTCAATTCCTTCACATTCGTGTTTCTGCTGGCGGCTTTATTCATGATTATCCGAAAGAATATTACGTGGCATAAACGATTCATTTTTGCTGCCTTTACAACAACAGCATTGTTTTTAGTTTCATATCTCACGTACCATTCCATGTCTGAATCAACGTCCTTCGGCGGCGAGGGTCTGGTGGCAGGTATTTATTACTTTATTCTGATCACCCACATTGTGCTGGCCGCACTTATTGTACCCCTTGCCCTGTTAACACTGTTCAGAGGTCTGGCAATGAAAGTGGATAAACATAGGAAAATCGCCCGCTGGACGATGCCGATCTGGCTTTATGTCAGTTTGACAGGCGTCGTTGTCTATTTAATGATTTCTCCTTATTACTAAAACGAGTCACGTGTCTTTGGATACGTGGCTTTTTTCTTTTTTATATTACAAAAACAATAAGTAAACGGGAAAAGTTGGCTATTTCCCGAGATATTTGTTATTGTAGAATAACAGCCGGTAGGGATTGAATCCGGTTACGTCTATGAAAATATAATGAGCACATGTCCAACCAGCTTACGGCCATAAGGAGACTAACTAATGGACATTCTTAACTTTATCAAGGAAGAAGGATTTACGTCTGCAAGATTCCAATCGTTCGCAGGGAAAGATACGCTCATTCAATTGAACCGGATTACGGATATGAAGGAACTATTCGGCCTGCTTGATATGAACCCGACAACTGTGCGGTACTATCCTTATGAAAAACTTCCTTATCTGGACTGCTCTCAGAATGAAGACAACTTAAAACTAAGATTATTTAAGCCATAAAAATAACCGGGATACATAACACATGTATCCCGGTTTTCTTTATTCCTTTATATTCAGGGAAAAAGATAATTCACGAAAAGTGGTCAGGTTTAAACGAGGGGTGTCTCCTTCAGGTCATCCACTGAGCAGACGCTTGTAAAACACTGTTTGATTCAGCCATCAATAACATCGACACCAATACTCCCGGTCACATGGACGTTCACCTCATGGACAAGGATGACCACAAAACCAGCACTTGCTGCTCAGTAAAGCAAACAGGATCCCAATAACCTCTCTTTTTCCAACATCTACGTCCGACAGAGGCGCTACAGCCTCTCTTCCGTTTTACCATTCCCCTTGAAAAGCATGGATAATTTTCCAACGCTGAACCGCCGTAATTCCTTTCCACTGTTGTTCAGCTGCAGCAAAAGCTTTTGTTCCGTCTCCCCAGTCCCAGCTGATATCCCAGATGCCTTCTTCCTTCAGCGTTTTCAAATAATAACGGATGTTTTCCAAAACTAAAGGTTTGTATTTAGCATACAACGGATGCTGTGGGGACGATATTATGTCAGTCGGAAGCGCACCGTACCCACTTCCCCATTCCGAAGGATCCTGACTGAAACAGTTCTCGCCTAACGTAAGAAGGTGGGACTGCACCTGATCAAGCCCGTAAGGCATTTGATTATGGACGAGTCCTTTATGCTTGTCCACGGAGATTAGTAGATTTTGAAAACACTGCCATTCGTGGAAATCCATCTCACTGACACTCATCAAATGTTCAACAGCTTTAACGGCTCCAGCCACACCCGTTTTCCAGGCTTCTGTATCCCTTTGAGAGCAGTCGATGAGAAAACCGGCCAATTCCGCCCCCGGGTTAAACATCCAGTTGGACTGCACCCCTTCCCTCCACGACCACCAGGGCGCATGAGGAAAATGGTTGACTTCAGGAATAACCGAAGGCCACATCCCTGATTGACGATCGTATGAGCGAAGGAGGTAGGAAACCATCTGTTGAAGCAGCGGCTCTTTGGAAGATACATTCAATTCAGCAAGCACTTGGGAAGCTGCCCATGTGGCCATTGGAGACGAAGCTGGAAGTTGAAAATCCGGCTCAATTCCGTGACCAAAACCTCCATCTTCATTTTGGAACGCACTCAAGTATACGAGGACCTTTTCTTTAGGACCTCTTTCAAAAAGTGCTTCCCATCTGGCTGCTTCCAATGGACGTGCATACCGCTTCATCCACCTGCTTGTGCGATTCATGTGAGTGTTCATATCTGTCTTCCCCTTCCCATTGATGGTATCCCTTGTCTTCTGATTGTCCGACTCTTTTATTCCACTCAAGATATGACAGATTCTATTATCTTCAGCGTATCACGATTGGAAGATTTTGAAAATGAACTCTATCATTCGTATTCATAAAAAGGAGAATAAACATTTACAAATATTCCAACATCCGCTACGATAGAGTCAATACAAAAAACTGTATACATATGAGGCACTAGGGGAGCTGCTGCGAGCGGCTGAGAGGATGATCCGACCCTTGGCACCCGAACTAGATAATACTAGCGTGGGGAAGTGCAGCCGTTCTATCAATCAGGCCTTTACAGGTTTTATTCATCGATCAACGGACTGCATTCCCATGGGATGCAGTTTTTTTGTGTTTGGGTCTGTTATTGCTTGGTGTTGTTATTTAACATGTGAGCTCCTATCACCCCTTTCTGTCATGGGATTTGCAGGAGGCGGCCTTGGGAATGACTCCCTTTCCACGGGGTACCGTGAGCCTCCTCAAACTTCGTTCCCCGCGGAAAGCGGACAATTTTCTCTGCCATCCCATGCTCTGAGTAAACAACGGGCCGGACCCCTAATTCCAGACGGAGACGATTTAGTACTCGTTTAAAATAACAACAACAGACTTTAACAGAGCTTTGTGTTTAAAAAAAGGAGGAATGATGGATGAATCAAGTTTGTGGTACATCGAAAATTGCTGGATGTTCGTTTTCCATACATCCGATGAGTGATGAGTTTGCGGGTATAATTCTGGAAAGCTTAAAGGAAGTGGATACATCTAAAGTATGGCTCGATACCGATGATGTCTCTACGACGGTACGGGGGCGGATGGAACATATTTTTGATGTGACAAAGGCTATCCTTCTTCATGTATCCAAAGAAGGTGTTCATGCGGCTTTTCATGCGACTTATTCAATCGGGTGCCCGGGAGACTCGGCTGGAGACACGTATATGGCTGAATCCCTGCAACGGAGGAATGAAGACACTTCCCGCTCGATTACCCAGCCATTAGCAGCTAAGTTTTCGCTCTATCCAATGGGAGGGGACAGTTATATGGATACAATATACAAGCAGATTGAAGCGATGAAATCGAAGGGCATCCAAGTGACGCCCGCCCACTATTCTACAAGACTTGACGGAGATACCCATACGGTTTTCGAAGGGTTGGAAAACGTTTTCCGTGAGACAGAAGCTTCAGGGTCGTCTCACACCGTCATGACTGTATCGGTGTCGGTCAACAGCCCTTCCTCCAGGGGGAGCATCTTATGAAAAACTGGAAACTCAAAGAAATCGTTGTTCTATCTGTCTTGTCCGTCGTTTTCGCTGTCGTCTATCTCGCTTTCCTGCCTGTTGGAAAACTTCTCTCAGGTCTCTTTGGTCCAATCGGATATGATATTATCTTTGGTATCTGGTTTATCGTATCCATCATTGCCGCCTATATTTTACGCCGCCCGGGCGCAGCTTTTCTCTCTGAAACCATCGCAGCGACAATTGAAGTTCTGCTCGGGAATGCTTCCGGTCCCCTATTGATTCTAACGGGAATGATTCAGGGATTCGGAGCGGAAAGTGCGT
This sequence comes from Halobacillus sp. ABH2_015, assembly GCF_056158945.1. Classification (NCBI taxonomy): domain Bacteria; kingdom Bacillati; phylum Bacillota; class Bacilli; order Caryophanales; family Bacillaceae; genus Halobacillus; species Halobacillus sp. ABH2_015. The sequence goes on from NZ_JBSWUG010000002.1 coordinate 1,919,769, forward strand.
TTGCTCTGACGCGTTACCGGTCTTATCATCTTTCTGTACTCATGCTCGCCGGCGTGATGGCTGCCGTTTTCAGTTTCGCATGGGGGTATTTCCAATCTGGATACGCTGCGTTAAGTGGTGGATACGTCGCTGCCATGCTGATTGTCCGTATGGTCAGCGGCGCTGTGATTTCCGGAGTATTGGGTAAAGCCGTGGCTGACGGACTTGCCCGTACCGGCGTCCTTTCCAGTTTTGCTCTCGGGCGGGAATTAAGAAAGAAGAAGGCTTCCTGATGAAGACGGCTGTACAATTGGAAAACCTGACGCTTACGTATGAAGAAAATGAAAAAACCGTATTGACGGATATCACCCTCTCCATCGAAAACGAACAGGACACCCTCATCCTTGGCCCGAGCGGTTCAGGAAAAAGCTCGCTTGTCCAATGTATAAACGGGCTTTACCCGGAGGATTTGGATGGCGAGATGAATGGGCGTGCTGCCATTTACGGACGTTCAACAAGCGACTTCAAACCGGGAGAGCTGGCTAAAACTGTTGGAAGTGTTTTTCAAGACCCCGAAACTCAATTTTGTATGCTGACCGTCGAGGATGAAATCGCCTTTGGTTTAGAAAACCTTCATGTACCTGCTGAGGAGATGGAACACAAAATAGATGATGTCCTTGCACAGGTGAATCTACTGGATAAAAAAACGTCGTTCATCCATCACTTGTCCGGCGGACAGAAGCAGAAACTGGCCCTTGCCTGTGTGCTGGTGATGGAGCCGGACATCCTTCTCCTGGATGAACCGACAGCTAATCTGGATCCGCAGTCTGCTCGTGATTTCATTACTATTCTGACTTCCATAAAAAAAACTAGAAGTCTCACCTTGATTGTGATCGAACACAGATTGGAAGGATGGCTGGAACTTCTCAAGCATGTCATTGTACTCCACTCCGATGGCGGGATTCTTACAAAGGGGCCGTTAAAAGAAGTCATCAATAACCAGGGCCGCGCCATCCACAATCAGGGGATCCGGCTTCCCTATGCTGTGCAGTACAGCATAGACGAAGACTGCCCTCCTCCCTATCCATTTACCCTGGAGGAGTTATCGCAGCGGAACATTGAAGTTCCATCAAATGTTCGTGACCCGAACAGACGCGGAAAGGCGCTCTTGGAATTATCCGATGTCCAGTGGAAACATATTTTAAAGGATCTCACTCTCTCCCTTTATGAAGGAGAATGGATTGCTGTGGTAGGGGCGAATGGAAGTGGAAAATCCAGTCTTTCCAAAATAATGGCCGGCATCACAAAGGCGGACAGAGGCACAGTGACTTGGAAAGGGACATCCATGAAAAAATGGAGAGCGGACAACTTACGGACACAGGTGGGGTACGTTTTTCAAAATCCGGAACACCAATTTGTAACCGATGAAGTGTTCGAGGAGATTGCTTTCAGTTTAAGGCAGCGGGGAACACCCGAATTGGAAATACGCCGGCAGGTTGAACATCTGCTCTCCCTGTGCCGATTGAATGGATTAGACAGGCATCATCCTTATCAGTTAAGTCAGGGGCAGAAACGCCGTTTAAGCGTGGCCACGATGATCGTGGAAAATCAATCGCTTCTTTTGCTGGATGAACCGACTTTCGGTCAGGATGCGGTCTCGACCCAACAACTGATGGCTCTGCTTGAGCAGCGCTTTCAACAAGGGACCACCTTATTGATGATCACACATGATATGGAGCTTGTTCACCAATATGCGACAAGGGTGATTGTGATGGAACAAGGAAGGATCGCTTACGATGGTCTCCCAGAACATCTTTGGAACGATAACCGACTTCCGGATTGGCCTGTTGAACCTCCCCTTCCTGTTCAACTGAATCGATTATTAATAGAAAGGAGCCGCTTTCATGTCCCTTCATACTCTTAATCCTGCCATGAAAGCCTGCACGATAATCGGACTCGTCTTTGTACTCGCCTTCTTATTCGATCCTGTAACCCCTTTCGTCTTCACAGGATTTACAATCGCTTTGACACTGATTTTCGGCAGGTTTCGGAAACGAGTATATGTCCTATACCTCTCCGCGTTCACCGTATTCGCCTTCGGCATGCTGTGGACGACCATTGCCTTTGCCGATGCACCAGCAAGTCCCGACGAGACTATCCGCCTTGCTGGGTTTCTGTTCCCAAAAGAAGATTTATTGATGGCTCTGGCGCTTTCCTTTCGTGTAATGGCCTTTGCCGCCTTATCTCTTTTGTTTGTATTTACGACAAACATGGTTCATTTCATATTAAGCCTCATTCAACAACTGAAACTGCCTCCCAAGCTTGCATATGGTCTGATGGCAGGATACCGTTTCCTTCCAATGATGAAAGAAGAATTCGATCAGATTCGGGCGGCCCACCGCATACGAGGAGTCACAGAATCCAAATCGCTCAAAGGAAAGTTTAAACAGTTGCAGCGCTATTCCATCCCTCTTTTGGCAGGCGCTGTCAGAAAAGCAGAACGAACAGCTGCTGCCATGGAGTCCAAAGGATTTACGGGGGAACGGTCACGTACGTTTTACAGACCGATGAAAATCAGCGCAAAGGACTGGGGGTTTCCTCTACTCATGTTTACGGTGCTGGGGGCATTGATCGTTCTGTCTATTCACTTAGACTATTTCCAATGGTACAACGGCCAGTTTTAAATCCATGTCCAGCTGGATACCTTCCCGGATATTATTAGAGAAGGATAGAGAGGGCGCCCACCCTCTCTATCCTTCTCTCCACTTTAAATAAAGCGCTTACCTATAACGACGAATTATTCTTCGTCGATGATGGACCGGATGTATGAGGCATCGTTTTGTGACAACTCCGAAAACCGGATACTATTCCACGTCTGTCCACTACGAATTCCAAGCACAGCCCTGTCTTCTTCAAACCAAACCCTTGCGTCCAGAATGCCGATGGACCGTTCCGGACTGATCAACTTCAAGGTTACATCAGGATTTTCCATGTCCACAGATGCCCCTTCCACCGGTTTTTGATGCAGCAGAATAGTGAGCACCGTATCCAGTTCAGCCTGATGTTCTCCATTATGAAGTGTGGCAGCCGTTTCTTTATTCTCCCCTGCTTTCACGGCAGTCAACGTATAGGAAGGTGTGTCACCAACATATACAGCAGCCGCATACCCTCCACCAAAAATAAGTCCAATACCGGCGATCCATAATAAAAGTTTCCCTATGTTCATTGGTTACACATCCCTACTTTAACGTTTACTGAATTCGGTACGCAGGATGGAATACATATAGGCATGATGATTTTCTCCATTTTGAAACAGGTAGCCCCGCAGCAGGCCCTCTCTAAGAAACCCCGTTTTCTCAAGCACTCTGGAGGAAGGAGTATTCGCCGGAAAGGTAACCGCTCCCACCCTGTATAGTCCTAAGTCATCGAACGCATAAGCTAGAACACGTGAAACGGCTTCCGTAATCAATCCCCTCTTCCAATAGCCGGGGTGCAGTTCATACCCTATTTCAGCTTTTCTCCCCCAGAGGCTTATATGACTCAGCCCCACCGTACCGATAAACTTTTCTTCTTCGCTGAGCAAAATGCCCCATCGGACAGCCTTTTCAGACTTAAATTGTTCTTTAAAGGTTTGAATCATTCCGTCAGCCTGATCCCGGTGGGTGAGCGAAGGCATCCCTATATACTTTGTCACTTCGTCTCTGGACAAGATGTGAAAATAGTCATCAATATATCCATCAGTCATTTCCACAAGACGCAGCCGTACTGTAGTCAATTCCTTAAACTCCATATCGTTCCCCCATCCGCCATCCTGAGCCTGTTCATCTGACTTTCAATCCCTTATATTCGAAAGGATACCATGCTGCCTGCCTTGTCATAATCGTTTATACGTACATAATAGCGGGGATCACTGGTTGACCCTTGCGAACCGGGCATTTCCATTACGACAGCCTTATGATGGATGACTCCTGTTCTTTTATTTGAAAACAGATAGGAAAATAAATGATTCATTTGCATTCAAGCATCTTCTTGACTTCTACTTTATCATAATTTTCCAACAACTATAACCCTGCCATATGGAATCAAAGAAGAATAGAATAAAAGATTGACGACTCCATGAGGTTGGAATATTATACAAGTGTAGACAGCTGAAAGAACGCTAACCAGCTCTTCATTATCTCGTGTGAAAAAACGAAAAAATAGCTATTCACCACTCACATCCATCCCCGGATGGAGTCATTTATTCTGATCATGAAGGAGAAATCAGCCTATGCTTGCCAAACTTTTCAGCTGGATCAAAACCGGATTTCCTCAAGTGGATCTAGTCTTATCAGGGAACCAATTCAAACCCGGCGATTCAGTCCAGGGCTCTTTTCACGTAAAAGGGGGACTCACCCATCAAACCATTCAACGTCTGGAATGTGACTTATTTAAAAAGGAAGCAGGAAGAAAACCAGCTTTTATACAGCCCATTACAACCATCTTAATGAATAGAGAACTTGATTCCAACGAAGAAACTGAGTACCCATTCCATTTCGTCCTGCCTGAAGACATGGAACAGACCTCTCCCGATATCGCCTATGTTCTGCAAACGAAACTTGTTCTCGGAAATAATCGTAAAACATCCGATACGGATGAAATTCGTATCACTCTCCTTCCTCATTAGGAGAAAGATCAAAAAAGCGTCACCCACCATGGATGACGCTTTTCAGCTGCGGGCGATTTAAAATTGAAAATCCCCCTCTTTCATCAGCAGGACTTCACTTCCATCCTCGTTTATGCCTGTTACTTCCATATCTCCAGTACCAAAGGTCACATTAACGGACAATAGCGACGTATTCAGCCCAGCTGTCTTCAACTCTTTCTCAGATTGGTTCATGCCGTTCTGAATATTGGAAGGAGAAGCATGTCCAATTCCGATATGACAGGATGTATTCTCATCAAACAGTGTGTTGTAAAAAAGAGTATCCTCTTGAGCAAGTGGGGATGTATGAGAGACGAGAGCGATTTCACCAAGGTATTGGGATCCCCCGTCTGTGTCAATGAGATGCTGCAGCACTTCCTGCCCTTCTGCCGCATAATAGTCCGTAATCCGCCCGTTTTTAAAAATCAGATAAAACCCATCGATAACACGTCCCCCATAAACTAGCGGTTTACTACCTGCCAGTCGCCCATTCACTTTATTTCTATGGGGAGCAGTAAATACTTCTTCGGTAGGAATGTTCGGAAAGAATGGGATATCTTCTTTATCTGAGACTCCCCCGCCGATATAGAGATGGTTTTCAGGTAGACCAACGTGTAAATCCGTTCCCCGGTTATTCTTAAAATGCAGGGATTCAAATTGGCTCTCATTCAGGAAATTCTTCCGGGACTCGAAGGCTGCATGGTGAGTTTCCCAATCCTTTACAGGGAAATCCCCGTCTGCCCGGGCTCCTTTTAAAATCGACGTCCACAAGGATTGTAAAGCTTCTTTTTTACGTAGGTTTGGGAATACCTTCAATGCCCAGTCAACACTCGGTACAGCGAGAAGACACCAGCGTATCTCGTGGGATCTAATCTTCGTGTGATAATCCCTCAATTTGGCACGAGAAGCTTTTTGAAAACAGGCCACCCTCTCAGCAGAAACCTCCTTAAACATTTCCGTATTCTCAGTAATAATATGGATATAAGCGGCGTCTGCCTCTTCCCATTCCCGAAAACGGGCGGCCTGCCAATCCGGATAGTACCCGATGATGCGATCTGGTGCATGTAAGAAAAATTCTTTGGCAGACTGTACATCAGTCCAATCGATATGTACATTTGATGCACCCGCCTTATAGGCTGCCGTTTGAATGAAACGTGCAAACGGTGCATTTTGGATATCACTATGAATAATCAACATCTGCTGTTTTTGTAGATTCACACCAACTTTTACAGCGAGTTCTGCGTACTTGTATAACGCTTCTTCACTTATACATTCATAGATTCCAGTAGTCATTTGATATCTCCCCAGAAGTAGTATGATGATAGATTCTCCTGCCGGGCTCTCTTCTGCTTTGATCTCCCAGCTTTTTATACATGTCTATTTCAATCTTTCTATCCTTAGCAAATTCCTTATAGAAGAGTTTTTCCTTTTCACCATTTTGATTGAAAGTTTCAATCCGGACCATATCACCTGCGTGAGTCCCTTTAATCATTTCTGAATGAATGGGGGGCTTTTTCACATCTTGCAGTCTTTGATTTAGAAGATCCAAAAAAACCTTCCTTTCATTGCATGAGATCAACAGGGAAAGCTGAACCATCAATTCTTAGAGTGGTTGAAACGGTTTCGTAAAATGAGAGATGAGGCGGCGAAAACAGCAAAAGAACCTGCTGATCCAGCAGCCAATAAGAGTTCAAAGTCCCCTGTTGGAGATTTAAATAATAAAGGAACAGATAGAATTAAAACCGCACCGCTAATACTTAAACCTAATATAGAGAAGGCCAATAACTGATTCACAAAAACACTCCTCCGTTATGACTGCTTATATTTTTTATAGATCCCGTTATGGCAGAAGGCGGGCTTTGGATATTTAAGATTTGCGCGAAAATGATATTTCCTTCAACCAGAGGGCGAGTTAACAAAGGTACTATTGATTGCATTCCTATTTAACATTGAATCCTTGTTCAATCCATGATCCTTTCACGTACTTCATTTCACCTTAAATGCAACAGCAAAGGACAGAATAGCAAAAAGCATAAAAAAGAAACAAAGAATGCCATAAGCTGCCCCTTCGAATCCCCTGATGTTAACAAATCCAATATAAAAAAGGATAAGAGCTGCAATACTCAATAAAGCTCCGGGTAACATCCTGATAAACAGAGAAAAACCCTTTTTGCTGAACCACCAAGTAAGACCCAATACAAGGATCTCTGGAAAGAATGATACGAGTAAAGGTCCGTAAATCATCATAAAATTCCCTCCATTTTATTATGTCTATGTGGTTCATATGATACCATAAAATGGATATTAACAGGTTGCATACGGAACCTAAGTGCATAGATTATCTAATAAGACCTTCCCCTCGCTTGTTAAAAATGCAAAGCAGTATTGACATCACGGAATACGGTGTAGGAAAGTAAAACCATTTCCATTCCTATTCCTTTTATTTTCTGAAATACCTTCATGGATTCGAACATCAGTTTGAGAGCTTTGATTCCGAAAGATACAAAGGGAAGATCTTTTGTTAAACAAAAGATCTTCCCTTTTTCAAATGATTATTGGGTGAGGGCACGGGGGTGTTCAGTGGTGATGACTGCGCGCCAAAGATCTACTAGAGCAGGGGCTCGGATGACACCCACCGATAAGCGATACGTTAACGCAACCACGACATGCGGGGCAGCGATTGTTTCTCAACAGACAAAAAGCCGCTGCCTAAGCAGCGGCTCTTTTACTACAATAGGATTTCCTTATCCAACGTTCTGATCAGATACAGGAAGATCCTCTTGTTTTCCTTTTTTCATAAGTTTATCAGCAATCGCAGTAATGGCTCCATCGCCTGTAACGTTCGTTGCTGTACCAAAGCTGTCTTGAGCCAGGTAGAGAGCAATAATTAAGGAAACCATGGTGGAATCGAATCCTAACATCGATTCGAGGAGGCCGATAGCTGCCATAACTGCTCCTCCCGGCACACCCGGGGCTGCAATCATTGTAATTCCTACCATAAGAATGAATGGAAATACATCAGCAAATGTTGTTGCTTGTCCCAGCATATACATAACCGCCATGGCACAGCTGGTAATTGTGATTGTACTTCCTGCTAAGTGGACATTCGCAAGTAACGGTACAGCAAAATCTGCGACACGTTCGCGCACTCCCATTTTCTTCACTTGTTTTAATGTCACTGGAATCGTAGCTGCCGAGGACTGCGTTCCTAGTGCTGTAAAGTAGGCAGGCGTCATTTTCTTCAATAGACTGAATGGATTTCTGCCATGCATACTGCCCGCAATACCATAGATAACGACAAGATAAAGCAGGTGCAGAGCTATGATCATCAAGAACACTTTTGCGAATACACTTAAAATCGTACCGACTTGTCCTGCATACGTCATATTCGCAAAGATTCCAAATATATGAAACGGTAAGAGAGGAATAATGATGTTCTCTATCACCTTTTGGATAATGGAACGAAATTCATTCATGACATGTAACAAAGAATCGCCTTGAACAGCCGTCATTCCAACTCCTAATAGGAAAGATAATATAAGTGCGGCCATGACGCCCATAATTGGAGTCATTTCAACTGAAAAAGGTGCTTCCACCAGGGATTCCTCGGGATTAGCAAAAGCCGCTCCACTTTGTCCCTGCAAAAAAGATGGATACAGGTTCCTGGCGAATAAGAAAGCCGCTGTACCTGCCAGAACTGTGGAGACATAGGCTAATCCAGTCGTCAGACCCAGCATCTTTCCTGCCCCCCGGCCCATTGATGCAATCCCAGGCGCAATAAAACCGAGAATGATTAACGGGATGACAAAGCTTAGGAAATTACCGAATAAACCTGTGAATGTTGCAGCGATTTCAATCAGGATTTCCGGTGCAAACTGTCCTATAATGATCCCCAGCGCTATTGCCAGGACAATCCTTACTAATAATGGTATTCTTTTCATCTCCCTCTTCCTTTCTCCATTTGTAAAAATTTAACGAGTTAATGTGTTATAGAATAAATCATGGTTTATACACTACCTTTTTTTCTATGGTTTGTGAAGTATAAAAAACAACAAAAACAATGGATAGTAAAGAATAAAGCTACGGGCTCATGTTACCGACCTTCGGCGTCCGGTTACAGCTGTTCAGGTCATCCATTGACCTTCGAGCACCGCACCACAGCTCTAATAATGCACTCTATAAAAACAAAAGCGTCATCCTCCAGGGATGACGCCTTTTTATGCGGCAGCTCTTTCTTCCTGATTCTTTTTGATTTTGGAAATGGCGTGGATATTGATTAAAATTCCTGCAGAGAACATCATCATCAATAACGAGGTTCCACCAAAACTGACAAACGGAAGCGGAACTCCCGTCAAAGGAATCAAACCTGTCAATCCTCCCAGGTTGATAACAGCCTGAATGCCGATTAAACCGGAAACACCGATAGACAGCAGCCTTCCGAAGGTATCATGACTGTTCATACTGACATAAAAACCACGCAGGACGATAAGAGCGATCAGTCCGATCACAACAGCCACTCCAATAATCCCCAGTTCTTCCGCTACAACGGCCATAATAAAGTCGGTATGCGCTTCCGGCAGATAGCCAAGCTTTTGCACCCCGGCTCCGAGGCCTGTACCGATAATCCCGCCGTTATGGATAGCGAGATAGGAATTAATCAGCTGGTAGCCTGCGTCATCCGCATATTCAAAGGGTTGGTAGGCACCATCAAACCGGGAGAGCTGTTCTTCACTCAAACCGAATTGGTACATCGTAACGGCAGCCACTAAAACGAGACCGAGCATAAAGAACAAATGGGACTTCTTCAAGCCGCTGGACATAATGATCAATCCGGAAACAGCCAGAGCGATTACTGCTGTGCCCAAGTCCGGCTGCTTTAAAATCATAGCCACGACAAGCATTGTAATGATCATTGGAGGAAGCAGTCCTCGTGTGAAATCCTGTATGTAGCTGCTTTTTTTCGTATAAATAGCAGCCAAGTAGATAATCAGGGACATTTTTGCGAGTTCCGCCGGCTGAAAGCGTCCGATCAGCGGGAGGCTGATCCAGGACTGAGCGTTGTTGGTCGTTTGTCCAATGACAAAAACCATCCCTAGTAGAATGACGGTCACCAGTAAAATGAGTTTAAATAAACGGCGGTAGTTTTTATACGGAAAGATGATCCCGAAAAATAAAGCGCCGATTCCCAGACCCCAGGAAAGCAGCTGTTTTTCAAAGAAATATCCGGGGGTTACGTCATACACCATGACACCACTGACCATGCTCGCGCTGTATACCATGACAGTACCAAAGGCGGAAAGCGCCAGTACGGCGAAAAGGATTGAAAAATCGATGTTCTTTAAGATTCTGACTATCATTGGTAACCCTCTTTCATTTTGGTGCTGATAGATAAATTATAAGGGTTCTCCCCATGTAAAAAAAGCATTCCTTTTAAATTAAATCAAAAGTCTTTATAATATCGATGAGAATGGTAGGAGGTTTGTGGAATGATCTATCTTTATGTCGGCTTCGGTGGGTTTATTGGGGCATCCCTGAGGTACTTGATTGGTCTTTTATACGTAAATACGAGTGGATTTCCTTATTCCACCCTTTTTGTGAATCTGTCCGGCAGCTTTCTGCTGGCTTGGATGACCGCAGGACTGATCAACAAATATCAGCTGACGGCTGAGTGGAAAGCTTTTCTGGGCACCGGACTCATTGGATCTTATACGACGTTTTCCACTTTGACAGCAGATGCGCTTTCGCTGTATCAGCATGGCAGTGAATGGGAGAGCCTTCTCTATATAAGTCTGAGCATCGGGGGCGGATTTTTATGCTCTTTCCTTGGATTCCACCTCGCAGGGAGGAAGACTGGATGACGATACTGTTAGTACTCCTGGCAGGGGCAGGTGGATTCATTGGAGCTGTCCTGCGCTATACCATAAGTAAATGGATCAACAAACGGACGTCCTCTTCCTTTCCTTGGGCCACTTTTGCTGTCAATATGACTGGTTCCTTTATGCTCGGTACAACAGCAGGCCTGCATCTTTCAGAAACATGGATAACTTTGGCCGGAACAGGGATCATGGGAGGTTTGACCACGTTCTCCACGTTTAAACTGGAAGCCCTCCACCTCCACAGGGGAAGGGAATGGAAAACACTTGCAGCTTATACCATTGTCAGCTATACCTTGGGCCTGTTCCTGTATATCATTGGGTATTCCTTCCCTTCCCTGCTGTTACACCTTTAACTGATGGGGCCCGCTTCTTTCCAGTACGACTCTATCTCATCCTGAAGGGGCCCTTTATAATCAGAAATTCCCACCAGCTGGACGACTTCATTAACGAGGTGCTCTGTCTCCTGCAGCGCCTGTGCAGGAGATGCCTCAAAGATATAAGTCAACCTCTCAGACATCCTTTCGGGTTTAACGTCCATCTGCTCCAGGGTATCTTTCATCCATTTAAAGGAAGGGTGTTTGACGTACATCTGGTTTAATCCGTGAAGAATACCGAAAAGATTGTGATGAACCCCGCACATGACAGAATAAAACATCAGCCAGTCCTCTCTTTCACACAACGCCTTACGACTGCGCCAAGGACTGCCAAAATCCAGATGGATTTTGATCATCTTTTCCGCTAAGGCTTCCGGATAAACATTCATCTCCTCCTTCAGTATCTCTCCTACATGATGGCCGTGTAATACGACCCCGTCCTGAACAGCTGCAAGAAGGCACTGCTTTTCATAACTCACATCCAGCTTTTCCTTTACATCATGGATCACCTCTGAAATCGTCCTCGTTAAAAAGCTGCTGATTTCAAACTTCACCCCGCTTTCATCGTGATACGTTTCAGACCACTCCCCCTCTTCATAAGGGTAAAACGTACGAAGGATTCCGTTCCCTCTTTTCACCGGACCCATGCGGTCGGAATCACTCGGCGGCTCTTTCCACAACACATGCAGTTCAATATCAGAATGATGATCACCCAGGTTCCTGGACACAGAACCGGCTAAAATGACAGCTTGCACGTTGTCATTTTCCTGATAGAAGGACGCCATGTATATCAAACAAATCCCTCCTCCTTTTTCCGTTTTCATTTTCCTTGCCCTGCAAGCAGACCTTCATACTCCGGCAGGGAATAAGGTCTGCAAAGAAAAACCCGCACGATGATCCCATGTTTCACCGTACGGGTGTTATTTTCAGATTCGATTTTACCAAGCTTTAGGTTTATAAAGCTTTATACCATATATTCATATCTTCGAGTCCACTGCCGATCATACTGTTTTGAATCATACATCCCCCGAACGTGAAGCCCTGCTGTCTTGCCACGATATTCATCCCCATGGAAGCTGCACGCGTATAGGAGAACATCGTCTGGACGCCGAGATGTTTCATTTTTTCTTCCAGGTGTGGGTACTGACAGGATAAAAGACCTTTTCCTCTATGAGAAGGAAGAGTTGCGCAGTCTGTAAATTCCGCTGCATTAAATTCAGGAAATAGATCAGCGGAACAGGAGCTCACCAGCTGATGCCCGTCATGAATAAGGGAAAAATAAACATCTTCTTTCATCAGCTGTTTAATATAGGAAGGGTCATGAATAGGGGTTGGGTATTTCGGAAAAACCTCCCGGTACAGCTCGGCCATTTCCTCTGCATCCTGCTCTTCTGCCCATCGGATATCATACCCTTCAGGCAGGGGCCTACCCCCGGTCTGCTCCTGAATGTTTAATTCCTTGAGGCGAGGAATCACATTGCCCGTGCCGGCTCTCCCTCTGTCAGGATTCAAATACCTGGCATAAATCAGCGCATCCTCCCCTTGGAAAAAACCTTGGATTTCACCTTCATATATAAAGGAATGCTCCTCTGCAATCGATGTTTCTTTTTGATCCGCCCGCACATAGAAAATGATTTTATCGCAGTCGTTATCCAGAGCCGTCTGAGAAAGGTCATCCAGTTCTTCCTCAGTGATCCAGTCTGGAAGCTTGTACACCTTGATCCGCTTATTGACAGGTTCCAAATGAACATCATCGTTTTCCAAAAGCGTTTGAACAGAAAGATCCACCTTAGACATCATCACTTTTTCTCCCCTTTATGAGTTTCAAGTCAGCTTCATTCACTTGTACTCTTTTATTTTACAGGGGCCTGGATAAAGAAGGAATATGTCTCGAGGGACTAATTATGACGACATTTGTAGAATTTCCGAGAGTGCATCGTCAATGGCAGGATATTCAAAGGAAAATCCCGCTTTGACCAGACGATCCGGAATGACCCAGCGGCTTTTCAACACCAATTCAGTTTCTGTGCGGATAAATGCAGAACCCAGCTCAAGCATCCACTTCGAAGCGGAAAGTCCAGAACTCCGCCCCATTTGCTCCCGCATGATTTCCATGAAATGTTCGTTACTGACCGGCCCGGGGGCTGAACAGTTAAAAGCACCGGTTAAATCAGACCGATCTTTCAGGAATAACACAATCCTGAACAAATCTTCCACGTGAATCCAGCTGAACATCTGCTTCCCACTCCCTTGGACACCACCGAGACCAAACTTGACTAAATTTTTATAAGGGCCCATCACACCTCCCTCTTTACCGAGAACGATCGCTGTCCGAAGCGCGACCCTGCGGACTCCAGGCAGGCTGTGGGCATAGAAGTGATCCTCCCAGGTCGATGCGACATTGACGGAAAACCCACTCCCTGTTTCCCCTGACTCCTCCGTCATCGGCCGGTCTTCCGCATGCCGGTAAATCGTAGCTGTACTCGAGTTCATCCACACTTCCGGCGGGTGGGAACACGCTTTAAGAGCTTTACTTAGAACATGCGTCGTCATGACGCGTGAGATCATAATTTCGTTTTGATTACGTGGATGATACCGGCAGTTCACAGATTTGCCTGCCAGGTTCACCAACAGATCGGCTCCCTCCAGAGCCTGAACAATCCCGTCAAAGTCTTCCCAGTGAATATACCCGGGCTGCCTGGAAATCGTACAGGTTTCAACCCCCATCTCTTCAAATCGCTGCTTAAAATACCTGCCGATAAATCCAGTTCCTCCAGCCAATACCACTTTTTTCATATGTAAACCACCTTCCTGAAAAATAATGAGCGCGCAATGCTCCTTCCTGCGGCTTGTAAGCCATAGGTTTATTTTACCATGAAGGTTACGTTCTTTTCTTGAATTGGCGGGCATGAGATTTGGCAAAATCAATGATCCGCGCATACGTATCTTCGTCAAAATCTTTTTTGGTTGTATTAAAAAGGGCAGCACTATCCTCATCGATGATCTTTATCCTCGCCCCTCCACGGACGTAAAGCGTGACGTAAAGAAAGGGCTCTTTCATGCCCAGTGCCTTTTTCAGTTCAGGTGCAAAATCAGCAGTGATCAAGAGTCTGTCCTCCACCTGCTTCAAGGACAGCTGGCTGAGGAACTGCAGGTTTTCGATTTCTTTCCATACCATGTTTACGCACTCCCTGTTTTTTCTTTTCCTTACCAATATCGTCTTCTTTTAAACATCACAACCACTCCTTCTGTTGAGCGGCCGCTGATAACATGTGGCGCCACCAGTATAACGCCGGGATGTTCATCTTGTTTGAAATTTATGTAAAAATTAAGAAAAGAGGGGGCGCCCCCCCTCTTTGGCTGTAGAAAAGGCCTGTGTTAACCAGTTAGAGGTATCCATTTGTCGTGGGAAGGGTCACATTCCGCTTTTCGGTGGATGAATGCCACGGGCACGCCCTACGCAGGATCCCAGATTAAGCAGAACGGCATGGGCTGCGCTATGGCCGCTTGCGTGGAAAACAAAAAGGGAAAGAACAGGCACTGATAACGGCTGCCTGAAGGAATATGAAAAAAATTGTCCTCCATCCAGTAAGGGTGAGCGGGGGGAAGGAGAATCTTGTTTGATTTTCAAGAACTCCCAGGGAACGGTGCCCCTTCCACTCCTGCGGAAGAACGAGTGGGCCGAGATCGCCGAGCGGTTTTTTTGCGAGGAAGCTCGGGCGCTCGTCCGCGGAAAGGGAAGGGGCTTTCGCTCCTGGCGGTAAGAAAGAAAAAAGCTTATAAAGAAACAGGGGTTTCTTTATAAGCTGAGAGGGGGCGTCCCCCTCTCTTTTCCTACACTTTATGATTCTTTTCTGTAATAACCACTCCCCGCTTCGCCATTTCCGTGATATAAAAATCACCGGGAACAACTCTTTCGGGAGGATGGACCCCACGCTTTGTGATCCGGCCGCTTCCGATCATCTGGGCAGCAACGGATATCGTATTAGCGGTCGCTCTTGCCATCGCCGTTACATTGGCTTCCCTGTCTTTATACGTGATCATTTCATAGCAGCAGGATTGGTCTGCCCCATCCTTCTGTCCTTCTACAAGGACTCTTAAAAGTACAGCGTCATCCTTTTCTTTTAGTTCTAAAAGAGGATCGATGCTTTTCAGGAGAACTTTTCTCGTATTGATTTTCCTCCCGTCTACTTCCACTACGTTCCCTGCCCTTGTGAGGTTCAGGTCGACGAGCAGCTTCATCTTCGCTGCATGACCAGGGTAACGGATCGTTTTATATTCCAGCGTTTCAATATCCGGGTAGGATTGAAGCAGCGTCGATGTCCCTCCGGAAGTGTGAAAAGCCTCCAGAGGGCCGAAACGGTCAAAGTAGATCGGCTCTATTTCTGTCAGAGATTCCACTTCTTCCAGTTTCCCTTTTCTTATTATCGTAGAAGGATCGGAATAGTGGTCCAGCAGTCCTTCCATAGAAAAGACATGATTATACTCAAGCGGAGGCTCAGGGCGGACAGGAATCCCCCCGACGTACAGCTTTATCCCACTCAAGCTGTCCAGTTTTGATGCGCCATACCCTGAAAGGATATTGATCATCCCGGGGGCTACACCGAGGTCAGGGATGATGGTAACCCCTGCCTTTCGGGCGGATTCATCCAGTTCAAGCACACGGTCGGTAATGTGACCGATATGACCTCCTAGATCGACGGAGTGGACACCTGCCTTCACTGCTGTACGCGCAACAATTTCGTTAAACGAATAAAACAAGGCATTGATCACGACATCGTAGTCCTGCAAAAAGCTCTCCAGCTGCTGTTCATTGCCTGCATCAACCTGATAGGCCGAAAGCTTTGGAGAATGCAGCGTATTAACGACAGCCTCGGCTCTTCTCTGATCAATATCAGCCAGACCGACATGTGTTACACCAGGACTGTGAACAAGGTCTCTGGCCGCTTCCTTTCCCATGAGACCGGATCCTAAAACAGCCACCTTCATTGGATCACTCCTTCTGCCCGTTATGAACCTTCCTCAACATCAATCTGCGCCCGCTGCAGGCGGCCGCTGAAATCGACATAAACGGCCTTCCATTCTGTGAATACATCAAGAGCCGCTACTCCGGAATCTCTATGACCGTTGCCCGTGCCTTTTGTTCCGCCAAACGGAAGGTGGATCTCAGCACCTGTCGTTCCCGCGTTCACATAAACGATTCCTGTGTCGAGATCCCGTTGGGCGGCAAACACTCGGTTTACATCTTTAGTGAAAATCGAACTGGACAGGCCGAATTCCACTTGATTATTGATATGAACCGCTTCTTCAAAGCTTTTAACAGGAATAAGGGATACCACCGGCCCGAAAATTTCTTCACGGGCAATCCGCATGTCCGGGGTAACATCTGTGAAAATGGTCGGGGCGAAGTAACAGCCGTTTTTCAATGGGCCTTGGTCCATCACAGAACCTCCTGCAAGAAGCTTTGCCCCTTCTCGTTTCCCAATGTCTACGTACTGCTGAATTTTTTCGAGGCCGCCTCGATTGATAATCGGCCCCACCTTTATCGACTCATCAAGGCCGCTGCCTATTGTCAGCTTTGCCGTTTCCTTGAGCAGCCGCTCCTCCAGCTCTTTTTTAACGTTCTCGTGCACCATGACACGGCTGCAGGCGGTGCAGCGCTGTCCACTTGTGCCGAACGCACTCCACAAAATCCCTTCGACCGCAAGGGATAAGTCAGCGTCATCCATGACGATCACACCATTTTTACCGCCCATTTCCAATGACACTTTCTTCAGGCGGCTTCCGCACTTTCCAGCAATGTGCCTGCCAACTTCGTTCGATCCGGTAAAGGATATAACACGGATGTCATCCTCTTCGATCATCGCTTCCCCTACGGTGGAACCGGATCCGAACACAACGTTCAGGACACCTTCAGGAAGGCCGGCTTCCTGAAGAATCCCTGCCAGTTCAAAGGCCATGAACGGGGTTTCGGTTGCAGGTTTCCAAACGACGGCATTTCCAGCAACGATGGCAGGAAAGGACTTCCACGTTGCTATGGCAATGGGAAAGTTCCAAGGGGTAATAATTCCGACGACACCTACTGGGGCACGGACGCTCATAGCAAACTTATCCTTCAGCTCGGAAGGAGTCGTCTGTCCAAACAGGCGCCGTCCTTCTCCAGCCATATAGAATGCCATGTCGATCCCTTCCTGCACCTCCCCACGCGCCTCTTCAATGACTTTACCGTTTTCCATCGTCAGCAGACGAGCCAGATACTCTTTTTTCTCCTTCATGATCAAGCCTGCTTTATAAAGGACCTCCGCCCGCTGCGGTGCAGGAACAAGCGCCCATTTCTTCTGGGCAGAAACGGCCGCCCTGGTCGCCGCCTTGACGTCCTCTGCGTTGGACAACGGAACGTCGGCTAGTATTTCTGAATCAGCCGGATTATACACCTTGGTCATTTTTTCTGTAGAAGGTGCCTTCCATTCACCATTGATAAAGTTCTTTAACTTTTTTACCTGGGTGATTTCCACGTGCTCACTCCTCTTGGTTACTGATTTGACCGGAGACTTGAAATGGTCCGGTTCAGGGAAATCTGCTCTGGATCACATTCAATTTCAATGACTACAGGGACGTTCGACTGTAGAGCTTTTTCCAAGGCTCCGTCGAATTCCTCCACTGTTTGTACATAGAAACCTTCCGCTCCCATATGACGGGCTATTTTACTGAACCGGACCTCCCCAAGGTCTGTTCCTGCGACCTGATGCGGGTAATGCATTTCCTGATGCATGCGGATGGTTCCGTACATACGATTGTTAAAGACAAGACTGATTACAGGAATGTTGTATCTGACGGCGGTCTCCACTTCCTGCATGGTCATCATAAACCCTCCATCTCCGGAGAGAGAAACGACGATTTTTTCAGGAGATGCCAGCTTCACTCCAAGGGCTGCGGGAAGTCCGTAGCCCATAGCCCCGGAAGTCGGCCCCACATAGGAATGGGGATGACGAAATACAAAAAACGAATGAAGCCATCCCGCAAAATTACCAGCATCGTTGGTAATCACACTGTTTTCTTTAAGTCTGTTCTGCAAACAATCAATAACCCGGCCATTCAACATCTGCCTTCCAGCATTGGTCAGCGTGCGTTCATATTTCAACCGCCTTTGTTCCGCCCAAGAAACCCATCCGGCGGGAACATCCATGGATTCCAGCTTTTTCAATGTTTGTCGTGCGTCAGCGGCCACCCCAAGGAACGGCGGATGCACACGTCCAATCGTCTGTTCATCGATATCTATATGAATGACCTTATGGTCGGGAGTGAGAAGCTTATAGTCCTGTGTTGTAATTTCTGATAAACGGGTGCCGATCGCAACAATCGTATCCGCTTGACGGACCGTTTCCAGAATGTCCGCATCGGTCCCTAACCCGAGGTGACCGGCATATAAACGGTGGTCGTTTGGAAAGCTGTCATGTCTGCGGAAGGCCGTAACGACAGGAAGGCTGAAACGTTCCGCGAAAGAGACCAGCTCTTGTTCTGCGCCTGCACGCTTAATCCCGCCCCCGGCAATCACAACCGGACGGACAGCGGACTTCAAGGCAGTCTTTACGGCTTCTACTTCCTCTTCAGAAGGTGCAGGTGCAGGTATGGTAACCGCCGGACCGAATGTCATAAGGGCTTCTTTTTTCAAAACATCCTCAGGCAGCGAAACCACCACCGGCCCGGGCCGCCCTGTCTGTGCAATCCGGAAGGCACGCTGAATGATTTCTGCTGTCCGGGGCGGCTCTCTGATTTCAGCCACCCACTTCGCGATAGGTTTGAAAAAGGCTTCCAAATCCACTTCCTGAAACCCTTCACGCCCCTTGAAGCTGGAATGCACCTGTCCAAGAAGAACGACAAGAGGCGTGGAGTCCTGCGCAGCCGTATGGACACCAATGGCAAGGTTGGCCGCTCCAACTCCTCTAGTGGCCATGACGACACCTGGGCAGGATCCCGCTTTCCCATAGGCTTCCGCCATAAACGATGCACCACCTTCATGCCTGGCGGAAATCAACTGCATGGAACGTTCCCTTGATATGGCATCCAGCACCGGTAGAAAACTCTCACCCGGGACACAAAAGATGTGTCGGACACCTTCCATTTTTATACACTCCACAATGGCCCTGGCACTGGACATAACCGCTTGCTTCACACCATCACCCTCCCTTCATCGCCTTTTTCATCCTCAGCACAGCCTCATGCAGACGCTCGACGGGGTGGGTCAGACTGATGCGGATGTACCCTTCTCCCTGCTGCCCAAAGGCTGTCCCGGGTGTCAGAATGATTCCGGCTTCATCGAGCATTTTTTCAGCAAAGCTCTGGGATGTAAATCCTTCCGGGACGTGCGCCCAGACAAAAAACGTCCCTCTGGGTTTTACGGCGCGGACATTCATTTCCTCCAGCTCTGGAAGAATAATATTGAAGCGCATTTCGTACGTCCTGTTATTGGCTACGACAGAATCAAAACTGCTGTTTAAAGCAGCTGCTCCTGCTTTTTGAATGGCAGGAAACTGCCCTGTGTCCCTGTTGCTTTTGACAAGACCGAGGCCTTGAATAAGTTCTTCGTTTCCGGCGGCATATCCCAATCTCCACCCTGCCATATTGAAGCTTTTAGACAGAGAGCCGAATTCAATGCCAACATCCTTTCCTCCCTCAGCCTGAAGAAGACTTGGAGATTGATAGTCCCCGAAGGTCACAAGATCATAAGCGGCATCCTGCAGAAGGATCAGTTGATTTTTTTTCGCGAATCGGACAGCTTGTTCATACGTTTCCATGCCAACCGTTCCACCGGTCGGATTGTTGGGATAGTTCAGGATCATCAATTTTGCCCGGGTACAGTCCCGCTCCGAAATTTGATCAAATGCAGGTGCAAAATTTTCCTCTGGGTTGAGAGGATAAGGAATCGTCACCCCATAGGCCAAATGCACTGCTGATTGATACACCGGATAGCCGGGGTCCGGCGCCAGGACGCCGTCGCCAGGATTGAGCATCGACTGGATCAAATGGGCAATCCCTTCCTTTGAACCGATCAGGGCCAAAACCTCCCTGTCCACATCAAGGGATACATGAAAACGGCGGTGATAAAAATCCGTCACGGCCTGCTTGAATTCCATACATCCATGATAAGGGGGATACTTATGGTTTTCCGGCTTTCTGACTTCCTGAATAAGCTTGTCTATAATAAACGGCGGTGTAGAAAGATCCGGAGCTCCGATCCCCAGATCAATCACATCAATCCCCTGCGCCGTAAGAGCCATCTTCTTTTTATGAAAAAGAGAAAACAGATATGCAGGCAGACTCTGCACCTGTTTGGAAAGTGGAATCATTTACCCTACCTCCAGCCTGTCCTATATTCACATTCACCGTACTGTCTTATCCTATTAGCCGGATAAGGCAGGTATGATGATAGATTTTACCCATTCATAGGCTGCCCAGCTTCTGCATAGGATGAGATACAACCCGTAAAGGACAACGTTGAACCGTAATCCCCGCGTTTCCCAAGCCAGTCGGATTCATACCACGTATGGGTTCTTCTGGCTTTTTCTATGGAAGGAAGTGGTCGTATATGGAGACAGCCTTGAAAGGACGTCGGATCCTTGATTTGACCCGTGTGCTGGCAGGCCCCTACTGTTCCATGATCCTCGGTGACCTTGGCGCAGAAGTCATAAAAATAGAGGCCCCGGGCGGCAGTGATGAAACACGCTGCTGGGGTCCTCCCTTCAAAAATGGAGTCAGCTCCTATTTTTTGTGTACCAATCGGAACAAAAAAAGCTTAACGGTGAACCTCAAAAAGCCGGAAGGCATACAGATCATCGAAAAACTCGTCCAAACCTGCGATGTGGTCATTCATAACTTCAAGACAGGGACGATGGAAAAGCTCGGAATCGGATATGACCGTTTAAAAGAGATCCATCCAGGGATCGTCTTCTGTTCTATTACCGGATTCGGTGAAACCGGACCGTACCGGGACAGACCGGGATACGATTTTATCATTCAGGCCATGAGCGGCTTAATGAGCATTACCGGAGATGAAACATCCGGCCCGCAGAAACTGGGAGTAGCGATTACCGATATTCTGACCGGTCTTTACGCGTGTATCGGCATCCAGTCCGCTTTATTGGAACGCGAGGTTTCCGGAACAGGGCAGAAAATCGACCTTTCCCTTTTCGATTCAGCTGTAAGCGCCCTTGTGAATATCGGCAGCAATTATTTAATGACCGGTCATCTACCTGAGAGACTCGGCAGCCGTCATGCCAATATCGTCCCTTACCAATCGTTCTATACGAAGGATGGAGAAATTGTTATTGCTGTAGGAAATGACCGGCAGTTCATGCAATTGGCAGAAATGCTCGGTAAACCCGGGCTAGGATCGGATGAGAAGTTCAACTCCAATACAGGAAGAGTAAAAAACAGGAAGGAACTTTCAGCCATCCTGCAGAAGTTGTTTTTAAAGGAAAATACTTCCTTCTGGGAACAAGCCTGTCTGACTAGGAATATCCCTTTCGGCCCCATTCAAACGTTGGAGGACGTCTGGAACGATCCGCAATTGAAGGTCAGGGAAATGTTTATCCGCATGCATCACCCACAAGCGGGAACGACATCCATCATCGGAAGTCCGTTGAAACTTTCAAAAACTCCCGTAACCTACCGCACGGCTCCACCTGAACCAGGTGCCGACAGTGCAGGCCTTCTATCGGAACTCGGATATGCCCCAAACGAAATACAACGACTGAAAAACGGTGAGATCATATAAGGAGTGATGGTATGGATTTTTCGTTTACACAGGAACAGGACATGCTTCGTAAAACGGTCCGCAGCTTCGTCGATCAGGAAATTATGCCGAACATCAGACAATGGGATGCTTCCGGTCATTTTGACCACGGTGTCCTTCGACAGCTGGCAGACCTCGGACTGATGGGGGTGTGCATACCTGAAGATTATGGAGGAAGCGGGATGGATTATAACGCCCTGGCAATTGTCTGTGAGGAACTGGAGCGTGGCGATACCGCTTTCCGCACCGCGGTATCCGTGCATACAGGCCTGAACTGTATGACACTTCTGCAGTGGGCCTCCGAGGAACAGAAAAAGCGTTATCTCATCCCTCAGGCCAAAGGACAAAAAGTGGGTGCGTTTGGACTCACAGAGCCCGGTGCAGGATCTGATGTTGCCGCCATTCAGACGACAGCTGTCAAAGATGGGACCGAATACGTGTTGAACGGGCAGAAAACCTGGATCTCCCTCTGTGATGCTGCCGATCATTTTCTCGTCTTTGCCTACACAGATAAAAGTAAAAAGCACCACGGTATATCCGCCTTTATCGTCGAACGGACATTCCCTGGTTTTTCATCAAAAGCTCAAAAAGGAAAGCTCGGTATACGTGCGGGGAATACGGGAGAATTGTTTTTTGATGGTGTGCGCGTGCCGGAAGATAACCTGGTCGGGCAGGAAGGCGATGGGTTTAAAATAGCGATGTCCGCCCTTGATAATGGACGCTTTACCGTCGCAGCCGGAGCCTGCGGACAGATTATGGCCTGCCTGGAAGCAAGTGTGGATTACTGCCATGAGCGGAAAACGTTCGGAAGGGAAATCGGCAGGCATCAGCTCGTCCAACAGATGATCGCCCGAATGGAAGCCGGCCTGCAGATGAGCCGCCTGCTCGTCTATAAAGCAGGTGAGTTAAAAAACGAAGGAAAAAGAAACACAAGAGAAACATCTCTGGCCAAATGGCAGGCGTGCGATTTTGCCAACAAAGCCGCTGATGATGCTGTACAGATTCACGGTGCTTACGGATATTCTGATGAATACCCTGTTGAACGGTATCTGCGGAATTCCAAAGCTCCCGTCATATATGAAGGCACACGAGAGATCCATACCATCATGCAGGCCGAGTATGTTCTCGGATATCGGAAAGATAAACCATTAGACCGGACGATGCCGGCGTGGAAATCTTAAATCAATCAAAAAACAACAGCCTGCAGGTGCCCCCTGCAGGCTGTTATTCCTCACTCCTTCCACTCAAAGCTGCTCTCACTTTTCATTTCGATGCGAGGATGATTACGAAGCTTCCCAGCCAGTTGAAAAAGAGCTTCATCTTTTTGTTTCGCCTCAATCATACAGTCGATCTGGTCTACTGTACCGGCGGTTTTCTCAATGAACGCCAGAAACATATCCGGATCAACATAATCAGCATGACTGTTGAAAGAATCCGGACTTTTCGGGCTGGAGATATGCATTTTCACAGGAAGCGGGGAATGGGTCCACGTCCCTAGGACACGGTCCCAATTCTCTTCCCATTCTTTATGCTCATGGTTCGCCATATGATGATGAAGATCAAAAACGAGGGGGATTTGAAGTTTTTCACATACATAGAGACAATCGTCCAGCGTGTAGGAAGTATCATCATTTTCGATCATCACCATTTTCTGGATCCCCTTTGGAACGAGAGCCCAGTTCTCTATAAAACGCTCCAGAGACGATTCTTTGTCCTGGTACCGCCCTCCGAGGTGAAAGACGCATCGATGGGTCGGATCGATCCCCATATGATGCAGAAGGAGATAATGATACTTCAACACAGTGATAGACGATTGGAAAATCTCTTGATTACGGGCGTTCAGCACCACAAAATGATCAGGATGGAAATCCAGCCGCATCCCATTCTCCCGGGCGAAGTCTCCAAGCATCTTCAAGTCCTGCTTAATCGGCCCAAGGTAATCCCACCCTCGTAAAGCCTCATGCGTGGCGAGGGGAACAAGACGGGAACTCAAGCGAAAAAACTGGATATCGTGTGCTTTGTTATGTTTCAAAAGTCTGAGGCAGTTCTGTAGATTGGCAGAAGCGGTTCGCTCCAGTTTCCTTTTTGCAGCCTCCTGATCTTTCATCTGGGCAAATCGTTTATAAGTTACGGTCTGAGAAGGAGAAGCATTGTGCAGATGAACACTCATAGCCACATAGCCGAGTCGGAATAATGTCATAACCATCACCAAGATTCTTTTTCTATATCATCTGTCATGAAATTCCCGCTTATGCATGGTCCATTCGTTTTAACAGCACCCAGCTCATACTGAGAAAAAGAGGATAAAAAACAAGGACAAGGGCAATCGGCATTACCCAGGTGAACATACTTACACTCACGGGCACGGCTGTTAAAAGGAACCACTTCACCGTCAGCGTAACGAGGACGACACTGGGAAGAAGCACAGCTAAATATCCTGTTGTTACATCCGTTCTCTTCGTGAAATAGCATCCAAGACCTGTACATACAAGAGCACTTCCTACGAGGAACAATCCAAACAAGGTCATTATCATGGAAATACTCAATGGAAACGCCTCCTTATTATAACTCCTTCTAGATGAATGGTGGCATCCCCTGCCATTTTCCTCATTTTTCCACTGGATGTTTTCCAAATGTTTCACTATCCCTCAATCCGGATATACACGTAATGTACACACGAAGAATTACAAAAAAAGGAAAGGGAGTTTTCAGTAATGGCGGATCGTTTTAAAACGGGTGAAAAAGCGCCGGAGAATGGCACTTACAAATTCGCAGGACTTGTTGATGGCGGTAAGGAAGACAGTGTAACAGAAGACGAAAAGCATGTTGAACTGAACAGCGGCGACTCTTTCCCACCTATCAGTTCCCAAAACCAGGCAGCCTATTGGGAAAAAGCGTAACGATACACAACGGAGAATCTACAAGAGGAGGAATTTAAAGTGAAAGACCCAAAAGAGCAGGCAGCACAGATGAATGAAGAGAAAAAAGATGAAATCATGAGCAACTTCCAAACGTTTAAGGACTACCTCGGTGATAAAGTCCATAAAGGCGAAAAACTGGGCCTTGGTGAAGAAGGTCTTACAAAGGGCGCCAAACGCGTAGCGGATTATTTAGCTGAATATGAAGAACCAAGAAACAGAGAAGAGAAGGTTCTCAATGAACTGTGGAATGCGGCAGACAAAAATGAGCGGGAGCACATTGCACACGCTCTTGTAAAAATGGCCGACCAAACCAATTAAAAACAGACCCCCCGCGGCTGATCCAGCCGACGGGGGTTTTTTAACGTGGGAGAAGAGGGTGGAACAACGCCCCTGCTGCTTTACGGATCGCTGCCTCCTCTTCTTTTTTATAGCTGATGATAAAACAGGTGGAAGGGCCGGCGGATTTCTTTATATCCAATGAACAATGTTCAGGAAAAGCTGCTGCTAAATCATTCGCCTTCAACATTTCCTGCAGCTCGTAAAGAATTCCTTTGGAGCCGACAGGCAGCATTTCAAAAACGGACGGATGATCAGCGAGCTCTTTAAATAACGACAACGGCGCCATCCGGTCCTCCTTCTCCATCACTTCCTGCCCGACCAGCGGCTCACCGATGACAGCAAAAGCTGCCCATTCCGGTGTACACCCTGTCTTTACATTTGACGGGCTTACTTTCCCTATGACAGTAAGGCTGAGCGCAGACTGCTGCAGGGGGAAATTGGATTCGGTGCTCCCAGTCACGGAAACAGAAAGACCGAGACCTTCAGCCAATTCGTTGATCCGATCCACGCACGGCTGCCACACATCTTCTCCTGAAAAGTTGTGCAGCAGGATGGATAATGGCTCAGCTCCTACTGCGTAATTTTCCATAAAGGCCACCCTGAACATAGATTCCGCCACAAGTGGATAAGGAGCTTGAATGTAATCGGCATCCTTTTCGCCGATATTCGCCGCGTTATCAGAACTGATTACTAGATCGAACTGTTTATCAAAAGGAATAAACGTACTATCCCGCACTGACTTTCTCCTCCTTCGCCCCCATAAGTACCGGTTTTATTTTCTGTAATACAAAGCAGAACAAGATGACATTGATGCAAGCGCCTGCTGTGAGAGCCGGGACAAGGGTCCAGTAAAACACAGAGCTCATCATCCATAAAAATGGGAGTGGTAAAACAAGGCTGTTGAAGGTGATGAAAAACAAATATCCCGTCCATCTGCTCTTATTGTAAATAAAGGGAAACAGCAAAAGAAGCAGGGCCATTTCCACCGAAATAAACAGATGAAAAGGACCGAGTGGAAAACCGCCGGTGAATGCGGAAAGAAGATGGCCGAGACCACCGGTCACCGCTCCACTGACCGGTCCAAGAACAATAGAGGCAAGAAGCGCCGGCACAGCATCAAGCGCGATACTTCCAATGCCGACGGGGATTTTCAACAAGCCGCCTACAGCGGCCATGGAAGTGAACATCGCGGTCCACACGAATTTCTTCACGTATCTTTAGACTTTCGCGGACGGCCTTTGAACACTTCCGCACTGCGGATATACTCTACATCCTTCTCCCCACTGACGAAATTGATGTACCGGCTGACCGCAAAAAAGTAGTCGGATAACCGGTTCAAGTATCGCAGGCACACGTCATGAATGTCCTCGACTTTCGCAAGGGAAACGACGTTTCTTTCCGCTCTCCTCGTAACTGTCCGTGCGATATGCAGCGTGCCGGCAGCCGGTGCCCCTCCAGGCAGGATAAACCGTTTGAGCTCTGGCGTTTCTGCAATATACTCATCCATCCGGTCTTCGAGCCAGTTCACACTTTTCTCTTCCAATTTATAGGGATGATCCGCTTTTTTATTGGCCAGATCACCTCCACAGTCAAACAATTCATGCTGGATCCGTTCCAGTTCCTGATCCACCTGCTGAAGTGAATCGATCGACAAATCCAATTCTGTTCTTGCTTTTCCGACAAAGCTGTTGGCTTCATCAACCGTACCATAGGCTTCTACACGGATATCATCCTTGTCCACCCGTCCTCCGATAACACTCGTCTGGCCTTTATCACCAGATTTTGTATAAAGTCTCATTTGATAACCTCCTGTTTATTTCAATTGTTCTGCAATGCCGAACCACACCACATAAGCATGGGCTGCCTCTTCCATGATCCTTTGATATAAGAAACCTGTCCGGTCGCGCCACTCTCTGTCCGACTTTTCCAATGGAACAATCCCTCTGGTAATATCCGTACCTATCAGAAGCAGACGGCGCTGAGGGGCCTCGTTCTCCCATGACAACAAAGGTTCCAGCCAGGACCAACCTTCTTCCGTCTCCCTGGCCATAAATTCAATGTTTTCAAGAACGAGCTGATCTGTGTCCGGGATGTGCACCTCCTGGGATTTCAAGTCCATCCACGTGTGCTCCTCATGATGGTTCAGCCACATATCCCGGGCCCATTTTCCTTTTCCGTTATAGGATCCACCTGTAACAAATTCCATGATATCCCCCCTTCCCCTTTTTGCTGAAGCTTAATTTTGAGACCTTCTCCAGGGTGGACTGGATAGGTCCAAAGAGGTGTTCCTGTCACCCAGCTGACCATTTCCCTTAATGGACCTCCGTGGGTAACGACCACAGCGGATTGGACCTGCTGTTTCTCGACCACTCTTAGCAGATACAGCAAAAACCGATTTACTCTCTGTTGGAAATGCGGATATGATTCCCCTCTCGGTGGTGTAAACCGGTCCGGCCGGGACACCCACGCCCTATAGAGGTCATTATCCCTTAAATCCTCATACGTGCAGGTTTCCCAGTCACCGAAATGGATTTCCCTGAGAGAAGAACTTCTTCCGTATCGACAGCCGGGGAACAACAGCTCCGTCGTTTCCACGCAGCGAAGCAGATCACTGCTGAAAACCAATCCCATATCAGGGAGCTGATCCTTGAACATTTGAACGCTTGTTTTCCCTTCTTCAAGAAGCGGAACATCACTCCAGCCGATATATTGTCTCTGCTTGTTTCCTTCGGTTAATCCATGACGGATAAAATAGAGATCCACCATACGATCCATAACAGTGTTTCCCCTCCTTCCACCGTTGCACCTAATACATCGCCCGTCATTCCCCCGAACGAACGGATAGATCGATTCCGGAAAAGCCAATACATCAAAAAAGCTGCTGAAAACGAGAGGACGGCCGGAATCCAGAACAGATGATATCCAGCAATGAATATGGCCACCCAGATAAGGTTCTGCAAAAGACTGATGATCCATAGTTTTTTTTCATAAGCTGACTGAAAAAGCACACACAGCCCCTCCTGCTTGGCAGGAGGTGTCCAGGCAAAATGATAAAGAAGGATACTTCTGCTGATCCATGGAAGGACAAGGAGGCCGAAAGCAAATGCAGCAAAGGATACATGCAGGGTTTCCATTAAAAACAGGAAGCGGACGGAAAGGAGAAGGAGAACGGAGAGGACGCCGAAAGCCCCCGTGCGTGGATCACTCATGATCTCCAACCGTTTATCGATGGATTGGTAGGAGAAGAAAGCATCTCCTGTATCCATCCACCCATCCAGATGAATGCCTCCAGTGAACACACCGCTGATAATCAAAGCTGCGAGCGCGATCCCTTCATTAGACATAGGCGTATACACATCCAGCAGAAAGGAAACCCCCAATGCGCATCCTCCGGCGGCAAGCCCGACCCAGGGCAGACTCACCATGGCTCCCCTCAACTGCCTTCCCTCCATCGGCAGCTCACGACGGACAGGTAAAATGGAGAAGAATTGAAAGGCCAGAAGAAATCCTTGAATCCATGCCTTCATGGTACAAGCTCCTCCCCATTTAATAAGCGCAGGAGCGCATCGGTATCCACTTCTGCAGCTAATTCATCCGCTGCTTTGTCATAAGGGTCTTCTTCCTGATCTGCTTCAGGAAGGACCGGAAGATTCTTTTCTTTACGGAGCCTGTTCAACCAGTCTGTTCGAAAGCCATCATTATGGAACACATGATGCAGATGGGTGCCTATTACTCTGCCATCATTCCAGACTGCACCTTCATCACGGCTGTTAAATGTGAACAAAGCTGGAACTTCGTCTTCAGCGGTGACTTCTCCGAGGTGAATTTCATACCCTTCAATAGACTGGGGTCCGAAACCACTGGAAGCGTGCACTTCTCCCCGGACCTGCCTCGTCTGCTTGTCGGTATTAAACACCGACCTCATTGGCAGGATGGACAGTCCTTCATGGGAACCGTGTTGGTCTGTCAGCTGGCGGGTAAGCATTTGATAGCCTCCGCATATCCCTGCCGCTGTCCCTCCCCGGTGTATATAAGAGGTCAAAGCTTCGGCCAGACCTTTGTTTTGCACCGCTTTCAGGTCTTCGATCGTACTTCTTGTCCCCGGAAGAAGGACAGCATCTGGACATCCGAATTCTTCCTTACTGTACACATAGCGGATACTGACATCCTTTTCCCTATAGAACGGATCGACATCTGTAAAATTGGAAACGTAGGGAAAAACGATGACGGCAAGATCCAGAGACTTGGTACCTGTGGACGCCTTAGGGGGACGTAATGATAAGGAATCCTCCGCTTCAATATGATGTTCGACATGCGGAAGAACCCCGAGGATAGGGAGCCCCGTATAGGTTTCGAGCCACTTCCGCCCACCTTCGAACAAGTCAGGATCCCCACGGAATTTATTGATGAGGATCCCTTTGACCCTATCCCTGTGATGCGGGGGAAGCAGTTCCAGCGTACCGACGATGGATGCAAAAACCCCGCCCCTGTCGATATCCGCTGTCAGCAGGACCGGAACGTCAGCAAGGTCGGCGACAGCCATATTCACAAGCTCCCGGTCATTTAAATTCACTTCAACAGGACTTCCGGCTCCTTCAATAACGATATAGTCAAAAGAGTTATTCAGTTTGTCAAGGCTCTGCTTGATAGCTTGAAGCCCTTCTTCATAAAAGGCAGCCCGGTAATTACTCCCTGAGAATGTCTTCATAGACTTTCCAAGACAGATGACTTCCGCATCCTGATCGTTTCTCGGTTTTAAAAGGATTGGATTCATTTCCGGAAGGGCCGGTGTCCTGCACGCCTCTGCCTGGACTCCCTGGGCCCTGCCGATCTCTGTTCCCCAATTGGTTACATAGGAATTATTCGACATGTTCTGCGACTTAAACGGCGCCACTCGATATCCCTGATTGGAGAGCCACCGGCAGATTGCGGTTACAATGAAACTCTTTCCTACATTGGAAGCTGTTCCTTGTATCATTAGTCCCTTCATAGCTGTTGCCCCTTTTTAAGCCGGGCGTGGCCGAACTGCATATGATAGACAAGCTCGGCCATATCAACCAGTTTTACATGGAGGGTTCCCAGCAGTTGTAAATATTCTTCAATCACAGGCGGATGATCGGAAGCATCCGAAAATAGATCATTGGAAACAACGATCAGATGACCTGCCCGTTCATTTAAATGAATGATTTCACCCAGGATCGCGGCCACAAGGTCATCCACACAGGTATCCCCGTCCATCTTCACCCATTCATTCGTCGCCCAGGTCGTTAAACAGTCCAGGATGACAACGCTGCCATCGGGAAAAGAAGCTTCCGATGGTTGGACTGGATACTCATGAAGAACCCATGTAGATAACGAATTTTCCCTGGCCTTTTGATGATGATCAATCCGGTGCTGCATTTCTTCATCTGTGTTAACCCCTGCAGCAATATAATGAAGGGTTTCTTCTCCTGTACCCTCAGCTTTCCTCTCCGCCATGCTGCTTTTGCCACTCCTGACACCGCCTATCACTACTGTAAGCATACACTTCTCCATTTTTCCAGAGTTTTGAGAAGCAGGTCATTATCCGCCCGCTGTTTCACGGCCACACGGACAAAGGCTCCGTTCAACCCCTTGAAGTTATTCGAATGCCGGACAGTCACGCCTTCCTGCAGGAGAAAACAGATCATGTCATCGGCCTGGCTGTGGAAAGGGTCTCTCATGAGAAAGAAGTTCGTTTCCGTGGATAAAGGAGTGTAGCCCAGCCTCTTCAATTGTAAAAAGAGGAAAGCTTTCTCCCTGGAAAGATCAGCAGCTGTCTGCCGGGCGAATCCTTGCTGATTCAAACAATACATGCCCGCTTCCTCAGCAAGTGCGTTGACACTCCACTCCGGCTGCAGGCGCTTCAGTGCTTCAACCACCTTTGCCTCTCCCATTACATAACCGAGGCGGAGTCCGGGTATGCTGTACATTTTTGTGAGGGAGCGAAGAAGAAGAACATTCGGAAATTCAAACAAGTCGGGTGAGAAGAAAGGCTCTCCTGAAACAAAATCATAAAAAGCCTCATCAATCACGACCTGAACGTCGTTGAATTCACAGAGTTTTAACAACCCATACAATACATCAGGCTGATAGGTTCTACCTGTCGGATTGTTGGGATGACAAAGTATGAATAGATCCAGGCTCGGGAGGTGTGGAAGAATATCTGGAATAAAGAGATGAAAGTTCCTCTCTTCCGATACATAAAAGTTGACGATGTCACAACCATACGCTTCACACGCTTTTTCGTATTCGGAAAAGGTTGGTTGAATAATCCCCACCCGCCTGCCCTGCCAAAATCGGGCAATCATATGAATAAGTTCAGAAGCTCCGTTGCCGACGAGTACCTTTTCTTTCGGCAGATCCTGCATCAAAGCAATTCGTTCTGTAAGCCGCTTTTGCTCAGGATCGGGGTATTCATGGATCAAATCCAGATGGTGTGCCATATGAGCCTTCAACCCGGCCGGAGACCCGTATGGATTTGTATTCACGCTGAAATCCGTAATCGTTTCTTTCGGTATTTTCCCCTGCATTTGATAAAGTTTATAAGGATTTGCACCATGAGACGGCCAGTTCAAACCCAATCCCCCCTAACCAGAGCAGGACAATCCATGCTGCCACCGTCCGTGTTAACAGTACATTGACCTGCTTGATATGTATGTCTGTCAATTCATGATGAGGAAAACCAATATACGGGCGGAATGACTTTTCCCCGAAATACGTATTTTCTCCACCTAAACGTACGCCAAGCGATAAAGCGGCGGCGGCTTCCCCCCAGCCACTGTTCGGACTTGGATGATGCGAGGCCTGAGAAGACAGGTGATGGAACCTCCACCGCTTTTCACGGGCTGTTCCATTGGAAACGATGAGCGTCACGCAAGCCGTCAGCCGGCTTGGGATGTAGTTAAATAAATCATCCATTTTCGCTGATACATACCCGAAGGCTTTGTATCGCTCTGTTTTGTAGCCGACCATTGAATCACACGTATTCACCGCCCGATACAACACAGCGAGTGGTGCCCCACCGATCAAAGCGTAAAAAAGGGGTGCCGTAACACCGTCACTTACATTTTCCGCCACCGTTTCGACCGTACCACGGACAAGCTCCCTCTCTTCAAGATGGCCCGTATCCCGGCCGACAATCCACCCAAGCTCCCGACGTGCAGTCTCCCAATCCCCTTCCCTCAAAGGAAGATAGACGTTAAGAGCGGCTTCTTTCAGCCCTTTTCCTGCAATCGTCGTCCATATAAGAAGCCCTTCTACAATGACGGACGCGGAATGACTCCATAAAGCGGCAGCGGCTGCCATCCCCCATGCAGTCAGAAAAGCGGAACCTGTAACGACAATCCAAAGAAGCGCTCCTCTCCAAACCTGATACCGGCCCTTGTTCCAGGACTTCTCCAAAACCGCAATAACCTTTCCCATCCCTGTAACAGGATGAGGCATCTTTGTGGGATCTCCAAAAAAGAAATCCAGGAGGCATCCTAATGTGAGGGCAAGCAGATGGGAAATCAAAACCCATCTTCTTTTCGATTGAGGTATCGGGCAGCCGCTTCCTTCGTCGCTTTGTATACAGCTGGACCGACCGCTCTGCCTAATGAAGAAATCGTTCCTCCATATTCCAGCATCGCTCCCTGCTGTGTGCCTGCGATTAAAACACTATCTGTAGAGGTGCCTGTTGCCGCCGTACCCGTTACAGGATCGTTAATAGCCATATCCATCAGAGCCCTCACCTTAGCCTCTGTTGCGGTCATCAGGCTTTGAGCATAGGCCTGTTCAGATAAATGTCCGTCTATGAACACCCAGGTATTGATCGTCCCCGGCACAGTTTCTTGTAGATGACTGCTGCCGTGGACGACATCCACAGCGTTCCCTGTTCCTGCTGTGACGACGACGAGCAGCGTAAAATCTTCATTTTCAACAAACTCGGTCGAAAGATCCTCGACGTCCGCCGCTGTCATCATGCCCACGGTCCTGTGGATCTGACAGCCCCATCGCTCCGCTTCTGTCCTCAAATAGCCCGCTGGATCATCACACCGGAAAGAATGGTCTACCTGGACATTGATAAATTCTTCAAACCAGCCGAAGCCGGGATGAAGAACAGCCGACGAATAACACTTCAAAGGTTGACGACTTTTGTAATAGACCCGCTCCTTTGAAACGTCCAACTGATCTGGTGACAGGATGGATTTCGGTTTATCTTCGTTAAAAGAGGGGACGACATTTGTAAACGGCTTCGAAAAGGAGGGGTGAGCATGGACATGGATATCCGATCGGTAGACGGCTGACAGGTGCTGTTCATTCAGCACCACTTCCGGTTCTTGCAGCGCCTTCACCCTTCCTTGATCCAACAACAGGAGACGGTCGCAGTACAGGCTTGCCAAATTCAAGTCATGAAAGATCGCGACGACCGTCAGTCCGTTTTTCAAGGACCACTGTTTTAATGCGTCAAGCATCTGCTTCTGATAACTGAAATCCAGGTGGTTCGTCGGTTCATCCAATAGAAGAATGCGAGGTTTTTGAGCCAGCGCCTGGGCCAGGAAAACACGCTGACGCTCCCCTCCACTAAGGGATAACAGCGACTGGTGCCTGAACTGTGTCACCCCGGTTTGTTCCATCACTTCTTCTGCAATCTGATAATCCTCTCTTGTCCACTGTTTGAAAAGTCCTTTTTGATAAGGGTAGCGGCCTATCAACACAGTCTGCTCCACTGTTGTGGAAAAGGACACATCATGATGCTGGGGAAGGACTGCCATTTCCTTCGCTGTTTCTTTCGCTGTCATACGGCTGATCGGACGGCCCTGAATGGCAACGTCCCCCCTGACTCCCGGCAGCGTCCCGTTTATCGCTTTAAGTAACGTCGTCTTTCCACTGCCGTTCGGACCGAGGATACCAAACATTTCACCCTTAAGTATAGAAAAGGACAGATCATGAAGAATGTCATGGTCGTAACCGGCATAGAGATGTTGCACGTCAATCATGAACTTCTACCTCCTTTTCTTCTTCGGATTAGTATGGCAGCAAACATCGGTGCCCCGATCAGAGCGGTGACCACACCTATAGGAAGCTCGGATGGGGTGACGATTGTTCTGGCCAGTAAATCAGCGAGAATTAGAAATGCACTTCCATTCAAGACACACAGTGGTATTAGATGCCGGTGATCACTACCAAACAACTTCCTGCATATGTGAGGGATAACCAGTCCGACAAATCCGATGGTCCCGGATACGGCAACAGCCGCACCAGTCAAGATAGAGGCCGCAGACAGGACCACGTATTTTTGACGCTCCACATGAACCCCGAGCTGCCTGGCCCGCTCCTCACCAAAGGTCATCGCATTCAGTTCCTGTCCTGTAAATATGAGCAATAGGACTCCACCAACAAAGAAAGGAAGCATCAAATGGACATAATCCCAGCCACGGTTACCGACACTACCAAGCAGCCAGTTGATGATCTGCCGCAGCTCCTCTCCTGTCAAAGAAATCATAAGGGATATGAATGATCCGAGGAATGAGCTGAAGATAATCCCAGTTAAGATGATCGTCGTCATGGACATCGATCGGTCTACAAGCCTGGCAAAACCTACGACGATAAAAATCGTGCAGATCGCTGCCGTAATACTTACGACTGGAAGCGTAAAAGAACCGGCAAAAGGAAGACTTATGCCCAGGAACAAAACCGCAACCGCTCCCACCGACGCCCCTGAAGACACGCCGAGTGTATAGGGATCCGCGAGCGGGTTTTTAAGCAGACCTTGAAAAGCGGCCCCTGATACAGCCAGTGCGCCGCCTACCAATCCTGCAAGAACGACCCTCGGCAGCCGGATCTGCAGAATAATTGCCTGCAGAGTAGGATCTGTCCCTTCAGACACAGGCAAAAATGGAAGCAGCTGCCCGCCGATGATGCGGGCAATAGCTTCGAAGGAAATCGGGACACTGCCAAGGGAAGCCCCGAGAAAAATGCTGAACACTAAAAACAAGACACTGCCAATATAATG
Organism: Halobacillus sp. ABH2_015; assembly: GCF_056158945.1. Taxonomy (NCBI): domain Bacteria; kingdom Bacillati; phylum Bacillota; class Bacilli; order Caryophanales; family Bacillaceae; genus Halobacillus; species Halobacillus sp. ABH2_015. The sequence goes on from NZ_JBSWUG010000002.1 coordinate 1,954,749, forward strand.
TGTCGTCTTATTCGCTAAAAACGTCTGGATAAACGGCTTCTGCAAGTTCCTGAACCCCTTCAACTAAACGTGGACCCGGACGTGTGACAAGATCGGAATGAACATCATAGACTTGTTCTTCCTCTACAGCAGGTACGGTGTCCCAGCCATCCCGGCTTAAAACACTGCCTTGAGGATCTTCTGTGTAATAGCCATACGTCGTAATGATGACGTCCGGCTGCAGTTCAACAATTGCTTCATTGTTCATTTTGAACCAGCCTTCCTGATCCCCGACAACGTTTTCCGCCTGAATAGCAGCCAGCATTTCATTCAAAAATGTGCCTTGTCCACCTGTGTAGATTTCAGGTTCCGGTGACACTTCCACAAATACATCTTTTTTGTCTTCCTCAGCAATCGCAGCCGCCTTTTCTTCAACCGCTTTCAAGTCTTCCTGCATACCAGAGACGATCTCTGAAGCTTTTTCGCTTGTTCCGGTAATATCTCCAATCGTGGCAATCGTTTCATAGACCGTATCGAACGAAGAAGCATCCTTAACGACATAAACGGAAATCCCTGCATCACGAATCTGCTGAAGGGCTTCTTGGGAAGTATGCGCTCCGGAAGCATGAGCAAGGACTACATCCGGCTCAAGTGAAAGGATTTTCTCTACATTCAAATCCTGTCCTCCGATTTTCTCTTTTTCGGCAGCTTCTTCCGGGTAATTGGCGAAATCACTAACCCCGACCACTTCCTCGTTCAAGCCAAGTGCAAACAGGATTTCCCCATTGCTTGGAATTGTACTGATAATATTATCCGGTTCTTCTTCGATGGTTACTTCATTATCCATAGCATCCGTTAAGGTCAATGGATAAGAACCCTCTTCCCCGGACGTTTCATTTTCTTCTGTCGTTTGGTCGGACTGGTCCTCGGAAGACTCTGCATCCTCATTCCCACCTGAAGCACATCCCGCCAGTAGACCGATGACAAATATCACAGCCAGCAGTTTTCTCCATAAATGTTCCATCTTTATTCCTCCCCTTATTCCTTGGAACACAAAAAAACACATCCCCGGAAAAGATGTGCACCATTAGAAAACACCGCAGACGGGTCCCTTCTAATCTTTCGACACACCCTCCTATCCGCGTAGGTTTTTTTGGTGTTTAAAGCAGGCAGGTCTCCTGACTTCAGGTCAACAAGCCCCGCTCCTTCCCATACGTTTTTGCGTACAGTGGATCATCTGCGGGTCTCTCTCTGTTACAGTGGCGGGACCGTGCTGGAATTTCACCAGCTTCCCTATTAAGCAATTGAGTCGTTCAATTGCGCCTGCTTTTCCAATATGTAGTTCATTTCTATTGTAAACGAAATTTGACTAAATTGCTCCCATTTTCTTTTTTTCCGCCGGACTTTATTTAATCCAACCTGCCTGTCAAAGCTGTCCATCCTCTTGTCATAATCCGTCCATTTCACTAACGTGGACCAAAGAAGCTTGAATGATATACCTTTCAGGCGCGTCTCCAACAAAATTAAACGGGTAACAGGTAGTCAGTGTCAATGTCGGCTCCTTCTTATCCACAATGACAGAGCGGTCGTCTGCATCAGTAACCCAGGTCTTCTCTACTTTGTATTCATAACGCTTTTGTTCATACTCATAAAAAAGGGAATCTCCTTGTTTGATATCGCCCAGGTTCGTAAAAACCGTCTCCCGGTGCCCGCTTAACACGGTATGCCCTTTTTCATCAGGAGTGGTGGTCCACTCACTCACATACATGCCGACGCCCCGTTTCAGTGAATCCTCATCCGCGCCCCAGTAAGTGGTGTATCCTTTGTTAAGCATCGGGATGATCAGCCTTCCCATCTCTTCTCCTTTTTCATATGTAGATACTTGCTCACTGTACACCTTCTCTTTCCCTGCCGTTTTACGATCAGGGCCATCCAAGACCGCCATTTCATTTATTTCCGTGGAAGCTTCCTCCCATGTACTGATTTCTTCTTGGGAGACCTTCTCTACTGCACCGGCAGCATTCCACCATTGAAGTCCATAAAACAGAGAGATGGAAAGCCCGATGGTTATGATCCCAATAAGAAATTTATTCACGAAAAAACCTCCTTTTTCATTAATAAAGAAAGGGAGAAGCCGCTGTGCGGCTTCTCTATCTCCTTCTTATGCTGTCTCTTTTCTTCTGTACAAAAGGACGACTCCGGCAGCAGCGGCAGCAAGTGCACCTGCTAATGCGTATACCGGTTCATTGGAAGACGTGTCTGGAAGCTCACCGCCGGCAGCCTCTTCGAGTGTCTGGGCATCCAGGACTTCCTGAGGAATTTCAATAGAGCCTACCCCATTGAAGTTGGAAAGAGTGACATCAGAAGTCTGACTGATAGTTACAGATTCACCGCTGTCCTCAAACATCATTTTCATGTCCATCATCATACCTGTCATATAATGGTTTTCTTTATCAATGGTTACTTGATAAGAGAAATCTTCAATTTCAACTTTCTCCATCAACTGCTCCATCATCTTCTGCATTTCAGCAGACTGCTCCGAATCCTGCTGACTGCCGGAAGATTGAAGCATTTGCGTGGACATTTTCAATAGTTTTTCGCCGTCACCTTCATAGGTCAGTACATAAGCGTCATCTTCCTCACTGACGGTCATGTCTGAGGCAAGCGGCATCGCTTGGGACATCTGCCCTTCTGCCATCATGGATTTTTGAAGATTTCCAAGATCTCCGGACATTTTCACCCAGCCTTCCTCAGGCACCTGAACGTAATACCCATCCTCCGTCAAATATGATTCCGTTTCCTGACCGGCAATGGTCGTCATCATATGCATTGTAAGAGGATCAAGCATGACATCCGCCTTTGATTCAGATGTCACTTCGGAGTTTTCTCCGCCTTCCATCCCCGGTACTGTCTGTTCAGAAGACGTATGGATCGTATAGCTGTCCAGACCCATCATCGCTTCGTTCGATTTTTTCAAGATGTCTTCCGCACTCCTATCAGCCGCAGCGGCTTGAAGAGGTAACGCAAACAGAACAGCACCAGCCATCATCGTACTCAAAAACTTTTTCTTCATCCAAACACTCCCGTTTCATATTGGCTTCTACGGTGAGTTTCCTATGTATGTATGATCCAAAAGCTGACCCAACCCACTATTTTCCACCTACAGGTTAATAACCCACCCCTCTCACTTTTAAACATAAAATCCTCATTTTCTGCATTTTTATTCCAGATGTTGTCGAAGGATTGAGTCTATAGTCGTTAGGAACGCCGGTTACTTTCCCGAAAGGTACAGAGATCCATCCTGATGGATTTGGCATGCAGAAATTTCCTTAAAAGAAACAAACCCCTCCGTTTTCACCTGCTCCTGAAGCCATTGTTCGCTGAAACCGCTCTGCTGGAGTTGTTTCTTGACAACTTCTCCATCTATGATCACCAGGTAGGGAGAAGAGGTGGTTTGAGTTAAAAGGTTCATATGGGCAGGAGTGACCGGAGAAGCCTCCGCTTTCCTTAATACACTGACAGTCCCGTCGGTTTCGAGTACAGCTGCTTCCACGTGGCTGAAACTGAAGACACCTTTTTTTCTTAACTCGGCAATAAGTTCATCCACTGTAAAACGTACTTTTTTCATTTCTTCCATCTGAATCTGTCCATCTTTCATGAGTATGGCTGCTTCACTATTGAAAATCCGGCGGATCCAAAGACTTTTCAACGTCAAATGGTCGATAAGAAAAACCAGTCCGGAAAATAAAGCGAGGGCAAGGATGCCACGCGGAAGGGACACACTTGGGGACAGAAACGTCGTCGCTGTCATACTTCCCAGGGTTATACCTGCAATAAAATCGAAAAGCGTCATCTGGGATGTCAATTTCTTTCCAAGTGTCCGGGCCAGTATATATAATACAAAAAATAAAACGATTCCGCTTCCAAGATACATAACCGTATTCATCAGGCACCCTCCTTACTTTTTTCCTTAACCCTAGCGTTCCATATTTCATCAGGGATTATGAAAAAGCCACCGAATTTTATATTTGGAGGGTTCCTGTGTGAATAATAAGCCTTTAAGTTGATGAAATGAAACGGCTCTGAAATAATAAGACCACACCTACTAGAAACGGAGGTATAAACATGGATGCATTTATCCGCTCCGATCAATACCATTATATAAAGAATGAAACCCAGAATCTGCTGAACGGCCACCGGACGACCAATGATTCATCGGTCACTCAGGCACTTACCTCTCTTTCTTCCGAAAAAGCCCTCGATGTTTTTGAAGCGTTAACGGAAGGACAGCACGAATTGATCCGTCAGATTGAAGAGGTGCAGGAAGAAACAGATGCCATTTTTTATTTTTCCAGACTGAAGCATTATGTGATTCCTTTCCCGAAGCTGACCGACGCAGAAATCAGCCTCCTGTTTCCTAAAGTAAAAAAACTTCAGGTTCCGGAATTCGATGAAATGGACTGGGCTGAAATGTCCTATATGGGGTGGAATGACCCTGCAGCCAATCGTAAATATATCATCACGAAAGTCGACGACCGGTATACCGGTCTTTACGGACACTACCTGCCATCCAGGCAGAAGAACATATGCACGCTCTGCCATGAACAGGAGCGTGTCGGCCTGTTTACGGTCACCAGCAAAGGAAAAGATGCTGAAGAAAGCGTAACCCGTGGGAATTATATCTGCTATGACAGCAGGAAATGCAACGAAAATATAAAGTCCAGGAAACCTCTGGAGTCGTTCATCAAGCGTATGATGAACCTATAAAAAAAGCCCATCCGGAATCCGGATGGGCTTTTTTTATGCTTGTTTCTGTTCAGTTTCTTTGTCGTAATCGGGAGAAACCGCCCGCTTAATCGTCAAGGCAATGACCACAGTGATAACTCCCAGGGCAAGCGCAAACCAGTAAGCTTGATGAACGCCGGCTGTCATGGCTTCGGTCATTAGGGCACTTCCCTCCTGTGCCTGTTCTCCATCGAGATAATTTCTCTGCCCCTGGCTCATAATGCTGACAAAAATGGATACTCCAAGCGCCCCTCCGATCGGCTGCAGCGTATTGGCTATCGCTGTTCCATGAGGATACAAGTGCTTCGGCAGCTCATTCAGCGCATTGGTCTGGGATGGCATCATAATGGCTGAAATCGACAACATCAGCAGGATATAAGCAAGAACAAAACTCCACGTCGGGATGGAGGGTGTGATTTGGCTGAAGAAGAACATCACCCCTGTCAGGATAATCGTCCCGGGAATAATCAGCTTCCGTGGGCCGACTTTGTCAAATAACGTCCCCATGACCGGTGACATCAACCCATTAAGCAGGGCGCCGGGAAGTAAAAGCAGTCCGGCGATTTTGGCGGAATATCCAAGGGGACCCTGGAGATACATCGGCATGACGATTTCGGAAGCGAACATCGCCATAATGACAATAACAAAAATAGAGATGCCTCTGGCATAGCTCGGGTATTGAAAAACCCGTACATCAAGAAGCGGCTCATCCAAACGGAGCTGGCGGAAAACAAACCAGACCATGCTGATAACTGCAGCAGCCAGGATCACAATGATCGAGGGTGAGGCGAATCCTGCTTCCGTTTCCCCTGCACTGCTGAAGCCATAGACGATTCCGCCGATTCCTATAGAAGAAAGGACAATCGAAATTGCATCCGCCTTCGGTCGTGTGATCTCACCGACATTCTCAAGGAATTTCCATGCGAAAATGATGGAAAACAAAGCAAATGGAATGACGGTAATAAACAACCAGCGCCACCCCAGGAAATCAACAATGACCCCGGATAATGTCGGGCCGATCGCTGGAGCGAACATGATGACGAGTCCGAATGTTCCCATAATCCTTCCTCTGACCGCAGGCTCATACAGCAAAAGAAGGGCATTCATAATGACAGGAATTAACAATCCCGTTCCCACCGCCTGAATCATACGCCCGGTTAAAAGCATCGGAAAGTTCAATGCGGACGCTGCAATTGTCGTTCCTATTAAGAAGATCGTCATAACTCCGATAAACATCTGTCTCGTCGTAAACCATTGAATTAAGAGGGCGGATATCGGCATCAAGACCCCCATCACCAACATGAAGCCCGTGGCCATCCACTGGACCGTCGGAGCACTTAAGCCGAAAACATCCATAAGTTCTGTTAAAGCTATGTTCAAAAGCGTCTCGTTGAGAATGGCAAAAAACGCCCCGATCATAAACGTGGCCAATATAATTTTTCTATTCTGCGTCGTCTCCATTTTGAACCTCCATCTTCTCTGTCAAAGTACAATCCTTCCCTATGTTCTATAAAATGATCCACTTTTGCAAGGGTTTTGCTTTTCTTTACGATCATTTACACCTGCTTTTACAAAGACTTCCTTATAAAGAAAAGATATCAATCTTTCTTTGACAGAAAGCTCACAATGATGTAAATTACTATTGTACGAACAATAATTTTAATTATTACTAAAATATTCGTGTTTCAGGAGTGATTTTGATGGAAAATGTATTTGATTATGAAGATGTTCAATTAATTCCCGCAAAATGTGTCGTAAATAGTCGTTCTGAATGCAACACCTCTGTTCAATTTGGAGATCATACGTTCAAGCTGCCTGTGGTTCCCGCCAACATGCAGACCATTATTGATGATGAAACAGCAACAAAGCTTGCTGAACATGGATATTTCTATATCATGCACCGCTTCCAGCCTGAAACACGCACCCGTTTTATTGAAACCATGAAGGAAAGAGGTTTAATTTCTTCCATTAGTGTTGGTGTGAAGGAAGACGAATATGAATTTATCGAATCATTGGCTGCGCGCCATCTGACTCCGGATTATATTACGATCGACATCGCCCACGGACATTCCAGCGCTGTCATTCACATGATTCAGCACATCAAAGCCCACCTTCCTTCCACGTTCGTCATTGCTGGAAATGTCGGTACTCCAGAAGCCGTCAGGGAACTTGAAAATGCCGGAGCCGATGCCACTAAAGTAGGAATCGGACCAGGAAAAGTATGTATTACCAAAGTCAAAACCGGTTTCGGTACGGGTGGGTGGCAGCTGGCAGCTTTACGCTGGTGTGCAAAGGCAGCCAGTAAACCTGTTATTGCCGACGGCGGAATCCGCACCCATGGAGATATCGCAAAATCCATCCGTTTTGGCGCCTCCATGGTAATGATCGGCTCCCTCTTTGCCGGTCACGAAGAATCCCCGGGAGAAACCGTTGAAAAAGATGGGAAACTCTACAAAGAATATTTTGGCTCTGCTTCTGAATATCAAAAAGGGGAAAAGAAAAACGTCGAGGGCAAGAAGATGTTCGTAGAATACAAAGGACATTTGAAAGATACCCTTACAGAGATGGAACAGGATCTTCAGTCCGCCATCAGTTATGCAGGCGGTACCGACCTTGATGGCATTCGACACGTGGACTATGTCATTGTAAAAAACTCCATCTTCAATGGAGACAAAGTTTATTAAAAAGAAAACCGGCCGCTTCTACGGCCGGTCAGGCTGTCGGTAACGTTTCCGGCAGCTTTTTTTGTACAATGGATTCCCGATCTTATGAAAAGCCCGTTAAGTATGCCTGCAGAAGCACGATCATTCGAAGATCTGCTTGGTCAGGAATCTCTACCGGAAAAAGTTAACGGAGGCCGTGCTACCGACAGGCTTCTTCCCATATGCGGGCCTTTGCAATCAAGATGACATAAAGCCACCTCTACATGATGTTTCTAAAGCCGGGACGGTCTTCTTCTTTTCCATCCGTATCAATAATCTCGCTGCAGAAGTGGGATGTATATATCAAAATCATGATGATCCATTTCCCTTGGCACCGGGTACTTCTCGAACTTGATTGGCAGATCATCATACTCCACACCAGGTTCACGATGAGGTTGTCTCCCCATATTCTTAAACCATTGATAGACAGCTGTATAGGTATCTGCAACACTTTTTCCTTTCAAATGCTGCACGTGCAGATAGGTTTGTTCTGGAATCGTTTGAAGATTCATCGTCGAGGGAATTTCCACCGACTCGTCAACCTGAATAGTGGACAAATCCATCATCCCTCGTATGATAAGAAAACCCCCATTGTTCAGATAGATGCTCAAGGTCAGCTCTTGCGATCATTTCCGCCATTACACCCTCTATAAACCCTTTCAGATCCGAAAGCTCTGTGTAACTCCCTTCCCATCTCCGGCAGGCGGTCTTCCATTCCGGAAGCGTAATGATTTCCATAAACTCACTCCTTTCCCGTAAAACAAGATTTATCAGTTATGTCAGAGGTTCAATCTGTTTTCTCTACTACGTATGTGCCTCTTTTTCCCCTTTCCAAACCAGCCCATATAAATAATCAGGTCTTCCAATAATAAGCATCCATCTATTCCGTTACCTTGTTTCGCTGGACAGTGCCGCCTGCTCTTCTACACGGTCGACAAACTCCTGGACGACTGTATCATTCCCTTTTTTATTCGCCAGCTTCATCATGGCACGGCCGACAAAGTTGGTCCCACGATTGGACCCGGAGTATATCAACCTTGTTGTTGAATTATCTACTTTTTCCAATCGGAAGGACGCCGTTACTTCAAACGCTCTGCCGATCACAAAAGCGATTTTCTTATGTTTAAATGCCGGTTTGTCTTCATACACAAGCGTATTTACAGTATAGGTTTCGAGACGCTTCCCTTCTCTGTAAGTCTGAAGATGTTTCGCACCAGCTTCCGTTTCTGTTTTTTCGATCAGCTTATGCTCTTCCACCTTAGGCATGATCCGCTTAATGTTTTTATCTTTGAAAAGATCCCACACATCCTCAAGTGAAGCGCCGATCATTTTTTCTTTTTCCCATTCTATCATTCGTTCTCCTCCTTACCAGATTGGATAAAATCATCCAGTTCCTTAATTCTTTCTTGAATATCTTCTGCCTCTTGTTCCATTTTGCTTTTCTTTTCGGCTAACAATTTTTCCAGACTGGTAAAGGAGTCATCGTCCATGACCGTTTTCATTTCCTGTATGGAAAAACCGAACCTCCGCAGTTTACCAAGCAGAAGAGCGAGAAAATAGCTGCCGTCATCATAGTACCTGTACTTGTTTTCGGGATGAATAAAAGCCGGTTCCAACAGGCCCACCTCTGCATAATACCGGAGTGTATCCTTGCTGAGGCCGGTAATGTTTGAGAATTCACTTCTTTTATACATGACACACCCTCCTGCACTTATTATAAACCGTGGGGTACACACCATAGTCAAGGAATCTTTCCAAATGAAAAAAACATCCCCTCCCATTGACCTTATTTCCTCTATCATTACGAATCTTTCACGCTGCACCAGGCAGGATAAAAGTCCGGGTAGTTTTTGTTTCATGTTTAACGTTGAAAGATATTGTCTGAAGTGTGGACTTCAACCCTATTATGCGAAGTAAGAACATGAGGAATTTACCTTGTCATATAATGGAAATTTACATGCGCTTAATCATAAACCTGTTAAACAATCTATCGCAAAGGAGTCCGCTATGCTCACTAAAGTAAAGCAAGTCTTATTTTTAAAGCGCTTGGAAAAAGTGCTGGGATCTTACAGGATAGACGTTCATTGAGCCGGCTATTCAATCGATGACGGTTCACTACTCCAAGGACGTGATTAACAGAAAAATCATCCTCCGTTTTATCAGTCTATTTTTCAAGCAGACGCAGTTTGATCCGCTGGACAATATCATGATCAATATTGCCCCTGCCCAGCGCAAGGATTTTCTACGTAGTCTTGTAACAGGATTCCTTATTCTGCTGGCCTACTTGAACAACAAACCGGGGAATGTTCCTGGAATGCTCGACTATGCCGTCGTCATTTCCACTGCTTATACGGTTTTGTCCCATGGAGAAAACAAACTTCGCCACCCGGATGTTCTCACAGGAAATGTAAGCATGCTGTCCATCGGGGCAGGAAACATTCTTCAAGTAGCGATGGTAACGTGGGCTGTCAACGTCCTTGAGCTTTTAAATGATTCAAATAAAAAAAGAATACTGGCATTCTAAAAAAACAGGAGGTATCACTATGGTATTAAATAAGGATTTCATGATGGGATTTGTATCAGGAACAGTCGTTGGAGCAGTGGGCTACCGGCTCTACGAACAAAACCAGGGTCAGCTTTCACAGCTCATTCAAAACCCCGGCGTTCAATCTATGAATTCACTGCCTTCCCTTTCAACGAACGAGAATGAAGTTACGATGGAGGACTTGATCGCACAGAAAGAACGCCCGGAAGATTATATTGCCGAGAAAAAAGTGAACAGCGCCCAATAAGAAGAAGGCCAAAAGGTACACTCCCCCGGAATGTACCTTTTTTATAAACTTTCGTATAATATTCTGTCTTCACTGTTGACATTTCATGGAGTTAGCTATATATTTTGCACAAAGGAAACTTTTTATGCCAAAAGCAATATTGTCATCTTTTTTTGGGACCCCCATATAGTAAAGGGGTATCTTTTTTAAACTAAAAGTTGCACTCGGCAAATTTAAATGCCCTAATATAAATTTTATGAAGACATGCACGAACCATGCATATAGAAAATGATTAAAGGAGGATCATCATGCACCACCCAGCTATATCCATCAAAGATCTTCACGTTTCCTATTATGGAAATGAAGCTGTCAAAGGTATCAGCCTCTCTGTGCAGCCAGGGAACCTTATCGGCATTATCGGGCCAAACGGCGCAGGTAAATCTACGTTTCTAAAAGCTGTACTGAATCTGATTCCTAAAGATAAAGGAACCATACAGTTATTCGGGAATCCCATTCAGGAAGCACGACGGAAAATCGCCTATGTCCCTCAAAGAAATGATATCGACTGGGATTTTCCAATTACTGTCCTCGATGCTGTCCTGCTCGGCACCTATCCCAACCTGAAACTGTTCCGGAGACCGGGAAAAAAAGAAAAAACCTGGGCACTGGAGTGTTTGGACAGAGTCGGTATGAAAGATTTCAGCAAGAGACAGATCGGTGAACTTTCCGGGGGACAGCAGCAGCGTGTATTTCTTGCCCGCGCCCTGGCCCAAAAAGCGGATATGTTCTTTCTTGACGAGCCTTTTGTAGGAGTCGACGTATCCAGTGAGGAAACGATCGTCAAGATTTTGAAGCAATTATGCTGGCAGGGAAAAACCGTCGTGGTCGTCCACCACGATTTAAGTAAAGCAGAAGAATATTTCGATCAGCTCATTTTACTAAATAAAGAATTGGTAGGTTTCGGTCCTGTCAGTGAAGTTTTCCGTACAGAAACCATCGCCAAAGCTTACCAAGGGCAATTCGCCTTTATGAAAGAGATTGGAGTGTAATTATGGAATTTATTGAAGCCGTCTTTCAATATGAATTTCTACAAAAAGCGCTGCTTACATCGATTATGGTCGGTATCATCTGCGGAGTCATTGGCTGCTTCATTATCTTAAGAGGGATGGCACTCATGGGAGACGCCATCTCACACGCCGTCCTACCTGGTGTTGCCATTTCTTATATGCTGGGAATCAACTTCTTTTTCGGTGCCGTTTTCAGCGGTGTATTGACGGCCATTGCCATTGGATTCGTCAGTCAAAACAGCCGGATCAAACATGATACATCCATTGGAATTATGTTCACCGCTGCATTCGCTGCCGGGATTATCATTATTACACTGCTGAAGAGCAGTACAGATCTGTATCACATCCTGTTCGGGAATGTCCTCGCCGTCCGTTCGTCAGATATGTGGATCACCATGGGCATCGGTCTATTTGTTTTGGCAGCTGTGTATTTATTCTATAAAGAACTGCTCGTTACATCCTTCGACGAAACGATGGGGGCCGCCTATGGGCTGCCTGTACGTATGATTCATTATTTTCTTATGACTCTGTTGACGATGGTAACCGTGGCTTCTCTGCAGACCGTCGGCATTGTCCTCGTCGTAGCCATGTTGATTACGCCGGCAGCAGCCGCTTACCTATTAACAGACCGGCTTTCCATCATGATTTTTCTCGCTGCCGGTATCGGCGTCATATCAAGCATTACAGGGTTGTACTTCAGTTTCACCTACAACCTGGCTTCAGGAGCTGCCATTGTTTTAGCAGCCACCGCTCTTTTTATTCTCGTCTTCCTTTTCTCACCAAAGCACGGACTTCTATGGAAAATGCTGAAAGTAAGGAAAAAGCGGGCATCCCTCGTTTAATGAATGAATAAAGTTAATGGGAGTCATCATTAATGCAGGGAAGACAAGTACCTCTTCCCTTTTACCACTTGTTATCTAAAGCACCATGGTATAAAACAACGATTAACGAATAGTCAGGAGGAATGATATTATGTTGAAAAAGAATTGGATCCTTAGTGTACTCGTGTTTTCCACTCTGCTCTTTCTGGCAGCCTGTGGAGACAATGAAGCAAGCGGTACGAAAGAGGAAGATGAAAAAGTACAGGTCGTAACGACGTACTCCATTATTTATGACATCGTTAAAAATGTCGGTGGTGACAAAGTGGAGATTCACAGTCTCGCTCCCATCGGCTCCAACCCCCATGAATACGATCCACTACCGGAAGATGTAAAGAAAACAACGGATGCTGATGCCGTATTCTACAATGGTTTGAATTTGGAAGCGGGAAATTCATGGTTCAATAAACTGATGGAAACCACCGGAAAAGCCGGCGACGATGCTCCTGTCTTTTTAATGAGTGAAAATGTTGAAGCCATGTACTTAACGACAGAAGGCAAGGAGGGTGAAGAAGATCCTCACGCCTGGCTGAATATTCAAAACGGGATCCAGTATGCTGAAAACGCACGGGACGGCCTGATTAAGGTGGATCCTGAGAACAAGGAAGTCTATGAAAAAAATGCAGAAGAATATATCGCAGAACTGCAGGATCTGCATGATGAAGCAGTGGCCCAGTTCGAGGAAATCCCCGAGGAAGAACGTGTGCTCGTTACAAGTGAAGGAGCATTCAAATATTTCAGTGAGGCTTACAACTTCCAAGCCGAATACATTTGGGAAATCAACCAGGAAAACCAGGGGACTCCTGATCAAATCACTAGAATTGTAGATTTGATCAATGAAAGAGAAATCACAGGATTGTTCCTCGAAACCAGTATTGATGCCCGGAGTATGGAAGCTGTATCATCAGAAACCGATGTTCCGATCAGGGGTAAAGTCTTTACCGATTCCCTTGCTGAACCTGGAGAAGATGGAGACAGTTACATCTCCATGATGGAATGGAATATCAAAACGATTAAAGAAGGATTGACTCAATAAATGCTAAAAACGCCTCCCGGCTGATCGGGAGGCGTTTTTTGTACAGCGGGAAGCGGCCGGGACCCACCCCCTGTATATATATTCATTTACGTGTCTTACAGCCTGATATTCAGTGATTCAAGAGACGTAATAATTGGCTGTCCTGTGACTTTGAAATATTAAAAGGGAGAGTTTCTGGACTTCAGAAACTCTCCCTTTCTTCAAGAAAAGCCTATGATAAGCTCTCTTCCTGATTGCCAGTAGACATCCATATTTTTTTAATAGTCAACGGATGTCCCGCAATAGGAAACCGGTGATCAGGACTTCTTCAATAATAGATAAATAAAATAAGGGGCGCCGATAAGCGCAGTCATAATTCCGGCTGCAATCCCATCGGGTTCTGCGATGTTTCTCCCGACCGTGTCAGCAAACAACAGAAGCCACCCTCCTATCAGGATACTCAAAGGCAGGTACAGCTGGCTTCTCGGACCGATAAGTACCTTGGCCAGGTGAGGAGCCATCAAACCGACAAATGCAATCCCTCCGGTAACGGATACAGCAGAAGCAGCAAGAGCTACCGCGGTCATCAACATAATAAAACGCTCTTTCTTAAGCGGAAGACCAACGCCGATGGAAACCGGTTCACTTGTGTTTAATAGATTCATAACGTTGCTTTTCCAAAGCGCAAATGGAATTAAAACGATGATCCATGGCAGCAGCGCAAGGATGAAAGGCCAGTCTGTGCCCCAGATACTGCCTGCCAGCCATTTAGAGATGAAGTCCACTTTCTCCCTTGGTGCTGATGATATGAGAATAATCATTAAACCGGAAAGAGCCATGGAAAACCCGACACCGACCAGCACTAAACGGACAGGCTCAAAACCGGTCCTTTTATTATAGGAAAACAAATAAATACCCAGGGCCGTGATCATTGCTCCCCCGAATGCGATCAGTGGAAGAATATAAACGAAAGAGCCTGCATCAATGGGAGCAAACAAAAAGAAGAGCGCAACAGCAGCCCCTGCCCCTGCATTGATTCCGATAATTCCCGGATCAGCGAGATCATTCCGGCTGATCCCTTGAAGAATAGCGCCGGATAAAGCAAGAGCCATCCCCGCCAGTACGGTTATGATCATCCGTGGAAGACGAATCGAAAATAAAACAAATTCCTCTTTAAAACCGCCGTTCCCGAGGATCGTTGGAAGAATCCGGTCATAGGAAACGGAGGAATATCCGAGACCAAGCCCTGCTACAGCGGTTGCTAAAATTAAGAGTGAAAGCAGGATCAGATATAGACGTTGTTTTTTCAAGACAGAAGGATGAATCATGAGAATGCATTCCCCCTTTTTTGTATAACAAAGAGGAAGAACGGCAGACCGAGTACAGCAACAATCGCTGCAACCGGCGTTTCATAAGGGGCGTTAATCGTCCGGGCCAATGTATCCGCGAGGAGAAGGAAAGCTCCACCGAACAAAGCAGACATCGGAAGCACCATCCTGTAATCATTTCCCACGATCGGTCTGACCATATGGGGCACCATCAAACCGACAAAGGCAAGGTTTCCGACCAGCGCCACCGCTGCTCCGGCCAGCAGGGTAATGACGATGAATAAGATAATTTTAACAGTCAGGATATTCTGCCCGAGTCCAACGGCCACTTCCTCATTCAAGCTGATAATCGTCAGCTGACGGGCCAGCAGGACAGCAACGATCGTCCCGATGAATACAATGGGAGCAATCAGCTGTATCTGACTCCAGGACGTTCCGATCAACCCACCGGCCGTCCACATGGAAACATCTTTGGACACTTTGAAATAAAGGGCTACACCTTCGGCCACAGCGAACAAAAACGCTGAAATGGCTGCTCCGGCAAGTACAATCCTGAACGGAGAAAAACCGCCGCGTTTAGCTGAACCGATTCCAAACACAAGAACCACTCCGACGGCCGCTCCAATGAAACAGGCCAGCATAATTCCCATGTAATTCGCAGAAGGGAATAAAGCAAGTGTAACCGCAAGTGCAGCATTTGCCCCTGCGGTTAAACCAAGCAGACCCGGATCAGCAAGAGGGTTCCGGGTCAACCCCTGCATAATCGCCCCTGACACCGCCAGCGCCGCACCGACAAGGGCTGCAGCAATCTCCCGCGGCAGACGGATTTCCCTTAACATCGTCGTAGTTGAGTCCAGCGAACTGGTCGTCATGGAAATCCACGCCTGCTTAAAGGTGGTGTCCGCCGCCCCGAATGTCATGGCGACAAAGAAAGAAAGGATGAGGACGGCGATTCCAATTATGAATTTATATAGTTGCCTTACTGAAAAAGTCTGCATAAAGTCTCATCTTTTCTACAAAAGGTTATTCGTTCAAAAACTTCTCTTGAAAGAAGCTGAGCTGGTGTTCCAGTGAAAGAGGATCATTAAAGTAGAAAGCTTCGGCATCTGCTTCAAACACTTGATCGTTTTCTACAGCAGGAATATTCTTGTACGTTTCCGTTTCCTGGAAGGAGCTGTCTGCACCATCCGACTTACTGAAAATCATGTAATCCCCGGCAAAGTCTGAGAGCACTTCCGGAGAAATCGCATAGAAACCATCCTCAAGCGCCATTTCCTTCACTTTATCAGGCATCTTCAGTTCCATCTCTTGATAGAGAATTTCTGTTCCGCGTGCCCAGTTATCTCCAAAGACATAAAGCTGCTTATCAAACTCTTCGAATACAGTGACCGTCGCATCTTCACCGATTTCATTTTTGATTTCTGTACCCGCTTCCCCGGCTTTTTCCTTAAATTCATCCACCCACTGCTGGGCTTCCTCTTCTTTATTCAGAAGTTTCCCGATTTCCACATGCTGCTCCAAATAATCGAGCTCACCATACGTGTAAGTGACGGTCGGAGCAATTTCATTCAGCTTGTCCTTGTTTTTCGTGTTCGCCAGCCCGATAATCAAATCCGGGTCAAGCTCAATGATTTTTTCAAGGCTTTCATCAGAAAGCTCTTCTGCATCCGCAAGATCTTCCTCGAACAACGGGTTGCCTTTAGACCATGCGTCCACCCCTACAATGTTCGTATCCAGCGCAAGAACATTACCCGCGAAGGACGAGAGGACAACCACTCGCTCCGGCTCAGCCGGAACTTCAACTTCACCGTTTTCGGACTCATACATTCTTGTTTCAGAATCAGAACTCGTCTCTTCGGTTTGTGTATCGTCTCCGCTTTCATTCCCTGTATTTTCGTTTTCTGTTTCTCCACCACCACAGGCGCTAAGAATGAGCAGCAGTGACAAGAGACTGATCAGCCAGATTTTCTTCATGATTTCTATCTCCCTTTAATAAGTTGTATGTCAAACAAATAGGTTTTCCTGTTCGAGGGTCCGCAACGATTTCAGCATCAATATGAAAGACCCTTCTTAACACGCTTTTATGAATGACTTCCTGTCCGGATCCAGACTTTATGATTCGTCCGTGCTTCAATGCAATCAGGTGATCAGCAAATCTGGCAGCCTGGTTGACATCATGAAGCACCATGACAATCGTCCGTCCTTCTTCTTTATTCAGCCGTTCCAGCAGTTCGAGAACTTCCAGCTGGTGTGCCATATCAAGATAGGTCGTCGGTTCATCAAGCAGGATGAGATCTGTTTCCTGAGCCAGGGCCATCGCAATCCATACCCGCTGCCGCTGTCCACCCGACAAGGCATCCACCGGCCGGTATTTAAATTCCGTCATTCCTGTCATTTCAACAGCCCAGTCAATGACCTCCCGATCTTTTTTCGATAGACGGCCAAACCCTTTTTGATAAGGAAAGCGTCCGTATGATACAAGCTCACCGACTGTTAATCCTGGAGCACCTTCCGGAGATTGAGGAAGAATCGCCATCTTTTTGGCCAGTTCCTTTGTCGGGTGATGATGAATGCTTTCACCGTCCAGATAAATGCTGCCTTCCTGTTTAGGGATGATGCGTGCAATCGATTTCAGCAGTGTGGATTTCCCACAGCCGTTGGCCCCAATAATCGTCGTTATTTTCCCTTCCGGAATTTCCAGTGTCATATCCTCTACAATGAGTTTATCCTCGTAGCCCACATGGAGACCATCCGTATGTAGACGTGTCATAATAAGGACCCCTTTCGAACATTTAAACCATTTAACAGTGATAATGATTCTCACTCTCGTACATTATACTACGTGCTCCCGGGAAATTTGTCAACGCTTCATTCCCTTTCAAATGTGCGGAATTACCCATTCCATAAAAAAATACGATACTATTCTGTATTTTCCATAAAAAAAGAAGCAGAGCGGTGGCTCTGCTTCTTTTGATCCTCTGCTTAATTGACGCCTACATTATTCCAAGCCTGTGTAACAGCGCTGGCAGTTGAAGATCCATATAGATCCTGAGCTGACTGCTCAAGCGCCTGCTTGGCACTGGAAAAATTACTGTTCGGTGTCAGGTAAACCGTAAGGGCACGGTAATAAATCTTTTCTGCTTTCGATTTCCCAATGCTGTTAATGGTATTGTAAGCAGCTTTGTTCGGAATGCCGCTGTTGATGTGGACACCGCCCCAGTCCCCTGCTTCCGTATTCGGAAGGTTGCGGTATTCATTCATATGAGAGGGCTGGTCATAGGCATTCGGATTGGACATGGAACGCAGCGCATCTCCTGAACGACCCGGCGTATACACATCCTCACCCATCAGCCAGTCCTCTGAATCTACAAAATAACCAAACACATCAGAGAAGGACTCATTTAAAGCTCCCGGCTGATTTTCATACACAAGGTCAGCGGTCGTATCTGTCACAGCATGAGTCAATTCATGAGCGACGATATCGTCAGCACCGGATAGATATGTGAACGTACTGCCGTCCCCATCTCCATAAATCATCTGGTTCCCTGTCCAGGCTGCGTTATTGTAATTCGAACCGTAATGGACAGTGGAACGAATATTGGATCCCTGGTCATCATAACTTTCACGACCGAATGTATCATAGAAATAATCAAAAACTTCTCCAGCATAGTAATGAGCATCTACAGCCGCTTTCTGTCTTTCGCTTGTGAACGTATTACCTGAATCGGTAACATAACTTCCTGGTAGATTACTAAATTGTCCACCATAGTTATCAAATGTTTCAATAACCCCGCTCATTGGCTTTGTCGTATCATATAAATAGTACGTGTTGTTGTACGCGTAGGTGTTAAGTGATTTCGTATCTCCCAATACACCTGTTCCTGTACCTGTAGCTTCATGGACAGCATTGGCAGCTTTCAACACTTCTCCTGACTCCGCATTAATATACACCTTCCAATTGGCAGGATAAGGCTGAGCAAACTGAAGCTCCACTTGGTAAGCCAGCGTATACCCCTGTTCACCATGGAACACAACAAGATCTGTGTTTTCCGTTAACGTTTCAAAATCTTCACCTACATCACTTTTCTGGACTTTATCCGCTTCACTGCGATCTACGTCAATGTGTTTCCAAGCGAGCATCAACGACTTCGTCTTGCTTACGCTTCGTTTTTCTTCAAGCTTGTCTGGTGCATCCATATGAAATTCACCATTCACAGCTGAAACATTCCCGTTCTTATCGGTATGTACCACGACTTCTGAATCAGCGACAGGGATTCCCTCAATCACCCGTTGGTATGTGTAATGCTTCATTCCAAGTTCATCGGTTTCTGTATCCATTAATTTCAAATCTTTGGATGGATTCAGCTGAAAGTCTTTCGCATTCTGCTTAAAGAATTCCTGGATCCCTTTTTCTGATTTGACATTTTTCGCCTGCCATTCTTTCTGCATAAACTCCGATGCGTTCGGTACCTCTTTTACATCTTTGCCTGTCTCCGCATGAGCGAGTGTCCCGCCAGACACAAGACTCGTACCCAGAACAAAGGTAGCCATTACTGATTTCCAATTCATCGAATCCCTCCTATTTATCTAGCACATTTTTAATATATCATAATTTTCAGTTAATGAAATTGTGAAAGTAATAGGGTTTAAAACCGTTTAAGATTGTCTTTTTTCATCGAACTTGGGAATATTTCTGCGGTTCAACTAACGAAAATATCCTCGACCATAAAAAATCCCGGATGTCTCATCCGGGATTTTCTTCGGTCTATGCGTTTTTGCGAAGCAGTCTCATACTATTGAGGATGACGATCAGAGCAGCACCTGTATCACTTAACACAGCCATCCACAACGTTAAGAAACCTGGAAAAATCAAAATGAGCGCCGCCAGTTTCGTAAGCAGGGAAAACCAAACGTTCTGTTTGATAATGGTCAAGGCTTTACGGCTCAATCGTATCGTATGAGGCAGCATTTCCAGATTATCCGCCATTAGAACGACATCAGCTGTTTCCATAGCTGTATCCGTCCCGGCACCGCCCATCGCAATACCAAGGTCTGAGGAAGCAAGAGCAGGAGCATCGTTGATCCCATCCCCCACCATAGCCACTTGTTTCCCTTCCTCCTGCAGTTTCTCGATCGCTTTTGTTTTATCTTCCGGCATCAAATCAGCGAAATAACGGTCCACACCTGCTTCTGCTGCTATCCGCTTGGCGGTCCCCTCGTTATCTCCCGTAAGCATAACCAGTTCTTTTAATCCCGATTGCTTCAAGGATTGGATCGACCGGATCGTGATTTCCCTGATAGAGTCAGCGACAGAAATGATCCCATGTATTTCTTTATCCGTACCTATAAGAACGAGGGTTTTCCCTTCTGACTCGAGCTGATCCAATTGATTTTCCACTTCATCCAGATCAACTCCCAGTTCTTTGAACAATTTCGGATTCCCTGCGTAATAGACAGTCCCATCTATCTTGGCCTGGGCGCCTTTGCCAGGCCGTGTGCGGAAATCACTCCCGCGGGCTGTTGATATCTGCCGTTCTGATGCATAAGATGATACGGCTGCCGCTATCGGATGAGTAGAATATTCTTCAATCGTCCCCGCAATCCTGATGAGATTCTCTTTTTCTCCATTAAGAGCAATAACATCTGCTACTTTCGGTTTACCTTCTGTCAGGGTACCGGTTTTATCAAAGGCAATAGCTTGGATGGCACCCGCTTTTTCAAGGAATGTTCCACCTTTGATCAGTACACCATGCCGGGCTGCATTCCCAATGGCCGATACGATCGCCACCGGGGTGGAGATCACCAGGGCACACGGACAGGCAACAACAAGCAGGGAAATCCCTTTATAAAGCCATTCGCTCCATGCTCCTCCTGTAACCAACGGAGGGATAACCATTACTAACAGAGCCAGCATAAACACAATAGGTGTGTAAACAGCTGCGAATCGGTCTACAAACGCCTGGGTAGGAGCTTTCTTTTCCTGTGCTTCTTCCACCAGATGTATGATTTTTGCAATGGCTGTATCTTCGGATCGTTTCGTTACACGGACTTCCAAAGAGCCACTCTCATTAATCGTCCCGGCATAAACTGTATCTCCTTCCTGCTTATCAACAGGAAGAGATTCACCTGTAATGGGTGCCTGGTTCAAGCTGGAAGCTCCTTGGATGATCTCTCCATCCAATGGAACGCGGTCCCCCGGCTTGACAACGATGACCTCCCCGATCGATACCGCTTCAACAGCTTTGCTGACCCACTGACGGCCTTCTTTCACCAACGCTTCAGCCGGAGCAATGTTCATTAAGCTGCGAATGGAATCTCTCGTTTTTTCCAACGATCGATTTTGAAGGGCATTCCCTAACGCAAACAACCAGACGACCATAGCTCCTTCGAACCATTCCCCAATCAGGGCTGCTCCAAGAGCCGCGGAAGCCATCAGCACGTTCATATCAAGCGAGCCGCTTCTCACAGCATAGAAAGCACTTCTTAACGGTTTCCACCCTCCCACGGCAATGGCCAGCGCATAGAAAGCCGTCACCCATACGACAGACAGCGACGTGAAGGACCCGATGAAGCCCAGGGCAAGAAGAAACCCTGACATTGCAGCAGAAGGAAAAGGTCTTCGAGGAATCTTTTGACCTTCCTTAGAGGAACCCCCTTTTTCAAGATAAGCTTCAAAACCCGATTTTCGGACTTCTCTCATGATCTCTTCAGGTTTTGTCGTGTGAAGGACATGAAGTTTACCTGTGGAAAAATTCACGCGTACATCCTGAACACTGGGATGATTCGAGAGGTGCTTTTCAATGGTCACGGCACACGAACCACAGTCCATCCCTTCTACTTTATATGTTTCCATCTCCCTGCCGGTTTGAAGAGGCTCGGCTTCAAATCCCAGCTTTCTCAACTGATTAGGAATTTGTTCATAAACAGCCCGGCTTTCTCCGCCGACAACCATTTTAGCTGTACCATAATGGACGGAAACAGATTGCACTCCCTCTTTTTTTCGGAGACTTTTTTCAATCGTTGCGGCACACGAAGGACAATCCATGCCTTTAATCTGGTATTCTGCAAGCTGTGTCGGAGGTGCCGATGGACCGGAATCCTCGTCTTCCTCTTCTTCACTGGTTTCACAGCATACGTTCTCCTGATCCTCTTTTCGTTGATTGGAGGGGCAGGAATGTTCCTCATCCCTCCTGCTGGAAATCTCTTTCGAGCAGCAGGAAGACCGGGACTGGATCGCTCCCGGCTTTTGCTCGTGGCTGCCGGAACAGCAGCTATTTTGTATATCTTTTTCGTTCGTACTCATAAACCCCATCTCCATTCTGTACCATCACTCATGTTCGTTGTGCAGTAAGGCGATCGATACTAATTGCCGGACATGTTCATCAGCCAGGGAATAAAAGACGAGCTTCCCCTTCTTCCTATGCTTAGCAAGATTCATATTACGCAGGAGCCGTAAGTGATGAGAGGCCGTAGCGGTTGTCGATCCAATAATATTTGCCACATCACACACGCACAGCTCATCTTCCAGGGTTAGAGCGTAGGCGATTTTCATGCGTGTCGGATCGGAAAGAGCTTTAAAAATCTGCTCCACGCCGGACACCCGCTCCACCTGAGGCTGCACGCGCTGAACAAGCGCCTCGTCATAACAGAAGATATCGCACGTATCTCCGGCTTGCTTTTTCATTACCTTTTCAGGCATTCTGTCCACCTCATTCAAATACATGTTTGATTGTATACCCATCATATGCTCTACGCTTTCAAGCGTCAACATTCAAACGAAGATTAGAATGAAAAAACTGCCTCTCGAGAGACAGTTTTTCCTGGTTTTATCTCAAAACCTACTTTATGTATCAAGCTGCTTCCGGAATACCGTACTCACTTTTTCGTACTGCATATGTTTCTCGTAAAATTTATGGCCTCTTTGTCTTGTGAGTCCTGAAGATAAAGCGATGCTTGTAAAACCGTGCTGCTCGGCCCATCCTTCAATGAACTGCAGGAGGATGCTCCCCCATCCCGAAGAGCGCTCTCCGGCAGTTGTGACTAAATCACATACCCATACGAACCGGCCGTAGTACAGCGTCGTCATCGGCTTGAATCCTGCAGCAGCCACAAGCACTCCATCGTTCCATAATCCATAAAGGTGATAACGATCCACAGAGACGGCCTCCTGAACAAGTTCTACAAAGCTCTGCTCACTTAAATGGGGACGCAGCTCCAGCATGACTGGAAAAACAGAACGGAAATCAGATTCCGTTTTCATTTCTATGATTTTGTACCCTTTCATCTTCCCTCTCCTCCTGCACTATTACCCTGTAAAGAAACCACCGTTTCAAGACCCCGCTGCAACCATGAACCAGACCACGCTTCCTACGACAATCACCAATAAGATGACCATCATCCATATGATCGACTTCATACGATTCACTCTCCTTTTGTTCATTGTAACAAAGAAAGAGGTGAAAAAAATAAACCTTCATCCGGTATGGTCATGCCAGATAAAGGTTTTCCTTTTACTTTTTCTTCTTCATCATTTTCTCCATAGAAGCCATGTCTTTCGGCACTTTGCCATCAAGAATAGCCTTGACGATCATATCTTCTTTCTCCCTGGATACCGGACGATTGGCAAGGGAAGATACTTTCTTAATTACGTTGCGAATGGTTTTTTCATCTTTAAAGTTTGCCCCCTGCAGGGATTGTGCCAGCTTAAAGACTTCATCCATTTTGACGCCTGTCTTTTTTTCAAATTTATCAAACAACGAGAACCCTCCTCCTCCATTCATAAGATTCATACATATCCTATGTGCAGAAAAGAAAGGCCGTATATGCATCTGTCCCTGTTTCCTTGATTCCTTCCAGATAGCAGACACGTGTCGTTTTTTATCTACCTGTCAGTAAAAAGGGAACCCTGATAGATTTCTGATGCACTTTTTTGAAGCAAAGAAAGCATCGTTTCTTCCGGGTGGGATCTATGGTAGGACGCCACCATCCGGTAGCCCAGCTGGTATCCAGCCCACTTCGGAAGTCCCTGCCTTCGACTGCCATACAAATAATTCATATGTTTCTTCTGACCTCTCAAATAGATGGAAGGAAGGTATTTCTTTTTCCAGATCTGCTTCAAATGCCGGTCGGAATACCTTTGTGTCCATGGTGCGGTGTATTCTTCCCCGTAGAGTTCGAGGACTGCGTATTCTCCTAAGCCCTCAATGATAAGGGAATCCAGAAGTGTGACCTTATTCATTGAATAGGCCCCTTGGTGAAGGCGGCAAACATGGTTGTACTCATGAGCAAGTACAGCTTTCCAGTCGTCCTTTTCCGAAACCCCGCCATAAAAGATATACAACGCCTCTTTGAAAGCTGCTCCACCTCTCCCATGTTTTCCGAAGAGACCTCCCGTTTCTTGAAAAGGATATAAATAAACAGGTACATCAGGACCGTGCCACATTTTTTTCAGACGCATGAATTCCTTCTCCAGACGCGAATATAACTCGTGCTCCTCCCACTCTTTCACCAACCTTTCTGCTCTTTGGTAGTTTTCGGGCTTAAATAATCCATAGAAGTGAAGAAGCTGTTGGATTTCTTTTTCTGTAAACTCAGGAAACGGATGATCCTCCGTCCTGCATAACATCTTTCGCTGCATTTCGTTTATATCCACTTTCCTTTTCGCTGCAGCCTTGCAAAATCGTTCCACTGATTCCGCCGTCGGCACCACGCCCATGCCTATCCCCCACTTCAGCTTGAACTTTTGTACAAGTATATGTATCAACTTTGAGCTCATGTGAATCTCTGGTGAAGTAGACAACCGCACACGCAGGATTCAGACCTGGACATATGCTATCAGTGTAGAGGAACCATCCTCAATTCATGTCAGAAAGGAGTTTTCCTCAATGGGCTTTGGATATGGTGGATACCCTGGTGGTTTCGGCGGCTATGGCTGCGGTTATGGATACGGTGGATACGGATCGGGCGGCGGTTTCGTACTGATTGTTGTATTGTTCATTCTCTTGATTATCGTTGGAGCAGCTTTCGTCTGCTGATCAACCAGCGGGTGCACGTCGCAGGCACCCGCTTTCCTGTTTTCCGATCGTTTTATGTTATATCCCGTATGAAAAGGGTATAGGACTAGGAATGAAATAGAAAAGGAGTGTCCAACTTTGACTACATTCAAATTAAACCAAGATGCACCTGATTTCACACTACCAACCGTGTCCGGGGAAACCTTCAGCTTCTCAGACACGTTAAAACAAGAAGGAGAAAACTGGAACCTCATCGTCTATTTCCGCGGCTCCTGGTGCCCGGCCTGCATGAGTGAACTTGATGAATTCCAAAACAGCAGAGACTATTTCGACAAACATAACATCCGCCTCATAACTGTCACGCATGACGATAAGGCAGCTCTTGAGAAAATGGTGGAGGAGCATGATTTCACATTCCCTGTGCTTATTGATGAGAACCTGGAATTCCTTTCTTCCTACGGTGTCCATTATCATGATGAGCAGGCGCCGTATGAAGATCATGGAACTCATGGAGAACCCGCCTACTTTCTGACAGATGACCAGGGGAAAGTCTTGTATCAACAGCGTCAGACAAGCCCATTCGGCCGCCCCCACCCAAATGAAATCCGTAAAATCGTTAAGTATATCCGAAGCAACTTGAAATAACAGGCCATTTCCTATACGACCGCTGAGAAAAGCACCGGTTCTGCGGCTGACGGGGATATTTCCGTCAGCCTTTTTCTATTCCTGATCTGCTGCAGGATTTTGGTCCATGCCCCCCCCAGACTCGATCCGTTTTATTCTGAAACGAGCTGTATCAACAAAAAGACCGGTGCCGAACGCACCGGTCTTCCTTATTGCAGCAGGTGATAAAACAATCGTTCCCGATCTTCAATGAACTGCTTCATAATGTGGTAATGACTCGTTTCTTCGACCCCGACTTTCCGGCATCCTTCCTCTGTAAGCTGAACAATGTCTGCATGAGGATAAGCCATAAGAATCGGGGAGTGGGTGGATATGATGAACTGGGATTCATTCTCTACAAGGTCATGCATTATCGAGAGCATCGAAAGCTGCCTCAATGGAGAAAGGGCGGCTTCAGGTTCATCCAGAATATACAGCCCCTTTCCGAAGAAACGATGATTGAAGGCAGCAAAGAAAGACTCTCCATGGGACTGCTCATGCAGGGAGGTACCTCCAAAGGAATCAATAACCTTCCCCCCTCCCATCGGATCACTATCCATATCCTCAATATTTGTTGCTACATTATAGAACGTTTCTGCCCGGAAGAAAAATTGATCGTCCGGTTTTTTTATCCCTTTAACAAGGCGCAGGTACTCATCAAGGTGAGAGTGCGAATCATAGCTTGTGAAATTGAAATTCTTTGTCCCGCCTTCAGGATTAAACCCATAGGCTACAGCCGCTCCTTCAAGCAGAGTGGATTTCCCCATTCCATTCTCACCTACGATGAACGTGACATTAGGATGGAACTGAAGTTCGTCCAATTCCCTCAGCACAGGTAAATGAAAAGGAAAGGATTGAAAGGATGGAACCTTTTCTCTTAACAATTGAAGCGATCGGATATACATATCATTCCTCGATAATTTTGCCACGGGATGTCCACCTTTCTGATATACATGAAATATTCTTTCTGCCCATACGATGGTAGAAGCACATATGATGAGGGAGGAGCAGATTAGTGAAAAAAATCATCCTGTTCGCCGACCCTGGTATTGATGATTCCATCGCCATTATGTATGCCCTGATGCATCCCCAAATTGAAGTGCTCGCCATCGTCTCAAGCTACGGAAATGTAACGAAACAAAAAGCTGTTGATAACGCAGCTTTTCTTTTGAATAAAGCCGGATTCCCTTCCATTCCCATGATCGGTGGAACAAACAGTCCATTGAGTGGTGAAACCCCTGAGTACTACCCTGAAATTCATGGGCCGGACGGACTCGGTCCATTGACTCCTCCACCCTTTAAAGGGAGACTCAACAACTTTTCTGATGTGTATGATATTCTCCTTGCCCATACCGATGTAACGATTGTGGACATCGGGCGGAACACAGCGCTTGCGCATTTATTTCTCCTCGGGAGCGATATAGAACCTCACATTAAAGACATTTTCCTCATGGGTGGGGCCTTTTTGGTTCCAGGCAATGTCACCCCATCTGCGGAGGCCAATTTTTTTGGTGATCCCGTTGCCGCCAACATCGTCCTTCAGCGGGCTGCGACCATCTATATCATTCCCTTGAATGTGACATCAAAAGCCGTCATTACCCCTCACCATATCCAGCAGATCACGGATTATTCTTCTCATCCCCTTGTGCCGATTCTCAAAGAACTTATGGATTACTATACAGAAGCTTATCAAACCCTTATCCCCGGAATCAAAGGGGCTCCTCTCCATGATGTATTGACTTTATACTTGATGATCAACCCTGGGAAGGGAAGATATGTAAGAAGATCCGTCTCTGTTTTAGTCGAAGGGGAAGGAAAAGGAACATCTATTGCCGATTTCCGCCCGGGGTCACACTCCAACCCGGGTGACCCTGCGATTTGTCTTGAATTTGATGTGCAGGCTTTTGTCGATGATTTCATCTTTACCATCAGCTCTTCCCCCATCTCCACCACGACGCACCCGAAAAGGGAGGGCCGCTCATGAAGGATGCAGCAGAAAAGGCCGTTTCTGAAATCACTTCTGCCGTCCAGGCTGAACAGGACCACGATGGTCACTACTCTTACTGTTTTGAAAACAGTCTTTCCACAGATGTCTCGATGATCCTTTTGCTGCGCTCGTTTACGAATGATGCTTCCACCGTCCAAAGTCTATGCACACGACTTGCTTCCTTACAACAGCCAGAAGGCTGGTGGTCCCTCTATCATGATGAAAAAGGGAATCTATCTGCAACGATCGAAGCTTCATTCGCCCTTCTTTAGGCCGGGTTTTATAAGAAGGAAAGTCCGGAAATACAAAAAGCTTTTCATTTCATCCGTGCCAAAGGAGGTCTTCGCCGCTCCCACTCCATGACAAAAATTTTACTTGCCATCTACGGGGAATATGATTGGCCGCATGTCTTCCACCTGCCTGTTCATATCAGCCTCCTCCCCCCTGAATCGCCTTTGTCCTTTTATGATTTCAGCAGCTATGCAAGGGTGCATATGGCACCGATCCTGCTTATGTCCGACAAAAAATTCCGCCTGTTAAAACCAGGGATTCCAGACTTTCACACATTGAACAACCGAACAGTGGAAGATGGATCAGACCATCGTTCTCCACAGCTGCTTGCTCATATAAAAAGGAAAATTCTCCATCTTGCCGGAGCTCCAGAGCAGCTGTACTGGACCGCCAGAAAAAGACTGGAATCCTATATGATTGATCGAATTGAATCGGATGGAACACTTTATAGTTATACGAGCTCCACCGCTTATATGATTTATGCCCTGCTGTCATGCGGGTATAAAGAATCCCATCCTGTCATACAACGGGCCATTTCAGGATTGAGAACCCACCTCTTTCCACTCCAGGAAGGGTATCATATGCAGAACTCCCCCTCAGCCATATGGGATACCGCCCTGGCGGCTTATGCTCTAGGCCTTCCTCCATCATCTAAAGCAGGCTGTACCAAAGCATTATCCTTTCTCCTCCAACATCAGCAGTACGAATACGGAGACTGGGTGATGGGAGCGCCTTCTCTTCTACCCGGAGGGTGGGGGTTTTCAAAAAGCAATTCCATCCATCCTGATCTTGATGATACCACGGCAGCTTTACGAGCTCTTTCCCCCTTTTTAAAAAGTCATCCTCCGCTCACGAACCATTATACTCGTGGGTTGAACTGGGTGATGGGACTTCAAAATGAAGATGGGGGCTGGCCGGCTTTTGAAAAAGGGAAAACAAACCCACTCCTCCGCTATGTGCCGATGGATGGAGCTGCGCATGCCGCTCTTGATCCATCCACAGCGGATCTGACAGGGAGAACACTGGAATTCTTATGCACAGATGGTGGTCTTAAACCTGACCATCCAAGCGTAAAAAAAGCCGTCCATTGGCTGATCGATCATCAGGAAAAGGACGGTTCATGGTACGGACGCTGGGGAGTCTGTTACATCTACGGGACATGGGCGGCGCTGACCGGTTTGGCCGCTGCCGGAAAAACCATCGACCACCCTGCCGTTCTCAAGGCAGGTGAATGGTTGATGTCCATTCAGAACACGGATGGCGGCTGGGGAGAGTCATGCCGGAGTGATCAAAATGGAACATACACTCCGTTAGGCACCAGCACACCCTCTCAGACAGCCTGGGCTTTGGATGCTCTTCTTTCGGTTTACAAAAAAAGGACGCCTGCCATTGATCAAGGAGTCTCCAGTCTGTTAACGCAGCTGAAAAACGAAGATTGGAGTACCCGATACCCTACGGGAGCGGGCCTGCCCGGAAATTTTTATATCCATTACCACAGCTATCATGCTATCTGGCCGCTTATCGCCTTGAAAAAATACCTGCAGATGGACGAATAATCAGCCGTGGGCTTCAGGCCCGCAGCTGATGCTCCTCTGTATGTTCACGTACCTCCGGCTTTTTCTCCAGTTTATAAACAAGGACACCACCGATTAAAAGAGCAATACCAAGCAGCTTCTGCCAGGATAAATCGGAAGCAGCAAACCCGAACCATCCTCCTGTATTAATGATGAATGCAAGAACGATCTGGGAAATCAAAGCAATTGAAATAGCATAAGCCGGGCCGATCAACGTAACTCCCTGCATTAAAAAGAAAACGATTCCAACACCAAAGACCCCGCCGAATAGATAAATCGGATTTACATTTCCAAAAGTGAACAGACTTTCCCTTTCAACGGCGTAAAACACCGGCAGTGAACAGACAAGGCCAAGACCGAGCACTAGCGTTGTTGTGGCCCATGGCCCTGTTTTCTCACTGACCCGGGCATTAAAGACATTTTGCAGACTGATCAATATGCCTGCCGCGACGGCAAGAATGATGCCTGACATCGAATTCCTCCTTATTCATAAATATTACCTTTTGCCAGCAGCCGGAGCTCCTGTAAATTTTTTATCATAATCGATCCTCTCGACCTTTCGATAACTTCATCAGCTTCCATCTTTCTCAGGACCCGGTTCAAATGGCGGTAGCTCGTTCCAATCCACTCGGCCAGTTCGGATAAGTTGGACGTACGCATTTCCTGATGAAAAGCGGTCCCTTCACCTACAGAAGAGATGGACAGCAAGTACCCGGCCAGCCGGACTTCAACTGGATAAAGCATATGCATACTCGTAAAATGAGCCTCTGTATAAAATTTATGTGCCACCATTTCCAAAAGGAAACGGAGAATAGCCGGGTGCTCCTTTTCCAAATCCTTCAGTGCTGCATAAGGAAAACCGATCATTTCACCCGAACTGACCGCTTCAACAGAATTAAGTACGGCACTTTGCTTTACATATTCAACATCGCCGATGACTGCGAGCGGTTTTTTAAACCGGTTGATCAGTGACTGGCCTTCTGGTGTGAGGGTGTAAATTTTAATTTTCCCTTCGACTAAGAAATAAAGCCGGTCCAGCTTTTCCCCCGGCACAAATAAATCTTCACCTTCTGTAAAGGAAAACAATTGAAGCTTATCCTTGTAGGGTCCGGGAAAATACTGGTCAAGATCATACATGGACAGGTAGTCCATCATTTTCTTTGTGTTTGCTTCTTTCATGGTGATGTCTCCTCTAAATCAAAGTTGAAAAAGGATCACGCCAAGCACCATCATCGTCAGTCCTGCCGCCTGCCTCAGGGTAATTGGTATTTTCTTCTCACCAAACCATCCGCGTGATTCAATGATAAAGGCGGTACCAATCTGCGCGACGAGTAAAACAGCAATAGCAGCAGCCGGACCGATCTGATGGATAGCGGTTAATTCGGAAAAGACGACAATGACACCGAAAGTCCCTCCGGTCAAATATACGAAGGGAACACGCGCAAAGCTCTTCCCTTTTCCATCTCTTACTTTCATATAAATGGAGAATGAAATGGCAAAGGCCACCAAATGAACCATTGATGTTGTATGCCAGCCGCCAATGGAATCACTCATTCTCGCGTTGAAAATGCCCTGCAGGGTGATACAAAGACCTCCAAGCAGGGAAAATAATGCACCTTTCATACGTCAGCCTCCTGTTCTTCCTATATTAAAAAGGAAGACAGAGCACCCGGAAAGGACATATGTCCTTTTTCGTCATAGATGCAAAAAAATACAGAAACAGACACGTTAGTTGACCGCGTCCTGTTTCTGCTTTTCTTTTTGTTTCTCTTTACTTTTTTTCACCCGCTCCTCCAGTGTCCGCTTCAACTGGGCCTTATACTTCTCCTCGACAAGGATGTATAAAAAGTCCCCAGCGTGAATCTCTGTCTCTCCGTAAGGGGTAATCACTTCGTTATCGCGTATAATGGCACTGATATTGGCACGGTTGGGAAAGCTTACCTCATGCAGTTTTTTTCCGACAACCGCTGATTCAGCATTGGTCTGGTATTGAATCATCTCTGCCTTGGCTTTCCCCATCGATATAAGTTCGATGCTGTGGTGGGGCACATCCTTTTTCGGACCTACCAATGTCATCTTCTTGGCTACATAGGAAATCGTCGATCCCTGCACAAGGGCTGATGTCAGAACAACAAAGAAAACGAGGTTAAACAAGCTCTGGCTGTTTTCCAAGCCTTCTACAATTGGGAACGTAGCGAGAACGATAGGGACAGCTCCCCGCAAACCAGCCCACGATATAAACAACTTTTCCTTATTCGAGTAGTTCATGCCAAGTAATGACAAAAATACGGCGGCGGGGCGGGCAATTAAAATAAGCACCGCCGAAAGCAGAAGACCATTGATCATGATCGGGGCGGTGAACAATTCACTCGGAAAAACAAAAAGGCCGAGAATCACAAACATTAAAATCTGCGCCATCCATGCAAAGCCTTCGTTAAACTGAAAGATGGAATACCGGTATGTCAATTCGCTATTACCAATCACAAGCGCCGCTACGTATACTCCAAGAAAGCCACTGCCTCCGCTGAATGCTGTTATGCTGTAAGTAGCCAGGGCAAAGGCTACCGAGAAAATCGGATAAAGAGCACTGGAATCCAGTTTAATCTTATTAATCGAAACCGAAGCGAGTTTCCCTAACACAAAACCAAATACAAGACCGAGACCCATCTGGAAGAAAAAGCGGGGGATCAGCATCCACAGGGATGTATCCGGTGAAGTAATCAATTCAATGAAAGATAAAGTCAAGAAGACGGCCATCGGGTCGTTCGTCCCTGACTCGGCCTCAAGCGTCGCTCCCATTTTCGCCTTAATATTCCTTTCTTTCAAGGCAGCGAAAACGGCTGCAGCATCAGTGGATCCTACAATGGCACCAAACAAGAGGCTCTCCAACAGACTGAGTTCAAACAGAAAATAGACGGAAAACCCGGCAATCATCGAGGTAAGGAGCACACCAAGGGTGGCGAGTGACAGAGACGGAAGTGCAACAGACTTCACTGTAGCCCACTTCGTATGGAGCCCGCCTTCAAATAGAATAATGACAAGGGCAAATACACCTATCAACTGTGCCGTTGATGCATCGTTGAAATAAACGATGCCGAGGCCCTCACTTCCGAATAACATGCCGATCAAAATGAATAAAATAAGCGCCGGGATCCCCCAGCGGCTTGAGAATTTAGCTACGAATACACCGCTGAAAAGTAATAAAGCGGTTAATAATAAAAATGAGTCTGTTCCAAAAGCTTCGAAAAACATGGAAGGTCTATGCTCCTTCGTTGGTAATGGGGATTTTGAGGAAAAAGACGTGAGTCATCTATAATTATCCTACAGGACCCGGCCAAAATCAAAAAGACTGCCTGTGAAGCCATTTGTGAATCCAAACCGCCGCCTGAGCTCCATCGGCTGCCGCTGTACTGACCAGCTGAGAATGCATCAAAATATCCCCAGCAGCCCAGACGCCTTCAATATTTGTCATTTTCGTTCGGGGCTCCACGAGAACGTGTCCTTTATCATCCTGAATGACACCGAGAGAGTAAGCCAATTCGGTTCGGGGGCGGCTTCCACCAAAAGCAAGAAAGGTTTTTTCCACAGCCCAGGACTCTCCAGTGGAACTTCTCAAGGACTGGACCTGTCCAAGATGATGGGCAAGGTCCGTAACCACCGCTTCATAGACAGGGATTTCCTTATCCTCAAGCCCTCTTCTTTTCTCAGCAGTCAATGGAAGGGCACCATGATTGACATAAATAATATCTCTCGTCCAGTAATAGATGGTTTCCACCATGTCCGCCCCTGGGTCTCCGCACCCCCAGACAGCTGTCCGTTTGCCTTTCACTTCATACCCGTCGCAATCCGGACAAATATAGACAGAAACCCCCAGACACTCCTGTAAACCAGGAACATACGGGTATGCATCCTGGACACCTGTAGCGAACAAAAGACTTTTACCTTTGTACACGCGGTCTTTCCGGGTCTGGACAATAAAATCTGTGAAAGACTTATGAACACGGCTGACCTCTTCTTCCACACGCGTAACTCCAAGAGCCTCTACTTGTTTCAGACCACGCCTTCTCAATGTATCCCCGCTGACACCTTCCGGAAAACCAAGCAGGTTACTGTATTTCCGGCACGCCGAGGACCTCCCTGAACCAGCATCTACGATAAGGACGCTCCGCATATACCTTCCAAGCTGGACGGCTGCCTGCAGCCCGGCCGGACCTCCTCCTATAATAATGCAGTCATATTTCATCGTATCCACGCCCGTTCAACCTTTTCGCTTACCTTTCCCACGTGCGGATTATTTACTCTTTTTTTCTCCGCACCCTGTCATCCAGCGTCCATCCCCTTTATAATGAGTAAGAGCAATTTTACTACAAGGAAAAAAGGTGTTTACGACTATGAGTTTACTAACAGTAAAAAACCTGAGCCACGGCTTTGGTGACCGTGCGATTTTCGAGGATGTGTCCTTCCGTCTTTTAAAAGGGGAGCACATCGGGTTGATCGGTGCCAATGGCGAAGGTAAATCAACGTTTATGAATATCATTACTGGAAAACTTGAACCGGATGCCGGTTCCATCACCTGGTCCAAGCGGATCCGGATTGGTTATCTTGACCAACACGCAGACCTTGCCAAGGGCATGACCATCCGTGACGTGCTGAGAACAGCTTTTCAGTATTTATTTGATATGGAGCAGGAAATGAACAACCTCTTCGCAAAAATGGGAGAAGTCTCTCCGGAAGAACTGGAAACCCTCCTGGAGGAAACCGGAAGCATTCAGGATATGCTGACCAACAATGATTTTTACACCATTGATGCGAAGGTGGATGAAGTCGCCAATGGGATCGGGCTGGATGATATCGGCCTTGAGCGTGATGTCCACGACTTGAGCGGTGGTCAGAGGACGAAAGTGCTGCTTGCCAAGCTGCTGCTGGAAAAACCGGATATCCTGCTTCTGGATGAGCCGACCAACTATTTGGACGTCGAACATATTGAATGGCTGCGCACTTACCTGCAGCAGTATGAGAATGCCTTTATTCTCATCTCTCACGACATTCCTTTCCTGAACAGTGTAGTCAATTTGATCTATCACATGGAAAACCAGGAGCTGAACCGTTATCCGGGAGATTATGAGGAATTTCAAAGAGTATATGAAATGAAGAAACAGCAGCTGGAGGCCGCTTATAAAAAGCAGCAGAAGGAAATCGCCAGCCTCAAGGATTTCGTAGCCCGCAATAAAGCCAATGCCGCTACAAGTAAAATGGCGATGAGCCGCCAGAAAAAGCTGGATAAGATGGATGTCATCGAACTGGATAAAGAAAAACCGAAACCGAGCTTCCAATTCAAGCAGGCCCGTACACCGGGAAAGTATCTATTTGAGACGAAAGACCTCGTCATCGGCTACGACGAGCCTCTGTCCCGTCCTTTGAATTTAACTATGGAACGCGGCCAGAAAATAGCCCTCTCCGGGGCAAACGGAATCGGTAAGACGACCCTGCTGAAAAGTATCCTCGGGGAAATTCAACCTGTCTCCGGATCCGTGGAACTTGGAGAACACCTGCACATCGGATACTTCGAACAGGAGCTGACCGATGTGGGAAGCCGCACCTGTATTGAAGAAGTGTGGGAAGAATTCCGGCACTTCACCCAGTATGAAGTACGCGCCGCCCTCGCTAAGTGCGGGCTGACTAGAAAACACATTGAGAGCAAAGTCCAGGTGCTCAGTGGTGGAGAAAAAGCAAAAGTCCGCCTCTGTAAGCTGATCAATAAAGAAACCAATCTTCTCGTTCTTGACGAGCCGACCAATCACCTGGATGTGGATGCCAAAGCTGAACTGAAAAGAGCCCTTAAGGAATATAAGGGCAGCGTTCTGCTCATTTCACACGAACCGGAATTTTACCAGGATATCGTGACGGATGTATGGAATTGCGAAGACTGGACGACGAAAGTCTTTTAATGGAAAAAGGCTGCATCCTTGTCAGCAGCTTTCGACCACACGGCAAAAAGGGGAGGTTTTCTGTTGGACAGAAAACCTCCCCTTTTTATTTCAACATGACAGAGGCAGCAGGGACAGGAGTTTTTTTATTCAGGAAGGAGCTCAGACTACTCTACTGCTGCAGAAAAAAGCCTTAAAAGCTGAGTCCGATTTTTGAATTCCGGACTTTTCTAAAGACTGTCATAAGAGCGCAACCGCTTCCATTCCTCTTCCAAAATTTTATGATTGACACCCCCTCTTCCACCCTAATAAAATGTGGTGAGAAATTTAGAGAGTGCTGTGCATTTTCATTTGGAAAAGGAAGGGAGGAACATGTATGCTTTACCGCTCAATCGTCTATCTGACCGGTATGCTTATTAACTTCTTCGGTGTTGCGCTGCTTATCAATGCCACACTGGGAGCTGGATTCTGGACGTCATTTTTCATCGGGGTTTCTGACCACCTCGGATTTACGGTCGGTTTCTGGTACGGGGTTTTTCAGCTGATAATTATCTTCATCAATGCAAAGCTCATGAAATCAATGCCTGAAATCCGGGCGGTCATCCCTGTATTTCTGGAAAGTCTCATCCTGGACTTCTGGCTTGAAATCGTCTTTGCAAGTGTAAACTTAACGGCTGCCCCGTTCTTCGTAAAAGTTGTGACTCTGCTTGCCGGTGTCATCATTATCGGTATTGGTGTAGCCATCTACATTCTGCCGGAATTCCCGAGAGCGCCTGTCGACCAGCTTTTCCTTGCTGTCAGTGAACGTTTCCAATTAAGCCTGCAGGCAGGTCAGACGATTGTAGCGGTCATCATGACCTCTCTGGCCTTCCTTATTGGAGGACCTGTGGGACTTGGAACACTGGCCCCTATGCTGTTTCTCGGTCCCGTGATCCAACTGGCTTATACAAAAGTTTATCCGCTGTATCACCGACTGCCGGCAGCAGCAGATCAAGCCTATCAGGAAGCTCCATATTAAAGCATAATCGAATTATTTTACCAACCGCCTGCAGAGAAACCTCATGTTTCCCTGCAGGCTTTTTCATTCATCCTCCTCCCATTCATAACAAAAACCCGGGCTTCTTAACGCCCGGGTTTCTCTCTTTACCATTCACATAAAAAGGGCTGATTCTTTTCATCCAGACACGCCTGAATCCTTTCCAGGAAATTCGTCCATGTGACAAGCTTTTCAGCCTCTTCCAAATTGAAAAATCCAACATCCAGAGCCTCTGCGGTCGTTTTCAATTCTCCTCCAATCACTTTTCCAATGAAAAGGGCATTACAGATAGACCGATCAACGTTTTGAAAAATGCCGCAGAACCGGATCACTTCAATCTTCAATCCACATTCCTCTTCAGCCTCCCTGACAGCAGCTGCCGTTAAGGATTCTCCTTCCTCCACCTGCCCACCGGGAATCTCCCAGCCCCGCTTCGGCCCCTGAATCAGTACAAATCTTCCTTCTTCATTCAATATGACCGTCGCTGCCGATATGATGTGCTTTGGTGCCATTCCTCCCGCGACCTCCCCTTATTCTGTAAACTGTGCGTATGTTCACCTGCTCTTCCTTATGTAGATGACCAGGTGATGGGCAGCACCCGATGTTCTTCAACATAGGATACAAGATCACTGATTACTTCCCCAGCTGAAGTGTCTCTGCTGAGCCTTGGGCTCTGCCCCGACCAGAGGGACATGTATTCCGGGTTTCCTTTGGCTGCGGAGGCCTGTCTGATCGCTTTTGTCATTTGGTTTTGCAAAGGGTATGGGAGCAGGTCCTCATGTCTGCTCAACGATTTTGTAAAAGTGTTACGGATGCCCCGGGCCGGCTTTCCGCTGAAGGCGCTGGTTAATGTCATTTCATCTTCTCTGGCCTTTTGGATCATCTCCTTATGCAACTCATGGGCTCCGCTCTCCCGGCTTGTTACGAAGGCGGTTCCCATCTGGACCCCTTCAGCGCCAAGGGAGAGAGCAGCCGAAAAACCACGGCCATCCATGATTCCGCCCGCTCCAACAACCGGAACCTTCACCGCATCTACGACCTGGGGAATGAGTGAAAAGAGACCGATCATGCTCTTTTCAAAACTCTGCAGGAAAGAGCCTCTGTGCCCGCCTGCTTCACTTCCCTGAGCAACGACGATATCCATGCCTTTCATTTCATTCAAAACAGCTTCTTCAACAGTTGTAGCTGTTCCTATTGTAATGACACCTGAATGTTTCAATGCTTTCATGACCCTTCCTGAAGGGAGACCGAATGTAAAGCTTACGACTGGTATCTTCTCTTCCAATACGACATTGATCTGCTGTTCAAACAATTCCACATCAAGAAAGGGGTCCTGACGTTCGTGTACAGCCAATTTATCATAGTAGGGTTCCAGCGCCTTATGGGCGGCTGTCACCTCTTCTCCACTTACTTCGGGATATTCTGGCACAAACAGGTTCACAGCAAATGCCCTGCTGGTTTTTTCTTTGATATTTTTAATGGCCGACCTCATTTCCTCAGGGTGCATATAGCCACCGCCGAGTGTACCGAGACCTCCATGGTTCGACACTTCTGCTATAAGGGACGGAGACGAAACTCCTCCTGCCATTCCCGCCTGTATGATGGGATACTTGATAGAAAGCATATGGACAAGTTGGTGTTGCTTCTCCATTTACCGAACCTCCTCTTTTCAGATGCATCCAATATCAACATTGACAGATCATCAGCAGATTGCCATCCGGATCTTTGAAATTAAAATAGTGGCGCTGGATTTCTGTCACAACATTGATGTTCTGAGACATCATGTAATCATAAGCAGCTTCTATATCTGTCGTATTCAAATGAAAAACCGGAATATCAAATGTTCTGCCGGGTTCATATATCCGGCTGTCCAAAACCGCTCCAGTCCCCTTCATAGGCAGGATGTACAAGTGGTCATGGACGATTTCACCGTCATTGGGTACACCTAATAGGCAGCAATACCAGTCACGGGATTTTTCTATATCCCGGACAGGGATAAAAACGGTCCCGATTTCATTTTTGACCGGAGTGGTCATATTACTTCCTCCTCTGTTTCGGTCTGCCTTTCAACGATAAAGAGCATCCGTCACAAGGATGCTGTACAAGTAGGAATCCCGCCAGCCTTGATCGAGTTTCAAATGCCCTCTCATCCGTCCTTCCTTCTCCATTCCGTTCTTTTCCAAAACACGGATGGCTGCGGCGTTGCGTGGATCACAGACAGCCTCAATTCTATGCAGGGTCAAGTTTTGGAATCCGTAGGAAATCATCTGCTCCGCCGCCTGTGTAGCGATGCCGCGTCCCCAGTACCCCGGGTGGATCACATAAGAGATCCGGCCGATTTCATTTTCCTTATCCAGAATATTCATTTCAGCAGCTCCGATCAAATGACCTTCTTCAATATCCGCCAGCCCCCAAACATACCTGGTCGGGTCCTCCACGCTCGTATCGGAAAGGACCTGCTCTATGTAAAGTTTCGTTTCTCTCTCTGAATTCGGTCCCCATGCCTGAAAACGACAGACGTCAGAAATGGACGCATAGCTGTGGACCGCTTCCCAGTCCTCTGATGTAATCTCCCGCATAAAGAAATTCGTTGCTGTTTTCATTCGTCTGCTCCTCTCAATATCCATACTCTTCCTTTACCCTTTACTTCTCCCTGGGAACAGAAAAATCCTTTTCCCAACAAAAAAAAGCACAATTCGGGAATGAATTGTGCTTACAACCATCACTTCTGCACGGGGATCCAAATCTCAGAAAAGTAATCGTTCCTATAAGGATCTCCTTCAGGATAGACTTCGAGTTCAGGACCGGGGGACTGTGTGTAGCTGCTTGAAGGAAACCATTCGGAATAAATTTGTTCCCACTTCTCCTGCATCGCCTGAGGCATTGGACCCTTCACTTCAAATACAGCCCAGACAGCTTTTGGAATGGAGATGGAGGTCATAGAGGCAGGAACTTCGTTCACACTGGCTGCAGCAATCGAGTAATCAATGACACCTTCTTTTTCATCCGACCGATCTTCACAGATCCCCAAAATCCCTCTGACCGGTCCGTTATTCACTGCTGCGATTTCCTCAACCGTGCCATCCGTATTTAATTCCACCCACATCTCAGGGATTTTCTTTAGGTTTTCCCCGTGCAGACAGGATATTTCCCTTTTCACTCCAACAGCCTTAAACCCTTCCTTTTCCTCAATATGAAACTTCATCGGCTCAGCTCCTTTGATAGTTACTTGAATGACGAGGGGATAAAAAACAGTCACCTTCCTTTCAGGAAGCCTTATCTCTCTCGGCGGGCATCCATGCTGTTTTCGGAAGGCCCGTGCAAAAAATTCCGGGGATTCATAGCCATATCGATACGCAGCATCTATGACTCTGGTGTTCCCCTGCTTCAACTCCAGGGCTGCAAGTGTCAACCTTCTTCTTCTGATGTATTCCATTACCGTTGTACCTGTTAAAAGATGAAAAGTTCTTTGGAATTAAAACGGAGAAAGACAGGCCTCCCTGGCCGCTTCCTTCATCGAAAAATCCTCTTTCAAATGGCTTTCTAAATATTGAAGTGCTTTCTGCATTGTTTCAATGCCCTTCACATCTCTCCTCTCCTTTCCTTCTCTTTTACCTTAGCACGAGTAAACATTAAAAACCTGCCCTCCCATGCTCTTGGATGACAGGGTTGACGGTTGTAATGAAAAACCGTTGTCCGTTATCGTTCTGTATTTGGAATATCTTCATCTGTTTCTACATCTATCTCGTACACATCACCGGATGCGACGCTTTCTGAAATTCCATAAATGCCCATTTACACAGCGTTAACGTATGGCACCGTTTCTTCTCAGCCTCTTCCTTTCCTATAGTTCGCTTTTCATAGAAGAACCAATCTTTTCACCCTACTGTACGCATAAAAATAAATTCCCTCTGTTGTCCTACATCTTTAAATGATTCCCAGTCCATGCACCCATCTATTGGAGGAAGGATTTGAAATGAAACGAAAACAAGAGATGCATTTCTGCATCTCTTGAAAAAAGAACCGCTATTGTTTTCCTTTTTCCACAGCCTCGTGGATATGCTTTAAATATTTGTTCTGCTCGTCCATCTTAGTAGTGATTTTCCGTGTGTTCTTTTCTATCGTATTCGTGATGGACCAGAGCGATATAATAATGACTACAACAACTATAAGACTGATGACATATCCCTCCTCCGTCTATTACATATCATTTATTGGTAATTAATAACCGCAGGGTTTGGATCCAGCCTCAGCACATCTTCGGCACTCATCACCGGTTCGTCCTTTTTGTAAAAGATTTTAAATCCTCCGTACTGGACAGCTTCATTACGGACGAATTTGCGGTAAAGAGACATTTTAGTCGCTGAATCCCCCCACCCATCATAGTTGAGGACAACTTCAACGTTATCTGTCGGTGTGATGGCTTCCTTGTTTGTCAGCGCTTCATCCATGAATTGGTGGACGAGAATCATTTTATCCGGCAGGTCGTTTTCCTCCACCATCGTTGATAAATAATCCACTGCCTGCTGTACTTCTGCTCCATCTACCTGACCTAGATTCACTCCCGGCGTTTCGCCTTCAGCCACGTGAAATTCCGTATCGATGGCAAGATGGACATGCGGGAGTTTCAACCATTTTTCCAACAGCTTGACCTGATTCATCACAGAATCGGTCCCCAGCTGAACATCAAGCATCAACAAAGCATCATTCTCCTCAGCGAGTTCCGCGTAACGGTCGATATCTTCAGGCGAGGTGCGGTGATAATATTTACCTTCCGGACCAGGCGTGCGCTGCGCGACCGTACTGATCAACTCAATCATCGGAACAGCCGGTCGTTCAGGATCAGCGTTGGAATAGGCTTGTGTCTGTTCCTTTAGTTTTTCCATGAGTGCGTCGGGTTCCATTTCCCCAAGGATCCCCATATTTTCAGAATCCGGGTGCCCATAATAAGCAACGATTCTATGATCCTTCAAAGGGCCTGAACTTTCATCTTCAGCCCCTTTCACAAGTGTTTCTCCCACCGGCACCATCCGGGTCCGGTCACCCCCATGCGCCTCTGCAGACGGCATGTTGTTTAATTCTTCTTCGGTTAATCCTTCTTTTAAAGGAGCTGCTGAATCATCCGGCTCTACGGCTTTAAATGGTTGTTCCGTGTGCTGAGTATCTGATGAAGCCGATTCTGTCCCTTCGTTTTCCTTCGTTTCTTCTTCCGTTTCTGTTTTATTGTCCTGTTGATCCGAAGACGATTCTTCTGAGCATGCGGCTGCGATAACTCCCAGAATCAACACAAATAGTATCACTGTAATCTTTCTCATGCAGTCACTTCCTATGTAGTAGATTCAGTTTCCTACCTGATAGAAAACTTCCTATATCTTAACATAAGCCGTTGAATTATTTGATAGGTAGAATCGATTAGATTATTCACAGCAGAATACGATGATCCCGCCTGTATCATTGCTGTAACCTTGACCGTTTTTTGTTGATCTCTCTTTTTCCTTCTACACTTATGGAGGAAACCGCCCATAAAAAAACCGCCGGGAGACGGCGGTTTCACTGAACTTTTTCTAATTTATGAACTTCACGTGAGGAGGTCAGGTCTTTGGTCGCTTCACGATAGGCCTGATAATGGTCAGAATCGATATGCATCTGCAGCGCCTCCTGGTCCTTCCATGTTTCATAAAAAGCGAATACAGAAGCATCATCAAGAGAACGGTGAAGGACGTAATCGACACAACCCGCTTCGTTACGGGAAGGCTCGATCACTTTTTTCAATTCATTGAACAGTTCCTCCTCCCGTCCTTCTTTCGCTGTTAGAAATGCATGAATCGTTATCATAGTTATTCTCCTTTTTTTACAGCCCGGTCAGGCTGGTGACTTACTGCCTTTTCATTTTACAAAAACTCATGTCAGTAGAGAAATCATCCGCTCGTGAAGTGGACAAAGATCCGACACTTATTGTTCCCCAAAGCTTTCTTTCCATACCAGCATTCATCATATGGTGATTAAGAAAACTCATCCAAGAGGTGGTTCGCCGTTTAAGCAGACGCATGCTGATTTTTACTGGTGAGTGTAAAGAAGAGTACCGCTCCTATAAAGGATGTGCTGAATAAAATCAGTCCCATAGGTACAGCAGACGTTTCATCCAAACCGACCAGCGGTGAAACCACGGCTCCAAACAACAGCGGAAGCATACCGAGAACTGCACTGGCGCTTCCCGCGCGGTGGCCCTGATGTTCCATGGCAAGAGTGAATGTACTCGTCAGCACCATTCCCATCGCTGTCATATAAATGAAAATAGGAGTAACGATGGAATACAAAGGCCCTTCTATCCAAGTCATTACCAGTAGAAACCCTGTGGCGGTTACAGCTGTCAGAACAGCCGTACGCAGCAGGCTGCGCTCATGGATGATTCCTCCGAGACGACCGATCAAAAAGCTCCCTGTGATGATGGCAAGTCCATTCATTCCGAACAAGATACTGAAGACTTGGGGAGATACGTTATAAATGCCTTGATAAACGAACGGTGTTCCGGATACATAAGCGAAGCTTCCCCCATGGACAAAGCCGATGGTCAACGCATACCCAATGAAGGAACGATCTTTAAGCAGGCGTCCAATCGTCAAAATAGATTCTTTGACAGAGCTTGGAATCCTTTTCTCCTTTGGAAGAGTTTCCGGCATTTTCCCAATGACCGTCAAAACGATAGCCGCTCCGACAATACTTAAGAAAAAGAAAATCGTTTCCCATGTTGAAAATGGCAGCAGCAGAATCGCCCCTCCTGTCATCGGAGCAATCATTGGAGCGGTCGCATTAATAACCATCAATAATGCAAAAAACTTCGTCAATTCGCGTCCTGTAAACACATCACGCACAACCGCACGTGAGAGAACGATTCCTGCCGAAGCAGTAAAACCCTGCAGAAACCTTGCTATAACAAGAATGGTAATGTTCGGTGCCAGTGCACTCAAAAGTGAAGCAACAGAGAATAAAGCCAGAAAAATGGTTAATGGCTTTTTTCTGCCCTGCGCATCACTGATTGGACCTACGACGATCTGTCCAACAGCCAGACCTATAAGACAGGCGGTCAAGCTGAGCTGCACCAATGAAGCACTTGTATTTAGATCAGACGCGATAGCCGGAAAACTCGGCAGATACATA
This sequence comes from Halobacillus sp. ABH2_015, assembly GCF_056158945.1. Classification (NCBI taxonomy): domain Bacteria; kingdom Bacillati; phylum Bacillota; class Bacilli; order Caryophanales; family Bacillaceae; genus Halobacillus; species Halobacillus sp. ABH2_015. The sequence goes on from NZ_JBSWUG010000002.1 coordinate 1,997,923, forward strand.
TCAATATTCAGCGGACCCAGAATCCCGAGCATTCCAAGCAGAAACGCTAATCCGATTCTTTCTTTCCCTGTTGGGTTTTGTAACATTGTTCAAACACCTTCCTCTTTCTCTCTATCTGTAAATAATCCCTGCTATATATCCCTCAATCACCTGTTTGTTAAACTTCGATTTTATCCCTGTTCCTTTGAAAAGTCTATGCTTTTCTGTATGATTCACTGCTCTTGATTGAAAACAGCTTTACGAAAGCGGTTCCTTCATTAAATAAATAGCTCTGTTAAAGCCTGTGGTTGATATTTTAAACGATTACTAAATCGTTTCCGTCTGGAATCAGGTTCCGGTCCGTTGTTTACTCAGAGCATGGGATGGCAGGGAAAACCGTCCGCTTTCCGCGGGAAACGAAGTTTGAGGAGGCTCACGGTACCCCGTGGAAAGGGAGTCATTCCCAAGGCCGCCTCCTACAATCCCATGACAGAAAGGGGTGATCTGAGCTCACATGTTAAATAACAACACCAAACAATAACAGAGCCAAATAAATAAAAGACCTGACTGTGTCAGGTCCATAATCCTTCCTTCTTTTACATCCATTCTGCCTGTGACTGCCTTTGTTCCGGCTGAGGTTCATAGGTTTGTCCAAAAAGCCTGGCGGGATTTCTGGAAAAGATCTGCTCCAGCTGCCCGCTGGTTACGGCTCCCTCCTCCAGTAGACCAGGAAGAATATGCTGGAATAAATAGTCCGGCTTCCAGTTTTTCAGGAGTTCCTTCAGGGGGTCAGGCATAACCGGGTCCCGGCCCCACCAGACGTTGACCGTATCATGGGAAAGAAACAGCTGGTCTTCATACCCTGATCCAAGAAGAGCCTTTAAAACAATTGTCCGCTGCTCATCCGAAGGGGCGCCGACTATTCCCTGAAGGCCCCAGCGATCCATCGCAAGATAGACTCCGTGCTTCAGCACCTGCAGATGTTCCGTAATATCTGTCGTTCCACACATGTGGCCGATCACAACCTTTTTAGGATCAGCTCCTTCTTCCTTTAGGAAAGCTGCCTGTTCCGGTCCCATGGTTCCCTCCTGCGTATGGGTTAAAAGAACGATGCCTGTTTCTTTCTGCACTCGTACCGCTGCCCGGAAAAACATGCGCTCATACTCCGTAATTTCCCCTTTGCTCGAAGCCAGCTTGATGATGCCCGGTTTAATACCGGTTCCTTCTATCCCTCCGGTTATTTCTGCTTTGAATAATTGATAGATTTCCTCTTCAGCTGTTCCAAGCTGCTGACGGAACTTAAAGTAAGGGGTGGCCCCTTCCCCTTCATAGTAATAACCGGTGGCACAAATAATGTTCAGGCCGCTCGCTTCAGAAACGGCTCTGAGCAGTTCTACATGACGTCCGCATTCATTCGGAGTAGGATCGACGACCGTTTCAACCCCCTGCGTCTGCATCAATTCGGCCACTTTAAGGCCCTGTTGTTTTTTCTCTTCAAAATCAAACCCTCCAAGGGTCAGGTCCCCTTGGAAACCAGGATACCCAAAGAAAAAGTGTTCATGAATCAATGTTTTGCCAAGCTTGTCCGCCTTGATCGGTCCTGTTACCGTTTCAACGTACTGCATGGACTCCTCCTCCTTTATTATACCTACCAGTCAGTATGTTAAGGCCAAAAAATAACCTTATCTCAAGGATAAGGTTATTTATCAGAATATTCAATGCACTTATAAAAATATAGCGGTTAGTCGATGTAGGAGCGCAAAGCTTTTTCAAAAACATTCCAGAACTTTTCCTTGTCCAAATGAACAGCAAAATGGACATTCGGTTCTTTTTTCGTTACACCAAGGAGATCGACACTTGTCATACCCGTAGTATATTCTCCTCTTGTCTCCACGTCCACATGCACATGCCTGCATTCGAAGATGTCTGGTTCTATAAGGTACATAGCTGTACACGCGTCATGAATGGGTCCGGCTTCAAAGTTAAAGACATCTTTATACGTTTTCGAAAAGAATTCCAGAAGCTCAAAAACAAATTGGGCAGCGGGGTGATCGACAGCTGCAACCCTGTCCATTATTTCCCGGTCGGCGAGTGCTTGATGTGTCACATCAAGACCAAACATCGTAATCGGAATGCCGCTTTTGAATACGTGCTCAGCCGCTTCTGCATCCACCCATATATTAAATTCGGCCGCTGGCGTCCAGTTCCCAAACGTTCCCCCGCCCATCAAGACGATTTCCTCAATATTGTTCTTAATCCCGGGCTCCTTGATGAGAGCTGAGGCAATATTTGTCAAAGGACCTGTCGGGACGAGCGTGATTTTCTGTTCTGATTGAAGAGCTTTTTCAATAATCAAGTCCACCGCATGCTGTTCAACCGGCTCTTTTGTCGGAACGGTTGGAAGTTCGGGACCGTCAAGCCCCGATTTCCCATGAAAATCTCCTGCTGTCACCGGACCGCCTGTTAAAGGTTTTGCCGCTCCCTCAGCCACTGGAACGTCCAGTCCTATCATTCCACAAACATGTAAAGCATTGGATGTACATTTCTCCACTTCTACATTTCCGGCCACGGTCGTTATCGCTTCGATTTGAAGCGGACTTATTTGAGAAGCTGCTAAAATAATCGATATGGCATCATCATGGCCGGGGTCACAGTCGAGAATCACTTTCCTTCCCATGGTACACACCTCCCCTTCCCACATCAGGAATAATTTGGATCTTTTTCGTCTGTAATAAGCATGTGTCCGGGCGCATGGGTTATCATAATCGAAGGCTGTGCCTGAAGGGCGGCATTCTGCGGAGTTACGCCGCATGCCCAGAATACCGGTGTCATTTCATCCCTGTCGAAGGTAACAGCTTCACCATAATCCGGTTGTTGAATGTCGTCGATTCCGATCTGCTCCGGAGAACCGATATGGACCGGCTCACCATGGGAAGATTCAAATTGCTGGGAGATTTCCAAAGCCTGATCGACTAAATGATTCGGAACGGCACGCATACTTACAACCATATTTCCTTTGAAGATGCCTGCTTCTTTAAGGGGTATATTCGTATCAAACATTGGGACGACTTTGTTCTGGTCTTGATGGAGCAGAGGAATCCCCCCGTCAAGAAGGGCTTGTTCAAAGGTAAAGGAACATCCAATGAGAAAAGTAACAAAATCATCCTGCCAGACTTCGTTCAAATCCAGGACTTCCTCTGAAAAGAAACCGTTTCTATAAATCCGATAGCGCGGGAGATCGGTGCGGATATCCGCATCTGCGGAAGCCGGCTTCGTCACCCCCGCTTCCATAACTTCCACAACCGGACATGGTTTTGGGTTTCTCATACAGAATAAAAGAAAATCGAAAGCGTAGGCTTTCGGAAGCGTTACCAGATTGGTTTGTATATACTGTTCACACAAGCCGGAAGTTGTTCCAGTCAACTCCTGATTTCGAAATTTCATTCGTGTTTCCAATGGATTCATACCAACACCCTCTCTTGTCTATGGTTCTATTATAGCGAAAACAACCCTGATTTTTAAATCATTCCAAGTATTCTGCAATTTTATGAAGCAGAACTCTTTGTACATCCAGTCTACCCGGGAGGGCAGGTTTTATCTTTTCCGGCAGAAAAGTTTGCGATAACAATCGTACCATACCAAATACCCGGGGAGTGCCCCCGGGTATGCTTCAGGATATGAAGTCTGCTAGAAAGTTGAAAAAGGCGAGCCATGCTAAGGACGCGGCACTCATAGCCAGTACGAATATAGATAATATGGGATGAAACCCTTTTTTATACTGGGCCTGAAATATGAAGAGAGCAGAAACAACGATGCCTGCAGCGAAGGCAAAGCCGAACAATAGATTAATTGCCCCTTCAAAGGTGAAATCATATCTGAAAATGATGGTAAGCATGTATAGAATATCTATAGCAGCCAGAATAATTAAAAGACTTCTCTTCACGAATACTCCTCCAATTGTAATCTGTAGTCCTTCCTCCTTTGCCTTTTCCATAAAAAGATAAACGTACGGATGTTCGAACAGAGCACACAAAAAAACACCTGAGCATCTCAGGTGCTTTCGTCTTATAACAGAAACATTCCAGCAATACTGGCTGACAGGAAGTTGGCCAGTGTTGCGGCAGCGACAGCTTTAAGACCCAGGTTGGCTACGTCTTTCCTCCTGTCAGGAGCAAGGCCGCCAAGGGCGCCGATCTGTACGCCGATACCAGACAGGCTGCCAAAGCCCGTTAATGCAAAGGTCGTCACAATCTCTGCCTTCGCACTTAATTCATTTTTAGCTTCGCCAAGACTGGAAAACGCAACAAATTCATTGGCCATGATTTTCTCCCCAATAAATCCAGCTGCTCTAACAGCCTCTTCCCAAGGGACACCAATCACGAATGCCAGAGGAGCCAGCACATATCCAAGCAGCTGCTGAATGGTAATCGTAAAGCCGAACAAACCACCGATCCAGCTGACCATCCCGTTCAACAGGGCCAGAAGGGCGATGAACGACAGCAGGATCGCTCCGATATTCAAGGCCAGCCGTAAACCGGTCACCGCTCCGTTTGCCACAGCATCAAATACGTTCGACGTATCGCTGTCTTCCGGGTTGATATCAGAGAACTCTTCCGAACGCGGCTCAGTCTCTGGAAGAAACAATTTAGCCATCACAAGGGCCGCCGGTGCAGCCATAAAAGAAGCGGCCAGCAGATACTCTACGTTAATGCCGAGAAGTGTATATCCTACAAGCGTTGACCCGGCTATAGAGGTGAATCCACCAGTCATCACAGCAAACAATTCCGATTTGGAAATTTTGGATATAAATGGACGGATCAATAACGGCGCCTCTGTCTGTCCGACAAAAATGTTCCCTGCAGCATTGATGCTTTCCACCTTCGTCGTGCCGAGAACTTTAGACAGGAATCCTCCGATCAACTTTATGACGATCTGCATAATACCAAGGTGATACAATACAGCAATCAAGGAACTGAAGAATATGATTGTCGGCAGGACTTGAAAGGCGAACAGCATGCCCATCCCATCCTGATTGATCAGCGGTCCATAAAGGAAACCGATTCCTTCCTCTGTGTATCCGATCAGCTTACTTACTCCGGAAGACATGGCTCCGAGAAGTTTCTGCCCTCCACTGGTTGCGAAAACCAGGAAGGCAAAAGAAACCTGCAGCAGAAGACCTGCGCCTACGGTTCTCCAGCGAATCGCTTTTCTATTTGTTGAAAATAGCAGGGCCAGAATGAAGACGACACTCACTCCGCCTAACCCCCATAAGATATTTATCATGTTGAAACCCCTCTTCCTTTTCATCCACTGTTTCATGTGCTACCGTTTCGAACTAAAGGATAAATGATACCAGTTGAAAAAAAGGGCCGCAATAGGTTTATAACAAGTAAGAATTGTCCGATAATGCAAAAAAATGGACCCCTTCTATGGGATCCATTTTCATTAAGAAGCATTTTTTTCGTAGGCTCTGTTCAGGTGACGACCAGACAGGAACCAGCCACCGACAGCGATACCAAGTAAAAGGGTCCAGAAGATCACCGTCCACACAAGACCATGAGCGAAATGTTCATCCAGTATACCGACATCCTTATGGGATAACGTTATGACAGCAAGTTTCACCCCGACCCAGGCAACAATTAGATAAGCCGTCGTCTCCAAACTTGGACGTGTTTCTAAAAGCTTCACGAACCAGGAAGCAGCGAATTTAATCAAGACCAAACCGGCAATACCTGCTGTTATAACCACGATGAATTGACCACCGTCCATGCCTCCGATTACTGGCAGCGGTGAATCCGGAAGCGCAAGAGCCAGCGCCACAGCAGCAAGGATGGAGTCGATAGCGAAAACCAAATCGGCAAACCCGATTTTCACAACCGTCGGCCAGAACCCCTTTCCTTTTCCTTCCTGTGCTGTTTCTTCATCGTCACTCTCCCTCGATAATATATTTTTCAAACCAAGGTAGATCAGGTAGGCGGCACCAAGAGCCTGCACCTGCCATACACTGGCGATGAACGATATAGCAAATAAAGCACTGAAACGGAAAACAAAAGCACCGATAATTCCATAATTGATCGCCCGTTTCTTCTGGTCCTCCGGCAGATGTTTAGCTATCACGGCGAGAACAAGAGCATTATCCGCAGATAACAAACCTTCAAGACCGATTAAAATTAACAGGGTCCACCCGTATTCAATCCAAATAGATTCCATGTTTTATTCCCCTTCCTGATGAAGGCTTCTGTATCGTTTACAGAAGCACACAAAAAGACCCTTACCCTGATTGGTAAAGGTCCTGCCAGCAGCATGTATGCCGCCAGTAAAGCCGAGAGCGGAAACTCTGTCATGATGACTTTACTGTTAAAGCTACTCCCCTTCATAACTAGTAAAACTATAGCAGAAGGATAGAGAAGTGGTCAATACAGCTTAAAAACTATACACGGCACAAAGAAGGGATGCCTTGAAGTTCCTGATTCACTTCCGCCGCAATCATAACAGAAATCCTCTTCTGCGATTCCTCTGTTAAACCGGCGATGTGAGGGGTCAGCCTGACGCCCGGTGCATGGAGGATAGGGTTTTCAGGTTGGACAGGTTCATTTTCCAGCACATCGAGAAAAGCACCTGCCAAACGCCCTTCATGTAAGGTGTCAGCCAGAGCAGTCTCATCGACAATGCCGCCCCTTGCGGTATTGATGACCCAGGCAGAAGGTTTCATCATCCGTAAGGCTTCTCTGTCCACAAGGTTTTTCGTAGCCGCATTGAATGGCACGTGAATGGAAAGAAAATCGGACGTCCTCAGTACGTCTTCCCATTCTTTTTTCACAACGCCCGTTTCGTCAATCATATAATCATATTCAGTACGAAAAGGATCATAGCCGATCACATTCATACCGAAAGCCTTTGCCCGTTTTGCTGTCCTGTGGGAAATCTCCCCCAGACCAATGAACCCGAGCGTTTTTCCACTTATTTCAAATCCGGTATGTACCTTTCTTTCCCACTTGCCTTCAGTCACACTCTTATGGGCTTCATGCAGAGGGCGGCCGGCGCTGAGAACCGCCTGCATCACATACTCCGCCACAGACACGGCATTCGCGTTTTTAGCTGAGATGACAGAAATTCCCCGGTTTTCCGCTTCGTTCCGTTCAATATTATCCAAACCTACGCCCAGCCGGCCGATGACCTTAAGATTTGGTGCACAGCTCAACAGCTCCTCATCCACCTGGGTCTGGTTCCGTACAATCAACGCATCAGCGTCCCGAAGATGCTCCAGCAGTCCTCTTCTGTTCTTATACCATTCTTTATCGTATGTTACTTCGTGGCCTTGATTCTCAAGAATCTCCACGCCCTCCGGCCATATTACTTCACTTATGAGAATATTCACAGTTCTCCCACCCTTTCCTTTCTTTCATTAAACCATTTTGTTGGAGAAGGGACAAAGGATGTCGTATGGTTTATCGAATTTGAAGGATAATCAATCAAGGTGACCAACCAGCAGTCAGAAAAAGACTGCGCCGATCCAAGGTTCCTTAGAGAATCCCGTGCGGTTTCCTTTACACCTCTTTCTCAGGATGCCTTTTTAAAATCCGTTCATCTCCGTCATTTCTACTGCTCATAGCCGAATATCACCTTTTGACAGGCTTCACACCTATGAGCTGGAATCTTCCTTACTTTAAGAAGCGCACTTTCTACCAGAACCTCACTGCCAAAATCCATAACAATCGAATCAGGCGATTCTGACCAGCAAATCTTCCGCGGAGAGAATATGTATCCCGCTTTGAGTTTACGGCCACAGTCAGGGCATAGCATGATGTCCTTGTTCATTTTTTCAGCACCACCTTTTTTATGCTTGGAAGGGAACAGCGGACTCTTGTGGTTATAAAACGCTTTAACCTCCACATAAATAGACATGAGCTTCCACTTATTCAAAAGACTCCGCTACTAAAACGAGGGTATCTTTAGATAACTGCTCCAGACGACTTTCGAGTTTATAGGTAATAGCTTCTGCCGTCCATTTCAAATACTTTGCGTTGTTATCCACGGCATACTTTCCTGTACCATCACCAACAGCAATCTCTTCCGTTTCCATGCCCTCCAATGAAAGGTCTTCCTCTTTCATCGTGGTCAATGTCATGGATTCTCCCGACTCACCATGAAAAATAAACGTTAAAAGAGTATCTTTATCTTCCTTCGTTCCAGCTTTTATTTCGACACCATGCACCTCATAAGGCATCACTTGAGGGAATTGGGGCTGAAACGATTCATCAGAAGAACGGGTCTCCAGACTTGAATGGTCATACTCAAATAATCCGTCCGATGTTTTTTCCACGGTATCAAAAGCATGCCTCAATGCCTGGCCCTCCGTAAAATAGATCCGAGTGATTTCCCCATCTTCATTTGTGTTTACTCTCCCACGAACATCAGCCGTTTCACCATTATCTACATTCACCTGGTAATCAAAAATATAATCTGTTGCTACGTCGCTTTGCTGGATGTCTTTATTTTCCACTTCCATCTTCACTTCACTGCTTTACGCTTGTTGGTGATACCTTGTAAGCAGATTCGTCTTCATCGCCTGATCCATATAATCCTCCGTTAAATAGGGTGCGAACTGCTCCGTATAATAGGCATGAACCTTTTCATAACTGCCTTCTTCATACAACTCCTTAACCTCTTCTCCCGGTCCTGTGAACAGCTGCGTGAGCACTTTCGATACATCATCTTTCGTTGTGGTATTTTCTTCATGGTCTAAAGAAGACTGGGAAGATGTGCATCCTGCAGTAAAAAAAAGAACAGCAAAGACAATGGAAACCTTTTTGATCATGAAACAACCCCCACCTCTCGTTCTTTCCTGACTCTACGAACACCAGGGGCATCCAGTTTCAAAATTTAATAAATGATTCCTTATTTTAGAACAAACCAAACGTTCTTGACGAAAAAAAGAAGCTGCGTTTAAGCAGCTTCCTTGTCTACTCTTGATTTTTTTGTTTCCCAAAATGGAAAATGCCGACCAATATACCCAGGGCCGTCATGCATAAAGCGAGAATAAGTCCGGCCCACGGACCGACCCCGGCAATGAATGGGACAGAAAGTGCGGTGACGAGGCCACCTCCTAAAAATGGTTCATAAACGAGCTGCTTATAGCCGAAAGCTTCAAATGCCGGGGACTCGTTGTCCGGATCGACGATGCGCATCAATAGAAGGCCCGTGGCCGTCACCCCCATGGATTGACCAAAATCTCCGATCCCTCGTTCAAACCAGTAATTTGGAATGATCTTGGGAGCAAGGAAAATAAAGCTGAAGAGGTTCCATGAAATCCCGGCCACAGCCAAAATTAAGAAAGGCACAAGATAGTCCCCGATCACTTCCAGGGAAACCGTTGCGATGGCTGAGATAATTAACAAGTCCAGAGCCAGCCCCTGGATGCGGTTCACCATTCTCCGATCAATCAAGTTGTATTTATCATTTTTGTTAAAGAAAATCTGAATGATAATGCCGCCGAACATAGCAACCGGAAACAATGGAATATATGTCATGAAGCTTGATCCTGTCCAATTGGCAATCGTGATGCTTTCAAGTCCGATCAGTCCCTGTAAAATACCCCAGCCAATCAGAATGGCGATCATAATGATGGAGAGGTGAAAGGATAACGGCTCGATGGATTCAGGACGGAGAGTCATTTTCCCGGCAGGTTCACGATTCTGATATTCCATAATGCCACTCTTCCGCAGTTCAGAAAATCCATCAACATCCTTGATGACCTCGGTCTTGTTGTTCCGGACCGCCCAGTTAATCAAGATAATACCAAAGATGACCCCTGATAAAACACCCACAGTGGCCAGGCCGATCGCTAAATCGAAGGCTTCTGAAAAACCTAGCTCTTCAAATGTACTTGCCATTCCCGCCGCTGTACCGTGTCCTCCTTCAAAAGCCACTTCAATAAGAGCACCGGCCATCGCTGGAATATCGAAAAAGGGTGTTAAAATCAGCAGTACGACTAACAAGCCGATGACATACTGTCCCCACCCGACGGCCCAGCCAAAGGCAAGCTGAGGGCCGCCGTAGGTCCACACGTCTTTCAATTTAGGCATAGCCGCTCCCAAGAAGAGAGAAGCAAATACTACGTTAATCATTAACCCTGGAAGGGCTGACCAAACCTGGATAATCGTATCTGTCATAATGCCGTTCGTTAAGAAATGCCCTTCTGATACAAATTGGGCTGCAATTTTCCCAAGCACCTGCGGACCTAATAATAAAGCTATAAAGCCGCCGATAATCGATGCCGGCAAAAAGAGATCCTGAAATATTTTCACTTTTACTCTGATAATCTTCCCGATGATAAGAAATACACCAATGTATAATAGCGCAAAACCTATTTGTTCCGGACTCATTATCCCATCACCCCGCTGTTTTTAAACTTCAATTCATGAATAACCTTTTCCCCCGATTCCCGCTGAAAAAAGAGTTTTAAACGCTTATGAAAAAAGAAAGACTTTTCAATCATTTCCTTTGAAAAGTCTTTCTTTCTTATACCTCCTATCCTAGATCCCAACCGATCCCCTCTATGGAAATCATCCTCTTTCCTGAACCTGATGACAGGCACTGTTCCTGAACGAAATCGATGATTTTTTGGAGGTGTGGATTCTGAGGGGGTTATGGCCTTATACGATTCATCAACAAAAGCCGAATTGAAAACGAAATGAACTTCGACCATGGGTAACTTCAGCAAAGAACGAGGTTTACGTTTCATCATCGAATGGGGAATGCTTTACCTACATGTATAATTCGGTCTGTATTATTCCGGCTGCCTTAGTAAAAATAATAGAAAACCCATCTGCTTCTCTATCTTTTCAGCGACTGTGATATTCATCTATACCATAGTTCATATCCTGTCATAGAATGTACTATCTTGATATTCAGGAGGTGTATGGTATGGATCATAAACCGTGTAAAAAGGATTCTCATCCCGATGTGGATGTAATCACCTGCAGCTGCTGTGTTACTGGACTAGCTAATGTCATCTCCAGCCGTTTCCGCTGCGGAGATACGATTGGCATCACTTTCTTCGTAGAAGAAGGAGCAGGCATTTTTGTCGGCAGGTATCGAGGACTGGAAGACTATGTTCTTGAAATCGATGATCTACTTGTACCTGGGACAACCAGTTTCATTCCACTATGTGATGTAGGGAGTGTCGAAAAAGGCCTTCCGCTGCAGGAGGAACCTATGCAGATCAGCAAGGTCACCAGGGTGACAGAGTAAACGTATAGATCGACCCTCTCATTGAACAAAGAAAAGGGAGCCACTTTTATCGTGCTCCCTTTTTTTTCGTGATGTAATCTGAAATGTCTTCACTCATCCTGATGCATTAGTGGCTCCAGTTCAGCTAGTAAGCGAGTGGTTTCATCCAACAGCTCTTGGTATTGCACAATGCCGGTGATCAATACGGCTGTGTAGACGCCTGTACCCAGTATAAATAAAACTCCCTTCCAAAAAGGATTCAGACTCGTATCCTTCTCTTTGATGCTGGATTTCAATCTTATAAGTTTAGATAGAGGGAAATAGAACAATAGCAGGACATAAGAAAGGAAGGCCGCATACATTTGTCTTAATTGTTTTTCATTCACCCAGAGATACGTCAGTTCTTCCGGCTTGTCCTCCAGCGACTTCCAGCTTATAACAGTTTGATGAACGGTGCTTCCTCTCCAATTATATTCTTCGACCCTCGTTGTCTGATCTCCCAACTCTTTGACGCCTACCCCAAAAGGAGCGGGAGTATCTCCGAATGATACGACATGATACACAATAAAGATAAGAATGATGAATAGAAAATGGATTGCTTTGTACATGCTCTCCTCCTCTCCCACCTTGAGACATCACTTTCATCTTCTATTGAATCTATTTCTCTAAGGTTTCCATCAATATGTAAAAGTACCGGGGATCACCTGTGTTGAAGTACGTATACCACGCTTCCAGGGTTCTTTCCGAAAAAACGTCCAAGTGCTTAAGTATAAGATTCGCAAATAAAAGGGCTCCTGCAGAGCTGGCTGTTATAAGGTTCTGATCCGCTACGGCCTTTATGTCCTTGTAATACGCCTCCCCATCATAGTTCGGACGGACCATATAAAGATATTCAAGACTGTTGCTGTTATGGAAACGAATGTTCAACAAACCGGCTTCAGCAAGCATCGGTGTGGCCCCACAAATGGCAGCAAACGTCGTCCCACAGTCCAGAAGCTTTGCTGCTTTATGTATGATGGGTTGATGGATACATCAGTTCCACGTATCTGCTCCGGGCAGCAGCAAAACGGTCGAAGGGGAAAGGAGGATCTCATCCGTTGTTATATCAGGTGTAATCCTCATCCCTCCTTTTGTCGTAATTGTTTCTTTTCCTGCCCCTGCCACCTGAAGTGAAACATCTTCCCGTCTTCTTTTAAAGTAGTGCCCCGAGTTCAACTCAGCGGTTATTTAGCCAAGTTTCCAGTCTGCCAAGGTATCTAAAGCATAGACATAAACGTTCCCTCCATTTTTTACGCACTTCCCGGCACAATCCCTAAGACAGAAAAACCATTCCGGTTAAGACAGAACACAAGCCTTCTATAATGGACTACGAAATGCCTTGTATAAAGTTTCATAATGAAGAGACCCCCTCCACCTATAAATCTACGTTCATTTTCCCATTATCGTCGTAACGGCGCATCCTTCTTCTCTTCGTTTTTTAAATACCGGTGGATTTTTTCCGAAAATTCTATTGATTCTCACTATATTTTCCTGTAATGTATAACGCAAGCGAAAGGATAAGCGTTGATCAAACGGATCAGCTGCTTTAAAAATTACATACGAACTTATCCAGAGAGGTGTAGGGACTGGCCCTTTGATACCTCAGCAACCAGCCATTGGCACGGTGCTAAATCCAGAAGGCAGCTTTACTGCCTTGAAGATAAGGAGTCCTAGAAAAATGGAAGGCCCCTTATCAAAGGAGGTCTTTTTTTAATGGAAATATACACCACTTCTTCTGTTAAAAAGAGCTCCATCAGAATCTGTGAGTCAGCATATTCCTTTAGAAGGATGAGCTTTCTAATATATTTATTCAATACCAAATGGAAAGGTTGTTGTGAAATGAAACGATCATTAGAGCAGAGGTTACAGGATGGACCCGTCATTTGTGGAGAAGGTTACTTGTTTGAATTGGAGCGCCGCGGCTATTTACAAGCTGGATCCTTCGTACCGGAAGTAGCGCTGGATAACCCGGAGGCACTCAAACAGACTTATCGAGACTATATGCTTGCGGGCTCCGACGTTGTGTTAGCATTCACGTATAACGGTCACCGCGAAAAAATGAGAATTATTGGAAAAGAAGAATTACTGGAACCGCTCAACCGTCAGGCAATTCGTCTGGCTAAAGAGGTGGCTCAAGAGCATCCAGAGGAAGAAGCTCTTGTGGCTGGGAACGTTTCCAATACCAACCTGTTCAATCCGGATGATCCTGAAGCTGTTGAGAAAACAAGGAGCATGTTTGCAGAGATGATCGGCTGGTGTAAAGAGGAAGGTGTAGATTTCGTGAATGGTGAAACCTTCTACTACTATGAAGAAGCTCTGATTGCTCTTGAAGAAATTCAAAAGCAGGACCTCCCTGCTGTCATCACATTCGGTCTGATGGGGGAGAACGTCTTGCGGGATGGCTATGAAGTCGAAGAGGCCTGCCGCTTATTAGAAGAAAAAGGGGCGCTCGTTGTAGGAATGAACTGTTTCCGCGGTCCGGCAACGATGCAGCAGTACGTTGAGAAAATCCGTAAAACCGTGGACGGTTATGTTGGGGCCCTTCCAATCCCTTACCGGACAACGGAGGAGCATCCTACTTTCTTCAACCTGCCGGACGGTGGCTGTGCCTGCACGCTTCCAACGGAAACAACGTTCCCAACATCTCTCGACCCGCTCTATACGAACCGCTATGAACTGGCGGAATGGGCTAAGGAAGCTCACGGTATAGGTGTGAACTACCTGGGACTCTGCTGTGGAGCGTCTCCGGCTATGCTTCGTGAAGTAGTCGAAACTGTCGGACGCACAGCTGTAAACTCCACGTATTCTCCAGATATGAAGAAACACTTCCTATTCGGCAGCGATGACACGCTGCAGGATCATATAACATCGTATAAAACGAAAGCCTAAGCAAAAAAACCGCCTGTCCTACTTGGACAGGCGGCTTTATTAAAACGAAAACGGCAAGGCTCACAATGCATTTGGATTCCCCTGGTTTTCTTCCCTTTTGTATAAGGTGCGCCCTTCCTTAATTGTTTCTTCTACTTGTATTTCTTTGATCTGCATGGGGTCTACTTGGAACGGGCTCTGATCAAGGATGACCAAATCAGCTAGCTTCCCTGCATGAAGGCTTCCTTTTGTCTCTTCTTCTCCATATTGATAGGCGGCATGAATCGTAACGGCTTGAAGAGCTTCATACACGGTCGTACGCTGTTCTGCTCCAATCGTTACTCCTGTTCTCGTTCTTCTATTCACAGCACTCCAGATCGTTTGAAGCATATTCGGCTTGATAACAGGAGCGTCCTGATGGAAATTGACAGGAAGACCTTTTTTTATGGCTGATTTAGCCGGACTGATCCGGTTTCCCCGCTCTTCACCGAGGTTTTTCAAGTGGACATCTCCCCAGTAATACGTATGATCAACAAACATAGAAGGGATCATTCCAATCTTCTTCATTTCATCCAGCTGATCATCACGGACGGTCTGGCAGTGAATCATGACCGGTCTGAGCACATCTTTCTCCGGATCTTCCGTTTCTTCTACAGAAGCTTTATAGCTTCTCAGCAGCTGATCGGCTGCTGCATCTCCATTGCAGTGAGTTAACAATTGAACATTGTCTTGAACCGCCTGTTTTGTAAACTGCTTCACCTGCTCATCGCTGTACCAGGCACTGCCTCTATACGTTTCCTCTCCTTCATAAGGTTCCGTAAGCCAGGCTGTTTTCCCCTGCGGAGAGCCATCTAAGAACATTTTGTATCCACCAAGCTTCAAGCGTTTATGGTATTGCTTCGCATAAAGAGGGTTGGATGCAAAGATCTCATTCGGATTGGTGTCCATAAGAGGGTAGGATACGACATCAATAAGCAGTCGGTCCTCTTCAGCTAAGGCTTTACACAACTCGACGAACTGCTGAGAGGCGGCTCCATCCTGCACAGTTGTTATCCCATTCTGTATATAAACGTTCTGTCCTTCTTCCACCATCTTCAAAGCATCCATTTCCATCCCTTGTTGCAGATACGGTTGAATCAATGAAAGACTTGTTTCCTCAAAATATCCGTTTGGTTCCATACTTTCTGCCATCCGGCCAATGGTTCCACCTTCGACTTCCTCCGTTTCGGAATCAACGCCTGCCATTTGCAGAAGAGCGTCGTTAGCACAACCCATGTGAGCGGAAGCGTGAAAAACAAAGAGAGGTCGATCTGTGATCTCGTTCAGGATATCCTTGGCAGGGTGGTGTCCCTCATCCAATATCGTGTGGTCATAGCCAAACCCAATAATCACTCCGTCTTGTTCGTCTTCCTGCTGCTCTATGTATTGACGAAGCGTGCGCTTGACGTCTTCAAAGTTTTCGCAGCCGCTCAGATCTGCCATCCGGGAAACCGGACCTACAAAAGAGATATGCCCGTGGGGGTCAATAAACGAAGGCATTAACGTTTTCCCTTTCAAGTCCACTTTTTCCACCTCTGATGGATGTGCTTCCTTCTCGATTTCCTGAAGTGCGCCCTTATGTTTAATCCATCCATCCTCGATTAAAATCGATTCAACAAACGTATTTTCCTCTTCCATAGTAAGAATATTTCCTCCGTAGTATATCGTCTGCATGGTCATGTCTCCTCTTGTAATCGTCTAGGTCATGGGGGAAAGGTTCTAATGGTTTGATGTCCATTTTCCCCTTAAGTAATGAAGAGGATAGTATAACATGAGGAAAAAATGACCAAAAAGAGACTTTACACCGGGTTCCTTGCTCCTATTCTTTTAGGTCACCCTATTCATCCATCATGCACACATTTCTCCTTCCAAACCTCCCCTGTATGTTTATAATTCGTCTACTCTGCTCCGTTCCTCTTTATAAACACCCGGGTCCTTTATACAGGAAAACGGCTGATCCGCTTACGGGTCAGCCGTTCTGTGCAGGTCTCGGCAATCTTTGCATCATCGTCCATACAGACGCCGTTTTTTTAGAAAAGAAGGAACAGAATCTATCCAATCCTTCCATATTCTGATAGCATTCCATATATCAAATCGTATGGAGGAAGTCACAATGAGTCAAAAGTCTGCTCTTTTTTCAATCGGTACAGGTGCCGCTTTATGGGGGATCATCGGTTTTTACGTCACTTACTTGTACAATATCGGATTCACCCCTGCACAAGTCGTGTCGCTGAGGGTTTTATCAGCCAGCCTGCTTCTGGGGATTTACCTATTATCAAAAGACCGCCGTTTCTTTAAAATAAAAGCAGGTGACAGCCGATACTTTATCGGGACGGGGATCATCAGTATCGTCCTCTTTAACTGGTGCTTGTTCAGTGCGATTGAGGAAACGTCTATTTCTGTAGCATCCATCCTTCTCTACACAGCTCCGGCGTTTGTCACAATGCTTTCACGGCTGATTTTCAAAGAATCATTGACGTTGCGGAAAGTCTCTGCTCTTTTGATTACCTTTACAGGCTGTGCCCTTGTCGTCGGCATCGTTCCACATTCGGAACAATCCATTTCCATGTATGGACTGATTCTTGGACTTGGATCAGGATTCTTTTATGCGTTATACAGCATTTTCGGGAAGTTTGCCCTTGTGCACTATGATTCACTGACGGTTACCTTTTATACGTTTGTATTCGCATCGATCGCTATCGTACCATTCAGCGTCCTTTGGAATGAGGCTTCTTTATTTTCAACCGTATCCACATGGCTCTATGTACTGGGACTGGGGCTCTTATCTACGATGCTTCCGTTTATTCTATACACGAAAGGTTTGAGTTTCGTAGAATCGAGCAAGGCCTCCATTATCGCTACCATTGAACCAGTGGTCGCCACACTCATGGGTTTTCTCGTCTTTCAGGAGCAGTTGACCTTTTGGCAGTACGCAGGGGTCGGCCTCGTCATTACGGCTGTCATCGTCGTACAGGAATCAAAGAAAAACAGCAGCGCCACCCACCGGGAAACGGGAAGATCAGCCGTCAACCAGCTTCGGGGCTGATGGACCCTTCATTTCACAGCCGTCTATTTCTACATAAAAAGGAACCGTTCATTTTATTCAATGAACGGTTCCTTTTATATGTTATCAATCATTTTCGTTTACTTACTGAGCTGTATATCCACCATCAATAAGGACGGTTTGGCCTGTTACACTTTTCGCCTTGTCACTGGCAAGGAACATAGAGTAGTCTGCAATTTCTTCTACTTGAAGCAGGCGTTTTTGAGGAACTAGTGGATAAATAACTTCCTCCAACACCTTTTCCAGTTCCACGCCACGGGATTTGGCAAGATCCTTCAATTGACCACGTACAAGTGGTGTATCTACATACCCAGGGGCTACAGCGTTGACTGTGATGCCATGTTCTGCACCTTCAAGGGCACTTACTTTCGTCAAGCCGATGACTCCGTGCTTGGCACTGTTGTATGCGGCTTTACCAGAGAATCCGATGACACCGTTAATGGAAGCCATGTTCAGGATACGTCCCTGCCCCTGCTCCTTCATAATCGGGAAGACCGCTTTCGTTGCGATGAATGGTGCTGTCAGCATGATGTCCTGCATCAACTTGAATTTTTCTGTTGGGAATTCTTCAAGAGGAGATACGTGCTGAAGCCCTGCGTTATTGATAAGTACGTCAATGCGGCCATAGGTTTCAACCGTCTGGTTAATAGCGGCATTGATTTCGTCTTCGCTCGTAACATCCGCTTTTACCCCCATAGCCGTTAAGTTCTGCTCGGTCAGCGACTTTGCGGCTTCTTGTACACCGTCTTCATTAATATCAGACAAGACGACTTTTGCACCGTTTTCTGCAAAGACTTTTCCGATTTGGTACCCGATTCCCTGAGCTGCTCCTGTAATAAATACAACTTTGTTTTCAACCATGTCTATCAACCTCTCTCATGTATGTTCTTGATGAGCTGCTACTTTTAACTCAAATTCGATTGTACCCAAAAACAATTTCCATTTCATGCATTACGAATTATGCGGAATATTCGTTTTTCCCCGAAAAATGCATGAATTCTCTATCTTTCTATTTCTATTGATTACTGTAAAGCGTGAGAGTAAGATATTTCTTGTTGCAAAATATTGTCGAGTTTTGTCAAACGCAATTTTACTTATAATAATTACCAAAAGGAGGTAATACCATGTTTGCTATTATCATAGGACTTGTCTCTTTAATGATCATGGCGTACTTAGGCTGGTCCATTCTATGGATTGCCCCAATTGCTGCTTCGATCGTAGCGATTCTATCAGGCATGAATATTCTAGATGCATTCACATCTGACTTCATGAGTGGGTTTGCTTCATTTGCGAGAGACTTCTTCCCCATCTTCCTGTTTGGGGCGGTCTTCGGAAAACTGATGGAAGTAACAGGGAGTGCCCGGAAAGTAGCCAGCTTTTTATCCAGAATTGTCGGAAAAGAGCGGGCGATTTTAGGAGTCCTTTTAGGTGCTGCCATCCTAACTTATGGCGGTGTGAGTCTATTTGTTGTCGTCTTTGTTATGTATCCTCTGGCTATTAACTTGTTCAGAGAAGCCGATATCAGTCGGAAAGTCATTCCAGGAACAATTGTGCTTGGTGCGTTCACCTTTACAATGACTGCTCTACCCGGTACAGCTCAGGTCCAGAACTATATTCCTACCGAATACTTTGATACAACGATGATGGCCGCGCCGATCATCGGTATTGTCACCGGATTGATTATGGCTGTCGGCGGATACTTTTATCTTTCCTACCGGGCGAATAAACTGACGAAAGCCGGAGAAGGCTTTACAGAGCCGCAGAATAAGGTTGGAACCGAGAGTTCCGGGAACGATCCCAGCGTCTTTTTATCCTTCCTGCCGCTTCTCTGTGTAGTCCTTTTGATTAACATCTTCAACGTAGAAATGCTGATTGCTTTATTCATCGGAATTATTCTAACGATTATCTTGAATTGGAAAGCATTCCACGAGTTCATCACAGCATTGAATGATGGAGCCAAAGGCGCTGTAACTGCCGTTGTGAATACAGGCGCAGCCGTTGGATTTGGAGCAGTCGTTCAGGCTTCCCCTGCTTTTCCAGCGATTAAAGAAGCGTTATTGAACATCAAAGGCGGCCTTGTCATTTCAGATGCGTTAGCTACTCAGGTGCTGGCGATGATCACCGGATCCGCATCAGGGGGAATGAACATTACCTTGAATGCTCTCGGATCTGACTATTACCAGCAGGCGATGGAGATGGGAATGAACCCGGAAATCCTTCACCGGATTACAGCCATTGCATCCGGAGCTTCGATTCTTCCGCATAACGGTGCCCTATTGACTGTATTTGCGATTACAGGCTTAACCCACAAAGATTCCTATAAAGATATCTTCATCGTTGCTCTGCTCATTCCGTTTGTGGCAACAGTAGTAGGAATTTTGATGTCCTATATTGGAATTGTATAAAACAGACCGAGGAGACTATATCCTTTGCCTGTGAAAGAATTCCTGAAAAATAAGCAGGATCCGTCGTATATTGTTTCGGCGGATCCTGCTTATTTTTATCCATACCGTTTTTTCCAAGCGGGCGGATTTTAACAGCAGAAGTCATAAGGGTGCAGTGGCGGTTCGGCTTGATAGCTCCAGGGAGATACCAATTTTGAGTCATTCCATCCCCATGCGGCAAGAGCAGATCCGCAGGCATCCAGCGTATGGACATGTTCGAGTGATTCTTCCGGAATATCGAGCATATTCATGTGATCCCTCAACCAATCCAGCACTTCTTTTCGGATAGAGCGGTCTTTTTTGTACGAAAGAAAATGGTCTGCGTCATCCACCCGTGTCAGAACAGCTGCACCGGGATGGACTTCAACGACTTGAATATCATACGGCGTATCCAAATGGGAAAGCTCTCTTGATAACCGAATCCCCCTCAGAGTCAGGTACACCATTCGTGTCATAGTCGGAGTCATAATGGAGGAGGATCGTCCTCCTTCTCCCATAAGGAACTGCCGTAAAGAACGGTCTCTCATGCGATCGCCCCCACCATCCTGATAAGACAGTGGCGCATCGATTCCGACCACAACCTTCCCCTCTGATGCCAGCCTGCTCAGTGTATCTATAATGTCCCCGTCACTGGCCGGAGTAACTTTTTCTTTGAAAATCAGTGCATCTTTCCTGTCCTCAAAAATCATCACGACCGTATCGGCATGATTGCTCGGACCTGATAAGTCAATGCCTGCGTAATACACAGTAAATCCTCCTTTTCCTTAGTTCTGTTATACCTTCCAAACCCTTCGCAAAAACAGGAAGCGCATACAAAAGATCTCTTCCTTTTGGCTCAGGAAGAGATCTTCAAGGGGATCAGACGCTTGATATTGCAGAAGCGGTCTTATATTTATAGACCGTTTTGTAAACATTCATGATGTTTTTTGCGGTTTCCTCAACAAGAGGACCAGCATGTTCACTTAAATAATCGAGAGTGGAGGGCGCGTGGGCAATACTGAAAAAGGCTTGAATGCCTTTTTCTTCAAGAAGCGCATAACCATCGCTCAAACTCCCAGCTATACAAAAGACAGGAACGTTAAACTGTTTTGCTCTCATTCCTACGCCCATAGGAGCCTTGCCGAATAACGTCTGGCGATCTGTTTTCCCTTCCCCGGTAAGTACGAAATCCGCACCTTCCAGTTCAGCGTTGAAATCAATACTATCCAGAACGATTTCAATGCCCGGCTTTAATTCAGCGTTTAAGAACGCCATCAAACCAGCTCCCAGGCCTCCGGCTGCCCCAGCCCCTTTTTCATGCCTGATATCCTTATTGAGATATTTGTGAATCTGCATTCCATAATGATGTAACGCCTGGTCCAGTACTTCTACCATCTCCGGCGTGGCTCCCTTTTGAGGGCCGAAAACAGCCGAAGCCCCTTCAGGTCCACACAGTGGATTTTCAACATCACAGGCGGTTATGAACAGAGTAGAAAAAATCCTTTTGTCCAATTGATCCGTCCTGATTTCATGGAGATCCAAAAGTGCTTTCCCTCCATTAGGCAGCAGGCGCCCTTCCCTATCCAGCAGCTCTGCTCCAAGTGCGGCAGCCATACCCGCGCCGCCGTCATTAGTGGCACTGCCGCCTATGCCGAGGATTACTTTCTTTACTCCGTAATCCAGCGCTTTTTTAATCAGTTCACCCGTGCCGTATGTCGTTGTTTCATAGGGATTCAAATCTTCTTCGGCAAGGAGTGTAATACCGGAAGCTGCGGCCATTTCTATGACAGCCGTCTCCCCGTCTCCCAGAATGCCCCAAGCCGCTTGGACTTTTCCACCAAGGGGGCCGGTCACTTCGTTAGTTTGAAGCTTTCCACCCGTGCTCTTCACAAGGGACTCAACCGTACCCTCTCCTCCATCTGCAAGCGGAAATGAACGGACCTCACAGGAAGGAAACACCTGTTTAATGCCTTCTTCCATACTCCGGGCAACTTCAACAGCAGATAAACTGCCTTTATAAGAGTCAGGGGCTACTATACATTTCATAGACGTATCCTCTCCAAATGTCCTCCCGTACTTCGTTTACATAGAGTCTTGATCTTCTTCAAGCACCTCAAGGATTTCATTCCTTGCTCTTTTCCGGTGCGACTGCATCGAGGCCTGAGCCGCTTCTGCGTTACCCGCCTTCATACACGCAGCTATGGCCCTGTGCTCTACAATCGACTGCAGCGGGAGCGGACGTTTATTTATCGTAAGCAGGCGGGCGCGGTACAATTGATCGGCATGAACATCAATCACATTAGCCAGTCGTTGATTCCCTGCATGTTCTATAATTGTAAAGTGAAACAAGTTATCCAGCCTTGCCCATTCATCAAGATCATTGTGTGACAACGCCTGTTCCTGCTGGGAAATAAGTTCTTCCAGATGGTCCAGATCATCACCGTCCATGACTGATACAGCAAGGCCGGCGGCTAATCCTTCCAACATTTCCACCACTTCATAGATTTCTTTCAAATCTTTAGCAGATATCGGTTCAACTTCAAACCCTTTTCTAGGGATCAGGTGGACGACTCCTTCGGTCTGCAGACGGATTAATGCTTCCCTTACAGGAGTGCGGCTCATATCTAAAACTTCTGCAATCTCCCGTTCCAGGATGGTCGGGCCCGGCAGAAGCTTCAGGTTTCTGATTGCCAGTCGTAAAATCTGATACGCTCTGGCCGGCAGTTTTCGTTCGGACACATGATGGATGATCGGCGCCAACCGTTCCTTCATTTCCTCTACTCTTGTATGCGGTTCTGTACTCACTGATGATTGTTCTCTCATAAATTCACCACTCTGACTTTTGTCTTCCTTCCATTATAACAAGAAGAGAGTAAAAAGAGAGCGCACTCCCTTTTTACCCTGTATGGAATTTAGACATTTGCGTATTTGGATGAAATGTGTGAGATAATCGCGTCTGTGACTTCTCTTGTCGAGCTGGTTCCCCCAATGTCTGCTGTTAAGATACCATCTTTCGTTGTAGCACGGATGGCCTCATTAATTAAGTCTGCTTCCTGCTTCAGTCCAAGGTGTTCCAGCATGAGGGCAGCACTGCCGATGGTTCCGATCGGGTTGGCGATTCCCTGTCCTGCAATATCAGGGGCAGAGCCGTGGACAGATTCAAACATACTTGGGAAACGGCCGTCCAGATGAATATTTGCACTCGGGGCGATTCCAAGACTTCCAGCAAGAGCACTGCCGAGATCGGATAAAATATCCGCATGAAGGTTGGAAGCCACCACTACTTCAAGCTCTTCCGGATGAAGTACGAAGCGTGCAGCCATCGCATCCACGAGCCATTGATCGGTTTCGACTTCAGGATAGTCCCGGCTTACGCGCTTGAAAACTTCATCCCACAATACCATGCCGTACTGCTGGGCATTACTTTTTGTGACACTGGTCACTTTTTTCCGGTCTCTCTTCATGGCCAGATCAAAAGCGTGGCGAATCACTCGTTCACAGCCTTCCTCTGTAAATACAGAAGACTGGACGGCCACTTCTTTTCCAGGTCCGCGCCCGGCAAAATTACGACCGCCGATACCGGAGTATTCACCTTCTGTGTTTTCCCGGACTAACACCCAGTTCAACTTTTCCTTATCCGGATGATTCAATTTCCCTTCTACACCTGGCAGGAACTCAACCGGGCGAATATTGGCCCACTGATCAAAACCTTGACAAATGGCAAGACGGAGTCCCCAGAGGCTTATATGATCGGGAACGGTCGGATATCCAACAGCTCCGAAGTAAATAGCATCATGATCTTTGATTCTTTCCAGTCCATCCTCATCCATCATCTTTCCATGTTCAAGGTAATATTCACACCCCCAAGGAAAGTAATCGCTTTCAAAAGTGAACTTATTAGAAGTCTTTGATAGATGATCGACGACACGAAGCCCTTCTTGAATGACTTCCTCTCCAATACCATCACCCGGAATTACAGCTAGTTTAAAATGTTGTTTGTTTTCCATCGATACATTCCTCCTGAAAGATTTTTTGTTTAACTATTCTAAATATTAATTAATGTATACGTTAATGTCAAATTAAATTTGATGTAAAAGATAAATATCCCAATTTTTGAAAATAGTTTGACAATAATGTATACGTAAAGTATCATTCAGACATGAAAGCGTTATCAAAAAGGTGAAAGGAAGGGATAAACGGATGTACTTACATTCTGTCTGGGAGCAATTATGGAAATGGGATCGCAGCCTTCGAAAGGATATAAAGCATGTAACTTCTTTTGTATTTGCAAAATCTTCTTCGAATGCAGCTGTACAGGAAGAGATTGATCCATCAAAGGAACTCGTCGATGACAAACCTCCACGACCGGGGAATTATTCCACCCCTCAGAAAATCGGATTGTTTGTGGGACCCCTTTTATATGTGTTGATTACCTCACTGGTTCAGCCGGAAGGAATGAACGCAGAAGCGGTCCAGATGCTTGGTCTGATCAGCTGGATTGCTACATGGTGGGTAACCGAAGCGCTGCCGATTCCGGTCACGTCCCTGCTTCCGCTGCTGCTTTTTCCGTTAACAGGAGTGATGGAGACCGGTGAAGTTTCCTCCTCTTATGGCGATCCTCTGATCTTTTTATTCGCTGGGAGTTTTATGATTGCTTTAACGATGGAAAAATGGAACCTTCATAAACGAATCGCTTTAGCTATCATTGCCTTTATAGGAAGTAGTCCGAATATGATTATACTTGGTTTCATGACAGCGACCGGTTTTTTATCGATGTGGATTTCCAATACAGCCAGTACAATGATGATGGTTCCAATCAGCCTGGCTGTTACGAAACACGTAGCCGAATCCTTGAAAAACAACACAGATGTAACTCCCGGAAACTTCCCTTTTGGTACCGCCATTATGCTCGGAACCGCGTATGCAGCAACCATCGGTGGATTCGGCACACTGATCGGTGCTCCGGCCAACACGATTTTGGCTGCAACGGTGAATAATTTATACGGCATTGACATTTCCTTTGCCCGATGGATGATGTTCGGTCTTCCCATGGTTGTTCTTCTTGTACCTCTCGTCTGGCTCTATCTTGTTAAAGTCGCCTATCCAATGAAAATCAAGAACATTCCAGGCGGAAGAAAAATTATAAAGAAGGAATTAAAAGAACTTGGAAAAATGAGTTACGAAGAGAAGATTGTACTGACTGTATTTTCCCTGACAGCGCTGGCTTGGATTACGCGGAGTCTTGTCCTTGAACGCTTTATTCCCGGTATTGATGACACGATTATCGCACTGCTTGGAGCAGTCCTGCTCTTCTTAATTCCTGCCAAAAATAAAGAAGGAAGCATTCTCGATTGGGATACAGTCCTGAAACTGCCCTGGGGAATCCTCTGGCTTTTCGGAGGAGGTCTCGCTCTTGCTGCGGGTATCGTCAGTTCCGGTCTGGATAAATGGATCGGCAGCCAGCTCGTCAATTACAGCAGCATCCCATTCTTCCTTATGATTGGTTTAATCATCGCCGTCATCACGATGTTAACCGAGTTCACATCAAACACAGCTACTTCTACAATGGTCTACCCTATTGTTGCTGCAGGCGCGGCTGCCTTAGGAACAGATCCTATTATTCTTATGGTGGCTGCTTGTATGGGTGCGACGTTTGCCTTTATGTTCCCTGTAGCGGCACCACCGAATGCGATTGTTTTTGCAACCGGTTACATCAAAATGAGCCGGATGGCTTCAACAGGAATCTGGCTGAACATCAGCTGCATCCTCTTCTCTATTGTCATCGTCTATTTCTACGTCCCTGTTATTTTTGGAGGTTTACTGAACTAACAACCTGACTCAGGGGGCTCTGCTTTGTGCAGGGCCTCTGTTTTATTCTTTTGGAAAGCGGATTACAAATCATGGATTAAGGGAATGGACGTACTGTATTTATTCATGACAAGGAGGGTATGGAATGACTGCAAAGAAAGTGTTGATCATTACTGGAGATGCTGTTGAAGCCCTGGAAGTGTACTACCCTTATTTCCGCTGCCTGGAAGAAGGTTTCGAAGTTGACATTGCCGCCCCTCATCAAAAGAAACTGAATACCGTCATCCATGATTTCGAGGATTGGGAAACGTATACGGAAAAGCCCGGATACTTAATTGAAGCCGGAATTGCATTTGCTGATGTGACACCGGAAAATTATGATGCCTTGATCATCCCTGGTGGACGTGCTCCGGAACACATCCGCATGAATGAAGAAATTCCGGGTATGGTCCGCCACTTTTTTGAAAACGATAAGCCGGTTGCCGTCATGTGCCATGGCAGCCTTGTCCTGACGACTGTCCCTGATGTGGCCCGTGGAAGGAAAATGACCGCATATTCGGCCTGCCAGCCGGAGGTGGAGAGTATTGGTGCCGAATATATGAATGAAATGAATTATGTTGATGGGAATCTCGTATCCGGACATGCCTGGCCGGATCTCCCGAACATTATGAAAGAGTTCGTGAAGCAGGTAAAAGAAACAACCGTCCATACGTAACTATAAAAAGGACACCTTGAGAAGGTGTCCTTTTTATCAGCTTGTGACCGTGAAAGAAACTCCGGTAAGACGCTCGGATTCTGCCCAAAGTTCTTCCGCATCCACTACATCAAGGGTTTCAGTTTTCGGCTTCACGACGACAGGATCTCCTTTCATCTCCATAAATCCTGAAGGTCCAACATAACGGCCGCCTTCAAGGTCCGGATCAGTGGCTGCGCGTATCCCCGGAAGTGCTCCTTCATAGGCACTCTGGGTGACACGTTTCAACACACCACTCAGAGCTTTGTATAAGAAACGGTCTTCAATATGACGGGCGAGATCCGTCTGTGCTCCCCCGGGGTGGGCACCAAGTGATTTGATGGATAGTCCGGCCTGATCGATCCTGCGCTGCAGTTCAAAGGCAAATAGTAAATTAGCAAACTTTGAGCGGCTGTATGATTTCATAGGGGTGTATCCTTTCCCCTGTTCAAACATAAGGTTATCAAAGTTCACAGAGCCCGATTTGTGGGCATTGCTGCTGATTGTCACAACCCGGGAGCCTTCTGTAGCGGCTAACCGTTCAAATAAGCGGGCCGTTAAAGCAAAATGACCCAGGTGATTGGTTCCGAACTGAAGCTCGAAGCCATCCTTCGTTTTACCATAAGGCGTTGTCATCACTCCGGCGTTATTCATCAAGATATCAAGGCGGTCATATTTCTCTTTGAATTGTTCTGCAAAGGAAGCGACAGAATCCAAATCTGCTAAATCCAGCTCCATTACGTCTACTCGAATATCTGACTGTTGTCTC
Organism: Halobacillus sp. ABH2_015; assembly: GCF_056158945.1. Lineage (NCBI taxonomy): Bacteria > Bacillati > Bacillota > Bacilli > Caryophanales > Bacillaceae > Halobacillus > Halobacillus sp. ABH2_015. The sequence goes on from NZ_JBSWUG010000002.1 coordinate 2,024,877, forward strand.
TTTAGCAGATCGGCGGCTTGTTCTCCACGTTTCTTAGAACGTGAAGCCATAATCACTGTGGCCCCTTTTTCACCGAGGACTTTGACTGCTTCCAGACCAAGGCCTCCATTCCCACCTGTCACAACTACGATTTTCCCTTCCATGGATGGTATCGATGGAACGGACCATTCTGTTACATTCATGCTTTCATCTCCTCCTGAGTGTCCATCATTCATTGGCTCCTGAGAAAGGTACCTGGTTTAAATCATAAGACAAAGTTCATATAGAAGAAAAGAAAACGACTCGGTTGTCAAAAAATTCTAAATACATCCATAAAAAAGAGTGGTGTCCAGATAAGACACCACTCTTTTTTAATACCTTTATGGAAAACAATGTCGGGATGAGAACACCCCGCATTGGAATCTGTTCTTTTTACGCTTGATCCTGCTTACGGCGGAAACCGATGAAGGCAGCAAGAACAGCCATACCCATGGAAGCGAAAGCGATCATCCAGGCATTCAGCCCGCCATCATCACTCGTACCGCCCAAGCCGGTTTTCGGCATTTCAGATGGCATGTCGCTGGCAAACATGTCAGGATTCTGCTCCACAATGGCTCCGGATAATCCTTTTCCTACGCCGTACATGTGGCCGTATGCTTCACGTACCTGCTCATAGGCCATTTCGTAGTCACCATTCACATAGTTATCAAAAGCTCCAGTCAACTGCTGCACGTGCATCTGCAGACCTTCTGCTGTATTTTCAGCCATCAATTTACCTTCTGTTGCTGTATCAAGGAATTTGGAGAATTCCTGTCTGTACCCATCAAGAGCTTTCAATGCTTCTTCTTTCGCCTGCTCATCATCATTTCCTGTTGCTTTTACATAATCAACAAAGTAGCCGATGTGCTCGGACCACATGTCTTCAAACTGTGCACCCGCTTCTTCCCCGTAGACAGAGGAAATAGCTGCTGATAAATCTTCTGTGTTATGACTTAGAGCTTCGGCAGCTTCTTCAAAGTCCTCCGCTCCGTCGCCACCTTTCTGCATAGCGAAAACGGCAAGAGCTGCGTGTTCAGAGAGAAGATGGTTCAAGTCAGCACGGAGATCAGCGGCTGGTGTGGCCGGCGTTGTATTTTCAAACTTCTCCGGGAACTGGTCTGTAATGGCTGTTGATAATCCTTTACCAACACCGTACATATGCTCGATGCTCATACGGAGATTTTCGTAAGCTTCGTCAAAATCGCCTTCCTCGTAGCTGTCAAAAGCTCCAACTAGTTGATCTACGTGCATTTGAAGCCCTTCAGCCAAGGCAGAGGCTTCTAATCTCTCTCCTGTTGCTGATTCCATAAAGGATGAGAAATCCTGTCGGTAGTCGTCAAGATTATCAAGGGCGGCCTGACGTCCCTCTTCATCATCTTCCGCTGTTGCTTTTACGTAGTCAACGAAATAACCAATGTGTTCGGACCATAGGTCTTCAAACTGGCTGCCAGCTTCTTCCCCGTAGACAGATCCGACAGCACCGGATAGGTCCTTCGTATTCGCCTGCAGGGCAGCGGCTGCCTGTTCAAAGTCTTCACCGCCTTCCAATCCTTTCTGCATCGTTACGACAGCCAGGTAGGCATGTTCAGAAAGATAATGATCCAGAGTCGCACGAAGATCGGCGGCCGGGGTAGTTACCGTTACTTTGTCCATTTGTTCATGGTCGCCATGATGGTCGGCAAAGGCCGGGCTCGCTGTAGGTATTAATAGAGCTGCTGATAGCGGAAGCGCTGCAAAAGTCTTCTTCCAATTTACTCTGTGTGTCATTGATTCATCCACTCCTCTTTGAATTGGTTTCATACAGCTAACGAGAGGAGATGATATGTGGATCACTATTTCTATGATTTTTTTTGGAAACTAGTCACCCCCACCAGGAATAACGTCTATCAAGCGCTCTATGTCAGGGGACCTGGTATGTTTTCTATCTACTTATTTCATTTCATCTGGCCTGTCACCCTGCCGGAGCAGGGGCACGCGCATACACTATTCCTAAGACAAGATCATAACCTGGAGGTTACGATAACTATGGATAATATAAACAACCCTGTGCAGCCTGGGAAAATTAAATCGGGAAACTTGTGGGTGCTGGATAATTTTAATCCGGAGCTGATTTTGAATGATATCCTCCGCCTGAACTTAAACACTGTGAATGTACCGATCCGGGTGGACATTCCCAGCCGTACATCATTAACCATGACAATCAATGAAGCTCAAAAACAAAAAGCGGTCGAATTGATTGAGGTTTTGACCAGTAAAGGGATTCAAGTGATGCTGGAGCCGTTCCCATTCATCCAAGGAGGACAGTACGGGGAAACCGAATGGAACCCCGCAGATAAAAAACGATGGTTTATGTTGTGGCAGACGACGGTGCTCAATCCTTTAATTACCACCATCGCCATCCCCTATCAAGTCTGGGGATTGAATATTGCCTCCAACCTCGTCAACTTTGAATCCATGGAATCCGACTGGGAGGCGATGATCACAGAAACGAGGCGGCAGTTTGAAGGTATCGTCGTATTGCGTACGAACTGGTGGTATACTGCATCCTGGAGTCCTCAGACACAGCAGGATTTTACAGCAAAAATCAACCGCTCTTATTGGAAGCTTGTCGATTTCATATCTATTGATGCCTGGTTTGAACTGAACAATCAGGCAGTTCCAACTGTCGAACAAATCAAAGCTTCCATGACATCCACAGAGGTTTACAACAGGAAGCAGAACGTCCTGCAGGAAATCCAGCGATTCCATGAAGTCACCGGAAAAGAGATTTATTTTGGCGGATTTAACATTCCAGCTCTTGAATATGGACTGAAGTTTCCTTGGAACGAGGCTGTTTCTCCTGTTAAATCTCCAGCTGTTCAAGCGAATGGCTGGACTGCCTACAAGGAAACGCTGGAGGATCTTTCCTATTTTCTCGGATTTTCCGTATGGGTCATCGGAAATAACGACCCGGAATATTCGTACAGAGTTGAGCCTGAAACTGCTCTGGTCATTCATGACTGGTATTATGATGACACATGCTCGGAAAAGGAGTTAGAAGAGCTGCGTCAGGAATTGGAAACCCTTCAAGGAGAGATCACCCTTCTTCAGGAACAGATTCAGGAGCTTGAGCTTGAGCGGGGGCAGTGGCTTGTAAGAGAAGGGGAACTTGTGAATCGGATTGAAGATCAACAGCAGATCCTCAATGAAATCAGAAGACTGGTCGACAGCGAAACATAACGAAAACAAAAAGAGCTTTCCGCTTATCCACGGAAAGCTCTCTTCTATTAAAGTCCGGCTTGAAGAATAATATCTCCCTGCGGCGTTTGGTTGCCCGTCTGTGGTTCCTTCGTAATGGCAACAGCATCCCACGATTTTTCTTCATTTATCGTAAACGCTACTCCACCACTGCCGGTATCATTCGTTGTAAAAGCACCAGCCGGTTCCGGTGTCTCTCCTTCAATCAGCCATACTTGATACACTTCGCCTGGTTCCAGGTTTTCCAGGTTCTGCGTTTGTACGAGAAGCTCCTGTTTGGTTTCCCGGTTTAATAACGTAGCTGTTCCAGCAGCATTGGTCCCTTCAGCAGAAGCCAGTTCTGTCTGCTGAAGCGGTGAAGCTGTACCGGATTCGCTGTCCTCCAGTTCGGAAAGAGCTGTTTGGATTTCCGTAAGGCTCGATTCCAACTGTTCATTTTCTGAGGCCAGATCGGATACTTCCAGTCCAGTATACACGTTCATACCAATGGAAAGAAGCAGTCCTGCAGCCAGTACACCTGACCAGGCTTTCCACTTCACAGGTCTCTTCGTACGGACAGGTGTGTTGTCTTCCTCCTCATTTGAGAAGACTTCGTCCAATACCCTCTGCTTCATACCTGAAGGTGGTTCCGTCTGCTCCATATATGACGGCAGATCCCCCATCAAGTCTTCCAATTCCTTCAGTTCTTCCTGGCACCGGGGGCATTCGGATAAGTGTTTTTCAAACTGTTTTCGCTCGATATCTGATAATTGATCATTTATATAATCCAGGATGTGGTCACATGGTTTATCGTTCATAAACGATCCCCCCTTCTTTCTCAAGGTGCTCTCTCAATTTCTTCAGCGCCAGCCGGACACGTCCTTTGACGGTACCGAGGGGAATATCACATTTTTCCGCAATCTCTCTTTGAGACATCCCTTGAAAATAAAAGAGACAAATCATTCTCTGTTGTTCGTCCGGGAGCGTATGAACAGCTCTTCGAAGCTGATCCCGCTCCTCTTTATCTTCAATTTCCTGCTCAACGCCCGGCAGGTCTTCTTGAACAGAATCACGCTGATCCCATTCTACTTCCTGAACTTTTTTCTTTCTTATTAAATCAATGGAAGCATTCCTGGTAATCGTCAAAAGCCAGCTGGAGAACTTTCCCCGCCCGCTGACATACTGACCGGCCCCTTTTCCTCTCCACAACTTCATAAATACATCCTGCATGACTTCCTCTGCTGCCTGCGAATCCTTCATCATGCGAAAGGCAAAGGAGTACAGCAATTTTTCATATCGGTCGTAAAGAACTTCAAGGGCCTCTTTATCTTTCTGCCTGATTCGTTCATACAAATCCAAGTCTGTCGGTTGGGCCATTCAGAAATCTCCTTTAAATCCATAATGATACTAGTATATCTGTTTTTATCAAATCCTTCACGTTTTATATAGAATACGGATAAAAACAAGTTTTGGATGTGTCTGAAGCAAAAAAATCATCCACCCCGCAAAACGTGGAATTCACCGTAATGCATGATGGATGCCTTTCCCAAACAAAAACCCCCGCATAAACTAATTATGAACAGGGGGTGAGATCATGAGCTACGGATACGGAGCAGGCTTTGCGCTGATTGTTGTTTTGTTTATTCTCCTTATTATTGTTGGAGCTGCTTATGTTAAATACTAAAATGAAACGCCGGTCAGAGTGCTCCACTCTGACTCTTTTCTACTTTTGCGGAAATGCATGGAGCAACCTGTCCGAAAGACGGCTGACTCTTGCCCGGTTGTAGCGCTGAATCATGATGAAGGGCAGATTAAACAACAATGCATACATAATCATGATCCACCCTGCCCATGCTGGATTAAATAGAAAAAACAAGGGCGCAGGGAAAATCTGCATCCAGTGTGAGAGTTCCGATCTGGTAAGCTGCTCTTCCAGCTCACTATATGCATACACGTTTCTAATCGATGCCGCTGTCTTTCCTCTACCTTTGTTCACCCATTTCCTCGCTTCTGGAAGCATTGTTTTCCATCTATGAATTCCGAAAGACCGGTAAATACGCCCACGACCTTCCCAGCTCTTCGTCCTTAATAATGGATGCAGGAACCGGATAAAGGAAGCAGGTGCCATAGCTGTGATGCCGCTGACAGCTAAATGGATGAACAGCCATATAACTGCATTGAAGACCATCGATTCACCTTCTTTTCTCCTTTTCCATATACATAATAATCAAATCCTTATCAGCTGGTGCTTCTCGGGCTTCGTTTTCCCCTTTTTCCAAAGGTGTATTCACCTCAGCCGGTTTGATTAATGTAGGATATCTAAGGGAACACTACCCTAAAAAAAGAGAGGTCTTTTATGTTTATCCAGTGGATTGCTCGTCTCCTGCGTATGCTTCCTAATAAAGCAGCACGCACGTCTACCATTCAAAAACAGAAAGTAAAGAAGCGGGTCGATGTTTTAGTCGACACTTCGATTGCTCCAGTAGCGGTCACCTATTACGAACCGCTTCACTCTACCTATAATAAACCACCGGTTTATATAAACCTCCACGGCGGGGCCTTCATTATGTATAACAAAGAAATGGATGACCCGTACTGCCGGTACCTGGCTAACAGGACAGGTTGTGTGGTCATCAATGTAGAATACGGCAAAGCGCCGGAACATCCCTTCCCTGCTCCAATCATCCAGCTCTATGAAGTATTGGCCTGGGTGAAAAGCAATCCCGAAGGTCTGAACATCGACCCTGACAAGTGGATGGTCGGAGGGCAGAGCTCAGGTGCCAACATCGCTGCTGCTTTGTGTTTATACTTGAAGGATCAAGAGGAGCCTCAGCCCCTCCTCCAGGTTTTATCGTGTGCCATGCTTGATTTTGCTACCCCGTTTTCTGAAAAACCAGAACCAGATAAATGGCGTTCCAAATACCCTCAGTTCGCCCATTTTCTGAACCTCTGCTATGTCCCTGAACAAGGACAGGACGTCCATCCCTACGCATCGCCTGTTTACGCAGAGAATGTCAGCGGTGCAGCCGAAACTGTCATGATCACAGCGGAATATGATGCCTTCAAGCCTGAAGCGGAGAGATACGCGAAAAAGCTGAAAAAAGCAGGTGTCCCTGTCCATCACCGCCTATTTGAAGACTGTTACCACCTGTTCACGCATCTTGGTCCCACAGAAGCAGCCACAGAGGCATGGGATACGATCGCCGCTCACATCAGGAAGGCCGCTGCTGAATCAGGCGCACCAATCAAGCAGATATCCTCATAAATAGAAATCCCCCTCCTTAATGAGGGGGATTTCACCTTGTAGAGAAACCCCTGTTTCTTTACAAGCTTTTTTTCTTACCGCCAGGAGCGAAAGCCCCTTGCTGGATGGAGGACAGTCTTTGCTATATTCCGGCAGGCAGCCGTCATCAGCGCAGCCCATAGCGTTCTTTTGAATCTGCGAACCTGTTTACTCTCCTATTTATTCTAACCCGGCACGAGGAGCGTTCGGTGGTGATGCCTGCGGGAACAGAACCGAACGCTCCACTTGGGCAGGCGGCCTTCCTGACCAAGTCAGCGGAGGGCGTGCCCGCGGCATTCATTCACCAATAAGCGGAAAGTGACCCTTCACACGACAAATGGACAACTCTAACTGGTTAGCACAGGCTTTTTTTACAGCCAAAAAACCCCCTCCATAAAGAGGGATTATTTTCCACTGATCATAATCTGCATGGCGATGAAACTGAAGATGAGGCCCTGGGCTTTTTGGAGCTTTCCTGTCGAAATCCGGTGAAGCACGTGCTGTTGAATTTTTTCTGCTAACACGGAGACCAGGAAGAATACAAGAAAAGCCTGGGTGATAAAAATCAATCCGAGTAAAAGCATCTGTAGAGAAACACTCCCGCGGGACGGATCGGCGAAAGGTGGAAGAAGGGCAAGGAAGAATAACGATACCTTCGGATTGAGAAGGTTCATAAGGATCCCTTTCCTGTAAAGCTTTTGGTATTTTTCCGAATTCCCCTGCGCTGCTCCATTCGCTGGTGCTCCACCCCGGAAGGATTGAAAAGCGAGAAAAAGCAGGTAAGCGGCCCCTGCATATTTCACGATTTCAAACGCCGCCGCTGATTGATAGATGACCGCTGATACTCCAAGGGCAGCTGCTGACACGTGGATCACCAGCCCAGTGCACAGCCCAAGGGCCGTAACAATCCCCGCCTTGGCCTGCTGGACAATACTTTGAGCCAGCACAAAAAGGATGTCCGGTCCCGGACTCAGTGTCAACAAAAGGGAAATCCCGATAAATGATAAAACAACAGAGGTTTCCAAAGCGTTACCTCTCCGCTCCTTCTTCGCCTGTTTCATACAGTTCCAGGGGCAGCTGATCAGGGTCCTTGAAAAAAGTAAATCTTCTTCCGGTATACGGATCAATCCTCAACTCTTCTACAACCACCCCTTTTTCCTCCAGCTCTTGTTTGGAGCGTTCCACGTCCTCTACGGCAAAAGCGAGATGTCTGAGACCTCTTGCTTCCGGATCATCCGGCCGTTCTGGTGGGGATGGAAAAGAAAACAATTCGATTTGATTTTCACCTGCTTGAAGATCGAGTTTATAAGATGCCTTTTCCTCCCGATAGTTTTCAGCTATTACCGGTAAACCGAGAATATGTACATAGAAATGTTTCGAAATTTCATAATCTGAACAAATTATTGCAGCATGATGAATTTGTTTTACAAGCATCCCATTCCTCCTCTGAGTAATCTCTTCTACTATAACGGGACAAACGATTTCCTGTCACCATTCTCTTCGATTTTTATTGACTTTTCCATGAAAGCGTTCTTATAATAGAGCAAACAAATGTTTGACTATTCAAACATTTGTTTATGAAGGGGGAATTATGATTAATGGAAAAGTTGACCACACGTGAGCGTCAGGTGTACCAGCAGATTGTCAAAAACCCTTATATATCCCAGCAGACCCTCTCAGAAGCTCTTCAACTCTCCCGTTCCACAGTAGCCAATATTATTTCCGGTCTCGTTCAGAAAAATGTCCTTCTCGGTCGTGCCTATGTGTTGAACAAATCCAGACAGATCCTCTGCATCGGAGGCGCCAATGTCGACCGGAAACTCCACACCCATGAACCGCTTCAAATGTACACATCCAACCCTGTCTATTCCCGTTCCAGTGCTGGAGGTGTAGCGAGAAACATCGCCGAAAACCTTGGAAGGCTGGGCTTTCACCCTTCGCTTATTACAGCAGCCGGCATGGACGCTGACTGGGACATGATCGAAAAAGCCTCCCGTCCCTTTATGAATCTGGAAGGTACTCTTCATCTCCCTCACGCCACCACAGGTACATACACAGCATTGATGAATCCTCAGGGGGAATTGCTTACTGCGCTCGCGGATATGGAGGTTTTCGAGGCGATTGTTCCTCCCCTTGTTATGAAAAGTGAAATAAAGATGAGGCAGTCGGAATGTATGGTTGCTGACCTCAACTGTCCAAAAGAGACGTTGGAACTCCTGCTTAGGATGAGCCGCAGTTTCTCGGTCCCCCTTGCGTTCGTTACCGTCTCTGCCCCTAAGATGAAGCGCCTGCCCAAAGATCTGCACGGACTTACGTGGCTGATGACCAATATTGAAGAAACCGAAGCTCAATTCGATATGTCTATTGACTCCAAAGAAAAATGGTACCTCGCCGCAGGTTTATGGCTGGAGATGGGCATCGACAAAGTGACCATTACCTCCGGAAAGGACGGCGTCGTCGTTGGGGAGAAGGAAGGAGGTATCCATCACTTCCCTTCTTTTTCAACAGGGGATGTCAGCGATGTGACTGGTGCGGGAGATGCTTTCTGTGCCGGTGTTTTATACGGATGGATGGAAGGCATGGAACTTCAGGAAATTATAAAAACGGGGATGATGAATGCAGTAAAATGCATTCAGTCCCCCTACACGGTCCGGCAGGATTTGACCCCGTCCCTGCTGACCCAGGATGTGGAGGAATTTGTATGAACCCTTATGTAGACATCTCCGAAGAAGTGGCTTACGCTCTGGCAGAAAACCTCCCCGTAGTCGCTCTTGAATCGACCATCATCTCACACGGCATGCCGTTTCCTCATAATTTACAAACGGCGGAGGACGTGGCTTCCATCATACGGGAGCATGGCGCTGTACCGGCCACAACCGCCATTATGGATGGAAAAATCAAAGTGGGACTCACAAAAGAAGAATTAAAGAGACTTGCCTCTGAAAAAGAAGTGATCAAAGCGTCGCGCAAAGATATTGCGTACCTGGCTGCTTTAGGAAAAACAGGTGCAACGACCGTGGCAGGGACGATGTTCTGCGCCGGTCTTGCTGGTATCTCGGTGTTTGTAACAGGCGGCATCGGCGGTGTCCACCGCGGCGCCGAGTCCACGATGGATATTTCAGCGGACCTTGAGGAACTGGCTCAAACAAACGTCGCTGTCATATGTGCCGGCGCGAAATCCATTCTCGATCTCGGCCTGACACTGGAATACCTGGAGACAAAAGGAGTTCCTGTACTCAGCTATCAAACAAATCTGCTTCCTGCCTTTTTCACAAGATCGAGCGCCTTTTCCTCCAACTATCAAGTCAATCATCCGGATGAAATCGCAGCTGTCATCGACACCAAATGGTCGCTCGGCCTTGACGGTGGCCTGGTCATTGCCAATCCTATTCCTGAACACAGCGCACTGGAAGAATCCTATATGAACCAAATGATCGAGGAAGCTTTACATGAAGCCGGTAAGCGAAATATTACGCAGAAGGACGTTACCCCCTTCCTGCTTGATTATATCCACAAGGCGACACAAGGAAAAAGTGTACAGGCGAACATCGCGTTAATCAAATCCAATGCGGCCTTAGGAGCAGAAATAGCGGCTGCCTACCAAAAGCAAAGACATTCCGTCCAATCGATATAGCTCCTATATCAAAATGATGACATTCCCCTGCGTTTTTTTACAAATAATGGGCCGGATGCCCTGTTTCCTGTCAGACAGCACTAGACCATCTAAAAACCGGGAATAGGAGAATATAAGTCATAAAACCCGAGGAGGATGATTATGCTGTGGCTGCTGCTCGGTATTCTGGCTGTCGTTATTGCTGTGTCGATCTATTTCGATCGAAAAAGAAGGAAACGCATGAAGCGGGAAACTCAGTCTGAGGACGCCCACCGGTTAAAGGAAACCTACTATATCGATGGAGCGGGAAGGAAATCATCAGATCCAAAGTACAATAAACAATTGTAAAAACAGCAAAAGGACAGGGATTCCCCTGTCCTTTCACTGTTTCATTAAAAATCGAATTCATCCGGATGCGGGCCGCTGCGGGCATTCTCATTGAGTGCGTCCAGTTCTTTCATCTCTTCATCCGTTAATTCAAAATTGTAGATGTTGATATTATCTTTTATTCGGGAAGGCGTCATGGATTTCGGTATGGTTACGACATCATGCTGGATATCCCAGCGCAGAATAATCTGAGCCGGTGATTGATCATGACGCTGCGCCAGCTGCTGGATAACCGGGTGATCCAATAGATCCGCATTCATTAATGGAGACCATGCCTCGACTTGAATGTCGTGTTTTTCCCCGTATTCACGAACCTCCTGCTGGGTCAGTTTAGGATGAAACTCCACCTGGTTGATAACAGGCTTGACCTCAGCATAGGACAACAGATCATCCAAATGGTGGACTTGGAAGTTACTAACGCCAATCGATTTTACGCGCCCTTCTTTATAAAGGGATTCCATAGCTTTCCACGGCTGTTCATATTTCTTATTCCCCGGCCAGTGAATCAAGTAAAGGTCCAGATAGTCCAGACCCAGTTTCTCTAAACTTTCTTCGTAGGCATTGATGGTCCCTTCATAATCGAGGCCGTCATTCCACACTTTGGAAGTCACGAAAAGATCCCCGCGTTTTACAATCCCCTCGTCTACGGCTTTCTTAATTCCATTTCCTACACTGCGTTCATTCCCATAAATGGCAGCAGTATCGATGCTTCGGTAGCCTTCCTTAATGGCTGTAACAACAGCTTCCTCAAGAGCTTCCCCTTCGTCGACGCGGAAGACTCCATAGCCGATTTCCGGCATTTCCAAACCGTTATTCAATGTTTTCATATTGGTTTTCATGATATTTTCCTCCTCTTCATTGTTTGTTGTTTTCATCTGCTCGAAACTCATTACCGAAAGAAAGAGAACCCAAACATTGTTACTGTTCTACTTTTCTCAATAAACCTGTTAACAATACAGCCCCGACAACCATGATGGCACCAATCCAAGGGGTATGAATAAGACCGATACCGTCTACGATGATTCCGCCGACAAAAGAACCGATGGCAATTCCGACATTAAAGGCGGCAATGTTCAAAGCAGATGCGACATTGACTGCGGATGGGACGTATTTTTCAGCCAGGTTAACGACGAGCACTTGAAGACCGGGAACGTTCATAAAGGCAAACAGCCCCATTAGGAAGATAGCGATAAGCCCCGCAACCTTGAAAGGAGCAGCAAACGTCAACCCAAACAGGATGACGGCTTGAAACACAAACATCCAGAATAACGCCCGGAGCGGGTTTTTGTTAGAAGCTTTCCCACCTACAACGTTACCGATTGCTACAGCCACCCCATACACCAGCAGGATGATGCTGACCCACTTGGAACTGAATCCTGTTACATCTTCAAGTAAAGGAGTCAGATAAGTGAAGGCGACAAAGGTCCCTCCATATCCAAGGGCTGTAATCAGGAAAGCCAGCATGAGTTTTCCATTTTTCAGGATTTTCAATTGTTCACTGAATTTAGCAGGCGCCGCTTCTTTCAAGTTACTTGGAACTAAAATGGAACTGGCGATCATACCGACCACACCAAGCAGAGCAACTCCCCAGAAGGTGGCTCTCCAGCCGAAAGCCTGTCCAATGAACGTCCCCAGCGGAACGCCCGTGACCGTAGCAACCGTCAATCCTGTAAACATAAAGGCGATGGCACTGGCCCGTTTATGTTCAGGTACAAGATCTGCGGCTATCGTGGAACCGATGGAAAAAAAGATGCCATGAGAGAAAGCGGTAATGAAGCGCGCGACGAGAAGCAGGCCGAAACTTGTCGACAGGCCAGCTACCGAGTTCCCGATAATAAACAACACCATCAACGACAATAAAAGCGATTTACGGCTCATTTTACTCGTAAGAGCCGTTAATACAGGCGCACCGACAGCTACCCCGAGGGCATAGCCGGAAATCAAAAGCCCCGCCAGCGTAATGGATATCGATAAATCACCGGCGATGGATGATAATAAACCTACAGGCACAAATTCCGTCGTTCCAATTCCGAAGGCACTAATGGCTAAAGCAATCAGCGCAGGAGTGCCTCCTTTTGATTTAGGTTGATCAATCGTTTCTGCGTATGAACTCATGAAGAAGTCCTCCTCTTTCTTTTTGTGAGTCCGAAAAAGCAAAGGCGCCTTTGACCATTTCCGGATTTCTCTATTGAATGTCATGCACGCCCGGGGAACATAAATGGCATATCCATCGGGTAGCTAAACGGGCCCGGGCCTCTTTAACGCGGGCCAATCCCCCGGGGACAAAAATGATTATGCTACGAATGAAACTTTTTAGAAAGTACGTACTTTAAAGTCACGTAGGTACTTTTTAGTAACATTTGTGCCGCCAGAGGGTTCTGCCGAGACCATATCGTTCCACTTTTTTATGGACACCGACAAAGGAAGTTATAACGATGGAACATTTCATAAAGATATGATAAATTTTTAAAGCGTTGAAAAGAATCAAAGACGTGTCTTCCATTCATAAGGAACGTGAACCATGAAGGAGTGGACCATGATGAAAAAATACAACATCCCCGTTGAGGCAGCTCTTGAAGTCATCGGTGGGAAGTGGAAAGTCGTTATTTTATGTCATTTAATAAAGAGCGAATTACGAACGAGTGAATTGAAGCGTCTCATGCCGGGGATTACCCAGAAAATGCTTACCCAGCAGCTAAGGGAGCTCGAGCAGGACGGGGTGCTGGACCGGGTGGTTTTCAACCAGGTTCCACCGAAAGTTGTTTACAAACTAACGGACTACGGCTGGTCCTTAAAGCCCGCTCTGGATATGCTCTGTGCATGGGGGGAACAGCACATCGAGAACTGCTACCCGGATAAATCCGAAGTTCTTACCGATGACCATGAATTAGAAAAAGTATAAAAAAAGGTCAATGCCGCAGCCGGCATTGACCTTTTTTATTTAATCGGAACCCACACTTCCTCTTCAGCATTTAGATCATCCACCCTGTAATCCGGCCCCAACCTCTCGAAGTGGGGGCGCACATCCACTTCATACGGAGAGTTCGGAAGCCACTCATTAAAAATAGTACCAAGGGTGCCTGCAAAGGTGTGCGCCGGTCCTTTATGAATAAAAACAGCGTACAGCCCTCCATGTATAGTAAAGCTCTCCATACCTTCCGGAAGTTCTTCATTAGATTGGGCGTGAACTGCCACCCACCGGGTGAAGCGGGTATCATAGGTGAACGTGTTCAGGTCAAATCCTTCCGGATAAATGGATAGGTTATAAAAGCACTCGTCCTTCCGCTCTTGAATCATTTTCACCTTAGGTTTGAAGCTTTTCCACAACTCTACAGTCTTATCTTCAGTCAAGGTCATGCTCCTGCTTTCTCCTATAAGATGCATATTTCCAAGCTGAACGATTTGCGGATCCATACGGCTGCCTCCTCTACATATTTCTACATCTTGTAACAAATTTAACAAAAACAGGATTTAAATGTAGACTTTAAGGGTAAGAAGAAGAATCAACCCCTGCTTTTTATTATTACATATGAGGTGAAGAAATGAAGAATGTAACTCCTGTTTTTTGGTATGGGTTAACCATCTGTGCCTTGTTCGTGGTCTGGGGATCGATCAGCCCTGATCAGCTTCAGACCGTCACTTCCGAAATTACGGCTGATATTTCAAACACGTTTGGATGGTACTACCTGATCATCGTTTTAGCGATGCTGATTTTCTGTATTTACTTAGTATTCTCCAGGTTCAAAAACCTGAAGCTTGGTAAAAAGGACGAGAAACCTGAATTCTCCCTGCCTACATGGTTTGCCATGCTTTTCAGCGCCGGTATGGGGATGGGCGTCGTCTTTTGGACGACAGCAGAACCTGCTTCCCACGCGTTCAAAAGCAGTCCTATAGCTCCTGAGGGAAGCGAGCAGGCGATTAAGGATGCCATGCAGTACTCCTTTTTCCACTGGGGCATCCACGCCTGGGCGATTTATGCACTCGTCGCTCTTGTACTTGCCTACTTTAAATTCCACAAAGGCTACCCCGGGTTGATCAGCGCCACTTTAATCCCGTTGTTCGGCAAAAAGGCGATGAGCGGCCTGCCGGGCAGGCTGATTGATGTGCTTGCCGTCGTCGCCACCGTCGTTGGTGTAGCCGCGACACTTGGGTTTGGTTCCGCTCAGATCAACGAAGGACTGGGATACTTATTCAACGTTCCCACTAACTTTACCACCCAGTTTATTATACTCGTCGTTTCCATGGTGCTCTTTATCGCCTCTGCGTGGTCGGGCATCAGCAAGGGAATCAAATATTTAAGCAATACGAACCTTTTTCTCGGATTTGGTTTGATGATTCTTTTGTTTATCGTAGGACCTTCCATACTGACATTGAATATGTTTACACAGTCTCTTGGAAACTACGTAACCAACTTTTTTGATATGAGTCTCCGCATTGCTCCTCTTAATGAGGAAAGCCGATCGTGGATCAACTCGTGGACCATTTTTTACTGGGCGTGGTGGATTTCCTGGTCACCTTTCGTCGGGATTTTCATTGCAAGGATTTCCCGCGGAAGAACAATCAAGGAGTTCATGACCGGTGTGCTGGTGGTTCCATCTCTCGTCTGCTTCGTCTTCTTTGCTGTCTTTGGAACAGCCGCTATCGATCTGCAGCAGCGGGGCATTGAAGCCATTTCAGAGTTCCCGATTGAAACCGCAACGTTTGCGACACTGGATTACTATCCGCTTGGCACACTCATGTCCTTCATTACGATTTTCGTAATTGCGATTTTCTTTATCACCTCTGCGGACTCCGCTACGTTCGTATTAGGAATGCTTTCCACCAAAGGGTCATTGAATCCAGATGGTACAGTCAAAATTTTGTGGGGACTGGCTCTGACAGGTATGGCCGCCACCATCGTTTATTTTGGTGGAACACAGGGATTGCAGAACGTCCTGATCATAGCTGCTCTCCCATTCTCTGTCGTCATTTTACTTATGGGAGGGTCCTTCTTCAAAGAGGCCAACCGAGAAATCAAAGAACTGAAAAAAGCAGAATCCAAGCCGTCCCGAATGAAGAAGCGGGCGCAGTAGCCTGATGATTTCTTTTTAATATTCCATATCTTCTTCGCTTATCTGTCAACAGGCTCTTGATATCGAACCTTTATATGTTACAATACCAATAACATTCGGATATTTTCATATAATAGCAGGGATAAGGCCTGCAAGTTTCTACCGGTTTGCCGTAAATGAACCGACTATGAAAAGCCTGACAGATGAAGAATCCTTTCTGGATTCTTCTCCTTACGATGCCAGCTGTGCGTATCGTCCGGCTTCTCATAACTTTGAGAGGTGGACGATACGCATTTTTTTATGAAACATCCAATGTAATTCATCATCAAGGTGGGAATCCTATGGAATTGTTGGAAAGAAAAATCAGAGAAGAAGGACGTGTACTCTCCGCATCTGTTTTAAAAGTGGATGCCTTCATCAATCATCAAATCGATCCCTTATTAATGGACAGCATTGGACGTGAATTCGCCGACCGATTCTCAGAAGCAGGCATTACAAAAATATTGACGCTTGAATCGTCCGGAATCGCTCCTGCTCAAATGACAGGCCTTCACTTACAGGTTCCTGTTGTTTTTGCCAGAAAGCGCAGATCATTGACGCTGAACGATCAGTTGTACACCTCTGAAGTCTACTCCTTTAC
The DNA here is from genome assembly GCF_056158945.1 of Halobacillus sp. ABH2_015. NCBI lineage: Bacteria > Bacillati > Bacillota > Bacilli > Caryophanales > Bacillaceae > Halobacillus > Halobacillus sp. ABH2_015. Next base: position 2,041,085 of record NZ_JBSWUG010000002.1, read on the forward strand.
AAAAGAACAGGCGAGTGAAATTGCCGTCTCTCACGAATTCATAAACAGAGACGATCACGTCTTGATCCTTGATGATTTCCTGGCGAATGGACAAGCGGCTCTCGGTCTCCTGCATATTGTTGAACAAGCAGGAGCTACTCTGGAAGGAATCGGTATTCTTATCGAAAAATCCTTTCAGGATGGCGGCGGAATATTAAAGAACAGAGGGGTCCGAGTGGAATCCTTAGCCCGCGTTGCTTCATTGGAAAACGGACGTGTCCAATTTGTTGAAAAGGTGGGAGCACAGTGAAACAAATCACTTTAGCCATCCAGCATCTTCTTGCGATGTACGCTGGAGCCATTCTCGTTCCATTAATTGTCGGCAGTGCCCTCGGGTTAAGTTCTACACAACTGACGTATTTAGTTGCCGTAGATATTTTCATGTGTGGAGCGGCAACCATCCTGCAGGTTGTGAAGAACAAATATTTCGGTATCGGACTGCCTGTTGTGCTCGGCTGTACCTTTACAGCCGTCGGTCCGATGATTGCTATCGGAAGCGAATACGGAGTGACAGCCATTTACGGCGCAATTCTTGTATCCGGCCTGTTCGTCCTGGTGATCAGCCGCTTTTTCAGTAAGCTTGTCCGTTTTTTCCCTCCGGTTGTAACAGGGTCTGTCGTTACCATCATAGGAATTACTTTGATCCCGGTTGCCGTACAGAATATGGGCGGCGGACAAGGGGCAGAAGACTTCGGCTCGCTATTCAACTTGTCTCTGGCTTTCGGTACACTGGGTGGCATTATCCTCTTATACCGGTTTACTCGTGGATTTTTCCAGTCCATCTCCATTCTTATGGGAATTACTGCCGGTACACTGACCGCCTTCTTCTTCGGCCGGGTAGATACAGCAGCTGTTACGGAGGCTTCCTTCTTTCACATGATCGAACCCCTATATTTCGGCATCCCTACGTTTCACTGGTCAGCCATTTTGACGATGATCCTTGTCGCTATGGTATCCCTTGTTGAATCGACGGGCGTTTATTTTGCTGTCGGTGACCTGACTGATCAGGAAGTGAAGGAAAAAGACTTGAGAAATGGGTATCGGGCAGAAGGTATCGCCATTCTGCTCGGCGGCTTTTTCAATGCTTTTCCTTACACCGCCTTTTCTCAAAATGTCGGTCTTATGAACATGACTGGTGTGAAATCAAAAAAAGTCATCTTCATTATGGGTGGCATGCTGCTTGGACTCGGCCTGCTTCCTAAGGCCGCAGCCTTAACAACGATCATCCCCACTCCTGTTCTAGGTGGAGCGATGCTTGCTATGTTTGGCATGGTGATTGCCCAGGGGATCAAAATGTTAAGCAGGGAAGCCGCCGCTTCTCCTGAGAATTCTATGATTGTTGCCTGTTCCATCGGCATGGGGCTTGGTGTAACTGTAGCACCGGAACTATTCGCCCAGCTGCCTAACAGTATTCAAATTTTAACAAGCAACGGCATAGTAGCTGGAAGCCTTACAGCTATCGGTCTTCATATCATTTTCCATATGACCCGCAGACCGGCTGAGAAAAAAACAGACGCTGTGTGGCAGGAAGGGGCCTGAAACGAACAACCGCCGGCAGATAATGTTCTGCCGGCGGTTGTTCGTTTATTCATAGGGCTGGTTGGGAATTTCAAGGTTCCACCGCTTCTCAAAATCCACATACTCGGTAAAATTATGCTGCTCCCCAATCATGTCCTCATCTAAATAAGGCGAATATGTCCGGTGGGTCAGCGTATTTTTATTCAAGTCGAATTCAATGATTCTCAGGAACCCCTCCCCTCCATTCGGATACCCTTGGTAATCAGCAGCATATTGATGGACAGGCAGTCCCGCCTCATTTTTACGAATCTTGCGGTAGGTTCCGCTGTAATGACCGTTGACAGTCATGAAAATTTGACTATTCTTCGCAATCCACTCGTTATAAATGAATGACGGAGAATTCCCTTTGGATTTTCTTACATAAGGTTTTTCTGAAAGCCGGCCTTTCGTATCCATAAGCAGATGGGTGACAACGATGACCGGCATGTCTGGGTGTTCATCAAGAACACGCTGGGCCCAGGCAAGATCTTCACCGGGCAGGTCGATATTTAAAAAAAGGAGAAGAAAATCTTTTCCTTCTGCTGAAAACGTATAATAGGAGTTCAATTCATTTCGAGAGTGTCCTCCATAACCCGGGTGCCCCTTCATCCGTCTGCTGCCAAAGTACTGTTTATAGTGAGCCGCTTTACCCCCCATATCGTGATTTCCCATCGCTATTCCATATGGCACTCCGGCTTGATCCATCCGGTCAACGGCTTGATCCGCATTTTCCCATTGATGTTTTTGATTTTTATCCACCACATCCCCTAAATGGGCGGCAAAGCGAATATCCTCTTTTTCAAAGTTATCTGCCAGCCACTGAGTCTGGGCATGGAACCTTTCTGGAAACTCATCTGAATACAACTGGGTGTCCGGAAGCAGCACGAGCTTAAATCTGCCGTCCCCTTCCAGATCCGTGGCCTCACTATTTACGGTATAAGCAACGGCAAGACTGAGAAATAGTATAAGAAGGCTTTCATTAATCCAGAATACAGCCGTTCTCACCGATACCCTTCCTTTCTTCTATAAAGAACCAACCAGATTCCTTTGTTGTTCCTTAGTGTGTCCATTCCAATACGGGATATGAAGGAACAGGACTGGGGCTCTTTGGAAGAAAGCATGGATTCAGGCTCAGACAAATTATTTTGAGTCTCGAAACAAAATTGATAAGATAACCATAGGATTCTACAAAGAAATGAGGACAGGATATGACTGAAAAAACACTCTCTCACACAAAATACAGCGTTCTAGACCTTGCCCCCGTTACAGAAGGCGGCACACCGGCTGACTCCTTTAAAAATACAGTGGATCTGGCTCAGCATGCTGAGCGCTGGGGATTTAACAGATACTGGTTAGCGGAACATCACAATATGCCGTTTATCGCAAGCTCGGCTACTTCCATAGCCATCAGCCACGTACTGCACCATACAGATTCCATTCGAGTCGGATCCGGCGGGGTAATGCTGCCCAACCATGCTCCACTTGTGGTCGCTGAGCAGTTTGGTACACTGGAGACTTTATTTCCTGGACGGGTTGATTTAGGCCTCGGACGGGCACCGGGAACAGATCAGCTGACAGCTGGTGCGTTAAGGAGAAACCTGGATAGTGATCCAAACGAGTTTCCTGAGCAGGTGGAAGAATTAAGAGGTTACTTTGCCGGCGAAAACCGCATTCATGCTGTACCAGGAGAAGGACTGAATGTGCCGATCTGGCTCCTTGGTTCCAGCGGATTCAGTGCGCAGCTGGCTGGACAGCTGGGACTGCCGTTCTCATTCGCCAGCCACTTTTCCCCGAACAATACGGAAGGAGCGCTGCGTTTATACAGACAACAGTTCCGTCCATCCGATGTGTTGGACCAGCCCTATGTGATGGTTGGTGTGAATGTGATTGCCGCCGATACGGATGAAGAAGCGGAATATCTGGCCACATCCCTCCAGCAGCAGTTCCTGAACCTCGTCCGGAACACGAACATGCTGCTTCAGCCTCCAGTTGAAAACATGGAGGATGTATGGACGCCAAGGGAAAAGCTGGCACTCATGCAGCAGCTCGGCTCTTCCATTATCGGAAGTAAAGAAACGGTCAAAGCCAAACTGGAAAGCTTCCTTCAAGAGACAGAGGCAGACGAAATGATGATCATTTCTCAAATTTACGATCACGATAAACGGCTGCGCTCTTATGAAATCATTTCAGAAATCATGAACCCATAAAAAAAGAGCGTCCTCCGGGGCGCTCTTTTTCTGCCATATTTTACTCGATTAACATCCTTCCTCCGACCGAACACTAAGGAAAATACAAGGAGGGATCTTATATGGGAAAACGCACATCTCAAATGAACGCCGCTAAAACCAACAATAAAACACCGAAGGAAAGCCTGCCTGTTGAAGAAGAACCAGGACACCGCACGAATAAAAACCGACCTGAAGAAGGACCGGGCGCACATCAATAGTAAGCAGGCGAAGGTGGGAGGTCTCCTCCTCTCACCTGTTATTCAAGTGCAGATCCCCGGACTGTGTAGCAATCTGTATGATGTTCTCTTCACTCCCCTTCCCAAGCACAGCTCGAAAGGAGTGCTCCTCTTTCTTTTCATACAACAAATCCTCCCAGTTTACAACCGCTTCTCCTGACCGGCTCGTAAATAAAACCGTTCCATCTTGAGGTGCTGCCGATTCATAACTCACATGCACATCCCCACTGGTCGTTTCCACATCCAAACCCGTCAGTGTCTGCATTCCGGTCAAGGAAAGATCTCCGGAAGCCGTGTTGACCCTTGTCTTCTCTCCCTCAGCATCCTCTTCCGTAATGGATCCGCTCTTCGTCTGATAAGTTCGCGCGCCCGCTGTAACAGCTTCCCCTGCGATATCTCCACTGGAAGTTTCGATGGCCAGAGTCCTTTCAATCTCATTATTCACCATGTCCACAGATCCCGACGAAGTTTTGATATTTAAAGACGCTGTTGTCATTTCCTCGATACGGATGTCTCCGGATGATGCCTGCATCGTCAGCGCCTCATATTTTTTCTCAGGAAGCACAATGTGTAAGGAAGCATCTTTGAAGGGAGAAAAAGGAAGCAGACGGATCCCTTTTCGTTCCACTTCTTCAATATGTAGTTTCCCTTGAGAGTAATGGTACGTAAAAAGGGGTTGGTTTGTCTTTCCTTCTGCACTCATTTCAACGTGGGAGACAGATGCGGTCTGAATGTCGACATCCATGGATGCCACCTCGATTTCAATCCTCTCGACTTCTTGTTTTTCATACTCAGTCACAGCATTCACCTCCTGGCTGCCCCATAAAGAATACAAAGTGACTCCTGAAAGCAGAACAAAAAGAAATAAACAGATGCCTATCCATATTTTTTTCATAAGCCCCCTCTTTCGTCATTAAAAATATAAGATGCCACTCTGACATATGTATATGAGGTGCGTATCCACCTTTTCTTCAGCCGTATACGCACGTGCTTTTCCTAAGGTAGGTCAAACATCCCCCGGAACAGTCTTCCTATAAATTGTAACATCCAGAGAAGAAGCCGCCCGATACCGAAAACCACCTCGGGGATCCAGCCGATACATTCTGTAAAAATATCAAAGAAAGCCGAGGTCCGTGCTCTTCTTTTTCTGCGTCTCTCCTTCCTGCCATGCTTCACGTGGATCCTCCTCCGTTGTTTCTATGGTTTACGGAAAAGAATGGAAAAAGGTTTCACCTATGACAGAATTTTTATAGACCCGTTTGTTTTATACCTTCTACCCACGCATCGTGAGGTGCAGCATCCTCCTCTTGTTTTTCTGTCGGTCTCTTCGACCAGAAGGTTGCCAATATAGGTCCCGAGATATTGTGCCATACGGCAGCAAGAACGTTTGGCAGCGCAGCAAGGGGACCAAAATGGGCTGTAGCAAGCGCTACACCAAGACCGGAGTTCTGCATCCCTACTTCAATGGAAATCGCCCGGCGCTTGCTTTCATCCAGCTTCATAACTTTTGCCGTTCCATAACCAAGGGACAAACCGAATAGATTATGCAGCATAACTGCAGCAAAAACCATCACACCGGAACTGATGATGCTGTCTACATTCGCTGCCACTACTGCCATAACAATAATGATGATGGCCAGAACAGAGATGAGCGGGATGATGGACGTTCCTTTGTCAACCACTACCGGGGCAAGCTTACGTACACCGACTCCGAGAGCGATCGGAATAATGATAACCTGCACGATTGAAATAAACATGGATACCGGGTCCACAGGGAGCCACTGACCAGCCAGAATCAGGAGAATCAATGGTGTGAAAATGGGAGCAAGAAGCGTTGACAACGAGGTCATCGCCACAGACAAAGCCAGATTCCCTCTAGCAAGAAACACCATGACATTGGAAGAGGTCCCTCCAGGAACTGAACCGAGAAGCACAAGTCCTGCTGCAAGCTCGGCAGGAAGCTTCAACAAATACGCAATAACAAAAGCAGCCAGGGGCATAATCAAAAATTGAGACAGCACCCCTATGATGACTGGAACCGGTTTTTGCACGACCATCTTAAAATCCACAGGTTTTAGTGTAAGTCCCATTCCGAACATGACAACTCCAAGCAGAATGGTAATGTAGGCTCCCAGACCGAGAAAAGTGGAAGGGAGGAAAAAGGCGGTCAGCGCAGCCCCCACCACCCAGAAAGCAAAATACTTTCCAGCTATATGACTAATAGATTCAAGCATCTTCATTGATTTGTCCTCCTTGTTGGAACGAGTTTATCCGGGTTCATGATTCCTTTTGGATCAAGGGCCTGTTTAATTTTCTCCATAACAGCCAGTGCGGCCCCATGTTCCTGTTTCTGATACTTCATCTTTCCTCGTCCAACCCCATGTTCACCCGTCGATGTTCCACCACATGCAAGAGCATATTCTACAATGGCTTCATTCAACTGCTCCGCCTTAGCGGCTTCCTCAGGGTGATCCGGGTCCAGCATAAGAAGCGCATGATAATTTCCGTCCCCTACATGACCAAGAATTCCGGCATGGAGGCCCAGTTCTTCAATGACACCACGTGCGTGATTCACGGCTCCAGCCAGTTTGGAAATCGGAACACACACATCCGTCACCATCAGCTTCCTGCCGGGAAAGCTGTGGATATAGGCATAGGCCAGCTGATGCCGCGCCTCCCACAGCTTCACCCGCGCAGCATTGTCTTTTTCGAATTGGATCCCCATACAATGATGTTCCTGGACGATAGCTTTCACAAAGTCAATATCCTCTAAAAGCCCGGACTCATTTCCATGGAACTCTAAGAATAAAGTCGGCTTTTCATCATAGGTTGTGTGGTTGAAATGGTTCACCTGCTGCATCGACCGATCGTCCACGAGTTCCATTCTTGCAATAGGAACACCCGCCTGCAGGATAGACACCACGGCTTCCACAGCATCATTGACGGTTGGAAAAGACGCTCTTCCCGCTGTAATGTGCTCAGGAATACCATATACTCTAAGAGTTAGTTCTGTCATGCATCCAAGAGTTCCCTCTGAACCGACATAAAGACTGTTCAAATGGTAACCGGAAGATGACTTCCTTGCCATACTGCCTGTATGTATACAGCTTCCATCAGGCGTGACCACTTCAAGGTCATGCACCTGATCTTTCATGACTCCATATTTAACAGATGTGGTCCCACTTGCATTCGTGGCTGCCATCCCTCCAAGCGTGGCATCTGCGCCGGGATCTACCGGAAAGAATAAGCCGTATTTCTTCAACTCCTTGTTCAGCTGAGATCTGGTTACCCCAGGCTGGACTTTCACTAGAAAATCTTTATCCCTCACTTCAAGGACTTTGTTCATTTGTGAAAAATCAATCGTGACCCCTCGGACATATGGAATCACGTGACCCTCAAGGCTGGTTCCCAGCCCGAATGGAATAATGGGTATCCCGAAAGCGTCTGCAGCTTTTACAACCGCCTGCACCTCTTCTGTCGTCTCCGGAAAGACAACCAGTTCCGGTCTTTCCGGTTTATGATAGGACTCGTCCCTGCTGTGATGATCAAGGACAGTTGTGTTCGTTGAAAGTTGATGGTCCTGAAGCACCAGCTTCAATTCTTGTATAAAATCAGCCATATCTACTGACACTGCTATTCCTCCCGCCTGTATTGTGTCTCACATTATACATAATAGTCTGAATTTTACAACAGGAGGTTGTTTTTTTCATTTTTTTCTAAAGGATTTTTAACCTATAGCTTTTTTCCACATAAAAAAAGCACCCCTTTTTTACAATCAGGAGTGCTTCAGCTAAAAGAAGCGAGTTTTGTATAGACTTCCCCGAGCGTCCGGTAGTCGTTCTCACGTGCTTCCTCGACCGCCTGAATCCATAAGGCTGCTGCAGCCTTGGCATCAGATAAAGCATGGTGCCGATGATCAACCAGTATTTCATACGCCGCACAGCATTCATCAAGGGAATTCAGATCCTGGTTCGGACGATTCACTTTGGTGAGAAAGGTTGTATCAAGGATCCGGTGCCGAAACTTCCGCTTCATTTCCGTCCATGCCGCATGATTCATAAACTTTCGCTCATGGCCGGCGTGATGGGCGACTAAGACATCACTTTGGATATACCTGTAAAAATCGTGCAGGACCTCCTCAAGCGGTGGGGCTTTCTGCGTCATCTCCTTTGTAATGCCCGTGAGACATGTGATTTCATCAGATATGGAGCCCCTGCACTGGACGAGCGAATAGAAGGATTCCTTTTCAATCTGCAAGCCTCTGATTTTTACAGCCCCTATCGAGAGGATGCGGTCTCCTTGATAGGGGTGAAAACCGGTCGTTTCTAAATCAAAGACGACGACAGGAAGATCTGCAAGCGGCAGATCCAGCACATTTTTTTCCTTAATTTCGCGCTCCAGATTTCTAATGTAGGCCTGGTTGGAAGCACTGCTTTGATTCAGGGATGAAAAGCCGCTTCCGAGCCGGCCGGAGAGATCTTTTACAAATTGAGTAAATGGATTCATAGCACTCCCTCTTTAGATAAAACCGCTTTAGCATGCTCAATGGCTTCATGGCCGTATTTCATCCAGGATTTCAACCGCTTTTTTTCTTCCGCTTTCAGAGAATGTACTGGAACATAATGCACCCCGTCATACCCATCCGACTCCTCCACCTTATGGAGCCGGAACTGAAGAAATTCTTGAAACTGCTGCTTATAAAAATGAAGTTCCGGAAAGTCCTCCTCCAAATAGTCATACCTCGACAGGGTGGAAGGGACATGCAGCTGTTTATAGAAAGCCAGAAGTCTCGCTGCATTGACAAACGGAAAGTAAATGGTTTGTTTAAGATCGACGCTGCCCTGCCGGCTTCCCTTCTGTTCCGGAAGCAGCTGCCCGAACACGCCCTTTCCTTTTTTTATAAGCTTCACGTTCTCCACAACTCTTTGATACAGGTGAGGGTGCTCTTGGAATGCTGTGAAAATTTCATTTTTTACCGGTGCCAGCCTGTCTTTTTCACCCACGAGAACTCTTGAATCGAAGAAGATCTGCATATGACGGAGAGCCTGCCAGTCCCCCCGCTGCAGCCACCCTGATACCTGCTGCTTCATTTCCTCTTTCGGCTGACACCAAACTGGATTGGAGGACATGACATCTCCCTCACATTCTTCATAGCCGACAACGGCAAGACCGCGTTTGATTTCAGCACCCAGCGTGAGAAAGTAATCCTGATCAGACCTTCCTCCTTCAAAAATAAGACCGTGGTCCTGATCACTCCAAATGGACTGCTCGCCCCGCCCCGCGCTCCCCATGAGATAAAAAGAAAAAGGAGCAGGCGGCATTCCCTGCTCATTTCTCACCCGTTCCTCTGCAGATTTCACCGTCCGCGAGATGAGCTGATCATGAAACACATTCAATTCCTCAGAATCGGTCAACAGACCAGGGATCATCGTTTCCCGCCATGTACGCAGCTCTTGATAGCTTTCGCGCATGCCAACTCCACCCTTTATCTCTATTTAGGCTCCTGAATTCGACTTCGGTGGTGTCAGGTTCTCAGGATACCCATACCCGCCATGTTCACTTATATCAAGTCCCATAATCTCTTCTTCCTCGGAAACACGGAGGCCGCCCATTGCCTTATCCATAACCTTCAAAATGATGAAGGAAACAACAAACGCATAGAGACCAGAACTGACGACTCCCAGAATCTGTACACCCAGCTGTTCAAATCCCCCGCCGTAGAAAAGTCCGGGACGACCTACAGCGGCAAGTTCCGGCGTTGCAAATAAACCGTTGGACAATGTCCCCCAGATCCCTACTGTACCGTGAACAGAAAGGGCGAATATCGGGTCGTCGATTCTCCGTTTATCGAAGAACCTCATACTGAAGAAGACGAACGCTCCTCCAATCAAGCCGATCAAGACAGCCGCCCATGGAGCAACGAAGGCACAGGAGGCGGTAATGGCAACCAGACCAGCCAAAGCTCCGTTCAGTGTTGTCGGTACATCCGCCTTCCCAGTCACGGCCCATACCATAAGCATTGCCCCAACAGCCCCCGCACCGGCTGCCAGCTGAGTATTCAAGGCGACATAACCGAAAAAGGCATCCCCCACACCAAAAGTACTTCCCGCATTAAAACCAAACCAGCCAACCCAGAGAATGAGCACACCGAGAGCTGTGAACACCTGGTTATGACCGGCAATCTCATTCGATGTACCGTCTTTATTGTATTTACCGATCCGCGGTTTCAAGATCATGGTTGCTGCCAGAGCCGCCATGGCTCCGGTCAGGTGAACAACAGTGGAACCGGCAAAGTCCTGTTTCCCGTGCTCCGCCAGCCAGCCGCCGCCCCAGATCCAGTGAGCGATAACCGGGTAGATAAGTATTGAAAATAAGACCGCAAAAATAACGTACCCCATCAGTTTCGCCCGCTCAGCAAAGCCACCGAAAGCAATGGTCATGGCAATAGCTGCGAAAGCTAATTGGAACATAAAATCAACGGAACCAGCCAGTCCCTCTCCCATGGTTTCTGCATCCCCGTAAAAGAACTGGGATAAGCCTACAAAAGCATTCCCCTCACCATAGATCAACCCATACCCGACAGCCCAGAAAACCAAAGAAACAATTCCCACTGTAAAGACGGTTTTCCCTGCAATATGGCCGGCATTTTTCATACGTGTCGATCCCGCCTCCAAAAGGATAAACCCTCCCTGCATCAACAAAACAAGAATCGTACAGACAACAATCCAGAGATTGTTCATTAAAAACGTGGCTTCCATGACTTACCCCTCCATGTTAGATTTCTTAACATAATATGATATATACTACTGTACCAAAGTCAAAATGTTAACACAATTGTTTATGTAAGGATTCTTCACATTTTTCAAAATTTATAAGCGGGCTCTACACGCTGTACCTTTACACAGAATGATTCGCCCTTTCCATTTATACATCCGTCCAACTCTTTAAGAAAAAACCTTTACCCACTGGTATTTTAAACATGAAAAAAGGCTGTGGAGATCACGTTCTCTACAGCCAGGCACCCTTTATCCTGCTATACTAACCGGAAAAGTCATCAACGATTTTATACTTTGGATGTTTTTCAATCAATTCGGATACCGTTACAAACTGGAAGCCATCTTCTTTTAATGCAGGGAGAATACGGTTCAATGCCTGGACCGTCTGAGATCTGTTGCCTCCGAAATCATGAAAGAGAATGATATCCCCATTCTTTGAATGGTCTAGAACTGTATCCACAATCCGATTTACCCCGGGGCTCTGCCAGTCTTTTGTATCCTGATGCCAGGACCACATGACTACCATATACCCTTCCTCGCTGGCGGTATTTACAATAATGTCATTGTAAACACCGCCGGGTGGGCGGAACAATTGAGGAGGCTTCCCCGTAATCTCCTTGATTACATCTGCCGTAAAGTCAATTTCCTTCACAATATCTTGTTTTGATATTCCGGTGAAACTCGGATGATGGTACGTATGGTTGGCTATTTCATGTCCTTCCTGCGCCATCTCCCTGATCAAGTCCGGATGCTTCTGAGCTCGTGACCCTACTACAAAAAATGTACCCTTTGCCCCGTATTTTTTTAGTACTTCCATAATTTCGGGTGTGTACGTATCACTCGGTCCATCATCGAATGTGACGGCAACCCATTTGGACTCTGTCGGTACTTCCCAGATCGCGGTCCCTTTCTCTTCATAAAAGTGCCGCGGATGAGCGTCCGTCGAGAGTAGAGGAAAACTTCCAAAAAACAGAAAAATAGCAGTAATGCCAGATGTCAGTTTCATCTCTGACCCCATTTCTTTTTTTATTAGTGTGCAGAGCGGCGGTCATCTTATTCCATAGAAAAAAGCTCTCTTTGTTGGAGAGAGCTTTTCTGCTTATTGATCGGGTTTTAAGATGGTCCGCTGAAGGGGGACGCCTCCCATGGAAACATTTCGTTCAATGAAGACATAACGGTTTCCATTGATCGTAAACACCCCGTCCCCTTCATAAGATGCTTTGTAACCCTGGTTCTTCAATTCAGCCAGAACAGCCTGCGTATATTCGCCGAAATCTACATACCGGCCATCCAAATCCAATTGGATATGCCCCTTCCGGTACCCCATAAGCCAGTTGAATAACATGTACAAACCGACACCTGCGGTTAGTGTGACAATGACTTGAATCATTAGACAGCCCTCCTGATCATCTTCTTCTATTCCATACGAAAAAGAGGAGGAAGGCGTTTCAATCTGCGGTTCATTTCCTGTTAATCCTGCTGTTTCGTCGGTGCCAGGTCGATTTCGCGAATCGTTACAGACGATGGCTGCTGATATGCATAATAGATGGCCTCGGCTACAACTTCCGGCCGAAGTCCTCCTTCAATGGATGCTTTCCAATCCCTGTACCCTTGTTTGATGCCATCATCAGACGTATGACTGAACAGTTCGGTTTCCACAACGCCCGGAGCAATAGTCGTTAAGCGGATATTGTCACCAGCTACTTCCTCCCTGACATTTTCCGTCATGGCGTGAACGGCAAATTTCGTTCCCACGTAAGCGGCATGATCCTGGAAGGTTTTTCTGCCGGCAATCGACCCAATATTAATGATGGTACCCTGCTGATGCTTTTTCATAGACGGAAGAACAGCCTGCATCCCGTGTAGAACTCCGAGTACATTCACATCATACATTTCCTTCCATTCAGCTTTGTTTTGATTAGTAATATCTCCTAAAAGCATGCGTCCAGCGTTGTTCACCATCAGGTCAACAGGCCCGAACGTCTGCTCCGCTTTCTCTATTGCAGCCTTTAAAGCCTTGTCATTCGTAACGTCCACATCTGCTTTCATGACGTGGTCTCCAGAAAACCCGTCCAAAAGATGCTGGCGATAAGCAGAACTTTGAAGCCTTTCTCTATCAATAATGAAGCCGTTGCTTTCCCTATCCCGCTGGAAGCTCCTGTGACTGCGATAAACCCTGTTTTCATCATTATTCCCCTTTCTTTTCTTTCACTCATGGGTAGTGTACAGGAGGAATCATGAAGAAAAAAGTACGCACTTTCATGTCAGATGGTGACATCAAGGTAACGTATAGAAAGGACGACGTATGGAAAATATCCTTTACTTAAATGAATTTGACGCCACGCTGCAGATGATTCAGGGAAAATGGAAAGTTCTGATCCTCTATGAAATCTATGAATGTCAATACCGGCGTTTCGGGGATTAGAAGCAGTATATACAAGATGTTTCCCATAAAACATTGACGAGACAATTAAGAGAACTGGAACAAGACGGCCTCCTGTTCAGGAAGGTTTATCCAGAAGTTCCACCAAAGGTTGAATATTCATTGACGGAACGGGGGCGTTCCTTGATTCCTGTTCTAGACTTAATTTGTGACTGGGGGCTGCAGCATGTTCCTAAGACGCAGCTGGAGCGGGTGCTGTGTGAGGAGGAATAGAGGGAGGCTTCTGAACAGGCATCGAATGTCTGACGCTTGTTGTATATAAAAAAGACGCTTCTTTCCCAGCCGGAGTGGCTGAAGAAGAAAGCGTCTTTTTTCAATTCCATAAAGGTCTCAGATCCTTCAATCCTTCATCTAAACAAGAAGCACACGGTCAAGAGCCGGCCATACAAGGAACTTTCGGACACTCCTCGCATTCGCCTGCAATCGCGTATCCTTCAACCGTAAATCCTTTTTTTCTAAGAACTCTTGCTGCCATATTTTTCTCAACCTCGTTGGTGGAGATCAGCAGCAGCGGCTGATCCGGCAGCTCTCCTGCGTGCCGTTTCAAATAGGCCAGAGGCAGGCAGTACGCCTGTGGATACGGATCCTTATAGGAAATCTGATAATCCCGGGTATCAACAACGGCTCTGCCTGTAAAAGAGCGGCTGGGTGTTATAGAGACTTTATGGACTGACCGGGCCGGCCAGATCCGATAGAGGATGTGGTATAAGGCAAACATGATCAAAGCACTCATTACCGCCGTCATGACCCATCCCTCCTTTTTCATTTCATTTTCTAGTTGTATTTTATACCCCCGTTGGTATAAATGTCAACAAAGAGAACCTCCCCGTCGATAAGGGGAGGTTCTTTTTAATGAACCATCCGACTGTGACCTTTCCAGAATTCTTTCCTGATCACCACTTTTTGTATTTTTCCGGATGCGGTCTTTGGTAATTCTTCAATAAAGGAAATGCTCTTCGGTACTTTAAAATGAGCGAGTTTTTCCCTACAGAAGCGGACCACTTCTTCTTCCGTCAAACTTTCTCCTTCTCTGAGTACAATGCTTGCGTGCGGAACCTCCCCCCATTTTTCATGAGGAACTGCCACGACAGCCGCTTCCAATATGGATGGATGATCGTACAGCGTTCCTTCCACTTCGATGGAAGAGATGTTTTCGCCACCGCTGATGATGACGTCTTTCTTCCGATCGACGATTTCAATATAGCCGTTCTCGTCCACGACTGCCATGTCTCCGGTATACAGCCAGCCATTACGGATGGCAGCTGTTGTTGCTTCTTCATTTTTGTAATAACCGTCCATAACATTGTTTGACCGTGTAACGATTTCCCCTATGGTTTTTCCATCATGCTCAACCTGGCTGCCCTGCTCATCAACGACCATTACCCGGCTGCCTATCATACTATAACCTGCTTTCGCCTTCAAACGATAACGTTCTTCCGACTCTTTCTCCAAATTCATGGACTTGAGCTCAGATGTCGTAATGAGCGGCGAGATTTCAGTCATGCCGTACACTTGAATGAATTTCCAGCCCAGGTCCTCTTCCACTTTCCTTACAAAAGCCGGAGGTGGAGCCGATCCCGCAATCACGACGCGCACATCCTGTTTAATTTGCGGATCGGCCGCTTCATAAGCCTCAATCACCATGTTCAACACCGTGGGAGCCATATGTAACACGCTCACCTTATACTTCTCCACCTTATCAATGATGGCGGATGGATCGTTTTTTCGCAGCATCACCTGTGTCGCTCCATTTGCTGTGTAGTAAAATGGAGACCCCCATCCGTTCACATGGAACATCGGGAGTACATGCAGCAGCGTATCCTGATCCGAAACACGTAAATGATGCATCGAAGATAAGGCATGCAGATAGTTCGACCGGTGACTCAACACAACACCTTTGGGATTCCCTGTCGTCCCGCTCGTATATAACAAGGAAGCCGGATCTGTTTCCTCCACCTCAGCTCTTGGATATGAGTCGCAGGAAAAGGAGTGAAGCCAGTTTTCATACCCCTGTCCAGATGTGTCTCCATGGACAATGACGTGCTGCAGGCATGGGAGGTCATCGACAATGTTCTCCACCAGAGGATACAGCGAAGCATCAACAAGCAGAACTTTACTTTCACTATGTCTCAAAATGAACTGATAATCCGCCGGCTGCAACCGGGTATTCAAGGGCGTCATGACAGCTCCAAGCTGAAAGACTCCATAAAACCCTTCCAGCATTTCTGTTGAATTGGGAGCCAGGTAAGCCACTTTGTCCCCTTTTCCTACACCAAGTGCATCCAGGCCGCGTGAAAGCCGGTTGACCCTCTCATTCAACTGACTGTAGGTCAATGAAAACGTGTCGTCTATGACTGCTGTTTTTTCTGCATATAGTTCTACTGCCCGATCAAGGAAATCGGTTAAAACTAAAGGTACATGCATGCCAACACCCTCCTAATTAAAGCGCTTACAATAAGTGTAAAGAAATTTCTGTTATCCAGCAACTTCTCCTTCCGCTGTTTTTGCCGGAGAGGGTTTCGTCAGGTCGGAAGCCTCCCTCCTGAATTTCCTTCCGAAGCCAGAAATACCGGTGCCCCATTGAAAACTCCTCTATAATCCGACACCCCCTGCCGGTAAAAAAAGCCCGGATATTCGACAACCCAGCCATTTTGGTCAACGACCAGTGCTGTTTCATAATTTCGGCACCTGTACTGGAAAATCCGGCAGCCATCAGAGTCCCCTAAATACGTATATGTCTGCAGGATTGGCATCACTTCCCGGCTTAACGGCTGCACGGAGACCATTTTGAATGTTCTTTTCTCCCCTATCACCCATGAAACCCGGTTGATTGGAAGCGAGTTGGTTAAAGGTGTGATGGACAAGTCAATATTGGACGCCCCGTCCAAAGTCTCCATGTAACTGCCCTCCACCCACCATTTGTCCTCTTTAACGGTCTCAATGACAAAAGGGTCTTCTTCTTCATTTGTAAAAATTTTAAGCTTTTTTGTTTTCCAATCATGGCCGAGTCTAAGGAGATAAGATACGCGGTGGGGGCGTCTGTCATTGATCAGCAGAACGGTCCCATTCACTTCCATACCGTCAGGCCGTTTGTTAATGGTTACATATTCCGAACCGGCGGCGTCAAGATGATCCCACATGATACGCTGCAGCAATAGGGTTTCCTCCTTTTTGATATCATCGGCTATCTGCCGGACTTCTCCCTCTTTCATTCCCTTATTTTAGAAGAATTCGTTGAGATACAACGATATTCCTTCCTTGTTTTACATACGGTTTTATTTCCTGCATACACTAGAAAAATCATGAAAACCTGAAAATAGATCTGCATATGGGAGGGGGGGTACGGTGAAATTCCGGTCTGATGCAGGGGTATTAAAAAAGCAGTTAAAAAACGCCTTAAAACCAGGTGACACACCGCCGATCCATAAAGAAGAGGAAAGAATGCTGGAGGACATTAAAAATAAGACCAAAAAAGCCAACCGGAACAATGTTACCCGTACGAAAGCCTATATGGATTTCTTTCTCATCCACCCCGAAATCCACTGGGCTCTGCTTGCCCATTTAGTTTCAAGAAATGCCGGATGGAACATGACCGATTTGAAGGGGTCTTATCTTCCTAAACTGCTGACAGCAAAAGAAACGGTTGATTTCTATGTATTTTTGGAACGCGGAAACTGGCTCATCTTTCAAGATGCCTATCCTCAACTGCTTCTCTATGAATACAGCAGGAAACAGGGGGCACCTCTTTGGCATCTGTTACCCTTTCTGAATGTGTCTGCCTTCATGCGCCCTTTTTGGGAGCGTTTTTGGGAAAGCGGCCGCAGTGAAGAAATCACCAAAGCGCTGATTGTTAATGAACAGCATTATATTGAAAACCGCGTTCTTAACAACTCCCTTTACATGCAGACAGTAATGGATAAAGTCATGTTCAAACTTCAGGAACTGCTGTCCATGAACCATATCCTTTTCCCTTACCTGACGCCTGTGCAAAAACGAATAAAACTGACAGGTGGAACGGTCCACCATTTCACTTCCGTAAATAAACGCGTCTCCCTGGGGCGTTCTCTCTACGACCTGCTCTATTCCATAGAATCCCGGCTTGAATCCATTATTCTGTGGGCGGAATCCCGTCCTCATACCGGCTCAAGAGCTGATTACTGGCCCGAGTTATTCTTTATGGAAGGGGATGGTTCAACACCTGTACCTTCTCCAAGCCCCTGCAGAGGAATTGGGAGAAACAAACTTTTCAGTCCGACCTTGTCAATGGCCTGGGATGACTGGGTCCATCCTAGTGCGGAAGAAGGAGACTGGTTTACCGATTGTCATGTGCTTCGTCTGCTGAAAAAAAAGCCGGAAAAATTTTCAGGAGACATCGAAGGTCCCTGCTGCCGGTCTCTTGAGGAAATCCAGGCAGCTATTCAAGCGAAACAAACGTTTTTTTCATAGAGCGCTGCACAAAAAACCGTCCAGCTTCCATAAATGGAGCAGGACGGTTTTTATGTGAACACAACCCCCACACCTTTCAGCCTTTCACCGCCCTTGTCGCAACCATTGTCTTTATGTACTTGTCGATTGTCCGCCCGTTTCCAAAATCATCTTCGTAAAAACCGGTAATCATCAGGCCGGCTTCGATCTGTCCTTGAATCTGATCTTCAAGCGTGTGTCCGAACTCTACAGCCTCGTTCTCTTCAAAAGCATCTTCCAGTCCCGAATATGGAATCGCATGAGCCACTTCAAGCTTTCCTTCCTCTTCTTTCTGGTCATCAAACAGGTAAAGAACCGGATTCATAAATCCAGCAATCAACGTACCTTTTCTTTTCAATACCCGGGAAGCTTCTTTCCATACCGGCCGGACATTTTCCACAAATACGTTGGAGACGGGGTGAACAATGATATCAAAGGTTTCATCTTCAAAAACGGACAAGTCAGTCATGTCCCCTTGAACGGTTCTAAGGGAAAGCCCTTCCCTTTCACTTACCTTTCTATCCTGTTCCAATTGGGCCGCCGATAAATCGAAAACTGTGACGTCAGCTCCTGCGGCTGCGAGTACTGGTCCCTGCTGTCCGCCACCAGAAGCCAGACACAGCACTTTCAATGCACTGACAGACTTCGGAAACCAATGTCCTGGGACTTTCCTTCCTGCAGTTACCCCGACTGCCCAATCACCAGCAGAAGCCTTCTGAATGACTTCTGCATCGACCGCTCTCGTATAGCGGACCTGATCCTCGACTTTTCGATCCCAGGCCTTTTCGTTGTGCTTTTGAATATTCGTCATTCGTTTTCCCCCTTTTCTATTGGGTGGGCCTGCCCCCAGTACTTTTCAATTTCCGAGAGCAGAGACTCTTGGTCTTCCGCCGATAAGTAACCCATATAAAGTTCTTTTGAGTGGTCCGATTTCCTTTTTATGATCAAGACGTCCTTTACTTTTGTTATTCTAATGATGTCATCAAATGGAAGGTCGAGATAGCCGCCTCCCAGTCCTCTATGGATCGTTAATCCATCCTTACGCACGACTGTATAGGTACGTGTTTTCATAGTCAGCACATACCAGACCGCTCCCCCACTGATGAGGACGCCTGCAGGGAGCGTATAAAGAAGAGAACGGTCTCCCGTGAGGAGGGCGGTTACCACTGACACAACGCTGCAGACAATGAGGACAAAAGCGGTCCGAGCCGCTTTTGTCTTTCTTAAGGTGCTGCTGTACGTGTAGGCTGCGACCATGTTTTCTCCTCCCCTTTCACTTCCTCCCTGTTCTACGTATCTCCCTCTGCATAAGTTTCGTTCTTTGGAACATTTTTCCCTTTCCACTTTCTCTTGACGGTAAACCGACCGGTATGGTTATATATAAGAAGAATATACCGATCGGTTTACTTTAAGGAGGGTGATGCTTCATGAATAAAAAATTGAACGTACTGGCCGCAACAGGATTTGTAATTATGTGGAGCTCAGGATTTATCGGAGCGAGACTCGGGACCGATGAGGCAGCTTCTATGACGGTGTTGATGTGGCGTTTTATAACGGCTGCTGCTATTTTAGGGATCTGGTGGTTATGGAAGCGGCGCACCCGTTTGAGTCCTAAAAGTGTGATGACTCAGGTGTTGATCGGTCTGCTGGCTCAGGGAGGATACTTATACTGTGTATTCCTTTCCGTTGAACAGGGGGTTTCAGCGGGGACTTCTAATTTAATAACGACGCTGCAGCCTATAGCAGCAGCTCTGCTCGCGGGGCCTGTTCTAAAGGAAGGGACATCCCGTAAACAGTGGATCGGATTATTCACCGGCATCACAGGCGTATTGTTCGTCGTTTACGGTGATCTTGGAAAAGCTTCAGACGTACCGATCTGGGCTTATGGACTGTCATTTGCAGCCATGATTTCCCTTGTCATCGCCACACTATTTGAAAAGACAATCAAACGTCCCTTATCTTTAATGGATGCGCTGCCGATTCAAACAGCCGTAACTGCTGTTTTCTTTACAGCCATTGGGATAGCAACGGACAATGCGGCGTCCCCGGCTACCTTTGATTTCTGGTTCGCAATCGCCTGGGTCGCCGGTTTGTCCACCATTGGAGGATACGGTTTTTACTGGTTGAACTTAAAAATCGGCAGTGTTACAAGAGTCAGCAGTCTCCTTTATTTAACACCACCTGTCACAATGATCTGGGCTTATGTTATGTTTGGAGATACAATTGGTTTCTTAACCATCTCAGGAATGATAATATGTTTTCTAGGCGTATGGGTCATTCAAAAAGCAGAAGCCGGTCCTTGTGAGACCGATCCGTACAAACAATAGATGGAGGTGGCTTGCATGGGTGAAACGACAAAAATGACACCGGCGGCCCGGCGGATTCTGGATACCGCTTCAGAGCTGTTTTATTCCAAAGGCATCCATGCTGTAGGTGTGGAAACCATCGCAAGTGAAGCTGGTGTAACCAAAAAGACCCTGTATGACCGATTCGGTTCTAAGGATCAGCTTATTGTGGCGTACTTGGAAGAGCGGGATCAAAAATGGAGGGAGCACCTGTTCTCCTGCATGGATGAAGTGCCGGACGATCAGCCGCTGGATAAAATCCTGCGTATTTTCGATGCCCTTGAAAACTGGATGAGCACACGGAACAAAAGAGGGTGCGCCTTCGTAAATGCCCTGGCTGAGCTTTCTGAAGAAACCCATCCAGGCCGGAAGGTTATTATGGAAGAGAAAAAGTGGTTGAAGGAATTGTTCTCCTCCCTTTTGGAACAACTGCAGATGGAAAATCCTGGTCCTATAGCAGAACAATTATTTATTCTTCACGAAGGGTTAATGGTGACCTATTCCCTTGATATTTATGAACGAGGGACCACAGGAGCAAAAGAAACGGCACACATGCTCATTCAATCCGCAGACTATAAAAAAGAGGAAGCCTGATATCAGGCTTCCTCTTTTTTTGCTCATACAGCCTCTGTTTCCTTCTCCTCACCTGTTCCTGAACGCTTTTCCTTCACATGCTTCAAGAGAGCAACAATAAGAAAACTGACAATCACAAGCAGCAGCCAGGAGCTGATCTTCCCCACATGAACAAGCGTCCAGGCGTCCTGCTGGCCGGGATACTGCCACGCACCGAAAAATGTTGCAATGTTTTCAGCAATCCAGATAAAAAAACCGATCAGGACAAAGGACAGAACGAGCGGCATTGAATATTCCCGCCCCTGAACAATATAAGTTACCCGTGTCCGAATAAACAGGAGAACGACAAGGGATGCGAGCCACCAACGGATATCAATCCAGAAGTGATGAAAGAAGAAATTGAGGTAAACCGCCTGATAAACAATAAATTTTTATTCATATTCGATACTTTACTCTATACGGGCTAAGTTCTCCGTTGACCCCTTCACTTTTTTCTGCGTATAATAACAAAAAAGGGACACTGTCCCAAAATGGAGGTTTTTCGATGAATAAAGTGTTGTTGATTGGAACTGGTGAAGTTGGCAGTCATATTTTGGAATTTATCGTTCGTGATCCTAAATGCCCGGAGCTGGTTGTTTGTGATATTAATGAGGAAGACGGCAGGAAGAAAGTGCATAACGCCTTAAGCGGAGCGGCCGTCAGCCGCCTGTACCCTGAAGTTACGTTCAAAAGGCTGGACGTAACCAATGTCCAAGAAACAGCTGATCTCATTGACAGGGAGCAGCCAGACGTCATCATCAACTGCGCGGTTCTCCAGACGTGGCATACCATCCGTAAGCTTCCTAAGGAAGTCTATGAAAGGTTGAGCGCAGCCAGTCTCGGTGCATGGCTTCCATGCCAGCTCGCCCTTGCCTACCACCTTATGCTGGCCGTACGGCAATCCTCTGTTTCCCCGCATGTGATTAATACAGCTTTATCCGACCTGGTCAATCCTGCCCTTGGGAAACTCGGACTTGCCCCTACTATCGGTATCGGGAATGTGGATGTAATTGAACCTTCTGTAAAACTTTCAGTTGCTGAAAGCCTTCATGTACCGGCAGATGCCGTAACGATCTACCTGGTCATCCATCATCAATGGTGGGTCTATCCAAGAGAAGCCGGCTATCAGAAAGCCCCGCATTATATGAAAATTATGGTGCATGACCAAGATGTTACGAACCAGTTTGATACTGAACAGCTGCTGTGGGACGCCATCAAACAGTATCCGGAGGGCACAGCATTCACAACCGTTTCCGCAAGCTCCACCATTAAAAATATGTTTGCCCTCCTCCAGCCAGCTAAGTTGCTTACACACTCCCCCTCTCCACAAGGGCTGCCCGGCGGGTATCCTGTCTATTTGAGCCGGGAAGGGGCTGAACCCGTCCTCCCGGAAGGATTGACGCTGGAAGAAGCCGTTCAGATCAATGAAGCTTCTGCCAAGCTGGATGGGATTGATCACATCAGCGAAGATGGGACCATTTATTATTCGGACTATACCCATCAGATTTTGAAGGAAATGCTTCATTTCGATCATGCCAGCTTCAGACCGGAAGACAGCCTCCAGCTCGCAAAAGAAATGATGAGCAGCTACCAAACGCTCGCTGCCCGTTACCAGTCTTAAAAGCCCCACCCACCAAAAAGACGTGGTATGATAGAGGGAAAATGCGTTTGTTACGTAAAGGAGGTCATGCGATGCCTTCGCGTATTGCAGCCATTGATAATGCGATTGACATATTAATGGTTCTCAGCCAGAACAAAGAAAAGAGCATCCGGGAGCTCGGGGTCCAGCTTGATATCTCTAAAAGCACGCTGCACCGGACGCTTCAGACATTGGAATCCCGGGGATTTGTTAAACAGGACAGTGTTACACAAAAATACTCTCTTGGTTATCAAATCCTCGAACTCAGTGTTCAATTAAAGGCTCATCACGAATTAAGAAATGCAGCCGTTCCCCATATGGTGGATCTGCGTGACCGGCTGGGGGAAACGGTGCAGCTGGCTGTTATGGAAAATGATCAGCTTCTGATCATCGAGGCGGTCGAAGGAACGAAGGAACTAAGGTTTTTCTCCAAAGCAGGCCAAACCCTCCCTGTCACCTATGGTAATTTCGGAAAAGTATTCCTGGCTTTTATGGATATCAAAAAACGGGAGCATTATTTAGCCGGCCAGCCACTGGAGAAATATGGATCCCGTTCCATTATCGATCAAGGGGAATATATAAAGCAGCTGGAACACGTAAAGGAAGAACGGCTCTCCAAAAGCGTGGATGACCCGATTGATGGATCGATCAGCATGGCCGTACCGATTTTCAGCAAAACTGAAACCGCCGCAGCCCTCTCCATCGTCGGTGCAAAAACCGATCAGCTCCTGGCTGATCAGGAAAAATGGGAGAAACTCCTTAAAAAAGCAGGAGAAGCTGTATCAAACGAACTCTCCAAAACATAACAAAAAGACCGCTGCCCCGCAGCGGTCTTTTTGTAGATGAACCTCATATTCCCCTATCTTCTCCAGGAACTTAAAAACTCTCCCGGACCCTTTCGTTTCATTTTTTCCCACCGTCACTTGGGAAGGTCGTGAGAAGCGTTCGTTGGGGACGCCGGCGGGAACAGCACGGGCCGAGGATCCACTTCGGCAGGTGTTCTTCCTCTCCAAGTCAGCGGAGGCCGTGCCCGCCGCAAGCATCCACCGCTAAGCGGAACGCGACCATACACATGTCTTGCGAAAAGTAGTATTTTCCGGACACAATGAATCCGGCCTTTGTCTGTTAAACGTCGGTTCCCACCTTTCTCACACGGGCTTTCACGTCAGCGACAATGGAGGTAATGATGTGAAAGGAATCCCATTCTCCATCAGAATAAGAAATAATCGGATACTCCTTCGGGAACAGCTTCTTTTGAATGTCATGATTGGACAGTCCGGATTCGTGAAGGTGCTTAATTTCTGCATAGAGGTGCTGGAGATGGTCCAGTTTCTCTTCCAGGCGGCGGCGCCCATCTTCTATATAACCGGCATGACCACAAAACATCGGTCCAAAATCGTAAGTGAGCACCTTTTGTATGGAGTTCATAATCTGCGGGATGGACTCCTCCCGCATGATTACCTTTGTCTTCGGCCGTACGTACAAATCTCCTGAAAATAACAGGCCACGATCTTTGTTGAACAGGGAAACGTGATCTACCGCATGGCCCGGCGTTTCAATCACTTCCCAGTCCAATTGACGGGAGGAAAGCCGAGACGGGTACGGGACAGGATGAAAGGCTTCCCGAAGCCCCCACGTCTTCCTTCGGTATTCCGGGTAAGGAGCAAATTCCTTACACGTATCGATGCCGGATGGGTGAACATAGATCGGAGAACGGTGGTGCTGTTCCAGCCACGCCGCAGTCCCTGTATGATCTTCGTGGTTATGCGTCAGAGCCGTCACATCTATCGGTATGCGTTCATAAAACGAAATGAGTTCATCTTCAAAATGACGGGTGCCCGTATCTACAATCATACCGTCCACGTAATACGCATAGACGCTGCCCATATGAGAGACGACCATTTCCACACATGTGACCTGCTCTTTTTCAAAGACTTGAAACATAGGATTCACTCCTTTTTAGATTCTTTCCCTATTGTAACATGAATGAATAATCATTCACTATATAATAAATTCATCAAAAAATAAATAGTCCGTGTCGTAGAAGTGGTTATTTCTAAAGTGGTTGCACTGCCTCCTTTTTCGCAGGAATCACCGGGTCCCTGATCCGTTTGGAAAAACATGCGTTTTCTAGTGACTCCAAAGGAGCGATCACCAATACTTGATCATGGATAGGATTTTCCCCGCGCAAGCGGCAGTGACGCATCTTGTACTGTTTTTTGAAACGGCGAAGGAGCTATGCCAACCTTTCTCTATCATCATAGCGTAAAGCTCCACAGGCACCGGCACGAGGAGCGTTCGGTGGTGACGCCTGCGGGAACAGCACGAGCCGAAGATCCACTTGGTCCAATGGTTTTCTTGACCAAGTGGATCTTCGGCTCGTGCCCTCTCAACATGACATACGGACGACTCTAACTGGATAAGACAAACTTTTTCTACAGACTGAAAAAATAAGCACCCCTTAGTGGAGTGCTTATTTTTTGAAAGTTTTCCAATCGAGTTCACTCTCATTAAGAAGCTCTTCAAAACTCTTATTGGCTTCTCTGCGCTTTCTTTCTTCCATCCGGCGCTGCTTTTCCTGTTCTTCCCGTTCTGCTGCCTGCTGTTTCCATTCATTCTGCTTCGACTTGAGTTTGGATAAAACATCGGCGTTCAGCTGGGAGCCCAGCGAGCCTTCTTCCAGTTTCTTTTTACTCATATCGTCGCTCCTTCTTTCACGTCTTTGATCGGGATGATCGGATTCAAGATACCATCAGGGCTGGAAAGGCGGAAAGTGCCACGGACAAAATCAAGCTTCATCTCCTTTTTGAAGAAAATGGCCTGCTGGTTGTCAATAATGACCGGATAATCTTCATTTTCCACTTTCTCATCCGTCGTCCGCTCTTCATGCTCCAGACGAAGGGTCGGGAGTCCGTTCACTCCACAGCCGCACCCTTCAGTATCATAAAAAAGGCGGAGAAGCGGCCGGCCGGCCTCCTGTATCTGCTCGAGCTGTTGTTTAGCTTCATCTGTGATGCGTAGTTTCATCTTTCATCCCTCCTGTCCTTCTATTGTAAAAAATCCTTTAACAAAGAACAATCGTTTTGATTTTATTCGGCATAATGTCCGCCAACTAGACGGCTGCGGTGTCGAGCTGTGCCGGCGTCCGTCCAGGAAACCGCCCGGAGCAGCATATCCTGGCCGAACCGTTCACGAATCTCATCCATGACATATCCGAGGTCACGTTTTTTATCCTTTCCTTGATCAAACAAGTCCAGCTGAACACTGGCATCCTCCGTAATACTGCCAAGCGAAATGGATAGGCGGCGGACGACTCCCCCGTTGTAAAAGCGGTGAAACAAAGTGAGGCAGGCATGATAAATATCCATCGTAATGCTTGTCGGCTGATTGATGGATACAGACCGGTGAAAGCCGCTGCCATCTTCCCTTTTACTGTAGCCGATACCGAGCGAAATCGTCCGGCCCGCATGGCCCTTGCGGCGCGCACGACGGGCCACCTCCTCACACATCTCCAGGATAACGTACTTCACTTCCTCAGGATCCGGATAATCCCTGAGGAGAATCTGACTTTTTCCATAACTCACCTGGCCATGGATAATCGGAGCTCCCGGATCGGATAAGTCCACCCCATTCGCATGGTAATAAAGTTGATTCCCCATCACACCAAACGCCTTCTCCAGTCGTTCCAGCGGAAATTTTGCCAGCTGGCCGACTGACCAGATGCCCATCCGGTTCAACCTATGCTCCATCCGCGGGCCGATCCCCCACATCTCAGACAAAGGGGCGACGGGCCACAATTTCTCCTGAAAGTTCTCAAACGTCCACCGCGCTATGCCCTTCTTTTTCGCTTCCAGATCAAGACACAGTTTGGATAACAGCATATTCGGTCCGATTCCGATGGCGGCATCCAAATGGAAGGTTTCCTTCAATTCATCAATAATCATCTGTGCCGTCTCATCCGGACGGCCGAATTTCCCTTTGTTCCCTCCAACTTCCAAAAAGCTTTCATCGACACTGTACGTATGGATGTTCTCTTTAGGAACGAATTTATGAAAGAGGTGCGTGACTTGCGTAGACACCTCCAAATATTTCCTCATTTGAGCGGACACAATCACAATATCCGGTGACGATGGTATTTCAAACAGACGGCTCCCCGTACGGATGCCGTATTTCTGTTTCATGGCCGGTGTCGCAGCCAAAACAACGCTCCCTCTCCGGTTCATATCCGCAACGACCGCCAGGGAACAAGTTAAAGGATCAAGCCCGCGGTCAATCGCTGCACAGCTGGCGTAAAAACTTTTCATATCCACACAGAGGATGCCACGATCCGGATAGCGGGTGTAATCAATATTCGGATTGCTCATGTCCCTTCTCCTTTCGTTTTTACTACTATTATGCGAATATATGTTCGTGTTTGCAAGTTCCAATTCCTGTAATCCTGTCTTGAAATATAAAAAAACCCCCGGCCAGCAGGCCCGGAGGTTGGATATCCTTATTTTTTCTTAAACTGTTTATGCATGATTTTTTCGACCGCTGAGGGAGCTACCGCGTATACTTTACTTCCTGAATTCATCCAGGAAGGCAGGTTGATCTCCCGCTGTTTCGTGAATAAGCGGCTGATGACGACTCTTGCCACCTTATTCGGATCCAGCATCATCTTATCCACGGCTTTTTCATAATTCCCACTCGGGTCCGCCTGCTTAAAAAAGTTTGTCCGGACAGGACCGAGGTTGACGCTCGTTACATGAAGGCCGAGCGGCTCTACTTCCATCCTTAATGCGTTGGTAAACCCAAGCACGGCATGTTTCGTAGCGGCGTAAACAGCGGATTTCGGCGTCGCCATCTTCCCAGCCTGGGAGGCGATATTCACAATATGCCCTTCCCCGTTCTGAAGCAGGTGGGGCAGCAGTTGATGAGTTGCGCGGAACAATGACGTCACATTGACTGACACCATCCGGTCAATATCCTGCCAGTTTGAATCGGCTACATAATCGAACACCGCCACCCCTGCATTGTTAATCAATGCATCGACAGACCCCTGTTCATAGCAGATTTTGTCAATGGTGTCTTTCCATTCTGCATCATTGGACAGATCGGCTTTATACCACGGACAGGATGTGCCGAAAGTGCTTTCGATGGTTTCACTCATCAGTTCCAGTTTATCCTCTGACCTGGCCGTCAAAATCGGAACAGCACCTTCTGATGCTGCATGGATGGCAAGAAACTGTCCGATTCCGCTGGAGGCCCCGGTAATCAGGATCTTTTTTCCCTTTAAACGTTCATTCATATGATCACCCGTTCATTTCGTAAAATTTCTCCCCTTCTATGATAGAGGTTTTCAGCCGATTTATCGACTCCAAATAATCCAGCTGTCCTACGGTCTCCGACATCGTCAGCCCAAGCTGGGATTCTACATGCTTGGGAAACAGACGCTCACATACGTCATAGGCACGCTGCGGTCCGTCCTTAAACATGCGGAAAACTTTTTCCGCCCGCTGCTCCTGCTTTGTCAGACGGGTTTGTATAAGAGCATTCACATCACCGAACACCTTCCCATGGCCCGGATAAACCGTGTTCATGTTCAAAGGAAGCAGTTTCTTCATGGAAGCCCGGTACTGAAGAAGAGGCTTCGGCCGTCCTTCTCCCGGACTGTAGGCAGGCTCCAGTAAAGGGTTGGAGGAAATATGGGCAAGAAGATGATCTCCCCCGATCAAGGCACCGTCGTCTTTCCGGAAAAAGGACAGGTGGTTCTGGGCATGCCCAGGGGTTTCAAGCACCTCCCATTCGTCATGGCCGGGGAGGATACAGCCTTCTTCCAGGAGGTGCGTCATTTTCCCTTCTGCCGTCCATTTCAGCGGTTTTTTCAGCCCTTTCAATAGAGAATCAAAGCGCTCCGGGACACCCGATTCCTTATACATCCACTTAAAAAATGATTCGTACCGTTCAAAGAAGCTGTCATCCCTCTCCAGCCACGGCTTCAATTTAGGATGACCTGCGATCGTCTGGACACGTGAAAAACGATCCACCCAACCCATATGGTCAGGATGATGATGTGTAAGGATCACCTGCTCAATATCCTCAGGCCTGTACCCTGTCATTTTCAACTGATCGACAAGCGCGTTCCAAGCATCTTCTGTACGGACACCGGCATCCACAAGGGTAAGGCGGTCCCCTTTCAACAGGTACGTATGGACATCTCCCACCGCATAGGGCGTAGGCATTGTGATTTGAGTAATTGTATCTTTCAATGTTTTCATACCCTTCCTCCAAACTGAATGAACATTCATTTCTTATATTGTACCATGTTTCTTTTCGGATTTCCCGCATACGGATGTTTAAATATCCTATAATTCGTAATACTCTTTCTAGTAGCACTTTTTCAAACACCCTTCAAAAAAGTCTTACAATTCTTTATACTTTAACGCGTCTATGTAAAAGAAAGAACTTTTTGAAAAGCTGTAAGGAGGAGAATCATGGAAAAACAGGAGAAAAAAGGGCTGACAATGCGCCTGCTTGACGGCGTGGAACGTGTCGGGAACAAACTTCCCCACCCTGTTACATTGTTTGCTGTTTTTGCACTGCTGGTCATCATTGCTTCATGGATTGCTTCCACAGCAGGTGTTGAAGTGGAAGATCCCGCTTCAGGTGAAACCCTGCAGGTGGTGAATCTGCTTTCCAGTGAAGGTATTAAATATATGTTTGAAAGCATGGTTGAAAACTTTGTAGGATTCGCACCACTTGGAACCGTGTTGGTCACGATGCTGGGTATCGGGATTGCTGAGAGATCCGGATTGATCAGTGCGATGCTCCGGGGTCTCGTTACTTCCGTGCCACGCTCATTAATGACTGCTTCCCTCGTTTTCGGAGGAATTATGTCCAGTATGGCCGCAGACGCCGGGTATGTCGTCTTGACGCCCCTCGGTGCCGTACTGTTTGCCGGCCTCGGCCGACATCCGCTTGCTGGACTTGCAGCTGCTTTTGCCGGTGTATCCGCCGGATTCAGTGCCAACCTGCTGCTGACCGCTCTGGATCCACTGCTTGGTGATTTAACGATCCAGGCAGCTGCTACCATCGATCCGGAGTATGCGGATGCGATTTTGTATACGATGAACTATTACTTCATGATTGCCTCTGTGTTTGTATTAACGATTGTCGGTACCATTGTGACAGATAAAATCGTTGAGCCGCGTCTTGGCACCTATAAGGGCGGCGTGAAGGAAGAAGTCAACTACTTAACAGCCATTGAGAAAAAAGGAATGACAGGTGCACTGATCGGTTTCATCGTGACCATCGCTCTCATGGCTCTGCTTGTTGTACCGGAGTGGGGACCGCTGCGTGATCCGGATGATTTTCTTGCGTCTCCATTTTTCCACAGTCTCGTTCCTGTTATATTGATTCTGTTCTTTGTCCCAGGATTTATTTATGGAAAAGTGACGAAGGAAATTAAAAACGATAAGGATGTCGCCGGGCAGATGTCCGATACGATGGCTTCCATGGGCATGTACATCGTCCTTGCCTTTACGGCAGGACAGTTCGTTGCCTACTTCAACCATACCAACCTTGGTAAAGTGATTGCCGTCAGTGGCGCGGAATTCCTCGATAACCTTGGCTTTACAGGCATCGGCCTGATCATCGCCTTCATTTTTGTGGCCGGATTCATCAACTTATTTATCGGAAGCTCTTCCGCTAAATGGGCCATTATGGCGCCGGTCTTCGTGCCACTTATGATGCAGCTCGGATATTCACCGGAACTGACAACCCTTGCCTACCGGATTGCCGATTCTACGACCAACGTCATCTCACCGTTGATGCCGTACTTTGCGATTGTGATTGCTTTTGCACAAAAATATGATAAAAAAGTGGGCATTGGTACACTGATTTCCGCTATGCTCCCTTATTCCATTGCCTTCTTCATCATCTGGATGATTATGCTCCTCATCTGGATGATGACAGGTCTTCCCATCGGCCCTGGTGCCGGATTTGAATACAATGGATAATCAAAAAGCCTGGAATGATTTTCATTCCAGGCTTTTCTTATGTGCTTCACGCTTTAAATAGTTCGTGAATCGTTTCGGTTACGATTTTTGGAAGCTTTTCAAAACTGTAGGTCAACTCAAGCCGCTCCGTCCACTGGTGAGGATCCCTACCCAGAGGGCCTACGTTAATAATCGGCATTGTGATCGATTCCATGTCTTCCGCCGGCCATTCAAACCCATTTCCGTGAATCGGCATCTGTTTCGTCAAATCCGTCAGGGACGAGCGGGCGGACGTCGGGCCGATGAAGCTCAAATCTGACAACCCTGTAAAGTACTCCACTACTTCAAGTTCTTCTCCATAATGTGTACGGGCATAATCCATAGCTGTCTGCGCTCCATGCTGGATCATTGGATCGTGGTGCGAGGAAACCGCCGGGTAAAACGGTGGACTGTAAAAAAGAACAATCATCGGACTGATATCCTTACACAGGGAAGCGAGACTCTGCACGAGAGTCGTTGAGAAATCACGATCTCCCTGATCACGCAGTTTCACAAGCCGGTTCTGCCGACGTTCCACTTCCATCTCCCCATACCTTTCGACCGCTTCTTTGTAAAGCTGGTCATACGTAAGAATCGTGATATCCGGATGAAAGGCTGACGTCTGGGTGCCTTCCAAATAATACGATGCCTGATGATGATAATGGTTGATGATCTTGGCTTTTGCACGTTGGGCGGCCAGTAGCAGCTTCTCATTCAATTCCTTGATCGTCTGCTTCATATACAGGACGTTGTACATGGCCACAGCTGCCTGCGGGGTCTGTACGGAATATTCAAATTTCAAGTCCCGCTGCATCAAACTGATCGGCGGCGGTGTCCGCTCTTCCCCGACCTTTTCGATAAAGGCTTCATTCAGCTCCATTTCCTGAGCCAGATAGCTGACCATTAAATTGGCATTCAGACCGCCGAAGGGCTCCCCTGCATGGGTTTCCTTCCCGTAACACAGGAAACCGGGCAGCGCTTTCCCTATGGAACCGGTATATAAATAGTAGGCCGGATCACCCGGATACTTACTGAACATCGGCTCACCGTTCAAAGCGGTCTTATACACGAGATTTTCTTTTTCTTTGATTTCCCTCAAGGCCGGAAGTGCTGCCAGCATCCCCTCAGAGTTCACTTCCTCATCAGGAACCGCAATGAGCAGTAGATTTCCTTCAAATTCACCATTCATCGCCTTTTCCAAAAGAGACAAATGAACAGTTAGACCAGCTTTCATATCCATCGTCCCCCGCCCGAAGAGCCAGTTTCCGGATTCCAAGTCCTTCAACGCTTCTTTTGGCAGGTCGCTGCTGTTTTTATGTAGTTCCTGCGTTAACTCCCGTGGATAGAACGCCAGATTCTGATACGATCCGTAATCTTCGACACCAACGACATCCACATGGGCAAGCAGGACGATGGTTTCCTCCGCTTCTCCATTTTTTACAAGCGCAGTGAGAAGCTGTCGTCCATCATCAAGAGGATGCCGTTTAAGATGATCGGGATGCTTTTTATAATAATCCCTGTCCTCCAAAATATAATATAAGTATTCAATGATGGCGATCTCTTCATCGCTGTTCGTAATACTCGGATACTCCACCAGCGAGCAGAGCAGATCCGTCAATTGTTCTTTCGTCTGCCATACCTTCATCACTCCACACTCCTTGTTGACTTTTCACAGAATATCAAACACAATCAGACTCATAAAGCCCACTTGGAAGAGGTGACCCCCTTGGTAAAAACACTCGTTTATGCCCACAGAGGAGCAAGTAAACTGGCTCCGGAAAACACCATGCCCGCTTTTGAGCTGGCTCGTCAGGCTGGCGCAGAGGGAATTGAAACGGACGTCCAGCTGACGAAAGACCAGGTTCCCGTGCTCATTCATGATGAAAACCTGAGACGTACGACGAACGGAACCGGGTTCGTACAAGATTATACATATGCGGAACTCCGGCTTCTTGATGCTGGAAGCTGGTTTTCGCCGGAATTTTCTGATACATCCATTGTATCACTAGACGAGTTCCTTCGCTGGTTTCGTGACCAGCCGATGTTCCTGAATGTGGAATTAAAAACGAATGTCATTGAATACAAGAATATTGAACGCATCGTCTACGATTCCTTAAAGCGGTATCACGTCCTGGAACGGACCGTCATATCAAGCTTCAATTCGGATTCTATCGAACGGATGAAAGAAATCAATCCTTCCGTGGAGACAGCCTTTCTCACCTCTACAAAAATGAGGCGGCTTCCTCACTATGCGAAATCCCTGCAGGCTGACGCCCTTCATGTGAAACACCGACTGTTGGACAAACGCCTCGTTAAACAGGCGGCGAAGGAAAAACTGGCCCTGCGGATCTATACCGTCAATCGACCGGCCATGATGAAAAAATGCTACAAGCTTGGAGTCAACGGCATTTTCACCGATGTGCCCCACCTTGCTCTTGAATACAGGGAGCTGCACCATAAACGGAGTGGCCGATAATGCTGTTCTGGATCTACGTGCTGGCAGCAGTTGTATGGGTCGTTCTACTTGTTGATTTTACGACAGGGATACGGAACATCCCCTCCCTGTCTTCAGCCGGCCTTTCACATTCAGATCCGGTCGCGGACATTTCCATTATCATCGCTGCTAAAGACGAGGAAAAAGCAATCATCCAAACATTGGACTCCCTTGTTCAACAAACCCTCCCTCCTGATGAAATCATCGTTGTCAATGACCGTTCTACCGACAAGACGGGCACATGGATTGATGAGGCAGCTGCCCGTCACCCGCAGATTATCCCTGTCCACGTGACGGATCTCCCGGAAGGCTGGCTCGGTAAAAATCACGCCCTTCACCTGGGAGCCTCCAAGGCCGGAGGAGACTATCTATTATTTACAGATGCGGATATCCATTTTCACGAGGATACCCTCCGATATGCCGTGAAGCTGATAGAAAAACACCAGCTCGACTATGTAACAGCCGCTCCTGATCTCAAGGCCGGTTCGTTCCTTTTAAAAGGTTTAATCTCTTTTTTCTTATTCGGGTTCAGTTACTTGAAACGGCCGTGGACCGCAAATGATCCGGGGTCAACTAAAGGGATGGGTATTGGTGCCTTCCAGTTCATGAAAGCTGAGGCGTATGAACATATCGGCGGTCATGAAAAAATGAAAATGCGGGCGGACGATGATCTGGCTCTTGGTCAGCGGATGAAAGCCGCACGCTGCTCTCAAATGTTCGTTTCCGCTACCCAGCACCTCTCTGTTGAATGGTATCCAGATCTCCCTTCCGCCCTGAAAGGGTTTGAGAAAAACGCCTTTGCCGGACTGAACTACTCATTTCTGCTTTCCATTTCTGCTTTATTTGGTGTCTTTCTATCCCAGGTCCTTCCTTTTTTCCTTTTGTTTCATCCCGATTCCTCCGTGCAGATGATTAGCTTCATCAATGTCCTTTTGTTATTTTATTTATATATCTTATCGACCCGGGCGTTTACAACGTATCCACTGTGGCTTGCTTCTGTCCTTCCGCTGTCCGCTGTTCTGTTTCTCTACATGCTGGCACGGGCCCTCATCCTGACATGGTTCAGAGGCGGCATTGAGTGGCGGGGAAGCCGGTATTCGCTGCGTGAACTGAAACAGAATTTCCGGGACACCAAGGAGGAGTCTGAATGAAACATCGATTATTCCAACCCTGCACGATAAAAAACGTCACGTTAAAAAACCGGATCGTTATGTCTCCCATGTGTATGTATTCCTCACACGAACAGGACGGAAGAGTCCAGCCCTTCCACCTCGCCCACTACGAAAGCCGCGCTGCCGGTCAGGCGGGTCTTGTAATGATTGAAGCCACCTCCGTTCTACCGGAAGGAAGGATTTCCCACGAGGACCTCGGCATCTGGGAGGATGACCAAATCAAAGGATTGAAGAAAATCAATGATGGCATTCACCGTCATGGAGCTGCCTCCGCCATACAGCTTGCGCATGCCGGACGTAAAGCGAATCTCAAGGGAGAGATTTTCGCTCCCAGCGCAAAAGCATTCAACTCTTCGATGAAAGAACCTGTGGAAATGTCCAAGGAAAAAATTGAATCAGCCATCGAAGCTTTCCGCAAAAGTGCCGGACGTGCAGAAAAAGCCGGATTCGATATCATCGAACTCCACGCCGCCCATGGCTACTTGATCAACCAGTTCTTGTCCCCGCTCACCAACTTCCGGACGGACCAATACGGAGGCAGCCGCGAGAGCCGGTACCTCTTTCTTCGTAAAGTCATTGAAGCCGTCAAGGAAGTGTGGTCCGGTCCATTGTTTGTACGGATATCCGGTGAAGAATATCATGAGGATGGGAATACCATGGATGACTTTCTTTATTTCTCCTCCGAGATGAAGACGCAGGGAGTGGATCTCATCGATGTCAGCTCCGGGGGCGTCGTCCCTGCATCCATCGAGCCTCACCCGGGTTATCAGGTGACATTTGCTGAACAGATCAAGCACGGGGCGGATATCGCGGCAGGAGCCGTCGGTTTAATTACCAGCGGGATACAGGCAGAGGAAATTCTGCAGAACGAACGGGCCGACTTGATCTTCATCGCCCGCGCCTTTTTAAGGAACCCTTACTGGCCGAAACAGGCTGCTGATGATCTTGGTTATTCATTAGAAGGACCAAGGCCGTATACAAGAGCCTGGTAAAGGATGCACCTCAACTGCCGGATCCAAGTCCGGCAGTTTTTTGTACCATATGAAGTGAGTTCTCCTTCCGCGGATGGTATCATGGAGAAAGTAGGAGTGTGTTGCTATGGAACTATTTTTTCTAGGGACAGGATCCGGAGTCCCATCAAAAGAGCGGAATGTTTCTTCGCTCGTTTTACGAATGCTCGAAGAACGGGGAACGACATGGGTCTTTGACTGCGGGGAAGGCACCCAGCAGCAGATCCTGAATACAACGATAAGGCCCCGCAGAATCGAAGCTATTTTCATTACCCACCTGCACGGCGACCATATATACGGGCTGCCCGGTTTATTAAGCAGCCGGTCCTTCCAGGGCGGCGAGAGTCCTGTAACCGTTTACGGCCCTCGCGGATTAAAAGAATACATTGATATCAGCTTGAGATTAAGCGGAACACACCTGCGCTACCCTCTGTATGTCGAAGAGGTTGAAGAGGGGCTGTTGTTTGAGGATAAACAATTTATTGTTGAAGCTGTCCGTCTGGAGCATGGGCTTGAGAGCTTTGGATATCTCCTAAAGGAAAAGGACCAGCTCGGTGAACTCCTCCCATCAAAGCTGCAGGAGCTTGGTATCCAGCCAGGCCCTCTTTATCAGCAGATTAAAAGCCGGCCGGAAACAGAGCTGGAGGATGGACGAATCATTCGACGGAACGATGTCACCGGTCCCCCTAAAAAAGGAAGGAAAGTGGCCATTCTTGGTGATACCCGCTGTCTCCCGGAGCTCGCCGGCCCCTTGAAAGGCTTTGATGTCCTCGTTCATGAAGCAACGTTTGCCGGTGATCAGGAGGAAATGGCCTTTAATTATTTCCACTCCACCGTGAAACAGGCCGCCTCCCTCGCTAAAGAAGCCGGCGTGCGTGAGCTGATTCTCAACCACATCTCATCCAGGTACCAGGGGACAGCCGTCCAGCAGCTGCTGGATGAAGCCAGGGAAATTTTCCCGAATACGACCATTTCCAAAGATTTTTACCAGCATTATATTTCCAGAAATCATTGAGGAGGCCCCAGGATGCATACCATTGTACAAGCACAAAAATCATGGTTCCAGGAAGGTCACACGAGAAGCTACACCTTTCGCAGGGAGCAGCTGCAGAAGATGAAACAGATGCTCACTACCTTTGAAAAACCGATTTTGAATGCATTAAAATTTGATTTGAACAAATCCGAATATGAAGCCTATGCCTCAGAGATTGCTTTTCTGAAGAGTGAAATCGACCATCATCTTAAACAGTTGAAAAACTGGATGCAGCCGACAAAGGTTAAAGCGCCTCTCACACATACCGGTTCAAAAAACTACATCAAAAAAGAGCCATTCGGAACCGTCCTTGTCATTGCCCCGTGGAATTATCCGATTCAGCTGGCCCTCGCCCCGGTGATCGGTGCCGTTGCGGCCGGAAATACGGTCATCCTTAAACCCTCCGAACTGACACCGACCGTTTCCTGGGTATTGAAAAAGATGGTGGAGCAGTACTTCCCTTCCTCCTATATCGCTGTTGTGGAAGGGGATAAGGACGTGACGCAGGAGCTGCTCGACCAGCCTCTGGACTACATCTTCTTCACAGGCAGTGTTCCGGTTGGGAAAATCATCATGGAAAAAGCGAGCCAACGGTTGATTCCAGTCACCCTCGAACTTGGCGGGAAGAGTCCAACCATCGTCCATAAAGATGCGTCTGTAGACCTTGCTGCCAAACGGATTGTCTGGGGGAAATTCACCAATGCCGGGCAGACCTGCATTGCTCCGGACTATTTGTACGTCCATCATGAAGTGAAGGCTGACCTGATCCGATCGATGAAGAAGTACATCCAGGAGTTCTACGGAGAACATCCTCTCAAAAACCCGGACTATACGAAAATCGTGAATGCCTCCCACTTTGAGAGACTTTCCAATTATCTAACGTCCGGTACGACCGTTGTCGGGGGATCTGTCGATGAACGCCAGGAGAAAATCGCTCCCACCATCCTCGATCAGGTGACTTGGGCTGATCCTGTGATGCAGGATGAGATTTTCGGACCGATTCTGCCGGTCCTCACCTATGATGAACTGGATGAGGTGGTTGAACAGATCAACGAACGTCCAAAACCACTGGCCCTTTATTACTTCGGAGAAAATGAAATCGAACAGCAGCAGGTACTCAACCGCATTTCATTCGGTGGAGGCTGTATCAATGACACCCTTTACCATATTATCAACCCTCACCTCCCCTTCGGGGGCGTTGGTGAAAGCGGCATGGGTCATTACCACGGCCAGGCCAGCTTTGACACGTTCACCCATCAGAAGAGCATTACAAAACAAACCACTAAATTCGATCAAAGCTTCCGTTATCCCGGTTCATCCCTTGGACTGGCTATCATGAAGCGGATCTTCGGTTAATTAAAAGACTCTGTTAAATTTTAGAGTTGATATTCCTAGAAAAAAGGAACTTCCAATCTTGTGGAAGTTCCTTTTTTACAATTGGCTTATTGAACTAAAGCACCCAATAATTTAAAAATTGATTTCAAGATAAATGAAGGTTGAATAAAACCTAACCATTCAATATTCAAGTCACACGAGCCTTATTAAGGAAGTGTGTAAGCATTCTTTCCATCACTGTATCGTCTTCCTAACTCGGCTATAATACAATAATGAACGAACAAAAAAATAACCGAATTCGATGACGATGATGGTTTGCACAACTACCACCCAAAAGGTCGAATCAAGAATTTCCCCCTGAAAAATCCCATTGATATTCATTGTGATTAACCATATATAGAGAATCACCAAAGGTAAAAATCTTCCCCCCTGCCACAGAGTAACACGCTTGGCATGCTTTAACTTGTGATGGGGGTCAGTGTACAGTTGGGGTCTTTCCTCATCATGAGTGTACATTTTCGCCCATAATGTCCAAGACATAAACAGAGAAGAAGAATGAAACAATTGACTCCACCCTTGATCGCTATGCATATAAAAATAGTCCGATTCAATCGTTTTTTGAAAATCAGCCGCATAGCTTACCATTCTAGGTTCTCCTTCACTGAAGGAAAACCTAAGCCCCCATCTACTGACTTTTTCTAACTGATATCCTTTTTGTTCCATACACTCCAGCCATTTTTCTAAACGGTCAGGAGCAAACACCCAGTCTAAACGCCATTTCGTAAACTTGATAAGGCTTGAGTTCCGATCTGTAGAAGATGATGGATCTACTTTCAGTTTTTTCAACCCTTTATGTAACGTGAGTGTTGAATAAGGAATTACGGTCCAAAGCGTCAGTCCTACAGTAATAGTTATTGCCCAATAAGGACTGGGAACGAACGTCGCTGATCCACCACCTAAAAGTACTGTGAGAGTCAGCATTCCAGCCATTCCGGCTGCGATAAGCATATAAATGAAAACCGCCATGTAAGTATAGTAATGAACTTTGTTCCTTGAGGCCATGTTATCCCTTATAGGCTCCTTGTTCGCAGCACCCTCATGGCAGATCATTCTCCAACGACCTTCTTTCGCAACCGATTTCCAGCCTGCCTCAACTAAAGCCTGTGGGAAGTGGTCAACCTTCTCATATTGAAGTCTATAGACACAGGTTTTAGGGTCCTCTCTTTTAAAATAGAACTTTCTTGTCCACCGATTGAGTCCAGT
Source organism: Halobacillus sp. ABH2_015 (assembly GCF_056158945.1). Classification (NCBI taxonomy): domain Bacteria; kingdom Bacillati; phylum Bacillota; class Bacilli; order Caryophanales; family Bacillaceae; genus Halobacillus; species Halobacillus sp. ABH2_015. The sequence continues at coordinate 2,079,746 of NZ_JBSWUG010000002.1, forward strand.
CAAAAAAAGCCCTTCGCTTGCTTTCTTTTCCAGCCATTGTTCCGTTTTAATCGGATCGTAACTCCAAAAGGGTCGAAAAATCGATGTGGTCATAAAAACTCCCCCTTATATCTGACTGCATTATTGTAGAGTTCATTAAGTCTTTCTATCTCCATTCTCATGATCTTTTTACCGTCTTCTGTAACTTCATATACTTTCTTCCGCTCACCATCTGCATACTTGACGATCAAACCATCGCGTTGCATCTTCGTCAATGTTCCATACACAGTCCCCGAACCTAAACTTATTCTCCCTTGTGTCAGATTTTCAACGTGTTTAATAATGCCATAGCCATGGCGGGGTTCAGTTAATGCAAGCAAAATGTAGAAAGCCGTTTCAGTCATAGGTATGTAAGTTTTTTCTGGCTTTTTCATTAATTAATCCCCTTTTTCCATTTTTAAGTATGTCACACTACGACTGTATCACACTGTGACATAAAGCGCGAGAATTTTTGGACATAAACTTTAAAGATATCTAACCATCTAAATTTCACAATTTTTCCACCCTACAGGAAATCCCCCCTTTTTAAAAGGCATATTAAAAATGACTTTGTTAAAGTTTAGTGTAATATTACTAGAAAAAAAGGAACTCCCAAATTTGTGGAAGTTCCTTTTTTTACAATTGGCTTAATGAACTAAATCTCTCGTTAGTTGAAGACTCAATTTCAAGAGGACCTTACATTTTTCCTTTTGAAAACGGAGGATGTTTGGTAAAAACAAATAAAATGAATAACCCTATAGTAGAAAAAAATATGAGGTAATAACACCAAATCCACTCATAGTAAAGGTTTTTAAAATAGACCAAGCTGTAGCTATACTTACAATAAAGGCAGGTATATAATAGTTGATATTTTTATCGTTCTTAACTTTTACCGATAAGTATAAGACTTGTAAAAGCAGAAACGTTAAGAGTATCACCTTTATGGATAATTTTCTGAAAATTAAAAGGGGGGGCAATCATCTGTTTCAGAACTGCACCCGTTCTTGTAAGAATCGGTTTCGAGAAAATTTGCAGGAATTCTTAACTAACGAACCTTTTGATGCTTTAAATAATTTACATTATTTAACACTTATTCAAAATTTACTTCCACATCTCGTGTTACATCCGTGACTTGGGGTTTTCTTATACTGGAGTATTCTTTTTAGTAAAAAGTTTTCCGATGACCATTAAAAGACCTATAAAAACATATATTAATCCATTAGCTACGATAACAAGGCCGACAACAGCTGACATTATGGCTCCTCCTTGTCCGGCATTACCGAGACCAACCAGTATTGCACCAACGGCAAAGCCAAAACCAACGCCCAGAACTGCTAAAAGAATCCCAGAACACCAGAGGGGGAACTGCTCACTCTTTTGCCATTTTACTATGAATATGTTCGCAGGGATTAACAATGCCCCAAGCAATAAATAGATTAAAACATCCATACAATTCCTCCTTAAAATGTCTCTAAGTCTAATATAAGCTAAACAGAAGTATCATAACCAATCCCCATGGTAAAGAAGGCAAGAGGCAAAACAATCATTTCTATGAACAGAGGGATACTCGAATCTTCTTTTTTGATGTTTTAGATCATCCAGTAACAGCTTCCCGCAACCATCACAACAGCTAACACATTCAGCATCATGCAGTCCACCGTATTTTTCAATAGATTCCACAGGATGCTTATTTGATTACATTTCTTTTCACTTTGTTATCCCCCAGAAAAAGACCATTAAATAGCTGCCTTGCCGAAACATACACCAAGGCCCCAATCGCAACGGCGTATAAATCCAACCATAGCCCATCCTGATACCGTTCAGGCTGGGTAAACAGCATCGATGTTTGAAGCCCACTAATCATCAACGACGGTACCATAAAAAACACCCAAGGGTTTACTATCCACTTCCACTTGATTTCACCTTCCAAAGAACTATGCATCACTTCACCAGCCCCAGCGAGAGAGGCAATATAAAATATAAACATCCAAACACTATACAAGTCCATCCCATTATCAAACTCTGGATGATAGTGCTCCATGGAAAAGTAAGATATCACACTCAGACCTGCTACGGTTAACACAACAGACCACGTGAAACGAACCAGTTTATAGGTTGGAAAAAAGAACCTCTTGAACTCTTGATTCAGTTTGCCCTCATCGCCAAAGGATCCAATTGCCAGACGCACAGCTTCTTCTTCTGAATGCCCTTGGATGAGAAGCTCTTTCATATGTTCCTGGAGGTGTCCGACCATCTCTTCTCTTAATTCTTCCTTCTCCTCATCAGGTAGGTTCTTGGTGATTTCCTCTACATACTTCTCCATCTCCTTCATCAAAAATCCCCCGCAGTATTTTTAATTAATGAATTGATCTGCTTCCAATCCTTAAGTTTTCCCGTCAATACAGTACGTCCTGTTTCGGTAATGGAATAATACTTCCTCCGCCCGCCAGCTGATTCCGTACTCCAATACGACGTCACACATTCCTTTTTCTCAAGCCTCTTCAAAGCCGGGTAAAGGGTCCCTTCATTCATGTGGTAGGCACCCTCACTCAGTGCCCTGAGCTTCTTCGTCATTTCGTACCCATAGCAATCTGCCTGCCCCAGAATCGAAAGCAACAAGATTTCAATGCTCCCCTTCATCAACTCTTTGTCCATTGCGTTACCTCCAAGTAGTAGTAATTACATTGTATAACTACTTACATCGTAAAACAAGGTAATTAAACCTAAATTATTCCAAAAAAATGACCCCTACCCCTGTATAGGGTGGATACAATTATTAAATAACTTTTACGAAAAGTAGATTTATCGGTGTATTGACCAATTGCCCTCAAATCATCAAAAAGGAAGCAATTCTTATGTTAAAGAATTGCCCCCATTTCTTTAAGACTCGAATTCAAGATATTTTTAACTAATCAAAACAAATTTTAGTATTTAAACTGTCCTATCATAATGAACCTTCATAGGGCTTATTTGATTGGTATATAATTCGGCGAAACAATGTGAAATAAAACAATAATGTGGGGTTCAAATATTGATAAGCGAAAAGACTACACCATTGAATAGTGCAGTCTTTTCTTTGGCTTAAGTTTCATAAGTGCTATAAGTTGCTGGAAAACTTTGTTTTGAAAACGCAAGATAAACAGCAGCTAGTGCTAGTAAGGTTCCCGAAAATAAAAAGACATTTTGTACGCCAAAAACGTCTGCCATTCCACCTAACAATAAAGAAGCAATACCAAACGTTAATGAAGTTAATGCTCCTTGGGCTCCATAAATTTTTGGCAAGTCATCGGAAGATGCCTCATTTTGAAGATAAGTTTCCATAGTTATGGACTTAATTTGCTCAACTATGCCATATAGTACAGATAAAAGTAAGGACACCCAGGCGATGCTATTATAACCAAAAAGCAGAGTTACGGCGCTAACACCGAACGAAGTAAAGATCATCAATTTTTTTAAGTTCTTCTCAATGATCGAGGAGTACTGCGTGCAAAACAAACCACCAATGAGAAGGCCTATAAAGAAAGTTGTATTAATATAGCCCCACCATGCTTCCCCTTTCTGAAGAACCTCAGAAACAAAGACATAAATGATGGCGGCAATCCATACCACATTCGCTATGGATTCAATAAAGATCACCACATGTATTTTTCTAAACACAGGTGTGTGCCAAATGATTTTCCAACCTTCTTTTAAAACTGCCCCGATAGGATACTTTTCCTTTGGAAGATGAAACTCTGTTGAATCTCGAATCAGCATCATCAAGCCAGAGGATATGATAAACAAAAAAAACGTTAGCCAAATAACGATCTGACCGCCGATCCAGGCTACCAGAATGCCTCCTAAAGCCCATCCACCAAGTTGAATGATTTGTGATATAACGGAGAAGAAACTATTCGCTTTTACAATTTCCTCCTTATGCACTAACCTGGGAAGCATCGCACGGCTAGCAGGTGCTGCCCATCCATCGAGAAAGGCGATTATGAAAATAAATAAAAGGATAATCATTATGGAACCGTGAGATTGTACTGTGATCAAAGACGCTAAAACAAACAAGAAAAAGGTTTTACTACTTTGTGATCCAGATAAAAGTGTTTTTAATGGGTATTTATTAAACAATAATGGTGAAAGATACCCACTGATAAACCGTCCAAATGTATTAATAAATGGGAGCAAAGCTAAGTAAAAAGCTGACTGTGAAACTGTGTACATAATAGAGATTAAGCTGACGATATAAAACACATCACCAAGATTGGCCATTGCTTGCCCAATCCATAAAAACCGAAAGGATGAAGATTTCATTTTTTACTACCCCTTTTTTATCGTTTTTGTAATCGATGAAAAAAGGGCGTATTTACATTGGGATTGAACCTCCTTAATTAACTTTTTACCAAATCATTCTGTACGTTCAAAGCAATCCAATCAATACTGCTATAACTTTAAAAATATATGGGGTAGCAAAATCATCCCTAACGGTGAGTCACTTTTTCATTTTATGTTTGTATTTATTTTACAATCCAACTATGTCCGATTTTATCATAAAGGACAAAAGTAAACTTGCTCTCTAGAAGAAAAGTCTTCTAGCCACTTTCTAATCCTGAATAAGTTAGTGAATCCTTTCTTGAAGATTAGCCCCCGTTACTTGAAGACTTGATTTCGAGATTTTTCTTAAGTTAATTTTCATTAGAGAATTAACTGTAGTCTAGATAAATTCGGTGGAAATCTAAAAATGCTTATTCGTGACTCCAGGCGATCGGTCTGTGTCATTTTAAAGATTCTTCGTAGCCACTTTTCTCATAGAGTACCTCGGGTGTTAATTTCGTCCATTCTTCAACCGTTGTCTCAGGATGATTTTCAGCATAATCACGAACAATGTGGTAGCCGGTAATATAACCGAAGCTGTATGGAAACTCATTCCCATCTCCATAAAGAACCGTGTTCACTAGATCATCCTCAGTTGAATCCAGAGAATCCTTCACTTGATTCCATAATTGTTTCTCTTGTACGTCATCCATATGATACGTTTTCACTACTGGTTCTCCGTATAACAAGGAAGCAAAGTATTCAGCTTTTCCTTCAAAAATAATACTACCCAGTAAATCCCATTCATAATTTCGAGCAAATTTTTCGGTCCACACACTGTGGTGATATTCGTGTGCAACCGTCTGTTTTAATCGCTCCTTGCTAAATTGAGGGAAGTAAAAAACAGACACCTTGCCTGCCCTAACATTCACACCCCCGTAATCCAGATTTCCTCTGGGAAGAATACAAACCGTTGTATCTTGTCCCTGTAATACATCAGCGGATTTCTCCAAGGCTTCAAGTGCCGTTTTTTCAGGTTCTGAAGCCCGAAGAATGGTGATATCATCCTTTACTTTATTCAGTTCTTTTGGAGGAGTACTCACATATTCCTTCACAAGATGAGAGTGTTCACCACTCAAACACGATTCTTGTATATGATCCATAACGATATTGTCCCATAATTTTTTCTGCTCACTCAGTTCATCTGTTTTTTCAGCCTTTTTCACATATTTTTGCACATATTCGTAGGCAGAAAAAATTCTTAAAGTTTGACCGTTTTCTGTGGTCTGTTCGATTATGTATTCATCTTGATTAGAAGTCTTTTCAGTTGAGACAATCGCGTCATTTTTTTGGTTGTTTATTTTATTGGAAATCCCTTCCTCACATCCTATTAAAATACTAAACAATGCTATGCCAAAAATAATTAAATGTCGCATAGTTCCTCCTTTTAAACACTATACAATTATGCGGAAATTGACTTGAATTACTATACGTTTGAACGGGAAGATTGTTTCAATACTGCTGTGATCTCGAAACTGTCTCCAACTAACCTGCTTATTAGAAAGAAGCGATTGGTCTTATTGAACAATCGCCCCCGTTTCTATAAGAATTGATTTCAAGACATATAGAGGTACATAGCATTCACTATTGGAAATTATGTAGTTAGATTAAATCCCAATTGTACTCCAAGTGGGATTGAAATCCATGTGATAAGAATAGATATAAACAAATATATCCCAGGGTTTTTACTTTTAAAAATAAGCAATCCTAGTAGAAATCCTAAAGCCCATATAGGTAAAATCACAAAAAACTCTGGGGAGACCCAAGTCTCGTCAGTATAGTTCTCAGCTATAGTACCTCCAGCAAAAAAAGTAGATATAAGAATAGCGATTAAACCACTCAAGATCGTGTTAAGAACATATGCGATCTTTATTTTCTTCAAAATAATACCCCCCTTTTTTACAACTAAGCTCTATTTACGTGAATTCGCTAAAAGATAATGAATAACCTTTAATAATTTCACTATCTTAGAAGCACTGTTCACTACTGAATATATAGAAAAAGGCAACCATCCTAATTGAATAATTGCCCCCGTTTCCGTAAGACTTGGTTTTGAGTCGTCGTACTAACTTTCAACAAAGATACCTGTTAGTTAAAAGAAATTAATTTTCACATTTCACTTAATCCAGATATTAAAAACCATATGAAAACGATAATTAAAGATAAAGCTATGGTCAGTGTGCCTAGAAAAGTAAAACGTTTCTCAAGTAAAAATTTCAATGAAACAAAAATACCGATTATCGGTATTCCTAACCATACGATGTCCTGTACTATCTCATTTCTAGAACCTATGTATCCAAGCAAATTAGTTAAAAACATAACAAACCATATGATTTGCAGAACTAATACACTTTGAATCAATAATTTGCTTTTTACCAATTAGTTCACCACTACTTTCTAATTCACCTTTTATCTTTGAGACTTTTAACTTCACTTTCCAGACGCTCCACTTTTCGCTTCAAATCTCTATTAGGTTCAGCAACTTTACTCCCTAATATGACCAAAAGCCCAATTAGTGCAATTATCCCCCCCCCAACGGCAACCGCAACAACTACCACAAGGTCTAAGATAACTACCACTCCTAAAAAGTGTTTTAATCCATATACGAATGAGTACATAAATCGTTTCAAAACTGGGTATTATCTCGAAACTGAGTCTTCCAGAAAACTGCCCTTTAGCAAAAGACTCAGTTTCGAGATATATATGCAACTAGATTCAATGGTTACAACAGTAATGTAGATAATCTAAGGGTTTCCTGGGTTTCAACGATTAGATATAAATTCCTTTTAACCACATTCGTCGTCACTTCATTCCGCTGATATTGGATACTCTCTAACACCTGAAACAAGGTAAGGTACAGGAATTAGGTGTCGTCCATTTCAACGATACCCTGGAATGTTGAACTTTCCATCTGTTTTAATGCCGAAAGAAGCTTGTGCCTCCAATAGAACAGGGTTACGTGGGTAACGTCTCCCATCAACTTGGCTGCTTTACGGAGCGAATAACCCTCTATCATACATTCGATAAACTTCATCCAGCGATGAAGATGGCGCATGCGGTATATAATATCCACATTAAACTTCAGCAGAGCCAATAAAAAAAGACACTCCGTTTTTCATGAGTGTCTTTTTTTCTATTAATCCTGTTGTTTTTTCAAAGCTTCCTGCAGGGAAACTTGTTTCAACTTCCGTTTGGAAAGAGCAATCGAGAGTGCATAGGTCAGCATAATGACGACAAATCCTGCAGCTGCCATCCACAAGGATACATCTGTCGGAAGAATGAATCCTGTCTGCTCTACGAGGGAGTTCATCAACTGTCCAAGCGCCAAACCTGCCAGAGGTATTGAAATCAAATAAGAGAGCATCACAACAGGTGTATAAACACTAAGAACAAGCTTGGATACTTCACTGTTGTGATAGCCCATGACCTTGAACAAGGAGATGGAAGGCGAATTTTCCTCCACAATCAAATTCGTCAGCAGCGTAAGGACGATGACACTGATGACGACAGCAAAAACAGACATTCCGATTACCGATGACCGTGTAGCTCCGGATGTCGCTTCAAAACTGTCAATCACCTTCTGCTTATCTTCAATTTGATAAACATCCGGCCCCCGTTCCGGTGCTTCAACCTGCCAGATGGCACTGTAAGCATCACCGGGATAGCCGAGAAATTCGTTAAAGGCCTCCCGGGGCAGGTAGATCTGACTGCCAATATACACCTCAGCCACCCCTGCCACCTGGACGGTCATTTCCTCGTCATTTAAGGAGTTGGTAAGCGTGATGTCTTCCCCTGCCCCGACACCAAGGACCGCCGCAGCTGGTGTACTCAGAACAGCACCTTCCTTAAGTTCGGAGTTGAGTTTTTCCTCGTCAGAAAGGAGATGGATATAAGGGGTGTTTGTTTCGATTCCATACCCCGTTAATTTTGCATCCTCACCTTTTACATTCACTTCGCCGACGGTAAAAGGTGAGGAACCATCGGCTGGTTCTTCCGTTTGTAAGGACTGATAATAAACCGCATAGTCGTAGGTCATAATGTCCTCATACGTCGTTTCCACCAGTTGATCCATACTGTTGAACATAATAAAACCAAACAGCAGTAAAACGGTTGAAAACATGACACCAAGGAAGATATAAAGACTCCTCGCTTTGTTACGGACAAGGAGACGCAGTCGGAACCGTTGAATAAAGCTGCCTTTGTTCAATAACGGAAGACGCTCCAGCCACGATTTCCGGCCGACCGTCACTTCTTTCGGGCGCAGAAGTGTCAAAGGATCGACTTTTAAAGCCCTGTGAATCCCCCACGCTGTCAATGAGAGCATGAGCACCAGAGGAATAATCAGACCAATGACGAGCACCATCGGATTAAAATCGAACATAGATAAGGCAGGTAGATTGAAATAGTTTGCATATAGATTAGATAACGGAACGGATAAGGCGGCACCCGCTGCCAGTCCGAGAACCGTACCACTTAGGCCGATGACCCACGCATAGCCGAGGTAATGCCGAAGCAGTTCATTCCTCCGGTAGCCAAGCGCCAGCAGCGTCCCGATTTCCTTGCGCTGCATCTCGATCCGGCGTCTCATTAAAAGAAGGACCATCGTTGCAGCAAGAGCCAGAATGAAGAGCGGGAGCGTATTGTTCATACTTTTTGCGCCTTCAATTTCCGTATCCACGAACTGAATCCGGGGGTTGTCACCGGCTTCTACAAATTGCAGAATGGTCGTCTCCGCACGGACAGCCTCCATGAAACCATCAGGAACCTCTCCATCACTGGACCAGCCCGTGATTTCTGTCTGGGACAGGGACGACCACTGATCCATGACACGCTCTGAGGCTATGGCTATACCGAATTTCTCCGCATCGCTGATCATATCCGTCAATTGTTCAATCATGTAAATATAGTCAGGAAGATAAACAAATCCTGTCACTTCCATCCGTTCTCCGCTGATTTCCACCTCATCACCGATATGCAGGTCATTTTTTTCAGCAAAAACGGAGGAAACAGCGATTTCACTACCGTCTGTCGGGTTTGAACCCTCGGATAGATAAGGAAGGTTGATTTCTTCTGTTTGTGAAAAGACCCTGAGCACTGAACCGTCTACATCAGCATCATAATAGGACCTGGCCTCAAGGGTGACACCAAACTCCTCCTCCCACTCCTGCAGCTTGGAGGAGTCCACCGGCTCAGAAGGTACGAAATGGAAGGTCTCCTGTTTATAATCTTCGGTAAACCTGGCGTTCCGCTCTTCCAACGTCGTCACAGCCATCGACAAAGAGACATACAGTGTAACAGCCAGCAGGAGGAGCAGAATGACACCGGCATATTGAAATTTCTTCTCTTTCAGTGTACGGATCATCGATTTTTTTAAAATCATGACCACGTCACCTGCTCAGGGTCCACCAGTGTCTCGTTTTCAAACGTCTCTACGATTTCCCCGCTGCTCATCCGGATCACCTGATGGGCCATCTCTCCGATTCCCTGGTTATGAGTAATGATGAGTACGGTCGTTCCGTACGTTTCGTTCACGTATTTCAGCAGCTTCAAAATATTCTTACCCGTATCCTCATCCAGGGCCCCCGTAGGCTCATCACATAACAGGATGTTGGGATTTTTAATTAATGCACGGGCGATGGCCACACGCTGCTGCTCTCCACCACTCAATTGAGAGGGGAATTTATCTTTTTTATCAAGCATACCCACTTTTCTCAGCGTATCCTCCATCGAAAGCGGATTACTGCTCAACTCCCGGCCGACTTCTACATTTTCCTCAACAGTAAGAGTGGGAATAAGGTTATACTGTTGGAAAATGAACCCAATATTTTTTCTTCGATATTCCGTCAGCTGTTTGTCCTTCAACTCATCAAGCGTCCGGCCATCCACTACAATCTGTCCTTCGTCATAGCGGTCGATGCCCCCGATCACGTTCAAAAGTGTGGATTTACCCGATCCGGAAGGTCCTAGAATTGTGACAATCTTTTTGTCCGGTACAGTCAGACTCGCCTCACGCAGCGCCTTAACCGTCACCTCTCCGCTTTGATACGTTTTTGTAACCTTTTCTGCGAAGATCGCCATTTCATCATCCCCATTAAAAAGTTTTGTAATATTTTATGTTTTATATTTCATTTTAAGTTTACAACACCCCTAAAAAAAGTCAACTACTTTTGAAATATTTATATGATATTATTTCATTTTTATCACATCCATCTGATTTGCTTACTGTTTACATACAAAAAAACCGGACAGAGCTTTGTATGCTCTGCCCGGTTTTCCTTAGAAAGAGGGAAGGTTGTCCAGGTTGTTGGATTGTATGCCATCCGGCTCACTGCGCAGATGGTCTTCCCCATCCTTACCACGAATCAGGTTCACGTGTTCCAACTCACCGATGCGCGCCATTTCGTGGGCCTGCTTATAATCGACCACACGCCCTGACGCCAGCTGCATCTCAACAATGCTTCCCTGACCGTTCTTTTTTACAGCGACAATTCGTTCCGGCATAGTTCTCAACCTCCTCCTTTATAGAATCCCCTGAAGCGTTGAGGCTATGAACAGCAAAGAATGGAAAAAGCAGCCGCTTCCGGCTGCTTTTGATTACATATCGTGCGATGTTTTTTGTTTTTGACGGGAATGACGGGCCTGCTTGGCTTTGTGTGAGCCCTGCGCCTTTTCGCCATATGCCTGATCCGGACCGAGAGGAATGTCCGGACGTGTTTGTTGTTTGGGTCCCATGCGGCGTCCACCCATTAGAAACCGCCTCCTTATCTGCGTTTTCGAGCAGGCTCCGGCCCCTCCATCATCGTCGCCCCTGGATAACTGAGGCTCTGATCACGGTCGGACTGGACCTTTCCAGACTTTTTCAATTTCTTTTCTTGTCGATCTCTACCCATGATTCCTTCCTCCCTTCCTGTTTAGTATGAAACAAAAAAGCGGAGTCATGCCTGGGAATCACTTTTTATAATCGTCCAGAAAGTCTTTTTGAAAGCTGGTGGATACTTTGGTTTCATCCGGATTCGTCAACGTGCGGAAAGGGTTTTTCCCGTATTTCTCTGTGAGTGTATCAATGGTTTTATACAACTTTTCCTTACCGGCATACTGTTCATAATTGAATAGATCAAGCTGCTGGGTGACCTCGGATTTTTCTGCGAGGTCACCGGCAGTTACACCGAGAAGCCGGACAGGGTCCTGGTTCCAGTGCTGGTCAAAAAGCTGGATGCTGTGTTGGAACAGTTCATCGGGTTTACTGATGAATTCCTGAAGCTGGCGGCTCCTCGTCACCGTTTTCCGGTCATGATACCGGATCATGAGCTGCACGTTCCTGGCAAGGACCTTTTTCCCGTTCATCCTCGCAGCAACCTTATTGGAAAGCCGGCGCAGGACGGTTTGGATTTCATCCTCGTCCGTCGTGTCATGAGGAAGCGTCGTGGAAGTGCCGATACTTTTGAAATCATGCACAGCTTCAGGGTCCACCAGTCTGTCGTCCATTCCGTTGGCTCTGTTCTGCAGACGCTCTCCATTGATACCGAGGATCCCTTTCAGTTCTATGACGGAATGCAAAGCAAGTCCGCCGATCGTTTCGATCCCAATTTTTCTTAACTTCTCTGCTGTTTTGGATCCCACGCCGTGCATGTCTTCAATCGGAAGCTTCCAAAGCGTACGCTCGAGATCCCTTTTTCTTAAAATGGTTATCCCCATGGGTTTCTTCATATCGGAAGCCATTTTTGCCAGAAATTTATTCGGAGCAATCCCGATACTGCATGGAAGATCAAGCTCTTCGGCGATCCGCTGCTGAATGCGTTCTGCAATTTCAGGAGGAGAACCTTGGTCGGAACAGTCGGTAATGTCCATGTAGCCTTCATCAATGGAGACAGGCTGGACGAGAGAGGTCACATCGGTGAGAATTTTGAACATCTCTTTGGATGCTGTGCGGTAGCGTTCAAAATTCGGCCGCATCACCATCAGGTCCGGACAGAGTCTTCGCGCTTCTCCAAGCGGCATGGTCGTTTTCACTCCGTATTTTCTTGCTTCATAGCTGCTCGTCACGATGATCCCGCGTCGTTCTTCCGGATTGCCGGCAATAGCTAAAGGCTTCCCTTTTAAGCTGGGATCAAAGGCAGCTTCCACTGAAGCATAGAAGCTGTTCATATCCACATGAAAAATGACCCGCCCTTTTTTTGGATACCACTTTGAAGCCATACGTCTTTCCTCCATTAGAACATTTGTTCTTTTATTATAGCATAGACCACGGGATGTATGGTGCGGACTGCTCGCACCGGAAAAGGCTGCATCATTCAAGTGAAAAAACAGCCGAAATAAAAACCCGCACGGCGCTTGAGATACACCGTACGGGTTTTGGATAGAAGAAGGGACTCTCCCTCTTCGTTAAGATGCCGCTTCTTCAGCAATAGCTGTAATAAATTCGGCAATTTTTTCAAGTTCAGCTACAGGGATGCGCTCATTGGTCGTATGGATTTCTTCGTAACCGACGCTCAAGTTCACCGTCGGAACTCCGTGGCCGGCAATCACGTTGGCATCACTGCCGCCGCCGCTGCGGAGCAGTTCGCTTTCCCGGCCGATCCGTTTGGCTGCCGAGCGGGCCACTTCGACCACTTCGTCACCAGCCTCCTGCTTATAGCCCGGGTACATGACCTGGATATCCAGGTCCACTTCTCCACCCATTTCTTCTGCTGTTTCATAAAATGCCTGTTTCATTTTCTCGACCTGCTCTTCCATTTTCGCAGGGTCGAGCGAGCGGGCTTCAGCGAGAATTTCGGCATGATCGCATACGATGTTGGTTTTCTGACCACCTTCAAAGCGTCCGATATTCGCTGTCGTTTCCTCATCAATACGTCCCAGAGGCATTTTTGCGATGGCGCGTGACGCCAGCGTGATAGCTGAAACCCCTTTTTCAGGAGCTACACCGGCATGAGCCGTTCTGCCTTTGACGACAGCATTGATTTTCGCCTGTGTCGGAGCCGCTACGACAATATTTCCAACCTGCCCGTCACTGTCAATCGCATAGCCGTATTTCGCTTTCAGGAGCGAACTGTCCAGAGCTTTCGCACCGACAAGGCCGCTCTCTTCTCCGACTGTAATAACGAATTGGATATCTCCATGCTCTACGCTCTGCTCTTTCAGAGAACGGATAGCCTCAAGGATGGCAGCAATCCCTGCTTTGTCATCCGCACCGAGAATCGTCGTTCCGTCCGTGACGACATACCCGTCCTCGATGGAGGGTTTTACGCCGTTCCCTGGCACGACGGTATCCATATGCGAAGTGAAGTAAATCGTATCGGCTCCATCTTTCGAGCCTTTGAGATTACAGATCAGGTTGTTGGCTCCGTGACCTGTCGCGTAAGCCGCCTCATCTTCCAGTACTTCAAGTCCGAGGTCCGTGAATTTCTTCTTGAGTACTTTGGAAATCTCTGCTTCCTGCGTTGTTTCGGAATCAATTTGGACGAGTTCTAAAAATTCGTCCAGCAAGCGCTGTTTGTTGATTTCTGCCATGGATATTTCCTCCTTCATATGTAACCACATTCCTCTTTGTACGTTAGCGGAACGAAAGAATCATGTCAATTAAAGAGGAATATTTCCATGCTTTTTATAAGGACGTTCCTCCCGCTTGTCCTGCAGCATATCCAAAGCCTTTACGAGTGTGCTCCGCGTTTCCCGTGGATCGATGACATCATCGATCATCCCGAGACCTGCAGCAACGTATGGGTTGGCAAAACGTTCGCGGTATTCATTGATCTTATTCTGCCTCGTTTCTTCAGGCTGGGCACTTTCCTTGATCTCCTTGGCGAAAATGATGTTGGCGGCTCCTTCAGGCCCCATGACCGCAATTTCAGCGTTCGGCCAGGCGTAGACAAGATCCGCTCCTATAGACTTACTGTTCAGCGCCACATAGGCCCCGCCATACGCCTTTCGGGTGATCACTGTAAGTTTGGGCACCGTAGCTTCTGAATAGGCATAAAGAATTTTTGCTCCGTGTCGTATGATTCCCCCGTGTTCCTGTTTAATACCAGGGAAAAATCCGGTTACATCCTCAAACGTAATAATAGGGATATTGAACGAATCGCACGTACGGATAAATCGTGCGGCTTTATCGCTGGAGTCGATATCCAGCCCGCCGGCCATATATTTCGGCTGATTGCAGACAAGGCCGACAGCCCTGCCGTCCATACGGGCAAAACCAACGACAATGTTTTTGGCAAAGTCTTTTTGAATTTCAAAGAATGACGACTCGTCCACCACTTCATCAATAATGACGCGGACATCATAAGGACGGATGGGATCAAAAGGAATCTTATCGGTCAGGTCCGGACGGAAATGATCCCTCGTTTCTTCCTGGATCATTGGTGTTTTCTCTTCGTTATTCTGAGGAAGATAACTGATGAGCCTCCGTACAGCATCCAGGGCCTCCGCTTCATCCGTTGTCTTCATATGGGCATTTCCACTGAGCGTATTGTGAACGCCGGCGCCTCCGAGATCCTCAGCGGATATTTGTTCTCCCGTGACCGTCTCTATGACTTTCGGTCCCGTAATGAACATCTGGGACGTCTTTTCCACCATGATGACGAAATCGGTGATGGCCGGTGAATAGACCGCTCCACCTGCACACGGTCCCATAATGACTGAAATCTGCGGGATGACTCCTGAATAGATCGAATTGCGGTAAAACACCTGCCCATATCCATCCAGAGATGAAACCCCCTCCTGGATTCTCGCTCCTCCCGAGTCATTCAAACCGATGAAAGGCGTTCCGTTCTTGGCAGCCAGATCCATGACGGCAGCAATTTTCTTTGCATGCATCTCCCCCAATGCTCCGCCATACACTGTGAAATCCTGGGCAAAAAGATACACACTTCTCCCATCAATTTTCCCGTATCCTGTGACTACCCCTTCTCCCGGGGCTGTTTTGCCGTCCATCCCGAAGGCATCATGACGATGCTCTATGAAAGGGTTCAGCTCAATGAAACTACCCTCATCCAAAAGGTGATCGATCCGTTCACGGGCCGTCCATTTCCCTTTTTCGTGCTGCTTATCGATGCGTTCGTCCCCGCCGCCGAGTTCAACCTCTCTGCGCTTATCGTATAATTCGTTGATTTTATCGAAAATATCCATGTCTACTCCCCCTTCCCTGGCTGCCAGAGTTCATAAAGAACACCGCCGGAAGCTTTCGGATGCATAAAGGCAATATCGGCCTGATGAGCACCCGTTTTCGGCTCTTCATGAATCATTCGGATTCCCTGTTCCTTGTATTGCTGAAGGCGTTTATGCAGATCATCGACTTCCAAGGCGATGTGATGGATCCCACTGCCTCTTTTCTCCAAAAAGGAAGCGATGGCGGAGGTTTCATTCAGAGGCTCCAAAAGCTCCAGCTTCGTCTCACCAATTCTTAAAAAAGCAGCACGAACATGCTCCGATTCCACGTCCTCTACAGCTTCCAGTTCCATACCCAGCGTATGCTGATAAAAAGGAAGCGCAGCATCAATGCTTTCCACTGCAATCCCGATGTGGGCAATTTTCTTTGGAGTGCTGATCGTTTCCTGATGGATCAGCTGCTTAATATAAACGGCAATAGCGTCTGTCGGCGATCCGCTGGTGAAAATTTTGTGGACCCCTTTTCCTTCCAGATAAGGAATATCCTCAGCCGGAATGACTCCTCCACCGATGACAGGGATGTCATCGGCCCCTTCCTTTTTGAGAGCTTCCACTACTTTTGGAAACAAGGATTTGTGCGCTCCGGATAACGAAGATAAACCGACGACATCGACATCCTCCTGCACGGCAGCCCGGGCAATCTGCACCGCAGACTGTCTCAGACCTGTATAGATGACTTCCATTCCATGGTCCCGGAGAGCCTGGGCGATGATTAAAGCGCCGCGGTCATGCCCATCCAGCCCTGGTTTAGCTATAAGTACTCGAATTGGCTTCATACTGACTCATCCCTTTCTACATCGCTGTATATTCACCGAATTCCTCACGCAGGACGTTGGCAATTTCCCCGACTGTGGCATAAGCCTGGACAGCCCTGACGATCGGAGGCATGACATTGTCCTGCTCCGCTGCTGCATTGCGGAGTTCCTGAAGGCAGCGATCGACAACTTCCTGATTTCTCTGCTCTCTTACCTGCGTTGTTTTTTCTATCTGTCCTTTTTCAAGGGCTTCATCCACTTTCAAAAGATCCGCATGGATTTCTTCATCCACCTGATACTCGTTCATGCCGACAACGATATCCTCTTTGGATTCCATCCGCTTCTGCGCCTCGTAGGCTGCCTGATGGATTTCCCGCTGCATGTACCCCTCTTCTACAGCCTGAACAGCCCCGCCGAATTCACTGATCCGTTCCAGGTATGCACCGGCCTCTTTTTCAATCTGGTCGGTCAAGGACTCGACATAGTACGACCCAGCAAGCGGATCGACTGTGTCAGCGACACCGCTCTCATTGGCAATAATCTGCTGTGTCCGGAGAGCAATTCTCGCAGAATCCTCTGTCGGGAGCGCCAGCGCCTCATCCCTGGAATTGGTATGAAGACTCTGGGTGCCTCCTAATACAGCGGCCAGCGCCTGCATCGTTACGCGGACAATATTATTATCCGGCTGCTGGGCCGTCAGCGTACTTCCACCTGTCTGGGTGTGGAAACGCATTTTCCAGCTCTTTGGATCTTCCGCTTTATAGTGCTCTTTCATGATTTTTGCCCACATCCGGCGCGCTGCCCTGAATTTGGCTGCTTCTTCAAAAAACTGATTGTGGGCATTAAAGAAGAAGGCCAGGCGTGGAGCGAATTGATCCACCTTCAACCCTGCTTCAATGGCAGCATCTACATAAGCCATGCCATTCGCGATCGTAAAAGCGACTTCCTGTACAGCGGTCGATCCTGCTTCACGGATATGATAACCGGATATGCTGATGGTGTTGAATTTAGGCAGGTGCTCCTGACAGTAGGCAAAAATATCCGTGATGAGCCGCATGGATGGTTTTGGAGGATAAATATACGTCCCTCGGGCAATGTACTCCTTCAAAATATCGTTTTGAATCGTACCCGTCAGCTTCTCTCTCGGCACGCCCTGCTTCTCCCCTACCGCAATGTACATCGCAAGGAGAATGCCTGCGGGCGCGTTTATCGTCATGGAGGTGCTCACTTGATCGAGTGGAATTTCATGGAACAGCTGCTCCATATCTTTCAGTGAATCAATCGCTACACCGACTTTGCCGACTTCCCCTTCAGCCATGGGGTCGTCTGAGTCATAGCCGATCTGTGTCGGCAGATCAAAGGCGACGGATAAGCCTGTCTGGCCCTGCTTCAGCAGGTAACGGAAACGCTCGTTCGTCTCTTCTGCTGAACCAAAACCTGCATACTGGCGCATCGTCCAGTACCGTGAGCGGAACATCGTCGGCTGAATCCCTCGCGTATATGGATACTGCCCTGGAAAACCGATTTGGTTTATGTAATTTTCACTTAATGATTCGGGTGTGTAGAGACGATCCACAGGAATATCCGAACTTGTATGAAAAGAATGACGGCGCTCTGGGAAACGCTGCATGGTTTTTTCTACATTCTTCTCCCATTCCTGCTTGAAATGTTGTCCATTGGATGACAGGGTCATTGGAAAAGCCTCCTCTTTCGTCTATTCTCTTCTAGCATACCAGAAATGAAGCGCTTACCTATCTAAAAATTAACATAATTCACAACAAATTGTGAATCCAAACGTCCCCTTGTCCATTTTCTTTTTTTTCGGTAGAATATTGAACAGGAACGACTGAGAAGGAGGTTACCAACCTTGGCTGAAACGAAAAAACGCTCAAAGCGGGAACGCCGCATGAAAATCGTTATTTATATTATGATTCTCTCCATGGTTCTCTCTACGGTACTGGCGGGAGCGAGCTTCTTCCTATAAAAAGAGAAAAAGCCGGGCAAGGTGGTTCTCCACCCTTCCCGGCTTTTTTAATTCAGAAACTGCTGCCATTTCTTTTTCAGCCACTGTTCATATAAATCTTCCATTGATACGTCCGGATCGTCCACGATCCAAACGTCCATCTCTTCTTCAATCATCGTGTATAAGGTTTCCACGTCGTTATTTTTCAGTCTGATACACCCTGCCGAAGCAGAGGTTCCGACCGACTCCGGCTGATTCGTGCCGTGGATGCCGTAAATCCGGCCGTCTGTTCCCTCTGCATCAAACCCGATCCAGCGGCTTCCCAGAGGATTTTCCGGAACGCCGCCTGGAATATTGTTTTTTCGATAATACGGATCTTCGGCTTTTACTTTAATTACAAATAGTCCTTCCGGTGTGAGTTCATCGGTTTTCCCGACAGCCGCAGAAGCTTGGAATGTCTGCTCCCCGTCCTCATAGACCACGAGTTCGTGTACGGCTTTGTTGACAAGGACGACAGGCTCTTCAGCTGACGCGGGAAGCAGCAGCTGGAGGCCGGTGAGAACAAGAAAAAAGAATGTCATGTATATCCCTTCTTTTTATTTCAAGTTTCCCCGCCCTCATGTCCTTTATACGTCACTCTTCTTAAATGACCGTTTAATGATTAAATATTCCTCAATCTCATTAAGCAGGTGAAAAAGACTGGCACGCATCTCAAATTCCTCGCGCGTCTGTGGAAGATCATCTTCCCTGAACTCCTCCTTCATCTCTTTGAACCGCTGCAGGTAAATGACCGCAGTATTACCAGGATGAATCGCCCCGGCTAAATCATCAAAGAAATCAGCGATTTTAGAGCTGTGCATATTCGAGGTGGAAATCCGGCTCACAAGCGGAAGCATCCGCTCCAATAACTCAAACTGTTTGGTCCGCATGTGAAAGTAATGATAAAAATGGTTATGAGTCCGAAGCAGGTGGTTTTCTACGTCCCTGTAGGATAAGGATTTGGCTTTTTCAAGCAGTGCCGCTGTTTCTGTAAGCTCATGTCCTGTCCAGTCATTGTCTCCATCTCTTAAAAACGTAGCAAGCTCTTTCATGATCAGGGAAAAGTTATGCTCGACCTGACTCCGGTATTCCCCCAGTTTATTTTCCAGACTCGGCATGTATAAATTCAGCAGCAGGGCCGTACCGATTCCTACAGTAATCAGGATCACTTCATTTATAATGATCTCCCAGCCTATACTGCCTGAGCCGTATAAATGGAGAATGATGACTGAACTCGTCACAATACCAGGTGTAATGTTCAGCCAGACGGTCACAGGGATAAAGGCAAAGAGCATGATCCCGATAGCCAGCGGGTTATATCCGATCAGCTCAAAAAAGGCGAACGAAAAAACCATAGCTACAATACATGCTGAAAAACGGTGCCATGCACTTAAAAATGACCGCTTCCTCGTAATCTGGATGCAGAGAATCGTCAGGATTCCTGCTGATGCAAAGTTTTCCAGCTGCAGCATCTGGGCCACCCAGATGGCAAAAGGGGTGCCTAACGCTGTCTTAATGGTACGGTATCCTATCTTCAATGTCTGTCTAATCCTTTCTCTTCCTAATACTGTCTAAAACCCATGCAGAAAAGCAAAAGGACCTTTGCTCATCACAAAGATCCCAAGCCTTTTCTTTATTATACCTCTTCGCAGTATTCTTCAAAACTGCGCTGAAGCTTTCCGATGACTTCCATCGGTTCAAAGCCTTCGATATCATGACGCTCCACCATCGTCTGGATTTTCCCATCCTTCAAAAGCGCGAAGGAAGGAGAAGACGGCGGGTATCCTTCGAAATACTCGCGTGCACGGTTCGTCGCTTCGCGATCCTGACCGGCAAACACTGTGACCAGGCGGTCCGGGCGTTTATCATAATGAATGGCATGGGCAGCGGCTGGACGTGCAATCCCTCCTGCACACCCGCAGACGGAATTGACCATAACAAGAGTGGTTCCTTCCTGAGTCAGTGCCTGATCGACTTCTTCAGGTGAAGTAAGTTCGGTGTACCCCGCTTGCGTAATTTCTTCACGTGCTTTTGTAACGACATCATTCATGAAAATATTGAAATCCATTAGACATGGCCCCTTTTTATAAATACTATGAACATTTTACCAAGATAACGGAAGGCTTTCAATTCTTCTGCCGTTTCTTTCCTGTCTGAAAAAGCTTCCTCCTGCCGGAATCGGGAACTATCCTTCCCATCCAGAGACAAGACATATCGACATCCGACAGACCGTAAAACCCGGAAAAGAGGTATCCAATAAAAATCAGGCTGCCTGAAACTTTAGCAGGCAGCCTGTAAGCAGCCGATGCAGCTGCTTCTCCTCTTTAATAGATGGAAGTATTCTCTTCACTCATTTTCTCGAGAATTTCCTTTACACGGGCAAGGAAATTACCGGCAACAAGACCATCAAGCACACGGTGATCCAGCGACAGACAGAGATTAACCATATCACGCGCACCGAACATGCCATTTTGATAGACCGGTTTCTTCACAATAGATTCCACCTGTAGAATGGCTGACTGTGGATGATTAATTACACCCATGGACTGAACGGATCCGAACGAACCCGTATTGTTTACAGTAAAGGTTCCGCCTTCCATATCCTTGGACGTCAATTTCCCGTCACGGGCTTTACCAGCCAGTTCTGTAATATCACGGGCAATGCCTTTGATACTTTTCTCATCGGCATCTTTAATCACGGGCACAAACAACTGATCTTCTTTAGCGACAGCGATGTTCAAGTTAACCGCCTTGCGTTGAATGATCTTATCGCCTGCCCATGTACTATTAAGCTGTGGATATTCTTTCAAGGCCTGGGCAACAGCTTTGACGAAGAAAGCAAAGTAGGTCAGGCTGTAGCCTTCCTGTTTTTTAAATTGATTTTTCTTCGCATTTCTGAGCTCCACCAAATTGGTCACATCCACTTCGACCATCATCCACGCATGTGGAATTTCGGTTTTGGATTTTACCATATTGGCAGCAATCGCCTTACGGACGCCGGTGACAGGGATTTCGATATCCCCTTCTCCTGCCTGGACGTCAGGAACAGAAGGAGCCGGCTTGGCTGCGGATTCGGGCGCAGACGGTTCGGCAGCCGGAGCTTTCTGTTCCGTCTGTGGACGGTCTTCGGCTTTTGGAACTCCTCCACTTTCAATCACTTTCTCAACGTCTTTGCGGGTGACCCGGCCGCCGCGGCCCGTCCCGTCCACCTGATTTAAATCAATGTCATTTTCCTGAGCAAGGGTCATGACTGCCGGTGAATAGCGTTTCTTCTGCCCCTGGTCCTTCCCATTCGAAGCGGGTTCGGATGCCTGTGCCTTTGAAGACGACGTTGAAGGTTCTTCTTTCTGCTCAGCCGCTGCCGGTTCTGAGGAAGAGCCTCCACCTTCGATTTCAATATGACACATTAGTTCACCAACTTCGATGGTATCTCCTTCAGAAGCCACTAAATCCTTGATCACACCCGTGAAGGACGAAGGGACTTCCGCGTTCACCTTATCCGTCATGACTTCAGCAATCGGATCATATTTGTTTACTTTATCTCCTGGCTGGACCAGCCAGGTGCTGATAGTGCCCTCTGTTACACTCTCTCCGAGTTGAGGCATGTTGATTTTTTCTACGCCCACGACGAACGCCTCCTCCATTAAAATTCTGCGAGATCACGCATCGCTTTTTCGACTTTATCAGGATTCATCATAAAATGCTTTTCCATTGTCGGTGCATACGGCATGGAAGGAATATCAGGACCTGCGAGACGCTGGACAGGAGCGTCAAGATCAAACAGACAGTTTTCGCTGACAATAGCAGAAACCTCTGAAATAATCCCGCCCTCTTTGTTATCTTCCGTGACAAGCAGCACTTTTCCAGTTTTGGAAGCTGCTTCAATGATGCTTTCCTTATCTAAAGGGTAAACCGTACGAAGGTCGAGGATGTGGGCATCAATGCCTTCTTCTGCAAGCTTTTCTGCTGCCTGAAGAGCAAAATGAACGCACAATCCGTACGTAATGACCGTAATGTCCGATCCTTCCCGCTTCACATCTGCTTTTCCAATCGGAAGTGTGTAATCTTCTTCAGGAACTTCCCCTTTGATCAAACGGTAGGCCCGTTTATGCTCAAAGAAAAGAACAGGATCGTTATCACGGATGGACGCTTTAAGCAGACCTTTCACATCATAAGGTGTGGACGGCATCACAATCTTAAGGCCCGGTTGATTGGCGAATACTGCTTCAACAGACTGAGAGTGATAAAGAGCCCCGTGAACTCCCCCCCGTACGGCGCACGGATAGTGATAGGGGCGCTCCAGTCGTTGTTGGACCGGTAACGGACCTTCGCTGCTTCTGAAATAATCTGGTTGACCGCCGGCATGATAAAGTCCGCAAACTGCATTTCAGCAACCGGACGCATCCCATACATAGCCGCTCCTATGCCCACACCAGCAATGGCAGACTCGGCAAGAGGCGTATCCAGTACACGATCTTCTCCAAATTCATCATAAAGGCCGTCCGTTGCACGGAAAACGCCTCCGCGCTTACCAACGTCCTCTCCTAGTACAAATACTTTTTCATCCCGCTGCATTTCTTCCCGAAGTGCCTGGGTGACAGCTTGAATATACGAAATGACTGCCATAATCGTGCCCCCTCCTTACTCTTCGTACACGTATTTCATTGCTGATTCCGGCTCGGCATAAGCCGCATTTTCAGCATAGTCGGTGGCTTCATTGACGATGTGATTGATTTCGTCATTCAGCTCTGTTTCTTTCTCTTCCGTCAAAATCCCCTGCTCACGGAGATAGTTGGCAAACGTAACGATGGAATCTTTCTTCTTCGCTTCATCTACTTCGTCACGCTCCCGATAAACACGGTCGTCATCATCACTGGAGTGCGGCGTCAGGCGGTAGGAAACCGTCTCGATCAATGTCGGCCCCTCCCCGTTACGTCCGCGGTCTGCAGCAGCTTTTACTGCTTCATAAACAGCAAGTGGATCATTTCCGTCGACCGTATACCCAGGCATGCCGTACCCGATCGCCCGGTCGGATACTTTCTCACAGGCCAGCTGCTTGGAGACCGGAACAGAAATAGCGTATTTATTATTTTCAACCATGAAGATCACAGGCAGTTTATGGACGCCCGCAAAGTTGGCTCCCTCATGAAAATCCCCCTGGTTGGAAGATCCTTCTCCAAAAGTAACGAGAGAAACGAAATCTTTCTTCTCCATTTTCCCTGCAAGAGCGATCCCTACAGCGTGAGGCACCTGGGTGGTTACGGGAGATGACCCTGTAACAATCCGGTTTTTCTTCTGGCCGAAGTGTCCTGGCATCTGTCTCCCTCCGGAGTTTGGATCTTCCGCTTTAGCGAAACCGGAAAGCATCAAATCCTGTGCCGTCATGCCAAAGGAAAGCACAACTCCCATGTCACGGTAGTAAGGAAGCGCATAGTCCTTATCTCGGTCCAGTGCGTAGGAGGCGCCGACCTGGGCGGCTTCCTGCCCTTGACAGGAAATGACGAATGGAATTTTCCCTGCACGGTTCAAAAGCCACATCCGTTCGTCAATTCTTCTAGCTAATAGCATGGTGCGGAACATATCCAGCACCTGTTCGTCCGTTAATCCTAAATCCTTATGGCGGTTTTCAGCCATGAGTTTCCCTCCTTTGTTCTTATCCGTGAATCTGATTCCCATCAACAGCCATCGCTGCCTCTCCGACAGCCTCGGCGAGGGTTGGGTGAGGATGGATGGTTTCAGCAATCTCCCAAGGCGTTGCATCCAGAACTTTGGCCAGCCCTGCTTCCGAAATCATATCGGTGACATGCGGGCCGATCATATGGACACCCAGCAGATCGTCGGTATCTTTATCGGCAATGATTTTCACGAATCCGTCCGTTTCCCCGTGTACGAGTGCCTTACCGATGGCCTGAAACGGAAACTTACCGGTCTTAATGTTATACCCTTTTTCCTTGGCCTGTGCTTCCGTCAGTCCGACACTGGAAGCCTCCGGGCTGGAATAAATGCAGCTTGGAATCTGTTCAGAATTCAATGGATGGGGCTCGTTGTCTGACATGTGCTCCACCGCCGTCATTCCTTCATGAGAAGCGACATGGGCCAGCTGCATCCCACCGATTACATCACCAATCGCATAAATATGACTTTCTTTTGTTTGATAATAGTCATTCGTTTGTATGAAGCCGTTCTCCACTTGAATATCCGTATTCTCAAGACCGATGTTGGTCACATTGGCGGAACGACCGACAGATACGAGCATTTTTTCCGCTTTATAGGTTGTGGTTTCTCCGTCAACTTCAGCCTGGATTGTGACACCATCTTCCGTTTCAAGTGTTTCGGAAAGGACTTTGGCACCGGTAACAACGTCCACACCTTTTTTCTTCATCTGTTTTTTCATTTCCCTGGAAATATCCTCATCTTCTGTTGGGAGAATGTGAGGAAGATACTCAAGGACGGTCACCTCAACGCCGAAGTCCGCGAGCATGGAAGCCCACTCGATGCCGATAACTCCGCCCCCGACAATGATAATGGACGATGGGAGTTCTTCCATATTCAAGGCTTCATCGGAGGTCATCACATCCTCCCCATCCACTTCCAGGCCGGGCAGACTTTTTGGACTGGAGCCGGTTGCAATAAGGACGTTTTTCGGAATCAGCATTTCATTCTCTTCACCGTTGTTCATTTCAACAGAGATGGTTCCTGCGGTCGGTGAAAAGATGGAAGGGCCGAGAATTCGGCCGAAACCTTCATAAACATCAATTTTCCCTTTTTTCATCAAACCTTGAACACCTTTATGTAATGTGTCCACAATCGACTGCTTTCGTTCCTGGACTTTCTGGAAGTTCAATACAGGGTTTTCAACTGTAATGCCGTAACTGTCGGCTTCTTTCGTTTGTTTGAAAACTTCTGCACTTCTCAATAATGCTTTTGATGGAATACAGCCTCTGTGAAGACAGGTTCCGCCCAGTTCACGCTTTTCAACAATCGCTGTTTTCAAGCCGAGCCTTGAAGCACGGATGGCGGCTACGTAGCCTCCCGTCCCGCCTCCTAGAACTACTAGATCATACTCCTCTGCCATATCTACCGCTCCTTTTTATTCCTGAAAATTCGGATACTGCTTTGGAATTTCTTCGTGATTGAGGACGCGCAGTGTTCCTTCATTCAATGCCTCCAGTTCATTTTCTCCTGGATAAACGAGCACATCAGCAATCCAGTGTACCCGTTTGGAAATCTCTTTGATGAAGGCTTTTCCATAGGCCAGTCCGCCTGTCAAAGCGACGGCGTCCACACGACCTTCCATCACAGCACTCATGCTTCCGATCTCTTTGGCAATCTGGTAGGCCATAGCGTTGAAAACTATTTCGGCCTTTTTGTCGCCATGGGCGATCATACTTTCGACTTCCCTGGCGTCATTGGTATCGAGATAAGCCATGAGCCCTCCCTGTCCGACGAGTTTCTTCATGACTTCATCACGGTAATACTGGCCTGAGTAACACATCGAGACAAGGTCACCGGCAGGCACGGTACCGGCTCGTTCAGGTGAAAAAGGACCATCGCCGTGAAGACCGTTGTTGACATCAACTACACGGCCTCCAATATGAGCACCGACGGTAATTCCTCCACCCATATGAGCGACAATCAAACGGGCCTCCGGATAATCCATCTCCAGATCAGCTGCCGCACGCCGGGCGACCGCCTTCTGGTTCAAGGCGTGAAAAATACTCTTCCTCGGGATTTCCGGCACGCCTGAGATCCGGGCGAGCTCCTGGAGCTCATCGACAACCACGGGGTCGACGATATAGGCTCCGATGTTCAGCCCGCGGGCAATTTCATAGGCGATGATGCCGCCAAGGTTGGAGGCATGTTCTCCATTATAGCCGTTTTTCAAATCTTCAAGCATCGCTGCATTTACTTCGTAGGTGCCGCCTTCAATTGGACGCAGGAGTCCGCCTCTTCCGCAGACGGCACTCAGTCTGCTTATATTAATCCCTTCCTGATCGAGCACATCAAGAATGACCTGCTTTCGAAAATCGTACTGGTCGATAATACGTTTGAATTGATTGATTTCATCTCCGCTGTGGCGGATCGTTTTTTCAAAGACGGCTTCCAGGTCATCAAACACGCCGATTTTTGTTGACGTGGAACCGGGGTTTATAACCAGGATTCGATGAGTGTGCACAACAAAGACCTCCGTTATCCGTTCTGTCTTCTGCTTAGGATGTGATGGCCGTTCTGCAGGAACTGGCTGCGGGAACGACGCATACGCTCAATGCGTTCTTCCGCCATACGATCCGCTGCAAGATACGTAGGAATATTATCACGGCGGGAAATGTCAAATACACGGGAAACGTTATCGTAGATGGTTTCTACTCGCTTCATCGCACGGTCCTTATTGTACCCATGAAGTTCATCGGCAACGTTGATCACGCCCCCCGCATTGATGACATAATCCGGTGTATAGACAATGCCTTTCTCATGAAGAATATCACCATGTTTCGTTTCCTTGAGCTGGTTGTTTGCTGCACCGGCAATGACTTTCGCTTTCAACTGCGGAATCGTTTCATCATTGATGGTCGCACCCAGAGCACACGGTGCATAAATATCACAGTCCACGCTGTAGATTTCATCCGTCTCCACTGCTTTAGCTCCGAATTCTTCAACAGCACGCTGAACAGCTTCTTTATTTATATCGGTAACAACCAGATTCGCACCTTCCTCGTGAAGATGGCGGCACAAGGTGAAAGCTACGTTCCCGACACCCTGGACGGCAATGGTCTTACCTTCAAGGGAATCTGATCCAAAGCCTTCCTTAGCAGCTGCTTTCATACCACGGTATACCCCATAGGCTGTTACAGGGGAAGGGTTGCCGGAAGAACCGAAGGCAGGAGAAATCCCTGTGACATAATCGGTTTCCTCATGGATCAAATCCATATCCTGAACTGTTGTCCCCACATCTTCCGCTGTAATGTACCTTCCGTTCAGTCCTTGAATGTAACGGCCGAATGCGCGGAACATCTCCTCATTTTTATCCTTTTTCGGATCACCGATGATCACGGTCTTTCCACCGCCGAGGTTCAGACCGGCCGCTGCGTTTTTATAGGTCATTCCTTTAGCAAGACGCAGCGCATCTTCAACTGCATCGTCTTCGGATGCATACGTCCACATGCGGGTCCCTCCAAGAGCGGGTCCAAGGGTCGTATCATGAACGGCGATAATCGCTTTCAAACCAGACTGTTCATCCTGACAAAACAACAACTGCTCGTAATCATATTCCTGCATATAGCTGAAAATTTCCATTTTGTATTCCTCCTAGGATTGACTGGCTTTTAAAGCTAAAGCCAGTGAGTAAATTTTGCTCTGGGCTTCATCAGCCCTTGATGTTAACACGATGGGAGCAGATGCTCCACTGATCACACCCGCCACTTTGGCATGGGCGAAGTATACAAATGATTTATAAAGCGCATTGGCCGTCTCGATGGTAGGAACAACGAGGATATCTGCCTGGCCGGCTACTTCTGACTGAATGTTCTTATGAGCAGCCGCTTCTGCATCTACCGCATTATCAAAGGCGAGCGGGCCGTCAACCACACAGCCCGCGATTTGACCACGGCGGTTCATCTGGGTCAGCAAGGCTGC
Organism: Halobacillus sp. ABH2_015; assembly: GCF_056158945.1. NCBI lineage: Bacteria > Bacillati > Bacillota > Bacilli > Caryophanales > Bacillaceae > Halobacillus > Halobacillus sp. ABH2_015. The sequence goes on from NZ_JBSWUG010000002.1 coordinate 2,107,676, forward strand.
ATCGGTGGATGCCGGCATTTTAGGATTGACTGCCTCTACGGCTGCGAGGGCAGCCACTTTCGGATTGTCCCATCCTGCTTTGTGGGCCACTTCCACCGCATTCAGAATAATCTCTACTTTGTCTTCCAGCGTTGGCTGAATGTTCATAGCGGCATCTGTTAAGTATATTAATCGGTCTCTCCCGGGAATTTCAAACAAAGCTACGTGGGAAAGAACCTTTCTCTTTTTAAGGCCGTATTCCTTATGGAGCACTGCCTGCAGGAGGGTCTTCGTATCTACATGCCCTTTCATCAAGACATCCGCTTCCCCCTCTGCTACAGCCTGTACAGCCACGAGGGCACTTTCTTTCGGCTGCGCCGGTTTCCACTGCAGATCCGGGTGGTCAAGCGACAGGCCCGCCTCCGCGGCACACGTTTTAAGATCCGCTTCTTCACCTGTAAGGATAAAACGAGCCAGTTCCTGGTCCAAGGCCATTTTCACGGCTTTTAATACTTCTGGATCTGCGGCCTGAGCGACAGCCACGGTTTGTCTGCTCGTTCGGTCAATGGTTTCTATCAGTTCATCTAACGATTTCAAAGCTTCACCTCATCCCTAATCTCATTCATGCAAATTTCATGCCAAAAGTCTGAGACGCCCGTACAGCCCCACAAGGCATTTCGGCACCTGCAGGATTCTGCATTATGAAAAATATTGCATGCTGTTTTTATCCAATCCATACTTCTCAAGCTTATAATAAAGGTTTCTAATGGAAATACCGAGAGCCTTGGCTGTTTTGGTCTTATTAAACTCGTGCGAACGATACGCTTCGACGAGCAGTTTCTTTTCATAGTCGTCCACAGCCTCCTGCAGTGTCTCCCCTCTCCAACCAGCAGATGTCCGGCCCGGTTCTACGGAATCCTCTTGTTTTTTAAGAGTGGGCAGATGTTCAGGCTTTATGATTTCATCTGTATGTTCCATATAGATCATCGCTCTTCCGATAATATTCTCCAGTTCCCTTACGTTTCCAGGCCACGGATAGTCCATTAAACACTGGTAAGCCGCTTCATTGAGGGACGTTACGTTACGCCCATAATCCTCGTTGAGCTTTTGAATCAGGTGGGCGGACAGCAAGGGGATGTCCTCAATCCTCTCCCGGAGAGGAGGGATATAAATAGGAAGACGGTTCAGCCGGTAATACAAGTCTTCTCTGAAATTTTTATTCATAATCGCTTTTTCCAGATTTATATTCGTAGCAGCAATGACCCGCACATCAATGTGAACCGGTTTGGTTCCGCCCACACGAATCATTTCATTTTCTTGAAGCACACGCAAAAGTTTCGCCTGCATAGGCAGAGTCAATTCTCCTATTTCATCAAGAAAAATACTGCCGTTGTCTGCTTCCTCGAATAATCCCTTTTTCCCTCCACGGCGCGCCCCGGAGAATGCTCCATCCTCATATCCGAACAACTCACTTTCAAGCAGCGACTCGGCAATAGCCGCGCAATTCACCCGGATAAACTTGTTATGACGTCTCCCGCTTTCATTATGGATGGCATGTGCAAACAATTCCTTCCCTGTACCTGATTCGCCTCGCAGGAGCACCGATGCCGGAGTCCGGGCTCCGACCTTGGCCTGTTCGAGTGCCAGGGTCATTTCAGGTGAATCTCCGATAATGTCATCAAACGTGTATTTCGCTTCAAGGCTTCGGATAATCTGCCGGGCTCTTTTCAATTCACTTGTCAGGGATTTAATCTCTGATACATCATGCAGAACTCCGACACTTCCCTTTAGTCTGCCATCGACAATAACAGGGGCCACGTTCACCAGGACATCTTTCCTGGCAGGACCAACCTTCATCCGTACTCCTCGGACAGGCCTGCGCGTACGGAGGACTTTCATATGCATACTTTCTCCTTCTGAAATATCCACTGTCGCAGGCTTTCCGACGATGTCTTTTTCCGGAAGACCGGTAATCCTTGTGTAGGCAGGATTTACCATTAAACCGCTTCCATTCTCATCTACAACAGAAATCGCCTCATCCGACGATTGTATAATAGCTTCCAGCATGGTTTTGACTTCTTTCAGGTCGGTGACTTCCTCAGCCAGGTGAACCACCTCTGTAATATCCTTGAACACGGCATAGGCACCAATGACACTTCCATCTTCATCAATCATTGGTATCCTGGTTGTCACAACCGTCTTTCCATTTTCCAGTTCCAGCTTCTTGTTCACTTCCTCGTGTTTGGATGCCATCGTGTAAGGCAGTCTGGAGGCGGGAATAATCTCTTGAACAGGACGATGGAGAACGTCCTGATGACTTCTGCCCAGAATCCGGGAAGCGCTGGGGTTGATGAATGTAATGTTCTCCTTGTTATCGACGACGATCATCCCATCGTGAATGCTGTTTAAAATGAAATGCTGGTTATCCGTCTGTCGTTTCAGCTTTTGAACAAGAGCTTCCTTTTCTTCAAGAAGTTCGGCTGTCACATAAGCCACAGACCCTGGAATAACAACCGTCGTTTCGTCTCTTTCTTCTCTAATCGACTGGAACACATCTTCCTGTCCAGTCGCTTCAATAACGATATCAATCTTTTTATGTATCCATTCCTCCCAGGACCCGCCCGCAGGAATTCCACAGGATTCCGCAAGAGCAAGACCAGGAGCGTCTGAATTGATGTCTGTCACAGCCACTACCTGCATACGGTCCACTTGACTAAGCAGCTTCAGCAGAGCGGTACCGCCTTTGCCGGCTCCAACAATCAATACTCGTTTCATTTCACCACACCCTGCAATATTTTGCGTAACTTCATCGTATATCAATCTGCATATTTTAGCAAGCATGGGATTGTTCCCACTTCCCTCCCCATTTGATATACTGTGAATGGACTATAAAAAGGAGCGATGCCCATGCGCCTCATAGCACTACTGCTATTAGTAACTCCGGGTTTGATCGCCGTCTACGGCATAAAATTAATCCGTGATGCCCTTTTCGGGGAATTCCATGATCTTTACTTTCATATTGCCCTCCAGGGTCTGGCTGGTATTCTATTTTTCGCAGGCGGACTGGCTTTCATTGGAGGCTTCATTCTCCACCGGGACAGAAAAAGGAACTTGACTAAAGGACGGTTCAAACAATCCAACTATCCAGAATGAAGGAGTTTTGCTCTGTGACAGAGTTTGAATTATTCAGGCAGCAGTACCCGTTTGACCTGTTGTCTGAGGAGGAATTCCAGGACGTTTTCGGAAAAGCTTCCGTAAAGGAATACAGCACAAACGAATTTATCATTCATGAGGATCAGGAAGATGATTCGATCGATATCCACTTTATGATCTCCGGTCTTGCCAAGAACATTATGCACCGGTCCAACGGCCGGCAGCTGTCTGTCCGCTTTTATTATCCCGGTGATTTGATCGGAGTCATGATCTTATTGACGAGCGGAGAAATGCGGTTCTCTGTACAGGCTCTTGAACCGATAAAAACGATCTGTTTTGAACGTGAATCCTTCCTGCAGATCATGTCAAACAATACCCAGTTTTCCAAAGTGGTGATGGACGGAATCAGCCACTTGATGAAAAGCTTGTATGACGAGGTCAAATATAAAAGTTCCTCCACAGATGAGGAGGACGACCGTGAATTATATAAAAAAAGAGCCGATGCTTACATGGAGCCCCCTACATTCATCCATCCCCAGGCTTCCATTGAAAAAGCAGCCCGGATGCTGCAGCAGCAAAAAATTGAAGCGCTTATCGTGAGCGAGGATTCAAGGTCGATGGTTGGGATGATCGGCTACAGCGAAATTTTAAAAGCCTACTTCGAAAATGATCATAACAACCCCGTCCAAGCCTATATGTCAGAGGAAGCATATGAAATTAGTGAGCAGGAGTTCATCTATGATGCGCTTAGTTATTTGAAACACCATCCGACAGAAATCATTCCGGTCCTGCACAAGGACAAAGTGGTCGGTATCTTAAGGCAGTCGTCGTTTTTCACCATCAAGAACTCGGTGTATTTCGACCTCACCTACAAAATTTCCAATTCTGCGAGTGTGGAGGAAATCAAGTCATTGTCCCCGATTTATAATGAACGGTTCCAGCAGTTTGTCCGCAGCTTAATTAAAGACAAGATGCTGGCCTATGATATTGCGGAATTGATGACAAACTACAACGATAGAATTCATAAGCAGATTGTTCAGATTGCAGAAGACGAAATGATCCGCGAAGGCTATGGTGCGCCGCCGGTGAACTATTGTTTTCTTGTGCTTGGAAGTGAAGGCCGTAAGGAGCAGGCTTTTTCCACCGATCAGGATAATGCGATGATCATGGCGGATTACGATAAGTCCAAGCATAAGAAGAAAATCGATGCCTATTTCTCCATTTTTTCCAGGAAGATCAATGATATGCTCCATGAGTGCGGATATCCGTACTGCACAGGAGGAATCATGGCCAAAGAGGACAAATGGAGAAAACAGACAGATGAGTGGCATGCGGATATCGATCAATGGATCACCAAGATGGATGCGGAAGAAATCCGCGATTTCACCATTTTCATGGATTTCAGGCCTATCAGCGGAGACTACTCCCTGGCCTATGATTTGAAAAAATACGTAACACAAAAGGTTCAGAAATCCTTGAACCTTCATCAGCTCTTGATGAAGGATACCCTTCGGTTCCGCGTTCCCGTGCAGCCTTTTGGCAGGATTTCAGGCATCGGTAAAAAACGCACCTTGAATATTAAAAAATCTGCCATCATGCAGATTGTCAACGCCATACGCATTTACAGCATGAAATATGGAATTGAAGAAATCAATACAGTCAACCGCCTGGACGCCCTGGCCGAACATGAACGTTTCCACCCCAGGGACGTGGAAAACGCAAAAACAGCCCTGCACAGGCTGATGCTTTTCCGTCTGCAGTCCAACCTTGAGCAATTGGAAGAAGGAGACACCTTATCCAATGACTTAAAGCTCGCTCCACTGAAAAAGGAAGAACGCCGCTCCTTGAGAGAAGCGCTTATTATTGCGAAACGGCTGCAGCAGGTGCTTGAACTGAGTTATAACCGAAATCGGGTGGTTTGATGTTACCTGTTGACTTACAGATCATAAAGTATCTGCTTTTTGAAAAACCATTATATCATTACAAAATAAAACCTTATTTAAGATGGCATACGTATCACCAGCTGGAACAGAGCCTTCACGAGGCCGGGAAAGAGGCGCACTTCAAAGAGCAGCCGCTGACCTCTCTTGATTTTACCATCTTCGATTTAGAGACCACCGGCTTCCTTCCTGAAATCGGTCACGAGATCATTTCCATCGGGGCGATTCGTTTGAACGGATGGAATGCCTGTCACAGAAAGACGTTTTATCAAGTGATCCGGCCGATCCGTCCTGTCAACAAGCAGACTCTTCGTCTTACCGGCCTTTCCAAGGATCAGTTGAGAAACGCCAGTCCCTTTATTGAAGGATTTCAATCTTTCATGGAGTTCAGCGAAGGATCCGTCTTGGTCGCTCATCCAGCAAAATTTGATATGCGTTTTCTCAAAACAATGCTGAAACGATGGAAGCTTCCTCAGTATGACCCGCACGTAATTGATTCCCAGGTGATGGCCCAATGGCTGCTCCCGCATGTCCGCCATCAGCTCGATCCACTACTGAAACATGTCGGCATTGAAAAAAGGGAGCGGCACCATGCCTTGAATGATGCTATTATGACGGCAGAATTGTTCCGTTTCCTTTTGGAGAAGACCGAACAGCACGGCATTCACACACTGAATGATTTATACCAGCAGTTCGATGATCTAAAAAAGACGAAGCCCCGATTTTAAGGGCTTCGTCTTTTTCTATCTATTATTCGAAAAACGTGCGGTATAACGACTGAACTGCATCAGCCAGTCCTTCTGTCTTCACTCCAAACATCATGGAAACCTCAGAAGATCCCTGGTTAATCATCTCGATGTTCACATCAGCTTCCCTGAAGGCACAGGCTGCCTGGCTGGCAATTCCGATGGTCTGGTTCATTCCTTCTCCCACGATCATAATCATCGCCATATCCCGTTCGATGATAACCGTGTCCACTTTCAATTCTTCCTTAATTCTGCCGACGACCACTTCCTCTTTCTCCGGCGGAAGCTGGTGATCCCTTAGTACAACAGACATGTCATCGATTCCAGAAGGGGCATGTTCAAAGGAGACTCCTTCATCTTCCAGAATCTGCAGAAGTTTCCGCCCAAAACCAAGCTCTCTGTTCATCAAGTATTTACTGACATACAAGTTAAGAAAGCCTTTGTCACTGGCAATTCCCACTACATGGGATTCACGCTCAGGCAGATCTGCTGTAATCATTGTCCCAGGTGCGGAAGGGTTGTTTGTGTTTTTAATGCAGACGGGAATTTTAGCTTTAAAAGCTGGAATAAGCGCCTCATCATGAAAAACCGAAAAGCCGGCGTACGATAATTCACGCATTTCCCTGTAGGTCAGAGAAGTCAGTTCCTTCGGGCGGTCCACATACATCGGATTCACACAATAGACCGAATCCACATCGGTGAAGTTCTCGTAAAGTTCCGCCTGCAGCCCTGCTGCCACAATCGAACCGGTAATATCCGACCCACCTCTGGAGAAGGTTACAAGGGTCCCTTCAGGTGTGTAACCGAAAAATCCGGGGATGACGAGGATTCCCCTGCGCTCCCTTAAACGGTAGAGCTGGTCGAAACTTTCTTCTAACACAAGAGCTCCACCGGGTTCATCACGGACCAGAATGCCCGCTTCCTTCGGATTTACATAAGAGGAGTCATAACCTTCCCGCCTTAAATAAGCGCTCAAGATTAACGCGGTCCCGTCTTCACCACAGGATTTCAAGGAGTCTATGGCTTTGGCTTCTTTTTTCTGCACCTGATCCATTGAGAACTCCAACCGCTTCCTCACTTCTTCCAATACATTCATCGGAAGGTTCAACTCATTGACCATCGATTGAAAACGGTCAACGATCATTTTATATACCTCATGGTCAACCTGATCGTGTTGGATTGATTCCCCCAGCTTGATGAGCAGATCGGTCACTTTCTGATCGCCGCTGTATCGTTTCCCAGGAGCGGAAACGACGACAACACGCCGGTTATCTTCAGACGTTACGATATCCTTCACTTTTTGGAGCTGTCCTGCATCGGCAACGGAGCTGCCGCCAAATTTTACGACTTTCATATGTACAACACCTCATTAGAGTACCAAAGTAATTAATAATTAAGAATTGTAACACAAAGGAGGCGGAAAGTTGAACAGATTTATCAAAAAAATTTAAAAAACTTTTTTTCTTATATTTCTACAAGTTTTTTACAATTTCCTTATAAATTTGTTACATATTTGTTTATTATCCTATATTATGGATACTAGGAGGAAGGGTGATCAGATGGTTTTGATGAATGACGGGTTCGGTGGAACACGATATTATCCAGAAAACAGCGAGATGTCTGTCCTTTGCAGCTATTTTGATCAAGGACACAGATATGTCATTATTCAATATTTGGACCTTCCTTTCAGTTACCGGTTGATTAACCTCGACGGCCTTGCCTTTGTCGATAAGGAAGCCCATGATTTCTTGAAGGACGAGCTCTTTTCCATTGACGAAGGGGTTTATGATAACGCAGAGCTTGCAGGACAAATTAAACAGCTAATGACATAAAAAAGCACGTATGTTGTCACATACGTGCTTTTTCAATGGATCAGCTTGCTCGATGCTCCAGGCGGAGACGATCAGCCACCATCGCGATGAATTCGCTGTTCGTGGGTTTTGCTTTTGTATTGGAAATCGTATAGCCGAACAAGGAGGAAATAGCATCGATATTGCCCCGGTTCCAGGCTACTTCAATGGCGTGGCGGATGGCCCGTTCGACACGAGATGCTGTTGTGTTATATTTAGTGGCGATATCCGGATAAAGAACTTTTGTAATGGATCCAAGCAGTTCCAAATCTTTATAGACCATTGTAATGGCTTCACGAAGGTATTGATACCCTTTAATGTGGGCCGGCACCCCGACTTCATGAATGATATGGGTGATGCTTGTATCGAGATCCGGTTTTTTCGATCTTGCTGAGGAATAACTGCTGCCGAGGGCACGATTGATGGGATCGCCGGCATGTTTGATCTGGCGGACCTGCTCTCCAAGGTGATCAAGGTCGAATGGCTTCATCATAAAATAAGCCGCTCCAAGTTCGACAGCTTTTTTCGTCACTTCTTCCTGGCCGAACGCGGTTAACATAATGACCTCAGGATGCTTGTCCATATCCCTGAGCTTGTTCAGCACAGCAAGGCCGTCGAGGTGCGGCATAATGATATCCAAAATCAGCACGTCCGGTTTCTTCTCTTCGACCATTTGCAGACAGTCTTTTCCATTGTAGGAAGTAACCGACCACTTCTATATCGTGAGTGTCTTCAAAATACTCTTCAAGAAGCTTTACCAGCTCTCTATTATCATCAGCCAAACACACTTGAATCTTTTCCATTCCTTTTTCCTCCTTAAGAGAATAATCCTCTTTATTTCCGTAATACACGTATTCGACAGGCATATAAGACTTTCCTTTTTTATTATAACAAAAAATATAAAGAATTAGAGAATATCTGGCAAATGCTTAAAAATACTCGGTTTTTCGTATGTATTCGACATATGCCCGGCCATCGGTGTCGAAATTTGTCGACGAAAAGGAAAAGGAGCCCTTTATGAGCTCCTAGCCTGCTTTCTTTTCCCGTTCTTCTTCATGAAGGTTAATACCTGCTTCCTGAAGCATCCATTCTATATGGACGCCATATCCGCTTGTCGGATCGTTGACAAACACATGAGTCACGGCACCGATGATTTTTCCATTCTGGATGATCGGGCTGCCACTCATCCCCTGAACAATCCCTCCCGTTTTATCCAGAAGCTCAGGGTCTGTGATTTTGACAATCATTCCTTTTGTTACCGCAGATTTCTTCGGCATATTGCTGACAATTTCCACATCAAAGGTCTGCATTTTCTCCCCGTCAAGGACCGTCATAATTTGAGCCGGGCCTTCTTCCACCTGTTCTGCGAAACCGATCGGAAGTCCCTCCGGATATTCCTCATTCGTCATATCATCATCTAATGTTCCAAAGATACCGAACGGCGTGTTTTTTGTAATGATTCCGAGGCGGTCGTTCCTCAAGGAAAACCTGGCTTTTTTCTCTCCCGGAACGCCCTGTGCTCCTTTTTCAATGGAGGTGACCTGCGATTTGACAATGGTGCCTTCATGAATTTCAATCGGCTTCTTCGTATCCATATCCGAGATGACATGACCGAGAGCGCCATACTTTTTCGTTTCAGGATCATAAAAAGTCATTGTCCCTATCCCAGCTGCAGAATCACGAATATACAGACCAATCTGATATTCCTTTTCCCGCGGGTTGTAGGCCGGTGTCAGGCTTGTCGTCGTTATTTCCTTTCCCCGTTTAATTTTCAGTTTCAGGGGTTCTTCCTTTTCCCCGGTTTTCTTTACGATGGAGGATAATTTCTCCATACTGTTAATTTCCTCTCCATTGCCTTCAAGCAGGATGTCGCCGATGAGAATTTCCGCCTTTTCTCCTGGCGAAGTCCGTTGTTCGCCTTTTCCGTTTACAAGGTGGTGCCCTACGACAAGCACACCTTTCGTATGAAGCTCTACACCTACCGACTGACCGCCGGGGATCAACCGGATATCCTTGAACGGCTCCAGGCTGGTTTTTTTAACCGGAACACCTGCAAACTCATAAAACACTTCGTGATCATTTGTGGACGAAAACGCCGTCCACGCTTCCTGGTCAACAGAAGGTTGATCAGGGCTGGCGCCGACTTTTACTTCTGTCGGGATGGATAGATAGTGCTGGACAGGGGCATAAAAGGGCAAAATAAGCATAAACAGCAGGAGAACAGAACCACATATATAGTTAAAGGCTTGATTTTTCACGGGTTCACTCTCCTTGTACTCCAGTACCAACTAAATGGCTTACTTATAATGTGGTCTTCCTTAATCCTTTTTAAACGAGCATAATCTGAGTAATTATAGTACCGTTTGCCTTGCTTTGAAACATTCTCCAACGTATAGGTAAACGTTGTATAAAGAGGTGTGTCGGTGGAAAAGATAAAACAAACAAAAGCGCATGGACTCGTCCATGCGCTTAGGTTCATCATAATGATTTACTTTTATGTTTATCTGCCATCGTAAGCAGTTCCCGCGCATGCTCAACGGTTGTAGCGGTTAATTCTGCTCCGGTAATCATGCGGGAGATTTCGTCAGCTTTTTCATCCATTGTAAGTTCCTTGGCTGCTGTCGATGTCCGCTCATCCTCCACACGCTTTTCAATCCGGACATGAGTATCCGCCATAGCTGCTACCTGGGGAAGGTGGGAAATACAGAGCACCTGCGATCCCTCAGAGATCCCGTAAATCTTCTCAGCAATCGCCTGGGCCACCCTTCCGCTGACACCTGTATCCACTTCATCAAAAATCACGCTCGTAATGCCCTGATGCCGCGAGAAAATCCGCTTCAACGCAAGCATAATCCGGGACATCTCACCCCCGGATGCTACTTTATGTAGTTCTTTCAGCGGCTCTCCGGGATTGGTCGTGATCAGGAATTTCACTAAATCAATACCGTTTGGCAGCAGCTGGACAGGAGTACCATCCAGTTCCGGATCTCCTTGTTTCCCCGGTTTCGTCTGCAGGTCCACAGCAAAGGCTGCTTTCTCCAGATAAAGGTCTCTCAATTCTACATGAATGAATTCAGCCAGCTGATCTGCAGCTTTCACGCGGATTTCACGCATCCCCTGCGCCTCAAGAAGAGCATCCTCGGACAAATCGGCGATTTCACTCTCCATCTTACTCAAATGGGAATCTTTATTGCGGATTTCATCAATTTCCTCTTCAATCCGAGAAGCATACTGAAGCATATCATCCACCGTAGCTCCGTACTTCTTCTTGAGACGGTTGAGTTCGTTCAGCCTGGATTCGATCTGGTTGAGTCTCTCAGGGTCGAATTCAAGCTCTGCCATATGGTTACTCAGCTTAAACGTCATTTCTTCCATCAGGTAATACGTGTTCGTCATTTCTTCCGACAGTTGTGCAAGGTTTTCATCCACATCGGATGTACTTTCCAAAGAAGTCATTGCATGACTCAGCCAGTCCATTCCGCGCTGTTCCCCGTACAAAGAATAATAGGCATCATGAATGCCTTGGTACACCTTCTCAAAATTCATGAGTTTCTTCCGCTCTTCGGAAAGCTCTTCATCTTCAAGCGGCTGCATTTCAGCTCCTTGAAGCTCGCGCAGCTGAAATTCAAGCAGATCCAGACGCTGAGCCATTTCCTGCTCATTCTCACTCAATTCTTTATAGCGCTTCTTCATCGTTCTGTACTTGTCATAAACGCTCTCATACTCGTCCAGGACCGAACGAAGCTCTTCACCGGCAAATACATCCAGAAGCTCGACGTGCCGGTCAGGATCCATAAGCGACTGCGTCTCATGCTGGCTGTGAATGTCGATCAAGGAATGTCCGAACTCCCTCATGATCCCGAGTGTCACCAGTTTTCCATTCACCCGGCAGATGCTTTTCCCCTGATGGGTAATGGTCCGTTCAAGAACAACCATGCCGTCCTCATCAATATCGACACCATAGTCCTGTCCGACCTTATGGATCGGATGCTCAGGCTGCACGGTAAACAACCCTTCAATTTCAGCTTTTTTTGTTCCATGACGAACAAATTCAACGGATCCCCGACCACCGGAAAGAAGCTGGATCGCATCAATAATGATGGATTTACCAGCACCTGTTTCACCGGTCAGTACAGTCAACCCTTCTTTGAACGTGATTGAGATCTCATCAATGATTGCAAAATCACGAATAGACAACTCTGTTAGCATGAAACCATCCACCTCAGTTATAGCATATTTAGCAACTGCTCACTAATTGACTCCGTATGATCTTCACTGCGGCAGATAATTAAGCAGGTATCATCTCCGCAGATGGTCCCCATAATTTCATCCCATTCCAGATTATCCACGAGAGCACCTACAGCATTGGCGTTTCCCGGCAGAGTTTTCAAAATAATAAAATGTCCGGCCCGATCTATACTGACAAAGGCATCCATCATGAGCCGTTTCAGCTTTTCAAACGGATTGAAGCGCTGATCTGCAGGGAGACTGTATTTGTACCGGCCATCCATCATCGGCACCTTTACAAGATGTAGTTCTTTGATATCGCGGGATACGGTTGCCTGGGTGACATTGTATCCCATACCCTTCAATCGATCGACCAGCTCATCCTGGGTTTCAATATCGTCGTTTGTAATCAGTTCCCTGATTTTGATGTGACGTTGTCCTTTGTTCATGACCATCCTCCGTTTCAAGTCCTTCCATAAGAAAAGGGCCTGTGCTAAGCCCTTTTACATTCATTATGCGTTTCTGCTGTGCGCCTCATGCGCTTCTTTGACTACAGCATCGATATCCACCTGTTCTCCACTGCTGCTGCCTTCATCAAGCCGCAGATGGACGAGGAATTCTATATTCCCATCCCCGCCGGTAATCGGAGAAAAAGTGAGTCCATAAACAGAATATCCGTGATCAGAAGCAAAATCAAGAATTGTTTTTACGACCTCTTTGTGAATCGAAGGGTCTCTCACAATTCCTTTTTTCCCTACCTGTTCTCTACCTGCTTCGAACTGTGGTTTTATTAGTGCTGCCACATCTCCCTGCTGCTCCAGAATCTCAGCAAGAACCGGCAGAATGATACGAAGGGATATGAAGGAGACATCGATGGAAGCAAACTGCGGCTGACCGTGTGTAAGGTCCTCTTTCGTCACATATCGGAAATTGGTCCGTTCCATAACAACCACCTGGTCATGATTGCGGAGACGCCAGTCAAGCTGATTATATCCAACATCCACGGCATAGCTGAGTCTGGCTCCGTTCTGAAGCGCACAGTCCGTAAAACCGCCTGTGGATGAACCGATATCAATCATAATCTTGTCCTTAACGGAAAGATCAAAGTGCTTCAATGCTTTTTCAAGCTTCAATCCGCCGCGGCTGACATACGGAATGGGACGGCCTTTAACAATCAACTCCAGATCCTCGTCCACCTTCAAGCCGGGTTTATCAAGGCGGACCTGTTCATGAAAAACAAGTCCGGCCATGATGGTTCGTTTCGCTTTTTCACGCGTTTCTATATAGCCTTTTTCTACAAGTAATACATCTAAACGTACTTTTCTGCCCATATCTTTTATGCCCTCTGTTGTTTTGTAGGTATCAATTCTTTTAGGTTTTTCACCATGTTTTCCGGGGTCAATCCGATTTCTTCCCAGAGCTTTGGCACACTGCCGTGTTCAATGAACCGGTCTGGAACGCCCATCCGGCGCACCCATTGGGAGGTGTAATTGTTTTCCTCAGCGAATTCAAGCACTGCTGAACCGAATCCTCCCTGAAGAACCGCTTCCTCTACTGTCAGAATCGGCAGCCCCTGCTTCATCATATCATGCAGCATGGACTCGTCCATCGGTTTGATGTAACGGGCATTCACCACCCGCACAGACCGTCCTTCTTTTTCCAGACGGCCCGCCGCATCAAGAGCTGCATCAATGGTCGTCCCAAACGTAAGGATGACAGCCTCTGTTCCCTCTTTCAGGATTTCCCAGCTGCCGACGGGGATGGACCTCATATGTTTATCCGTGTCGATTCCTTTAGCGTTCCCCCGCGGATAACGGATTGCAAAAGGCCCCTCTTCATATTCTGCAGCTGTATGAACGAGATGCTGGGCTTCATCCTCATCTTTCGGCATGCTGATAATCATATTCGGAACAGACCTCAGGAATGCAATATCAAACACACCCTGGTGGGTCTCTCCGTCAGCTCCGACGAGTCCTGCGCGGTCAATACCGAAAATCACATTCAATTTCTGACGGGCCACATCATGGACCACCTGATCATAACCGCGCTGCAGGAACGTGGAATAAATGGCCAGGAACGGCTTCATCCCCTGAGTCGCAAGACCGGCGGACATCGTGGTAGCATGCTGTTCGGCAATGCCTACATCAAATAAACGGTCCGGGAATTCCTCGCCGAATTTTTCCAGTTTGGACCCGAGAATCATGGCAGGAGTCACAGCCACTATGCGGTCATCTTCCCGTGCTTTTTTAATCAGCGCATCACTGATAACCGAGCTCCACGCAGGAGGAGCATCGACCGGTTTGATTTTCTCTCCTGATTCGATTTTATAAGGACCTACACCGTGCCACTTGTCCTTCACATCGGTTTCGGCGGGATGATACCCTTTCCCTTTCTTGGTCATTACATGAACGATGACAGGTCCGTCTGTTTTTCTCGCATAGTTCAGGTTTTCCATCAAGTCTTCAAAGTCATGACCATCCACCGGTCCGTAATACGTAAACCCGAGCTCTTCAAAGAACATGCCCGGAACAACAAAGTACTTCATGCTGTCCTTCAAGCGCTCTGCTGCCTGCGCGAGTTTTCCTCCAACGGCGGGAATCTTCTTCAGCAGCCATTCGAGATCATCCTTGGCACGATTGTACTTCCCTGCACTTCTCATCCGGCCGAGCGCCCCGTGCAGGGCTCCTACGTTTTTAGCGATCGACATTTCATTATCATTCAAGATAACGGTTACATTCTTTTTCTCATGCCCGATATGGTTCAGCGCCTCCAGCGCCATACCGCCTGTCAGGGCTCCATCACCAATGATGGGAAGGATGGAATGGTCCTGTTTTTTCAAGTCGCGTGCAATAGCCATCCCCATGGCCGCGGACAGCGAAGTTGAACTGTGGCCGGTTTCCCATACATCATGCTCACTTTCATCACGTTTCGGGAAGCCGCACAAGCCCTTATACTGCCGCAGTGTGTCGAACTGCCCTCCACGGCCGGTCAGAATCTTATGGATATATGACTGGTGCCCGACATCCCATATAAGACGGTCGACGGGACTGTTATATACTTTATGAAGAGCCAGAGTCAGCTCCACTACTCCCAGGTTCGCACCAAGGTGGCCGCCTGTTGTGGCCAGGTTTTCAATTAAAAACTGTCTCACTTCTGCTGCAAATTCTTCCAATTGCTTCGTATTCATATCCTTCAATAACGAAGGGTCGTTGATTCTGCTCAGATCCATTGAAGGACCCCCTTGTAATTATCTTGATTTTTTAGTGGACGACATGACATTTGATAAAATTCTTACATTTAATTTGTTTTCTAACCATGCAATCACCCTGGCAGCAAAAAAGATAATCTGCGTGGATTTATTGATGGCGAAGAATTTACCAATGGCTTTTCCTCCCACCGTCAGTGCTGCCACGATACTGGTAAGGGCCACGTTAATACCGATTTGGACGGCAGACCCTTCTGTATACCCGAAACTCGAAGCAAGCTGAAGTACGACGACAGTGGAGGCCGTACCACTAACTATACCAGATATATCCCCTATAACGTCGTTACAGAAACTTGCGAATCGATCCGCATTTCTGACAATCGCAATAGCTTCCTTGGAGCCCGGGACTTTCTCGGAAGCCATCGCATGGAAGGGCTTCTCTTCAGCAGCTGTAGCTGCTATACCAAGCATATCAAAGACTACACCGGTAAACACGATGATAAATACAATGATCAGTCCAATGACCCACATGACTCCACTTAAAACGGAAGAAGAGATAACTGAAAAAATAGCCGCTAACACAAATGTGATAACGGCAATACTCAAACTGAAATTTACGGCTTTTTTTAATTTATTATCCATTCTTACCCTCTATATCTATATATAATCATAATTTAATTATGTAACAGAAAGGAATGGTCACAAAACGGGTAAAAATTGCGGCTTAGGTCTAGTAGGTTTTCCCAATCAAGTACCGAGTGTCACCACTCTGGCGGTTCCCCTTTAAACTCGACTCAGCCTCGTTTCCGATAACTGGACTAGATTGCCACTCAGTCCGCACTATAATTCCCGTTTTATGTCCATAGAACAGTCTAGGGGATTTCCCCGACAGCCTTTGACCGTTCCTTAGCCTCTTTTGCAGTTGTGATTTCATACAGCTTACGTCCCAGGACCACAGTGGCCATCTGTAGTCACAGGGTCTCATGGACTGTAATCCCCTCAAAAACCACTCAAGGCAGGCTACGCTGCGCATATAGATGTTACTCCATATGCTGCAGGTTCATACCCCATTTCATAACGGTATCTGGCTCAGAGCCCGTTACAAGAATGGGCCTCCGCGGAAGCAGGGTCAACGCCCACATGCCTTTGTGGATCGCCCTGCGACCTTAACTCCCAGCATCGACCCAAGGCTGGGCGCCTCAAGCCAACACAAGGAACTTCATCGATGTGCCCTTTGGCGGATTTTTAGGCCCGCCTTCAGGAACGGAGGACCGACTAGAATACTGCACCATTCCTTTTGTAAAAATAATATATCATATTTCAGCACACACCTCAATCGAAATCCTTCCGATTAATGATCACGCGTACTTAAATAGTGAATAAGTTGTGACAGAACCGTACCTTCCACACCTGCTTCCGTCAAAGCGGACTCAGCTGTTTTGACGTAATGATCCTTCTGCTCTTTTGCACCGTCCAGACCGAGAAGACCCGGATAGGTACTTTTATCATTCACCACATCACTGCCTACAGGTTTACCGATCACTTCTGCATCGCCGGTCACATCCAGAATGTCGTCCTGGATCTGGAAAATAAGGCCGAGCGCTTCCGCCATTCCGCTCATCTGCTGCATGGATTGCTCTGAGGCCTTTCCAAGCTTTGCACCTGCACGGATCGCATATTTCAACAGCTCGCCGGTTTTGTTTTTATGAATGGCTTCCAGAGACTCGAGAGATATCTCTTTTCCTTCACTCAGCATATCCTGCATCTGACCTTCGACCATACCTCTTGGACCGGCAGCTTTAGTCAGCTCCTGAATAAGAAATAATTTTTCTTCCTGTGCAAGAGACGGGTCTTCTGCAATCAGCTGGGTACTCATGGTGAGCAGGGCATCTCCGGCAAGAATAGCTGTCGCTTCATCGAATTTTTTATGATTGGTAGGCAGCCCGCGCCTGGTATCATCATCATCCATAGCTGGAAGGTCGTCATGTATCAAGGAGTACGTATGCACCATTTCAAGAGCGGCGGCAGCGGTCAACCCTTTGCCCGCTGGAGCTCCAAAGGCTTCCGCCGTGGCCAGAAGAAGAATAGGACGCAGCCTTTTCCCACCAGCCTCAATAGAATAAAGAATCGAATCCTGAAGTCTGCCAGGGACGGTATAATCTCTTACATACATGGTCAACTGGTCGTTAATGAACGTTTGTTTATCTGTTAAATAAGCTTTCAAGTCCACAGGCTATTCTTCCTCCTGTACGGTGAAAGGTTCAAAATTCCCATGTTCATTCATTATCTGCTGCATCTGCTCTTCCACTGTTCCGAGCTTTTCACTGCATACCTTTGAAAGCTTCATCCCCTCTTGATAGTATTGAATAGCTTTCTCAAGGGGGACTTCGCCGGTTTCCAGCTTTTCGACAATTTCCTCAAGCTGATTCATGGCTTCTTCAAAACTGATTTCCTGTTTATTTTCCTCCATGTTCATCCTCCTTCACCGATGTAACCTGACATTGAATGAGACCGTCCTGGACTTGAAGGGAAAGACTGCTTCCCTCCGACACCTGACCAGCCTTTTTAATGACCTGATTTTCCTCATCAAAAGGAATGGCATAGCCGCGTTTCATAATTTCAAGCGGATTCAGCAGGGTCAGCTTATCCAGCGTGGAATGGAAACGGTCTTTTTTCCGGGAGACAATGGTATCCAAAGCTTTTTGGAGCTGTTTCGTATCCCTTTGAAGAGACTCAGTTCCTTCTTTGATTTTTTTATCGGGCCCCTGCTGCTCCAGCCGTTTGGTTAGATAACCCAGCTGTTCACGGCGGCTCGTCTGCTGCCGGTTCATCTGTTTGGTCAGACGTTCCAGCACCCGGTCCAGGTCCTGTTCTTTCTGACGCATCAGCTGTTCCGGATACTTAAACGCATAGGATTTTTTCAATCGGTTCAGCTTCTGCCTGGATTCAGTCCGCTGTCCGTCCATGGATCTTATGAGCCTCTGTCTGAACTGCTGCACCTGTTCCCTCAGTTCCGTAATGGAAGGGACGGCTACTTCTGCGGCCCCAGTAGGCGTCGGTGCTCTCCAATCAGCAGCAAAATCACTGATGGTTGTATCCGTTTCGTGACCGACGGCAGAAATAATGGGAATCGACGATGCTGCAATCGCCCGGGCGACTATTTCTTCATTGAATCCCCAAAGATCTTCAATAGATCCACCGCCGCGGCCGACGATTAAAACGTCGCAATCGAGATGCTCATTGGCGTACCGGATGGCGTTGGATACCGATTCTGCTGCGCGCTCCCCCTGGACAAGAACCGGAAGGATGGATACCGGTACAATCGGATAGCGTCGCTTAATCGTTGTCAAAATGTCCCTGACAGCCGCACCGGTAGGAGAAGTGATCACCCCGATATGCTTTGGATATGTAGGAAGCTTTTTCTTACGTTCTTCAGCAAACAGACCTTCCTTCTCCAATTTCTCCTTCAGCTGTTCAAAAGCAAAATACAAGGCACCGATTCCATCCGGCTGCATTTCCTTAATATAGAGCTGATACTGCCCCATCGGTTCGTATACGTTGATCTCACCTTTTACGAGGACATTCATCCCATTTTCAGGCATGAATTTCAGCGAGCGGTTGCTTCCGGCAAACATAACCGCCTGAATTCTTGCCTGATCATCTTTTAAGGACATATACATGTGTCCTCTGGAATGATGTTTGAAGTTGGAAATTTCTCCTCTGAGCCATACGGTCTTCAAATGAGGATCGCCGGATAGTTTCCGTTTGATATATTTGGTTAAAGCCGTTACCGTCAAATACTGGTCCTGCACGACAACGCCTCCTTACACGCGGTGAATCTGCTTCGCCGCCTTAATGGTATTGTGGAGCAGCATGGTAATGGTCATCGGCCCCACCCCTTTGGGAACAGGAGTGATATGGGAGGCCAATTCCTTAGCTGATTCAAAGTCAACATCGCCGGTCAGTTTACCATTTACACGGTTGACTCCGACATCAATGACGACAGCACCTTCCTTCACATGTTCCCCGGTTACGAGTCCCGGTCTGCCTGCCGCTACAATCAGAATATCTGCCTGTTTCGTATGAGACTTTAAATCCTTTGTCCGGGAGTGGCAGTGGGTGACCGTTGCATTTTTATTGAGAAGAAGCTGCCCTACAGGCTTACCGACGAGGTTGCTGCGCCCTACAATGACGGCATGCTTCCCTTCCACAACAATAGCTGCACGTTCAAGCATCACCATAATCCCATATGGTGTGCAGGGGAAAAAGGTATCCTGGCCTGTCAGCATTCTGCCAACGTTTTCAGGATGGAAACCATCCACATCCTTGCCAGGGTCGATCGCTTCAATTATTTTCTGATCAGAAATATGCTCCGGAACTGGAAGCTGTACCAGAATACCATGAACCGTATCATCCTGGTTCAACCGATGGATCAAATCAAGAAGCTCCTGCTCAGAGGTTTCCTCAGAAAGTTCAATAAGATCAGAATCCATACCTACTTTTTCAGAAGCCCGCTGCTTCCCTTTTACATAAGATTTTGAGGCAGGATCTTCTCCGATAATGACGACAACCAGTTTAGGGTGTACACCTTTTTCATGGAGCACCGCCACCTCCTGCTTCATCTCTTCCCGTAAATCTTCCGCTAACTGCTTTCCATAAATAACTTCCGCTGCCATCTCCGATTCCCCCAGTTCAAAGTTAGATCATCTTGGATAAAACGCCATTGACGAACTTCCCGGAATCTTCTTCGCCGAAGATTTTAGCAAGTTCTACTGCTTCGTTGATTGCTACTTGTGTCGGGACATCTTCGTTATGTTTCATTTCATACGCGGCCATTCGAAGAACGGTCTTCTCTACTTTAGGAAGACGTGGGAACGTCCAGTTGTCCAAATGGTCGGCAATCCACTGATCCAGGTCATCCCTGTAGTCCATGACTCCGTGGACAAGATCGTGCAGGAATGGATCCACCTCTGGATCTTCTACCACGTGCTGGATGGCCTCATCCGTATCAATATCCTCTGTAATCGTTTGAAAAAGCGCCTGAAATGCTTTTTCTCGTGCTGTGCGTCGTTTCATGTTCATTCTCCTTTAAGGTAATATCCGTTAGAATCATAACATTTTAGTTGGATAAAAGCCATGATAACAGGGATATACAGCCTGGTGTTTCCTTAGTGCAAAAAGAAAAATCAGAAAGGGTCTCCCCTTTCTGATTCCTATGAATAGGCTTCCGTTTCGTTTTCTTCTTCTTTTGCTCCCTCCATTTGGATACCAACGATGTGCACATTGATTTCACTAATTTCAAGAGCTGTCATATTTTTCAATGCCTGGCGGGTATTGTCCTGGATTTTCTGGGCGGTATCAGGAATACTGATGCCATAATCCATAACGACGTAGGCGTCAATCAAAATGCCGCTTTCTGTCAACTCCACTTTGACACCCTTGCCGTGATTTTTCTTGCCCAGTCGTTCTGCAACACCGGAGGCAAAGTTCCCCCGCATTGAAGCAACTCCTGCCACTTCGGATACGGCGATGCCCGCGATGACTTCAATTACTTCAGGAGCAATCTCAATATTGCCTAATGTCGATCCATCTGTCACATTCAACAATTGCTTATCAGTCATTAATGACCACTCCTTTTAAGCTTCATCTTTCATAATCGAATATTTCTCAAGGAACTTGGTATTAAAGTCGCCATTCACAAAGACTTCATGCTCCATCATACGCTGGTGGAACGGAATCGTTGTATGGACACCCTCTACGACAAATTCATCGAGCGCACGTCTCATACGACGGACGGCTTCATCTCTGTCACGGCCGTACGTAATGAGCTTGGCCACCATAGAATCGTAATAGGGAGGGATGGTATACCCCGGGTATGCTGCAGAATCCACACGCACACCGAGACCTCCCGGCGGCAGGTACATATCAATTTTCCCTGCCGAAGGCATGAAGTTTTTATAAGGATTCTCCGCATTGATCCGGCATTCAATGGACCAGCCTTCAAACTCAATGTCTTCTTGTTTAAAGGAAAGCTTTTCATCGTTGGCAATCAGCAGCATCTCTTTAATAAGATCTACACCTGTTACCATCTCGGTCACCGGATGCTCTACTTGAATACGCGTATTCATTTCCATAAAGTAGAAGGATTCCGCCTCTTTATCGAAAATGAATTCTACGGTACCGGCCCCTGAGTAATTAACAGCAAGAGCCGCTTTGACGGCAGCATCGCCCATCTTCTTCCTCATCTTTTCGGAAATTGCCGGAGATGGTGTTTCTTCGATAAGCTTCTGAAGACGGCGCTGGATCGTACAGTCCCGCTCTCCCAGGTGCACAGCGTTCCCGTGGTTATCGGCAAGTACCTGGATTTCCACGTGGCGGAAGTCCTCGATGAACTTCTCAATATAGACGCCCGGGTTGCCGAACGCCGTTTCCGCTTCCTGCTGGGTCATGCGGATTCCTGTTTTCAAATCATCTTCATTACGGGCAACACGGATTCCTTTTCCTCCACCGCCGGCTGTCGCTTTGATGATGACCGGATATCCGATGTCGTCCGCTACCTTCAAGCCTTCTTCCTCGCTGCTGATGATTCCAGCGGAACCGGGTACAACCGGAACTCCCGCTTCTCTCATCGTTTCTCTGGCCACATCTTTCGTCCCCATTTTTTGAATGGCATAGGCGGATGGGCCAATGAAGGTGATGTTGCATTCTTCACACATCTCGGCGAACTCTGCGTTTTCAGAAAGGAAACCGTATCCTGGATGGATCGCATCCGTCTGTGTCAGGATTGCCAGACTTAAAATATTGGTATAGCTCAAATAGCTGTCTTTACTTAATGTAGGTCCAACACAATAGGCTTCATCCGCCAGCTGGACGTGCAAGGCTTCTTTATCTGCTTCAGAATAAATGGCGACCGTCTCAATGTCCATTTCTTTGCAGGCACGGATGATCCGGACAGCAATTTCACCTCTGTTGGCTATTAAAACTTTTTTAATCAACGTCTCATCCCCCGCTTACTTAGACTTCACTCGGAACAACGGCTGTCCATATTCGACCAGTTCGCCGTCTTTAGCCAGAATTTCTACAACCTCACCAGAAACTTCCGCTTCAATTTCATTGAAAAGCTTCATAGCTTCCACGATACATACGACAGAGTCTTCTTTGACATCGTCGCCGACTTTCACGTAGGCATCCTGGTCCGGGGACGGAGACACATAGAAGGTTCCGACCATCGGAGACTTGACTTCAGCATCGTAATCGCTGGAGGCAGCTTCTGCTTGAGGTGCTTCCTCTGCAGCCGGCTCTTGATTTACTTCCTTGCTCTGCGCAGATTCCTGCGGCTGTGGTTTCGGCTGTGCCTGAACCGTCTGCTGCGGCTGTACAGCTTCTGTAACAACCTGTTCCTGTTGTTTTTTCATCGAAACTTTCGTCCCATTTGCTTCATAGCTGAATTCATCGATGGAAGATTGATCGATCAGCTTAATAATTTCTCTGATTTCCTGTACCTTTAACATAGCTGGCACCCCTTTTATGTATAGTTGCTTTATAACTGGTACTAATAACTCCTCTTAACATTCTATTATAAATTCCTGCTTTCCTGCAACTGAACCTCCTGAAAGAAGGTAGAAAGACAGACGTTATCCGTTAACAATTGGCAGTTCTATAGGTCTGTGGATTTCTTTCTCCACCACTATTTCCATACACACGGCTTTTTAACCATGCACAAAAAGAAGCTGCCGTTTTCAACGGCAGCTTCAGCTTGTAGAGAAACCCCGTGTTTTTCTGCAAGCTTTTTTTGTACAGTTCGTGCGGGCGAATACCACTCGCTTTCCACGGACGAACGCCCGAGCCTCCTCGTGAAAACCCACACTGCGGGGTCTCGGGTCGCCCTTTTCTCCGCAGGAGTCTCCTGGTATTCGCCCGCCCTTCAACGAAAAAGCCTCTCCTTCACCTATCTCACCCTGGATAGGTGAAGGGCAATCTTTTTCATGTTTTGGCAAGCCGCCGTCAGTAACGCTTGTTCGCGCACATTCTCTTTTCCGCGCAAGCGACAATAACGCAGACCATGCCGTTCTTTTGAATCTGCAAATCTGCATAGGGCACAATTTCTCTCCTCTATATTCTAACGTCGGCACGAGGAGCGTTCGGTGGTGACGCCTGCGGGAACAGCGCGAGCCGAAGATCCACTTGGTCCAATGGTTTTCTTGACCAATTTAGCTGAGGCCGTGCCCGCGGCAGGCATCCACCGATAAGCGGAACGCGTCCCCTCAACACGACGTGCGGAGAACTCTGACTGGTTAACACAGGCTTTTCTACAGCCAAAGAAGCTGCCGTTTTCAACGGCAGCTTCTTTTGTTCAGCCTGCAGGCTGGAATTGAACCTGTACCTGCTTATGTCCGAATTCATCGGAGACCATCTGGATAATCTGGTTCGTTTCTTCCTTGGATAACTCCTGGGCTTTTACGGTTACGTGGACGACGTCATCTTCGGCACGTACGAGGACATCATCATACTGGGCGCTTGCAAGGATGGTATTTTCGATGATGGATTCTTTTGATTGATTGGTTTTAATCGTTTCCATTTTTTCCAGTGCTTCATTTTTCTCGTCAGTCGTAAAATCACTGGACGCTACAATTTCGGAAAGCTGCTCCTGGACCTGATCCCGCTGGTTTTTCATATCGAGACGGATAGCTGAAAATAACTCATCAGTGGAAATTTGCGAAATCACTGTCCCGTCTCCTGCCGTTTCAACGTTTTCCCCTTCTGCTTCTTCACTGGTCATTTCAGCCCAGTCCTCTTCCTGAATAAAAGCCATCTCGCCGTTTTCCGGGGATGTCATGTAGTAAACACTCAACACAATCAAAAGACTCAACATTGTCAACAGCCACACCGTTTGTTTTTTTACCAAGGTAATCCCTCCTTATTGTTTAGGCAGAACTGATATTCTATGTGTCGGTACATCAAGCACCCGGGAAACAGCTTCAACCACCCATTCCTTCACCTGAATTTGATCGACTCCCTTGGCCGTTACGAAAACCCCGCTGACTTCAGGCTTGGATGTCTGGGTGAGCAGCGGAACTTCGCGGTCACCCTGTCGGACTAGAACCAGCTGCTGTTCTCTCGTATAATCTTCAATTTCTCTTTCTCCTCCATTCTTATCGGATTCTTTTGTGTTCTGTTTGCCTATGATCAAGTTTTTGTCATACTCCTTTTTGTGTGTGGATGATAGATTTATCATAATATCCACAGCACTGACACCCTGGATATTCTCAAGAAGCGGCTTGAGCTGTTTTTCATATTCCCCTTCCAGCTGTGTGATGGAATCGGTCTGTTCCGGAGATGGAGAAGTTTCCGATGCAGCCTGCTCCTGTGTACTCCCTGCCGCGGGAGGAGTACGCGGCTCTGCATCCGGCTGGAACCAGCTGCTGACAAGAATGATAAGAACCCCGATCATTCCAAGACCAATCAAATACTTGGTCTTGTTCACCTTCTTCCCTTCCTTATCGGACGATAGAGTGATCTTATTCCACCATTTATTCATCCTGATCCTCCCAGTGGATTTCTATTTGTTCAGGCTTCAAGTCCAGTTTCCCAGCCACCCAGTTCACCAGTTCTGCATCCTCTTCCGAAGAGACTGGCGGGGAGGGCTCATCCATAAAGGAGATATCGACATTCTCCACGTCCCCCATCTCCTGGCTCCGTGATAACGTCAGTGTCACCTTTTCAAGAGTTTCCACGCTGTATGGCTGTCCGGTAAAAGTCATCGCCGTATCCTGAAGCGTGACATCCTTCTCTTCTTCCAACGAAGGCTGCAGTTCAGCAGATAGAGCTTGGGTAACCTGTTCTAATCTATATGCATCTTGTCCCTGCAGTATTTCATTTTTCTTCGATTCAATAGTGTCATCCAAACCGTCGGTATCCCACTGCTCTTCCATTTTCTGATCAGCCGACTGCAACAGACGCTCAGGATCGATCTGCAGAAGCTGAAGCAGGGGGCCGAGGAAAACAAGAAGCAGTAAAATGGACATCACAAGTCTTGCATAGTTCTTCATGACCCCCGACGGCAGAAGCGCATCCGCAACCATTGCCAAAAGAAGGAATAATACGATTCTTGTAATCCACTCAATAAATAAGTCCATTACCCGCCCCCCTATCTGATCATCATTGTAATATTGCTTGCTGCGACCATAATGACTATGACAAGGAAAAACATCATGGAGACCATAAGCAGTGCGGCAAAGATATAGAAAATGTGCCGGCTAATTACATCCATCGCCTGGATGACCGGTCCATCGCCGAGGGGCTGCAGCAGGGCAGCGGCCAATTTATAGATAATCGCGATAGCAAGGACTTTGATTGACGGAAAAACAGCGATGCCGAGGAGAATGACCACTCCTGCAATCCCGAGGGTGTTTTTTAATACAAGAGAAGCCCCAAGTATGGTGTCGGTGGCATCTGTAAACAAACGTCCGACAACAGGAACAAAATTTCCGGTCACAAACCGGGCTGTTTTCATCGTGATGCCGTCCTGAACAGCCGTGACGGTTCCCTGCACGGAAATAACACCAAGAAAAACGGTAAGGAAAATCCCCATGACAGCCATTCCCGTCTTCCGTAACAGTTCTGCTAAATGGTCGACTTTGAAGTCTTCATTCAAACTCCCGACAATCAATAAAAGAGCTGATGATGTAAATAACGGGATAAGCAGATATTTAACCAGCAGACCACTGGACTGAACGAGAGCGATGATGATGGGATGGAAAAAAGAAATGGACATGAGATGACTGAAGGAAGCCATGATACCAAGAAGAAGAGGGATCAGACCGATCATGAAACTGCTCATCCGCTCCACCGCATCCAATGTATAGACAATCACCTGCCGGAAACTTTCCAATGCAAGAGTCAGCAGGACGAGATAGACAACCATGTACGCTGCTTTACTTACGACTGAATTTTGAAAGGCGGACTGCACAGACTGCAGGAGCGTGCTGAATAAGGTTAGAAATAAAAGAGAAGAGAGCAGCCGGCCGTTTAAAAGAAGTTCGTGAAAGAAAAATTCCACCATTCCGGAGTACCAGTCGGAAGACTCGAGCGCCCCTTCCTTTTGAATAAACTCCATAAAGTTGTCATGCTGGAAATTCGGCATATAATCTCCATACTGCTGCTGCAGATCCTCCCAGTTCGCTTCCATATCTTCTGTTGAAATGTATTCCGACATGGAAGGTCCTGTCGTTTCCGGAGCTTCAGGGGATGCCGCAGAAGCCGAAGGAAAAAGAAAAACCCCGATGATCCCTGCACACAGCCACTTCCATAGACGTTTCATCTGCTCCCCGCCTCCCTAACCTCCGGGTATGAATTGAAGAATGGTTTCAATGACAGCTGTAACAATTGGAATGGCAAGCATCAAAATGAATAATTTCCCAGCCAGTTCCACTTTCGATGCCAAAGCATTGAGGCCGGCATCCCGGATCAGCTGGGCACCGAATTCAGCGATATATGCAATACCGATGATTTTCAAAATCGTTTTGAAGTACATCGGTTCCACCTGGGCCTGATCAGCCATATAGGAAAGCAATGTAAATACATAAGTCAGTTGATCGAGGACGGTCAGGAAAATAACGATGACGGTGAAAAGGAGAAGCAGAAAAGCGACTGATGATTTCTGTTCCTGCAGCAGAATGATCAGCATAGTCGCAACAAGACCCAGCGAAACAACCTGGATAATATCCATAAAGCTATCCTTGGTAGAGAAAGACGGATTTGATCTGTTGGAACAAGTCAGCCAGACGGTGCAGGACGATAAACAGTACAATGATAAATCCCGTCAATGTGACAGCCTGGGCGATCTCTTCCTTTCCCATTTGTTTTAGAATACTGTGAATCATGGCGACGATAATTCCTACTCCCGCTATTTGAAAAAGGATTGTGGCATCTTGGAGCACAATGGTCCTTCCCCCTTCTATATAATTAAGATGATGACGAGAAGACCGCTTAAAACCCCCATCCCTCTGGCCATCTTCTGGTACTGATCGCCTACTTCCAATGCTTCCTGAAGCACTCTGTCTAAATGGTGGATGGTCAATTGGATCTGTTTCTGCTGCTGTTCCAGATCATGTTGTCCGAGGGTCCGGCCGAACTGAAGCAGAATTTCCATTTCTGTTTTGCCCATGGCATTCCAGGGCCAATGTTTTTTCAAAAGGGTTTCCCAGAGAACGGAAAAATCCCGGCAGCTGTACTGCTCCTTTTGAAGCTGCTCAAAAAATCCGGCTATCGGCATAGGCAGATGTCTCGATAAGGTTTCACATACCTCCCAGAGAGAAGACTGACCATAAACCATCTCCGCTTCAATCAGTTGAAGAGCATTTTTCCACTGTCTGATATGGCCGGGCCTTTTTTTGAACCGGGATGCAATTTCAAATCCGCCCAGTGTTGTAACGGTTAAAATGATGACGGCGCCGATCCACTCCATCCATCCGACCTCCTTCCCCTTCACCAAGAACTTGTCCAAGGTGGTTATACACCTTCCATGTAAGGACCGATCCTGCACGCAGACGTTCCAGTGTAATATAACGTTCGAATACCTGGTCGTGCATCAGTTGGGAAACCGACGGTCGCCGGCTTACGGACTCCACCCCGTTACCATGCAGACTGCATATGACCTTCACACCGGTATAAACCGCTTCCTGAACAGCACGGGCATCCCTTTCCCCGCCGATTTCATCGACGATTAAAACATCCGGGGACATGGAACGGATCATCATCATCATCCCGTCCGCTTTTGGACAGGCATCCATCACATCTGTACGGGTGCCGACGTCCAGCTGCGGAACTCCCCGTAAACTGGCTGCTATTTCCGACCGCTCGTCCACAATGGCGACTTTAGACGGTGAATAGGGACCGGCTGCTGCCCCAATAACACAGGCCAGTTCACGGAGCAGTGTCGTTTTTCCGGAATGAGGGGGGCCTATGATCAGAACACTTCTCCATCCCATGTCGTCATAAAGATAAGGAAGCAGAGAGGATACCTGCCCCCTCGTGGATCGAGCGACGCGGATGTTCATAAAAGAGATATGCTTCAACGTCTCTACTTTATCTTCCTGTGTGTTTGCTTTGCCCGCCATCCCTACGCGGTGGCCGCCTTCAATAGTAATAAAACCCTCTTTCAGTTCATCCTTGAATCGATAGAGAGAAAACTGGCTGATTTGATTCAAGACGTAGGAGAGATGATCCGCGGTCATCGAGAGAGACTCTAAAACGGAATAGCCTGAACTGCTGATCATCTCTATGGGACGTTCCACCCTTAAACGGATCTCCTGGACTCTCCTCCAATCCACCTGCTCTAGTAAAACCTTCTGAAATGAAGGCGGAAACAGACGTAAAATCTCTTTCATCCTTCTCCTACTCCTTTATTTGGTTTACTTCATATGTATGTCCCACGTTTATACTTATGACAGGTCAAATCATATAAAAGTAGAAGAAATCAGCACGTACTAGAGTTCTGCTAGAGCAGGCCTCTAGTGCAATTTGGGAGGGCGGACATAAAAAAAGCGTGCTCCCGGATGGGAACACGCTTGATGATCGATTTCATTACGCACGGGAGACATATTTGCCGTCTGTTGTGCTGATGAGCAGTACTTCTCCTTCATTAATGAAGAAAGGTACCTGAACCGTTAATCCTGTTTCAAGCGTCGCAGGCTTCGTACCTCCGCTCGCCGTATCACCTTTGATTCCCGGTTCTGTTTCTGTCACTTTCAATTCCACGTTTTTCGGAAGCTCGACACCAATGGTCTCACCTTGATACGACTGAATCTGAACTTCCATGTTTTCTTTCAAATAATTCAGCTGTTCCTGAATAGTCGCAGAAGGAATTTCCACCTGCTCATACGTTTCCATATCCATGAATGCATGCATGTCACCATTAGCGTAAAGGTACTGCATTTTACGGTTTTCGATATGAGCACGTTCTACTTTCTCTCCACCGCGGAACGTTTTTTCCTGGATGTTTCCATTACGAAGGTTACGAAGCTTTGAACGAACAAATGCGGCTCCCTTTCCCGGCTTTACGTGTTGGAAATCCATAACCTGCCAGATTCCACCATCTACTTCAATTGTTAAACCTGTACGAAAATCGTTTACTGAAATCATACGTTGTTCCTCCTTCTTTCCTTACAAAGTAATTAGCTCTTTCGTTGATTGGCTCAGACGCTCGTTGCCGGTTTTCGTTACGATCGTGTCGTCTTCAATACGGCAGCCGCCGACATCCGGTACATAAATCCCCGGTTCCACAGTAACGACCATGCCTTCTTCTAGGATCGTCTGTTCAGAACGGAAGGAAAGTCCCGGACCTTCATGAACATCAAGACCGATGCCGTGGCCTGTGGAGTGTCCAAAATAGTCCCCATATCCTTTTTCTTTAATATAGTCACGGGTGAGAGCATCCGCTTCCTTACCGGTAATACCTGCTTTAATACCTTTCATACCTCTTAACTGCGCCTGTAAAACCGTATCATAGATATCTTTCAGCTGATCACTGATTTCCCCAACAGCGACGGTTCTCGTAATATCAGAACAATACCCCTTATAGAGAGCACCGAAATCCATCGTGACAAGCTCACCGGACTGAATTTCCTTTTCCGAGGCTGTGCCGTGCGGAAGGGCAGACCGATAACCGGACGCTACAATAATATCAAAGCTGGAGGAAACCGCTCCCTGCTTCCTCATGAAAAACTCCAGTTCATTGGAGATATCGATTTCCTTCACACCTGGTTTTATGTAGCTTAGAATGTGGTCAAAAGCGTCATCAGCAATCTTAACAGCATCCTTTAATATACTAATCTCCTCATCGGTCTTAATCAAGCGTAATTTTTCAACGAGCCCAGAGGTTGGGACAAGTTCAGCATCCATCACCTGTTTGTACTGCTCGTAGGACGAATATGTAACGTGATCTTTTTCAAAGCCGACCCGTTTCAAACCAAGTTCCCTGGCTTTGGCAGCTGCCTCTTCGTGCAGGGGACGTTTATGCTCGATAATGTCGAACCCTTCCGTCTGATCGGCGGCCTGCTTGGTATATCGGAAGTCTGTAATCAGAAAAGCATCACGGCCTGTAATGAGCAGAGCTCCTGAAGAACCTGTAAAACCGGAAAGATACCGTCTGTTTTTCGAACTCGTGATCAATAGTCCATCCAGTTCTTTTGTCGCAGCTGCTGTACGCAGTCCTGTCAATTTCATCATATTAGTGATCTCCTCTCTCATTCAGCTTATGAACCAACCCTTCTACCGCCAGTCGATATCCATCGATTCCGAATCCTACGATCTGTCCTGCCGTGACAGGAGCAAGCATCGACGTATGCCGGAAAGCTTCTCTCGCGTGGATGTTGGAAATGTGGATTTCAATGACTGGTAAGGAAACGGAACTCACTGCATCCCGCAGAGCTACACTCGTATGAGTATAGGCAGCAGGGTTCATGACGATCCCGTCCGCAGATGCTTCAGCCTGGTGGATCCAGTCCACGAGATCCCCCTCATGATTGGATTGGTAAGCCTCCACCTCGAAGCCGGCTTTCTGCGCGGTCTCAGTAACGAGCCGGACCACATCCTCAAGTGTACCGGTGCCATATGTTCCGGGCTCGCGGACACCCAGACGGTTCAGGTTCGGCCCATTCAGTAAATAAATCTTCTTTTTCTCCATTCCATATCCCCACCGTTCCCCAAAGGATCATACAGTTAAATCTTATCATACTCCCTCCTTATTTGAATAAGAATCTGCCGTTTGATTAAATTCATGATACTCATAAGATATGGAATACCCTACAAACACACCGTATAAGATAAATAAACAGGCCGTTGTCACCCACGTATCACTGCTCAGTTCCATGAAACCAGGAATTGCTGGAAACACAGGGGTTAACACAAAATAGACCACACCCCACAGAAGCAGTCCAAAAATGGCGCCCGGCCAAATGCCTTTTCTTGATCTTAAAGTAAAGTAATAAACGAAAGCCGTTCCGATTGAGAGAAGCGCAACTATCAGCACCGAAAGAACTTCTGCGAGCCATGTTCCAGTCCAATCCGTCTGCCAGAAGGACCGGAATATAAAGGATGCTGCGGACACTTCCGTAAAATGAAAATAATAGGCGCCGGCACCCAGAGCACTCCATAAAAGCCCCCCGGCAAAACCTGTTGCTGCCGCTTTTGAGGCAACACTCTGCCGGGGCTCCTGCTTCCGTTGATCTTTTGTTTGTTCTGCCATCTCCATCACCTCTTTCCTCATTTTAACCAACCCGCATTTTTTCATGCCCGCTTTCATAATAGACCTAGTGATTCTTCTCCATTTGTTGTAAAATAAAGGTCCAGACATACTTACCATGTTTCTAGTTTAGAGGTGACAGTCTAAAGGAAAGAAAAGAATAACCCCGAATCTTTCACCTGAACTTTGAGTATAAATACTGCATAAATTCATCTACTACGGAAACAATTGAAAATAGCACATACCCGCCACAGGAAATGTTGAAAAGTGTACAATCCAGGGTATATATAACTAAAAGATGTCGTACAGGTGACCTAATACTAGAAGGGAGGACATTGACATGCGTAACTGGATGACACCAGTCATGTACATTTTAATCGGGCTTGCCATTTTCTTTGTAGGCGTTCAGCTGTTTACCAATACATCAGGTTTCTTAACAAACATAGTGGTTATGATCGGGATGGCGGCTATCCTCTATGGAGCCATCTACTTCTTCTTCCTCCGCGGACGCGGATTTGGCGGGGGTTCCGGCAACCGCACAGAAATGAAAAAATACAAACAGGCCGTTAAACAATCCAAACAGAAATACAAACAGCCTGCACCGGTCGTCAAGAAAAGTCCGGCTGCGAAAACAGCGGTTAAATCCGCTCCGTTCACACGCAAAAAAAGCCGAAGAACAAACGGGCCGCAGCTCCGGGTCATTGAGGGAAATAAAAACAAAGACAAAAATCGAGCCTCTTTTTAAAAGGCTCGATTTTATTTTGTCCATCTTTTTAAAAATTCCAATGCATGCTGGCGTCCGTAATTCATCAAATGTTCTTTTTCCTCATTCGTCATATGAAAATCAGTGGTTTCTATGCCGCTTACCGGTATGAAAAGAATATCCTTACTGATGGATTTTGAAATGTAGCGGGAGTCGTGAGCCCGCTGCATCGTTTTAAACAAGGCATGAAACATCTGGATGGCGTTTCTGATTTTCTGTTCAGGAAGCTTATCCGGCTCATCACTTAATTTTAAGCCGATTACCGGTCTCGTCCGGCATCCATCCTGCTTTTCCCATATCCACAATGGGAAATTACTAAGGACCCCTCCATCGACGATCACCGATTTCCCACGCTTTCCATGAATCTTCACAGGAATAAAGAAGTATGGAAGACTCGAGCTCATTCTTACAGCTTTTGCCACGGAAAATGTAGCGGGATCAATGCCATAAGTACTCTTCAAGTCATCGGGGAGGACGACGATTCTCCCTAAAGTAAGATCCGAACAGATGATCTTCAACGATCCGGGCCGGAGATCTGCGAACGTACGCACCCCTTTTTCCTCCAGCCACTGAGCCAGTACGGTTTCCATCTGCGCCCCGTTGTAAAGGCCGAGACGATAATAGAGGAACAGCCATTTCATAAAAGGGAAGACCCGGTCTGTCAGTGGAACATGGATCATCTCTCCAAAGGATATGGACATCAGACGGGATTTGATTTCCCCGGCTGTATACCCCGCTGCCGTTAATGCCGCCAGAATTGCTCCTGCAGAGGTACCGGCAACACGTCTGAACTCATAGCCCTGGCTCTGTAGTTCCTCGACGGCTCCTATAAAAGCGAGTGCCTTCACCCCGCCTCCGGAAAACACCCCATCTACTTTCACCACGCTTCACCCCGCTTTAATTCATTATAAACAGCGGGTCCACTAAATAGAACGCAGGTGGCAGAATTCCCCCTTCCTCATAACTTCCCGCCACGAGCCGGTTGGACATAAAAAAAAGACACGGACATCCGTGTCTCAGGCACTCTATTCGTTATTCTGGTCTTCGTTTTTCTTCTGCACTTCTCTCAAAGCTTCCACATACCCTTTATTCTCATCAAAGAACTGGACAAGGTCGCCGATACGGTCGATGGAATTCCAGCTCATATGGTGCTCAATACCTTCGACATCCTCATAGATGTTTTCCTTATCTACACCGATCAGTTCCAGGAACTGTTCCAGCAGCTCATGACGATACACCAGCCGCTTCCCGATTTTTTTCCCTTTCGGAGTCAAAATCAATCCCCTGTACTTTTCATAATTCAAATACTGGTCGCGATCGAGTTTCTGGACCATCTTCGTCACGGAAGACGGGTGAACATCCAGGTTCTCAGCAATATCCGAGACGCGGGCATAACCCTTTTCTTCAATGAGTATATAAATTTGCTCAATATAATCTTCCATGCTTGGTGTTGGCATGATGAACCTCCAATACCCTGTCTTTATGTAGATATAACGCTTGTGATCTGCTGATGACTACATAGAAAAATGATACACTAGTTTCTTATGTGATACAAGCAGCCGCTGTTTAACATAAAAAAACAGTCCTTCAGATTTGAAGGACTGTTTTTCTAGTTATTACAAACCGCACTTCAACTGAGCATTACAGTTGGTACATGTGTTACAGCCGCCGATGTCTTCCACGGTTCCTTGACGGCAGACCGGGCATGTGTCGCCGACTTCCGATCCAATCGTCACGTTCGTCTTATCCAGCTCATGAACGGTATCGACCAGGACAACACGTGGACGCTTGTCATCTTCAAACAGTTCCGTCTGCTCTCCATCAAAAGCGTTCTCCTCAGCTTTCAAAGTAAGCACCTGGCTGTCACGGCTCCCATCCACGTACACGGTACCACCTTTCGCACCGCCCCGGTACAGGCGCTGATAGACGCTTTCCACTTGTTCGACCGTATATCCTTTGGGTGCATTGACCGTCTTGGAAATACTGCTGTCGACCCAGCGCTGAATGACGCACTGTGTATCCGCATGAGCTTCCGGAGACATCGTCATCGCCGTCACAAACCATTCAGGAAGCTGCTCCGGATCCTGCTCTGGATGTGCATCCAGATACTCCTGAAGGATATCCGCCTTCACTTCAATAAACTTGCCTAAACGACCACTGCGGTAGTAGGAGAAGGAGAAGTATGGCTCAAGACCTGTACTTACTCCTACCATTGTTCCTGTACTTCCGGTTGGAGCTACAGTAAGCAGGTGGGAGTTACGGATTCCATAAGTCAGAACATCCTGCCGAATGTCTTCCGGCATCTGCTTCATATACCCTGTCTGAATGAAGTTCTCACGAAGTTGTTGTGTTTCTTCATCCGTGGCTCCGACAAGGAACGGGAAGCTGCCTTTCTCCTTCGCGAGTTCAATGGATGCGCGGTAGGCTGTGACAGCGATCGTTTCGAAAATTTCATCCACCAGTTTGTTGCCTTCTTCTGAACCATAGGTTGTTTCACAATAGATCAGGAGATCATGGAGACCCATGACACCAAGGCCTACACGACGCTCACCAAGGGCCTGTACTTTATTTTCCTCCAGGAAGTAAGGAGTAGCATCAATCACGTTATCCTGCATACGGACACCACGTGTAACAGTTTGTGTAAGTTTTTCAAAATCGACCGTTTTATTTTCCTTATCCGCTACAGACGCCAGGTTTACGGCCGCCAGGTTACAGACGGAATATGGCGCAAGTGGCTGTTCCCCGCATGGATTGGTCGCAACGACCTTCTGTCCATAAGCTGTCGCATTTGTCTTTTCGTTGGCATTATCAATAAAGAAGATTCCCGGTTCTGCTGAATACGTCGCGCAGACATTAATCAGATTCCACAGCTCTTTCGCTTTAATGGATTTGTAGGCCCGCACACCGAAGCCGCGTTTTTCCCACTCGCGTACATCGCCGCTCTCATGCCATTCTTCATTATAGGCGTTCATTTCCTCTCCCGTGTAATTCTCTACATCAGGGAAACGAAGCTGGTATTCGTCATCATTTTCCACAGCTTCCATGAACTCATTCGTGATACAGACGGAAATATTGGCTCCTGTCAGGAATTCTGAATTATGAACGGAATACGTCCCGCCGAGGGCCAGTTTTTCCTGTGCTTCCTGCACGCTTTGATCTGTAAAACCACCCTGACCCTGAATGTGCTTGTAATTGACGACACTTTGATAAAGGTCTTTTTCCACTTCGGTCAACGGCGTGAATTTCAGCTTGTCCTTCGCCAGTTGTTTAATGTTTTCATCTTCCGTATTTTCAATAAGAAAACGGAGGATACGCGGGTTCTGCATCTTGGAAATAATGAATTCAAGAATGTCTGGATGCCAGTCTGCCAGCATGATCATCTGGGCACCACGTCTGGATCCCCCCTGCTCCACCAGGTGGGTCAGCTTAGCAATATCATCCAGCCATGAAACGGAACCGGATGATTTCCCATTCACCCCGCGGGCGAGCGTGTTCCTCGGGCGCAGGGTCGATCCGTTCGTCCCGACACCACCGCCACGGGACATGATTTCCATGACTTGTTTACGGTGATCCGAAATGCCTTCCCGTGAATCCTGGATATAAGGCATCACGTAGCAGTTGAAGTAGGTCACATCCGTATTGGAACCTGCTCCGTACAGCACACGGCCGGCAGGTATGAAATTCAGGCTGGATAACTCCTCGTAAAATTCCTCAAAGCTCTGCGCCTGTCTTTCCGGATCTGTTTCCACCTCTGAGAGTCCTGTCGCATTTCGTAAAGCAATTTGTTCATAATAAACTTCCAGCGGTTTATCGATGGTATCAAGATTTCTTTTAATGACGCCGGTCTCTCTTTCTTCCTCACGGTCGAGAACGTTCACGAACTCGTCTTCCACTTTTACAAACGCTTCGTGGGTCTGCCAGTCAACGGACTGAATGAAACCGAATCCGCGAGCCGGAAACTTCGGATCGTCTTTTACTGTAAGTACGACAAAATCCCCTTCGGACAACGTCAGCTTTTCTGTATCTTTAAACGCATAACGGTCGAGCATGACAAGCCTGGATACCCCTTTGTGGGTAATGGACATGTTGTCCGTTACCGGGTGGACCTGTGGGAACTGTTTGATATCGGCATTCAGCCGGTCTATGTTGATTTTTGTATGCACATCTTTAGAAGTTGTCGTCTGCATGTTCGCATCTCTCCCTTATCTTGAAAAAGCCAATTCCATAATTGATATATGTAACATACCACATATACAGATTTTTAATCAATATATTGTGTTTGTTTATTATTCGATCACCATATATTGTGTTATTGAACGAATGTGTTGAATTTTGTCAATCAGAAAATCGTAAGATACAGTTAGAAAAAAGCAGGGAATAAGAGGAAAGCACCTCTCATGTCTTTTTTTTTCGATTTTTCCTGTCTTGCATCTGTTAAATCGATATAATCCCCTCCAAAACGGCATTTTTTTCAGGCAGGAAGAAAAATTTTTTTGAAATACCCGCCCTTCCCTTCTATAATAGATAAAAGAATAGAGAAAACAGGGGGGAAATGAAAATGGAATTATGGATCTTACTCGGAGCACTTGTTCTACTTATTGCTTTCGGTTTGTATAGATTCTTCAAAACAAGAAAAATCTTGAACACGATATCTGAAGAAGAATTCCGTCAAGGTTACCGCAAAGCTCAGCTGATTGACGTCCGTGAACCGAAGGAATTTGACGGGGGTCACATCCTCGGAGCGAGAAATATTCCGCTCTCACAGCTGAACAACAGACTCGTGGAAATCCGCAAGGACAAACCCGTCTACTTGTACTGCCAGAGCGGCGCACGGTCTGCACGTGCGGCAATGACCCTTCATAAGAAGGGGTACAACGACCTGAACATGCTTGAAGGTGGCTTCAAGAAATGGACCGGCAAAATTAAGACGAAGAAATAACGAAAAATATCACAACACAGGAAAACCGGCTCCCCACGAAGGGGGCCGGTTTTTCTCTACTCCATCGGGTGGCGGAGAACAGGCTTCCTTGCTGCCTGGGTTTCATCCATCCGGCTGACAATCGTCGTATGAGGAGCTTCCTGAACCGTCTCCGGCTCATCTTCTGCTTCCTTGGCTATTTGAAGCATACGATCGATAAAGTCATCAAGAGTTTCCTTGGATTCCGTTTCCGTCGGCTCAATCATCAACGCTTCCTCCACATTGATCGGGAAATAGATCGTCGGCGGATGATAGCCGAAGTCAAGCAGGCGTTTAGCCATATCCAGTGTTCGTACGCCGAGTTTTTTCTGACGGCGGCCCGACAGAATGAATTCATGTTTACAGTGCCTGTCAAAAGGAAGATCGAATGCTTCCTGCAGTCTGCGCATCATATAGTTGGCATTCAAAACGGCGTATTCACTTACTTTTTTCAATCCCTCCGGTCCCATTGTGCGGATGTACGTATAGGCCCGCACATTGATTCCGAAATTCCCATAATAGGGCTTCACCCGGCCGATGGAACGTGGACGATCATCATCGAATCTGTACCAGCCGTCTTTTTTCGTAAGGATCGGCTTGGGAAGAAACGGCTCAAGCTCTGCCGTTACACCTACAGGACCTGATCCCGGACCACCGCCACCGTGAGGGCCTGTGAAAGTCTTATGCAGGTTCAAGTGGACAACATCAAAGCCCATGTCTCCCGGCCTTGCATACCCTAATACAGCATTCAGATTGGCGCCGTCGTAATACAGTCTGCCACCCGCTTCATGAACGATGGCCGCCATTTCCTCAATATCCTCTTCAAACAGACCGAGCGTGTTCGGGTTTGTCAGCATCAGTGCAGCTGTCTGATCGTCTACGACACGCTTCAGGTCTTCAAGGTCCACTAATCCCCGCTCGTCTGATTTTACCGTCACGGCTTCGAACCCAGCTACCGTAGCAGAGGCAGGGTTCGTACCGTGGGCCGAATCAGGCACAATGACTTTTGTCCGCTGATGATCACCATTAGCCTCATGGAAGGCACGAATCATCATAAGTCCTGTCCATTCGCCATGAGCACCTGCCGCAGGCTGAAGCGTGACGGTATCCATACCTGTAATTTCCGCGAGCGTTTCCTGAAGATCATACATGAGGTGGAGCGCCCCCTGAACCGTTTCCTCCGGCTGGTACGGATGGATATGGCTGAAGCCGGCCAGTCTGGCTACATCTTCATTCATTTTCGGATTGTATTTCATCGTACACGATCCAAGAGGATAAAACCCGGAGTCCACCCCGTGGTTACGTTTGGACAGACCTGTGTAATGCCGCATAATCTGCAGCTCGCTGACTTCCGGCAGATGAGGTGCGTCCTGTCTCACATACTTATCTTCAAACATCTCATCAATATCGGTATCCGGCACATCCAGTTCAGGAAGACTGAACCCAGTGCGGCTCTCCTGACTCAATTCAAAAATCAATGGAAAGTCTTGGTTAGCCATTCAAATCCCCCATTTCCCCTGCGAAGGTGTCGATTTCTTCTTTTGTACGGATTTCTGTAACCGCAATCAGCATACAGCCTGCCAGACGTTCATCTGTACGTCCAAGGTCATACCCACCAATAAATCCTTTCTCCAGAAGCTGCTGATTGATCTCTTTCACAGGCTTCTTCATGCGGATGACCAGTTCATTGAAAAAGGCTCCCTTATACAAAACTTCGATGCCCCGGGATTGAAGCTGTTGTTTCATGTATAACGTCTTCTTAATGTTCATCGCCGCCATCTTTTTCAATCCCTGCTTCCCTATGGACGACAAAGCGACCGAAGCAGCCAGTGCATTCAATGCCTGGTTGGAACATATGTTGGAAGTCGCCTTATCCCGGCGGATATGCTGTTCACGCGCTTGAAGGGTAAGGACGAAACCTCTGCGTCCACCCTCATCCACCGTCTGGCCCACTAGACGGCCGGGCACTTTTCTCATCAGTTTTTTCGTTGTTGCAAAATAACCGCAGTGCGGACCGCCATACTGGGCAGGGATTCCGAACACTTGAGCATCGCCGACGACAATATCAGAGCCAAACGCACCAGGCGGAGTTAAATACCCGAGCGCAAGCGGATTGCTTGAAGTAATCATCATCGCCTTTTTCTGCTTGTCTACGAGGTGGCGGATGGAATCAAGCGGCTCCACCTGACCGAAGAAATTAGGATATTGAACGACCACTCCAGCTGTATCTTCATCGAGGTGATGTTCCAGCTGTTCAAGGTCTGTCAAACCTTCCTTGTGGTCGATTTCGATGATTTCAACCCCCGGTCCCTTGGCGTAGGAATGAATCACAGCGAGAGATTCTGGATGGACTGCTTTGGATACAAGCACTTTTTTCTTTTTCGTC
The DNA here is from genome assembly GCF_056158945.1 of Halobacillus sp. ABH2_015. Classification (NCBI taxonomy): domain Bacteria; kingdom Bacillati; phylum Bacillota; class Bacilli; order Caryophanales; family Bacillaceae; genus Halobacillus; species Halobacillus sp. ABH2_015. The sequence continues at coordinate 2,147,125 of NZ_JBSWUG010000002.1, forward strand.
TGTCCAGCAGCAAGGTTAACGGCTTCGGCCAATGCTGTCCCGCCATCATACATAGAAGAGTTGGCGACATCCATGCCTGTCAATTCACAAATCATCGTTTGAAATTCAAAGATCGCCTGCAGCTCCCCCTGGGATATTTCCGGCTGATAAGGGGTGTAAGCCGTATAAAATTCAGACCTTGATATGACGTGGTCAACAATGGAAGGAATGTAATGATCATAAACCCCTGCTCCAAGAAATGACGTATGGGATTTGAGGTTGACGTTCCGATCGGCTGTATCCGCCAGTTCTTTCATCAACTGGTATTCATTTTTCGGCGGCTTAATATTTAAATCACCTTGAAACCTTACGCGTTCAGGAATATCAGCGAACAATTCTTCAGATGACTGGACACCGATGGTCTCAAGCATTTCTTTTTTATCTTTTTCCGTCATAGGCAAATATCGAAATTCCATTGTTCCATCCCCCTCAGGTATTTATCTTTTGTAGAAAGGTGTCGGGACGACCCTGGCCTTCAGGCGTCTCTTCCGAACCTGAACCGTTACTTCTGTCCCTTCCTCTGTATACGCACGGTTAAGTAGAGCGAGTCCGACATTTTTACCCAATGTCGGCGACTGGGTCCCTGTTGTTACAAAACCAATCTTCTCATCGCTGTCATAGACCTCATAATGAGTACGCGGAATACCTTTATCGAGCATTTCAATACCGACCAGCTTCCGCTCGGGCCCCTCTTTTTTCTGTTTAACGAGAGTTTCCTTCCCAATGAAATCCTCTTCCTTTTTTATTTTGACGGCAAAATTCAGACCGGCTTCAATCGGCGTAATATCACTGCTCAACTCCTGTCCGTAAAGAGCGAGGTTCGCTTCAAACCTGAGCGTATCTCTTGCACCGAGACCGATCGGACGCAGCCCTTCCGGCTCACCTGCTTTTAATAGAACCTGCCAGAGATCCGGCCCTGAAGCTGAAGGAAGGTAGATTTCAAATCCATCTTCCCCTGTGTAACCTGTGCGGGAAACAATGGCGCTGTCCTGCACTCCATCAAGGGAAACGCCCTGTTCAAATCGGAAAAACTTAATGGCGGACACATCGGTATCCGTGAGCTTTTGAAGAATCTTTTCTGCTTTTGGCCCTTGAACAGCCAGTTGAACATACGTATCAGAAACATCCCTCACAGACACATCGCCCTCGGCGTGACGTTGAAGCCATTCCAAATCCTTTTCCCTGTTCGCCGCATTGACGACTAACAGATACGTGTTTTCAGAAAGGTGGTAAACGATCAAATCATCAACCGTCCCTCCATTTTCATAGCACATAATCGTGTACTGTGCTTTTCCAGGGACGAGCTTTGAAGCATCGTTCGTCAGCATTTTCTGTAGAAAAGCCAGGCTGTCGGATCCTTCGATCATGATTTCCCCCATGTGAGACACATCAAAAAGACCAGCCGCATTTCTTGTCGCTGCATGCTCCTCTTTAATGCCGGAAAAATGCACCGGCAGATCCCAGCCTCCAAAATCAATGGTTTTCGCTCCAAGCTTTTCATACTCGGGATATAAAGGTGTTCGTTTCAATTCTGTCAATTCAACCACTCCTTTACGTCGTTCCGCCCATAAAAAAAGAGACTCCTCCGCTATGAGCGGGAGTCTCTGTCCGTGAACCAGAAAGTTTCACACCTGTGGAGGGTGTTTGCTTCTTGGGTGGTCCGCCCGTAGAAGGCAGACGCTCTCCAGAGCTGCGTCCTGCAGAGGTCTTTTTGCCTGAGAGATTCACAATTCTGCTTGCTCCTTCGGCGCCCTTACAAGGGTCTCTCCCTCTGCAGTCATTCGCGTTTGTATTTTCCTAGATTTTACCGGGCATACTATCGTGTAATGTATGGATGACACTTCATTTCCCGTTCATTATATCATGCGTGTCCGGCAAAGAACACGAAAATTCTACAACAATTCACAATCTTAAAATATCGGAATCCGGAGGGTTGTTTCCATGTTTACCATTCATCCAGATCAAACGTTCATCCACTCTCTGTCCAGCCATCTTGACCAATCGGAACATCTGGCCTCCTGGGAAGGATTTAAACTGGCCTACCAGGCTGCCCAATTCAAAACCGTGCCGGAATTCGGAGGTCTGCTGGCACTTGATCACCTTCCTCATGTAGACTTTATGGATCATCAGATAGAAGCCGCGGAAACCGTCGTTCATCACATGAACGGCCGTGCGATTCTGGCTGATGAGGTCGGACTCGGAAAGACATTGGAAGCCGGGCTGATTTTAAAAGAATACATGATTCGAGGCCGAGCTGAAAAAGTGCTCATTCTTACTCCTGCATCCCTCGTTAATCAGTGGATTCAGGAATTGAATGAAAAATTCTACATCCAGGCTGCATCCCCGAGAAAAAAGCAGGCGTCCTGGAAAGAGTGGGATGTTGCGGTTACATCCATTGATATGGCTAAAAGGGACCATCACAGAGAAGAGATTCTTTCCCAGGAATACGATTTTATCATCATTGATGAAGCCCATAAGCTGAAGAACCATCAAACGAAGAATTATCAGTTTGTCCAGTCTTTAAAAAAGACCTACTGCCTTCTTCTCACAGCCACCCCCATCCAGAATAAGCTGAGTGATTTATTTAACCTTGTATCCATCCTGAAGCCCGGATATTTAGGAAACCTGACGGACTTTAAAAAGAAATATCAAAAGCATGCCCGGGAAGAAGAGCATATCCAGCATATTCACTCCCTTGTCGGTCAGCTGATGATCCGCAACCGCAGAAAAGATACAGGGCTTGATTCCTCTAAACGCAGGGTGAGGAATGAAAGACTGACATTTACAAATGAAGAAGCCGAACTATATCAATCCCTTGAACAGTTAAAAGCTGATCATCCTTCGTTCACATGGCTGACCCTGGCCAAAGAACTGTGTTCTTCAAGGGAAGCCTGTTACATGTCTCTAACCCAATTGAAGAAGAAAGCCCCACCTGAAAGACAAGCGGTTTATGATGATTTCATCGAGGCGCTCGGCCGGCTTCCCCACCATATTAAAGCTGAACGTATGGTGGATCTGATAAAGGAAAAAGATGAGAAATTCATCGTTTTCACCGAATACAGAGCCACCCAGTTTTACCTGCAGTGGTATTTACAGCAGCATGGAATCACATCTGTTCCATTCAGCGGGAAATTTAATAAGAGCAAACGTGACTGGATGAAACAGCTTTTTCAAAACAAAGCACAAGTGATGGTCGCTACAGAAGCAGGCGGAGAGGGCATCAACCTCCAGTTCTGCCACCATATGATCAACTATGATCTCCCCTGGAATCCGATGCGTCTTGAGCAGCGCATTGGAAGAATTCATCGTTTCGGACAAAAATATGATGTGAATATTTATAATTTTGCTGTAGAAAACACGATTGAGGACCACATTATGAAGATGTTGTATGAAAAAATTGAGGTCTTTAAGAATGCGGTCGGAGATCTGGATCACATTCTCGAGCAGATTCCCGGCGGGACGTTTGAGCAGCAGATACAGTCGATTGTCAAACAGTCCGAAAGTCAGGGGGAAATGGACATTAAGTTAAAAAATCTTGTCAGTTACGTTGAACATACGGTTAATGAAAGGAGAGAATCGAGTTGAGTGTTCTCCACCCCTACGCTGCATTTGTTGAACATTTTTTCGCTGCCTATAATTGTCCGGTTCTTGAAAAAGGCCCCACTCATTTCACCGTCCAGTTGACGAGTGAAATGGATGAAGAAATCATGAACCGCCCCTTTTACTGGCACTATATGAAAAAGATGAACCGCGAAGGCGAACCGATGCGCCTCACGTTCACCCAGACCGATGGCAGTCAGAAACAAGGCATCTACCTTCATGCCGGAACACCTAAACTGCATGCCCTCTATCAAACAGCCATCAATAAAGGAAAGACTGCCCGGCTGTATGAGCGCATCCCGCCGGAGAATGCAGGTCATACAGCTGTAAGTCCGTGGCTTGTCGTCAACTTCCTGCTGCATTACCGCGGGAAACAGGCACGGGATGAACCACTTTCCATCGGATTGAATCTCATTCATGGAACGATGATGTTAAAGATGATGGAAAAACTGGAAACGGTCCCGTTCGGAAACACTGTATCAGACTATACGTTCCCCATGACGCCTGTCATTTCACTTTCCAACGCATACAGACGGATGGAAAAGCACGTGGAGACGTATATTTCATCACAAAATAATCAATGGGCGGTGGAATCACATCAGCATTTACAAAGAGAAACAGCGCTGCTTGAATCCTTTTATGCGTCGGAAGACATCGATCTCGAATCGTTTACGAAAGAACGTGACCAGATGGATACCCGCTATAAGCCCTGCATTAAGCTTGAAGTGGTCAATGGTGGTTTGTTTTATATTTCTCAGGAAACAAGTGCTCCGTGGATCCATCAAAAAAGCCGCTGATGAACAGCGGCTTTTTTAATGATGGGAGATGTTCCGTTTCCTTTTGAACATGCGTATAGCAAGAGGAATTAATCCAAACCAGTAAACAGACGATTTCTTTGAAGGTTTTTCCCGCTTTCTCTGTTTCTTTTCTTCTTTGGACAGCTGCATGTATTTGACCATTTCCTCCGTCAAAAACTTCACATAGTCATTTTGGTTCATAAAATCCCCTCTTTTAAGCATCAATTACAAATAGTATGCCCGGGAATTCATCATTTTAGACGTGCGGCAATCTCCTCAGCAATGACTTCTGGAGCTTTATCGTCCACGACAACCACGTAATGAGCGGCTTCCTTATAAAGGGTAAGCCTGTCTTCAAAACGCTGCTTTTTCTCCGATTCATCCCCTGACCATAACGGCCGGGATGTATCATTTTTCAATCGACGCACAATGGTGTCCCATCCGGCATGAAGGTAGATCACGGTACCCTCCCGCATCATCTCACGGTTCTCCTTGGACAATATGACACCACCTCCGGTGGAAACAACGGCTTCATCCTCTAAGCCTCGCAGAAAATCCCGTTCTTTTTCCCTGAAATAGCCTTCGCCATGCTGAGCAAACATTTCCGGGATAGTCATCCCCTCCTGCTTTTCGATACTTTCATCCATTTCTATGCAGGAGCACTGTAGTTTCTCTGCAAGCCTTGAAGCGATGGTTGATTTTCCACTTCCCATAAAACCAATTAAATAAATCATTTTGTTCCCCTTTCCTATTTTCATGCAGGATATTTTCACTTTATGTCGAATACTTCTATTTAACCACGATATAAATGAGGTGATAACCCTTTGAAATCCATTGCGACTTATGCTTATGACCTGATCGTCTCCGCAGTTCAGCAGTCCGCCTCGGACATCCACTTTTCCCCCTACCGCGAATCATGCTCCATTTATTTCAGAATCCATGGCGAAAGAATTTTCCACTCCAGTCTTCCTATGCCTTTGTACCAAAAAACACTCTCCTACTTTAAGTTCACTTCCGGGATGGATATCGGTGAGCAGAAACGTCCGCAGAACGGGACCTTTCAACACCGCTCCGGCAGCAGCCTCTTTGACCTCCGTCTCTCTACGCTTCCTATCCAGGACTCCGAAAGCCTCGCTGTCCGAATCCTCAATCCTATGGATCATACCCCGCTGGAACAGTTATTTCTTTTCCCTCATCAAGGAAAACGATTGAAACGATGGCTTCATCACCGCAGCGGCATGATTTTATTCACAGGACCGACCGGCAGTGGAAAGACCACCACTTTATATGCCCTTCTTCAAGCCTTGATGACGCAGAGTTCGTATCAGGCCATCACACTCGAGGATCCTATTGAGAAAAATATTAACAACCTTATTCAGGTACAGGTGAATGAGCGTGCGGGCATCACCTATGATACCGGGTTGAAAGCAGCCCTCCGACATGATCCTGATCTTCTTATGGTTGGTGAAATACGCGATCAGGCAACCGCTCAATTCGCCTTCCGAGCGGCCTTAAGCGGGCATCTCGTCATTAGTACAATCCACGCTAAAAATGCCGAGGGAACCCTGCACAGGCTGAGGGAAATGAACATTCAACAAGTGGAAATGGAACAGACACTCCTGGCCATCGCCGCTCAGCAGCTGGTTTCCCTTACTGGAAAAGACCGCCTTCCTAAACGTGCGGCCATCCTTGAAACACTGGAGGGCGGTCAGCTGCTCCGGGCTCTGAACGGGAGTCCCTCCTCTATTTATACTTTCGAACAACTAAGGAGGAAAGCTTATGCGCTCGGCTTCATTTCTAAGGAAGAAATGGCCGATTAAACGAACACCGGGCCCTTCCATTCAACTGCAGATCGATTTTTTTCACAGGTTGAGTCATATCCTCGAAAAAGGATACCCCCTGCTCGAGTCCCTCTCTATGACAGGATGGGACGCGCGCCTCCAGCCAGTCAGTCATCAATTGATTGAAGTGCTGAAAGGAGGTGACACGTTAAGCCTTGCGCTGGAGAAAGCCCATTTTTCCAATACCGTCACCCAGTACCTCTCCTTCAGTCAGTACCAGGATGACCTGCCAAAAACGTTTAAACAGTGCCGTGAACTTCTGCTTATGAAGAAAGAATACAAGGAGAAATTTCTCGCGGCTGTCCGCTACCCCGTGTTCCTTCTTCTGTTCCTTTTCCTTACTTTTATCATTATGAAAAGGACGATCATCCCTAATTTCACTACCTTGTTTGCTGATCAGCAAAGTTCTTCTCTGACGCTTATGCACCTTATGAACCATGGCTTAAACACCGCTGCTATATTGTTTGCCGCTATCTTTATTCTAGGAGCAGGGCTCGCTGTTTTCATTCCAATGCTGCCGTTTGAGAAAAAAATGCAGGTAATCGAAAGATTTGCTCCACTGCGTATGTATCATTCCTACAGGCTTTCTTTTCTCTTTTCCTCCCATCTGGCCTCCCTTTTCCAAGCCGGACTCCCTCTGAAGGATGCCCTCATGCTCGTCAAGGAGCACAAGCAGCATGACATCCTGTCCTACTATTGTACGAACATTCTCGAAAACCTGTCTGAAGGGAGCACCATATCCGCTTCCCTTCACCAATGCCGTTTGTTACGAAAAGAACTGACGGATGTGTTCCATCATACCAATGATATGCAAGCTCTCATGCACGAACTGGATCTGTTCTCGGAGTTTCTCATGACCCTCATGCAGGAAAAAATCCAGAAATCCATCCAATGGATCCAGCCTGTCTTTTTTGTCGGCATTGCTTTTGTCATTGTAATGGTCTACGCCGCTATTATGCTGCCCCTCTACCAATGGATGAATCAATTATAAATAAAGGAGATCGACCTATGTGGAAAAATGAAAAAGGGTTTACGCTGATAGAAATGCTGATCGTTCTGCTCGTGATTTCTGTTCTGCTGATCATCACCATCCCCAACTTGTCGCAGAACACAGAAAATATCAGAACTAAAGGGTGTGACGCCTTAAAAGTGACGGTGGAAGCTCAGATGGAAGCTTATCAAGTCGAAAACAATGCTGTTCCGACCATCGAAGAGTTGAAAACAGCTGAATACATCAAGACAACCGAATGTCCAGATGGTACAGCCCTGACCATTACAAACGGTGAGGTAGTGGACGCTGCGGGGGAATAAAGGATTTACCCTGACAGAAACGCTTCTCGTCCTGCTCACATGGTCTGTGCTGATTCTCTGCCTGACTCCGATCCACCACTCCACTTATGAGCAAGTGAAGACTACGCAGGTCCTGGAACAATTCAAGGAAGATGTATACCTCATTCAACATTTATCCATGAACGATCATGGGTACCATTCACTCCGTTTTAATACAAGCCGGGGATACTATTACATTTACGACTCCCTTCACAGGGAAACCATCACAAAAACTACACTGCCTGAAGGGTGGACGATTGAAATGCTGACACTTCCCTATAACGTTTACTTCAACCAGCAGGGGACCATCCGGAAAGCCGGGACGATGAGGATTTCATCACTTGATGCTACGTATAAAATCACGTTCCCTTTTGGGACGAGCAGGATGAGAATTGAGGAACTCTAACGGGTTCACTCTTCTGGAAACCGTTACAGCGTTCAGTGTCCTGCTGGTGCTGCTTCTCACCCTCTTCCCGGCTCTTATCTCACTCGAAAACGGCCGGGCCGCTCTTTCATGGGAACGGGAAGCTGTTTCCCTTTTATACGATGAATATCACCTTCACCTCCAAGAGAACCGGCCCTACCCTTATACAAAAGTGTATCAAATTCAAAATCCAGTCACACTGATATTCACAAAGGAAGGCGGTGGCACGGGCTGTGCCTATTGGAAGGATATCAATGATCGCGAAAATGAATTCTGCCTGTATGATGTTCCGCCGGAATAAGGGCTATACCTTCACGGAAGTTGTTCTGAGTCTGACAATCCTGACCATCGTAACAGCCTTCATCAGTCCCGTCTTTCCTCTCATCAAAGGTATGAGCAGCTATACAGAGGAATTTGCTGCGGAACAATTCACCCATGTTCTTTATGAGGAGGTAAGTCAGTCCAAGACGTATACCTTCACCCGGGACGTCCTTGTCGTTACAGACAAGGATGACCGGACTATCGAAATCTCCCAAAATGGCTCCACGATTAAACGTACAGTAAATGGAAAGGGATACGAAATCCTTCTGGAAAACGTTAAAAACCTGTCGTATACCGAAAAGGACTTTATAGTATCTGTAGAGGTGGGTTTAACAAATGAGGAAACTTTTGAAGAGGTGGTTCACCTGCCTCACAAAAAGTGAATCCGGTATGATTTTCCCCTGGGTCCTGATGGTTACCCTTGTCTTTGTCCTTCTTGTATCATACACAGCTGCTTCCTTTGAAAACCACCACAGGCTTACACAAAGCCACCAATATGGCATTACAAAAAAGCATCTGCTGGAGAGAGCACGGCACTACATCAACACTGAGCTGGCACAGGTACCAGATAGCGAGGCGGTTTTTCCCTATTCCTACCACACCGCGAACGGAACAGCCGCTGCGGAATGCAGGAAAGAAACCGAAGCCTTATGGAAGTGCAGCTGGGAATTATCCGTGAACCAATCGGGAAGTAAATATGTTGTCACTTACCAATATCCAGACAAATAAAAATGCACCTCCATTCAGGTGCACCATTAAGTAAGTTCATGAAATTTTTTCTGTGTATTCCACGCGTTTATCTGTAATTCCACGCAGTCCCTCTGGATCATAGCCAATGACAAGCTTTTCGCCATTTGTCAAAATCGGACGGCGCAGCAATTTCGGCTTTTCAATCACAAGGTTCAAAAATTCATTGAGGGAAAGGTCGTCTACATCAATATCCAAAGCCTTGAATTCCTTGCTTCTTTTAGCTAGTATTTCATCAATTCCGTTTGTTGTAAGGGCGAGAATCTGTCTCAGTTCATCGGCTGTAGGAGTTTCACGGAACAAGTGCTGTTCGTTAAAAACGACCCCCTGACTGTTCAACCATGACTTCGTGCGTCGGCAGGACGTGCAACTCGGGTAGGTATAAAATTTTAACTCTTCCATGCTCAGCTCTCCTCGCTGTGTGTTATTTATCGTTGTACAGTGATTGTATAACCTTTGTACAATATTTTAAACACATTTCTTCACTTGACATAAAATGTTCACAATTATAAGGCATTTTTCTGCATAATTACGCAGCACTCATCGAAAAATACAAGCAAGATCCATGAAAGATCGGATGAGGTAAAGAGTTCACACTGAATCAGGACGATTACGAGTAAGTGTAAATGGATATACACATACTACACAAAGGAACATGTATCCGTTTTATTTACAATTATTTCAGGGTCGTATATAATATGGGTGATGGTTTAACGACAGAAAAGGAGGGGGAAAAAAGCATGGATCGTATGTTTCGAGTTCTGGCCTTTTGGACAGGTATTTTCGCTGTCATGTTTTATACCGGTGATATGGTGGAAGCATCTCTACTTTCACTAGTTCAAACGGCTTTTTTCCTTACTATTGGGTATCTTAAGCTGTCAGAGCGTATGTATGTGTACATATTTTTCTCATACCTGACAGTCTTTATGATTGGTTTTACTTACTACTGTTCGTTTATTCTGGTACCGGGGTTTGGTGGACACTAGAAAAAAAGCTGTTATCCAGTTCTATGGATAACAGCTTTTTTTTAGTTAAGGAAAGGATTTTCCTCTATCTCTTCGCCCACTGTAGTCGGTTGGCCATGTCCGGGGAAAATCCGCATATCCGCCCGCAGCGAAAACAACTGCGTCCGGATGCTCTCCTCCAGCACCTCCCGGCTTCCACCAGGAAGGTCCGTTCTCCCAATGCCGCGCTGGAAGAGTGTATCACCTGCGATGGTAAACCTTTGATTCCTAAACACAAAGGACACGCTGCCCGGTGAATGACCGGGAGTAAAACGCACTTCAAACGGAAAGCCTTCCAATTCCATTGGCCCTTCCTTAAGGAACTCATCCGCAGGAGCCGCTGTTATCCGGCCAAGCCCAAACAGCTGGGAACCATTTTTCTCAGGATCTCCGAGCCACCCGGCTTCGTTTTCGTGTATGTACACAGGAGCATCATAGGCCTCCCTCACCTCATCGACGGCACCGATATGGTCGAAATGGGCATGTGTCAGAAGGACTGCTTTCACGTCCAGTTCTCTTTCCTGGAGATAACTTTCCAGCTTTTTGTAATCACCGCCGGGGTCGATAACCAGCGCTTTTTTATTCTCATGAATAATGTAAGCGTTTGTGGATACCGGTCCTAAGGGAAGACGGGAAATTTTCATCATAGGATCCACCTCTTTTTGATTTTCAGAAAATACGGAGAGATAACTCGACATTTTCCTTATAATACTATAAAATATGAGTATCAACGTTCGTTACATATAGTATAACATCCATGGTTTTGGGATGATAATAAAGAAAAGTGGGCCGGGAGGTGCTGAATTTGGTAACAGCTATTCTTCTATTACTTGTTACAATTCTTTGTGTCTTTGCAATTTTCCGCGAACTGAAAACAAAAAACTTTTTCGCTGTCCTTTTTGCAGGGGCCTCAGCTTTAGTTTTTGGCTGGTTCTCTGTCATGACAATCTGGTACAATCTCTTTGCTTAAATGAAAAAGCAGGCTCTTCTGATGAAGAGCCTGCTTTTTTTAGGATCTGGAACTGCGGATTTCCTCTTCCGACTGGAGCAGCTGCTTCTCCCTGTTAAAGAAATACCTATACATAGCGAGCGTAATAAACATAGAGCTTAAGGATACAGAAGAAAAGATACTCAGGGAAATCACAAGCTGATATTTAATCGCCATAACCGGCGATACACCTCCGAGTATCAAACCCGTCATCATTCCGGGAAGCTGTACAAGACCAATGGTCTTCAGCCGGTCTACGTTTGGGATCAATGAAGCATGCAGTGTTTTTTGTACAATTAAATGTGAGGCCTGCTTCGGCTCCGCTCCGAGTGATAAAGCCGCCAACAGCCGACCATTATTTTCCTTGAACTCACTCTTCATCCTTTCGAGAGCCAGTCCCATGGCTGTCATACTGTTCCCAATGACCATCCCGCTCATCGGGATGACTTCTGAGGGCTTAAACTGGATCATGTCAAAGATCAGCCAGAGACCGAGCACTCCTGCCTCAATCGCAACCAGACCGGCGAATAAGACATAGCCGACATAAGGCAGCTCTTTTCCCCGTTGCCTGGCATGAAAAGTGGCGATGATGATCATAACCGAGAGCATAAGAGGAATACCATAAGAGGCCGGGAGTTCAAATAGAAAGGTTAATATGTAGCCGATGGCAAACAACTGCACCGTCCCTCTGAATGTTGACCACAACACATTTTTACTGACTCCAAGCTGATAAAAATAAGACAAAGCAAGCGGGACGATGACAAAGATCACTAAAAATAATAATGACTGATTTGATATTTCAGGAGCCAACCTTCACCACATCCTTACTGTTCCAAAAATTCACGGAGTCGTTCCGTTTTCGGGTTTTCCAACATTTCCGGGATGGTTCCATCCTCTTGAAGCTTTCCGTCAGCAACAAAAAGGCCGCGCGTTCCAAGCCGCCGGGCCTGATTCAAATTATGAGTAACCATCACCATCGTCAGTTCGTGTTCTTGTATGAGCTCTTCCAACACTTCCTCGATTTCTTCAGCCGTCCGGTAATCCAGTGCACTTGTCGGTTCATCCAGGAGCAGGACATCCGGTGAATTCGCAAGTGTCCTTGCCAGGGAAACCCGCTGCTTTTCTCCTCCGGACAGTTGATCGACATCCCTTTCCAAATAGCTGGATGGCAGCTGGACATAATCCAGGAGCCTCCTGCCGTCCTCTTCCTGCCATTCACCAAAAAGGCTGGGACCATATTTCAAATTGTCCAGAACGGTCCCCGGAAACAAATTCGGAGCCTGCAGGACCAGCCCCACCTTTTTTCTTAATTCCGTTACAGGGTGTTCAGAGATAGGCGCATCTTTAAAATAGATGGTCCCCTTCCCGGGATCATTCAGTCGGTTCAATAAAAATAACAGCGTGCTTTTTCCAGCTCCTGATGGACCGAATAAAATGACTTGATCTTTTTTTTCTATTGTAAAATTCAAATCCTCCAGCGGCTGCTGGCTGACATGTTCAAAACGAAACACAGCCCTTCCCCCTTTTTCATCTATCTGCCTATCTTTACCCTCCTGATAGGACATTTATGCAGCAGAAAAAAAGCCTGCACAGTTCAACTGTACAAGCTTTTCTCATTATTTAAAATCATAGAACCGGAATAAATCTCCGTAAATAATATTATCAGAGTAGTTCAACTCCTGGTCCACTTCCTGCTTCACAGGTTCACAAGCTTCCGCCTGCCCTTCTTCCAACGGTTCCCCTGTTTCCCTGTCATAGCATGTCTCACTGGTATAGACATACTCTTCCGTCACAAAACTGCCATCACGGAGAGCGATGAAATCTTTTTTCTTCTCAGAGAACATGTTGTCACCAAAGGTCATATCGCCTCCGGAATCAACCCCCAGCAAATGCAGCAGGGTCGGTTTCACATCAATCTGCCCGACGACCTTATTCTCCACGCCCCCATTTTCATACCCTGGGATATGAATCATGAACGGGACACGCTGCAGCTGTGTTTGAACGAATGGATCCACTTCTTCTCCAAGGAACTGACTCATCGCTTTATTATGAAAATCGCTGATGCCGTAGTGGTCACCCATCATAACAATAATGGAATCCTCATAAAGATCCGCATCCTTCAGCTGTTGGAAAAACTGTTCCAGCGCTTCATCTGTATACCTGGCTGTCTGGAAGTATGCATTCAACGTATTGGAATTGGAATCGTATTTGTCGATATGCGCCTTTTCTTCCGGCAGTTCAAATGGGAAATGGTGGGTCAGCGTAATAAACTTGCTGTAAAACGGCTGCTCCTGCTCTTTCAAATAATCAATCGACTGCTCGAAAAACGCCTTATCCTCAAGTCCCCATCCAAAGGAATTTTCCGGTGTCACGTCAAAGGACTGCTCATCGTGGAACTCATCGTATCCGATATTGTCATACATCACATCCCTGTTCCAGAAGCTTCCATTGTTAGCATGGAAAACAGATGTTTCATATCCTTCATTGTTGAGAATTTCAGGAAGCGCATGGTACTCATTCCCGGCATGGGTGAAGTACACCGCTCCCCTGCCAAGAGGGTACAACGAATTTTCCACGATAAACTCTGAGTCAGACGTTTTCCCCTGAGCAGTCTGATGATAGAAGTTTTCAAACGTAACCGTATCACTGCTTTCCTTCAATTCGTTCAGGAAAGGTGTGGTCTCTACTCCATTGATTTCTGAATCATATAAAAAGTGCTGGAAAGATTCCACACTCACGAAAATCACATTTTTATCTTCAGCAATCCCGTACAATTCAGCATCCTTATCAGCTTCATCCGGTGATTTCTCTTGAAGATAAGACTCGATTTCACTAATTTCACTACCATCAGCGAATACTCTCTGCGCTCTCGTTTTTGTCTGCATGGTCGCATCATACACGTGGTAGTTAAAGATGCCTATGTTTTTGACGAGATACTCGCGGTCAAACGCACGCACAAACAGCATCGGACGCTCAATTTCAGCAAGGACGACATTGCCGGCCAGCAGCAGAAAAGTGACGGCTGTTGCAGCGATCTTCCCACGCTTAGGAAGCTTTACAGTCAAATCAAACCTCTGTCTGCTCAAGTACCAGACGATGGCTGCATCGGCAAAAATGAAAATATCCTCGATATGCAGAAGCGTAAGGAAACTCCCTGTTAAGTCCGCTGCATTATTCCCCTGGAACAATACAGGAATGGTAATGAAATCAGTGAAATTCCGATAGAAGATCAAGTTCACGAACAAAATAAAAGAACCGAGAAGCACGGTCCACCTTAAGTATTTCCGTTGATTCTTAGGTTTCATCCATACACTGATGGCGAAAATCAAATAGGCACTCGCAATCGGATTAAACAGCAGGATCAATTCCTGCATGGGGTTTTCAATCGATAAATCAAACATAAATCGGTAAACGATGTATGTCTTAATACCAAATAAAACCGTAGCAATCATAAATAAAGGCATGCGAATATTTCTCAATTGCATGGTGGTTCCTCCTCTAGTACATCTATGGCCATATCTTTACATTTTTTAACCATAGCCATTATTTAACTTTACATTTTCCACTTATTATCAATATTAAACCGTCACTTTATATATGACGTCTATTGTACCATAAAAGTTTCAAATTTTATTACCCTGATTTTACCAGTTTCGATAAGGTCTATCTACCTATTTCATCATCATGGCCTCCTCCAACATGAAGAATGTTTTCTATGAGCCGAATCCCCACAAAAAAACTGGAGCCGACAAGGCTCCAGTTTTTTTATTTGTTCTTTTTCACTAAATACGCTCCACCGATAACCCCGGCATCATTTCCAAGTTCTGCAAATTCAAAAGTGGACGCTTCCGCTGTTCGGGAAAGGGCATATTTACGGTACGCCGTCTTCAAGGGGTTCAGCAGTTGATCACCAGCCTGTGAAACCCCACCACCGATGACAATTTTCTCAGGGTTGATAACGATTGCCATGTTGGCAATTGCCATTCCAAGCACGTCGGTTACCTGATGAAGAACAACCGATGCCGCTTCGTCTCCCTCCGCAGCAGCTCTGAAGACATCTTTGGCTGTAAGCTCATCGGATTGAATAAAGGAATGAAGAGCAGAGTCATCATAGTTTTCCGCTTCCACTTTCGCCTTTCTAACAATCCCTGTAGCTGACGCCTCTGTTTCCAGACATCCGGTCTTCCCACAATTACAAGGGGCTCCGCCTTCAGGGATGACCGTTACGTGGCCGAGTTCTGCTGCTGTTCCATTCGCCCCATTCAATACACTGCCGTTGGCGATCACACCTCCGCCTACTCCAGTTCCAAGCGTAACCGCGATGAGTTCTTTACATCCGCGCCCTGCCCCGAGCCAGTTCTCTCCGAGCGCTGCAAGGTTGGCATCATTATCGACCCAAACGTCATAGCCCGTCAGTCCACTTAAAATTCGACCGAAGTCAAAATCTTTCCAGCCTATGTTTACAGCTTCGTGGATATAACCAGTTGAAGTTTCCACAAATCCAGGAGCTCCTGCCCCGATCCCCATAATTTGTGACGGATGGATGCCCAGCTCCGCCCGGACCTGCTCTACGGCTTCGGAAATGTCTTCAGGAATGGCCGCCCCTTTGTCATCCGTATTCGTCGGAACTTCCCACTTTTTCATAATTTGTCCATCTTCATTAATAAAAGCAAGCTTAATCGTTGTACCGCCAATATCAGCACCTATGTACACGTGTCCGCTCATCGTCGATTGTCCCCCTCCTGCCGGTCTCTCTCTCGGGCAATTTCACTGCGGAGCAGCAATAAAGCCATCTGAAAGTCTTCTGTTGTCATACACTGGGATTGATAGAGCTCCCGGATCTCATCTTCCATCATTTCTAAGTCTGCTGTCCGATCACCAATATATATGATCGTTCCAAATTTTTTTAAAAACTGCTGAACATCATAAATCGTTTTCATATTTTATCACCAGTTCCTATTATAGCAAGAGTCGGTCCAATTGAAAATGCAGAAAAACCCCGGCCGTCAGCGGTCAGGGTCTTTCGGGTGAAGAAAGGCGGGTCGTCTGTTTTTCAAAGGAATGGGCGAACGCAGCAGCACATCTCTTAAGGGCTTCCAGGAAAACGGCATAAACGGCCAGAGATACGGGGTTTTGAACGTCTGCATCCGCGTCAGGTAAATCAGCCAGAACGTAATCCCGATCACATACCCTTTAAGTCCGAAAAGTCCCACAGCCAAGAGAAGCGCGAGCCTGGAAAGACGGTCCGCCAGACCGACCTCGTAACTTGGTGTAGCAAACGTCCCAACCGCAGCAAGGGCGAGGTACAGCACGACCTCACTTGAAAAGAGCCCGACTTCCACGGCGACCTGTCCGATTAATATGGCAGCCACGAGCCCCAGAGCTGTCCCCAGAGAAGACGGGGTGTGGATAGCGGCCATCCGCAGCATATCTATTCCAATTTCAGCAAAAAGGAACTGCACAAGTAATGGGATGGTTCCCGCTTCTGTTGGACCGATATAGGAAAGGGACTCCGGAAGCAGGTCTGGATTTTTTGAAAATAAGAAGTACAGGGGCAGAACAAAAATAGATGCAAAAAACGCAAAATAGCGGACCCACCGTAAATAAGCCCCCACCAATGGTTTCTGCCTGTATTCCTCCGCATGCTGCATATGATGCCAGAACGTTGCCGGAGTAATCATGACACTTGGAGATCCATCAATAATGACGAGGATATGTCCTTCATACAAGTGGGCGGCCGCTGTATCCGGCCGCTCTGTGTAACGAATGACCGGGTAGGGGTTCCAATGCTGCCCACTGATATATTCTTCGATCGTCTTTTCCGCCATAGGTAGAGCGTCCGTATCGATCTCCTGCAGCACCCTTTTCAGATGATCCACTCGATCTGTATCGGCAATATCCTTGATGTAACAGATACAGACATCTGTCAGCGATCTTCTTCCGACCTGCAGATACTCCATTCGTAAGGACCGGTCCCTCACACGCCTTCTTGTCAGGGCGGTGTTAAAAATAATCGTTTCTACAAAGCCGTCCCTGGAGCCACGGACAACCCTTTCCAGATCTGGTTCCTGCGGCCCGCGTACGGGGTAGGTCCGGGCATCAATGATAATGATCTCGTCGACCCCTTCTACAAGAAGGGCTGTCGGTCCTCCCAGAACGAGATTGGCCGCCTGATTCATATCTTTTTCCTGCCCCAGTTCTACATAGGGAAGATGGGTTTTCAATAATTTATCTAAAGGATCGGGATCGAGCTGCTCTGGCTCCAGACGAGACAACAGCTTCATTAAATAGTGAAGAATATCATCCTTCACAAAGCCATCGATGAAGAACAAGGACATCCCCCGGCCGGCATATACCAGGTCCAGATGAACCATATCAAAGCTTTCGTCCACGCCGAGTCGTTTTCTCATATACGCTACATTTTCTTCATAACTGTCAAACAATCGCTGATCTTTCTTTTCTTCCACGCGCCTGCCTCCTTACACTCTCCTGTGCTATCTTTTATTTTTCCTACAAACCCCCGATTTCATGCGCAGAGGTTCATGTAGAAGTTCCAGTCAGAGGCATGTCCTGCTTTTTCAATACATATCCTTTACTAATTCAAGATTGTGACAGGCCAAGGAGAGAGTCGAATGAAAAAAGTGTGGATCTACTGGGTGCTGGGCCCGCTGACTCTGGCAGTCGCCCTGGCATTATTCACCCAGACTGGAGAGCAGCCCGTCATCAAATATTTCCCAATCGATCAATCGGAAACATTCGAATCATTTGGAACCGCTCTTGATTATGACGCTGAGGAAGACGAGGACGAATACAAAGTATCCTGGAAGGTAGCTTCCAAAAGTGAAAGTCCTGTGTATTTAAGGCAGGACGTTTCCCTGCTTTACGTAAATGGAAGATTGAAGGGGGTTGTATCGAAGTGGAAGGAGAATGCAGACGTCATTGAAAAAGAAACGTCGCTCCACGGCGAAGACAGTCAAAAATATCAGGCGGTTTCCTTTCACCACGGAGAGGTTCATGAAGGGGAAAATGAAATTAAGAGCATGCAGGCCACCTCCAGGGATGAACTGTACGTCATCGATTCCCCCCACTCGCTCCGAACCGCTTTTAAGCAACCGGAGACCGAGGAGGAAAAGGAGTGGAAACAAAGGCTCGATCATTCTATTGAACAACAGATTGAAGCCCAGTGGCAGGAGCTTATCACCCATTATCAAATTCCACGGGACAAATATACAGCAGTCGCTCTTACAGAACTTGCGGATTATCATAACAAGCCCTTACCCGGGACAAATGAAGCTGATTCTGAACGCATCAAAGGCCAACTATGGGAAGGGCTGTATAAAAATTATGTGCTGGGTATCAGCGATACGAAATCATCGCATCCGATTCAAAGTTACATTCCCCTGATTCTGTTCGACAAGGATGGGAAGCATTTAATTGTATTGTACGAAGATGATACAGGAAAAAAACATCAGCTCATTCAATATTATTGAGCCAATTCTTCATTCAACTGTTGAAAGTTTGTATTGTCCGGATTTAATTCAGCGGCTGTGGACGCCCGTTCAGCCGCTTTTTCCAATTCACCATCCTGCTGAAGCAGAAGGGCCAGGTTGTAGTGGGCTTCTGCCAGATCCGGCGCGATGGATATGACCTGCTCGAGATCGTCCTTGGCTTCTGACGAGTCTCCGGACTGCAGGTAGGCATAGGACCTGTGGAAAAGAAGTTCTGCCTCATAGCCCTGCGGGTCCTCAAGAGCCTGGGTGGTGCGTTGGATTACTTCCCCGTAGGACTGCTGTTCGTTCAACTCGCTTACTTCCTCAACAACCACCCTGGACTGCTCCCCATTAAATACGCCTGTGATGCCAAGATATACCATAGCTGCCATGGCTCCAATATAAAGCAGAGCAGCAGCGGGCTGCCATTTTTTCATGGAATGCGCCGGCATATGAACCATTGCAGACGCAGTAAACCCTCCGATTAATCCGCCAATATGGGCGCCGTTATCCACTTGAGGAACCATCACACCAAAAGCAATATTGATCCCGATAATCACGATGAGGTTATACCCCATCGTCCGGAGGAACAGCTGCTTGTACTGAACACCGAAAAACAACAGGGCGCCAAACAACCCAAAGATAGCTCCCGAAGCTCCGGCAGCGACCGAAGGATTCATCATGAAACTTGCCATCCCTCCGAACAGGCCGGCAGCAAAATAGATGACCGCAAAACGCACCGTGCCATAAATCCTCTCTACTGCAGAACCTAAATAATACAAGGCCAGCATGTTCATAAAGAGGTGGATGAAGCCAATATGAAGGAAGGTCGACGTAAAGATCCGCCACCATTCTCCTTCCATAATTGCCGGGTTATATTTGGCACCATAGGAAATCAACGTTTCAATGGAGGTTGTGCTTCCGATGATCTCCAGATAAAGGAAGACCAAAATGTTGACGGCTAACAGAACATAGGTCAATCGGGGACGACCGTAATCAAAAATGGAAGCTGCAGCCTCTCTTTGATCTTTCTGTTTTTTCACGAGCTGATGCTTCATATAAGGAAGGGAAGCTTCCATTTCCTCTTCCCTTATACTCCGGTTGATTTCAGGCTTATCGATGTCTAGTGATTGAAAAAGGTCAGCCAGTGCCTGCTCCTTGTTTTCATCATTCATATAATACAAATGCAATGGGATTTTTTGATCCTTATACCCCTTTACAGTATCTTCCCACTCGTCAACAGGAGGATGTTCAGATACGAATACCATATGAAACTCAAGCTTCCCTCCGCGAAATAGAGACCGGTTTTGATTGAGCTGTCGATACCCGGTTTCCAGTTCCCTCGCCAGTTCATTTCTCCAATTCAGCTGTTTATGGGAAAGCCTGAACACATGGTTTTTTTTATTCACTTTTTTCTCCAGCCATATCTCCCCATGATTCGTATTCACATGGAGAACCTGGAAATGTTGAACCTGGACCATATAGTCAGCCATTTTCCAGAGGTAATATTCCTGTTCAATAAACAATGGCGGTCCCTCCCTGCACCTTTCATATTACCACGCTTCCCACCTGCACAGCCATTCACACTACCTGACTGTACAAATAAAAAACGGCCAGGATAACCTGACCGCTTCAAGAGTGCCCCCGAAACATCTGGGATAGAAATTTCTGCCGCACCCACGGGATATTCATAGAAAAACGTACAAGCATCCGGCGCAGGGCAGGAAATCTCGTGACTACATCCAGGGCTTGGTAACGATACTTGTATAACGCTGTAATCAAAGACCCGATAATGAAGATCCACCGAAAGAATAGACGCATGTAAGACACCTCATTTGTGATTGGATACGCCTAGTTTCTGTTCAGCTCTCTTCCCTTATACAAGCTTCTTTTGATTTTTAAACCAGTATTGTATTACAGAGTATAGGTGGAATGAATCCCTTTTTCTGTGAGAACATATTCCACCCGCTGATCATAGTCCTCAAACGGAAGGGTATCCTCGCGCTGTTTTTCTGAAGCCATCATCATCGTCTTCCCTCTAAAGCCTTCAATATAACGGTCATAGTATCCCCCACCATAACCAATTCTGTACCCTTTGGAATCGAACAGCAGTCCGGGAACGAGCAGCAGATCAATGGCATTCTTTTCAACGAACCAATCTTTATCCCGCACCGGCTCCCTTAATCCAAAATAAACGCGCTCCAACTGATTGTAGCTGTCCAGCTGATAAAATTCCAGCTGCTTTTCCTTAGGCAGACACCGGGGCGCCGCAATGGTCTTCCCTGCTTTCCAGCCTTCTTCTATGATCGGCTCTGTAGACCATTCATGGTCCTGCGAAAGAGTGACTCCTATAATCTTGGCCTTTTTCCATTCTTCACTGGAGAATAAGCTCTGATACATGGATGATTCAATGGACTGTTTCTCTCTTAATGATATGTTATGAAGGATGCTTTTTCCTTTAAAGCGGTACGCTGTTTTATCCATCCCGTCACCTCCGATATGTATAAAAAAAACAGTAGGAATAAATCCTACTGCTTACTTCGTTTCGCGGTGAAGTGTGTGCTTACCAACGCGCGGGCTGTATTTCATAAGCTCGATGCGCTCAGGGTTTTTACGTTTGTTTTTAGTACTAATATAGTTGCGGTCACCTGTTTCAGTGCAGGCAAGTGTAATGTTTACACGCATGTTCATTCCTCCTAGTATCTAATCACTGACTTAATCACATTATCAGACTTACTCATAATAACAAAAACCTGCCTGTCTTTCAAGTGAATATTCCAGTAAAAACGGCTGAATATCCCATAGCCAGGCCGTGATTTGTATGATATAAATAAACAGGGATTCGTTTAGGAGTGATATTATGTTTTATGCAGTTGCAGCGCTGGCGGGCGCAGCTATTGTTTTTTTCATTCTTTCCTTCTTTGCTAAAGACCGCATCAAACAGTTGGAGAATCAAATGGAACAGATGAACTTGACAATGATGCAGAACGATTATCAAATGAAGAAAAAAATGAAAGTCCTTGAAGAGGAATTGCTTGCTGGAGATTTGACACAGGAAATTGTCGATCAGCACAATCAAAAACAAACAAGCAGGCCTTCCACACCACTGAATGCAGCAGATACGGTGCTTACCATGTATCAAAAGGGTTATAAAACCCATTACATAGCGAAGCAGACGAATTTGAGTGAAGATGAGGTTCTTGCTATGGTCCACCGACCGAAGCAGAGAGTTCAATCATGAAGCAGTGGATACAGGCCTTTTCCATAGGATTACTGACATCAACCGCTGTTCTAGGAATAACATACTGGAATACGGAATCCCCTGAAGCGGAAGTGATTACAGAATCTATGAGTGAACAAGATATGATGGACGATCTGGAGCAGTCTGGATACCGGGTACTCTCCAATGAGGAATGGGCAGCGGTAAAAGCTGAAAATCCGTCAACCCGAAAAGCAGAACCATCCAGTTCCGGGGAGACAACGTATACCATTGATATTGCCGAAGGTACGACAACTCCCGAAATCGGTGAAAAATTAGTGAATGCCGGCATCATTGAGGATGCGGATGATTTTACTGCATTTATGGAAGACGGCGGTTACAGCCGGTATATCCAAATCGGCCAGGCCACAGTCAAGTCAACCATGTCGTTCGAAGAAATGGCCGGGGCCATGACTTCAAAATAAACGTATGTAAAAAGACCGCAAGAGCGTGTAGAGTGCTCTTACGGTCTTTTTATTTTCTTCTTACAGGTCGTATGACCAAAAGCGTCTGGATATCCATATCCAGACGCTTTTTATTAATTAATTTAAATCATACGTTCTTCCTTTAACTTGATAGAAGATACTTTCACCGATGTTCGTGATGTGATCGGCATATCGTTCTATATATCGGGCTATATAAGCCATCTGCATGACATGCTGCACCTGTTCAGGATTGATGGCCGTGAATTCAAGCATCTGCTTCACTACATCCCCGCACTTCCGGTCAACGACATCATCCATTTCTGCAAGCTTATTCGCCAGGGAAATGTCTTCGTGTTCAAAGGCTTTCACAGCCAAATCCACCATATCCATCGCTAAAATGGCCATCTCCCGAAGCTCAGGGTCAATCTGAATCCCATGATTTTTTCCGAGGTGAATCGTCGCCTTGGCAATGTTTGTAGAGTGATCCGCCATCCGCTCCAAATCAGAAGAAATCTTAATGGCTGTTACAATTCTTCGTAAATCCCGGGCAACGGGCTGCTGCTTGGCAAGCATTAAAATGGCGTCCTCGTTGATTTTTTCTTCCTTTGCATCGATCACCGCATCATCTTCAATTAATTTTTCAGCTGCCTCCACATCTCCCTGATACAACAGATGGATGGCTGTATCAAGGGAGTACTTGACATCGATAGCTAAATCCTTAATTTGTTCTTTTATACTTTCAAGTTCTTCTTCAAAGTGAACACGAATGGACATAGAATACCCCTTCCCGAATTAGCCGAACCGTCCTGTAATATAATCCTCTGTACGCTTATCCTGAGGGTTTTGGAACAGGTTATCTGTATCGGCATATTCAATAAGCTCCCCATTTAGGAAGAAGGCCGTTTTATCAGAAATACGCGCTGCCTGCTGCATATTGTGTGTGACAATGACAATGCTGTACTTCTCCTTCAGTTCCTGAACCAATTCCTCTACTTTTGCTGTAGAAATAGGGTCTAAGGCTGAAGTGGGCTCATCCATAAGGATAACGTCAGGTTCTACAGCGAGGGCACGGGCAATACACACACGCTGCTGCTGACCGCCGGACAATCCATACGCGTTCTCATGAAGACGGTCTTTCAACTCATCCCAGATGGCTGCCCCTTTCAGACTCTTTTCAACAATCTGATCAAGAATTTCTTTCTTTTTCACACCATGAATACGTGGACCGTAAGCAACGTTATCATAGATGGACTTAGGGAATGGGTTCGGCTTTTGGAAAACCATCCCCACTTTTGTACGAAGGTATTCTTCCTTGAATTTACTGCTGAAGATATCCTGTTCGCGATATTTAATAGAACCAGACGTTTTAACAATCGGCACCATTTCAACCATGCGGTTCAATGTCTTTAGGAACGTAGATTTACCACAGCCTGAAGGCCCGATAATAGCCGTTACCCGTTCCTGTGGAATACCCATGCTTACTTCATAAAGAGCCTGATCGGATCCGTACCATAGGTTCAAATCATTCACTTCGATGATGCTGTTGGTTTTCTCTTTTTTTACCTCTGATTTCACTTCAGGTTTTTTTGTTTGTTCGTTTCTCACGTTTGTTTTCTCTTCCATTACTTTACTCATAATGAAACCCTCCTCATCCTAATTAAAAGCGTCTCTGATATTTGTTCCGGATCAAGACAGCGATTGAGTTCATCAAAAGCAGGACAGCCAGTAGAATAATGATCCCCGCACCGGCTACATACTGCCACTCTTCCTGTGGTCTGCCCGTCCAGTTATAAATTTGAATCGGCATCACTGTATACTTCGCAAGCAGTGAATCCGGCAGTGTATAAATAGCTGTAGCTGCTCCGACAATAATCAACGGAGCTGTTTCCCCAATGGCCCGTGACAACGCAATGATGGCACCTGTCAATATTCCTGGTATTGCCGCTGGAAGTATCACGCGGGCAATCGTCTGCCACTTGGAGGCTCCCATTCCATAGGAAGCTTCCTTGATTTCAGACGGTACAGACCGGACAGCTTCCTGCGCTGCCACAACGATAACAGGAAGAATAAGAAGTGCCATGGTTAAACCACCCGCAAGAAGGGTGTACCCAAAGCTGAACATATAGACAAAGAAAGTTAATCCCAGAAGTCCAAACACAATCGACGGAACGCCGGCAAGGTTTTGGATATTCACACGAATAAAGTCTGTAAAGCGATTTTGGGGTGCGTATTCTTCAAGATAAATGGCTGTTGCTACACCAATAATGATGGCAAACACGGCAACGATGATCATTAAGAAAATCGACCCGATCAAGCCGGCATATATCCCTGCCTCTTCCGGGTACGGAGCAGGAAAGTTTAAAAGATAATCCAAGCTGAGGTATCCAACCCCTTGAGTCAACACACGGTAAAATAGTAAAACTAGAACGATCAGGCCGACAGCTGTAGCAAGTCCAAATAAAACCATGGAGATTTTATTTGCGGTTACTCTGCCTTCCATGCGCTTCTTCATATTTTGTTCATTCTGTCCAAGCATTAATATTCCTCCCTGAACTTACGCGAAATGTACTGGGCAATCAGGTTCATGACCAAGGTGAATACAAACAAGGTCATACCTACTGCATAAAGGCTGTAATAAATCGTGGATCCGAATGTCGTATCCCCTGTTGCAGCCTGTACAATAAAGGCAGTCATCGTCTGGATGGACTCTGTCGGGTTGAAAGTAAGATTCGGTGTAGCGCCGGCCGCAATCGTTACAATCATCGTTTCCCCAATTGCACGGGAAATAGCAAGTACAATAGAGGCAACGATTCCGGAAAGAGCGGCTGGCAGAACAACCTTTACTACAACTTCCAATTTCGTAGCTCCCAGACCATACGCACCTTCACGTAGAGCATTCGGTACAGAGTTCATGGCATCTTCAGAAAGGGATGCAACCATAGGAATAATCATAATTCCTACGACAACCCCTGCGCTTAAGGCGTTGAAAATTCCAAGATCAGGAATAATAGATTGAAACATTGGAGTGATGAACGTCAAAGCAAAATATCCGTAGACGACTGTAGGAATACCAGCCAGTACTTCCAGGATAGGCTTGATGACCCTTCTAACTTTATCATTCGCATACTCACTCAAGAAAATGGCTGCCATTAGTCCAAGTGGAACTGCAACAAGTGTTGCAATCAGCGTAACAAGCAGTGTACCACCGATTAACGGAGCAACCCCATATTCGCCGGACCACGGAGACCAGTTTGATCCTGTATAGAAATTAACAATTGAAACATCGGAGAAAAATCCGATCGATTCTCTTAATAAAGTAAATAAAATACCCAGTGTCGTGAGAACACTTACTGCTGCACAAAGTAACAGGAAAAACGGGATGATTTTCTCTATTCTTTCACCGACCGTTTTCTTTTTCTTATTGTTCTCAATCATCTGCTGGACGTCAATCATATTCCCCTCTGATTGCAAACCTTTGTCCATCATTAAACTCCTCTCATCCATAAGGCAGGGTGAGACTGGAATCAGCCTCACCCTCCTTGTTAGGTTTTAAAGTAACTTACTCTGCCCAGCCTTGAACTGTATCAAGCTGTTCTTGATATTTCTCGTCTGGAAGAGCTACATAACCAACTTCTTCAGCTGCTTTACCAGCATTGTTCAACGTGTACTCTACAAAGTCACGAACCTGCGCTTTTTCTTTATAAGCATTCACGTTTACATATGTGAATAGCGGGCGGGAAAGTGGCGTGTATGAACCATCCTGGATCGTTTCCGGATTCGGTTCAACAGCTTCGCCTTCACCTTCAGAAATGGCAAGAGCTTTCAGGCTGTCCTGGTTTTCAGCGTAGTAGGCATATCCAAAGAATCCGATCGCGTTTGGATTGTCTTTAATTCCACGTACAAGAACGTTGTCATCCTCAGAAAGAGTTGTGTTTTCGCCTTCTTTCATCGGCTCTTCTTCAAGAACAACTTCGTTGAAGTAGTCGAATGTACCGGAATCATGACCAGGGCTGAAGATTTTAATTTGTTCCTCAGGCCAGTCAGGGTTAATGTCAGACCACATTTGAGCGTCAGAAGAGTCGAGGAAAATCTGCTTAAGCTGATCGATTGTAAGCTCTTCAGCGAAATCATTTTCAGCACTCACTACTACAGAAAGACCATCGTAAGCCAGCTCTAGAGGCTCAAGAGTAATATCATTTTCTTCAGCGATTGATTTTTCTTCTTCCTTGATCTCACGGGAAGCGTTACTTAGATCAATTTCACCAACTGTAGATTTTTTGAATCCACCGCCGGAACCAGAAGAGTTCAATGTTGCGTCAACTTCCGGTTGTTCCTGCTGATAGGAATAAGTTAAGTTTTCCATGATCGGGAACACAGTAGAAGAACCATCAATGTCGATTGGGCCGGATACTTCTTCGGAGCTTTCTTCTCCAGAACCTTCACCGCTTGTGCTGTCCTGTTCTTCTGTGTTGCCTTCCTCGGAACCACCACATGCTGCAAGCACTCCTACTACAAGGATGAATGCAAGCATTAATGCTAAACTCTTGAAGTTTTTCATTTCTTTCTCCCCCTATTATTTATAAATATTTAATGCTGCCGGCCGCTTGGCCAACTCACATTTTATATACTAACGACGGAGTTTTAATAACATATGAATGAAACGTAAAGGTTTTGTAAATTGAGGTTTTTTAGCGAAAAAGATTGGGAAATGACTTATTTTTACGCTATATTTCTCCGTCTTCGTATAAAAAAAGGAGTGATACGTTGTGTATCACTCCTCAGTTTCTGCATCTTCTCCGTTGTTATTCTCTTGTTCATCCGGTCCTTCGTCAGCGGTACCATTTTCCCGTGCTTCTTTCAGCTCGAAGTACGCCTCACCAATCCGGGCACCAATGTTATTGCTGATGTTGAACGTACTTGTTGCCCCTTCTCCCAGGTAAGGAGAAATGATGGAAAAGGCAATTTCCGGATTATCCGATGGAGCATAGCCGACCAAAGTTTTGTTCAGAAGCTCATCGTAGGTGGTTCTCTCTCCATCTTCACTGAAAACTGTTTTAGACGCCTGTGCCGTACCTGTCTTCACAGCCATATCATACTGGGCATAGGGCTGCTTCGAGAATATGGAACTCGCCGTTCCTTCGCTCGTCTGGGCCACCTGCCTGAAGCCTTCCTGTACACGCTCAATATAGGACGAATCCATATCAAGCTGGTTCAGCACCTCCGGCGTATAATCTTTATAAACCGGACCGAGTCCCTCGCTGCTGGATGGTTCGTGGACACTGTTGACGAGACTCGGACGTATACGGTCGCCGCCATTTGCAATTGTCGAGACGTATTGATTCAACTGCATCGCTGTATACGTATTGAACTGCCCGATGGAAAAGTCAAGGATTTCCCCAGGGTTTTGAAGTGTACCATTGACTCCAGTTGCCTCATACGGAAAGTCAATTCCAGTGGTGACGCCCAGCCCGAACTGGTTGAAATTGTAAACGAACTTGTCTAACGTTTCATCTTCCAGTTTCAAAGCATTCATATTATATTGATTGCTTGTTTCTCCACCAAGATACATAGCCAGGAAAAACATGTAGACGTTGGAGGATTGCTGCAGGGCAGCTATATCGTTAACAGATCCGATCCCCGACGTGTATGATGCTTTTTGGCTGCCGGCTATTGTAATAGGTTTGTCATTGATCCATGTATTCGGTGTAACGACACCTTCATGAAGACCTGTCAGAACTGTTGCCCCCTTAACCGTTGACCCCGGCATATAGGCATTGTATAACGCCTGATGGGAAGTGTCTGTGAAGCGGTCCTCTCCTTCTTCCGGACTGCGGTTGTAGGTCTGTCCGCTGATCGCCAGAATTTCTCCTGTCTGCGGATTGGAAACGACAGCAATGGCATTCTCCAGATGACGGTTTAGAGAAGGCGCATTGACGATGGCTGATTGAAGCTCTTCCTGGACGATTTTATTCACTTCTTCCTGAAGCTCCATATCAATGGTCAATTGCAGGTCTTTTCCTGCCTGTCCTTCACGGATGACTTTGGAATTGATGACGGTGTTGTTGCTGTCCGTTTCATACTGGACCTTTTCCTTCGTCCCCCGGAGAACATCCTCATATTCCTGTTCAAGTCCGCTTGTACCAACACGGTCATTGCGGCTGTAATCCAGAGACATGTAATAATCAAGATCATCCTTAGGGAGACCCTGCTCACTTGATGTGATACTTCCGAGGTAACTGCGAAACGTGGACTCATACGGATAAGTACGTTCCCAGTCTGAAGTTACATTCACGCCTGGAAGCTTCGCCAGGTTTTCTGCCACCGCGGAATATTCCGCTTCTGTAATGTCTGAATTCTTAATTACATGCGGCGCCAGGGAATACGCCTGATCAAGCTCCTTTTTCACAGCGATGACTTCTTTCGTCTGATTATCGTAGCCGGAGATCTCTTCTTCTGTAATGCTGTCCAGCTGCAGCTGATATACATCGCCGTTATCCATATCTTCTGTCACTTGATCCTCTACACGATCACGGACCTCCTGCTCATTCTGCAGGTAGAAATATTCCTTCAGGTCACGATCTGTCAGACTTTCATAGTCCATGTCAATATAAGAGGACAATGTCTGAGCAAGTTCCAGCTTATCTCCGCCCTGCACCCCTTTGGGTGGTGTATACGTAATCGAGTATAACGGTTCATTATCAACAATCACCTGACCATTACGATCATACATTTCACCCCGCGGCACAGAAATGGTCGTTGTTGTATTTTCAGTGCGGTCAATTTCATCCTGTGCTTCTTCGCCATTCAATATTTGAACAACTCCAAGCTGCAGAATGATTCCGGCAAATAAGACGAACACAATAAAAAACACCACGTTCAACCGAAAGGGAAGGTGTGTATTATCTTTATGTCGTTTGTTTTTCCCCATGAACTCCTCTCCTTCTTTCAAAATCCTTCTGCTATTATACCATTTCTTCAGGTCCTGAGAATAGAAGAAGCTCATGGGTGTTTGGTTTCAATTATGTGTCACTCGGGGAGGTTTCGAATCAATACCTCGAATGAAAAAGTAAATCAGGAAGTGTCCTCCGCCGACAAGAAGCAGAATGTAAGGAATCCCCGTTTCCGGAGGAATAAATGTAATGGCCCCTAAAAAAACGAGGATGGATAGAACTCTCCCCATATTCAAAAAAATTTCCCGAACTACGATATATTCGATCCGCATCTCAGCCGCATTCCACGATCTCCCGATGACATCATAGGTGAGAGACACGTAGGGCACGTACAACAAAGGAAAAAAGACTCCGGCAACAGCGGCGTACAATAAAAGCAGCGGCATCGTGCTGCTGAATAGAAGGATGATGACACTGACATATAAGCAGAGGCCTGAAATAAAGATCGATGTTTTCCTCCGCTTCGGTTTCACCCATCTGCTCACAAGAAAATAAAACATAAATGAAAAACCGGAGTAAACCAAATTAAAAACTCCGAGAGACAGTTCATTTTTTGTCAGCAGGAAAATCCAAATGGATACAGCAAACAAAAAAGTCCCCTCTCTGAATCCCTGGGCTACATGAGCATTTAAAATACGTTTCCAGTCCACATTATGCTTCCGCTCGGTTACAATCCGCCGGAAAGAAAAATTCCCCCGTGCTCTTCTTCTTGATAATCCAAAACTCACCAGCACGGCTACAATAAATAAGGCAAACGAAGCACTGAAAATCACTGTATACCCGGTAAAGTTATTGAGGCGTGAAATAATAAAGCCGGCCAAAAGGGGTCCTGTCATACCGCCAAGCGACTGCAGGACACCGAGAAAGCCGTTAAAAAAATCTCGTGTATCCGGCTCTGTAATTTCAAAAGTCAGAACGTTATAAGCAAGCCAGTAAAAACCGTAACCGATTCCGAGCAGGGCACCGAGCATCAAGTTGAAGGAAGCCGCCCGTTCCCCCACCACCAGCACAGTCAGGAAAAATAACGAAAGGACTGTTACTCCTGTTCGCAGCACAATGACACGGTCCATCTTTTTCGCCCACCGTCCCGCAACGATAAAGGTAAGCGGCTGAAAAATGTATATGCTGAGGTTATAAAGAGCGATATCCGTGTAGCTGTTGGACTGCTTCCATAAGTATATGTTCACAAAGGTACTGGATAAGAATATTCCGAGGGAGTACAAGCCTCCAATGAGAAGTAACAATAATAAATCTCTAGAAACGTTTTCGCGGCTCAGCCATGTGCGCAGCTTACTCATCATATGCATGTCTCCTTTATGTTCTCCTTTAGTGTTTTCAGAACATATGGAGATATACAAAAAGAGAGGGACGGAAATATCCGTCCCTCTCTCACCTATTCTTCATACGATTATTTAGCTGCATCGAAGCGCTTCGCTACTTCATCCCAGTTTACAACATTCCAGAATGCAGAAACATAATCCGGACGGCGGTTCTGGTAGTTCAAGTAGTACGCATGCTCCCATACGTCCAGGCCAAGGATAGGTGTTTTACCTTCCATGATCGGAGAATCCTGGTTTAGTGTATCAATCACTTCCAGGCTGCCATTATTGACTACAAGCCATGCCCAGCCTGAACCGAAACGGCCGGTTGCTGTCGTTTCGAATTTTTCTTTGAATTGATCAAAGCTTCCGAATGTGTCGTTGATCTGAGTAGCTAGATCACCCGCCGGCTCACCGCCGCCGTTTGGAGACATGATCGTCCAGAAAAGACTGTGGTTGGCATGACCACCGCCATTACGGCGCACAGCAGTGCGGATATCTTCCGGTACAGCTGAAAGGTTGTTGGAAAGAAGCTCTTCCAATGATTTGTCCTGAAGATCAGCATGTCCTTCAAGAGCGTTGTTCAGCTTGGTAACATATCCGTTGTGGTGCTTCGTATGGTGAATGTTCATTGTTTCCTTATCGATCGTTGGTTCCAATGCATCGTATGCGTAAGGTAGTTCTGGTAGTTCAAATTTAGCCATAATGTAACTCCTCCTTTAAAATAGTATGTAAAATAAGAAGCCTCTGCCTCTCGTTTTACATTATCAAACAGACCTGCCTGTTGCAACTGATTTGCAAGGCAGTGAAATGGAATATCTTCCGGTATTATAAATTCCCTTATGTATCGGTCTTAAACATAAAAAAAACAAGCATACCGCTTGTTCATTCAATCAATGGTGGCTCGGGACGGAATCGAACCGCCGACACACGGATTTTCAGTCCGTTGCTCTACCGACTGAGCTACCGAGCCATAAAACTATGCTGTTTTAGATATCCCTTTATAAAAAAAGAAAAGATGGCGGAGGAGGAGGGATTCGAACCCCCGCGGGGCGTAAACCCCCTGGCGGTTTTCAAGACCGCTCCCTTCAGCCAAACTTGGGTACTCCTCCGGAATCTATATGGTGGACCCTGCAGGACTCGAACCTGCGACCGATCGGTTATGAGCCGATAGCTCTAACCAGCTGAGCTAAGGGTCCACATGGGGCGGCTGATGGGAATCGAACCCACGAATGCCGGAACCACAATCCGGTGCGTTAACCACTTCGCCACAACCGCCATGTTTATAGATAAGATCATATGTATGGTGGCGGTGGAGGGAATCGAACCCACGACCTCACGGGTATGAACCGTACGCTCTAGCCAGCTGAGCTACACCGCCATATTCGCTCTGTAAGCGACTTAATTAATATACCATTTATGTATCACTGTGTCAACATATTTTCCCGTTCCGTTTTCAGCGACAAAAATAATATACCATGCAATGAACGACTCGGCAAGGATTTTTATAAAAAAAGGTGAAAGCTTTGGTAAGCTTTCACCTCGTTCATTACAGACTATCTTTTTCTCCCAGTACTTCTTCTGCGATATTCACAGCGTGATCTCCGATCCGTTCGAGATTACTGATCATATCTACAAAGACGATACCGGCCTGTCCTGTACATACTCCTTCATTCAGACGGATGATGTGTTTCTTGCGATAGCTTCGTTCCATCCGGTCCAGTTCATTTTCCTTCTGGACAACAGCGAGTGCTTCCTCACGGCTCATGTTTTCAAGGGATTTTGTTGCCTGCTTCACTGTCATCAATGTCAGATCGAACATTGTATTTAAGTCGTCGACAGCTTGAGCAGTAAGATTTACTTTGTTGGAATTCTTATAATCGATGAGCTCGATGATATTCTCAAAGTGATCCCCGATCCGTTCCAGATCACGGACAGAATCCATAAGAGCTGAGTGTTTCCGGCTTTCTTCGTCCGTAAGCGATGCTTGAGAAAGATCAACCAGGTAATCGGTGATTTTCCGATCGAGGTTGTTCAATGCATCTTCAATCTGCATCGCAATTTCTGAATGCTTCTGCTGTTTATTGTTTAAATACAGACTCGTTTCTTCCAATCCTTTATAGGCATATTCGCCCATGCGGATCACTTCTTCCTTCGCCTGATCAAGCGCAAGAGAAGGAGACTGCTCGATAAAGATTGGGTCCAGATGCTGAGGCTTGAATTCAATCAGGGAATCATTCCCTGGTACGAGTTTAACAACGATCCACGCCAGAACAGCGATGAACGGGAACTGGACCACCGTGTTGGCAATGTTAAACGACCCATGCGCGAAAGCGATGGTCATCTCCGGTCCAAGGTCCATATAGTTCTGGAGCCACTCGACGTATAAGGTAAAAGGCTTCAATAGAATGAGGAAAACGGTAGCACCGAGCACGTTGAAAATCACGTGTACAAAAGCCGCACGCTTGGCCCCTACACTTGCTCCAACCGCTGCAATGACAGCTGTGATGGTTGTTCCAATGTTATCTCCGAAAAGTACCGGCAGAGATGCCTGTATATCTACAAGGCCTTCTCCAAACAGTCCTTGCAGAATACCGATCGTGGCACTGGAACTCTGTACGATTACTGTGAACAGTGTACCGATCACGACACCAAGTACCGGGTTCTCACTCATACTGAGTGTCAGTTCCCTGAATGCTTCAAGGGAACGCAGCGGCTTCATTCCTCCGCTCATTAATTCAAGACCAAAGAATAAAGCACCGAGTCCAAAAACGGTCTGGCCGATATTGGATACTTTCTTATTCTTAAAGAAGAAAATCAACAGGGCACCTAGAGCCAGGATCGGCAGTCCATACTCTTTAATATCAATACCAATAATGAATGCAGTAAATGTCGTCCCAATATTGGCACCCATTATAACACCGATAGCTTGTCTAAAGGTCATAAATCCAGCGTTAACCAATCCGACAGTCAAAACGGTTGTTGTAGAACTACTTTGAACGAGAATCGTCACTACGGCACCGGCAATGACACCCATTAACGGATTGCTGGTAAAACGGTCTAAAAGTTCCCTCAAACGGTCTCCGGCTACTTTTTGGAGGCCGTCCCCCATAAATTTAATTCCAAACAGGAAAATACCTAGCCCGCCGATGAATTCGAATATCATCTGCTGCACATCGATTTCCATGTTTTCCACCCTTTCCTCATCCAAAATTTCTGTATGTCTCTCTTTAAAACACCTCATCCATTATTAACGAACTATGATTCTTTTGTAAAGATGTAATAGAAAACTTAACATTAAATTTACATTGCCGTTTTTTCTCACACAAACTAACCTGGGATGGTGATTTCCTTAGCTCTCATGCATCTCTGTCTGTTCCATAACAAAAAGACCCCCTTTTACAAGGAAGCCTTCTTTATGTACAGGTATTTTCAAACGCTCGATGTTTAAGAAGCATGAGGCTCAGAAACATTCTCCCCACCTTCATAAACCAACTGTTTAGTTGTAATCATGTCGGACAGTTCCTGGGTCAATACGACCAATTCTCTTATGAATTCCTCCGTCATTCTCACATTTTCCTCCTGCCAGTCTGATGCCTGGGTTAAATGGTCAATGGACAAGGACTGGTCCCTTGTCAGGCGGTCCATCCCTTTTATGACCTTCTGCATCCGGGGCATCACTTCTTCTCCATCCACCAAATGAAGGTATGCGGATTCTAATTGTACGTTGAACGTTTCCATTCCAGAGGAAAGATCTCGAAAAGCTGCTTTTGAAATATCCATTTGCTTCTGCTGATCATTCATTTCAACAGAAAGACGTCGAAACTGTCTGGAAAAGTCAGATCCAAGCTCGATCAGATCCGCCATTCGCTGATCGATGTTCAAGGCCGTGTTCCGGGAAAGATCGGCCAGCTTACCCACTTCCCTGGCTACAACAGCAAATCCCCGGCCATGATCTCCGGCTCTCGCTGCCTCAATGGAAGCATTTAAAGCAAGCATCCTCGTCTGTTCAGCCAGCTCCTGGATTTTAGCTCCTGAATCCTGTACCGAATGCATATAACTCTGAAAGGATTCTACTCTTGATGACATTTCTGTCAGTTCTCTTCTTATACTTATATAGGAACTTTCCACGCGCTCCACCCCATCATTACCGGAAGCAGCCGACTGGTTCATTTGTCCCTGTCTCTCCATCATGTGATCCATGGCTGATTTCAAGTGGGAGAAAACTTGAGAAAGTTCACGAAAGACTTCCTGCTGATCCTCCATAAATCCTTCTGTTTCA
Organism: Halobacillus sp. ABH2_015; assembly: GCF_056158945.1. NCBI lineage: Bacteria > Bacillati > Bacillota > Bacilli > Caryophanales > Bacillaceae > Halobacillus > Halobacillus sp. ABH2_015. Next base: position 2,181,940 of record NZ_JBSWUG010000002.1, read on the forward strand.
GCAGCAGTTCTATCTACTTTAAGAAGCTCTTCCTTTAACGCCCGCTGGGATTGATCAAGAACCCGCGCTGATTCATCCATGCGGCTTCCCCCTTGATCAAGGTTTTGGACGGCTGCTTTTACCGTAGACAGAATATCCACAATAGTGGTAATGGACTTTTCATAACTCCTTTTTAATGACCGGACCTCCGGCAGACTCGTTTTTACAGCCGATGCCTCCCCGATCACACCGCTGCCAATCTTCCCCATCATTTCCTCCAGCTGTTTGAGGGGGCGGACAGTCTTTCGAATGATATAGGAAACCATGACTCCAGCTACAACCGCTGTCCCAGCTCCAATCAAAAACGTATACCAGGCCATTTGATCGACTTCTTTCATAATATCCTCTTCCGCCACACCAAGAACATAGATCCCCTGCAGCTCCTGGACAGGAGCAAACGAATACACAAACGATTCTTCATTTGTCGTCCACTGTTCTGTGCCATTTTCCTTACTTAAAACCTCCTCTACTTCCTCTTCGGTAAAAGAAGGAACAGGAGTCAAGTCTGGATAGGAATACACAGCTTGTTCAGTGAACAGGTATGCATCCGCTGTCAGACCATCCTGCTGCATCTGAGCTTTCTGTGCATCTGCATAGCCTTGAAAACGCTGATCGAATTCCTTCTGATCCCCTACGAAGGCATACATCAATTGCTGCGCTACATCCTGAACCACGAGCAGCTCTCGTTCCAACCGGTCCTGCACAAGAGCCAGCTGGTTTTCCTCTGCTTTCGTATAGGAAAAAAAACCTGTTGCAAATACAGAGAGAAGGACAAGTAAAATAATCAGGAGCGTCAGTCTTACCTGAAGAGGCCATCCGCCCCGTGTAAATTTTAATAAGCCGGTCTTTCTTTTAACGTTCATTAGAAAACACTCCATTGTCATTTGAATAATCATCCAAATAAATTATGACAATGAAGTGTTAAGAAACGATGAAGAATATGTGAACAATAGTTAATTCTGAACCTTTTTGACCATGATTTTAGTCCCGTCGACAGAAGCGACCGTTACCGGCTCTCCTTTGTAAATCCACTGGCCGTTCGAGACAGCGCTGTAATCCTCTCCATCTACCTCTATCGTACCGGAAGGACGCATATCTGTCTGCGCAGACCCCGTTTTCCCTAAAAGCTTCTGATAGGATTCATTCATGGAATTATAGCCCATCTCCGAGGTCATCTGATCATTCAACGCCATTTTGTTCCACATGTTTCTGCGCTTAAAAACCTTGAGGAAAATGAGGGCAGAAAAGCCTCCGGCAATAACACCAATGACACTGTATAATCCCGCAGTCCAGTTAGGCGCACTGAAACCAACAGCTGTAATCATCGCTGCTGCACCTATAGTGGCAAGTGTTCCATCATTAATCAGCTTTCCATCAATAATCATAAGTGTAAGACCTAGAAAGTACACAAACATCATAATAATGAACATATCGACAGCCAGGTAACTGGAAAAAAACACGGTAATAAATCCAAGCCCCAGCACAGCGAAAACCCCACGCATGTTAACAAGCAGCTCACCAATCAGGAACATTGTTCCTAAAAATGTAATCAGGAGTGCTATCCAGTCTGTTTGAAGCATAACCGCTCACCCTCTCTTCTATTACTATACATACGAACAACTGTGGTGCTATGTTTCAAATGATAACAATTTTCTTCCGTTTCCTCTCGTGATATACTTTTCACGTCGAGGAAATCCAATCTGTTTACACAAACTTTACGTGAAATCCAGGGCTTTTAAGAGTCCTTACTTCTCATTTCCGGCCATTAGCCTTATAATGAAGATTGGAAAAACATCCTGCAACCCTTTTTTTAATTTAAAGGAGCGATATTCATGCCAATTACGCACAGAAAAGATACACGTCCCGTGAAAGTCGGGGACCTTACTATAGGTGGTTCTGATGAAGTTGTCATTCAGTCCATGACCACGACGAAGACCCATGATGTGGAGGCTACTGTAGCTGAGATCAAACGTCTGGAGGAAGCCGGATGCCAGGTCGTCCGTGTGGCCTGCCCTGACGATCGTGCTGCTGACGCCATCCCTGAAATCAAAAAACGCATCAATATCCCGCTTGTTGTCGATATTCACTTCGATTATAAGAAAGCATTGAAAGCGATCGAAGGCGGGGCGGATAAAATCCGGATCAACCCGGGGAACATTGGGAAGCGCGAAAAAGTTGAAGCTGTCGTAAAAGCAGCAAAAGCAAAAGGCATCCCTATCCGTATTGGAGTCAACGCCGGTTCCCTTGAGCGTCACATCCTTGAAAAATACGGTTATCCAACGGCTGATGGAATGGTTGAGAGTGCCCTTCACCACATTAAAATTCTTGAAGATCTCGACTTCCACGACATCATCGTTTCCTTGAAAGCTTCAGATGTCAAACTGGCGATTGAAGCCTATGAAAAAGCAGCGGCCGCTTTCAATTACCCGATTCACCTTGGTATTACAGAATCCGGGACGCTTTTTGCAGGTACAGTAAAAAGTGCGGCCGGTCTTGGTGCCATTCTGAGTAAAGGAATCGGAAGCACCGTCCGAATCAGTTTAAGTGCTGATCCTGTAGAGGAAGTAAAAGTAGCGAAGGAACTTCTGAAGACTTTCGGACTTGCGTCCAACGCTGCTACGCTGATTTCCTGCCCGACATGCGGTCGTATTGAAATCGACTTGATTTCCATCGCCAACGAGGTCGAGGAATACATCCAGAGCATCAAGGCTCCTATTAAAGTAGCTGTTCTTGGGTGCGCAGTCAATGGACCAGGCGAGGCCCGTGAAGCTGATATCGGTATTGCCGGTGCCCGCGGGGAAGGCCTTCTCTTCCGTCACGGAGAAATCATCCGGAAAGTGCCTGAGGACATCATGGTCGAAGAGCTTAAAAAAGAAGTAGATAAACTTGCTGAAGAGCATTATGAGAAAGAGCGCCAGAAAAAGCTTGAACAGCAGCAATCCTAAGATAAAAAGGGTGGACCATAATGGTCCACCCCTTTTTTTACAGGAAATTGATAAACGGAGCGAAGAAAAGAGAAAAGGCGATGGAAACGACACTGATAATGATCGCCGTGTTTCCAAGAGTATCGGCTCCCCTTCTCTTCCCGACAATCCCAAGAATAATCCCGGCGGCACCGAGAATCAGTGGAGCAAAAAAGAAGGAAAGAATAGCGGCCGATAATCCTAGCCAGCCCATTCCTACTTTCACATCATCCTCCATCGTCGTTTCCTGCTCACCATTATTCATTGGTTCATCAATGGGACCGACAGCAGCCTCCTGGGCAAATTCCTCTTCATAACTGTCGCCATAAACAGGCTGATAAGGACCGCGGCCATGGTCATCCACGGATTCCACCTTGTCATACCCGGATTCTTTTCTTAAATCGCTGTCCTGGATTTCATCAAACGCTTCATCCAGCACCTGCTCCGTTGTCGGCTCATCTTCATGGACCTGTTCCCGTGCGTCCCCGTGATGGGGAGCATTTTCTGTTTGATTCTCAACAGTTTCTTTTGGATCGTACATGCGAATTCCCTCACTTTCTGTATGGAGAATCACCTATATTATGTGACGTTTCTCTTGTATTTAACGAAGGGATTTGATGGCAGAAAAAAAACCGGATGAGTTCATCCGGTTTTACCATTATTCAGCTGAAGCCAGTGTCGTATGAGCTTCAGCGTTTTCCTGAATCTCTACGGCATACCAGCTCTCCGCATGTCCATGTTCACTTTTATACTGTTCAAGACCGGACATTCCCCTGTGATAAGCGGTTAATGCCTCGTCCCAGTTTTGATAACGGCTGTTTAAATAATCCAGATAAACCAGAGATAACTGCATGGAATAGTAAGGATCAAACAGCAGCTCCTCTTCATAGGGAAGACCAGCCATGTCCGCAATCCACGGCGCTGTATTCTTCATGAACTGGGACATGCCGTAGGCGCGTCCATACTTTGTTTCAGGTCCTACAAGCTCAGGGTCAAATGTCCCGCCCGTTTCCACCTTCAACAACTCATAAACGAGGTATGGATCCAAATCATAGCGTTTGGACTCCTTCACTAAATACATGGCCCATGCCTTCTTGAAGGCTCCCTCACTTTCCTGTACCAGAATATCAGCCTGGTCTTCGATCCCCGGCCATGTCAGATATCCATTTTTTTGTTTATTCTCTGAAGACTGCTCCTTCAAATAGTCGTTGACAGAAGACAGCTTTTCCTTGTCTCCCTCAAGCTTTTCCTTGTTCTGCTCCAACGTTTTATTTTCATCTGCCAATGCCTGCTGTTCGTTTTGATGCCATTGATGATAAGTTATAAAGACAAGACTCATTAACAGCATAGCAAAGACCGTTCGAATGATTGGTTTTTGATCCCTCATTCTGTTCACTCCTTCCCGTGACTCTTCCTTTACCATAAGAGCCCATGAAACCCATTGCGCCATCTTAACCGAATGGGTGTTTGATTTCAATTTATCTACTCACACGTGAATGATTTGTAAAACACACATCATTCCCACAATTCATAAGGTGTATGAAACAGTGGAAAAAGGTGATGACATGATGAAGAAGATGGCCCAACAGTTCATTACCCAGAAATTGAAGCAGTTAACCGTCAAAGAACTGCTTCAATACAGCACAAAGTATCGGATACCGATTACCGAGGGAGAGGCACAGGCTATTGTTCAAGCGTTGAAAAAAAATAAGGAAAACCCTTTTGAAAAGAATGGCCGGAAGAAAATGTTGAAGAAACTGGCCGGGCTGACCTCCGCAGACACAGCCCGCTCTGTAAATAAACTGCTTCATAAACTGGCAGAGGAGTACGGGGTCGAGGACTGGCTGAAATAAAAAAAGGCGGAAGGTTCAGCACCCCCGCCTTTTTCTTATGACTGTTTTAGAATCTTTTCTTTAAGGTCCGGATCAAACGTCCCTTGCTTAACCATATCGATTTCAAATCGATACGGAGGCTTTTTGTTCTTCTTATCTTCCCCCACGTACGGGGTTTCCAAAATTTTTGGAAGATCCTTCAACTGCGGGTGATGAATCACCTGATGAAGGGCATCGAAGCCGATATGACCGAAGCCGATATTTTCATGGCGGTCCTTGGCTGCTCCCTGAATGTTCTTACTATCATTGACGTGAATGACTTTCAGGCGGTCCAGTCCGACAATTTTATCAAACTCGTTCAGCACACCATCAAAATCCTCCACTACATTGTAGCCTGCGTCATGAATGTGGCACGTATCCATACAGACGGAAAGCTTTTCGTTCAATGTGACACCATCAATAATCTGCGCAAGCTCATCAAAACTTCTTCCAATTTCGGAACCTTTGCCGGCCATCGTTTCCAGGGCAATCTGGACATTTTGATCTTTATGAAGGACTTCATTCAGCCCTTCAATAATTTTCGGAAGACCCTTTTCCACTCCCTGCCCCACGTGGGACCCCGGGTGAAGAACGATTTGTCCTGCTCCAAGCGCTTCTGTGCGCTCTATTTCGCTGCGCAGGAAATCAACACCCAGTTGAAAGGTTTCCGGCTTGGTCGTGTTACCTACATTTATGATATAGGGAGCATGCACGACAATATCCTGAATACCATTGGCCTTCATATGCTCCTGACCTGCCTCGATATTCAATTCTTCAATTGGACGGCGGCGCGTATTTTGAGGGGCGCCTGTATATATCATAAATGTGCCGGATCCGTAGGAAGCTGCCTCTTCACTTGCGCCAAGAAGCATTTTCTTCCCTTTCATTGATACGTGTGAACCAATTTTAACCATGACGATCTCGACCCTTTCTTATTTCTTTTTAAAGCGGTTCTGCTTCAATCTGCGTTTATTTTGTTCCGCCTGCTTTTTCATCTTTTTCTTATAGCCCGGCTTCACCTTTTTCGGACGGCGGACGAGCTGTTTCGCCTGTTTATCCAGATCCGTTTCTTTCTTTTCACGGATCTGCCGCTCATTATAGGCATTCACTTCTTTCCATTCCCCTTGTTTCACTTCATAGAATTGGAAAGACAACCCCTTCTTCTCAAGCTTCTGGATCAATGGAAGATCGGTTTCCTGATAGAGGTTGATTGCTGTACCTTCCAGCCCGGCCCTTGCTGTACGTCCGACACGGTGTATATAGAATTCCTCTTCCTTCGGCATCTGGGCGTTGATGACGTGGCTCACACCCTGGATATCAATCCCACGCGCAGCAAGGTCGGTCGCTACGATGTATTGATAACGGAGGTTTTGGATTTCTTTCAGGACTCTTTTACGCTCTCGCGGGGACAAGCCTCCGTGAAGGATGCCTGTTTCCAAACCACGACTCATCAAATCCTCCGCCAATTCGTCTGCAAGACCTTTGCCATTCGTGAAAATAATGGCCAGATAAGGTTGAATCGCCTTCGTGATATCCATGATCACTTCTCCAGGCTGTTTATGCCGGAGAGGAATCAACCGGTGCTCCATCGTTTCCGGAGATGGCTTATCATCCTCGATTTGAATATGGACCGGATTGGTCAAGTACTTCTTCAGGAATGGCTGCAGCCGTTCAGGAATGGTTGCAGAGAAAACAAGCATTTGCACGTCTTCGGCCATGCGAACAAGAATCTGATCCACTTCTTCGATAAATCCGAGGTCCAGCATTAAATCCGCTTCGTCCAGAACGAACGATTTGGCTTGATAAAGGTCTACCGCTTCCTCTTTGACCATATCGAGTATACGGCCCGGTGTTCCTACGACAATGTGCGGCGGATTGGAAGCCAGTTTCTCCACCATCTTCTGTTTATCCGTTCCACCGATCAACAGCTTGGACCGCCAAATCTCTTGTTTACCTGCGTGCTTCACGGCTTTTTTCACTTCTTCATGAATCTGGATGGCCAGTTCACGTGTTGGTGCTGTAATGACAAACTGTACGGCATCGGCATTCTCATCCATCCGGCTGAATAAAGCCAGCAGATAGGCATGTGTCTTACCGGATCCAGTGTGGGATTGTCCGATCAAACTTTCCCCTCTTAATGCCGGCGGCAGCACCTGCTGCTGGATCGGCGTCGGCTGTTTAAAGCCCAAACCTTCTACAATTCTGCTTACTGTAGAGGAAATTGCGTATTGTTCAAAAGTATGCTTACTCATGTCCGTTCTCCTTTAATGTAAAATGTTCCTTCCCTATTATAATAGAGTGCGCCCTAAATTGCACGATAACGTTGTCTGACCACCGCTTTCTTTGTCAACTTACGCTTTACCCTTTATAATGAAGATGGTATCTTAAAAGTTGTTCGATTGGATAAAGAGGAGGACGTTAATCAATGGAAGTTATTAAAATCGCCCCTCGCGGTTATTGTTACGGAGTCGTAGATGCCATGGTCATTGCGAGAAATGCCTCAAAAGACCAGAATCTGCCGCGCCCGATTTATATATTAGGTATGATTGTCCATAACTCCCATGTGACCGAAGCCTTCAAAGAAGAAGGCATCATCACTGTCGATGGTAAAAACCGCAGCGATATGCTGGAAGGTATTCATGAAGGTACGGTTATTTTCACGGCCCACGGCGTTTCCCCGCAGGTGAAGGAAAGGGCCCGCGATAAAGGACTGACTGTTCTTGATGCTACATGTCCGGATGTTACCAACACCCATAACCTGATCCGCAAAAAAGTTGCGGAAGGATTTGAAGTCATCTACGTCGGTAAAAAAGGACACCCTGAGCCGGAAGGGGCGATGGGCGTCGCTCCCGGGAAGGTCCACCTTGTACAGACAGAGGAGGATGTCGAGAATCTGGAGCTGGATCATGATAAGCTTATGATTACCAACCAGACGACGATGAGTCAATGGGACGTCTATGATGTCATGGAAAAAGCCAAGGAAAAGTTCCCTCAGCTTGAGAAACAGCAGGAAATCTGCATGGCTACACAGGTACGCCAGGAAGCTGTGTCAGAACAGGCGGGTGAAGCCGATTTGACGCTCGTTGTTGGTGACCCGATGAGTAATAACTCCAACAGGCTTGCCCAGGTATCCAAAGAAAAGGCCGGAACCACCGCCTACCGGATTGCTGATGTAACCGAAATACAGCTGGAATGGCTGGAAGGTGTTCATAAAGTAGCCGTTACCGCCGGTGCTTCCACGCCAACACCGATCACAAAAGAAGTGATCAAGTTCATTGAGCAGTTTGACCATGAGGACGATGCTACCTGGATTCGTGAATCCAAGGTCGAGCAGAAGAAAATCCTCCCTCCTGTAAGAGCACGCAAAAAAGTGAAACGATAATAAAAAGGATGAAAGCTTCCCGCTTTCATCCTTTTTTACTGGATTATAAAGGGCTCTGTATCCACTTCGGACACCAGGATGTTCAAGGCTCCATCTTTATTGCAGCGTTCCTCCAGATACTGCTGTACTTTTACGCAGACCACTTTCTCCACATGGTGACCGGGATCAATCACATCTAAGCCCATCTCCACAGCGTCCTGAGTCATATGGAAGGTCATATCTCCGGTCACATATACGTCAGCTCCGCTTCTCTTAGCCTTATGAATATATTTTTCTCCACTTCCACCCAGAACGGCGACCGTTTGAACGGTGTTCCCCATTTTCCCTGCCACACGCACATGAGGGACGTCGAAACGCTCCTTCACTTTGTCAGCAAAATCCTGGAGGGAAATGGGCTCGTCCAGCCGGCCCACTCTTCCAATTCCGAGGGTCCTGCCTTCATTGAGAAGAGGATAAAGATCATAAGCCACTTCCTCATACGGGTGGGCTTTTTCCATCGCTTCAAGAACTTTAGACAGCTTATCCTGTGGAACGATGGTTTCCAAACGTTTCTCCTGGACCTGCTCCAAGCGGCCCTGCTCCCCAAGATAAGGGTTTGTACCCTCTTGAGGTTTGAACGTCCCTTCACCGGAAACCTGATAGGTACAGTGGCTGTAATCACCAATAAAACCTGCCCCTGCTTCGCTCACCGCATCCCTTACAGCTTCCAGGTGGGAATCAGGGACAAAAACAGCCAGTTTCACAAGCTTTTCCGTTTCTGTCGGAATCAAAGGCCGGCGGTTTTTAACATCGAGAAGGTCTGCCATCACATCATTCACTCCGCCTTCTGCAACATCCAGGTTCGTATGCGCCGCATACACCGTAATATCGTGTTTCAGAAGCTTCTGGACTATCCGTCCTTTTGGCGTATCCACATTGATTTGATGAAGTTTCACAAATAACAGGGGATGATGGGCAATGATAAGATCCACCTTTTTTTCAACCGCCTCATCCACTACACTTTCAACAACATCAAGCGTTACCATGACATTCTGCACCGGCTTGTTCAGGCTGCCCACCTGCAGCCCTACGTTGTCCCAGTCATAAGCAAAGCTTTTTGGTGCCCATGTTTCCAATGTTTTTATGATTTCCCCGGCCGTTACTTTATTCATTTTGATAAAACCTCCTGCAGCCATTTCATTTCCTTTTGAAGCGTGTCCACTTTCACTTCATCCACAGTGGAAGCCTTCTGCATTTGATCAAGGATATATTCCTTCTTGATCATTTCCTCGTGCCACTTCTTCCTAAACGCTTCTGACCTTTCCTTCATAAGGTAAGGGCCGAGCCAAAGCTCTTTGTCCAAGTCGGCGGGTTCATAAGCAAGGGCAGGGTCCCCTTTTTCTGCTGCAAGGATTTCATAGATGTGCCCGCCTTCTTCCATGATCTGTTCGTCAATCAGGCTGTATCCATGCGTGTAAAACCATTGACGGATCGAGCGTGCATCAATGTTCGGCTGGGCGACGATACGGTTAACGGCGGTTAACTTATCCCTGCCTCTGTCCAGAATATCCCGGATTAACGGCCCTCCCATACCGGCGATGGTGACCTGCTTAACTTCTCCAGGCTGGATCACTTCGAGACCATCTCCCAATCTGACATCGATCCTGGATTGAAGATCATGGGCTTTCACTTCATTCAGGGCGCTGTCATAAGGGCCTTGATTAACCTCTCCGGCTATCGCTTGTGCCTGTGGATCCTTTAAACAGACATAACAAGGCAGATAGGCATGATCAGACCCTATATCAGCAAATACTGCTCCAGCAGGCAGGTATTCCGCTACCTTTGCCAGCCGTTCGGATAGTTGATGTACATTCATAAAAAATCGTTCCTCTCATAAAGAAAAGCTTTCTGACAGCAGCAGAAAGCTTCTCACGTACTTCTTATTTTTTCTCAGCGAGCCATTCTGCCAGCTGAGTGGCCTGCTCACCGGTATAAAGACCTGCAGGCATCTGTGATCCTTTACCATTGATGATAATGTCCTGGATCTCTTCTGCTGAATAACGGGAGCCGACTTCCTGAAGATTCGGACCTGCGCCTCCACTCAAGTCACCGCCATGGCAGCTTGAACACTTGTTCTGGTACATTTCTTCCGGATCAGCGGATGCAGTTTCTTCCGTCTGTTCTCCTCCGCCTTCTTCCTCGCTTTGAATCGCTTCACGTTGGTTGATACCGGCAGAAGAAACAATGATCATGGCTACGATCCCCAGTACAGCGATAATTGCAAATGGGATCACAGGGTTCTTTCTCATGAATGGCAACCTCCTTATGTATTCCCTATATGAATTTTTCGCGTCTATTCGACTATTTTTATTTTATATGAAAACCGTTACTTATTAAAGGCTTAACCACCGAAAACTTATAAAACAATGAAAATGATCCACAAAATGACAGCGGTTACGCCACTCCATAATAAAAACCTGATTTTCATAAACACTCCGACGCTGATCCAGATAAGAAAATGAAACAGCATCGTTATGTAGACAGCCTGGACGGATGTTGTCCAGTGATCCACTACGAAGATGGACATTATTAGAAGGATCAACAAACCGTTCACAAAAGGTATCAAATACCAGTCGGTCCGTTTATAGTGTAACCATCCACTTATAAACCATACCGATCCTACAAAAAACGACAAAAGCCCTGTTTGCATTATGAACCCCATTTGAGTAAAATAAATGACAAGTAATGTAAGGGGTATCATAAACAGGCTGAGCAGAACAAAGGCCGGGACCAGCAGCTGTACGGTCTGTACAGGAGCATGGCCGGGTTTTTCTTCCTCGCCTTTGGTGTACAACGCCAATAGAAAGTCACAGTATTCCGCGGGTAGAAGCCTGCTCTCTTTCCAGTACTGAATCTCATGAATGATGGTTTTCGTACGCTCATCCTGCATACTTTCCTCCAAAACACAGGTAAACTCAAGATCCTCCTACATAGGCGTTGTAAAAGAACCTTGAGTCTACGGCTGTTCTTATTCCATAAAGTCTTTCAGGCGTTTGCTGCGGCTCGGGTGTCTCAGCTTACGAAGAGCTTTCGCTTCGATCTGGCGGATTCTTTCCCGGGTTACTCCGAACACTTTTCCGACCTCTTCGAGTGTTCGCGTACGTCCGTCATCAAGTCCAAAACGGAGGCGCAGGACATTTTCTTCTCTATCTGTCAGTGTGTCCAGGACGTCTTCAAGCTGTTCCTTCAATAGTTCATAGGCGGCATGGTCAGATGGGGAGGTTGCTTCCTGGTCCTCAATGAAATCACCAAGATGGGAGTCGTCTTCTTCCCCGATCGGTGTTTCCAGTGATACGGGCTCCTGGGCAATCTTAAGGATTTCACGGACTTTATCCGGTGTAAGATCCATATCCTGTGCAATTTCCTCTGGTGTCGGTTCGCGGCCGAGATCCTGAAGAAGCTGCCGCTGCACACGGATCAGTTTGTTGATCGTTTCCACCATGTGAACCGGAATACGGATGGTACGTGCCTGGTCGGCAATCGCACGGGTAATCGCCTGTCTGATCCACCATGTAGCATAGGTACTGAATTTGTAACCTTTGCGGTAATCGAATTTTTCTACCGCTTTGATCAGACCCATGTTCCCTTCCTGGATTAGATCAAGGAAAAGCATGCCGCGGCCGACGTAACGCTTGGCAATACTTACAACGAGACGAAGGTTGGCTTCTGCCAGATCCCTTTTCGCTTCTTCATCCCCATTTTCTATACGCTGGGCAAGACTGATTTCATCTTTGGCTGATAATAGATTGACGCGGCCGATTTCTTTCAGATACATACGGACCGGGTCATTGATTTTCACACCTGGAGGTACACTCAGGTCATTGAGGTCGAATTCCTCTTCCTTATCGAGCTGCTTGATACTAGGGTCCGATTCAGAATCACCGATGACCTCTACGCCCTGTTCATTCAGGTGCTCGTAAAATTCATCCATTTGATCGGAGTCGAGTTCGAAGCTGGATAATTTCTCAGCCACCTCTTCATACGCGAGGATTCCGCGTTTTTTCCCTAACTCTACGACCTGCTCTTTGGCCTGCTCCAGTGTCAATTCCGTCTGATTTTCAGTTTCTTTAGAACGTGATGGCTGTTGTTTCTTCTCTGCCATAAGTCCCCCTCCTTCCAACAATCTATCCAAACTCTACCTGATTACGCTTTTAATTCTTTTTTCCGTTTTATAATCTCCATCGCAATTTCCGCGGCCTTGATCGGCTCGTTCTGCTGTTCAGCCCGCTTCAACTCGGATTCCAGGCTCTTAATATCCGTTCGATCCCAGTTTTCCAATCGAATCCGCTCTATATAATCATGGATTTCCTGATCGGATACTTCCTCACTGACGGGTGCCATTGCGAGCTCGATCACGAGGTTTTTGATGGACATATCCTCAATCATTTCAACGAACTGACTGATATCTGATTCATTGCCGTCTTCATAATATGCGTAAAGATGTGTGACAATGACCTGATGATCTTCTATATTGAAAGCCCCTCCTATTTCCTCCTGAACTTTATCAGCAATGTAGGGATCTTTCAACATATATGCAATCAGCTTTCTTTCCGCATTATGAAACGCAGGAAGAAGCTTGTTCTGAACCGATGTTTCCCTCTTAGGATTAGTATATCGGTTCTTTGGCTCATTATCCTTCACACCCTGCTGACTTCTTATCTGACTGATTTCCTCTTTCAAGGTTTCCAGAGATAACTGAAATTCAGAGGACATCTCATTCAGGTAATGCTCTCTTTCGACCGCACGATCCAGAGTGGCAATCTCCTGTAGTACTTTTTCGATATAGGCGATACGATCTCCTTCCACCTGCAGGTTATAATCCCTGCGGAGATAACTCATCATAAAGGAGATGTACGTGTCGCTGGTATCAAGCACTTCCTTCTTGAAACGGTCCCCGCCATGCCGCTGGATGAAATCATCCGGATCCAGACCGTCGGGCACGCGGGCCACAAACGTCTGACAACCGATGCTTTTTGTCAGTCTGGCAGCCTTGACAGCCGCCTCAATCCCGGCGCGGTCACCGTCATAACAGACGATGATCTGATCCGTATACTTTTTCAACAAGTTGGCCTGTGTACTGGAAAGCGATGTCCCCATCGTCCCTACTGCATAAGGGATACCCGACTGGGCAGCGGATATAACATCCCCGAACCCTTCGAATAGGACAACGGTTTTTTCCTTACGTATGGAGGACCGGGCAAGATCGAAGTTATAAAGCAGCCGGCCCTTATGAAAGAGTTCCGTTTCCGGACTATTCAAGTATTTGGGCTGCTGCTCTCCAAGAGCTCTTCCTGCAAAAGCCACGGTCTTTCCCAGGTGGTTGCGCAGCGGAAACATGACCCTTCCGCGAAAGCGGTCGGCATAATTCCCCTGATCATTCACACTCAGCAGGCCGGCTTTGACCATCGTCTGGGGGTGAAAGCCTTTTTTCTCAAGAAAAGTGACGACGAAATCCTTATCATCCGGTGAATACCCGAGCTGATACTTCTGGATGGTTTCTTCTGTAAAACCTCTGTCCAAAAGATATTCATAGGCTTTCCGGCCGTCCTTGGAATTCTTTAACAAATGATGGTATAATTTTGTCAGCCACTGGTGTGCTTCAAGCATCGCCTGTGATTCCTGATTATCCGCACCGGTGTAGTTCTCCTCAGCAAACTGCTCTGGAATTTCCACACCTGTGCGTTCAGAAAGCTGCTTGAGGGCCTGTATAAAACTGTATCCTTCCATTTCCATAAGGAAGGTGTAGACATTCCCTCCCTTTCCACAACCGAAGCAATGGAAAATCTGCTTATCCTGCGAAACGGAAAAAGAAGGCGTGTTTTCCCCATGGAATGGACAAAGGCCGAAATGGTTTCTCCCCTGCTTTTTGAGGTCAACATAATCGCCGATCACTTCCACAATGTCGGCTGATTTCCGAATCTCATCTACTTTTTCTTCTGGAATGTGTCCAGCCATATGATCACCATACTACTCAATTATTCTCTTCCAAAGGCTAAATTCCTTCATGATCAGACAACAAATATTGGAAAGTTTCCCGGAACTCTTCTCTGTGCTTGTCCGTAAAGGCGGAAGGCCCCTTCCATTTACGCTTCTGCTTCATCGTCTGCTGCCGGATAAACTTCTGGTTCATAATGTGATCCGCATCGGTTTCCTTTATCAGTTTTCCTCGCGGCGTCATCACATAAACCCCTTTAGAGGTCAGGAGAACAGCCAGCGACAAGTCCTGCGTAATGACCACATCTCCCTTGGCAGCTGCATTCAAAATGTAAAGGTCTACAGACTGGGAACCATCATCAACAAAGGTCCACGATGTCTGTGACTTTTCTGTACTGAAATGATTAACCGTAGCAATGAACCTGGCCGTCACGCCGCAGTCCGCACTCATTTCCTCGATTTCCTTCTGAACGGGACAGCTGTCTGCGTCCACCCAGACCGTTCGATGTATTTTTGGCATAGTATCAATATTTCTACAGCAAGCGGTAGAATCCTCCTAAAAAGCAAATGTTTTATTTTTCTGAAAAATAGACAATGTGCGTAAGGAGTAAAGATCCTGCAGATATGAAAACCGGACCTGTCAGGATTTTTCCACAAAAAAATATTATAATACATTTCTCCTGTGAATGCTATGTCTAATTTTACCTAATTTCATTCTTCCCAACAAAAGCCGCGCTTAATCAAAGCGCGACTTTTTGAGATACTGCATTATTCCTGAGCATCTTTCCTCAGCTTATTCATAATGATATTCGCCGTTTCCTCTACAGCTTTATTAGAGACATCAATAACCGGGCAGCCGATTTTATCGACGATTCTGTTGAAATGCTCCAGCTCCTGGCTGATCCGTTCAAGGTTGGCATATGTAGCCTGATCACCGAGTCCCAGGGATTTCAAACGTTCCTTCCGGATATCATTCAGCTTTTCTGCACTGATTTTCAAGCCGATGCATTTCTCCGGGTCCACCCGGAACAATTCAGACGGTGGCTGGACTTCCGGAACAATCGGGACGTTTGCCACTTTCAGCCTTTTATGAGCAAGATACTGGGACAATGGAGTTTTGGACGTTCGGGATACGCCGATCAAAACGATATCTGCCTTGGAAATGCCCCGCGGGTCACGGCCATCATCATACCGGACAGCGAATTCAATGGCTTCCACCCGCTTGAAATAATCCTCATCAAGCTTGTGGACGAGGCCGGGTTCCAGTCTCGGCTGTATTTGGAGGTGACTTTCCATCGCTTCCATCATCGGCCCCATGATATCAACACAGCGGACTCCGTGTTTTTCGGCTTCCTGTTTCAGGTGAATCCTGTACTCAGGAACGACAAGGGTAAAGCCGATCATGGCATCGTGCTCTTTCGCTTGAAGAACAGCTTCGTTAATTGTCCCTTTATCTTCTACATAAGGGATGCGCTGAAGATCAAAAGGTCCGTCATCAAACTGACTCAAACAAGCCTTGGTAACAAGCTCAGCGGTCTCCCCTACGGAATCGGATAGTACATAAATTAATGGTTTCTCCATACTGCCCCTCCTAATCCTGAATCAAATATGCTGATCGCGTGCAAGTTCTACAAGGGCTTTGGTTATATTCGTTTTCGTTAACCTTCCAACGACCTCAAGCCCATCCTCTGCAGGATTCACGACCGGCAGTCCGTCGATCTGTTTTTCTATTAACTGCTGGGCGGCGTCCAAAAGGAGATCCTCAGGTTCACATATCGTAATATTCGGCATCCGCGTCATAATGATATGGACCGGGATGGACGTTAAGTCCTTCGATCCTATGCTTGCCCTCAGCAGGTCCTTTCTGGAAAGGACGCCGACAAGATGGGATTTATGGTTCGTGACAAACAATGTTCCGACATCTTCAAGAAACATCGCACAGATCGCATCATACGCCGATACGTCTTCCTCTACAACAATCGGGAGGGACTGGTATTCCCTCACTTTGAACTTTTTCAGTTTTTCCGTGAAAAGTTCAGAACCTGTTTTCCCCGTGAAAAAATACCCCACCCGCGGCCGCGCATCCAGATAGCCTGCCATGGTTAATATAGCAAGATCCGGACGCAGAGTCGCCCGTGTTAATTCCAGTCTTTCTGCGATGTTCTCTCCGGTAATCGGTCCATTATCCTTCACAATTTGAATAATCTGCTCCTGCCGGTTTGATAATTCCAAGTTCTCACCACCCTGAACGCTGAATGTGACATACTATTCTTCATTATACCTCATTTTCCTGAATGGGTAAAAGAAGGGTGCTTAGAACTGTTGTTTCCACTCGATTCGTGTCAGATCGGCATACTGATAAATGTCTTCAGAAATCTGCTTCAACAGGCCGAGTCGGTTGGCTTTGACTCTTTCATCCTCTGCCATGACCATGACCGCATCAAAGAAGGCGTGAATGGAGTCTGCCAGTTCGGACAAGGTCTCCAGTGCCTCTTCGACAAGGCCTTCAGACATCTGACGGCTGTACGATTCATGGACCGTTTGGAAAACATCGTAAAGCTGCTGCTCTTCTTTGTTCTCAAATAGATCCGGATTCACCGCGTCTGCATCGGCTTTTTTCGCTAAATTTAATACGCGGCCGAGGGCCTCCTGGACAGGTTTGAAAGAAGGTTCATTCCGCTTTTCAACCAGGAGTTCTGCTTTTCTTCCTGCAACAGGGAAATGACCGATCCCCTGGGCGAGAACAGCTTCCACCACATCGGGATCCACTTGTTTTTCACGAAGCAGGTAGGCCGCACGGACACGGAAAAATTCATGAAGATCGTTGTGAACTTCTTCTTCCGATCTCGTAGGGAGTTCAAGCTCGATATAGAACTGATGAACAAGATCGATCAGTTTCTCGACGGACACGGACCAGCCACGGCTGTTCAGGGTTTGAAGAATACCGAGGGCCTGTCTTCTCAACCCGTATGGATCCTGGGATCCTGTTGGTACACGACCAATAGATACACTGCCGACGATCGTATCGAGCTTATCTGCGATGCTTACAATGGATCCGATTGTAGATGCCGGAACTTCACCATTGGCCTGCCGAGGCATATAGTGTTCATTGACAGCTACAGCCACTTCCTCATCTTCGCCAAACAGACGGGCATACTTCTCCCCCATCACTCCTTGAAGTTCAGTGAATTCATCGACCATCTGGGTGACAAGGTCAAATTTGCAGATTTCCGCAGCACGGGTAGCTTTTTGTTTTTCTTCTTTACTCAGGTGGAGCCATTCACTCAGTTTGCCAGTAATGGCTGTTATCCGCTGAACCTTATCCGCAAGCGTCCCAAGTTCCTCCTGATAAACCATACGGGAAAGCTTCTCCATCTTCTCATCGATGCTTCCCTTCTGATCTTCCTCATAAAAGAACTGCGCATCTTTCAAGCGTGCTTTCAACACCTTTTCGTTTCCTCGGGCTACGATATCAATGTTCTGGTCGTCGCCATTACGCACACCGACGAAATATGGCAGCAGCTTGTTATCATGGGAGCGGACAGGGAAATAACGCTGGTGCTCTTTCATGGATGTAATCAATGCTTCTTCAGGCACCTCCAGGAATTCCTCTGAGAATGCGCCGCTGAAAACAGCTGGATATTCCACCAGATGGGTCACTTCTTCGAGAAGCTCCTCATCTATCATAAGCTTCCAGCTCTGTTTCTCTTCCAGCTGTTTAAGCTGGGTTACAATTTGGTCCTGACGCTTTTCCACGGAGGCCATCACGTATTGATCAGAAAGCGTCTGTTCGTAGTGATCCGCACTCGTGATGGTTGTTTCTGATCCAAGGAAACGATGACCGAATGTCCGGCGGTCTGTATGAACGTTCTCAATCTGGAAAGGAATCACCTGCTCCCCGAATAAAGCCACCATCCAGCGGATCGGGCGGGCAAAACGGAGGTCACGGGCTCCCCAGCGCATATTCTTTGGAAAATTCAGAGAAAGAAAAACCTCTCCAAACTGCTCAAGCAGAGCGGCTGTTTCCTTTCCTTCAATGAACTTACGCACGTGCACATATTCTGTACCCTTGATTTCCTTGAAGTAAATATCATCAACGTCTCTGCCCTGCCCTTTCGTAAATCCAATGGCAGCCTTCGACCAGTTCCCTTCTTCATCCAAGGCAATCTTTTTAGCAGGGCCTTTCGCCTCTTCCTCGACGTCCGGCTGCTTATCAGCAACTTCTGTGATTTGGACAGCCAGTCTTCTCGGTGTGGCAAAGCCGTGAATATCACCAAAAGGAATCCGGTTATCTGTCAGCCACTTCTCTGTCTTATCTTTCAACTGGGCAAGAGCATCATTAATAAAACGGGCAGGAAGCTCCTCCAGGCCGAGCTCAAATAATACAGTCTTACTCATCTGCTCCACCTTCTTTCTTCAACATTGGGAATCCGAGGCGTTCCCTTTCTTCTACATAGGTTTTCGCAATTTTACGGGCAAGGTTCCGGACCCGTGAAATGTACCCCGTCCTCTCTGTGACACTGATGACGCCCTTAGCGTCCAGGAGATTGAACGTATGCGAACACTTCAGCACGTAATCATACGCCGGGAACACGAGTCCCTCTTCCATGATGCGTTCCGCTTCTTTCTCATAGGTCCCAAACAAATCAAAGAGCATCTTTTCATCAGACGCTTCGAACGTATAAACGGAATGTTCGTATTCCGGCTGTGTGAAGATATCTCCAACTGTCACGCCATTGGTCCACTCCAGTTCAAATACGTTTTCCTTATCCTGGATATAGGACGCCAGACGCTCAAGTCCGTACGTGATTTCCGCTGAAACCGGCTTCGCTTCCAATCCACCGATCTGCTGGAAGTACGTGAATTGAGTGATTTCCATACCGTCCAACCATACTTCCCATCCAAGGCCGGCGGCTCCAAGTGTCGGGTTTTCCCAGTTATCTTCAACGAAGCGGATATCATGCTTCAACGGATCGATGCCAAGGGCACGCAGGGATTCTAAATACAGCTCCTGGATGTTATCCGGGGATGGTTTCATGATGACCTGGAACTGATGATGCTGGTACAAACGGTTTGGGTTCTGGCCATAGCGTCCATCAGCCGGACGACGGGACGGTTCTACATAAGCTACGTTCCAAGGTTCCGGACCAAGGCTTCGAAGCAGTGTCATCGGAGACATCGTTCCTGCCCCTTTTTCCGTATCATAAGCCTGCATGAGCAGACACCCCTGGCTGGACCAGTGATTCTGCAGGGTTAAAATCATATCTTGAATATTCAAGTCTTTTCCTCCTCCTAATAGTGAGCGGATAAAGAAAATCCCGCCCCTATGCCTGAATCAGACATAGGGACGGGATTTCCGCGGTTCCACCCTAATTGCTCTTCTATGTAGAAAAGCCACTTTAAAAAACTGCTCCAGAGCGCCTTCACTGAATGGTTCCCGCCTGACTTTCACCGGCTCAGGCTCGCTTGTGGAGAACGGGGTTCAGCTACTCCTCTCTTTCACTGCAGTACGTATATTTGATATTAGAATCATACTCTAGTTGCAAGGATGCTGTCAAACCTCACTCAGAAAATAAATCAAGCTGCTTCAAAAACTTTTTGGATTTGATAAAATATCCGCCGTAACGGTCATAGTATTCATCCATCAGCTGACGGAGCAGCTTTTTATTTTCTTCCTTCATGGTAATCTGTCCGAGTCGTTTTACATCAATATGTAAAAATAAACGCAGCAGCTTTGGAAGCGGATCCGGCAGGCCGTAGGCTCCGGGATCGATATGCTTGCAGCGGTAGCAGAGAAGACCGCCTTCGGACATGGAAAAGGAATACGGACCTTCTGTACTGCCGCAGTTCAGGCAGTGATCAACCACCGGCGCAAATCCGGCCTTTTTAAAAAGCTTCAATTCATACATCATAGTGAGGATGTTCGGATCTTTATCTTCATTCATCCACACCATCGTCTGCAGAAGCTGTTCAAAAAGAAAAGGATCCGGTTGTTTTTCTTCTATGAGCTTGTCGGTCAGCTCTGCAATGTAGGAAGCATAGGCTGTTTTGACAATATCCTCGCGGATGGAACGGAGGGAGGATAACATTTCCCCCTGGCTCATAGATCCAAGTCCGGATCCTGACTGTATGAGATACATTCCGTGAATAAACGGCTGGGATACAGATGCCATCCGGCTCTTCGGCTTCTTAGCGCCTCTGGCCATGACACCTATTTTCCCTTTCTCCCTTGTCATCATCGTGACTATCTTATGTGTTTCCCCATAATTATTAGTACGGATCACAAGGCCTTCCACTTTGTCCATCAAGTGTATCACCTGCTCCGTTTACGAATTTTGGTCATTCGTTGTCAGGGGATCAGGGGAGGAAGCAAATGGTTCCTGAGACTGTTGTTGATCCTGCGACTCAAATTCTTTCATCATCAAGTAAGTTTCCACACTTCCCGTCTGCCTGAAAACGTTCCATGAAAGGTTGTCGAGCACAAGAAACACCGCCTTTCTTTTATTCGCTGATACCATTTACATTCTTATCTTGCTTTCCCCGGCCTGATCTATAAGGCTTAATTTTTTCCAACCTTTAGTATTCGTCGTCCCTGTAACCGAAATCGCTGAGTTGAATCTGCTTGTTCCGCCAGTCTTTCTGTACTTTCACCCACAGTTCAAGATACACTTTACTGCCGAGCAGGGATTCAATATCCTTACGGGCTCTCTTGCCGACTTCCTTCAGCATGCTGCCCTGCTTCCCAATAATGATCCCTTTTTGAGATTTACGTTCCACGATGATCGCCGCCTGGATATAAACGCCGGGAGCATCTTCCCTGGGCTTTATCCCTTCGATGACTACAGCAATCGAGTGCGGAATTTCCTCCCGCGTCAGGTGAAGCACCTTTTCACGGATAAATTCACTGATGACAAACCGCTCCGGGTGATCGGTAATCTGGTCTTCCGGATAAAACTGCGGACCTTCCGGCAGATGGCTTTTTAAAACCCCGAGCAGATGGTTGACGTTGTTACCTTCGAGAGCGGAGATCGGTATGATTTCTTCAAAATCATACATGTCCTTGTACTGCTCAATCAACGGCAGCAGCTTGTCCGGGTGCACCCGGTCGATTTTGTTAATGATCAGGAAGACAGGCTGGTTCACGCGTTGGAGACGATCGATAATGAACTGATCCCCGCGCCCGTATCCTTCTTCTGCATTGATCATAAACAGGACGGCATCCACTTCATTGAGCGTATTTTCAGCTGTGTTCACCATAAAATCGCCGAGTTTGTGCTTTGGTTTATGAATACCAGGGGTGTCGATAAAGACCATCTGGGATTCTTCATCGGTGTAGACACCCTGGATTTTGTTTCTCGTTGTCTGGGGCTTATCACTCATGATGGCAATTTTCTCACCAATTACGCGGTTCATGAACGTGGATTTACCAACGTTCGGACGGCCCACAATCGTAATGAAGCCTGATTTGAAATTCTCTGTCATACATGTTCCTCCAATAAAATCTAACCTTTAGGTTCTTCTATATTCTATTATAACATCCCGTAAGGTCTACCGTTACATGAATAAAGCAAGGAGCTTCGGCCCGAACAGGAAAACACCTACGACCACAGATCCACCGGCAGCCGTAAGTACGGCACCTGCCGCCACGTCCTTGACAGCTCCCACGGCCGGGTGACGGTCCGGATGCAGGTGGTCCAGCAGTTTTTCAATAGCGGAATTAACCATCTCTAATGTCAGGACCAGAGCGATTGTCACCGTAAGAACAGCCCATTCCACCAAGGATAACCGCAGGATTCCGCCTGCTGTTAAGGCCAGAATGGCAGCCGCGGTATGAATGCGGAAATTTCGCTCCGATGTCCAGACCAGTTTGATGCCTCTCCATGCATAGGCAAATCCTATTCCTTTTTTCTTAGGATCGCTGGAGCCCGAATTCACGGAGAATGTCCTCCTGGCGGGTGAACATCTTCTTTTCATCCTCTTCATTCAGATGATCATATCCCAGCAGATGGAGGAACCCGTGAAGAGCAAGGAAACCGAATTCCCTTTCCAGAGAGTGATGATAATCCTCCGCCTGCTCCTTGGCCTTGTCCACAGAGATGACGATATCACCGAGCATCATTGGAAGGTTCTCATCCAGAATATCCACTTCGCCTTCCCCTGTCTCCTGCATGGCAAAGGAAATGACGTCTGTCGGCTCATCCTTCTGGCGGTAGTTGCGGTTGAGTTCCTGAATTTCTTTATTGTCAACAAAGCTTACCGATACTTCAGCATCTCCAGTGATGCCTTCCCGTCCACCTGCAAATTCAAGAATGCGCTGGATCATATCAACAAAAGCTTCGTCTACAGAGTTCGTTTCATCGTGAAAATCAATCGTGATCACTTGTCTTCCTCCTTATTAAGGGCTTATTAAGCCTCATCCATAGTAACTGCGTCTGCTGCAGGGTGTTGTAATTATGGGCCTTTTTCTTTCCGGCCATAAGACCGCTTTTCCAAGTGAAAAGCTCCCCTCTCCCCCTATCATATAGGGTGTCATGCTCCAAGGCAAATGGTTCATGGTAAGCGGACACAAAAAGAAATAAGACCCGGGGAGGGTCTTATTGTTTGTCGCCTTCATATGCGTCAATGATTCTCTGTACAAGCGGGTGACGGACAACGTCCGACTGATCAAGCTTAATGAACGATGCACCTTTGACATACCCAAGCGTCTCTTCAGCTACACGCAGCCCTGACTTTACGCCTTTTGGCAGGTCGACCTGGGTAATATCCCCGGTGATGATCATCTTCGATCCAAAGCCAAGCCGGGTCAGGAACATTTTCATTTGTTCAGGGGTGGTGTTCTGCGCTTCATCCAGAATGGCAAACGCATCATCCAGGGTCCGGCCCCTCATATAGGCAAGCGGGGCGATCTCGATCGTCCCCCGGTCAATCAGTCTTGCTGTGTGTTCTGCTCCGAAAACGTCATGAAGAGAATCATACAGCGGCCGTAGATAAGGATCCACTTTTTCCTTCAAATCCCCGGGCAGGAAACCAAGGCTTTCCCCGGCTTCAACGGCAGGCCGTGTCAAAATGATCTTTTTTACGTCTCCATTTTTCAGGGCATTGACGGCCATAATGACAGCTAAGTATGTTTTTCCGGTTCCGGCCGGGCCGATTCCGAATACAAGATCATGATTTTTAATAGCAGCAATATAATTCCGCTGACCGAGAGTTTTTACCCGGATGGACTTACCTTTAGAGTTTTTCGTGATTTCGTCTTCAAACAACGCTTCAAACTGATTGATTTTCCCTTTTTTTGCCAGTTCCACGGCGTAGACAATGTCACGCTCTGTCACGGACAGTCCTTTACGGATCAGAGCAAGGACACTCAGAAGAATATCCTCAACTAATTGAACATGTTCCGCCTGTCCGGACACCCGGACCTGACCGCCGCGGGAGATGATCGTCACCTGCAGCTGTTCTTCAATTTGCTTTAAATTACGGTCCTCTGTCCCGAACAGGGCCAGAGTTTCTGTTGTATTATCCAATTGGATGTCCATTGTTTTCAACTCTTCCGGCATACTCAATCTCCTTGACTAATATACTTGGTCTCTGCAATGTTTTCATAAACTTTGTACAATAGGATTAATTTTACTTTACCATGCTCCTCACTAAGGTGCAAAACTTTTTCATCTTTGATTTCCGCTCCCGGTTCAAGCTCCTGCAGCAGGCTCTGTCCCGCAGCCTTCCGTCCTATTTTCTCGATTTCCTTGCGGGATAATTCCATCGCATCTGTATCAATGGAAAAATGGTCTACGCGTTTCATGTTCAAAGGGAGGGAATAAGAAAAAATTCTCCAGTCTGTGGTTACGTTTTCGTCTCTGTAGCTTCCATCCGTTCCGCGCCACCACCCCCATACCGGAACAGACCAGCCTCCAATTTTAAAGTGATACTCGGTTTCTACAGTGCCGTCAGTGAGTGTAACGATCTGCTGAAGGGGAAGCTCCTGCTCCACCCGATACCATGTCTCTGCTGTGACATCCCCCTCTGTGTGGACAAACGTATCCCCTTCTTCGACAAGTTCTCCTGTGGCGAGGACCTGTCCTTTCTTTACGACATCATAGACAGACACAAGCGGCCGGCCTTTTTTTATAAAGGTCTGAACGATCATCCCTTTCTTGGATGCGACGAGATTGGAAGGCTGGTTATCCTGATTCGTATCATGCCTGGTCTTTTTCACACCGTACAACTGGTAGCTTGTCCCTTGTTTTTTCACCCCGATCCATAACAGATCCGGAATATCCTCCAACAGCATCTGCTGGATATCGTTTGGATCCTTCATGCCGATGGTCAACCGTCCCGGGGATACTCCATAACTGTTCAGCTTCTTTTCAACCGCTGCCTCTAATTCAGGCGTCAACCCCTCCACCTTGATCGACCACAATGTATTCGCCGCCAGAAAGATGAGAACGAGCGCAGCCAGAAAAGCGGCCGCCACGGAGAGCCGCCTCCGCATGAGCTTGTATAAAAAAGGAACGCCCTTCCCTTCCTTGATGGTCAGGCGGCACTTGTATTTTCTCCGGAGCGATCGGAGGATTTTCCAGTCCTTGAGCCGGATGGAGAAGCGGACCGTCGTTTCATCCAGGCGCCTCAGACTGGTCACCCTGCACCCGCGCCGCGTGCACGCCTGTAAAAAAGGTTCCAGCAGTGGACCGGAAGCCTCGATGGTTAACACACCCTCAACAAATCCCCGCTGGTTTCCCATAAGACTCATCCTCCTTTGGAATCAGGAAAAAACTCGACAGATTTCAACTCCCCTTCCAGGAGGAGTTCTTCTTTCAGCATCATTTTCACTCCGAGGTCTCTGCCAACAATCCGGACCTGGCCCTTTTTGTATTGAATCCTTACTTCTTCCTCTGAAAAATGCAGGAGGCCTGTATGATTTTCTATGTAGACATGTATGGAGCCGATCGTAGTAATTCGTGGTAAATCCAGCATCACATCAGCCGGAAGGTCAAAGTAACGGCCGATCCATGTTCTAATCTGCTGCTGCCATTTTGGCATACAACGCCCCCCCTTCTTTTCATTTATACGAAAAACGCCCGAATTGTATCACTACAATTCGGGCGTTCGTCTATCTTTTTCGGGGATGCGAGCGATGCGGCTTGTGCGCACGCGGGGGTCCAAGAATTTCAGCCATTACAATTCCTTCGGCCAGTTTTTTCTTATCCCACTTCCGCGCCTGCTCTACCAGAGGGCCGTCCGTCGTTAACGGAGGAGCCTTCGTCGAGGCTTTCCGGCCTGCCGGAGGGTTTTCCTCCATCGGGCTGGATTTCTCTGCGTTATAGACCGGAGAATCCGTTATGCTCCGGCCATTGTTGTATCCAGAAGCGTCAGACCTTGATTTTTCCGCTATTTCTTCCAGACGCTTCTGTTTTTCTTCATAATACTCGCGGAGACGGCCTCCTTTATCTTGCTGACCCTCTTTTTCCTGCTGCGGTTCCCCCTGGGACTTATTCGGATAAGGACGGGGCGCCGTTTGTTTCTTCGGAGCTCCCGGCTTTTGATCCTTTTCTTTTGACATCCCGCTGAACCAGCTTATAATACCACCGATAATCGCAGCGACGATGACAAAATTACTGAATATCAATTCAATAAGATCTGCCATATGCATGCTCCTTTAAGTCAGCGAGGATTTACTTATCTTCTTCGGCTTCTTCATCTGATGTGCGGCCGAGCGTATTTCTCATATCCGTATCAGCATTGATGTTCTGATAGTTCATGTAATCCATGACGCCCATTTTTCCGGTACGAAGAGCTTCTGCAAGGGCTTGAGGAACCTGTGCTTCTGCTTCCACAACCTTCGCCTGCATTTCCTGTACGCGGGCGCGCATTTCCTGCTCCTGGGCAATAGCCATCGCACGTCGTTCTTCTGCTTTCGCCTGGGCGATGTTTTTATCCGCTTCTGCCTGGTCGGTCTGAAGAATCGCACCGATGTTTTTGCCGATATCAATATCAGCAATATCGATGGAGAGAATTTCAAATGCCGTTCCTGCATCCAGCCCTTTGCTCAATACATTTTGAGAAATACGATCTGGATTTTCCAATACTTTATTATGATTTTCACTGGAACCGATGGTCGATACAATTCCTTCACCAACACGGGCAATGACGGTATCTTCACCAGCACCACCGACAAGACGGTCGATATTGGCACGAACGGTGATACGCGCTTTGGCTTTCACTTCAATTCCGTCCATCGCCACACCAGCGATAAATGGTGTTTCAATCACCTTCGGATTGACACTCATCTGTACGGCTTCCAGAACGTCACGGCCGGCCAGATCGATCGCAGCGCAGCGTTCAAAGCTCAATTCGATATTCGCTCGCTGAGCGGCAATCAGCGCATTGACCACACGGTCGACGTTACCACCGGCAAGGTAGTGGCTTTCCAGCTGGTTGGTATTGACGTTGACGCCGGCTTTATGGGCTTTAATCAACGGGTTGATGACCCGGGAGGGAATAACCCTTCTCAATCTCATTCCAACAAGCGTAAAGATATTGATCTTAACTCCGGCTGCCAGGGCACTGATCCAGAGCATGACCGGGATAAATGTGAAGAGCACAGCCAGTACGATAATAATGATACCGATAATGATAATCGGCATGAGTTCCTGCAATGTCACGTTGTTTCCTCCTCTTTTTTCAGTTCACGGACCACGATTCGTGATCCTTCGGTTTTCATGATTTTTACTTTCTGATTCACTCCGATAAAGACACCTTCGGTAACGACGTCCAGCCGTTCGCCGTCAAATTCAGCCGTTCCCGACGGCCGCAGCGGTGTCACGGCTGTCCCTTCAAGACCAATCAGATCCAGACGGTTGACCGATGAAACATATCCCTGCTCTGATGAGGTGGAATCATTCAGAATGATGTGCCGGAAAAAGCCACGTTCAAGCCCCATCGTCTTAAACAGGATGACAGATACTATTACAGTTACCAGAAGTGCAATACCAATGCTCATCGCCATATGTCCCATGTCCGCTGAAGAAAGCATCAGAGAAAAGACGACGGCCGCTACCCCGGCAATTCCGGCTATCCCACCCGGCAGAAAGAATTCGGCAACAATAAGACCGATCCCCAGCACGAGTAAGATGATGGCCTCATAGCCGGCAAGACCAGCAACAATATGACCATAGAAAAACAGCACAAGAGCTGTAACGCCCATCGTTCCCGGGATGCCGAACCCTGGTGAGTAAAGCTCCACCACAAGGCCGAGACTGGCCACTGATAATAATATCGGTATGACAACCGGATCTGTTAGAAAACGGGCTGCGTTTTCTGATAATGTCGGGTTCTGCTCCACCACTTCCGCTCCGGATAAAGAAAGCTCACTTAATAATTCGTTCCGGTCTTCGACAATTCCTTCTGCATAGCCTACTTCTTCCGCTTCCCCCGGCCCAAGGGTAAGGAACTCGCCCTCAGGAGCCCCGTAATCCGGAAGGTCGATGGCTGCATCGGCCATGGCACGGGCGTAAAGTGGATCTCTTCCATTCGTCTCTGCTGCAGCAGCCATGGAGGAAATCCAGGCGGACTGGGCCTTTTTATCAGCCGCTGTCCCATCTGAGTTGATCACTCCGGAAGCCCCCATAGTCGCCTGCGGCTTCATGTATATGTTATCGGCGTTCAAGGCGATGTAGGAACCCGCCGAGTAGGCACGGCTCGTTACAAACGCTGTGTTAGGTATATCAAGATCCTGAAAAATTTCTCCAATTTCTCCTGCCGCATCGACACGGCCTCCGGGTGTATCCACTTCAAAAATAATGTGATCGACACCATTTTCCTCAGCTTCACCTGTCGTCCTCTTCAAAAAAGCGGCCATTCCACGTTCGACGGTATCTTCAACCGGAATGACGTAAACCGTTTCCCCTTCTCCTTCTGCTGCAGCAAAATCAAAACTGAGCACCAAAGAAGCGGCGGTTCCAAGCATAAACAATGTCAGCCAGAGTCGTAAACGCCAAGTTCGTGTCATCGAACAATCACCCCCTCTTTTATCTTCCCCTCCGTATACTTCCTATACGAATGACAAAGTAAAAAGTTTCGTTTAAAAATAAAAAGGCCTCTCTTTCTACAGAGAGGCCTTTTATATTTACGATAATTGCTGAAGAACGAACTTATTGACCTGTGAACCATCGGCTCTGCCTTTTACTTTAGGCATGATGGCACTCATCACCTTGCCCATGTCGCTCTTGGAAGCAGCTCCTACTTCCTCGATTGTTTCATTGACAATCTGTTCAAGTTCTTCATCAGTGAGCTGTTTCGGCATATATACTTGTAAAATCTCAATTTCACGCTCGAGTCCTTCTACAAGATCGTCACGTCCAGCTTCTTTGAATTCATGGAGGGAATCATTTCTCTGTTTTACCTCACGAGATAAAACAGTCAATGCTTCTTCTTCAGATAATGAATCTTTACCCAATTTAATTGCTTCATTTTGCATAGAAGCCCGAACCATGCGGATTGTAGATAATTTTTCCTTATCCCGCGCCTTCATGGCTGTTTTCATGTCCTGGGTCAGACGGTCAGTGATCGTCATCTATTCAACACCCTCTTTGATTACTTACGCTTTCTAGCCGCCTCAGACTTTTTCTTACGGCGTACGCTAGGCTTATCGTAATATTCACGCTTACGATATTCCGCTAATGTACCACTCTTTGATACAGAACGCTTAAAGCGACGAAGAGCATCTTCAAGAGACTCGTTTTTACGAACGCGAGTTGTATTTGACATGCTAATTTCCCTCCCTCCGAAGCAAACAAAACTGTTTCTCTTGTATGGGACCTCCCATACCTTTGACAATTATAGTATATGGATTAAGGATGGTCAACTTTTTTTATAAGAAAAAGGGTCGATGAAGGATTGTTTTTTTATCTTTTCATCAAGCTTTATGTACTCGGAACGACCTAAATATAAAGGAATGTGAAGGTTTTTAAAATTGGGAAGACCTCTGTTATTAAAAATTTCAGGAATGTAGGAACAGGAGGTAATGGTCCCGGTCACCCAGTCATGATCTCCGGTTGGAATCATCTGATCAAGGCTGCATTCATAACTAAGGTAGGCCCTCTCCAGGACGGGACCTCCGTCCTTCCCTCTTTTCCATGCCTGACCGAAACTGGAAGCTTTATCCGTATCCACCCCGGATGTACTTCCGGCATATTGAATAAAAGCCGCCTCCTCATAAGGCAGAAAATTAATCGTGAATGCACCGGCCTCCTGGATCAGCTGGTAGGAATAACGTTCTCTTCCCACCGCCACTCCATACATCGGCGGTTCCATAGATAAAAAGGAATGCCACCCGGCTGACATGAAATTCACTTCTCCATTACACTCACTGCCTACAACGGCCACCATTCCTGGATAGCTGTGCATTTTCAATGATTGTTTTTCCATTCCATTCTTCCTTTTTTAAATAGTGTATCAAAAAAAGGAAATTAAAAAAAGCGGCCGTAAGAGGCCGCTTTCGACATTTTAATAATCAGATGTTCCTTGTCCACCACTGATAATTGCTTTACCAGAGCTTGCACCAATACGTGTAGCGCCGGCTTCAATCATCGCTTTAGCTCCTTCATAATCACGGACGCCTCCAGAGGCTTTAACCCCCATGTCCGGTCCTACGGTTTTGCGCATCAAGCTGATATCCTCCACCGTAGCTCCACCACCAGAGAATCCAGTGGATGTTTTCACGTAATCAGCTCCAGCTGCTTTCGCCAATTCAGAAGCTTTCACTTTTTCTTCTTCCGTTAGAAGAGAGGTTTCAATGATGACTTTCACAAGAGCTTTTCCTTCAGCTTCACGAACGACAGCTTCGATATCCTGCTGCACGTTGTCGTAATTTCCTGATTTCAACTCTCCAACGTTGATCACCATGTCCACTTCTGTGGCTCCTTTTTCAATCGCCTGCTTCGTTTCGAAAGCTTTTGTTTCTTTCGTAACGGCTCCAAGCGGGAAGCCGATGACTGTGCAGACTTTTACATCTGTATCCGCCAGCAGTTCTGCGCAATATTCCACCCAGTATGGGTTGACACAGACAGACATGAAGCTGCTCTCTTTAGCTTCCTCACAAATCTGTGTAATTTTTTCTTTCGGTGTATCTGGTTTCAACTGTGTATGATCAATCATTTTTGCAAGATTTTGTTCCATTTCCAAACGCTCCTTTATCATAGGTTGTACGTACCTCTCCACTATCTTAGCATGAAAGCGGTTTGATTGCGAGAGTTAACGAAGTGGTTCAGGCTTCCTCCAACACGTAGGACAAAGCGGATAAAAAGTAAAGCGGAGCTGTTTCCATCCGCAGAATGCGCGGTCCCAGCCGGATGGATAAGAATCCGGCGTTCTTGAAGGCTTCCACTTCTTTTTCAGAAAAGCCGCCTTCCGGACCAAAAATGACAGCGATGGAGTCGCCGGGTCGAATGCTGCGCAGAACTTCGGAAAACTCCTGCTCAGACTCAATCCTCGCTTCCTCTGCATGGGCGAACAAGCACCAGTCATGGGATGCTTTCAAGTCCGTAATGTCCTTCATGGAATATAGTCCGGAGATAGAAGGGATGACTGTGCGTTCTGACTGTTCACTTGCTTCTTTCGCAATCTTCTCCAGCCGCTGAATTTTCTTGGGCGCTTTTTTTCCATCCCATTTGGCCACAGAGCGGTCGGCCTGATAAGGAATAAAGGAGAATGCACCAAGCTCTGTCCCCTTTTGAACAACCTGTTCCAGCTTGTCCCCTTTACCTAAGCCTGCGGCGACAGTCACTTTGACAGGCAGTTCACGATCTTCTTCAATCCAATGGGTGATGGAGCAGACAATCTTCTCAGAGAGACTGTCAATCCTACATGCAGCAGGTCCATGGACAGGGTGGACCGCAATGAGCTGGCCGCCCTCTCCCATCCTCATTACTCGGCTGATATGATGGACATCTTCCCCGGCAATGGTTACCGACGTATCACTCCAGTACGGAGCGTCTATAAAATAGCGCTGCATAGGGGGTCACTCCGGCTTTTTAGCGATAATGCTGATCCAGTCTTCCATTTTATTTGTTTCCACAATGTCGAAGCCTGATTCAATTAAACGATCGCGTACCATTTCCTTGCGGGCAGAGATGATGCCGCACGTAATGAAATAGCCGCCTGGTTTTACGACGCGGAACGCATCATCTGTGAATTTCACAATAATCTCAGCAAGAATGTTGGAAACAATCAAGTCTGCTTCCCAATCCACCCCTTCAAGCAGGTCATTCACTTCGGAAGTCACCTGGTTTTCGACACCATTCAGCGCGGCATTGTTTTTCGTGCTCGAAACCGCCACATCGTCCAGGTCGTAGGCGTACGCATGCTCGGCTCCAAGGAGGACGGAAGCTACACTCAGAATTCCGGAGCCGGCACCGACATCAGCGACGACATCTCCCTTTTCCAAATACTGTTCAAGCGCCTGGATGCTCAGCACCGTTGTCGGGTGAGTCCCTGTACCAAAGGCCATTCCCGGATCCATTTCTATGATAATTTCATCACTGGATACAGGTGTGTAATCCTCCCATTCAGGAATGATGGTGATTTTCTCGGATATTTTAACGGGCTTGTAATACTTTTTCCAAGCTGTTGCCCAGTCCTCCTCATGGATTTCCTGGATCGTCACTTCATTACGGCCGATATCAATGCCGAATTCAGTTAGATTGCTGATGGTTTTCTTCACTCCATCAACGGTCTCCATAAGAAAGCTGTTCATAGGCATATAAGCCTTCACATAAACACCTTCCGCCGGATAGTCAGCGGGGTTCAGCTCATAAATTTCTCCAAGCTTCGTTTTCCTGCGCTGCATATCAGCGGGGTCCTCAATGACGACTCCACTGGCACCGGATTCATGCAGGATGTTTGATACAGGTTCAACCGCTTCTGTCGTCGTATGAACACAGACTTCAGACCATTTCATTACACTCCACCCTCTTCTCTTATATCTAAAAAAGCCCGCAGGCCTTTTCTTCCCTCTCAAAAAAAGTCTGCACGATGAAAACAGGACATTGAATCGGAAATCACCTGCAAATTCCATCGTACAGACTCTGATACATCCTTAGTCGCCTTTGAAGGCGCGCTTCATTCGCTCAAAGAAATTGCCGTGCTGTTCTTCAGCGGCTTCATTTCCACTAATATCATTGAATTCACGAAGCAGCTCTTTTTGGCGCTCGGTCAGATTCTTCGGTGTGATGACTTTCGTCTTCACATGCTGATCACCCTGGCCGCGGCCATGAACGTTCGGTGCTCCTTTTTCTTTCAGGCGGAACGTTTTTCCAGTCTGCGTACCGGCAGGAATTTTCAGCTTCACATTCCCGTGAACGGTAGGCACCTGGATTTCGTCACCCAGAGCTGCCTGTGCAAAGGTCAAAGGCACTTCACAGAAGATATGATCGCCTTCACGCTGGAAGAATTCATGTGGCTGCACACGGATGACAACAAACAAGTCGCCGGCCGGTCCGCCGTTGGCCCCGTCTTCTCCTTTGCCTTGTACACGGATCTGCTGGCCATCATCAATACCCGCAGGAATATCAAGGTGGATTTTGTTGCGTGTTTTCACGCGGCCATCGCCGCCGCACGTATTACATTTATCCTTAATGATTTTTCCGCTGCCCTGACAGTGGTGACAGACACGGCGGTTTACGACACGGCCGAATGGTGTGTTCTGCTCCTGATTAATCTGGCCGGAACCTTGACAATGGGAACACGTTTCCGGTGTAGTTCCCGGTTTCGCCCCGGAACCATCACACGTATCACAGTCTTCCTCTACAGGAATTTCAATATCCGTGGATTTTCCGAAGATGGCTTCTTCAAACTGAAGGGTCATCGTATATTGCAGATCGGCACCTTTACGAGGGGCGTTCGGATCACGGCGGCGGCCTCCACCGCCGAAGAACATATCAAAGATATCACCGAAGCCGCCGAAGTCTTCGGCGCCTCCGCCAAATCCGCCGAACCCTCCCTGGTTCGGACCGGCATGGCCGAACTGGTCATACTGGGCTCTCTTCTGCTGATCGCTCAGGGTTTCATAAGCTTCTTTTGCTTCCTTGAATTTTTCAGAAGCATTTTCCTCTTTGCTGACGTCTGGGTGATATTGACGAGCCAGCTTGCGGTAGGCTTTCTTAATTTCATCCTTCGAGGCATCCTTGGACACACCAAGCACCTCATAATAGTCACGTTTACTCACTTGTAGATCACTCTCCCGGACGCTATTGCATAACGTTAATATTAACACTGAAGGGTAGGGTGGGCAACCGTCGCCCCTTCCCCTTCTTATTCATTAAAAAAGTCAAAGTCAAGAAGATCCTGACTTTGACTTTTTTCTACGCTATCTTACTTCTTGTCGTCTTCATTGACTTCTTCATAGTCAGCATCTACGACATCTTCCTCGGCTCCGCCGGCCTGTTCACCCTGCTGGGCTTCTGCCTGCGCCTGAGCCTGCTCGTAAAGCTTAACGGAAAGTGCCTGAACCTGCTCTTGAAGGGCATCTTTCTTTTCCCTGATGGCATCAAGGTCTTCGCCTTCAAGGGCTGTTTGAAGTTCTTCCTTAGCTGTTTCTGCTTTTTGCTTTTCCTCTTCACTGACCTGCTCACCAAGATCCTTGATGGTCTTGTCTGTTGTGAAGATCAGCTGATCAGCTTCGTTTCGAAGTTCAACAGCTTCACGTTTCTTCTTGTCTTCTTCCGCATTTTCTTCTGCCTGACGAACCATGTCTTCGACTTCGTCATCAGAAAGACCGGAAGAAGATTTGATTGTAATGGACTGCTCTTTGTTTGTACCAAGATCTTTAGCACGAACATTCACAATACCGTTGGCATCAATATCGAAGGATACTTCGATTTGTGGAACACCGCGTGGTGCCGGTGGAATATCCGTCAATTGGAAGCGTCCAAGTGTTTTGTTGTCCTGAGCCATTTCGCGCTCCCCTTGAAGGACGTGAATGTCTACAGCTGTCTGGTTATCTGCTGCTGTAGAGAACGTCTGGGAGTGGCTGGTAGGAATCGTTGTGTTCCGTTCAATCAGCTTCGTTGTTACGCCGCCCATTGTTTCAATACCCAGGGAAAGTGGAGTAACGTCAAGAAGAACAACATCTTTTACATCTCCTTGAAGGACACCACCCTGAATGGAGGCACCAAGTGCTACAACTTCGTCAGGGTTTACACCTTTGGAAGGATCCTGGCCGATTTCACGCTTGATGGCTTCCTGTACGGCTGGAATACGTGTAGAACCACCAACAAGAATAACTTTGTGGATGTCCCCTGCACTCATGCCGGCATCTTTAAGAGCCTGACGAGTCGGCTTCATGGAACGCTCAACAAGATCAGAAGCAAGCTCTTCAAATTTCGCACGAGTCAAGTTCATTTCAAGGTGAAGCGGTCCTGCTTCTCCTGCTGTGATGAACGGAAGGGAAATTTGCGTCTGCGCTACGCCAGAAAGATCTTTCTTCGCTTTTTCAGCTGCGTCTTTCAAGCGCTGTTTCGCCATTTTGTCCTGGGACAAGTCAATGCCGTTTTCTTTCTTGAATTCAGCTACCATGTGGTCGATAATGACTTGGTCGAAGTCGTCTCCGCCAAGACGGTTGTCACCAGCTGTGGAAACTACTTCAAATGTACCGTCACCGATGTCAAGGATGGATACGTCAAACGTACCGCCGCCAAGGTCATAAACAAGAATTGTCTGATCCTGGTCTTCCTTGTCAATGCCGTAGGCCAGTGCTGCAGCTGTCGGCTCGTTGATGATACGCTCTACCTGAAGACCAGCGATCTTACCAGCATCTTTTGTTGCCTGACGCTCCGCATCGTTAAAGTAGGCTGGAACTGTGATCACCGCTTTATCAACGGTTTCTCCAAGATAGTCTTCAGCATAGTTCTTGATGTATTGAAGGATGATTGCAGAAACCTCTTGAGGTGTGTATTCTTTTCCTTCAACTTCCACCTTATAGTCTGTACCCATGTGACGCTTGATGGAAAGAAGTGTGTTCGGGTTTGTAATGGCCTGACGCTTCGCTACTTCCCCTACCTGACGTTCTCCATTTTTGAATGCCACTGCGGATGGCGTCGTGCGGTTACCTTCAGGGTTAGGGATAACTTTCGCTTCCCCACCTTCCATCACTGCTACACAAGAGTTCGTTGTACCTAAGTCAATACCTATGATTTTACCCATGGTTGAATGTCCTCCTTTACGTACTCATCTACCTGTTTTTTATTGGTTTACTTTTACCATTGACGGGCGGATAACCCGGTCATTCAATCGATAGCCCTTCTGGAGCTCTTCCACTACGATATTGGATCCGTAGTTTTCATCCTCTACCTGCATCACTGCCTGGTGAAGGTGTGGATCAAACTCCTCGCCCTGTGCAGGGATGACATCAACGCCTTCTTTCTCAAGAGCGGATTTGAATTGGTCGTAGACCATCTTCATACCGTTGGCAAGATTTTTGGCGGCGTCACTGTCGACCTCCACCTGAAGGGCTCTATCGAAGTTATCTAAAGCTGGAATCAGCTCTTCAATAAGACTTTGAGATCGATATTTCCGATCCGCCTCTTTTTCTTTCTGTGTACGACGGCGGAAATTATCATAGTCTGCCTGCAGACGAATCAGCCGGTTGTTCAGCTCCTCTTTTTCCTGACGGAGCTGCTCTGTTTCCCCTTGAGACTCTTCGGTTTCTTCTACTACTTCACCTTGAACCTCTTCCGGTTCCTGCTGTTCATCTTTTTCATCAATGATTTCCTGTTTGTTCTCTTCCATGACTTCCACCTCCTACTATCCATTACACCGTTAATGAATATAACATGAATCTATATCCTAAAAAAGCATCACACAAAAAGATGCGATGGGAAATCCCGCCCATCCTCCTT
Organism: Halobacillus sp. ABH2_015; assembly: GCF_056158945.1. Lineage (NCBI taxonomy): Bacteria > Bacillati > Bacillota > Bacilli > Caryophanales > Bacillaceae > Halobacillus > Halobacillus sp. ABH2_015. Next base: position 2,218,061 of record NZ_JBSWUG010000002.1, read on the forward strand.
CTGCCGTCCGCAGGGTCAATACCAGCCCCGGAACGTATTGGTCATATGCTTGGATAGTACATTCATCAATGAAAACATCCGGTTGTACTCCATGCGCGTCGGACCTAATAAAGCGATGGTCCCCATCTGATCGTTGCCAAGATGATAGGTGGCCGTTATCAGGCTGCAGTTCTGCATGGAATCGAATGGATTCTCCTGACCTATTCTGACTTGAATGCCTTCCTGACCGGAACGCAGCAGATCAGCCATTTCATTTTCCTGTTCAATCGTAGCATAAAGCGACCGGACCTTTTCCAGATCCCTGAATTCCGGCTGCATGAGAATGTTTGTCTTACCACCGATGTAAAGCTTCGTCGGGTGGTCTTCCACAAGAGCGGCTCTTAAATAAGCGAACGCTTCTTCATGGTGCTCTGTATGGTGTCTTAACAAGGCGTTAATTTCCGTATAGAGCTTCTCGTGCAGCTTGACAAGGGGAACCCCCTGCAGACGCTGGTTCAGGATGTTGACCATCTTCTCAAGGTCTGTGCCTTTCATTTCCACAGGTACATTAAAAGCCCTGTGCTCCACATGCCCGGTGTCTGTAACAAGGATGGCAATCGCAGAATAATCAGAGAGTGGAACGATTTGGAGCTGCTTCAGCTTCGTTTCAAAAACTTCCGGCCCAAGAATAATGGAGGTGTAGTTGGTCATTTCAGACAGGATCCCCGCCGATTTTTGAACCACTCTTTCAAACTCCATCATTTTTTCGTTAAAGGCATCTCTGATCGTAACGATTTCCTGCTGGGACAACCGCAATGGAGAAAGCAGATGGTCGACATAAAAGCGGTAGCCTTTTTCAGAAGGCACCCTTCCGGATGAGGAATGGGTCTTTTCAATAAACCCCTGATCCTCAAGGTCGGCCATTTCGTTACGTATCGTAGCGGAGCTGAACGTTACAGCTTCTTTCTTCGCTATGGTACGCGATCCTACCGGCTGAGCGGTCAGAATGAAATCATCAATAATCACTTGCAAAATCAGCAATTGTCTATCTGTTAACATCGATGATCACCTCTGTTAGCACTCGTTTAAAGTGAGTGCTAAATCTAATAATAAATTATCAAAAGGGTTCGGTGATGTCAACGGAAAACCATCAATTTTTCATTCGTCCAGAAGGAATTCCTGGAACACTTCATTCCCAAGGATTCTTCCCCGTGGTGTAAGCTGGATAAACCCGTTGTTTTCCTGAATCAGCTGCCTGTTTTTCAATGTCCCGAGTGCGTCACCGAAAATATAATCCATCGGCTTCTGGTATTTTTCGTAGAAACGCTCTATGGATACACCCTGCGTTTTTCTCAAACCAAGGAACATCTCTTCTTCCATTTCTTCCTTGGTTGTGATGGGTTCTTCGTGAAGAATCGGCCTTCCGTCTTCTCCCGCCTTTTTTACATAGGCTGGAAGCGGGCGGATATTAATTGTTCGTTTTCCAGGCATATAGCCATGGGCTCCGGCCCCGATTCCGTAGTAATACTCGTTATTCCAGTATGTCAGATTGTGTCTGCTTTCAAACCCAGGAAGGGCGAAGTTGCTGATCTCATACTGATGGGCTCCGGCGGCAGACAGTTTACGCTGCAGCAGCTCATACATCTCGGCCTCATCCTCTTCCGGTGCCTTTGTCAGTTTCCCTTTTTTATAACGTTGATAAAAAATCGTTTTCGGTTCAATCTGCAGTGAATAGGACGAATAGTGAGGCAGACCGAACTGGACCGCTTCATCGACCGTTTTTTCGAAGTCTTCCACCGTCTGGCCGGGAAGAGCATACATTAAATCAATGCTTATATTGGTAAGGCCCGCCTGTACGAGACGGTCAATATTCGTATAGACGTCCTTGACTTTGTGTACGCGTCCGATTTTTTCCAGCATTTCATCATCAAAAACCTGGACGCCGAGAGAGATCCGATCCACTCCATACGCTTTCAGCAGACGTACCTTCTCCACGTCGAGGTCCCCCGGGTTCGCTTCGAATGTATATTCTTCGCACGAGGCGGTATCAAAGTGATCATCAATCATCTTCAGCAGCTTTTCCAACTGCTTATGATTGACGGCTGTAGGCGTTCCTCCACCTACAAAGATCGTGCGCACGCGGGCTTTCTCCCCCGGGATGTACGTGTGAATTTCTTTCTCCAATGCTTCTAGATATTCATCTGCCAGCCGTTCATTGTAAAAGAACTTTGTAAAGTCGCAGTAATGGCAGATCTGTTGACAGAATGGAATGTGTATATAAGCGGATGGGATATTCATGGATGTTTCCACCTTTCATAAGGAAAACCGCAAGAGAATAGTCTCCTGCGGTCTTTATAGTAAGTCTGTTCGTTTAGTCTTCGTTCAAATCAAGCACAGACATGAAGGCTTCCTGTGGGACTTCCACAGAGCCTACCATCTTCATGCGCTTCTTCCCTTCCTTCTGCTTCTCAAGCAGTTTACGCTTACGGGAGATATCTCCTCCGTAACATTTGGAAAGGACGTTTTTACGCATCGCCTTGATCGTCGTACGGGCGATGATTTTGTTTCCGATTGCAGCCTGGACCGGAACCTCAAACTGCTGTCTCGGAATGAGTTCTTTTAACTTATCTGCAATCAGCTTTCCACGCTCGTAGGCAAAATCTCTGTGCACGATGAAGGAAAGCGCGTCAATGGTGTCTCCGTTCAGAAGGATATCCATTTTCACAAGGTTGGAAACACGGTAGCCGATGAGTTCATAATCAAAGGAGGCATATCCTTTCGTCTGGGACTTCAAGGAATCGAAGAAGTCGTAGACAATTTCAGACAATGGAATTTCATACACGATGTTGACACGGTTGTCGTCAAGATACTGCATATCCATGAAGTTTCCACGCTTGCGCTGACAGATCTCCATAACCGGACCGACATAATCATTCGGAACCATTATTGTAGCTCTGACAAAAGGCTCCTGCACCTCATCCAATGTCTGGTTATCAGGCATCATGGATGGGTTATCGACATTCATTTCAGAACCGTCTGTCGTCGTAACCTTATAAATCACGCTCGGAGCCGTTGTAATGAGGTCGATTTTATATTCGCGTTCGATCCGTTCCTGGATGATTTCCATGTGCAGCATTCCGAGGAATCCACAGCGGAAACCAAACCCAAGCGCCTGGGAGGTCTCTGCTTCGAACTGCAGGGAGGAATCGTTCAGTTCGAGACGCTCCAGGGCATCACGAAGATCGTTATATTTACTGGCGTCCACCGGATACATCCCACAGAATACCATCGGATTCATACGCTTGTAGCCCGGCAGCGGTTCAGCTGCGGGGTTGGAGGCCAGAGTAATCGTGTCACCCACACGGCTGTCTCCAATGTTTTTAATGGAGGCGGTCAAGTAACCGACATCACCGACTGTCAGTTCTTTTTTATGAGTCGGAGTCGGACGGAAGACACCGAGTTCATTCACTTCAAACTCTTTGCCTGTTGCCATCATTTTTATTTTGTCGCCCATTTTAATAGAGCCCTCGCGGACACAGACATAGGCAACGACACCGCGGTAGGAATCATAAAGGGAATCAAAGATCAACGCTTTCGTCGGATCTTTGACCCCGCCCTCCGGTGCAGGAATGTCGGTCACGATACGCTCCAGAATTTCATCAATGCCGACGCCCTCTTTAGCTGAAGCAAGGATCGCATCGGATGCATCAATACCGATCACGTCTTCGATTTCCTGTTTAATCCGATCAGGATCCGCACCAGGAAGGTCGATTTTGTTAATGACCGGGATGATCTCCAAATCGTTTTCCAACGCCAGATACACGTTCGCCAGTGTCTGGGCTTCGATTCCCTGTGCAGCGTCGACGACGAGGATCGCCCCTTCGCAGGCAGCAAGACTTCGGGAAACCTCATATGTAAAATCGACGTGGCCCGGTGTATCAATCAGGTGAAACGTATAATCCAAACCGTCATTCGCTTCATAATTCAATTGAACGGCGTTCAGTTTAATCGTAATCCCGCGCTCACGTTCCAGATCCATAGCATCAAGGAACTGCTCTTTCATTTCACGCTGGGTTAAGGCTTTTGTTTTTTCTAGGATACGGTCCGCCAATGTCGATTTCCCGTGGTCGATATGGGCAATAATCGAAAAGTTCCGGACCCTCTCCTGTTTGTTTTGTGCTGTCAACTTAAATCACTCCTACTGAATTCGACACAAATATCTAGGTTGATTATAGCAGTAACCCCCGGATTATTCAATGGCATAGAAAAGCAGGACGTGTCATCCTGCCTGTATGATTTCCGAAGCCACGACGATCATAACGTTGAACGTGACCGCCACTCCTTCCCCGATCCCTGCAGCGAGACGGGTAATCCAAGGGACGTCTTCTTCTTGAAAAGATGGGTGGCAGTCTTTTTCATCCGAGGGAATTTGTTTTGTTGTTTGGGAGGAAGTCTGCTCGCTTGCTGCTTTTTCCTCCTCCACACGTTCCTGATGGACAGGCACGGCCTCATCAAACGTTTCATTGTTCTTCTCAATGCCATACAAAGCGCCGGCAATAAAGACGCCGAACAGGATGATCAGACCGGCCAGTCCCTTCATGATCGTCCCTCCTTATGGTTCTGTCGTTACTTTTTGTTCGTCAAAGTAATAATCACTGAACACTTCAGCCATGATATCCGCTGAACGGTACAATTCATCCAGATTATTATAAACACCACCGAACTCAATAAGTATGGCATTGGGATTGATATCCTGATTGTAGACGCCATCGACGCCTGATCCTTTTTTCGTAATGACTCCGCGGCTGATGCCCGGATACGTTTCCTCCAGCTTGTTATGAAGGGTGGTTGCAAAGGCCAGGTTCTTCTCATAACCAGGATGCTCCGCACCGATGACAAAAGCGAAACGGGCGTAATCCTTTCCATCGATCGTTGTCGTTGTGTGCTCCCTTCCAAGACTGTCCCTGTGAAGATCGAAGAAGTAGGTCAACGAACCGTTGGAGCTTACTGCCTCCTCCACAACCGGACGGACAGCATCATAGGACTGGTAGTACTCCATACCATTCTCACTACGGAGAGCGGCTACATCTGTTTTATCCACCACCGTCCCAACCCCTCTTCTTTCCAGACTCTGTCCTAAGCGGTCGCCCACAAGGGTTATATTCACTTTCCCATCGTACACGGTCGTTTCGTCTGGAAGATGAGGATAAAAGGATTCCGTGTTGTGCGTATGGTAAATATAGACAGAGTCTTCGCCAGCCGGTTCAGCTTCCTGATCTGTACCAGAATCCTGCTGTTCCTCGATGTCCCCTTCTTCTCCACGATCCTCTACTTCAAGCGGTGGCTCTGATTCAATCGGCAGTGTAGAAAAGTCCGTCCCCTGCCCGGCAATAATAATCTGACTGTTGTAGGAAGATAACCCGGGAATCTCTCTGCCAAGCAGGCTTCGCGGGTCATTGGGAGTCAGACTTGTCAGCAATTGAAAAGAGAGGGAGGTGAGACCAGGGATCCGGTTTCCCTCTGGATGTGCATCCTTAAACACACGGTTTTCCATTTCAAACAGATAGATGAAGGATCCGCCTTTCAACTTCGCCGTCCACTCCTGTATCGTATCGGAATACAGCCGGTAGGTCGTTTTCGCACCGGTAAGTACACCGATACCAATGAATAATAGAATCAGGATCGTGACACTCAGAACCACCCACCGGGTCCCGCGCTTTACTATATTTTTGTCCGCCTTTTTCCACTTGTCCGGGTAACGGGACATAAAAAATCCTCCTCTCATACACATCTAGTAAATGGTATGAGAAAGAGGAATTTCATAGAACCGGTCTCTATCATTTTTTCTATTTCAGTATGACTCCAGCCGGCCGTCTTCTACTCCGGAGTGAAGCGCGCCGTTGATACCGGCAGCAATGACACAGGCCATATCCTTGATAAAACTGTCGACTTCTTTCGGAGTGACCATCAAATTGTGACCAAGAGGAGTCAGGACTTCCTTGATCAACTGCTTTTTCTCGTTTGCCTCAAGCTGACCGAACATGCCCATCACCGCCTGGCTTTGTTCGTCGTCAGGATGATCTTCTTCTGTCAGTGTTTTTCTCTCAAATGGATTGAGGGCCGGTGACAATGCGTTGGAGGGACGGTCTTTTTCCCTCCATTCACGTCCAAAGTGCTTGAGAACATAGTCAATCGTATCACTCGTAATGGTAACGGCATCCACAACTGTGGGGACACCTATAGAGATGACAGGAATGCCGTACGTTTCCCGGCTGATTTCCTTTCGTTTGTTTCCGACACCGGATCCTGGATGAATGCCTGTATCCGACAATTGAATGGTCGCATTAATCCGGTTGATGGACCTCGAGGCCAGGGCGTCAATAACGAGGACAAAATCAGGCTTGATCTCCTCGATAATCCCATGGACCATATCACTCGTCTCTATCCCTGTGACCCCCATGACCCCCGGTGTAACGGCAGAAACCGGGCGCCACCCCTCCGCAACGGTTTCTGGGTGCAGTTCAAACAGATGACTGGTCACATAGACATCTTCGGTCACAAGCGGACCAAGGGCATCCGGGGTTACATTATGATTTCCGAGCCCGACAATCAGACCTCTGTCCATATCTTTGATGCCGCACGCTCCCATTAATTTTCTCAATTGAACCGACATCGTTTCTGCCAGGTTTTCCTGGAGTTCCTTATCCTGTTTGCGGATGGCCAGGGATTCCAACGTCACATAGTGCCCTGGTTTTTTACCAATTCTTTCTGCCCCCGCTTCATCTACGGTCACATACGTAATGGTAATATCATTTTTCTTATTTTCATGAACTTCCACCCCGTCGCTGTCTGAGGATGACGGATCATCCTTAACATTCATTTCCTGCGCTTCAAGCGCCAGATCCGTGCGGATGGAGTAGTGTAATCGTTCTTCCATATCGTCAGCCTCCTTATTCAAATGTTCTCCCAAGCAGAAGAAATCTATGCAGATGATCGGATAAGGAATGAGATAAGTATTGAAAACACCTCGCTGCTCTGGTAGAATGTCTCTTGTTCGATATGAATGAGTCTTTTGTTTTTACCTAGGAGGTGAAACCATGCCTAACATTAAATCAGCGAAAAAACGTGTACGTGTAAACGATGATGCCCGCGCTCTTAACGCAGCATTCAAATCTGACATGCGTACGGCGGTTAAACGTGTAGAAAAGCTTGTTGAAGCTAAAGATGTAGAAAACGCGAAAGAAGTGCTTCCTACAGCTGTTAAGAAAATTGACAAAGCTGTTCAACGCGGCGCCCTGCCTCAAAACACAGGAAACCGTAAAAAATCCCGCCTAACTAAATTAGTTAACGCACTATAATTAAATCGTAATTTATGACCAACAGACGATCCTTCTATTGAATGGGTCGTTTTTACATGAAGGAAGCCCCCCGGCCTGCTGCCGGAGGGCTTCTTTGTTTTATATCGTCGCTTTTTCATCAGCCGCCTGCTGTTTAATGTGGATCAACCGGTACAGGAGCATTTCAAAAGCGAGCGCTTTTTCCATTTTCCCCTGCTTCAGATTATAATCCGTCTCCGCAAGTTCATTCATGATTTGGTTCAGTTCCTGGTTCGTGAAAAACCGCTCTCTTTTCAATGCCATTTTTATGACGTAGGGATGTGCTTTAATATACGTTTTCATCTGGTTCTGGGCATAACCCTTTTGTTTAAGCACTTTCGCTTGATTGATGATGCGGAACTGGGAGGAAAGAAGGGCTGTCAGCGCAATCGGCTCTTCGTTGACTTTCTCAAGATCCTTATAAATCCGGATCGCTCTTCCAAGGTCCCTTTCCATCACAGCATCGACGAGTTTGAGTCCGGATGCTTCCGCACTGTGCGAAAGGAGCTGCTCTGCCACTTCTTTCGTAACAACGCCGCCTTCCCCTACATAAAGGGCAAGCTTTTCCATTTCATTCCTCAAAGCCATCAGGTTCGCGCCAATTTCCTGTGTGAACAATTCATAAATATCCTCCGGCACGGTAATATGTAAATCCCGCGCGAGACTTGAAATCCACTTATCCATATTCCATTCTTTCACAGGCTCACAGTGGATGACCTCGCCATGTTTTTTCAATTCCTTGAAAAGCTTTTTCCGTTCGTCCAGTTTTTCATACGGAGCGATGAGGATCAGTGTCGTGTATTCTGCTGGATTTTGTATATAATTCAGCAGCCTATCCACATCATGCTCAAAGGAGAGCTTGTCCGGTTTCGCCTTTAAGAAGACAGGACTGGCAGCGATCACCACTTTCCCATCCCCAAGAAACGGAAAGGTTTCCGCATCTGTGATAACATCCTCGACAGGGATTTCCTCCAGGTCGTACTGGGATACATTAAATTCGCGGTCTTCTTTCTTTAACGCCTGCTTAATGATTTTATCTTTATTCTCTTGTATCAGATACGGCTCTACTCCATATAGTAAGTACACCTGTGATTGATTCAGCTTGGCCATACAGTGGTTGTCCTTTCTTATAAAAAAAGAATACGGCACCCTCCTGAGAGGGAGCTCAGTGTCACTATTTTATTGTCCTTTTCAAGATCTGTCAAAAAGTGACGTGAGCATGCCGTATGAACCATCTATATAAACGCCATTTCAAAAGCCCCGGGTGCTTTTGAAGAGGACGATGTTGTTCGTCTCTTGCGTTTAGTTTGACCGCCTGGGGAAGAATTATCTGTGACAAGTCTTGCTAGCTGTGGCAAACGTATGAATCCAGGATAATTTTAGAAATCCTTTTCACACCATGTAGATTTTTGGCTGTAAATGGACTATACTTAGTAATTGATATAGGAGGGGTAATATGAACGAGTTCAAGAATGATATTCAATCCAAAACGAATGATGTCATTGATTCCGGATTGGGATTTGTCTTCTCATTTGTCTTCTTCTTCATTATTTTCGCAATCGGGGTTGTATTTTCTGTGGTCGGTCAATAATGGTGCAATTCCGGAAGGCTGCTTATGAAGCAGTCTTTTTTTATTTTCTGCTTGCATTATACGGAAGAAAAGTAGAAAACGTTCCATCATCTCCATAAAAATTATAGGTGACAGCCCCGGATTGATCTGTCCGGAGAATGACCGCCTCCTGATCCATCAGTCTTTTCAGTACTTCTTCGTGCGGGTGACCGTAACGATTATCGACGCCTGCAGATATCCATACCACGTCAGCATCCACCCGCTCCAGCCATTCCTCACTTGAAGATGTGGTACTGCCGTGGTGAGCTGCCTTCAAGACATCGGCACGAACAGCCATAGACCCTTGAAGCAGCTGTTTCTCAACGGGGGCTGAGATATCTCCAGCGAACATCCACTTCTTCCCACCAAGATCGAAATCCACCACGAGGGAATTGTCATTCGCATCTCCCTTGTTTTCTGCCGGATGCCGGACACGCATTTCAAGACCGCCGCCCTTCAACAGGTCTCCTGCCTCCACCCTTAGCTGCTCCACCCCTTTATACTGGACAGGATTAAAAGGTGACGTCACCAGACGATTCACATTATGGTGTTGGAGCAGGTATGGAACACTTCCATCATGATCACTATCCTCATGAGTAATGAGAAGGGTATCAACCGTATGGATGCCTCTGGATTTCAAGAAAGGGACAATAATGGTTTCCGCCGTCTCGGCCTTATCTTCCATGAAAACAGGTGGCCCCGCAGCATCAATCATCCATACACCTTTCCTGTAAGGCAGTTCAATGATAAAGCTGTCCCCCTGACCAACATCGAGCATTGTCACAGTCCCTTTCGATGACAAGTAAGGAAGGGAAGCATAAACCATAAGCACACCCACACACGCAGCGCCGAACAAAAGAGTCTTCCCACGTTGTTCTCTGCACCAATGAAGCATCATCCTGACAAACAAGACCATAAACACAAGGATTGCTGAAACAGCCAGTTCCCCAATGACCCAGGGAAAGTCCAGCAAACCTCCCACTTCCATAACTGCTGAGAGGACACGCTGGTGAAGATCAGAAAATATCGAGGAAAACCTATAAGTGACAGAACCGGGAAAAATAAGCGCAGCAAGAAACAAAAGGAAGGACACCGGAATGACGAAGAAGGAAAAATAGGGGACCACCGCCACATTTACGAAAAGGGACAGGGGTTGAAATTCGTAAAAATAGTGGATTTGAAGAGGGAGGATGGCCAGCAGACAGATGAGACTGATGATCATCGTCTGCTGCCAAAGACCAGATGCCTTCTTCAACACAGGTGCAGAAAGGATAAGGCTGAAGGTGACAAGGAAGGAAAATTGAAAGCCCACCTGATGCAGGTAATCAGGATTCCAAACGAGCAGGAAACCTGCTGTCCAGGCAATGACATCCGACAATGGAATCCGGCGGTTAAACATCGAAGTGACAAGGACGATGAGGGCCATAGCACAAGCCCGGATGACCGATGGCGCGGCGCCGGCGAGGATTGTATATGATGGGAGAAAGAAGAACAGAAAGATGCGGGCCTGCCTTTTTGTTGCCAGGCCGGACCGGTAAAGAGAGACATAGACTCCTCCGGCCAGCAGTCCGGCGTGCAGTCCTGAAATAGCGAGGATATGAGAAAGGTTATACGCTTGAAACCACTTGATGATATCTTCGGGGACAGCATCTTTCTCTCCAAAGACCAGCGCTTTGACCCAACTGTACGATTCAGGATCCAACTGACGCTGGACCTTTTTCAGAAGATGCGTCCGCCATTCATACAGATAACTGAACCGGGACCGCCCCTCGCACGCTGTATCTGAGTGATCCTGCACCACCATCTCCGCAAGGACACCCTGCGTGTACATATACGCCGCATAATCAAATGCACCCGGGTTCCGGGCAGAATCAAACGGGCCTGTCACACCGGAAACCGTACAGACAGATCCATGGTGAAACACAGGTACCTGCTCATCAGGATCACTTTTCAAAATACGGACCTGCCTTTTGATGCCGTCTTCATCTTTCATAAGGAACTGCACAGCATAGGAGGTTTCCTTCACTTCTGAATCAATAATACCGGTCCATGATTCACTGCTTTCCTTTTGTGTCAGAGGAGACTGAGGGGCAAGGTAGATAAAACCAGCAGCGAGGAGCATACAAAGGAGAAGAAATTGATGGAGATGGGTGCGGTAACCAAAAAGGACAACGGATATCAAAACCGCAAACACATAAACGGCATCCTCTTCCAGGGAGGCCAGAACCCCGCCCGATGCAAAAGCAAGGACGGGGAGGTGCCACCGGCCGGTACAGGCGTTCATTTTTCGTGAAGGGAGAAGTAATGGCCGGCTAATTCCCTTAACTGTTCCACTTCAGGATCCCGGGACTCTTCCAGTTTCTCAATAAGCCGGCCGACAAGGTCCCGCTGCTCCGTCTGCATGGGAGGAATTTCCAGTGGCACCTTTTTCATCCGGACACCGGCCTGTTGGAAAAGCTCGACAGCATATGGATCATTTTTATAATCCTCCCCATAATAAACCGCTCTAATTCCCGCCTGTATTAATGCCTTCGTACAGTGAACGCAGGGAAAGTGAGTAACATAGACCTCCGCCCCGTCTGCAGCTACGCCAAATTTTGAACACTGAAGCAGTGCATTCATTTCAGCATGAATCGTCCGGACACAATGGCCGCCTACGACATAGCATCCTTCATCAATACAGTGCACTCCGCCGCTCACACTCCCGTTATAACCGCCGGCTATCATACGCTTATCCCGGACAATGACAGCTCCTACGGCAAGCCTCTGACAGGTGCTTCTGGATTTCAACAGGTAACTCTGTGCCATAAAATATTGGTTCCACGTGATTCGTTCCATCTATGTATCCCCCTGTTTTTTCATTAAGTTTACTTGCTGTATGTCCTGCCGTCAACGTTATGGAACAGCGATATATTCCTTCAGCTGGTCTAATGTTTTCTCTCCGATTCCGGGTACATCGAGCAGTTCCTCGACAGATCCAAACGGACCATGCTCTTCCCTGTATTTGATGATACTTTCGGCTTTTGACGGCCCGATGCCGTTCAATGTCTGGATTTCCTCCATAGAAGCCTGATTCACCCTTATTCTGGCCGTATCCATACTTGATGACTGGGAAGTGTCTTCCCCCTCTGCAGCCGCCTCTGTCACGAGCACAACCATTTCATCCTGCAGGACCTGGGCGAGGTTGACGCTCCGAGGGTCAGCCTCCTTCGTCATTCCCCCTGCCTTCGCGATGACATCATCCACCCTTGCCCCACCCTTCATGGAGTAAACGCCCGGACGTAAGACCTCTCCTTTTACGTCGACCACAATTTCATCACTGGAAACCTCCCCTTCAGCCATGACCTGGACCTGCTCTTCTTCAGTAACAACCGTGTTTTCGACATCTGCATCCGGCTGTACCTGCCTGTAAACGAGTACAAGCAGAAGAACAACCATTCCTATCCATCCGTATCGTTTGATCATGAATCGTCCGCCCTTCTTTCATAAAACTTTACTCTCGGAATACTATTGTATAGGTAACCATTAAGGGAGGGATTCCAATGAGATGGGGAATCATCGGAACCGGAAATATGGGGAGCATGCTTACAACATCACTGATCAAAAGCGGAGCCGTGCGCAGCGATCAATTAACGATTTACAATAGAACAAAAACAAAGGCGGAAGCGTTAAAAGAAGAATTGGGGTCAATTACTGTCGCCGATACGATTCTGGAAACGCAGCAGAACAGCGATATCCTTTTCATTTGTGTGAAACCGCATCACTATAAGGAGATACTCGACCAACTGAAAGGAAAGTGGAAAAAAGATCAATGTCTTGTTTCCATCACCTCTCCGATCGCTGTGGACCAGCTTGAGAAAGCTGTGCCCTGTGAAGTCGCCCGGGTGGTGCCGTCCATAACGAACCACGCTCTTGCCGGCGTCAGCTTAATGACTTTCGGAGAAAAAACGAGTGAAACCTACCAATCGGCCCTTCATAAGGCCTTCTCTCACATATCGACTCCGGTGGAAATTGAAGAAGAATATATCCGGGCAGCCTCTGACATCGTATCCTGCGGCCCGGCATTCATCAGTTTTCTGCTGAGTCAATGGATCAAAGCGGCCGGAGATGTCGCCGGCATGCCAAAGGAAAAGGCTGCGGTCTTAACAGAAAATATGATGACAGGACTTGGAGAACTGCTTTCAAGGCGGGTTATGACATTGGAAGAACTCATGGAGAAAGTGACTGTCAAAGGCGGGGTGACCGGCGAGGGCCTTCAGGCTCTGGAGGATCATATCGGGCCATTATTCCAGAAGATGTTCGAAGCCACACAGAGGAAACATCAGGAGGATAAAAAACACATTCACTTGTAATTTTATTATTCGACATTACTTGACGAATTCCTGCCGGATAGGATAAAAAAAGAGTCCGATTTTCCAATCGGACTCTTCCCTATTTTGTACAAGCAATCAACCAGCGGTCTCCTTCAGCACCGGGTTCTGTACTAAAGTCTGCATAGACTCCCCGGAAGCTGAAGCCGGCGGCCTCCAGCCACGCTTTAAGATCGTGAAGCTCAAACCCCTGTTGGTAATGAACCTCATCAAATCGGTGATAACTGGAACCTTCCTCGATAAAGAAGGTCAAGTCGTGAACGATGCTGTAGTCCTTTTCACCGGGATCACAAAACCATACATAGGACAAATCATCATACACCTCTGCGAAGGTGGAACCACTCAGGTCCCTCTGAATATGCTCTATAGAGTGAACGTCAAATAAAAACAGCCCGCCCTTTTCCAGAGAAGTATAAATACTGGTGAACGCTGCTTTTACCTGCCCTGGTTCCTGCAGATAGTTAAAAACATCACAATAACTGATGACCGCATCAAAAGCCATAGGAAGTTCAAGCTCGGTCATATCCTGTTTCAACCATTGGATGGAGGAACGGGGATTTTTCTGCTGGGCGACAGCAAGCATCTCCTCCGACAAGTCCACACCTGTCATTTGAAATCCTTCCTGATCCAGTCTATGAGTGATCTCACCTGTCCCGCAGCCGACATCAAGAATCCTGCTCCCAGTCACATTGTGGTGCTGCATTTGATTTCTGGTGAATGTCACCCAGCTGCTGTATGGAGCGTCTTCCATCAGACGATCGTACACCCGTGCCATGTCCTTGTAACTCATATTAGTTTTCCAAGCCCTCAACGAACACCGTGTCTGCGTCTCCCCAGAGTCTTTCCAGGTTGTAATAATGACGTTCATCTTTATGGAAGATGTGACACACGACACCGTTCAGATCAATCAACACCCAGCGGGCCTGCTCAAAACCTTCCATACGTTTCACTTCCATACCATTCTCTTCAGCCTGAGCCTTTACTTCTCTGGCAATAGCCTGTACCTGTCTTTCATTGGATCCTTCACAAATCACGAAGTAATCCGCGATTAACGATACATCCGCCATATCCAATACGACGATATCCTGAGCTCTTTTTTCATCACAGGCCTGTGCGGCCAGTGTTACTAATTCTCTGCTTTCCATGAGTTTCCTCCCTTATTCATCCTATATCTCTTTGGGTCTCTTTCTGATTATAATAAATCATTATAGGCATGAAACGTGTCCGGATAAACGGTCCTTCCCTTGCCGACCAAAAATACAATGGTGTTTTTTAATGCAAGGAGACAGGCTTGATCCAAATCCGTTTCCGCCGTTTTACGGACTTCATCAACTCCGGGGAAGTTCCGACCGGGTTCAATGTAATCCGCTAAAAATACAACTTTATCCAAAAGACTCATCTGTTTCTTTCCTGTCGTATGACAGGATACTGCACTGGAAACCTCGGGATCTGTCAAATGAATTTCCTGTTCCAGCATCAGGGCTCCAACAGGGCCGTGCCAAAGCTCATGATGATAATCAAGAAGATCTTTAGGCAGACGTCTGTCGCTTTCAATCCAACGCCTCATCAAGCCCCTGTCCTTGTACTTGGCATAATCATGGAGGGCACCGGCAAGGGCTGCCTTTTTTACATCAGCGCCAAAGCGCTCAGCGAGGATGACTGCCTCATCAGCGACTCTGACAGTGTGGTCAAAACGCTCTTGTTTAAGAAAAGGTTTGACGTACTCCAACGCTTGTTCACGAGTCATTTCCATAGAGGTGATGCTCCTTTATATAAGAATTCACCGCTTCCGGTACGAGGTAACGGACACCTTTTCCATCTTTAAGTTTTTCCCTGATCATGGTGGAGGAAACATCGACACCGGGGATCTCTACATAATGAACACCGGCTTCCGGATTCCACTCATACCCCGGCCGCTTCACTCCGACAAAATCCACAATGGTTTTCAGTTCATTTATTTTATACCATTGCGGCAGATTTTGTACCATATCTCCACCTATGATAAAGAAAAAATGGTGATCCGGGTATTCGTTATTCAAAAGTGTCAGCGTGTCATAGGTATAAGATGTTCCCTTTCGAACAAGTTCGATATCACACAAACGAAAATCCGGATGACCGGCAATCGCCCGTTCTACCATCTCCAGACGAAGGTCAGCATCTGTCTGTGATTCTTTTTTATGAGGTGGGATATAGGACGGCATAAACCAGACTTCATCCAGCCCCATATCCTCCCGGCAGTATTCAGCCATTAACAAATGTCCATAATGGGGTGGATCAAACGTTCC
The DNA here is from genome assembly GCF_056158945.1 of Halobacillus sp. ABH2_015. NCBI lineage: Bacteria > Bacillati > Bacillota > Bacilli > Caryophanales > Bacillaceae > Halobacillus > Halobacillus sp. ABH2_015. The sequence continues at coordinate 2,233,680 of NZ_JBSWUG010000002.1, forward strand.
GCCGAGGATGCCGATTTTTTTCATAAGGGCATCCTGCTTTACGGCAGCTCAATCTGCTTATTTTCTTTAGATTCTTTATACAGGATGATCGTGCTTCCGATCACTTGTACGATATGGGCATCTGTAGCATCTACAATTTCTTCTGCTACAGATGCGGGTTCTTCCAGACAGTTCTGCAGAATGCTGACCTTGATCAATTCACGCTTTTCAAGGGCCTCATTGATCTGTGTCGTCATATTTTCATTGACCCCTGCTTTACCAACCTGAAAAATCGGCTGCACCTGGTGGGAAGCCGCACGCAAATGCTTTTTCTGTTTACTTGTTAACATGTTATTCCCCTTTCAACTTTCGTTCGAACTTTTCAAGGAGCGGATGCGCTTCAGGATGAAGATCCGTCCAGATTTGGAAGGCATAAACCGCCTGCTGCAGCAGCATTTCATGGCCAAAATGCAGACGGGCTCCTTTTTCTTCCGCTTCTTTTAAGAAGCTCGTCATCAGCGGCCGGTAGACAATATCACTGACCACCGTACCTTCCTTGATATTTTGAAGCGGCATAATGGATGTATCATCATTCGGGCTCATGCCTACCGTGGTGGTTTGGATAATTAAATCATATCCCCCGGCTGCTTGTTCAGCTTCCTCAATGGTAACTGCTCTGGCAGCGTGGTCACCACCGGTTTCAGTAATCATAGCCTCCGCTCTGCTGATCGTCCGGTTCGCTACATCGACCTTAACCTCTGCCTGGTCCATCAGCGCAGCAAAGATCCCTCTGGCCGCTCCTCCGCTTCCAAGAAGCAGAACGTTGATTTTCTGATGAAAAAGATCTGGAAAACGTGCCTGAAGCGAATGCAGAAACCCTGTTCCATCTGTATTATAGCCGATCCAGCCATCAGATGTCCGCTTGACTGTATTCACAGCACCCAGCTGCTCGGCACTCGCGTCGATTCCGTCAAGATATGGAATGATCTTCTCCTTATAAGGAACCGTCACGTTGAAACCATCCAGCTGCTGTTTTTTGATCTGATCGATCTGCTCATCGAAATCTTCCGGTGTGATTTCGAACAGGTGATATTTTCCTTCAACCCCCGTCTGTTCCATCAATTGTTCATGAATCCATGGAGACAGCGAGTGTCCGACCGGAAATCCTGCCAAGCCGAATGTAAACAAAAAATCTCCCCCTAAATGAGTGATGAACGAAGGGATACTTTCACACCTTCCGGCACGTGAGCCGTTACTGTGACATCTCCTTCTGGAACAGTGATCCATCCCAGTCCCGAAAATACGATATCTGTCTTAGGCTCCGTAATTTTCAACGTCTGGGCTTTCAAAGGAGGCAGCTTCTCTTTTGTATCCTGATCCGGTGGTGTTAGAAGCTCCCCTAAATGATTTTTATACAAGTCATCGGCTTTTTCCATTTTCGTCCGGTGAATGTGGAGTTCATTGGAGAAATAACCGATAAAGGACGAACGCTCCCCTTTTTCAAAATCAAGCCTGGCCAGTCCACCGATAAACAGAGTCTGTTGTTCATTCAGCTGATAGACCTTCGGCTTCACTTCTTTGCGGGGTGTAATCAATTTCAAGTCTTTATCCGACACGTAGTGGGCCATCTGATGACGGTGGATCACCCCGGGTGTATCGAACATAGAACTCTGCTCATCCAGCGGGATATCGATGAATCCAAGAGTCGTTCCCGGGAAGTAAGAAGTCGTAATCGCATCCTTCACTCCTGATGTGTTGGAAATGAGGGTGTTGATGAACGTTGATTTTCCTACGTTCGTCGTCCCTACTACATAAACATCTTTTCCGTTACGGTAATCCTCTACGGCTCTTGATAATTCTTCGACACCCTGGTTTTTTTCAGCGGAAATCAGGAACACATCCTCGACTTCCAAACCATTTTCCCTGGCGGATCGCTTCAGCCAGTGCTTCACCTTGTTATGGTTCACTGACTTTGGCAGCACGTCCATCTTATTCCCTACAAGAAGAACAGGATTATTCCCGGTCAGTCGTTTCAAACCTGGAATAAAACTTCCATTGAAATCAAAAATATCAATCAGCTGGATGACGAGGCTTTTCGTCCCATTGATCTGATTGAGCATCTCCAGGAAATCATCATCCTGATACGGCACATCCTGCACCTCGTTATAGTGTTTCAGCCGGAAGCACCGCTTGCAAATGATGTCCTCCCGATTTAAAGCGGAAGCGGGGGCGTAACCCGGTTGTTCAGGGTTTGTTGTCTGTATGTCCGCTCCGCATCCCTGGCATTGAATCTCTGCCATTATCCATCTCTCCTCTGCCATGTAATTTTCCCTTTTCTTCTCATCCAGTTTAAAATCCGCCGCTCAATCTTCCGGTTAAAACGGGTAACAAATCCGTCTGTTTCGACGATCGGTACGACGAGAATGGTATGGTAACCTGCAGAGTTGCCTCCAAGAACATCTGTGAGAAGCTGGTCACCGATAACAGCAACCTCGTTCTTATTTAAATTCATCTGCTTGCGTGCTTTCTTGAACGCTTTGGACAGGGGCTTCCGGGCGCTGTGAATAAAAGTGGCATCCAAAGGCTCCGAAAACAATTTCACACGCGCTTCATTATTGTTTGAAGCGATGGTCACCTGAATTCCATGACTGTTCATCTTTTTAAACCATGCTTGAATTTCTTCGGTAGCATCAGGAACATCCCAGGCTACCAGCGTATTATCCAGATCTGTGATAACACCTTTGATTCCTTTGTCCTTGAGTTCCTGTGGATCTATATCAAATACACTTGGAACGTGTTCATCAGGCAGAAAATTATTTAACATCAACTCACTCCATCTCTTATACAACGGCAAAATCTCCTTCACCATCATATACAAAATTTCATTATGTTTCAAAAGGTCTTCCATTAAGAACAAAATTCGTTCGACATTTACCGACAAAACCGGGCTGTGGATAAGTTTATACACATTTTCCACACAGTAACTTCTTTGTTATCACTAAACCTAGATGGTTTTTTCAATTAGTTATCTACATTTTCTTGTAGATAACTTCTATATTGTGGCAAATTTCGGGTCATGGTAAGGTAAACATACATTCAAAGACGGACGTTGAGAGATTAAGAAAACGGGAGGTGACTGTCACATGAGTGACAGCGGTATGAAGCAATTATCGGATTCCCTGCTTATACAATCTTACCACAAAGCTATTGAACTCAATCTTTCCGAAGAATTTGTCGAACAGATCAGTAATGAAATCAAAAAAAGAGCCATTCAGAACCAATTGGAAAAAACGATTCCCCGCGTCGGGTAGATAAAATAAACAAGCTTCATCGTAAACATTCGTTTCTCTCTGGAGAATGAATGTTTTTTTGTGTTTTTTTATTTTTATTATTGATGTGTCTCTTCTTATTTATAAGGAAAGACTAAAATAAGTCTACAACATGCTGCTGCTGGTATGCTACAGTTGAATAATGACCGTTTTTTTGATTACAATTGAATGGATACAAGGCTGTCATCATCCCTATACGAACCAAATAGATGAAACATAGCCAAAGGAGGAATTATCCGCATGCTGGTGGCCGTATTACTGCCTTTTATTCTTGCTGTTTTCATTCCATTCTTAAGCAGATGGAAAGAAAAGCTGCACCCGGGCTTTTTTGTAACACTTGTGCCTGTGGTCATTTTTATTTACTTTGTCCGTCATATCGGAACAGGTTTTGAACCTGTCGTCCAGGAATACTCATGGATTCCCTCGCTTGGGATCAACATGGTTTTCCACCTGGATGGCCTGAGTCTGCTGTTTGTTCTTCTTATCAGTGGAATCGGTGCCTTAGTGGCTTTCTACTCGATTTACTATCTACATAAATCTGAGCAGCTGGGCCATTTCTACGTGTATTTTCTTATTTTCATGGGATCGATGCTCGGTGTCGTTCTCTCCGACAACGTATTTGCCCTGTACAGCTTCTGGGAATTTACGTCATTGTCTTCTTTCCTGTTAATCGGTTTTTGGAATTATAAACAGGAATCTCGGTATGGTGCACTTAAATCCATGCTGATCACCGTGTTCGGGGGCTTGAGCCTGCTGGGTGCGTTGATTTACATGAGTGTGTTAACGAATACAACAAGTATCCGAGCAATGATTGATCAGCAGCAGCTGGTTTTAAACAGTGAATACTTCCCGCTGATTTTAAGTCTGCTTCTCTTAGGGGCTTTCACGAAATCCGCACAGTTTCCTTTCCACATCTGGCTCCCTGATGCCATGGAGGCACCGACGCCTGTCAGTGCTTATCTTCACTCAGCAACCATGGTTAAAGCAGGGATTTATTTAGTTGCCAGGTACTCTCCGATGTTATCTTCCAGTGAATGGTTCTTCATTATTGTGTCCACAGCTGGGATTGTTACATTATGCTGGGGATCTTATATGGCTGTCCGTCAGACAGACTTGAAAGGAATTCTCGCCTTTTCCACCATCAGTCAATTGGGAATGATTATGGCGATGCTCGGTTTCGGAACGAAAGCCGCCGTGTTTGGCGCAGTATTCCATATTTTGAACCACGCTACCTTTAAAGGGAGCCTCTTCATGGTTGCCGGAATCATTGACCATGAAACAGGGACAAGGGATATCCGCCGTCTTGGCGGCTTGATGACTTATCTGCCGATCACAGCGACGCTGGCTGTTTTTGCCTCATTCTCTATGGCCGGTGTCCCGCTGCCGTTCCTAAACGGCTTCTATAGTAAAGAAATGTTCTTTGAATCTTCCCTTCACCTGGAAGCATCAGCCGCTGGTTTCTCTGGTTTTATGATGAGTGTGATTCCTTACCTGGCTGTTCTGGGGAGCATTTTCACATTCGTCTATTCCATGTATTTCTTCTTCGGCACCTTCCGAGGACGTGCGAAGATTGATCAGCTTCCGAAAAAACCACACGAGGCTCCAATCGGAATGCTTGTATCTCCGATGATTCTGGTCGCTGGTGTGATCATTATCGGTTTATTCCCGTTCCTTGTGAACGGATCGTTCATCGCCCATGCGGCGGAGGCCGTTAAAGGCACAACCCTTGATGAAAAACATATTACATTCTGGCACGGTATTATCCCGCCGTTTGTCATGTCCTTAACCGTTGTGGTTTTCGGTGCAATTCTGGCCATATCAAGGAAGGTTTGGTCACCGGTGTACAACTTCCTGCCTGGACGTCTGAATCTGAACAAGTTTTATGATGGGCTTGTCGATCGGACGGAGAGGTATTCCGGAGTCATCACCAAAGGCTATATGAACGGATCGCTCGGGCGCTATGTCCGCTTGATTCTTGCAGCCATCTTAATCGTCAGCTTTGCCTTTATGGCTCTGACCGGCGGATTTACCGTGGATACGTCCAACTTATCCAGAATTACCGCACCTGAAATTGCTGTAGCTGTCACTATGGTCTTGGCAGCCATCGGTACAGCCCTGACCAACAACCGGATCGCGGCCATTTTAATTCTGGGAGTCGTTGGATACGGACTTTCCATGCTGTTCGTCCTTTACAGGGCTCCTGACCTGGCCTTGACTCAGCTCATCGTGGAAACCGTAACAGTAGCTCTATTCCTGCTTGTGTTCTATCACCTTCCTAAGCTGAAGAAGAAAGATCAGCCGATGAGCACGCAGGTTCTTAACGTGATTATCTCTGTCGGCTTCGGGGCACTCATGACAATGGTTGCCATCTCCGCCCACAGCAGTAAATGGTTTGATTCCATCGCCGAATACTTCGTTAAGAACTCCTATAAGCTTGGAGGCGGAGATAACATCGTCAACGTCATTCTTGTTGACTTCCGTGGTCTCGATACGTTGTTTGAAATCGTCGTTCTCGGAATCGCCGCCATGGCCATTTACGGATTAATCCGATTAAAGAAACCGAAGGAGGATGAATAACAATGGAATTCATTATGGCTGTATTAGCCGGTATTTTATTCACCACCGGCGTGTATAACCTCCTTCAAAAACAATTGCTGAGAATCATTATTGGAACGGGGCTCATTTCCCATGGAGCCCACTTGTTCATTCTTACAATGGGAGAGCTGAAACGGGGGGCACCCCCGGTTCTGACAGAAGGAATCGAGAAGTACACAGATCCGCTCCCACAGGCTTTGATTTTGACGTCCATTGTTATCAGCTTTGGGGTCACCAGCCTTCTGCTGGTCCTTGCCTATCGTGCCGCTAAAATCAATGGTACGGATAATATGGAGCAACTGAGGGGTAACGACTATGAGTAATTTAGCTATACTGCCGATTCTGCTGCCGCTTTTGGCAGGAATCATAACTGCCTTTATACACAAGAAAACAAAACTGGTCCGCTCCTTTTCCCAGATTACAGCGGTGATCAACCTGATTGTGGTTGGGTACGTCTTTATGACCATCCGCAGTCAGGGGACCATCGTCCTTGAGGTCGGAAGCTGGGAAGCACCGTTCGGAATTGTTCTTGTCGGTGATTTATTAGCAGCCGTCCTCGTTCTGACCACCAATATCATTGGTGTGGCGGCCGTATTTTTCGCTCCTAAGTCTTTAACAGAAAAAGAAGAGTCCTTCTATTTTTACAGCTTTTTCTTCCTGCTGATTGCAGGGGTCAGTGGAGCCTTCCTTACCGGAGACTTATTCAACCTCTTCGTTTTCTTTGAAGTTCTATTGATGGCTTCGTACGGATTGATCGTTCTCGGGAATGGAAAAGCCCAGCTTCGGGAATCGATTAAGTACGTCTTAATCAACCTGTTTTCTTCCATGCTGTTTGTTACAACGATCAGCTTTCTCTACTCTGTTGTGGGAACCGTCAACATGGCGCAGATTGCCCAGCGTGTGCAGGAAGTCGAACAGCAGGGGATCTTAACAACCATTGGCATTCTGCTGTTTTTCGTTTTTGCTACAAAAGCAGCCGTGTTCCCGCTGTACTACTGGCTTCCAAGACCTTATTCAGCACCGAATGCCGTCGTTTCTGCACTCTTTGGAGCGCTGCTGACGAAGGTCGGAATCTACTCTATCCTGCGGACCTTCACACTTATGTTCAATCAGCAGGTGGATATGACGCATACCTTGTTCATCTACCTCGCCGCACTGACAATGATCTTCGGTGTGATCGGCGCTTTATCCACGCACAACGTGAAGCTGATTGTTGCGTATAACATCATTCCAGCTGTCGGGTTCATGCTGATGGGGATCGGGATCTTCTCTGAAGTTTCTCTAAGTGGTACGGTGTATTACCTTATTCATGACATGATTATTAAAGCCGCCCTCTTCATCCTGGCCGGTGCCACGGTATATGTGGCCGGCACATCGGATTTAAGAAAAATGGGAGGCTTGATCCACCACTATCCTTTACTCGGGTGGATGATGTTCCTTGCTTCTCTTGTTCTGGCCGGAATACCTCCGTTCAGCGGATTTATCGGCAAGCTGCAGTTGATCCGGGGAGCTGTTGGGCAGGAAGAAGTTATGATAGTCATTGTGGCGTTGATGTCGAGTCTGTTGATTCTATTCTCGATGATTCGTATTTTCATCAGAGGATTCTGGGGAGACAAGACCGATATCCCTCGGCCGGATCGGAAAGAAAAAGGCAGCCGTATGGTTTACCCGGCTGTATTTCTATTAACGCTTTCCGTGCTGTTAGGCGTTGGCGCTGAATGGTTCTTCCCCGTAGTGGAGTCCATCGCCCAATACTTAATGGATCCGGAAATCTACATTGATTCTGTATTAAAGGAGTAGAAGCCGATGCCATTACAAATTGTACTGAACATCATTATCGCCATCATGTGGATGTTCCTGAGTGAAAGTTACACATTCACCTCTTTTCTTGTCGGCTATATTCTCGGGATTATTCTTCTGTTTCTCTTACGTCGTTTCGTCCCTGATTCCTTTTACATGAAACGGACGTGGAAGTTTGTCCAGCTGATTCTCCTGTTTGTACGGGAGCTGATCCTGTCCAACCTGGATATACTGAAATATGTGTACAAACCGAAGCAGGATATGCAGCCGGGGATTTTCGCCCTTCCCATTGATGTAAAAACGAATTTTGAAATTACGCTGCTTGCCAACCTGATTACATTGACCCCTGGAACGCTGTCTGTTGTAGTCAGTGAGGACCATACAAAGATTTATATTCATGCGATGGATATTCCCGACGTACAGGAAAGCATTAATGATATTAAGAATTCATTTGAAAAACAAATCATGGAGGTGACACGTTAAATGGAGGCTGTTTTAGATACAACACAGACACTGATTGAAACTTCAGCCATCATCGCCATTGTAGCGGTTGCTGCATCTGTCATCCTTCTTCTTTACAGAGCGATTCTCGGTCCGACAAACCCGGACCGGGCCGTTGCTCTGGATACCATCGGAATTAATTTAATGGCCCTCGCAGGGCTGATTGCCGTCCTGCTTGTGACAACCAAATTCAATGACGTCGTGCTGCTGATCGGAATTCTCCTGTTTATCGGAACAGTAGCTCTGGCGAAATTCTTAGAAAAGGGTGTTATTATTGAGCGGGACGTGGATTAACCTCATCTTTGATATTGTCATTTGTCTATTCCTGCTGAGCGGTGCCTTTTTCCTTGTTTCAGGGTCCATTGGGATTCTTCGGTTCCCCGATGTCTATACCCGTCTCCATGCGGCTACAAAGAGTTCTACACTCGGAGTGGCCGGCATAATGATCGGTGCATTCCTCTTTCTCTATGTAGAGAATGGAATCGTCAGCGGGAAACTGCTGCTTGGAATCTTCTTTGTCCTTCTGACCGCCCCTGTATCCGGTCATATGATTTCGAGAGCCGCCTACCGGGCCGGCGTGCCCCTATGGGATAAAAGTGTGCAGGATGATTATGCAGAAGATCTGGAAAAGGAACGAAAAAACCAGGCTCAGGATTCATAAAGAATTAAAAAGCGTAGACAAACGTTTTTATACGTCAAAACCCGTGCGAGTTTCAAACACCGCACGGGTTTTTCTTTATCATGAAGATCTTCCTCATCTCCTTCGTTATGCCTTTTATTTTTAATTGCAGACAAGCACGGAGCCCCTTTTCTCTACATACACATGAGATAGGCAGTTGCCTAATTCATGAGGAGGTGCATCCATGAGCAGTCTGATTGCTTCGATCCTTTATTTTTTCAAAGAGTCCCTCTTTTTCATGTCCTATGTAAAAAACCAGGCCTTCCCCAACCCCCTCTCACCGGAAGAAGAAGCCAAGCAGCTCCAGTTGATGGCCGAGGGCAGTCATGAGGCACGGAACAAACTGATCGAACATAACCTCCGTCTTGTGGCACACATCGTCAAGAAGTTCGAGAATACGAAGGAAGATTTCGAGGACTTGATCTCGATTGGTACGATAGGACTGATCAAGGGGATTGAAAGCTACTCGACTGGAAAAGGAACAAAACTGGCCACTTATGCCGCCCGGTGTATCGAAAATGAAATTTTAATGCACCTCAGATCCACGAAGAAAATGAGCAAGGATGTTTCCCTTCAGGATCCGATCGGACACGACAAGGAAGGGAATGAACTCAACCTCCTCGATATTCTGCAGGCAGATGTCACCGACATCGTTGAGGAAATCCAGCTTCACATGGAGCTTGAAAAGATCAAGGATTTTATTAATGTGCTTGATGATCGGGAAAAAGAGGTGATCATCTTCAGATATGGACTGAATCAAACAGAGGAGAAGACACAGAGGGAGATTGCCAAGGAACTTGGGATATCAAGAAGCTATGTCTCCCGTATTGAAAAAAGGGCATTAATGAAGATTTTTCATGAATTTTATAAGCAGAGTAAGCAGGGAGGCCTTTCATAAAAAAAGCTTCATTGACAATAGTCAATGAAGCTTTTTCGGTATTTATTCCCCGACCGACTGCTGTTTCCACTTTTTCATTTTAAGAATCATGAAAAAGGCAGCCGCTGATGAAGCGGATATAACAGGATACATATATAAATGAGCCCGGGATTCATACACATACAGACTGATTAACGCTCCTGCATAAAGATAAGCGCTTAAAATGATGAGTGTCAAAACAAATCTTTGATAGTCTTTTAATTTCACGGATGAAGCTTCTCTTGATGCCAACTCCTCCACCTCCCGATTTCCATCATCGTATCATAATGGAGGTATCAAAAAAGGTGGAAAAGGCTGTCAATCGGCTTCGATCATCGTCATGATCATCTGTGCTGCATTTTCGGCAGCAACAGGTAGAAACTGATCAAAGGAAATGGAAGACTCTTTTCCCGCTATGTCGGATAACGCACGCAGCACGACAAAGGGTGTGCCGTATTTGTAGCAAACCTGAGCGATGGCTGCCGCTTCCATTTCGGCAGCGATCATTTCAGGAAAGCGGTCTCTGACGAAAGCCACCTTCTCCGGATCCTGCATGAAGGAATCACCGGTCGCAATAATCCCTTTGGCCGCACGGGCATTTGTGCTCCCGACCGCCTTCATCGCTTTTTCCACCAGGACAGTGTCCGCCTCATACATCGCCGGCATACCAGGCACCTGGCCGTAGGCGTACTTGAAAGCTGTTACGTCAACATCGTGATGCGTAACAAAGTCAGATACGACAATATCTCCGACTTCCAGGTCTTCAGCGAAACCACCCGCGGATCCGGTATTGATGACACTTTCAATCTCATACTGCTCATGCAGAATGGTTGTCGAAACAGCTGCGTTTACTTTGCCGATTCCTGATTTAAGGAGAACGACTTTTTTCCCTCGCAGCATGCCTTCGATAAACAAGCTCCCAGCCGTTTCTTTTTCTACCTTATCCGTCATTTCCGCCTGCAGGCGTTCGACTTCCTCATCCATTGCTCCAATAATTCCAATCGCCATCATCCATACGTCCTTTCTATCTTTCCACGACTTTTTCGTTTAGTACTTCCAGTTTCACCGGTTTGTATCCTTCGTTGTCCACCCATTGGACATGCACACGAAGATATCCGGTCTTACTTTTATCAGAAACGGTGGCTACAGCTTTTTGCGGGCCGCCATCGTTTCCAATCCACCAATAAATAATATTGTCCTCAGAAAGGTTCACAGCGCTTCTGACAGCTTCCTGAAGCTCTTTGTAGTCCTGTGTACCCTTAATGTACGAAATGCTGTGACTGCCGTTCGTATCCATCTCTGTCGGAATAACCGGCCAGTCCTTAGTTACGACACTTTCTACGTTAGGGTCGTCGCTTTCTTCTATCTGCAGGCCTTCCTCTTCCTTAATCGGCTCCAGTTCTTCAAATCCTTCCAGGGATACGCTTGTTTTGTCAGGATCGGCTTCTTCCTCAGGTTCTTTTTCAGTTTCTTTCTCTTGTTCCTCCTGGGTGCCATCCTTTGTAGTGTCCACCTGCTGTTCTTCCTCCGGATTCTGAGCTTGTCCGGTCTGATCATCTCCGCTAAATAACATCAAAGAAATCAACAGCACTGCAAATATCCCGGCCGCTCCAGCAAGCCACGGAAGTCGTTTGGTCCATTGACGCTTTTTCTCAAAACGCCCGGTACGGGACTCGGATGTATGCTTATCTGCCATGTTCATTTCCTCCTTTGAATACGCCGTACATTATACAATATCCGGCTGTTATGACCAATCCATCCAAGGTCCTCTCTATTTCCCGGGGAATAACAGCTCCCCTTTGGTCTATAAATATAGATGAAGAAAAAGACAGGGGCATCCCCTGTCTTTCGTTCTATTCCACCGTAATAATTTGAACGTCAATCTCTCCACCTGGTGTGGCTACTTTCACTTTATCACCGACAACGTGCCCGATCAGGCTCTGGGCCATCGGAGAATCGTTGGAGATTTTCCCTTCGAAAGGATCAGCTTCTGCACTGCCGACAATGGTATACGTTTCCTCATCTCCATCAGGAAGTTCCTTGAAGGTTACGGATTTACCCATTGTTACCGTGTCAGGATTCTGATTGTCATTCTCAATAATAACGGCATTGCGGATCATATTTTCCACCTGTGTGATACGCGCTTCAACAAAGGCCTGCTCGTCCTTCGCTGCATCATACTCCGAGTTCTCGGAAAGGTCGCCGAAGCCGCGGGCAATCTTAATCCGTTCCACCACTTCTTTACGGCGCTCTGTTTTCAGGTGATGAAGCTCATCTTCGAGCTTCTGTTTTCCTTCTTCTGTCATATAATAACTTTTTTCTTCTGCCATGGTCCGTCTACACTCCTTTAGTACAAGAAAAAATGAGATGTCCTTAATATAGGAAATGAGCAGTACATCTGTACGCTCATTGTAGAGATTTACTATACTTTACCCGAGGACATAAAGTTTTAGAACTACTATTGAAAACTATGCCAGATTTTTGCCAGTATTTCAACTATTTTCTTCGTCTATCAGTAAACCCTTTTCATAGAGAACCGTCTGGATTTTCGAAGCCATCAGATCAATAGCCACGTGGTTCTGTCCACCTTCTGGAATGATGATGTCCGCATACCTTTTCGTAGGTTCTACAAATTGAAGATGCATCGGGCGGACGACATTAATATACTGCTCAATCACCGAATCCAGGGTGCGTCCCCGCTCATTAATGTCTCTCATCATGCGGCGGATAATCCGGACATCAGCATCTGTGTCGACAAACACTTTAATATCCATCATATCACGGAGGCGTTCATCCTCCAAAACAAGGATCCCTTCAACAATGATGACTTCCTTCGGCTCCACGTGGATCGTCTCATCCGAACGGGTATGCATTTTATAATCATACACCGGCTTTTCAACGGATTTCTGGTCGATCAGCTGTTGGAGATGTTCCATCAACAGGTCATTATCAAAAGCAAGAGGATGATCATAGTTCGTTTCAAGTCTCTCCTCAAAAGGGACATCGCTTTGATCCTTATAATAATAATCCTGTTCGATCATCAATAAAGTTTTATCCGTGAAGCGCTGGATAATGGATCTGGTAACACTCGTTTTCCCAGAACCTGTACCACCTGCTACACCAATGACTACCGGTTTATCGTTCATAGTTACGTGGTTCTCCTTTCATCCCATCCGTGAGTCAGCTGTGACTGCTTTTCTTCTTTGTAATGGCAACGCCGTCCCCGATGGGCACAATCGTTGTATCATAATCCGGGTGTTTGACAAGCCATTCGTTGAACTTACGGATTTTACCCGCTATTTTCGCCATCCGTGGACTGGCTTCCCGGTCATCAGCAACATAGCCTTTAAATAGAACGTTATCCGTAATGATGACCCCGTCATCCTTCAGCATCGGGGCATATAAGTGGAAAAATTCCTCATACTTCCCTTTGGCTGCATCAATGAACAGCACATCATACGGGCCTTCTTCACGTGCTTGGTCCCCTGTTTCCAGCGCATCCCCAAAGATGACAGAAACACGGTCCCCGGCCTCTATGTTTTCTATATTTTTCAAGGCTTCCTTATAGCGCCATTCATCTCTTTCAACGGTCGTAATACGGGCTGCAGGATAGGCCTCCAGCATACACAGGGCTGAATAGCCGATGGCTGTCCCGATTTCCAGAATCCGCTCCGGCTTCTGCATACGGATCAGCTGCATAAGGAAGTTCATTCCCAACGGCTCCATAATCGGTATCTTATGTTCTTCAGCGAACGACTCCATATCTTGAAATGATTTGGAAGGCTTCGAGAGCAACGATTGTAGGTAATTCTCCTGCTCCATCCTGCTTCATCCCTTCACAACAAATTTACATCATTTTTACAACCCCATTATTTTAACACAAATCTCTCTGGTAACGCCATTGTTCTTTAGAGCTGCGTTCGTTTACAGAAACTTCAGAACCCTATCGTTAAAGGGGGGATTACGGATAGCAAGGAAGGATGCTTCTATGTTTTCCTATAAAAGGAACGGGACACTCATGAAAGAATGTCCCGTTCTAAACTGCATTTGCACAGGTAATGCGCAGTCATTTAATTGATGTATTTTTCTTTCAGCTCATTATGCTCTTTCAGCGTATCAGCATAATGAATTTCCCCCTCACTGTCTGCAAGGAAGTACAAATGATTATGCTCTACAGGTTCCACAGCTGCCTGAAGGGAGTTTTGATTGAAGTTGGAAATCGGTCCGACAGGCAGACCCTTCACATGATACGTGTTGTAAGGTGACTCAATCTCCAGATCCTTGTAGTAGACCTTTTCCTGATGCTCGCCTTTCGCATATAGGACCGTAGGATCGGTCTGCAGCATCATATCTTCTTCCAGCCTGTTATAAAAAACACCGGATATTTTCCGGCGGCTCTCTGCGGTCCGTGCTTCATTTTCCAACAGGGAGGCCATGGTCACTAAATCGTGGACATTTTCTATATCATCCAGTTCTTCGATTTGACTATAGTAGGGAGCGACTACTTTCGTTGTCTGGTCCAGCATTTTCCTCACGATTTGATCAATGCTTGGATCCTCGACATACATCGGATAGGTGGCTGCAAATAAGTATCCTTCCAGTGGATAACGGATATCCTCATCAAGGATATCCTCAGTCAGCAGCTGAGGGTAGTCTTCCATCAGCGTTTCTACATAAGAGACATCATTGATTTTGTCCATGAATTCTTCAGCAGTAAAGGAGAATTCTTCTGCGTAAATAGCTGCAATCTGCTCTATATTCTGTCCTTCCGGCACAGTGACAGTAAGAGCGGGATCCTTCACCAGTTTCCCGGATTTCAAAGATTCAATCACCTCATCCAATGTCATGGAGGATGTGAACTGATAGTCTCCAGCTTGAAAACCGGATTCATTTTTGAATTTTGTATAGAAGCGGAAAATCATATCATTTTTGATGATATCGTTCTCTTCAAGGATGGAAGCGATATTGGAAGTAGAGGAACCGAGCGGGATTTCCACATCCACCTGCTTATCATTTCCTGGATCGACAGGTTCGAGTGCGGATTTCACATAAAGGTACCCGGATATTCCTACGATGAGAATCACAAGTGTGAAAACCGTAAGAATGATGGCGACAATTTTTCTCACTTTGCCGGCTTCTTCTATTCTATTTTTCAATTTCTTTTGGTATTGGGATTTAAAGTCAGAATTAGACAACGGACTTCCTCCTTTCATCCGGTACATTATACTATAAGTAGAGAGAATCTTTCTACATATTCCCGGAATTTTCAACAATATTCGAAGAACGCCAGTGACATAGTTCTTCTTCTCAAGGGTATACAAAAACAATCGTCCCCATACAAAAAAGCTGCCGGGAGCTCCCGGCAGCTTTATCGTTTCATGCATTATGTCAGATTTTCATCTGTCAGCGTGTTGAGCATTTCCTCAACCATTTCCCACTCATCATCTGATTCGATCTGATAAAGAGCAAGATCGTCTTCCTCGTTGCCTTTTTCTTCAAAACGGAAAGCAAAGACTTCCACTTCCTCGCCATCCTTTTGTTCAGCTGGAATAACGGCGATATAGGAATGGCCGGTCTTTTCCACATCAAAAGTGAACAAGACTTCAAATAAATGCTCTTCCCCATTTTCATCAGGGATAATAATGCGCTCTTCTTTTTCTAATGCCATACAGACATCCTCCTCATTGTTTTGAATCTAAATAGCTCTGCAAAATCATGACCGCTGCCATTTTATCAATGACTTTCTTTCTTTTTTTCCGGCTCATATCAGCATCAAGCAGCACGCGTTCTGCTGCCATCGTCGTTAACCGCTCATCCCATAGATGGGAAGTGAGCTGAAATTCCTGTTCCAACCAGGAGGCGAAAACCTGGCTGGCTTCTCCGCGCGGGCCGACCGTGCCGTTCATATTTTTTGGAAAGCCGACAACAGCTTCCGTAATCTGATGATCGTCAATGATCTGTTTCAGCTCTTCCCGCGCTGTAGAATAGTCCTGTTCATCCCAGTGAAGTGTTTTAAGGCCCTGGGCTGTCCAGCCTAAGGCATCCGAGATGGCAATGCCTATCGTTTTTTCGCCTACATCCAAACCTATTTTTTTCATTTACTGCCCTCTTTATTCTCATTAATGTAAAATTTGACCAGTTCCTCGATCAGTTCATCACGTTCAATCTTACGGATTAAATTTCTCGCATCCTGATGACGGGGAATGTAAGCAGGATCACCGGAAAGCAGATAGCCGACAATCTGGTTGATCGGATTGTACCCCTTCTCCTGCAGCGCCCCGTAAACAGAAAGCAGTACAGACTGGACATCCTGATCGAAGGGTTCTTCTGAAAAATTAAAACGCATTGTTTTATCCATTGAACTCATTTCGGTCACCTCGCACATAAATGTATTTACTCCATTATATACCTAAATCTCGTTCAGGAAAAACTAAGAGTTTTGACCGGCATACTCTTTGGCGTATTGCAGCGCGTCCGGAATCTTGGAAGCGTCTTTTCCTCCGGCCTGAGCCATATCCGGACGACCGCCTCCTCCGCCGCCGCACAGAGTGGCGGCTTCTTTGATCAATTTGCCGGCATGATAGCCTTCTTCGACCAAATCCTTGGAAACCCCGGCAATCAACTGAACTTTTTCTCCATTTGGAGCAGCCAGTAGAATAATCCCTGAATCGATTTTCTGTTTCAAATCATCCACCATGGTTCTCAATGCGTTCATATCTTTTACATCCACCTGTTTCGCAAGCACATTTACGCCATTCACCTGCTCTACTTCATCGAGAATGCTGGCTGCCTCCATATTGGACAGCTTCGCGCCCAGGGAGTCATTCTCCTTCTGAAGATCCTTCATTTCTTTATGAAGGGTTTCAATGCGTTCCGGCACCTGTTCAGGAGATGTTTTCAATAGAGCTCCGGCCTGCTTCAGGACAGAAGCTTTCTGATTCATATAAAGATACGCATCTTTAGCCGTGACCGCTTCAATCCTGCGTGTCCCTGCCCCGATTCCTGATTCAGATACAATCTTGAACAAGCCGATTTCCGCTGTATTCAGCACGTGACAGCCTCCGCAGAGCTCCAGGCTGTAGTCGCCTACTTGAACGACTCGGACCGTCTCGCCATACTTTTCACCAAAGAGCGCCATCGCTCCTTTGGCTTTAGCTTCCTCAATGGAGTTGATTTCAATGGAAACCGGGATGGACTGCCACACTTTTTCGTTGACGATCGCTTCGATTTTTTCCATTTCCTCATTGGTTACCGCTCCAAAGTGAGAGAAATCAAAACGCAGACGATCTGGAGCGACAAGAGAGCCTGCCTGGTTCACATGCTCACCAAGAACATCTTTCAGGGCCTGATGCAGCAGGTGGGTGGCCGTATGGTTTTTCACAATGAACGAACGGCTTCCCTGGTCGACTTCTGCTGTGACCTGTGCCCCTTTCTCAATCGTTCCTTCCTTCACGAACGCTTCATGCATGTGCTGTCCGTTCGGAGCTTTTTGGACATTCGTCACTTCAAGCACACCGTGATCTGTTTTAATCCAGCCTTTATCGGCCATCTGTCCGCCGCTTTCAGCGTAGAATGGTGTTTCAGACAAGAAAAGATAAACGGTGTCGCCTTCCTCCGCTTTCTCGGCGAAACCTTTGTCTTTAATTAATTCCACCAACGTGGAAGGAACCGTAAGCTGATCATACCCGACAAAAGTACTGTCTACATGGACCTCACCAAGCACACCGTCCTGGACCTGCATGGAATCGGTTTTCTGGCGGGCACTGCGGGCACGTTGCCGCTGTTTCTCCATCTCTTCCTTAAAGCCGGCTTCATCAATGGTAAAGCCTGCTTCAGCTACATACTCTTCTGTCAGTTCTTTCGGGAATCCGTACGTATCATACAGACGGAACACTTCCGTTCCAGGGAAGACAGTGCTTCCTTTTTCCGTTTCCTCTTTCATGATGGTGGAAAGAATCTGAAGACCATCATTCAGTGTTTCGTGGAAACGTTCTTCCTCTGTCTGGATCACGTTCTGAATGAAGGCTTCTTTCTTCTTCACTTCTGGATAGAAATCGACCATGATATTGGAAACTTCAGGTACAAGCTTATACATGAACGGCTTATCAATACCGATCTGTTTAGCAAATCGCACCGCACGACGCAGCAGCCGGCGGAGAACATAGCCGCGCCCTTCGTTTGAAGGCAGAGCCCCATCGCTGACAGCAAACGTGACGGTTCTCATATGGTCCGCGATGACCTTGAAGGAAGAATCTCCTTCGACGCTGCCGCCGTATTTGTGTGAGGTCATTGTCTCTGTCGCTTCGATAATCGGTTTGAACAAGTCTGTTTCAAAGTTCGTCTCTGTTTCCTGGATCACACAGACGATCCGCTCAAGCCCCATCCCTGTATCAATGTTTTTCTTCGGAAGCGGCGTGTAGGTATCATCCGGATTGTGGTTAAACTGGGAGAATACAAGGTTCCAGATTTCCAGGTAACGCTCATTCTCACCGCCTGGATACAATTCAGGATCACCGGCGTCACTGCCGAACGCTTCCCCGCGGTCATAGAAAATTTCCGTGTTGGGTCCACTCGGGCCTTCGCCGATATCCCAGAAGTTTTCTTCAATGCGGATGATACGCTCTTCTGGAAGTCCGATGCTGTCTCTCCAGATTTGGAACGCCTCATCATCTTCGGGGTGAACGGTTACGGACAGCTTCTCAGGATCAAACCCGATCCATTGGTCACTCGTCAGGAATTCCCATGCCCATGCCATCGCTTCTTTCTTGAAATAATCGCCGATGGAAAAATTACCAAGCATTTCGAAAAACGTATGGTGACGGGCGGTAAAGCCGACATTTTCAATATCGTTGGTACGGATGGATTTCTGGGCATTGACAATTCTCGGGTTATCCGGAATCACGCGGCCATCGAAGTATTTTTTCAATGTCGCTACACCACTGTTGATCCATAACAGCGTCGGATCTTCGTGGGGAACGAGTGATGCGCTGGGTTCTACGCTGTGACCTTTTTCTTTGAAAAAGTCCAGAAACATCTGACGCACGTCAGCAGATGTCAAATTTCTCATAATAAAGCTGCCTCCTTAAGTATATATAGAGAGACCGTAACGAACGAAGAAAAATAAAAACTCCCGCCTCTGCCTTCATCGGCAGGGACGGGAGTTTTTCCGCGGTACCACCCTGGTTACAGGTTCTGCACCTGTCAGCTTGGAATGCCTGTAACGCGGCATAACTACGGCGGGGGTTAACCGCACTCGGGAATAGCGTTCAGCACGATCATGCAGCGTGTTTTACAGCCGGGAACACGCCTCTCTGTCCATGAATAAAGCACCTACTCGTTTCCTTCATCGTTTTCTTCGTTCAAAAAGTCTACGCTAAGCGTAATTATAGGGAAGTGTACTTCATCTGTCAATATGGAGCCTTCCAGCCCGTACTTCATCGATAATCACCTTCAGACACGTCAAAACCGGCACAGCCAGAATCAATCCGGGAATCCCTGCGATCTCCCCTCCCAGTAGAAGGGCGAAGATGATGAACAAAGGGTGGGTGTGGATACTCCGGCCCATAATGTAGGGTGATAATAGGTTCCCTTCAATCACTTGAATCAGGATGACAACGAGAAGGGTAAGGAGCAGGCTGTTCACCGACACGGTTACAGCGACCACAACAGCAGGAACAGCCCCGAGGATCGGACCGAAATACGGGATGATATTGGTGAGGCCCGCAATCAATCCGAGAACGAGCGGATAAGGAAGATCGATCAGCCAAAAACCAATAGCTGCCAGCACACCGACAACAAGACTGATGAGCAGCTGCCCCCGGATGTAGCCGCCAAGCGAGTGATTCAGCTGTACAGCCAGACGCCCGGCTTCCCTGTGCCACGTTCGCGGAAGCAAGGTGAGTAAATACCGTCCGATCATTTTGTAATCCTTCAAAAAATAGAAGGTCATCACAGGAATAACAGCAAGCAGCAGAATCATATTGAAAAGACCGCTGATTCCGGTAAAAACCGTCATCACTTTTTGACTGATCCATCCTTCAAAAGCTTCAAAACGCTGATCCAGTTTTTTATGAATCCCGTCCGGCAGCCGCTCGGTCTGGGCATACCACTCCTTCGTCCAGCCTTGATACGATTCCACAAGAGCTGGAAGATGCTCATTCAAAAGCTTCAATTGATCCAGCAGCCTCGGGATCCCTTTATAAAGTCCATAGCTCGCCAACGTAAAAAAAGCCAGAAAGATGACCAGAATGGCTATAGGCCGGGGAACACCGGTTTCCTCAAGTCCATGGACCAGTGGATGAAGCAGGAGCGAAAGCACGAGGGCCGCAGCAAAAGGGAGAAGAACCTTCCCGATCACTGCCAGCCCCTGCTCATAATAAGGAAAAAGCCAGGCCAGAAGCAGCAGGGACAACAAGGTAATAAAGAAGATGGTTAATCGTTTGAGCCACTTGGAAGAACGCTCACCCATGAAACATCAGGATCCCTGTTGGTAAAAGATATCATTCAGAGAACTGAGACTGCCATCCTCTTCGATCTGGTTGATATTGACTTTCCCATCCTCGACTGAAAGCTCCAGACAGCAGTTCCAACAGTAATACTGTTCACTACCGATTTTTCCCAGGTTTTTATTGTTACAATTCGGGCACCGCATAGGACATACTCCTTTTTTTACCCTTCAGTATGTCCTCATCACGGAAATTCATACCCCGCCGAGCACGTCCTTCACCCAGCGGATTCCTTCGTCCACTTCTTCGGGTGTTGGATTCACGTGCGGCGTATGTTCGAATATGAAGTATTTCCCCCTGCCTTCACCAAGCATCTGCAGCATTGGCTCCATGTCATACGCCCCATTCCATTTCCCTTTGTCCGGATGAAGCGGAATCCAGAAATACTTGTCTTCGATATAACAGACATTGTGAAGGTGTACGACAGACGTAAAAGGCAGGAGAGGCTCCACATACGCGCGCCAATTCTCCCCTGCCGCCATCCGGTAGTCTCCAAGATCGACACAGATATCCAGATCATAACGCTTCCACAGTTCAACAGGAAACCGCCACAGGTATTCCATCCCTTTACCTGAACGGTTCCGGCCGAGCTTGGGCTCACAGACAATTGGCAGAGCATAGGTTTCTTTCAATCTATGTAAAAATTTTAACCCTTCTTCGATTTTTTGAGAAGGGCTGGTTGAGGTTCCCGCAAAATAGGGAAAATGAACAAGCACATAGGCCGCCCCGTGCGCAGCAAGGCGGGCGACTTCCTGCTCAAATGCCTGCCTGGCCTGCTCCGGGTCCACAGCGACATGTTCAATCAAGTCGTACTTGCTCCTTCCCCTGATTAAAGGGGAGTGGATGCCGAAGCTTTCGAGGTGATGATCGTCGGTCATCTGCCTGAACGTCTGATAGGAGGCATCATCCGGGAATTCACCAATTTCGACATGGTCCAGGCCTCGTTCAAATAAAAAAGAAAGCTGATCCGGATCGGATAATATCGTACTTCCTGACAGTCCTAATCTATGATTCAATGCAATCCCCTTCCTACATAAAGTCATAAGGAGACAGCTGCTCTTCTTCCTCTTCGGGCTGGATCTCAGGTGTGCTCTGTTCCTGCAGCTTGTCTTTAAGTCTTGTATACCGCGTATTCGTATCGGTCGTCCGGACTCCATCTAAAAAGGCGTCTTTGTCCCCGCAGATGATCAGGGACTGTTTGGATCTTGTAATCGCCGTGTAGAGCAGATTTTTACGCAGCATCCGCCGGTAGCTCCTCACGACGGGAAGAATAACGATGGAAAACTCACTGCCCTGCGACTTATGAATCGACGTACAGTAGGCATGCATAATGCTGTTCAATTCCTTCTTAGGATACACAACTTCCTTCCCGTCAAAATCTACGACAACCTGTTCGACACCATCTACGTTTTCCTCCTCGCGGAAAATGGCCGCTACTTCCCCGATATCGCCGTTGTAGACACCATCATCCGGCTGGTTGACAAGTTGGATCACCTTATCACCTTTACGGTAAGTCACTTCAAAATGCTTTAAATCACGCTTCTGCTTCTTTTGCGGGTTCACTGTCTGCTGGATCGTTTCATTGAGCTTATGGATCCCGACATCGGTCCGGTACATCGGGGCGAGCACCTGGAGTTCCTTCGCATCGATGCCTTTATCCATGGCTTTTTTTACAATGTTCGTTACAAGGTCGGCCAGCTGGTGTTCTTTGGCCGGGATAAAGTTGAAATCATGTTCTTTTTGAAGCGACGCCTGGGTGCACGCATCATTTTTAATCTCATGGGCCAGCTGGATGATTTTGGACCCTTCCTTCTGTCTGTACACTTCGGTCAGTTTGGAAGAAGGCACCTGCTCAGAAGCCAGTAAATCTGCGAGCACCTGTCCGGGACCGACAGAAGGCAGCTGATCTTCATCTCCTACGAGAAGGACCTGCATGTCGTTGGGAATGGCACGGAAAAGCTGGTTGGCCAGCCAGATGTCCACCATTGAAAATTCATCCACGATCAACAGCTTTCCTTCCAATGGATTGTTTCTGTTCCGTTCAAAGGAGTCGTGACCATCCCATCCAAGGAGGCGGTGAATCGTACTCGCCGGCAGTCCCGTCGATTCGGTCATCCGTTTAGCCGCCCGTCCTGTCGGGGCAGCAAGAATGAACGGAAAAGTCTTATCCCCGTTGTAATCCTCCGGGTCCACCGTTTCCTCGTTCAAGGAAGCATACGTATGGATAATTCCTTTAATTACAGTGGTTTTTCCCGTTCCCGGCCCGCCGGTAAGAATCATCAACTTGGAGGTAAGAGCTTTTTCGATGGCATTGAACTGATCTTCCCCGTAGCTCATCGCCTCTTCCTCTTCCAGATCACCGATGATCTTCATCAAGTCCGCCTGCGTGTGTGTGACTTCAACCTCTTCCTCCATGATCCGCTCGATGTGACCGCGGAAGCCGTTCTCTGCAAAATAAAGAGAAGGAAGATAGAGACGGTCATCTTCGATGTAGATGAACTTATCTCCGCCAAGGTGGATGATCTGCTCAGACAGCTGATCGAAAGTGATGGCTGTGTCAGACCCATGGTTCAACAGGCTCTCCACCTGGACAAGACATTCCTCCGTTGGAAGATAGACGTGGCCGGCACTCATGCTTTTCTGCATCACATACAGACATCCGGCCCTTATTCTCGTGGGGTGGTCGTAGGAGAGGTTCTGCATCCGTGCCATCTCGTCCGCCCGGTGGAAACCGAATCCTTCTACGTGAAAGACGAGCTGATAGGGATCCTCTTCAATAATGGAAAGCGTCCGATCCTTGAACGCTTCATAGATTTTCTGAGAAAGCTTCAAACCGAAACCGTACTGGGACAAATGAATCATGACGTGCTCAAATCCCTGATGCTCTTTCAAAGCCTCATAAAGCTGATCCGCCCGTTCCTTCGGCAGTTTCGGAACTTGATCCAGCACTCCCCTGTCCTCGAGAATACGGCTGACCGCTGTTTCACCAAGGGTCTCTACCACCCGTTCGGCGGTTTTTTTACCAATCCCGTGAAACAGGTCACTGGAAAGATATAAGATGAGGCCGTCCTTTGTTTCAGGAAGCACCCGGTTATACATTTCCACTACATACTGCTTCCCGAATTTCTTATGATCTGTGAATGATCCGTGGAAGATATAGGTCTCCCCTTCTTCCAACGGTGAGAAATGCCCTTTGATGACGAGCGTTTTTTCTTCAAAGGCCTCATTCGTCTCCTTCACGTTGATAGAGGCGATGGAAAAATGCTCCGACTCGTTGTGAAAAATCATCCGATTGAGCTCCCCTTTAACATAGGGACGTTCTTCTTCATTCATTTCGCTAAAAAAGGATTGTTGAGTCATATCCATCGTTCTCCTTCGTTCTTACTCGTTTAACGCCTGTTCCACCTGGCTTTTCGCATGAGCGGCGAGCATGTGCTCGGGATTGATCTCCAGTGCCTGTCGGAAATGATCCAGGGCTTTATGGGCATCTTCCTTATGAAGCGCCGCTACGCCCAGGTTATAATGGGCATCACTATGCTGTTCCTCCAATTGTAGCACATGATTCATCACCTTTTCAGACGCATCGATCTGTCCGTTCTGTGCGAGACACAGCCCATACTGGAACTGAACATCCACGTCTTCCGGAGCCAGTTCAGCTGCCCGTAAAAGGTAAGGCAGAGCCAGTTTGACATACTCCTGATGAATGAAGGTCATGCCGAGCATAAAGTGAACATCGGCTTCCTCCAGACCGTTTTTCACAGCAAGAAGGAACTGCTCCTGCGCTTTCGTATATTTTTCCTGCTCATAGTAAGCATTGCCAAGACCATAATAAGCGGTGGCTGCCGTTTCATCGATTTCAATGGCTCGGTTGAAGAAGCGCACGGCCCTTTCATTATCGTTCATATGCATCAAGAGGTTTCCGAAGTTGATATACCCGACCGGCTCTTTCGGATTTTCATCGATGGCTTCTGTGAAAAGCCTCGCTGCCTCTTCATAATTGTGGTTCTGCATTTCCTGGATCCCCTGTTTCAATTTATCCATGTTATCCACTCCTTTTCCAACGTTCATTTTAATACGAATTCCATAAAAAAGTCATGCCCCTCCCAAGATGGACATGACTTTTTTTATTATCCTACATAATTGAGGGCTGTATCCTTTTTCAATACTGTGTCAATGGTGGCACCACCAAGGCAGACATCCCCATCATAGAAAACGACGGCCTGACCAGGAGTGATTGCACGCTCTGGTTCGTGGAATTCCACTTTCCAGTTACCATTTCCGGCCGGATGCACGGTCACACGGCTGTCATCCTGGCGGTAACGGAATTTTGCTGTACACTCGAACGGAGCTTCCGGTGCTTTTCCACTCGTCCAGTTCGCTTCTGAAGCCATCAGACCATCAGAGTAGAGCGCATCATGGTGGAAGCCTTGTCCGACGTAAAGAATGTTAGCTTCTACATTCTTCCCAACGACGAACCATGGATCACCGGCGCCGCCGATTCCAAGCCCTTGGCGCTGTCCAAGCGTATAGTACATCAGACCGTCATGCTGGCCTTTCACTTCTCCATCCAAGGTTTCCATACGTCCCGGCTGTGCAGGGAGAAATTCACTTAAGAACTCTTTGAAGTTCCGCTCCCCGATGAAGCAGATGCCGGTGGAATCTTTCTTCTTGGCTGTTGCCAGATCATTTTCCTCGGCGATGGCACGCACTTCTTTCTTATCGAGGTGCCCGAGCGGGAACATGACTTTAGACAATACATCCTGGGACAGCTGATTCAGGAAGTAGGTTTGGTCTTTGTTGTTATCTTTCCCGCGCAGCATTTCATACTGTCCATCATTTTCACGTACCTGCGCGTAATGGCCGGTAGCCAGGTAATCGGCCCCAAGCGACATGGCGTGATCCATAAACGCTTTGAACTTGATTTCTTTATTACACATGACGTCCGGGTTCGGAGTCCGGCCTTTTTTATATTCATCAAGGAAGTAAGTAAATACTTTATCCCAGTATTGTTTCTCAAAATTCACGGCATAATACGGGATGTCCAGCTGGTTACAGACACGGATCACATCCTCGTAATCCTCTGTTGCTGTACAGACGCCGTTCTCATCTGTATCATCCCAGTTTTTCATAAAAATACCCACAACGTCATACCCCTGCTCTTTGAGCATCAAGGCCGCCACGGAAGAGTCCACTCCTCCACTCATACCGACGACGACGCGCGTGTCTTTCGGTTCTTTCATTATCTTTCACCTTCCTTAAATCAAGCGAGACGCTTGATGATCTGGCTGATCTTCTCAGCCGCTTCTATCACGTCATCCTCATTATTAGCCAAACCAAAACTGAAGCGAATCGAATTTGTCGTTTTCGGATGACCGGTTCCGAACATAGCTGTCAGCACGTGGGAAGGCTCTACAGAACCTGCTGTGCAGGCACTTCCACTCGATGCAGCAATCCCGGACAGGTCGAAATTCGTAAGCAGCGTTTCCACGTTCATTCCTGTAAAACTGATGTTCACAATGGAAGCCGCTGTTGTTTCTTCCTTTCCGTTCACTTCAAACGCTACTTCTTGATCCTTCAATGTCTGGATAAAGCTTCTTTTATAATGAAGATACTTTTCCTGATACGTCGAACGATTGGCTTCCATCACTTCAATCGCCGCCTGAAGCCCCCGAACCGCCGGCACATTTTCTGTACCCGCCCGGCGTTTCCGCTCCTGCTCTCCTCCGTACTGCTGGGAGGAAAGAACGGTACCCTCCTTCACATAAAGGAAGCCGACGCCTTTAGGTCCGTTGATTTTATGACCGGACACAGCAAGAAGATCTACACCGAGTTCCTTCACATCCATCTCCATCAACCCGTAGGCCTGTACGATATCGGAGTGAAAGTAAGCCTGATGGTCTTTTAACAATTCTGCTGTCTCTGCAATCGGCTGGACAGCCCCTGTTTCATTGTTGACCATCATGATTGAAACGAGGATGGTATCCTCCCTTAATGCCTGTTTGATGTCCTCAAGTTGTACGAGGCCGTTTTCATCAACAGGGAGGTAGGTCACATCAAAACCTTCGGTTTCTAAAAATTCGACTGCATGTAATGTAGCATGATGTTCAATCGAAGTGGTAATGATATGACTTCCCTTAGCTTTATTGGCGCGGGCCGTTCCGATGACAGCCAGATTATCCGCCTCCGTACCGCCGCTTGTAAACACAATTTCCTTTTCATCCGCATTCAGACTGGATGCCGCTTTACGACGCGCCTTGTCCAGGATGCTTCTTGCTTTCCTTCCAAACTGATGAACACTGGAAGGATTCCCGAACGTCTCCTGATAGACAGGCACCATCGCCTCCACCACGTCTGGATGGACAGGTGTCGTCGCTGCATGATCCAAATAAATGGATTTCATAGAGTTCCCTCCCATGAATCAAATGTAAAACAT
This sequence comes from Halobacillus sp. ABH2_015, assembly GCF_056158945.1. NCBI lineage: Bacteria > Bacillati > Bacillota > Bacilli > Caryophanales > Bacillaceae > Halobacillus > Halobacillus sp. ABH2_015. The sequence goes on from NZ_JBSWUG010000002.1 coordinate 2,260,417, forward strand.
GTAGGCGTCCTGCGTCTGGTCGTCTACATGATCTTTTAAGTCTTCCAGGGTTGTCGTATCCAGCACATCTTTGACGGCATCCCGGACTCTTTTCCATAAGGCCTGTTTGGCAGGCTCCTCATTTTCTATGCCTTCCACAGGAGTGATCGGTCCCTCAAGGACACGGATGACATCCCCGGCAGTAATTTCGTGCGGGGCTTTGGTCAGCATGTAGCCACCGTAAGCTCCGCGGACACTTTTCACCAAGCTGGCATTCCTTAGTGGAGCAATCAGCTGCTCCAGATAGTGCTCGGACAAATCATTATCCCTGGCAATCTGTTTCAGGGAAATCGGACCGTCCCCGAACTTTCTTGCCAGTTCAATCATAATGGTCAGCCCGTAACGGCCTTTCGTAGATATCTTCATATAGTTCACCCTTCATTATTAAAAACTGCAGCCATCTTTTTGCATGAGGCAGTGTGTATCCTACAAATGTACCCAGGAATAAAGCAATGAATACAGTCCCTGCTCCAACAGGGCCACCCAGAAGAAAACCAAATACAGCAATGATGATTTCTATTCCATTCCGGACATTCGATACCTTCCATCCGGTTTTCTCAGTAATCAACAGCATCAGACTGTCTCTCGGACCTGCTCCAATTTCAGGAGCCACATAGATTCCGATACCAAGAGCAGTGACAAAGATTCCTGACACAAATACAAGAAGCTGCATCCATAACATGTGAGGTTCGGGCAGCAGCCAATTAAAGAAATCAATAAATACACCTATAAAAACCATATTTAAGATGGTCCCGATCTGCGGCCATCTTTTCTGAAGTACGGAACTTACAACGACAATGAAAAGACCGGCGATAATGGACCATGTCCCAACTGTCAGACCCAGCTGCAGGAAAAGGCCGTAGTGAAACACGTCCCATGGACCGATCCCGAAGTCCTTGACCTGCATAGTCATTGAAATGCCCATTCCGAGGATGATCAATCCCATACAAAAAAAGCTCCAGCGAAGCCACAGGGCACGCTTTTTATTCGTGGTCGATTGCACGGCCATCCTCCTCTCTCTATTATACCAAACGCTATTATAGCATGGATGGCAAGTCCCTTGCATTTTATGTGCAATCATTCTACGCTTACATTTATCACCCCTTAAAGGAGAATGAACCATGAGTCAGCAACCTCTTGCCTACCGGATGCGTCCGGAAGATATTCATGAAATCATCGGGCAGTCCCACCTCGTTGATGAGGGAAAAACGATCAACCGAATGGTCAAGGCCGGCCGCCTGGCTTCGATGATCCTGTTCGGACCGCCCGGGACAGGTAAAACATCGATGGCAACGGCCTTAGCCAAGAGTCTACGTATTCCTTTTAAAATGTTGAACGCTGTTACAGATAAGAAAAAAGATATGGAGGCTGCTGTCGAAGAGGCAAAAATGCACGGCCGGCTCGTCCTTATCCTTGATGAAGTGCACCGCCTGGATAAGGCGAAGCAGGATTTTCTGCTTCCCCATCTGGAAAATAACCGGATTACCTTGATCGGTTGTACAACAAGCAACCCTTATCATTCCATCAACCCGGCCATACGCAGCCGCTGTCACCTCTTCGAACTCCAGAAATTGACGATGGATGAAATTAAACAGGCCCTTACCCGTGCGGTAGAAGACGACGGGAAAGGGCTCGGGCATTTATCGATTGAAATCAGCGACGACGCACTCGATCATCTGGCAGGGGCTTCAAACGGAGACCTACGCTCAGCTATGAACGGCTTGGAACTCGCCGCCTTCTCCACACCGGAGAACAACGGAACCATTTCCATTGATCTTGAAGCCGCCGAGGAATGTATGCAGAAAAAAAGCTTTTCCCACGATAAGAATGGAGATGCTCATTACGATGTTTTGTCAGCCTTTCAAAAATCAATCCGGGGCAGCGATGTCAACGCATCCCTGCATTATCTCGGCCGTTTAATCGAAGCAGGTGACCTGGACAGCATCGCCAGAAGACTCGTTGTTATCGCTTATGAGGACATCGGTCTGGCCAATCCACAGGCAGGCCCAAGAGCACTCGCAGCCGTCGAAGCAGCGGAACGGATCGGTTTTCCGGAGGCGCGGATCCCTTTATCGGTAACCGTCACAGAACTCGCCCTGTCACCAAAGTCCAACAGCGCTTATAAAGCACTGGATGCCGCGTTATCTGATATCCGTAAAGGAAAAAGCGGCGATGTTCCCGCTCATTTAAAGGATGCGCATTATAAAGGAGCAGAGGCACTGGGACGTGGAATCGGATATCAATATCCACATAACTATGACAATGCCTGGGTCGATCAGCAGTATCTGCCGGACACATTGAAAAATAAGCGGTATTATGAACCGAAAAAAACCGGAAAATTTGAACAGGCTCTGGAGCAGGTATACAGCAGGATTAATAAACAGCGGACCACCTGAGTATATTCCTGCCTTATGTTGGCTACACTACTACTAAATCTGACAAACTATTACCTTTTCAATTAGATTTAGGAGTGATGAAGATGCCTAAAGTAAGGCAGGATGCCTGGTCTCATGAAGATGATTTACTTTTAGCGGAAACAGTGCTGAGGCACATCAGAGAAGGCAGTACACAACTGAAAGCTTTCGATGAGGTCGGTGATCTGTTGAACCGGACGTCTGCAGCCTGCGGGTTCCGCTGGAATGCTGAAGTCCGCCAGAAGTACGAACAGGCGGTTGAACTGGCAAAAAAACAGCGCAAGGAAAAGAAAAGGAAAGAGGCCAAAGAACAGCAGGCGTATCAGAAACCTCAGCCGGCCGCTTATTACCCGCCTTCTCCTGATCCGGAAGATTTCAGACTTCCAGATCAGGAGAAGGCAGAACCCGCTCCCCCTTCGATGGCTCTCCAGGAAGAGATCGGCTTGAACGAAGTCATTCAATTCCTTAAGGAGCTTCAGCAGGAATCTTCCGGCCAGACGGATGTTCAGGCCCGCCTCGATGAATTGGAGAAGGAAAATCAATCCCTTTCCGAGCAGAACACGCAGCTTCATAGAAAGCTGGAATCCGTGACAGAAGATTATCAGGCCTTGATTCAAATTATGGACAGAGCCAGAAAAATGGTTATGTTCGATGAATCTGAACAGGAGTACAAGCCGCAGTTCCGCATGGAAAAGAACGGGAATCTCGAAAATATCGCCAGATAAATACAAAAGAGGAGCTCTCTATTCAGAGAGCTCCTCTTTGTGCATAAAAAAACCAATCCCAATCGTGCCGTTGCATCATGAGTTTTGAACCCGCTCCAGGCAGGTGGGTGCCCTGTTCCACATTTCTTGCGTCCTCCCATCAGTGATGGTTATGAGGCGTGCATTCCATGTGGAAACACCAGGCTCCCGTATCAAAAATGTTCGGTCAAAACGTACATTCGAACAACGTACACATCAGGATTGGTTTCTTTAATTTTGTAAATTCATCTTAGCATATTTACATGAGCTTATCAAGAATGAAGATGAAAATTTACTGGTCAGACTTTAATGTTTCCGACGGCTTCAGTTGAAGATGAAGTTCATCCAGCTGAGCTTCACTGACCGTGCCGGGAGCTTCCGTCAATAGATCGGACGCAGAGGCCGTTTTAGGGAACAGAATGGTATCCCTCAAGTTTGTCCGTCCGGCAAGAAGCATGACAAGACGGTCAAGACCAAAGGCAATTCCCCCATGTGGAGGCGTCCCATATTCCAAAGCTTCAAGCAGGAAGCCGAATTGCTCTTCCGCTTCTTCCCTGCTGAATCCAAGCACATCAAACATTTCATTCTGCATTTCTTTTTCATAAATACGAAGGGAGCCTCCACCAAGCTCATATCCGTTAAGCACGATGTCATATGCTTCTGCCATCACATCACGAGGGTTCTTTTTCAATTCCTCCAGATCCCCGCCGGCAGGCATCGTAAACGGGTGGTGAGCTGCGAAATAGCGGCCGGCTTCTTCGTCATATTCAAATAGCGGCCAGTCCGTCACCCATAGGAAATTGAATTTTGTTTCATCAATCAGATCAAGACGGCGGGCTAGCTTTTGACGCAGCGCACCGAGGCTGTCCCAGACAACATCTGTTTTATCTGCAACGAACAGAAGCAGATCCCCGTCTTCAGCCTGAAGCTTCTCACGGATGGCCCCGGCTTCTTCTTCGGCGAAGAATTTAGCAATTGGACCGTTGAATTCCCCGTCCTTCACTTTCAGCCATGCCAGTCCTTTCGCTCCGTACACTTTGACGTCTTCGGTCAGCTTATCAATATCTTTTCTGGAAAAGGCATCCGCCTGTGCCTTCACATTGATGGCGCTGACCTGTCCTCCGGATGCTACTGCACTATGGAAGACTTTGAATCCGGAATCCTTCACAACGTCTGAAAGATTGACCAGTTCAAGTCCGAACCGGGTGTCCGGTTTGTCTGAACCAAATCTTTCCATCGCTTCTGTGTAGGGCATACGTACGAACGGCGTCTCAATATCAAGTCCTTTGACTTCTTTCATGACGCGCTTCATCATACGCTCTGTCATGGCCATGATATCCTCTTTAGTCATAAAGGATGTTTCAATATCCACTTGAGTGAATTCGGGCTGACGGTCGGCACGAAGGTCTTCATCACGGAAACAGCGTGCAATTTGATAATATTTTTCAAAACCTGAAATCATCAGCAGCTGTTTAAATAACTGAGGGGACTGCGGCAGCGCATAAAACTCACCCTCATGTACACGGCTCGGAACAAGGTAGTCACGGGCCCCTTCCGGCGTGCTCTTCGTAAGCATCGGCGTTTCCATATCCAGAAACTCCTCTTCGTTAAGGAAGCTGCGGATGGACTGGGTCGTCTGGTGACGCATTTTGAACGTTTCCTGCATTTCTTTTCTTCTAAGATCAAGATAACGGTATTTCAAGCGGAGGTCCTCAGAAACCTCGGACTGCTCTTCGATCATGAATGGGGGAGTTTTAGCCTTGTTAAGGATCGTCACTTCCTGGGCAGCGACTTCAATTTCCCCAGTTCCAAGATTCGCATTGACCGTCTTAGGATCACGTGCAACCACATGCCCCTTGACTTCCAGGACATACTCACTTCTTACGTCTTCCGCTGTCTTGAGAGCTTCTGCGGATGTTTCAGGGTTGAATACCACCTGTACCAGTCCGGAACGATCGCGCAGATCAATGAAAATTAAACCGCCCAGATCCCGACGCTTCTGCACCCAGCCTTTTAAAGTAACTTCCTGTTCTAGATGTTCTTTGCGGATCGTTCCGCTTTGAGTTCGTGTCATCTTACTTTCCTCCTGCCATCTGTTCTTTCATATATTCAATCACCGAACCAAGTTCGATTTCCTTCTGTTCACCTGTGGCCATTTCCTTCACATTGATGACCCCGTTTTCGAGTTCCTGTTCTCCCAGCACGAGTACGTATTTCGCATTCAACCGATCCGCCGACTTGAACTGGGCTTTCATTTTCTTACCCAGATAATCCTTGTCGACTTGAAGGCCGGCCAGACGCATGGCATCGGCAAGACGGACCGCTTCGACCTGTGCTTCGTCGCCAAGAGCTACGACATAACAGTCCAGGTCCTCATCGACAGGCAGCTCAACACCTTCAGCCTCCAGAGCCATCAGAAGGCGTTCAATGCTCATTGCAAAACCGATGCCGGACGTTTCCGGGCCTCCGACTTCCTGGACAAGCCCTGTGTAACGGCCGCCTCCGCTTAATGTCGTAATCGCACCGAAGCCTTCTGCTTCACTCATGATTTCAAAAGCGGTGTGATTGTAATAATCAAGACCGCGTACAAGATTCGGGTCAATGACATATTCAATACCCATCGCATCCAGGTAACTTTTCACTTTCTCAAAGTAATCTTTAGAATAATCATTTAAGTATTCCAGGATGGAAGGAGCCGTTTCCATGGCCGGGTGATCCTTGTCTTTTTTACAATCCAGCACACGCAGCGGATTTTGATCAAGGCGTACCTGACAATCGGAACAAAGCTCTTCACGATGCGGATCGAAGTGACGGACAAGCGCCGCCCGGTGAGCTTCACGGCTTTCTGCATCCCCAAGACTGTTCAATACCAGCTTCAAGGAGGAGAGGCCGAGTTCCCTGTAGGAATTCAAAGCAAGGGACAGTACTTCTGCATCGATCGCCGGATCGTCGCTTCCGAGTGCTTCAATGCCGAACTGAACGAACTGGCGCATTCTTCCCTGCTGCGGACGCTCATACCGGAACATCGGCCCCATGTAGAAGTATTTGGACGGCTGGTTCGGCAGGCCGTATATTTTGTTCTGGACGTAAGCACGGACTACAGAGGCGGTGCCTTCCGGACGAAGGGTAATACTCCGCCCCCCACGGTCTTCAAAGGTGTACATTTCCTTTTGTACGATATCTGTGCTGTCGCCTACTCCCCGCTGAAACAATTCCGTGTGTTCAAAAATCGGGGTTCTGATTTCTTTATAATTATAGCGGCGGCACAAATCCACCAGCTTCTGCTCTACGTACTGCCATTTTTCTGATGTACCCGGCAGGATGTCCTGCGTACCTCTCGGTGCATTGATCGTCATTAAAATTCCTCCTGTCATTTCAACCATTTTTTCCCACAAAAAAATCCGTCCCTTTTCCTGTTACAGAAAAGGGACGGATTTAACCGCGTTGCCACCCTGATTGGAGCTTCCTGCAGCTCCCGCTCAAAACAGTTAACGCCTGTGTACGTCTATGCCTACTCTAAGGATTTCGACATAGAACCTAAGGAATGTCTTTCGCCTGCACGTGACGGGGGGATACTTTCAGCCTATGGTATTCCCTCTCTGTCCGCATGGGTGCTGATTACTTTTTCCCTCAACGGTTTTTTCGTTTCATGTTAGAATTGATTTCTATCATATATTCTCCTTTCCACTTATGTCAAGTTGATGCTTCGATAAAAGTATGAAAAAAATTCACAAACTTTGAAGGATAGAAGAGCCTTTTGTCGAATAGTGAAAGGAGCTTATAGAAACAGGAGGTGGGAAAATATTGAAAAAAGGACTTTTTCTTATTGTCTTTTTATTAGCAGCTTTCAGCATGCTGGAAGCTGAAAGCAGGACGGTGCATGCGGAGCAAGCCGTCATTCAGGTGGATTACCTGAACGTAAGAACAGGTCCTGACACAAGCTACAACCGGATCGGCCAGGTGCATGCCAACGAGACGTACACCATCGTCAAGAAGCAGAACAACTGGCTGAAAATCAACTGGAATGGAAAAACCGGGTGGGTGGCTGAATGGCTTACCACTGTAAAGAAGGAAACCTCACAGGCTTCCGGTACGTACTATTCCAAGTATGATTACTTAAGGATCCGCTCTTCGGCGGGACTGGACGGAAAAATCAAAGGGTACTTGATGAAGAATGATGTCGTAACTCCGCAGAAATCCAGCGGAAAATGGGTGTATATCCAGCACGGCAGCATCAAAGGCTGGGTGCATGGGGATTATCTTGCCCAGAAGAAATCATCCACGTCTTCATCCGGGAACTCATCATCCAATGAAAGTTCCGGCAGTCAATCAGTTATTGGAAAAATTGAAGTGGACACACCGGTCCTGAATGTCCGCAGTCAAAATTCAACAAAAGGGACCATCCTGACGCAGATTAAAAAAGGCGAGGTTTATGAATACATAAACGAAAAGGATCGCTGGTACCAGATCAAGTGGGGGAACGGCCGGACAGGCTGGGTGGCCGGCTGGCTCGTCGATCCTGTGAGCGGAAACAGCTCCTCAGGGACGACAGCCGCGGATGCAGCCGTCACTCTGGACTACAACTACACCAATATCCGCAGTGGTCCATCGACAGGATATAAAGTTGTAGGACAGGCTCATAAGGGCGATCAATTTGATGTCATAGCAGAAGAAGGACGCTGGTATAAGATCAAATTCAACGGCAGTACAGCCTATGTCGCCGGATGGATTGTTACAGAAACAACAAAAGGTGCCCAGCACACCAATTATTCTTCAGGATCTTTGAAAGGAAAAACGATCATGCTTGACCCCGGTCACGGCGGGCGTGATTCCGGCGCCGTAGGAAGAGCCGGGAGTTACGAAAGTGATTTGACATTGAGTACCGCTCTTATTTTGAAGAAGCAACTGGAGCAGGCCGGCGCGGACGTCCTGATGACAAGAAGCAGTAATGAATATGTCGCTCTATCAGCGAGAACTTACTATTCCAACGCTTCCAGTGCTGACGCATTCATCAGTCTTCACTACAATAGTGCTCCTTTGTATATTTCAGCAACCGGATTGAATACGTACTATTATCATTCCAAAGACAAAAAACTTGCCTCAGCACTTCAGGCAGGCATGGTCCAAAAAACGGGATTGAGAGACCGCGGAATTAAATACGGCAACTTCCATGTGATCCGCGAGAACCAGAAACCATCTGCACTATTGGAGCTTGGCTTCATTTCAGATGCCCGTGAAGAGCAGACCGTACGTACATCCTCCTACCAGCAGAAAGTCAGCCAGGGGGTTGTCCAGGGACTTATTCAATATTTTAAATAAGCCGGACTTATAACAAAACAAAAACAGCTGCGGGAACGATTCCCGCAGCTGTTTTTTTATCGTTCTTTACTATCCAGAATAAGAGTGACAGGTCCTTCATTCGTTAACTGCACATTCATCATCGCTCCGAAAGAACCGGTTTCCACCTGCACACCCTGATCCATCACCATCTTATTAAAGGACTCATAGAGCTGAGCGGCTGCATCGGGCCGGGCAGCCCCCATAAAGTTCGGCCGGCGGCCTTTACGCGTATCCCCATACAACGTGAACTGGGAGATGGACAGCATCTGCCCTTCGACGTCCTTAAGAGAATGATTCATTTTCCCGTTCTCATCTTCAAAGATCCTCAAATGAGGAATCTTATCTGCTAAATACCGGGCGTCTTCCTCTGTATCTTCATGTGTAACCCCAAGCAGGATTACGAGACCACGCTCGATCCTTCCAACCGTTTCATTTTCAACAGTAACAGAAGCATCAACCGCACGCTGGACAACGGCTTTCATCTTCTATTCCCCTTTTTACTGCATAACACGGCGTACCGTGTATACTTCCTGTATTTGTTTGATCCGTTCTACGATCTTCCTTAGATGATTCGTGTTCTGAATTAAAATCGTAATGTGGATGGTCGCCATTTTATTCCGGTCTGATTTACCCGAAACAGCAGTAATATTGGTTTTCGTTTCATTGACCGCCTGGAGCACTTCGTTCAACAGGCCTCTCCGGTCGTAGCCCCAGATTTCCAAATCGACATGATACTGTTTGGAATCGGTGACCGATGTCTCCCATTTCACCGGTAGAAGACGTGTCTGTGCTTCCTCTGCATGCACGTTCGGACAGTCGGTACGGTGAACCGACACTCCACGCCCTTTGGTAATATAGCCGATGATATCGTCACCAGGTACCGGGTTGCAGCACTTGGAAAGCCGCACTAACAGGTTGTCGACACCTTCCACTCGGACACCGGAATCCTTCTTCCCTTTTCTGGAAGGCTTCTTGATTTCCGTTGTGCTTACATCAGCCAGGGTCTGTTCAAGATCCTGCTCCTTCTGCTTCTGCTTCCTTATCTTCTCCGTAAGTCTGGTCGCAATCTGAGCGGCAGTTATGCCCTGGTACCCGACAGCAGCAAACATATCTTCTTCATTGGCAAAATTGAACTTCTCAGACACTCGGTTCAAGTTGTCCTGCGTATACACATCTTTCGGTTGAAGACCGAAGTTCCGGATTTCGCGCTCCACAAGCTCTTTCCCTTTGGACGTGTTTTCGTCCTTCTGCTGCTTTTTGAAGAACTGCTTGATTTTGTTTTTGGCCTGAGATGTCTGGGCCAGCTTAATCCAGTCTTTCGAAGGGCCGTACGCATGCTTGGACGTCATAATTTCCACAATGTCGCCGGTTTTCAGTTCATAGTCCAGCGGCTCCATTTTTCCGTTGACCTTGGCGCCGATCGTCTGATTCCCCACTTCTGTGTGAATACGGAAAGCAAAGTCTACGGGGACAGAGCCGGAAGGAAGTTCTATGACGTCGCCCTTCGGTGTGAAGACATAGACCATGTCGGAAAAGAGGTCGACTTTCAACGATTCCATAAACTCTTCGGCATCATGGGTTTCACTCTGCCACTCCAGAATCTCACGGAACCATGTCAATTTCTCTTCAAACGATTGTCCGGATACCGTCTGCCTGCCTTCCTTATAAGCCCAGTGAGCGGCAATTCCGTACTCGGCAATTTCATGCATTTCATGGGTGCGGATCTGAACCTCCAGCGGGTCACCTTTCGGGCCGATCACCGTTGTATGAAGGGACTGGTAGAGGTTTGGCTTCGGCATAGCAATGTAATCCTTGAAACGGCCGGGCATCGGTTTCCAACAGGTATGGATGATTCCAAGAACTGCGTAACAGTCCTTTATGCTGTTCACGGTAATTCTAACGGCTAACAAGTCATAGATTTCATTGAACTGCTTGTTCTGAAGCACCATCTTCCGGTAGATGCTGTACAGATGTTTCGGCCTTCCGTTTAAATCAGCACCAATGTTCACATCGTCGAGCTGTCCACGGATTTCATCGATCACTTCTTCGATGTAATGCTCCCTTTCGTTCCGCTTCTGCTTCATCAAGTGAACAATCCGGTAATACTGCTGCGGATTTAAATACCGGAGCGCTGTATCTTCCAGCTCCCACTTAATCGTCGAAATCCCAAGGCGGTGGGCAAGCGGAGCGAAAATCTCCAGCGTTTCATTGGATATTCTCCGCTGTTTTTCAGCTGGAAGGTGCTTCAGTGTTCTCATATTATGCAGGCGGTCAGCCAGCTTAATAAGGATGACACGCATATCCTTCGCCATAGCTACAAACATTTTCCTATGGTTTTCCGCCTGCTGAGCTTCTTTGGACTTGTATTTGATTTTACCTAATTTGGTAACGCCATCGACAAGCATGGAAACCTCTTCATTGAAAGCTTCTTCAATCTGCTCCAGTGTAATATCCGTATCCTCCACGACATCGTGAAGGAATCCCCCTGCAACCGTTTCGGGATCCATTTCCAGATTGACCAGTATCCCTGCAACCTGAATGGGGTGGATAATATAAGGTTCACCGGATTTGCGGAATTGACTGCTGTGCGCTTCTTCTGCGAACGCATAGGCACGGCGGATAAAAGCCAGGTCCGACTCGTTTAAATACTGACTCGCCTGTTCTATGACCTCTTCAGCAGTTAGAACTGTATCTTTCGCCATTCAATCACCCTGATTCCTTTAAGACTTTCTAAAGTTATTTGTCATCATTATCAAAAAAAGCACCCTCTTTGTAAAGTCATACACTTCAAGCGCTTGTAAAACAAAGAGCGCCCTAAAGAAAGGGCACTCTTTTCTATTAATATTGCATCAATGTCAATACGTCATTGTTTTTCAATTTTTCACGGCCATTCAAATACGTAAGTTCAATTAAGAACGCGCATCCGGCTACTTCTCCACCCAGCTGCTCAACAAGGTCGATGGTCGCTTCAATCGTTCCACCGGTAGCCAGCAGGTCATCAACAATCAAAACACGCTGACCAGGCTTGATGGCATCCTTGTGAATAGTCAGGACATCTTTGCCATATTCCAGACCGTAATCCACTTTGATGGTTTCACGAGGGAGTTTCCCTTCCTTACGTACCGGCGCAAAGCCGATTTCAAGAGCATAGGAAACCGGGCATCCTACGATGAAGCCACGCGCTTCCGGACCTACGACAATATCAATTTCCAGCTGTTTCGCGTACTCTACAATCTCATCAACAGCGGACTTGAAGGCAGGACCGTTATCCATCAATGGGGTGATGTCCTTAAACTGGACGCCTTCTTTCGGCCAGTCCTGTACGATTGCAATATGTTCTTTATAATCCATTAACTACTTCCTCCTTGACTTGCTTCGAACGTTGGTTCAGATAGCGGTCGAACCATTCCTTCAATTCTTTATATGTGGAATAATATAGCGTTTGTTCCATTTTCAACTGTTCTTCGCGTTCGATATAAAGCGAAGATTCGCGTAAATCTTTTTGAGATGGTTCGGATTCAACCGTTAAAATCCCATCTTTTATTTTAACAAACTGAAGTTCAAAAAACACCTCTGAAATAAATTCCACCATGGATCGGTCCCAGCCTTTTCTTCCGGCCAGAAGATCCGCTTCTTTTTTCATGTCAAAACGGCCGCGCTTCAACAGCATACCATAAAACCATTTGAAGTGGTCCCGTGACGGCCATGTTTTTAGGAAGGTACTCTCTTCCAGGTGATAACAGGCATACACCTTTTTCACTTGGACGGCCTCCAGCATGGATGTCAGTTCTTTCATTTCCCGCGGCAGATCAAGAATCAGAAGGCCGTCCCACGAAGATTCATCGATGACCTGTTCCGGTTTCAGAACGGGGAGGTCGAACGGAGCTGTCTCTTTATCTTGAAAACTAACAGCCCCATACTTTTCCCTGGGAGGGACAGCTATATTTTTTTCAAGATGCCTGGACCCGCGGTGATCAAAAAGCTGCCACTCTGACACGCTGATATCCCTGATCATGACCTGAAGGTTTTTCCGTCCATTCCACTCATTGACACCCAGCTCCCCGACAAAATCAATAACAGCATGCGGTGACAGCTGTGTATACAAATCTCCAAGGCCAAAAGCAATGCCGTCCACTTTTACCTGCTCACCTTGGAATTGAAATTTCAGATGGTTTTTCTTACTTCCTATCAACCGTACTTCTTTAGGGGTATGCTTGAGATGAAACAAAGGCTTAGGGTTACCCATACCGAACGGCCGGAGCTGATCAATTTCTTCAATCTGCTTCAAAGAGACATCGTCCACGGCTACTGTGGTTTCTATGTCAAGCACCTGATGGTAATCGTCTGCAGACAGCTTTTCCCTTGCAATACCGATCAAATCGTCTCTCAAGGCATCCAGCTGATCCAGTTCTACGGTCATTCCCGCTGCCTGGGCATGTCCACCGAAATGAAGGAACCGGTGACGGACTTCCATACAATTGGTAAACATATCAAAGGCATCGATACTACGGGCCGAACCTTTGGCTACCCCTTTTTCGGAATCAATGCCAAGAACGATGGCGGGCCTGTCAAACTGACGGACAAGCTTGGAAGCTACAATACCGAGCACACCCGGGTTCCAGCCTTCCTTGGCTACAACGATGACTTCATCAGCCACGCCTTGTTCATTCACAACCATCTCTTCTGCCTCTTTGGCAATGGCTGCGACGATTTTTTGACGCTCCTGATTCAACTGGTTGATAAAACCGGCTGTTTCCTGAGCCTCTTCCAAACTTTCGGACAACAGAAGGTCAACCGCCGGAGCAGCGTCCTGGAGACGGCCGACAGCGTTGATTCTCGGGCCGATGGTGAAACCGATCGTTTCCTCATCCATCTCCCCTTCAATCGAGCAGACATTACGGAGAGCCTGAATTCCCGGCCTTTTGGACTGGGAGATCGCTTTTAGACCAAAGTAGGAAAGGACACGGTTCTCATCAACAAGAGGGACAAGGTCCGCAATGGTGCCAATGACCACAAGATCAAGAAAATGCTTCGGACATTCTCCTAAAAGAGCGTGAGCGAATTTAAAAGCAACGCCGACGCCTGCCAATTCCTGAAACGGGTAATCCGCCGAGGTTTTCGGATGGACGATGGCAAACGCATCCGGCAGGGTTTCCTGCACTTCGTGGTGATCGGTAATAATTAAATCCAGCCCCAGTTCTTTAGCAAACGCCGCCTCTTCGACAGCAGCAATTCCTGTATCGACAGTTATAATGACGCCGTACCCGGAATCGAAGGCAAATTGGAAGGCGTCCTTGTTCGGACCATAACCTTCTGTGAAGCGGTTGGGAATATAAAAGTCGCATTCCACGCCAGCCTCTCTCAGCGCCTCAATCATAAGCGTAGTGGAACTGACCCCGTCTGCATCATAATCGCCGAACACAAGAACAGGCTCCCCGGCTGAGGCAGCCTCTTTCACGCGTGCAACAGCCTTTTCCATCCCTTCCATCAGAAATGGATCATGGAGTTGTTCAAAAGACGGGTGCAGGAAACGCTGTTCCGCTTCCGGCTCAAAAATCCCCCGCTTTTCCAGCAGTTGTTTCGTAAGCGGCGTCAGCCCGCCCGGGCGGCTGCTTCTATCTCCCTGGACCGGATCGTTATATGTAATTTTCCATTTCATCTTACTTTCTATCATAAGTTCACCCCTGACCCATCTATTATACAAGAGCGGGTCAGGGGTAGCAAATGCAATTATGTGATGTTTTCCCTGGAGTCATTCTCTTCACCGGCTTCAGAGGCGGGCTCTGTTTTCTCTCCGCTTTCCTTCTCGAATGCCTGCAGTTTTTCCAGTAAGGAACGTTTCTCTTTTCTTAATCTGAAGTAGCGGACCGCCCCTACAGAGGCTGTAGCAAGACCTCCAAGCAGCACGGAAACGAGAATCACAAGAATTAAGGGAGCCTCCCCGGTTCCGAATAGATAATTGACCTGCACAGACTCGACGTTGATAACCGCGAACACAGCAATCACAACAGCAAAAATAAGAGCTGAAATAATATACGTTTGACCTTTCATAGAGCATCTCTCCTTTTTCATATCCGATTACTAAAATATACCCGTTCTCCAAACAAACAAAAAGCGGTCTTTCCAACAGGAAAGACCGCTTGATCCGGACCACATTCCATTACCCGAAGGAACGGTTACACCTGAGGTCCGTCATTACGCTTTTTCTTCACATAGTTGATCGGCTTATCTTTGATATTTCTGCCGCGCCAGACGAGCCATAGCTGGGACGCAATAAACAGGGACGAATAGGTTCCTGCCAGCAGTCCGATGACAAGGGCGAAAGAGAAATTCGTAATCGATGAGGCACCGAAGACGAGCAGCATAACCGCTGCAAAGATGACCGTAATCACCGTATTGAAACTTCTAGCCAAGGTCTGCATTAAGCTGTCATTCACAATCTTAGCCAGCTCCGTAAAGGACTTGACTTTCTTCTTCAGTTTCAAGTTCTCCCGGATCCGGTCAAACGTAACGATGGTATCGTTGACAGAATAACCGACGATGGTGAGAATGGCTGCGATAATCGTGATATCGAATTCCAGCCTTGTAATGCTGAAGAAGGCGAGAATGAAGAACGCATCATGCAGCAGGGCGATAATGGCGGTAATCGCAAAGAATATTTCAAAACGAATCGTTACATAGATGATGATTCCAATCGAAGCATAAAGAACAGCAAGCGCTGCGTTTTTCGCCAGTTCCTTGGCCACAATCGGAGACACTGTACTGATATTCGGTGTACTGCCGAACTCCTCTTCATAGTACGACTGGATGTCAGCTACTTTATCCTTGCTCAGTTCAGAATCAAACCTCGCAACGGCAATTTCATTGTTATCCCCTGAAATGACCACCTGTTCAGGAGAAACATCAAATTCACTTTCCATTGTATCCTCCACTTGAGAAGCGGTTATATCCCCGTCCGATAAAATGGAGACACGGGAACCATTGGAGAAATCAATCCCGAGATTGAGTCGGAATACAGACAGCGCAAGAACACCGGCTGCGATCAGGACAATGGAAATCGTGAAGAACAACTTCCGTTTGCCGACAAAGTTAAAGGAACGCTTCATGAAAGTGGCATCCACTTCTCCACCATCTTCGATATTTTGAATCTGCTCCGGTTTGACCCCGAACCAGCGCGGACGTTTATTAAGGAAACGGCTCTTCACCCATAGACTCATAAACAGGCGCGTTCCATACACCGCCGTTACAAAACTCACCAAAATACTGACAATGAGCATCGTAGCGAAGCCTTTCACCGAACTTGTACCGAAAATGAACAGCACGGAGGCCGCAATCAACGTGGTTATGTTCGCATCCATGATGGTGGACAACGAGCGCTTATTCCCTGCTTTGTAGGCAGACATGAGCGACTTGCCTGATTTCAGTTCTTCTTTGATCCGTTCATAAGTAATGATGTTGGCATCGACGGCCATCCCCACACCCAGAATCAAGGCAGCAATTCCCGGCAGGGTTAGAACCCCATTCATCAATTCAAAGACAACTAAGATCAAATAAATATAGACGGACAGCGTCAGCGATGCAATGACACCTGGGAATCGGTAGTAGGCAATCATAAACAGGAAAATAGCGGCTACGCCGATCACTCCTGCGATGATCGTTTTGTTCATCGCCTGTTCCCCGAATTGAGCCCCGACGGAATTGGAATACGTTTCTTCCAGATTCACAGGCAGAGAACCTGCATTCAATACGTCTGCCAGCTGCTGGGCGGACTCAACGGTGAAGTCGCCGCTGATTTGAATGGAATTGCTGCGGATCGGTCCATTCTCGCGGAAGGACGGAGCTGAAATATACTCAGGATCCGCTGATCCGTACTGTTCTGCAAAGGATGTTTCTTCATCGTAATCCAGCCAGATGACAAGCAGGTCGTCCGGATAGGGGGTCGATGGATCATCCGTTGTATTATAAACTTCCTCTGAAACATCGTAAAAATCAGAGGCGCTTTTCACCTTCAAAGTTACGACCGGTTCATTTGTATTTGGATCGAAGGACTGCTGGGCACTTCCTTCCACTAAATCGGATCCATCAAGAAACAGCTTTCCATCTGTACTTCTGAATGTTAATTCCGCTGTCGTGGAAAGCAGTTCCCTTGCCGTCTGCTGGTCCTCCACACCGGCCAGCTGCACACGGATCCGTCCGTTATCTTCAATGGATATGTTGGTTTCACTGATTCCCAGCGTGTTGACACGCTGACTCAGCGATTCCGCCGTGGCTTCCAATACCTGTTCATTCACTTCCTGGTCTTCGTTGAGAGGCTCCACATCATAAAGAATTTCAAAGCCACCCTGCAGATCCAGTCCTAGTTTGATATCTTTTGTAACTCCAGTAATCGTCGTCCCAATCGTAGCTGCCAACAACAGCACCACGATGAAAAAGGCGACAATCCGCCCTCGTTTCACCATTCGCTTCTGCTCCTCCTTTATGTATCCCGGCACGGGGAATGCCCCCGTATGGTTGTACAAAACAGGGTCCGGTCTTTCCCGTCCCTATTCTACTACTTTTTACTTTTTTCGCAACAGCATCCGTGTAAAGCTGTGTTTTTATCCCGATTCTGTCTGGTTGAGTGCTTCAATAGACGCGAGCAGATCATCATTTTGATAAGCTTCAACCGTCAGATAACTTGTGTAGGTATGACTGGATAAATGAAAAATATCCTGAACCACCTGGTGAAGCCTCATTTCCGGCTCCCCTTTCCACACTTTGGACATCAGACAATTCCAGATTTCCGCCTCTGTCGCCCGCGGATAACCAAGCAGTCTGAATTCCTCCGCTTTACTCTTTGTCACAGGAGCTACTTCCTTTTTCCACAATCCGACACGCTTATAAGGTTCCATATCGATACTCCTCACTTCATCATTTCGTAGAATCCGTAGTCATGCCTTGTCCACGATTGAGCATATACTTCATTGTATCGGAATTTCATTTCTTTGAGAAGGCGGATCGAAATATGTCTAAACAAACTTTTCTCCACGGGGCTCTGATTCTCGTTGCCGCCGGATTAATCACGCGGTTCCTCGGCTTTGTGAACCGCATCGTCGTGGCGCGGGTCATGGGTCCGGAAGGCGTCGGGCTTTACATGATGGCCCTTCCAACCTTAATCATGGCGATTACCATCACCCAGTTCGGACTTCCTGTAGCGATTTCCAAACGTGTATCAGAAGCGGAGGCTACAGGGAACGAAGGGAAAATCAAGCGGATTTTGATCGTATCCCTCGCTGTAACTACGACATTAAGCATCGTTTTTACAATCGGTATTTTCATGCTGGCCCCTGTCATAGCTGATCATTTCTTAACGGATGCACGGGCCCTTTCCCCGCTGTATGCGGTTACACCGATCATACCGATCATTGCTGTTTCCTCTGTCATCCGGGGCTATTTCCAGGGAAGGCAGAACATGAAGCCGCAGGCTGTTTCCCAAGTCATTGAGCAGGTCGTCCGTATCGGATCGGTCATTCTTTTTACGAAGATGCTCTATCCATATGGTGTGCAGTATGCAGCTGCTGGTGCGATGGGAAGCGCGGTCCTTGGAGAATTGGTGTCCCTGTTGTATATGCTCAGGCAGTTCAATATTCATAAAAGCTTCCGGCTGCGAAAATCGTGGAAAAAGAACCTTGGCGAAGGGCGGAAGACATTGAATGAGCTGATGACCATTGCCCTGCCTACGACCGGCAGTCGTTTTATCGGTTCGCTGACTTACTTTTTCGAACCAATCCTTGTCGCTCAGAGTCTGGCCCTTGCCGGTTTTGCAGCTGTAGAATCCACAAAACTTTATGGAGAATTAACCGGTTATGTGCTTCCGCTTCTCTTTCTGCCGACATTTCTTACGCATGCCCTTTCTACAGCACTCGTCCCCTCCATCAGCGAAGCCGCAGCCAAAGGAAATAAGGAAACCATCCGCTACAGGATTATGCAGTCCATCCGTCTGTCGATCGCTTCCGGCGGTTTGATCACGATTGTGTTCATGATTTTCCCTGTCGTGATTTTAACCGCAGTATATGGGACAAGCCATGCTTCTTTCATGCTCCAGTTCATGGCCCCCTTCTTCCTGCTCCATTATATCCAGACGCCTCTCCAGGCCACCCTGCAGGCCCTTGACCTGGCACGTCCAGCTATGTGGAACACCCTTATTGGAGCAGTTGTGAAATTCATCGTCCTTGTCGCCCTTACCTCCCGTCCTGAATTTGGTATACACGGAGCGGCCGCGGCCATCTGTGTCGGGGTGGTCATTGTCACCCTGCTTCATCTTCAAGTCCTTGTGAAATACAACGTCCTACGCTTTCCTTTTCTATTGTTCTTTAAATTTTTCATCGTCATCGGAACGACCGGTATCGTCGGTTTTATTTGGAAAATTAACTGGCTCCATGAAACCCGGCCGCTTTCGCAGCTGCTCATTATGGGCGGCGGGCTTGCCATCCTCTACCTGTTTCTGACGTATGTGTTCCAGCTGATTCGAAATGAAGAATGGAAAATGATCCCCTGGAAGAAAATCCTGCCAAAAAAATAAGAACCTGCGTCTCCTGGAGCGGTATGGACTCTTGCCCCCGTTCCATGTTCACTTAATAGTAATCAGGTAACCCTGCCGGCTATAGAGGAGCATTAAACCATTTTGAAAAGAAAAGAGGAGGATCTTCTGTTCAACAGAAGATCCTCCTCTTTTCTTTTCAGCTTACGTTTGTTTCCAATCGTGCCCATGGCATCCTTTCGATGACAGACGGTCCATAAGCAACCAACCTAGAGGCAGCTGGTTTTAATGGAATTCATTCTTTCGATCAAACTGAAGCTCTCCCTGATCATTGATTGTGCAGAGAGAGACCTCCTTCACCTCGGTGAGGCCTTGATGGTGGAGCCGTTCCAACAGCCAGCGTCTGCTTTTTCCGATGATCTTCAGCCCGCTTTTTTGAATCTCTCCGTCTGCAATTAAAACGACTGCATAATCAGAGGTTCCATCTTCCTTTTTCTCAAAGACAGACAATTTTCCTGATGGCTCTAAAACGGCATATGCCACGTCCTGCACTTCATGAACGCCATGCTCACGGAGCTGAAGAAGCAGATCATTGAAGTTATAACGCTGACGCCTCATTTCATATTCATCCACTCTCCCGTGCTTGATGATCACAGAGGGCTTTCCGTCGAACCAGTTTCTGAACGCCTGATTTTTAAGTGACATCCAGGCGCTGCCGATTTGAATCGCCAGGAGGACCGCCATAGGGACAATCGCCTTCCAGATTTCTTCATCCGGCTCTTCGATAAGAAAAACAGCAATTTCAGCCAGCATGATAAATACGACAAGGTCCATGACACTCAGCTCTCCGATTTCCCTTTTGCCCATAAACCGGAAGACGAGCAGAATAATCAGATAGGTGATGAGGGTTCGAAAAATTACAGAGATGACAAGCACGTCCATCCACGACCTTTCCTCTTCCGTGCCTTTGTTGTTAATATCACCTATTTTTCAAAATTTATGACAGGAACGGCAGAAGATAGCGGAACCAGATGTACACACTGCAGATCAGCAGGGATACGAGCAGAACAGGGATTCCGTACAAAGAAAACTTCAGAAAAGGAATCGGCTTGTTGTGACTTGCTGCGAGTCCGGCTACAACCACGTTTGCAGAAGCTCCCACCAACGTCCCGTTCCCGCCAAGGCACGCGCCAAGCGCCAGCGCCCACCAAACAGGATCCACGTTCATCATTCCGTAGCCCTGAAGTTCCTGGACGACTGGGATCATAGCTGCCACGAATGGGATGTTATCCACGACCCCTGACAAGATTCCCGCACTCCACAGCATAACCATGGCGGTTACAGGCAAGTCCCCTCCGGAAAGCCAGACCATTCCACGGGCCAGTTCATCAATGACGCCGACCGTCTCCAGTCCTCCGACAAGCATGAACAGTCCCATGAAGAAGAATAACGTTACCCACTCCACTTCTTGAAACACATGCTCCACGTCAAGCTCTTTTTCAGAGAGGAACAACAGCAGGAGCGCACCGCTGACAGCGATCGTCGTAATATCCATATGGATGAACGGGTGCATCATAAATCCAGTAATGGTCAGAAGCAGGACACCCACCGATTGGAATAGAAGCGGGGTGACCTTCAAATCGGCTTTGGCGTTTCTCTCCATCAGCCGCCGGGCCAGTGCTTCATCATAAACGAGTCGTTTGCGGTATAAAAGAATCATGCCGGCCATCATGACGACAAAAATGACAATAACAATGGGACCAAGATGGTACATAAAGGAGACAAAACTGAAATGCTCCACGGCTTGTCCGATCATAATGTTCGGCGGATCCCCGATCAGTGTTGCTGTCCCGCCGATATTGGAACTGAAAATGGTCGTAATCAAATAAGGAAAAGCGGGGAGCTTCAACTCATCGATGAGGGACAGGAGTACAGGAACAAATAAAAGCACCGTTGTCACGTTGTCCAAAAAGGCAGAGCCTACTGCGGTAAAAATGCCGGTGACGATCAACAATGGAACAGGCCGCCCCTGGACGATCTGGACGAGTCGGACAGCCATGAACGAAAAAATACCGGTTTTCTTTGTAATGGAGACAAGGACCATCATCGAGAACAAGAGGGCGACCGTTTCCCAGTCAATAAAACCGAAAGCATCCTCCCACGCATAAACCTTCGTCATTAATAAAAGGACGCCGCCGGCAACAGCCACGAGTGCCCGGTTCAGTTTCTCTGTCATGATGAGGATGTAACTTGCAGTAAATATGAGAATTGCCAGTACGGTTGACATAGATCTTCCCCTTTTATACGGACTTTTTATATACGTATTCACGGGAAGGCAGAAATATCTGCTTCTATCTCTATGGATTTTGCGCATATAGTGAAAGTGACAAGCTGAATCCAGGAGGGTCGATATGAAGAAAATGATGCAGGGTGTGCTGGGCTACGGGATTGGATCCATCTTTATCCTGATGATTGTTTTTTCCGGGGTACTGGCCGGGTTACTGAAGCTGACAGAAATGGAATACGGCACATTGAACCAGCTCGCATTAATCGTCGGAATCAGTATTCTGGCATTCGGAGGTGGGGCGGCCGCCTATAAGGGAGAACAGAAAGGATGGCTGGCCGGCGTCTTAACCGGTGCTGTATTTGTAGGGGCGATGGCCTTATTCCAAATCATTTTTGAAAATACAATGGTAACACTGCCGCAGCTCAGCTATTTCGGAGGGCTGATCCTTGCGGCATGGCTGGGGGGAATGATCGGGGTGAACCTGCCTAAAAAAACAGCAAAGCGGTAAAAAATAGAAAACCCCGCTCCATGAGCGGGGTTCTGTATTATTCGCTGGCTTTTTCACGGATGGAGGAACGGTCGAACTTCATCTGCGTTCCATCTTGTACACTGATAACAAGGGTACCTTCGTCAATCGCATGTATTGTACCGTGCATTCCTCCGATAGTAATGATCTTGTCACCTTTCTGTAAATCCGACTGCATCTGCTGCACTTGTTTCTGTTTCTTCTGCTGCGGGCGGATCAATAGGAAATAGAAAATGACAAACATTAGAATAATCGGTAACAGGCCTACTAATGTGTCCATCTATTATTCCCCCTTTCTAAAAGTTCTTTGCATTTGGTTTATTGAAACCATATTGTTCAAAGAATTCTTCTCTAAAATCACCGAGTCGATCTTCTCTAATGGCTTCACGCACTTGCCTCATTAAGTTTAACAGAAAATAAAGATTATGATAAGTCGTAAGTCTAAAACCAAAAGTTTCGTTGGCTTTGACTAAATGACGGATGTACGCCCGGCTGTAATTCCGGCACGTATGGCAGTCACAATTTTCATCAATCGGGCGGAAATCGCGGGCATATTTCGCATTGCGTACAACGAGACGGCCCTGGGAGGTCATCAATGTACCATTTCTGGCAATACGTGTCGGCAGGACACAGTCAAACATGTCAATGCCGCGGATGCTTCCGTCGATCAGGGAATCCGGTGAACCGACGCCCATCAGGTAACGGGGCTTTTCATCCGGAAGAAGCGGTGTCGTAAAGTCGAGCACACGGTTCATGACATCTTTCGGCTCCCCTACAGACAAGCCTCCGATAGCATAGCCGGGGAAGTCCATGGACGTCAGGTCACGGGCGCTCTGCTGACGAAGATCTTCGTATTCCCCGCCCTGGATGATTCCGAACAAGCCTTGATCATGAGGACGCTTGTGACCTTCCAGACATCTCTCTGCCCAGCGGCTCGTCCGTTCTACAGAGTCTTTCATATATTTGTGTTCAGCTGGATACGGCGGGCATTCATCAAAGGCCATCATAATATCCGCGCCAAGAGAGTTTTGAATGTGCATCGCTTTTTCCGGAGAAAGGAACAGCTTCTCTCCACTGATGTGGTTGCGGAAGTGCACCCCCTCTTCTTCGATCTGACGCAGGTCGCTCAAGCTGAACACCTGGAAACCGCCGGAATCCGTTAAAATGGAGCCGTTCCAATTCATAAATTTATGAAGGCCGCCGGCTTCCTCCACAATATCCTCCCCGGGCCTGAGCCACAGGTGGTACGTGTTGGAAAGGATGATCTGAGCCCCCATCCGTTCCAGTTCCTCGGGACTCATCGTCTTCACTGTAGCAAGAGTACCGACAGGCATAAACATCGGGGTTTCGAAAGAGCCATGTGGTGTATGGACTTTTCCGAGGCGCGCGCCTGTCTGCTTACAAGTTTTGATTAATTCATATGTGATTGCCATTTTTCCTATCCTTTCTTCCATAGATCATCCTGATCATTTAATAAACATAGCATCCCCGAAGCTGAAGAAACGATAGCGCTCCTCGACAGCACGGTGATAGGCTTCCATTACGAAGTCACGGCCGGCAAATGCACTCACCAGCATGATGAGCGTGGATTTCGGAAGGTGGAAGTTCGTAATCAGCCCGTCAATGGCCTGAAGCTTCTGCGGGGGATAAATAAAGATATCCGTCCATCCGCTTGCTTCTGTGAACGTTCCGTAGTCCCTCATGATCGTCTCCAGTGTTCTGGTAGATGTTGTACCCACGGAAATGATTCTTCCGCCGTTTTCGCGGACCCTGTTCAGCTGATCGGCGGTTTCACGGCTGAGCTGATAAAATTCCGCATGCATATCATGCTCTTCGATATGATCGACGCTCACCGGGCGGAATGTTCCAAGACCGACGTGCAGTGTCAGGTAGGCAAGCTCCACCCCTTTTTCCTGCAGCTCTTCTAAAAGAGCGTTCGTAAAATGAAGCCCCGCTGTTGGAGCGGCTGCTGAGCCTTCTTCTTTCGCATAGACCGTCTGGTACCGTTCTCTGTCCGACAGCTGCTCTTTAATGTAAGGAGGCAGCGGCATTTCACCAAGAGATTCAAGGACTTCCAGAAAGATGCCTTCGTAGCTGAACTTCACTTTCCGTCCGCCATGCTCCTGGATTTCCGTACATTCAGCCGTAAGCTTTCCGTCCCCGAAGACGATTTTCGTTCCTTCCTTCACCTTTTTCGCTGGTTTCACAAGGACTTCCCATTCATCTTCCTCTGTCTGATGCAGCAGAAGAACTTCGACTTTCCCTCCGCTGTCCTCCTTCACCCCGAACAACCGGGCTGGAAGGACACGTGTGTCGTTCAATACAAGACAGTCCCCGGAATTCAAGTCTTCCGTAATATCAGCAAAGTGCTTATGCTCGATGTTCTCTGTGCTGCGGTCGCAGACCATCAATCGGGAAGAGGAGCGGTCCTCAAGCGGAACCTGCGCAATCAACTCTTCCGGCAGATCGAAATCATACTGCTTAATATCCATACAAATCCCCTATTCTTCCTGAGATAATTCTTCTTCTCTCGTGCCCGATTCCTGCAGGTGCTGCTAAAATCTCCGAATCAAATAAAAAATCAAAGATAAAACAATACTCGCAATAATCGAGGTCATAATCGGAAAATAAAATGTGACATTTCCTTTTTTGAAAGAAAGGTCACCAGGGAGCCTGCCGAACAGACTCCATACGATTCCTATGACAATAAACACAATCCCTATAACAATAAAGATTCTGCCAAACCCCGTCAAGAGCCAGGCACCTCCCTGTTGAAATGGGCATAGGCTTTCGGGGTCACAACCCGGCCGCGCGGTGTGCGCTGGATATAACCGATCTGCAGCAGATACGGTTCGTACACATCTTCGATCGTCTGCGATTCCTCGCCGATCGTCGCTGCAATCGTATCCAGTCCTACAGGGCCGCCCTGAAAGCTGTCCATGATCCCCATCAATAGTTTGTGATCAATAAAATCAAGTCCTTCAGCATCGACCTGAAGCATCCTCAGCGCTTCCTGTGTCGTCGCTTTGGAGATGACGGTTTCGCCTTTGACCTGGGCAATATCCCGGACCCGTTTCAGGAGCCGGTTGGCAATCCGGGGGGTCCCGCGTGAACGGCGGGCCACTTCGACAGCTGCATCTTTCTCAATCGATACAGAAAAAATTTCCGCCGTCCGCTCTACAATGGAACAGAGCGCTTTCGTATCGTAATATTCCAGGCGGCTGTGTACACCGAAACGGTCCCGGAGAGGTGCGGACAAGAGCCCCGCCCTCGTCGTTGCTCCTACAAGCGTAAAGGGAGGGAGATCAAGGCGTACCGACCTTGCACTCGGCCCGGTCCCGACGACAATATCAAGACAGAAGTCCTCCATCGCTGGATAAAGTACTTCCTCAACAGAACGCGGAAGCCGGTGAATTTCATCAATGAAAAGAACGTCCCCCGGCTCAAGAGAGGATAAAATAGCAGCCAAATCCCCGGCCCGTTCGATGGCAGGCCCCGCTGTGGTCCTGAACTGCACACCCATCTCGTTGGCGATGATCGAAGCGAGCGTCGTTTTCCCAAGTCCCGGAGGGCCGTACAAAAGGGCATGATCAAGCGGTTCTTCACGCATTTTAGCGGCTTCAATAAAGATGCTCAAGTTATTCTTCACCTGATCCTGTCCGATGTACTGACTTAACCTTTCCGGCCTCAGGCTCAGTTCAAGATCCTGATCGGCCTGCTGCTGCTCACCGGATATCATCCGTTCATCCATGGATATGCCTCCTTTTCTTTATGATTTCATCAACATCTGAAGTCCTTGTCTTACGTAATCATCCACGGTACCCTGCTTGGATTTCTCAAGCTGGGTGCGGACCACCTTCACTTCCTTCTCTGTATATCCAAGCGCCTTCAAGGCTTCAATGGCGTCATCGATCAGCTCACGTTTTTCACGCGACGTCAAATCCTCCTGATAGAACAAGGTTTCTTCGTTCTGCTCATCCGGCAGCCATACAATCAGTTTGCCTTTCAAATCAAGGATCATCTGACGGGCGGTCTTCTTACCGACGCCGGGGAATTTAGTCAGGTACTTTTCGTCTTCCTGCTCAATGGCAGAAACAAACTCCGGTACACTGACCGTCCCGAGAATAGCCAGTGCTCCTTTCGGTCCGATCCCGGATACGTTGAGCAATTGGCCGAACAACTGTTTATCTTCCTTTTTCCTAAATCCATACAAGGATTGATTGTCTTCCCGGATATAGTGGTACGTATGTACTTTCACTTCTTGATTCATCTGTGTTTCAAAATGAAAAGGATTGGCACATAAAATCTCGTAACCGATCCCGCTTACTTCTATCGTGATCGACCCTTCTTCAAGCGTCGTCAGCTGACCTTTGATATAACTTATCATCTGCTGCAACCTCTCCTGCTCTCTAGTCTTAACCCTCTTATTGTAACATAGAACCATATGTTCGCCTATGTACACGCACGGAAAATGAAGGGGGTTAAACCGATGGAAATGGGAGAGTATCCATACCGAAAACAGCCGCAGACAGGCTGCGGCTGTTTGTCCTTACATCTGCTTTTCTTCTGAATACTGGTGGACCACCTGCTCAAAGTGGACGGAGTCCTTAATCTTTATGCCATTCTTCAATACATCGATACGCTTGGACTCCAACGGCTTTACAGGAATCGGCTTGAACGACTCGATGACCTTCCCTTCGTTGGGAATCCCTTGAAAAACGGCCAGTTCGCCGTCCTCATTCAATCCAAAATATCCGTGCTGTTTCGTGAGTGGTGATATATCCTCCACCTGCCGTTGAAAAACAATACGATCCAGCTCCTGATTTTCCACTCTCCAGCCTTCATATGAAGCCCAGAAATCCACCATCGACCAGATTGTTTCCTTTTTGGTTGTTGTTTCCACCACTCCATCGAGGTAGTGCTCCTTCAGGACAATCGTCAACTCCAAAGGTTCAGCCTGAACCAGCGTTTCGACGCTCGGTTCTGATGCTTCTTTTTTCGTCTGTTCCACACTTCTCATCAGGGTGTGGTCCTTCCCTTCCAGAACAGCGGGAGAACAGGAAGCAAGAATCAGACATACGAGAAGCCAGCTGATGATTCCATAGGCGACAGCTTTCACAGCACTCACCCTCCCAAATAAAAATAACTTCTATTTCCAGTGTGTCCAGAAATAGAAGTTATTATCATAGAAAGGCAGAATCAGGACAATTTTTCGAGAACCGCTTCATCGGCATCAAGGTTATGATACACTTCCTGGACGTCATCGTTGTCCTCAAGCATATCAATCAGCTTCAGCATTTTTTCTACGCCCTCTTCATCGAGTTCTGTATAGGTTTCAGGAATCATCGTCACTTCACTTGTAGAAAACGTGTAGCCGCTTTCTTCCAGCGAAGCTTTCACATCAGAAAAGGCTTCCGGCTCTGTATAAATTTCAAAGCTCTCTTCTGTCGTGTCCATTTCCTCAGCACCTGCTTCAATCACTTCCAGCATGACGTCTTCTTCACCTGCATCCGTTGTGGACCGGTCGATGACAAGATAGCCGGAGCGGTTGAACATAAAGGCGACACAGCCGTTTTCACCAAGATTGCCGTCATTTTTACTGAAGGCATGGCGCACTTCCCCGGCGGTACGGTTTTTATTATCCGTCAGCACTTTGACCATTACAGCTACGCCCCCGGGACCGTATCCTTCATAGGTGAACTCTTCATAGTTGACGCCTTCCAGATCCCCGGTGGCCTTTTTAACGGCCCTTTCGATGTTATCCTTCGGCATATTGTTAGACCTTGCTTTATCTACTGCTATCCGGAGGGCAGGATTGGTTTCCTCATCCCCTCCGCCCTGTTTAGCAGCCATGAAAATTTCACGGGCCAGCTTCATAAAGAGTTTTCCTCTTTTGGCATCCTGAGCCCCTTTACGATGCTTGATATTGCTCCATTTTGAATGGCCTGCCATTGGACATTCTCCTCTCCCCAAAACATTTCTATCTTTCACTATACCATAATCAATTTATGGCATAAAAGCAGGAGGTTTACTCCCGATTGAAGAACTCACGAATCCGTTTTTTCACGGAGTCCGGTGCTTCCGCCGCGTTCAAACGGGCATTCAGATCCTTCATGTGATCCCAGTTGTTATTATTGGTATAGATGGTGAGCTTCTTCTCTGTCAGTTCCCCGGCTTTCTGCTTGATTTTCTCCGTTACGTCGGTATCTCTCCGATCTGTCGGATTGATCATGACGGCAATATACATCGCATCGTCCGTAGAATAGGCCTGAGCCATCGTGACTTCTTTGATTTCATGAATTTTCTCCACGACGGCCATAGCATCTTCATTGTTGAAATCATTATCATGAGATCGGTTCGTCTCCCCGTAACGGGCGTTGCGAAAATCCTTTTCGGCGGTCCGTTTAAAATAGCTGTCCTTACCGGTCGGAATCCGGCCGCTTCTTTCCGTGTCCTCTACTCCCCCGTAGCTGATCGGCTCATAGATTTCATCAGAGGTTCCCTCCGGCTCACGGGCTTCCTCCGATTGACACGCGCTAAAGAGACAGGCAGCAAGCAGCACTCCAATAATTTTCCACATAAAAACATTCTCCTTTTCCCCTTACTATGGGTAAAGAAGAATGTTTTAGTCTGGCAAATCTCACCAAAGTTACTGCGATGGTGCAGGAGGAAGCTGACGCTTATGGGCGGACCGCTTATGCATCGCTTCGATGATTTTACGGTCTTCTTCAGGAATTTCCTCTCCTTTAAGGTGACGGTCGATCATGGCGTAACTGGTACCCATTTCATTTTCGTCCGTCTGACCTTCCCAAAGTCCTGCACTCGGCTGTTTATGAACGACTTCATTCGGTACTCCTAAGTATTCGGCCATCTCTCTTACTTCACCTTTGGTCAGGTTCGCAAGCGGCACAAGGTCGACACCGCCGTCTCCATATTTCGTAAAGTATCCTGTATACCATTCAGCAGCATTATCTGTTCCCACGACAAGATACTTATGGTTGGTGGCAATCGTATAAAGGGTGCTCATCCGCAGCCTTGCTCTCAGGTTGGCATCCGCAAGTTTCAATTGATCCTCATTCAACTGCCCCGCAGCTTCCAGCTGGGTTTGAATGTTTTTGAACATCACGCTATGCGTTTCCGTCAAATCCACCGTCAAAGCTGGAAGATCACAGGCTTCCACTACAAGTCGGGCATGCTCCTGATCTTCTGACTGGCTCTTGCAGGGCATAATCACACCCAGCGAGCGCTCAGGAAATGCTTTTTTAATCAAGTTGGCTACGACTGCGGAATCAATACCGCCGCTCACTCCGACAAGGAGACCGTCTACATGGGCTTCTTTCACTTTATCCTGAAGCCAGGCTGTTATTTGCTGTACTTTTTCTTCCACCGGATTGTTCATCCTTTCACACATATGATAACTAATCATAGCATATGTTCTGCGTATCGGACAAACTTCTTCCGGCTCTCCCAGGCTTTTTCCAGCTTCCTTATCTGTCGGACGAAGGAGCTTTCCTCCCTTAAGCAGCTTCTGTAGCCGTACAGCCATTCGCGCAGGAGATCAGAAGGCACGAGGACACCTTTCCACCAGATTTCACGTTCTTTCACATGAGGAAAATATTGAACCAGCGTGGATCGTTCAGATTCCACGTGAGGGAGGAAACGCTGGGCAAGCTGGATATGATCATAGACGCGCGGTCCCGTATGCAGGAGATCAAAATCAATCATACGGATGGATTGGTCACGAGTGACGATGAAATTATGATGCGCGACATCCCCGTGGAGCCATTCATGATTATCCCAGGCTCGTTCTTCTATCTCCCCCCACGGACAATCAGAGAAGGCCTCCAGCCTCCGCTCCACGAGGGAAGATATATCCTGAAACATCTGGCGTCTGCCAAAATCCGTAAAAACATCTTTCGTTTCCAAAAACTGCTCCAGCCTCCGCTCCCATTTCACATACAATGGATCTTTCGGGATCGACAGGACCGCGATGCCTTTCGTTGTACGGTGGAATTGATGCAGGATACGGACCGCTTTCTTCCGATCCTGATGCCGGTCAAAGTCTGCATGCCTACCTTCCATCCGTTCAAACAAAGCCCAGTCACAGCCTAATTTCCCCAGCGTGAAGGTTTCCGGACGGAACGGAACCGGGCGGGCGGCTGTCCGGGAAGCATAATTCCAGTGTTCAAAGAAGTCGATCTGCTGCTGTATCACATGAAGCCTCCGATAGCCCTTCAAAATCATCGGTCTTCCTGCAAACGATACTTTGTAAACTTTAGGCTTGATGGTACGTTCAAACACGACAGGAAGATTTTCTTCTTTTTGTATCCAATGAAAAAGGCGATCCGTGTATGAATCGCCCTTTTTGTATTCAGCTTTCATCTACATCATCGTCTCTCCAGGGCTGCGGCATCCCCTGACCGGCCTGTTGAGGGTTCCATGGTCCCATCTGAGGGTAAGGACCCCACCCTTGGTATGGCTGCTGTCCCCAGCCTTGCTGAGGATATTGATGGTGCTGAGGGTGCTGCGGATATGGCTGGCCCCAGCCGCCCGGCTGCTGCATACCGCCATAAGGCATCTGCTGCCATGGATGTTGAGGGTGATATGGGTGATGTCCAGGATGATGGCCGCCGTACGCAGGACCATAGCCTTTTACAGAATCCCCATCACAGCCGCAGTCCTCATCCGACTGGGCGCCCTGCACCATATCATCATCCGACTCGAAGTCGTCTCCATACATCGGCTGCCCCATTGGATGCTGCATCGGCTGCTGCATGGGATGCGGCATCCCACCATATGGCATCGGCATCATAACCGGATAAGGAGGACAGCAGTAGTAATCCGTATGAACCAGTTGAGGCTGCATCGGAGGGCAGTAGGGCTGCTGCATCGGCTGATACTGCTCTCCTTTTACTTCCTCTTTTGGCGACTCTGGTGATTCCGGGGATTCTTCAGGTTTCGGCCCCGGCATTTGAGGAAGGTGGAAGGTTGTATAATAATTCTGCATCTGCTGATCGATACTCGGCATGGTGATCGGCATATTCATATGGATCGGCTGCATCGGCTGCATGGGCTGCATCGGTTTTTCCTTTACCCCTTTAGGCGCAGGCTTTTTCTCATCTTCTTTAATGGAGGGAATAGGCTTTGCCTTTTCCTTATAAGGGGCTGAAGGCATTTCCTTTGCAGGCGCCTGAGCCTTTGGTGCTTCTTTCTTAACAGGCTTTGTACCTTGAGGGACTTTGATTTTCATACCCGGCATAATCATATCAGGATTGGAAAGCTGGGTATTTACGGATTTTAACTCCTCAAAGTCAACCCCATATTTCTTGGCTATGTTCCAGAGTGTATCTCCTTTTTGTACAATGTGAATTCTCACAATTGCAACTCCCTTCCTGTCATTGCTGAGGAACAATAAAACAAAAATAACTTCATAACACTCTATGCAGCACAAGCCGAAAGTTTGATGAAAAAGCCTATAATAATTTCTATAAAATATAAACAAACCCCGGATGTCCCTGCCACAGCAGGGATTCCGGGGTTTTCAGGTTCAAGCTTTATGGACAGGCGCAGGGATGTCGATTTGATAGCTTGGATACGTCCCAATCACCTTCAAGCGGCAGCCAAGGGCTTCCAGCTCCGCCTGTACACCTGGGAACAGCACCTGATCATAGGGCTGATCCACATCTATTAGGAAAAAGTAGTTGCCAAGACCGGTTTTCATTGGTCTTGACTCGATTTTTGATAAGTTCATCTTTCTCCAGGCAAAAGCTGCAAGCACTTGATGCAGGGCACCGACATAATCTTTAGGCAGTGTCACCATGACTGTCGTCTTATGTTTGCTGACAGGATGGTCCTTCACCTTCAACGTCTGCGGGTTCTTCTGGACGACAGCAAATCGTGTGTGGTTGTTATCATAATCATGAATATCCGTATCCAGGAAGGTCAGTCCATTCCCTTCTGCAGCCAGGTGGTTCGCAATAGCCGCCACTCCGTCACGCTCGGCTGCCACAAGCTCGGCTGCTTTAGCCGTCGAAGCTGTATACTCAATCTCAGCGTTCGGATAGTGCTTATGAAGGTATTCGTGACACTGGGCAATGGCGTGGCTGTGGGAATACACCTTTCGGATCTCTTCCCCGTTCCTTGCCGGATGTACTAGTAGATGCTGCTTAATAGGTACGGTCAGTTCTGCAATAATAGACTGATCCACCTGATGGGCTAAATAATCGATCGTCAAATGGACGGAGCCTTCAATCGCATTTTCAAGCGGAACAACGGCTGTTCCTATTTCGCCACGCTCCACCGCATCCAGGCAGGATGGAATGCTCTCATAAGCCATGAATGACCCGCCGTCAAATAAAGCATCCACCGCCATTTTTGTAAACGTCCCCTTGGGTCCCAAGTACCCAATCTGCTGTTCCGACATGATTTCCCCTCCAATTAAGCTCCTGAACTTAAAATTTCAACACGATCGACGAAATCGAGTTTATGGAGCTGTTGTAACAATTTCTCGATGCTTTCCTTCATTCCTGACGTATTTAAGGAGAGAGTCACATTGGCCTTGCCCTGAAGGGGGATTGTCTGGTGGATGGTCAGGACGTTACAGCCTGATTCCGCCACCGTCATCAATAAATTCGACAATGTCCCGCTCCGGTCTTCTAAATGGAAGAAAAGAGTGATCATCTGTTCTTTTACCATGGCCTGGAAAGGAAAAACCGCATCCCGGTATTTATAAAACGCACTCCGGGATAATCCCACATGCTTGACCGCTTCATAAATCGAGCCGACTTTGCCTCTTTCCAGCAGCTCCTTAGCCTCAATCGTCTTCATCATCGCTTCCGGGAGAATATCACTACGGACTAAATAAAACGTTTCGTTATAATCCGCCATGACCTCTTCCTCCCTTCTTAATCCACAAATTCGAATTCATAATCCATGAGTCTTACCGTATCGCCATCTTTTGCTCCCCGTTTTCTGAGGGCTTCGTCCACGCCCATGGTGCGCATCTGACGGGCAAAACGATTGATGGACTGGTCCCTGGAGAAGTCTGTCCGTCTGAACAAGGATTCGATTTTCTCTCCATATAACACGTAGGCCCCATCATCGGCCCGCGTCACTTTGAATGGAGCTTCTTCTTTTTCAAACTTATAAAGGACACGTTCATCGACTTCTTCCAGTTCTTCTTCCTGCTTCGGCATTTGATCGAGCTTATCAGCCACTGCATAAAGCAGTTCATCAAGACCGTCACGCGTCACGGTGGAAATCGGATAGATGCCGATTTCCTGATCCCCGAGCTGCTCTTTGAAGAGCTCAAGGTTATCCTCTGCTCCAGGCATATCCATTTTGTTAGCGACAATAAGCTGTGGACGGTTCTTCAACCGCTCATCGTAGGAGGATAGTTCCTGATTGATCGTTACATAATCCTCGTAGGGGTCACGGCCTTCCATAGCCGACATATCAATGACGTGAAGAAGAAGCCGGGTACGTTCTACGTGGCGCAGGAATTGGTGGCCGAGTCCGACCCCTTCGTGAGCTCCTTCAATCAGTCCGGGAAGGTCAGCCATCACAAAACTCCTGTGATCCTGGCTTTCTACGACGCCTAAATTCGGTGCCAGTGTCGTAAAATGGTAATCCGCGATTTTCGGACGTGCTGCGGTGACGACCGAAAGGAATGTAGACTTTCCGACACTTGGAAAACCGACAAGCCCGACATCAGCAAGCAGTTTCAATTCCACCACGACATCCAGTTCTTCCCCTGGTTCGCCATTTTCAGCAATTTCAGGAGCCGGGTTTCTCGGACTTGCGAAACGGGCGTTTCCACGTCCCCCGCGTCCACCTTTGGCGATGACCGCTCTCTGCTTATGTTCCGTCAAATCGGCGATGACTTTATCAGAGTCCGCGCTTTTCACTGTTGTTCCCGGCGGCACACTGATGACAAGCGGCTCGGCGTTTTTTCCGTGCTGCTTCTGATTCATTCCATTTTGTCCCCGCACCGCTTTAAAATGGTGCTGGTACCGGAAGTCCATGAGCGTGTTCAAGCCCTCGTCCACTTCGAAGACCACGTCGCCTCCGTTACCGCCGTCGCCTCCGGCAGGACCTCCTTTTGGTACATATTTTTCACGGCGGTAGGCGACAAGACCATTTCCGCCGTCTCCACCTTTTACAAATACTTTAACCTGATCGACAAACATTTGTATTCACCTCTTCATTCTATTGTCATTTCAATAGAAAGTTCTTTCCTGTCATAAATGGAAGCGACAAACCCTTCATCCTGAAGGGATCCCAGCACGGAATCGGGTTCGGGAAAGCGTCCATCCCATTCCCAGCTTACACCGAGAGCCCCTTGTCCTCCACGATAAAGGGTCACAGTCCCTTCATAAAGTTCATCTTGATCCTTATACTTTTCCATTATTTCCATCATACGCCTGCCATAAGCAGCCAGTGTCTGATCATGACTGGATAAATCAAGCCCCTGCTCCAGCGAATAGGTGAGGCGGAACGACTGGTACGACCAGTTGAACGTGAGAAGCCATAACGAAAATTCAACCGCTTCTGCATTCAACAGCCTGCGTTCTTCCTCCGATTCTGCCTTCACAGTATCCAGCAGATCCATCAGACGATCGTGCTTCCCAAGCGAAGCATACCCTTGAATCAATTGAATTTGATTCATCCAGTCATGACGCTTATGTCTAAGCAGTCCGATGATCTCTTTCTCCTCCATCGTGTCAACTCCCTCGAACACCCATAATAATAAAAAGTATAGCAGAGATTACAGCCGGCAAAAACAGTTCCGGGAAAATTCTGCCGGGGGTTTCCTGACGGTTGCGGAGCCTGGAAAAGCAGATATAAAAAAGCCGCGCTTTGCTTTCTGCAATAAGCGCGGCTTTTGCTGCACGAAATTATTCGTTTACGCTTCCTGTGCTACAGGATAAACGCTGACTTTTTTACGGTTGCGTCCGTAACGTTCGAACTTAACAACACCGTCTACTTTCGCAAACAATGTGTCATCTCCACCACGGCCAACGTTGGCTCCTGGATAGATTTTCGTACCGCGCTGGCGGTAAAGGATAGAACCAGCGGATGCGTGCTGTCCGTCTGCGCGTTTAGCTCCAAGACGCTTGGACTCAGAGTCACGACCGTTCTTTGTACTACCTACACCCTTCTTCTGGGCGAAAAACTGCAAATCAAGACGTAGCATGAGTCTTCACCTCCTTATCGTTGGGATATATGAATATATTGATCGTAATCTTGTTCAATCGTTTGTAAGGAAACCTGCATGCCTTCCAAAAGCGTCTGGGCTTTCGTTTTTACCGGCTCCTGCAGATTGTCGGGGAGTGTGATTTTCAAATAACCACCCTCGCCTCCCTGTACAACATGAGGTTCGAATTCACAAAGGCTTACAATAGCATTGACGGCTCCGAATGAGACAGCTGACACAGCAGCACAGACTAAGTCATGGCCGTAGGGTCCGCTTTCTGCATGACCGGATATTTCAAAACCTGTAATATCCCCTTGTGAGCGAAACATGGATACTTTAATCATCCGGAACGATCCTTACGCGTTGATTTCATCAACGATAAGTTTCGTGTACGGCTGACGGTGACCCTGCTTGCGCTTGTAGTTCTTCTTAGGCTTGTATTTGAAGACAGTCAACTTCTTCTGTAGGCCTTGTTTTTCAACTTTAGCTGTTACAGAAGCACCGTCTACGAATGGAGCACCAACTTTTGTATCGTCTCCACCTACGAATAGAACTTTGTCAAAAGTGACCGTTTCGCCAGCTTCCACGTCCATTTTCTCAACGTAGATTTCCTGACCCTGTTCAACTTTTACCTGCTTACCACCAGTTTCAATAATTGCGTACATACCTGCACCTCCTCAATATACTCAGACTCGCCATTCAGGTACCGTTTCCGGTTTAAAACCTGTTCTGCGCGGTTGTAGCAGCGGGTGCTACTAGAATAACAAAATAATGTTACCACAGATCAAAACAAGTTGTCAACACGTGCATCACGGCTTTCCGCCACTTCTTTAACCATGTCGGAAGACCCTTCAAGCTCTATCTGCCAGCCGTGGATTTGGTCGTCCACTCTGACAAACAGCTCCTGTGGAATTTTACTAGATACAGCCTCAGAAAACAAGCGTTTTTTTATTTTCAGACATGCAGGATGAACAGCCAAAAGGACAGCTTCTGTATCGCCAAGCTCCATCAATGCGCGCTCCAGCTGAAAAACCATCGTCTCATAGGTAAACGTATTTTCTTTCCGGGCCGCAAGAAGGGAGAACGACGGCGCTTCTTCCTTTTTCCTCGTCATCTCCATAAGTCCGAGTTTTGTAAGTCCGTGGACGACGGTGGAGACAGGATCCTTTCTCATCTGCTGCCGCCATATGCGCTCCAGCTTTTTGTTATGATCCGGATGGTTCATGGAAATGAAATCAATCATAATGATTCCGGAAAGATTCCTCAAACGGATCTGCCTTTGAATTTCCTCAACGGCTTTCAGATTCACATCCAGAGCCTGGGCATTGGAAAAAGACCGGCCTTTGAACTGGCTGCTGTTGACGTCGATCACCACCATAGCCTCGGTTTGTTCGATAACGAGGGTTATCCCCTCTTTCGTTTGAACTTCCGGCTGAAGGAGAGCCTTTTGGAGCGTGTGGATCGGTACAGGCAGATGCTTTTCCAAGTCTTTGACCCATTGAACACTGCCGGCCAGGGCCGGCAGACGCTTCTTTACACGGTTCGCTGTCTCGATGTCGTCGATGAGGACCTGATCAATGGAGGAAACCGGGAACCTCCTCAACCACTGGTCCGGCAGAAAATCCTCCTGCCAGATGCACCCCGGTTTCTCCGCCGCGCCATCCACTGTACGCTTCCACTCCTCTTTTAAACGCTGCCATTCTTCCATTAAGGATTCTCTGGATGCATCTTTGGCTCCAGTTCGAACAATCATGCCTTCCGGTTCTTCAAGAATAGGGTGAAATAAAGCCTGGAGGTCCGACTGTTCAGATGGGGACAGCTTTTTGGAGAGCGCCGTTGTTCCGCCATAAGGTCTGTAGACCATATGGGTTCCTGCAAGAGTCACATCCGCGGTTACTTTCGCTCCTTTATCACCGGCAGGGTCCTTCTCGACCTGGACGTACAGACGCTCTCCGACCTTCACCCTGCTTTCGATTTTCCCTTCTCCCCATGGAATCGAATTCCCCCGGAGAAATGCTTTTTTCTCTAAACCGATATCCACAAAGGCCGCCTGCAGGCCTTGATCGATCTGGGCGATCACACCGCAGTAAATAGAGCCCGTGAGCGTACGCGCTCCGGGCCTGTCCATTTTATATTCCTGAACCTTTCCACCCTCTACAAGCAGCCCGGTTCGATCTGTCGTTTTCGTCTGTATGATCAACGTTCGCATGCCATCCCTCTTTTTAAGCAAATTGGCGGATGTCCTTAAACTTTAAGTACGGCTGCTTATTTTCGAAATAAGCGCGCAGACATTCCTGTTCATCTACTATATAAAAGTGGGGCGCCTGTTTCAATATATACTTCACCCTTCGGTTGGGACGGACGTGTTTCACAGCATCCATGATCCGCATATCCGGAGACACGTGCTGGTATTCCGTCTTCATCCCTTCCCTGTCTTGATAGGCGCAGAAGAGCAGGTAGCGCATATGGCTGAACGCTCGCTTCCTCCATTCCAGAACGTGTTCTGTAATGAGAAAGGCAGTGAGAAGGACGGCTGCAAGCGTCCACCGCTGTTCAAGGAACAACCACCCGGCCGCCGCTGTCAAAATGAGCGCAGAAAAAACAAGCGTCCTTTTCAAGCTCTTTTGGAAGGAGTACATCCGGCAGAAGAAATAGAAGATGAGTTTGCCGCCATCCAGCGGCCATACGGGCAACAGGTTAAAACACAGGATCAAGGTGTTGTAAAACAAGGCCGTCGTTATGAAAGGGTGCGGTCCCGCCCCCATTGCAATGCCGTAAAGAAGAAGATAGATCCAAAGATGCTGAAGGGGCCCTGCAAGGACGACGGCTGCCTGCTCCTTAAACGGGCGGGTGTGGTGCTCCTCACTGACAACCGCTCCGCCGAACAACCAGATTTCAAGCTTTTCCACCCGCCAGTTGAAATGACGGGCCGTCCAAAAATGACCCATTTCATGAATGAAGACGATGGAGAATAAAAGAATAAAATCAAGAATGGCTCCTGTAAGAATAGCTGAGAAAGCCAGCAGAAAGAAAAGAGGGTGGATATGAAGCCAGCCGGCCACCCTAAGATCCTTCATTTACTTTAATCACCTGCACCGGATCCAGGTACGTGTTGTCTTTTTCTATGGCAAAGAAAAATTCAGCCGTTTCTCCCTCTTCTGCTTTCACAGAACCGAGTCCACCCTGAGACTGAACATTTTCATACAAATACACATCGATCTCGGACAAATAGCCGTAGGTCGTTTCCGTGCCATCCTGGTGCTGCAGGACAACCGTCTTTCCTGAGTCGGGGTCATTTCCGGCAAACACGACCGTTCCTTCTCTGACAGCGCGCACTTTGGAATCACTGGCTGTCGTCAAAATGATGCCCTTCCCATCGTTTTGGAAAGGGGTGGTCACTGTTCCGTTCACAGGCATGGCAAGGGGCTCTTCCACCTGCTCTTCTTTCGGTTTCATAACTTGCAGAGGATCCCCAAACCGGTCATTGTACCAGGCCGTAACTTTAGCAAATGGAAACTCATCCGTCATCTGTCCAGCCGCCCAGTCCGCTGGTGCTTTCAAAAGGGCGGCACTGGAATGTGTACCAGCGGCCATGACGGCAAATAACAGTACAGAAAAGAACACCTGCAGGCCGATCCGGCTGCTCCGGCTGTTTTCTGCTGGTTCCCTTGGAGGGCCCCCATCAACATCATTGGTTATCAACGGCGGAAACCCATGGACCTCCTCATCCTGGGGAGGCTGATAAACCGGACCTGTCCGCGGTGCCTGCCGGTCCAGCCTCTTTTTCTTCCGGCCAGCTATATTCCTCCGTACATCTCTTATGTTCTTATTCACACTCAAACCCCTCTCTATGGCCCTTTTTTCTATTATTCTATGGGACAAGGGGTTGGTTTATTAATCCTTTCTCGCTTCAGAAGAGCCGGTGTCGTTCCAGCTTCCTTCTCGGTGGGACATGCCTGCATATAAAAAAGCTGTCGAGAGTATTCTCGACAGCTTCCAGGCGCCGTTTGATGACGCCGGTTCGTATTTAGGAGCGCATTCCAAAGAACCGTTTCACTTTAGCAAGCACGCCTTTATCCTCTTCCAGACTCAACAGGGGTACAGTTTCACCCAGAATCCGGCGGGCAATATTTCGATAGGCTAACGACGCTTTAGAGTTCGGCTTCATCGCAACAGGCTCTCCACTGTTGGATGCCTTGATGACGGCTTCATCATCAATGACGATACCGAGAAGATCAATGGACAACACGTTGGCGATTTCATCCACATCCATCATATCCCCATTTTTCATCATATGGTTCCGAATCCGGTTGATGACCAGTTTCGGCGCTTCCAAATCTTCCTGCTCAAGCAGTCCGATAATCCGATCAGCGTCACGAACACTTGATTTTTCCGGCGTTGTAACGACGATGGCTTTATCTGCTCCGGCTACGGCATTTTTATAGCCTTGTTCAATACCAGCGGGGCAGTCAATCACCACATAATCATAGTCCTGCTTCAGTTCCTCTACGATGGCTTTAATGCCTTCCGGCGTGACCTCCGATTTATCAGAGGTCTGTGCTGCCGGCAGCACGTGAAGGCATTCGAAGCGTTTATCTGTAATCAGTGCCTGTTTCGTTTTACAGCGCCCTTTTACGACATCCACAATGTCATAGATAATCCGGTTCTCGAGCCCCATCACAACATCTAAATTCCTGAGACCGATATCAGTATCAACTAAGCAGACTTTTTTGTCCTGCAAGGCCAAAGCGGTCCCCAGATTGGCAGTTGTAGTCGTTTTTCCGACGCCTCCCTTTCCAGAGGTAATGACAATCGCTTCACCCATTGATCATTCTCCTTTCAAAACTTACGAGATTCGGTCTCTTCTTTACAACTTCCTGTAACCGATCAATACGAATCTTCTGAAAGTCCTTATCAATAAACCCGCATTCCATATACACGCCCTCAGACTCATAGTCCGGGGATCGGCTGAGCTGATCGGCAATTCTCAGCTGACTGGGCTGCATATAAGCAGCCGCAATCACAGCAGCCGTATCCCCTTCACAACCGGCGTGGGCAATCCCTTTCAGACGCCCCATGACGAAGATGTTTCCCGTGGCATTCACCTGGCCGCCCGGATTGACATCTCCGACAAGAAGCAGATCACCCTTCACGTCCACGACCTGTCCTGAACGGACGGTTCTGGCTACGGGGGTAATTTCAGTGTTTTCTTTCCAATCCAACGCTTCCTTTTTTGTCAAAACGTCCGATTCGATTTTATCTACAACGAGCTTCTGTTTTTCACGGACAACGGCAGACAGTTCTTCTTTCTGCTCTTCTGTCAAGTAGCGGTTTCCGACTTGAATAATGACCCGGATCATCGGCTCATCTTCCGTGACTCCATTCATGGACAGCTTATCCTGCAGATCCCGGAGGAGCCGATCGAATGAACACTGGTCATCCAATTTCAAGATCAATCCATCTCTCGTTCCTTTAATCATGATTCTCTGACCATTCGCCGACATTGGCAATCACCTCAAGACCTTAGACATTCACTACACTAAACGTTACTGATTTCTTCCGACCAATCATATGCCCTCTCCTTCACGAGCGGATAAAGCAGGGTGAAAAAGATCATATTCGCCGCCAGTGTAGGCAGCAGACGAAGCAGACCATAGTCCACCCAGCTGATTGACGTAATCTGAACGAACGAATACACGATATAAAGAAGGACATCCGCCAGTATGAGGCCGATGACTGCAAGTAAAAAAGCGGCCGGGAAATTGGCATGAACCAATTTTTTCAACCCGTGAACCACATAAATAATCAGGGTGTAGGTGATCATGTACACCCCGAGCACCCCTGTGTATACGACATCAATCAACAAGCCGAAGAGAAGACCGTACCAGACCGCGTGGTACGTATGATCCTTATCGTAAAAAATCGCGATGATAAACAAAAAGATCAATATCCAGTGAGGGGTGATCAGGAGATCCGAATAGACAAGCTTCGCAGGAAGCAGGCTCATTGCCATCCCCTGCATCACAAGAAGGAAAAGGCAGAAAAGCGGGATGACATACCGGCTCATGATTCATCCCCCTCCGCTTCACTGCTTGTATCGATCGTTTCCACTGAACGATCCACCACCATCACGTGGTTGATGTCGAATAAATCAGCAAACGGTTCCACGTACGCGGTTTTTGTCAGACCATACTGATCATTCACCACTTCCTCGACCGTACCAATTCTCAGGTTACTTGGAAAGACACCTCCAAGCCCTGAGGATATAACCGTGTCCCCGGCTTCCAGCTCCTCATCAAGCTTGATGCCTTCAAGGAGAAGACGACCCGATTCATCATCATAACCTTCGATCAACCCGAAGGCTTCTTCCTTATCTTCCCGGACCACCCAGGAGGAAATCTTATTGGAGCGGTCAAATCCGCTCAGCAGCAGTACTGTGGAATGGAAGGCTCCCGCCGATTTAACTTTTCCGACGAGACCGTCACTCGTCATGACCGCCATGTCCTTTTCCACACCATCTTCCCCGCCTTTGTTGATGGTCATCTGCTCAAACCATCGATCCGAGCTTCGGGCGATGACTGTCGCCTGAATCGAGGAATAATCGCTGAGCCCCTCAGACTTCCCGAGGGTATCCTGAAGTTCGTCCACTTCTTTGGTAAGACGCTGATTCTCCTGAATTACACCTTTATATTCAGACAGGCGTGTTTTCAGCACCTGGTTCTGCTCGTATACGTTGAACATGTCCTGTACGTTCTCAACCGTCGTATCTACGAAGCTGACCGGCTTATGAAAAATCGTCTGCATCCATCCGACCGAATCCTGAAGGAATTTTTCAGGTGTGCTGAGAGAATCCCGATCACGGATGGAAAATCCAATTAACGTGACAAGTACTATGAAACCAAGCAATACAATCATCAGTCTTTTTCTGCGGAATAAAGAAGGCATAACCTATTCGTTTACTCCATGTTCGCCCGGCTGGCCACATTGGGCTGTGAGCGGAAGTGATGGATGTATTCCAGGGATTTCCCTGTTCCGATGGCTACGCAGTCAAGCGGTTCGTCCGCTATAAAGACCGGCATATTGGTTTCGTCGCTGATGACTGTATCGATGTTTTTAAGCAGAGCGCCGCCTCCTGTCAGGACAATGCCGCGTTCCATAATGTCCGCAGCAAGTTCAGGCGGGGTTTTCTCCAATGTGTTTTTCACCGTTTCTATAATCGAATCGACCGTATCTTTCATGGCTTCATAAATTTCA
The DNA here is from genome assembly GCF_056158945.1 of Halobacillus sp. ABH2_015. Lineage (NCBI taxonomy): Bacteria > Bacillati > Bacillota > Bacilli > Caryophanales > Bacillaceae > Halobacillus > Halobacillus sp. ABH2_015. The sequence continues at coordinate 2,302,734 of NZ_JBSWUG010000002.1, forward strand.
TCGTTCTTAATCGTAATCGTTTTTGGAAGACCGCTCAAAAGGTCGCGGCCGCGGATATCCATTTCCTCGATATCCTTGACTTCACCGGCGCCGCCAAGCTCCATTTTTACGTCTTCGGCTGTACGCTCACCGATCATCAAGTTATATTTTTTACGCACATGCTGGATGATGTTGTCATCCATTTCGTCCCCGGCTACACGGATGGACTGGCTCGTCACAATCCCGCCTAGGGAAATGATGGCTACTTCCGTCGTTCCGCCGCCGATGTCGACAACCATGCTTCCTGTCGGCTCCCAAACCGGCAGGCCTGCCCCGATAGCCGCAGCAAACGGCTCCGCAATCGGATAGGCTTCCTTGGCACCGGCCTGTTTCGTTGCATCTACAACAGCTCTTTCCTCCACCATGGTAATCCCGGACGGTACACAGACCATAACGTTCGGTTTGCTTGCGAACGAAGAACGGTTTTTCAACGCCTTTTTAATGTAATACTTCATCATCTGCGCCGTCGTATCATAATCAGCAATGACCCCGTCCTTCATCGGGCGGATCACGTTTATGTATCCGGGTGTCCTTCCAATCATATTCCGCGCATCATTTCCTACAGCTTCAATCTCTCCAGTTTGAGAGTTTTTGGCTACGACAGAAGGCTCCCTGACGATAACCCCTTTATTTTTCAAAAATACAAGTGTATTCGCTGTACCCAGGTCAATCCCGAGGTCTTGAGAGAATCCAAAAATCCCCAATACTATCTTCCTTTCTAAGAGCCCGCTTTCCTCAGGCGGGGGTGAGAGATCCCCAAAATTGTCTGATTAGAAGAAGCGCCGATTTATAAGAAGATCCTATAAATGGCGCTCATCTTTTTCATCTATTCAATTATACGAAAAAACTACAAAAATAGATAGTGGTACAACAATCCCTATTAAACTTTTTCCAGAAACATACGAAAGCCTTTGGTAAGACCACGAAAAGAAAGCGCGACCATTCATAGATAGCCTTTTTCTTTCAGGCTGATGAATGTACGGTCACCAATAACAATGTGGTCAAGCAGTTCGATGCCGATCATTTTCCCGCATTCTTTCAGTCGCTGGGTGACCTGGATATCTTCCTGGGACGGTGTAGGGTCTCCGGAGGGATGGTTGTGGGCACAGATAATCGAGGCTGCGGAACGTTTCACCGCTTCTTTGTATACTTCTCTAGGGTGGACGATGGATGCATTTAGACTCCCAATGAAGATGGTCTGCCTGTGAAGCACCTGGTTCTTTGTATTTAAGAACAAGCAGATGAAATGCTCCTGCTTTAAATCACGCATTTCCTCCATTATAAAATCCGCTCCGTCTTCAGGACTCCGGATCATATAGCGTTCCGCCGGCTTCATTTTGTGCATCCGTTTCCCAAGTTCAACCGCCGCCAGAAGCTGCACTGCTTTGGCGGCTCCAATGCCCTTGATGGCCGTAAGCTCCTCAATGGCCGCATCCTTTAGCAGGGTCATCCCTTCAAAATGAACGAGGAGACGATTGGAAAGCTCCATCACGGACTCTTGTTTCGTTCCGCTCCCCAGAAGGATGGCGAGGAGCTCCTGGTTGGACAAGTGGGACGGTCCCAGTTCAATCAACCTCTCACGCGGGCGGTCCTGCTTTGGAACATCTTTAATCATTACGTTTGGCGTTGTCAAAAATTCACACCCTTTCTCAATCCTCCCCAGGGAATAAGCTGTTAATGGATGAAGATGCCAAACGCTCTCAACTCCCGGATGACACGGGCGATGGGGAGGCCGACAACGTTGTAATAATCCCCTTTGATTTCCTCGACGAACAGGCCGCCCTTTCCCTGAATCCCATACCCGCCCGCTTTATCCCAGGGCTCTTCCGTGTTCAGGTAGTGATCAATCTCCTCGTCCGTCAACGTATAAAAACTTACATCCGTCCCCGTTGTAAAGGTCCGTTTCTCCTTCAGGGTCCGCAGGCATACAGCTGTGTACACTTGATGCGTCCGTCCACTCATCCTTTCCAGCATACGACGGGCTTCACTGGTATCAGCAGGCTTACCTAAAAGGTCTCCGTCTATGGATACGACGGTATCTGAAGTCAGCAGCACCTCTTCCTCATTCAATTGGACAGCCGCGCTTTTTTGTTCCGCCAGAAAAGCGGCTGCTTCCTCGGCAGACATGACATGCTCCAGCGTTTCATCAGTATAGGAGGGGCGGATAAGCGGGGAAGCCCCCGCCATTTCCAGCAAGGCTTTCCGACGGGGGGATTGAGAGCCGAGCACAAGCGTCTTCATCACAACAAACATCCTTTCTATCCATGGGGTTACATGTATCATACTAAAAATAACCGGAAATGCAGATGACCGAAACATCCGCCTTTTCGAATTCCCGGATATGAAAAAAGGAAGGGCTGCGTGAGCAAACTTCCTTTTTCCACTCTTCTTTTACAATGAACCGCTTATTCCAGGGATTTTGCGACTTTCAGCCAGTTCAGGTTGTTCTCATCCTGTGACTCCCAGTTTATAAGGGCCTGGCCAAGGGCGGATTCTTCGCCGGCCGCTTTGGCGATTTCCTTCCGTTGGGACTCATCGATTGAACCGAGGGTGTGGGTTTTCATTCCTTCCTGCAGCGCCGGAGGAAGCTCTTTTTCAATGGTCACGACCCACGGTTTCACATAGGTTTCGATACTTTTAGACTTCATCTCTTCTGCCATGTAAGCAGCCTCCTGCTTGGAAGAAGCACTTCCGACAAACAGAAAATACTGCCCATCCCGCTTCCAAATGACTGACGAGATGGACTGGGCGTTCAAACGGCTCTGCCACTCGCCGGCTTTTCCCTCTGTAGAAAAAGCACCGGCCTGGACAATGTATGTATCCAGCGTGGCTGCCGCACTGGCCGGCAGTTGGTTTTCAGACCCGCCTTCTGCCCCCTGTACCTCTCCGGCCGGTGCTTCAGGAGAATGAAGAGTTTCTGTCCCTGCCGTGGTGACATCCGTCAAGGAAACAAACATCCGCAGCAGCACGAAACCAATCCCCAGACTGAGCAGGAGGGCAATCACTGCCGTAGCAAGGACCGGCCGGTAGGATCCAGGGATCCGCCACTTCTTTTTCACAGGAAGTGGATAAACAGGAGTGGCCCGCTTATCTTTTTTCTTATCTTGATCCACAGCCGCCGCCTGTTCATTTTGAGTACGGACCACTTCGTTTTTTGAACCGTTCTCAGGCCGGAATGAAATTGAAATTTTCTTTTTTGAATCCATGGTTATCACTCCTGCAACGTTTGTCCCAACCCTATCACAGAAGAAATAAAAACCATGCTTAATTTTGTCGGGGCCGCTTCGACAATTTCAGCTCATTCATAAGCTCCTCTTCTCTCCTTTACCCCTGCAGTTCGTTGTTATTGAAAGCTTTGCACGTAAAATGCCAGTACAGCGTCACCATAATAATAACTGATGACGGCCCCGGCCATGATAAACGGGCCGAAAGGGAAAGGCTGACCGCGGCTGATCACCTTGGCAGCCAGCAGAAATGTACTGATCAAAGTTCCTGCTGTCACAGCCAGGAAGAACGTCAAGAGGGTCAACGGGCCCCCGAAAAACAAACCGAGCACGGCCAGCAGTTTCATATCACCTCCCCCCATCCCTCCGCGGCTCAGAACAATGATTATAAGTACAATTGTAAAGCCGGTACAGGCGCCAAGCAGCGAGGCATACCACGGACTCAGAGGAAAAAACAACCGCAGAACGACAAACGCAAAGGCAAAAAACATTAGAAGCCGGTTGGGAATGATCATACACTTCACGTCGCTGACGGTCACGATGACCGCCAATGAAAGCAGGAGGAGAGCCTCCAATACGTCTACCGACCACCCGAATTGACCATAGGCAGACAGAAACAGGACGCCCGTGATCAGCTCTACGGCCGGGTAAACCAGAGAAATGCGTGTTTGACAATGGCGGCACTTCCCTTTGGCGAGCGTGTAGGAAGCGAGAGGAATTAAGTCTCTGGCATGCAGCGTCGTCGAACAAACCGGGCAGGCAGATCTTGATAGGATAAACGGAGTGTTTTGAGGCAGCCGCACCCCAACCACATGAAAGAAAGAGCCTAAGATGGTTCCAGCGAGGAAAAAGTAGAAAGAGAAAAGGATATACATACGCGGATCTCCTTTTTGAAGAAATGAAAAGCTGTTAAAAAAGGAGAGAAGGGAGTTTGATCAGGCGGTGGGTTCAAAAGCAGAGGATCATAAAAATTATAGCCCACATCCCCCGGTTTGTCTCAAGAAAATAAAAAGCCAGTCCAATAAATTTTTATTGGACTGGCTGCATCAAATCTTTATATCCCGCAACTTTGTTTCTCCCTCTCTGTTTCGCTCCGACGTACATCGCCCTGTCCGCCTGACGAATCAAGTCGAGGGGTTCCTCACACGGGTCAGGATAGGAGGCCGCACCGATACTTGCGGTGACTTGTACGGAAACAGGCCCCTCTTGTTTCAAAATATGTTCAACTACGGTAAACGGAGCCTCCGTTATGACCTCTTGGATGTGAAGGGCGAAAGCAAGAGCCGCTTTTTCGTCGAATCCAGGCAGAAGAAAAACAAACTCTTCTCCTCCGTAACGCGCCAGTGTCATGCCCTCCCCGGCTGCTTCCTTTAGACGACCGGCGAGTTCAATCAAAATTTCATTTCCGCTTTCGTGCCCATACGTGTCGTTCACCTTTTTGAAGTGATCAATATCCAGGAGGATCAGCGAAACCGGTTCCCGTCCATCTTCCTCATGCTTTAGGAACGACTGCTTCATAAAATCATCGAAGTAGCGGTAATTGTAAACGCCTGTCAGCGCACAGCGCTCACTTTCCGCTTTCGTTTTCTCATAGTGACGTGCATTCTCAATGGCTACACCGAGATAGTTGGCCAAAATGGACAATATGAGAAGCTGAAACTGCAAAAACGCCCGTTTTTGGTTTGAATATACCGTAATCACACCAACCGTCTCGTTATTCCGGACGACCGGAACGGATAAGACACTTTCCGAAGCGTCGGGTATATAAGGACTTTCCAGCGTTCTCCATTCAGTCCGCTTTTTGTAGTAGGCCCCTTTTCCAGCCTGGAGCGTATGCCCACTCACACTCTCCCCTTTTTGCAAGGTAACCGGAGGAAATTTCAACGTGCCCGACCGGTCGAAAAAACGGATCAGTTTCAAACGGCCCCTTTCCTTCACATCAAACACATACAAATGATCCAGCGGAAGAAGGTCCGACATGTGATCGACAAATATGTTCAGCACCTCTGTCACGCTTAGCTCGCCTGTCAATTCATGGCCGATCCGGCTCGCCCGTTTCAAATACTCATTCACCTGACTGCTGTTATGATACATCATCAGCATGCCTGATATGAACACAAAAGGAATACCAACAAAGAAAATCCCACTGATTCCAAATGGGAGGAAAACAACGAAGAGGACAAAACCGATCGGCAGCACAAGCCCCGCTGTCATTACATCCCATAACAACCCTTGATCCAGCCATTTGAACGGCCGTTTATACAGCCATTTGGAGATGGCCGATAGAAAAAGCTGGTTCAACACAATCTGGGAGACGGCATAGGAAACGATAGGAAAAAGGTCATGAAATTCATCCACAGCCTCAGGACCATGTCCGCCGCCGAGCCCTTCATAAAGGAGTGCGGAAAAAACAGAGATCATCAGAAACATAAGCTGGTTGATGGGAATTCTGTACATCGTATGCCTGCTCAGCCTCACTTTGATGAGCAGCGCCCCTAAAGCAATTTGAGAAATGACGATTTCTGCAAACAGCCCGTAATGGAGAAATACGGCGAAAGCTACTCCCTGTGTAAAAAACACCGGGTGGTCTCCGATCCGCAATGGAAACAAAGCCACAATGACCGTAAGCAGCGCAAATATCACCAGGTTGATCCGGCTTCCGGAGACCGCCGGCGTTTCCAAGTTGTAGATCAGTACAAGGCCCAGGGGCCAGATGACCGCCCAGACCAGCCAGACACCAATAATTTTTTCTTTGGACATCGTATCACCTCTGCCTGTAAACGCCGTTCATTATAGTATATTTTACCATATAATATAGAAAAATTTTCTATAAATTCCCACTTTTACAAGCATTACTTAAGAAATGCCCGTACGATAGAGATGAAATAAAGCGAACCGGAGATGACAATAACGTCCTCCTCCCCCGCTTCTGCCATTGCTTCCCGGACTGCCTGCTTATAATCCGCAAAAGCTTCGGTATGGGCCACAGGAGAAAATTCCTGCAAAGCCTCTGAAGATAATGCTCTTGGAAAATCAAAGGTGGTGACATAAAGGTGATCTGTCACTTCCTTCAGCTTCCCTAACATTTTCTCCACCGGTTTATCTTCCAAAGCTGCATAAACCAACAGAATGCGACGGTCTGAATAGTGGCGCATCACTGTTTCCACAAGAGCATCGGTGCCTTCTTCATTATGCGCCCCGTCCACGATCGTCAACGGACAGCAACGGAGCGTTTCAAATCTTGCCGGCCAGAACGTTTTCTCAATGGCTATTCCATACTGTTCCGCTTCCAAAGGCACGCCCCGCTCTCTTAACACCTCCGCTGCCTGGATCGCAAGCGAAGCATTGGTCACCTGATGGGGCCCGAGCAGAGAGCTTTTCCAAACAGGAGAGGTGAAAGGTGGACTCATAAAACGGAAAGTTTCCCTGCCATCACCACTTGCCAGATGATCTGCGTGAAAGTCCTCCCCGTATCTGTACATACGGGCTCCGCACTCTTCCGCTTTTGCGGCAATGACATCAACCGCATCCTGCTGGGAAGCACCAGTGACGAGCGGGACTCCCTGCTTGATGATCCCGGCTTTTTCGCCGGCAATCTCACGGATCGTAGAGCCGAGGATGTTCATATGATCATGACCGACGTTCGTAATAACACTCAAGACAGGATGAATGATATTCGTAGAGTCATACGTCCCGCCAAGCCCTGTTTCCATCAGGACAAAGTCCAGGTCCATCCGTGAAAAATGCAGAAGAGCTGCAGCCGTAATCACTTCAAATTCCGTCGGTTCTCCGAGCGGGGTCTGCTTCAGCTGCTCCGACAATGGACGAATCTGCTCGACAACCTCTGCGAGCTCACGGTCCGCAATCGGACGGCCATCCACACTGATCCGCTCATTGAACGTTTCAATATACGGAGAGGTAAAAGTCCCCACCGCTAAACCCTGTCCCTGCAGAATATGCCTTAAGAAAGAAACTGTCGATCCCTTGCCGTTCGTGCCTGCTATATGAACGGCGGATATCTTCTGTTCTGGATGATCCAGACGCTTCATCATCCATTCCATCCGTTTCAAGCCCGGTTTGATTTTGAATTTTTCCCTGGCGTGTATCCATTGCACCGCTTCTTCGTAATTCATAAGTCTTCCCTCTCTTTAAAAAGAGGAGAGTATTCCGTAGAATACCCTCCTTCTCCTCTTAGGCTTTCAGTTCTTTAATACGCGCTTCGACTTTCGTACGTTTATCAAGATAGTCGGTTTCTTTCTTCCGCTCTTCCTCAACCACGTGCTCAGGGGCTTTACTTACGAAACCTTCATTGGAAAGTTTCTTCTGCACGCGGGTCACTTCCTGATCCCATTTCTTCCACTCGTTTTCAAGACGCTTGATCTCATCCTCGATATTGATGAGGCCTGCGAGCGGCAGGTAAAGTTCCGCACCCGTAACGACGGCAGACATCGCTTTTTCCGGAGCCTGCAGATCGGTGGCAATCGTCAGTTCACTCGGGTTGCAGAATCTCTCTAAATAAGAGCGGTTCTTCTCGAGCTCCTGAACAACATCCTCATCCTTCGCCTGGATCAGAAGCTGAATCTGCTTGGACATCGGTGTGTCTACTTCGGCACGGATGTTACGAACGGAACGGATGATGGAAACGAGACGATCCATTTCAGCAACCGCCTGTTCATTATGGAAATCTTCTTTTACGACAGGCCAGGATGCCTGGGTAATGGATTCCCCTTCATGAGGAAGGTGCTGCCAGATTTCCTCTGTAATGAACGGCATGAATGGATGAAGCATTCTCATTGTCTGATCCAGCGTATAAGCCAGAATCGAACGGGTGGTATGAATACGCTGCTCATCTTCCCCGTACAATGGAAGTTTCGCCATTTCAATATACCAGTCACAGAAATCATCCCAGATGAAGTTATACAAGTGACGTCCGGCTTCCCCGAATTCGTATTTATCAATGTTGGTCGTTACCTGCTCGATCGTCTGGTTGAGTCGTGTGAGAATCCATTGATCCGCAACGGATTTTTCTCCGGATAGATCGATATCCTCAAATTTCAACCCGCCCATGTTCATCAGAGCAAAACGGGAGGCATTCCAGATTTTGTTTGCGAAGTTCCATGTAGACTCCACCTTTTCCCAGTGGAATCGCAGGTCCTGACCTGGAGATGATCCGGTGGACAAGAAGTAACGAAGCGAATCCGCCCCGTATTTCTCTATGACATCCATTGGATCGACGCCGTTTCCTAAGGATTTACTCATTTTACGGCCGTCTGCATCGCGGACAAGACCGTGAATAAGAACATCTTTGAACGGACGCTCGCCGGTGAATTCAAGAGACTGGAAGATCATCCGGCTTACCCAGAACCCGATGATGTCATAGCCGGTTACGAGAACGTTGGTCGGGAAATAGCGCTTATAGTCACTGCTTCCTTCATCCGGCCAGCCCATCGTTGAAAACGGCCAGAGGGCGGAAGAGAACCACGTATCCAGGACATCATCATCCTGCTTCCAGTTTTCAGGGTCTTTCGGCGCTTCTTTGCCTACGTGAATTTCGCCGGTCTCTTTATGGTACCAGGCCGGAATACGATGGCCCCACCACAATTGTCTGGAAATACACCAGTCACGGGTGTTCTCCATCCAATGCAGATATGGTTTTTCAAAACGGTCCGGAACAAACTGAACGGCTTCGTCTCCGTTTTGAAGGTCGACGGAGGCATCCGCCAGCGGCTTCATATCAACAAACCATTGTGTGGAAAGATAAGGCTCGACTACAGCCCCGCTTCTTTCGGAGTGACCGACGGAATGCATATGATCTTCTATTTCAAACAGGGCGCCCTGCTCCTGAAGATCTTTGACAATCTGCTTGCGGCATTCAAAACGGTCCATCCCTTTGTACGCCCCGGCATTTTCATTCATCGTACCGTCTTCATTCATGACCAGCACACGCTCAAGATCGTGGCGGTTCCCGATTTCAAAGTCATTCGGATCGTGAGCCGGCGTAATCTTCACAGCACCTGAACCAAATTCCATGTCGACGTAGTCATCAGCGACAATTTCAATTTCTCTTCCCACAATAGGAAGAACCGCTTTTTTACCAATCAGATGCTTGTAGCGCTCATCTTCCGGGTGAACCGCAATGGCGGTATCCCCAAGCATCGTCTCCGGACGGGTCGTAGCAATTTCGATGGACCCTTCTTCATCCTTCAGCGGGTAGCGCATATGATAAAACGCTCCTTGGACATCCTTATACTCGACTTCGATGTCCGATAAAGCCGTCTGTGTAGCCGGATCCCAGTTGATGATGTATTCCCCTCGGTAAATCAAGCCTTTTTCATATAAAGTAACGAATACTTCCTTAACAGCGTCGGAAAGACCTTCATCAAGCGTGAACCGTTCGCGGGAATAATCTAGGCCGAGGCCGAGCTTTTCCCACTGCGCGCGGATGAACTTCGCATATTCATGCTTCCATTCCCATGCTTTATCAAGGAATTTCTCACGGCCGAGGTCGTGTCGTGAAACCCCCTGTTCACGAAGTTTGGCATCCACCTTCGCCTGTGTAGCGATTCCGGCATGGTCCATCCCGGGCAGCCACAGGACATCATAGCCCTGCATCCGCTTCACACGGGATAAAATATCCTGCAGGGTCGTATCCCATGCGTGGCCGAGGTGAAGCTTTCCTGTAACGTTCGGCGGGGGAATAACAATGGTATACGGTTCTTTGTCCGTATCTCCTTCGGCTTCAAAAAATTTCCCATCCACCCAGTAGTGGTACCGGTCCTTTTCGACAGCGGCCGGATCATATTTGGTTGGCATTGAAAGATCCTGTTCACTCATTTCTGATCTTCCTCCTTTAATTGTTATCAGTCATTACACTCTGCAAGGGGTTTACCAGCCGGGAAAATAAAAAAACCCTTTCATCCAGTAAAAGGACGAAAGGGTTTGATTTCCGTGGTACCACCTTATTTCACAGGAGAGACTCCTGCACACTCACAATCATAACGGCTTCGAACCGGCTTCTCCTACTCATGTTCAAAGAAGCTGCATCAAGGGCGACTTTCATAATCAGGGTTCATGGAAAACTTCCACCATTCGTTTTCCTCTCTGGAAGAAATGATTACGTACTACTCCCTATCTAAGCATTTCACGTATAAAGACTATATTACATATTGTATATAGAACATACGTCTTTAGTCAACTGTCTGACAAAAAATATGCAGAAGCCCGCAGACAGGGCCTGCGGGCTTCTATATTTAAGAAACGAGGTGTACAGATGAGCCGAATGTACCGCTACCGGCTGCCACCATGGTGTAAAACGTGGTTGATTGTCATTGAAACCTCGCTGCTTCCGATTGTGATTTTCCAGGCTTTACGTACCATTTTCTGGCCGACGACCTTCGATATTTTCCTTCTCGGACTCGTCATCGGTCTGTGGCTGGCTTTTAAATACAAATGGATTTAATCAGGAATATACACAATCTGTCCAGGGGCTACATCCTCATCACAGCTGTTCACACGCTCCAGCTGTCTGACTGGAACATCATACTTCTCAGCGATGGAAGTCAAAGTCTCCTCCCCCTGGGCAATATACATTTTCATCCGGGTATACGTATCCTCACGGTTCGGGAACAAGTGCTTGAAAATTTGTTTGATGCCATCCATCCCACCAGGGGGCGCCTCCGATTCACTGGACTCTGAGGACTCCTCCACACTGACCTCTCCCCAGTCTGACGTACTGTCGGGAGAAGCCTGGATGTCATGGACAGCTTCCTGCTCTGTTCCAAAAAATTCAGGAAAGCTCTGTGATTTCTTGTAAAACCAACGTCCGTCATCGTTCTGTTCCTGTTCCTCTTGTTCCTGTCCGTTCATCCGGAATACAGGGGCTTCTTTTTCGGGAACCGCCCGCTCGGCTTCCGGCGTTTCCTCCTTGAAGTTGACAGGTCCCGCCTGGACAGGCTCATCGAACGCATCGTCATTGGCCGCTTCATTCCGGGCTTCCTCGACTCCGTTAATCGTGATTTGTGCGTGAAGGCGGAGCTGACGGTCAGCCGGCAGTTCATAATCAAACGTCTCAATGTCAATCAGCACATCATCCAAATTGGAAACACGCTCCAATGGGACCCGAATCTCTACTGGAAAAGCGTGGGAAAAGACGTAGACACCATCATCCTGCGCTTCGACACTATCCATCACCCTTGCTCCCGAAGCTCCCGCAGGCTCCGCTTCGGATTGAGGGCCCGTTGGAATATATTCACCGCCGAGATCAACGGTCCCCTTCAGGCAGACTTCATCTCCGCGGTCTTCAATCGTAATATCTGGCTCTAAAGAAATACCAATCAGCTCTCTTACACCCTGTCCTTCCTGAAACCATATCGATTCATCCAGATAAAAGGAAAATACATTTTGTTTATTCGGCAATCCAGAGTCCCTCCCTAAGGTATTCCTGTTCTCTACTAACACCTTATGCGGAAGATATCGTTATATACATGAATGGGAGGAATCGCCGTAAAACATCCTGCTATCCACCGGTATTCTCCCCCAAAAAAACAGGCAGCCGATGATAACGGCTGCCTGTTTTCTAAAAGGGGCGTTCAGTTAAGTGTTGAAAATACTTTGTTGACTGCCTCAATCGTTTGTTCAATGTCTGCTTCCGTGTGCTTCACGGAAAGGAACATTCCTTCAAATTGGGAAGGTGGAAGATAGACACCTTCCTGAATCATGCCCTGATAGTATCTCTTGAACATATCCAGGTCTGATTGATTAGCCGTTTCAAAGTTATAGACAGGTTCGTTGGTAAAGAAGAAACCGACCATGGAACCTGCGCGGTTGACGGTAAGCGGAATGTCATAGGTTTCGGCCGCCTTTTTATAACCCTCAATCAGCTGATCCACACGTTCACTGATGGAAGCATAGGCTTCCTCTGTCATCGCAGATATCGTCTGATACCCGGCCGTCATGGCTAGCGGGTTCCCTGATAACGTCCCTGCCTGGTAGATATCACCAACCGGCGCGACACGTTCCATGATTTCGCGCTTCCCACCATAGGCACCGACAGGAAGTCCGCCGCCGATCACCTTACCGAGACAGGTCATATCCGGAGTGACACCGAAATGGCCCTGAGCACTGTGGTAGCCGACACGGAAGCCCGTCATAACTTCATCAAAGATCAGAACCGTCCCATTGTCTTCGGTCAGCTGGCGAAGCTCCTGGAGGAAGCTTTCCTTCGGAGGGACCACACCCATGTTTCCGGATACCGGCTCAATAATGACCGCCGCCAGGTCATCCCCGTACTCTTCAAAGACATATTGGACACTTTTCAGATCGTTGTATGGGACCGTAATCGTGTTTTGGGCTATGGAAGCTGGGACACCCGGTGAATCTGGAAGGCCGAGTGTCGCCACTCCGGATCCAGCCTTAATCAGCAGAGAGTCTCCATGACCATGATAGTTCCCTTCAAATTTAAGGATTTTATCCCGGCCGGTATAACCGCGTGCCACTCTCAGGGCACTCATCGTAGCTTCTGTCCCGGAGTTGACCATACGCAGCATTTCAATAGAAGGGACGCGCTCGCGGACGAGATCAGCCAGTTGGTTTTCAATCTCTGTCGGCGCTCCGAAGCTTGTCCCGTGGGCCGTCACTTTTGTTAAAGCGTCGGTCACCCTTTCATCGGCATGGCCGAGGATCAACGGGCCGTAACTAAGAACATAGTCGATATACTCGTTGCCGTCGACATCAAACAGCCTGGAGCCTTCTCCTTTTTCCATGAAAATCGGATCCATGCCTACGGATTTGAATGCACGAACCGGAGAGTTGACTCCCCCGGGCATCAATTCTACAGCTTCCTGATACGCTTGTTTGGAACGATCAAAGTTTTTCATCGTCAGCACCTTCCTTCTTATGATTGGTCTTCCTTCAGCCAGTCTGCCGCATCTTTAGCGAAGTACGTAATGATCAAATCCGCACCGGCCCGCTTCATAGCGGTCAGCTTTTCAAGGACGATTTCTTTTTCATTGACCCAGCCGTTCTGGGCAGCAGCCTTGATCATGGAATATTCGCCGCTGACGTTATAGGCGACGACAGGCAGGTTGTAACGGTCTTTCACTTCCCGCATGATATCAAGATAAGCCAGTGCCGGTTTGACGATAAGGAAGTCAGCGCCTTCCTCGACGTCAGACTCTGCTTCTCTAAGAGCTTCCAGTCGGTTAGATGGATCCATTTGATAAGCACGGCGGTCTCCAAACTGAGGAGAGCTGTGAGCAGCATCGCGGAATGGACCGTAAAAGGCGGACGCAAACTTCACGGCATAGGACATCACTGGAATATGACTGAAGCCGGCTTCATCAAGTCCCCGGCGGATGGCTGCGACAAAGCCGTCCATCATATTGGACGGAGCAATAATATCCGCACCGGCCTGTGCCTGGGTGACAGCTGTCTGGGTAATGTAGGTTAAGGATTCATCGTTAGCGATGTCCCCGTCACGAACGATGCCGCAGTGACCGTGATCGGTATACTGGCACAGGCATGTATCAGCAATGACGGTCAGGGAAGGTACCTCTTCTTTAATCTGGCGGATCGCACGCTGGACGATGCCTTCTTCATTATAAGCTTCACTCCCGACGTCATCCTTATGTCCAGGAACTCCGAAGACGATCACTGAACGGATGCCTCGCGTCACAAGCTCCTCCATTTCGGACGTCAAGTGGTCAAGAGACACTTGATGAACTCCCGGCATGGAAGCTACTGGATTTTTAATATCCCGGCCTTCGACGACAAAAATCGGATAGATCAAATCATCTGTGCGCAGATGTGTTTCTCTTACGAGCGCCCTCATGGATTCCGTGCGGCGCAGTCGACGGTGCCGTTTAAATTGCAGATCTTTCATTCCTATCGATTCCTTTCGTTCTTAAAATAGAAAACCATCTGTTCCACCATGTGTTCTATGGTATACTGCGGCGGAGTGAACACGCAGGTAAACCCTTCCGCCTCCGCTTTCCGGGCCGTCGTCGGTCCGATACAGAAGCAGGGCAGGGACAACCCGTTTTCCCGGCTGCCCTTCGTCACCGCTTTAAAAGCCTGTATGGTGGACGGGCTTGTAAACGTCAAGGCATCCAGGTCCCCGTTCTCCAGCCAGCTGGTAATATTTTTTTGATTACTCGTCAATAACAGCGTATCATAAACGGTCAGCGATTTGAAAAACACGCCACGTTTACGAAAAGCTTCCGGAAGAACGTCCCGGGAACGGTTTCCCCGTATGTATAAAAGCTTTCCCGGATCCGGGTACATTTGAAAAAATTCCTCTTCCATTTTAGCCGCTTGAAAGGATGCAGGCAAAAAATCCGCTTTTCTTCCATACCTCTGCAGCGCACGTTCTGTTTTTGTGCCGATGACAGCTATACGGACCTGATCAGGAAGAACCCGGCCATGCCTATCCAGCCATTTGAAAAAAAACTTCACGGCATTGGAACTGGTTAAAAAAATCCAGGAAAATTCGTGAAGTTCTTCTACTATGTGTTCGTTTTTCTGTTGATCGTTCAATTGAAAAGCGAGAAGCGGGGTATGTTTTGGAACACCGCCCGCTTCCTCAATCCGCTCTTTCAACGGCGCCGCCTGGGATCTGCCTCTAGTAATGAGGATGTTCTTCCCCTGCAGTGGCGCGTCCATTACTGACCATACTCCTCTTTGGCACGATCAACGATCTCCTGTGCCCCCTGGTCTCTTAAAAGATCAGCCGCATGACGCCCGACTTCAATCGGATCCTGTCCAGTGACCGTCTCATGAAGAATCGTTTCGCCGTCCGGCGTTCCCACTAAAGCGGTAAGAACGATATCATCGCCTTTCCGGTAAGCGTACCCGCCGATCGGAACCTGGCATCCGCCATTCAAGTCGTGAAGGAATTTCCGTTCGGCCGCCACTGTCGTCTGCGTATATTCATGATTCAGTTTCATAAGAAAATCACGCAGTTCTTTATCCTCTTCACGGCACTGGATAGCGAGCGCTCCTTGACCGACAGCAGGTACACAAACCTCCGGCTCCAAATACTCTGTAACAAGGTTGTCATCCCAGCCCATCCGCTTCAAACCGGCAGCGGCCAGAACGATCGCGTCGTAATCTTCCTCTTTCAACTTTCTAAGGCGCGTGTCAATATTCCCGCGGATCCATTTAATTTCAAGATCCGGACGGACCGCTTTGATCTGAGACCCGCGGCGCAGGCTGCTGGTCCCAACGATGGCACCTTCCGGAAGATCCTTCAAGGCAACGTGACCGTTGGAAACGAACGCATCGCGGTGATCTTCACGGATGGGTACGGAAGCGACCGTCAACCCTTCAGCCACCACAGCCGGCATATCCTTCATACTATGGACAGCCATATCAATGGTACCGTCATACATCGCCTGTTCGATCTCTTTGATGAACAAGCCTTTGCCTCCTACTTTAGATAACGTCACATCAAGGATCTGGTCCCCTTTTGTCGTGATCCGCTTAATTTCGAAATCGTAGGATGGATCAATCTGTTTCAGCTGATCGATCACCCATTCCGTCTGAGTGATGGCCAGATTACTCTTTCTAGAGCCGATAATGATTTTCCTCATGCTTGTTCCTCCTCTTTAAAAGTGAAAATTGGATAGGGAGCTGAATAAAAAGAAATTGATAAGTAGAAATAAAAAGGCGGCGGCGTTAAATATGGAAATGGTCCGTCCCTGATACCCTTTAACCACCCGCAGAATGAGATAAATCATATAACCGATCAACACGAGGAAAGAGCCGAGCGTCTTAAAATCATACCAGTAGAACACATCTGTTGAAACATAACCCCAGACAACCCCGAGAATGATGGCAATGAGGAGGAGGGGCACGCCTAAAATGACCGCAATATAAGAAAAATGATCCAGCTTTGTTAAATCACCGAGCCGGAACAATTTGGCATTCCATTTTTTCTTTTTTAACAGCCGGTACTGCAGTAAATACATGATGGAGAAAATAAAGGAAAGCGTGAAAAAGCCATAGGAGATAATCGCCAGGCTGATGTGGATGACGAGAAGCTCATTGACCAGCGCCACCCCTTCCTTCTCCATTACATTCTGAGCCCTTGTGAAAATATGAATAATCATAATCAAAAAACCGACGACATTCGTAAAGAATACGAGAAAATCCATTTTGAACAGCCGGTTGATTAATAGAGAAAACGTGACGAGAATCCACGTATAAAAATATAAGCCGTCATAAACCGTCATGATTGGAAAGTTGTCGTTCATGAAAAACTGGGACAACAGAAAGACGCTTTGCAGAACCCAGACCATACTAAGCAACCAGAAGGCCGCACGGTTGGCCTTCCGGTTTGTCTGGACAAAATCAATAAAATACCCGATCAGGCTGAGTCCATAAAGGAAAAGGATCAGCTCGTACACCCATTTCAACTCAAACATGGAGCCGCCCCCCTCAGGAATGAATCATAGGGCTGATGATGGAAACAGAATGATCGGCCTCTATATGACGCTCATTCGCTGAGCTGTTCTTTTTTTCCTGCTCCTGGACCTCTTTTTCCACCTGCTCTTCAATACCGAAGATCTGGGTGAACAGCTTCAGGGTTTCTTCAGAATCCGGCTGGGCCGCCAGTTCCTTGGCCTGTGAGATCGGTTCTTTTAACATTTGGTTGACGATACTCTTCGTATGCTTGTTCAACACTTTCCGTTCACGGTCGGATAAGTCAGGCATTTTCCGTTCAATGCTTTTCATCGTTTCCGACTGGATATCAAGGGCTTTGGAACGAAGCGCAGAAATCACTGGAACTACACCGATCGTCTGGAGCCACTGCTTGAACTCCACGATTTCCGCTTCCATCATAATCTCGATTTCCTCCGCAGCCTGTCTGCGCATTTCCAGATTGGCATCTACGATTCCCTGAAGGTCATCAATATCATAGAGAAAGACACTTTCCAATGATTCCATCGCTGGATCCAGGTCTCTAGGCACAGCAATATCGACGAAGAAAAGCGGCTTGCCCTTCCGTTTCTTATGAACGGGCTCCATCATTTCCTTCGTAATCACATATTCGGACGCACCTGTAGAACTGATGACGATGTCCGCATCCGCGAGTACCGCTTCCAGTTCATCCATCGTCCGGGCATACCCGTTAAATTGACCGGCAACAGTCCGCGCTTTTTCCAGCGTGCGGTTGATCACAGTCACTTTACGAACACCGGATCCGTGAAGGTTTTTGGCGGCCAGTTCGCCCATTTTTCCAGCACCCAGAATCACAATGTGCTTATGAACGAGGTCACCGAAGATTTTCCGCGCCAGCTCAACAGCTGCATAACTGACCGAGACAGCGTTTTCACCGATTTCCGTGTCACTATGTGCTTTCTTCGCCATGGTGACGGCCTGTCGGAACAGCTGGTTGAAAATTGTTCCCGTCGTGCCTGCATTCTGCGCACGCAGAAACGCCTGCTTCATCTGTCCAAGGATCTGCGTCTCTCCGAGAACCATGGAATCAAGGCCGGAAGTGACGCGCAGTAGATGCTCGACAGCTCCATCTGTTTCATATATCGCAAGGTAAGAGGTGAACGCCTCTTTATCCACTTGAAACCAGTCAGCTAAAAACTGTTTAATATAATACCGTCCTGTATGGATCTGGTCCACGACGGCGAAAATTTCCGTACGGTTGCATGTAGAAATAATCACATTCTCCAGGACACTTTTACGCCCGTTCAACTGGGCCATAGCTTCCTCAAGCTTCTCTTCAGAAAATGTGAGCCTCTCTCGAATTTCCACAGGGGCTGTTTTGTAATTAAGACCGACGGCTATAATGTGCATTTCGTATACCCCCATTACACGTGCAGATTTTCTCCTGTAGTGTAGATTATAACATAAATAACGGAAGATTTTTTGTCCCAATTATGAACAGATCTTGAATCTGTTATGATAGGATGAAATAGAGTTATTCAATCAAATACTTATAATTATTAGATTAGAACGAATCTAATTTATAATTCGTTTGTAATATACCAAATCTACAGGAGAATATCAAGGAACAAACATTATCATTACATAATGACTGGATGTGAGCACATTGAATAAAAACCATACCCTGCTTGGGTTTCTCTTCATTGGACTGGGTGCGTATTTTTTTCTTCGTCATCTCAATATTCCCCACTTGCAGCCGTTTTACTCGTGGCCGTTCCTGCTCGTGCTGGTCGGCGCAGCCTTTTTGTTTCACAGCTATGTGAGTAAAGATACTTCCAGTCTGTTTACAGGAACGATCGTTACTGGTTTCGGGATTCATTTTCTAGCTGTTGATCAGCTGGTTTTCTGGCGCGATCACTGGGGCGTGTACCTCTGTATTGTCGGCGCCGCTTTTCTGCTTCAGTATAGAAAAACAAAAAAAGGACTCATTCCAGCCCTAGTCCTGCTCGGGACAGGAGCTTTTGTCCTTTTTTCACCCACCATGCCTGCCTGGATGCAGTGGATCAACCAATTCTTCCTATTAGTCGAAAGGTTCTGGCCTCTGGCCTTGATTGCCTTCGGTCTGTACCTTCTTAAAAAGAAAACGTAAGAGAAGCAGAAAAACAAGGCTGTCGATGACATTCATCGACAGCCTTGTTTTTCTTTTACAGGATAGAACTTAAGAAGGCTTGTGTCCGCTCTTCTTTCGGATTTTCGAAAATCTCCTGTGGGGTCCCGCTCTCGACGATCTTTCCATCGTGCATATACACGACTCTGTCGGCCACTTCACGGGCAAATCCCATTTCGTGCGTAACGACGACCATCGTCATCCCTTCCTGAGCAAGGGTCTTCATCGTTTGAAGCACTTCTCCGACAAGCTCCGGATCAAGCGCTGAAGTAGGCTCATCAAACAGCATGATTTCAGGCTTCATCGCCAGGGCGCGAGCGATGGCTACACGCTGCTTCTGTCCACCGGACAAGCGGGACGGGAATACATCCGCCTTATCGCCGAGCCCGACTTTTTCAAGCAGCTGCTTCCCTTCCTCTTCCGCCTGCGCCTTGGAGAGCTTTTTTACCTGCAGCGGAGCTTCCATTACATTCCCGAGCACCGTTTTATGCGGAAACAGATTAAAGTGCTGGAATACCATTCCGACCCGCTGGCGCACTTCGTTCAGGTTATCCTTCTTCGGATTGATTTCTTTCCCCTGAATGTACAGCTCTCCGCCATTTTTCATTTCCAGGAAATTCAGGCAGCGAAGCATCGTACTTTTCCCGGAACCACTGGCCCCGATCAAGACGACGACTTCACTTTCCTTTACTTGAAAGTCAATATCCTTCAAGACGTGCAGGTCTCCAAAATATTTATTTAATTGATTCGCTTCAATCATATAATCAGACAATCGATTTCCTCCTCCATTAATCGCTGGCCGCCAGTTTCTTCTCAACAGCCCCGACAACAAGGGTCAGCAGGAAGACCAGAATCAAATACCATACCGCACTGACAAGCAGCCAGGTCATGTAATCAAAGGTATTCGCCCCCTGAGTGGTGGCGACAGCGAAAATCTCCGATACCCCGATAAATGCAGCCAGGGATGAATCTTTCAACCCAATAATAAACTGATTTCCCAGCGGTGGCAACGCACGCCTGAACGCTTGAGGCAGAATGATCCGGCGCATCGTAAGCGCCTGACTCATTCCGAGGGAGCGCCCTGCTTCCGTCTGTCCTTTTCCTATCGACTGAATTGAACCTCTGAATATTTCAGCAATGTAGGCTCCATTATGGAAGGCAAGACCGAGCGCTACCGACCAGAACCCACTGATCATCCATATTTCGGTCAGCCCGTAGTAGAAAACAAAAATCTGGACGATCAACGGTGTTCCTCTGACTACATAAATGTAGATATTCGCTATCCATTCCAACACTTTGATATCGGAAATCTTCATAAAAGCAAACATAAGACCGATGAAAATCGCAATAAAAATGGAGACAGCCGTTAAGGCGAGCGTCAGCTGAGCCGCTTCAAAGAACATCCCCCGGCTGCTGATCAATGAATCCCAGAAATGAACAACATTCAAATACATCTGCACCAACTCCTCTGTCATATGAAAAAGAGTACGCGGCTGCGCACTCTTCACCTTCGTTCCTGTCTAACATCACGGTTTATTCAGGAGGCGTTGTGATGTCATCCCCAAAATATTCCTCACTGATTTCAGAAAGGGTACCATTTTCTCGAAGTGTTTCCAGTGCTGCATTGATCTCATCTAGTAATTCTGTGTTTTCCTTCGATACAGCGACGGCCTGCTCGCTGCGTTCAATCATTTCCTTGGCCTCGATATCCAGCCCTTCACCGGAAGCTTCCTTTCCGGTCAAAAAATCGGTAATGACAGCATCGTGACGACCCTTGGACAAAGATTGCAGGGCTACGACATCACTGTCATAGGTCTTGATATTCTCCGTCACTTCTTCTGCATACTGACTGTATGTGGATCCTTTAGAAAGAGCGATTTCTTTGCCTTCCAGATCCTCAAGGGTTTCAATGTCACTGTCTGCACGGGTGAAAATCTGTGCACCTGAGTAATAATAAGGTGTCGAGAAGTCCACCTCCTGCTTACGCTCGTCTGTAATCGTATGGCTGGCGACCGCTGCGTCAAAACGACCGGTTTTCACCCCTTCTACAATACTAGCGAACTTCTGTTTCTGAGGACTCGGTTCAAGTCCCAGTTCCTCTGCAATGGCATTGGCCAAGTCAATATCGAAGCCTTCCATCTCTCCATCGGCCCCTGTCATGCTGAAAGGACGGAACTCTCCGGAAGCCGCAAAGGTAAATGTCCCTTCCTCCACCAGCTCGTAATCCGTATTATTTTCTGATGTATCCTCTGAACCACTGTCTCCTTCATCTCCGGAAGCACCATCGTCACTGCTTCCACAAGCAGCAAGGAAAAGCACCAGCACCAGAGTCATGAATAACAGCAGCATCCCATTCATTTTCTTCATCAGCCCTGTATCATCCCTTCTCTGTTTGTCATCTTTCTGTAATATTAAAAGTATATCGATTTATCAAATATTTCCCAAAATTAGTGAGATTCTAAAAATGGGTAAATAGAAGGGTACAGCGGATATAATGCATAAATACTAGATATACCTTATAAATACTCGATATTCCTCCTCTTTAATAGAAAAATACATAAAAAAACCGCTCTCCCATAGGGAGAACGGTCTTCTTTTATACCTGCAGATGAGAGAGCATCGCTTTCCAGGCTTTATCTTTTCCTTCACCTGTTTCGGATGAAAATGGAATAAGGGTATCCTCTTCTTCCATTTCCAGCACCTCCTGAATCATTTTCAGCTGCTTATGGCGCTGCCCTTTTTTAATTTTATCCAGCTTTGTTGCAATAACCATCACCGGCACGTCAAAATGCTTCAAATAGTCATACATCGCCTGGTCATCCTCGGAAGGCTTATGGCGGACGTCAATGATGAGCGCGGTCGCTTTCAGCTGTTCACGCTCAGCAAAATATTCCTCCATCATCGCTCCCCATTTGGCCCGTTCCTTTTTGGAAACTTTCGCATAGCCATAACCGGGCACATCAACGAAATGGAATTTATCATTGATGATATAAAAGTTAAGCGTCTGCGTTTTTCCCGGCTTGGAAGATGTCCGGGCCAGGTTCTTTCGTTGAATCATCTTGTTAATAAACGATGACTTACCGACGTTGGACCGCCCGGCAAGGGCGATCTCCGGAATCGGTTGGTTGGGATACTGTTTCCTGCTCGCCGCACTAATGACGATATCTGCGGTATTAACCTTCATGTGCACCCTCCGCCAATGCCTGATCCAATACTTCATCCAAGTGTTTCACAGGGACGAAGGTCAAGCCTTCTTTAATACTGTCTGGAATATCTTCCAGGTCTTTTTTATTTTCATCAGGAATGATGATTTTCGTCAAGCCCGCCCGGTGCGCACTCAAAGATTTCTCCTTCAAGCCGCCGATTGGAAGCACACGGCCGCGGAGTGTGATTTCACCAGTCATCCCGACTTCCTTGCGGACAGGACGTCCGGTAAGAGCGGATACAAGAGCGGTGGCCATCGTTATCCCCGCTGAAGGGCCGTCTTTCGGTGTCGCTCCTTCAGGTACGTGAATGTGGATATCGTTCTTCTCCACGAATTCCGGATCAATATCAAGTTCAGCCGCGCGTGAACGGATATAACTGAAGGCTGCCTGAGCGGATTCTTTCATGACATCTCCCAATTTACCCGTCAACGTCAAGTTGCCCTTTCCTGGATAGATGGACACTTCAATAGAAAGTGTATCTCCACCTGCTGTCGTATAGGCAAGACCGGTGGCTGTACCAATCTGATCTTCAAGCTCTGCCCGTCCATAACGGAATTTTGGACGGCCGAGAAGTTCCTCAAGCATTTTTTCGGTGACGACGACGCGCTGCTTGTCACCGGCTACGATAATCTTAGCCGCTTTTCGGCACAATCCGGCCAATTCTCTTTCCAATCCCCGGACACCCGCTTCACGGGTATAGCGGCGGATCAGTTTGAGAAGGGCTTCTTCTCTCACCTGTAGCTGGCTTTTCTTCAGGCCATTTTCCTTAATCTGCTTGGGAAGCAGGTGCTCTTTGGCAATCTGCTGTTTCTCCACTTCTGTATAACCGGCAATCGTAATCATTTCCATCCGGTCGCGCAAGGGTCCGGGGATGTTGGCTACGTTGTTCGCCGTAGCTATGAACATAACTTTCGATAAGTCATAGTTTTCTTCAATGAAATGATCACTGAATGTCCCGTTCTGCTCTGGATCGAGCACTTCAAGCATCGCAGAAGAAGGATCTCCCCGAAAATCGCTTGCCATTTTGTCGATTTCATCCAGAAGGAAAACCGGGTTGACGGTTTCCGCCCGCTTCATTCCCTGAATGATCCGACCCGGCATCGCTCCGATATAGGTCCGGCGGTGACCACGGATTTCAGCTTCGTCTCTCACCCCACCAAGAGATACACGGACGAATTTACGGTTGATGGACCGTGCGATGGACTTGGCCAGAGAGGTCTTCCCTACCCCTGGAGGTCCCGCAAGGCATAAAATCGGCCCTTTAATCGTCTGGGTGAGCTTCTGGACAGCCAGATACTCCAGCACCCGTTCCTTCACTTTCTCAAGTCCGTAGTGGTCTTCATCCAAAATACCTTCCGCGCGGTTCACATCCAGGTTGTCTTCCGTTTCCTCCGACCAAGGCAGAGAAACGAGCCATTCGATGTAGTTACGGATGACAGAGCTTTCTGCAGAACTCTGAGGTATCTTCTCATAACGGCCAAGCTCTTTAAGAGCCACCTGTTCCACCCGTTCCGGCATGGAAGCCTTGTCGATTTTTTCTTTCAGCTGAGCGACTTCTCCAGTTTTCCCGTCCTTGTCACCAAGTTCATTCTGGATCGCTTTCATCTGTTCGCGGAGATAGTATTCCTTCTGTGTTTTCTCCATCGATTTTTTCACCTGACGGCCGATCTTCTGTTCGATCTGAAGTACTTCTCGTTCATTGCCGATCAGCTCAATCAGCTTATTCAAGCGTTCTTTCACATTGCGGGTTTCCAGCACATCCTGCTTGTCCTTCAATTTAATCGGCAGGTGGGACGAGACGATATCAGCCAGGTGGCTTGGATCATCCGTGTCCGCTACAGTGTTGTACGTTTCCTGTGTCACTTTTTTCGATACTTTTACAAACTTCTCGAATTGTTCGAGCAGCATGCGCATCAATGCTTCTTCTTCGTTTTTATCTTCATGTTCATCTTCAATGATCTCAATAGACGCCCGGTAAAAGTCGCCCTCCTCACTGAATTCATCCATGCCTGCCCGGTGCAGTCCCTCGACGAGCACACGGTTGGTTCCATTCGGAAGCTTCACCATCTGTTTGACGCGGGCTACGGTCCCTACGGAATAAAGGTCTTCATACGCTGGTTCATCAATGTTCACTTCTTTTTGAGAAACAAGAAAAATTTCATTATCATCCATCATGGACTGCTCCAGGGCCTGGACAGATTTCTCCCGGCCGACATCCAGGTGTAACACCATGGACGGGTAGACAAGCAGCCCTCTGAGAGGAAGTAGAGGTATATTGTTTCTTTGTTTGTCTGTCATCTATTTGCACCTCCGATAAATGCGGATACGTAATTTAATCATATAGAAATGTAAGTGGAAAGTAAACGAAACGATACCAGATGGTGCCAACACACATAGCCCCGGCCTCGAGTCAGGCAGGGGACCTTTCCTTATGGTATCCCTATTATAAGCAGAAACTACGGTTTCATGCTTGGATCGTGCCTGTAAAGCCCCTATAAAAAAGCCGTGCTACAGTTATTCGTAGCACGGCTTTTTCAAGGGATAACCCCCTCAGGCGTTACGCACTTTCTTTCGGTGACTGTTTGTTGTCATCCTCTACGGTTCCATCTGTAAGCACAAGCTTCGGACGGCCGTTTTCCGCTTTGACTGTATCTTTCGTGATAATACACTTCTCAATATCATCGCGGGAAGGAAGTTCATACATCACATCAAGCATGATGCCTTCAATAATGGAGCGGAGGCCGCGTGCCCCTGTCTTCCGTTCAATGGCCAGACGGGAAATTTCACGAAGCGCTTCCTCTTCCATTTCCAGCTCAACATGGTCAATTTGAAGCAGCTTCTGATACTGTTTGACAAGAGCGTTTTTCGGTTTTGTAAGAATTTCAACCAATGCTTCCTCATCCAGCTGCTCAAGACTGCCGATTACCGGCAGGCGTCCGATGAATTCCGGAATTAGACCGTAGCTTAGAAGGTCTTCAGGCAGCACTTTCGTCAGAAGATCCTTCTTCTCTGCTTCGTCCGTCACCTGCTCGGAGCCGAATCCGATCACTTTTCTGCCCAGGCGGCGTTTGATAATTTGGTCGATCCCATCGAAGGCCCCACCCACGATAAACAGGACATTCGTCGTGTCAATCTGGATGAATTCTTGATGAGGATGCTTCCGCCCACCTTGTGGAGGAACACTCGCCTGCGTTCCTTCAAGGATTTTAAGAAGCGCCTGCTGGACACCTTCACCGGACACGTCACGTGTAATGGAAGGGTTTTCTGATTTACGTGCTACTTTATCAATTTCATCAATATAGATGATTCCTTTTTCTGCTTTCTCTACATCATAATCAGCAGCCTGGATCAGTTTAAGAAGAATGTTCTCCACATCTTCCCCGACATAACCGGCTTCTGTAAGAGACGTAGCATCTGCAATAGCGAACGGAACATTCAAGATACGTGCAAGGGTCTGGGCAAGCAGTGTCTTACCGCTTCCGGTAGGTCCAAGCATCAGAATGTTACTCTTCGCAAGCTCCACCTCATCATTTTTCACTCCGGCGTTAATACGCTTGTAGTGGTTGTAAACAGCAACGGAAAGATTCTTTTTCGCCTGATCCTGTCCGATGACATAATCATTCAGAATGTCACGGATTTCCTGAGGCTTCGGAACTTCCTTGAACTCCACCTCTTCTTCGTTGCCAAGCTCCTCTTCCACAATTTCTGTGCACAATTCAATGCATTCATCACATATATATACGCCAGGTCCTGCAACGAGTTTTCGGACTTGTTCCTGACTCTTTCCGCAGAAAGAACATTTCAATTGTCCTTTTTCATCGTTAAATTTAAACATACGTTTCACCCCTTAATAAAATGACGCAATCGTTGCGACTGAAGTTACTGATACGACGCCAACGTTTCGCTTCTTTTGCCCATCATACCAAATAAACTCCAAACACAAAAGCAATACCTTTCAGAGGTGTGCCGTCAATTCCTGCGACACCCTCATTATGTAGATATAAAACGCATAAGTCAAACCTCTGAGCATCTTAAATAGTATATGTAAAAACGCTTGGAAGTATCATTATTTTCCCCACAAACCACCCCGCCTAAACGGTGTTTCCGAAGAAAATATATGAGAAGACAAGGTACCCGGGCACCTTGTCTTCTATCAGTATTATTCAGCTTTGCTGTTTTCGACAAGAACGTCGATGGCTTTGCGGACTTTCAGGTCTTCTTTGATCATGTCCGTGTTCCCGCCAAGCATCTGCGTCAGCTGAGCTACATCTGTCTGGTACATGCCAGCCATGTTTTCCAGTTCAGCATTGACGTCTTCATCGGTTACGCCGACATTTTCCGCCTCGGAAATAGCTTCAAGAGTCAAGTTCGTTTTCACGCGCTTCGAAGCATCTTCTTTCATCTGCTCGCGAAGGGCGTCTTCGTCCTGACCAGTGAACTGGAAGTACATGTCTTTCGTCATGCCCTGCATCTGAAGGCGCTGTTCGAATTCCTGAACCATACGGTCAAGCTCAGTGTCGACCATGGCATCCGGAATTTCAACCTCAGCATTGTCAGAAGCTTTATTTACAAGAGTTTCACGCTTCTGGTTGTCTGCATCAGTTTTCTTCTGATCTTCCAGACGCGTGCGTGTTTTCGTTTTAAGTTCTTCCAGGGATTCGACTTCTTCGTCGACATCTTTCGCGAATTCATCATCAAGTTCTGGAAGTTCTTTGCCTTTGATTTCGTGAACTTTCACTTTGAAAGTAGCCGCTTTACCAGCAAGCTCTTCTGCGTGATATTCTTCAGGGAATGTGACTTCCACTTCTGTTTCTTCGCCGGCCTGCTTACCAACAAGCTGCTCTTCGAAACCAGGGATGAAAGAACCGGAACCTACTTCAAGAGAGTAGTTATCCGCCTGGCCGCCTTCGAAGGCTTCCCCATCAACGAATCCTTCGAAGTCCATAACGACTGTATCGCCGTTCTCAATGGATCCTTCTTCTTTAACAACAAGCTCAGCCTGACGCTCCTGCATCTGCTTCAGTTCGCTGTCTACGTCTTCGTCTGTAACTTCTGTGCTTTCTTCTTCAAAAGTAAGACCTTTGTATTCGCCAAGTTTCAC
Organism: Halobacillus sp. ABH2_015; assembly: GCF_056158945.1. NCBI lineage: Bacteria > Bacillati > Bacillota > Bacilli > Caryophanales > Bacillaceae > Halobacillus > Halobacillus sp. ABH2_015. The sequence continues at coordinate 2,329,869 of NZ_JBSWUG010000002.1, forward strand.
TTCAGGCTTCACCGTTACTTCAGCAGTGAAAATCAGGTCCTGGCCTTTTTCGATCTGCTTCACGTCAACTTCAGGACGGTCAACCGGCTCGATGCCTGCTTCGTCCACGGCGTTAGAGTAAGCTTCCGGAAGGATGATATCAAGAGCATCCTGATACAGAGATTCTACCCCGAAGCGCTGTTCGAACAATTTACGAGGTACTTTCCCTTTACGGAATCCAGGTACCTGTACCTGTTTAACTACTTTTTTAAAGGCAGAATCAAGGGCTTTGTCGAACTCGCCTGCAGGTACTTCAACTGTTAATGTACCTACATTGCCTTCTTGCTTTTCCCATTTTGCTGACATAAAAAATTCCCTCCAACATCTATTCACATTTTCGTCCGGAGACGATGGTTTACTGATTCTATGACTCTGATTACATACGAATCTCTTTTGCAACCATTACATTATAACATAATCCCCGCTGCTTTCAAGGCGTGACTCTCATTGGTTTTTCTAGGAACCGGTCACGAAAACATAATGCTGCTCACACAGTTCAATTTCTGATTTATACCGGTCCACTTCCTCTAAATGGGAATCCGGTTTATAGGGAAGCTGCAGGTATTCATGGCCGAGCTGCTTCAGCGCTTCGACGAGCAGCGGCACTTCCTCTTCATCAGGGAACAGGGGATAACGGACGTAGCAGTAGTGGAACAACAAGTTGTTGACCATCTCATACATCGTTGGATTTTTCTGTTCCACCTGGCCGAGCCTCATCTGGATCTGCTTCATAATATAATCATGCTGAAGCATCGATAAATGGCCGGGCACAATGGTCATTTCCATGCCGAATTTTGTCAAAGCCACTTCTCTATCCACACGTCCATCTCTAAACCATTCCAAAATCGAGGATTTTATCATGGGGTGTACGGCTGGTTCCTGAAGGTACACGATAAACTCCTCCAGATAATCATGGGGGTCCTGTTTCTTTAAGTGATCGAGGGTCTGCCACTGCTTATGTATGTGATCAGTTTCCAAGGCTTCCTTGAAAGCGAGGGATAATTCCTTCCCTTGCTCCTTCCGGCTGTCTTCCAGCAGCTTTCTGCTCACTTCATACATCTGCCACAGCTGTGTACGGCTCTGGTGGGGGATGTCCTCGGATTCAAAAACTTCATCGAGCAGGTCGATGATATCGCTGTAACGGCTGCTTTGGAAAAGGATCGTAATGTAGATATGTAAGTAATGGTAATACTGGTCGATCGTTTCCTTCATCTGCTCTTGACACAATTCCTCAGCTTGATCGAACTGACCGAGCTCAATCCAGCTCATCAACAGCCCTGTGATAACATCATGGCCGGCCTGATCATACTCGACAAGTGGTTCAAAGGCTTCCGCCGCTTCCTTGTAGCGCTTTTCCTTCAGAGCCTCCAGTCCCGACTGCTCCAGTCTCGATTTCCATCCAGGAAACATCACAAGGTTTCCTCTTTTATTCTCCATAAGACACCCTTCCCTAAAAAAACGTCCTTGTTTCCTTATTCTTTCCTATCGCTGCTCCGTTCAAACCATCGTTCCTCAGCTTATTACGCTATATTAAAGCAAATACAATAGAAATACAATGGAAACCCCGTGCCCCACCGCCACTTTCCGCTATTCCTGTTGTTTAGACACGAACAAACAGAAACGTACACACCTGCATCAATCGTATAGGAGAATAATTTATATATCGTCCATCAATTCCACAAAACAGGTCTTTCTACTCATGAATAAACAGATTTTTTTGCTAGAATAAGTAAATGTCAATAAAATAATAACGAATCATACGCTAAGGAGTTGTATCGTTTTGTCACTGCTTGATGATCAAACCTTGCTGGAAACCTATCTGGAGTCTGTAAAGCTTCAGCTGGACGACGAATTTGTTCACTTAGTCACGCAAGAAATTGATAAACGATCCATCCAACTACCAACTGAGAATTCCACACATCTTATATAAATGGACGTAGAAAAAGGCATGCAGTCATCTGCATGCCTTTTTCATTTACTGATTAGAGGCTGTACCTTGTTTCCCGGACATCTTCGCTAAACTCGGAATGACATTCTGCAGTTGTCCGGCCTGACCAGTCATCATGCTGTATGTGGCCGCACCGATACCGATCGAAGCGATAACCGGCAGCCACTGCACATTATTCTTTTCCATCCTGATCACTCCTCAAATCGGTTGGCTTAAAGCCTCTCTTATTGTCTGCCCTCTGCCTCCGACTATGACCGGCAATCTTTTGCGGTTCTGCCTTTAAATCCCTCGCATGAGTCTTCGTATAAGAAACACCGGCCACAGGACAATCCATCCAAGCAGGTAAAACATATATACCGCCTGCTCCTGTTTGTCCTTCAGCACCGGTTCTTTTTTAAAAAAGCAGAAAAACACGCCGATGAACAGATACGTGAAAAGCAGCACATCCACCACTCCTTCCCTCCATAGCGTATGAGAGAAAGAGGGGCTGTGACGCTTTTCCAAAGCAGACGTTTTCTTGAAATTCCTTAGAGGATCCCTGCATAAAATGGTATAATCATACATGAGGTGATACCTATGAGTGCCATCATATTATTCGACGGGGACTGCCATTTCTGCGACAAAAGTGTCCAGTTCATCATTCAACGAGATCCCCGCAGCCGGTTTCAATTTGCATCGCTTCAAAGTGACAAGGGCCGGGAACTGCTTTTGCAGTATAACATTCCCCATGACACCGACAGCCTTGTATTAATCCAGAACGGAAAAGCCCGCCTGGAATCCACCGCCGCTTTGACGATCAGCCGGCAGTTGAAAGGATTCTGGCAGCTTGCGTACTTGTTGATTCTGATCCCAGCACCGCTGCGCAACGCTTTTTACCGGTGGTTTGCATCCAATCGTTACAAATGGTTCGGAAAAAAAGACGACTCCTGCCCGATACCGACGCCGGATGTCCGGAAACGTTTTTTATAAAAATTCATTTAAATGGAGGGACCTGCCATCAGCGGTCAACAAGTCCAGCATCTGAAAATTACGTCCAAAGAGTTTACGAAACGCGCGGTTTTCATCACGCTCGGTGCCATCATTATGGCGGTAGGACTGGAAATTTTCCTCGTTCCCAATCAGGTCATCGATGGTGGAATCGTCGGAATCTCCATTATCCTGTCGCATTTGACGGAATGGAAACTCGGGCTGTTCATCTTCCTATTGAATATCCCCTTTTTCTTTCTTGGATATAACTTGATTGGAAAAACATTTGCCTGGTCAACGGTGTACGGCATTGCCATCCTTTCAACGGCCACAACTGTGCTTCATCCGGTGCCTGCCTTTACCGATGATATTCTGCTTGCGACATTATTCGGGGGATTTATCCTCGGCATCGGTGTAGGAATGGTCATCCGCTACGGAGGATGTCTCGACGGGACAGAAATCTCTGCGATTCTGATCAGCAGCAAAATCCCGTTTTCTGTCGGGGAAATCATTATGTTCATCAACCTGTTCATCCTTGGAAGCGCGGGCTTCGTCTTCGGATGGGACCGGGCAATGTATTCCCTGCTTGCCTATTTTGTTGCTTATAAAATGATCGACATTACGATTAAAGGACTGGATGAATCGAAGGCTGTACATATCATCAGCGATGAATACGAGAGCATCAGTGAAGCCATCATCCAGCGCCTCGGCCGCGGCGTCACCTTTTTAAAAGGAGAAGGAGCCTTCTCCAATGACGAGAAAAAAGTGATCTTCTGCGTCATCAACCGATTGGAGGAAGCGAAGCTGAAAGCGCTCGTCCAGGAGCACGATGAACAAGCCTTCATGGCTATCGGGGATATTGCTGAAGTGCGGGGCGGACGCTTTAAGAAAAAAGAAATTCATTAAAAAGAGGCGCATTCAGCTGCGCCTCTTTTTTTTACGGATGTCTCTTTCGTATGGATGGTCACGTGCTGCTTATCAGGGGATGACTGCTGTGGGATCACCCGTATTCTTTATAAGTGGAGAGGCTCACCTTGTTGTGCTTCTTTTTCCGTCTCAGGATTCTTCTTTCAGCACGCGCCTTAAGATTTTACCTGCTCCTGTCTGAGGAAGAGACGTGCGGAATTCGACAAAACCCGGAACTTTATAGCGGGCCATATGGGCTTTTGCCCATTGAATCAATGCTTCTTTCTCCAGTGCTGCTTCCTCTTTCAGAACAATGAACGCTTTGACGACCTCCCCTTTTGATTCATCCGGCACACCGATGACAGCCGCCTGGGAGATGGCGGGATGTTCCTTCAGTAATGCTTCGACATCTTCAGGGAAAATGCTGAATCCTGACGATTTGATCATTTCCTTCAGACGCCCCTGAAAATATAAATAGCCGTCTTCGTCGAAATAGCCGATATCACCCGTATGCATCCATCCGTCCACCAACACTTCCGCTGTCGCCTCAGGCCGCCCCCAGTAGCCTTTGAAAACACCAGGACTTTTCACTGCGATTTCCCCGGACTCACCGACGGGCAGCTGTTCTTTTGTTAATGGATCGCGGACAGCCAGTGATGACCCAGGAACCGGAAGGCCGACAGATCCGAATTTCACACCGGCACCGGGCATATAGGTGTCCACGGTATGCGTCTCGCTCAGTCCGTAAGCCGCTTCATACAACGAACTGTCCGGCGCAAAAGATCGCCAGCGTTCTGCCAGATCTTCTGTCACAGGCATACCGAAGCTCGTACACAAATTGAGTCGCAGAGCATCCGCTTTTTCCCCGTCCGCCACGGATAACACAGCCTCATTCATCGGGGCGATGCTGTACCACACCGTCACTGCATAATCAGTCAGTGCTTTGACCACCTGCCGAGGATCAAACCTCGCAAACAATACACAGGGGGAACCGGTAAATGCTGGAATGTTCACACCCATCACCATTCCCGCGATATGACAGAGCGGCATCACCGCAAGCCACGTCTCTTCCTTTTCCACCCCATTCGCTTCCACAGCCGCTGCTGTTTTATACAAAGCATTTTCATACGTAAGCATCGCCGCTTTCGGTCTTCCGGTCGTTCCTGACGTGAAAGCAAGCAGCGCCGTATCATTTAAATCGACATTTTCAGACGCTTTTTGCGGTTCTGCTTCGTTTACAGCATCGCTCCAGTGGGTTTCCTTTTCATTTAATGTTAGATCTGGAACCCTCAAGTCCTCCGGAACTTCCCATTCGGTTTCCCCAGGGATATAATCTTCGTAAGAAACGACAAGAACCACATGAAGATCGCTGTCTGTTTTTCTCACCTCACTTAACAGTTTCCCGCCGGTAAACAGTCCTTTCATGCCGACTTCCTTCATTAAAAAGGTTAACTCGCTCGCTTTGTACATCGGGTTCAATGGACAGACGATTCCGCCGATCGACTGGATGGCATAGTGGGCAATGATATACTGCGGGCTGTTCTGCATATAAAGCCCGACCCGGTCCCCTTTTTCAAAGCCCTTCTGTGACAAAAATCCAGCCATCTTTTCAATATCATTCAAAAGCTCCGCCCACGTCAGTGTGGATCCATAATAAAAGTAAGCAGCCTCATGCGGGCGCTCCTCTGCGTGGTGCTGGACGTATACGAGAAGCGGGTGTTTTCCAAGAGGGTACATGTTCTCTATTTGATGCCGTTTCATTTCGCTTTTCATTCGATTCCTCCTTATGTGGACATCGGCCAGTCGGCCAGCCGTCTTTCACTTTTATCCGACGCCGTTCGTAAAAACCGAAGCAGAAAATCCCGGGTCTGTTCCGGCTCGATGATTTCCTGAACCAAGAACTTACCCGCGGCTTTCGCTGGTGAGCTGTCGAAGCTCCACTGTTCCAAATAAGCCGCACGGGCTTCAGAAGGATTGTCCGCCTGTTTGATCTGCCTTCCGTACACAACATTCACACCGACGTCGGGGCCGGTAAAGTTAATTTCAGCCTCCGGCCAGGCAGCCACCACGTCCGCCCCCATGCCTGGACCACCCATGTTTCCATACGCCGCTCCAATGCTTTTGCGAATGACGATGGAGTACTTGGGAACAGTGGATTTAGCAAGCGCAGTATTCCAATTCATAATCTTTGAAGGCATTTTCCGCTTTTCTGCCTGACTGCTGATCCTGAACCCGGGAGTATCGTGAAGAAAAATCAATGGAATATGATACGAATCACAGAGGCAGATGAAATCCACCGCCTTATCACACTCCTCCGGACCTGGAGCTCCCGCCATATGAAGCGGCTGATTCGCCACCACTCCTGTGACCCTCCCGTCCATACGCGCAAGACCTGTCAGGAGTGCTTTTCCGTAAAAAGGCCGGTAAGCCATAAAGGATTCCGGATCGACAATCTCACGAATGAGTTTATTCATGTCATACGGATGTCTCATGTTCGAAGGAACAACAGCCGCTGCGTTTCCCCCTGAAGAAGAGGGCGAAGGAACAGATACTTTAAAAGGAGGCGTGTCTTCATATGAAGAAGGCAGATAGCTGAAAAACCGCTTTATAGCCGTTATCGCTTCTTCCTCTGTGTCAGCGACGTGATCAATCTGTCCTGTATATGCCGCATGCATATCAGGCCCCCCAAGTTCTTCGGCTGTAATCTCTTCGCCACTCGCCATCTCCAACATCCTCGGCCCGGCAACGGCCATTCCCGTTCCGCGCACCTGTGTGACAAAATCCGATGTCACGGCCATCCACGTCGGACCGCCGAAGCTGTCCCCCAGAATGGCGGTAAGGATCGGGGTTTCTCTGGAGTGATCCAGCAGACAGTTCGGAAAAAGCTTGTCACTGATTCCGTCTGAACCCATCCCGTCCGGCATCCGCAGCCCACTACCTTCACACAAATTAAAAAGCGGCAGCTTCCTCTTTTTCGCGTACTGATGAAAATACTCACTCTTCCGGAGGTGAACCTCCCCCTCCGTTCCCGACAACACACTCACATCCATTGCCTGAACGACCGCTTCCCGTCCGTCCACCCGGATCAAGCCGCCGATCAGCCCATCGGCAGGCGTCCGTTCTTCCATTCCCGGCACAGATGAATGGGCAGATTTTCCGAGTTCAAGAAAGGATCCGTCATCAGCGAGCAGGTGAATTCTTTCATGGGCGGTAAGCTTAATAGACTTTTGTTCTGTAGAGGAATCAGTTTGATTTTCGTTTGTTTTCATAAGAGCCTCCTTTAGATACTGACTGGTTGGTATGTAGTGGTCAAAAAAATATAGTGTTTATATTTGTAAGTATAGGTTAATTAGTCTGAAAATTCAATTCTTTATGGCGCGCATCCACCATTACTATTAATGTATATATAGGACCCTTATTTTACTCTTAATTAAGTAAAGTACAACTACAAGTTTATATTGCCCTTAAATTACAGTCATTTTCAAAACTATATAAAACACATCGATCTATCGTTGAATCTAAAATAGGGCAATAATATGATACTGCCCCATTAAGCTTAATTAGTATTAAGGATGTTACAAATAACTGGTAACCAAAGTTAGAGTATAACTGCTTTTTGGTATATATTAAAAAACCTTCACTAACCTTACAGAGATAAGAATTCAGCTGAACTTCCCACCTTATGATTAAGGTTTGTGTTTGAGCGAATCTCTTTCAAACGTTTCATGACATCATTTTCTCCTCTGCCAAAATAATCATGCAATTTACTATATTCTCGATAAAGTTCATCGTATATCTCTACATGATGAGGAATCGGTTTTATTTTGTCCTCTTTTAACCTGGCCATATACTGAGCCGCTTCCACGATATTATCGTAACCGCCTTCGTCCGACCCAGCCGCTACAGCACCAAACATAGCTGCACCCAAGGCAGGGGTTTGAATAGAGTCTGCAATGGTAATCGTTCGATTCGTTACATCTGCGTAGATTTGAAGAAGAAGTTTGTTTTTTTGCGGCAAGCCACCACACACATATAGCTCATCTACCTGTACACCATTTTCATGAAATGAATCAATTATTTTTCGAGTACCAAAAGCAGTAGCTTCAATTAAAGTACGATAAACTTCCTCTGGCTTGGTTTGTAAAGTAGCCCCTACTAATAGACCACTCAATTCCGCATCCACTAATACGGAGCGATTACCGTTCCACCAATCCAATGCAATCAATCCGGTTTCACCTGGTTGGTATTTGCTGGCTTGAGTTTCTAACCACTGATGAGTATTCATCTTATCTTGCTCTGCCTTTTCCTTTATATAAGAAGGAACGGCTTCATTCACATACCAGCCGAATATATCACCAACCGCTGATTGTCCAGCTTCATATCCATAGTAACCTGGGATGATACCATCTTCGACAACGCCGCACATTCCTTCAATCTCTACTTCTTCCGTTCCAAGTATCATATGGCAAGTCGACGTCCCCATCGCCATCACCATTTTACCAGGTGTCACTACTCCCATTCCGGGAACAGATGCGTGAGCATCAACATTTCCCACAGCTACTGAAATCCCTGGGGACAGACCCATGAGGGAGGCCATTTCTTCGGTCAGTTCTCCTGCCTTTGTACCAAGTGGAACCACTTCTCCACGTAATTTAGTTTCCGTCAAATTCTCCATCCGTGGATCCAATGCTTTGAAAAATTCTTTGCTTGGATAACCTTCTTGTTTATGCCAGATTGCTTTATAGCCAGCAGTACAACTATTCTTTATTAGATTATTCGTCAACTTGGATACTACCCAGTCCGTAGCTTCCATGAATTGATCGGTGGCTTCATAAACATCAGGAGCTTCATTAAGTATTTCCCAAATTTTCGCAATCATCCACTCGGAGGATATCTTTCCTCCATATCTAGATAAAAACTTTTCACCACGGCTTGCAGCGATTTTGTTGATTTTATTAGCCTCATCTTGAGCTGCATGATGTTTCCAAAGCTTCACCCAACTATGTGGGTCATGAGTGAATTTTTCTTTAAAAGACAACGGCTCACCAACTTCATCAATCGGTAATATCGTACAGGAGGTAAAATCTATACCTATTCCGATAATAGAAGTTGGATCCACATTCGCTTTTTTAATCACGGCGGGTACAGAGGATTTTAAAACTTCCATATAATCTCCTGGATGTTGAAGGGCCCACTCAAAATCTAATTTAATATTAGATTGTGGTAATGTATCATCTATCACTCCGTGTGGATAGGAAGTAACATCTTCTGCAATTTCTTCCCCTGTTGATAATGAAACGATTACAGCCCTTCCTGACTCTGTTCCAAAGTCTATACCAATGGTGTATTTTCCATTTTTCAATGTTCTTCCTCCCTTAACTACGATTGGCCATAGTAGGCTTTTGATCCATGTTTTCTTAAATAATGTTTGTCTAATAGATTCTCATCTATAGAATTGATTTGATGATCCAATTGATAGGTGTACAACGCCATTTTTGCAACTTCTTCAAGAACTACTGAATGGTGCAAGGCTTCCATGGGATCTTTGCCCCATGTAAAAGGCGCATGGTTATTAACTAGGACGCCTGGTATTGCGTCTGGATCCAAATCCCGGAAAGTTTCCGTAATCACCTTACCCGTTTCTTTTTCGTAGTCGCCCAGTATTTCTGCACTTTCCATAGGTCTTGTACAAGGAATCTTTCCATAAAAATAGTCAGCATGAGTAGTACCTAAAACAGGAATGGATTTACCTGACTGTGCCCAGCACGTTCCCCATAAAGAGTGAGTATGAACAACCCCTCCTATATTGGGAAATGTATCGTAAAGGACCTGATGAGTCGGCGCATCTGAAGAAGGTTTCCACTTTCCCTCTACCAGATTTCCATCTAAATCAATAACTGCCAAGTCTTCTGAAGATAATTCGGGATATGGGATACCGCTCGGTTTAATGACGATAAGTCCAGAGTCTCTGTCAATCCCACTCGCGTTTCCCCATGTAAAAGTGACTAACTTATATTTTTCTAAAGAAAGGTTTGCTTCTAATACCTCTTGTTTTAATTGATCGAGCAAGACAAACACCTTCCTGTTTCTGTGAATTTTTCATCATAACCCTAGAACATGCGCTTCCCTTCCTCTGAAATAAGAGGCTGTCTGAGTGACCAGGTATTCTAACTTTTCATGATTCGGTTTCATATTCATTGCAGGATAAGGGTCAGCTCCAGGGCCTAAAGGTTCAGGAGTTACGAACTTTCCTTCTTGGTTGAAACCTATTAAGTATAACGACATAATGATAGTATCTAAATCTATCATTCCATCACCGAGTGCACCTCTATTACTATCCGCTAAATGCAGGTTAGTTAATTGGGGGCCTGCTTGTATAATTGCTTCTCCTATGTGAGTCTCTTCGGTTTGCATATGATAGATATCCCCATTGATATGTTGGATCCCCTCATGTCCAACAGCTTCAATATAATATTGTGCATCTTTAACCGTATGAACAAAGCTTACTTCCGCAGCTCGGACCGGCTCGATAGCAGCTTTGATTTGATTTTGCAAGAAAAGATCCCCCAAATTTTCAAGCGTTGCAACACTTCTTTCAAATTCCATCTCATCGTACGCTTCAGGACGACCAACAGCCCCTGGAACCACTAGTAAATAATGTCCTCCAACAATATTAGTGAATTCTACTTCCCTTTTTATATAACCAATGGCATTCTGCCTGTTCCTTGGGTTATTACTAGATAAATCATTCTCAGATGAAAACATTCCACAAACACCTGAAACTTTCATATGATGCTTATTCAGAACCGTTAATGTTCGGTCAATTTCATAACCAAGATCCTCACCATAATGGTTTCCGTGCAGTTCAACATAGTTAATTCCTGCATTCTTCAAACGGACAATAGAATCTTCCAGGGATTCAAACCCGAACCCCCAGTTACTCCAAGAGAGATTCAATCTTTTTTCAAATAATTCAGGGCTCTTTTTTTTCAAGGCCAAGAATTTCTTCTTTATCTCTTCACTCTTGATTTGATAGTTCTGGTTCATACTATCCACTCCAACTAATGAAAAATAAATGATCCTTCATCAAAAAAAGGCACGACCAAAGGAAATATATACAGGTTTGGTCGGCCCTTTCTTAATATCAACAAACCTTAGAAGTCAAAATCTCCTGCGTTTTCCTTTGTAAAATCTGCAGGTGGTCCCATAATGACTGTTTTACCATCATCTTTAACTGAGATTTCACCGACATTTTCAATTTCCTGACCATCTTCAGGCATTTCCCCTCCTGCTAGCATTTTTCCAAGAGCAGCTGTCAAATAACCGAGCTTTTTAGGATTCCAAAGAACAGCAGTATCTAAAGAACCATCTTCCAGAAAAGGTTCTGAGTCATTAGGCAAAGCCGATCCTACCACAGACACTTCATCTTGTAGTCCTTTTTCTTGTACAGCTTGAGCTGCTCCAAGAGGTGCAGGAGTAGATACAGCTAGAACACCTTTCAAATCAGGATAGGATTTAAGTAGGTCAAGTGTTTTTTGGTATGCCACTTGCTGTTTTTCATCCGTGGGAATTTTTTCAGAAACAATTTCAATATCAGGATAATTTTCATCGAACTCTTTCTTAGCTGCGTCGATCCAAAGATTTAAGTTTGCTGCAGACAGCCCTCCGGTAAGGATAGCAATCTTCCCTTCCTCTGTTCCCATTGCTTCTACAAGTTTTCCAGCCATATGTCTCCCAAATTCTTCATCATCTACTTGCTTCACTGAAAGGTCGACTAATTCTTTATCAGCTGGTGTATCCCAGTCCATAACCTTGATGCCCTGGTCTTTAGCTTTCTTCAACACAGGCTCTACAGAAGCAGGGTCATTTGGAGCAACTGCGATAACGTCTGAATTCTTTGAAACCAAGTCTTCAATCACTTTAACTTGAGCTGAGGCATCAGCCTGGGTTGGACCTGTGTACTCTACATTCACTCCTAGCTCTTCACCAGCTTGTACAGCACCTGTTTCAGAAGCGTTAAAATAAGGAATACCGACAAGCTTAGGTACTACTGCAATATTCATTTCACCATCGTCTGAACTCTCTTCACCACCACTGTCATTAGAACCTTCTTCAGAACTCCCACTCGTATTTTCCGAAACACAACCGGCCAAAATCCCAACCAAAAACATCAACATCAACAAACTGAAGACTAATTTTTTCAATGTTTTACTCCTCCTATATAGTAATCATTTATAATACCTAGAAAATCCCACTAGGGTATCACCTGGATCAGGCTGCTTGACTAGCATTCTTTTGTTCTTGTTTTTTCTTGAATTTATCAGAAAAGAAATTCATGGTCAGAACGAGGATTAGAATACTGCCAATTACTACGTCTACTAATGAAGAGTGAAATCCTAATAAATTCAAACCATTTCTAATAAATTGGAAAACAAATACAGCGTAAATTGTTCCTATTACTTTTCCATAACCCCCATGAATATTTGTTCCCCCTAACACAGCTGCTGCGACACTCTGCAAAAGGTATGAAGACCCTAAATCTACCTTCACAGAATTATAACGTGAGGTCATGATGATGGCAGAAATGGCTGCTAATAGTGCCGCATACAGATAGACCTTCATAAGTACTTTACTGTTTTTCACTCCAGAATAAAGAGTTGCAACTTCATTACTCCCATACATGTAGACTCTTCTCCCCCAGCTTGTTTTGCTAAGTAAGAGACCAGTTATGATAGCAAAGATTGCAAAGATTACGATAGAGAAAGGAACTAAGCCTAAGTAGTAACCATTCCCAATTAAACTATACGCATCTGGAAAACCAGAAATGGAACTCCCTTTGGTAATGGCCAATATCACTCCTTCAAACAAAACCATTGTTCCTAATGTAACTAGAATAGGGGATACACCGATTTTGGATACAATGAATCCATTAAATGCTCCACAAGCTAGCGCAAATAAAATGGCCATAATGATCGCAGGGAAAATTCCAAAACCGTTCGTCAGCATCAACGCAGCCCCTACACCAGCTAAGGCTGCTATATAAGTGATGGAAAGGTCAATTCCACCTGTAACAATGACTACCATCATAGCAATAGCCAGCAAGCCAAACTCTGGTATTTGGAACATCATACTATTAATATTGTTCGAAGATAAGAATCCTGGTGCCAATAAAGCCATGAATAAAAATGTACCGAGAGCAATCAGTCCTAATATACTTTCTTTAGAAAGCTTCATATTATTCCCCTCCCTCCTAAGCCTCTACTTCAATGTTAGCTAATTTATCCTGAGAACGTTTATAACTAATTTGGTCGTAAGAAACAGCGATGACGATGATGGCGCCTGTAACTACATTCTGCCAATACGTATCAATACGTGCTAAAATCATTCCATTTTGCATAATAGCCAGTAACAATACACCTAATAATGTTCCATGGATACTTCCACGTCCTCCATGAATATTGGCCCCACCAAGAACAACTGCTGCAATTACAGTTAGTTCAAGACCTATCATGCCGTTAGGGTCTACAGCTTTTGTATAAGCTGTTTGAGCAATAGCTGCAATACCTGCTAAAAAACCCATATAAGCAAAAACGAAAAGCTTCACTCTTTGATAGTTAATGCCTACACGAACAGAAGATTGGGTATTACCACCGATAGCTAGAACAGAACGGCCAATCAGAGTATGTTTAAGAATGAACCAAGTACCAACAGCGACAATTGCAAGGAGATAAATCAAGATCGGTATGCCTAAAATTTCAATATTCGAGAAAGATAAGAAAGATTGAGGGAAGCTGGTACTATTGACGTAGTTACCATTAGTGATATAGAGTACAAGGCCCGCTATGATATTTAAGGTTCCAAGCGTTACAACAATCGCTGGAATCTCAATTTTTGAAACAAGTAATCCATTGAAGAGACCCATCACTAATCCAATCACTGGAGCAAATAAAAATAACAGGAGAACAGAAATCCAACTATCAGGTAAAAAACCGAACAGATAACTAATACTTACGGCCACTGCTGTTGTTACAGCTGCGACCGATACATCAATATCGCTGGTAATGATAATTAAAGTCATTCCTATTGCTAATATCCCTATAACGACGTTGCCTTCTATGAGGTCCAACAAATTTCCGACCGTTAGGAAAACAGGGCTGACAAAGGTTAATATGGAACTGATAAGTAATACGATCGCCAGAATACTGAATTCCTTTTGTTTAAATAAAGATTTCACACTCTATACCTCCTGACTAACCTTTTCTTTTTCAATCACAACAGATTCGTGCTGTTTTCCATTCCCTCCAAGAGCGTAGTTCATGATTTTCTCTTGTGTTGCTTGATTTACATCCATCTCTCCTGAAATCTTTCCATTCCGCATGACTAAAATTCTGTCACTTACTGCTAATACTTCAGGTAACTCTGAGGAAATCATGATGACTCCGATTCCTTCATTAGCAAGTCTTCTGAGAAGTTTATGAATTTCTGTTTTTGCTCCAATATCAATGCCGTTCGTCGGTTCATCAATGATCAGAATTTTCGGTTGAGCCGATAACCACTTGCCGATGACGACTTTTTGCTGGTTCCCGCCTGAGAGTTTAGAGGCTGGCAATTCTGGCAAAGATGGACGAACATCAAGGGACTTTATATATTGTTGCGCCATTTCTACTTCTATCTTTCTATCAATGAACTTGAATTTGTTATTGAGTTTATCAATCACTGGTAGAGATATATTGTTGATGATTGATTGATCAAGTACTAATCCTTGTGTCTGCCTGGCTTCCGGTACATAGGCGACTCCCTTTTTGACCGCATCCTCAGAAGAACGGATATCCACTGGTTCGCCATGTATTTCAAGGCTGCCCTGATCCTTTTTGTTGATCCCGAAAATCGATTGTGCCAACTCTGTCCGTCCTGCACCGACTAAACCAGTAATGCCAAGAACCTCACCCTCTCTAAGCTGAAAGGAAATATCCTTAAAGTTTCCACTTTTAGAAAAATCTCTGACCTCAAAAATGACTTCACCAGTCTTTACTTGAGATTGATTTTTTTCATAGGTCACTTCGCGGCCAACCATCAAATTAACAAGCTTAGCTTCATCTATAGTATCCACATCATACGACCCGACATATTTACCGTCCCTCAGCACCGTGAATCGATCTGATAACCTGAACAACTCTTTCAATTTATGACTTATGAAAATAATTGATATTCCTTGTGCACTTAACTTATCTACAACGCGGTAAAGTTTTTCAACTTCACTTGATGAAAGAGAAGAAGTGGGTTCATCCATGACGATAAGCTTGGACTCGAATGCCATAGCTCTCGCTATTTCTATCAATTGTTGCTGGGCAATGCTTAGTTGCTCTACTTTTGTATTAATATCAACATCGACCTCTAATTCTTTCAATGCTTTTTCAGATATACGTTTGATATGCTTCCAATTCACTTTTTTCCAGGCCTTCTTACCACTATCTCGTCCGATGTAGATGTTCTCTGCAACGGAGAGATTCGGAAATAAGCTTAAATCTTGGTAAATGATAGAAACACCTTTCAAAGTGGCATCAATAGGTTTTTTGATCTCAGCGTCTTTACCTTCAAAATAAAACTCTGCACCAGGATCAGGCTGATGAATCCCTGCCAGTATTTTGATTAATGTAGATTTACCTGCTCCGTTTTCTCCAATCAGGGCATGTACTTCTCCTTTTTTCACTTCCAGTTGAACATTATCAAGAGCTTTAACCCCGGGAAACGTCTTACTTATGTTCTTCATTTGTAAAATATAGTCACTCACTATGGGTAACCTCCTTAAAGAGTGGTTCCTTCAGATAGTTGATGTGTCAATCCTCTTTCCTTACAGAAGACTTGAACTTCCTCTAGAGTTGGAATTCCAGCTTGCGCCCCTAATTTAGTTACCTTGAGAGCCCCTACGATCGTTGCAAATTCAGCAGCTGTAACTAAATCATCTCCATTCGATAGACGGCAAGCTAACGCTCCTGCAAATGCATCTCCTGCTCCAACTGTATCTAGAGCTTGTACTTGAATAGAATTGATATGAGTCCATTCACCGCTTCGATACACAATCGACCCTTTATCCGCCATTTTAATAATTGAGTTCTTTACTCCCATACTTTCAAAAGCCTTGGCAGCTTTAATAGCTGAATCAATATCAATCACATCGATGCCAAGCATATGTTTCGTTTCTTGTTTATTCGGGGTGATGATATCGGCATACTCTAACGCTTTGACAGTAATCCCTTCCGCTGGAGCTGGATCCAAGATCACGTACATTCCTTTTTCCTTGGCTAATTGCATAGCTCTGATAACTGTATCTTGAGGTACCTCCATTTGAACGAGCAAAACATCACTCTGTCTCGAATTATTGAAGGCGTTTTCAACATCTTCCGTAAGCAAGTCGTCATTGGCACTCCTCAGTACCAGCATGGTGTTCTCAGCTGTTCTATCAATGGTTATGATCGCTGTACCTGTCGCTAGATCTTCTGATTGTTTAATATGCGTGGTGTCTACTTTAGAATCTCTTAATGTTTGGATTAATTGATCTCCGTAATAATCCTTTCCTACTGCACCAATTAATTGGACCTCTTCACCTAATTTGGCTACAGCAGTCGCTTGATTGGCACCTTTCCCTCCTGAGAAGTAATTGATCTTCTTACCAAAAATCGTTTCTCCTCTCAAGGGATAATCATCTGTCAATGCCACGATGTCAATGTTTATGCTGCCAACCACTGTAATTGTCATAGTCAATCATCTCTTTTCATATTAAGAATTTGCGACGTTCCCTTTTGGAAGCCCTTCCAAAAAACTGTGTAAATTAGCCATAGAGTACTCCAAAGATTCATCTTTTCTGAATAAACATGATGTTCCGCACACCAACATATCAGCCCCTTTATTCAATACTTGAGGGATGATTTCGTAACTGATGTTTCCATCTACTTGAATTTCTATGGAATTTCTATTCTCTTGAATCAATTTTTTCAACTTCTTGATCTTTTCTAAAGTTAGTGGAATGAACTTTTGACCAGCAAAGCCAGGGTTCACTGTCATTAAAACCACATAATCCACAATGTCCCATACATAATCCAAATGATTAAGAGAGCTGGCCGGATTTAATGCAACACCTGCTTTTACACCGAGTTCTTTAATTTGGTTGAGTGTTCTTTGTAGATGAATAGTCGATTCAGCATGGACAGAAATCATGTCACAGCCTGCCTCTGCAAAAACTTTTATGTACCTTTCTGGTTCTTCAATCATCAAATGTGCATCGAAAATCTTGTCTGTGTAATGTCGTAACTCTCTAATCATGTCTGGCCCCATAGTAAAATTGGGGACAAACTTTCCATCCATTATGTCAAAATGAAAAAAATCAGCTTCAGCTTGATCAAGACGAACAATCGTGTCTCGGAGTTCTCCCATATTCGCACACATTAAAGATGGTCCAATTGATGTCATATCCCTCTCTCCCTACTAATAATTAATGTTTTCTTATCCAATGTAAATTTTAGAATTATAAGAATATTGTTGATTTTGATTATAGCATTACATTTTGTGGTTTACAACATAAAATTGTTGTTTTTCTCAATTCTGATTTGGTTTAAATAACATTATCGAGTTTGTTTATTGAGTTTTACAATCCCCCCCTTGAAAAGCCAAAAAAAAAGCAGTCAATACTATGACTGCTCTCCGATAATCGCCCGGATTCCCTGAACATTCAACTCTTTAATCGTGTTGATAGAGACCCTATTATCTGTAATCAAATAATCAACAGCTGTTAAATCACATAAGCGAATCAATGATTTCTGGCCGAACTTGCTATGATCTACAAGTAAAATTAATTTTTCGGATATAGATAATAGTTGTTTTTTGACCGACGCTTGATCTTCATGAATTTCACTTATTCCTCTTTTGAAATCTACGCCTAAACAAGAAAAGAAGAATTTATCTACATGGTAATCCTGAACTACTCTTTCAGCAAAGTTCCCGACTAAAGACATGGACCCTTCAGATAAGTATCCACCAATTAAAATGACACGGATACTCTGCTCACTTGCTAATTCTAAGGTTACTCCAATGGAGTTTGTTATTACTGTTAGGTTTTTTCCTTTGATATGCCTCGTCATCAATAAACTTGTTGTACTAGCATCAATCGCTATAATGTCCCCATCTTCCACATAGGTAGCCGCTGTACGTGCGATCATTTCTTTTTCTTCCATATGTTTGGATTGTCTTTTTGGTACTGGAATTTCTGTGCTCGTTTCTACTCGAATCGCACCACCATGAATTTTTCTTAATAATCCTTGTTTTTCAAGTCTTTCAAAATCACGCCGGATGGTCTCTTCACTCACATTAAACTGTTTGCTTAAATCCGCTACTCGAACCGAACCATTTTTATCTACTAAATCGGATATGTTCCTTTGACGATCGTTTAAATGAAATAATGATTCATTGTTTCCATTAGTTTTACCCACCATAAATACCCTCACGCCTTTATTTTTATTATTTTCTACACTACACCAAAACAACGAAAATTCAACATTAAAACCACAATTAATTTTGTTTTAATGTTGAATTAATTGTGTTTTATTGTGAGTAATAAAAAATGAATTTTACTTTAAAATATCTACATATCTATAGTAACTAATTTAAGGGTAATTAATCAATGCATGGCTTTGGAAACAAAAAACCACCCCGCAGCTTCATTCTGAATTCAGCTGCAGGGTGGTACAGATTACATTTCAACTTTAATAACTCTAATACCATTCTTGCGAAGAGCTTCAGTCATGCTCTCATTCGTTTCTCGATCCGTAATGACACAATCGATCTTTTCTTTGTTATTGATTTGTGAAAATGCGCGAAGCCCAAATTTGTTATGGTCAACCATCATATAAACAAGGTCAGCAATATCCATCATTTTATTTTTGATAATGGATTGCAATTCATTGGATTCACTCATTCCGTGTTCTAAATCAAAACCTTTGCAAGAAATAAAAGCTTTTTCAACATGATAGGAATTCAGCGAGGACTCCGCGAGGGGCCCTACATACGAAAGAGATTTCTGTAGCAACTGTCCACCAGTGGAAATGACAGTGATTTGTTTTTTATTGCTTAATTCAATGGCGACTTTTATCGAGTTAGTCAACACGGTTATTGGTATATCACTAAGGCTTTTGGCCATATACCAGGCCGTGCTACTAGCATCTAATAAGATTTTATCTCCAGGATCTACCTGTTTAACAGCTTCCTCAGCTATTTCCTTCTTTTCTTTGACGTTAATGATTTCCCTTTCAAAATATGGAATTTCATTGAGGGCTTTATGCTTAGGTGCTTTAACAGCCCCACCATGACTCCTAGCAATTCTGCCGTCGCTTTCCAGTTTTTCTAAATCTCTTCGAATTGTTTCTTCCGTAACAGAAAAGATCTGGCTTAATTCTGTTACGCGAACACTGTTTTTTTCATTCACTATATCTACTATCTGCTGCCTTCGCTCAGCAACCATCATCTCTTCTTTCTCTCCTTCTAAGTGTCTATCAACTCTTTAAACACTCTGTAAGCATGATTCCATTCCTCATTATCTGCGGGAGAGTACGGGGTGATAGGGAAGGAATTCTTCACGATATTTCTGCTTTCCTGTAAGTTTTTTATATATCCGAGCCCTTTATATTGAGTTAGCAGGTTTCCAATCGATGTCGCTTCTATTGGGCCGGCGTAAATGGGCTTTTGAATAGCGTTTGCTGTAAATTGACATAATAATCGATTTTGAATTCCACCACCAACCATATATAAACATGTGAACTTTTCATTTGTAAGTTTTTCTAGTCTCTCTAAAACAAAGCGATATTTTAGTGCTAAACTCTCTAAAACACAACGTAAGATCTCCCCTATTGTTTGAGGAACTTCTTGATTTGTTTCAACACAATATTGCTGGATCGCTTCGGGCATTTGCTCTGGTTTTATAAACCTTTGATCATCAGGATCGATCAATGCTTTAAAAGGAGGGGATTTTTCTATAGCTTCATTTAGTTGTTGATAGGTTACACTCTCACCTTCCTTTTCCCATACGCGCATGCACTCCTGCTGTAACCACAAGCCCATGATATTCTTCAACAAACGGAATGTATCGTCAACACCACCCTCATTTGTCATATTCCATTCCAATGCTTGTTTGGTTTTGATAGGTTGTAATACTTCTGTTCCTAATAACGACCAGGTTCCACAACTTAAATAGGCAAAGCTTTCTTCACCGAGATGAGGGACAGCTACAACAGCAGAAGCTGTATCATGTTCTCCCACGGTCACAACCGGAATCGCTTCTTCAAGTTTCAATTCTTTACAAATCCTTTGTGTAACTTTCCCTACAACCGTTCCTGGCTTAACAGGTGCTTTAAAGATATGTTCTGGTAATCCTAATGTTTTTATCAAGGAATCATCCCAGTCCATTGAATCCGTATTAAACAGTTGAGTGGAAGTCGCGTTCGTCACCTCGTTGAATTTTACTCCAGTTAAAAAATACCGTAATAAATCAGGAATCATCATAAAATCTTCCGCTTGATGTAGAGCTACATTATCAGCTTTTTTCATTGCATATAAATGATAAATGGTATTAATAGGCATAAATTGAATGCCTGTTTTAGAGAAAATCTCCTCGGATGAAAGGAGGTGATTTACCTCTTCTACTAAACCATTAGTATGATCATTACGATAGTGATAAGGGTTAGCTAATAACTCTCCATTCTTATCCAATAACCCAAAATCCACCGCCCACGTATCAATAGCTAAGCTTTCAATATCATTATATCCTAGCTGTACAGCCTTTAAAATCCCTTGCTTAATTTCAAGAAACAAGCGAAGGATATCCCAGTGCAAGTGCGGCCCCACTTGCACTGGATCATTAGAGAACCTATGGATTTCTTTAATCTGTAATTCACCCTGTTCTAGGTGACCTATTACAGCCCTGCCACTGCTAGCTCCTAAATCAAAAGCGAGAACATTCACCAACTAGACCCGCCTTTACCTCTTGAGAGGATTTTTTCTTGATAACCGCTTGTAAGATAAGCACTCATAGGATCCACAGGTACTCCCAATTCTTCTCTTACTGTTTGTAATAGAGGCGATACATCAAACTCAAACGCTTTTCGAACCGCATTTTCTGCGGCTAATACATCCTGTTTTTCTTGCGCTTCAGCCACTTCATCAAGGTTGATCAACAAGGATTTAGCATATAGAGTTTGCACATTTGTAATGGACCTTATCATAGCTGGTATCTTAGGTTCGATGTTATGACATTGATCCAGCATATAAGAAATTTTGTCTGCTTTTGATCTGATTGAAGGGTTTTCATCAAATTGAGCAGAGATAATCTGGAAAAATGTTAAAAATAGTTCATAAGGATTTTGTGACCCGGCAATCAAATCATCATCCGCATATTTTCGACTATTAAAATGGAAACCTCCTAACCTTTCTTCATCCAAGAGGTAAGCGACTATATGTTCTATATTCGTCCCTTGAGCATGGTGGCCAGTATCCACTAAGACATCTGCTTTTCCACCTAATTTTTGAGCCATATTAAATGACATGCCCCAATCTGCCAAGTCTGTATGATAGAAAGCAGGCTCAAAGAACTTGTACTCGATCAACATCCTCATATCTTCATCCAAATCCTCATACATCTCTTTTAAGCATTCGTACATCCACTGCTTTCTCTTTCGCAGATCTGCTTGTCCGGGGTAATTAGTACCATCAGCGAACCATAGACTTAAATCTTTTGACCCCACTTGTCTAGCTATTTCCACACACTCAAGTAAATGGTCTGTGGCTTTTCGTCTAATCGAAGGATTAGAGTTTGTTACACTACCGAATTTATAGTCGTCATCTTGGAATAAATTCGGGTTTACAGCCCCAATTTTAACTTGGTGTTCATGCGCATGGACTTGGAGTTGGTTATAATCATCTACCTTATCCCAGGGAATGTGGATGGCAACACCAGGGCTGATCCCTGTATGTTTATGAACCTGAGCTGCATCCTCAATTTTTTCAAAAGGGTCTCTAGGTATTCCTTTTTGTCGGAATACTTTAAACCTAGTGCCGGAATCACCATATCCCCATGAGGGTGTCTCTATATTGAGAGCTTTGAGTTTTTCTTTGACGACTTCCAGTTGAATACCTCGATCTCCCTGCTGTTGCTCAAAAATCTGATATAATTGATCAGTCATACAATACACTCCTCCTTTATATCCCATATAATAAGGTTATCTAGAAAACGCTGCCGGTACTCCACCATCGACTGTAATCATACATCCAGTGGTCTTAGCTGATTTCGAAGATGCTAGGAAGGCGATAGATTCAGCGATGTCTTCCGGAAGTACATTCTCATTCAAAATTGTTCTCTTACGATAGTGCTCTTCTAACTCATCAGCCTGGATACCATAAGAGGAAGCTCTTTCTTCTTTCCATTCAGAATCCCAAATTTTTGATCCTCGTATGACTGCATCCGGAAGTACAGAATTAACCCTGATCCCATATTGGCCTCCATCCGCCGCAATTGTCCTTGCTAGATGGACTTCCGCAGCTTTTGCCGTACTATAAGCAGCTGCATTTTTCCCTGCATAGATGGAGTTCTTTGAACCGACAAAGACCATGTTTCCACCTAAAGATTGATTCTTCATCAACTTGAACGCTTCTCTAGCTACAAGGAAATATCCTGTCACAAGCACATTGATATTTAAATTCCATTTGTCTAATGTAGTCTCTTCAAATGGACTAGAGCTGGCAAGACCAGCATTATTGACGAGAATATCCAGGCCACCATAAGTAAGTGTGGCTTTCATGATAGCCTCTTCCACTTCTTCTTCCTTCGTCACATCCATTTTCACAGCAATAGCCCGTTCACTACCAAACTGATTGTTTAAATTATCAGCAAGTTCTTGAGCACCTTCCCAATTAATATCTGCCACAACGATATGCGATCCTTCATATGCTAGACGATAACAAGTAGAACTACCTATACCACCTGCTCCACCAGTAACAAAACTGATATGACGTGAAAAATCGGCTTCTGCAGGTGCCAAACTCAGTTTATATAACTCTAGCGGCCAATATTCTACAGCAAAAGCCTCTTCTTCTTTCAGGGATACAAAGTTTCCTAGAATCGTCGCCCCTTTCATGACTGAAATAGCCCGATGGTATAAGGATTCACTTACTTTTGCAGCTTTAATGTCTTTTCCAGTATTGATCATTCCAATACCAGGAATAAGTATGACTCTAGGTACAGGTTCAAACATCGTCTCATTTCCTGATTGGTTTTTTTCAAAATAGGACTTATATTCTTCTCTAAAAAACTCGACACCGTTCTTGATGCTCTCAATCAATTCGTGGGTATCCTCTTTTTGAGGATTCCAACTCACAAATAATGGAGCCCTTTTCGTGTGTACTAAGTGATCAGGACAGGCAGCTCCAACTTGTGAAAGGTCGTGAGCGTTTTTACTGTTAACAAATTTCAAAACCTCTTCAGAATCATTATTGGTAACAATCATTTTGTTTTCAGTACTGACGAGTCCACGAATCACAGGAAGTACTTCAGCTAATGTATTCCTACGTTCTTTTTCTGTAAGGGATGTGTGTTGGGCCCCCCCGAAAATTTCTTGATTCTCGGACTGTTCTTGTATATATTTTTCAGCTTCTTGTATGACAGAAATGGTTTGATTGTAACTTTCTTCAGAAGTTTCCCCCCAAGTTACCAATCCGTGCTTCTCCATAATGACTAATTCCGCTTTCGGATTGTTCTTGACGCTCTCTGCAATCAACTTAGAGAGATCGAACCCAGGACGGATATAGGGTACCCAAACAAACCTGTCTCCGTAGATTTTTTCGGCTATATCCTTCCCATTATCTGCACAAGCAATACTGATGATGGCATCAGGATGAGTGTGATCTACATGTTTGAATGGTAAGAAAGCATGCAGGAGAGTTTCAATAGAAGAACGCGGGTGACTTGAATCAATCATACAATGACTTAAATACTGGACCATTTCCTCGTCCGTCATATGGTCTTCCGCTAAAAGCCGACGTATGTCATCCATTTTTAATGCAGTAAAATTAGTAGAGTCCATCGTAGCTAAGTCAGAACCACTACCCTTGACCCACATGACCTCTACATCTTCGCCACGGAAATTCTTTTCAAAAGTCTTAGTTGAGGTATTGCCGCCTCCCCAATTTGCAATCGATCGATCTGTTCCTAGAAGGTTAGAACGATAAACCAAACTTGATAAACCGCTTTCAAAATTCACATTATGAGTGTCCCACAAATTTCCAACCAAAGTAAAACCTCCATTTATTTGTTTGTTTTACCTTAACATACTTTTGTTTTCTTTTGAATAATTTTGTTATTGTTTGTTTTTGAACATATCAAATATGAAACCAACATAGATAGGATATACAATAAATATAGCAAAGCTTGTAGAAGAAGTTCTCTATACTAAAAAATCTAATAATACCTTAATACAAAAAAAGACCAATCCTTTATACTACAAAGGATTGGTCTTTTTTGTTTAGCGTCCCAGGAGAGATTCGAACTCCCGACCCACAGCTTAGAAGGCTGTTGCTCTATCCAGCTGAGCTACTGGGACAAATAAATATGTATGGAGCGGGTGAAGGGAATCGAACCCTCATCATCAGCTTGGAAGGCTGAGGTTTTACCACTAAACTACACCCGCATATGTAAATGTGTTTCAGCCGCGTTTATCTTTCGCAGCATGCCCCTTCCTCTGAAAGCTTCTTAAGGAAGTAAAGTCCGTCGGGGCAACTCGCAGTGGATTCGGCAGAAGTTCAGCTCGTGGCAGAGGTTTTACTACTAAACTACACTCGCATGTAAAGCTATGTATGTGTGTTTCAAAAGATATTTTTTAACGTCCTTTTGAAGCGGACAAGAATTATTATATTAGGGATTCGCTTATATGTCAACAGATTGCAGCAAAGAATTTTAATTCTTTGCTGCTACTGCTGTTTCCATGTAGAGACCGTCAATTTTCTGCCCGTTCACATGGTAATACTGCAGGCGGACGTGATCGAGATCCTCCCACTCCAGAATGGCGTAGGTCGGTTCTTCGCGGTCACGTGGAAGTCTTGCGCTTCCCGGATTGATGAAGAGGGCGTCCTTCACCTTTTCCGCTCCTGCAATATGTGAATGTCCGAAGCAGGCGATCTGGGCTCCAGCTTCTTCCGCTCTGTAGGATAAGGGCATCAGGGTGGATTTCACTTGAAACAAATGCCCGTGCGTGACGAGGAATGTGATGTCTCCGACAGTGAAAACCTGATCGTTTTCCATTTCGGGTTCGAAGTCACAGTTTCCTTTGGCATAATGAAAGCCTTCCAGCTCCTTCGATCCGTAGGAGAGCTCGGAGTCGCCACAGTGGATCATAGCAGCCACGTCACTGTGACGTTCTTTCATTTCCATTACTTCGTCGGTTAGTCCGTGTGTGTCACTGATGATGAGTACTTTCGGCATCCTTCATCCCCACTTTCAGGATTGAGTTTTCAGCCAGTCTTCGATCTGCACGATGGCATGATGACGGTGGCTGATGGCGTTCTTTTCGTCGGACGTGTGCTCAGCCATCGTCCGGCTGGAGCCTTCTGGGATGAACACAGGATCATATCCGAACCCCTGCTCTCCCTGCGGCTCCCCGGCAATTCGGCCTTCACACGTTCCACGCTTCGTAAACGTCGCTTCTCCCGGTCGTGCGACGGCTACGGCACAGACGAAACGGGCGGTCCGTTCTTCTTCGGACACTCCGTTCAGCTCGTTCAGCAGTTTAGCTGTATTTTTTTCGTCATCTTTTTCTATTCCTGCATAGCGGGCGGAATAAACCCCCGGCTCTCCGTTCAGGGCATCGACCTCTAAACCGGAGTCATCGGCTACAACAGGAATGTTCAAAGCGTTCATCATCGCTTCTGCTTTAATGACGGCATTCTCCTCAAACGTTGTACCGGTTTCTTCAATATCGATGGAAGGGTCATGATCGAGAAGGGAAACGACGGAGATGCCGTATTTGGAAAACATCTCGCGGAACTCTTTGATCTTCCCTTCGTTCTTTGTGGCGATTAAGAGCTCCTTCATGCTTTGGCGGCTCCGGCTTTCGCCCGAATCACGTCTGCCCACTCTCCGATCGCTTCTTCCTGAAGCTTGATCAGCTCCTGGACACCTTCGTCTGCAAGAGAAAGCATTTTCTGAAGCTGCTGCATCGAGAAGGTTGCTTCTTCTCCTGTTCCCTGAAGCTCTACGAATTCGCCTTTGCCGGTCATGATGACGTTCATGTCTACTTCAGCACGGCTGTCTTCTTCGTAGCAGAGGTCGAGAACTTCTTTGCCGTCCGGCAGTACCCCGACGGAAATCGCCGTCAAGTAATCGGTGATCGGCAGCTCTTTGATGGATTTTTTGTTCACAAGCTTTCCTAGAGCAAGCACGACAGCTACAAAGGCACCTGTAATGGAAGCGGTCCGCGTGCCACCATCGGCCTGGATGACGTCACAGTCGACCCAGATGGTACGTTCTCCGATTTTATCAAGATCGACGACCGCGCGTAGAGAGCGGCCGATCAGGCGTTGGATTTCCATCGTCCGGCCGGATACTTTCCCTTTGGAAGATTCACGGATGTTGCGTGATTCCGTGGCTCTTGGAAGCATGGCGTATTCAGCTGTAATCCAGCCTTTGCCCTGACCACGTAAAAAAGGAGGCACTCGGTCCTCAATGCTGGCATTACAGATCACTTTTGTATCTCCAAAGCTGATGAGTACAGATCCCTCCGGGTGTTTCACATAATCGGTTTCTATTGTAACGGTTCTTAATTCATTGACTTCGCGTTGATCATTTCGCATCAATGATGACCTCCTTTTTCTTCATCATTATCCTTGCCCATCTTAACACAAATTACATACGTGCGGGTAGTTATTCATGAACGTAAAAAGCGCTTCAAAAGTGATTCACTTCTGAAGCGCCGGGTTTTACATTTCTTCAGCACCGCTGATGTCGGTTCTTGAAACAGGTTCGGCGAGCGGCTCACCCGCTTCATTGATGACCTGCTCCGATCCTTCGACCTGAACTTCGACCGATTCCACATCCTCAAGATCCGTCATGCTCAACACAAGGCTGGCGAGGGCAGCATCAGACAGGGCCGGCTGATCTGATCCTGTCAGGATTTTTTCATTGAAGGAAAGGGCGAGGACGCCGTTCTCCAGCCGGGAGCTGACCATTTCCGCCCCTTCATGGAAGGGGTTGGTCAATGAGCTGCCGAGTTCAGGCCCTTCAAAAAGGGCCTCCACTCTTGCCGCATATTCATCACTGTCTTCAGCGACACGTGTGGTGACAGGAACGTGGTACACCTGCTCCCCGTTCTGGGCAGGGAAGTAGACGGTAACGGCCTTGCTGTTCAGCACATCGCGCTGCACGCCGACGTTATTATTAATCCCGTCCGCCCGGGAGACGCCCTGGGAGATCGGAGTGCCGTCTACAGGCATGACTTCCTGCTCGTGTCCGTTGATCCACAGCTTAATCCGCTTTACGTTGTCAAACTGAGTGAGTGTGTAGGTCATGGCCTGAAGGATTTTCTCTTCATCCTTGGCCTCGTAATTTTTAAAGTCCTCCGACACATCAACGACAAGCGTTCCATTTTCCTCTGTATTCAACCCAAGAATTTCTGTTCCTGCCGGCAGAACGGCTTCAAACCCGTTCGGCAGCAGATTCGTGACCGGCCCATCCTTCACAAGGTATTCCAACGCCTGGGAAGCGACTTCCTGAGAAGCCGGCAGTTCCACAGTCTGTGGGGCGATCATTCCATTGGCATCCATTAAATAAAGCTCACGAGGGACGGTTGCTGTGGATTCCTGTTCTGTCGAATCCTCTGCTTTCTCTCCATCCTCCTCCGGTGCTGAACCATCCTCTTCCGGTGATGTTGTCACAGCTTCATCCGGAGCATCCATTTTCTCCAGCGACTGTTCTCCTTCAAACAGGCATCCGGCAAGCAGCCCCGTGCACATTAGAAGCACCAGGGCCGTCAAAAAGGATTTATAGCTGTATTTTCTCATTCTTTTCCCCCCTGAGATAGATTGTACTACCATGTATACGAGCCCTCGTTTGGAATAGACCAGGGTAATTTGGAGGAGAAAAGCATATGAAAAAACTCCGCCTGAATCAGGCGGAGCTTGATACGTGTTCCAGTTCTACCGATTTCAGGATCTGAATCGGCTCTTCAAACCAGCTGTTGGCGACGAGACGGAATTTCTCCATATCGCCGGTCGTGTAAAATTCATGCCTTGGTGTATGGTCATCGGTTTCCAGTGCTTTATGATAGGCAAGAATCAGGCTCGCTTCACGGGCCGTTTCCTCACCGGAGCTGATCACTTGGATGTGATCCCCCATCTCGTTCTGGACCAGATCCTTGATGAGCGGATAATGGGTGCAGCCGAGAATCAATGTATCAATATGATTCATGTCCTTCAATGGCTGCAGCGTTCGGGAAACGATTCCTTCCGCTTTCGGGCCGGATAAGATCCCCTCTTCGACCATCGGGACAAACGGCGGACAGGCCAGATCGTTCACCCGGATGTCCTGATCAATGGAAGCAAGCGCCTGCGGATAGGCTTTACTTTCAATGGTCCCTTCTGTACCAATAACTCCGATCCGCTTGTTCTGGCTGACTTTGATGGCGGCACGTGCCCCCGGATCAATGACCCCAATGACCGGGATATCCAGTTCTTCCTGCAGCTCAGCCAGCGTATAAGCCGTCGCTGTGTTACACGCGACAACGAGCATTTTAATATTTTTCCCAAGCAGATAATTGACCATCTGCCATGTGAACGCCCGCACTTCTTCCTCTGAACGCGGACCGTACGGGCACCGCTTCGTATCCCCAAGATAGATAAAGGTTTCCTTTGGTAACTGCCTCATCAACTCTCTCGCTACCGTCAGTCCCCCGACGCCAGAATCAATGACTCCGATTGCCTGTTTCACTCTGCATCCCTCTTTTATGCCTTAATGTTCTTCTTCATCGATTTCAATCATGTTCCCGTGAAGGACGTGGAGCAGACGGTTCAGCGTTTCCACATCTTCTTCCGGAACATTTCTCAACACGTTTTCCAGGTAGTTCTGTCGTTTTTCGATCACTTCATGAATGATCTTCTGTCCTTTGCTCAGTACATGGATCCTGACGACCCGGCGGTCCTTCGGGTCCCTGACCCGCTCAACCAGCTCGTTTTTCTCCATACGGTCGACAAGGTCCGTTGTCGTACTGCAGGCCAGGTGTATATGATTAGAGAGTTCCCCGATCGTTAAGTCCCCTTTTTCCATCAGCCACTGCAGCGCAACAAACTGCGGAGCTGTAATCGAGTAATGATTCAGGATAACTCGTCCTCTTTGTTTAATGATCCCGGATATGTAACGAAGTTCCTTCTCTACATCAGCGATCATGGATGTCTGCTGGGTTTCAGCCACATTCAGCACTCCTAACGAAATGACTTGATAAATATCATTGTGGTCGTTTCTCACTAAAATTTCAAGGTGAATGTATCCGGCGATACAAAAAAACCCTTTCAGGTATGATCATCACCACGTGACAGACCCTACCTGAAAGGACTCCCTCCATTCCACAGGCCAATGCCTCTGCTGCTTCATGGAATTAAAGCTCCAGTTCACCCATACGCAGCAGTTCAACCACTGCCTGGGAACGGCCTTTCACTCCTAGCTTCTGCATGGCATTTGAAATGTGGTTCCGCACAGTTTTCTCCGAAATGAAGAGCTCTTTTGCGATCTCCCTTGTCGTCTTATCCTGTACTAGAAGCTCGAAGACTTCTCGCTCCCGCTTGGTAAGAATTTGTGTTGGCCGATAGCCGTCCTCCTTCACAAGCGTACCCCTCCTTGTTGTTCCTGAGCTTTTCTTGAGGGGAATTATTTAGTCTTTGTATCGTATGAGGGGATTAGCCCCCGTGTGCTACGCTTTCATGATTTAGACACAAGCCCGAGTTCCTGGGCTTTGAAAAGGGCTTCCGTCCTGGATCGGACGTTCAGCTTGTTGAAAATTCCGGTGAGCGTGTACTCCACGCTCCGCTGGGACATATGGAGCGTCTGGGCGATTTCCCTGTTGGTGAAACCGGAAGCGACTTCCTTTAAAATCGACTGCTCCTTCTCATTCAGGGAGATGCCTTTATTTTCAGCTGACTCGATCGTTTCGGCCGTGCAGGCTTCTGTCCGGCGCAGCTGCTTGAAAAGATGGAGCGGAATGATCACTTCATCTCTGAGAGCCGCTTTGATCGCTGTAACGAGCTGTTCACTGGCAGCAGTTTTGCTGACAAAGCCGTTGATGTCCGCTTCCACAATCATATTGAAGTGCGTGCTCAAATCGAACCCGGTATAGATCAGCATTTTAATATCCGGGAACGTTTTTCTTAGCCGTTTGGCCAGTTCAATGCCGTTCAGGCCGGGCATATATAAATCCAAAAGCAGCACATCGTAGGCTTTCTTTTCGAGGCAGCTTTCCAGATGATCGGTTTCGTGGATGACATCCACCTGCATATCCCCCTCCTGCTCGAGCATCGCTTTGGTGCCTGCTCCAACAGCGGGGTGGTCGTCGACTATTAATACGTGAATCATACGTGCTGGACCTCCTTGTGTGACGGATAGGGGAAAGTGATGGTCGTCCTGAATCCTTCCCCTGGTGCTGTGGTGATTTCCAGACTTCCATTTAAACCGTTGACCCTCTGCTCAATTCCCGAAAGCCCGATATGGGAAAACAGGTCCCGCTTCATGGAATAATCCATTCCTTTTCCATTATCTGAATAATAGAGAACCACCTGGTCCTTCTCATTGAAAAGAGAGAGTTTGACGATTTTTGCTTCGGAATGCTTCATGGCATTCGTCAACAGTTCCTGGACAATCCGGAAAATTCCGAGAATCCTTTCTTGATCCAGCTCTGATTCAAACCGTTCATGAGAAAAGTAAACGGTGAAATTGGAACGAAGCTGATACTGATGGATCAAATTCTTCAATGACTGCACGAGTCCAAGTTCTTCGATGAAGGCCGGCCGCAGCTCGTTACACGTTTCCCTCGTGAGGTGGATACTGTCCAGAAGAGATTCCTTATACATCTTCAACTCAGCATGAAGACTCGTGGATAAATCGGTCCGGTTGCGGATCAGGTCGTCCATTTTACGGTACAGATACAGCTGCTCCTGGAGCACCGTATCGTGGATATCGATCGACAGCTGCTTCCGCTGGTTCTCCGCAATCGTAAATAAGAGCCGGGACAGCCATGCCGGATACTTCTGCGTCTGATCGTTTCTTAACGTGCGTAGCTCCTTGACCAGATCCTCAATCAAATTCATATTCTCTATCGCAATGTTGGCATGATGGGAGATGGTTTGTAAATACGTTTTTTCATCCCGGTTTAAAGTGGTAAAGTCCTTTTTCCCTCTGCACCAGAGCATCGTCATCTTCTCAAGTGACAGCCCGACGACGACACCAAATCCTTTATCCGTTTCAATGATGGAGCCGATGTCATAAGGGTGATGGAACAGGTGGTCGTCAAAATGGTCGACAATCCCCTCGGGAATTTCATTGTAGACACAGTACATCTTCCGCTTATTGTGTTTGGAGAAAATGTAGATGTCGCGTACACTCATCACGTTTTTAATTTCATCCCTCACGACCTTCATCAAATCAACCGCATTGGACTGATCCTTCATGTCGCTGGCCAGCCGGTGCATACTTTCCTGGTAGCTGTACCGTGCTGAAAAGAGAAACCGCTGCATACGGACGTCAAGCCCTTCCTTTAAGGATAAGAAAGCAATCAACGCTGTGTGCATCAATAAATACAGCTGGATATAGGACACCATCGACAAGCCGGATACAATCCACCCGATAACAGCTGTCAGTACGAAAGACGGGAGGACAGAAAGGATAAAGTAATAGCGCAGGCGGTTCATGATGAAATTGATATCAATCAGCTGTTCCCGTGTAATCAAATACATGAATGTGGCTGGAATAGCAATCAGAAACATGGCACCGAACTCCAGCGACACAATGGTCACGCCGGAAACGAGGACAGGGATCAAGTAAAGAAGAATATAAGGGAAAAACGCAACGGTCATTCCGATCGCCATATACTTAAAGACCGGTCCGACAGCGGCATGCCGGTAAATATATACCCCCCTGTAGACGATCACAAAGGTAATGATATACAACCCAAGCAGACACGTGAGCGGCACCAGTTGAAAGTAGGACGGGTTTTGAAGAGTTACTAAATAATACGTATCCAGCAGGGAAACACCTGCCATGGCAGCGTATAAGAAATAGAGAATGTTCTTAGAGAACCAGACGACCTTCAATTCCTGAAAGTAATTGTGCAGGAAATGGAGAAGGATAACAGGAGCAATCAGGAATAAACTGGTATTCAAAACAAGACTATACAAGTCATCCCTCACGGCTCCACTGTTACTCAAATAAGCCGTAGCAATTGCCAGGAAATACAAAATCAGCTGTTCGGCCGAATACCGTTTAGGCACCCGTTTATGAACCAGATAAGAGATTCCTAGAATCGCCACAAAAAATAGCGCAGGAAGCAGAATATAAAACACCCAGTGGACCCGGCTGAACTGGTCGATGTCCCTGTACATCCGTACTTGTCCGGAAGATTCCACCCTGAAGGACTGGGCATTTTCCAGTTCATTGAACATAGAAAGAGAATGGTGAAGCCCCGGGTTCCCCCCATCCACAGAGAGAATAACAGATCCCGGGGGGACGTCCTGCCTGTCCGCCCAGCCCCCACTCTCTATGTCGGTTATGACCCAGCCGCTTTCCTGCTGTTCAGCATCAATCCCAAGATAAGGCTGGGTTACGGATAAGATTATTAAATAGCACGCTGATACAATAAAAAAGGTCAAAACAATCCATTGAGACCATTTGAAGTTTTTCATACTACGGCTCACCTTCTTACTTGAGCGAATTTCAGTCACATCTATTATACTATCCTTCTCAAGTCCTACAACCCCCTTATAGTCAGAAGAACTTGTAAGTTTTCTGTCCACCTCCTGACAATGACAGTAAAAAAAGGACCCCGGTCGGCTCCGGGGTCCTTCGCAGGGATTTATACCTGTTTATCACTGCCAAAGAAGCTCTTGAAAGATTCAACGGCGGTATCACGGTTCAGTGCCGCGATGGATGTTGTCAAAGGAATGCCTTTCGGACAGGACTGTACGCAGTTTTGTGCGTTCCCGCAGCCCATCAGACCTTCGCCATCCATAATCGTCTGCAGACGCTCGCTCTTGTTCATTTCTCCTGTCGGATGGGAGTTGAACAGGCGCACCTGGGACAATGGTGCAGGTCCGATAAAGTCGGACTTGCTGTTTACGTTCGGGCAGGCTTCCAGGCAGACACCGCATGTCATACATTTGGAAAGCTCATAGGCCCACTGACGCTTGCTTTCGGCCATACGTGGTCCAGGACCAAGATCGTATGTTCCATCGATCGGGATCCAGGCTTTGACCTTCTTCAAGGAATCAAACATCCGGCTCCGGTCAACCGCAAGGTCACGGTTGATCGGGAACGTGGACATCGGCTCCAGGCGGATCGGCTGTTCCAGCTGATCCACGAGCGCTGTACAGGATTGTCGTGGTGTTCCGTTGATCACCATAGAACAGGCCCCGCATACTTCTTCCAGGCAGCCCATGTCCCAATAGACAGGTGTCGTCGACTGCCCATCAGCATTGACAGGGTTACGGCGGATTTCCATAAGCGCAGAGATGACATTCATATTTTCACGATACGGAATTTCAAACTTCTCTTCATACGGAGACTGATCAGGATCGTCCTGTCGTTTGATGATCATCGTAATCATTTTATTTTCGCTCATGATCGTTACCTCCTTTATTTACTCTTCGAGTAGTCACGTTTACGAGGCTCGATTAAGGATGTATCGACATCGTCATAACGGAAAACCGGCTTGTTATTTTCTTTGTCGTAGCTTGCTACCGTTGTCTTCAGCCATTCTTCATCGTTACGATCCGGGAATTCAGGCTTATAATGGGCACCGCGGCTTTCATTACGGTTATAGGCCCCCTGTGTGATGACACGGGCCAGCTGCAGCATATTCCAAAGCTGGCGGGTAAACATCGCTCCCTGGTTGCTCCAGCGGGATGTATCGTTGATGTTGATGCGTTCATAACGTTCCATCAGCTCAACAATCTTCTTATCCGTCTCCAGCAGCTTGTCATTATCACGGACAACGGTCACGTTATCCGTCATCCATTCCCCAAGCTCTTTATGAATCTGGTAGGCGTTTTCGTCGCCGTCCATACTCATAATGTTCTCGAATTTGTCCTGCTCTTCTTTGACGGCTTTGTCAAACAGCGCTGAACTCATATCGTCCGCAAGGGTTTCAAGACCATCCAGATATTTCACAGCATTCGGACCTGCTTCCATACCGCCGTAAATGGAGGAAAGAAGCGAGTTGGCTCCGAGACGGTTGCCTCCGTGCTGTGTATAATCACATTCACCAGCGGCAAAAATACCAGGAATGTTGGTCATCTGATCATAGTCGACCCACATGCCGCCCATCGAATAGTGTACGGCTGGGAAAATTTTCATCGGAACCTTCTTCGGATCTTCACCGACGAACTTCTCATAAATCTCTATGATGCCGCCAAGCTTAACATCCAGTTCCTTAGGATCTTTATGGGAGAGATCAAGATATACCATGTTTTCTCCGTTGATTCCCAGTTTCTGGTTAACACAAACGTCGAAAATTTCCCTCGTTGCGATATCACGCGGCACAAGGTTTCCGTATGCCGGATATTTTTCCTCAAGGAAATACCAAGGCTCCCCGTCTTTGTATGTCCAGACACGTCCACCTTCTCCACGTGCCGACTCACTCATCAGGCGCAGTTTATCATCGCCGGGAATAGCAGTCGGATGGATCTGGATGAACTCCCCGTTGGCGTAGTTCACACCCTGCTGAAACAAGGATCCGGCAGCAGAGCCCGTGTTGATGACCGAGTTGGTGGACTTGCCAAAGATAATCCCGGGACCTCCGGTTGCCATAATGACGGCATCGGAAGGGAACGCTTTAATTTCATGGGTGCTCAAATTCTGTCCGATCACTCCACGGCCGACACCATCGTCGCCGATAATCGCGGAAAGGAACTCCCAGTTTTCGTATTTCGTTACAAGACCGTTCACCTCGTGGCGGCGGACCTGTTCATCAAGGGCGTACAGCAGCTGCTGCCCTGTCGTAGCTCCGGCATAGGCTGTCCTGTGGTGCTGCGTTCCACCGAAACGTCGGAAATCGAGAAGCCCTTCCGGCGTACGGTTGAACATGACTCCCATACGGTCCAAAAGGTGAATGATGCCGGGCGCTGCATCACACATCGCTTTGACCGGTGGCTGGTTGGCGAGGAAGTCGCCGCCGTAGACCGTATCATCAAAGTGCTCCCACGGGGAATCCCCTTCCCCTTTTGTATTGACGGCCCCGTTAATTCCGCCCTGGGCACATACAGAGTGAGAACGTTTAACGGGCACAATAGATAGAAGATCTACGTGAACCCCTTGTTCTGCTGCTTTAATTGTTGCCATCAAGCCGGCCAGGCCGCCGCCGACAACAACAATATTTTTATTTGTCATGATTGAAGCTCACTCCCTTAAGTACTGAAAATCTATAAAACTGCCATTGTTATGTTCATAGTTTAAATTCCGTAGGCAAACTGAATCAACGTGCGCACTCCAACATAGGAAATGGCAACGAAAACGATGATGCTTACGTAGGTCATGATCTTCTGAGAGCGTGGTGACACGGTGATGCCCCAGCTGACAAAGAAGGACCACAGTCCATTGGAAAAGTGGAAGGTTGTGGAAATTACACCAATTACATAGAACCAGAAGAAGAACGGCTCCGTTAAAATCCCTTCCATCAACTGATAGTTAAGATCCGCCCATCCAAAACCGATGGCGATCCGTGTCTCCCAGACGTGCCACGCAATAAAGATCAGCGTAACAATCCCTGTGATTCTTTGGAAAATGAACATCCAGTTACGGAAATAACTGAAATTAGACAAATTGCTTTTGGCTGTAAAGGCAATATACACACCGTAAATTGCGTGAAACAACAGTGGTAGGAAAATGATAAAGGTTTCCAGCACATACCGGTAAGGCAGACTCTCCATGAAGTGTGCCGCATCATTGAATGCCTGTGGACCACGTGTTGCAAAATAGTTTACAGTCAAGTGCTGAATCAAAAAGATCCCGATTGGAATAACTCCCAGTAATGAATGTAGTCTTCGATTGACGTATCCGCGCGTTCCCGCCATATTTACCCCCCTCAAGATAGTAACAGATTGAATATGGACATTTTTCAGACAGTTAAGCGCTTTAATTCCGCTTAAAAAAATTATAGGAAAAGCCCCATTCCCTAAACTTGTCTGACGAATGTACAATTTGTGACATGTTTATTGTACTTCTATCCCGAATAAGCGTCAAGAAAGCGGGATTATAAAATGTTCAAAAATACACATTTATTTCCTTTTGATAAAATGAAAGAAATCATATTGCACCACTGAAGATTTCGAGTGATAATAAAGAGAGAAAGGAATGAGCGTTTTGAAAGAATCTACGAAACTAACAACAAGCAACATTTCATCGCTTGTGGGCACCGGAGCAGGGTTCGATTTAATGCGCTACTTCACCCTCCCTGACTTTCTCGGAAAAGATGCCCCTTATCTCCTTTATTACATGGGGAAAAACATGGCCCGTCAGACCAGTCTTGAAACTTTCGATGAGCTCTTTGAATTCTTCCAGTACATGGGCTGGGGAGAGCTCGTTAAAATAAAAGAAAAGAAGACCGAATACACCTTTCACCTGAAAGGGCACATGATCGAAAAACGCCTCCACCAAAAACTGCTGGACGTGGATTTTCGTTTGGAATGCGGATTTCTTTCCGAATCCATTACACAAATGACCGATGATACATATGAGTGCTTTGAAGAAGTAAACAAAAAAGACAATGTCGTGGAAATCAAAGCGATGAAAGCATAAGAAAGAACCAGCTGTTATTCCTCAGCTGGTTCTTCTTGTTCATCAGGATCGTCCTGGTTGTCATTCAAATGAATGAGGATCGTGTTGGCTACAGGTTCCGGAATTCCGAGCTTCGTAATTGACTGAATATCTGCTTCTTTGATTTCTGTCACGGATTTAAAATGACGAAGCAGGAGGCGTCTCCGCTTTTGACCGACACCAGGAATTTCATCCAGCTCGGACTGGATGGCTCCTTTTCCGCGCAGCTGCCTGTGGAAGGAGATGGCGAATCGGTGGACTTCGTCCTGAATCCGCTGGACGAGGTAAAATTCCTGCGATTTTCTATCCAGATCCACCGGCGAAGGAGGATCTCCATACAGGAGTTCGCTCGTCTTGTGCTTATCGTCCTTGGCAAGGCCGCAGAGCGGAACATCTACCCCAAGCTCGTTCTCCAACACATCAAGGGCGGCGGACATCTGCCCTTTCCCTCCATCTACCACAATCAGATCCGGCAGCGGGAGGTCTTCTTTTAAGACACGCTGGTACCGCCTGCGAATCACTTCACGCATCGTTTCATAGTCATCCGGGCCTTTAACATCCCGGACTTTGTATTTTCTGTACTCTTTTTTATCGGCACGGCCGTCCGTAAAGACGACCATCGCTGAAACCGGATCCGCGCCCTGGATATTGGAGTTATCAAACGCCTCAATCCGGTGCGGGGTTTCGATATGAAGTTTTTCTCCCAGCGATTCCACGGCTTTGATCGTCCGCTCTTCATCACGCTCAATCAAGGCGAACTTCTCTTCAAGGGAAATCTTGGCGTTTTTCATGGCCAGTTCCACTAGTTCCTTCTTGCGCCCCCGCATCGGAATCATCACCTTCGTATCAATGGCGCCTTCCAGAACATCAACGTTCGTCGCCACAGGCACGAGCACCTGCTTTGGATACGGGTGGTTTTGATGCAGGTAAAACCTGGCGATGAAGCTGAGGAAGGTCTCTTCCGGATCATCAAAGAACGGGAACAGCGAGACGTCGCGTTCGATCAGCTTGCCCTGGCGGATGAAAAAGACCTGCACGCACATCCACCCTTTATCATAGCTGTATCCAAAAATATCCCGGTCCACTTGATCGTTCATGGTCATCTTCTGCTGCTCCATGACCGATTCAATGTGTTCAATCTGGTCTCTGAGCTCCTTGGCCCGCTCAAAATCCAGCTCCTCTGAGGCATCGAGCATCTTCTGCTTTAAGTCTTTTTTGATTTCCTTATGACCACCGTTCAGGAAGGATGTAATCTGCTGGACGATTTCATCATTCGTCTGTTTTGTAACCTTGAACTCACAGGGGCCGAGGCACTGGTGCATATGATAGTACAGGCACACACGGTCCGGCATCGTGTTGCACTTTCTCAGAGGGTACAGCCGGTCGAGCAGCTTCTTCGTCTCCCTTGCCGCAATGACGTTCGGATAGGGACCGAAGTATTTCCCCTTATCTTTCTTCACATTCCTCGTTACGATCAGCCGGGGATGACGTTCACCGGTCACTTTCAAATAAGGATAAGTCTTATCATCTTTCAATAGAACATTGTATTTCGGATCATACTTTTTGATCAGGTTCATCTCAAGAATCAGCGCCTCTATTTCAGAGGTGGTGACAATGTATTCAAAATCGACGATCTCCCGCACAAGACGCTGGGTCTTTCCGTCATGGGCTCCGGTAAAGTAGGAGCGCACGCGGTTTTTCAATACTTTGGATTTCCCCACATAAATAATTGTCCCGTGCTTATCTTTCATTAAATAACAGCCGGGCTGGTCTGGTAAAACGGCCAGTTTCTCCTTAATCGTTGAATTCATTGTTTTCACTCCATACTGTCAGAAGGATATATAATGAAAATACCACACGACCGGTACATTTATGCATGATAAAAGCCGCGCTGCATACAGCGCGGCTTTCTACGATCACCTTTTTACTCAGGCATGTTTCGTAATGATTTCAGTTAGCGCTTCTTTAGGCTGGAAGCCGATAACCTGGTCAACAACCTGGCCGTCTTTGAAAAGAAGCAGTGTCGGGATACTCATAACGCCGAATTTACCAGCTGTTTCCTGGTTTTCATCAACATCGAGTTTCACGATTTTTACTTGGTCGCTCATTTCCGCATCGATTTCTTCCAATACAGGAGCGATCATTTTACAAGGTCCGCACCAAGGTGCCCAGAAATCTGCAAGGACAAGTCCCTGGCCTGTTTCTTCTGTAAATGTTTGATCAGTCGCTTTTACAATTGCCATACTATAATTCCTCCTCGACCTTTTAGTCTGTAAAGAGTATATCACTATCTATTGTTAGTGACTAATATTTTGTTTATACCCTATTTAAACATGGAATAAAGCCGAAGCCAAATGATCGGCTCCGGCTTTTTCCTATGCGTTTACTTTCATCTGCTTGATTTCTTCGGTCAGTTTCGGGATGACATCGAACAAGTCACCGACGATGCCGTAATCAGCTACATTGAAAATATTCGCTTCCGGATCTTTATTGACGGCTACAATGACTTTGGAATTGGACATTCCCGCTAAGTGCTGAATCGCACCGGAAATCCCGCAGGCAATGTAGAGGTCCGGTGTAACGACCTTCCCTGTCTGACCGATCTGCAGGGAGTAGTCGCAGTAACCGGCATCACACGCACCACGGGAGGCCCCTACGGTTCCGCCGAGCGCTTCGGCCAGCTGTTCAAGCGGCTCGAATCCTTCTGCACTTTTCACCCCGCGTCCTCCGGCTACAATGACTTTGGCTTCGGATAAATCCACGCCATCGGAGGATTTTTTCAGGACCTCTTTGATGATTGTGCGGATGTTGGAGATTTGGACCTCTTTCTCTGATACCGCACCGGTCAAGGAATCATCACGATTCAGGGACGGGATGTTATTTGGACGAATGGTAGCAAAAATCAGTCCGTCTGTAATCTTTTTCTTTTCAAAAGCTTTACCAGAATAAATGGGACGGGTGAAGACGATGTCTCCGCCTTCGACTACAACTTCCGTTGCATCTGAAATCAGCCCGGACTCCAGCCTGCTGGCAAGCTTCGGCGTCAAGTCCTTCCCGATGGCGGTATGCCCCATGATGATCCCTTCCGGAGACTCATCGTCAATCACCTGATGGACCGCCTGGGCATATCCATCAGATGTATACGTTTTCAATTCCGGGTTTGAAACAGTGATGACACGTGCGGCGCCGTAATACACCATTTCCTGTGCCATTTCCTTCAAATCCCCGTCTCCGCAGAGGACACCGACCACTTCGCCGCCATCACTGACGAGATTCGCTGCAGCAATTGCTTCAAAAGTGACGTTACGGAGAGATCCCTCTCTCGCTTCTCCAATGACCAATACTTTTTTGCTCATAACCCATTCTCCTTTCCCTTTGTCTATTTACAGGACTTTCGCTTCAGTTTTTAGTAAAGAAACCAGTTCTTTCACCTGATCGTCGACTTCCCCTTCAAGAACCTTGCCAGCTTCTTTCGCAGGTGGAAGGAAAATCTCCATGGTGGTTGTTTTTGCTTCTACATCATCTTCCTCTAAGTCCAGATCATCTATCTCCAGCTCTTCCAGCGGCTTTTTCTTCGCTTTCATGATTCCAGGAAGAGATGGATAGCGCGGCTCGTTCAACCCTTGCTGGCACGTAACGAGCAATGGCAGGGAAGTTTCCACCTTCTCTACATCCCCTTCCACGTCCCGCTCGATATTCACGGTGCTGCCATCGACTTCGATCTTCGTAATCGTCGTCACACAGGCCATATCCAACCGTTCTGCCAGGCGTGGGCCGACCTGACCGCTGGCCTCGTCAATCGCGACATTACCAGCTAATATGATGTCGGCTTCCTTATCCTCGAAAAAGGCTTCCAAAATCTTGACGGTTGTAAACTGGTCACCTTCTTCAAGGTCATCCTCTGTATTAACCAAGACGGCTTTGTCCGCCCCCATCGCCAGGGCTGTACGAAGCTGTTTCTCAGCGTCCTCTTCGCCGATCGTCACGACCGTAACCTCACCGCCGTGGGCGTCACGGAGATTGATCGCTTCCTCCACGGCATATTCATCATAAGGGTTGATGATGTATTCAGCTCCGTCATCAGCAATCGCTCCACCATTGACCGCGATCTTTTCCTCTGTATCAAACGTTCTTTTAAGCAGTACATAAATGTTCATTGTCTATGACCTCCTAAAGCATTAATGTTTGAAATCAGGTTTCCTCTTCTCAATAAACGCCTGAATGCCTTCTTTGGCATCCTCTTTCCCAAAGACATCGCCGAAGGCTTCCGCCTCAGCGCGGTTCCCTTCCTCGAACTGAGGATTATGTGTCAGAGGAACGAGATTCATCACATGATGAATCGTCGGACCACTCTTCTCTGCAATAGCAGCGGCCAGTTTTGCCGCCTCTCCATGCACTTCCTCAGCAGAGAAGCTCTTGTTGACCAGCCCGCTGGCCGCCGCTTCCTGCCCGGTGATTGGAACACCCGTCAAAATCATTTCATACGCTTTAGCTGCTCCGACGTATCTCGGAAGCCGCTGGGTCCCTGCAAAGCCTGGTATAATTCCAAGGTTGATTTCCGGAAGTCCAAGTTTGGCATCTTCTGCGGCGTAGCGGATGTGACACGCCATCGCCAGTTCCAGGCCGCCTCCAAGGGCAGCTCCGTGTATGGATGCAATCACTGGGATATGGAAGTTTTCGATCCGCTGAAAAAGCTTCTGTCCCTTGGAGGACAGGGACTTGTAATCATCCGCGCCCTGCAGGGTCGTGAATTCCTTAATATCTGCCCCGGCCGAGAAAAATCTTCCTTCGCCTTTCAGAAGGATGGCCTTGACGGATGCGTCCTGCTCCACCTTATCCAGTTCTGCAGAGAGGTCCTTTAGAATATGGCTCGACAAAGCATTGGCCGGAGGACTCTGCAGGGTGATCTCTGCAACATGGTTTTGGATTTCCATCGTTAATGTTGACAACATTACCTCTCCTCTTCTTCACGATTCCGGGCTAATCCATAGATAATTAAGCTATGGACTTCACTTGCCTGGTCTACTATGTTATAACGCTGATCCTTCATGACCCAGTTGGTTACCGTCTCATCCATCATCCCGAAAATCATCTGACGTACGAGACGGCGGTCCAAGCCATTTCGGAACAGCCCTTCCTCCACACCTTCCTCGACGATTTGGTCGATGACATTCAAATAGCGCTTTAAGACATTGTTGATTTTCTGTCTTAAGTCCTTGTTTGATTGTCTCAGCTCCAACTGGGTGACAATAGCCAGATGGTGATCGGCAGCCAGCTGCTCAAAGTGCGTATGGATCAGCGTATGGAGCTTTTCATCCGCTGACTGCCTGGAGGTGGTTTCCTGCTCAATCTTTTCTATGAACTGCCCCATTTTCTCCTGAAACAGTGAAACGAGGATATCTTCCTTGTTTTTGAAGTATAAATAAATCGTGCCGTCCGCCACTCCTGCTTTTTTAGCAATCTTTGATACCTGTGAGGAATGGTACCCATTTTCAGCAATGACCTCGACCGCTGCATCTATAATCTGTTTGAATTTCGGTTTGTTTTTTTTCATGTGGATATCTCCTTGATCTGTATACTGAAAATGAATGAATCATCATTCACTTATTATATTACATTCAAGGAAATATTCTGTCAACTTTCTTTTTTATGTTTATTGAATACTTTCGGATTCTTCATATTTCGCCTTCTCCTCCTCGACGAGCTGACGACGCAGAATCTTACCAACAGCCGTCTTCGGAAGCTCATCTCTGAATTCATATAACCTCGGTACTTTAAAGGCCGCCATATGCTTCCTGCAGAATTCATTCAGTTCGTCTTCCGTAATATCGCTGTCCTGCTTTCTTACGATGAAAGCTTTGACGGTTTCCCCGCGATACGGATCCGGTACTCCGACTACAACCGCTTCCTGCACTTCGGAGTGTTCATACAGCACTTCCTCCACTTCACGCGGGTAAATGTTGTACCCACCGGCGATGATCATATCCTTTTTACGGTCCACGATATAGAAATATCCATCTTCGTTCATATAGCCCATATCCCCGGTCCGGAACCAGCCATCTTCACTCAACACCTGAGCTGTTTCCTCCGGACGGTTCCAATATCCCTTCATGACTTGAGGTCCTTTGACGACAATCTCCCCGATTTCTCCATAATCCGCTTCCTCATCCGCATCCATCTTGAAAATTTTCGAGTCTGTGTCCGGCCATGGAATACCGATGCTTCCGCTGACCCGATGGCCCCAGATAAGGTTGGAATGCGTGGTCGGTGACGTTTCAGTCAAACCGTAGCCTTCCACGAGACGGCCGCCGGTGATTTTCTCAAACTGTTCCTGCACTTCAACCGGAAGAGGCGCAGAACCACTGATGCAGGCTTCAATCGAGGATAGATCATACTTCTTCAAGTTCGGATGGTTCAACAGCGCAATATAAATGGTAGGTGCTCCAGGGAAAAGCGTCGGACGCTGTTTCTCGATGACTTTCAATACGGCTTCCGCATCGAATTTCGGCATAAGGATCATTTTGTTGCCCATCATGACCGACAAGTTCATCACCGAAGTCATGCCGTACACGTGGAAAAATGGCAGGATGGCAAGCACCCGCTCTTCTCCGTCCCTGCATTTATACAGCCATTTCTTCGCCATCTGTGTATTGACGATCAAATTGTAATGGGTCAGCATTACCCCTTTTGGAAATCCAGTCGT
The DNA here is from genome assembly GCF_056158945.1 of Halobacillus sp. ABH2_015. Lineage (NCBI taxonomy): Bacteria > Bacillati > Bacillota > Bacilli > Caryophanales > Bacillaceae > Halobacillus > Halobacillus sp. ABH2_015. The sequence goes on from NZ_JBSWUG010000002.1 coordinate 2,373,525, forward strand.
GCCGCCGGTATACTGCAGCAGCGCTAAATCCTCCAAAGGATCCACATCAACCGGCTTTACTTCCCGTGTGCTCTCCTTTAAGAGATGGGTCCAGAGATGGGTGTCCGTCGATTGCTCGGGCTTAACGAGAACTTGATATTGACGCTTCTGTATAAAAGGATAAATCTTATTCTTAGGAAATGGAAGGTAATCCTTAATTCCCGTCACTATGATATGTTCCAGATCTGTTTCCGGCTTCACATTCGCCGCCTTCGGATACAGGATATCGAGACAAATGATGACCTTGGCCCCAGAGTCCTTCATCTGATACTCCAGTTCCCTCTCCATATACAGCGGGTTCGTCTGAACGACAATCCCACCGGCAAGAAGCACACCGTAATACGCAACGACCGACTGCGGACAGTTGGGCAGCATGATCGAAACACGATCCCCCTTCTCCACACCCAGCTGCTGCAGGTAACTGGCTGCAGCCAGGGATTGATCGTACACTTCCTTATAGGAAAGCTCCTTCCCCATGAAATAAAGCGCTTTCTTTTCTCCGTAAGCTTGAGCGGTATCGCGCAGGTAATCCTGCAGTGGACGTTGGTCGTACTCCATTTCCACCGGTACTTCCGGCGGGTAGTACTTGTGCCATGGACGCTGAAAGTCTGTCATACTCACATGCCCCCTTTTTTATCTTCTCTTCTATTATAACGACACTTCCCCAACATTTGAAATACAATTTAAAATTTTGAGAATATTTGACAAGAATCTACAGAAAATAAAAAAATTCACCGGAGTCCGTCTCCGATGAATTCAATCGTTCTCTTCTAGTACACGATACAGCTAAATGATGAAATACAAAATACCGACTATGAGAAATAGAGCGGCAACGACCATGAGGACTTTCGCTAAGGTTTCCAAACGACTCGCTCCCTAAATAATATTCGCCCCGATCACATAGGAAAGACCGACGGATATGATAAGGGAAATAAAACCGACAGCCCTGTTGTCCGCAGCAATTTCCTCGTCTATCTTGAACGAAGGCGTTAAAAATTCAAAGATGAAATACCCGCCAATCAGAAGACAGAAGCCGTAAAGGCCCCATCCCATCGTCTGGGTGAGGGCATCATTATGTTCAATGGAGAAGCGGAATATGTTAGCGATCCCGAATAATTTCCCGCCCGTAGCCATAGCTACGGCGAGATTGCCTTTTTTTATTTCCTCCCAGTTGTTATAGGAAGTCACAATTTCAAAAATCGCCATGAATACGACCAGACACAGGACGACAACACTGTAACTGGCGGCTGTTTCCACTAATGGATGTTCCCAAAAATCAGTCATACTCGCTCCCGCTCCCCTTTTCGTTGAACATTAGCGGAGTTCCAGTACGGTGACTCCACTTCCACCTTCATTCATACCCCCTGCACGGTGGGAGGCTATGCTCCGGTGTTTTTTCGCATAGTTCTGAACCGCTGTCCGCAGCGCTCCTGTACCTTTTCCGTGAATGATGGACACTTGCGGATATGCGGCAAGCAGTGCATCATCCACATACTTCTCCAACCGGTTCAGGGCATCTTCGTAACGCTCCCCGCGCAGGTCCAGTTCTGGTTTTACATGAAAACTTTTCCCTTTGACCGTCGCCATCGGCTTTTCTTTATAAGGCTCCTTAGCTTTTACGAATTCCAGTTCTTTTCGTTTCGCTTTTACTTTCATAACTCCAACTTGAACCTGATATTCGTTTTTTCCCGTCTGATCCACGATGGTGCCCTGCTGGTTCAGTGTAAGCAGCTTCACTTCGTCACCCGGCTTCAGTTCTTTTGTTTCTTTCTTTTTAGGTGTCGGAGCTTCCTTGGCTTTTTTCTTCGCCAGTTCTGGCTGCGCCTCGTCGAACATCTTCCGGGCTTCAATCCACTCGTGCTCTTTCATCTGCGACTGGGTTTTCATATTCCGGATTTCGCCGACAATGGTTTCTGCCTCTTCACGGGCCTGCTGGATCGCTTTTTCCGCTTTCTGCTCCGCTTTTTCATACAGCTTTTCCCGCTGATTCTCGAACTGGTTCCATTTTTCCTCCAGTTCACGCTTCAGCTTCTCTGCCTCGGCGAGCATCTCTTCGGCTTCTTCATAATCGCGTTCGGCTTCACGTTTAGATTCTTCGAGAGAGGCAATCATATTTTCCACACTCTGTGAATCGACACCGATATGGCTTTTCGCAGATTCAATCACGTTTTCCTTCAGACCAAGACGTCTGGATATCTCAAAAGCGTTACTGCGTCCCGGGACGCCGATCAACAGCCGGTATGTCGGCTTCAATGTCTGGATATCAAACTCCACAGACGCATTAATGACCCCGTCCCGGTTATATCCGTAGGCTTTCAGCTCAGGATAGTGAGTCGTTGCGATGACGCGGGCATCCCGTTGAACGACCTCATCCAGGATTGACATCGCAAGAGCAGCCCCCTCCTGCGGGTCTGTTCCTGCTCCCAACTCATCGAATAAGACGAGGGATTGATGGTCGACCTTATCTAAAATATCCACGATATTGGTCATATGGGAAGAGAACGTAGATAAGCTCTGTTCGATGGACTGCTCATCCCCTATATCCGCATAAACTTCTTTGAATACCGCAAGCTCACATCCATCAAGCGCGGGGACCTGCAGGCCGGACTGAGCCATAAGCGTACATAAGCCTACCAGCTTCAGGGTGACGGTTTTACCCCCGGTGTTCGGACCGGTGATGACAATGGATGTGTAATCCTCTCCGATCTCGATATCGTTCGGGACTACTTCCTCACCGTCAATCAAGGGGTGTCTCGCCTGTTTCATCTTAATACGGCCTTCATTATTCATGGCAGGCATGGAGGCTTTCATCTGCTGTCCGAGTTTGGCTCTGGCAAACATGAAGTCGATCTGTCCAAGAATCTGTACATTGTACGACAGGACCGCGTGTTCCTCCGCAATCGATTCAGATAGTTCTTTGAGAATCTTTTCAATCTCATTTCTTTCCTTCACGCGAGCTTCCTGCAGGTTATTGTTCAAATCCACGACGGATTGAGGTTCGATAAACAAGGTGGCTCCTGAAGAAGACTGATCATGGACAATCCCTCCAATTGAGCCACGGTACTCTTGTTTGACCGGGAGGACGTAACGTTCGTTACGGATGGTCACAATGGAGTCTGAGAGCATTTTGGATTTTGATTTTGTAAAGGAATCCATTTTGTCCCTCACCCGGCTCTCATACGTACGGATGCTGGAGCGGATGGTGCGGAGTTTTTCAGAAGCCCCATCCATCACTGTTCCATGCTCGTCGATGCAGTTCCTGATTTCCTGCTCCAGTTCTTTTAATGGAACAAGACTGGCGGCCAGTTCTCTCAGAATCGGCATTTCCGGATCTTCCATATCATCTATGAAACGCTTCAGCTGACGGCCGCCGTAAATGGTGCTCGCTATATCCAGACACTCCAGCGGGCTCAGTGTTCCGCCGATGGTCGTGCGCTTGATGCTCGGCTTAATATCAAAAATCCCACCAAGAGGCACATGCCCTTTTAAACGGAGGACCTGCCCGGCTTCATCTGTTTCTTTCTGCAGCTGGATGACTTCATCAAGTTCTGATGACGGCTTGAGTGCTGCTGTTTTCTCTTTTCCCAAAGAAGAGGCTGCCTGCTCGTTCAGCTGTTCAATAATCTTTTTATATTCAAGTACATGAAGGATTCTTTGATTCATGCCTGACCGACTCCTTTTATTCCTACTTACGAATCTTACATTGGTCCATGAACCGCTCTTTCGTCCATGTGTTCACGACCGTTTCTTTTCTTAACCAGCCTTTACGGGCCGTGCCGACCCCGATTCTCATGTGCTCCAGCATAGCGTAGCTGTGAGCATCCGTGTTGATGGCGAAATTCACACCAGCTTCCTGGGCCTTCATGAGCCACTCCCAGTTCAAATCAAGACGGTTGGGGTTGGCGTTCAGCTCAAGAATGGTACCTGTGCGTGCCGCTCCTTCAATCAACTGTTCCAGATTTACCGCGTAGCCTTCACGGCGTCCAATCAAACGTCCCGTAGGGTGGGCAATCATATGCACATGCGGGTTCTCAAGGGCATTCATCAATCGTTCCATAATCTGCTCCTCGGATTGTTGGAAGCTTGAGTGGATCGATGCGATTACGAAGTCCATCTCTTGAAGAAAGTCATCCTCAAAGTCGAGGCTTCCGTCTGGGAGGATGTCCATCTCTATGCCTGCAAATATATGAAAATCTTCCATCGTTTCATTGATTTCTTCAATTTCTTTCCGCTGCTCGCGCAATCGTTTTTCATTCAAACCGTTTGCCACTCTCAAATACTTGGAGTGGTCGGTAATGACGATGTAGTCATACCCTTTTTCCTTCGCTCTTTCCGCCATTTCCTTAATGGACTGGGCGCCGTCACTCCACGTCGAGTGCATATGAAGATCGGAGCGTATATCAGGAAGATCGACAAATTGGATCTTTTCCTTAAATTTTTCAACCTCTCCATAATTCTCACGGACCTCCGGAGGAATGAAATGGAGGTCAAAATGCTTAAATAAGTCTTCCTCGGATTCAAAGGTTTTCACTTCACCCGTATGGATGTCTTCAATTCCGTACTCGCTGATTTTTTCATCCTGCTCTTTCGCCAGCTGTCTCATGGCCACGTTATGGTCTTTGGATCCGGTAAAATGATGAAGGGTGGTCGCAAATTCATGAGGCGCCACAATACGGAAGTCAATGCCGATGTCATAGCCCTCATGGACAACGATGGAAACCTTTGTTTCCCCGGAAGCGACGACTTCTTTCACGTCTGGATAAGCCAGAAGCTCATCTCTTGTTGCTGCCGGATTCTCCGACGCAATAATAAAATCAAGATCCTTGATCGTTTCTCTCATTCTCCGCAGACTTCCTGCGCGGGAAAAGCGCTCAAACGTCTCCGCCTGCTCCAAGTAAGCTTCCACCTTTTCTGCCAGCGGCAGCATGATGGCAATCGGCAGACGCTCCGGGCGGGAATTTGCCTCTTCAAGAGCTTTCAGCATTTTTTCGGCAGACTTTTTACCGAAACCTTCCAGTTCCTCCACCCTGCCGGACTCCAGTGCTTCCTTCAGCGTTTCTGCGTCCGTCACTTCAAGCTTTTGGTAGAGCTTGGCCAGCTTTTTGCCGCCCAGTCCCGGCAGGTCCAGAAGAGGAACGAGTCCTTCAGGCACTTCTGCCTGCAGCTGCTTCAGCGTATCTGATTCTTCGTTGGCGATATATTCGTCGATGACCGCCGCCGTTCCTTTCCCGATCCCATTCATCTTTGTAAAATCATCCATCTCACTCAGGGAGCGGTCATCCCGCTCCAACGCCTGGGCCGCTTTCCGGTAGGCGGATATTTTAAATGGATTTTCGCCTTTCAATTCCAAATAAACAGCGATTTGTTCCAGCAATTTAATGACCTGTTTCTTATCGACAGCCATTGTTCATCGTCTCCTTTTTATATGAGTGATGCAGATGCTCATGAAAAAACCGCCATGATTACTATCACAGCGGCTCAACCTTCATTCCAAAATCGTACCTGCTCAGCCCGCTACGTGTTCAATCCACAGATTTTCCAATTCATTGGAAAGCACCGGCGTATGTTCAATGATCAGCTGGGCTAACAGGGACCCGTCCAACGCACTCTGCACCCCGGCTACAGGTACCAGCGCGGCTATGTACAACACGACAAATAGAATGACATAGTTTTCGACGAAGCCCAGTATGCCACCCAGCAGGGTATTCAATGAATTCAAAATCGGCAGCTCCGATACGAAATCCAGCATGGAGGCTATAATATGAAGCACAATCTTCGCTCCGAAAAACAGGATGGCAAAAGCCACTGCGTTATAAAAAGCCTGTTCAAGCGGGAGGTTATCCAGAAATACAGCCCACGAGGCGTCTGCCGGCAGTTCGGGGTAGGGAACCCACAGGGTCAGCTTCGGGGAGAGATCGTCATAATAGATGACAGCTGCCACAAAGGCAACGATAAATCCGATTAAATGAAAGAGCTGAAGGATGAAACCTCTCTTCAACCCGGTAAGTATTCCGATAAACATAAGAAACAATAGCAGTAAATCAATCATTTTTTCTGTCGTCCTCTTTCTCCAGCTTTTCAATATAATTCATAAGTTCCGCACATTCGTCTTTTAATTTAATGTATTCATTCATTGTATTTACAGCGGTCAATACAGCGAGCATGGAAGTATCCAGACTAGGGTTCGCTTCATGGATTTCGCGCATTTTTTGATCCACCAGACTCGATACCATACGGATATGATGAGGCTCTTCATGACCAACTATCGTGTAAGATCGTTTATTGATCTCCACGGTGATTCTTTTTTTCTCTTGGTCTGACTGCGACACATTCATACCCCCTAGTTTCTCTCAATCCTAAACTTAATATTAACATGACTATTCTCCTTAGGGAAACCAATATGGATGTTTTTCGCAAATGTTCTCATTTTTACGCCGTTCTGCTATACTGTGGTTATTATTTTGGTACGAAAGAAAGGAACGAATTATGCCTCAAGTTGTCTTAACACTGCCCACCTCAACCTTAGAGAAAATGAAAACCTATTACGCATCCCAGAGCAAGCCGAATGTCCCTTCCAGTGCATTATTTGCTGCAAAAACAACGGCCTGCACCATTACCGCCTACCGCTCCGGGAAAGTCCTCTTCCAAGGAAAAAATCCTGAAGAAGAAGCCGACAAATGGGGGACCGGATCTTCTGCATCCGGTCAGAAGAAAAAGAGTTCCTCCCACCACCGCTATCATCCGTCAGAAAGCTTATTCACCAGCTCTCATATCGGGTCAGATGAAGCAGGAACCGGTGACTACTTCGGCCCCATCACTGTCGCTGCCGCTTATGTAACAGCGGAGCAGATTCCACAATTGAAGGCCATCGGTGTTAAGGACTCCAAAAATCTGTCAGATGCACAGATTACCGACCTGGCCAAGGACCTGGCTGCCTTAAAAATCCCATACAGTCTGCTGCGTCTGCCTAATAAAAAATACAACCAGCTGCAGAAAAAAGGATGGAGCCAGGGGAAAATGAAAACGATCCTTCACCACCAGGCCATCAACCGGCTTCTGGAAAAAATCGCCCCCGAAAAGCCGGAAGGAATTTTGATTGACCAGTTTTCCCAGCCGGATGTCTACCAAAAGCATCTGCGGTCTGAAAAACAGCAGCTTCAGGAAAACGTCTACTTCATGACGAAAGCGGAAAGCTATTCCATTGCCGTTGCAGCTGGATCGATCATTGCCCGGTCAGCTTTCGTCAAAGCGATGGACACGCTTGAATTCGATACGGGGCTGCCGATTCCAAAGGGCGCTTCAGGGAAAGTGGATAAGGCCGCTGCCGCCGTCATTAAAGCATACGGAGAAGACAAGCTCGATGAACTGGCGAAAGTCCACTTTGCCAACACCGATAAAGCGAAGAAATTTGTGAAATGACAGAGAAAACCCCCGCCGGGGCATCCCGGCGGGGGTTTTGCATTACCCGCGAAGTTCTGCTTCGTGCTTGTCTTTAACAGCAGCTAAGATTTGCTCATGGGCTTCTTCTACTTCCTGGTCTTTCAGAGTACGAACAGGATCAAGATAAAGCAGACGGAAGGCAAGGGACTTCTTGCCAGCTTCCAGATGCTCTCCCTGATAGACGTCGAACACTTGAACATCTTTCACAAGCGGCGCACCTGCTTCAGAAATCGTCGCTTCAATCGCACCTGCTGATACATCCTCGTCCACGACCAGCGCGATATCCCTTGAAACAGAAGGATGTCTCGGAATGACACGGAACGTCTCTTCTTTTTCATAAGACTGGAACAAGGCTTCAAGGTTTAGATCGAACACGTAAGTTTCTTTCAAGCCGAATTCTTTCTGCAGCTTCGGATGTACCTGACCAGCAAAGCCTGCGATACGGCCTTCATGACGGATGACAGCTGTACGGCCCGGGTGCATGGATGGCAGTTTCGCCTTTTCGTAAGTGAAGGAAAGGCCGAGCTGATCTCCAAGACCTTCGACAATGCCTTTGACGACAAAGAAGTCGACCGCTTTTTTCTCCTGCTGCCACAAATGAGATGTCCAGTCGCCGGTAAGGGCTCCTGAGGCACGCAGCATTTCGGACGGCTGTTTCGTCACTTCCTGCTCATCACTGATGAATACCGTACCTACTTCATAATAGGCCAGGTTCTCTTGTCGACGGGCAACGTTATAAGATAGGGATTCCAGCAATTCAGGCAGGATGCTCAACCTTAGATAGGCGTGATCCTCACTCATCGGCATAGCCAGACCTACAGGGCTCTCGGCTGCTTCCTCTACTTCCGGACTGACGAGCATAACGGCTTTATCTTTATGTGTCAGGGAGTACGTAATGGTTTCGTGAAGACCCGCACCTTCGAAGTATGCTTTCACGCGGCGTTTCAACTGTTGATTCACAGTGAGTCCGCCTGCCTGTGATTCTCCTTCCGGAAGGGTGAATGGCAGATTATCATAGCCGTAGATACGGGCAACTTCCTCAAGGATATCTTCAAAAATGGTGATATCGCCGCGGCGGGTTGGAATCGTTACATCAAACTGCCCGCCGTCCTGGTTGTATACAAACTGCAGACGACGGAAAATATCAGCCATTTCCTCGTTGGAAATCTCGGTACCGAGCCGGTCGTTGATCACACTCGTATGGACGGTTACCTGCTTTTCGGAACGGTCCAGCTTGTCGAAGGAAGCATTCCCTTCCAGCACACGGCCTCCGGCATACTTTTGAAGAAGCTCACAGGCACGCTTTCCGGCGCGTTCTACGCGGTTAGGGTCCACCCCTTTTTCAAAACGTGAGCTTGATTCACTGCGCAGCCCGTGGTCCTTGGAAGCTTCACGAACGACAGAAGGGGCAAAATACGCGGCTTCCAGGATGATCGTTGTCGTGTCTTCCTGGACTTCCGATTCCGCTCCGCCCATCACACCGGCGATCGCATGCGGTTTTTCCCCATTCGTTATGACCAGGTGACGGCTGTTCAATGTGCGCTCCTGGTCATCCAATGTGACGATTTTCTCCCCATCTTCCGCTCGACGTGTGCGGATGGTTTGAGAACCGAAGCGGTCATAGTCAAATGCGTGAAGGGGCTGGCCGTACTCCATTAACACGTAGTTGGTAATATCCACAACATTATTAATCGGACGGATTCCAGCAGCTGTCAGACGGTTGCGCATCCATAACGGTGATGGGCCGACCTGAACATCCTTGATGACGAAAGCGCCGTAATAAGGATTGGCCTCTGGGTCGTCTACTTCAACCGTAAGCAGATCAGATGCTTTCTCATCAATGGTTTCAACTTTTTCTTCAGCCAGTGTGTAGGCGCCGTCAATCGCAGCAGCCACTTCATAAGCCACTCCCGCCATACTCATCGCATCCGAACGGTTCGGAGTCAGTCCAAGCTCAATGATCAAATCATCAAGGTTCAGTTCAGAGACAGCGTCGGCACCGATTTCTGTATCCTCCGGGAATACGAATATCCCTTCTGCATATTCCTTAGGTACATCCTTTTCATCCACACCAAGCTCTTGAAGGGAACAGATCATCCCGTTGGAGGCTTCCCCGCGGAGCTTCGTTTTCTTAATTTTGAAGTTCCCCGGAAGGACAGCTCCCGGTACAGCGACTGCGACTTTCTGACCTTCGGCCACGTTTGGCGCGCCACATACGATCTGAAGCATTTCTTCACCAACGTCAACCTGACAGAGATTCAGTTTATCCGCATTCGGATGCTGCACACAGGATGTCACTTGTCCAACCACGACCCCCGTGACGCCCTCTGCTGCAGGCTCTACGCTTTCTACTTCAATCCCCGTTTTTGTAATGATTTCAGCCAGGTCCTCCGGAGAGTAGGCGCTGACATCAATGTATTCGTTCAACCAGTTTAAAGATACAAGCATTTTTCCATTCCTCCCTTAAGCTTTATGATACTGTTCCAAGAACCGGATATCGTTGGTATAGAAGTGACGGATATCGTCGACCCCGTATTTCAGCATGGCGATCCGTTCAGGTCCCATTCCGAAAGCAAAGCCGGAGTATTCGCTGGAATCGTAGCCGGCCATTTCCAATACGTTCGGGTGGACCATGCCCCCGCCGAGAATTTCAATCCAGCCCGTTCCCTTACAGACGGAACAGCCTTTACCACCGCACACTTTACAGGAAATATCCATCTCAACCGATGGTTCTGTGAACGGGAAGAAACTTGGACGAAGGCGGATTTCACGTTCCGCTCCGAACATCTGCTTCGCAAATGCATTCAGTACGCCTTTCAGATCACTCATGCGGACATGCTTATCTACAAGCAGACCTTCAATCTGGGTGAACTGGTGGGAGTGCGTGGCATCATCGGTGTCACGGCGGTACACTTTACCAGGACAGATCATTTTCACAGGTTCAGCACCGTTTCTTGTCCCCATCGTTCTTGCTTGTACAGGCGAGGTATGGGTACGCATCAACAACTCTTCTGTAACATAGAAGGAATCCTGCATATCACGGGCCGGGTGGCCTTTCGGCAGATTCAACGCCTCGAAGTTGTAATAATCGGTTTCTACCTCTGGTCCTTCCTTGATTTCAAAGCCCATACCGATGAATAAATCCTCAATTTCTTCTACAATGCTCGTCAACAGGTGCGGACCGCCTACGTGAACCGGACGGGCAGGAAGGGTTACATCAATGCTTTCCTCTTCCAGCTGTTTCTCAAGCGCCTCGTCCTCAAGACCTGTCTGTTTCGCTTCGATCGCTTCTGCAATGCTCTCACGCACGTCATTGGCGAGCTGTCCGATGACCGGGCGCTCTTCCTTCGATAATTTGCCCATGCCGCGGAGTACTTCCGTGATCGGTCCTTTCTTCCCTAGATACTCGACACGAATGTCTTTCAACCCTTGAATGGAATCAGCGTTCTCCACCTTCTGCAACGCTTCCTGTTTCAGCTGCTCTAAACGTTCCTTCATCAGTAATTCCTCCTTTAATGAAAATAAAAAAAGCCCCCTCCCTGTAAAAAGGGACGAGACTTGTATGGTTTGTTTCGCGGTACCACCCTTGTTGACACCTGTGGTGCCCACTTGTATGAAATAACGGACGTTCATCCGGGCCGAAACGGCCAGCTCCAGAGTGAAATTTCAACGAATGTCACGATGGCAGCACTCCCAGTCTATGGTGCTTCCTCCCTGAAACGATTCCCATTCATTTACTTTGCTCTATCTCAGCTATTGATCGATGTAATTATTAGAACTGCATTTATTATAGTCAAAGTTGCTGCTGGATGCAACCTCAGCTTTTCAAATGATACATAAGAACAGCACCCGCAATGGCAGCATTCAACGACTCCGCCTGTCCATATATCGGGATATACACATGCTGATCTGCCGCCTCGACAAGTTCTTGAGAGATGCCGCTGCCTTCATTTCCAACCACTAAAGCAACTTTCTCAGGAACCGCCAGCTCTTTATATGAGACGGCGTTCTCCAGCGCAGAGGCCCAGATTTCCACACCCCGATCCTTCAATTCGTGCACGTAAGCGCCGAGGTCTCCTGTTAAGACCGGTAAATGAAACAGAGATCCTTGAGAAGCACGGATCACTTTATCATTAAAAATATCCACAGAACCCGTACCGACAATGACCTGGTCGAAACCGGCAGCATCTGCTGTACGGATCAGTGTCCCGATATTTCCCGGATCCTGGACAGCATCCAGCATCAAAGTAAGACTTCCCGGCGTAAAAGTATAATCTTCTTTAGCGACAACCGCTGCAATTCCTTGAGGCGTTTCGGTTTCAGCAACAGCCGCAAAAACATCACGGCTGACAATCGTATAAGGAATATCATCCGGAAGTTCAATGTCCGTTTCTTCGCGGACGATCAATTCTTTAACGGTCCAGCCGCTTTTCATCACCTCTTCAAACAGATGAAACCCTTCTACAAGAAACGTACCTGTTTGATTTCTATACTTTCGTTTATGTAGTTTCTTCCAATCCTTCACTTTTGCATTTTGTAAGGAAGTGAGCATTATCGTCCCTCTTTTCCTGTTTATTTCTCATTCATCATACATAGCCGCACCACGGTTGGTCAAACTAATCATGAATAATTTTCGAATCCTATTACAAAGGAGGACTTGACGATGAATTTAAATCTGCGCGCAGCGATTCTGTCCAATGTCAGCAATCATAATGCCGAACAGCTTGAAGCCACTATTGATGATGCCCTGCAGAAGGGTGAGGAAAAAATGCTTCCCGGGCTTGGCGTATTCTTTGAAATGCTGTGGAAAGAATCCGATGAACAAGAACGCCAGGAAATTCTTGATACATTAGAACAAGGCTTAAAACAGAAATAAGCACGAAAAAAGCCAGCCCTTTACGGCTGGCTTTTTAGTATTACTGGAAGGTAATTTCTTTGACTGTATCCGCATCCAGGCCTTTAATAACTTCTACAATTAAGCGGACCGCATTTTCAAAATCATCACGGTGAAGCATAGCCGCATGAGAGTGAATATAACGCGTAGCAATCGTAATAGAAAGAGCTGGAACCCCGTCATGGCTTAAGTGGATGGCACCCGAGTCCGTTCCACCCCCGGCAAGGGAATCAAACTGATAAGGAATGTCGTTCGCATCCGCTGTATCCGTAACAAAATCACGAAGTCCTTTATGGGAAATCATAGAGGCATCGTACAGGATGATCTGCGGGCCGTCTCCCATTTTACTGGAAGCGTCTTTGTCCGATACACCCGGAGTATCCCCGGCAATACCGACATCGACACCAAAAGCAATATCCGGGTTGATCAGGTTGGCGGATGTGCGGGCACCGCGGAGACCGACCTCTTCCTGAACCGTTCCGACACCGTAAACCGTATTCGGGTGTTTTTCACCTTTCAACTGCTTCAGCACTTCAATCGCAATGGCACAGCCGATGCGGTTATCCCATGCTTTAGCCAGCAGCATTTTTTCATTTTTCATCTGTGTGAATTCAAAATATGGAACGACAGAATCTCCCGGCTTCACACCGAATTCCATTGCCTCTTCACGGCTGGAAGCGCCGATATCGATGAACATATCCTTGATTTCCACAGCCTTCTTACGCTGCTCCGCAGGCAGGATGTGCGGTGGTTTCGATCCGATCACACCGGTGAGGTCACCATTGCGTGTCATGATCGTGACACGCTGGGCGAGCATAACCTGACTCCACCATCCTCCCACGGTCTGGAAGTAAATATAGCCATGATCATCAATGCGGGTAACCATGAATCCTACCTCATCGAGGTGACCGGCAACCATAACACTCGGGCCCTTTTTATTTCCTACTTTCTTCGCAATCAGACTTCCAAGATTATCTGTGAAGACTTCATCCGCATAGGGAGTGATGTACTGCTTCATGACGTCACGGGCTTCCCTTTCGTTTCCCGGTACACCTTTCGCGTCCGTCAGATCTTTCAACATCTGCAGTGTTTCATCTTTTTTAGCCATATGTATTCAAATCCTCCTTTTTCTATCCATTGTTATTATAAACCTTTTGAAGCGATTTCACAAAAATTCTGCCATTTTGTGATCAATAGCCCTGGTCCTGTCTTTTAAAATTCACTTCATTTTTATTTATATACGCTTCTTTCAGTTCCTCTGCCGTAATTCCGATGGTCCGCCCTAAGGATACGTAGGCACGAAACAGCTTTTCGTAGTTTCCCTTCGTCTGTTCATGACGAAACGTCTCCACACTGCTGTATACGTCCAAAAATGCTTCCGTCTCTGTCACAGAACGGTCCTCTTCTTCCTGGCTGGTATAGCGGAAGCCCAGATCCAAACCAAGGGACAACAGGAAATGAACCCCATCTACATACTCTTCCTGAATGACCGATGGATCGCTCGGCCCTTTCGTACTCCAAAATTTAAAGCAGCGTGTTTCATTCGCCAGCTCCCCAAGCTCTACAAATAAGGCCAGGATTTTGGATTCGACATAAGCGCTTTTCTCCAAATTGTGCTGCTGTTCAATATAATGATCCAGTTTTTCCTGCATCTGATATAACGATTCCCAAAACATTGGTTGTCCCTCCTAAAAAAATCATCGATAATAATGTATCATTTTCTGAAACAAAAAGACATGCTGATACGTATAGGAGGCACGTACCTTCAAGGAAGGAGTCCGATGTTCATGATCATCCTTTTGTTCAGACTGCTGCTGCTTCTGGCGATAGCCTTTATTATGTACACCGCTTATAAATTCATCGTCAATCCAAGGAGAAAGCTGGATCTTGCCCGGGATAAAAAAGAATTTTACTTTCATGATAACCAGGAAGATACGAAAGAGAATTTCCTGATGACTTTGAAAGGTCATGTGTTTGAAGGGGAAAAATATTTAGGGACAACCGAAGATGCCTTTGAGGTCGTTACGATCAATGTAAGCGCCCACGACCCGAACAAGCTTCAAGGGCTCGAACGGGAGGATATATACTTTATGGAACAAGAAATCCTCCTCCGTTATCCGCATGCTTCCATCGAATGGAAGTACCCGATCAACCGGCTGATTATCCATCCCTTGAAAAATAACGATGACTTCCATTAAAACAACCCTCTGCCCTTTGCTGCAGAGGGTTGTTCTTTTATGGATTCGTCTGGAAGAAATCGTTCCATAGAAACACTTCACTTTTCTTCCGGATCATGAAACTTACACCAACAAGCGCGCCTGAAAAAGCGACCATCATCGGCAGCGAAAAAAGCGTGACCCACTGACCGACAGAGGTGTAAATAAAGGCAAGCGGAAAATTAGCAAATAAAGATGATTTCGCATAATCCTTAAAATCTGCGCTGCTCTCAATAAGACAATACGACAACAGGTGAAAGTGAATAAAAGGAACAAGACGCAGCACAGCTACCTGCTTGACGGACAGGGATGCCTGTTTTTTCATCCATCGTTCCTTGATTCCCGCCATCCTTTTCATCACCCAAGGCACCATACGGATCGTCCGGTAAAACAACAGGCTGGATATCATCGTTCCAATCACCGAGTACGCGGTACCCGCAATCGGTCCGAACAACACGCCTCCGGTTATGCAGACAAGCATGACCGGGAGAAACAAAAAAGGCCGAAGCAGATGAATTCCGATAAACAAGAGCGGCGCCCAGGCTTCCTGATGTTCCAACCATGCCAGCACTGCTGTCGTTGTCCCGCCCACGTCAATCCCCTCCCTGCCTACATCTTATGACAGGATACTCAGGTATAGAACCGCACGTACAAATACCCGGTCAACACGAGATGCGCGGCTATGAGGAATGGGAAACCGACGGCAAACGATTTATGCTTCGTCTTATGACGAAACACCTTCATCCCGAGTACTCCTCCTAATGCGCCTCCCAGCAAAGCTGCCATCCATAACTGCTTTTCAGGCACTCTCCACTTCTGTTCTCCAGCCCTCTTTTTGTCCACCCCCATCAGGATAAACAGCCAGATATTCACTCCGAAGTAATACAATCCTGCATACATCATCACCTTCACGCTCCCCTTATGTATTCGAACAGGGTATAAAAAAAGAGCCATTTCCAACCGGACGGAAATGGCTCTTTCTCATAAAATTACTTAAGAGCAGATTTTGCTTGCTCTGCAAGACTTGCGAAACCTTGGGCGTCGTTGACAGCAAGGTCAGCAAGCATCTTACGGTTCACTTCGATACCCGCAAGTTTAAGACCGTGCATAAGACGGCTGTAGGAAATGTCGTTCAAACGCGCTGCAGCGTTGATACGAGCGATCCAAAGCTTACGGAAATCGCGCTTTTTCTGACGACGGTCGCGGTAAGCGTACTGTCCTGATTTCATTACCTGCTGTTTAGCAGTTTTAAATAGTGCATGTTTTGAACCATAATAACCTTTTGCTAGTTTAAGGACACGGTTACGACGTTGACGTGTCACTGTTCCACCTTTTACTCGTGGCATGGTAATCCCTCCTAATTAAATCAGTCTTTATTAGTCTTTCGGAAGCATATGCTTGATACGGCGGTAGTCTCCTGCAGAAACCAGTGCCTCTTTACGAAGCTTACGCTTTTGCTTAGTTGATTTGTTCGCGAACAAGTGGCTTGTGAAAGCGTGGGAACGTTTCACTTTACCTGTCCCAGTTTTTTTGAAGCGTTTTTGAGAACCTTTATGGGTCTTCATTTTTGGCATGTGAATTTCCTCCTTTAAACTTGATACTTTGTCTTACTTCTCACCGAGAGGAGCAAGCATTAAGAACATGCTGCGACCTTCCATTTTAGGCTTGGTCTCAACTTGGGCGACATCTTTGCACTCTTCAGCCAGGCGTTCGAGTACTTTCTGCCCTAGTTCTTTGTGTGTGATGGCACGTCCGCGGAAACGGACAGATGCTTTCACTTTGTCACCTTTAGACAAGAACTTGCGTGCGTTACGAAGTTTTGTGTTGAAGTCGTGGTCTTCAATCCCTGGACTGAGACGCACTTCCTTCACTTTGATGACGGTTTGTTTCTTACGAGCTTCTTTTTCTTTCTTCTGCTGCTCGAAACGATATTTTCCGTAGTCCATCACTCGGCAAACCGGAGGCTTCGCATTTGGGGCCACCATAACAAGATCAAGATTTGCGTTTGCTGCAATATCAAGCGCTTCGTTACGGGATTTAACTCCAAGCTGCTCACCATTCACGTCGATCAGACGGACTTCACGGGCACGGATTTTTTCATTAACGTTCATGTTATCCTTGCTAATATCGAGCCACCTCCAAATAGTTTTAGAAAACTTATATGAGATCTGTCATCGACAAGATTCCTGCTGAAAATAAAAAAAGTGTCGGTACATATTCTGCACCCACACGTATCCTAACATTTAAGGAATTAGTGACCTGCCAACTGCTTTATCAGCGTCGATCAGGTGAGAAGCGGGTGCTCCTACTTGTCTCTAGATCCGTTCATTCAGTTACCTAAACAATAATAGCATGCCTGATGATGCATGTCAACAATCAAATGTTGTTTATCTGACTACCTAATCAAGGATAATCGAAATCAAGATAAAAATCAATCCCTTTCCTGCAAACCAATACCTGGAGAAGAAAGAAGCGGCCTCTGCCCGTGGATAACCAGCGTGAAAACAAAGCGAGATAAAATGATAAAAACCCATACCAGGATGAAAACTCACCTTGGTATGGGTTTACAAAAACGTCTCCGCTTCATCGGATTACTTTCTCAGAAGCTTCTGCTCAATTTCATTTTTGATTTCAGACTTGAATGTGTCTACAGATTTTGTAGCAGAGTCCTGTTCTCCGTATCGGCGGACGTTTACCGCATGGTCTTCGATTTCCTTATCTCCAACGACAAGCTGGAACGGGATTTTCTGCATTTGTGCTTCACGGATTTTATAGCCGATCTTTTCATTCCGCTCATCCACTTCGACACGCACACCGGCTTCCCGAAGTTCATCTTCCAGTTTTTTCGCATAATCCAGATGGACGTCGGCAGATACAGGAATGATTTTCGCCTGGACAGGGGCCAGCCATGTCGGGAAGACGCCTTTGTATTCTTCAATAAGGAAGGCAACAAAACGTTCCATCGTCGACACGACACCACGGTGAATAACGACCGGACGGTGATCGGCTCCATCCTCCCCGACATATGTCAGATCAAAGCGTTCCGGAAGGTGGAAGTCCAGCTGGACCGTCGAAAGCGTTTCGTCCTTACCAAGCGCTGTTTTCACTTGAACATCCAGTTTCGGACCGTAGAAAGCAGCTTCCCCTTCGGCTTCCACATACTCCAGTTTCATGTCTTCCATCGTTTCTTTCAGCATCCCCTGCGCTTTATCCCACATCGCATCATTGTCGATGTACTTCTCCTTATCCTCCGGGTCACGGTAGGACAGACGGAAGTAGTAATCGTTGATACCGAAATCACGGTAGACTTCCTGAACGAGACGGACTACACGCTTGAATTCATCTTTCAGCTGATCCGGGCGGGCAAAAATATGCGCATCATTCAATGTCATGGCACGCACACGCTGCAGGCCGGCAAGAGCTCCGGACATTTCATAACGGTGCATCGTACCCAGCTCAGCAATACGGACAGGCAGGTTCCGGTAGCTGTGCATCTGATTTTTATAAACCATCATATGGTGCGGGCAGTTCATCGGTCGAAGAACAAGGTCTTCGTTGTCCATTTCCATTGTCGGGAACATATCATCCTGATAGTGATCCCAGTGTCCGCTTGTTTTGTACAGGTCAACACTTCCCAGAACAGGTGTATACACGTGATCATATCCCAGGCGCTCTTCTGTATCTACAATGTAACGCTCAATCGTGCGACGAATGGTCGAGCCTTTTGGCAGCCACATTGGAAGTCCCTGACCGACCTTCTGATTGATCGTAAAGATCTCCAGTTCCTTACCGAGCTTACGGTGATCGCGTTCCTTCGCTTCTTCAAGCATCTGCAGGTATTCATCCAGATGGGCTTTTTTCTCAAAGGCCGTTCCGTAAATACGTTGAAGCATTTGGTTGTCGCTGTCCCCTCTCCAGTAGGCACCGGAAATGCTCAACAGCTTGAAAACCTTGATTTTACTTGTCTGTGGAACGTGAACGCCGCGGCAGAGATCAAAGAATTCCCCCTGCTGATAAATCGTCACCTGTTCGCCTTCAGGGATAGCTTCGATCAGTTCAAGCTTCAGCTCATCGCCGATTTCCTTATACTTTTCGATCGCTTCCTCTCTTGAAAGCTCTATGCGTTCGATTTCGTGGTTTTCATCTACAATCTTCTGCATTTCCTTTTCGATCTTCGGAAGATCTTCCGGTGTCAGGGATTCCTCCATATCGATATCATAATAAAACCCATTCTCAATGACCGGACCAACGCCAAGTTTGACGTTTCCATAAAGGCGTTTAACGGCCTGTGCCATCAGGTGGGCTGTAGAGTGGCGCACCACTTCCAAGCCTTCTGGATTTTTATAGGTAAGAATCTCAATTTCCCCATCCTGTTCAATCGGACGTCGCAGGTCGTAGGGTTCGCCGTCCAGCTTTACGGCCAGGGCCTGCTTTTTCAAGCCTGAAGAAATCGATTTAGCGATGTCTTCACCTGTAGTCCCTCTCTCAAACTCCTTGATGTTTCCGTCTGGGAACTTGATTTGAATCGCATCCGCCATGTGTAACACTCCTTTTCTAAATAAATATAAAAAAACGCCCATCCCTCAGCATAGTGCTAAGGGACGAGCGTTGTCTCTCGTGGTTCCACCCAGGTTCCCGCATCCTCGCAAGGCTGCGGCTTCATTATCCTTAACGCGGATCAGTCGCTGTCCATTACTCTGAATCATTTCACAGACAGGGCTCCAAGGTGGTAAACGATAAGCCGTTAAGAAGGAGCTTCCAGCCGATGACTCCCCTCTCTGATCATACGCCACTTTCCGTTCGTATCCTTATCAAAGCCATTGATTTAATATGTACGTATTATATCCATTTGCGAAAAGGAAATCAAGGGCTTTAAAAAGGAAATTGCGATTTGGGCTTCCAGACAGCCTTTTCCTCAAAGATATTCATCAGCAGTTCCAAATTGGAATTCTCCGCCTGATCGGAGTAAATAATGATTTCCTCTGGAGCATGGACGAGCGCCGGCGTGACCGGCCATTCAAGAGGAAGATCAGACACGGCTTCATCCGGGTACTGCTTTTGGTAGAGACGCGTCTCCGAATCACTCAGCGGATTGCCTTCATCATGGAAGTAAGTCAGTCCACGGTCATCGAGAATATGAAGAAGCTGCACCCCCGTATCCTGATGATGAACACGGTGACGCCACGAATCGACCAGCAGCTGATACGATTCCTCCTGCTTATACTCATCAATGACCTTGCCTGTGTAATCCGTCAGGCACCTGTGGACATGTGCCAGACAGCCGGCACTCAAGTCATCAAACAGGACGGTATCCCTTACATGCACGTACTCCTGTATATAGGACTTGATGTAGTGGTGAATAGGCGGAAGCCGCAGACCCGCAGGAGGATGGGAGTCAAAGTCCTGCTCAATCTCAAGAATGCGCTGAATTTCATCGGCATCCTCGAAATGATAGGAGAACCGGAGGACCCCTTCCATCCAGGCAGGAATTTTCCTTTTCCTGACAACATGATGCAGCGCACGCACGACATCCACATAGGCCGACTCCCTTGAGGAAGCATGCATCAATGTGACAGAAAAATGTTTCCCGTTCTCCTCATAAACCCACAGCTTCTGCTCGGAAACGATGGCATTATAAAACGTTTCGGCTTCCAGACGCTTGGAAAAAGATAAGTCAAACACCAGAATTCCCCCCTCATCCCGACTTTCCATCCTATGTCTATCATCAATGCTTCCCGGAAGCATAGAAAATATCATCAAGACCGGCTCGTCTTTTCTTTGTTATATTTATGAGAGGGATAGGTAAATCATGTCACTGACCTTCCTGTTCGCAAAGATTTATGAACGTCTGTTCTGACCGCCGACATAAACCGTTTCACTCAGCTGTTTGATCCGTTCGGTAATCCGCTTGGCTTTCACTTGTTCCACATCGCCGCGGCTGCTTGTCATCAACACTTTTTCAAGTTCGTTCAGCGTATAGTTGGACGTAAAAAAGACGGGCAGACGCTCCATCATCCGATAGTGCAGGATACTGCCTAATATCTCATCCCTGAACCAGGCCGACTGGGATTCTGCTCCGATATCGTCCAGCATTAACACCGGCGTTTCCTTAAAGGCGGTAATTTTATCATTGAGGGAATCATCTTTGATGGATGATTTCATTTCCCTTACAAATTCAGGCATATAAATGATCATCGATGGGATCTGCTTGTCACTGAGAGCATTGGCAATGGCCCCGAGGAAATACGTTTTCCCTACACCGAACGGTCCATGGAAATACAGGCCTTTTGCAGGAAGCTCATCCCCGAGCGTTTCAATGTACTGGACGGTTTGCGCTACCGCCCCTCCGCGGTCGGGGTCTTCCAGATCCATTCGTTCCAGCGATGCTTCCAGGATTTCTCTCGGCATATGCAGGCTGCTTACCAATGATTTCTGATACGACTGCTGTTCCTGTGAACGCTGGCGTCTGCATTTATCATAAATCAGTTTGATGTCGGTTCCCTCCACCTCCAACGATGGAACGTATCCGGGCAGGATGTTGATACACCCCTCCCTCGACGGACATTTTTCGCAGTTTTTCGATTGGGTCTGGTATTCATAAAGCTTGATCAAATGCTTCTCCACCGCTTTTTCATCCAGGCCTTCATTTTCATGCATCAGACGCTGGACTTCAGCAGAGCCCAGGACTTCCGCTTTCATTTGATTGTAGCGCTGCTGAAACTGCTTGTTATCTTTCATCCATTTTTTCAACGATTGCTGAATGGGCTCCATTCCATTCACCCCTTACTCTAGTTTCCTCTATTGGTCAGCCTCGCGATTCTGGCTGCGATATCTTCTTTATCGACCTGAGGCTCAGCAGACGCGGCGGCAGGCTGCTTCTCTTCCTGTTTATTAAACCAGACAGGAATAACTTCGTCTTTTTGGGAAGTCCGCTTCTGTGTTTTCTGACGGCCCCACTGCTGATATTTCTGATGTTCTGCCTTGGCCAGATTCATGGCCTGGCGCACAGTGGTCACGTTTTTACGCGCCCAATGACTGGCGATTTTTTCCATGTAGGATTTCGACAGTTTCATATCCGTTTTCAACATCACATAATGGACAAGCACGTTCATAACCCCAGCTGTGATGCCTTGTTCGGTCATAACATCCCGGATCAGCTTCAAATCCTGTTCCGAGGCACGGTTGCCATTGGACAAATCCTCAAGGAGCTCCCTCGGAGAAATCTGCTCGAGCATTTCAACAAACTGGTCTTCCTTGGATCCTGTCGTCTCTTTTTCCATGGAGGCCCATTTCTCACGATCATCGACAGAGGCGGGCTGTACATTTTTTTCTTCTTTCATAAAATCGTGACAGGCAGCCTTAAACTCTTCCTCGACCAAGCAGTGATTTTCATCTATAGCCCATGTCACCGCTTTTTCCAATTCCACGTTGGACAAATCATACAACGTCGCCAGCTGAATGATCAGTTTCTTATTCCGCCCCGTCAAAATCCGTTCACTTGGATACATTCTCTTCTGAAGGGCTTGGCGGAGCCAGGTGAAATCGACGCGGCTTTCCGAGGTTCGTGGACCGCGGTATTCCTGAAAACGCTTCTGCTCCGCAATCACTTCGGTTTCCCTCTGCACAGACTCTATCATTTTATGATGAAACACTTCGTCGAAAGAAGCCGTGATTTCTTCATATCCTTCCACCGAAGGCTCAGGCTTAACAAATCGGCTTTTTACCTGTTCATACTTCTCCTGACCCAACTCATGGGTCAGGAGAAGCGCGAGCATGTCATCCTGGAAAAATTCCTCCGGCGTAAAAGGGGGATGGACCGCATATATATAGACGGTCTGATCGCTCTCTTCGTTCGACCGAAACGTTCTCAGCAATCCAAGAGCCTCCAGCCTCCCCCTGGCTTCATAAATTTTATCCAGAGGAGCGGAAAGGTAAGCCATCAATGAATGGTGGGTCTGAACCGTATCCTGATCCGCAAGATCCGCTTCAGAAAGCAGTATATGGTAGAGAGATACAGCCAGACGTCCAACAATCGGTTGGTATAGATGGGATAACGAACGATGAAAATTTCGAGGCATTTCTCCGCCGTTCCTGATTTTAAAACCGTCTACAGGCAGCAGTCTGCCAATGGAATGATTCATCGTCTACACCTCCTTCGTTCATCCAAATCTATGAAAAAGAAAATGAGCCGGCTCAGGCTCATTCGTCATGATCATCTTTAATTAATTCCTTCAATTCGTCAATAAATACGTTTATATCCTTAAACTGCCGGTAAACGGACGCAAACCGGACGTAGGCCACTTCATCAACTTCGGAGAGACGGCCCATGACCATTTCACCGATATCCTCACTCAGCACTTCTGAAACGCCGCGGTTCCTCAGTTCCTTTTCAATATCAAGCGTAACGGCTTCAAGCTTTTCCACTTCAACCGGACGCTTTTCACAGGCTCTGATCAACCCACGCATCAACTTTTCCCTGCTGAATTCCTCCCGCGTTCCCTCTTTTTTCACGACAATCAGAGGGACCTCTTCAATCCGCTCAAACGTTGTAAAACGAAAGCCGCACTGTTCACACTCTCTCCGTCTTCTGATTGTCTGACCTTCCTCTATTGGTCTTGAATCGAGCACTTTCGTGCTTTTGTAGTGACAGTTTGGACACTTCACCTTTGATCAACTCCACATCGTCTTCGTTTCATCATCTGATCATCCGGGATCCACAGCTGTAAACTGCCGGTCCAGCTGTTCATAGAACTGCACGATCAGATTACGGCTGTAGCCGAAATCCACAGGGCCTCCTGAATCAGTGGTGACCGAAAAGTCCACGGCCGTGCGGAACGGACGGACCATAATAATTGTTGCGACAACAAACGCCCGCCGCTTTCCTCTATAAGTGATCGTCAGTTCTCCGCGCTCCCTGGAGACGGCTTTGATCTCAGATGGTGAAGGGAACATTTCTTCCACGGCGCGGAAAACCTCATCATGCTTGGCTTTGTAATAGTGTGTGATAAGGGCCGTGTCCTTATGCTGTTCACTGGTTTCGGAATGAGTGCTGAGATACCTGGAAATAAATGCTTTCACTAATCTGACTCCTTCAGTCCATTCGACATAATCTTAATTTATTTTAACATGACTTTAAAAAATTAGAAACGGTTTTACAGAAGGAGAGGGCAGACAGCCTGATCCAATAGGTAAGCAGAAAAAAAAGCCATGCAGAACCTTCTGCATGACTTTCTCGTTTTGTGCGTTTACAGAGCACGGGCTTCCTTGACTTCTACAGGACCCATTCCTCTTGGTACTTCAACCGTTTCATTCCGGCCGGCTTCCAAAGCTTCCACAATGTAGTGCGCAGCTACATTCGGATCGATCCGGTCTCCACACGTATACACGTCAATGCTTGCATATCCGTGCTCCGGGAAGCTGTGTATCGTCAGATGTGACTCTGAAATGATAACAACTCCACTAACACCGTGAGGGGCAAACTTGTGAAAAGCCACCTCTCTCACTTCTGCACCGGCTTTCAGTGCAGCATCAACAAAAACCTGTTCTATATACGACATATCGTTCAATTTTGATTCATTACAATCCCATAATTCAGCAATTACGTGTCTTCCCATTGTATCCATAACGGATCCCCCTTTGTACATTAACTTCTTCCCCTCTGAAATTGCGGCCATGTACTACCACGGGGGAAAGTTAGTCCTGAGAGGTCCTAACCCTTTGAGTAGACATGAAGATTTTTGAAATTCAGAAGTTCAAAAGAAAGTATAAAGGGTTTATCCCGTTTTTGCAAGATATATTTAAGAAGCCTGAAAAGGGCCGTGAAGAGTCTTCACCTGGAATCAGAGGCGTCTTTTAAGACACTCTCGCCGTCCTTTCCTGTTTCAATAATTTTCCCACATATTTCGCCAGATCAACAACGCGGCAGGAGTAGCCCCACTCATTATCATACCAGGCAAGCACTTTCACTTTTGAGCCTTCCATCACCTGTGTGGACAGCCCATCAATGATGGCGGAAGACGGAGAGGTCGTGTAATCGATGGATACCAGAGGTTCATCGCTGTACTCCAGAATGCCTTTCATGTCCCTCTGTGAGGCAGATGCGAACGCTTCATTCAACTCTTCCTTCGTAACCGCTTTCTTTAGATCGACGACTAAGTCCACTAAAGAGACGTTCGGTGTCGGTACACGTAAAGCCATTCCATTCAACTTTCCCTTCATACTTGGAATGACATCTCCCAGGGCTTTGGCTGCCCCTGTGGAGGTCGGTATGATCGACTGTGTACACCCTCGGGCTCTCCGCAGATCCTTGTGAGGGTTATCCAGGTTCTTCTGATCATTGGTAAATGAATGAACCGTCGTCATCAAGCCGTTTTCAATACCGAATTCATCTTCCAGCACTTTGACTACCGGCGCCAGACAGTTGGTCGTGCAGGAAGCATTGGAAATAACATCATGCGTTTCAGGGGAATAGGAATCCTCATTGACCCCCATCACAATGGTCGCATCGACTTCCTTACCCGGAGCTGTAATGATGACTTTTTTTGCGCCTGCATCCAGATGGAGAGCAGCCTCATCCTTCGTACGGAACTTCCCGGTAGCTTCGATTACGATGTCCACACCAAGCTCTTTCCAAGGGAGCTCAGCCGGGTTTCTCGTAGAACAGAGCTTGATTTTCTTCCCATTTACCATTAACCCTTCAGGAATCGTACGTACTTCTCCGTCGAATCGTCCATGAACACTGTCATATTTCACCATGTGAGCGATCGTTTCAGCAGGATAGCTGGCATTGACAGCCACAAGCTCCACGGTATCATCTACTGCCGCCTGTCTGAATACCATACGTCCGATTCTTCCCAAGCCATTAATGGCGATCTTTGTTTTCCCCATGATGTTCCAGCCCCCTATATATGATATACTTTTTGGATCATTTCTAGGAATAGTATAACATATTGTAAGCGCTTTTGAAGTGGGTTCAATAATTTTACACAAAAATAACACGTCTTTCTCAGACGTGTTATTATACGAGGTCCCACCGGTGAAGTATGTCTCTTAATTGGAGAAAGCTTTCCTCTTTTGTTCCATTATTATCGATCACCGCATCCGCCATTTCCGCTTTGCGGGTGACAGGAATCTGCGAAGCGATCCGCTCCTGCGCATCTTCCCTCGATGAGGCATCCCGTTCCATCAGCCTTTGGAGCTGCGTTTCCTCATCGACCGCAACGACAAGCACCTTTTCTACATAATCCGTCAGTCCACTCTCATATAGAAGGGGAATATCCAGGACGACAGCATCGGCTTCTTTTGTTTTATAAGATTCCCGCCGCCGGATCATTTCTTCCCGGACACGAGGGTGAACGATGCCGTTCAGTTCTTTCCTTCGTTCTTCACTGCTGAAGATCACCTTCCCGAGCTTTTTCCGGTCCAGTGTTCCATCCTCAAAAAGGACGTCTTTCCCAAAAACCCGTACGATGTCCTCGTAGGCGGGCTCACCGGGGCGGACGACATCCCTTGATATTTGATCCGCATCGATGACAGGAATCTCCCACTCATCGAACATGCGGGATACGGTACTTTTTCCACTTGCGATACTACCGGTTAAACCAATGACCAGTGTCATAAAACCCTTCCTTTACGATAGCTTGATCAAGCCGATGATTATTAATAGAACCCCCGGGAGAATGGAGATGCTTTCCACCCTGTTCGTCAGTTTTGCACCGGCCATCATCCCAGTTCCAAGCATGAGAAACGTGGATGAAGCGATAAGCCCACCCGTCAATAGAACGGGAAGACCGATCAGCGCTCCGCTGATGCCCGCCCCTATAGTATCAAGGGAGAGGGCGGTTCCAAGCAGCCACACTTCTTTTCCTTGAATCCCTCCGGACCTA
The DNA here is from genome assembly GCF_056158945.1 of Halobacillus sp. ABH2_015. Classification (NCBI taxonomy): domain Bacteria; kingdom Bacillati; phylum Bacillota; class Bacilli; order Caryophanales; family Bacillaceae; genus Halobacillus; species Halobacillus sp. ABH2_015. Next base: position 2,399,999 of record NZ_JBSWUG010000002.1, read on the forward strand.
TCCACATCAGCGGTCACCGGATCATTCAAAACTTTTGCAGGGTTCAGCCAGGGGTCCTGCTGATCCTCAGTATGTTTTTTAAAAAACTGTCTTAAAAAATAAATGCCGATGGCAATTAAGGCCACCGCTCCAGCCTTTTCCGCCATCTCCGGTTTGACAACATGAACGAGCAGCTGACCAAAGTAGGAGGAAAGAAGAAAAACCATACCTGAAACAGAGGCAATCACCACAATGCCCCAGAATGCGAGTTTTACTTTTTTCAACCCGAGCACACAGCCAATCCCGAAGCTGTCGACACTCACGGCTGTCACAAATAAAAAAATGAACATCCCGATGCCCATACCGCCCACTCCTTTAACATGGAAGTGGGATAGTATATGGCTGTTTATTCAGATACGTGAAGCGGCTGGCAGACTGGACAGACGTGCGTGCCCCTGCCGGCGACTTTCGTTTTAACAATCGGTGTCCCACAGTTCAGGCACTCCATATCCTGCTTTCCATACACACGGAGCTGCTGTTGGAACATTCCGATTTCACCCTGGCTGTTTAAGTAGGAGCGGATCGTCGTGCCTCCCTGCTCAATCGCCTCCAGAATGACAGTGATGCTCGCTTCCCGGATGCTTTCGGCCTCTTCTCTCGTCAATGTATTGGCAATTCTCTCCGGGTGAAGGCCGGCTCGGAACAGCGCTTCGTCTACATAGATATTGCCAAGACCGGCAACAATGGACTGATCAAGGAGCACCGCCTTCATGTTGCGGCTCGTTTTCAGCAGCCTCTGATGAAAATAATCGAGGGTGAAAGCTTCGTCAAAAGGATCGGGACCGAGCTGGACCAGTGGTTTATTCAAGGCTTCCTCGCCCTTTTTAAACGCATGCATCGTCCCGAACTTCCGGACATCGTTGTAGCGGAGCTCTGTTCCATCTGTAAAATGGAAAATCACATGGGTATGCTTCGGTTTCTCAAGTGTTCCATCATAAACGCCGAATTTCCCCTCCATCCGCAGATGGGAAACGAGGGCAATGTCATCAAGGTGGAAAATGAGAAACTTCCCCTTACGATCGATATCGATGATGGACTGTCCTCTAAGCAGGTCACCGAAGGCATTGGGATCCTTCGGCTGTTTAATGATGTTCCCCCAGAAAATGGAGACATCCTTTATTTCTTTTCCTACGGTTAAATGCTTTAAAGTTTTTCTTACAGTTTCCACTTCTGGTAATTCCGGCATCTTTCATTCTCCTTACTTATTTCGCATCGTACCATGTATTTCCATAAGAGGAATCCACTTTCAATGGTACATCAAGCTCTACGGTGTTCTCCATAACGTCTGCGACGAGCGTTTCCAGCTTTTTAACTTCGGCTTCCGGCGCTTCAATGATGAGTTCATCGTGCACCTGCAGGAGAACTCTTGCTTCCATCTTTTCTTCCTGGAGCTTTTCTTCCAGATCGATCATGGCTTTTTTAATGACATCGGCCGCACTTCCCTGGATCGGGGTATTCATTGCCGTCCGTTCAGCAAAGCTGCGCTTATTGAAATTCCGGCTTGTAATATCCGGAAGATAACGCCGGCGGTTCATGAACGTCCGCACATAGCCCGTTTCCTTCGCTTCACGGACAGACTCCTCCATGTAGGTTTTGACTCCCGGATAACTTTCCAAATATTTATCAATGAACGCCTGCGCTTCTTTTCTCGGAATACCGAGACTCTGAGACAAACCATAATCGCTGATTCCATAGACAATGCCGAAGTTGACGGCTTTCGCCTGTCTGCGCATGTCACCCGTAACGTCCGGAGCCGGCACGCCGAAGACTTCCGAGGCGGTCTGCGTGTGAATGTCCTTATCCGCCCGGAATGCTTCAATCAGCTTCTCATCCCCTGCAATGTGAGCCAGCACACGCAGTTCAATCTGGGAATAGTCACTGGCAAACATGACCCAGCCTTCTCTGGACGGAATGAACGCCTGGCGGATTTTCCGTCCTTCCTCAAGCCGGATCGGAATGTTCTGCAGGTTCGGATCCGTGGAACTCAACCGTCCTGTCTGGGTAAGCGCCTGATTGAAACGGGTGTGGATCTTACCGGTATCTTCATGAACGACCTTCAGCAGTCCTTCGATATAGGTGGATTTCAACTTGGACAACTGACGGTTCAACAGAATTTTAGAAATGATTTCGTGTTGATCCTCCAGCTGTTCCAATACATCTGCGGAGGTGGAATAGCCTGTTTTCGTTTTCTTAATGACAGGAAGGCCGAGTTTTTCGAACAAAATCGGTCCAAGCTGTTTTGGAGAATTCAAATTGAACTCTTCGCCCGCCAGCTCATAGACTTCCTGTTCTACTTTATTCAAACGCTCTTCAAGCTCTGCCCCCATTTCCTGCAGACGGCCGACATCCACTGAGACGCCCCGGTGCTCCATACGTCCGAGAATAACAGCCAGAGGCATTTCCAGCTCAACGAGAAGCTCAAACTGTTCATTAGCCTTCAGCTGTTCCTCCATATTCCCTTTCAGCTTATACAGGGTGGCAGCCTTCCTTGCAATATGCTCGTAGACGACCTGATCGTCGTCCGGTCGCTTCATTTTCGCTCCTTTTCCGTAGACCTCTTCATCATATTGGACCGCGGTCTCCCCCATTCGATGGGCGATGGCGGGAATATCATGATTATTTTCAGAAGGGTTCAGCAGGTAGGAAGCAAGAAGCAGATCAAAGCTGATCCCTTTGATGTCCACGTCATGTCTCATGAGAGCTACAGCGGTCTGTTTTGCATCGAAGACCCATTTTTCCTTGGACGCATCCTCCGCCCAGGAGACGAATGCTTCTGATTTCACCGCATTTTCCATGGAAACGACGACTTTGGAATCGTCATTGACGATGGCAATCCCTTCAACTGGAGCGGTATGATAATTTTCATAAAGCATTTCCACGACAAGGGCTTCTGCACCAGTGAATAAATCAGAAGTAACCTCTTCTACAACCTCAACATCGATCTCCGGCAGCGCCTCTGCGACAGACTCTCCTTCTCCCCCTTCCTGGATCCTCGGAAGGAGTGACTGGAAGCCGAGTTCTTTGAAGAAACCGCTCACCTGCTGCGTTTGATATCCTTCAAAGCCAATCGTATCGACGCTGACTTCAATCGGGGCATTTCTCTCGATGGTTACGAGCTGCTGACTCATGAAAGCATTGCCGCGGTTTGTCTCCAGCTTTTCTTTCAGCTTTTTACCACTGACCTCGTCCAGGTTCTCATACAGGTTTTCCAACGTATCAAACTGCTTCAGCAGCTTAACGGCCGTTTTCTCTCCAACACCGGGAACACCCGGGATGTTATCGGAGTTATCTCCCATAAGGGCTTTCAAGTCGATAATCTGATCTGCCCGCACCTCCATTTTTTCCATCAGGAAAGAAGGGGTATATGTATCGACGTTCGTAATCCCTTTCTTCGTAAGGCTGACCGTGATCTGATCATTAACCAGCTGTAGAAGATCCTTGTCTCCGGAGATGACCTTCACCTCATGACCTTTCTCTCCAGCCTGGGTCGCCAGCGTACCGATAATATCATCTGCCTCAAAGTTCGGAAGCTGATAATATTTTACTCCAAACGCATCGAGCAGTTCCTTAAGTACAGGAAACTGTTCGGACAGCTCAGATGGTGTTTTCTGCCTTCCACCTTTGTATTCCTGGTACGTTTCATGACGAAAAGTCGTTTTCCCGGCATCAAATGCGACAAGAAGATGATCGGGCTGGTCTTCCTCCAGTATTTTAAGCAGCATTGTCGTAAAACCATAGACGGCGTTCGTGTATACACCTTTATCATTATTCAGCAGCGGCAGGGCAAAAAAGGCCCGGTAAGCAATACTGTTTCCATCAATCAATACAACTTTCTCAGCCATAAACTCACTCCTTAACTGGAAATGCCTTTCTCTCCTGTAAAGAGGAGCGTCTGCATTTTCCAGCGTAATTATTCCAGTGTTCCCTTAAAGAAAACGCCTTTTCCTTCATTCTACCATGATTCATGGAGAGAAGGAAAAGGCGCACCCCGCCGTTATTCGTAGTAGCCGAGAAGCAGGTCGGCGTATGGTGATCCCTGAGGCAGAATAATCGTTGTTTCACCGTCAATGGTTTTCTTGTATGACTCCAGCGTCCGGTACAATTGATAAAATTCAGGATCCTCAGAGAAGGAATTGTTATAAATCTGCGCAGCCTCCTGTTCACCTTCCGCCCGGATCTTTTCCGCATCGGCCCTGGCTGTAGACAGCATCTCTTTGACTTCTCTATCCACAGAAGCCCGGATCCGGCTTTTTTCCGCTTCCCCTTCCGACAAATACGTCTGGGCAATTTTCTCCCTGTCCGTGATCATCTGATTGAACACGGCCTCCTCGTTCGCCTGAGGAAGATCCGAACGCTTAATACGGACGTCATCCACGACTATACCGTAATTATCACGATCCAGGTATTCATTCACCCGCTTGGCAATTTCTTCGTTCAATGTTCCCCGTGAACTTTCTTCCTCATTGATGATTTCAGAAAAATTCATTTTCCCAAGTTCCGCCCGGACGATCGAAAAGATGAATTCTCCCATCCGCGCTTCCGCACTCATCATTGTTCTCGCATTGGAAATCATTTTCTCAGGGTCAGAGATACTCCAGACAGCATAGTTATCAATGATCATCCTTTTTTTATCAAGCGTGGTGATTTCCTTCTCATCCACGTCATACACCATTTTCTTTTGAGAAAGCGTGGATACCTCCTGAATCATCGGTATCTTGAATTTCAAGCCGGGACTTTCGTGGATTTTAATGACATCACCGAACTGCCTTACTACCTTATATTCCCCTTCTTTGACAATCACCACAGAACTGAGGGCGATCAATATCAAGCCGGCAGCAGCTACTAAAGCAAGGCCGCCTTTGATGAATTTCCGAAAATCCTTCTGCTGCTTTTCATTGATATCCTGAATTCGATCGTCGGTCATGATTGCTCCTCCTCTTCTTGTTCTGTTTCCTCGCCATCTTCCTGTGCAGGTGCGGCAGGCTGATTCTGCTGCTGAAGAGGAAGGTACTTCATCGTATCTCCATCATCGTTCATCACATACACATCTGCTTCAGGCAGGACTTCCTCGAGCGTTTCCATGACAAGACGCTCTCTTGTTACACTTTCGTTACCTTGATATTCACTTAGCAGTGCATCAAATTTGGACACCGCTCCTTCCGCTGTGCGGACCCTGTCCACCTTGTCCCCTTCTGCTCTTTGTATAATGGCATCTTTTTCACCTTTGGCTTCCTCCCGCATCTGGTTGGCATACTTTTCAGCTTCGTTCACTTTGCTTTGTTTTTGTTCACGCGCATCCGTCACCTTTGTAAAGGCACTGCGGACGTCTTCGTTGGGCAGGTCCACCTCCTGCAGACGGACGTCTATGATGGATATCCCAATCTCATAGCCTTCAATCAGACGGACAAGGTCTTCTCTTACTTCGTTTTCGATTTCAGCCTTTCCTGATGTTAGCGCCTCGTCAATTTCACTGCTGCCTATGACCCCTCTCAGTGTGGATGAGGTGGCGTTAAACAGCACCTGCTCAGGGTTCTCCGATGCAAATAAGTAACCGGACGGATCTGTGATTTTCCATTGAACGACAAGGTCCGCCTGCACGATCATGTCGTCTCCTGTAATCATCGTCACTTTATCAGCCTCTTCTCCCTCTTCATCAAAACCAAAATCAAGGCTGAATGTTTCCTTGGACATTTTCTCTACTTCCTGCACAGGCCACGGCATCTTAAAATGAAGACCGGGCTCTGTAATGCCATCCTCCGCTTCTCCGAACGTAAGCACGACCGCCTGCTCGGACTCATCAACGGTGTACCATGTGGTCATGAATACGACAAGCAGGACCGCCGCCCCGGCAATTAAGCCGGCCCACTTATATATCTGTTTCAGACTCATCTCGATTTCCCCTTTATATGTAGATTACTAATATTTACGAAACTGTAACAAAAAGGTTTCAAAACCTCGTTTTTTGACATAAAAAAAGACAGAAGCGAGGGAAGCTTCTGCCAATAAGAGAAAACACCTTGGATGAAAGGGTTTCAAAGATATTTTATCGAAACATTGTTAATGCCAATTTAATGAAATATTAATTTTCCGTAAACTTCTTCGGAATTTCAACATGGAAGGTCGTCCCTTGATCTACTACACTCTCCACGTGGATGTTTCCGTGATGGGCTTCTACGATATGCTTGACGATGGCCAAACCGAGCCCTGTACCACCAGAATTCCGGCTTCTTGCCTTATCCACACGATAAAAGCGTTCGAAAATCCTCGGAACCTCGTCTTCCGGAATACCTACACCATTGTCAGACACGGAAATCATCACCGTTTCTTCTTTTTCTCTAAATGTTAATGAAACCCCTCCATCATCACGACTATAGTTAATCGCATTGGCCAGTAAGTTCATAAACACCTGTTTTAAACGACTGGAATCTCCGCGGATAATGGTTTCCCCTTCCACAAATGCCTGAAGGTGCACGCCTTTTTGCTCAGCATGCTGCCCGACAATGGGTAAAAGATCGTGTAGAAGACGCTGGACATCGACTTTCTCAATATTGAGAAGAAAATCTTCCCTCTCCAGCTTGGACAGCTCCAGGAGATCCTGAATAAGAGATTGAAGACGACCGCTTTCCTTCAATATAATCTGAAGAAACTGCTCCAGCATCTGCTCATCCTTCATTGCGCCGTCCAGAAGCGTTTCTGAAAACCCGCGGATGGAGGTGATCGGTGTTTTCAGCTCATGGGAGACGTTAGCCACAAAGTCCTTTCTCATCTGCTCCAAATGCTTCAATTCTGAAATATCATGAAAGACCAGCACAACGCCTTTCCATTTCCGGCCTTCACTGAAAATAGGGGCTCCTGTGACCTCAAGGTGTTTCCGATCGATATTGACCGGGAGCACAAATGTTTCACTGATGGTTTCTTCAAACATATAAATCTTTTTAACCGTCTCATGAATGGTCGTATATGGAATGGCATCGTGGTAAAGATATCCGATGTAATCCTTCTGCTCCCCGCCGAAAGTCTCCATAAAGGCACGGTTGGTCAAAAGGATGTACCCTTTTTCATCGATCAGCATCAGACCGTTACCCATATTGTTAATAACTGCTTCCAGCTGGTTCTCCTGCATCCCCTTCGTACTGGTCATTTCCTGAAGGTTGCGCGCAAGGATATTAATTGACTGACTAAGCTGGCCAGCTTCACCGAAGTGCCCTTCATACGTGCGCGCCTTATAATTCCCTTCTGCCAGTTTATTCGCTACATCAGCTGCCGAACGGATCGGACGGATGTATTTTGAAAAGACATTGTAGCCAAGAACGAAGATTATCACCAGTCCGATTAACAGTGTACATCCGATCAACAGCCAGATGTTCTTTGTAATGTTGGTCAAAGAATTGACCGGCGAGAGGAGAATGAGCGTCCCGTCGACATCGTTGACCTGGTTATCAACTGAATAATAAAAGATATTGTCGATCAAGTACCCTTCATTATCTTCAATCTGTTCGGCCTTCACTCTAGTCAGGATATGCTGTTTTTCACTATTACTGATAATGGGAACAGCCTCCACAGTATCCAGCAATGTATCACCGTCATCTGAAATGAAGACCATTCCGGTATTCAGCTGATCACTGAATTCTAAAAGTTCATCCTGACTGACATCCTCTTCATCCGTGAATCTCTCCAGGTAGGTGACGAAATACCGGCTTTCAAGCTCCACCCGCTCTTCAAAAATGTTTATGAAATACCCGCGCGTCAGCTGGGCAAGAATGACACCAAGACCAAGCATGACGATGACGACGAGTACGGAGTATGTCATGAGTGGTCTTGTATTGGAGGAAGCCATTTATTTCGGCTCCTCCATCTTATAGCCCAGGCCGCGGATCGTCTTGATATACACCGGTTTTTTCGTGTCCGGTTCAATTTTCTCCCGCAGATGACTGACGTGGACATCAACAATACGGGTATCTCCAGCAAAATCATAATTCCAGACCGCGCTCAGCAGCTGGTCCCTGGATAAGACACGTCCGAGGTTCTGCCCTAAATAGAGAAGCAGTTCAAACTCCTTTGGTGTGAATGTCAGAGGCTTGTCTTTAATGGATGCCTCATACTGCTCCGGATAAATCACCAAATCGGCCACTTGAATCATTTTCATTTCCGGACCGGCCGGTTCGCGTACCATCCTTCTTAAGATCGCTTTAATCCGAGCGACAACTTCTCTTGGACTGAAAGGTTTCGTCAGGTAGTCGTCCGCCCCAAGCTCCAGGCCGAGCACCTTATCGAATTCATCATCCTTGGCTGTTAACATCAAAATCGGCGTGGACACCTGCATCTGACGGAGCTGTTTACACACTTCCATGCCATCCATCCCTGGAAGCATAACGTCCAGAACGATGAGGTCGAACGTGGATTTTGATGCTTTTTCAAGCGCATCCGTTCCGGAATAGGCTACTTCCGTTTCAAATCCTGCCTGGTCTATATTGTATTTCAACAATGTCACGATGGATTCTTCATCATCGACAATTAGTATTCTTTGTTGTTCCAATCCCATCACCTCAACTGCAAAGTTAATCTCATCATACAATGAAGTTTACATTTTGAATACGGATCTTTATGATTTTTACTTAATTTTAATATAGTCCCAATTCCTGTCTTCATACGTGAAGACTCTATTTCTACACCCATTAAAGAAACAGGCCTGCGGGATAAAACCCCGCAGGCCTGTTTGAGAGAGCTTGTCCATAAGACGAGAGAATGACTCAATAAAAGTTTTCGAGAGAAACGGCATTCATAGAGGCCGGCTCATATGGCGGAATAACCGTCAGTTGTCCCTTGATGACTTCTTTTCCTTCCTCGTCATATCCGTGCATATCCACAACGACGTAATGTTCCTGATGATTAATATCCGTTATTTCAGCATGAAACCGGACTTCTGCATAGTGGTAAAGAGGGTGGGGATAACTTAACTGCTGATGTATGATATGACTCCCCGGTCCCGGAAGATGCATGGACACGATGGATGATGCCATACCACACAGCATAACGCTGGGTACGATCGGCTGTTTGAAGGGGGTCTGGGATGCATAATCATGTTGAATATAAAGCGGATTTGCATCATCGGTCAGCCCAAGGTAGATAAGCAGATCCCGGTCTTCTACTCTCGATGTGGTTGTAAAAGTATCGCCTACTTTCAAAGCCTGTATTTTTCTGCCGAGTTTTCTTTTCTTCCCAATCATGGCAGCCACTCCTTTTTTGAAAGCGTTTGCTTATTTGGTGTAAAAAAGGGGTCCGAGATATCCCCGAACCCCTTCTCTTCTTTATTTTAATACATGGAGGACATTTTTAACAGAGTCAGCTGATTGATCCAGCTGTTGTTTTTCTTCCTCTGTCAATTCGAGCTCAATGACTTCCTCAATACCGTTACCACCAAGGATGGTAGGCACACCGAGGTAAATACCGTCATACCCGTACTCACCTTCCAGGTAGGCGATGGCTGGGATAATACGACGCTGATCCTTCAAGATCGCCTCGGCCATTTGAACAAGAGAAGCGGCAGGAGCGTAATAGGCGCTGCCGTTTCCAAGCAGAGCTACAATTTCTCCTCCCCCTTTTCTCGTGCGTTCGACAATCGCCTCGAGACGCTCTTTTGAAATCAGGCGTTCAAGCGGAATACCTCCCGCAAAGGAATAACGAAGCATTGGTACCATATCGTCCCCGTGGCCGCCGAGCACAAAGCCTGTGACGTCCTTCACGGAAATGTTCAATTCCTCTGCCACGAACGTACGGAACCTGGCTGTATCCAAAACACCGGACTGACCTATGACCCGGTTTTTAGGAAGACCGGCTTCCTGGAAGACGGAATAGGTCATTGCATCGACAGGGTTCGTCAATACAACGATGAAACAGTCCGGGGAGTTTTTCACAATCTCTTTCGTTACGCTCTTCATTATCTTGGAGTTGGTGCTGACAAGATCATCACGGCTCATCCCGGGTTTCCGGGCAATACCGGCGGTAATGATCACCAGGTCGGAACCTTCCGTATCCGCATAGTCCGAAGTTCCCTGGATTTTCGCGTCAAACCCCTGGACAGGGCTGGCTTCCAGCATATCCAGTGCCTTCCCTTTCGTCGGATCTTCCATATCCGGAACATCTACAAGGACGACATCCCCAAGTTCCTTCTGAGCAAGCATTAATGCCGTCGTTGCACCAGTAAATCCGGCACCGATGACAGAGATTTTCCTTCTTTGAATACTCATCGTTCCTCTCCTTCCACTTGCCATTAGTCCATGTTCTTAATCAGTTCGTCACCAAACTCTGAACATTTCACTTCTGTTGCCCCTTCCATCATACGGGCGAAGTCGTAAGTAACGACCTTGCTTCCAATGGTTTTATCCATGGATTGAGCAATAAGATCAGCCGCTTCTCTCCAGCCAAGGTGTTCAAGCATAAGGACACCGGACAGGATGACAGATGATGGATTCACTTTATCAAGCCCGGCATATTTAGGAGCGGTACCGTGAGTCGCTTCAAAAATAGCATGGCCGGTTTCGAAGTTAATATTTGCTCCAGGAGCAATTCCGATCCCGCCGACTTGAGCAGCAAGAGCATCAGAAATATAATCTCCGTTCAAGTTCATCGTAGCAACGACGTCGAATTCTTTCGGACGTGTCAGGATCTGTTGAAGGAAAATGTCAGCTATCGCATCTTTGACGATGATTTTGCCTTCCGCTTCCGCCTCATCCTGAGCTTTGTTGGCTGCATCCTTGCCTTCTTTCTCAACGATGCGGTCATATTCAGCCCATGTAAAGACTTTGCCTGCATACTCTTCTTCCGCTACTTCGTAACCCCATGTCTTGAAGGCACCTTCTGTGAACTTCATGATGTTTCCTTTGTGGACAAGCGTTACGTTCCTGCGTCCTTCGTTGATCGCATAATCAATCGCCGCACGGACCAGACGTTTCGTACCCTCTTCAGATACTGGTTTGATACCGATACCGGAAGTTTCAGGGAAACGAACGTTATGTACACCCATTTCGTTCTGCAGAAAATCGATGACTTTTTTGACTTCCGGAGTGCCCTTCTGCCACTCAATACCTGCATAAATATCTTCAGTATTCTCACGGAAGATTGCCATATCCGTATCTTCAGGACGTTTTACCGGAGAAGGGACGCCTTTGAAGTAGCGGACCGGACGAAGACATGTGAATAGATCCAATTCCTGACGCAGCGCTACGTTCAAGGAACGGATTCCACCACCGATTGGAGTCGTCAGAGGTCCTTTGATTGCAATCTTATAATCGCGGATCGTATCCAGTGTAGCTTCCGGAAGCCATTCCCCTGTCTGATCATAAGCTTTCTGACCAGCAAGGACTTCTTTCCACTCAATCGATTTCTGACCATTATAGGCTTTATCTACAGCTGCTTCAATGACGCGGCTGGCTGCTGCCCAGATGTCAGGACCGATACCATCACCTTCAATATATGGGATCACCGGACGATCAGGTACGTTTAATGTTCCGTTTTGTTCTACTGCGATTTTTTGTGCTTGTGTCAAAATAAACCCTCCTAAATTTTCTGTAATCATGGATGATTCATCCTATTCTATCATACGTTAAAATAGGATGAATAAAAAGCCGGTACAACTTCACTGCCGGTTATTAACGGTCTTCAATCGGCGTGTACGTCTGGCCTTTAGGCCCTGCATACTCCGCACGAGGACGGATCAGGCGGTTGTTGGAATATTGTTCAAGGATATGAGCAAGCCATCCAGACACACGGCTGACGGCGAATATCGGCGTGAACAAATCGTGATCGATTCCAAGACTGTGATAGACAGAAGCAGAATAGAAGTCCACGTTTGCCGGCAGTCCTTTGTTTTCCTTGATATAATCTTCAATCTTAATAGACATTTCATAGTATTTGGAGTGGCCGGTCAGCTTTGTGAGCTCACGGGACATCTCTTTCAAATGCTTGGCGCGTGGATCACCGGAACGATAGACACGGTGGCCCATCCCCATGATTTTCTCTTTGTTTTCAAGTTTCTTCTCAATGGCCGGTACGGCATCTTCCACACTATCAATTTCCGTAAGCATCTTCATCACACGCTCATTGGCACCACCATGAAGCGGTCCTTTCAGTGCCCCGATAGCCGCTGTTACACCGGAATATACATCGGATAAAGTGGCAACACAAACACGGGCTGTGAATGTAGATGCGTTCAATTCATGGTCTGCGTGCAGGACAAGCGCTTTGTTGAAGGCTTCAACTTCAAGATCTTCCGGGTCTTTTCCATTCAGCATGTAAAGGAAATTCGCTGCAAAGCTGAGTTCTTTTTTAGGTGAGACAGGCTCCTTCCCTTTACGGATCCGGGCAAAAGCCGTGACCACAGTAGGAATTTTCGCCTGCAGACGAAGCGCCTTACGGTTGTTCGCTTCCTCTTCCATCACATCGGATTCAGAATCGTACAGACCGAGCATTGAAACGGCTGTACGCAGGGCAGCCATTGGATGAACAGTCGTTAAATCATAGGATTTAAGATGATCAATGACCTCTTTTGGAATATCCATATTGGAAATTAAATCTTCTTTGAACTCTTTCAATTCCTGTGAATTAGGAAGCTTTAAGTTCCAAAGAAGGTAGATCACTTCTTCAAAGCTTGAGTTATCAGCTAAATCATCGATATCGTACCCAACATACGTAAGCTTATCGTCTATGATGGAACTGATGGATGATTCCGTTGCTGTAATCCCTTCAAGACCTTTAGTTGATGATGACATACAATCTCTCCCTTTCGAAAAGTTCCAAACGAATGCTTGTCCGTTTGACAAGAAAACGCTTTACATTTAACAGAATTCCTTAATAGGAAAATGACCCCACAAACAATTATAAAGTATTCTGAAGAGAATGTGAATTGAAACCGTTTAATTTTGATGGAATTTATCGAACCTTTTTCCTTTTATTCCCTTAGTGAACAGGGTGCAAACAGGGCAGAAGTCTTACAATCCACATCGAAAAAAGAGGGTGCCGGAGTTGACCAACCACCTTATTTCCATCATTTTAAGGTCCGTTCTGCTTCTTGGAGGCTTAACGGCAGCAGCTATGCTTTTCCTGTTCCTATGGAATTATTTACATCCTTTTCTGAGTGCCTACCTTTTTGCAGCACTTCTTCGTCCTTTCATCCTTCTGATATCCCGCAGGCTTCATCTGCCCCGTTTCCTTTCTATTCTACTTGTTCTCGGGATGTTCACCCTGCTTGCACTCAGCATCTTCGCCCTTGTGGTAGCTGAGCTGATCAAGGGATTTCAGCACTATTCCACAGACCTCCCTGCTCAGGCAGCTGCTTTATCAGTGTTTATAATGAATCAAGGAAGAGAATGGGCGGAACCGTTGACGTTAAGACTGCAGTCCTCTCTGGAGCACTCCGGAATCGTGACCTCTTCCATTGATGAATACCTGCAGGCGGTGCAGAGTCAGGCGGGACGGGTAAGTATGGATTTGTTAAGCGGGGTGTTCGAAGGTATCCGGTATATCGCAGGGATGATTCCGACTTCTTTAGCTTACACAGGTATCGTTATGATCGGTACTTTTTTCTTCAGTAAGGATTGGGAAGCGATTCACCGGCCTTTCCGGAGGATTATTCCAGCTGTTGTCCTGGACCGTGCCGAACAGGTGCGTGTTGAAATCGGAAAGACATTCAAAGGACTGATCAGAGCTCAATGTATGCTTGTAAGCATCAGCACCCTCATTATAGGCAGCGGACTCTATCTGCTTGATGCTCCCCACGCTCTCACGGTAACGGCTGCCGCCTGTCTGGTCGACTTCATTCCTTATGTAGGGACAGGGGTGATTTTCATTCCATGGATGCTGTTCCAGTTTTTTTCTGGAGATTTCCCAATGACGATTGGGCTTGCTGTTCTATATGCTGTCGTCGTTACGACAAGGCAGCTTCTGGAGCCCAAGCTGATGGCCGATCAATTCGGTGTCCCCCCCATTGTCCTGCTGCTTACCTTTGCGGCGGGCTTTCAACTTCTCGGCGTCTATGGAATCATGCTCAGTCCGCTTTTGCTGATGGTCATTCAGACATTAAAGAGGACTGGAGCTTTTAAAGAACTCTTTCATTTTATTACAGCAAAATAAAGCTCCATTTCCAGAACGGAAATGGAGTCTTTTTATTTTCTGTAAATGGTCACGGTTCCTTTATCCATTGCTTTCTGAATCGCCCGTTTCACAAGTCCTTTTAACGGCGTTCTCGTCATGGGCAGGAGAAGGATGAATCCTGCGGCGTCTGTAATGAACCCAGGCGTTAACAGGACAGCTCCTCCTACAAGGATACAAGCCCCGTCCAATAAAGCATCCTGAGGCATACGCCCCTGCTGCATAGAGAGCTGGACATTCTGGATCGTTTCCATCCCTTGTTTCTTGGCAAGCCAGGCTCCCAGGGCCCCCGTACTGATGATCAGAAGGATGACCCACCATGGACCGATGACATTTCCGGCCCCGATCAGCAGACCGATTTCCAATGCGGGTATGATCAATATGAGGATGAATAACCAGCGAAACATAGCATCTTCCCTTCTTTTCCTTTCCTCCATTATACCTTTTTAAAGCTGTAAGGTAAAAAATAAAAGGCAGGGATCTCATCCCTGCCTTTCCTTCTATCTATTACAGGACGCTTGCATGTCCTTCGTAAATGTCACCACGGGAACTGTCGATGGTAAGATCGGAACCATCCTTGATCAGTTCAAGAGCATTTGGTACGCCCACGATAACCGGGATACCAAGGCTTAGTCCGACAACGGCTGCGTGGGAAGTCAGACCGCCTTCAAGTGTAACGATTCCTGCCGCTTTTTCGATGGCAGGCATCATGTCACGGTCTGTTCCGTGAGTCACGATGATATCACCGTCTTCTACACGGTTGATGGCATCCTGAGCATCTTTAGCGATGATGGCACGACCATACGCGCTCTTCTGGCCGACACCCTGGCCTTTGACCAAAACATCACCGATAACGTGAACTTTCATCAGGTTGGTTGTACCGCTCTCTCCAACAGGTACACCACCCGTAATGATGACACGATCCCCGCGGTCAGCTAGGCCGGAAGCAAGGCTGCGTTCAACCGCAACGTCTAGCATGTCATCCGTAGAGTACGCGCGCGGCCCCATGACTGCATACACTCCCCATACAAGTGAAAGCTTACGGTTGACCTCTTCGTCAGACGTAATCGCTACGATCGGAGCTTTTGGACGATACTTGGAGATCATGCGGGCGGTATGTCCACTTTCAGTCGGCGTAACAATGGCGGCTGCATCCAGGTTGATCGCTGTGTGCGTAACAGACTGGCTGATGGCATCTGTAATCGTCATATCACTGTGCTTGGAGCGGTCCTGCAACAGGGATACGTGGTTCAAGCCTGTTTCTGTTTTGGAAGCAATATTATGCATCGTTTGGACGGCTTCCACCGGATAGTCACCAGCAGCTGTTTCGCCGGAAAGCATGATCGCATCGGTGCCGTCAAAAATGGCATTGGCTACGTCAGAAGCTTCCGCACGCGTTGGACGTGGGTTGCGCTGCATGGAATCAAGCATTTGTGTGGCCGTAATAACCGGTTTGCCGGCTTTATTGCATTTGCGGATCAACTGCTTCTGTACAAGAGGTACATCTTCTGCTGGAATTTCAACACCAAGGTCACCACGGGCAACCATCAATCCATCACTGACTTCAAGAATTTCGTCGATGTTGTCGACACCTTCCTGGTTCTCGATTTTTGGAATGATTTGAATGTGGTTGGCGTTATGCTTCTCAAGAAGTTCTTTGATTTCAAGAACATCAGACGCACGGCGTACGAAAGATGCAGCGATGAAGTCAACACCCTGCTCAATACCGAACTCGATATCCTTGGCATCTTTTTCTGTAATACCAGGCAGGTTGACGCTCACGTTTGGAACGTTGACGCCTTTTTTGTTTTTCAATGGTCCATTGTTAAGGACCGTTGTCTTGATTTCTTCATTTTCCTTGTCCACTTCTTCCACCTGAAGTTCCACAAGACCGTCATCAAGAAGAATTTTGGATCCAGGGTGTACGTCGTTGATGAGACCGGAATAAGTTACAGAGAAACGCCCAGCATCCCCTTCAATATCCTTCATGGATACGTACGCTGTGGATCCTTTTTCAAGGTAGCACTCTCCACCTTTTAGAGAACCGGTACGAATTTCCGGACCTTTGGTATCCAGAAGAATCGCTACAGTCTTCCCTACGGCTTTTGAAGCTTCACGAATGTTTGTGATACGTGCACCATGTTCGTCGAAGTCTCCATGTGAAAAGTTCAGACGGGCAACATTCATCCCTGATTCGATAAGCTGTGTCAACTTTTCTACAGATTCAGACGCTGGTCCAATCGTGCTGACGATTTTTGTTTTTCTAAACATATTATTTCCTCCTCTAGTGCCTCTTACGTTTTATATAGATAGTTCTTTGGAAAGACGATACATATCAAGGTCAACCGTATGCTTGGCGTTCAAAATCTCCACAATATCATGGTCCACCAGTTTGTTCGCTTGGATACCGACCATGCGGCCTGCTTTTCCTTCGAGAAGCAGATCGACGGCATAAGCGCCTAAGCGGCTTGCAAGAACTCTATCTGCAGCGCTCGGGGAGCCTCCGCGCTGGGTATGCCCCAGTACAGTGACACGGGATTCCAAGCCGGCAGCTTCATCAATGCGGCGGGCAAGTTCGCCTCCGGTGCAGACGCCTTCGGCAACGATGATAATGCTGTGTTTCTTGCCACGTTCATGTCCTCTTCGAAGACGATCGATAATATCTCCCAGCTCATCTTCCGCTTCCGGAATCATGATACTTTCCGCACCATCTGCAAGTCCAGCCCAAAGGGCAAGGTCCCCTGCATCGCGGCCCATGACTTCTATGATGAACGTCCGCTCATGGGACGTAGCTGTATCACGAATTTTGTCGATGGCATCAATAATGGTATTCAATGCTGTATCAAACCCGATTGTGAAATCAGTTCCAGGTATGTCGTTATCAATCGTTCCTGGTACACCGATACATGGGTAGCCTTTTTCCGTAAGTTTCTTAGCCCCCATAAAGGTACCATCACCACCGACAGCTATCAAGCCTTCAATGCCATGTTTTTTTAATTGTTCAATCCCTTTCAACTGACCCTCTTCGGTTTTGAACTCTTCACAACGGGCAGAATAAAGCTTGGTTCCTCCACGCTGAATGATGTCACCCACGGATCCAAGTTCCATTTTTTCGATATCACCGTCGATCAAACCCTGGTAACCGTACTTGATCCCGTACACTTCAATGTCATGATAGATCGCTTTCCTGACAACTGAACGGATGGCCGCGTTCATACCCGGGGCGTCTCCACCACTCGTAAGTACTCCAATTTTTTTCATTCTCATCACCTCAAAAGTAATCTATTTATGTTGTTTCCAACTAAAGATGAATTGAAACCTCAGTCCCCCTGATCTCTAGGACTCCCTTTACAGTCTACCCTTTTCTGCACAGCTGGACCATTCTTTTTCCCGTGATAACGTTACCATCCTGTAAAGATGCGAAAAGCCGCACGAAATGTGCGACCTTCCAATAACGGACCTTTATATTTCAACCCTATCATTATAAATCAAGATATGAGTAATCGCCAATGTTTTTATATTTTTTGAAACGATTCTCCAACAGTTGATCATGATTCAAGGTGTGAAGTTCATTCAGGGAATCGGTCAGGACCTGCTTAATTTCCTGCGCCTGTGTCTCGACATCGCGGTGGGCTCCACCCCTCACTTCCGGGATGACACCGTCAATGACGTTTAATTTCTTCAAGTCGTAGGAAGTAATCTTCATCGATTCGGCAGCTTCCTGAGCAAGACCTGCATCCTTCCATAAAATGGACGATGCTCCTTCTGGAGAAATAACGGAATACGTGGAGTTTTCCAGCATGAAAATTTTATCTCCGATGCCGAGTCCGAGAGCTCCACCACTTCCTCCTTCACCAATGACAATACAGATGATGGGCACAGTCAAGCCGGCCATTTCCATCAAATTGCGGGCAATCGCTTCACTCTGCCCGCGTTCTTCTGCTGCTTTCCCTGGATAAGCGCCTTTCGTATCGATGAACGTAATGATCGGGCGCTTGAACTTCTCTGCCTGTTTCATTAAACGAAGCGCTTTACGATAGCCTTCCGGATGAGGCATCCCGAAGTTACGCCGGATGTTTTCTTTCGTATCCTTCCCCCGCTGATGACCAATGACTGTGACGGGCTGTTCATTGAATCTGGCAATTCCGGAAACGATTGCCGCATCATCACCGAATGTACGATCCCCGTGAAGCTCCAGGAAATCTGTAAATAAGTGCTCAATATAATCAAGAGTCGTGGGCCGTTCCGGATGGCGGGCCATTTGGACTCTGTCCCATGGTGCCATCCGATCATAAACGTCCGTTTCCAGTTTTTCCAGACGTTTTTCCAGCTTGGCGATTTCATCGCTTAAATCCATTTCACTGCTGTCTGTGAGCTGTTTCAAATCTACAATTTTTTCTCTTAGTTCGATGACTGGTTTTTCAAATTCTAACACGTGTTTCATAACCGGCTTCCTCCTACTGCGTGAAGATCCAGAACAGTTGTCAGTGTCTCTCTCAGCTCATGGCGGTGGACAACCCGGTCCAGCTGGCCATGCTCCAACAGAAATTCAGCCGTCTGAAAATCATCCGGCAGTTTTTCCCGGATGGTCTGTTCAATAATTCTTCGTCCCGCAAAACCAATCAAAGCTCCAGGTTCTGCAAAGTTATAATCACCAAGGGAAGCAAAACTGGCGGATACACCGCCTGTAGTCGGGTGAGTCATGACAGAAATAAACAAACCTCCATCTGCATGAAGGCGCTGCAGCGCTACAGAAGTTTTTCCCATCTGCATGAGACTGAGGACTCCTTCCTGCATACGTGCGCCCCCGGATGCCGTAAAGATGATAAATGGAATTCCTTCTTCGCGGGCCTTTTCAATGGCGTTCGTTATTTTTTCACCGACCACGGACCCCATACTTCCCATTCTGAACCGGGCATCCATGACAGCTACAGCCGCCTCAAGGCCGTTCATCCGGGCTTTCCCAGTGACTACAGCTTCATTGAGGTCGGATTTCAACCGGTCTTTCTCTAATTTCTCCTCGTAATCTGGAAAGCCGAGCGGGTTGCTGGAAATCATATGCTTATCCCATTCGGTAAACGTACCCTCATCAAACGAATGCTCAATCCGTTCATAGGCATTGAGGCGGTGATGATGATCACAATATGGGCAGACATTCATATTCCGATTTAATTCTTTACGATAGAAGATTTTTTGACAGTTGGGGCATTTCTGCATTAAACCTTCCGGTACATCCTGTTTGGCTTCCTGGCTTGGTATGGATGCATACCTTTTTTTCTTGCTGAAAAAGTCTCTAAGCAAGGTGATTCCTCCTTTGGGACAAAGCTTCCTTTCTATTCAATATACAAAAAGTACTTTGCGTAATACCACTGAATTTGTCGTTATGGTTTCGACATCATTTTCAACGATAGAGCTGTATGATATCCATTGTACTGCCCTTCTGCAGGGTTTCCACCACAGCATCATACCAGCTTTTATCATAGTGCACATGATGTACGGTATTGGTAAATCCGGCTATAAACTGCCACATGGAAAAAAGCAGCTCCTGCCCACATGTAGAAAAAAGATAGTCAAACACATGGTGATGCCTTTCCTTACCAACATGTCCTTCTATGATGTCTTTTAGACGGTACAGCTGTTCGCTGGTCAGTTTATGCTGCAGAATCGTCAATACTTCTTTTTCGATCATCTGCATAGCTGTCAATAGTTCCTCTTTTGTCCTCTTTTCCGTCAACAGGAAGTTCGACAGCAGTTCAACCATATGATACGGGCGGTAGGATCTCATATAGGTACCTTCTCCGCGGCGGGTTTCAATCAGACCGAGCAGTTCCATGGCGCGGAACGCCTCGCGGATCGATGACCTTCCTACACCGAGCTGTTCGCTTAGTTCGCGTTCAGAAGGCAGCTTATCGCCAGGGCTCAATTGATTCTCCTCAATGTAGGCTTTCAATTGATACAAAACCCCTTCATATACCTTCCCTTGTGGTTTAGTCAACGTACCCGAACACCTCTTTCCCGCTTTTATCCTATGGCCATATGTAAGGGGAAAGATCTCTTTCCCCTTTTCCGGCACTTATTCTTCATCAATTAAAGTGAGCTGTCTCGTCTTTTCTGCCACCTCTTCAGGGTCTACATGATGACGGGCTACGCCTGATTCCATCGCAGCCTTTGCAACGCTTGCTGCCACAGCTGGAGCTACACGCGGGTCAAAGGGAGCAGGAATAACATAATCCTCATTCAAGTCTTCATCACTTACAAGGGAAGCAATCGCCTCCGCAGCTGCGATTTTCATTTTTTCATTGATTCGAGTCGCGCGTACATCAAGAGCCCCTCGGAAGATTCCTGGAAAAGCCAGAACGTTGTTCACCTGGTTAGGAAAATCGGATCGTCCTGTACCGATGACACGAGCCCCTGCTTCCTTCGCATCGTCCGGCATGATTTCCGGTTCCGGGTTGGCCATGGCAAAAATGATGGAGTCATCCTTCATACGGGAGACCGTTTCCTTGGACAACAAACCACCAACAGATACACCGATGAAGACGTCAGCATCTTCCATGACTTCCTCAAGAGCGCCTTCGACACGGTCTTTATTCGTAATTTTAGCAATTTCATCTTTGACATCATTCATTCCGTAGTCGCGGCCTTCAAAGATAGCGCCTTTGGAATCACACATAATAATATCACGTACACCGAAATGATAAAGTAATTTGATAATAGCAATTCCTGCGGCCCCTGCCCCGTTGGCCACCACTTTAATATCCGACCATGATTTTCCTGTGAGCTTCAAAGCGTTCATCAGACCTGCGACCGTCACGATAGCCGTTCCGTGCTGATCATCATGGAAGATAGGGATGTTCGTTTCCTTCTTCAACCGCTCTTCAATAATGAAGCAGTTTGGTGCAGCGATATCCTCCAGGTTTACGCCGCCAAACGTGGGCTCCATCAACTTCACCGTCTGCACAATCTGATCGATCTCTCTCGTGTTCAGGCAGATAGGAAAAGCATCAACGCCGGCAAAGCTTTTGAACAATGCGGCTTTCCCCTCCATGACTGGAAGAGCAGCTTCAGGACCGATATTTCCAAGTCCAAGCACGGCAGAACCGTCACTGACCACGGCCACCATGTTCCCCTTCATCGTATAATCGTAGACCGTTTCTTTATGGTCGTAGATTTCCTTACATGGCTCAGCCACTCCAGGGGAGTAGGCAAGACTTAGATCCTTAGCATTCCGTACAGGTACTTTTGAATGTGTTTCCAGTTTCCCCTTGTTCACCCGGTGTATATGCAATGCTTCATCTCGCAGATTTGACACAACAACACGCTCCTTTAAATGAATGATAGAACCGACCCAGGTGGTCTGACCACCAGTAACTCCTTAATTATAACAGATGATAAGGTCGTGTAAAGATTTTCAAAAATATGGACTTAGTTTTTAATTATCCGCCTTCTTTTTGTTACTTCTTAATGCGACATTTTTCTCCCCAAAAAATGCGTTCAACTGATCAAGACAGTCTCTGGTGGGCTGAAGGCCATAACTTTCGTCAAGGCGGTAGGTCTTCCGATCTTCTGACCGGAAAAGAAAAACTGGTGTATTCCCCGGGAAATATTGTGCCGTTTCTTTTAACTGTTGAAGGGCTTCATTTTCGTTTTCATCCGTTACTTTAACGAACAGCCGTCTTTCTCCCTGAGCTGACTCATGGGATGGTTCATCCAGTTCAAAAGGCTGAAGGGACTGAATAATAAGCTGCTTCCTTCCGTTTCTTTCCTCTACTTTTCCCGACGTTGTCACAAGCATCTGTTCTTTCAGCCACACTTTGACATCCCGGTACGTATCCGGAAAGATGACAGCATCCACTTCAGCACTTTCATCACTCATGGATAAAAAGGCCATCGGGTCCCCGCGCTTTGTACGAATTTCCCGAATGCTGTCAACGACCGCAGCCGTATCGACTTTTTTATTCATTTTCATCCTGAATAGCTGAGCAAGAGAAAGGATGCCTCTTCTCCGGAGAGATTTCCGCTGACTCTCAAGGGGATGATCAGATAAATAAGTGCCGAGGACTTCTTTTTCCATCGCCAGCTTCTTCAAAAGCGGAAAAGGTTCCACATCCACCATATCCATGACCATTTCCTGATCGAAGAATCCGGGCTGGTCCTGGAATTCCTTGAACAATTCCCCCTGCTCAAGAGCCTGATCGATGGTGGCCAGAGCACTTGCACGGTTGGAGTGCAGTTCATCAAAAGCCCCGGCAATAATGAGCCCTTCAATCACTTTCCGCGATACAATTTTCGTATCCACACGCAGACAGAAGTCGTTCAAATGGCGGAAAGGCTGTTGTCCACGCCCTTCTACAATCGCTTTAGCCGCCTGATACCCTACGCCTTTGATGGAAAGAAAACCCATAGTGATTTCCCTACGCTGCCCCTGAGCAGTCGCCCCGCTTTTATTTATGGAAGGAGCCTTCACCCGTACGTGCATCTCCCGCGCTTCTCGAATGTATGCGGCCAGTTTGTCCCGGTCTCCCAGATTCGCGTTGATAAGCTCGGCCATGAATGCAGACGGATGATGAGCTTTCATAAAGGCCAGCTGGTAGGAAATTAAGCTGTAGGCAACAGCGTGGCTCCGGTTGAATCCATAATTGGAAAATTTGACAATCCAGTCAAACAGCTGCTCAGCCACCTGCTCGGAATATCCATTTTCCAATGCTCCTGATACAAACGCTTTCCTCTCATTCTCTAAAACCCCGGCCTGCTTCTTGCTGACCGCTCTCCGAAGCATGTCCGCCTGTCCGAGCGAATAGCCCGCAGCAAGTCCCGCCACCTGCATAATCTGCTCCTGATAGACGAGTACGCCATAAGTCGGGCTTAAAACACTTTCCAGATCCTCGTGTGGAAGTTCGATCGCTGCTTTCTTGTTCTTTCTTTCAATGTAAGTATCGATATATTCCATCGGACCCGGCCGGTAGAGGGCGTTAACGGCGACCACATCTTCAAAATGAGTGGGCTTCAGCTTTGTGAGTACCTGCTTCATGCCCTGCGACTCCAATTGGAAGACACCATTGGTTTTTCCTTCCGAGAGCAGGGAGAAGGTTGCAGCATCATTCAATGGAATCTGATCCAGAGAAAAGGACCGGTTTCCCGCCCTTTGAATCTTCCGTTCCAGATTTTCCATAAAGGTCAAGTTCCTCAGTCCCAGAAAATCAATTTTCAAAAGACCGATTTTTTCCAAATCCCCCATAGTAAGCTGTGTTACATACACCTCTCCCTGGCTTTTCATTAAAGGTGTATATTCCATCAGCGTTTTTTCTGAAAGCACGACCCCTGCCGCATGTGTGGAAATATGGCGGGGAAGGCCCTCCAGCTTGGCTGCAATTTTGAACAGATGCTTCAGTTTTTCCGAGTTTCTAATATAATCTTTCAATTCTTCCGACTGACGGACGATTTCTACAAGAGGTTGAGCCGCCTGCTTCGGCAGCTGATGAAGGATAAAAGACGCATCGCTCTCCTCAATATGGAGAACCTTGAACAATTCCCTCAGCACACTTTTTGCAGCGAATGTACCGAACGTGCTGATTTGAGCTGCATGCTGCCTTCCATACTTTTCAGCTACATAGGAAATGACCTCCTCCCTGCGCTGGTCAGGAAAATCGATGTCGATATCCGGCATCGTAATACGTTCCGGATTTAAGAACCGTTCAAAGAGCAGTTGATATTCGAGCGGATCCACCTTCGTGATGTCGAGAAGATAAGCGACAATCGACCCAGCCGCCGATCCCCTCCCAGGTCCGGCATTGATCCCCTTTGCGCGGGCAAAATCGATAAAGTCCCAGACAATTAAAAAGTAATCACTGAAACCCATGGATTCAATGACACTTAATTCATGGTCCAGCCGCTCGACAGCCTCTGCCTTGCCGGCATATTTTTTCTTCAGGGCACGCTCGCAGAGTTCACGCAGATAGTCCGCTCCGCTTTTCCCTTCCGGTGCCGGATATGTAGGAAGAAGCTGCTGGTTCAGATCCATGTCCCATTGACAGCGGCGCGCGATGTGGTCTGCTGTTTCAAGGACTTCCGGCCACCATTCCCCAAAGAAGGATTCCATCTCTTCCGCACTTTTTAAGTAGAAGGGGCCGTGAGCACTCTTCGGTGTATAACGCGTACCTTCATCCACCGCCCGTAAGCATTGATAGGCGTCGGCTTCCTCTTTTTTTATGTAGCGCACATCCCCGACAGCCGTTACCTGCAGCCCTTTTTCATCCGCCCATTCCCGCAGAGGGGTGTGCAGCTGCCGTTCAGAATGAAGATCCACATCTTGAATACTTAAGTAAAAGTCCTCTTTCTTCACTGCGTGCATCCATCGGTTCAACCCGTCCTCCATATGCTCGAACATCCGGTCGGATAAGGGTTCTCCCCATGGAGAGGCAGAGGTCATATGAATGACGATCAGCCCCTGACTCACGTCGGCGAACGTTTCCAGATTCAACGGATGATCTTTTGTATTGGCCCACGTAGCTATTTTCATCAGGTTTTTATACCCGGTCTGATTCGTCGCGAGAAGCCGAACGGGATGGAGAAGGGAACGGTCCTCGATGGTCGTCGTTAAACCGATTACCGGCTTGATCCCCTGTGCCCGGCATTCCTCATAAAATGCCAGCGCCCCGCTCAACGTGTTCTCATCCGTCAAAGCGATGGATTCAAACCCAAGGGCCTTCGCCTCATGGACCAAATCGTTAATCTTCACCGTACTCTTCATAAGACTATAGCCGCTGCGGACATTTAAATGGGTGAAAGTCATTTCGCACACCTTCTTTCATGTGTAAATTATAGCTACTATTGGATAGGGAATAAAGCCCTCTGCATAAAACCACAGGAAAAAGAATATTCGTTTAAATAGAAACACATTTTCCAGGCGGAAAGAGGGACAAGATGGAAGACCGTTTAATCGTATCCATGATCCAATGCTTCTTTATCGCTTTTGGAGTTATTGTAGGTGGAACACTGATTGGAAGTATCGGCAGTTACTTAACAGGGGAAGCTCCGCTGACCGCCATGTTCCGCATCGCCAAAAGTTTAAGAATCTGGGCTGTTGTTGCAGCCATCGGGGGAACCTTCGATGCCATCAGCAACTTTGAAAAAGGCATTCTCGACGGATCCACTTTCGATATGTTCAAGCAGATCGTCATAATCGTTGCAGCTATGGGCGGGGTGAAGGCAGCACTTCTGTTGTTTGAGTGGCTGCTTGGAGAAGAGGTGACCTGATGCATTTCCCTCCTTACCATAAAAGCAGGGAATGGAGGCGTTTTTTCGCCGGTGTGCTGCTGGGCACCCTGGCCGGCTGGCTCTTTTTTCTTTATACTCATGGGCAGCTTCAGCAGAAATACACGGAAGAACACATCGCCTTGACTACAGAGCTGCATGAACTGGAAGTGAAGTATGAGGGACTGCTGAACAATAAAAACCAGGATTCTGAATCCGCACCACTGACGGTGGGCGAAATGGACGTATCCTACACCAATGCCAAAAAGCTGGAAGTCGACCTGCTTACGCAGCACCAGCTGACGACGATGGTCAAGGATCAGCTTTCTTCCCTGCCAGGGAAGCCTGTAAAAGTGGTAGCTGATCAGGCGGATCTGATCTTAACCGCCCTTGAAAACAAAAACTATGTGGTGGATGACTTCACTTACCAATTGAAAGTGAACCGGCTGATCATTTCAGAAGTCATTACGTTAAGACTTGAAATAAAGCTGGTACGTTAAAAACGAGCAGGCCATCTTATGCCTGCTCGTTTCGATATGCTTTACAAACCTCTTCCAATTCCCGGGCAATGTCCTCGGTTTCTGCCCAGTCGGAAGCAGAAGCCCCGGAGGCCATCGGATGTCCACCACCATGATGAGCAGCGGCGACTCCGTTAATCACCGGACCTTTGGAACGCAGGCGGACGCGGATATTATCTTCTTCTTCCACGAAGAACGCCCACGCAAGAATGCCCTCAATATCTCCGAGAAGGCCGACCAGCTGGCTCGTTTCGGTCGCTGTCACACCAAATCGCTCCAGTGTATCCTTATCAAGACGAATGGTGGAATAGCCGGCCGGGTGAAGCGTGAAGTTCTCAAGAACATAGCCTTTTAACCTGGCTACGTGGACAGGAGTCTTATACATTTCGTTAAACAGGGAAGATCGATCAAAATCGTAATGCACTAAATCCGCAGCATAGGAGAGCGTTTTTTTCGTAGTGCTTGGAAAAAGAAAGCGCCCGGTATCCCCTACAATTCCTGCATACAGAAGCCTTGCAGAACGTTCATTCATTTTCAGCCCGGCCTCGATTCCTTCCATATATAAATGATAGATCATTTCGGAGGTGGAGCTGGATGTCGTATCCACCCATTGAATATCTCCATACTGATCGATGTCAGGGTGATGATCAATTTTCACGAGCTGTTTTCCTGTTCCAAATCTCTGGTCGTCAATACGGGCCTGATTGGCTGTGTCACAGACGATGACTAAAGCTTCCTTAAAAGTATCATCAGCAATATCATCCATTTCGGCAAGAAATGCCAGTGACGGCTCCCCTTCGCCTGCAAGGTACACCTGCTTTTCTGGAAAGCTCGCACGAATCATTTCGGCAAGACCGGCCTGGGAACCATAGGCATCGGGATCCGGCCGGACATGGCGGTGGATAATGATAGTCGAATAAGATTTAATGGACTGAATGATGGCTTGTGTAGACATGAAATAAAGCCTCCTTTTAATTTTTTCCTGACAACCGCCTGCAGAATTCCCGGCCCAGGTAGCCTTTTCCAACAAAACAAGCTACAATGAAAAGGAATTCTTAACGATCAGGAGTCGATTCACCTTGATTATTTTTCCGATTCTCATCTTAGTTTCCCTTGTTCTTTACATTTACTACAAAGTGATGGTCATCCGGGCCCGGGATCCACTTACACAGGAATACTTGAACAGCAGATCGAAGATTTTCCTCGGCGGATTCTTGTTTTTCTTTGCGATTAACCAGTATGTATTTTATCAAACAAGGCTTTCCTTGTTTGTCGGGCTGGTTTTCCTTATCCTCGGAGCTGCACAGGCTCGGCTCGGCTTTAAGGCGAGCCGCCATTACCAGCAGGAATATAAAAAGCAGGAAGCCCGTTCACAGACCTGAATGCTTCACAAAGCCGCTGCCCGGACAGCGGCTTTTTTTATCGATCGATCAACTGAGCCATAAGAAGGGCTTTTCCGACAATCGATTTTCCGTGATGAACTTCAATGTCCACCTTAGCAAATTTGCGGCCGACTTCTAAAATCTGTGGAATAATTTCAATATCACTTTCAATTTGAACCGGCTTAATAAAATAGACGGAAATATTTTCGACGACCAGATCCCCTTTTTTGTACTTCCGGAGCATCCGGCTGGAGGCCTCTGTAATCAAGGACACAAAAACGCCGTACGACATCGTGCCAAGCTGGTTGGTCATCTGCGGAGTCACCGTCGTGCTCCAGCGCTGCGGGCTCTGATCGCTCTCCACCATCACCATCCGGTTTGTAGCCAGATCATCGATGGTTTCTCCAACTTGAGGCTGCCGTTGAATGTGCTGCAGCGCCTTCAGTACATCCTGCCGGGAGATAATCCCCTGGAATTTATGGCTGGTGTCAACGACCGGCATCAGTTCGATTCCTTCCCACACCATCACATGCGCCGCATTAGCCAGGGATGTCGTCGTGTGAGCCGTCATCGGATTACGGGTCATCACCTTATCGATCCTGACCGTTTTCTCCTGCCCGATGACATCTTTAGAAGTGACAATTCCAACCACACGGTTCTGCTCATCCACCACCGGATAGCGGCTGTGCTTCGTTTCATCATTCAGGTCATGCCAGCGCTGGACAGTATCCCTTGTGGAAAGATACCTGGAATCTTCAAAAGAAGTGTAGATATCATCCACCAGCACGATTTCCTTTTTGATGAGCTGATCGTAAATGGCTCTATTAATCATTGTCGCTACAGTAAATGTATCATAACTTGTAGAAATAACAGGGAGCTTCTTTTCGTCGGCTAGTTTTTTCACGGTATCTGTCGTATCAAATCCACCCGTTACTAACACAGCCGCCCCCTCCTTCACTGCAAGTTCATGGGCATTCGTCCGGTTTCCGACAATGAGGAGGGAACCCGCTTCAGTATAACGCATCATCGCTTCCAGTTTCATAGCTCCGATGACAAACTTCCCAAGGGTTTTATAAAGGCCTTCTCTGCCGCCCAGAACCTGCCCATCAACGACGTTGACAATTTCAGCGAACGTCAGACGCTCAATATTCTCTTTCTTCTTCTTCTCAATCCGGATGGTCCCCACACGCTCCATCGTACTGACAAGATGCTGGTTTTCCGCTTCCTTAATGGCACGATAGGCCGTTCCTTCACTGACATTCAGCGCTTTTGCAATCCCGCGTACGGATATTTTACTTCCTACCGATAAGGACTCGATGTGCTCCAGGATCTGTTCATGTTTTGTAGCCATTCACCCACCAAACTTTCTATCTGTACTAGTCATTTCTCACTTTATTGTTATTATACAACTGATACAGATGTTCTGCAATTTCTTCCAGAAATCAGGGGGCATGGTTTCGAGGATTGAACCGGTATTGGATAAAAAAAAGCGGCAGAGCCACAATGACCCGCCGCTTTTCAACTCTCTAAAATTCTATGACTTCTCCAGGCTGAAGCGCACGTCCTGTTCCAGGCTTCACCTGTGAAGCAAATCCTTCTCCATCCTGATTGATGAGATCGAAGGTGTTATAGTGAACTGGAACGACCTGTTTCGCCTGCAGCCATTCTGCTGCGGTTAAAGCATCCTCGGGTCCCATCGTGAAATTATCCCCGATCGGAAGAAAAGCCAGATCAATATCATTGCGTTCCCCGATCAGTTTCATATCAGAAAACAACCCGGTATCCCCGGCGTGGAAAATGGTTTTGCCATCGATAGTCAGCAGGATCCCCGTCGGCATGCCTGTATAGACAATCGTGCCATCCTCTTCTGTATAAGCTGAACCATGAAAAGCCTGGGTGAACTTCACATGTCCGAAATCAAATTCATGCCCCCCGCCGATATGCATCGGGTGGGCATTTAACCCTTTGTTCCCAAGATAGGTAGCCAGTTCAAACGGAGCAACAATCTGCGCATTGGTCCGTTCGGCAATCTCGAACGTGTCCCCTACGTGATCGTTATGTCCATGAGTCAGCAGAATGACATCCGGTTCCACCTGATCGGCATCCAAATCCGTGTTCCCGTTATCGGATATGAATGGGTCAAACAAAATCGTTTTTCCATTGGCTTCCACTTTGACTACGGCATGTCCATGATAAGAAACTTTCATCCTTCCACTCCTTCTCACAAAAGTAATGTATACGGCCGGATGCATTTATCCAGCGCTTTCCATTTCCTTCTACACTTTTTTTCATTTCCCTGTCTTTCTACTCCTAAAACACAGGCGGGCTTTTTCAGAGGAAGTCCTTGAACTCCACCGCTATCCGCTAAGAAAGGACGTGTCTGACCTATCCCGAAGCAGAGCTGTTCCAGAGGTATTCATACATACGAAAACCCCCGGAAGCCGGGGGTCTCGCGGTTACTCTTTATTCATTTTACGCTTCAGCGCCTGCAGTTCATCATCCACATCATCTTTTTTGTCCATTTCCTCGAATTCATCATCAATGGAGCGGGCTTCTGATGAAAGATCATCACTCGTATCCGCCTCCGCTTCATACTGCATGACCTTTTCTTCCATACGCTCAAAACCTTGACGGGATTCATCCCCGCCGATGCTGGACATGGTCCGGTTCATCTTCGTACGGGTTTTCGCTGATTCCGCACGGGCTTTCAAGGAATCTTTCTT
The DNA here is from genome assembly GCF_056158945.1 of Halobacillus sp. ABH2_015. Classification (NCBI taxonomy): domain Bacteria; kingdom Bacillati; phylum Bacillota; class Bacilli; order Caryophanales; family Bacillaceae; genus Halobacillus; species Halobacillus sp. ABH2_015. Next base: position 2,430,059 of record NZ_JBSWUG010000002.1, read on the forward strand.
CAGTTTCATTTCCTGGTATTCTTTCTTCATTTCATCGAGCTTTTCACGGAGATTGGAAGCGTCTGTCTGCGCTTGTTCCCAGGACGCTTTCAACTGCTCGGCCTGTTCCTGGTGATTTTTCTTATCTTCCAGGGCGCGGCGGGCAAGATCTTCATTACCGGCTTCAATGGCTTTTTCCGCCTGCTGCATCCGCTTATCCGCAAGAGCCTGGGCATCATCGTACTTGCGCTTCAGCATTTTCTCATTGGCGATCTGCTTAGCAACAGCGCTCTCTGCTTCACGAATGTCATTTTCCATATCCCTCATAAATTGGTCGAGCATTTTCACTGGATCTTCAGCTTTATCAAGCATCGCATTCATTTCAGAACCTACGACCGTCTTCACACGTTTGAAAAATTTGAACATGTAAATTCCTCCTTATTATTTAGAACCTGCTATAATTTTCAATTCATACGCTTCGATGTCTGACCCGATACTGACTTCAACTTCCGTCCCCCAGGCTTCCACACTCAGGTATGCTTCTTCATCTTCAGATATATAGTCCGCATAGTTGACGGTCCGGCCGTTCACGTTCGCACTGCGGCCTTCCCCTGTCACCTGGGCTTCCCCTTCTTCATCCTTCGTGTAGGTCACACCTTCGTATTCAAGAGAAGCGGGGTACGGCCTGCTCACGGGCAGATTGACCTTCTCATACATCCCAAGCTCCAGCTCGTCATCCATTTCAGCAGCGAGCCATTTGGTTCGATTCCCTTCCAGCAGCTGATAGGCATACCATTCATAAGAACCGTCCCGGTAGGTGATTTTCCCTACTACTTCGTAATCGGCGAGGTCGTAGGTCACGATATCTCCTACTTCAATCGTCAGCGGCGTCCGTTCTTTCACCTCGGGCACCTGCTGGTCTTTCTTTTGAAACAATCGAGAGAAAAAACCCAATCCTTCACTTCCCTTCTGCTTTGCCCTGTGTACCTTATGTACGGAAAGCCACGGGCAGAGGTTTCACTTTTTCAAAAATATTCACCTTTCTCCCTTAACGATGGCGGTGGATGACATCAAGACCGCCGGTGACTTCGTATATTGTGCCTGTAATCATATCCGAGCGTTCATCACAGAGAAAATCGATGGTCCGTGCGATATCCTCTCCTGTCCCGGGTCTTCCTATCGGTGTCTCCTCATCCGTCGTATTCCGGCTTTGATCGATGGATGACTCCTTCCATTCACCTACAATATTCCCGGGGCAGATCATATTTGAGGTGATGCCGTGCTCGGCTTCCTCATAGGCAATCGTTTTGGTCAGGGAAACGAGCCCGACTTTCGCTGCAGCGAAGGCTGATCGGTAAATCCATCCGGATGCCGCATGAGCTCCTTGAAATCCATAATTGATGATCCGGCCGAAATGCTGTCTGCGCATATATGGAATGGTCAGCTTAAGCAGGTAAAAGACGGCATCCAGATTCCCACGGATCATTTGATTCCATTCTTCTTTAGAATAGTCCATCAGCTTTTTCCGTTCAAATATATAAGGCCCTGCATTATTAATTAAGAAGTCGATGCGGCCGTAGCGGTCCACCGCCTCCGCGACCACACGTTCCAAATCCTGTTCCACTGTGACATCCGCCTTCACGAGCTGAATACGCCCGCGCGCGGAAGCAAAGTCATTCAGGAGTGTCTGCGCCTTCTGCTCGTCGTTAAAATAGGTCACCGTTACGGAATACCCCTGAGCAAGCATGTGTTCCGTAACTTTTCTGCCGAGGCCTTTTGTGCCGGCTGTTATGATGGCATGGCGCATCTAAACCCCTCCTTTTATCAATCCGTCTCTATTTTCAAACAGTTGTATTGTTTACTTCTTCTGCCCCGTTCTGTACAATGAGCTCGTCAGAAAGGACGTGACAATCATGAGAGCTGCTGCAGGCAGTAAGTCTGTTGTGGAGAGGTACGGACTTGAAGCCGTTCCTGCCCATCAGAAAAATACGCCCTGGTACCGTTTCGCTTTTATCCAGATGGCCGTTGCGGCCAATGCCGGAAACTTCCTCGTTCCCGCTCTTGCTGTCATGGAAGGCGGGCTTTCCTTTTGGAGCGCTGTTCTCTGCACCTGTGCAGGCGCCTGGCTTGGGTTTCTATTTGTATCCTATTTATCTTTACCCGGGGCACGGCTCGGCATCCCAGCCCAGTATGCGATCCGCACGATGCTTGGTGTCCGGGGCGCCCAGTTTCTATCTTCTCCTGTAAGGAGCTTGACTTCTCTGTACTGGTTTGCGGTCCAGACCATCGGAGGAACGTACGTCATTCAAGAACTGGTATCCAGAATTACCGGAGCTGCGCTTCCCTTCTGGATTGTTTCCCTACCGTTATCTCTGTTGATGGTCCTATTAGCTATCCTCGGTTTTAACGCCGTTAAGAAAGCGACTAGTTATTTCCTTCCGCTCCTGCTTTTTGGAGAGGGGACTATGCTCTATGTATACTTTACTACAAACAATGAATCCGGTGCATCCTTAACGCTTGCTATGGATGGCTGGAGCGGCTCTATCCCGATGATGCTGTTCTTCTCAAGTCTGGCCTTCGTCCAGTATGTTTCTGGAGTGAGCGCATCAGCTGATATGACGAGATATGCGCAGACACCGGCCCAAGGTTTCTGGGGACTGCTTACAGGCAACGCCGCCGGGTTTCTTTTAACAGCAGTGATTGGATGTGCCTCAGCTACTCTTTATGGAAGTCTCAACCCTTACGTATCCTCTTCAAACCAGACGGCATCCCCCGTGATCATCGCGGTGATTACATTGACAGCTGTGATTTCCATGATCAGCATCAACGTCAGCAATGCCTATACCGGCGGTTTCAGTCTTCTCAACATTTTCCCTAAGCTTTCCAGGGTGCAGAGTGCCGTGCTTTTTGGCAGCGCAGGCGTTATTCTGAGTGGATTTCCAGACCTCGTGAATGAAGCGGAGTCATTTATCTCTCTTCTCGGCGGCTTGATCATTCCGATTTCTGCCGTTATTGTCAGTGATTTCCTTGTGGTGAAACGCAGTCGTCTGACCAACGAGGATTTGAACCTGCTTGCTTCTGCCCCGGCTGTCAATCGGGCAGCGATGGGGGCAGTGACTATCGGGACACTGTTGTACTTTATCTTTCCGGACGATTGGTCCCCCGGGTTTCTTACCTTTGTAGTGATTGCAGTGATATACCCGCTCACCCAGAGATACGCTGAAGAGCACAAGGAATCATAAGTTACGAAAAATCCCCCGCTTTTTTCTGGCGGGGGACTTCTTATTTATCGACGTTTTTGACGACGGTCACCGGACTGGTAGCTCTCATTCAATGCACTCACGATCCGGCGTTGATCCATGCTTTCTTTTTCAAGAGGGTTCATTGGCTTCTTCATTGCTATCACCTCTGTCTTATTGTTCACACAATTCTCCCGATTATGTATGGAACAGCCGTCTACAACAGCGGATCGCATGATATAATAAAAGTAATTAAATGGGAGGGGGTAATTGGGATGACTTATGAATATAAAGATATCGTCGTTGCCGTGGATGGTTCCGTTACAGCAGAGGAGGCTTTTTCAAAAGCGATCGACATAGCCAACCGAAACGGGGCAAAACTGATTCTTGCTCACGTCGTGGATACAAGAGCTTTTGCTACTGTGGAAGCGTATGACCGTTCCTTAGCGATACGGGCAGAGCAGTACGCCACGGAGCTGTTGAACGACTATCAAAAGAAAGCGGAACAAGCCGGCGTCACCAACGTCGTGATTGATATTGAGTATGGGTCACCGAAAGTGAAAATCGCTAAAGATATTGCGCCTAAACACCACGCTGATTTAATTATCTGCGGTGCGACCGGTCTGAATGCAATGGAACGCTTCTTTATCGGAAGTGTTTCCGAGCACATTACCCGCTATTCCCCATGTGACGTTCTCGTTGTCCGGGCCGGTGCCGATAAACAAGAGAAGTAAAGAGCCCTTTAAAGGTCCTTCAGGCTGTCGAGACTTTCTCGACAGCCTTGTTTTTTTCGATTTTAAGCACTCCCAAGGGGCTTTCGCTCCTGGCGGTAGGAAAGAAAAAGCTTGTAAAGAAACAGAGGTTTCTCTACAAGCTGAAGGATCCTCTCCAAGGGCTCCTTTTTCATTGATCTTTTCTTAATTCACGGACAACATGGCGAAGTTCCGGTATAATCAGCTTTTCCATAGCCAGTTTCACCGCTCCTGTTGAACCAGGCGTGGCAAAGACCGCTTTTCCACCTGCCACCCCCGCCGCTGCCCTGGATAGGATAGCGGCAGATCCAATGTCTTCGGTGTAGCTGAGCATACGGAAAATCTCTCCAAAGCCCGGCATTTCCTTTTCAAAAACACGTTTCACTGCTTCAATCGTGACATCCCTGGCAGCGATTCCTGTGCCGCCATTCAGTAATATGACGTCCATAGAGGGATGAGCCATGTACTCGCGAAGTTCTTGGAGAATGGACGCTTTCTCATCAGGCACAATCGAAGAGCGGAGGATTTCATGATTGTGCTCCAGCAGTTTTTCCTTCATCAGTCTGCCGCTCTTATCCGTATCCACTGTCCTTGTATCACTAACGGTAATGATCCCGCAGCGGACAGGCCCTTTTACTGCTTGCTTATGTTCATCAACAGACACGTTCAGCCTCCTTCCTCACTCGTGATGTGACGATACTGGTAAAATTTCATAGCGAATTCCGTCACCCGCTTCGTTAAATGGTAGTTCGAATATGCGCCGATGGCTATGCTTATAAAGGGAAGACCCTGCACCAGTTTTTTTCTGAACATCAAAATGAACAGGGACTTGAAGCAGTGCTTCAGCGGCTGCTCGAGCCATCCTTCATCCGTCAGGCGGTCATCACCGGCAACAATGAAGTTATGTTCTTTTTTCTCGACTTCCTGAATCAAATCTTCCCAGGCCTGCGCTTTCAAACGCTTGGGTAGTGTCGCCGCATGAAACACCTTCAAGGAAATCATCATTTCGTAAGGATGATTCATTTCATGGCCAAAGGTAAGTCCGATCAATTGAATGGCCCGGATGTTCATAAGCATCATCATCGGATAGTCGACACCGAGAAACAACCATCCTCCAGCCCCCGTCAATCCACCCTGAGCAAAAGAATACAGACGCCCACGAGCCATCTGCTGCTCAGCAATGTAAGTCAATTGATCAGTGGTTAACTCTTTTTCCATATCCTGAATGTGATGGATGTTGGAAGAAAAGATCCTGCCGGCGGTCAAAATCCGCTCACGCGCCTCATATTGATAGGACGTCCCTTGGAGAAACGCATGGGTGTGGAAGAACCACGCATCCAGCTTGGAAAAGAATTTATCCCTGACTCCAGGGTCCAGGTTCTGAAAATTTTGATGCATCCATTGATCATACATGTTTTCAAAATCATTCGGCTGGTACTGCCGGAACTGCTGAAGCCATACCTCAAGTTCTCTACGGATTCGATCATCAGCCAATCCATTCTCCCCCTTATAAGGCAGCCTTTTCCTCTATTGTAGCCTTAACAACGAAAAAAAAGCAATGAACCCGGAGAACCGGATTCACTGCTTTGACCTTTCTTATAAACCTTTTTCCACAGTATCGCGGGCAATCATGACTTCCTCGTTGGTAGGAATGACCATAACTTTGACCGGAGAGTGCGGGTAGTTCACAAACGCTTCTTTTCCACGGACTTTGTTCAAGGATGGATCCCAGTAAACACCCATGAACTCCAATCCTTTAAGGACACGTTCACGCATTGTGATACTGTTTTCACCAACACCTGCTGTGAAGATGATGCCATCGATTCCGTGCATGCGGGCGGCGTAGGAACCAATATATTTGTGGATACGGGCTGCGAACACTTCGAGAGCAAGCTCTGCACGTTCGTCCCCTTCATTCGCCTGCACTTCGATGTCTCTCAGATCGCTGGAGAAACCGGAAAGAGCCAGCATTCCACTTTCTTTATTCAATACATTCATAACTTCTGACGCTGTCTTACCCGTCTTTTCCATAATGAATGGAATAAGGGCAGGGTCAATGTTCCCGGAACGGGTTCCCATTGTTACCCCGGCAAGCGGTGTGAAGCCCATGGATGTATCAATGGATTTTCCACCTTCAATCGCTGCAATACTTGCTCCATTACCAAGGTGGCAGGAAAGCAGACGAAGCTCCTCAACCGGACGGCCGAGCATTTCCGCTGCACGCTCGGAAACATACTTATGAGACGTACCGTGGAAACCATATTTACGAATGCCGTACTCTTCATAGTACTCATATGGCAGGCTGTACAAGTAAGACTGCTCAGGCATGGACTGGTGGAAGGCTGTATCGAAAACGGCCACGTGCGGAACGTTCGGCAGCACTTCACGGAAAGCATTGATTCCTGTCAGGTTGGCAGGGTTATGCAGCGGTGCAAGGTCTGATACCTCTTCGATTTCTTCAATCACTTCGTCTGTAATCAATACAGATTCACTGAAGCGCTCGCCTCCGTGGACGACACGGTGGCCGACACCGTTAATTTCATCCAGAGAGTTGATGATGCCGTTGGCTGTCAGCTTATCCAAAAGCATTTTTACCGCTTCGGCATGATCAGGAATTTCTGTTACCGCTTTATCTTCTTCATCATTAAATTCAATGGTGAACACAGCGTCATCCAGACCGATCCGCTCGACGAGGCCTTTTGTAACGACTGTTTCCTCAGGCATTTCAATCAGTTGGAATTTCAACGATGAACTGCCGGCATTGATAGCAAGAATGTTATTACTCAACGATGCTCATCCCCTTAACTATAGGTTCGTAACTTTCTACCATTACTATTTAATCACCCGCACCCTTTGATTTCAAGGCAGTTCGGTGATGTTAACGTTTACTTGTTATATTCATTATTTTCTCACAATTACCGGCTTTTATATTCATCAAACCAGGCGTTCATTTGACTGAGGATATCCGCCATACCATTTGGATTTTTAAAGGACGGCAGTTTCACAAGAAGGGCCTGTTTCGGCGCTTTTGTATCCTTCCCTTTCTTCTGCAGGATTAGTATGCTCTTGCCGTGCTTCTCATCCTTAAAGAGAGAATCAGAAAGCTGAAGCATTCCTACAATATGGGCGTGTTCACGCAGGTAGGCATTCAAAGCTTTGGACTGATCGCTTTCAAACAGGAAGTTCGGCACGATGAACATCAGGTACCCGCCTTCTTTCGTGTAGTTCAGTCCCTGTTCAATGAATAAGTGATGAGCGTAGGAAAGGCCTTCTTCTGCTTTCAACTCATACTTCGCTGCCTGCGCGTCATCCGGATAGTAACCCACCGGAAGATCTCCCATAACAAAATCAACAGGCTCCATTAAAAACGGGGCCAGGCTGTCCTGGTGGAAGAACTCAATCTTGTTTTTCTGCAGGTTGGCGTTGGTGACTGCCAGCTGGATCAATGTAGGATCCACTTCACTGGCATAAGCGTTCACCGGCATGTCAAGCTGGTTCATCACCGACGTAATCAAGTTGGCACTTCCCGCAGCCGGATCGAAGATTTTCAATTCCTCCTCGCCTTCAAACAAGCGGGAGGCGAGATACCCCATAAACATCGCGACAGAATCCGGAGTGATCAAGTGCTGCTGCTGTGTGGCTCCTTTCATCCCTTTCAGAATCGCCAGCTGAACAGCTTTCCGGATTTCTTCCTTCTCATGATTGTCCTTATTCACTTTCGTCAATTCATTTGTCAAATACGTTTGAAGGTTTTCACTCATGTCATCAAACGGCTGACCGTTGAATAATACATCCATTGTTTCCGCAATGGATTCGAGGTAGGTAATATTCATATCCTCTGAAATCGTTGTTGCTGTATCATCAATCCATTGAAATAGTTGTTCTACATGTTCCTGCTTCATAACTATTAGACTCCTTCTCCGTAAAATTCCAAAGAAATGACGCACGTTGTCAATAACAAAATGCGCCCGTTTACGTACTTGTTCCATTATGGTCTAAACTAACCATAACGAAAACCATGCCGTAATTCAACAATGTGAAACTTTCCCGATTTATTTGAAAACTGTGTGCGCTTACACTTTTGAAATGATATGATATGGCTGAAGCTGTACAACTTAAAGGAGGAGTCATGATGACAGATCAACGTAGAAACCTATACTTTTATTATCATCAAAAAAGCGAACTTCAGGATAAATTAGAGGCGCTCTTCCAACTGGCAAGAGACAATGACTTCCAGATTGTCGAAGAATCTAATGACGCCAATATCATTATTGCTGTCGGAGGAGACGGGGCCTTTCTTCAAGCTGTCAGAAAAACGGGATTCCGGCAGGACTGCCTGTATGTAGGGATCCGCAGTGAGAATGAAGCCGGCCTGTACTGTGACTTTAATATTGATGATCACGATGAAATGATCGAAGCCATGAAAAATGCAGAAGTAGAGGTACGGCGCTTCCCTGTTATCGATACCACCATCAACGATGAATCCACCTTCTCCTGCCTGAATGAATGCAGTGTACGGTCGACATTGATTAAATCCATTGTCATTGATGTGTATATTGATGATCTTCATTTTGAAACGTTCCGGGGAGACGGATTGATCATCGCCACTCCAACTGGAAGTACAGCCTACAACAAATCCATCAATGGAGCCGTTGTCGATCCAAAACTCCCGTGCTTCCAAATCAGTGAGCTTGCCTCCTTGAATAACAACCGTTACCGGACCCTCGGTTCATCCTTCATCCTCAGTGGAGAAAGAACCTTGAACCTTAAAGTCAGACAAGATGGAAACGACTACCCGATTATCGGCATGGACAATGAAGCGTTCTCCATCCGAAACATCCATGACGTTACAGTAAACCTCAGTGAAAAAGTGATCAAAACGGTCAAGCTTAAAAATAATACGTACTGGGATCGTGTGAAACGCACATTCCTATAACCATCACAAAAGGCCTCCGCGGAAAATATCCGTGGAGGCCTTTGATATCAGGAGCGCTGATAGACAATATCTTCGTCGACCACTGTCATCGTCACTTTTGCATCTGCAAGTTCATGCGATTTCAGTGCAAAGAGGTCTCTGTCCAGCACTGTAAAGTCAGCGGTGAATCCAGGCTGGATCATCCCCTGCTCTCCCTCTTTATGAATCGCTTCTGCACTTCCTTTCGTATACAGACTGACGGCTTCATAAACGCTCAGCTTTTCTTCTGCCTGGTACACTTCATGATCATAGGAGGCTCGGCGGTCCACCGCAGCCCGGATTCCAAGAAGCGGATTAATTTCTTCAATTGGAGCATCCGATCCACCGGCACACGTAAGGCCGGCATCCAGAAGCGTTTTCCACGAATACGAGTTTTTCAGACGCATGTTCCCCAGCCTTTCCATCACCCACGGAAAGTCAGAAGCTACGAAGGTCGGCTGAATATCCAGAACGACGTTTAAATGCTGAAGCTTATGAATCAATTCACTGCTTAAAATCTGGGCGTGAATGATACGGTCACGCTCGCCTGTCTTGAGAGGATTTCTGGCTACTGCATCTGCTACAGCTTCCACCGCTCCGTCTCCGATAGCATGAACGGCCACAGGCATGTTCCGCTTCCGTGCTTCGCCGACGAGGGTGTCCAGTTCCTCCTGCGTATGGATGGCTACCCCATAATTGTCCGGATCATCCGCATAAGGTTGTTTCAACCAGGCTGTCCGTCCTCCAAGAGCTCCATCAGAAAAAATTTTCAACGCTCCCAGTTCTACAAAGTCCGTTCCCTGTTTGAATCCAAGCCCATACGCATCCACCTGCTCGATTACACCGTGATGAATGAGCAGGTGGGCCCTGAACTTTGTTGTTTTCCCGTCAATCACATCCAAAAAGGCGTCATAGGTTCTTTTGAATCCTCCGTAATAGTTCAAATCCTCACTGTGACCACCGACAAGTCCGAAGGCATGCATATCCTTGACCGCAAGATCTGCTGCTTTCCTTAAATATTCCGGTGTAACCTCAGGCATGGCTGATTTGATCAAATCCTGAGCTTTATCGTGGAAATATCCGGTCACACGTCCGGACTCATCTTTAACGACCACCCCTCCCTGAGGATCGGGAGTACGATCTGTAACCTTCGCAAGCTCCATGGCTTTTGTATTGGCAAGCAGAGCATGACGACAGACCCGCGTAAGCATCATGGGATGATCTCTGGAGATTTCGTCCAGTTCGTCCTTATGTATGATCCGCTTTTCCTCCCACTGGTTCTCATTCCAGCCATCCCCGATAATCCATTCACCTTCAGGAAGCTGTTCCGCGTGCAGCTGAAGGGCCTGCTTGACTTCCTCGGCCGATTTCATAAAAGATAAATCCAGACGCATCAGCCGTTCGCCGTGACCGAGGATGTGCAGGTGACTGTCTGTAAAACCAGGGTACATCACCGCGCCCTTCAGATCGATTTCTTCCTTAATATCATCTTTATAGGATTCAAACAAATCCTGAGTATCCCCTACAGCTTTTATGCGCCCGCCTTCGGTCACAACAGATTCCACCCAGGCGTCTTCAGCTGTCAGGGTATAAATTTTTCCACCATACCAAAGCTTCATGCCAACACTTCCTCTCTTTTCATTTACTACTATCTATAACATATTCAGGAAAAAAAGAGAACTGTAAACAAAACCCTGACCTAGGATAGGTCAGGGTTTCAAGAGCTTATAAGAGATCATCAAAAGCGTCTTCCTGCTGGTCCGTACTTCCCTTCGCATCGACTTCGATGGTGTAGGATTCACGGACCGCCTTCTCAAGATCTTCCGAAAAGTCGGTATTGGATTCGTAGTAATTTGCATTCGCTCTTGTCGGTTTTGTTTTCGGCGCTTTTGGTACGAAGACCGTACAGCAGTCTTCAAATGGACGGATCGAAATATCATACGTTCCTATTTTCCGGGAAATATCAATGATTTCAAGCTTATCCATCGCTGCAAGTGGACGGATCACAGGGTAATTGGTTACTTCATTGATGGTGTTCATACTCTCCATCGTCTGGCTGGCCACCTGACCAAGACTTTCGCCTGTCGTTATGGACAGAATTCCCTGCTGCTCCGCGATTTTCTCACTTATTCTCATCATCATCCGTCTCGTAATCGTCATGCTGTACCCGGACGGCATTTCACGGTGAATCTTCTGCTGAACAGCTGTGAACGGGATGACATGGATTTTCACCTTGCTTCCGAACTTAGCCAGTTCCTGGGCAAGATCAATCACTTTCTGTTTCGCACGTTCACTCGTATAAGGCGGAGAATGGAAGTGGACCGCTTCAAGTTCCACCCCGCGCTTCATCGTCAAATAACCGGCCACAGGACTGTCGATTCCTCCGGAAAGCATCAGCAGACTCTTTCCTGTCGTACCCGCCGGAAGACCGCCGGCTCCCGGATAATCACGTGCCGTGATGAGGACACCTTCGTGGCGGACCTCCACTTTGATCTCTACGTCAGGATGGTGGACATCGACCGTGACACCGTCTGTGTTCCTAAGGATATGCCCGCCAAGCATCGGGTTGATTTCCTGGGATGGAAGCGGGAATGATTTGTCCGTTCGCTTGGAAGAGATTTTAAAGGTCCGGGCTCCCTCAGCATCACGAAAAGCCAGCAGAACAGCATCTTTCATCGCTTCCTCTGTCTGCTCAACCTTCACAGCAAAGCTCAGGCTGTGAATCCCAAATACCTTCTGGCACGCTTCCATAACCTTCTGAGGATGCTCTCCATTTAAGTGTACATACATACGCCCCTGGGTCTTTTCAATCGTCGTTTCAGGGAACTCCTTGAGTTTACCCGACAAATTGTACTTCAGCTTCTGTTCAAATAACTTTTTATTTTTTCCTTTTAACGCCATTTCACCATAACGGATCATAATACGATCGAATTTCATTGATTGCTCACCTCATTGCAGCTTGTAAGTGATGGACAGCTTCATCCAGTGCATCTACAAATTGTTTAATATCCTCTTCCGTATTCTGTGAAGAAAAACTGACTCTTAACGCTGATGTGGTACGGTCATAATCAAAATTACAAGCCTTCAGGACAGCACTCACATCCGGCTGCTTGGAGGAGCAGGCGGACTTGGTCGAAATATAAATTTCTTTCTCCCCTAATGCGTGGATGACCACTTCAGGTTTCAAGCCGGGTATAGAAAAATTCGTAATGTGGGAAACGCCATCCTCTGGAGAGTTCAACACACAATAGGACCGTTTCCTTAAGGCTTCCCTCAGCCGGGATCTCAACTTCCATAAATGGTCCCGGTGGTGGTGCTCTTTTTCCTTCAGGATGCGGAGGGCTTTAACAAAGGCTACCGTTCCAGGGAGGTTCTCGGTACCCGCTCTCAATTCAGCTTCCTGGCTTCCCCCATGAAGCATTGGGAATAAGGAAACACGCTTCCGGACAAGAAGGGCTCCGGTCCCTTTCACACCATGAATTTTATGACCCGAAATGGTACACAAATCAATGCCCCATTCATTCATGGGAAGATCGATTTTACCAAGTCCCTGGACATGGTCTACATGAAAGTGAATTTTCGGATGTGCTTTCAGTTTCTGTCCGATGTCCTTAATGGGCTGAATGGAACCCAGCTCGTTATTTACAGACATCACACTGACTAAAATGGTATCCGGCCTGACGGCATTCATAACAGCTCCAGCATTTACAAGGCCGTTTCGATTTACATCTATATAGGTAACTTCAAAGCCCAATGACTCCAAGGCTCGAAAAGCTTCCATGACAGATGGGTGCTCAATAGAAGTTGTAATCAGATGTTTTCCTCTATTTTGATGCTGCAGAGCCACCCCTTTCACCGCCATATTGTTCCCCTCTGTACCACCAGAGGTAAAGATCACCTCATTCGGGTCCACATGCAGCAGACTGGCTGCCTGCTTTCGGGAACGATCAAGCAGCCGCTCCACTTCACTTCCCAGACTGTGAATGGAGGAAGGATTGGCGAAATACTGCTCTGCGGCTTTCTGGAAACTTGCCAGCACTTCCGGATAAGGCTGGGTCGTCGCGCTGTTATCCAAGTATATCATTGGCTTTGACTCCTTTTTTTCAAATTGCAGTCCATAATTCTACCACACCAACGGCAGAAATGAAACAGCCGGCCCCCGCCGCAGCCCCGCAAAAAAAGGCATCTGCAGGACTGCAGATGCCTTTTTCACCGGAAGACGGCTTATTCCATTGAATCCAAATGTTCCAGGATCGTATCTATACTCAGCTTTCCATCTTCCGTCACATCATCCACCCAGGACTGCGTGTATTCCATGCTTCCCAAAATATCTTCAGGCTGACCTGATAGGATGACGGACGGGTTCTCACTATCCGTCTGCTTCATCAGCTTTTCCTCCACTCCGTCGTCCAGCCGGCTGTAGCTGTGTTCCGATGCGGGAAGACGTCCGCTGTCACCAGGCAGGAGGAGAAAAACAAGTACTGTTGTCCATAGGAGGACGACACCTGCGGATAAGCCTATTAGCAGTTTTTTTCTCATGCATCCACGTCCTAGACAAGCATTTCTTCTTCTGCTTCCATTTTCTCAAGCGCTCCGGGGTCTACTTCTTTTACCGCTTCAGCCGCCAGAGTTAAAGCTTCGTCATACTGATAGGAGCGGAATTTCTCTTCAGCTTCAAGCAGCTTAGCCGCCAGCAATGGATGCTTGCTCCGATATCGATTCCCATGTTGGATGAGGCGCTCTGATAAATGAGCTTTATCCATTACCTTTTCAGCATCGTTTCTCAGTTTTTCCACCAGTTCAACCGCTTCGTCTAAAGATGCGTGAACATCATTCATATCCAGGGGCTGTTTCTCCAGGTTTTGAAAAACTTCATCCACTTTTTCACTCGCTGCTTTCATATCTTCAAAGATAAAAACAGGAATTCCCGGGATATTACTCCTCTTGAGACGACGGTGGGTTTCCATCAACAGCTCTTCCATTTTTCTCAACTGCTGCTTCGCCTCGCGTTCGTCTTTCCTCAGGTTTTCCACCCGCTCCTGGAAGAATGCATGTTTCTCCTGGAGGTCAGCGGTCTGTTTCTGCAGTTGTTCCAGATCATCACGCAGTTCGGAATAGGCGGTTTCCCCATCCTGGCGCTTGAATTCGAGACTGATCATTTTCTTTCTCAGCTGATTGAACCAGTTTTTCAATCCTTGGTGGGATTCCACATCATCTTCTTCGAGCTGATAGGTTACAAGCAGCTCATTCAGTTCTTGTTCTGTCACACTCAACATGCTTTCCAGCTCATCCAGCTTCGCTTTAAGAGGTTCAAACTGTTTTTCTACATATTGATGAGCAACGGCTTCGCCTTCCAGCACCTGATACATCTCCTGGATCCTGGACTCAATGGCTTCTACAGCTTCCTGAACATCGGATTGATCCCCTTGCTCCAGCTTTTCAAAAGCTTCAGTCAGTGTGCGCTCATGTTTATGTATTTCCGGCAGAAATTCGAAATGGGTAATCCGATAGCCTTCTGCTTTCATTTCCTCGATTCCGCTTTTCAACTCCCTCAGCTGTTCCGGAAGTTCAACTTTCACTTTACGGTACCGTTCGGGGAAAGCTTCTACATCCTCCTGAAGCAGGACGGTCTCTTCCTTAACGGTCTGCACCAGTTTATTGGCCTCCAGGTAATCCCCCTGCTCTGTCAGCTGTTCAAACTGGGACAGCTTTTCTTTCTGTGCATCCACCCTTTTTTCAAAAAAACTGACGGCTTTCCCGTACTGGTGACGGTTCTGGATCAGACGTTTCGTCAATTCTTTCAATTCAGGAGCGATGGATTCAATTTCCACACGGCTCTCTTTTTCAGAGTTCAGAAGATATTCCAATTCTGTCAGCATCGTTTTTATATCTTCTTCAATCGATTCCAGTTTCTTTTCAGTATTTTCAATCACGGACCTGACTTTCTTCAGCCGGTATTTGTCGGCCGCTTCCTCTGCGTCAAAAAGGTATTCTTCCAGTTCGGGCAGTTCTTTTGTAAGGATTTGATCCCAACGTTCACGCCATGTTTCGAACTTTTCTTGTGTCTCGCCGGAAAGGTTCAGGTTTTTTACTTTGGATAATTCCTCCGTTACGCGCCGGTTCATAATATCCATTTTCCAACCTTCCAGACGATCCACTTCATCATAGACCTTTTTACGCCAAATCAGCCCGATGATGAACATTGCAATAAGTAGTAATATAGCCCCTATGACGTACTTCATAAATAGCCTCCTTACAATAAACATGTCCTACGGATGAATTACGTTCCGATATGTGATTTAGTTGTTTATAATGATACCATGTAAAACAGCCTTTTGGCTAAATTATTTCAAAATTATTAGTGTACTGACAAAAAATTCTATTAAAGGAGGACGGCCGGATGAAAGATGGTCACATCCATACTCCCTACTGCCCTCACGGGTCGAAGGATTCGCTTGAAAGTTATATAGAAAATGCCATAAAAGCAGGATATTCGGCGTTGACGTTCACCGAACACGCTCCTCTTCCTGATTCCTTTACAGATCCCGCACCAGCTAAAGACAGCAGCATGACAATCGAAGACCTGGAAAACTACCTGGCGGATCTGGCCGGGCTGCAGAAACAATACAAAAAGGACCTCACGATTTTGAAAGGACTCGAAGTGGATTATATCGAAGGGTACGAGAAGGAAATCTCATCGTTTCTTGACACCTATGGTCCGGAACTGGACGACAGCATCCTCTCCGTCCATTTTCTCAAAGGGAACAGGGCGTGGTACTGTATCGATTACAGTCCGGATATGTTCGAAGAGGCAGCGGCAGACTTCGGAAGCATAGAGGCTCTCTACCACGCCTATTACAAAGCCCTTGCCCAATCCGTTCGAACCCCCTTAGGCTCTCATAAACCAAAACGGATCGGCCACATGACTTTAGTAAGGAAGTTTCAGAAGCTTTATCCCGGTCCGGAAGAATGGCCGGCCAGTGCTTCCCGCTTTTTGGCCCTGGTCAGGGAACATGGCTTTGAACTCGATTATAACGGGGCAGGAATGAAAAAAAACCACTGTAAAGAAACCTACCCGCCGCTTGCCATCGCCCGGGAGGCTTCTTCCATGGGAATTCCATTGATTTATGGATCGGATGCCCATACCGCTTCTGCTTTGAAGCAGGGCTGGGACGCTGTTGATCATTCCTTGATCAAACCCTGGCCGCGATAAGCTGTACTGATTGATGTTCATTCATTAAGTCGCTGTATACCTCAACAAAATGGTCAATGGAGGCTTCTGTAATAAACGGATCTTTAAATTCATGAGGCATCGTGAAGGGGGCATTCAAGAGCCCCTTCAGCTGTAAAAGGCAGAGCTTCTCTTTGAAGGTCACTTCAATGTGGGAATGTTTATCAAATAAAATCTGCGTGAACAAATGATTTTCCTTAGCCAGATAGGTGACGAGCATTTCCCTGGCGAAAACGGTATTCAGGGAAAGCTCCCGGTTTAAGAGACAGGATAGTTGATAATGAGTCTGTTTATAATGTAGAATTTGCTTCACTAACGAATGAAGACGGCTGCCATCCTCAGAGGGCTGCTCACTTTCAAGCATTTCAAGATAGGGTTCAAAGTAACTGACAGCGAGCGATTCAAAAAGGCCCTGCTTGCTTTTGAAGTAGTAATGGATCAATGAAACATTCACATTGGCTGCCTTAGCAATATCTCTGACCGATGTTCCATTAAACCCCTGGCTGTAGAATAGGCGGCAGGCTACGTCCAACACTTTGTTGCGTGTTCCATTCGGTCGATTCATTATTTTTTCCCCCTCGGGATAGGATTCTCTATAATCTTGGGAAATCCTGCTTAGAATCGCCCTGCAAATCCCGACAAATCTCCCATGTTTTGTCGAATAAAAATGATTAGGAGGTCTATGATGTTCCAATCCATGACTTATTCAGGTACAAAAGAGCAGCAGTATGATCTGCTTAATAAGCAGTTGAAAGCCTTGATCGAGGATGAAAAAGATGCTGTGGCCAACCTTTCCAACGCATCGTCTCTGCTCAACCAGTTCCTCGATGATGTAAACTGGGTCGGCTTTTATGTATGGAAAGAAGACGAGCTTGTGCTCGGACCATTCCAGGGTATGCCCGCCTGTGTACGCATCCCCTCTGGAAGAGGCGTATGCGGGACAGCCGTCGCTGAAAGAAAAGTTCAGCGCGTAGAAGATGTCCACGCTTTCCCGGGCCATATTGCCTGCGATGCAGCCAGTCAGTCCGAAATTGTCGTTCCCATTGTTAAAAACGGAGACATTTACGGCGTTCTGGATATCGACAGTCCTTCTAAAGGCCGCTTCGATGAAGTGGACGAGCAGAAGCTGGTCGAGTTCGTGGAAACTCTACAACACTATATTTAATAGACAAAAAAGTCCCGTTCTATAAAAGAACGGGACTTTTTATATCTATCTCTCCTTTGAACTCGCTGATACCAAGAACATATAGGTTAAATATCTGGATCATTTTTTTTAGTGCAGTTCCGTCCTGCTTTTTTTGCTTGATAGAGGGCGCGGTCGGCTTGAAGGATAAGCGCTTTCCTTTCCGGTCTGCCATGTATCGCTTTCCAGGAGGCAAACCCGCAGGATACGGTGACCCCTGGATGGGTCTCTGAAGCGATTCGCTCACGGATACTTTCCGTGATTTGAAAGGCCTCTCCTGCACTGGTCGAAGGGAAATACACGGCCAGCTCCTCCCCACCCCAGCGCGCGGCCAGGCCGGAAGAACCAGCCATTTCCTCCTGGATCACCGCCGCAGCCTGGCAGATGACTTCGTCTCCTGTCTGATGTCCATACGTGTCATTCACCGCTTTGAAATGATCGATATCTACCAATATTAAATGCCCCTGCTCATCTTCCTTGATGTGCTTATCCAAACGATCATCCAGATAAATCCTGGAATGAAGTTTTGTTAAGTAATCGGTGATCACTGTTCGTTCCAGTTCCTCTTGAAGGATGGAATTGGCAAAGGCTAGAGCCGAATGTTGAACAAGGGACTGCAGAAGCTTAAAGGAATCAAAGGAGAAAAAAGACGGTTTCTTATGCAGGACGACCGCAAACCCGGTTTGTTGTTGATGATCCTTCATGGGAACCGCCATCAGTGATCGGTAAGGATGAAGGACATCCGCACTCTCCCCATGAAGATCACTGATAAAAACCGGACCGCCGCCCTCCCTTTCGAACAGCGATTGGATAGCTGAAACTTCTTCAAGATTGAAAACCGACGCGAAGTAGTTGGAACTGCCTTCCAGGACGCTCGCTCCCCCTTCCCCTGCATAGGTAAGAAAGCCTGCCTCGTCTGATTGAAAAACTTCCTGGATCTGTTCTACCATAAATGCCGCCTTTTCCGACAGTTTGGTATAGGAATTCAAACGCCGGGAGGCTGCGGTAATAATTTGGAGGTCATTATTCTTTTTCCGGGCCTGCTCATATAAACGTGCATTCTCAAATGCCTTTCCCGCCGTACCGGCAATTTGTATGAAGAACTCCACCTCTTTCCCCCTGATGGGAAGGGTATAGGGAATAGTAATCTGAAGCACGCCATACACCCCCTGCCTCCCTTTAAGCGGTGCATATAATAAGAACTCCTGCCCATTCGGATTTTCAATGATTCGAAATTCCCCTGTGATAAAAGCCTGAAGACCCGGATTGCTGCTGAAGCTTTCATTATAGGAGAGGACGTACACAGGCACGTCAGCCATTTCCTCAAACTCCTGAGAAAGGTGAAGATGGTATTGAAAGGATGGGTACACTTCAGAAAGCGTCGCAATGATCTCCTTTAACACGGTTTGTATATCGATAGAGGAATGAAAGTGAGCGGTCACATTCAAAAGAAGGTCAAACATTCTCTTCTCTTCCTTCATCGTATAAAAGGCATCCGCTTTTTCTATAATCTTCTCCAAGCTTTCAGCTGCAGCTTTCAGATCGGAGGAAGGCATCAGAGAAGAAGCTTTAGTTCTGTAAGTGAAAGCCAGATACCCGACGACTTCTCCCATTTTTTTCAAAGGAAGGACAATCACCTGATCATCATGACCAGGTTGTGTCAGCATATGCCGCTTTATAGAAGGAGCAGCCATCTCCTCTTCCGGACCGGGTGCAGCAGCCATGGCAAAGGATTGATGAAAATAGACGGGTGTATCTTCTTGTCTGTAAAGCTGATACACGCCTCTCCATTGATGAAACATGTAGCAGGCTGTGCCCTCTGCGTGCATAAAATCCTTCATTTCCTTCATCAGCCTGATGAGGAATGGTTCAAACGCAGGGGGCGTCTCAGTCATCATCCATTCAAAGAGACGACTGTTCAAGTGGTTAAACTTCATTTCGATAGAGCATGGGACACTCATCCGATTCACCTGTCTTCCCGCACACACTTTTAAGTATATTGTACCATCTCTTTATACCCAAAAACAGATATGTATATGTAAAAAATGACAATCCAATGTGCTGTGACAGCAGACACGCGGTATACGTTGAAAATCTTTAATGAAAAAAGCAGAGAACACCTTGACTTCCTCTATTATTCTTTATATAATATTCGTTGTGTAAAATAAATGGCAGCCTATGTGAGCCGCCGTTGTTATCATTTTGTTCCTCTAAGGAGGTGCATCGTGTAACCCTCTGCTGCTGGGGCGATGGTGCATGAAAACATAATGAGCAATGGAAGCAGGACACACTGTTTTTATTTTATGCGAAATAAAATAAAAAGGAGGAAATTCCTATGGCACGATATACAGGTCCAACTTGGAAAAAATCACGTCGCTATGGTATTTCTTTAAGCGGAACAGGTAAGGAGCTTGAAAAGCGCCCTTACGCACCAGGACAACACGGTCCTAACCAACGTAAAAAACTTTCTGAATTCGGTCTTCAGCTTCAAGAGAAGCAGAAGCTTCGTTTCATGTACGGCTTGACTGAGCGTCAATTCCGCCGCATGTTCGAAGAAGCCGGAAATATGAAAGGTATCCACGGTGAGAACTTCATGATTCTTCTTGAATCTCGTCTGGATAACCTTGTGTACCGTCTCGGTCTTGCACGTACACGCAGCCAGGCGCGTCAGCTTGTTACACACGGTCACGTTACTGTTAATGGCGGCCGCGTTGACATTCCATCCTATCGCGTAGCTCCTGGTCAAGTGATCAGCCTTCGCGAAAAATCTCAAAAGCTTAACGTCGTAGAAGAGGCGATCGAAGTGAACAACTTCGTTCCAGAATACCTTACTTTCGACGAAGACAAGCGTGAGGGTACGTACACTCGTTTCCCTGAGCGTTCTGAGCTTCCATCTGAAATCAACGAAGCTCTTATCGTTGAATTCTACTCTCGTTAATAGCTTTTCAAAAAAACCGCCTTTCCCGGCGGTTTTTTTATTTATCCTTGATGCTTAAAGATTTCTTGAAGAAAACACGGGCGTCATCCCTTCCTACTTCCTCCCATCCCATGGTTGTATAGAACGCTCCATTTTCTTTCAGGAGTACATGCGTGGCCAGGCGCATTTCCACACACCCACGATCAAGGGCCTGCTGCTCTGCAAAATCCAAAAGCTTCCGACCTAACCCCCGTCCTTGATAATCCGGATCCACAGCAATGTTGGCGACCTGTGTGCAGGAGAAGTCAAACGTAAGAATAACAGCACCTATGATTTCCCCTTCCCTTTCTATTACCCATACGGGATAGGAGGCGATCTCTTCTTCATAATCTACATCCAATGGTGGAAGTCTTTTTCCTTTCATCCGTTCTTCATAAACCCTGTATGCTTTTTGCATACAAGTTTTCAACTGCGGCGCATCTCCTGCTGCAGCTTCTCTTATCAACCCTTGGTTTTCACCCATCGATTCATCGTGCCTCCCGGTTTCATTATAGAAAAAAGCAGGGGAATCCCTGCTTTTTTCGTGATATTAGTAACGGATAAGGAAATACTTCTTCTTCCCTCTACGAATGATCGTAAAGCGGTCTTCCATCCGTTCTTCCTGCTGAATGGTATGTTTCAGATCCTGGTTCCGCTCCCCATTGATGTAAATTGCACCGTTGCTGATATCTTCCCGCGCCTGGCGCTTGGACGATGAGATCCCGGCATCTACCAACAAATCAAGCAGCTGAGGGTCTTTGGATTCAGACGTAAAGGACGGGACATCTTTAAAGCCTTGTTCAATTTCTTCCCCTGTGAGAGCTTTGATATCGCCGCTGAATAAAGCTTCTGAAATACGCTCCGCCTGCTGAAGTGCTTTTTCATCATGGACAAGCTTCGTCATTTCCTCTGCAAGTCGGCGCTGCGCCACACGTTTTTCCGGACGCTCCTGAAGCTCTTTTTCAAGTGCTGAAATTTCATCCATGCCCATGAATGTAAAGACCTTCAAGTAACGGATCACATCACGGTCATCTGCATTGATCCAGAACTGGTAAAACTCGTATGGAGAAGTTTTTTCAGGATCAAGCCAAACCGCTCCACCCGCAGTTTTTCCGAATTTGGATCCATCTGCTTTCGTAATAAGAGGAACAGTCAGTCCGTAAGCTTCTACTTCTTCCTCCCCCGCTGTAGAACGGCGCAGAAGTTCAAGACCCGCTGTAATGTTTCCCCACTGATCACTGCCGCCGATCTGCAGCGTACAGTTTTCTTTCTGATACAGCTGTTGGAAGTCCAGGGACTGTAGAATCATGTAGCTGAATTCTGTGAAGCTGATCCCCTGTTCAATCCGGGATTCCACGGAATCCTTTGCCAGCATGTAATTGACGCCAAAGTGCTTCCCTGTATCACGTAGAAAGTCGATGATTGACATTTGAGAAAGCCAGTCGTGGTTATTGCGTGCGACAGCAGCATTTTCCCCATCATCAAAGTTAAGGATCTTAGCAAGCTGATCCTTGATACGGTCGCTGTATCCTTTCACAACATCAGCACTGTTCAATTGACGTTCTGATGACCGTCCGCTTGGGTCTCCGATCATCCCTGTTCCACCACCGACAAGAGCAATCGGACGGTGACCCGCTACCTGGAACCTTTTCAACATCAGTACAGGAAGCAGGTGGCCGATATGCAGGCTGTCAGCCGTTGGGTCAAACCCACAGTACAATGTCACCTGATTGTTCTCCAAATGCTTTTGCAGGCCTTCTTCATCCGTCATTTGATTGACCAGTCCCCGCTGATGCAGATCCTCTAATAATTTCATTACAAACACTCCTCTACTTGTCATAACTTCCATTAAGCTGTGGTTTCAGATTCGGAACACAAAAAAGACCCCATCCCTGAAAAAGGGACGAGGTCTTCGCGGTACCACCCTTGTTGCACATAAAACGTGCCACTTCTATCGATAACGGTTTCCACCGTCTTCTGATTCCTACCAGAAGATGCTCCGGGTCGTAATTCGAAATCCAATATGTACTGACTCGCACCAACCGTCAGCTCTCTGCAACAGGGATCTTCATTCTACTTCAATCCATCCACGCACACTTATGAAACTATGTACTATATTTAACACATCCCAGAAAAAAATGCAACAAAATCCCCAAGTCCCGTCGTGTCTTAATACAGAGGGGTATGTTATAATATTGTTGGATTTTTTAGGAGGTTTTATTCATGTCTAATAACCAGAAGAACGGTCGAAATAAGATAGATTTCCGCTCTTTATGGGAGCAGGGGCGTATACAGAAAAACACTCGGATCACATACGATGTCGTTTGGAACGTCATCTTATTTTTTATCATTATCGGTGTGATCGGTTTGTTTTTCGCCGGCGGTGTCGGAGCTGGATACTTTGCCTCCCTCGTAAAGGATGAGCCGGTACGGAGCCAGGCGGATATGGAAGATGATATTTACAATTATTCGCAGACGTCGACGATGTTATTCACGGACGAAACAGAAATTGGAGATGTCAGTTCCGACCTGTACCGGGAGGTCGTTGAGCTCGATCAAGTCAGTGATTATTTAAGAAATGCCGTCATCGCTACGGAAGACGAGTATTTCAAAGAGCACCAGGGTGTTGTCCCGAAAGCCGTCATGCGTGCGGTCGTTCAGGAAGTGACGAACTCCTCCGTGAAAACCGGTGGAAGTACACTGACTCAGCAGCTCGTTAAAAACCAGATTTTAACGAACGAAGTATCATTTGAGCGGAAGGCCAAGGAAATGCTCATTGCCCTCCGGATCGAGCGTTTCTTTGAAAAAGAAGAAATACTCGAAGCTTACTTGAACATCGTCCCGTTCGGGCGGAATGCGAACGGGCAGAACGTAGCGGGTGTACAGACAGCTGCCCAGGGCATCTTCGGCGTAAATGCCGGTGAACTCTCCTTGGCCCAATCGGCTTTTATTGCCGGCCTGCCACAATCCCCCTTCGGTTATACCCCTTTCAACAATGATGGGACGATTAAGGACGAAGAAGGACTGGAACCCGGCATAGACCGGATGCACGAAGTGCTCGAACGTATGCTGGAAGCGGAATACATTACAAAAGCGGAATACGACGAGGCGATGACTTTCTCGTTGAACGATGAAACGCTGGCTGATGCTAAACCAACAGCAATCAGCCAATACCCCGCCATCAACCAGGAAGTACAGAGTCGTGCTAGAGGTCTCATTAAAGATTACTTAATGAAAGAAAACGGTCATACCCAGGAAGACCTGGACGATGATGAAGAACTGGCCCGGGAGTACGATGAACTGGCGGAGCGGGAAATGTCCTCCGGCGGTTATCAAATCCATACAACACTGGATAAAGAAGTTTATGATGCGATGCAGGATGTAAAAGACTCCTATTCATCTAACTGGCCAGTGAAAACCGTTCCCATCCGTGATGAAAACGGAGATCCTACAGGGGATACCAAAGATATTTCCCTCCAGCTTGGCAGCGTAATAATAGAAAACTCCACAGGGAAAATTCACGGGTTTATTGGCGGACATGACTTTGATGAGACAAACCTCAACCATGCCACACAGGCCTACCGTTCCAACGGTAGTACGATGAAGCCGTTGCTCGTCTATGGTCCGAGCTTTGACATGGGGGCTGCCCAGCCGGGATCCGTTATTGCCGATGTCCCTTATTATTACGACAGCGGTACAGAGGTAAGGAACTTCTCCAGAAGCCATAAAGGCTTTGTCAGTGCCCGATATGCGCTGGCCCAGTCCTATAATGTGCCAGCTGTTAAACAGTACAATGAGATTAAGAGCGATAACCCAGTAAAAAGTTATTTAGAGAAAATGGGGATGAAAGATCGATTACACAAGGATGACTATACGAATGAATCCATGGCCCTCGGCGCATTAACCTACGGCATATCCGTCGAACAGAATGTGAATGCATTTGCTACTTTTGCCAACATGGGTAAATTCGTCGATGCGTATATGATTGAAAAAATTGAAACGAAGGACGGGGAGACCGTCTATCAGCACGAAGCGGAAGAAACAGAGGTGTTCAGTCCGCAGGCCTCCTACCTTACCCTGGATGTCATGAAAGATGTACTCGATTACGGGACAGGCTCCCGTGTACGCGGGCTGCTCGCTAACCGCGGTGTCGAGTGGGCGGGTAAAACCGGGACATCACAGGCAACGAAAGACTCCTGGTTTGTTGCTACGAACCCGAATGTCTCTGTCGGAATGTGGACAGGGTTTGATGAAGGCAACATGCAGAACATGAACTACAACCAGCGGACACAGGGGCTGTGGGCCGATGTAGTCAATGCAGTCACGGAATTACGTCCGGAACTGATGGCTCCAAGCAATGATTTCGAGAACCCGGGCGGGCTTGTAACGAGTTCCTACTGTGCGACATCAGGAATGCTGCCTTCTGACTTATGCTCATCCGCAGGCCTTGTAGACAGTGACATTTTTGATGCCGACTATGCTCCATCAAAAGTCGATGACAGCTTGATCGGCGGCGACTTCGTACGCGTGAAAGATAAATTGGTTATCGCTGGACCGGATACTCCGCGTGAATTCGTCAAAGACGGCGGCGGTGTCACATTGAGTCCTGAATGGCTGGAAGAGGAAGGGTTGACTTCCTCTGAAGAATTAAGTGAATTAATTCCTAATTCATCTCGATGGAGCAATGTAGCTCTGCCTTCCTCTTCTTCCATCGGATCAACCGTGTCGTCTATTGATAATGATGGCAATGCGCCCTCCGCTCCGGGATCGGTTTCTGCCAGCGGGTCAACTATCAGCTGGAATGCATCCGGAAGCAGCGATGTCGTCGGGTACCGGGTCTACCGCGCTTCTGAGCCGGGTGGCAGCTATTCCCTGCTTGGCAGCACAGTGAACACGTCGTACAGCCTTTCAGGCGAAGGTGTCTACGCGGTTCGATCGGTGGATTATTTCGGTCAATCATCCAGTCTTTCCTCTTCCGTGACGGTCGGAAATCCAGGGGCGCCGGAGCCTGAACCGGAGCCGGAGCAGGACCCTGAGCCGGAACCGGAACCAGAGCCGGAACCAGAAGAGGATACGAATGATTCCAGTAGTGAAAACAGCAGCGAAGGTAACAATGGCAACAACGATGAAAACACGAACGACTCCAATGCAGACGAGTCAAATGAAAGTACAGAAGAGAATAATGATTCCGCTAATGACAATAATCAAAGCGGCGAATCCGATGACTCAGAAGGTAATTCCGATGATGGTTCAAGCGATACACCACCGGAAGAAGACGCAGATAACGAAAACAGCGACGAGTCCAGCGGAGATGAAACAACGGAAAATCAAGAATAAATGAATCAAACCAGCCCATCATGGGCTGGTTTTCTTTTTGGAGAACAATTAACAATCCCATATTTTGTTGTATAATAGAAGCAATCGCTCTATGAATCTCTTTTTCAGGTGGTGACTGAATGAATCATGAAAAAACTTATTACAGCGAATCCTTCAGCTCTGAGCATGGGCCGATTATTGTTGAAGGACCGCTGACATCAGAAGAATTATCACATTTTACGTTTAACGAAGGCCTTGTCGCTTTCCGACCGCCGGAAAAACAATTTGAAGCTGTAAAGAGCATCGCGGATTTCGAAGAAGGCCGGATCATCATTGCAAGAAACAGCGAAGAGATCATCGGCTATGTGACCTACCTGCATCCAGACCCCCTGGAACGGTGGTCGGAAGGAAACATGGAAGATTTGATTGAACTGGGCGCCATTGAAGTCAGCCCGAAGTTTCGCGGGTACCGGATTGGCTCACGTCTCTTGAAACTTTCCATGATGGATGACTATATGGAAAATTACATTATCATTTCCACTGAATATTACTGGCATTGGGACTTGAAAGGAACAGGGCTGAACATATGGGATTATCGAAAGGTCATGGAAAAGATGATGGCTGCAGGCGGATTGACCCCTTCCCCCACCGATGATCCTGAAATCATATCCCACCCAGCCAACTGCCTTATGGTCAGAGTAGGCAGCCGGGTTCCTGAATCATCAGTAGAGACATTTGATCAACTGCGCTTTTTAACGAGGCACCGAAATCGCCAGCTGAGGAGGTAGCGGAATTGTTAGTAGAAGAAATCATGAAGGACCAGGTGATTACACTTACTCCGGATGAAACGATTGAAACAGCGTTGAAACTTCTCCATGAACACCATATCCGGCATATCCCTATTATAGACGAGGACCGGGCTGTCATAGGTATTGTTTCTGACCGTGATGTCAGAGATGCCAGTCCATCGATTTTGGAAGAAGACACCGGACAGGAGGAACTGCAGTATCCGATCCGCTCCATCATGACTTATCCGGTGACGACCGTACACCCTCTTGATTTTGTCGAAGAAACAGCTTCCATCTTTTATGAACAGGAAATTGCCTGTGTTCCTGTCACCAGAGACGGAAAACTGGTCGGAATTGTAACGGAAAAAGACATGCTCTATACGTTGATTCAATTAACGGGCACCCACGTCCAGAGTTCCCAGATTGAAGTGAAAGTCATGAACAAACCAGGGATTCTTCCTCAAGTGACGCAAGTATTCGGAAAACGCAAAGTGAATATCAGCTCCATCCTCATTTATCCTTACAAGCCGGATGCCAAGTACAAAGTCGTCGTGGTCCGGATTCAGACGATGAACCCACTTCCCACCGTTGAAGATCTGGAGGAAGCAGGCTATGAAGTTTTGTGGCCTAAGAAGCCGGAGAGTCCCTATGACTTGTAAAGCAGGATTTGTATACTCCAACGATTTCACTTCCTATCGGTTCCGGGATGACCATCCTTTCAATCAGATGAGAGTCGTCCTGGCAAAGGAACTTCTGGATGCAGCAGGCATCCTTGAGGAAAATCACTTGATCACTCCCAGAATGGCAACAGAGGAAGAACTCCGTCTTGCCCACAGTCCAGCATATATCCAGGCGGTGAAAAAAGCATCAAAAGGTAAATTGTCGGAAGAGGAAGGGCTTGAATACGGAATAGGAACAGAAGATACACCAATGTTTGAAGGCATGCATGAAGCTTCACAGCTGCTTGTAGGCAGTACATTGTCTGCTATTGATGCGGTTCTTGACGGTGATGTCACACACGCCCTTAATCTGGGAGGCGGCCTTCATCATGGATTTGAACGCAAAGCCTCAGGCTTCTGTATTTACAATGACGGAGCCGTAGGTATTAAATACATCCGCCGGAAATACGATTACAAGGTCCTTTATGTTGATACAGACGCTCATCACGGGGATGGCGTACAGTGGGCCTTTTACGATGATCCCAACGTCTGTACACTGTCCATCCACGAAACAGGGCGGTACCTGTTTCCCGGTACAGGACATGTGAATGAACGAGGATTGAAAGAAGGATACGGATATTCTTTTAACCTGCCAATCGATGCCTTCACTGAGGATGAGTCATTTCTGCACGTTTATGAATCCGCTTTCAAGGAAATTACCGATTATTTCAAGCCCGACATCATTATTACGCAGAACGGGGCGGATGCTCATTTCCTTGATCCTCTGACCCATCTAAGCTCAACGATGGCCATTTACGAGCGCATACCTGCAATTGCCCATGAACTGGCTCATCAATACTGTGAAGGGCGCTGGGTGGCACTTGGCGGGGGCGGATATGACATCTGGCGTGTTGTCCCGAGAGCTTGGGCTCAAATTTGGAAAGTTATGTTGGAAGAAGAACCTTTTACAGGTCCCCTCCCTGTCGAATGGCTGAAGAAATGGGAAAAAGAATCCCCAGTTTCTCTACCCGATGCATGGAACGATCCACCAAACGCTTTCAAACCTATACCGAGAAGGGAAGAAATTACAGAAAAGAACAATAAGCTGTTGGAAAAAGCACTGCAGCTGATTCATAACCAAAAGAAATTCAATTCCTTGTAGTAAAAAAAGCCACTACTTATGTAGTGGCTTTTAAGATCCGGAATTTTCGTAAGCCGGATCTAAAATGACAATTTCAACCCTTCGGTTCCTGCTCCAGTTCTCCTCAGAATCATTAGGAGCGACCGGTCTCGTCTCTCCGTAAGCAACAGCGGTAAACCTCTTCGGGTCCATGTCCTCCGTGTTATCCAGGATATACCGGATAACACTGCTCGCCCGTGCTCCGGACAATTCCCAGTTTGAAGGATAGCGGTAGCTGGAAATCTGACGGTTATCCGTATGCCCTTCCACTTTGACAAAGTTCGGAATGTTTTCAAGCAGGGTGCCTACCTTGGATAAGAACGGCTTAGCCTGGTCCAGAATTTCTGCCTCACTTGTTTCAAAGAGCAGCTGTTCTTCAAGAACGAGGACGACGCCGCGGTCGGAATTTGTCGCAGCAATAATGTCGCTCAAATCGTTTTCCTTCAGGTATTCATCGATCTCCTGCTTCAATTCATCCAGGTCCTGCTCCTTTTCCGCTTCAGCCTCACTTGATTGTGAAGCTTCCACTTCTTCCGGCGGCATGTCAAATTCATTATTCTTTTCACCGTTTTCCTCTATCTCAGTCTGATCAGTGGGATTCTCGTTTTCCACAGCAGAAGGATAAAAGTCCAGGATCATCCGGTTTCGGAAGCTTTCTGCTATCGCCTCAAATTTATCGAGGTTAATCTGGGACATGGAAAATAAAAGAATAAAGAATACAAGGACAAGGGTGATCATGTCTGCATATGTAGTCATCCATTTGGGTGCGCCGTCCTGCTTCTTCTTTTTAGGTCTACGCCTCATTGGCTGCTTCCCCAAGTGGATCGTTTTGTTCTTCGTCTTCCAGAATCTTCTTATCATTTTCAGACAGGAATGCTCCCAGTTTTTCTTCCAGAAGTTTCGGGTTCTGGCCGGACTGGACGCCGATGACCCCTTCGATGATAATCTGCTTCATGAACACTTCCTGGTCCGTTTTGTTCTCAAGTTTCCCCGCCATCGGAATGAAAACAAGGTTGGCGAGCAGTGTTCCATAGAAAGTAGTAAGAAGAGCGACGGCCATTTTAGGACCAAGCTCTTCCGGGGTGGATAAGCTGGAAAGCATCAGGACAAGACCGATCAGCGTTCCAATCATTCCCCAGGCAGGAGCATATTCCCCCGCCTTTTCAATAAGAGCTCTTCCTTTTTGGTGCCGCTCTTCCACAGCGGAAATCTCCGCATTCATAATTTCATTAATGACATCAGGCTCTACACCGTCAACAGCCAGAAGAATCCCTTTCCTTATAAAAGGATCCCCCACTTCCTCAAGCTCAGCTTCCAAGGCAAGCAGCCCTTCCCTCCGGGCCCGCTCAGAAAGCCTCACAAAGAGGCTGATCAGCTCTCTCAGGTTCATGCTGCTTTCTTTGAAGGCTTCCTTCGTCACACGGAAGGTCAGCTTCACTTCAGTAAGATTGAAGTTCACGAGAATAGCGGCGGCCAGCCCTCCCAGCACAATCACGATAGAGGATATTTGTATAAAGGAGGCGGCCCCTCCGATGCCTGCGTTGGACATGATTCCAACCATAACCATAGCAAATCCAAGAGTAATTCCTATGGGAGTCATTAAATCTTTTTTTGTCATTTCACTCTCTCCTCAGTTCGAACAAGTACCTTTTAGTACATATATCGGTACTATTTCTGCTGAGTTGAGTTTCTTTCAATAATTCGGTGTGGAAGAACCACGTTCTGTTCCTCTACTTCTTCTTTGTTCATGAATTTTGTAAGCAGACGCATGGCCACTGCTCCGATGTCATACATCGGCTGTACAACAGTGGAAAGCGTTGGACGCACCATGGTAGCCAGACGTGTATTATCAAAACCGAATACTTCCATATCCTCAGGTACACGAATGCCGCGGTCCTGCGCTCCGTGAATAACCCCGAGGGCCATTTCATCAGAAGAAACGAAAACGGCTGACGGCTGTTCGTCCATCTCAAGGATCTGCTCAAGCGCTTCATGACCGGAATCGTAGGAATAATCTCCAGTTACGATGTATTTGTCAGCATCCTCGACACCCTTTTCACTCATGGCACGTTTGAAGCCTGTCACTTTTCTTGTATTGATTAATGTATTCTCCGGTCCGGAAATGAAGGCAATCCGCTCGTTATTGGAGTCCAGAAGCATCTTCGTTGCATCATAGGCCGCTTCTTCATAATCAATGTTTACAGATGGCGTTTCCTGAGTCTCATCAACAGTCGCCGCCAGCGCAATCGGTACAGAAGACGTCTTGAACTCACGGATGTGGTCATCGGTAATGTCGCCACCCATGAAGATCAGTCCATCCACCTGCTTGCCGAGCATGGCATTGATCAAATGAAGCTCTTTGTCTTTGTTCTGGTCTGAGTTACTTAAGATAATGTTATAGTTGTACATGGTTGCGATATCTTCAATTCCCCGTGCCAATTCTGCGAAGAAAATGCTGGAGATATCCGGAATAATGACACCCACTGTCGTTGTCTTCTTACTCGCAAGACCTCTCGCTACTGCGTTTGGACGGTAGCCGAGCCGTTCAATCGCATCATGTACTTTCTTTCTTGTGGCGGGTTTCACATTCGGGTTCCCGTTGACGACCCGCGAAACGGTTGCCATTGAAACGTTAGCTTCGCGTGCTACATCATATATTGTTACATTCATCTAATTTCCTCCTCATCGAATCCTGTCGTACCGTAGTACTTATAAGAACAATCATACGACAGATCGCCTGCCTGCGCAATAATCATACGGTTCTCTAGAGTTTGTACCCTATCCATTATAACGGATTCCTAAATTCGTGCAAAAGGTTACTTATAGTCTTCCTGATTTTTTTAGAAACTATGAATAAAAAATAAGACAGGCTGTTTGATCAGCCTGTCTTTATCTTTTTTCTCCGTTATTTTTTCAGTTCTTCCATGAAGGCGTGGAAGGTCGGAATATCCATCTGCTGAGCTGAATCCGAAAGAGCAACAGCCGGATCCGGGTGAACTTCAGCCATGACACCATCGGCACCGACAGCGATTGCTGCTTTCGCTGTAGGAAGCAGTAGGTCGCGACGGCCGGTTGAGTGCGTTACATCCACCATGACCGGCAGGTGGGTTTCCTGCTTAAGGATCGGGACAGCGGAAATGTCCAATGTATTCCTTGTTGCTTTTTCGTAGGTGCGGATACCGCGCTCACAGAGAATGATGTTTTCATTCCCACGTGAGATGATGTATTCAGCTGCATTGATGAACTCGGCAATCGTTGCTGACAATCCACGTTTAAGTAGTACCGGCTTGTTCACAGAACCTGCGGCTTTCAGAAGCTCGAAGTTCTGCATGTTTCGGGCACCAATTTGAATGACATCCAGGTATTCCAGAGCTTCTTCCAGGTCTCCTGGGTTCACGATTTCACTGACGACTGCAAGTCCCTGCTCATCTGCCGCCTGTTTCAAAATCTTCAATCCTTCCAGACCAAGTCCCTGGAAGTCATATGGAGAAGTTCTCGGTTTGAAGGCTCCACCACGAAGCAGTGTCAGACCTTCTGCTTTCACAGCTTTGGCCACTTCAGATACCTGCTCGTAGCTTTCCACCGCACATGGCCCCATAACAAAGGAAGGTGTGCCGTTTCCGACTTGTTCTCCTTTTATTTCAACGACTGTATCTTCAGGCTTTTTCTTCCTGGATACAAGCAGTGCTTTACGGTGGTCATCTTCCTGCAGTTCCAGCGCTGCTTTGAAGATTTCCTTGAATAAATGTACGATTGTTGAATCCTCGAAAGGTCCATCATTGTGCTGGGACAACTGGTCCAGCATCGCTCTCTCCCTTACTGGATCGAAGCGGTTCATCCCCTGCTGTTCTTTGATCTGACCAATTTCCTTTACCAGATCACCGCGTTTATTGATTAAACTCAAAAGGTCTAAATTAACCTTATCCAACTCGCTGCGCAACTGGTCAAGCTTTTGATTACTCATGCTTACGTCCCCCTACAATGATATTTGATAATTAGAATCATAAGTATTATGAAATAATTAGGGACAATTATAGCTAACTTTTTGAATATTGTCATCCCTTTGAAAGTGTTTTCATGAAAAACTGGCTAAAAAGTTGGAGGAAGGATCAAGCTTATCTTGAACCTTCCTCCATAAAACCGTGTTCTTATGCTGTGACTTCTTTCAGTTGATCTGCTGTAATTGCGCCATGGCTGTCGTGCCATACCACCTGCCCGTTTTTAAAATAAAGGGCCTGTGGGGATTCATGCTGGACATCATATTCCGCAGCAATATGATTGGACAAATCTCTTGCCTCCTGGATATGAAGAATGTAGCACGGTACATCCGCTCCGTCGGTGAACTGCTTATATTGGTGATGAGCAAACGTGCTGACCGGGCATGTTAAACTGTGCTTGAGCAGGATAAATGCCTCTTTTTCGCTAACCACCTGTTCAAATGCCTGTTTGTCTTGAATCACTTCGATTGTCATTTCTATTCCTCCTAAAAGAAAGATGGAGACTGCGGACAGTCTCCATACTGTGTCAAATATTTGTCGATGTCGTAGAGTCCTGCTGTCTTTCCAGCTCCTGAGCAGCTTCCTCGATGGCTTCAGCTACTTCCTGAGCGGCTCTTTCCGCTTCATCTTCTTCATTTGTACGGATATTTTTCACTTTGTCCTTCATCAGTCCGCTCCACTCCTGAGATTTTTCAGAAACGGATTTTGTCAGATGGGAAGAGGATTCAACAGCACGGTCTTTCCATTCTCCGCCCTTTTCATAAGCGACATCCTTCCACTCGCCGGCACGCTCTCTCAACTCCCCGGAGCCTTGATTGATGTTCTCGCGCAGTTCACGTCCGGATTTCGGAGCAAAGAGCAAGGCAACAGCTGCACCGACTAAACCGCCGATCAGCGAACCCAGTACAAAATCTCTACCATTATTTTGTTCTTTGTTTTGTTGTCCCATGTTAATTCCTCCTTATGAATTCTTATCTTCTTTCTTCGCTTTCTTCCAAAGGCTGATCGCCACCTGCCCCCACTTGACTGCCTGGGCAGCTGAGTCTGTGTGCTCATTGGCTGACTGAGTAAAACCCTTGGATACAGAACGTATGGATTGGTTAAATTCCTGTACGGTATCCCCTATACCCTTTACACCATCAACTAATGTATTAAGTTTCTGCGATTTCTCGCCTACATCCTCAGCCAGCTTATTCGTTTTATTCAACAGCTCAGTGGTCTCAAGAGTGATGCCTTCCATTTGTTTCTCTACACCCTCAAGGGTATCAGCTACGTTGTTCATTGTACGGCGTACAGCCGTTAACGTTCTTGCTAAGAAAATTACAAGAACAGCAAAAGCCACTGCTGCAATTAAAGCAGCAATGTAAAGGATATTGATCATTCCCCCTGCACACTCCTTCTTATGTAATCAACACAGTTTAGTTATTGCCCTAATCAGGCTTTTCCTAAACGTGAAGGCTGCTTATAAATGGACATATTCGCTATCTTAAACATAATATCCTTTTTTATCAGCCAATTTTCTACTTTTATTGAAAAAACATGCGGCTTTTCAAAGTTGAAAGCCGCATGCCTGCTTAATTGTACTGCTTTTCGTAAGCGTCCTGGAACTTTTGAATATCCCCGGCTCCCATGAAAAGAAGAACAGCATCATCATACTCGGCCAGCTGCTGCGTTTCATCCAGTTGAAGGACCTTGGATTCAGGAATCAGCTCCTGCAGATGGTCAATGGTCAGTTTTCCGCCATTTTCACGGGCCGAACCAAAGATATCGCACAAGTATACATGATCCGCTTCCTTCAAGCTTTCCGCAAACTCGTTCAAGAACGTTTTCGTCCTTGTAAAAGTATGGGGCTGGAAAATAGCGATGACCGGTCGATCGGCATATTTCTTACGGGCTGAGTCGATGGTCGCTGTAATTTCGATCGGGTGATGGGCATAGTCATCGACAAGAATCTGATTATGCCAGACCTTTTCGGTAAAGCGGCGCTTTACACCTTTAAATGTGGCAAGCTTTTTGATCTGCTCCGGCTGCATCTGCTCATAATGGCAGAGAGCAATCACGCTGAGGGCATTCAAAACGGTGTGGTTTCCGTACTGCGGGATCGTGAATGTATCATAAAAGTTGTTGCGCACAAACACGTCAAACGTCGTTCCATCTTCACCTTCACGGATATTCTGAGCCTGGAAATCGTTCGTGTCAGCCAGTCCATAGTAAAGGACAGGGACGTTGGCCTGAATATGCTGCAGATGCTCATCATCCCCGCACGCAATAATCCCTTTCTTCACCTGTTTTGCCATCTGTTGAAAGGCCTGGAAAACATCCTCCACACTTGAGAAGTAATCCGGGTGGTCAAAGTCAATGTTTGTCATGATGGCATAATCCGGCTCATAAGCAAGAAAATGACGGCGGTACTCGCATGCTTCAAAAGCAAAGTATTGACTGTCTTCATGACCCTGCCCGGTTCCGTCCCCTATCAGGAAGGACGTCGGGTAGTTCTCTGTCAGCACATGTGCAAGAAGGCCGGTTGTCGACGTTTTCCCGTGTGCGCCTGTGACAGCTATACTTGTATACTTCTGCAGCCACTCACCTAA
Organism: Halobacillus sp. ABH2_015; assembly: GCF_056158945.1. Lineage (NCBI taxonomy): Bacteria > Bacillati > Bacillota > Bacilli > Caryophanales > Bacillaceae > Halobacillus > Halobacillus sp. ABH2_015. The sequence continues at coordinate 2,464,885 of NZ_JBSWUG010000002.1, forward strand.
AAAATCGTGGTACCGGTAAAACGGCAGACCTTTCTCCCTGGCTGCCACGATTTCTTCATGATCGTCCCCAAAGGCATTTCCGGCAATAATCGTCTGGCCGTCAGTAATGTTTTCTTCTGAAAAAGACATGATCTCTATATTTTTAGCTTCTAGTACGTCTTGTGTAAAAAAGCGTTTATCTACGTCTGATCCTTGAACTTTCTCGCCCGAGTCGTGGAGAATCTGGGCAAGCGAACTCATTCCAGTTCCTTTGATACCAATGAAATGGTAAGTTGTCATAAACAAGAACCTCCAAAATAAAGTGGGTCACTTTAGGTATAGTATATGTAACGAGGATCGATCTGCGCTTCACCTTTCTGCACAGATGAGTCCTTGTCTGCATTTCCTTATCTTATCACGGAAATCGCTTTAGAAAAAGCAGGACCTGCCGGGAAGGCACCAACGAGGATCGTCCGCACCTTCCAAACTGCTATTCGGCTGGTCCTGTATATTCTACATATTCCAGTCTTGGATTCGGTTTGAAACGACGGCCTTCCTTGGCTTCCGCTTCGCCATCAATGATGACGTTATCCCCCGTAAATCCGATTCCTATCTTCAAGAGGCTTCCACCTACTCCATACATATCAACAGGAACTTTTTTCTCTTCAAACGCGCGGATACGTTCCTTCGTGAACCCGCCGCTCACGACAATCTTCACATGACGGAATCCTTCCTGATCCAATGCCCGGCGTAAGGCAAAGATTAATTCAGGATTGACCCCTCTCGGATCAAATGTCCCCATCAGATGCTGATTTCTCAGGAAATATTTGTCCACGAGATTCCTTGACGTATCCAGGCGGACGCCTTTCAACTCGTCTCCGAATTCCCGGGCAACGCTAAGGGAATCTGTAATGACATCATTATTATAATCAACGAGAGCCATGAGCTGATCGTCCGGGAATTGTTCATGATAGGCTTTTGTAGCCGCGACTACATCACCTTTAAACATTTGGATCAGCGCGTGGGGCATCGTGCCCATTCCTTCTTTCCCCCACCATTCATTCATGGCGTGGGTGGCCTGGGCAGTCGATCCCCCGATGAATGCAGAATATCCGTCCCCGGACTGCTGCGTAAAGTGGTCATCCCGGTCTCCCATAAAAATAATCGGTTTTTGTTTGCCGGAGGATCTGGCCGCTTTTACGACATTGTAGACATTGGTGGCCACAGATGTACGCCGGGCCAGAATACCGTCAATGATCCCCTCCAGAAATCCGAAATATTGATAAGGGCCCGTGACTGTAAGAACAGTTTCATACGGACTGATCTTATCGCCATCTTTCAGGGAATGAATCTCCAATTCCTCCGGATGGTCCGCAAAGGTATGGATAAGGGCAATCACTTCATCCGTCCCGCATAAAACGGCATGATCCTTCTGGAAAAACTGCATCGTCACCTTATTATCAGGAAGGTGGCTTTTAACGATATCCCGGGTCTTCAAAAAATAGACGGCAGAGAACCAGCCTTCAGCAACGCGTTCATCAAACTTGAATGTCTTGTTGGTCAGTCGGCTGATCTCCCCATTTAATTTAAGTGCAATTTCCTTCATGGCTTAACTCCTTAAACATATAGGTCGTAATTGGTCGAATTTTTATTCATAGTCCATCATATAAAATTGAGACCTGTTTCACAAGCCTTTCGACCAATCTCCAAGATTTTAGTCCATTATTTCTTCGATCTGCTGTCTGGTCAGAAGGACATCCCTCGGTTTGCTTCCCTTCTGTTCAGAAATAATCCCATAGTCCTCCATCTGGTCAATGAGGCGGGCGGCTCTATTGTACCCGACTTTGAAGCGGCGCTGGATCAAAGAGGCACTGGCTCCGTTCTGAGCAAGGACGAAATCAACCGCTTCATCAAACAGCTCATCCGTCTCTTCTTCGGTCGATACCTGCTTGATTAATTCATCCTGATGGAACAGATACTGCGGAGGAGCCATTTTCTTCACAAAGCTCGTGACCCGTTCAATTTCGTCATCTGATACGAATGCTCCCTGAATCCGGACAGGCTGACCTGAACCATTTTCAACGAAAAGCATGTCCCCTTTTCCTAACAGCTTCTCGGCACCTGACGAGTCGATGATGGTACGGGAATCCACCTGGGAAGATACACTGAAGGCGATCCTCGTTGGAATATTCGCTTTGATAAGGCCTGTAATGACATCTACAGACGGACGCTGAGTAGCAAGCAGCAGGTGAATGCCACAGGCACGAGCCTTTTGAGCAATCCGGCAGATGGCATCTTCGACATCCTGCGGAGAAACCATCATTAGGTCGGCAAGCTCATCAATAACGATTACGAGATAAGGAAGCTTCTCAGAAGCACGTCCCTGTTTGATCATCTTATCGTTGAAACGCTCCACATCCCTGACGCCTTCGGCTACGAACTTTTCATACCGCTCTTCCATTTCTTTTACGGCCCACTTCAGAGCTGTCGTGGCCGCTTTTACATCAGTAATGACTGGTGCGACTAAATGAGGGAGGTCATTGTAAGGCGCCAGTTCCACCATCTTAGGATCAATCAGCAGGAACTTCACATCATCATAGTGTGCTTTGTATAACAAGCTGACAAGAATGGTGTTGATACACACACTTTTCCCTGAACCTGTAGCCCCTGCAATCAACCCGTGCGGCATCTTTTTCAGGTTGGTCACAATCGACTCCCCACCGATATCAAGGCCGAGTCCGACAGAAAGCGGGGACTGTTCTTGAGAAAAGGCTTCATCCTCAAAAATCTCCTGCAGTCCCACCATCTGTGGCTGTTTGTTGGGAACTTCAATTCCGACGGCCTGCTTTCCTGGAATCGGAGCTTCTATACGTATATCTTTTGCAGCCATGCTCAGTTTTATATCATCCGCGAGGTTGGTGATTTTGCTTACTTTCACTCCCGGCTCCGGCTGAACTTCGAAACGTGTGACAGAAGGCCCCTTCATTGCATTGATAACATTCGCCCGGACATGGAAATGACGCAGGGTTGTTTCGAGCAGTTCCATCTGTCCGGTAATCCAGCTGTCATCATCTGTGGATGGACGGACAGGATCCTCGAGTAGATGCAGCGGTGTCTGATATTCACTCCGTACATATTCAGGAGGTCTTTTTCCTGCTTCTTCTTCCTGTTCAGGTGCTGGTTTCTCCACCTGAGTTTCCTTCGTTTGGACAGTTTCAGGCTTGGGTTCTTCCTGTTTAGGAGCTTCCGTCTTCTGATGATCTCTTGACCGCTTATCCCGAGGCGTCATAAGCACATTAAATGGCACGCTTCTTCTGGAAGAGGATTTTCGTGTTTCCTCTTGGTCTTCCCGGGATCCTGACGGTTTTTCCCCAAGCGGTTGGGGCTCCATGTCTTCTTCCGTTCCCCTCTCCTGTTCATCCAATTCAGACACAGCCTCATGTCCTGTGCCGGCATCTGGAAGTTCTTCGGTTCCCTCTGCCCTATCTCCGGCTTCGTTCTCAGCCGTGTGAGTTTCCATATCTTGGAATTCTGGTTGATTTACCTCAGTCCGCTCGGTTTCCGTCTCGACCTCGAGCTCTGCTGTTTCTTCCTCTGCCCTATATTCTTCCGGGTCAGGAAGCTCTCCAACACTGTCTGGAGCGGCTTCTTCTTCCTCTTCATTGATCAACGGTCGTTCTGCCGCCTCAGAAACGTCCTCAGCCGTGTGAGCTTCCGACTCCTCGAATTCAGCTTGATTTACCTCAGTCCGCTCGGTTTCCATCTCAACTTCGAGCTCTGCTGTTTCTTCCTCTGCCCTATATTCTTCCGGGTCAGGAAGCTCTCCAACACTGTCTGGAGCGGCTTCTTCTTCCTCTTCATTGATCAACGGCCGCTCTGCCGCCTCAGAAGTATCATCTTCAAACGGGGCATCTTGAGTTTCTTCATTCTCCGGCTTCTCTTCTTCTGTATAAACCTCTCCATTACCATATGCATTGGTTTTGTCTATGGTTGGAGCATCCTGGTCGAAGATATCCTGCAGACGGTACCTGTATGTTTCTTCTTCAGGCGCTTCTGAATGGACTTCCTGATCTGAACCGGTTTCCACAGAGCTGTCTCCCGTCCCCGGATTCAATGCATGCATTTCCAAATCTACTGTGGATGTGTCTTCGTGTTCGTGGGACTCTGTGTCTGCCGGCGTCTCTTCGGTATGTTCGTCGCGCATGGAATCATTTTTGAGCTTCGACAGCTCTTCATTTCTATTTGGAAGCTCCTCCTGGACAGGCACTTCCATTTCCAGCGACGCCGCACCTTCCTGACGGCTTTCCCGTTCCGGCTCACTCTCGGATGGAGTCACAGCATCCGGCTGTTTCCTGCCAACCTGGACGCGCTCTCTCAATTTTTCCCGTAAATCCTGCCACTTTTTCTCTTCATAGGAACCTGTATAAAATTCCGGCTTGGAATTTTCCTCGACTGTATACTCCAGGTTCTGCAGCCCTTTCGTCATCTGCCTGGTCTGATAGCCAAAGATAGGGGAGGGAACATCACTTGGAGTAAAAGGAATGGACGTCGTTTCAAGTGTCTCTTTCAATTCCTCTTCCGGTTCCGGCTGTTTTCTCTGCCTGCGCTGTGGTCGTTTTTCTACTTCCGGCTCTTCTTCCTGAACATGACGTCTGCGCTCAGATCTTGCGCGTGACACATGTTCTCTGCGTTCCTGATCCTGATCTGGAATGACAGGGAAACGGAATTCTCCCTGCTTCGGGTATCGATAGGTCATTTTTGTTTTTGCGTTGACATCTTTCTTTTCTTCTTTATGTACGGCAGCTTCTTCAGCATGGTTTTCTTCCTGTTCAAACAAGCGTTTCATTTTATCTTTTAAGTCTTTCCACATTAAGTTCACACTCTTTTCCAATTTAAATCATAATGCTGATTCCCTTATATTTTAACAGGTTTACAGCAGGGTTTGGTTTACAATCGCTTTAAAAATGACTTTTGAATCAAAAAAAGCAAAGCAGACCAGCTGCTTTGCTTTTAGACAGAGTTATTCCATTTCAAACGTCTGCCCTGTTTCATATTGGTCATCCAATACAAGAATACCCTTCTCCTCAGGTGCATCCGGCAGATTGAGTTCCTTGGCAGAGCAGATCATTCCTGAAGATGGAACACCTCTAAGCTTCGCGTCCTTAATCTTCATTCCACCTGGCATGACAGCTCCTACTTTCGCTACAACCACCTTCTGTCCTGCATCCACATTCGGTGCACCACAGACGATTTGAAGAATTTCATCTCCAACGTCCACCTGACACACGCTTAATTTATCCGCATTTTCATGAGGGGCTTTTTCTTTTACGTACCCTACGACAAACTTAGGGCTGAGGTCGAAATCAAGGACATCATTCAATTCATTCTGCGTAAAAAGATCCTTGATAGGAGCCAGCACGTCTTCCGTTAAACGGATTTTGCCCTGTCCTTCAATATTGAAATACTTGGAGGCATGGAAGATGTTGTACCCAAGCAGGGATCCATCTCTTTTATCAGTGATTTTTACGACATCACCATAGGATTCCTGTTTGATTTCGTCCCGGCTGCCTTCCTTCACGGGAATAAGTAAAACGTCTCCAATTCCTTGCTTGTTGTAAAATACGTGCATGATCTACTCTTCCTTTCGGTCCTTTTTCGGTTTTTTCTGAGCCAGAATGAATATCGGCTCCAATTGTTTATCTTCATAAAGAAAGCTCAAAGAAGTTACGGGGACCGTTCCTTCAGCAAAGAACTTCATAGCCATCTGAGCTAATATATCATAGCCTTCTGGATTTTGAACATCCGCAAAAATGATAACATCCTGGTGCGGAATGCTGATGGCAAGCTCTCCTTTGGCTTCTGCCTTGAGCTGTTCAAGCAGGGCTTCATTCAGAATCCTGCTTGCATCATACCCGTCACCGGCGGAATGAAAATAAAAATCATTGCCATAGACCGTATCTTTTTTCAGATTGGTTTTCAGAGACCGGACGTTGAAACCTGAAATTTCCCGGATCCTGTCAAGATCCCACTTTTCTTTTTTCAGCATATCCTCATCAATCAGCTGATAGGACTTCCCAAGATCAATGGCATAATAAATACGGGTTTCAGCCGTATGATCTGTATAAACGAGCTTTTTCCCCTGCTCTGTCTCTGTTGGGAAAGAAGCCGCACGAATAACAGGAAAGATATACTGTTCCTTTCCTGTCAGTTGGTGATCTTCCTCCATCACACGCAGGGCTTCTGTTACATGGTCTTCCAGCTCATCAAGAGCCTCTTCCCCACGCGCTTGGTATTTAGATATGACATTGGGGAGGGTGATTGTGATCCCTTTTCCAGACTCTGCCCATTCAATTCTGAATGTGTCCTTATCTCGGTTAAAGGTAGCTTTCCACTCGTCCCGGGCCAGCCGCTCCTCTAATTTCTTCTTCATTTTAATACTCGTCATTTTCATTGGTTTTTCCTCCTTTTACATGGGAAGAAAGAAGATCATGTCGTTGATTTCTTTTCGATTTGCATACTCTTCCATTATACACACATCTTTGTAGTAAAAAAAGCAGACAGGCTGCGCCATCTGCACAGCCTGTCTGTAGGTTAACCGGAAACGTTCGTTAGGAAAGCTTCGATTTCTTCTTTTGTCTTACGATCTTTACTGACAAACCGTCCGGCTTCTCCGCCTTCGCGGAAAGCAAGAAAGCTCGGAATTCCAAAAATGTCATTCTCGGCGCAGACGTGGATAAATTGATCACGGTCTACATAAACAAATGTCCATTGGGAATATTTTTCTTCCAGCTCAGGAAGGAAGGGCTCGATCACCCGGCAGTCCGGGCACCAGTCCGCCGAAAAGAGCAGGATGACCGATTCATTTTCTATCAATTCTTTTAATTGCTGATCCGATTCTAATGTAATCATAAGGACACCTCCACCGCTATTCTAGCACAGGATCACTCATATTCAATTCTCATGTCTCCAGGCTCAATCCACCCTTTTCTGGAAAACCAATAATAGAAGCCATAGCTGATGACCGCAGGCCCTATAAAATGGAGGAAAAGGATGATCAGACCCACTTCAAGCGAAAGTCCCATCGTCTCAAATGTCATAATCTGACCAACAAATCCACTTGTACCCATGCCGGCTCCGGCTGCATTGTTTTCCATCGACAGCCACATCGTCGCCAATGGAGCCAGCAGCGCCCCGGCCAGCGTCGGCGGAAGGATGATCAACGGTTTTTTCACGACATTGGCTACCTGGAGCATGGATGTGCCGATCCCCTGGGCGACGGCGCCTCCAAATCCATTATCTTTATAACTTGTCACCGCAAACCCAATCATCTGGGCTGCACAGCCGACAGTAGCCGCTCCGGCAGCTGCCCCTTCCAAAGACAGCATAAGAGCGATTGCCAGACTCGAGATCGGAGCGGTTAAGGCCAGCCCCATGAGAACGGCAACAAGGACACCCATCAACAGTGGCTGCTGTTGAGTGGACCAATTGATGATTTCACCCATTCCGGTCATAAATGCTCCAATCGGCGCTCCAATGATCACACCAACGAAGTACCCTGCCAAAATCGTAGAAAAAGGAGTAAGGATAATATCAAGTTTCGTTTCCTTACTGACAACCTTTCCAAATTCCGTTGCAAACAAGGCAGCAATATAACTGCCGGCCGGGCCGCCGAGATCCGCTCCGTAAGCCCCGCTGAATAAGGCAGCAAAGATGACCAGCGGCGGTGCTTTCAACCCGTAGGCTACAGCCGCCCCGATGGCTCCTCCCCATATCTTTGCATCCATAGCGAAGGTTCCCATATCAATAAGAGAAGCTGAAAACATCCCCAAATCCAGCTGTTCACCAATCGTTTTCATAATCAGCCCGATAATTAATGAAGAAAAAAGTCCAAGAGCCATATAACTCAGAGCCGTTATGAAATAGGCATGAACCGAAATGTACACACCTTTTTTATTTAAGAACTTTTTCATTCCATGACCTCCTGTCTTACCGAAAGAAATTATACACCTATACACAACACGTGTAAAGACATTTCACTTGCATTCCGACAAGGTCTTTTGACCCATTCCTAAAAGCCTGGATTTTATTGTGTTCCTAATCGATTAGTCTTATAATAAATCCATAACTACATAAATTTCAGAAAATTCACAGGGAGGGTCCTTATGAAAACGATTCGCGCACGTGTAAGATTCATCCTTATCTCCTCACTCTGCTCCCTGCTGCTTCTTGTAGGCGTATCGACGTATTTATTTATGGAACAGTCGAAGCAGGCCGAAGAGAGACAAATGGTTCAGCAGGCCGTAACAGACAGTGAATCCATCCAAGCTCTCATGAACGAGGTGAAACTGGAACAGCAGCAGTTTTTCAATGAGCCATCCAAAGACCAGGGCGCAGCTGTGGAGACAGCCGTCACTGAAGTGAAGGAAGCAGCTCTTAGCTACAGAGAAACCTACAGCAGCTACCCATCCATTGAGGAAGGATTTCAGTCGATTTACGAAAGCTCCGAACAGTACATAGAAGAACTCGGACCGTTGGTAAATATGTTTAAGCTGATCGGCTTTTCCGATTCAGAAGGACTGCGTAAGCAGATCCAGGAAGCCTCTGCACAGTTCAGTGAGCTGATCAGCCAATCCGGAAGTCCAGCGCTGGAAAATGATCTGTTGGTAATGAAAATGGAGGAGCAGGCTTATTTAAACAATCCGGAGGAAGAACAGCTTGATGATTTTAAGGAGAGCTCCTCGTCCTTAAAAGAGTCCGCTGAAAGTTTAAACCTTCCGGAAGAAGAAAACGCTGCACTAAGCAGAAGCCTGCTGAAGTATGAGCAGGGCTTAAACACCATCGATAATACTTACGGACAGGCAGGAAACATACGCACCTCGTTCGAGGAAATTGCTTCACAGGTTTCCACCCAGGTGGATCAGGTGATGCATGCAGCCGGTGAAATGAACGAACGCATGGCTGCTGATCAGGAACAACAGCAGGTCTGGTTTACAGCAGGCCTTACAGCCTTAGGGGCGTTGATGCTTATCATTCTCTTCTTCACAGGTTTTCTGCTGATCCGCTCCATCAGTAAATCCATCCAGCAGCTGAAAACAGGAGCCTCCATTATCGGAGATGGACATTTAAGTCACCGAATCCAGCTTGAAACGAAAGATGAAATGGGCGAACTGGCGGATCAATTCAATGAGATGGCCGGGAAGATGGAAAAGTCCGTCAGAAAAGTGCTTCAAGCCTCCGGGGTGATGAACGACACATCGGAGCAGATGGCTCTAGTATCTTCGCAAACTTCCATACAGGCCTCAGAAGTTCATGCAGCCATCGGAGAGGTGGCCGTTGGTTCCCAGGAGCAGGCTCAGCAGATTGATGAAACCAATCACTTCATTCACGATGTATCAGCGGCCATTCAACAGACAAAGACAGCAGCAGCAGACATCGCAGGGAAGCTTGATCAAGCGAAAGAAGCTGGAGATGAAGGCCTTCGGAGGATGACAGGCTTAAAAGAAACGTCCGACGATTTTATCCGTTTGTCTAATTTAATGACGCAGGAAGTGAAAGCTGCGGCCGAACAGTCCAAAGAAGTCCATCATGTCGTAACAACGATCGAAGATCTTGCCGACAGCACGAACCTTTTAGCCTTGAATGCGGCTATTGAATCTGCCCGTGCCGGAGAATCCGGACGTGGCTTTGCTGTTGTGGCTGATGAAGTGAAGAAACTTGCTGAACGGTCCAAAACAGAAGCGCGGAGCATCCAAAGCATGATTGAGCATATGACCGTCCAGATGGATAAGCTGACCAATGAAGCCGACCAATTCCAACAGTACCGGGCTGCACAGGAATCCTCCGTCAAACAGACAGAAGAAGCCTTTAAAACGATCGCTTCCCACGTCACGTATATAAATGAGCAGACGGGTAAAGTAACGGATGCGGTCAACGAAGTCGAAACAGCCAATGAAGAGGTCAAGACCCGCCTGCACAATATCAGTGTCATTTCAGAGGAAGCAGCGGCAGCATCCGAAGAAGTAGCGGCATCCAGTGAAAATCAATTGTCTGCCATCGAGCAGGTGACACGTTCGGCTTCAGATGTTAAAAAACTGTCCAGCGAACTTGAAGAAGAAGGAGGCCAATTCATTCTTCAACAGCCCATGGATGATGACGAAGGTCCGGTTGAAAAAGAAACTCCATTGAATGAGGGTGTTCTTACAATAGAAGATCAAAAATGGAATATACCGAAAAAACGAAGCTCCTGAAAGAGCTTCAACTGGACTTGAATCACCATCTCTCTCATACTGAAAAAGAATAGAATATTGGGAGGGAGAATTATGCAGCTTACTGTATACTTAGCAGGACAGATTCACGATGATTGGCGCAGGGAAATCAAATCCAAAGCAGATGAAAAACAGCTGCCGGTAACTTTTGTCAGCCCTCAGGAAAATCATGCACTCTCCGATGATATTGGGGAAAAAATACTCGGGGAGCAGCCCGGGCAGGTGGAAAGAGATGATGCCGCCTCTTCCATTAACAATTTCCGTACGAAGATATTATTGAACAAGTCGGATGCGGCCATCGCCTATTTCGGGGAATCCTATAAACAGTGGAACACAGCGATGGATGCCGGAGCTGCGATTCAGGCAGGCAAACCACTTATCCTGATCCGCCCGGAGTCCCTCGTTCATCCATTGAAGGAGCTCTCCAATCAGGCTGATGTAACAGTAGAAACCATCGAACAAGCCGTTGAAGTCCTTGCTTATCTTTATGAGTAAAGGCAGCTGCAGCCGTTTCCGATAAAAACCGAATCCAAATGCAGAAAATGGACGGGGGCATCCCCCGTCCATTTATTGTTGATCAAATTCCCACTGCCCCTTTAGTAGCTGGACAACGTGGGTGAACATATCTTCTCGATGAATCAGACCATTCGTAAATATGCCGATAGCCCCTTCGTTACTCCGGACATCGTGCTTATCTGCGTATTCGTCCATGACATCGCCTAATTCTTTTCCTTTTTCAAGGCCTGCCTTCACCTCATCCGGCAGTCGAATCCTGGCTCCACTTGCACTATAGACGTTTTCCTTCTCATCTACAAGGGCGCCCCAGTTGCAAAGGTAAAGATCATCTTCAATTTCCATGACCCCGCCTTCCAGACCAATGCCCATTTTCGATTTATGGTGCGACGCACATTCGCGTGCTCTGTTAATGGCACCTTCCAACGTCTCTTCATCAGAAAAGGGCTGTGCTGCCACTTTTGATTCAACTTCCATCCCCACGACTTCGGCTTCCGGAAATACCCGCTTCACCGAATCAACTTTCGTAGGGTTCTTTGATCCTACATAAATCTTCAACATAACAGGCACCTTTCTCCTTCTCCCTTATATTCTTTCAAGGTCCTTGAATTCTTTAGTTCCTATCATTCTAGCATAAAGTCACACCCGCTGACATCAGCACGTGTGACTTTTTGGTGATCTATACGTTCCGGCGGATTTCATCGACAGTGGATTGATCCGTCGCTTTGACAAGCTTCACGAGAAGCTCTTTAGCTGCCGCGTAATCATCTACATGAATAATGGAAGAGGATGTGTGAATGTATCGGGAGCTGATTCCAACAACGGCAGATGGAACGCCATCGTTCGCCATATGCACCCGTCCTGCATCTGTTCCACCTTGCGATACAAAATACTGGTAAGGAATATCATGGGTTTCAGCTGTATCCAGAATAAATTCACGCATGCCTCGGTGTGTGACCATGGAACGATCGAGTATACGGAGAAGTGCCCCCTTACCCAGCTGACCGAATTCTTTTTTATCCCCGCTCATATCGTTGGCTGGTGAGGCATCCATCGCATAAAAAATATCCGGCTGGATCATGTTGGCAGCTACCTGAGCCCCGCGCAGTCCGACTTCTTCCTGGACAGTCGCTCCGGAATAGAGCACATTCGGAAGCTTTTCTCCCTGCAGTTCTTTCAGTAGTTCAATGGAAAGACCGCAGCCATAACGGTTGTCCCAGGCTTTCGCTAGAATTTTCTTTTCATTGGCCATCGGTGTGAACGGGCAGATCGGCACAATCGGCTGCCCGGGCTTGATCCCGATTTCCCTGGCATCTTCTTTATGATCCGCTCCAATATCAATCAGCATATTTTTGATTTCCATCGGTTTTTTCCGTTGTTCCGGTGTCAGATTGTGAGGGGGAATGGATCCAATGACACCTACGACAGGGCCGCGATCGGTCACTACCTGCACCCGCTGGGCTAAAAGAACCTGATTCCACCAGCCTCCCAGCGGCTGAAAGCGGATCATACCGTTTTCAGTGACTTGAGTAACCATGAAGCCTACTTCATCCATATGACCCGCGGCCATAACCGTCGGCCCCTTCCCTTTCTTCACTCCAAACACACCGCCAAGGCGATCCTGAACGATTTCATCCGAATATCTCCCTAACTCTTCTTTCATGAATTGGCGTACCAGATGTTCGTTTCCAGGTGCACCAGGCAGTTCCGTCAACGTCTTGAAAAGTTCCTGGGTTTCTTGATTCATATGTACATCTCCTTTATTTCCATCTGTTTCTATTTTAACGGAATTGTGAAAACGTTTCTACAAATCCGCCGTTCAAATGAGTTTTGATTTTCTTTTAACGGGAATATTTAGTATACTGGACACTAGAAACTAGTTGTGAGGTGATTGGTTAATGAACTGGAAAAAAGTCGCGATAGCCGCAGGTGTAGGAGCACTCGCCGGTTATATTGTAAAAGAACAAATCAACAGCAGTCAGAATGTCACTCCTGAAAAGGCACTGAAAATTGCAAAGGAAGCCTTCAAGAAACAGGGGCCGATCAGCGGCTCATGGATTTACATGAAGCCGGAAGAACTGAATAAAAACGGCATCAATTATGATGTTTATCGAGGCGGCATCTCCAAGAACCAGGACGGGGAAACCTCTCAATTCGAATTTTATATCGATACAGACACAGGCACCATCGTGGATGTAGCGGAAACAACGGCCTGATTTATAAAAATACCCTCTTCCAGAGAGGGTATTTTTTTATGTGTAATGATGCTTTTTCTGATCCACCTGATCGATGATTTTTCCGTCCTGGTCAAATTTCAACGCACGATATACAGCATCATGGTAAAACGTATACCAGGCTTCTTTATCATACCCAAATTCCATCCATTTTTTCTTTTCGTGTACAGAAGTCACCGGATAATCATCATAAGCGAGAGCCCACAGCACATTTTGGTGAGCATGGGTCGGCATCAAATCAGCCATGTGGATCCATACATGCTCCCCTTCCTCATAAACAAGAACAGAATGGCCGTCACTATGGCCGCTTGTGTGAATCATCCGCAGGCCGGGCACAACCTCCAGGCTGTCTTCAAAGGTCCGCACCTGATGTGCCACGGGTTTCCAGTTATCCTCCCAGTATGTATTAATTGAGCGCATATTCGGCTCCCGCATTTCGTCCCATTCCGTCCGGCTCGTATAAATGACAGCTTCAGGAAAGGCGGATACCAGCTCTTCTCCCTCCCAGCGGGTTAAACCGCAGGCGTGATCGAAATGAAGATGGGTCATCAGGACATAATCAATATCCTCACGGGTCAGATTTAATGTCTGAAGTCCTTGATCTATTTTGGATTCTTCAAGCACTCCGAAATTACGCATCTGTTTTTCATTCATTTTTCCATTCCCAATCCCGGAATCAATGAGAATATGTTTCCCTCCCACATGCACATAGATAGGATCCGTCCGAAGTTCAATTTGATTCTTGTCGTTCACAGGATATTTCTTGCTCCATAGCGCTCTGGGAACAACTCCGAACATAGCCCCGCCATCCAAATGGGTTACCCCGCCATCCAGCCAGGTCAACTCTGCTTGACCGATCGTCAGCTTTTCCATCACTATCACCCCTTCTATAAAGATAGCTCTAGTTTATCATAATAACTAGAGCCTTTGAAAACGCTATCAGGTTGTGAATCTTGCTGTACAACGGTAGATGGGTTGTCCTTTTGCGGAGAATTTCTCTTCATATTCCGTCGGGACATTCAGTGGATCCTCATCTGCATGGAGATCGACGGATACATCCTCAAGAATCATGCCGTATTCAGAAAAACTGACCAGCGAATATTCGAATAATCCTTTATTATCCGTTTTTAACGTGACTCTCCCCTCTTCTTTAAGAACCGCCTCATATTGGGAGAGGAACGTATGGAATGTCAGCCTCCTTTTTTCATGCTTCGTTTTCGGCCACGGATCGGAAAAGTTCAAATAAATATGGTCCACTTCATTATTTTCAAAAAGATCGGTCAAATCTTTTGCATTTTCATTGACCATCCTTACATTTCCAGTCTCCGCGTCTTTCACTTTTTTCACCGCACCGACAATCACACTCTTTACGAATTCAATGCCGATGAAATTGACTTCCGGGTGCTGGACACCCATGCCGGCGATAAACTGGCCTTTTCCTGACCCAATCTCTAAATGAAGGGGTTGATCAGGGTGGGAAAACAACTGCTTCCAGCTTCCCTTTTGTGCAAATGGAGCCTGGACGACAATCTGATCTTCTTCCCTTAGAAAATCGTCCGCCCAAGGTTTATTTCTTAAACGCATGTATGGAATTCCTCCTTCTTATCGATAAAATGGTACCATGAAGACCGCTAAATTGAAAATTTTTTTCTATATTCGCTGTATCTGTACGGATTATGGACCATCCGCGATGATTAAAGCTATTCCAGCCTCTATATCTTCATAAGGACGTCTGCTCCGTTTATACCGGAAAATTCCCCCGTTTAAGGGGGTTGGGTTGTAAGCGCTTCCTGATTTATGATGAATATCGTGTTGATCAATACTGAACGGGAGTGATGAGAAAGCTATGAAATTGATGACAAAACTTTTTGAAGTATCTGTTCTGGCCGTCTTCTCTGTTCTATTCGCAGGATATGCCCTGTTTGTTTATCCGTTTGAAAAAATATCTGAACATATGAGTGCCGAAGTTAAAGCCAAGAAGCTTAAATATACACCAGCCACACAAAAAACCGCTGCCTGAGGGCAGTGGTTTTTTTCGATCAGACTGATTCATCCGCTAAAATTCAAGCTCTTCCTTATCTCTGAAGAATTTCCCGGTCGGTCCTTCTTCCTCTAACTGGGAAAGCCATAAGATTCCTTCCATGGCCTCCTCAGGCTTACGCTTTGCCTTTTCCCCTCCCAGGTCTGTTTTCACCCATCCGGGGCTTACGGAGTTCACCTTCACGTTCTTCCGGCGTGCCGCTCCTGCGAACAACCTCGTTAAGGCATTCAAGCTGTACTTGGACGCTTTATAGGCACCGGCCATCGGAGCGTCCATCGCCTGACTGACCCCCATCTCTGCGGCCACATTAACGATCCGTCCATAATTATTCTCCAGCATGACAGGCATAAGGCTGCTCATGAGAAAATACGGACCAAAGTAATTCACGAGTTGAATCTCCTCAAAAGTGACAGGATCGATATCCAGAATCGAACTTTTTTTATCCGGAAAAATACCGGCATTATTGATCAATGCGTCGATCCGGCCGTCCTCTTGAAGAATCTTATCCCTGACTGAATCCATCTTATCGGGCTGAGCAACATCGAGGAAAATAGAATGAACATCCAGTCCCTCCTTCCGAAGCCGGGAAGCCGCTTCTTCTCCCTTTTCCTCATTTCTGGAACCGAGCCATACCTTAAACCCTGCTTCGGCCAGTCGGCGGCATGCCTCAAAACCAATGCCGCGGTTTCCACCTGAGACGAGTACGTTTTTCTCCATATCCAACTCCTCCACTTCTAGTGAGTGATATCCAACGATACCCGCCTGTTTGGAAGATTGATCCTTTTAATGTTCTGGAAACTATCAAAAAAAGCTTATGCCGCGGTGGCATAAGCTCTTCCTCTACTAGAGGTTTATATAATTCCGTGCTGCTTCATGATGGTCTTCAATTTTTCCGTCCGTACGGCGGATTCATGGTATTCTCCCCGCATTTGATGCCACTGAATAAATGCAAGCGCCTGGGAAATCGAGTACCATTTCATCCGCTGGAACATGTGGGAGTCAGGGCGGATACCGTATTCCTTCAACCATGTTTTCCAGTAATCCTCAGGGATATAGTTGTATAAAAGCATTCCGAGATCCAAAGCGGGATCAGCTACCATCGCGTTATCCCAATCGATTAAATAAAGATGATCTTTTGCGGATAACATCCAGTTATTATGATTGGTATCACAATGACAGACGACGTGAACATCGTGTTGGACATTCCGTACTTCCTGATCCAGGTATCTGACGGCCTGATGAATTTCAATCCTGGGATCCACCTTATCCAGAACCTTTTGGTTTTCCTTAATGTCCATAAGTATTTCATCAGGGGTTAAAGGATGCTTACCCAGTCTCATTAACATATCCAGCAGCTCAGTGGAATGGTGGATTTTACTTAACAGGGCGGCTACCCGCGGGTGCTTCATCTCTTCCGGATTCAATTCCCGCCCGTCCAGCCATTCCTGGGCAGTAATGACATCCCCATTCTCCAGCCTTTTGGTCCAGATCAGCTTCGGGACGATCCCTTCTGCGGACAGGACGGCTAAAAAAGGTGAAGAGTTGCGTTTTAAAAACAGCCGCTTCTCATCTGTCTGGGCATAGTAAGCTTCCCCTGTCGAACCGCCTGCTGGTGTTATTGTCCAATTACTACCGAGTATATGTTCCAACCAATTCACCTTCAATTCCTCAAATCCTCTTGTGATCGAATCACGTCTTTATTCATTCAGTATACCGTACTTTTGTCATTATTCGAAATATACCCTGCCGATTCAATAGTCACCTTAGAATAGATTAACTCATTGATCTGTCAACTTTCAAGAGATATCTATGAATTGCTCAGGAATGTCGTTTTTGATGACGCTTTCTTGATCAGCCATTCATTCGAGCAGGAAGGCTGGCCGTCCACCTGGAAACGTGTCCTCTGATTTGTACGGACATGGACCCTGTCCGCTTCCCACTCGACCACTTCTCTCAAAGCTGTATGTTTTCCAATGAAGACGCTTAAAAAAAGGGCCAGCAGTTTCCGTTTGGATAGAGCTCGAACGAGAATGATCGAGAGGCGTGGATGGTGGATACCTGCTCGGGGGGCGATTTTCATCCCGCCCCCGAAATAAGGATGGTTTGTAATTGTCATCATCATGACTTTTTCAATAACAGGAGGATGATTATCAAGCGTCACTTCCACTTCCACAGCCTTGAACCACTGCAAAGCACGGACAAGAGCCGCGGGGTAGATCCATTTCGTTAAATGAAGACGACGCATCCACAACCGAAAGTCAGGGCGCTCCGCATAGGAAGCCACTGCCCCATCAAATCCGATACCAACACTGTTCAAGAAGGTTCTTTCCTGTCCGTTGTTCACCTGGTAGTTTCCCAGATAAACATGGTGCTTCTGTGGCTTACGGAGGACGGACTGGAATAAATCAGGAATGCGTGACTTTACTCCCAGTCCCCTTGCAAAATCATTGCCTGAGCCGGCTGGTAAAAAACAGACGGGAACAGGCCGTGCCGGATTCCAGCCATTGATCACTTCATGAAGGGTGCCGTCTCCACCAAGAACTAAACACGCTTCCAGGGAAGGACCCTGTGATTTTGACAAGTCGGCCGCAAGTGCTTCCGCACCAGCAGGCGCTTCTGTGAAAAACGTCCGGATATCCAGGCTGTGATAGTCGGACGTTTTCTTCAGCTGTTGATACAGCTTTAACCCCCGGCCGTTTCCTGCCGCAGGATTCACAATCAGAATATACATGAGCCCCACTCCCCGCGAGTTGAATAACTATACTTTATGTTTGCTGCTCCAGTATACTACTAGTATAAAAGGAGGAGAAGCACATGAGAAACAACTGCCTGTCATGCGGGCCTATTTTCACAGTCCCTGATCAAGGAAAGCTGGTCATTAAAGAATCCAATTTCTATCACTTCCCTAAACCACTGCCTTTAACGGTGGAAGATAAAGACGCGGCCCACACCGTTTTTTCCTACCGAAGTCACAAGGAGCTGAAGGATGCACTGGAACAATGGAATGACGGGAATATTCCCCGGTTCCGTATTCATGTCCTTGATCCTTCCACGGATCGTTCCTATCCAATCCCTTTGATACACCTCTACGAACGGATTTCCCGTCCGGATCTCGTTTCTATTATTCATAAGGGTGACTTTCAAGCCCATTTACAGCCGATCATGGATATAAACATGAAAAAGGTGATTGGATATGAAGCTTTACTGCGGACGATTCACGCTTCTATCCACCCTGGTGAGCTGTTCGCCTTTGCCAGTGATGCGGGACTTCAGTCGATGCTTGACCAAAAAGCAAGAAGAGCGGCCGTAAAAGCAAAAGCCGAGCATTTACAAAACGGAGAAAAGATTTTCATCAACTTCCTTCCCTCCACCATTTATGACCCGGACTTCTGTCTGGCTCATACCTTCCAAATGGTCAAAGAATACGATGTCCCTTCGGAGGATCTTGTGTTTGAAGTCGTGGAAACAGAGAGAATTACAAACGTCAATCATTTAAAAACGATCCTGGAGAAATACAAAGCTTCCGGAATGAAAACAGCGCTTGATGATGTGGGGGCCGGGTACAGTTCCCTGGAGATGCTTCGCTTACTGCAGCCCGATTATGTCAAAATTGACCGTTCCTACATCCGGGACTGTCATATCCATCCGGAAAAACAGTCCTTTCTTCACCAAGTAATGGCTGACGCAGGCAGACTTGCTATTGATGTCCTGGCTGAAGGAATTGAAACCCAGGAGGAATGGAACTGGCTTGCCGCTCTAGGTGTCCACTTTGGCCAGGGCTACTTGATCGGCAGACCAGCTCCGGCTCCACATGCTGCTATTCTTCCCTAGGTTCCTCTGTATCCCATTCGGCTCGTTTTACCGCACTTGTCCGGCAGTGCTTCAGGAGAGCTTCTGCCGTTTTCAGCTGCTTATGCTTCAAAGGTGTGCTCATCTGTCTCTTCTCATAGAGCCAGCGTTCATACTCCTTGTTTCCTACATAGATCGTCTGGTAGGGTTCCTGTGTTTTTTCAAATGACAAGGCAGGGGATAATACCACTTTAGTGTAAGGAAAATCAATATCGTATTTTCTAAGAACACTCCTTACAAAGGTTTCCGTGCGCTTCAACGAAATCAGCGGACTTTGGACTTTCCGCTGAACGTTACCTTCTTCCAGCATCCACGTGTGTTCAGACTGCACATACGCCGTCTCCCCCTTCCGGGCAGGCAGAGATGCAACCAACTCCAGCCCATGCGGGCCAATCAGGATGTGATCGATTTCCAATTCTGCGTTTCTCAGCTGAGCGACCGGTTCATACATGAGCAGGTAGGTATCCGGGAAGCGCTGCAGATAAAAAGAGAGGGACGGATCGTCCCGGTAGGCTGGATGCAGAAAGGATTTTTTCTGGAGGGTGGTCGTCGCCCATTTCAATTGAAAGGGAAGCAGCCCATCCAGGTAGTACTGCTTCAACTCCCTTAATGAGCGGGGCTGTTTCTCCACCATCATGGATGCTGCTTCTTCACCAGCGTCTCCAAGCCCTTTGTCCCGGAATAATGCTTTCCACCATGGAGTTTTTTCCGGTTCAACTTCCATAGAATCCGGAAGTTCTTTTTGAAAGTCCAGCCGTCCCTGCTCATAGAGGGACCGCATTTTCGTCCAGTTTTCCTGTTTCAATCGGATAAACTGAGCGGGATATTGATACATATTCACTTCATATCTGGAGATATAATCATTCAGTTTAATTAGTTGAGCCATTGCCATCCCTACTTTTTAATTCAATGGTGAACACTTCTTGATATTTCGGATGTTCCCCGGGGTGGATCCTGAATAACGTTATTTGGTCCACAACCATCGGGAACTTCTGTTGAAATACAGCAGGAACGTTACTTAACGAGAGCGGTGACTGTCCTTCCGCCTGTTTTTTTGCCAGTGTAATATGAGGGTGAAACTTCCTTCTTTCCCGACTCCATCCGGATGCAGCTGCTGCTTCCTCTGTCTGTTGGTACAGCTTCTCCAGCCCCGGGGCTTTTTCCACTTCAGCGAGGAAGACCCGCGGGGACTGCGGGTTGCCGAAACCACCGGCGGGTCCGATAGTGATGGAAAAAGCATCCGGCATCTCCTGCTGGTGGAGCATTGTAATCAACTTGTTTATTTTTTCATCGGATGCCGGCCCCAGAAACTTTAGGGTTATGTGAAAGTCTGAGGGATGGGTCCAAACTTTGTACCGCATATGTTCCCTCAGTTCCTGCTGCCATAGAAGAAGATGATCTGCTGCTTGTTCTGTCTTCAAGCCGATAAAATAATGAGGGTCGCTCATGATCCCGCCTCCGTTTCCATCGTCCTTTTATTTTGTCAGCCGGTACAGGCTTTCCGCATAAATTTCCATGGCTTTTACCATATCCTTCAACCTGACATGTTCATCAGACTGATGTGCAGTATCCGGACTGTCGGCAAACATCGCCCCGAAAGCGACTCCGGTGGTCAAAGAACGGGCATAAGTGGCTCCTCCAATGGACAAAGCTTCTGACTGGCCGCCGGTGGCTTCGTTATAGACGGACAACAGCGTCTGTACTAAAGGATCCTCTTTCTCAACGTAGAGAGACGCCAGATGATCGTAAATCTCCACCATTCCTCCATTTGTTTCCAGGGCGGTGTGCAATTGTTCCATCACTTGCTCTGCGTCTGCCGTTACAGGATAGCGGAGGTTCAGCCCGACTCTCCATTTTTCCTTTGTCTTTTCCAAAGAGCCCAGATTTGATGTTAATGGTCCGGATACGTCATCAGAACTGTTCAAACCGAGACCTCTGCCGTCCGTATCTGTAAAGCAGGCAAGCAGCTGTGAAACAAGCTGACGGTCGATTTTAGGAAGCGGAAGAGAGAAGAGAAAGCCCAAAAGGTCTATCAGCGCGTTTTTCCCTGTTTCCGGACGGCTTGCATGAGCCGCTTTCCCTTTGAACACAATTTGGACAGTCTCTTCTTTCTCCTCCAGGTATGCATCTGCTTGATGTTCGTTCATGTAGGCATCAAAAGCCGAGCGAACGGACCCTGTCAATTCGACTACGGCCTCATCCGGAACCATATTCAATGGTCCTCCCCCTTTCACCCGTAAGAGGCGGACGTCACCTTCCCCGTCCGCTGCAGCAGGATACGAAGCATAAGCATCAAGCAGCCCTTTTTCAGCATGAATCACCGGAAAAGAAGCGTCTGGCGTGAAGCCGGCCACAGGCATGGGCTCCTTTTTAAAATAATGGCTGATCCCCTGCCAGTCCCGCTCTTCATCTGTACCGAGGATAAGCCGTATTCTCTTCTTAGGCTGGAATCCTTGGTCCTTCAGCATTTTCATGGCCATATAGGCAGCCATCACAGGTCCTTTATCATCCTGGGCTCCGCGTCCGTACAGGTTATTATCCCTTACAGCAGCTTCAAAGGGCGGGGATGTCCATCCTTCTCCCGCAGGAACCACATCAAGATGGCCGAGCACCCCGATGATTTCGTCTCCTTCTCCAAATTCGATGTGTCCAGCAAAGTCGTCGATGTTCTTTGTTTCAAACCCGTCTTTCTCTCCAAGCGCAAGCATATGGGATAAGGCCTGCTGTATGGCAGGTCCAAATGGTGTATCCTCGTCTTTCTCATAAACACTTGGAATGCTGATCAGTTCACCAGCATGAGTAAGGAAGGAATCCAAATACGCTTCACTTAATGTTTTAAAATTCATGATTGTCCTCCTTTAGAAAGAATGGCGTCATACGTGGCTTTATCACAAACAGCATAAAGTTCTGCATTCTCAGGAATCGGCTCATCCAGCTTTCGATTAATCGCCAGGTCATTCCGGTCTGCGATAAGGGTGGCTCCTTCAGATAGAAGATTTTGAAAGGCATCCTTGTAAGTACGCCACTCCGGACGGGTCGGAATGTAAAAGAGGTCCTCTCCTACAGAACGCTTCAGAAGCTGTCCATAAATTCCAGAAACCCCTTTTCTGAATGCTGCCCGGACTGCCAAAGAGGAAATTGTTTCACTGGAGACGATAAATTCATCCACCTGGGCATGCTTAAAGTTCTTGATGTGTTTTTCCTCCATCACTTCAACGATCGTATGGACACCCGGAGCCAGATTTTCAACGGATGAAGCAATCAGAAGTGTTTTTCCATCAATCATCTGATTGCTGGTCATCTGATCATCAGCAAAAATCAGTACAGCTTTCGCTTTGGTTATATTGGCTTTTTCCAATGTGTTTTGATCTCCCGCATCTCCTTTTATGTAATGAATGTTTTCTGAAAGCATAGGAGCTTCCGGGAGCTGATCGATCAATACGATTTCACAGTCTTCATGCGTATCCAGCATTTCCTTCACAGCAAATTCTGTTTTCTGTGACCAGCCGATAATCACAAAATGGTCTTGATCTTTATACACGATATCACCTTCCAGACGTTTTTTTCTATAAATGGCCAGACTATCAACGACCTTACCAATCACGATTCCAATCAGACCGATTCCGAAGATATATAAAAACATGGCTATCAGGCGCCCACCAGCACTGGCAGGAGAGTAATCCCCGTAACCTACTGTGGTTACCGTTGTCATGACCCACCAGAACCCATCGAATAGTGTCGGGAAGGTATCATTCTCCACGATAACGATCAAAATACTGGATAGAAGCAGCAGGGCTATGCTTGCTAAGAAAAGGACAAGATTGTTGACCTTTACCATTTTTAAAAGAATTTTCCTGAAAAAGTACAATTTCATACCTCCGATCTTTAATAATCTGTAAATAAGGTGAATAATCTGTAAATTGAGAGGATTATAGTAGCACGATACCTTTCATTATTGTAGAATGAAACCAACTTCAGAGATTCACTGGCACCACAAGTTCCATATAATGACGATTAAGGAGTGGTTTTTTGAATCATCCATCATCACGTATGCTCACCCGGATCAAAGCTGTCTACCTTTACATTAGAGAAAAAGGGACAGTCTCGACAAATGAGTTAGCAGATGAGTTTGGTATCACTGATCGCACAATGCAGAGGGACTTAAGCATATTGGAATACAATGGACTCGTCGCCAGTCCACACCGTGGAAGGTGGTCAATCACTGAAAAGAGGGTTAAAATCTCATAATTGAATCATTATTTCTTCTTATATAGATGACACCCGGTCGTGGACCGGGTGTTTTTTTCTTATTCTCGAACTTAGAGGTTTGTTATATTCATCAAATACTCCAGTTCCTCATCCGTCAGCTCACGGTATTCTCCAAGCTCCAGCTCTTCATCAAGAACCAGTTCCCCCATTTTAATCCGCTGCAGGTATACAACCTTCTTTCCTACAGCTTCGAACATCCGCTTTACCTGATGGAATTTGCCTTCGGTAATCGTCAGTTCGATTTCCGAAAATTCATCAGAAGAAAGAATGACCAGCTCCCCCGGTTTCGTATGATAGCCGTCATCCAGCGTGACCCCTGAAGCGAATTTTTCCACATCGCTCTCAGTGACTTTCCCTTCTATACGGGCAAAGTAGGTTTTTCCCACGTCTTTTTTCGGAGAAGTCAGCCGGTGGTTCAGCTGACCGTCGTTCGTGATCAGGAGCAGGCCTTCTGTATCCTTATCGAGTCTCCCGACAGGAAACGGTTCAAAGACGATATCCTCCGGCTGGAGAATATCGATCACTGTTGTCTCATGCGGATCTTCGGTAGCGGATATTAAATCCCCCGGCTTGTTCATCATTAGATAGATAAATTCCCGGTACTCCACTTCGTCGCCCATAACCGTCACTAAGTCTTCCTTGGGATCCACATGGGTTTTCGGGCTTTTTTCCGGTTCGCCGTTGATGCGGATATGGCCGCTCTTCAAAAGGCCTTTCACCTCTTTACGAGTTCCATAGCCCATATTGGCAAGCAGTTTATCAATTCTCAATCCTATTCCTCCTTAGCTGCGCTTCAAAAACTTATCCAGCACACGGACTCTTCCGCCCAGTACATGTTCAAGCAGTGTCGTCTTGTAGGCCGTCCACAAGTAGACGATTCCGCCGGCCCCTATACTGATGATCAATACGATCAAAGCATCCAGACGGTTTTCAGTGGGTTCAAATACAAAACCGAGCAGCCATTTGACTAGAAGTACCGTTACGGCCATGACTGCTGTCAGAATGACGACAAGCAGCGTACGCTTCAGCAGCTGCTTATAAGAAAAGTCGATGGTCGTAAAAATACGCCAGAAGTTCAGGCTGACAGCTGCAGCCACACCGATACCTGTCGCTAAAATCGCGCCTTTGGCGCCAAGCATCTGGATAAGCCACCAATTTAAGCTGAGCTTCAGCAGGATTCCTGTTCCGAGACTGACAACAGCGAAATTTTGTTTATTCACCCCTTGAAGAATCGAAGAAGTGACCGTATATAAGGCCAGGAACAGCCCTACTGGTGCATACCACCTGAGAAGATCTCCGCGGTATTCTATCTCATCCACGCCATAAAACGTTCCATACGCTTCCCACGCAACGACAGATAAGCCGGCGACAGCAGGAATGATCAGCAGCGCGACAATCTGGAGGGCCTGGTTGATCTGTTTGTTCAAACGGTCCATCTCATTTTTCGTAAACGCCTGTGTAATCGCAGGCAGCAGCGCCAGGGATAAACCAAGGCCGAGCGTAACCGGAATCATAATCAATTTATGACTTAGAAAATTTATGATGGAAAAAGCATTGTTATATTCAGCGCCTGAGGCCTTAATCGCTTTTTCCAAAGTAAACTGGTCGACCAGCTGGTATAAAGGCGTAGCAATCCCGACCAGAATGAAAGGACCGGCATAGGTGAACAATTCCTTGAACATTTCCTTATTGGACAATCCGTACGTATATTCCTGAGCCTGAATTTGATTTTCCAGGAAAGGTTTACGCTTTCTCCAATACACGTACAGAACGATACAGGAAGCAATTCCTCCGATAAAAGCGGCAAACGTTGCAAAACCGACCGCCTGATGGACAGGGCCGCCCAGCACCTGGACAATAACAAAAGCAGAAGCCAGAAGAAAAACAATCCGGACAATTTGTTCAACGACCTGTGATACGGCCGTAGGGGCCATAGACTCATGTCCCTGGAAGAAGCCTCGTGTAATACTCATCGGCGGTATTACGAGCAAGGCGAAACTGACCATCTGAATGACCATCGTCGCATGACCAAGGCGGTCAGAATCCGAGCCGATTGTCCATATGGCTACCTGTTCAGCTGAGAAGTACAGCATTAAAAACGCGATGACTCCTGTGATGGACATCAGGGTCATCCCCGCTTTCAGCATCCGCTGACCGGTCTCGTAATCACCAAGCGAGTTGTATTTGGACACAAACTTGGAAACAGCGACAGGAACACCCATGCTCGATAAGCTGAGCAGAATGCTGTAGGGAACATAAGCAATGGAAAATAGGTCGGTCCCGTCTGTTCCCACCATATTTTCAAACGGAACCGTATAAATCATTCCCAGGAACTTGGATAGGAAAGTTCCTGCAGTCAATAACAAGGTACCTTTAAGTATTTTTGACATAATTCGCTTTTCACCTTCAATTTTATTGTAGAATCGACCTCATCTATTTTATCATAGATAGAGGATAAACAAGGAACGATGAGATAAGAAAGGGACGACATTTATGAATTACCATGTAACCGTCATCGGCGGAGGGCCTTCAGGGCTTATGGCAGCCATCGCTGCTGCTGAACAGGGTGTAAGTACGCTCTTGATTGAAAAAGGAAAAAAGCTGGGCACCAAGCTTGCCATCTCCGGAGGCGGGCGCTGCAATGTTACGAACCGCCTTCCAGAAGAGGAAGTCATCAAGCATGTACCAGGAAACGGAAAGTTCCTATACAGTCCATTTTCTGTTTTTAACAATTACGATATCATTGACTTCTTTGAGGGGCTTGGAGTCGCGCTCAAAGAAGAAGACCACGGCCGGATGTTTCCGGTCAGTAATAAGGCGAAGGATGTTGTCCAGGCCCTTCTGAACCGGATGGATGAATTGAATATCGAAGTAAGAAAAGAAACGCCTGTGGATGCCATTCATTACGGAGAAAACGAACACGAGATCATTTTGAAGTCCAAAGAGAAGATACAAACGAATGCTGTAGTCATTGCGGCCGGCGGGAAAGCTGTCCCGCATACCGGATCTACCGGAGATGGCTATGCATGGGCGAAGAAAGCAGGACATACGATTACAAAGCTGTTTCCGACAGAAGTGCCTCTGCTGTCAAACGACACTGTAATTAAACAAAAGACTCTTCAGGGACTTTCTCTGCGGGGTGTGAACGTATCGGTATTAAATCCGAAAGGCAGAAAGATCATCACCCACCGGATGGATATGCTGTTCACTCACTTCGGTCTTTCCGGGCCTGCTGTTTTACGCTGCTCTCAATATGTCGTGAAAGAGCTGATGAAAGGCCACTCACCTGTGCAGGTGGAGATTGATGCTCTTCCTGACCAGCATGAACAATCCCTGCACGATGAGCTTCAGAAAACGATGAAAGACCAGCCCAAAAAAGCTTTTCGGAATGTAGTCAAGGGGATGGTTCCTGAACGTCTGCTCGACTATGTTCTGGATCAGTCCGAAATCGATCGTGAGGATAAAGCGGCGAACTTGTCCAATCAGCAGCTCCACCAATTCGTTCAACTGCTGAAACACTTTACCGTTCACGTACACGATTCCCAGCCGATCGAAAAAGCTTTCGTAACAGGTGGCGGTGTTTCTATCAAGGAAATCGTCCCGAATACCATGCAGTCGAAATTCATGCCGGGACTTTATTTCTGTGGAGAAGTTCTGGACATTCACGGATATACCGGCGGATACAATATTACCTCAGCAATGGTCACCGGCCGTGTAGCGGGCATGCACGCAGCATGGGAAGCGATGGCATGACAAAAAAGTCGAGAAAGGGTCAGCCCTTTCTCGACTTTCTTTGTTTATATTCTGTTTCCCGGCCAAGCTCACGGTTGATCAACAGCTGCATTTCCTCACGGTTCTCCGGCATGATAACCGGATCCTCCTCATGCCAATCGACCATATAAATAATATAGAAACGCCGTATCCTTCTGAAATATACGGTTGAATGTGGAAACGTATCGAAATATCCGCGGACCATTTTCCTACGTGAATAACTCCATCTCGTCAGTTGTATGATGATCACCCCGAACATATATTCTCATCATCAGTATAACGAGGAATCTATGAAAATTCAACCGGAATTACCAAATAAAAACCAGTCCTAAAAACGAGAATAAGAGACTGCTGAAGAGGTAAAGATATCCATAGGCCTGCAGCCGGTCCCACCTGTTCGTCAAACCGAAAACACCTGCAATAGCCAGCCATACGATCATAGCCACAAAAATCATATGCTGGATTTCTCCAATATCTTCTTTCAGAGAAACAAGATAAAACCCAAGGGGGAGAAGCAGCAGAAGAACGGCATACTTCCAATTCCAAAATGTATTGCGTTTTCTTTCAAATTGAACCATTTCAAACGCTCCTTCATTCCTTATGTATACATCTTCCCGCCTATATTTTACCACACTTTAATAGATTCATGGATGGATCATATCCCTATCCAATAGTCTCTGTTATTGCTTGGTGTTGTTATTTAACATGTGAGCTCCTATCCCCCCTTTCTGTCATGGGATTTGTAGGAGGCGACCGGGAATGACTCCCTTTCCGTGGGGTACCGTGAGCCGCGGAAAGCGGACGGTTTTCCCTGCCATCCCATGCTCTGAGTAAACAACGGACCCCTAATTCCAGACGGAAACGATTTAGTAATCGTTTAAAATATCAACAACCGACTTTAACAGAGCTATTCAATAAAAAACACCCGGTCAGGAACCGGGTGTTTTTCATGAATTAAAAGTCTACATCTTTACCATAGTAAGCAGCGATGAACAATTGTTTCATCTGCTCTACAGAAGTTTCACGAGGGTTCGTTCCAGTACATGGATCTTCTACAGCATTGGCAGCCATTTGATCGACATGTTCTTTAAACAACTCTTCTTCTACACCAAAGTCTTTCAGTGTATTTGGTACATCCATCTCTTTATTCAGATTGCGTACCCATTCAATCAGACGATCTACGAGTTCTTCATCTGTCTGTCCGGAAAGGCCGATCCGGCGGGCAAGAGCTGCATAGCGGTCTTCCACTACACTGCGGTTGAATTGAATGACATATGGAAGATAAATCGCGTTCGCACAGCCGTGTGGAACACCAAAGGTCGGTCCACTCTTATGCGCCAGGCTGTGAACGTTCCCGAGAACAGCATTCGCAAAAGCCATGCCTGCCATCGCTTGAGCGTAATGAACTTTTTCACGGGAATCCTGGTTGTCTTTGTAAGAAGCCAGGAGATGCTGATCCAATGTCTCCAACGCCTCAATGGACAAAGCGTCAGTGAAGGTCGTCCTCGGTTTCGCCACATAAGCTTCAATGCTGTGTGTTACAGCATCCATACCACTATAGGCGGTCACGTGCTTCGGCATCGATTCAACCATAACCGGGTCAATGACAGCAAGGTCTGGTGTCAGGTCAAAATCAGCCAGCGGATATTTCACCCCTGTTTCTGATTCTGTAATGACAGAGAGGTTGGAAATCTCTGACGCTGTACCACTTGTTGTCGGGATTCCGATGAATTTCGCTTTCCCTCTTAGAGCCGGCAGATTAAATGGCTCCATTGCGTCCTGGAAGCTGAGTTCCGGGTGTTCATAGAAAATCCAGAAGGCTTTGGCAGCATCCATTGGGGACCCGCCTCCGATACCAATGATCCAGTCCGGCTCATAGTTTTTCACTTCTTCCAGATGATTGCTAACTAAGTCCGTAGACGGCTCTTCTGTAATACCTTCAATGACTTTCGTTTCTATATCCGCTTTAGACAAATGTTGTTTAATCGTATCCAGATTTCCATTTTCTTTTACTGAGCCTCCGCCAATAACAAGGAGTGCCCGCTTACCTTTGATCTCCTGAAGGATTTCAAGAGCATTTTCACCAAAGTATATATCGCGTGGAATTGTAAATCGATTCATGTTCAATACCTCCAAACTAGATTTGAACTCACAGAGGGAACATAACCGTTTACCTGCTATGTTAAACACAGCAGCAGGCTTATGGAACAAATTCGTGACCAAAGACTGGTTTTCCCCACTGTAAAACCAGTCCTTTAGACACGCTTCTTTATTTCTTCATAAGAGAAGAGCAAACTATAAATCATCATTAGAAAACATAAAAAACCCTTCAGGATAATCCTGAAGGGTTCGTGTGACGTGGCAGCGTCCTACTCTCACGGGGGTAAACCCGACTACCATCGGCGCTGAAGAGCTTAACTACTGTGTTCGGCATGGGAACAGGTGTGACCTCTCCGCCTTCACCACCACATCAATATAAAGTTTGAGGTAAACCCTCAAAACCAGATAAGGAAACAACTATTGATTAAAACACGATTCACGAAGTTTAGTCCGGCTACAGCTCCTAAATCCTCGCTGTTCTAAGCACACCTTCTTCAAGACTGAAAAACACAGTCTTGAAGAAGGTGTGCTTAGCCAGTCGGATTTGACCAGTCGCTTTCGCCTTCTTCATATAGATAAGTCATCGATCCATTAGTATCCGTCAGCTCCACGTGTCACCACGCTTCCACCTCGGACCTATCAACCTCATCGTCTCTGAGGGATCTTATCTGCTCGAAGCAGAGGGAAATCTCATCTCAAGGGGGGCTTCATGCTTAGATGCTTTCAGCACTTATCCCGACCACACGTAGCTACCCAGCGATGCTCCTGGCGGAACAACTGGTACACCAGCGGTGTGTCCATCCCGGTCCTCTCGTACTAAGGACAGCTCCTTTCAAATTTCCAACGCCCACGACGGATAGGGACCGAACTGTCTCACGACGTTCTGAACCCAGCTCGCGTACCGCTTTAATGGGCGAACAGCCCAACCCTTGGGACCGACTACAGCCCCAGGATGCGATGAGCCGACATCGAGGTGCCAAACCTCCCCGTCGATGTGGACTCTTGGGGGAGATAAGCCTGTTATCCCCGGGGTAGCTTTTATCCGTTGAGCGACGGCCCTTCCATACGGTACCGCCGGATCACTAAGCCCGACTTTCGTCCCTGCTCGACTTGTAGGTCTCGCAGTCAAGCTCCCTTGTGCCTTTACACTCTGCGAATGATTTCCAACCATTCTGAGGGAACCTTTGGGCGCCTCCGTTACTCTTTAGGAGGCGACCGCCCCAGTCAAACTGCCCACCTGACACTGTCTCCGGACCGGATTACGGTCCTGGGTTAGAATGTCCGTACAGCAAGGGTAGTATCCCACCAGCGCCTCCACCGAAGCTGGCGCTCCGGTTTCCAAGGCTCCTACCTATCCTGTACAAGCTGTACCAACATTCAATATCAGGCTGCAGTAAAGCTCCACGGGGTCTTTCCGTCCTGTCGCGGGTAATGTGCATCTTCACACATAGTATAATTTCACCGGGTCTCTCGTTGAGACAGTGCCCAAGTCGTTGCACCTTTCGTGCGGGTCGGAACTTACCCGACAAGGAATTTCGCTACCTTAGGACCGTTATAGTTACGGCCGCCGTTTACTGGGGCTTCGGTTCAACGCTTCGCATAAGCTAACGCATCCCCTTAACCTTCCAGCACCGGGCAGGTGTCAGCCCCTATACTTCGCCTTACGGCTTCGCAGAGACCTGTGTTTTTGGTAAACAGTCGCTTGGGCCTTTTCACTGCGGCTCCTCGGCAGAGGAGCACCCCTTCTCCCGAAGTTACGGGGTCATTTTGCCGAGTTCCTTAACGAGAGTTCTCCCGCTCACCTTAGGATACTCTCCTCGCCTACCTGTGTCGGTTTGCGGTACGGGCACCTCTTTCCTCATTAGAGGCTTTTCTTGGCAGTGTGAAATCAGGAGCTTCGGTACTATAGTTCCCTCCCCATCACAGCTTGACGTTGCCGGACGGATTTGCCTATTCCGACCGTCTCACTGCTTGGACGTGCACATCCAATGGCACGCTCTCCTTATCCTCCTGCGTCCCCCCGTCATTCAAACGGAAAGGAGGTGGTACAGGAATATCAACCTGTTGTCCATCGCCTACGCCTTTCGGCCTCGGCTTAGGTCCCGACTAACCCTGAGAGGACGAGCCTTCCTCAGGAAACCTTAGGCATTCGGTGAAAGAGATTCTCACTCTTTTTTCGCTACTCATACCGGCATTCTCACTTCTAAGCGCTCCACCAGTCCTTACGGTCTGACTTCGCAGCACTTAGAACGCTCTCCTACCACTGATCATAAGATCAATCCGCAGCTTCGGTGGTGTGTTTAGCCCCGGTACATTTTCGGCGCAGAGTCACTCGACCAGTGAGCTATTACGCACTCTTTGAATGATGGCTGCTTCTAAGCCAACATCCTGGTTGTCTAAGCAACTCCACATCCTTTTCCACTTAACACACACTTTGGGACCTTAGCTGGCGGTCTGGGCTGTTTCCCTCTCGACCATGAACCTTATCACCCACGGTCTGACTCCCAGAACAAAGTCTATGGCATTCGGAGTTTGACTGAATTCGGTAACCCGATAGGGGCCCCTCGTCCAATCAGTGCTCTACCTCCATGACTTTCTATTCTGAGGCTAGCCCTAAAGCTATTTCGGAGAGAACCAGCTATCTCCGTGTTCGATTGGCATTTCACCCCTACCCACACCTCATCCCCGTAATTTTCAACTTACGTGGGTTCGGGCCTCCAGTCAGTGTTACCTGACCTTCACCCTGGACATGGGTAGATCACACGGTTTCGGGTCTACGACCGCATACTCACTCGCCCTGTTCAGACTCGCTTTCGCTGCGGCTCCGCTTCTGCTG
Organism: Halobacillus sp. ABH2_015; assembly: GCF_056158945.1. Classification (NCBI taxonomy): domain Bacteria; kingdom Bacillati; phylum Bacillota; class Bacilli; order Caryophanales; family Bacillaceae; genus Halobacillus; species Halobacillus sp. ABH2_015. The sequence goes on from NZ_JBSWUG010000002.1 coordinate 2,496,742, forward strand.
CTTAACCTCGCATACGGTCGTAACTCGCCGGTTCATTCTACAAAAGGCACGCCGTCACCCATTAACGGGCTCCGACTACTTGTAGGCACACGGTTTCAGGTTCTATTTCACTCCCCTTCCGGGGTGCTTTTCACCTTTCCCTCACGGTACTGGTTCACTATCGGTTACTAGGGAGTATTTAGCCTTGGGAGATGGTCCTCCCGGATTCCGACGGAATTCCTCGTGTTCCGCCGTACTCAGGATCCACTCCGGAGAGAGGAAGATTTCGACTACAGGGCTGTTACCCTCTTCGGCTGATCTTTCCAGATCGATTCGTCTATCTTCCTCCTTGATAACTCCAAAGGAGTGTCCTACAACCCCAGAAAGCAAGCTTTCTGGTTTGGGCTGATTCCGTTTCGCTCGCCGCTACTTGGGAAATCGCGTTTGCTTTCTCTTCCTCCGGGTACTTAGATGTTTCAGTTCCCCGGGTCTGCCTTCCTATACCTATGTATTCAGTATAGGATACTGTCCCATTACGAACAGTGGGTTTCCCCATTCGGAAATCTCCGGGTCAAAGCCTGCTTACGGCTCGCCGGAGCATATCGGTGTTAGTCCCGTCCTTCATCGGCTCCTAGTACCAAGGCATCCACCGTGCGCCCTTATTCACTTAACTATCTTCGTGAAAAGACGTTTATATAAATCAATTAGATGTCTTGTCATCATGATCTCATCGCTAGATGAGTCATAATTCCTTATCCAGTTTTCAAGGTTCACAAATTTGAAAGATGCTTTGATCTCTCAAAACTGAACAACCAACACAGTACGTTTCCGTAATATCCTTAGAAAGGAGGTGATCCAGCCGCACCTTCCGATACGGCTACCTTGTTACGACTTCACCCCAATCATTGGCCCCACCTTCGGCGGCTGGCTCCAAAAAGGTTACCTCACCGACTTCGGGTGTTGCCAACTCTCGTGGTGTGACGGGCGGTGTGTACAAGGCCCGGGAACGTATTCACCGCGGCATGCTGATCCGCGATTACTAGCGATTCCGGCTTCATGCAGGCGAGTTGCAGCCTGCAATCCGAACTGAGAATGGTTTTATGGGATTTGCTACACCTCGCGGCTTCGCTGCCCTTTGTACCATCCATTGTAGCACGTGTGTAGCCCAGGTCATAAGGGGCATGATGATTTGACGTCATCCCCGCCTTCCTCCGGTTTGTCACCGGCAGTCACCTTAGAGTGCCCAACTGAATGCTGGCAACTAAGATTAGGGGTTGCGCTCGTTGCGGGACTTAACCCAACATCTCACGACACGAGCTGACGACAACCATGCACCACCTGTCACTTGGTCCCCGAAGGGAAATCCCTATCTCTAGGGAGGTCCAAGGATGTCAAGACCTGGTAAGGTTCTTCGCGTTGCTTCGAATTAAACCACATGCTCCACCGCTTGTGCGGGCCCCCGTCAATTCCTTTGAGTTTCAGCCTTGCGGCCGTACTCCCCAGGCGGAGTGCTTAATGCGTTAACTTCAGCACTAAGGGGTGGAAGCCCCCTAACACCTAGCACTCATCGTTTACGGCGTGGACTACCAGGGTATCTAATCCTGTTTGCTACCCACGCTTTCGCACCTCAGCGTCAGAAACAGACCAGAGAGTCGCCTTCGCCACTGGTGTTCCTCCACATATCTACGCATTTCACCGCTACACGTGGAATTCCACTCTCCTCTTCTGTCCTCAAGTTCCCCAGTTTCCAATGACCCTCCACGGTTGAGCCGTGGGCTTTCACATCAGACTTAAGGAACCGCCTGCGCGCGCTTTACGCCCAATAATTCCGGACAACGCTTGCCCCCTACGTATTACCGCGGCTGCTGGCACGTAGTTAGCCGGGGCTTCCTCGTCAGGTACCGTCAAGGTACCGCTCTATTCGCACGGCACTTGTTCTTCCCTGACAACAGAACTTTACGATCCGAAGACCTTCATCGTTCACGCGGCGTTGCTCCGTCAGACTTTCGTCCATTGCGGAAGATTCCCTACTGCTGCCTCCCGTAGGAGTCTGGGCCGTGTCTCAGTCCCAGTGTGGCCGATCACCCTCTCAGGTCGGCTACGCATCGTTGCCTTGGTGAGCCGTTACCTCACCAACTAGCTAATGCGCCGCGGGCCCATCTGTAAGTGATAGCGAGAAGCCATCTTTCAACTTATCTTCATGCGAAGAAAAGTATTACCCGGCATTAGCCCCGGTTTCCCGGGGTTATTCCGATCTTACAGGCAGGTTGCCCACGTGTTACTCACCCGTCCGCCGCTCGTTCCACGAGCTTCACCCCGAAGGGATCTGCTCACTTCCCGCGCTCGACTTGCATGTATTAGGCACGCCGCCAGCGTTCGTCCTGAGCCAGGATCAAACTCTCCATAAAAGTAGTTTGACTTGCTCATCTGCACACCGAATGTGCTTCTTTCAAATTTCTTCATTAAAGAAGAAACGTTTTGACGTACTGGTTGGTTCGTTCAGTTTTCAAAGATCAAATACTGCCCATCCGACAGTAATCAAATTCTAGCATAACTACTCTTATTTCGTCAATAGCATTTACTAGATTTTGTTGATTTTTTTACGTTGCTGCTGGTTTCTCTGAAGCAACGTTTACTATATTACATGTTATACACCGTTACGTCAATAGAATGATAGATATCTTTATCAACTTTTTATATTCAACTATTATCATGGTTTTCCTGTATGGATATGATCCCGACAGTTAAAAAAATGAGTCTCTTCTAGTGTCGAAGAGACTCATTCAGGCTGCAAGTAATAGACGGCCTTTCCTTTTTTCTTTCTGATCATACGTGCGGCCATCCGTGCGGCCCGTTTATTGTCGGAAATGACCAGGATATCTTTTGTGCAGTCAAATCGTTCCTTTAAAGCCCGGGACAAATAATTTAACGGAATGTTCTCAGCTCCAGGATAAGGGGAACGGTGGGCGATGATGTAATCCCTGATATCAATCACACAGACGTTATCCTCTGAATAAGACTGTTCGAAATAAGACTTCAGAGATGATCTCCGTTTATAGTAGAACAGGGTGGTCAGGAATATTATTATGGCCGATCCATATACGAATTCCATTGTTCTCACAACCCTTTCAGGATTAAAAGACGAGTTCTCCGTCCCATTTCAACATGCCGCCTTCCATATTCGATACATTGGAGAAGCCTTTTTCCTTCATAAATTCTGATGCGTTCATGCTTCTGCGGCCGGAGCGGCAGACCATCACATAGGATTCATCTTTTGGAAGCTGATCTACGGACTGCGGGATGTCGCTTAGTTTAATGTGTCTGGCCCCAGGAATCATACCTTGAGCCACTTCATCATCTTCCCTGACATCTATGACTTTAATATCTTCATTATTGTTCAGTTTGTTTTCGACTTCTTGTGGTGTTATTTCTTTAATTTGGTTCACGATAACCCCTCCAATTGTATTGATCCATGTTCATTTTAATCCATCATATTTCAAAGTCAAGACATCTGTTCAAGAGGTGGTTTCCTACATAAAAAGAGCGCCACAGGCATTTTACCCAGCGGCACTCTTTCTAAAACAATCAGTTGGCTACAATATTCACAAGTTTCCCAGGCACTGCAATGACTTTACGCACTGTTTTTCCGTTCAACCACTCCTGAACGTCCTCATTTTCCAGCGCCTGCTTTTCAAGATCCTCTTTGGAGGCCTCCGCAGGTACCATCATTTTCGCTCTTACTTTACCCATGACCTGAACGACAATCTCTACTTCATCTTCGACAAGTTTGGATTCATCGAAAGAAGGCCAGGGCTGATAAGTAATGGTTTCCTCATGTCCAAGCTTTTCCCATAGTTCTTCTGCAATGTGAGGAGCAACAGGGGAAAGCAGCTGGACGAATCCTTCAGCATAGGCTTTAGGAATCGTATCGGCCTTATAGGCTTCATTAATGAACACCATCATCTGTGAAATGCCTGTATTGAAACGCAGTTCCTCAAAGTTTTCCGTCACTTTTTTCACTGTCTCATGGTAGACCTTCTCTAAAGAATGGCCGGATTGTTCCGGTTGAATAGAACTTGTCAGCTCACCGTCCGGCATGAACAATCTCCATACACGATCAAGGAAGCGACGGGCACCGTCAAGACCGTTTGTCGACCAGGCAATAGATGCTTCCAATGGTCCCATGAACATTTCATAAAGGCGCAGTGTATCCGCCCCGTGTGAATAGACGATATCATCAGGGTTCACAACGTTCCCTTTGGATTTACTCATTTTCTCGTTATTCTCTCCAAGAATCATCCCCTGGTTGAACAGTTTTTGGAACGGTTCTTTTGTTGGGACGACACCTGCATCATATAGAACCTTGTGCCAGAAACGAGCATAAAGAAGGTGAAGAACGGCATGTTCAGCCCCACCGATGTATACGTCGACAGGAAGCCACTTCTTCAAGGCTTCATAATCTGCAAATGTTTCTGAATTGGTCGGATCAATATAACGAAGGTAATACCAGCAGCTTCCTGCCCACTGCGGCATAGTATTTGTTTCTCTGCGGCCCTTCATCCCTGTTTCAGGATCCACAACGTTTACCCAGTCATCAATATTAGCCAGCGGGGATTCCCCGGTCCCCGACGGTTTGATTTCTGTTGTTTTCGGCAGTTCAATAGGAAGATCCGCTTCTTTTACCGGTGTGATGGATCCGTCTTCCCAGTGGATGACAGGGATCGGCTCACCCCAGTAACGCTGGCGGCTGAACAACCAGTCACGCAGGCGGTATGTCGTCTGCTTCTTACCACGGCCGTTTTCCTCAAGCCATTGAATGGCTTTTTGAATGGCTTCTTCTTTTTGAAGGCCATCAAGGAAGTCGGAATTGATGTGAGGTCCATCTTCTGTATAAGCCGCTTCCTCTACATTCCCGCCTTCAACGACGGGGATGATAGGAAGACCGAAAGCCTGGGCGAATTCATAATCCCGCTCATCATGAGCCGGTACCGCCATGATTGCTCCGCTTCCATAGCTCATAAGTACGTAGTCAGCCACCCATACCGGAAGTTTTTCACCATTGATCGGGTTGACGGCATAGGCTCCGGTAAATACTCCGGTTTTATCCTTCGCTAGATCTGTCCGCTCAAGGTCGCTCTTGTTTTTCGCTTTTTCAATATAAGCGGCTGCCGCTTCTTTTTGTTCCCCTGTCACGATTTCATCGACTAATGGGTGCTCAGGGGCAAGAACAGCGTAAGTAGCCCCGAACAATGTGTCCGGACGCGTTGTAAATACATCAAAGGTAAGCTCTGTACCGTCCAGGGCAAAGGTGACTTCCGCCCCTTCGGATTTACCGATCCAGTTGCGCTGCATATCTTTAATACTTTCCGGCCAGTCCAGCTCTTCCAGATCATCCAGAAGACGATCCGCATATGCCGTGATTTTGAGCATCCATTGTTTCATCGGCCGGCGCTCAACAGGGTGACCTCCGCGCTCACTCTTTCCATCAATGACTTCTTCATTGGCCAGAACCGTACCCAGCGCAGGGCACCAGTTTACAGCGACTTCATCGATATACGCGAGCCCTTTTTCATAAAGCTTCAGGAAGATCCACTGTGTCCACTTGTAGTAATCCGGGTCCGTCGTATTGACTTCACGGTCCCAGTCATAGGAAAAACCCAGCTCCTGGATTTGACGACGGAAGTTATCAATATTCTGCTTTGTGAATTCTTCCGGATCATTTCCTGTATCCAGTGCATACTGTTCTGCCGGAAGACCAAAGGCATCCCAGCCGATCGGATGAAGAACTTCATATCCCTGCATCCGCTTCATACGGGAAAGGATATCTGTTGCTGTGTAACCTTCCGGGTGTCCCACGTGCAGACCTGCTCCGGACGGATACGGGAACATATCCAATGCGTAAAATTTCTGTTTGTCTGATTGACTGTCTGTTTTGAACGTTTTTTCGTTCAACCAGTGATTCTGCCACTTTTTCTCTATCGTTTTATGATCAAAAGCCACTTCATTTCCTCCTTTATCTCTCTCGAAAAAAATATAAAAAAGCCCCTCATCCCAAATGGGACGAGAGGCTTGATTCCCGCGGTACCACCCAAATTAACACAACTTATGTGTTCAACTCGACATCTGTAACGGCGATGAAACCGGCAGAAACTACTTTACGTTCACTTCTGCGACATCCAAGGCGAGTTCAGGACAATTAAGGACAGCTTTCACCAGCCGCTGCCTCTCTGGTACTTAATCAGAACCTTACTACTCCTTTTCCACGTCATCATATATATTCGTATCTTAATGAAAGGGCAGACCTTTGTCAAGCGCTTCTCTGTTCACCCCTGCCATTCATGCTACAATAGAATGGAATCTATTGTTTGGAGGCACAGCATGATTTTAAATAAAATACTGGACCAGGCTCACGCTCTTATGAAAAAGGCCGTCCATGAAGGCGGCGCTGTCATTGACGGGACGTGCGGCAACGGTCACGACACCTTATTCTTATCCAACCTCGTCGGCAACGATGGTCACGTCTACGCTTTTGACATCCAGGAACAGGCCGTCGAAAACACCAGGGCACGTTTGAAAGAGCACGAAGTACTGGAAAGGGCCACGGTCATTCATGACTCTCATACCCACATTGAGGAGCACCTGCAGGAGGAGCATAAAGGCATGATCCAGGCGGCTATCTATAATCTAGGATACCTGCCTGGCAGTGATAAACGCATCATCACAAAACCGAATGACACCATTACATCCATCGAAAACGTTTTGAAATCGTTAAAGAAAGGCGGCCTTGTCGTCCTTGTTGTCTATCACGGACACCCGGGAGGAAAAGAGGAAAAGGAAGCCGTCCTCCGTTATGTCTCCTCACTGGATCATAAGGACTATGAAGTTCTTAACTACAGCTTCATTAACAAGGATCGGACCCCTCCCTTTATTATCGCCATCGAGAAAAACGTATAAAACAAGCCTGGCAGTTTTAACTTCTGCCAGGCTTTAATTTATGGTACATTTTCGTATTGAAATAAAAGAACGCCGTTTTCCGGCCGCTGATTTTCAGCATATCCTTCACAAAGCTTCTTGCATTGGACAACCGCCTGACTTTCCTGTCGGCCAGATACATCCCAACGAGGCCTTTGTGGATCATTTGATGAAAGGACCGGTCCGGAAGCTTCTGAACCTCTTCATCTGTCCTGCGCACAAAGTATTCAAATCTCCCTTTCATCTGTTCCTGATGGTCATAATAGGAACAGAAGTTGAGATCTCCTTCCCGTTCATCCTCTTCCTGATCAATATAATAGTCAAGAAGAATATGAAGCCCCTGCATAAACGGAAAATAACTGTCCTCCACATTACGGGCCAGGTCCTCATCCATTTTGTTCCCCAGCGCATAGGAAACGAGGCAGAATATGCCCAAGGTGGATCCGGTGCAGGCGGAAAATTCATACCATTTCAATTCCGGCCAGTCGGTCTGGTGATGTTCGAACCACTGCTGCAGTCTCGGAATCCTTTCCTCTTCGATCACGTGCTTATGTACTTGAAGGTCGCAGTACAAACGCCCAAGCTTCAGTGCCCGCTCATGGACAATCTGATAATTGTCAGCCTGACTCAGCACATCCTGGCAGGTTTTCACAAGCTCATGAAGGTACCCGCCGTCATCCTTCTCTTCCCTGTATTTATAATAGTCGCGGCACGGATTCCCAGGGGTTAATGCATCGGCCATCGACAAGTGGAGCCTTTCAAAATCATCAGGATCCATGGAGGTGCTCCGATCACATAAATTATCGAGATAATCACTGATCGTCTGATAAGCGACAATAAAGCGGACAGCAAGATCCGGGCGGTCACCGGAAAGCACGGAATAAACCGCCCCACCTTCGCAATGGAACGTTTTATCCTTGATACTGGCCTGGGCCTGCGTTCTTAATTCTTCATCAGGGATTCGGGAGGCAGCATCTTTCCAATAGGCTAGTTCTTTATGTACTCGCGGAAACACATTCCGATACACTTCGTAAAGCAGATGGACAGCATTGCTTGGAACGGACTCCTTCAAGGGTGGACACTCCTAACGTTCATTTATTATGTTGCTCAAAAAAGATCGTGTATGGTGATAGACCTGGTCATTTTCCGGTTCATTAAAAATCTCATGGTAAAGACCCGGCCACAGCTTATAACTTTTTTCACTGGTATCGACATGATTGAACCATTCTTTTGTGCGTGCCGGATCCACTAAAAGGTCTTCCTCTGCCTGCATCACTAAAAGAGGCACATCAGGAAAACGGCTGACTTGTTGAAACGCCCGGATTCCCGCCTTTTGAAACTCACGGTACCACCGCACCGATACTTTATCAATGACAAGCGGATCCTGACGGAATTCTTCAACCTTGATTTGGTTTCTAGTTACATTTTCGGGATTCTGTCCCGCTTTCATACGCAGCGAAGGGGTAAAAACATTCAATAGATAGGAAAAAGCCTCCAGCGGGCGGGCCGTTTTATTCCGGATCTGTACAGCAGGAGAAGATAAAATCACACCATCCAGCTGCGGCTGCTTTTCCTCCATAAAACGAATCACAGCCAACCCCCCCATGCTGTGGCCGAGAAGGAAAATTTTTTTATCCGGATCCGCCTGCTCATACCAGCTTTGAATGGTTTCAACGTAATCACCAAACGAACGGATATGACCTTTCTTCCCATCAGACAACCCCTGCCCCGGCAGGTCTCCATAAATCACCGAAAAACCGTCCTGACGGAAACGATCAGCAAGTTCCTTATACCTTCCCATATGCTCAAAAGCGCCATGGACGAGAATGATGGTTGCACGATCACGGGCCGATTCCAGTTTTTCCACAGCCGATCCCTCTTTTCATTTGATATACTGATGTTACTCATATTATAAGGGGGCTTCGTATGATTTGCGAATATAAAGGAAAACGACCTCTCATCCACCCATCAGCTTTTACAGCAGAAGATGCCGTCATTACCGGGGATGTTGTCATAGAAGAGAACGCAAGCATCTGGTTTAAGACGGTCATCCGCGGCGATGTCTCATCGGTACATATCGGTAAGAACACAAATGTCCAGGATCTGAGCATGCTGCACCAAAGCCCTGACCAGCCTCTCATACTGGAAGACGGCGTTACGGTCGGGCACCAGGTTACCCTGCATTCTGCACACATTAAACAGGACGCTTTGATCGGCATGGGATCCATGATTCTGGATGGCGCTGTCATAGGGGAGCGGGCCTTTATCGGAGCAGGAAGCCTTGTTCCGCCCGGAAAAGAAATCCCTCCGGATACACTGGCCTTCGGACGGCCGGCCAAGGTGATCCGTTCCTTAACAGAAGAGGATTACAAGGAAATGGACCGGATCCGGAAATCGTATGTCGCAAAAGGGCAGTACTATAAGAACCTTCGGGGCTGAAATGCTTTTCAGCTCGATGCCTGCATGATCAGAAGACATACAGAGGGAAGTGGATAGCCGTATCAAATCAATGCGTACTCTGCCGTTAGTGCAACTCGTGAAAATAAAAAAAGCTGTTTCCTCCAACAAGGAAACAGCTTTTTTTTATTGAAAACGACCGCTGAGCTCTTCCGCTTTATCCGTACGTTCCCATGGAAACTCAACATCTGTCCGTCCAAAATGGCCGTAGGCAGACGTATCACGGTAAATAGGTTTACGAAGATCGAGCATTTTAATGATTCCAGCAGGACGGAGGTCAAACAAGTCACGCACAGCGTCCACCAGCTTTTCTTCCGACACTTTGCCGGACCCGCTGGTATTGATGGAAATGGAAACCGGCTGGGCCACCCCGATTGCATAGGCGAGCTGGACTTCCACTGTATCCGCAAGACCTGCAGCTACGATGTTTTTCGCAACATAACGAGCCGCGTATGCAGCAGAACGGTCCACTTTGGTCGCATCCTTCCCACTGAAGGCACCACCACCGTGACGCGCATATCCACCGTACGTATCTACGATGATCTTACGTCCTGTTAAACCGGCGTCCCCTTGAGGACCTCCGATTACAAAACGCCCGGTCGGATTGATAAAGTATTTGGTTTCATCATCAATATAGCCTTCCGGTACAACGGGCCCGATCACCTGCTCTTTCAAATCCTTCTGGATCTGTTCGAGCGTGACTTCTTCAGCGTGCTGCGTCGAAATAACAATCGTATCCACGCGGACCGGCTGATCATTTTCATCATATTCAATCGTTACCTGCGTCTTGCCGTCAGGACGAAGGTAATCGAGTGTTCCGTCTTTGCGGACATCAGAAAGACGCTTGGAAAGTTTGTGGGCAAGAGAAATAGGCAGCGGCATCAATTCGGGCGTTTCATTGTTGGCAAAGCCGAACATCAGTCCCTGGTCACCGGCACCGATGGCTTCTATTTCATCATCGCTCATTTTCCCTTCACGGGATTCAAGCGCAACATCCACTCCCCCTGCGATATCCGGGGACTGCTCATCAATAGCCGTCAAAACGGCACATGTATCTGCATCAAAGCCGTATTTTGCTCGTGTATATCCAATATCTTTAATCGTCTGGCGCACGATCGATGGAATATCAACATAGGTATTCGTACTGATTTCACCGGAAACCAGGACAAGTCCCGTAGTTACTGTTGTCTCACATGCCACCCTTGCATTCGGGTCGTTTTTTAAAATTTCATCTAAAATAGCATCAGAAATAGCGTCACAGATTTTGTCCGGATGACCTTCTGTCACGGATTCTGATGTGAATAACCGGCGGTTCGCTGGCATTCTAAAAACTCCTCCTTCTGTAAGTACAAAGTATTAGACGGAACTCTTTACCAGTATGTGTAGAAAAACATAAGTTCATTTCATAGTGTCATCCTGGATCCGAAAACGTTTTCGTGCACGTTCTCAGTCAGAAATAATAAACAGGCGGCAAGGCCTGGTCATGGACATTTCCTTCTTATAAAAAGAAAAAACCCTTCCTATACCGAGGAAAGGGGCTGCTTCCTTTCGCTCTTATCGTCCAAGGAGCTGACTCCTTGCTTCAGGTTAGCACCATGTCCCTGCGGACGGTTGCTGGGTTTCAAAGGGCCTGTCCCTCCACCAACTCTGGATAAGAGAGTTTCCGTTCTCAGCTATCGTATCGAAAAGCGTGTTTAATGTCAATTGGATTCATCGGGTTTCGACGCACCCCTTCCATCCAGATTCAACCTGGATAAACGTTCTGTTCAAACCATCATAGGATAATAACAGCCATGAAATATGGCAGTGTTGAAAACTTTCCCACAATCCACTGAATAGTATGGACGATTAAAATAAATGTGTTATACTAATCTCACATTATTAAACTGCAAAGGCGGGACGATGCATATGAGTACAATAAACCAACTGTCAGAACTTAATCTTCTACTTTCCCAGGACCATGTCCACCACCAATTATCTGTTCCACATTTAGTGGAAAAGATTTTATACCGCAATGAAGGTACACTAACGGAAAAAGGGGCCGTTCAGGCTACGACAGGTACCTATACGGGACGCTCACCAAAGGACAAATTCATTGTCCGTGACGACGTAACCGAAGATAAAGTCGAATGGGGTGCTGTGAACCAGCCTATTGACGATGATACGTTTGTGAAATTATACCATAAAGTGCTCGATTATTTGAAAGACCGCAGGGAGTTATTCGTCTTCAAAGGTTTTGCAGGAGCGGATGAGCGCTACCGCCTTCCTATGCAGGTTCTTACAGAATTCGCCTGGCACAACTTATTCGCCCGCCAAATGTTCATCCGGCCGGAGGCATCCGAATTGGAGGAGCATGACACAGAGTTCACTGTCATATCTGCTCCAACCTTCAAAGCAGATCCTGACGTGGATGGTACGAATTCCGAAGCGTTCATCATGGTTTCGTTTAAACACCGCGTTGTCCTCATCGGAGGAACAGAATACGCAGGGGAAATCAAGAAGTCCATCTTCTCCGTCATGAACTACCTGCTTCCGGAAAAGAACGTCCTTCCGATGCACTGCTCGGCCAACATCGGCAAAGAAGGCGACGTTGCTCTGTTCTTCGGTCTGTCGGGCACAGGAAAAACGACTCTGTCCGCTGATCCTCAGCGCCGCCTGATCGGGGACGATGAGCACGCCTGGTCCCCCTACGGTGTCTTTAACATTGAAGGGGGATGCTATGCGAAGTGCATCAACCTGTCCAAAGAAAAAGAACCGCAGATCTATGATGCCATTCATTTCGGCTCGGTTTTGGAAAACGTCGTCCTTCAGCCGGATTCGCACGCGCCGGATTATGACGATACGAGCCTGACGGAAAATACACGGGCCGCCTACCCACTGGATCACATTGATAATACAGTCCAGCCAAGTATTGCCGGCCACCCAAATGCCATCATTTTCTTGACAGCTGATGCCACGGGAGTCCTCCCACCAATCAGCCGTTTAACAAAAGAACAGGCGATGTACCATTTTCTAAGCGGCTATACGAGTAAACTGGCTGGAACAGAGAGAGGGATTACCAAGCCGGAAGCGACTTTCTCCGCCTGCTTCGGCTCCCCTTTCCTTCCGCTTGCTCCATCAGCATATGCTGAAATGCTCGGAGAGAAAATAGACCAGTTCAATACGGACGTCTTCCTTGTCAATACAGGCTGGTCAGGGGGAGCCTACGGAGAAGGCGAGCGTATCAAACTGAGTTACACGCGTTCCATGATCCATGCCGCTCTGGAAGGTGAACTGAGTTCTGCCGAAACTTATAAAGACCCTGTGTTCGGCCTTCACATCCCGACCCACTGCCCGGGAGTACCGGACGAAGTCTTATTCCCGAGAAAAACGTGGAACAATCCTGCCGCTTATGATGAAAGTGCCAAAGAACTTGCTGAAAAGTTTCATGCCAACTTCAAAAAGTTCACGTATGCCAGTGATAAAATCAAACAGGCCGGCCCGACCCACCACACAAACTAAACAGAAAAAAATCCGCCGTTATCCAAACGGCGGATTTTTTCTGTTCAGCGGTGTTCCAGACGCTTTAAACATTCCGGCAGAACCTCATCCTTCATCATGAAGCTGAACCGGTCGTTATTTTTCAAGTTTCCCGGCAGATGCCGGAAAAGGACAGGACCATGCGTTTCAAAATAATGATCCTGATCAGCCAGCTCAGATATTGTAGCAAAATAGACATTCTTGATGACAGTTCCGCCTTTTCCATCGACATGATACTGCCCAAGATAAGTCAGATCATCAATATCGGCTCCTGTTTCTTCTTTCACTTCTCTTACTGCTGCCTGTTCCGCCGTCTCCCCTTCTTCTACTTTCCCACCAGGGAATTCGAGCCCTCTGTCTTTGTGCCGGGTTAACAGCCACTGATCACGAAAGCGGCAGATGATCCACACATGTTTCGGCTCTTCAGAAAAAGGGTGATCCTCGAAGGATAACCGGACAGGATTTTGATAAAAATCATAAAAAGTTTTCATGTCTCTTCAACTGCCTTTAATCCTTGTTATACGTTCGCTTTCCTGTTTAAATCGTACCATAAGCAGCCGCAAATACAAACCAGTCCCTCTCTACTTGTAGGATTTCCGGTCCGTACCGACACAAAATCCCCCGATTATGTACGAAAGAACCGCTTCAAAAGGGGAAGCGGCCCTTCTCTCAATTTTTCAATACGCCCATTTCCTCAATATGCTTCTTCGTCATTTCATCACCCAGATCATAGATCTGCTGGAAAGCCTTATGCATATCCTCATCGGTATCATCGTTATCCTGATCCTGATGGTAAGGCATAAATGGAATATGAGCCCTGTAAAAGGACCGGCCGTCTGCCTGGGCAATCTCATCAAACACTTCACGCAGAGCCGTCACTTCTTCAGGGGTGGCGTAGATAATAAAATCATCATTATTAGCATCATGATTTACTGAAATCTCCCGCGTACCGATGTTAATGTAATACTGATCTCGTTCCATCTTCACCCTCCTTTCCCTTAGTGTGAACCATGAAGGGAAAGGTTATGAGTCCATTTAGGAAAGGAGATGGGTGGAAGACAGCTGTGTTGCCTCTGCCAGCTTTTCCTCATCGACTTCTATGCCGATCCCATGACCTTGAGGCACAGGTAAGGCGCCTTTCTGCACTTTCAAGGGAGGCTTTACAATATCAGCTTCAAAATAACGCGTCGACCCGGACAAGTCTCCCGGTATGGTGAAATTAGGCAGAGAGGCAAGGGCAAGGTTATGGGCTTTGGATATCCCTGATTCCACCATACCCCCGCACCACACCGGTACTCCGGATGCGGCACAGAAATCATGGATTTCTTTGGCGGCCGCCAATCCTCCTACACGGCTGATTTTCACATTGATAATCCGGCAGCTTCCCAATTCAACCGCCTGTACAGCATCTTGAAATGAGGTCACCGATTCATCCAGGCAGATCGGTGTCTGCATCTGTTTCTGTAGCTGCTGGTGCAGATAAAAATCGCCGGAACGGAAAGGCTGCTCTATCATCAGCAGGCCATAACGATCCAAAGCGGTCAAATTCTCCATATCCGCTTCATCATACTGCCCGTTCCCGTCGATCATAATGGGCAGATCCGGAGAAGCAGCCCGGACCGATTCAATCATTTCCCGTTCCTTCCCTTTGATGATTTTAAGCTTATACCTTTCATAGCCCTCCATCTGCAGTTCAGCAATATCCTGCTCAAGGTGGTCACTCAGACTAAGGACAGCTCCCGCCTGTACCATCTTCCTCGTTCCACCGATCAAAGAGGCAAGGCTTGTTTCCTTCTGTTTGGCATAAAGATCCCAGACAGCGCCTTCCAATCCTGCTTTGGCCATCGGGTGGCCCTGCACGGAAGCTGCGATTTCCTGAAACTGCGCTGGGTGGGAAAGGGCGTTTCCCGCCAACAAAGGGATAAGAAAACCCTCGAGGACATGCCATGCCGTGGCTGTCGTTTCATACGTATAAAAAGGCTCTGGAAATGCCGTCACCTCTCCATATCCGGTCAAGCCTGAGCGATCGTGAGCTTCAACGATAATAAGCGGACGTGACGTTAGACTTCCCCTTTTCGTACGGAAGGGATGTTTCATCTTCAGCTCAATTTTTTTGAGGATGATTTTCTCGATTTTCATCGGTCCCCGCCCTCTGTCAGGGAAAACAATTCCCTTCTCAGTAACTTGTTGGAGGCGTTTCGCGGCAGCTCCTGAACCCAGTATATATCAGCCGGCTGCTTATATTTCGCCAGCCTTTCATGGACATAACGGTAGATGTCCTCATCCCTGATCGTCTCATCCTCCGCCACAAGGAAAGCTGCCGGCACTTCCCCCCAGCGATCGTCCGGACGCCCCGTAACGCCGGCCTCTTTAATACCAGGGATTTCTGTAAGCACGCTTTCTATTTCAGCAGGGTACACGTTTTCACCGCCGGAAATAATCATATCCTTCACACGGTCGACGACATATAAAAAGCCGTCCTCATCCTGATACCCAAGATCCCCGGTATGAATATAAGGTTCCTGCCGTGCAGGGCGGTTATAATAGCCTTTCGAAACCATCGGACCTTGGACAATGATTTCTCCAATCTCCCCGGGAACCGGACTGTCGATCCACAGCTCGGCAAGGCTCAATGCTTTTCCTGCAGATCCCGCTTTATCAAAAGCGGAAGCAGGGCTCAATGTCGCAATTTGTGAGGAGGTTTCCGTCATCCCATAGGTCTGGAAAACAGGGATTCCCTTTTGAGAGCAGTTCTTTAACAGCACGTTCGGAACGGGGCCGCCTCCGAGCAGCATGCAGCGGAACGTATCCGGATAGCCGGATGAACCCGCCCGTTTCACAAGATGCTGGAGCATCACCGTAACGACAGACGCATGGGTCACGCCCTTATTCATCACAGCTTCATGGACCTGCTCTTGATCGAATTTAGCCATAAGGTACACGGACATTCCGTAAACCACACTCTTGATCAATACAGAAAAACCGCCGACGTGAAAAAGCGGCAGGCAGGTGAGCCACTTATCATCAGGCGTCAAACCAAGGTTGAAAGCGGAAGCAGCCGCACTATACCAATGGTTGCCATAGGTGTGAATCACGGCTTTTGGATTTCCTGTCGTTCCGGATGTGTACATCATCGTATAGGGAGCATCAAAATCAATCTCTTTTTTCAATTCCCCTTCCTCCCTGCTCCCGGAAGGTTCATTCCTGCACTCCACAGCCTTCACCCCTGTTTGTTCAACAGCTTGGTGTGCTTTCTCTCTTAAAGAGGCTGCAAAAAACATTCGGGAGACATCGGCATCCTGAAGCTGATAAGAGATTTCAGGGGCTGTCAGCCTTGTATTCAACAAGACGACGACAGCTCCTATATAACTGACCGCATGGATGAACACAGGAAAATGAATATCGTTTCCTGAAAGAAAAGCAATATGATCACCTTCCTCCACTCCCATACGTTTCAAGTAATGGGCCGTCTGCCGGCTTCTTTCCTGAAGTTCAGAAAATGTCCAAACGTCTCCTTCTGGTGTTTCCAGTGCTGTTTTTTCCGGATTTAAAAAGGCTTGTTTATCCAGCCAGTGAGGAATCTTTTCCCCCATATCGTTCTCTCCTTTCGTTCATTGGAAAAGGGGCATTCCCTTCTTTGGAATGCCCCTTCGTTTATGATGTCCACGTATTAAGGGAAACGAGGGAACTGATCGAAATCAGGTTTTCTCTTTTCCTTAAAGGCGTCGCGGCCTTCTTTTGCTTCATCGGTTGTGTAGTAAAGAAGTGTTGCGTCTCCACCCATTTGCTGCAGACCGGCAAGACCATCTGTATCTGCGTTGAAGGAAGCCTTCAAAAAACGCAGAGCTGTCGGGGATTTATCCAGCATTTCTCGGCACCATTGAACCGTTTCTGCTTCAAGCTCCTCCAAAGGAACGACCGTGTTGACAAGTCCCATGTCTTCCGCTTCTTTTGCACTGTATTGACGGCACAGGTACCAGATTTCACGGGCTTTCTTATGGCCGACGATACGCGCAAGAAGACCAGCGCCGTAACCGGCGTCAAAGCTGCCGACTTTCGGTCCAGTCTGGCCGAAGATCGCATTATCAGCAGCAATCGTCAGGTCACAGACAATATGTAGGACGTGACCTCCACCAATAGCATAACCGGAAACCATAGCTACGACCGGTTTAGGAATAACACGGATCAAACGTTGAAGATCCAGGACGTTCAAGCGTGGGATCTGGTCGTTGCCGACATATCCACCGTGCCCACGTACTTTCTGGTCACCTCCGGCACAAAATGCATCATCACCGGCTCCGGCAAGAACAATCACACCAATTCTGGAATCGTCACGGGCATAGGCAAATGCGTCGATCAGTTCGGAAACCGTCTGTGGACGGAACGCGTTGCGGACCTCCGGACGATTTATCGTAATTTTAGCAATCCCTTCGAAACGCTCGTACATAATATCTTCGTACTCGCGATCTTGAATCCAATCAAAAGACATATCATTTCCTCCTTCATTATGTTTCATCTATATACCCTCATGAAAAACGCTTTCATTGACTATTTTAACATGAAGCTATCTACAATTTTAGCAAAAATTCGCGGTTTCTCAAGGTGTACGGCATGTCCGGCCCCTTCCACCTCTTTCCAATGGACTTCAGGCAGAAGTTCAGACATCTGTTTATTGATGTTTTGGAACTTCTCATCCTCTGCCCCTGTAATAAGACAGACAGGAACGGTTAAAGTGGTTAACTGTTCCCACCACGACGGTTGATGGCCCGTCCCCATTCCCGAAAGTGATTCCGCAAGACCCCGGCCCTGCTGGCTGAGGCGCTCACTCCGGATCTGCTGCTTCCTCTCTTCCGGAAGGCGGTCCTGCGTACGGAAGAGAGGCATCTGCTCCCAGTAATCAACGAAAGCATTCAGACCTTCCCGCAGAAGCATATCAGCCAGCGCTTTATCCTTTGCCTGTCTCGCCAGCTGTTCTTCCGTTGAAGCAAGACCCGGAGAAGCACTTTCCAGCAGGATACTTTTCACTTTATGTGGGTAAAGCATAGCGAAGGAAAGCGCAGCCCTGCCGCCCAGTGAATATCCAAGCAGATGAACCTGTTCGATCTCCAAACGATCAAGTAGTTCATGAAGATCCCTGCAGAAGCGCTCCATGGAAATCGCCCCCATCGGACCTGTGCTCCCATGGCCGGGCAGGTCGACTTTAACAATATCATAAGATCCTGTTACATACGACAATACTTCGTCAAAGGTCCCGGACGTACCGGTAAATCCGTGAAGAAGGAGGAGAGGCTCTCCTCTTCCTGTCCGCTCCACTCCGTATTCGCGGCCGTTTATATTACTGTTCATCGTTTTCCCTCCACCGTATCACTGCATCATGCACATCATTCCAACGTGTATTATGAAAGTCGACATGATCATCACGGCTGACCATTGCTTCAATCACCGTCAGCTGTTGGGACGAGGCGCTTTCGGACACCGACTGCCGGTACTCCTCCCACGTCTGCACGCGTAAGTGGCGGCCTCCATACATTTCAACCGCCGGCTTCAAGTCGAGTCCAAGCGGCGTCCCAAATAGTTCCTCAAAATGCTTCGGATCCTTAGACTGAGGCAGGTAAGAAAAAATGCCTCCCCCATCATTATTGATGACGACAATGGTCAAAGGAAGCCCCTGACTTTTCGCCATCCAAAGACCGTTCATATCATGGAAGAAGGAAATATCCCCAAGAAGCAGTGTTGTTTTCTGTCCGGCCGCCGCCGTACCGAGCGCTGTACTAATGACACCGTCAATCCCGTTGGCTCCCCGGTTGGCCATCATGGTCACCCGCTTCGGCGTCGACATGAAGAAACTGTCAACATCCCGGATCGGCATACTGTTTCCAATAAAAAAGGTGGACTGATCCGGAAGAGCCTCAGCGAGGTAAGCCACCGCATGCCCTTCGTTCAACGCTTTACCCGGGTCTTTCATCATTTCAGTTTTGGAAATCGTGTTCATCTGCTGCCACTCTGCAAGCCACGGTGTCTGAACATTCCCCTCCGGAAGTTCAGCAGCTAACCGGCGGCAGAGTTCCACGGATTCTGCCCAGATATACTGGACAGCAAGCCCTGCCGGCTCCCGGTATCCGGGTTCATCATCGACAACAAAATGTTCGACGGCCTCCTTATGGTGCTGAACCCACTTCAAGTACGTTTTGGATACAGGCATGGCTCCAAAACGGAGAATGTAGTCCGGCTTCATGTTCTCTTTTACCCAGGAGGATTTCAGCAGGGCCCCGTAACTTTCAATAACATGCCGTTTATCGTGATCCCCGGCCCTGAGCTGGGATAAAGGATCAGCAAAAACCGGAATGCCGAGGCGGGCAGCCAGGTCCGTGACAGCTTCCGCGAGCTCCTCATCAATTTGAGGACCTACGACGATCAGTCCTTTATCCAAACGTCCAAGCTGCTCCAACAGATGACTGAGCGCCTGTGAATCGAGCTGTTTTTTCCCTGCTGAAGGAACCGGAACGGGAGGCGTGTCCCCGCGCCAGGCCCCTTCCAGGGAAAAGTCAGGGATGAGCGGCTCCCTGAAAGGAAGGTTTAAGTGAACCGGACCCTGCTGTCCAGTGACGGCCTCCCCTACAGCTCTTGCCGCCTGTCTTCGTGCATACATGAAGTTATTTTCCTCGGGAAGCGCTAAATCCACATGGAATTTTGCGTAACTGCCATACATCTGGAGCTGATTGATGGCCTGAGGAGCACCGGTTTCACGCAGCTCGTGCGGCCTGTCCGCTGTCAGAACTACGAGTGGAACACGGCTGTAGTACGCTTCCACGACAGCGGGATAATAGTTGGCGGCGGCTGTCCCGGACGTACAGACAAGAGCCACCGGCTCATTGGTCTGCCTGGCTATCCCCAAGGCAAAAAAAGCAGCTGAGCGTTCATCAAGGTGAACCCAGTGTTTCACCTCTGAATGCTCAGCAAATGTCAGGGCCAGCGGCGTAGACCGGGACCCCGGAGAAATAACAACCTGTCTCACTCCTGAAAATGCAAGCTGGTCGACAAAATGTGTCACATACTTCGTTAAAGCTTCCACATGTCCCATTACAAGCCTCCTAAAACTGTCAGCATCGGCTTAAGTTTAACAGCCGTTTCCTCATATTCCGCCTGTGGGTCGGAATCTTCCACCACACCACATCCCGCAAATAAGGACGCCTTATCCTGTTGAATAAGCGCGGAGCGGATGGCAACCGCGAACTCGCCGTTATTCTTTGCATCAAACCAGCCTACAGGACCGGCATACCACCCTCTGTTCAAACGCTCATACTGACGGATATAGGAAACGGCTTCCTTCTGCGGCATCCCGCCTAAGGCTGGTGTCGGGTGAAGTTTTTCAACAACATCCAGAAGCGTATACCCTTCATCCAGTACGGCCGTTACAGGCGTATACAAGTGCTGAAGATTTTTCAACGGGTACAGCACAGGAGCTTCCGGAATCGAGACTGCGCTGGAACAGGCTTCCACCGCCTCTTTAATCATATCTACGACAAATTGATGTTCCTGGCGGTTTTTTGAATCGTTCAACAGCTCCAGCCCGAGTGCCTCGTCCTCTTCAGACGTAGCTCCCCGCGGTATTGTTCCTGCCAGACAGGTAGATACAAGCGTGCGGCTTTCAAGCTTGGCAAGCCGCTCAGGAGTAGCGCCGACAAAGTAATCCCCCTGGCTCTCAAAGGCGAAAATATAGCTGTTCGGCTGTGAATCAGCGAGCTCCTTAATCACAGAAGCGGCCTGAACAGCATCCTGAAACTTCAGACGCAGTTCCCTGGCCAGGACAACTTTGCTGATTTTTCCCTGTCTGATATCTTCTGTTGCTTTCTTCACCGTTTCTTTCCATTGGGCAGGCGCTATTTCCTCCCTGCCAGTCACTACGGGAAATAATGGTTCAAAAGTTTCGGATTGAAGCAGCATTCCGCGCTGCTCCAAAAGCTGATGGACCATCTGCTTCAAATGGTCTTCGGGGAAAATGAGAACATTCATTGTTAAGTAAGAAGCCCCGTCCACTTTCGTGAGCAGAAAAGCCGGAATTGTCATCTGACTGTCGGGGAAGCTTTCCCACAGACGTTCCTCCGCTTCTCCCGGATCAAAGCTGAATCCCCCCAAGGCGGTTAATCCTGTACCCTTTTTCTGATAATCGTCATAGACAACAGCATTGTCCATAAGCTTCTGCCACAATCTCTGCACTTCCTGAAAACGATCAGCACGTTCGGCGTAAAGCTGGCTGGCCCGTCCGATGCCGACCATCGTCAAGTCATTATCCGCACTCTGCCAGAACGTCCGGTGAAGATCAACCGCCTCACCGGTATGAAAAAACTGAAAAGCATCCATATCATCTATATGTTCAACGATACTTATACATTGAGGTTCCCCAAGAAGATGCGCTCTCTGAAGGGCTTCCCCTGCTATTTCTTCTATATGAGGGGCCTTCGTATGAAGCATATTCATTCCTCCCATTCCTTAAGGGACGTTGAGTAATCCATATTTACTACACAGTTAAATGGAACTGCATGCACCACTCTCTATTTTATTCTCTTTTTTCTATTGACTCAAGAAATCTTACCTTCCAGGAGCATTTTCACCGAATGATTGACACCCCGGGACTCTTTCCCTAAACTTAAATTGTTATCATAAAAATTGTAGAATGACAAGGGAGAGAACATCCATGAGTTCCATACAAAACCAAAATATAAAAGCTTCCTTGAATGAACGTGAAGGTTTTCAGGTGTGGTGGAGACTGCTGCGCCCCCACACCTTGACGGCTGCTTTTGTCCCCGTTTTCGTCGGGACGATGCTGGCCGCCATCGAACAGTCCTTTAATTTCTGGTTGTTCGCAGCCATGCTGCTGGCTTCCATTCTCATTCAAGCGGCTACGAACATGTTTAACGAATACTACGATTATGTCAGGGGGCTGGATAATGAGAACTCCGTCGGCATTGGAGGGACCATTGTCCGTGACGGGATCCGTCCGCAGATGGTATTGCTGCTGGCTCTCAGCTTTTTCGCTGCTGCCGGACTGCTCGGTGTCTATATATGTGCCTCCTCCAGCTGGTGGGTGGCTGCTGTCGGACTGGTATCCATGTTGTTCGGTTATCTTTACACCGGCGGACCGTTTCCCATCGCCTATACACCGCTCGGTGAACTGACAGCAGGCTTCTTTATGGGCACCATCATAATAGCGATCAGCTACTATATCCAAACGATGACGCTAACCGCAGATGTGCTGATCGTTTCTGTTCCCGTCGCCATCTTCGTCGGCTGCATCCTGTTAGCGAACAATATCCGCGACAGGGAAAACGACGCTGAAAACGGCAGGAAAACGTTAGCGATCCTTTTCGGCCATAAAGGATCCATCCGCTTTTTGACAGCTCTCTTCGCCATCGCTTATCTTTGGACGGCTGTCCTTATGATGATCGGCCTCCTGCCATGGTGGTCGCTGGTGACTCTCATTAGTTTAGGAAAAGCCAGAAAGGCCATTCAGGGATTTATAGGAAAAAAAGAACCCCTGGAAATGATGCCGGCTATGAAAGCAACAGCGCAGACGAATACCCTGTATGGATTCCTACTCGGATTGTCGCTGCTTATACAACTGTACTTCCCTCTTTGATATAAAAGGGAAACGGCGTAAACACATTACACCATTGTCTGAAAGAAGGATGGAGAACCATCCTTCTTTTCTATAGGTTTGACCATTGGTTCAATGGGAATATTACATAAAGGATGGGATGACTATGAATGAGATGATGATGAAGAATACATTGATGGAAGCCCTGGGGATGGAAGTCATGAAAGCAGAACCGGATGAAGTGGAAATGCGCATGCCAGTGGATGCCCGTACTCATCAGCCGATGGGGTTCCTCCACGGGGGTGCGAACGTTGCCCTGGCTGAAAGCGCCGCAAGTATCGGCGGATTTTTAAACATCGATACCAACGAGCAGCAGGTCTTCGGTATTGAAATCAACGCCAACCATATAAAGAGCGCAAGAGAAGGCTGGGTGACAGCAACAGCCGTCCCTTCCCATATCGGTAAAACGACAATGGTGTGGGAAATCCGTATCGTCCATGAATCCGGCACGCTGCTCTGTATTTCCAGATGCACCCTCGGGGTTGTTCCTTTAAAAAAGTAAGCCATCCTTATAAAAAGGAAGGAGACATGAAGCATGTTATCAGACAAGCAGATTCAACAATTCAAACAACAGATCATAGAAATGAAAGAAGAAGCTGAACAGGAAATGGAAAAGTACAAAGAGGATGATGCCAAGGAGCTTTATCCGAATGACCGGACAGGGGAAATTTCCAGCGTCGCGGACCACCCGGGAAACCTTGGTACAGATCAGCACGAACGGGAAAAACGCCAGACGTTTTATGAACAGGCAAGGGAGAAGCACATGGCAGCGGAAGATGCCCTGAAACGAATCGAGGAAGGCCGTTACGGCGTCAGTGAGAAATCAGGGGACCCAATCCCTGTCGAAAGACTTGAAGCTCTTCCAACCGCCCGCTACACCGTTGAAGAAGAACGGGAAATAGAAAAGGATGCCTGATAAAAAGGATGCCGTCATCAAAACGGCATCCTTTTTTGTCAATCCATCTCCCGAAGCTGTTCGGAAGGTTCTTCATCTAAATCCGGCTCTTCTTCGTCCATATTGAACGGCGTATCCCGTTCCCCGTTCTGACGCATATCCCTTTCATAATCACGTCTCATTTCATCAATGTCCTGATGCTCCCGGTTGTTGCGGAAACGCTGTTCCTCCGGCATTTCATTCCTATCTGTACGTTCATAACGGGCAGGCTCATAATTGATATCCTCCGGCCCATCCTCGTTCCCGTTCATTCCGCAGCCACTTAATGTAACCATCACCAGCAAAGCAGCTCCCATGATTTTTTTCATTCATAAACACCTCTTTCAAAATAGTAAGAGCATGTTTACTTTCTCCTTTTACGATGCTTTTACACATAGGAGAACGCACTGGTTTTCCAGCTCATAGATAAAGCCCCTGACACCCCAGCCAGCATCTTGAAAAAAACCTTATGTTTTTCTATAAGTGAAGGATATTCTTTCCTCTATATCATTTTCCTTTTCGATATAAAAAGAGCCGGCGAGTTCATAACTTGCCGGCTCTCCCTTTACGCTGCGGATGAGGACCGCGGACTTTTCTGTTCGATCCAAGGTTTCATCCGTACAAAGAGCAGGGTGAACAGTGCACTCACAATGATTCCTTTAAGAGCATTGAATGGCAGAATCCCTGCTACTACTGTTATCCATTTCACTTGTGCACTCATCGTTTCCCATCCCATGAACCAGCTGTAAGCCGGAAGGATGACAAAGTAGTTCAGTACACCCATGCCGAACGCCATAATCAGAGAACTCGTCACAAGTCCTGATACAAGCGATTTAACACTCTTGAATTTATGATAGATCATCGTAACCGGAAGGATAAACAAGAGGCCTGCGGCAAAGTTTGCGACCACTCCCACCGGATCTCCTGCACCGGTATATATAAAATAAAGACCATTTTTTAACGCTTCAACAAGGATGCCTGCTGCGGGTGTAAACATGATGCCTGCAAGCAGGGCAGGAACATCACTGAAATCCACTTTCAAGTACTGCGGAAGCAGCGGCAGCGGAAAGTTCAGCAGCATCAGAACCATGGAAATGGTCCCAAACAAAGCAATCGTAATCAATGTAAATAATTTTCTTGATGACTGAGCCGGATAACGGTTCATCATCGATCTCCCCCTTCATCTTTACACATTGATTCACATCCCAGATGAAGGTGAGCGGCTGAGCCTGACCAATAAAAAAACCCCTGAAGCATTGGGCTTAGGGATGGTCTTGGTCCACGGCTAAATAGAGGCAGCATATCTAGCATGCGCTGCCTGTTCCGCTCGACATCTTCTCCCATCCAGACTGTAACTGTCGGTCCCGGACTCTCACCAGGTCAGCCATGCAGAAGAACTGCACGGGTCACGGACTTAAAGGTCACTATGCCTTCTTACCGTCGGTCGGGAATTTCACCCTGCCCCGAAGATGGAATCAATATAATTTTGTATCTTTATTTTATACAAAACCTGTACTCTGTGCAAGCAGGAAGTTCTGACGGCCGTTTCCCTCCTCTGTTTTGATCAAAAAGCAGATCTGTTAAATCTATCATTGGCCTACACCGGCTATCCGGGGATGAATACGATACCAATGTACCACACAATATTATGGATAAAGGTGGAAAAACATGGCGAATTGCAGGAAAGTTTCCGTTCCAGGGAAACTGCCGATAAAGTTTCCTAAGAAAAAAGAGAAAGGCGAGACAAAACATGACTGTCCATCCGGATGTAAGTGTCATTTTAAAAAGCCTGAACGTAAGCCCGCCAAACTAAACAGTGACTGCTTTGTAGAAAATGCTCTGGTTGGGACAAAACAGGTACAAAAAGTAGCTGAATCCACCCTGCCACTCGGTTTATTCGCAGCTACTGGAATTACAATTGGCAGCCTGGTGTCTGTAGAAGTCGTCCCTAATCTGGAGAATATCACTATGAGCGCCCGGATCATTAAAAACAAAGTCGTCAACATTGGCTTAATTCCGGCTGTAGTGACTGTCAGTTTCCTTGATAACGATGGTGCCTTGGGAACTGGTGTATTGAATACTTCCATCCCATTCCAAGCCCACACGGATTTCCCCGGGGCATGTCCGGAAGATACCCTGACAGAAACACCACTCGAAGTCGAAGGGATTTTTACGCAGGAGGGAGTTCCCGTTGTCGATCTGGCTGGATTAGGGCTGGTAGATGGGATCATTGTGAAAATCATTCTTCAAACCACCATTACTGTTACAAGACCTGTCATTCGTGACGCGCACGGCAACGTTTGTGATTTGAACCCCAACCGCTGCAAGCAGGACACAGAAACTTCATCCTTCACTTTCTCCGGATCCGAAGACGACTAAATTTTTCATTTGGAAGGAAAGAGAGCTTATCGATAAGCTCTCTTTTATCATTCCATTACCTATCATTCCTTAAAACAAATGCCCTTCTGTGCGGAGTCCATGACCGTTAAACCGGTTTGCTGCAGACAGCCGCGTCCGTGATCAGGAAGTTCTTTCAGCAGCATCTAAACGAATCTTACAGCCTATTCCAGTAAATCTATCACACCGGCCTACACCGTCCATCTCTTCAGGAATAGTATACCTATGTACAACACAAATTTATTGATAAAGGTGGAAGAAATATGGCGCACTGCAGGAAAATTTCCGTGCCCGGGAAACTGCCGATGAAGTTTCCTAAGAAAAAAGAGAAAGGCGAGAAAAAACAGTATTGTCCGTCCGGATGTAAGTGCAGCTTCAAAAAACCTGAAATGAAGCCGGCTAAACTAAACAGCGACTGCTTTGTAGAAAATGCTCTGGTTGGTACAAAAGAAGTGCAGAAGGTTGCTGAAACAACGCTTCCTCTATCCCTTTTTGGTGCAATTACTATTGCCGGAATCTTATCAATTGAAGTCGTTCCTGACTTGAATAACATCACAATGAATGCAAGAATCATCAAAAATAAAGTCGTTAACATCGGACTGATCCCCGCTACAATCAACATCCGTACAAACATTCTAGGGTTGGAATTAGTTACCCTTTCGACAACCATTCCGTTCCAGGAACACACAGATTTCCCTGGTGCATGCCCGCAGGACACCCTGCAGGAATCACCGCTTGAAGTTGAAGGAATCTTCACTCAGGAAGGAGTTCCTGTAGTAGATTTAGCTGGATTGAGTCTTGTCGATGGAATCCTTGTGAAAATCATCCTTAAAACAACCATTACCGTCACCCGCCCGGTTATCCGGGATGCCCACGGCAATGTTTGCGACTTAAACAAGGACCGGTGCCAAAACAGCATGACACCTCCATCCTTCACCTTCCCAGCTCCAGATGATACAGGGATCCTATAATTAATAAGGGGGCCTATCAGGTGATAGGCCCCCTTATTTTTCTGACATGCTATATCATTTCCTTCAAGGACTGCGCTTCTTTGTTAACGGCTTCTCCTGCTTCGACAACCTGCTGGTAGCCACGGGATGCACCATCAAGGTTATTCAGTGCTTTCATCAGTTCCTTCTGAATCATCTCGGTTCCTTGATTGATACGAGAAATCTCCTGCGTAATCTGGTCCACATTTTCCCGGACTTCTCCAATGGAATGCTCCACTTTGTTGGAGAGCTTCCGGACTTCCTTCGCAACCACATCAAATCCTCGACCGTGCTCCCCGGCCCTTGCGGCTTCTATAGCAGCATTCAATGACAAAAGATTCGTCTGGGAGGCAATATCCTTAATGGTCTTCACGACCCCCTGGATGTTCTGCGCCTGTATTTTCAAACCTTCCAGTGTTTTCGTGTTCTCTTTGGAAGTCTCATTGATGAGAGCAATCTGACTGTTCAAAGCCTCATGCTCCTCCATCCCTTCCTCAGCCCTGGTGTTCAAGTCCAAGGATACACTCTGAAGCTTTTCCACCGTCCCATTTAATTCATTCTGCCTCGCTGTGATGTCAGAAGCCACCTTCATTATCCCTGTTATGCTCCCATTCTTATATACAGGCATATAAGTAGCTTCCAGCCACACTTCATGACCTGATGCATCTTTGCGCTTGATCTTATCCTGAAAGCTTTTCCCATTCCACAACGCACACCAGAATTGTTCATAGGCGTTGCTTTCCGTGAAATCACTGAAGCAGAACTCCTTATGGTGCCTGCCTATCAAATCACGGCTCTTCCGATAGTTCATCGTCTGTGCAAAAATATCGTTCGCATAGGATACCCTGCGGTCCTTCCCAAAAAATATGAGGGCCAGATGATCTTCCACCGCTTTAAACAATTCGACATGGGTCGTTTCTTTTTCTACGACATCCCAATCCAAATTCCTCCGCCTCCAGAAATTGCAAAGTTTTTAAATCCAATCGTCTTGATTTCAGTATAACAGAGGCGGTTCCTGAACAGTCTTGAAAATGAACCGGGATCATGCAAAAAAATGCATAAAAAAATCCCGCTCCTAATGAGCAGGACCATCCACTTTATCCGTCGCGTCCAACAGCAGCCTCAGTGTTGCAGACACCGTTGAGACGTCTACGAGGCCGTCTTCACTGTCTTTTACTTTTCCTAACTGAAGCATAATGTAGTCATCATACCCCTGAACGTGAATTTGGCCGGCATTGATTCTTCCTTTCAACATTACAATCTGCTGATGCAGTGCTTCACGGTCCATGCCGATCACTCCTTAACACTATAGAAGATTATATCGGCTAGTGTCTCCAAATATGCATAAAAATAAACAACATACTATAGGACATTAAGGGAGTGGCTCGTATAAAACACTTTACAGACAGATGGTTGGTGATATCGGACTTTGTGAGAGCCATTGTTTTTCATGTAAGATCCATTCAGCTGTTAAACATGGAGCTCAACAGCTGGATGGATCTATGAGCACTGGACACGATGGTTTGGACAAAAAGAGGATTGTCAAACAGGTGCCAATTTCTCTCTTCCCTATTACTTCAGGTGAATGCACGATGAGTGCCCGGTGGCAGCGCCTGCAGGAACCGCTGAGTCCGTGCCCGCAGTAAGCATCCACCGATAAGCGGTTCACAAAATCCCTGACTTATTGAAGGAAAAACAGGTTTCAATCTCTTTATTCATCCAGTGGATTTAAGCTTTCTTTTCCCGTCATGCCGGCAATCATTTCGACAAGAAGGGTGATTTCCTCTTCCATATCTTGAATGCTCGCTGTTTCTACAGGGGAATGCATATACCGAAGCGGGAGCGAGACAAGACTGACCGGCACCCCTTTCCCTGTCAACCGCATCTTGTCAGCATCCGTACCTGTCGCTCTGGGAGTCAGTTCATATTGAACATCCATATCGAGAGAGGCAGCTGTCTTTTCCAGCAGTTGATTAATCTTGCGGTTAATCGGAGCTCCTTTAGCAAGTACCGGACCCTTTTCAAGACGGACGTCCCCGTGTTTCCGCTTGTCTACACCCGGATAATCAGTAGCGAACGTCACGTCACAGGCAATGGCCATCGTAGGTTCTACGCCGGCTGCGGCAAAATAAGCGCCGCCCATATTCGTTTCTTCATTTACCGTGCTCGCTGCATATACACCGACATTCAATGTTTTCTCAGATAAGCGGCGCAGCACTTCTCCGACAACGAACTGGCCGGTCCGGTTATCAAGACCACGGCCGGCTATGTAACGGTCCATCAGGACTTCCGGTTCCCTTTTATAAACGGCCAGATCGCCAATCTGTACGAACTTTTCGGCTTCCTCCTTGGACTTGGCTCCGCAGTCGATAAACAGTTCTTCAAGTCCGAAGTCTCCCTTCAGTCCACCATGGTGCTGGGCATTGACTCCAATGACGCCTGTTAACGTCCCGCCATGACCTTGAATACTCACTTTCATCCCAACGGCTGCTTTAGGGTTAATGCCGCCCATCTTATCGACATACACATACCCGTCCTCATCGATCCGATTGACGACAAGAGCAATTTCATCACAGTGACCGGCCAGCATGATTTTGAAATCCGCTTCCGGGTTGAGCACAGCAATCGCATTGCCGGCATGATCGGTTTGAATCTCATCTGCATAAGGACGCATTTCTGCGATCCAGCGTTTTTGTATTTCCATCTCCATACTCGACGGAGACGGGGTATTTAACAATTCCAATAGAAAGTCCAGACGTTCTTTTTCCACAGGTAAACACCCTCCTTCGTAATTATCTTAACAAAAAACCAGACGGACTTCATACGGATGCATACTTCTGTTCTTTTTAGGGAAAAGGAATGGGTAGGCAATAGAAAGGAGAATTTCTTATGGACTTGAACCAGCAGTTTTACGAAGGCATGCATCCTCAGGAATATGTGGATCAGATGCAGTCCCACCAAAATGATTTTTTGTACATATATGAACACTTCTCTACACAAGTGGAGGATGTACCCTTTTTTGAAAACGTACAGAACAAACAGTGGAGAGCTTTGATACTGACCGAAGACTGGTGCGGCGATGCAATGCTGAACCTGCCTATTTTCCTCAGGATTGCAGAAGCCGGTCAGATCGATACGCGCTTCTTCCTCCGGGATGATAACCCGGAGCTGATGGACCGCTATTTAACAAATGGCACATCCCGATCCATTCCAAAAATTATTCTGATCGATCCAGAAGGGAAAGAATCAGCCGTCTGGGGTCCTCGGGCACCGGAGCTGGAACAGTACGTAGCCGATTCTCTGACAAGCCTCCCCGATAAAGAAGCACCGGATTATGAAGAAAAGCGCAGGGAAGTCCTGCTTTTCGTTACAAAAGCCTTCCGCGATAACCAGGAGCTGTGGCAGTACGTCTATGAAGATATGAAACAGACCATCAAATCCCGATAAAGCAAAACCTGCTTTCTCCTTGAAGCATGTTCTTTTTACGTTTGTTTTGCCCGGATTAAAGCCATACTGTAGGTAAAAAAGGGGGCCGGGTTATGCAGCACCTCATCCGCCTTTACTTTCAACTGCCTTTATTTGTCCGCCTGTTAAGTACGGTTTTCTTCACGATGACGTTATTCGGCATCATTATCCATATCATAGAACCTGAGAACTTCCCCACCTTTTTTGACGGATTATGGTGGGCATTCGTAACAGGTGCCACTGTTGGGTACGGGGACTATGTGCCTTTAAGTCCTGCCGGGAAAGCTGTGGCTATTCTATTAATCCTCTCAGGAGGAGGGCTCGTCACCTTTTATATGGCCACATTGTCCGCTTCTACGGTGAAGCATGAAACGAGTTTGTCCGAAGGTCGTGTTGCGTATAAGGGAGCCGATCACATTGTCCTGATCGGCTGGAACGAGCGGACCCGCCATTTGATTGATATGCTGCAGGACCAGAACCTTCACGAACGGATCGTTATGATTGACCAGACTATGAACCAGTTTTATCAGCGCCTGCCGAGCGTCCACTTTATCAGCGGCAGTGCGACAAATGAAGACACGCTGGAGCATGCCAATATTAAAGAAGCCCGGATGGCCATCATTACGGCCGACCCATCCATGGAAGAACAGCAGTCGGACCAGGCCGTGATCCATCAGATCGTCGCCTTGAAAGGGCATCACCCGGAATTGTTCATCATTGCGGAAGTACTGACGGACCGCCAGAAAATTAACGCGCAGCGGGCCGGCGCCAGTACGATCATCCGCTCCAATGACTTTATGAGCAGCCTGTTTTACCAGGAGCTTTACCGCAATGATCCAGTCAAACCATTTGAGCTCCTCCTTTCCCTGTTGACCGAGCGTCAATTTCACGAAGAGAAAGTTCCCGAAACACTCGCAGGCCATCCGATATTAACGGCATACGAGTTTTTCTTGAAAAAAGGATGCCAGATTATCGGCATCCGAAAAAATGGAGAGCTGTCGTTTCACCTTGACGAAAGCATCGAATTGGAAAAGGGAGATGAGCTCATATTGTTCTCACCTCTGAGAAAGTAGCACCTCTTCCGCGGCCTGAAGAAGTTCTTGACCTGATTGGATGTGTTCTTCTGGAAAAGAGGCATCTTTATCCACGGGCTCCTGGAACTGGTCAAAAATGGCCCGTATGTTTCCTTCTTTTACATTGTCGTCAAGGCCGGGATTGTATTTATGAGAAAGCAGAAACGGTTCCGTCATTTCGATCATGGCGTAATCGGAAGGGGCATCAAGGGATCCGGACGTCACTACAAAAGGCAGGCGGATAAATTGATAGCCGACGCGGTCGTCAATTTTATAATCAAAATAGCCGTGTTCATAATCCCAGTTGTCCGCCAGTTTAAATCCGATTGTTTTCAAAGCTGCTTCTGCATCCTGAAAAGAAAAGACCTGTCCCGTCAATGAAGAGGTTAAAGGTATCATTGTCATTCCTCCTTTACGTTTTACTATGCCCAATAAAAAAAGCGCGGCTCATCCAATTCATGGATGAACCGCGCTTTTTTTGCTTTACAGGCGTTTTTCGAGTTTTTCTTTTTCTTCTTCAAATCCCGGCTTGCCAAGAAGGGCGAACATATTCTTCTTATATGCTTCCACTCCAGGCTGGTCAAACGGATTGACACCGAGAAGATAGCCGCTGATGGCACAGGCTTTCTCGAAGAAGTAAACGAGATAACCAAACGTGTAGGCATCACGCTTCGGAAGGTGGACAATCAAGTTCGGAACGTCCCCATCTGTATGCGCCAGCATTGTACCAAGGTAGGCTTTTTCATTGACCTTGTCCACGGTGCTTCCAGCCAGGTAGTTCAACCCGTCAAGGTTCTGATCATCTTCTTCAATGGTCATGTCAGAGCTTGGCGTCTCCACGTGAAGAACCGTCTCAAACAAGTCTCTGCGTCCTTCCTGAACATATTGTCCAAGAGAGTGAAGATCTGTAGAGAAGTTGGCAGAAGCCGGGAAGATCCCCTTCTGGTCTTTTCCTTCACTTTCACCAAACAGCTGCTTCCACCATTCAGAGAAGTACTGAAGGGATGGCTCATAGTTGATCAGCATTTCAATCGTTTTGCCTTTGTTGTAAAGGACGTTACGCACCGCCGCATATTGATAGGCCGGGTTCTCGGAAAGCTTTTCGGCACTCAGCTCCTGGCGGGCCTTCTGCGCCCCTTCCATCATGGCATCAATATCAATGCCGCTCGCTGCGATTGGAAGCAGTCCAACAGCAGTAAGGACAGAATAACGACCGCCCACATCATCAGGGACGACAAAGGATTCGTATCCCTGCTCATCAGCAAGCGTCTTCAATGCCCCTTTGTTGGCATCTGTCGTAGCATAAATGCGTTTCTGAGCTTCTTCCTGCCCATATTTGTCCTCCAGGAACTTACGGAAGATACGGAACGCAATCGCCGGCTCTGTCGTCGTTCCGCTTTTAGAAATGACGTTAATGGAAACATCTTTATTTTTAAGAACGTCAAACAGCTCATTCATGTATGGAGCACTGATGCTGTTTCCTACGAAGAAGACCTGAGGGGTGTCACGGTCTTCCTTCGCCAACGTGTTGTAGAAGCTGTGGTTGAGCATTTCAAGAGCTGCTCTCGCCCCTAAGTATGAACCGCCGATACCGATGACAAGAAGCACGTCTGAATCGGATTTAATCTTTTCTGCGGATTTTTTAATGCGGGCGAACTCTTCCTTGTCATAGTCCTCGGGAAGATCGACCCACCCTAGAAAATCGTTACCTGCGCCAGTTTTTTCATGGAGTGCCTGGTGTGCTGTCGATACAGCTCCCTGCATATATTCCAATTCATGTTCGCCAAAGAATGGCAGCGCTTTTTCATAATCAAAACGAATATGTGTCATATGATAGCCTCCAGATTGTCAATTTAATACCTGACCAATTTCACTTTATCGAAACCTCCATAGCAAATCAAGCAAAGCTCCATTTGTAAACGGATACATAAGGAAAATGTTTTGGAAAAGAAAAAGGCACGGATCTCCGCGCCTTCTTTCTTTACCCATTATTTAGACATTTCAAGGATCTCTTGAACATCTTTTTCGTGAAGCTTGTTAAAGTTACCAAATGGTCCGCGTTTCATCGCACGGTCAACGATTACGTCAAACTTATCATCGCCGATGTCATAGTCAGCAAGCGTTTGGGGGGCACCAAGAGATGTCCAGAACTTACGAAGTTCCTGAATACCTTCTTCAGCCACTTCACGCTCTGATTTCCCTTCTGTTTCTACACCAAAGACTTTTTCACCAAGACGGGCAAAACGGGAAACATTAACCTCAAGGTTATGCTTCATCCAGTTCGGGAACAGAATCGCCAGTCCACCGGCATGCGGAATGTCATAAACCGCTGATACCGCGTGCTCGATGTTATGGCTTGCCCAGTCTCCGCGGTAACCCATCTGCATCATCCCGTTCAGTGCAAGCGTACCTGCATAAAGGATCGTTTCACGATGCTCCAGGGATTCAAGGTTTTGAAGCAGCTTCGGACCTGTTTCAATGACAGAGCGAAGGACACCTTCAATCATCTCATCCTGCACAGGAGACGGTGTCGGATTGTGGAAATACTGTTCGAACAAGTGTGTCATCATATCGACAATGCCATATACCGTCTGATCTTCAGGAACCGTTGCTGTGTAGGCCGGATCAAGAATAGAGAAGGCCGGGTTGGTCAATGGAGCCGCACCCCATCCGTATTTCTCATTCGTTTCCCAGTTGGTAATAACAGCGCCCGCATTCATTTCAGAGCCTGTCGCTGCAAGCGTCAGCACTGTACCGAATGGAAGAGCATCTTCAGGTGTCGCCTGGCGGGTGACGAGATCCCAAGGGGCACCTTCATATTTAGCACCTGCAGCGATGGTTTTCGTAGCATCAATCACACTACCGCCACCGACAGCAAGAAGAAAATCAACATTTTCCTGTTTGGAAATCTCTACCCCTTTTTCGACCGTTGTCAGTTTAGGGTTGGGTTCAACTCCGGAAAGCTCAAGAACTTCAACCTCAGCTTTTTTCAGCTGGTCCATGACCTGGTCATAAACGCCGTTTTTCTTGATACTGCCCCCACCATAAACAACAAGGACTTTTTTCGTCCCTTCCGGCAGCTGGCCGGGCAGTTGTTCAATTTGATCTTTACCAAAGATCAGTTTGGTTGGGTTATGAAATGTAAATGTATCCATGGATTGGAAGCTCCTTTCTGTTCTTAACGTGCTTTCCTATTATCCCCGATAATTTGAAGAATCTCAAAAGAAATGCTGTCTGGAATGAACATCGGCTTTGAGATCCATACTAATTCCAATAGAAGAAAAGGAGGTCTGTATATGAGCTGGATACAACGGACGGCTCTCCTGCTGATCATCATCGGCGCCATCAACTGGGGACTCATCGGACTTTTCCAGTATGATCTCGTTGCCGGGCTGTTTGGCGGTGGTGAGCAGCGTGCATTCCTTGCGCGTCTCATTTATACGGCTGTAGGGATCAGCGGACTTATTGCCATTTCCCTTTATTTCATCCCCGCAGCACAAAACAGTGATGTACCGGCTGACACAGCTGTTGAACAGGAATAAAAAAAGAGACCAGGGAAGGCCCTGGTCTCTTCTTCATTCCTTATTTGCGGAATTTTTCGCGGTCATCAGACTGTTTGATCCAGTCTTCAAGCTTGTCTTTCAGCGTGTTGAAGCCTGCAGCTTCTTCCTGCTGTTTTGGAGCCGCCTGTTTACGTGGACGACGCTCCTGCTGTTTAGGTGCTTCCTGAGTCGCACGGATGGATAGAGAATATTTGTTGCTCTTCTCATCAATGTTCAGAATTTTAACCTGAACTTCATCTCCTTCAGAAAGGTGCTCATTAATATCTTTCACATAACCGTGAGTAACTTCGGAAATGTGTACAAGACCTTGAACCTGCTCATCCAATGCTACAAACGCGCCGTAAGGCTGAATGCCTGTGACTTTACCTTCTAATACTTGACCTTCTTGGAACTTCTCTGACATGCTATACAACTCCTGATTCATTAAATATTCGCTTCTTTTCACGCAATAAATGATTTTACCACAAAGACGCGAAATAAGCAATATCCCGTCTATGTTCACGAATCGTTCAGACATCATTTGTCCGCAGCGTGATATACTAGAAAAAAGAATAAAGGAGGGTTCAGCGTATGTCCGTAGGAAACAATATCCGAAAGTACAGGGAAATGAAGAAATTCACGAAAGAGGAACTGGCTCTCAAAGCCCGGATGGGCGTTCACACACTGGAAAGTTATGAATCTAATGAGCGCACACCAGAACTTGATACCGTCTTGAAAATTTCGACGGTTCTGGATATTCCCGCTTCCGAACTGATGGAATTCCACGATGAAGATGAATCTCCTTTTGACGAAGAACTTACACAGCTGGTTCAGGACATCGGCGTCAAAAGCTCTAAACTGATCTTAAGGAAAGCCCGTGACTTTTCAGAACAGGACGTACTTCGGGCTATGAATCTGCTTTATGACCTGAATCAGCAGAAAAATTAAAAAAGAGGTTTATAAACTATGAAACAGGGTTATATTAAATAACGTAAGACTTTCTCGTATTCCCCCTGTGTAAGCAAAGCGAACGTTCGCTTTGCTTTTTTTTCAGCCAAAATTCCTTCCCGAACAAGTTAGTTTCATGAAGGACCCGGTTTCGGTTATGATAAGGAAAAATGGCTGATGGAGGCGAGTACTTTGGAAGAATTTCAAAAATACACCCCAAGAACCGGAACACGCTCGGTCAAATGGGATCTCATTGAAGACTTTTATCAAGATAAAGATGTCCTGCCGATGTGGGTGGCCGATATGGATTTCAAGACACCACAGGCTGTCACAGACGCACTGACCTCAAGGGTCGAACACGGCATCTTCGGATACACCATCCCGGATCAGGATGTGAAGGAGTCCATTACAGGATGGCTTCGTAATCGTCACGGATGGGAAACAGAAACGGACTGGATCACGTTCAGCCCGGGTGTCATTCCATCTCTGCACATGATTATTCAATCGTTGACGGAAATTGGCGACAACGTTCTTATCCAGACACCGGTTTATCCTCCGTTCTACAGTGTTGTCAAAGACCATGGCAGACATATCGTAAAAAACCCACTCCTTCATAAAGAGGACAGGTACGAAATAGACTTTGAAGATTTCGAGAACAAAATCAAAGACAATCAGGTAACCATGTTTATCCTATGCAACCCTCACAATCCTGTCGGGAGGGTATGGACGAAGCAGGAACTGGAAGAAATGAGCCGGATCTGCCGGAAGCACGGTGTGAAAATCGCAGCGGATGAAATTCATGCCGATTTGATTCTGCCACCGAACAAGCATATACCCATGGCTTCTCTTTCTGAAGAAACGAACCAGCAGACGGTCACATGCCTTTCCCCTACGAAAACATTCAATCTTGCCGGTCTGCAGGCTTCCTATGTTATTACTGCAAACAAGGAAGACAAGAAAAAGCTGGATAAACATTTTAAAAATCAAGGCATGATGATGTTGAACACCCTTGGTATTACAGCGATGGAAGCTGCGTATAACCATGGATCCGACTGGGTTGACACATTGACAGAAGTGCTGAAGGACCATCGCGACTATGTGATTCAGCGGCTGGAGAACGAAACAAAATCGGTGCGTGCGCTTCCGATCGAAGGAACGTATTTGTTATGGCTGGACTGTACACGAATGGGACTTTCCCAGACGGAATTGAAGAAGTTCATGCAGAAAGAGGCCCGTGTCGGCTTAAACGACGGTGCGTCCTTCGGAGAAGAAGGCCGCGGCTTTATGCGCCTCAACCTGGCTGCTCCGATGTCTACACTTGAAGAAGGTGTCACACGCATCATCAAAGCTGTCCAGACCTTTGAACAATCTTAAATCGAATGAAAACTAAGGCTGCCTTAAAAAACGGCAGCCTTTTTTTATTCCATCATTCCTTCTGTCTGCATAGAGGTATCTGAAAACACCAGGATGGCCGTCCCGTCCCGTTATCGAAGGTTCGGTTATTCCTGCTGTTTATCCGGTTCGGCAGGATCACTCGTTTCATCTTTGTCTGCGTCTATGGTAATCACACCACAGGCCACACGTTCCCCGGCATCTCCTGCCGGCTGGGTCATCCCATCATCTGGTCCGCTCTGGATGATCAAGGAGGTCCCTTCATCCCTCAGAAGCGACTTCTGATCTTCTTTCAGCTTCGCCTCCGGCAGCATGACCTCAACATCAATCATACCGCTCTGGTCAGCCTCCACATTCGGCATATCCCCCACATGCGCCCCTTTTGGATTCATGAGACCATGCTCCTTGGACAAGGGATTGAAATGATTCCCGGCACTCTTGAACTCAGGCGCATCACATTTTGGAAATTCATGAACAGCTATCCCGTGCATCCCTGGTTCAATCCCTTCTACTTTCAATTTCACTTGTACGCCTTCAGGCTGTTCGGTCAATACAGCTGTCCCGATTTTGTCATTATCTTTGTTATAGATTGATGTTTCCAGCGGCGATCGTTCCTCTCCGGAACACGCCGTCAAAACAACAGCGATCGTCCCGGCACACATAAAGGCACGCTTCATGGGTCCAAAACCTCCATTTGATGAAATCTGCTTTTTCTAGTGTCCCCCATGCTGCTGAAAATATAATAAAGCCGCATCAGGCAGGCACCTAATGCGGCTCTTTCGATTCGCGATCTTCCTTTTCATTTATAGAGTAATTCTGATCAAATGTATGCTCTTCTTTTTGAGAGGCTTTAATAATCCAGATCATAGTAACCGCTGCAGCCACAATGAACAGCAGAAGCATCAGGACAGCAGGAATATATTCAGACTTATCTTCTGGGAAGTACAGAAATTCCATCATGGTGAACCCCACCCTTCTCCCCTAAGTATATCAAACATTTGGAAATCCGCATCCGTTTTCATTAGATCTACATATTTTTTGTTACAATGAAACGAGAGATGAATTTAGGAGGGAATAGAATGTCTGAGATCCAGATTGGCTCTATAGTGAAAGCGCATTATAAAACAGGCATATACATCGGAGAAGTGAAAGAGGACCGGGGGAATTTTTATCTGGTTCAAATGCTCGCCGTTGACAAACACCCGATGCAGGGGGATCTTCACAATCCTGGTCAAACAGAAAATGTTTTTTTCCATCAGCGGAAAGCGTTGAGTTATCTTGAAAAAGCCAACGTTCAGAAAGAAGCGGTCCACCCTTATGAAGAGACAGAAATACCGGATTATAATGATTCTCTCAAACAATCCGTTGAAAAGCTGAAACAAAAGTTAAATCGGCGGGATACCGATTTTAACAGCCATGCCGCAGATCAACTGAGTGATCTCGAAAAACAGTATTTCGGGTAAAATCAGCCACATTTGTATTCGCTTTCGGGGTGTGGTAATTTTAAAATGTTGAAAGAAATGAAGGAGGAAAAACCCATGACAACACATATTGGAGCACAACAGGGAGATATCGCGGATAAGATCCTGCTGCCAGGAGACCCGCTCCGCGCCAAATATATTGCTGAAAACTTTCTGGAGGATGCCGTCTGCTATAACGAAGTACGTGGCATGTACGGATACACAGGTACATATAAAGGAGAGCGCATTTCTGTTCAGGGAACAGGGATGGGGGTACCTTCCATCTCCATCTACGTCAATGAACTGATGGATAGCTACGGCGTGCAGAAATTGATCCGCGTCGGCTCATGCGGAGCACTGCAGAACGATGTAAACGTGCGTGACGTGATTCTTGCTTCCACATCGACAACGGACTCCCAGATGAACCGTATGGTATTCGGCGGCATTGATTATGCACCGACAGCGGACTTCAATTTGTTGAAGAATGCCTATGATGCAGGAACAGCAAAAGGGTTGGACTTGAAAGTCGGAAACGTCTTTACAAGTGACAGTTTCTACCGTGACAATGCGATGGATCTATTCAATCTGCTCGCTGAGTACAACGTGCTTGCTGTAGAAATGGAAACCACCGCTCTTTATACGCTTGCCGCGAAATACAACCGTCAGGCGCTGTCCGTTCTTACTGTCAGTGATCATATCCTTACCGGAGAAGAAACGACGGCCGAGGAACGTCAGACCACCTTTAACGAAATGATTGAAGTGGCTCTTGAAGCAGCCATCCAGGATTAATAAAAAAAGCACATGCGCTTCCAAGCGTATGTGCTTTTTTTATATCCACAGTTGAGATGTGGACGAGAAATTCTTCACGTGGAACAAACATGAACAAGGGTTCGGCCGTCGATGATCAGGACACGGTCACCGATGGTCATATAGATTTCCCGCCCCTGCACCCTGTCCACCTTCCCGTAGTATACATGGGAGGCTGTATAAAGCAGCAGCATCGTACCTATATGCTTATCCACTTTGGACAGCAGCAGAGGCGTTCGGACGATCTGCATCAGCTGCCGGGTCTTGTTTCTTATTGATACAGCAATAGAGATAGGAAGCCCTCCTTGAAAAACCGCTTCCTATACAATATCCATCCGCACAAAAAAAGTCTGGGCTTCAGCCCAGACTTCAACCTTTGATCTAGAGTTGCTGCCCGTATTTCGTTCACACGATCCCGCTGCGCTTATCGATAGTGCCTGCCGCGGGAACGGC
This sequence comes from Halobacillus sp. ABH2_015, assembly GCF_056158945.1. NCBI lineage: Bacteria > Bacillati > Bacillota > Bacilli > Caryophanales > Bacillaceae > Halobacillus > Halobacillus sp. ABH2_015. Next base: position 2,536,784 of record NZ_JBSWUG010000002.1, read on the forward strand.
CTCAGCTAACATGAACAGGCCCCTTTTTTAATGATTCACATAATAAGCCAGTGTCCTTGCCATGACTCCTGTAGGTCCTTCAGGCCCAAGGGCGTGTCCGGATTCTGCTACAGACGTTCCGGCAATATCGAGATGCACCCACGGAATCCCCTCTGCAAATGCTCCGACGAACGCACCTCCCATGATCGCGTGAGCTTTGCGTGTTGGAGAATTATTCAAGTCAGCAATCCTGCTTTTCCTTACCTGAGCTTTATAATCTTCGTTATACGGCAGAAGCCAGATCCATTCTCCCGTCTCCTGACCCGCCTTTTCGATTTGTTTATAAAAGAACTCGTTATTCGTCATTGCCCCTGTCATCCATGATCCGAGGGCCGTGACTACTCCTCCGGTAAGCGTAGCCACATCAATAACCCTGTCTGCCCCTTCTGAGCGGGCATACGTTACAGCATCGCCCAGGGCCAGACGCCCTTCGGCATCTGTATTCAGTACTTCAATGGTTTGACCACTCATGGAAGTAATCACATCATCAGGTTTAAATGCTCCACCGGATATCATGTTATCGGTAGATGGAATCACGGCCATGACGTTCTTCTCAGGCTTGATGCGCCCTATGGTTTCCAAAGCTCCGAGAACAGCAGCAGCGCCTCCCATATCCCCTTTCATACCAGGCATGCCTGTTTTCGATTTAATGGAATAGCCTCCTGTATCATACGTTATGCCTTTTCCTACAAGAGCGGTCACATCCTTCCACTCCTCCAATCCTTGATACTTTAGAACAATCAGCTTTGGCGGCTCTACGGAACCCTGGTTTACAGCGAGGAGCGCTCCCATCCCCAGATTTTCCATATCCTCTTTCTCTAGGATTTGGGCATCGAAACCAAACCGCTCTGCCATTTTCAAGGCTTGTGCGGCGAGTTCGGATGCTGTAAGAATGTTGGAGGGAAGATGAACCAGCTTTCTTGCTGTATTGGCCCCTTCTGCATAAGCCATCCCTTCCACAATCGCTGCTTCCATCGTATTTTGATCAAACAGAGCAGAAAAAACAGACAGGCTCTTCAGCCGTTTGACTTCCTCCGATCCGGTTTTATAATTTTCCTGCTTATAAGTTGATAAGCCGATCGCTTCTGCTAACAACGCCGTCCACTCTTTATATTTCTGACGATCAGGAATTAGGGTCTCCAGCAAAAGGGAGCACTGCTCCACCCCTTGCGCCTCAATCTGCTGAAAAGCCTGCCCCCACAAGTTTCTCCTGTCGGCTTTTGTCATCATCTTCCTGGACCCAAGACCGATACATAAGACCCGGACCATTTGATTCTCATAGGGAACAATCAAATGTTCCACTCGGCCCGGCGGGGGTTGAACGAGACCACTTTTTAAATAATCCGCTGTATGTAATCCTGCTGCATCTTTTATCTTCTCTGCCAGAATGCTTTGATCCTCATCCGCGAACACCCCGACGACAAGGGGGTCTACGGGTTTCCACTTCTGTGTTATTGTCAACATAACGCCACCTCCTTCTCCAGTATACAAGATCTGCATCCGTCCTTCCTTATGAAGGGACGTTCTATCAGAATGTATGATATAATGTTTTTGTTTATAAGCAACAAATGACTTACATAAAGATCAATCATCTCGATACCCTGCCGGATGAGAAAGGATGTTACAATGCTGTTAGATTTACTGCAGAACTTCCCCCTCTGGGCCTCCATCGCTGCAATCGTTTTTGCCCAGGCGGTAAAAGTCCCCATACAATTTATTGCTTCCAGACAGTTCAATGCCACCCTTGCCTTCAGTACAGGAGGTATGCCGAGCAGCCATTCTGCCGCTGTAACAGCTCTGGCTACGGGCGTAGGGATTGAGCAGGGCTTCGGTTCATCCATTTTCGCTGTCGCCTGCGTTTTCTCCATCATCGTCATGTTCGACAGTACAGGTGTCCGACGGCAGACAGGGGAGCAGGCCATCATGTTAAACATCTTATTGAATGATTTTAACCGCTTCGTCAGTGAAGCGAAAAGCTGGCAGCAGAAAGAAGGGTATCAGAAAAAAGAAGAATTGAAAGAGCTGCTCGGACACCAGCCCATTGAAGTGTTCTTCGGGGGCCTGACCGGTATCCTGCTTACATTCCTGCTTCATTCTCTGATCTATTAAATAACAAAAACACTTCCGCCATCTAAACGGAAGTGTTTTATTATGGTTTGATTGCAGACCGGAATACCTGCTGAGCTTCATTTTCATTCAAAGTGGCCAGTTCTTCTTCCGTCAGCTGACCTTCTCCTTCTTTGATCACGTACACGTCCAATGTTTTCTTTCCCCATTGGTCATACACATCCTCCACGCTTGAGAAATAAAGATCCAGTTCCTCCCCTTTAATAGCCCCTCCAATATCAGCCACCACTCCATACCCGTACCCGGGAATAAAAAGAATGGTCCCTAAAGGAAACACGTTCAAATCAGCAGCAATCGTAGAATACAGGTCCCTCGTTACATTCACCCCGGAGAACGTAATGCCATAGGCCGGATGTTCAGGCGTTTTCCCCGTCGATTCAAACCCGGCTGTATAGCCCGTAGCGGTAACCTGACGGCTTTGATACTGGGACAAATCAATCGACTGCTCCAGCGTCTGGACCGCCTCAACAACCGCGCTTTTCACCTGTGGATCTGGATCTGCAATCGTATTCCCGTCTTTTATTTCAGCTGTCATCCATTCCCCCAAATCAACTAAAGATAGATTTGTTACATAGGAAGCCGTACTCACCACAGCCCCTGCGAATAAGAAAGGAAGAAACAGTCTTTTCGTACGTCCTGAAAACATGTCATCACCTCTAGATGTAAGCATGTCCAAGACCGATCATTTTATTCATATAATTGAACCAGAAGAAGGGGCCTCGATCCTTGGATCGAGGCCCCTTCTTCTCTTATTAAAACATTTGATACCCGCTCTTCCTCAATTTCTTTATGACAATGCCGGCTGCAATGGTCCCGGCAAAACCGCTGGTCAGGATCACAACGTCCACGACACCTAGACGGCCGAGCTGTTTAAACACAGTTGGAAAAGCTGTGCCAGGCTGTGAGAAATACTCCGTCCACGGAAAGTTATCCACGATAAACAACACGATGACAGGATACACGATGGACATGATCCAGGATGAGCGCAGAATCATATTTAATAGAAAGGATATCCCGAAAAACAGTACAAAAAACAAAAGAATGGATACAGCAAATTGGACAATATTCAACGTCGCTTCCCCCTACTCCCCTTAAAAGGGACGTGCAAATCCATTATTCATTCTAAACCGCTTCCTATGAAAGCGCAAGCATATCCGGATGTACGAAAAACGCGAAAGCATGAACTGCTTTCGCGTTTCCTATATCTTTTAGAAGTTAAAGAAGTTCAACTTCCCTTTCTTCAGAACGAGCGGAAGGCCGCCTAATTTTAGAAGATAGCGGTTGTCGATGACTTTCTTCATGGCAGTCGCTGACCAGCCGAAGAGTTTCTTATCATCAAAGACAACACCGATGGCATCATTGTGCCCAAGGGAAGCAACCGTACCTTGAATGTTAGGCTTGAATGGCTCAAGGTGATCGTCACCTTTCACGAGACGGGTAAGGTTTTTCGCTGTATGCTCCGCTTCCTGAATGGCAATCTGCGCTGTCGGAGGATAAGGGCGCTCCGTTTCCTCATTCATAATGAGAGCACAGTCCCCTACGATGAATACATCATCATATCCTTCTGGACGAAGATCATCACGAACCGGGATACGTCCGCGGTTCGCTTCGAAACCGGCTTCTTCAACCAGTGAGTTTCCGCGTACACCGGCCGCCCATACGACGGTGTTCGTATCGATTTCTTCACGCTGTTCATCTTTTTCGAAAACCAATTTATTTTCGGTTACTTCTTTGATCATCGCACCGATTTTGAACTCGACACCGCGCGCTTCCAAAGAGTTCATCGCATATTCAACAAGTTCAGGATCGAAACCTGGAAGAGCTGTCGGGGCAGCTTCTACGTTGACAATACGCACTTTGTCACGTGGAACATCGTATTCCTTGCATAGTTCAGGGATACGGTTCGCCAGTTCACCAACAAATTCAATTCCTGTAAACCCTGCACCACCGACAACAATGTTCAAGCGCTTCTGCTGTTTTTCAGGTTCGTTGTTGTACTTCGCAAAGTTGTATTCGATATGCTGGCGGATCAGACGAGAGCTGTTGATGCTGTTGATTGTGTATGCATGCTCTTTAAGTCCAGGGATACCGAACGTAGCCGCTTCGAATCCAAGACCAATGACAAGGTAGTCATAAGAAAGTTCGCCGTCTTCAAGGATCACCTTTTTATCGGCCGCTTTAATATCTGTCACTGTATCCTGAATGAAGTTGACTTTGCTTGTATCCACAACATCTTTGATTGCGATACGTGTGCGGTCATGGTGAAGCGTACCTGCCGCGTTTTCATGCAGCCAAGTTGTTTGATAGTGGTAGCTGTGCTTGTTCACAAGTGTGATGTTGGCATCGTTCGCCCCAAGGCTCTTCTGAAGTTTGACAGCTGTCATGATGCCCCCGTAACCGGCACCGATAATGACAATGTTCGGATTCTTCATGAATAATCACTTCCATCTCGTATTTTTTTCCATCCGTCACCTATATCATTGTGACCTGTTTCACACAAAAAGACATTAAAAAAACCTGTTGAAATCAGGCGAAAAGTGTCACAAATCATAACTATATGGTCTATCATCATCTTAGACCTTTTTCCCCTTATTTTCAACCCAAAATCAAGTTATCAAAATTATTGAACAATTGCCGCCTTTGGAAAGGTTTACATATGTTCAGTGTTCCCATTGCAAATTTTTTTATGATAGAATAAATTTTAGTGAAATTTTTTTCAGGAGGTTTATTATGAGCGATAAAATATACGATATTACAGTCATCGGCGGCGGCCCCGTCGGTCTGTTCACAGCTTTTTACGGTGGAATGCGTGAAGCGAGTGTCAAAATCATCGAAAGCCTCCCGCACCTTGGAGGGCAGCTGACCGCCCTTTATCCGGAAAAATACATTTTTGACGTGGCCGGCTTTCCTAAAGTCCGTGCACAGGAGCTGATTGACAACCTGGAAGAGCAGGCCATGGCTTTCAATCCGACCATTGCGCTTGAGGAGGAAGTCATCCATATAGAACGGATGGAAGACGAGTCTTTAAAACTGACCACGAACAAAGATGTCCACTACACGAAAACCGTGATTGTCACAGCTGGTAACGGAGCATTCCAGCCACGGAAACTTAAAGTGGACGATTCCGAACGGTTTGAAGATACCAACCTGCATTATCACGTCAGTAACATGGACAACTTCCGTGACAAGAACGTAATGATTGCCGGCGGCGGTGATTCTGCTGTCGACTGGGCACTCATGCTGGAGCCGATTGCCAAACAGGTCACTCTTGTCCATAGAAGAGATAAATTCAGAGCTCACGAACACAGTGTGTCCCAGTTGAACGAATCCAACGTCAACGTCATGACCCCCTTCACTCCTGAGCAGTTTATCGGGGAGGAGCGCATTGAAAAAGTCGAGCTTCAAGAAGTTAAAGGCGAACGTACAGAGACCATTGACGTTGATGATGTCATCGTCAACTACGGGTTCATTTCCTCCCTTGGCCCCATCAAGGACTGGGAGCTTGAAATCGACAAAAACAGCATCGTTGTAAACTCCAAAATGGAAACGAACATCAAAGGCATCTATGCAGCCGGCGATATCTGCACCTATCCGGGTAAAGTAAAACTGATTGCATCCGGTTTTGGTGAAGGACCGACAGCTGTCAACAATGCGAAAGCCTATATCGATCCAGGAGCGCGTGTGCAGCCGAAACATTCGACGAGCATGTTTTCCTAAAGAACAAAAGCTGCAGAGAAACCCTGTGTTTTTCTGCAGCCTTTTTTTCATCCAGTCAAAACTGAAAAAAGTTCTGATGCCCTCCCACTTCCGGTTGTGATTGAGAGTGGTTGTTCCCATAAAAAAACCTTCCGTGAGCCGGAAGGTTGGAATCTATCAGCAGTTCGGGTCTGGTGTTCCAGCGTTCGCCGCCGTTTTAAAGGAAGACCCGCAGCCACAGGAAACGATGGCATTCGGATTATCGATCGTGAAGCCTCCGCCCATCATATTTTGTTTATAATCAATGGTCGTACCTTCTACAATCGCCGCATCCTGACGGTTGATGACAACAGGAATACCGCTGGAATCTTCAAGAAGATCAAGTTCTTCATTAATCTCATCCTCGAAGCCCATCGCATATGACAATCCACTGCAGCCGCCGCCTTTTACACCGAAGCGGAGACGGACATCTCCACCCTCTTCCTTCATCATCTCTTTGATCTGATGACCCGCAGCTTCTGTAATGTTCAGAATCATACCAAGCCTCTCCTTTCTCTTCTTCTTTTCAGTATACTAAACCGGCCTGCTTTTTATCAAACAGCAGCACCTGCTCATCCAAGTAAAAAGACACCCTTTACCGGGTGCCTCTCATTGTATTGAAATAGTCATGCCTTTTCACTTGTTACAGGGTTTCGTCCAAGTGTTGATAAATTTTATCGACTAATTCTTCAGGCGAATCGGCAATGACACGTTCTCCTTCAACAAGGGCATAATTGCTCTGCGAACAAAGACCGCAGTTTCTCAAACAGCCGTAATCCATCACATCAAGATCCGGATCTTTTTCCAGTTCATCCTTAGCTTTCTGGGAGCCTTCGGCTAAATTATTGATACAAAATTCGATCAATGGATTCATCCACGTCACCTCTTTTTCGGAAGAACCCTGTGCCTTACGATTTTATCATACGCTGGTGGTTCTGCGTTAGGAATTACTGACCTGTTGAAGACCATGTTCTTCCAGAGATTTGCAAATCGTCTTCAACTTTGGATTTCCTTCCGCCACGATTCGGTCTTCCACCAGCACCAGCGGGTAAAACAAGTCATCATTCAACAGCTGTTGGACGATTTCCATATCCACACCTTCCTGGTTTTCTGTATGGATATCAAAATAGTGAAACTGCAGGCTCTTCTCCCCATATTTTCTTGTTAAAGCGGCCTCCAGCCACTCATAGGTCTCTTTTGAGCCGGGAGCGTTCACACAGCTTGCACATTTCACTTCCGCCCCGTATACATAAACGCGAACAACCGGTTGATTCATGAGGCCCTCTCCCCTTTTTTATACGTACTTTCATTTTACAAAAGAAGTGGAAAAAGATAAAATGATAATAGTTCTCAATCCAAAGGAACATAAGCAGAGACCATAGATTTTTTCGTCACTTCGTTTTATAATGATACTATAAGAAAGGGGAAGATTGAACATGCATGAACAGGTTCAAGAAGTACTGAACAAACTTCGCCCATTTTTACTTCGTGACGGTGGAGACGTTGAGCTGGTGGATGTAGAGGATGGTATTGTACGTCTGCGTCTTATGGGTGCCTGCGGGAACTGCCCAAGTTCAACCATCACTTTGAAAGCAGGTATTGAGCGTGCGCTTTCTCAGGAGATCCCTGGCATTTATGAAGTGGAGCAGGTTTTCTAAAACAGATAATCAGAAGCCCGTACACGTTGTCGTGTACGGGCTTCTTTTATCTGGAAACCGGACTGAGCAGCGGCTTCTCCTCGAAGTAACGGACAACATTCTCCAGACAGAGACGCATCATCTTATAACGGGTCTCTTTCGTTGCCGAGCCGATATGAGGAAGACAGACAACACCGGGCATGGAAACGAGCGGGTGATCGGCTCTGATCGGCTCTTGTTCAAACACATCAAGACCGGCACCGGCGATCTGCTCTTCTCTGAGCGCTTTTTCGAGTGCTTTTTCATCCATCAGTGCCCCCCGGGATGCATTGATAAAGATTGCGGTATCCTTCATCTTTTGAAAAGCCTCCGCATTGAACATATGCCGGGTTTCATCCGTCAGCGGAGCCAGGCTGACCACATAATCCGCATTCTCCAAGAGCTCATCAAACGATGTATACCTTGCGCCGATTTCACTTTCCACATCCTTTTTTCTGGAGCGGTTGTGATAAAGAATGTCCATTTGAAAACCTCTGGCTCTCCGTGCCACGGCTTCTCCTATACGTCCCATCCCTACGATTCCGATTGTTTTATGATGCACATCCGTTCCGGCAAGCAGTAAAGGAGACCAGTGGTTCCAAGCGTCCTCCTTAATATAGTTCCCTGCCTCCACAATCCGTCGGGCAGCGGCCATGAGCAGACTGAACGTAAGATCGGCCGTCGTTTCTGTCAAAACATCCGGGGTGTTCGTGATGGCCGTCCCCATGTTCTCTGCAGCTTTCACATCCACATTATCGTAGCCAACCGCCATATTGGCAACAATCCCAAGAGAATTTCCAGCGCCCAGAAGCTCCTCGTCCACCTGGTCGGTCAGCATCGTTACGAGCCCGTCCACGCGACCCGCCTCAGCTAAAAGCGTCTCCCTGTCGACAGCTTCATCCTCCTCCGGCCACATCTCAATATCCAACTGCTCCTGATAAGGTTCAACAACTTCTGCCGGCAGACGGCGGGTAATAAAAATTGACGGTTTCCCCATAACAGCACCTCCACTCCTTTTTCTTCCAGTGTAACACATAAGAAAAAGGGCACGTTTTTTCACGGAGAACCCGGACTTTTGATATAATGAACATAACACCAGTCGTTTGTGAAACAATAAACGCGGGTATAGTAACATCGCGACCAAAGAGAGAGCAGGGAGGTAGTTCGCTATGGCAAATGAGAAGAAAGTATCCAGTCTTGAAAAAACAGCACGGGAATGGCTGACAGAAAGAGGCGTCACCATCGACGATATCGCCGATCTTGTCTATTATCTGCAGTCGAAATACCATGATGACCTATCGATGGATGAATGCCGGTTCAATGTAAACAAAGTCCTCACCAAACGGGAAGTCCAGAACGCTGTGATCACAGGGATCGAGATGGACCGCCTGGCTGAAAAGAAAATGCTTACAGAGCCGCTTCAATCCACCATCGAAGTGGACGAAAGCCTGTATGGAATCGATGAAATCATTGCTTTTTCCATCGTCAATGTATACGGATCGATCGGATTTACCAACTACGGCTATATTGATAAGCAGAAACCTGGAATTCTCCAGAAACTGAATGATAAATCTTCCGGCGAATGCCATACATTCCTCGATGATATTGTAGGAGCCATTGCAGCAGCTGCTTCCAGCCGGCTGGCCCACAGCATCGTAGGCGACAACGAAGATGACGAATAGAACGTACCCACACCAGGCAGCTGCCTGGTGTTTTTTTAATCCAATGAAACTTCTCTGCCCTCCATCACGTATACATAGGAAAAGGAGGCGGATAACGTGAAGACGCTGCGTTTAAAACTTGTATGGATCCTGCCGTTGATCATCATTGCAGCAGGAGTTGTGCTTTTATTCTTTGAAAACTATCAGGAAGTTACGGAGCCTGCCGATCAGGACTGGAGCAGAGATTGGGAGATTGGAGAAACAACCGCTGTTAAGCAGCCCCATATCCAGAAGACAGACGATGGCATACAAATCTCTTATCTCACGGAAAGCGGTATTACCCGGCATACCTATGATGACAACTACACTGAAATGGATGAGCAGCAGTACACGATTCCCGTGGATAAGTTCACAAGCTTTTACATAGAAAATGACAAACTCCTCTATTCTGATTACTACAGCTTATACCGCGGGGATACAGAAGAAAAACTAACGGATATTGACGGCTTTATCCCCACATCCTCGGCTGCGCTTTACCAAAAGGAGAACGCCCTTTACACCATAGATCCAGCCAATTATGAAAGCAGGCAACTGATGACACTCACCTCCAGTGATTCCAAGGTGAAAACGTCAGAGACGGATGAAGGCACTTACCTTATGGAAGAGTACACAGACGAGGAAGGCCGTCACCTGCACTTCTTTGAACACGTGGACAATGAGGTGAAAAAGATCGGAGAAGCCGCTTTTCTACCGTCTGGTTCTGAAAGTATTAAGGACATCCAGTTTACAATACAGAACAAGGAAGCCACTGTTCTTATATCGACCGTTCAGAAACAGTCCGCTTCCGGTCAGATGGAAAACCATTATTATTACGAAACCACTTCCTTTCAAGAACCTTTAAAGACCACCAGCCTTTCTTTTATTGATCCCGTCTCTTCGAAGCCTCTCAAAGAAATATCGGATATGAGTCTGCATCCTCAGAAAGAGGGAACCTCCCTGCTGTTTAAAGCGGTCGGGGCCACCAATACAAGATTCGGTGAAAACAGCCAGTTTAACATTTATAAAGCCCCGCTCGGTACTTCCGGGGTTGAAGAAATCACACGGATCAGCAACACACCGGATCTGTCCACCCACCCGGTCCAAATTCAAGAGGACAGTGTAGTCTGGGTCGATAAAGGCGGGGACAGTCACAAGCTTCTCTTATCTTCCCAGAACCCTGAAATCATCGAGAAAGCTGACACATGGAACTCCCGTGTCCTTTTAGGAGCACTGGGAAAAACAATGGGGATGCTTTCCTACAGCTTTTTCGGACTCCTCATTATGACCTTCTGGTATATATGGCCGCTTTTGTTCCTTGTCATTCTTATGTTTGTTAAAAGAGACGCGCTGGACCAGGACCGTACATGGATTCTGCTCACGGGTATCGCCATTTACCTGGCAGCCGCCATTCTTGTGCGCAGTCCCTTATTCTCAGAAAAGCTCCTTGCCAGAGCCCCTGATTATTTAAGCTTCCCCGGCAGTCCTATCCTTTTCATCCTTGGTTTTGCCCTGATCGCCTTTGGAATTCTGAAAACCGGTGCGAAACAGAGAGATTGGTCAATCCCTGTTCAGATCACCTACTTCATCAGTGTTCACGTCGCATTGATCACTATTTTCTTCGGCCCTTACGTTTTATAAAAAGCTCTGTTAAAGACTGTTGTTGATATTTTAAACGATTACTAAATCGTTTCCGTCTGGAATCAGGGGTCCAGTCCGTTGTTTACTCAGAGCATGGGATGGCAGGGAAAACCGTCCGCTTTCCGCGGGGAACGATGAGCCTCCTCGAACTTCGTTCTCCGGGGTCTCCCCTTGTTCCTTTTCCCGCAGGAGTCTACCTGTTTTCCCTGCCATCCCTTTCGTAGTGGTGTAACGGACTTCGGTTATGTCCTTTCTAACTACCCTTCTTTGAAGAGGCGGCCTTGGGAATGGCGAGACTCCTGTGGGATGAAGGTACATCGTGTGACCCCGGAAGGCGCAGCCTGAGGAGGCTCACGGTACCCCACGGAAAGGGAGTCATTCCCAAGGCCGCCTCATACAAACCCCATGAGAGAAAGGGGTGATAGGAGCTCACATGTTAAATAACAACACCAAGCAATATACAGAGCCTTATAAAAAATCACCACCTGCCCCATGAGGCAGGTGGTGATTTTTATTTATTCTTTAAGTTCAACTAACCACTCGTGTAAGTTCAGCTTTTTATAGGTAGGCTGATGGGTATGAGCTTCTATCTCATGGAATGAGCTCAGTCCGGTTTCCACCATCAACGTGTCCACCCCTGCTTTCATCCCGGCGAGGATATCGGTGTAATAGTTGTCGCCCACCATCAATACGTGATCCGCCTGAAGCTGCAGCTCCTTTAAAGCCCGCTCCATAATGATCGGCTCCGGCTTACCGACAAAGACGGGATCCACACCTGTACTAACAGCAACAACACTTGTCATGGCTCCGTTTCCAGGCAGCATCCCCTTATCCGTCGGAATGGCTGTGTCGCTGTTCGTACTCACAAAACCGGCTCCCTTCCTCACTTCGAGGCAGGCCCTGGCAAGCTTGGAATAGGAAATTTCCCGGTCGATGCCGATGACTACAAAATCTGCCTCCTCCTCCACAAGGATATGGCCCCGGTCTGTAAGAGCCTTATGAAGACCTTCCTCCCCGATTACATACACTCGTGCCTGCTCCTTCTTCTCCTTGATGAAGTCAGCCGTTGCTAAACTGCTTGTATACACTTGATCAGGCCGGGCTTTCACACCAAGCTTGTTTAATTTCGCTGCAATCTGATCCTGCGTACGGGAGGAATTATTAGTCAAAAATAAAAAAGGGACCTGAAGACCGATCAGATGGTCAATAAAGTGCGAAGCCCCGTCCACGGCCGCTTCCCCTTTATACATCGTCCCATCCAAATCCACCAGGTATCCCTGATAATGTTTCATCAGGCTTCCCCTTTCGTAGTGTTTTTTGAAAAAGCGGATACAGGACCCAGTTCGTGATCGAGGTACATGCGGATCCGCTCCGGGAAAGCTTCCAGTGCATGTTGATGCGACGCCCACGCACGTTCGACAGCCTCATGATCCACCTCTGTATACTCGTGGACGATCATCTTCCTTAACTGAATGAACTGTTTAAATGCTTCCTCATGTTCAGCAGGAAGAACCTTTTCATCCAGCAAAATGTCGATAATATCATCATAACTGCCCGGATCACGCATAATAAAACCATCAATCATCATATTGCCGACATCTAGTACAGCCTCGACAGTAAGGTGTGTCAAACGCTCCAGTACAAGCTTCTCCCGGAATGAGGAAAACCCCTGCTTTCTCACTTCTGCTTGTATCGTTTCCATATAAGATAAGATCTTTTCAATTTTCTCCCGATCCACAAAATACATGTAAAATCCTCCTGACTGTTAAAGTCCATGCTACCGTTATCATACCACAACTATTTTCGGTCGATAAATTCCAGCGTAATGGATATACTACCTGATAACTATGCAGAAGAGCACGAACAAAAGGAGTGTAAAAGATGTACCAACGTCCACTATTAGAAGATGTTACCCAGGATACAAGCACACGATTCGTTTCATTTACCGCAGGCAGTCATCGATTCGAGCTTGCTATTATGAAGGCAGAGTATTTCCAAGACCAATCTCTCGTCATCAACCTGCCTAAAAACAGGCAGGGACTTCTGGATGAAGAGAACATCAACAGGGACGGATACCTGGAGCATTTATTCCAGCTGAGTGCGATGGAAGCCGAAGAGCTCAGAAACTATCTTCCATATCTCCTGTAGCATAAATCCGTTCCTTACGCTCACTCTAAGCCTAAGGAGGTCGAATAGGATGAATGACAAGAAAAAGAAAGATTATTCCGATTTTGCCAACGTGGAAGCCCAGCGGAACTATCTGGTCCCGGAACAGCTTCCGGAAGGAGCTTATGGATCCCCCCGGAATAAGCATGAGCCTGTTTCCAATGAGAAAAGTTCCCCATGGACAAATAAGCAGAGGTATTACAGTGCGTTTAATTACGAGTACAAGTCCCTGCATGAAGATCTGCCCCGTCAGGAGGATGGAGCCCATCCCCTGCACGATGAATCAAACGCTGATATTAAACCCTCCCAGGAAGATCATTAAAAAAACCGGCGTGTGTTTTGTAAACACGCCGGTTTTACTGTCGGATCCGCTTAAGAACAAAATAAGCACAGCCAAAATTGCAGTATTCATATAAGTAATCTTCCAAAGTGCTGATTTTCGTATCGAAGGTCGCCTTGGAATTCTGATCGTCGTAAAATCCCTTCAGACGGAGCTGACCATATCCCCAGTCCCCTACGATAAAATCATATTTATTCAATATGTCGCTGAAGCGGCCTTCCACTTCTTCCTGCTGAAAGCCCTCCTGGTGATTCTCCAGGATATCAAACGTTTTACCTGAAATTTCAATCACATCCATCACCTCTATCTACCCATTAGTGTATCACATTTTTCCAACAGGAAGGAAACGTCCTGAAAAAATGAACAGGTATGTTTCCAACAAAAGTGCCCACTATAAAAATACACCCATATGGCAAGGAGGATCTATGATGAAGCTTAAACAAATGGCTGCCACTCTTCTCCTCTGCGGTCTTCTAGCCGGATGCCAGGAGACGAAGGAAGAAGAAGCTCAACAGTTGATGGACGGTGATACGCTCAGCGGAAATGCTATGGACGGATACAATACCGAACCGAAAGACGGCCAGGTCGGCTATGTACGCTTCGAGAAAAACCAGCTGGACCAGGACGAGGAAAGAAACCGTCAGATTAAAGTGAACAGAGAACAAATGGCGGATATGATTTCCCGCATGATTTTACGATACGAGCAGTTTGATGACGTAGCCACAGCTGTAACGGACAACGAAGTGCTTGTTGCCTATAAGCGTGCGGATGACACCGATAGACAAACAGCCGCCGACATGGTTCAGAAAACCGCCTATTCCCTTGTCCCGAGTTTTTACCACGTTTATGTGTCCGATAATCCAGCTTCCTTTGGAGATGTCCAAAGTCTGAGCAACTCCACCGTCTATGATGAAGGATATAACAGTACCATCAGCAGTATCATTAAAAAAATGAAGCAGTCCCCTCAAGGAAAAGTGGATGAAACCAATCCAAATCAGCCGAATGTAGGGCCAAATACGAATACAGAAGCAGAGACCGGGATGGAAAATTAGCCTCCCGAATTTACCATTCATACCTGAAGATTCTTTGTTCATCCTAAGAGTATCAATTTGTTGTAGGTGAGAATATGAAAGGTACAGCACTCGTGACAGGAATCTTGATGGCCGTTCTCTCTTTTTCAACTGGAGCTGTCCATGCAGAACCAGATGAAAAAGAAAGCCAGGAGCGGATGGCCCTTTATAAAAAAACTTCAGCCGTTACCGATATCCCGTGGGAATATCTCGCGGCTGTCGACCAGTATGAACGTCAGGTACACGATGATCCTGATGAAGGCCGGGTTACAGCTATCGAATTTGATCCCATGTTCTGGTCAGGCTCCGCTGACGCTTTCCCTTCTGCCGTCTCCCCTGATGGATGGGGGTCAGACGGCAATGGAGATGAAAAAGCAGACATCCATAACGATGAGGACGTACTATGGTCGCTCGGCCGGTATATAAAATCGTTCGGAACCTCAGAAGATGATATCAAGATTGCATTATTTCAATACTACAAGCGGGATTTAACCGTTCAGACGATTATGCATTCCGCCGAAGTATTCCGCACGTTCAAAACGGTGCATTTAACGAACCGTGATTTCCCTCTTCCTAAACAGTACAACTACAGTTACCGGAGCACATGGGGAGATGCGCGGGGATTTGGTGGACGGAGGATTCATGAAGGAACCGATATCTTTGCCGGCTACGGAGTTCCTGTCAAATCCACGACGTACGGCGTCGTCGAAATGAAGGGATGGAATACGTATGGAGGCTGGCGCATTGGAATTCGTGATATTTACAACATTTATCACTATTACGCCCACCTGCAGAACTTTTCCAAAGAGATTAAAGTCGGCGACGTCGTTCAGCCTGGCGATGTTATCGGAGCCGTTGGTGCTTCGGGTTACGGGCCGCCGGGCACGTCCGGTAAGTTTCCACCGCATCTGCACTACGGGATGTACCAGGATAATGGGAAGAATGAATGGTCCTTCGACCCCTATCCGTTCTTAAGACGATGGGAACGGATGGCAGAATAAAAAAAGCCCATCTTGTGGATGACCATGTTCCGTTTATCGGTGGATGCTTGCCGCGGGCACAGCCTCAGCTAACTTGGACAGGAAAACCATCTGTCCAAGTGGATCTTCGTCTCGTGCTTTTCCCGCAGGCGTCACCACCGAACACTCCACTTCATCTGATCAAATGATGAGCTGAAAAGAAGAACGTCCTTCATTCAATGGAAGGGCGTTCTTTTCAAATTAAATAAATAACGAGTGCTGCCAAGAAAAACAAACTCAAACCAAGAGAGGCAATAGCATCAATTTTATGGCCTTCACTTTGTCGGAAACTTGCCCTACCCAACGGAATGACAATGAAAAAGGCAAAAAGAATTGGTGGAGATAAAACTATATCAGTGATAAATACTAAAAGTAAATAAATTAAACATAGTGTTGTGAACCCTATATGAATGGGCTTCATTATTCGCTCAATCTTATTCAATATGACCCCCCTACAAAAGTTATAATCAAATGCGATATTATTTTAAAAGAAAAATCAGAAAAGCGCAAACATTAGTTAATAGGGAGCCAGGCAGCATAACGAAAAAAAACTTGGATACCTTTATCTGCGGAAAGGGAATGATCACACTTCTTGAAAGGGCAAGTGAAACGCTCGATCATGGCAAAAACTAAAAGGCGCCGCAGATGCGGCGCCTTTGATTATTTAGCTTTTTTCACAGCGTTCGTAATGCTCGCTGCCAGACCTCCCCAGATGACAACCATTCCGATAACCATGGTAATTACTGCACCTGCTGTCATGTCAGCTTACCTCCTTTTTTTCCTCTTCGAAAGCTTTGGCGTTCCAGCGTTTAAACATCATCAACACTCCGACAATGAGGGCGAACGCTGCCACAAACCAGCCACCGAAAAGAATGAACCCATCTGCGTATCCTTCGTAGTTTCCTGTTTCTGTGTCGAATTCTTTCGCCAGGTTCGTTTTAAACAGGTCGAACATCATATATCCAAGTACGAGTGGTGTAATAAGTCCAAGGGACACTTTCCACCATGTTCCGAGACGGATATCGGATATTTCATTAGCGTGCGACTGAAAATCATTGAGCTTACGAAGGAACCAGGCAATGACTACGACTTCGACAAGCCCGACGAAAGCGACACCAAACTGGTTGATGAAATAGTCAGCAGCATCCAGGAAGAACAATCCGCCCTGCGTAGCAAACAACAGAGAGATAACGGCTGCTGTTCCGCCGCCGAAAGCGACTGCCTTCGTTCTGGAAATTCCAAATTTCTCGCTGATCCCGGCTACGTATGTCTCCGAAATGGAAATCAAGGAAGACAATCCGGCCAGCACGAGTGAAAGGAAGAACAAAAATCCGAACAATCCATTCAATGCTGGAAATTCATTAATGATCTGTGGGAAGACAACAAAGGCAAGTCCCACCCCGCCGCTAACGACTTCGTTTACAGGCACTCCACTCTGGGAAGCCATGAAGCCGAGGGCAGCGAATACTCCGATACCAGCAAGCAGTTCAAAACCTGAATTACTGAAACCGGCAATAAACGCGTTATTTGTAATATCCGATTTTTTCGGAAGGTAACTGGAATAAGTAATCATAATAGCAAAAGCAATAGAAAGACTGAAGAAAATCTGTCCATAGGCGGCGACCCATACCGAACTGTCCATAATCGCTGAGAAATTCGGCTCGAAGAAAGCCTGCAGCCCCTGTGCTGCTCCCGGAAGTGTAAGGGCTCGTATAACAATGATCATGAAAAGGACGACAAGTGTAGGAATGAAGATTTTGTTCGCAGTCTCAATTCCCTTTTTAACTCCCTTGAATAGAACTCCAAGTGTAATCGCCCACACAATAAGCAGAGGAATCAGTACACCGGGGACGAGGCTTCCGGTCTCGCCGGGATTCACAGATAACTGAAGGTAGTCACTGAACAAAAAGCCTTCGGTATCATCACCCCATGATAAATTGAACGAAAACACACTGTATGAAATGGCCCAGCCGATAATGACCGCATAATAAGTGGAAATAACAAACGCGACCAGCACACCCCACCAGCCGATCCACTCTGCTTTTCTGCTCATCCGGAAAAAGGACAACGGTGCAGATCCACGGTACTTATGACCGATGGTAAACTCCATGATCAATAGAGGAATACCTGCGGTTAGAAGAGCGAACAAGTAAGGAATAAAAAATGCTCCTCCTCCATTTTCATAAGCAACAGCTGGAAAACGCCAAATGTTCCCCAAACCAATGGCAGAACCTACGGCTGCCAGGATAAATCCGGCACGTGTACCCCATTGTGCGCGATTTTCCATGTGAAAGACCTCCCTGAGAGGAACGGTGATAAATGTCCCTCATTTTTTATTTTTCTGATTATTCTGTTTTAAATTATAACGGCAGCGCATAGGCTTGTCAAAATATTTTTAAAATTTTCAGAAAATACCAGATCAGGAAGTCTTAGGACTTAGGAATGAAATAGACAGAGGCATGCTTTCTCTGCCTTTCAGCTTGTAAAGAGATAATAAATAAAGAGGAGGAACTCCTGTTTAACAGAAGTTCCCCCTCTTTTCAACTCATCATTTTTTCTATCTTTTTTCGGGATTCAGTTTGTGAATGACCAGAGCTGTGATGAGAACAATGATAAGGGACAGCAGCAGCGGCACCCACACCTGTCCTGTAAGGCCCAGCACAACATAACCGACCGAGGCAGCCACAGCTGCAATGATGGCATATGGCAGCTGGGTCAATACGTGATCAATGTGGTTGGCTCCCGCTCCTGTGGACGAAAGGATCGTCGTATCGGAAATCGGTGAACAGTGATCACCGAACACAGAACCAGCAAGAACGGCTGAAAGGGCTGGAAGAAGGAATGCTGGATCGGTGACAGCAGCAATTTCTCCAGCGATCGGAAGCATAATTCCGAAAGTTCCCCAGGACGTTCCTGTAGATAAGGCCATAAAACCGGATAACAGGAAGATGATCAGCGGAAGATAGGCGATGTTCACATCCGCCTGACTGAACTGCTGGGCGAGATATTCCCCTGTCTGCAGGCGGCTGATAATGTCGCCGATCATCCAGGCAGCAATCAGAATGTAGATCGCCGGCAGCATCGCTTTAAACCCTTGTAGAAATACGTGCAGCAAACCGGATTTCGGTGACGGCTGCCCGACATATAAAAGCAGGGCTGTGACTACGGAAATGATCCCTCCGGCAAACAAGGAAATGTTTACGTTTGTGTTAGCAAAGATGGAAAGGATATCCGCGGTTCCTTCTGAACTTTGAATTCCTGTATAAACCATCATTCCTACTGTACCGATGATCAACGTTACAATCGGCCAGATTAAGTGGGAAATCTTCCCGTTGTCATGCTCCTTGAATTCATTGTTCAAGTCGCCGGGCACATCCCCTCTATCCGGGTTGTGAAGCTCGCCTGTATCCTTGGCTCTGTTTTCGTGCGTTTTCATCGGACCAATATCCAGACGCAGATAAATCGTCAAAAATACAAGAAGCAGTGCTGCAAATACATAGAAGTTTGCCGGGATCATAAGAACAAAAGCTTCAAAAGCCTGATAGTTCGAAATCTCATTGGCTGCAAGAATGCTTCCAATCGTTCCGATAATATAAGCTCCCCAGCTGGATATCGGTGATATGACCGTAATCGGCGCTGAAGTGGAGTCTATATAGTAGGCCAGTTTGGCTCTGGATACTTTATAGCGGTCTGTTACAGGACGTGCGACCTGTCCGACTGCAAGAGCATTAAAGTAGTCATCAATAAAAATGATGATACCTAGAATGGACGGAACGAGCTTGGCCCCTTTTCTCGTCCGGATCCTTTCAACAGCCCATTTACCGAAAGCGCGGCTGCCTCCGGAGGCCGTCATAAAGGCTGTGGCGACTCCGAGCAGAAATAAAAAGGACAAGAGATACAGATTCCCTGTGTTTAACGCCCCTTCGCTGACGAAAATACCGGCAAATATAGACCAGATCAAGCCCAGACCTGCTCCAATATCCATTTGTGTGAGCATGAATGCTCCGACGATAATCCCTATCCCAAGGGACAAGATGACGCGCCTTGTGACTAAGACAAGGATAAGCATAAGTATTGCTGGAACTAAAGAAAAGATGGTTCCTTCCATGTGTTTCCCCTCCGTATATCTTGATGTTACGGGAATGGAAGGCTACTGGTGGGTATAAAATGAGGAATAAAATAAAAAAACAATGACAGAAAATAATCCATCACTGTCTGCAGACAACTTGATTATCCTCCATTTCGATCAGTAGCGCCCCATGCACCCAAAAGCATGCATGACAGTGTATGCCTTCTTCAGGTATACACCAGCGTGTCAAAACTTGACGTGTTCAGCCACACTTCGGCAGGCCTTCCCTTTCACTAATGATCCCGGCTTGTCAAACTCCCATCAGCTACTCATGATGCCTGCGCCTCTACCTCACCGATCTGATAAGGTCACGCATATTCAGTTCTTTGGTATTGTATCAGTGACCGGCCATTATTGCAAGGGCTCCATAGGAAGGGAGAACGAAGGGTTCCCGCCGTCACCTCCGGACATGCCTCCGAAATATTCCGGTACTTCCCCGAGAATCGTAGCCTGGTCGATTGGAATATTGTTGGTGACGACCGTCGTTTCTGTGGAAAAAGGGATGACGATTCGAACATTTACCTCAAAGTGGATGGTCAATTCAAACAAGGCGGCATTGATTCCGTATTCCGTCATTTCAATATCTACTTCAGACTGAACATCTCCAATGACACGCAGCTGTACAGGCACCTTGGGTCCAAGGTTGGCAAGCAGACTGTTGTTGGTAGCCATCCCAATCGGAAGTTCAATGAGTGTTGCGGGCTGTTCCCCCTGCTCTTCCGGAGTCCGATCCGGGTCGAGGTCCGGTTCCAGTGTCGTATCTTCCATCGGCAGTTCACCAAGCTCCATCCGCTTCAGGAAATTTTGGACCCTGATGGTTGTATCCCGGAGAGCTCGGTTGACAAGCACAGAGTTCCATCCCATATAAACGACATTTCCCTGATCATCTTTTTCCATCTTAACCAAGTCATTAAATTGCAGGTCTTCTGCAATCTGTTTGCTTACAGCTTCATTAATGGCATCTCTTGCCAGCTGCTGGGCTTTTGTTTCAGCAATCTCGACCAGCGCCGGCGTCACCCCTCTGTTGATATACCAGAGACTCAGCACCGTGAAAAGGGCGAAAAACAACAGGCTGATGACAATCCGCCTGCCTATGGTGGATCGTTTAGTCACTCGGTTTTTAGGCATACAGGCACCCTCCCCCTCTATATATATGAGGAGCGCCCTTTCTCTAATCACCAAAGATAGTCCCTTTCGCAGAAATACAGGATATCTTTATACATCTCATACAGCACAGGAAGACAATAAAATAATCCCCCTGCCGCTTTCTTTCCCGGCAGGGGGATCATTTTATTTTTTCAGTTCTTTTTTCAGTAAATCCCTTAAGAGTTCCGGCATAAAATACTGCTTCGTTTCTGCATAAGCAATTTCCGGGAAGAAACGACCGAACGTAAATGTGTCTGCTGTAGCAAAGCTGTACGTCTGATCGTATTCCACAGGCTTGCCTTTGTACAGCACTTGAACGACACGCTCTTCTCCGTCCTCATCCAGCCTTCGTTCAATATCAACGCCGGCAAAAACCATTCTGCCTATAACTTCTCCTCTGAAACCGAACCCTTTCAGACGGATTTCCGTCAGCTTCTTCGTATGAGCCGCCCGGATGACTTCAAGAAGTTCATCTCCTCTTAACTCCACCCTGCATGGATTCATCGGATGCGGACAGATCCGGTGAACGTCCTCATACGTAATATCCCCGGCCGGCAGATGGTCAAGAAGAACGCCAGCATTCAACATGGCTATATCAGATGAAGTCCATGTGCGGAGCTGCTCCGTAAGTCTGGACATAAGCGGACTGTCCTGGAACCAGGCAATATGCATCGGCTCTTTCAAATAGGCTACAGGGGTTTCCAGACGGCGTACAGCCTCCCCGCGGATCCACCTTAAGTATTCGGTCACCTGATCGTCTTTTCTCATCTGCTCTGTAGGGACCGCATAAGCTTCTTTCCTGGTGATTTCACCGGCCTCGCAGTCCCATTCCAACAGCACCTCCCCGAGATGGGTGCCGTGCTTCCCAGCGGCTGTCAACAGCGTACCGTCTACATGCTCGCCGTTTTGAAAAAGGTGATGCGTGTGGCCTCCGATAATGAGATCAATTCCATTGTACCTTCGTGCGATCTCTTCATCTTCATTGATCCCGAGGTGGGATAATAGAACGACGATGTCTGCTTTTTCCTTCACTTCCGGCAGCAGCTTATCCAGCCAGTCATATGGTGAATGGACGTCCCAGCCAAGTTTCTGATAAAAGGCTTGGAAAGGGGCCGTCAAACCAATGACGGCTACCTTCGTGCCTCGGCTGGAGTGGAGGATATGATACGGTTTGAGCCATTCCGGTGCAGGAGATTCCAAACACTCCAGGTTGGCACAGACCACGTGAAAGTCCGCTTCGTCATAGAGTTTATGAAGGTCCTCTTTGGCAAGTGTAATCCCTTCGTTATTTCCAAGGGTCGCTACGGAATAACCAGCCTGATTCAATAGGTCAACGTTTCCCTTGCCCATCAATCCTTCGGTTATAGGATGAAAACGGTCGACGTGATCGCCGTTATCCAACAGCCAGTAGTCTTCCCCTTTTTGATCATGGATTTTTTTCTTCTTTCGAAAATAGCCGACAATCTGGGGCCAATTCTCAAAGTGACTATGAAGATCACTTGTATAGTATACGTGCAGTTTTTCCTTCATCATCAGTCTCCTAACCCTTGCCAGATTAAGCGTATCCCTATCATAATCAGCAGAATCCTTAAGAACCATTCCACTGCTTTCCCGTTCAGGTGACGGTTGATTTCAGCTCCAAGCATCCCTCCTGCATAGGCCCCTGGAATAAACCAGAGCGTGACGCCCCAGTCCACATGCCCCATTGCAACGTGGGTGGCTGAACTCGTGATGCTGGCAAAGAAAATCATAAACATCGATGTAGCCGTCGCGATATGCGGGGGAATATTCAACAGCAGAATCATCGCAGGCACCATCAAAGAACCGCCGCCGATGCCGAGCAGACCCGAGAGCATGCCAACAGCAAAAGACAAGGACAGCCCGAGCCATACAGGCATTTGATAAGTGTACGTTTGTCCATTTATTGTTCTCTCTCTTTTAATCCCGCTTGTGAACAACGGTGTGCCCGGTGGTCTCCTCGGAATAAAAAACAAGAGAGAAACGAGTATCATTACAATCCCAAAAAACAAAGAGAACCCGTCTGTTTTAAAAAATTGATTCAGCCAGGAACCGAAGATGCCTCCAGGAATACTTCCATATAAAAAGATAAAGCCGATTTTTTTATCCACCCGGTTATGCCGGATATACGAAATCGTCGACGACATACCGGTGAAAATCATAACGACCAGTGAAACTCCAACGATGGACTGGGGGCTCACCCAGTCAAAGGCTGGAAGATGATCGGCCAAAAAGAGGAGCACAGGCACTAAAATAACACCGCCGCCGAGGCCGGCGATGCTCCCCACTAAAGCCGTCACAACACCAATCAAAAACATTAAAAGAAACATAAGGGACCTTCCTCAACTCATTATAGATAATATTATAGTATCATGTTTTCTATTCATAAAACATCCTGCCCGCTTCTGCTTCTCCATTCTGTGTCTGCCCACAAAAAAAAGCCGCACAGATCGGGATCTGTGCGGCTTCTGTATTCGATTAACCGATGGAACCTTCCATTTCAAATTTGATCAGGCGGTTCATCTCAACGGCATATTCCATTGGAAGTTCTTTCGTGAATGGCTCGATGAAGCCCATCACGATCATTTCTGTTGCTTCCTCTTCAGAAACACCACGGCTCATCAAGTAGAACAGCTGCTCTTCAGAAACTTTGGAAACTTTCGCTTCGTGCTCAAGAGAGATGTTCTCGTTCATGATTTCGTTGTATGGAATCGTATCTGACGTAGATTCGTTATCCATAATGAGCGTATCACACTCAACGTTGGAACGAGCGCCTTCGGCTTTACGGCCGAACTGCACGATTCCGCGGTAGGTTACTTTACCACCATGCTTGGAGATGGATTTGGAAACGATGGTCGATGACGTATTCGGCGCCAGGTGGTGCATTTTCGCACCGGCATCCTGGTGCTGGCCTTTACCAGCAAGAGCGATGGACAACGTCATACCGCGGGCTCCTTCTCCTTTAAGAAGGACAGCTGGATATTTCATCGTCAACTTGGAACCGAGGTTACCGTCGACCCATTCCATCGTTGCATTGGACTCAGCAACCGCACGCTTCGTAACAAGGTTGTAGACGTTGTTGGCCCAGTTCTGGATCGTTGTATAACGGCAGTACGCATTATCCTTAACGAAAATTTCAACGACCGCACTGTGCAGGGAACTGGACGAATACGTTGGAGCTGTACAGCCTTCTACATAGTGGACAGAAGAACCTTCGTCAGCAATGATCAGCGTACGCTCGAACTGTCCCATGTTTTCAGAGTTGATACGGAAATAGGCTTGAAGCGGCGTTTCCACCTTCGTATTTTTCGGAACATAGATGAAGGAACCACCGGACCAGACCGCAGAGTTCAACGCTGAGAATTTGTTGTCGGATGGAGGAATGACTTTACCGAAATATTCTTTGAAAAGGTCCTCGTTTTCTTTAAGAGCTGAATCGGTATCCTTAAAGATTACACCCATATCTTCCAGGTCTTTCTCCATGTTGTGATAAACCACTTCGGATTCATACTGGGCAGATACACCGGCAAGGTATTTCTGCTCCGCTTCCGGAATTCCAAGACGGTCGAACGTATTCTTGATTTCTTCCGGAACTTCATCCCACGAACGCTCGGAACGTTCGGATGGTTTTACGTAATACGTAATATCATCAAAGTTCAGTTCCTGGAGGTCGCCGCCCCACTGTGGCATCGGCATTTTATAAAACTGCTCAAGAGACTTCAGGCGGAAATCAAGCATCCACTTCGGCTCTTCTTTATAATTAGAAATTTGTTCAACGACTTCCTTCGTCAAACCTTTCTGTGTACGGAAAATGGATACGTCTTTTTCGTGGAAACCATATTGGTACTCTCCCACTTCTGGCGCTTTTTTGGCCATGGTACATACCTCCTTTTGGTATTGGCAAAAGCTTTAGTCCTGCTTCTCTTCTCCGACACCTTTTTCCATGGCTTTCCATGCCAGTGTCGCACATTTGATGCGTGCCGGGAACTTGGCTACTCCCTGAAGGGCTTCAATGTCGCCAAGGTCAAGGCCGTCTTCATCAATGTCTTTCCCCTGCATAAGGTCGGAAAACAGCTCGGACATTTTTAATGCTTCATCAACGGGTCTGCCTTTAATCGCCTGCGTCATCATGGATGCGGAGGAAAGGCTGATGGAACAGCCTTCTCCGTCAAACTTCGCTTCCTGGACCAATCCGTCCTCCACTTGCAGGTAAACCTGTATCCGGTCCCCGCAGGTCGGATTGTTCATATCTACGACCATTGGATTTCCTTCAATGGAGCCACGATTGCGCGGGTTTTTATAATGATCCATAATGACTTGACGGTAAAGGGTATCTAGGTTATTAAAAGACATCGCCAAAATACTCCTTTGTTGTTTGTAATCCAGCGACAAGTCGGTCTATATCTTCTTCTGTGTTGTAGAGATAAAAACTTGCTCTGGCCGTAGCTGAAACGTTCAGCCAGCGCATCAGCGGCTGGGCACAGTGATGTCCCGCACGTACAGCCACCCCTTCAGCGTCAAGCACGGTTGCGAGATCGTGAGGGTGGACATCGCCGAGATTGAACGTTACAAGACCGGCACGATGTTCAGGACCGAAAATCTTCATATCGTCCATCTTGTTCATTTCCTGAACCGCATAGGCAGCCAGTTTTTCTTCATGCCTGCGAATGTTATCCAGTCCGATGTCTGAAAGGAAGTCGATCGCTGCGCCAAGACCAACAGCGCCTGCAATGATCGGCGTACCCCCTTCAAATTTCCACGGAAGCTCTTTCCACGTGGAATCATACAGGTTAACAAAATCGATCATCTCACCACCGAATTCAACCGGCTCCATATCATTCAACAAGGCTTTCTTACCGTAGAGAACACCAATGCCGGTCGGACCGCACATTTTGTGGCCGCTGAAGGCGTAAAAGTCAGCATCCAGGTCCTGGACGTCGATGCTCATATGAGGGACACTCTGAGCTCCGTCCACGAGCATGACTGCACCTTTACGGTGGGCGATTTCAGCCACTTCCTTCACCGGGTTGATCGTACCAAGTACGTTGGATACATGCATCATTGCTACAATTTTCGTTTTGTCGGTAATCGCTGCTTCTGCATCTTCCAAACGAACGGTTCCATCGGGCTGCATCGGAATATACTTGAGGACAGCGCCTGTTTCTTTGACGACCTGCTGCCACGGGATGATGTTGCTGTGGTGCTCCATCTGAGTAATGACGACTTCGTCACCTTCAGAAAGGTTCGCACGGCCGTAGCTTGATGCTACCGTATTGATCGCTGTCGTTGTACCACGTGTGAAAATGACTTCCTGTGTACTGGAAGCATTTATGAAGCGGCGGACTTTTTCGCGGGCACCTTCATATTCGTCTGTTGCTTTCGTTCCCAGTGTATGAACACCTCTGTGAACGTTGGAATTGTATCCGCGGTAGTATTCATCAAGCTTCTCAATCACCTGAAGGGGTTTTTGGGAAGTCGCGGAGGAATCCAGGTACACGAGCGGATGCCCATTCACTTCCTGTTGAAGGATTGGGAACTGTTCGCGTACAGCTTTTACATCCATTAATAGACTTTCCTTTCAATTACCTGTCTAAGCTGGCGTTTTACCGCCTCTACAGGCAATTGATTTACCACAGGTGCCAGGAATCCGTGAATAATCAAACGCTCCGCTTCAAAGCGAGAGATTCCACGGCTCATTAGATAATAAAGCTGGATTGGATCCACACGGCCGACAGAAGCAGCGTGACCAGCGGTAACGTCATCTTCATCAATAAGAAGGATCGGGTTCGCATCACCACGTGCATCTTTGCTGAGCATCAGTACACGGGACTCCTGCTCGGCATTGGATTTACTGGCGCCGTGTTCGATTTTTCCGATTCCGTTAAAGATTGCAGAGGCTTTGTCCTTCATAACTCCGTGCTGAAGGATATATCCATCCGACCCTTTTCCGAAATGGGTGATATTCGCTGTAAAGTTCTGCTTCTGCGCTCCACGGCCGATGGCTACTGTTTTCGCATTGGAATGGGAGTTGTCACCGATCAAATGCGTGATGTTTTCAGAGACGGTATCTCCTTCATTCATCTGGCCGAGAGCCCATTCGATCACTGCATCACGATAGGCTACACCGCGGCGGTTCGCATAAACTGTCGTTCCGGCTTCGAAGTTATCCACCGCACCGAAGGAAACCTTCGCTCCGTCTTTAGCGATCACTTCTGCCACAATGTTGGAAGAAGTTTTTTCTTCTTTATTGTGGGAAATATAGTTCTCCACATACGTAACAGAACTGTTTTCCTCTGCCACAACAAGAATGTGGTTAACGAGAGAGGCTTTAGGATCCTCCTGCCAGAAAATCGCCTGAATCGGTTCTTCGATCTGAACGTTCTTTGGAACATAAAGGAAAATCCCGCCGTTCACTAGAGCCGCATGCAGCGCAGTCAAACGGTGTTCGTCCACGTGCACCGCATCATTCATGAAATACTTTTCAACGAGATCGCTGTGCTCACGGACAGCTGTCAGCATGTCTGTAAAGATGACACCCTTGTCCTTCAGCTGCTGTTCAATCGCTGCATAGGCAACGGTATGGTTACGCTGAATTACAAGGTTCTGCTGTTCTTTTTCCTGATCTAAAAAGTCCTTGATTTCAACTGGAAGATCGTCAAGATTTTCAATCTTATCACTCGTTACGTGATGATCGAATTCCGTGAAGTTCCATTTGGATATATTGGTTTTATCTGGTTTTGGTAATGGAAGAGATTCTGATTTCTCCAGAGCACTTAGACGAAGGTTCTTCATCCATTCAGGTTCCTGAAGACCCTGGGAAAAGTTTGTAACATACTCTTTGTCGTATGGTAGTGTGACTTCTACTGTCATGGTTACCCTCCTATCTTATTACGCGTTGACCGTTTCGTCTTCGATGCCAAGCTCCTGCTTGATCCAGTCGTATCCTTCTTCTTCAAGGCGCTGGGAAAGCTCCGGACCACCGGACTTCACAATACGACCCTGCATCATCACGTGTACTTTATCAGGAGTGATGTAGTTCAATAGACGCTGGTAGTGAGTGATGATCAGGCAGCCGAAGGAGTCGTTGCGCATTTCGTTGATCCCTTTGGAAACGACTTTAAGAGCATCAATATCCAGGCCGGAATCAATCTCATCCAGGATGGCAATCGCCGGTTGAATCATCATCAGCTGCAGAATTTCGTTACGTTTTTTCTCACCACCGGAGAAACCTTCGTTCAAGTAACGCTGAGCCATGTTCTTATCCATTTCAAGTGTATCCATCGTGTTGTCCATCTCTTTAATGAATTTCATAAGAGAGATTTCATCACCTTCTTCACGGTGAGCGTTAATGGAAGAACGCAGGAAGTCGGAGTTGGTTACACCGCTGATTTCACTCGGGTACTGCATGGCCAGGAACAAGCCGGCTTTCGCACGCTCGTCTACTTCCATCTCCAGTACGTTTTCACCATCAAGGATGATTTCACCTTTGGTTACTTCATACTTCGGATGACCCATGATTGCAGAGGACAACGTGGACTTACCTGTTCCGTTTGGTCCCATAACTGCGTGGAATTCACCGCCGTTGATTGTTAAGTTTACACCTTTAAGGATTTCCTGACCTTCAATCTCTACGTGAAGATCTTTAATTTCTAATGTTGATCCTGCCATAATGTATACCTCCAGTATCTATTATTATCGAATGTCCAGTCAGACTGAAAACAAACATTCATTCTCAATTTATTCTCATTATAATCTTAAATCATTTTTTATTTGTAATCAACTTTTTCCCACTGGTAAAAGGAGAGGGAAACCTGGACATTGATACATGTTCATTCTCACTTTCCTACATTAGTATAACATGAAAAAATCAGGTGACTAAAGCCACCTGATTGATTCGTTCCTAAACATTATCTATGCAATTGACGGTCCACCTGGGCATGCATTTTCTGAGTTTGTTCGAATTCACGCTGACGCTTTTGTTCTACTTCCAGCCGAGTGTCCAGTCTACGGCTGTACTCCGCATAACTCGTATTGTGAGCCTGATGCATTGCCTTTTCCATTTCAGCGGTGAAATTCAACTGCAGATGGTCATTAATAACGAATCAACCCTTTCAGATTATTTACACAATTTAGGTTACCACAAACCTTTACCCTGTATAAAATCTTCTGAAACCGCATTTTCATTCATATGCGGACCCGCGGACCGATGTAAGCGTTTAATAATTGCATTTCCATTTAATACATTTGTTTTTCTTTAATTTTCTAATAATTCAATTAGTTAACGTTGTTCGTTAAATCACTGTAGGCGTCCTGGACAAGGGTAACAGCTTGACTGAGAGCTGCTCCGCCTCCAAAAGCTGCGGCGACTCCACAAGCTTCCATGATCTCTCTTTCCGAAGCTCCCTGATCGACACAGCCTTTGGTGTGGTAGATCATACAGTATTCATCCTGGGCCACGATACTGATTCCGAGAGCCATCAGCTGCTTGTCTTTTTGTGAAAGCTCTCCGGCTTTAAAACATTCCTGGGAAAATTGACTGAACTGGTGGGCGACTTCAGGCATGTGTTCCGCAAAGACACCCATTCCTTCTTTATAATCATGTAAATATGTCTGCGTCCACGTCATATTCTGATCCTGCATGTTAAAACCTCCCATAAATAATAAGTGACTGCGGTTAGTATAAACCGCAGTCACTTATTTTATCCGTTATTCAGAATCGTCGGAAACAGGGATAACTGCTCCTTCGTATTCCTCTTCAATAAAAGTTTGAATGTCTTCAGAACGAAGGACTTCCACTAGCGTGTTCAGTGCCTCGTTGTCCTCGTCTTTGCTTTGAGCAGCGATGACGTTCACATAAGGGGAGTTTGTCCCTTCAAGGATGATCGCATCATCTTTTGGTACAAGGTCCGCTTCAATCGCGTAGTTCGTGTTAATCGCTACAAGGACTTCTTCCTCTTTGTTGTACACTTCAGGAAGGCCGGCTGCGTCCACGCCGGTATCAAACTGAAGGTTTTTAGGGTTCTCGACAATATCATTGACCGTGGCATCCACTTTTTCTACACTCTCATCCAGTTTGATCAACCCTTCTTTTTCAAGAAGTGTCAATACACGGCCGTGGGTGGATACAGAACGGCTCATGACGAACTCGGTACCTTCTTCTACGTCTTCAAGGTTGTCATACTTTTGGGAGTACACACCGATCGGCTCAATGTGAATCCCGCCGAGATTGGCAAAATCGTAATCATCATTATCCTGCTCTTGAAGTTCCATATAAGGAATCGTCTGGAAATAGTTTGCATCAATACGTCCTTCGGCCAAATCCTGGTTTGGAAGGATGTAATCCTGGTATTCCTCGATATTTAACGTGATCCCTTCTTCTTCAAGAAGCGGCTTTGCTTCTTCAAGAACTTCAGCGTGAGGAACACTTGTTGCTCCTACTGTAATTTCCGTATTTCCTTCACCGCTGGAGGAATCTTCCTCAGAAGAACCGCAGGCGGCAAGAACAAGAACGAATAACAGCGCAACCGCTGTTGTCCAGATTTTTTTCATGAATAATCTCTCCCTTTTGTTTTTTATCTTTTGTCCAATTTACGGGAAGCATAATCACCGATGAATTGGAAAATAAACACAATAATAATGATAAGCACCGTGCAAATGAAGACCACATCAAAATTACTACGCTGGAAACCGTAGAAATAAGCAAAGTCTCCAAGACCACCGGCACCAATCGCACCCGCCACGGCGGTATAACCAATCAGTGCAATGGCGGTCACCGTAATTCCTGAAATAAGGGCAGGCATGGATTCAGGCAGCAGGACTTTGAAGATGATCGTTGATGATTTAGCCCCCATCGCCTTCGCTGCCTCTACGACACCTTTTTCCACTTCCTTCAATGCAATCTCAACAAGTCTCGCGTAAAACGGAGCTCCTCCGATAATTAACGCCGGAAGGGCTGCGTTCGGACCGCGGATCGTTCCAATCAAGAAGTCTGTAAACGGGAACAGAAGCAGGATCAATATAATAAAAGGAATGGCACGGAAAATGTTTACGACAGAAGCTGTCACTGCATTGACCACTTTGTTCTGCCAGAGCCCTCCCGGACCAGATAAATAAAGCAGCAGGCCGAGCAGAATCCCGAGGATAAATGTGCCGGCTACGGAAATCAGAGTCATATACAACGTTTCATTTGTTGCTGTAATCATGTCTTCCATGCGTACGTTTGGCAGTAATCCATTAAGCATCCGGGTTCACCTCCACTTCCACAGAAGTCGAGCGTATATATTCGATTGCCCGGGCTGCTTCCTCATCGTCTCCTTCAAACTGAACAAACATCGTTCCGTAAGCTCCTTTTTGCGTCTGCGTGATCTTCCCGTGAAGAATATTCACATCCAGGACGAACTTCCTGGAGACCTCACTGATCAGCGCTTGGTTGGTACTCTCTCCTACAAAATGCAGCCGGACAATTTTTCCGGACTGGTACTTATCTTTGATCAATTTCAGAGAGTGCTCTTTTTCCTGATCACCCATCACCTGATCGACGAATTTCTTCGTCACTGGCTGATCTGGATGAAGAAATACGTCCAGAACATCTCCCTTTTCAACGATTTTCCCCTGCTCCATGACTGCCACCTGATGACAGATCTTACGAATGACATGCATTTCGTGAGTAATCAAAACTATGGTCAGTCCGAGTTTTTCATTGATGTCTACAAGAAGATCCAATATGGAGTCTGTCGTTTCCGGATCCAGAGCGGATGTCGCTTCATCACAAAGGAGGACTTTCGGGTTGTTGGCCAGCGCCCTGGCAATTCCTACACGCTGTTTCTGTCCACCACTCAACTGGGATGGGTAGGAGTTTCCTCTGCCGGATAAACCGACCAGATCGATCAGTTCGTTCACTCTTTTGCTCCGTTCTTCCTTTGGTACACCGGCAATTTCCAACGGAAAAGCGATGTTATCATAAACCGTTCTGGACCAAAGCAGGTTGAAGTGCTGAAAAATCATTCCGATATCCTGGCGGGCGATACGCAGTTTATTCTTACTGAGGCCCGTTAAATCCTGATCACCGACGTGGATGCTGCCCTCTGTTGGATCCTCCAGTCGGTTCAACAGCCGGATAAAAGTACTTTTACCCGCTCCACTATAACCAATGACACCGTAGATTTCCCCTTTATTTATTGTAAGGCTTAAGCCATCAACAGCTTTCACTTCCCGATCCTTCGTTTGAAAAACTTTAGAAAGATCCTTGATTGTAATCATGATGTGTTCCCTCCCATTCAAAAAACGCCATTCTGTTCGAGAACAGAATGGCGTTTCAATAACAATGTATCTTCTGTTCTCTCATCTGTCAGAGCTGTTATGCTCTGCAGGATTTGGCACCTTGACAGGTCGGTTACACCTGCTGGTTGCCGGGCATCGTAGGGCCAGTCCCTCCGCCACTCTGGATAAGAGATTTTAGCTTATTAAATTATTACTGCTTTAATTCATTTCATAACTACAAAGTGGATTTTAGCACTCTGCCACCAGCGTGTCAACATAAATGAGCTACTTTTCAGAAAAGAAGAACATCTGGATATGCAAAAAAGTCTCTCCTAAAATAGAAGAGACTTTAGTGGATCTCATCTATCAAAGCTTTACGCTCCGCAGGATTTAGCACCGTGCTTTTGCCGGTTGCCGGGTTTCAAAGGGCCAGTCCCTCCACCACTCTGGATAAGTTATGATGTCGCTGTGAAATTATATGTTATGTTAGCATGGAGTCTATACGGACGTCAAAGATAATAATCAGGTATATTTTTACAGTAAGGAGATGAAATCATGAAGGAACGTGCTCCTCAATTTGAGCTTTCTTATATAAATCAGCCCTCCACCTATCGTCTGAGCGACCATTTCGGAAAGGTGATCGTCCTGACTTTCTGGGCATCCTGGTGTCCTGACTGCGGGAGAGACTTACCTAAAAAAGAGCAGCTCTTTGAAACGATGGACAAAGAAAAAGTGGAGCTGGTTACGATTAACGTTCCCGGTCGTGAACGCAGCCCTGATGCCGGAAAGGAATATGCTGAAAAATTTCTTAACCAGCCTACCTTGATTGATGATTGGCGAAGCTTATACGATACGTTCGGCTGCAAGGGCGTCCCTTCCACTATTATCATAGATCAGGAAGGCAGGGTCCACGAATCGTTCGGTGATAAAGCTTCCTTTCTCGATATCGTCCAGTCCCTGGGGGAAATTGTTTAATCATCAAAACAGCGGAAGGCCTACCACCCGCTTATCACTGGTCATACGGCCGATGAATAAAACCCGCCCTGCCTATGCAGGACGGGTTTTTTACCGTTTTTATCTTGTCATTTCCCGGGGAATAAAGGCGGGTTATAGATAGGGAATGATCTTTTCATACATGTGTGGGACGGATTGAAAAGCATAGACCTTTTCAAGAACTTCTCCTTTATGGGTAATCAAGAGGCATGGAACACTTTCCACTCGATATTGTTCCATCAATGCAGGATGCAGAGAGGCGTTCATTTCCGAGAATAGTGTTTTTTTATACATCTCTTCCAAAGTTATCAGCATCTTGCGGGCAAGGTGGCACGTCCCGCAAAAAGGGCTGTGAATAAATGTCATCGTTTTTTCATCCGAGGACAGCACCCAGGCTGCCTCATTTTGTATTAAATTCTGCAAAGCTTCCTCCTAAATTAAATACATCGACTTCACGCTGAAATGACGGCTTAACAGGGCACGGGCGAGTTCCGGCTCGGGAGTAGCCGCCACTTCTCTAAAGGCTTTATCAATATAAATATGCTCTGCGTGCGGAAGTTCCTCTGTCAGCATCTTCCGTAGTTTAAAACCGGAATCATCTTCATCCACAAGGATATAGACCGATCGTTCATCCAGGTTATGTTCAAAGATCATTTCTTCCATTCGCTCAATACCGAGCGTCCCATGGGTACAGATGATTTCGATTTTCTCATCCAGTACTTTGTTCAATTTCTTCTTATCTGTAATCCCTTCAACAATCAAAATCCGTTCTCCATCCATCTTCATCACCTACTATATAGAAACAGACCATGCCATATGGCATGGTCTGAACATGATTAAGATCAAGCACGATCATGTCAGACAAGGAATCATCAGTCCTGCCTGTACAACGGGCTTACTTGTTTTGATTAATCTTCATCAATCATCGCTTCATATTCTTCAGAAGACATCAGCTGCTCAACTTCTGAAGAATCGCTTGGTTCAACAACAACCATCCAGGCTTTATCATAAGGAGACTCATTCACAAACTCAGGGCTGTCTTCCAAATCTTCATTCACTTCTACAACTTTACCGCTGATCGGTGCATATAATTCGGAAACGGTTTTTACAGATTCCACACTTCCGAAAGGCTCGTCTGTTTTTAGTTCTTCTCCCACTTCAGGAAGCTCAACAAAAACGATGTCGCCAAGTTCAGATTGAGCAAAATCCGTGATTCCGACTCTGACTTTTTCTCCTTCTTCTTTCACCCATTCGTGTTCCTGAGAATAACGTAGATCTTTTGGTAAGCTCATATTCGATTACCTCCACAGTTCTTGTTTTTGTTTAATGACAGTTATAAACATAAAAGCCTTCTGCTTTTATTTCCAATGTTCTGCTCATCGGCCCCAGACGTTTTCAAATTCATCGGCTTTGAAACCAACAGTGACATTTGTTCCATCAGTGACGATGGGCCGTTTGATGAGCATCCCGTCTGAAGCGAGCAGGCGCAGCATTTCTTCTTCATCTGCATCTTTCAGCTTTTCCTTCAGGTTTAACTCCCGATACTTCTTCCCACTGGTGTTGAAAAATTTCTTAACCGGTCGTTCACTCCTGGCCGTGAGGTCCTTCAACTCTTCCTGTGAAGGGGGATGTTCAACAATATGTACAGATTCGTAAGGAACCCCTTCATCATCCAGCCATTTTTTCGCTTTTTTACAAGTACCGCAGTTTGGGTACCAGTAGAAGGTAACAGGCATATGCTCCTCCTCCTTCCAACTTGTTACGTCTTATTTTATCACAATGGAGACAATCTTTTCATTGAAAATTACTTTTCCCTCCAATTCCTTTTTCATTCTTTTACATCCTTCCTTCTCTTTATTCAAATGCCTCCAAAAACACTTTTTCCCGGGAAAATTGAATGTCCCTGTGAGGAGAGGATCCCTTCCTCTCTACATGCCAAAAGCCCGCACTTTCAAGTGCGGGCTGGTCACTGATTTATACGTAATATCTTTCGGACTCAATTAATCCCTGGGCAATTTCCCGCTTCTTCGGAATGACGTTCGTCGGTGTATGACGTGTCAGTTTACGAAGAGCACCAAGCATCATACGCAGGGAGTCGCCGGTTTGAGACGCAATCAACGTTTCTTTCGCATGGGCCTCGATTCTGTTAAAGGCTTCCTGTACATACACCTGCGTGTAGAGGAGCTTCTGCTTATTCTTTTCTTCACCAGAACGATGGATGGCTTTCTCCGTACGAAGCAGGGCTGATTCCATGTTATAGATTTCACCGACCATATCAGCGATATTGACGAGCACTTCCTGTTCTTTATCGAGCTTTTCTCCGTACTTCTGAGCGGCAAGGCCGGCGGCAAGAAGTCCGATTTTCTTGGCATTTTTAACTAAATACTTCTCCTGCTCCAATGGCTCCAAACCAGGTTCTTCCGGCATCATCATCATGATTTCCTCCTGGAGTGTCTGGGCTTTTTGGAGGAGAGGAAGTTCCCCTTTCATCGCTTTCTTAAGCAGTGTACCCGGGACGATCATCCGGTTGATTTCATTCGTTCCTTCAAAAATACGGTTGATCCGGGAATCGCGGTACATCCTTTCAACTTCGTACTCCGCCATGAAACCGTAACCCCCGTGGATTTGTACGGCTTCATCGGAAGCAAAGTCGAGCAGTTCGGTACCGAACACTTTATTCAAGGAGCATTCAATCGCATATTCAGCAATAACCTTCGCAACAGCTGCCCCGTCTTTCAGCTCTTCATCAGTAAGTTTGCCCATGCTCTGTTCAAACAGCCCGACGGTCCGGTAAACGGAACTTTCATTGGCATACGTGTTTGCGGCAACCGAACCAATTTTCTCCTGGATCAATGGGAACTGTGCAATCGGAGTTTTAAACTGTTTTCTTTCTTTGGCGTATTTTACAGACAGTTCAATCGCCCGTTTCGCTCCGCCAACACCACCGATGGCCAGCTTGTAGCGACCAACATTCAGTATGTTAAAGGCAATAACGTGGCCTTTTCCGATGTCCCCAAGGACGTTTTCCACCGGAACTTCCGCATCTTCAAGAATCAATGTACGGGTGGAAGAACTCTTAATTCCCATTTTCTTCTCTTCCGGACCTGTAGATACACCTGGATACTCTCTCTCTACAATAAATGCTGTGAATTTTTCTCCATCAATCTTGGCATACACAACAAATACATCAGCAAAGGCGGAGTTGGTAATCCACTGTTTTTCCCCGTTCAAAATGTAGTGGGTGCCCGCTTCATTAAGCTTCGCTGTCGTTTTAGCTCCAAGTGCATCAGACCCTGATCCCGGCTCTGTCAGGGCATAAGCGGCAATCTTTTCACCTGTAGCGAGTACAGGGAGGTATTTATTTTTCTGATCATGATTCCCGAAGAACACAATAGGAAGAGACCCGATCCCCACGTGCGCACCATGAGTGACGGAAAACCCGCCGGCACGGGAGAACTTCTCCGTAATTAAGGATGAACTGATTTTATCCAGCTGGAGACCGCCATATTCTTCAGGTACATCGGCACCGAGCAGTCCAAGATCGCCCGCTTTCTTCAAAAGAGCGACAGAATGTTCAAATTCATGGTTTTCCAGGTTCTCAATCTTTGGAACAACTTCACCAAGAACAAAGTCTTCAGCCGTCTTGGCAATCATCAAATGTTCATCTGTAAAGTCCTCCGGGGTAATGACCTGATCGGCCGTTACATCCTCGACAATAAATCCGCCACCTTTAATCATCTCTTTTAATTCACTCATTGGTTGAGCCTCCCCATTAGATTAATTCAAATACCCCGGCAGCACCCATACCGCCGCCGATACACATCGTTACGACACCAAATTGCTCGTTTCTTCTCTTCATTTCATGGATAAGACTCAGCGTCAATTTCGTCCCTGTACAGCCCAGCGGATGGCCAAGGGCAATCGCTCCTCCATTGACATTGACTTTCTCAGGATCAAGACCCAGCTCACGTATGACGCGCAGCGACTGAGAAGCAAACGCTTCATTCAGTTCAAATAGACCAATATCCTGAATGGACAACCCTGCTATTTTCAATGCTTTAGGCACCGCTTCAATGGGGCCGACCCCCATAATTTCTGGTTCTACACCTGCGACAGCAAAAGATCGGAATTTCACGAGTGGCTGGAGCCCCTCTGACTTCGCTTTCTCATGATCCATCACCAGAACGGATGCAGCGCCGTCGCTCATCTGTGAAGAGTTTCCTGCTGTCACGGAACCTCTGGTAGAAAATGCCGGCTTCAGCTTTGCAAGTATTTCCTGTCTTGTGCCGGGACGCACTCCTTCATCGACTGTAAACATCGTTTTCGTTTCCTTCACTTTGTGATCAGCACCAAGTTCTCGATTTGTCACTTCCACCGGTACGATTTCGTCCTCGAATTTCCCTTCCTGAATCGCACGTGCCGCACGTTCATGACTCTGAACAGCAAAAGCATCCTGGTCTTCTCGCGAGATCCCGAAGCGCCCGGCAACCTCTTCAGCTGTATGACCCATGGACATGTAATACTCAGGGGCCTGCTCCACCAATTCAATATTCGGCTTGATCACGTGTCCACCCATAGGGATCAGGCTCATTGATTCGGCTCCTCCCGCAAGTGCGGTGTCACTGTGTCCAAGCATGATTTTTTCAGCGGCGTAGGCAATACTCTGAAGACCTGAAGAACAGTATCGGTTTATCGTAATCGCAGGAACTTTATGATGCAGTCCTGCCAGCCCGGAAATATTACGGGCCATGTTCATTCCCTGCTCAGCTTCAGGCATGGCGCATCCGATAATGACATCATCAATATTCCCTTCATAACCTCCGGCTCTTTTTAAAGTTTCTTTTATCGTTAAAGCGGCCAAATCATCCGGTCTTGTATGAGCGAGTGCGCCTTTTTTAGCGCGTCCCACCGGTGTTCTTGCTCCCGCTACAATAACTGCTTCTTTCAATGTATGTCCCCTCCTCTATGTCCTCTCCTTTTAGTTACGGAGCGGCTTTCCTTTCATAAGCATGTGCTGCATACGAGCCTGCGATTTCGGCTCACCAATCAGGCTGAGGAATGCCTCTCTCTCCAAGTCCAGCAAATACTGCTCATCGACGAGTGTCCCTTGTTTCAGTCGTCCGCCAGCCAGTACAAAGGCCAGCTTTTCAGCAATTTTCATGTCATGCTCACTTGCGTATCCGCTTAAAACGAGAGACTTCGCTCCAAGAATCATTGTAGCCAGCCCTTGTTCTCCTGTGACGGGGACCTTCGTCCGCTTTGGTGCTTTGTATCCGGAACCGGCCAGACCAAGAACCTTCTGCTTGGCATCATGCAGCAGATGATCTCCGTTTGTACTTACTGCATCTCTTTGATCCAAAAATCCGTTTTCAAGAGCTTCTTCTCCAGAAGTAGATACTTTCGCCATCGCAATCTTTTCAAAGACACTGACGGCCGCCTTTTGAAGGTCAACCTCCACACCCTCAGGGATATTCCGCAGGTGTTTGATATACAGCTCCTTGTTTCCACCACCGCCGGGGATCAGCCCGACTCCTGTTTCGACAAGACCCATGTACGTCTCTGGAGAAGCTTGAATCGCAGCAGACGGAAGGCAGACCTCCGCTCCTCCGCCAAGCGTCATTCCGAATGGTGCTGCAACAACCGGCTTATCGGAATACTTCAATTTCATCATGCTGTCCTGGAAGTTCTTTACGACCATTTCAATTTCAAAGAAGTTGTAATCCTGAGCTTCCATCAGCATCATGCCGAGGTTGGCACCCACACAGAAGTTCTTGGCCTGATTGCCGACGACGAGACCGTGCCAGTCATTCTCATCTACATAATCCACAGCGAAGTTCATCATCTGTACAATATCCAGCCCTATCGCATTACTTCGGGAATGAAATTCGAGAGCAGCCACTCCATCACCTAAGTCAATGAGGCTCGCACCTGCATTTTTCTTAATCACATCTCTTTTCTCTTTCAGACGCTTCAGATTGATTTGTTTTTTATTAAAGACCTTCTCTTTGTACTCCCCATTGTGGTAGTAGTAAACGTTTCCAATTTCGTGTTTATAAAAGGATGGATTCTTATGATCGACCAGCTGCTCCACCCATGAAGGAACCGTTTCCCCTTCGGCCTTCATCCGTTCAACGGAAGATTCAACACCAACAGCGTCCCATATCTCGAATGGACCTGCTTCCCAGCCGAACCCCCACTTCATGGCATCGTCAATAGCAGAAATATCATCAGCGATTTCTCCTGCCAATTCTCCTGAATACAGCAGAACCGGTTTGATGATGGACCAGATCAAGTCACCGGCACGATCTCCTTCTGCCTGAACGAGGGTTTTGAGCTTGCGGTGCAGCCCTTTCTCTTGTTTGGCCGCCTCTGTTGCTTTTGTTTTTAATTTTCCACGCGGCTCATAATCAAGCGTTTCAGGATTCAACTGAAGAATCTCACTGCCTTCTGCTGTTTTATTTTTCAGGAAGAACCCTTGACCGCTTTTCGATCCGAGCCATCCTTTTTCAAGCATCGCCGTCATAAAACCTGGAACTTCAAAAGCTTTCTTCTCGTCTCCTTCCACCTGTTCATAGACATTGTTGGCGACATGGATAAAGGTATCCAGGCCTACAACATCAAGCGTACGGAAGGTTGCGCTTTTCGGACGGCCGATCAACGGGCCGGTTACAGAATCCACCTCACCGACGGAGTATCCTTTTTCAAGCATCTTCTGCACGGTGATGAGGAGGCCGTACGTACCGATACGGTTGGCAATAAAGTTCGGTGTATCCTTGGCTTCCACCACACCTTTACCAAGCACATCCTCTCCAAATGTTTTCATAAACGAGAGGACTTCCGGATCTGTCGCAGCCGTCGGAATCACTTCCAGAAGCTTCAAGTATCGCGGCGGGTTGAAGAAATGCGTTCCGAGAAAATGCTTCTTAAAATCATCGCTGCAGTCGGCGGACATGGCCTCAATGGAGATGCCGGATGTATTGGAGCTAACGATCGAACCGGGCTTACGGTATTGATCCACCTGGGCAAGTACTTTCTTTTTGATATCCAGGTTTTCGACGACGACTTCTATAATCCAGTCGACCTCGCCCAGACGGCTCATATCGTCGGTAAAGTTGCCCGTTTCAATCAAATCAAGATTTTTTTTACTTGTCAGTGGAGACGGCTTCTGCTTTAGGAGAGCTTTCTTATTCTCAACGGCTATACGATTCCGCACCGCTGGGTGTTCAACCGTCAACCCTTTACTCTTTTCCTGCTCGGATAATTCCCGGGGTGCAATGTCCATCATCAGCACAGGGATTCCTGTGTTGGCCAGGTGGGCAGCAATGCCGGCCCCCATCACCCCTGAGCCTAAAACTGCAGCCCGTTTAATTTTTTGTTTCATCATTTCTCCCCCTATCTCTTTGAATGAATACTCATTCATTTTACGGTCAAAAAAATATAGTGCTAAACCGGTATCTACGTCTAATATAAAATATATTCAGACATTTCGCAATCCTTTTCTCCATAAATCTTAAAAATTCTTCCAAGTCCATTTCGTTATGTTAGTGTATGAGCGTCCGGCCGGTTTTGATTAAAAAAAGGAAAGACCATGCGGGACAGCCCTTCCTCATCTTCCAAATACTCCTTTTAGCACGAAAGCGACGTTTGCCGGCCGTTCTGCGAGACGACGCATGAAGTATCCATACCAATCATTCCCATAAGGTACGTACACACGCATTTTATACCCTTCCTCCACCAATTCTTTCTGACGTTCCACTCGAATCCCGTACAGCATTTGAAATTCAAACTGATCTTTTGATAGGCCTTCACTCTCCACCAATTTCTTTGTATACTCGATCATTTCATCATCATGTGTAGCTACTGCTGTATAATGGCCGTTCATCAAGTGGATCCGGATAATTTTCTTTAAGTTGTCATCCACGTCTTTCTTATCCGGGAAGGCCACTTTGGCAGATTCCTTATAGGCTCCTTTCACAAGTCTCAGGTTCGGGGAATACTCATCAAGCGATTCTATATCTTCAACCGTCCGGTACAAATACGACTGGAGGACGGTTCCGATATGATCATATTCCTCCCTCAACTGCTTGAAAATCTCCAGGGTTCTGCCGCAGCGTTCGTAATCTTCCATATCAATGGTCACAAACACATCATTTTTTTCTGCCGCATCAAGGATCTTCCTCATGTTCTCCATCACAAGCGATTCGGAAATATCCAGCCCCATGGACGTCAGTTTAAGGGAAAGTTGTGAATCGAGATGATGTTCTGCTATGGCTTCAATCGCGGCGATACATCCTTCCGCTGCTTCTCTGGCTTCTACCTCACTGTCAATGAACTCTCCAAGGTGGTCAATCGTGACTGCCATACCCTGGTCATTCAAAAGCCGGATGGTTCTCACAGCATCAGGTACAGAAACACCAGCGACAAACTTACCGGCACCAAAACGGAGTCCATATTTTTTCGCAAGCTTTGTAAAGAAACGGTTTTTCGATAAAAAAAGAAAGAAATTGCGCATCACCTTTTCCATCATGAAGCCCCCTGACTGGTGGTGGGTGTGTTTTTTATAATTTTCAGAAATGTAAACGTTTGTGATTCTATCTTATCATTTTTCTTAATAAAGGGTGAATATTTTCATCTGATATTCGACAAATAAAACCCATCTTTCATTTATACTTCATCCTTAAACAGCCATACTAACAGGGAAAACATAAAGGAGGGAGTTCCATGCAGCAGAACCCGGCAACTGGGTCCATGCAGGGCGCACAGCCGATGGCTCAGGCCCCTGATGTTGTGACCATAAAAGATCAACTATATCTTGCGGACATGCTTTCCTGGAATTTAAACGCTTGTAAAAAAGCTCATTTTTTCGCTCAAAATTGTCAAACCCCTGAAATCCAGGCGGCGTTGGACGAAGCCGGCCAAATGCACCAGCGTCACTACAATAGAATACTGGAGCACCTGAATACACAGGCCAGTAAACCGAATTGAGGAGGGCCGTTATGAATCCGAACCAACCACAAAAAATTCAAAATCCTGAAACGACTGTACCACAGACACCGCAGATGAATGAGCGGGATTTCGTCAACGATCTACTGGCTACGGAGAAGTACATGACATCGTCGTACAGTACAGCATTGAATGAGGCGAGTAACCAAGCGATTTATCAGGATCTGGCAACCATCTTCAAGGAAACACAAGACTGTCAGAGAAACCTGTATAACCTCATGTTCAAACACGGATGGTATGCTCTGGAGCAGGAAGAGAACCAAAAGCTTGACCAGGCCTATCAGAAATTTTCCGGTTATCAATCACAGCTTCCTTATACAGTGCAGTAAAAAAAGCCCGGGGCCCCGGGCTTTTCTTATTGTTAAGTATGTGATTAAGGTGGCTTGCGTCCATCATCCCGGTTCCCTATCCTGCTCTGCATCCCATTAAAAAAGCTGTCGGGATCCTTCCCGACAGCCTGAACAGGCCTGGAAAGCCAGGCCCTTTATCCTTATCCAACGACCTCATACCCTTGGGCATGGATGGATTCTTTAATTAGATTTTTACCGACATAGGCTTCGTCGTACACCACATTGACCTTACCACTGTCGAGATGAACCTCTGCTCCGTGCACACCTTCAAGTTTTTCTACTGTATCTTTAACCGTTTTCTGGCAGTGCTCACATGTCATACCGTTCACTTCAAGCGTCATTTCCATTACAAAACACCCTTTCTATTTTCTCGTTTACTTTACCTATTCCACATTGGAAGAGGGGAATAAACCGAAAATCAGCAGAAAGCAGCGCTTTACTGCACACAGTATTTGTAAATGGCTTGCTGAAGAGAATGAAGATAAGAAACTTCAATAGGAAAACGGATATGCTGGAGTTTTGGAACCTGTTCAGGCCGTACTCCTGTAATGACCACAGCGGCTCCCATATAAAATAAAGAAGCGGTCAGACTTTTCAAAGCCTGAGCCCCATCTTTCGGAATATCTCCAACGGCAGTGAAATCCAGCAGCACCCGTTCAATACCACCTTGATTGACACGTTGGAGCAGCGGTTCTTCGACGACATCCATTTTATCCAGGGATAAATCACCAAACAAAGGGATCAACGCCGTTTCCTCTGTAAGAGTAATAAAAGGAGCCGAAAGACGGTTGTTCAACTCCAACGCTTCCTCCAGTTTTTCTTTTTCCTCAAGAAGTTGAAAATTCGTATCATTCAGGCGGGCGCGCAGTTGATTCATCATCGTGGTGACACGCTCCATCTGGTCATCCTTCAATATGAGCAGAACTTCTGCATGAAGGTCATTACTCCATTTGACGTGCAGATCACACGTTACAGGGTTCCTTGCGTTTCCAAAAGGCTTCAGCTGGACTTCCAATGTTACCTTTTTCACTTCCGGATTGATCCACTTTTTCAGCTTGGAAAGACTGCCTTCATCAAATAAGTCCAGGAAATTCTGCGTGATGACAAAGCTGTCTTCTGCTTCCTTGGAATAAGATTGCAGGATGAAGTTTTTGTTGATTGTAAAAACGGGCAGAGGAAAAGAATGGTCAACTCGTTTCATTGATGGATTCTTCCCTTCCTTCTTTGAACCAATGCGTCAGATGTCCGATATTTTTAATTACCATAACCTTCTCGGATTCAAACTCCGACAAGTCAAACTTATAAGCAAGACGGCCGCCGATCATGATGGTCGGCTTCCAATCCAGCTGGGTGAAGGCCTCTATGGATTTCTTTATGGCAGGAATACGATAGGACAAAGCCGCTGATATTCCTATTACATCAGGCTGGAATTTTTTAATTTGTAACATGGAATGTTCCATTGGAAGATCCGGCCCTAAATAACGGACGCGCCAGCCATGCTCTTTGAAAGTGTCGGCGACCATTTTCAGCCCGATATAATGCTGCTCCTCTTCCACTCCGAAGAGAAGGACTTTATAACTTTGCTGCTGACGGCGTTTAGGAGCCCGGTGGTCAGACTCGATTTTTGAAAGAACAAAAT
This sequence comes from Halobacillus sp. ABH2_015, assembly GCF_056158945.1. Taxonomy (NCBI): domain Bacteria; kingdom Bacillati; phylum Bacillota; class Bacilli; order Caryophanales; family Bacillaceae; genus Halobacillus; species Halobacillus sp. ABH2_015. The sequence goes on from NZ_JBSWUG010000002.1 coordinate 2,580,831, forward strand.
CACATATGGCTGTAGCCAGATGCTCATCCGCAACCGATATTTCATTGTTCTCCCACAGCTTTCCCACATGGTACATTGCCGGGGTGATCAGATTTTCAAACACGTAGGCCCTTGGATGGTTCTCCAGGAGACGATACGTGTAGTTCAATGCTTTCTCTTCATCTCCACTCAAAAAAACTTGAGCAAGTTGTTCATGATCCAGATCCAAAATAGTCACCTCTCGTTCAGAGTATGAAGTCGTTTGAGAGCCTGGTCTAAATAGACGATGAACATCTGCTTCTCGTCCTCATCCACAAGAGACTGTCCATCCAGCAGGCGGACGAGCCGCTGAAAATTATCAATAATCAGTCCGGTCGGCACGTTTCTGGACGTCAATACGTTGTTGAGCCAGTCCGTATAGTCCATAAAAAAGTCTACACTTCTCATCTCGTAAGCCGCAGCCAGATGGTCCAAATGATGATGATTGTCTTCTTCGGTCCGGTCTCTCCCATTCTGGCCGAATTTCTCCCAAAGATAGGGATAGGCTTCATAGATTTCTTCTGTTACGATCCGGACAAGGTGGGCCTGTTCCGTGTTATTCATGTTGCCACCACCTCATACTTCTTCACTATTGGAACAATTCCCTTCAACTCTTCGTCAGGGTAATGTTTTTCAAGCTCATGAATTTTCTTGAACTGCTCACTTCTTGCCCAATTCAAATAAGCTTGTTTAGATTCCCACTCCAAGTGAACCGTCAACTCTCCCCGCTTCCGATCGTTCTGGAGAAGCTGAAAAGATAAGAATCCCTCTGCTTCATCTACGAGGCGGGAGCGATTCCGATAAATCTGTATGAGATCATCAGCTTTGTGTTCCGGGACCACTACAGTGGAGTCTACAACAAACATGTCCATTTCCCCAATCTCATTTATTTTCGCTGTATACTATTTTACCATAGCCTCTGAAAATCTGTATAATGGAAAGATTAAACGGGCCTGTGCCGGTCCATATCCAGTTTGGATGGTATGTATAAAATGACACATGAAAAAGCACCGGTTCCCCGGTGCTTTTCTAATAAATTATTGGACAACCTCATCGAGCACATGCATCTCTTCATGGTCCAGAAGGTTTTTGTTAATCATGTCTTCCGCTTCCTTATTCATATGGTCCTGAAGGTCTTTCAATTCTTCCTTGTCACCAACGAGGTAGAAGCGCTCCCAGCCATATTGTTTAGCGGCGCGGTCAATCTTTGGAGCTACGCTCTTATACCAGCGGTAACGGTTGGCTTCGAAGCGCTCTTCAAATTGATCCTGCTTCGAATTCTTCGCTCCGCCTGAACCCATGGACGCCTGGGCTCTGTCTGGACCCTGGTGCATGCGCCAATCCTCTGTATTCAAGTCAAGCTCAAACAATTGTGTATCCTTCAACGTTCCCAGTTCAGCATCCAGCAGCTTAATTTGGTTTTTCTGAGTCAGGACGACACCGGTTTTCGGGAATTTCTGCTGCATTTCCTTCAGCTGATCCAACACTGGAGCTTCCTCCCAGTAGAATTCAGTCTTAACCGGCATCTGGAATCTTTCAGCAAACCAGACCGTATCATCACCTGTAGCAAACAATACGACACTTTTTGCAAAATGCTGCTCGTTTTCTTCTATGAAAGTTTCAACTTTTTCTTTCACTGCCCAGTAGTTTCTTTTCTCATCTGAGTCCCCATCTTCCTGAAGGTAGGACTCAAAGTTGTTCAACCCATTCTTCAAATGGATTTTCCATTCGCCGCCTTGTTGATCAGGGTCGGATGGATCTGTATTCAAATACATCGTAAATACTTTTTGTGGCTTTTCTAAGTGAATATGCTCTAGTTTCTCTAATTCTTTGTTTAAATCCATAATTCAGCGACTCCTTTCAATAGTTCAACTAGCTATATTGTCTATGTTTCCTGAAAGATGATCGCTTAAACTTCTTTTCTACAGGCAAGCTGCTTCTTCAATCCATCCAGCTGGTCTGCGAACTGTTTTGACTCCTGCTCGGTGAGGTTTATTCCTCCGTAACGGGCTTTTTCATAGATCTCAACGACAGGATAGGAGAGCTCCAGCCTCCGGAACCACGCTCCTGCGGATTCACAGGTATGCCTGGGGAACCCAAGCTTTTCTGCTTCCTTCTCGAATCGGCGGAACTGCACTGAATTTTTTAACGGAAAACCGGACCTGCCAAAGAGAAGATTTCTGTTTCTCCCCTCGGTCTGACTGTCCTTTTCTTATATCCGGCATAATCCGATCTTCATGCCGGATATAAGAAAAGCTGCCGATAGGATCATCGGCAGCTCGGAGATCCACCAGGGGCAGATCGTTTCAAAGTTATTCTTTTGTCCATTCATCTACAAGATCCTGATGCTCATCCAGCCATTGGCGGGCACCTTCTTCCTCAGAATCCGCTTCATTTATGGAAGCCATGAGACTCCCAAGCTGATTGTCATCAAGCTTGAAGCTGTCCCACCACTTCACCACTTCAGGGTGATCCTCTTTCAATCCAAGTCTTGCTGCATAGGAAATATTTTCAGAATCCCCATAAACATTTTTCGTATCTTCCAGAATCTTCACATCCATTTCTGCAAAGACCCAGTGCGGCTTCCAAAGTGTCGCTACAATCGGCTCTTCATCAGCCATGGCATTTTTAAGTTCTGTAATCATTGTCGGCTCTCCAGAAGAAAGCAGGGAATAGTCCAAGTCGTATTCTTTAATGGCTTCCTCTGTCAAATTCATAATGCTTGCTCCGGCAGAAATCCCTACAATTTGATTGTCGGAAAACTGATCTGTATTTTTCAGGTCCTCGACCGTATTGATATCTTCCATATAAGACGGAACGGCCAAACCAAGTTCTGTTCCCTCATACCATGTCTCGCGCCAATCGATCTCATCTTTATATTTTTCATAAAAAGGCTGGTCTGTATTCGGAAGCCAGATTTCTGTTCCGATATCGAGGTCACCACTCGCTAGTGCTTCATATAGAAACCCTTTTTCAACCTGTTCCAGCTCCACCGAATATCCTTGATCTTCAAGAATAAGCTTCCACATGTTCGATACAGCCACATTCTCAGCCCAGTTGTTCATTCCAATATGTATCGTGCCTTTATCACCATCACTGCCTGCGTCTGTGCTGCTTTCCTCTGTGGATTCTCCACAGGCCGTCAATACGATCAAACCGGCCATCAGAAAAACGGGCAGCCATCTTTTCCACTGTTTCATACGAACGCCTCCTTTAAAACATTCATCCATTTCTTATGCGTTTCACTCACAATTTCGAATTATACCATAAACATAATTAAGTTCAAACAATTTATTCTGTATAAAAAATATATACAAAAACAGTCTCCAGGATGAAACCTGAAGACTGTTGTTTTTCTTACATACGTTTATGAGCTCTGCGGTCGGCCGCTTTCGCTCGTTCTTGAGCGATCTTATCTTCCCTGTCAGCCAGTTCTTCAGAAAACTCAACATCGATGTTCGCATGTTTTTGACTTTTAGGAGTCTGCGGAAGCTTTCGTTTCTGCTTCCCTTTTCCTTTGTGATGTTCATCTCTGCCCATCTCAATCGCCTCCTCACATGTGGAACAATCTTATTATGCGCCGCTCCAAGGTACCTATTCTTAAGGATGCCAGCCAAAATTTTTCCCTTTTTCCAAAATCATTTCTTTTTGTGTTGACACCCCGGAAGACTCGATATATAATTAATCTCGAATTCAAGATAAATAACCACACATTTTTACCCATATATCTCGAATTCGAGAGTATGGATAAAAAGATGCGCAAGTCATTCAGCAGGAAGGTGAACAAAATGGGATTTATGAAAAAGTTATTCAATAATCAACCAAAGGAGAGGGAGCATATGTCAAACGTAAAAGCAGCTGTGATTTTTTATACAATGGGTGGAACCAACTATACAATGGCTCAATGGGCGGCCAAAGGAGCAGAAGAAGCCGGAGCTGAAGTTAAATTGCTGAAGGTGGATGAACTCGCACCTCAATCCGTGATTGAAGCGAACGAAGGATGGAAAGCGACCGTAGAAAAAATCAAGGATATCCCGACCGCCACATCTGAAGATATTGAATGGGCTGATGTCATCATCTTCAGTATGCCGACGCGCTTCGGAAACCTTCCTTCTCAAATGAAGCAGTTCATCGATATGCAGGGAGGGCTCTGGGCAAACGGCAGAACGATTAATAAAGTGGTCAGCGGCATGACTTCTGCCCAGAACCCTCATGGCGGTCAGGAAGCGACTCTTCTTTCCCTCTACACCTCCATGATGCATTGGGGAGCAATCATTGCGGCTCCCGGATACACGGACCCGGTAATTTTCGGTGCCGGTGGGAACCCATATGGAACGAGTGTTTCTGTCGATCAGGAAGGGAACATGGTCGAGGATGTAGAAGCTGCTGCCAAGCATCAGGCCGCCCGGACGGTTCAAATCGCTCAAACGATGAAAAAAGGACAGCAGTAACAAGCAACGAATCGAAAAAACAGGACATCTGCATTCAGATGTCCTGTTTTTTTGTCAGGCTGCTTTTTCTTCCTTCGATTCGGTTTTACGAGTGATAGAGAAGCCAGCCGTCAGCAGTGCTGCAAGAATAAAGAATCCACCTACTGTCGGGTTAAGAGAAACCGTCCCCTGTTCTATGACGAAACCGCCAATCAATGATCCAAAAGCGATTCCGAAATGAAGAGCTGAATTATTTAAACTCTGCTGTATGTCTGCCGATTCTGGTGCTGAAGAAATCAAATAATTCTGCTGCGCAGGTGTTACAGCCCAGCTGAGCGCACTCCAAACGACGAGGACAACAAGGAAGACCGGCAGTACAGATGTCGTGAAGGGAATCGTAAAAATAGCTGCTGCAAACACAAGGATAATTCCGATGATACTCTTTTCCGAGCCGAATTTATCAGAGAGCACACCTCCGATTCCCCCGCCGATCACCGCTGCCGTTCCAAATACGAAATAAATCACACTGACCCATGTACCGTTCATTCCCATGACCGTTTTCAAATAAGGCGTTAAATAAGCATAGAGGGTCAAATGCCCGGTTAAAAATAAAAAGGAGGTCATTTGAGCACTCCATATTTTCTTATTTTTCAACGTCTGAAGCTGTCTCCTCACGGATAAGACAGGTTTAGGGGCTACGCTCTCAAGTAGAAGCATGACCGCTGCCATGGATAAGAGTGTCAGGATGCTGATGAGTAGAAATGGAGCGCGCCATCCAAACGCATTTCCTATCGTCAGACCGATGGGGACACCGAGCACGAGCGACCCGGAGATGCCCATGAAAATGGTGCCGATCGCTCGACCTCTGTACTTCTTGTCAACGACTGAAGATGCCATTGTTACAGCCAGCACTACAAGAAGTGACCCTGTTGCTGCAGTCAGGACTCTTGCTGCCATGATGATGGAATAAGTAGGACTCCAAAAGGCAAGCAGATTGCCGACAAAGAATATCACTAAGGTGGTCATCATCAATTTTTTTCGTTCTACGCGGGCCGTCACTGTTAAAAGGACCGGGGAGGATACAGCGAAGACTAAGGAAAAAACAGAAATGAGAAGTCCCGCTTTTCCAAGGGAGACATTCAGATCTTCCGCGACCAGGTCCAGAATCCCACCAATAATCAACTCAACAGTTCCGACGACAAAAGCGACGAGCGCCAGCAGGTATACTTTTTTATTCATCTCATGAACCCTCTCTTCTTTTGGTTACCACTACAATGGTAACTACATAGGCTTAGAAAGACAAGAGGGAATATTTACGCGCGAAGGGGTCATCGTGTATCCTGAGGACAATAAGAAGAAAAGAGGAAGCCCATGTTACAGAATTTCGGTTTTACCCAGTATGAAAGTCAAGTCTATGAAGTCCTGTCCTCCAGTGATCAGGCGCTGGATGCCGCAACGGTCGTTAAATTTTCCCATGTTCCTAAATCCAAAGTGTATGAAGTCCTGCAGCGGCTCGAAGAAAAAGGATTGATCCTAACGTCTTTTCATGAAAAAAAGAAGATGTACACAGCCCTTCCTATTGAAATGACGATAAAAAAACTGACGGCTGAATTTGATGATCACATTGAACAACTGCGAAATCACAAATCAGAGATTCCAGACGCTGATGAACGCGTCTGGACCTTGAAGAATAACCACAGCATTCACGTCCTTATGGAAAATTTGATGGAGAAGGCTGCCAATGAAATACTGCTGACAGGCTGGAACGATGAACTGACTCCGTTCGTGGACCTCCTTGAAAGAAAGCAGGCAGAAGGTATTCATGTGGAATTGTTATCTGTCGGGGAAATTCCTGTCGGAGAACTGGATCCCCACACCCTTGTCCCGGATGAAAAACATCAAGGACTAGAACGGCATAAACTCCTGATCGTCGATGGAAGGGAAGTGCTGTTCGCTGGAATGGAAAGGGATCAATTCCAGGGGGTGCATACGTTTTCCAAACCTCTCGTAAAGTTTTTCACTGAATTCTTCTATCACGATGTCGCCCTTTTGGAAATTACTAAAAAACACCAGGAAACATTAAAAAAAGATGATGCCATTACTTCCATATTAATGAAACTCCGCTATTAAAGAAGTTCTGCCGCATGCAGCGTGTCACGTTCACATTGGATGGCCGCTGCCACTTGACCGCAAAAAAAAGACTGTCGATCAATCGACAGTCTTTTCGTTTATACTTTTTCTACAATGTATGTTTTCTTATTACGGAAATACTTCTCCCCATCATTGGATGAATGTTCAAAGAAGCCTTCAAAAGCATCCACAACCTTATATTCCCGCTCAGGTTCTGTGAAAAGCTGGGATTCGTTATTGGATAGAACAACGACGTCTGTTGTTGAAACAAAACTGTCCAGTTCTTTCGCCTTGTAGTTTTTTCCTACTTCCACATCACTTAATCGATATTCTGTCACGATTCATTCCACCTTTCCTGGTATTTATAGAGCGTTTCCCAGAACCTGGGTGGACAAAACCCTTTCCTCCACTTAAATCGGCAGCAGTTTTCTCCGGTACAGACGGATAATGAATTCAATGAAGAAAACCGGATACTTTTTCGGCACAAACTTCCGCCGGTACAGCGTACGGTAGGCTTTTTTCAAATCCTGCCACTGCGGGCATTCAAAATCCTGTGTGAACCTTACGACATCTATAACTTTGACCTGCCCATCTGGTGTCAGCATAATATTTTTCAAATGTGTATCTGAAGGATTCAATCCGATTTGAAAGGCGAAAGCAAGAGCCGCATCCACCCGGTTGATCATGTCTTCCGTAATCGGAATTCCTTTCACAAGGCAATCATAAAATGTGATCCCTTCCACATATTCCATAACGATGAAATCGTCGCCTTTTCCATAAAAGGCCGGGAAAAATTCATGATTGTCCAGCTTCTCATACACTCCGGCCTCCACTTCGGCGAGCTTCTCATAACCGGGATAAAACACTTTCACAGCGATTCCTGTTTCTCTTATGCGGAAAACAGAAGCACTCCTTCCCTTTCCAATCAGCTCGAAGGATGGGGGGATGTTGATAATCTGGGAGTCATGGAACACAACTTCCTTCACAAGGGTTTGGACATTCATAGAAAGATTCTCCTTTGCGAAAACCTTTGTTTTTATAATTATATCAAATTTTTTAAAAATTAAAGTAAAAATAACTCTTGTTATTTGACTGTGATAATCATTATCAACTATACTGAGTTTACTCAGTTGAAAGGAGCATGATCATGGAACAATTTTTTTATGTTGTCGAACCTTTTGAATATCGTCCTGAAACCTCTGAAGATGCCCAAGCGGACGTGAAGAGCTTTGCCCATGGAGACATCCTGCATGTCACAGGTCTCCCCCTTTACGTCGATCAGATGGGATGGTTCGTTGAAGTTCAAAAAAATGAAGACGCTCCTTTTTCCCTATCTATCCCTTATATGGATGACTGTTACGACCAAGGTCTGCTCTTCACCGAAATGGACCTGGACCTGGCCATCAATTATTACGAGTTTAAAATAGATCAAAGCCTGGTCAGCAAAGACGAAGGTTCCTTCCATGAGAGCAAAAGCGCTCTGGACCGATTCAAACAGCTGCATCCAGGATTTATGAAAGCATAATAAAGGGAAGCGTATGAAACGCTTCCCTTTTCTGCTGTTTATCAAGTCTCTACTTCTTCTTTTTTCCCGGCTTCCTGATTTCAATGCCATCGTCTGTGATCCTATGGCCTTCATCGTTCTGCTGATCGATTTTTGCATCGTACGTACCTTCTGTAAGGGTATCCGACACCTGCTCTCTCGTTACCGCTAACCCCTCAGCAGAAAACTCCTCAGCATAAGATGGTGTTTTACGTTTTCCTTTCATTCATCATCCCTCCTTCTCTTTTAGAATGCTCGTATCCAGAACGGAGCATTCCATCCAGAACCTTTCAGGATGAAATACCTCCACCTGTCACAACCTACAGAAGAGGAGGTGGAGAGTATGAGTAAAAAAAGCAATGCATTTAAAGGAAGAGGAAAAACTTCCGTCAACCCGCAGGGGTTAACGGAGGATGCCGCTGATCAGCAGCCGGATTCCCAGCTCGAGCAGAAAGCCAAAAAAAGCAATGCTAAAAGGTAAAATCCGGCTGTTCGTCAGCTCAGCTTGTAGAGAAACCCCGGTCTCTTTACAAGCTTTCTTCTTTCTTACGCCAGGAGCCAAATCCCCTTCCCTTTCCGCGGACGAGCGCCCGAGCTTTTAGCAGGAGTGGAAGGGGCACCGCTCCTTGGGAGCTCTTTAATATCGAAAAAGACTCTCCTTCACCCTGCTCACCCTTGCTGGATGGAGGACCATCTTTTTCACATCCCGGCAGCAAGCCGTCATCAGCCCTTTTTCTTTTCCACGCATGTGGCAATAGCGCAAATTTGTGAACCTGCTTCGTGCACAGTCTCTCTCCTCTATACTCTAACTTCGGCACGAGGGGCGTTCGGTGGTGATGCCTGCGGGAACAGCACGGGCCGAAGATCCACTTGGGCAGACGACCTTCCTGACCAAGTCAGCGGAGGGAGTGCCCATTCATCCACCGATAAGCGGAACGTGACCCTTCCCACGACAAATGGACACCAATAACTGGTTAGCACAGGCTTTTTCTACAGCCAAAAAAGCTGACTGTTAGTCAGCTTTTTTTATACACTGCTCGATCCAGCTTACCATGTCCGTATCATCGTACAGCCGGTAAATGGTCTGGGAAAGGCGGACAGGATCACCGAAAAAGAACCGTTCATACAATGTCTGCCGAGCCCCAAAGCTGCTCATTGTCATATCCCACGCCAGTCGGAATAAGGCGACACGTTCCTTCCCTGCTTTTTCGGCTCCCCTGAGATAATGATCAAGATCCCCTCCCCGTTCTCCTTGAAAATCTGCTTCTGCAGGTATGGTCATCATCCCACTTGCGCCCAGAATCTGAATGATTTCTGTGAAACGCGGATAGAGCTCTTGAAATTGATTGACCGCTATATAAAGAGGGACTTTATTTGGAACAAAAACCCCCGTTTCATCTACTTCACCTTCCAACTCGGCCTTCAGCACCAGTGCCTTCATCGTCTCCAGACCTTTCATGATTTCCACCACTTTACTCTGTACATGCTGATAATCACTGATATTGATCATCTCTACGATGGATTGAGCAAGACCGAGGATGAACTCTGTCTTCACAATCTGCCTGGAAGTAATTTGATGAAGGGTAAAAGGAACAAACTTACCATGGACATAAAGGTTGGTCGCAGCGCGGAGATTTTCATGGAGGAAGACACGCTCCCATGGTACAACTACATGGTCAAACAAGACAATGGTGTCCATTTCTTCAAATTGAGAGGCCAGCGGATAATCAAAACGCGAACCATTTTGGGCAAAGGATTCCCGACAGACAAAAGACACACCAGCCGTATTACTAGGAATGGAAAAACCATAGGCCTGTGAGCTGTCCTGTGCACCGGGGGCTGAAAACACGAGAAGTTCATCTGTCATGCCTCCTTGTGTAGCCAGAAGCTTTGCCCCGTCAATGATGATTCCCTCATCTGTATGATCGACAACGGCTGCGTTTGTCACATCTTTTTCCAGAAAGGCGAGACTGGAGCGGTTGGTCTGGGGGTTGACGAAGGTGTGGGTAAAGGAAAGATCATTCTCACGCGCATATTCATAAAAAGACAACAGCCGGTCAGGAAAACATCCGGGCTCATTATCCAGCACGTCTACGGACGCGGCGAAGGAGGCGAGCACCGTATTCATGTAATCAGGACTTCTCCCCATCACACCTCCGGAGAAACGGGCCCAATGCTGGATCATCGTTCTTCGTTTCTCTAAATCCGCCCGTGTTTTTGGTATGAGATAGGAAAGACCGATTTTGTGTCCCGTCGTTTCTGACGTATACACCATCTGTTCTTCCAAGGATGGGGAATTCTGTAAATCATAAAGGGCGGCCTGGCTTTTAATGACTCCTTCAAAGGCTTCATGCTCGGAGATGTTTCCTTCCACCCGTTTTCCGCGCAGCCATACTTCGGACTGCAGGGCATTTACTCGTTTAATGTATTCTTTTCCTGTAATTACCGGCATGTCATCACTCCCGTTTCTTAGAGCACTGAAAAGGCTTGATAACATACCCTATTATATTGGACGGATTTTGTACGTCGTCCCACATAAAAACCCGCCAATTAAATTGGCGGGCGCTTAACTAAGAACGGATCGTCTGGGAAAACTGTTCCGTCTCGGTCGATCCTTTCAAAGCGGTTGTGGAGGAGGTACCTCCAGTAATGACTTGAGCCACTTCATCAAAATACCCTGTCCCGACTTCCCTCTGGTGGCGCGTAGCTGAGTATCCATGTGTTTCACTTGCAAACTCTGCCTGCTGCAATTGTGAATAGGCGGCCATTCCATGAGTTTTGTATTGGCGGGCCAGCTCAAACATACTGTGATTCAAGGCATGGAAGCCGGCAAGAGTGACAAATTGGAATTTATACCCCATAGCCGCGAGCTCCCTCTGGAACGAGGCAATCGTTTCATCGTTCAGCTTCTTCTTCCAGTTAAACGAAGGAGAGCAATTGTAGGCGAGCAGTTTGCCAGGGAACTTTTCATGAATGGCTTCAGCAAAACGCCGCGCTTCTTCCAGATCCGGCTCGGAAGTTTCACACCAGACCAGATCAGCATAAGGAGCATACGCAAGCCCTCTGGCAATGGCCTGATCCAGCCCGGCGGTTGTTTTATAAAAGCCTTCTGCAGTCCTCTCCCCTGTTAAGAAAGGCGCATCCTGATCATCAATATCACTGGTAATGAGATCAGCAGCGTTGGCATCCGTTCTGGCTATGATCAAGGCAGGCACTCCCATCACATCAGCGGCAAACCTCGCGGAAATCAAATTACGGACAGCCGTCTGCGTCGGGAGCAGCACCTTTCCACCAAGGTGCCCGCATTTTTTCTCTGAGGACAGCTGATCCTCAAAATGGACACCGGCCGCTCCAGCCTCAATCATCCCTTTCATTAACTCAAATACATTCAGCTTTCCCCCAAAACCTGCTTCCGCATCCGCAACGATCGGCGCAAACCAATCAATCTCCTCCCGGCCTTCCATATAATGAATCTGATCCGCTCTCTGGAGGGCCTGGTTGATCCGCTTAACGACCTGGGGCACGCTGTTGGCAGGATACAGGCTCTGATCCGGATACATCTGCCCCGAAAGGTTCGCATCGGCAGCGACCTGCCATCCACTTAAGTATATAGCCTTCAACCCGGCTTTCACCTGCTGCATCGCTTGATTTCCCGTTAAAGCTCCCAGCGCATGCACATACTCTTCCTCATGAAGAAGGTTCCAAAGTTTACGGGCACCGCTCTCTGCCAACGTATGTGTGATGTCAATCGAACCTCTTAATCGAATGACTTCTTCCGCTTCGTAAGGTCTTTCAATGCCATTCCACCGCTTATCCTCTTTCCAGCTTTTTTTCAGTTTTTCAACACGTTCGTTCATTTCTCCATCCCCTTTCAACCATCTTTCTGTTGCATAATAAAAACTAAATTAACAATCTGATATATAACAGATGCTGCAAAAATTATTCTTCTCTTTTAGATAGACAGTGATCACATTCCAACATATACGTGTAATGATGATTTTCAACTTCAGAACCACATTGCGGACATGGGATGGAAACAGTTTTCGGATGATTCATTATTTCTCCTCCTTTGTTATAACAGAAATTATTTTGTTTATCTGTTATGGTACAGTTTACTTTGGCAGGCAGGAAATTGCAACCGTTTTTTGAAAATTTTTTATATTTGTGTCTCAGCCTATGTAAACCGCCATTATACGAGATTTTAAAGGGTTGTAAAATATATATTTACTTCCTGCGTCGGAATACGGAGCATGCTATACTTCCTTTGTAAGCGGTATCCGTTTCTTATTGAATGACCTGTACTATTACAGTTTAAAACAAGAACAAATGTTCTTGTTTTGTCAGAAGGGAACCGTTATACTGTTCCTAGACTCAAATAGAAAAGGAGTGTTCACAATGAAACATCAGGCTACCCCGTATTTTACTTTTAATGGTCAGGCGGAAGAAGCATTGAATGATTACAAAGAAATATTCGAAGGTGAGATTACAGACAAGCAGACGTTTGGAGAGGCCGATTTTGAAACGCCACCTGAAATGGATGACCGTCTCATGCATGCCCGTTTTAAAAAAGGGCCTCTTCTTTTCATGGTCTCTGACTCTTTTCTCGATCAACAGGTTGAAGTGGGAAATAACATATCGATGGCTTTGGAAATGGACAGTCCGGAAGAGATTGACATGATTTACAACCGATTGAAAGACAAAGGGACGGTCATCATGGAACTGCAGGATACGTTCTGGGGGGCCACGTTCGCTAAAGTGAGAGACTACTACGGAATTACTTGGGATTTGAACTATACGAAAAAATAAAAAACCGGCTGACGAGTACGATCTCGTCAGCCGGTTCAATCCCTTCTCACCATGAGTGTCCACACATACTCTTTTCGTTACATATCCAAGTGCCTTGTACAGTTGAAACGTTCACACGACCATTGGTTGTCACGAAGCACCACTTCTGATATGGACGTGTTTTTCATTGTTTCTTCGTTTACATGGGACGGATCCAGCATGTGCAGCATTTGGCTGATGATGCCGCCGTGACTTACTACTAATATCTGTTTCCCTTGATGCTCTGCCCTCAGATCAGCGATGAAAGATCGACAGCGCTTGAGCACGTCTTCTTCCGATTCTCTTCCCAGATCAAGGTCACGCCACCCCTCCCCCCATTTTTCAATTCTTTCTGCTTCTGTCGTCCCTTCGATTTGTCCGCCTCCGACTTCCTGCAGACGTTCATCCAGATGAACAGCAACATCCAGCTCGTGTGCAGCGACCCGGGCTGTCTGGACGGCTCTCTTCAACGGGCTGCTGTACAACACATCCCAGTTCTCTTTCCCAAGCCGTGCGGAAAGAAGGGCTGCCTGCTCATTCCCTTCGTCATCCAACGGGATATCCGAGCCGCCCTGAGCCCGTTTTTCTTTATTCCATGCTGTACTTCCATGTCTGATCCATACTATTTTCATCCTTCACTCCCCTTACCTTTATGTATTTTGATGCTCTGCTCATTATACATGTCGAGTTCCTTATCCTGATGGATCAAAGAATCCCACTCTCTGAGAGAGTGGGATGGGATGTTAATTGTCTAAATCCAGGTCAGTAACAGCCCCTTTGGCAGAGGAAGATACAAGCCGGGCATATTTAGCCAGGACACCTGTTTTATGCTTCGGTTCAGGTTTTACCCATGCCTGCTTACGTCGTTCGTATTCTTCATCACTGACATCAAAATTGATCTGCTGGGTATCACTATCTATAGTGATGGTATCTCCGGTTTCCAGAAGGCCGATCGGTCCACCGACAAAGGCTTCTGGAGCGACGTGGCCGATGACGAACCCGTGGGAGCCCCCTGAGAAACGACCGTCGGTAATCAAGGCCACTTTTCCTCCCAGGCCTTTCCCTACAATCATAGCCGTTATGGAAAGCATCTCCGGCATACCAGGTCCCCCTTTCGGACCTACATTACGGATGACAACGACATCGCCTTCCTGTACGTCATCACCAACGATGGCATTCGTTGCTTCTTCTTCACTGTTATACACTTTAGCAGGACCTTCAAAACGGCTGATCTTCTGACCAGACATTTTGGCTACAGCGCCCTCCGGAGCCAAATTCCCTTTCAAAACGACAAGAGGACCTTTCGGCTTGATCGGCTTATCAAACGGAACAATAACTTTCTGGCCTTCTTTCAATGATGGAACTTCTGCCAGGTTTTCCGCTACTGTTTTCCCGGTAACCGTCAAGCAGTCTCCGTGAAGCAGGCCTTCTTCCAATAGCAGCTTCATAACTGCGGGCACACCGCCGCTTTCATACAGGTCCTGCATCACATATTTCCCGCTCGGCTTCATGTCGGCAATGTGAGGAACTTCCTGACGGATGCGCTCAAAGTCATCCAGATCAAGATCGACACCTGCTGAATGTGCCATAGCCAGAAGGTGGAGGAACGCATTGGTCGAACCTCCAAGGGCCATGACAACCGTAATCGCATTTTCGAACGCTTCTTTTGTCATGATATCACGAGGATAGATTTCTTTCTCAAGCAGTTCAACAACAAGCTCTCCTGCCTGGCGGCATTCGTTTTCCTTATAGTCATGAACGGCAGGCGTAGAGGAAGATCCAGGGATACTCATTCCAAGAGCCTCTACCGCAGATGCCATCGTATTGGCTGTGTACATTCCTCCACACGCACCGGCGCCTGGACAGGCGTGGCATTCCACTCTGTGCAGCTGTTCCTCATCAATACTGCCTTCATGATACTGACCAACCGCTTCAAAAGAGGAAACAATGTCAATATCTTCTCCATCCAGTTTACCCGGCTGGATGGTACCTCCATAAACATAGACCGATGGAACGTTCAGGCGGCCGAGTGAGATCAGGCATCCAGGTGTTGTTTTATCACAGCCTCCGATCGCTACAATGCCATCAAGACGCTCCGCATTTGTAACGGTTTCGATGGAATCCGCAATGACTTCACGGCTTGGAAGGGAATAAAACATTCCTTCATGCCCCATTGCAATGCCGTCAGCTACTGTAATGGTATTAAAAATCATAGGGGCTCCGCCATTGTCTGAAGCTCCACCCTTGGCCTGCTCAGCCAGTTTATCAATATGTACATTACATGGGGTTACTTCACTCCATGTGCTGGCGATGCCGATCATCGGCTTTTTAAAATCCTCATCCTTAAACCCAACAGCTCTCAACATCGAACGGTTCGGGACCCGGTTGACACCCTCACTGATGACTTTACTTCTGATTCTCAAATCTTTTTTAGTCTTGTCCATCCCTTACACCTCTCATTGCTTTTTATCTATTCTGTCGTTGGGAAACAACTTATCATGATGATACTAACAAGAGGGGCTCTTGGCAATGACTTTTCTGAATATAATGAACCTTCCGTTTAATTTAAGCGTTTTCTTAACGGGAAAAATAAGAAAAAAAGGCCTGCAGGATCACAGGCCTGGTTCTATAGGAAGTTACACATTTGCCGGTTTAAACGTTTTGCAGTCGGTTTCTTCACTGTTCGAAGCTTTTGTTCCCTTATGGCTCACGACGAAAATTTCATCAGCACCACAAGCCGAGCCATTCTTATTATATACACAGTTTTTAACCTCACAACGGACGTCAAGTGCCATTTCCTACACCTCCTATAGACTTAGGTTTTACAAATGCCGGTCCTTTATCCTGTATCCATGGTCTCCATGAAGAAATTCCTACTCAATGTTCCTTTTGTTTTGTGATAAAATAATAAACGTGATTGTGAAAAATGGAAAACGCACTCTACCGGCGCACGTATCATAAACTGTTACAAACAAGCCGGGCTGAATCTACATGATGTACGTAACTGCTTAGAGGAAACCAAAAAATAGGACGGATGTTTATGGAAAAAAAACACATGATTTATAATAAACTGTTAAACCTTGTCAAAGAGGAAAACGTCAAAGTCGATGAACCATTAAAAGACCACCTCTACACGAAACTGGGCGGCCGAGCGGACTTTTTTATCACACCGACGTCTTATAAGGAAATTCAAAATGTCGTCAAGCTGTCCAACGAGGATGAAATCCCCTTTACACTCCTTGGCAATGGATCCAACCTTATCATTAAGGACGGGGGAATCCGCGGGATCGTCATCAACTTAAAACACTTGAACTCCATCAATGCAGACGAGGAAATGGTGACGGCTCAAAGTGGAGCACGAATCATCGATGCTTCCCGTTTTGCTCTTGAAAAACAGTTAGCCGGACTGGAATTCGCCTGTGGCATTCCCGGGACTGTAGGGGGCGCGTTGTATATGAACGCTGGTGCCTATGGCGGAGAAATCAAAGATGTTCTTGACCACGCTTATGTGGTCGACAAAGAAGGCAGACTCGTCAAGCGTATGGCTTCCGATCTCGATCTTGATTACCGTACCAGTAATATCCCTGATCGCGGCGATATTGTTGTGGAGGCTTGTTTCCGCCTGACCCCGGGAACCCGTCAGGAAATTAAAGAAATTATGGATGACCTGACCTTCAAAAGAGAATCCAAACAGCCGCTGGAGTACCCTTCCTGCGGCAGTGTATTCAAGCGACCGCCTGGATATTTCGCAGGAAAATTGATTCAGGACAGCAACCTGCAGGGAACGAGTATCGGCGGAGCGGAAGTTTCCACCAAACACGCCGGCTTTATTGTGAACAAGGATAATGCCTCGACTACTGACTACATTTCACTGATCGAGCATGTACAGAAAACTGTCAAAGAGAAGTTTGGTGTAGACCTCGAGCGTGAGGTCCGCATTATTGGTGAAGATAAAGAATAACGAAAAGCCTGCGCGGTATCCGCGCAGGCTTTCTTTTATTTCAATACAGCTACTATCTTGCCTTTCACATGCCGTTCTGAAAGCCGGACGAGGGCCTCCGGTACTTCTTCAAGCGAAATGGTTTCCTCCACAAGTGGAGAAACTTTCCCCTCTTTCACCAGTTTCAGCAGGTCATCACCGATTACGGCAAGATCTTTCTGGGATTGGAAATCTGCCTTATGGGCGGCCGCCAGAGCAATTTCATGATAAGAGACGACCGTTGTGAATGGTTGGACCTTTTTAAAGTCAGGAGCTCCTGCAATGTAAACAAGATGTCCCATAAACGCAATATAATCGAGAGAGGCTGTTGCATTTTCGCTGCTCACTGCATCGACAACAGCATCAACCCCCCGGCCATCGGTAATTTCCATGACTTTCTCATACACATCTTCATTTCTGTAGTCGATGGCATAATCCGCCCCCAGGGATAATACATAGTCATGGTTGGAAGAGGAAGCTGTCGTTAAGACCGTTTTTCCGGCCGCTTTAGCCAGCTGGATACCAAATCCGCCTACCCCGCCGGCACCAGCGTGGATGAGGATCGTTTGAACCTGATCCAGTGGAAGCTTACGGTGAATGGCTTGATAAGCTGTATATCCTGCCGTAGGAAGAGCAGCCGCTTCGGTAAAGCTTACTTCGTCAGGGATTTTTGATGCTGTATGAGCCGGAATGACTGCATATTCTGCAAATCCACCTTTCTTAGTTAAGTCCCCGTGGTAAACGACACGATCTCCTAACTTAAACGAAGAGACATCCGAAGCGGTTTCTGTAACGCCCCCGGCTACATCAAGACCAAGGATATGAGGGTACTCCCAGCTGGGATTCCCATTACCTGCAGTTTTGTAATCCACAGGATTCAATCCTGCCGCATGCACCTCCACGACAATTCCGCCTTTTCCTGCTGTTGGTTTTTCGATTTCCTCTACCTGCATTTCCTGCCAATCACGCTTTTCATGTAAAAGCAATGCTTTCATGATTTCCCTCTCCTTTTTTATCCAAGTCTTTGTCACTTATGATAATTAGTAAATTCTCCTGTGACAAGAAGGTACTTTTCAGTAACCTACTTACCTCTTAGTAACTACGTAAAACCGGACAACAAAAAAGACAGTCTTAGATGACTGTCTTCTGTTCAGGACATCCACTTTGGAGGAGTGTTCTTCTCCCAGTAGATCTCGCCGATTTCATGGTGTTTCGTATACGCGTCTTCTTTTAAATGGTAATGGAAATTGAACCAGTACCCTTCCCCGGGACGTTTATCTCTCCGCACATGGAAGCGGGCAATTTCTTCATCCGTGTGTCCATTATATAAATTGAACATTCTCTCCCCATATCCAGGGGCAGGGTCTTCTGTGATTTTCATATAGGGAACGTGCGCTTCGTCCGTGTTGGATAAGAGGTCGACCATGACGTTTTCCATTTCAGGAAAAATCACTTCCGACAACTCATCGTCCACTTTTCCCATAATCCTCGGTCCCATTTTGGCCTCTGTCCGGGCAAAGGCCTCTTCCGTTATTGAACGGAAAGGATCTTCTTCGTCTTCTGTAAGAACATCCGGCAGAATCTGCTGGTCATCCTCCGCCACGGAATGTTCATTCAGGTGACCGGCGTCCGTGATCTCCTTCTTTTCAGCGGCTTCTGTATCCACATGGGCCGGCGGCACGTACAGACCGAGTGTTAATACAGAAATAAGTACGACAAATATCCTTCTCATAAGTGGCTTCATTCTGTCGGTCTCCCTTGTTTATATTCTGTCTTTATTGTATCACGATTTCCTTCAAAATCCACGACCTCACACTCCCCGTAATGAAATAGTAATGAAGGCAGTCAGGGGGGGAAATCCCTTGTTACATTCCATCTTTTGAAATACATGAGGAGAGAAGATCCGGGCAACCTTAAGATGTACGAAGCTACGAGGAGGAATAAGGATGAAACAACAAAATATGAATCAGCAGCAGGGGGCGCAGATGCCGACGACTCACATGAACCCGAATCACGGCGGTCATGAACTTTTTGATGCCCATGAGGTCATTGCAGGCTTAATCAACCTGCTCGACCAGTATCAAATGTACAGTCAGCATATTCAGGACCCGGAACTCCAATCCATTCAACAGCGTCAGCACGCTTTTGTCACCCAGATGTATAATACAATTGTCCAGAGTTTCAGTAGTGGCCAGGACCCTGCACAGGCGACGCAGCAGTATAAAATGCAGCAGAGCAATGAAGTGGTTTACGGCGTGAAGCCTGGTCAGCCGAAAAAACCGAACCAGTCCGTCAGCGAGCTGGCGGACAAAGGTCTGTCTGCCTATATGCTTGGACAGACAAAGGGACTTGCCACACTTCTGGCTATGACCGCCCTGGAAATGACCAACCCGGTTCTCCGGCGCGTCATCGCAGACAGTGTACCGAATTTTATTGAGATGAGCTATGAGGTTTTCCTTTATCAAAACAAACACGGCTATTACCAGGTACCTCAGCTTCAGCAGCAGGATATGAACCTGATGCTGCAAAGCTACACAACGGTGCCTGACGGAAACATGCCCCATTAACAGAAAAACAGGCGGCCGATCCGGCGGCCTGTTTTTCTATCCATCATCGATTTTCAGTCAAGGTCCTTCCACAATGTTCATATTTATGTAGTATAGAGACAAGTTCTACATACAAGGAGGCATTTATGTTTTTTAGTTATATTCTGCTGGGCCTGTCGTTATCCGCCCCCGTCGGTCCTATCAATGCGGCTCAATTGGATAAAGGTATCCGCTATGGATTCTTTCATGCCTGGCTCGTCGGCGTCGGAGCCATGGCTGCAGACGGATTGTTTATGCTGCTCATTTATTTTGGTCTCACTGATTACGTACAGATTCCGCTCATCAAAACCTTTTTGTGGTCGTTCGGCGCTTTTGTCCTTATTTATACAGGTGTAGAAAGTATCGCAGGAGCGAAGAATACGGCTGCCCAACGGTCTGCCCCTTCAAAAGGCTCCCGGGGGAGATCATTCCGGACAGGCTTTTTCATGGCTTTATCCAATCCCTTGAACATTTTATTCTGGGTTGGCATTTACGGCTCCATCCTCGCAGAAATATCCTCCAAGTACGAGGAGACCCAGCTCCTTATTTATAGTGGAGGGATCTTTATCGGTATCATGATCTGGGATATCACGATGGCCTCGGCCGCTTCGGGAGCACGAAAATGGCTGACCACCCGCCTTCTTTCTTCCATCTCAATCCTTTCAGGGATCATTTTAATAGGATTCGGTCTTTACTTCGGTGTTCAGGCTGTACAGATGTTGATGGGATAGACAGTCACCCATTCTCTCCCTCCTCCATAGGATATGGATGTAACTACAGGAGGGAGATTTTGATGCTTTACACAAAAGAAGAGATAGAAAACCCGAAGACTGCACTGGAAACCTGGCAGGAGCGTTCCTTTACCGCGTTTGGTGACATGTTGACAAGCAGGGACCATGCCTACCCCTGCGTCCCGGGCATCCAGGGGTACACCAACGGGATGCTGCGTTTTGGTTTTCTAGAAGACCCACGTAGTTCTTCCGCTTCTGAGCAACTGGGGAAACTCCTGAAAAGCTACGGCGAAGTTTCCCGGCAGACAGGCAGCTATACATCCCTTGTCGTTTTCTGTGACACAAGGGCGCTGTTGAAAGATCAGCTTGAAATCAAGGATTACGAGAAGGTGTTCTGGACCCTGCTCAATCAAACCCATGCTCTTGACGAGAAAGAATGGCCCGAGGATATTTCGCAGGATCCCGAAGATCCTTCCTGGGAATTCTGTTTTCACGGAGAGCCTTATTTCGCCTTTTGTGCCACTCCCGCCCATACAAAAAGAAACAGCCGGTGTTTTCCTTCCTTGCTGCTTGCTTTTCAGCCAAGATGGGTGTTTGAAGATATCAATGATTCGACCACTTACGGACGACGCCTTAAAAATGTCATCCGGAAGCGACTCGTTGACTACGACGACCTTCCCGCCCATCCAGCCTTAAAATGGTATGGTCAGGAAGATAACCATGAATGGGAACAGTATTTTCTACGTGATGATGATACTTCTTTACCCCAATGTCCTTTCCTGGCTAAAACCAGGAGCCTACGCCCCTGATTCAGGGGCTTTCTTCAATTTGATCCACGTCGCAAGGGCAATGACGGCTAAAAAAGCAAGGCTTACAAAAAAACCGATCCTTGTCATAGAATCCATCAGTGTTCCACTCACGGCCAGACCTAAAAACAGCAGTCCCGTCCACACGAACAAACCATCCCTGAACCCTTTTCCCATGAGTTTACGGTAGGAAAGCAGGATAAACGCCCAGTTATATAAAAGCATCAAACCCGCTGCTGTCGTCACGTATTCGAACAGCCTGTCCGGTAATAGAACAGCCAGAATAATGGACAGGACGACAACAAAAATTGTAAGAACGAAAGCTGGTTTAGATACCTTTCCTTCTTCCTTCTGGATGAAGATACCAGGTGCATCCCCTTCTTCACTTAAAGCCATGATCATTGTAGTGACCGCATACAGAGAAGCTGCCATCGTGGAAAAGCCGGCAATAATAAGGACAGCGTTGAAAACATGCGGTACCAAGGGGAGTGAATAGCCGGTAAGAGCGGTTAGAAACGGACTTTCATCGGTCGTTATTTTTTCAATCGACGTCAACGTAACCACGAAGTAAAAAGCCGCCATATACACCACGGTTAATACGATGAGCATCAACGTGCCTGATTTAGGGGCATCCTTTGGATCTTTCAACTCCCCCGCCATCAATCCCATCACTTCAATCCCCCCAAAAGCGTAAAACGCATAAAGCAGGGCCACCCACAAACCGGTCCAGCCTTTTTCAAAAAAATTATGGAATACACCGGCCGCATCGGCGGTACCAGCCGAACGGTCAATCACTCCGGTCAAGGCTAAAGCGGCAATGATAATAAACATGAGAACAGCGGATATTTTAATGATTCCGAACATGTTTTCCATCTGCTCCACCTTGCGCACACCAAGCCAGATGACAAGGAGACCTAAAAGGGCGAACACAAGAGCAAACACCCATAACGGAAGCTTCGGAAACCAAAATTGGGCAAAGATGGCCAGAGCTGTGAGCTGACTGCCCATAATCAACATTTCACACGACCAGTACACCCACCCGTTGCTGAACCCCGCCCATGATCCGAAGGCCTGTTTGGCGTACGTACGAAACGATCCTTTTTCAGGGTGTGCCGCCGTCAGGGCAGCAAGGCAGCGGAAAACGATATACGTTCCGGTACCAGCCGCAAGGTAGACGAAAATAACGGGAGGGCCTGCTTTCGAGATGGCTATGCTGGAACCTAGAAAAAAACCTGTTCCAATAATGCATCCAATTCCTATAAACGACATCTGCCACCATGTTAGTGTTCCCTGGGTACTTTCCTTCTTCACAGCCGCTTCCCTCCTTTATATCTAGTTTGATGTGAAGCGGAGGTTTTATGTAAATCGTTCCGGGAATGTCTTTCACCATTTCGGAAAAAGTAATAAGGAATGAATGAGGAAGGAACGTGATCATGATGCTCATACACCCCTTTTGTTGTAATGAATATGACGAATTAAAAAAAGTGATTATGTGTTCACCTTCTACGACCAGGATTCCCACCCAGGCAGCAGCCGATGATGTGCAGTGGGAAAAGCCGGTGAACCCTGAGAAAACGGCTGCGGCTTTTCAAGAGATGACAGAAGCCATGACTCGGGAAGGTGTGGAGGTCATTGATTATTCCGGCCATCTCCCTGAGCCTGATCAAGCCTTTCATGCCCGATTGATCAATCGGGTTTTTGCAAGGGATCTCGCCTGTGTTTTTGGTACGCTCGTCGTTCCCGGTGAAGCCGGCATATCCATGAGAAGACCGGAATACCTGTATGCCCACAAACTTTTTGAAAACTGGTTCCCTGAAGACCGTTTCTCACTTCAAGCCAATAATGAGACCAACGCTCTTGAGTTTGGTGATGTCCTCGTTCTAAGTAAAGAGGCGGTTTTTATTAACACAGGACTTCGGACGAGCTTTGAAAGTGTCCTGAAGCTGCTTCCGCGCCTATGGGAGGAAGGGTTTTCTGAAGTGGGTGTCATCGATCTTCCAAGACGGGGGGATACGATGCACATGGATATGAACTGTAATGTAGCGGCCCACGATCTTCTTATCGCCAAAAGTTATATGAAGTACTTCCCCGTTCACGTTTTCACAGCTAAAGAGAGATCCTATATGATGATGGACGACTTCATTCCTCGTCACGGATATGACATTTTTTGGACAGATGAGATAACGCACACCGTAGCCGATATTAATTTTCTGAATCTGAACCCGGACACTCTGCTGGTAAGTACGAAAGCCCATAAGAAAGTGCTTCATCATGAAAAGTTGAAAAAGAAAAACATCATCCGTATCGATGTGGACGAATTGGAAAATGGCGGCGGAGGCATCCGCTGCATGACGCTGCCGGTGGAAAGAAGATGATTTTTTCCGATTTAAATCATAAAAGAAGACTCCACGATTCCCCGTGGAGTCTTCCTCATTACAATCCTTTATGCTTTTTTCTTTTTACCAATTTTACTGAGCATCTCATACACAACCGGTACAATCAGCAGTGTTAACAATGTGGAACTTGCAAGACCACCGATGACAGTAATCCCCAGTCCTTTACTGATGATCGAGCCGCCTTCAAAGCCGAGGGCTAATGGAAGCAGTGCTCCGATTGTTGCCAGAGCTGTCATCAATATTGGGCGGATACGTGTCATTCCTGCGTCAAGCAGCGCTTCACGCGTAGAGAAGCCATCTTTTTCTCTTTGAATGACTCGGTCAATCAATACAATACCGTTCGTTACGACGATACCAATGAGCATAAGAGCCCCGATCATAGCCGAGATACTTAACGTTTCTCCGCCAATCAGTAAGCCGACTACTGCTCCGATGATCGTAAACGGAAGAGAAAACAGGATCGCAAATGGCGCGAGTGCACCTTCAAAGAAGATGACCAGCACAACATACACAATGGCGATGGCTGCCAGCATGGCTAATCCAAGCTGACTGAAGGACTCGTTAATATCCTCCGTCACACCACCGATGGATAGGTCAATGGAAGCCGGGTGATCAATCTGATCCAGCTCTTCCTGAACACTTGCAGATACAGATCCGATATCATCCGTTGTCGTCTTGGCACTGACACTTGCATACACCTGGCCGTTCCGGCGGCTGATCGTATCTTCAGTCGTGCCTTCTTCAACTTCTACGACTTCACTGATCGGTACAGATGTACCTAGTGGTGACTGGATTTCCTTATCGGTTAAATCATCAATATTACTGTAATTGTCCTGCTCTACTTCCAGGTACACCTGAAGTTCTTCTCCATCTTCCTGAATGGTGGTGATTTCTGTACGTTCACCATTGGAACTGAGCTCCATTCCCAATTGACCCGCTGTCAAACCGAGCTGGCTCATTTTTTCCTGGTCGGCAACCAGTGTATATTCCTCATACGATTCGGAAAGAGAGGAGGAAGCGTCTTTCAATTCATCCTGATCTTCGAGCAGTGTTTGTACTTCTTCTACATATGGCTTGATTTCATCCGTATTGTCACCAAAGACTTGAACTTCAATTTCATTGCTGGACCCTGTGGAGGAGAAGTCCTGACTTGCCCATTCCCCTTCATCCGTCATCGCTTTCAAGTCTTCGAGCACCTGCTCTTTTTCTGATTCAAAGTTTTCTGTTTCGCTGTCATATTCAACGAAAAAGGCTGCCTGATTGGATGCTCCCGGGCTCATCGGATTTTCTCCACCGACAGAATATTGAATCGTCTGCACATTGTCCCGCCCGTCAAAGTATTCATGGGCTTCGGAAGCAATCTCTTCAACATCTTCAATCGTCTGACCCGGTGCCGGGCTGTACGTCGGCATGACCATCTTCTGTTCTTCTGAAGGAAGGAAGCTGACCCCTACAAGAGGGATAAGAGCGATACTTCCAACGAGAATAGCTACAGCTACTAGAGAAGTAATAATCTTATGGTTTAACACACGGTTTAATACTGAGCGGTACCATTTCGCAATTTTACCCGGGCCTTCCTGGTGTCCCTTTTGAGCTCTTTCTTTCGTAAGAAGGGAATGAGACATCATCGGTACGATCGTAACAGCGACCACTAAGGAAGCAAGGAGTGCAAAGACGACCGTTAACGCAAACGGCAGGAATACCTGACCGACGACACCTTCAACTAATCCAAGCGGAAGGAATACCGCTATCGTTACAATGGTTGAAGAAAGAATCGGCATAAACATTTCTTTCGTAGCCGCTCGAACTAAAGCCTTCCCTTCAAGTTCTTCGTCTTTAAGCGCCATCCGCCTGTAGATGTTCTCCACCACAACAATGGAATCATCCACAACCCGGCCGATAGCCACAGTCATGGCTCCGAGCGTCATAATGTTCAAGGTAATGTCCATCTGATTCAATATAAGAATCGCGATCAGCAGTGATAATGGAATGGACACAACAGAAATCAGTGTTGTTCTAAAGTTACGGAGGAACAACAGAATGACAAGAATAGCGAACAATCCGCCGAACAACGCTTTGTTCAGCATCGTACTTACAGATTCTTCAATCGGTTCTCCCTGGTCAAAGGAATAGATAAACTCAAGACCATCTAAATCACTTTCAAGATCTTCGGTCGTTTCCTTCACAAGATTCACCACGTCCACGGTGTTTGCTTCCTGTGATTTTACAATTTGAATGGAGATGGATTCCTCCCCATTGGTTCTTGAAATCGATTCCGTCTGTCCAACAATCTCAAGATCCGCAATGTCCTGAAGCTGAACAGTTGGAACCCCCTCGGCCTGCTGTGCCTGAGCATCGGCTGCCCCTTGCTGAGCTGCAGCGGCATCGCCCTGCTGCCCCTGCGCTGCTCCTGCCGCCTGCTGACTTTGAGCAGAGGACGAATCACTCTGGGATGGGATCGCAGGAATTTCAAGCTGTTTCAAATCTTCAAGGGAAGACACATTGCCATCAATCATGACAGACTTCTGTGTATCATCAAAGTTATAAAGCCCCAGCGGGAACGTCACGTTCGACCCTTGGATGATATTCTGCACAGTTTCCTGATCCATGCCTCTTTCAGCAAGAGCTTCCTCATCAAAGGACATCTGCACTTCCTGGACCTGCTGTCCGGATATCTGTACATCTGCAACACCTTCCAGACCTTCCAGCTGTGGTTTAATCGAATCTTCAACCTCAGCGGTCAGTTCTTCAAGGCTCTGTCCTTCGCTGATCACACTCATACTTAAGACTGGAAAAGCATTGAAGTTGATGCGGGACACGTCCGGTTCCTGCACATCATCCGGAAGCGCAGCCGAATCCACAGCTTCCTGCAGTTCATCCTCAGCTTCATCTAAATCCTTGCTGTATCCATACTCCAACTGGATATTTGAAGCGTTTTGGAAAGAACTCGAACTTACCGTTTTTACTCCACTTAAATTTTGAACCTGCTGTTCCAACGGTTCCGAAACTTCTCCGGCTACTTCGGCTGGAGTAGCACCCGGGTAGACCGTTGTTACGGTTATAATCGGCGGTTCAATATCAGGTATGGTTTCCAATTTCATATTCAAGCCCGAATAGAGCCCTGCTGCTGTTATAATAATAGTCATTAACCAGACAGCAAACTTATTGTTCATTGAAAAATCAATGATCTTCTTCACTTTATATTCTCCCCCTCTAATTGACTAATCGGTCATCACGTTCTACAATATACATGACCGGTCAGTCACCAGTCAAGTGTTACACTATTTGAAAGGTGCTATCTATATGGATCAGAAAAAACTCAATATCATCGAGACTTCTATAAAATTATTCGCTAGAAAAGGATTCAGCTCTACATCCGTTCAGGAAATCGCCAAAGCAGCCAATATTTCCAAGGGAGCTTTTTATCTTCACTTTGATACAAAGGATGACCTTCTTTACGAATTGTTCGAACATTACTGGAGGCGGATGCAGAAGAGAATCAACGAAGTATCTTCCACCCCTATGCCGCCAAAGGAGAAATTCATCCATCAATTGAAGGTGTCCATGGAGGAAGTGGCGGACCACCGCGAATTCATCATCATGCAGGTACGCGAGCAGGTGATCCCGTTCAATGATATGATCGAGAATTTAATCAGACGGATGCGGTATCATTCCGTGTTGTTCTACCGTAACCACATCCTTGCCATTTACGGGACCAAGGCAGAACCCTACGCCTGGGAAGCGAGCCTGACCGTCCAGAGCTTATTCAAAACGTACATGGACCTTATGATTATGGATAAAATGGAGTTCAGTCTTTTGAAGGTCGCGGAGTCAATAGCCAACAAAATGGATGCTATTATGGAAGGGTTTGAAAACGGCCATGACTCCCCCGTCATAACAGACGAAGTCATTAAACGGGTTATCCCTGAAAATTACCAGTTCAACCAGCTGGAAGACATTGTCTTCCAGCTTCAAGAAATTTATGCCCAGAGGGATGATGTGGATTTGAAAGATACAGCAGACATTCTTCTTCAGGAGTTGAAATCCGAAGCACCGAGACCAGCCGTTATAAAAGGAATGGTCTTTAACCTGGAAAGATATGATGAATATATAGACCTGTCCACACAAATCCGCGCCCATTATATGTAGAAAAGGAAGCCGCCGTTGAAGGCGGCTTTTTCTTATCAATGAAAGGCATTTTTCCATTTCGGTACATCCAGGTCCAGCAGCGGCTTTACCTCTTTTTTCTTTTTTGACGTCACTTGTATGTTCACACCCTGACTTCTAAGACGGCTGATAAACGTGTCCCGCTTCTTATCGACCGTGTGCTTTTCCATCTTTGCCCACCTCACCTTTTTCATTGGTTAAACGTGTGACGCTTCCAACATATCGACTTCTTTCTTCAAACCGCTCATCTTGTCATCCAGCGCATGGACAGTTTCCGCAGCCTTCAACAGCTCTCCAGCAAGATGATCGGGGACGCTTTTTTCATATTTGTAGTACAGCTTATGCTCAATACCTGCCCAGAAATCCATCGCTACCGTTCTGATCTGAACTTCAACTTTGACCATCTCCGTTCGATTGGATAAAAACACAGGGACTTCCAAAATAAGATGGAGGCTTTTATAGCCGTTCGGTTTTGGGTTTTCGATGTAGTCTTTCACCTCGATCACATGGATATCATCCTGCTGATCAAGCATGTCATAAATCTTATAGATATCAGAAACAAAAGAGCAGATGATCCTTATCCCTGCGATATCCTGAACATATTCCCGGGCATTTTCCTTAGTAGGATCACAGCCTTTTCTTTTCAACTTTTCTGCAATGCCGGCAGGGTCCTTCACTCTCGATTTTAAATGCTCAATAGGGTTATGGTTATACAAGTATTTAAATTCTTCGTTAAGAATTTTCAACTTTGTGTTGATTTCATCCAGACCAAATTTATACAAGATTAAAAGGTCCTTCCACTCTCCTATGTGCAGCTTTGTCATTTCTACGACCTCTTCTTTATTCATTCCCTGACCACTCTCTTTCTGCTTCGAGAAATTCTGCGAATACTTTAACGGATTGGTTCGGATTTTCTTCCAGTTGTGTTTTGAATCGGTTGAGCCGGATCGGATTCATTCCTGCTGCCTTATCCATCCGCTCTTTCATATAACTGACCATCATTTCCTGCACTTCTTTCAAGAGAACCTTCACCTCTTTTTGAAGGGCTAAAGCCACAGCCCCCGCGGCACTAAACAGAAGAACCGGGACGACCGCCATCGTCTCAGTGAAGAAGACGAGGCTGATGATATTAAACACAGCCATCGGCAGCATAAATAGAGAAACAAGCGAATACCTCCGCATTTTTTTCGTTTTTGGTTCTGTTATTTTCTCCATTTTCTCGAATTCCTTAGACATATACGTTGGCATGGAAACTTTCATGGATTGTAAGTTCACTCTGTTCCTCTCCTTTTAAAGAAATAAAAAACGACCTGTACAAGGTACAGATCGTTTCAGACAATAAGGGACCTGTACCATAGTGGTAAGGTCTTGCTAACAGCGTCTGCTGCCGATAAAGCCGAGAGACAAGTCTCTGTAATGACGACGTTACCGTAAAAGCTACTCCCCTTAGAAGGACGTTATATGATTATGACTCTATCATACACACAAGTGACCAGGTAGTCAACAGATAGTGCCCCACCAGTAAAAGAATACCGTTTTGACTGATCGGTCACCCTGTCATTTATAAAATGCGTATAATTATACATCCGCAACTTCAGCACAGGCATAAGCACCACCCGGAATTCTAAATGAAGCCTCCGCGCTCTCAAGGTTCCCCGGTACTAAAAAGATTACCCTTCAGAGATACAGGCACCAAAGAACACAACAGACACCAAGGAGGCTGACACGGGGATCAATACGTTAAAGAACCGTTATAGCAGATGACACATAAAAACTTTTAGAAAAATCAGGAATCACACTGGATGCGCTTTCTTTTTTACCCATAAAAAAAACCACCAATATATGTATTGGTGGAGACGGTGGGAGTCGAACCCACGTCCGGAGATATCGGCACCCGGGCTTCTACGAGCGTAGTTGATACATTTATAGTTCACTGTCTCTTCGGCCTATCAACAGGCTTCCAAGCAGCTAGCCTGTTTAGTCTCTTCGTTTTTCCTCAGGCGGTGGAAAAACGCGTAGCCCACTTCAGTTTGAGACCCTTCATCCAGCACATGGGCGATGCCGGGAAGGATCAGCTATAGACTACTTACGCAGCTACAGCTAGGTTTTCGTTAGATTCGCCAGTTATATTTAGGCAAATGACGGTTTACGAGACGTCACTCGACTCGCGACCCGGGCTCGACCTATCCCCGTCGAATCCGTAACGTCCCCGTTAGGATTAAAGAGAACAGCCAAGCTGTCGTCTTGCTTGTCGAATTAACGACAATAACTATTATAGCATATTAAAATATTTTTTCAAGGGGCGTGCTTACTTCAAGCTTTCCTTGATTGCGCGGTCGATTTCCCGCTTCTGCTGTTTCTGCTTCAAATCTTCACGCTTATCATATTTCTTCTTCCCTTTACCAAGGCCGATTAAAACTTTAGCGACGCCGTTTTTAATATAGACCTTCAAAGGGACAAGGGAATACCCTTTCTGCTGGGTCTGTCCAATCAACTGGTTGATTTCCTTACGGTGCAGCAGAAGCTTACGCGCCCGTGTAGGATCATGGTTGAAAATATTGCCCTGTTCATATGGTGAAATGTGCATGTTATGCAGATATACTTCTCCTTTATGAATACGGGCGAAGCTGTCCTTTAAGTTCAACCGTCCGTTACGGATCGATTTGATTTCTGTGCCCTGCAGAACCACACCTGCTTCAAATGTTTCTTCGATCGTGTAGTCATGGCGGGCTTTTTTATTCTGAGCCAATGTCTTTCCATTTCCTCTAGGCATAGTGACTTCCTCCTCTGTTACGTCCCTTTATTGTACCACGCCGACTTCGTTGATTCCAACGGATAACCTATTGATGAAAGCGGATGCCTCTCCATAGACTTCCTTATTCGAATTATGAGAATATAAAGGTGGAAAAAGAAGAAGAAAGGGGCAGAATCGATGAATCAGGTGCTCCAGGTCAAAACGCTGACCGTGGATGATATATACAGCCTTCAGGCGATGGAAACAGGCATTGAGGACGATTACGTCGTCCGGATTTTTGAGCGCCTTGTTACCTCTGAAGAGCATAGACTGTTCGGCTTATTCCAAGATAGACGGATGCTCTCTGTAGCCGGCTACAGCTTATTTGGAAAGAAGCAGTTTGCTATGCTGGGGAGGCTCCGCAGTGACCAGCGGTACTTGGCTAAAGGACACGCCACCCACCTTCTCTCCGCCATCATTAACGAATTAACCACCTCCCCCGGCATCCGGTGGCTTGGTGCGAACACACACATCGGAAACCTTCCAGCAAGGAGGGTCCTTGGAAAGCTCGGGCTTGACCAAGGTCCTGTAAGTCATTACCTTACTTTAAAGCGGCCGGATTTTCTCACTGGACACACCAAAGGGAGAGCGTGGAGGACGGTCCATAATCTGGAAGATAAGCGGAAGCTCCTTCAGACGTTAAAAAGCAACGCTCTCGGCACTTTCCCTTATGAATGTTATTATCCCTTCCCTTATGATGAAGCCTTTTTCACTGATCAATACCTCGGTGACTCTTCTTTCTATATCAGTCCCGACCACCAGCGGTTCATCATCATCAAAAATGACACAAAGAAATACGATTACTCCCACGTTAAATATTTCTGGGATGATCATTATGAACAGCCCGGCTTTTTCGAAACGGTCCTTAAACACTGGGAACAAAACCCCGGTAATACGGGATGCTGGATCGACTTTTCACCCTTGGGATTTAAAAGTATCCCTGACCTGACTCCCTATGATGTACAGGATCCTTGGATCTTATATGGACAATGGGTGAAAACTTCATTCTAACGGTTGACAGGAAGCGTTTGCAGTCTATAAAATCCATAAGGTGAAAATTTCCACGAGAAAGGACTTATTGCAATGGACTTTATGAAAGCCGCACAAATGTTAGATGAAGGTCATGCTTTGAAACGTCATTCCTGGAAGAACCCTGGATATATTACAAAAGATAAAGAAGGCGTCATTGTCTTTTTTGATCATAACGAACCATCTGTGTATCAGCTTACGGCTGAAGATGCGCTGGCATCTGATTGGGAATCATCTGTAAAAGATAACTGGATGATTGTTTCTGTTTCCCACGATCGAGAATTGATGGAAGGGAAATTGTTCATTTCCTACCACATCCGTTCTGAAAAGGAAGGCCACATTTTGAACAACCATATTGTTCCGCGGGAGGAACTCTCTCAATGGTCCACCTATGTGGATCTGGACCTTGAAGAGTCTGCCCGCCACTTAAACGAAAAAGATGTTGCCAATGTTCAGCACACGTTAAGTGCCTAAACTAAAGACTCGTCTTTTCAGCTTGTAGAGAAGCCTCTGTTTCTTTACAAGCTTTTTTTCTTTCTTACCGCCAGGATCGAAAGCCCCTTTGGGAATTCTTTAACATCAAAAAAGACTCTCCTTCACCTTTTCCCACGCAAGCGGCAACAGCGCAGCCCATCCCGGTCTTGTGAATCAAAAAATGTTCGGTTGTGACACCTGTGGGAACTTCAGCTGTGCGCGGGACAAGCATCCACCGATAAGCGGAACGAGCCCCCCTCCCCACAACATCCGGCCGATTCCAACTGGATGACACAGACTATTTTACATACTGAAAAGACGCGCCTTCCGGCGCGTCTTTTGTACTCTATTTCTTTTTCTTACTTCCTTTTTTAGGAACGCCTTTGTTTCTATAGAAAGGTTTGTTCCCTTTCTGTTTGTTTTTCTTTTTCTCTTTTTCTTTCTTCCGGTCGGGGCCTTTGGATTCAATTTTCTTCGGGCGTTCCGGACGCTTCCGCTCTTTACGCGGCTTCATCCCGTCAATTTCAAAGTCAACGACTCTTTCCTCAATATTGACGTTGGTTACACGTATGGTGACCTCATCACCGATCCGGAACACATTTCCAGTCCGTTCCCCGATCATCGCATACTGCTTCTCATGGAAGTGGTAATAGTCATCAGTCAGAGTACTGACATGAACAAGACCCTCCACCGTGTTCGGCAGCTCGACGAACATGCCGAAGCTGGTGACAGAACTGATGACACCTTCATACTCCTCACCGACTTTATCCTGCATGTATTCGGCTTTCTTCAGGTCATCGGTTTCACGCTCGGCATCAACTGCTGCACGCTCCATTTCCGAGGAGTGGCGGGCGATTTCCGGCATCTGGTCTTTCCAATGCTTCCGCGTTTTGTAATCCACCTTATTCTCTACCAGATACGTCCGGATTAACCGGTGAACGATCAAGTCAGGATAACGGCGGATCGGGGACGTGAAGTGCGTATAATAATCCGTAGCAAGTCCAAAGTGTCCAAGTCCCTGCGGATCATATTTCGCCTGCTGCATGGAGCGGAGCATTAGTTTGGATATGATCATATCCTCCTGCGTCCCCTTCACTTCTTCCAGCACCTTCTGCAGCGCTTGAGGGTGGACACTGTCCGCCGTTCCTTTTACGACGTAGCCCATATTGGCTACAAAGTCGAAGAACGTCTGCAGCTTATCCTCAGCCGGCTCCTGGTGGATACGGTGGATGAATGGGACTTCCATCCAGTGGAAGTGTTCAGCAACCGTTTCGTTCGCTGCAAGCATGAATTCCTCAATGAGACGTTCTGCTACTGAACGCTCACGCAGGCGCACATCAACGGCTTTTCCTTCCTCATCTACGACAACACCCGCTTCTTTGAAGTCAAAATCAATCGCGCCGCGGTCCATCCGTTTACCACGGAGAATCGAAGCAAGGTTTTCCATGTTCTGGAACATCGGAACAAGATCTTTATACTTTTCCATCAAGGCAGGATCTTCGTTCGTTAAGATTTCGTTGACATCTTTATAAGTCATACGCTCGTTTGTTTTGATTACGCTTTGGAAAATCTCATGGGAAACAACTTCCCCTTTTGGACTGATTTCCATTTCACAGGAAAGAGTGAGACGGTCCACCTGAGGGTTGAGTGAGCAGATGCCGTTGGAAAGCCTGTGAGGGATCATCGGAATAACCCGGTCAACAAGGTACACACTTGTAGCCCGCTGTCTGGCTTCCTGATCGATCGCAGAGCCTTCACCGACGTAATAGGTGACATCAGCAATGTGGACGCCAAGGTGATAATTCCCGTTGTCCAGCTGTTTCACCGCAACAGCATCATCCAGATCTTTCGCATCGGCCCCGTCAATCGTTACAATCGTCTCGTCCCGCAGATCTCTGCGGTTCTTGATTTCATCCTCGCTGATCTGGTCAGGCGTTTCTGCTGCCTGTTCCAGGACTTCGTTTGGAAAATCAATTTTTATCCCGTGTTTATGAATGATTGAAAGAATGTCGATTCCCGGATCATTTTTGTGACCGAGGATTTCTACAATCTCTCCTTCGGCGCTCATCCGGTCTTCAGGAAACTTGGTAATATTCACAATAACCTTGTGACCGTCTACAGCTCCGTTGTTCTGGGATTTAGGAATGAAGATATCATTGGGAATCCGCTTATCATCCGCGATGACAAAGCCAAAGTTGCGGCTGGACTCATACGTACCCACGACTCTTGTCGTCGCCCTTTCCAATATACGGATGACGGCACCTTCAGGGCGCGATCCGTCTTCCTTCCGTTTTTCAATACGGACGAAGACTTTATCATTGTTCATCGCTGAATGAAGGTCGGAATGGTGAATATAAACGTCGTCGCTGTCTTCATCATCAGGAATTAGAAAAGCGAACCCCTTCGCATGCATTTGAATGCGGCCGCGGATCAGGTTCATTTTTTCCGGAAGTCCAAAACGGTTCTTCCTCGTTTGGACAAGCTCTCCTTCTTCTTCCAATTCATTTAAGGATTTCATCAATACTTTAAATTCCTCAGAGCTTCCAAGTTCCATCGTATCCTGCAATTCCTGCACAGATAGAGGCTTCGAAGCGGTTTCTTTAAATAAGTTTAAAATCTGCTGTTTTAATTCAGTCGTCAATTGCCTTACCTCCTTTTGAGTGAAGGACCAGACGCGTCAGGACCAGTCAAGGGAATTCAGGAACTGCAGGATATCTTCATGCAGTTCTTCTTTTTCCTTGTCCATCGTAATGACATGTCCGGAATTTTCGTACCATTTGATTTGTTTATCGTCTGTTTCTACCTCTTCGTATATATAATCGGCACTGCTTGTATTGATCATATCATCCTGTGTTCCCTGTACTACGAAGGTCGGCGTATAAATTTGATCAATGTTATCGTGTACTTCATTGATTAGTCCGCCAAGTTCTGTGAACATTTCCTTCGATTCATCAAGCAGGTCCTGGATTTCCTTTTCAATGGTCTCTTCATCTTTTCCTTCCAGCTGCTTATACTGACGTGCTTTGAATTCGAACGTTTTCGTCAGCTGTTTCTCGTTATCGAAGAAAACAGGGGAACACATCGTGATCAGACCTTTGACTGGAGCGGAATAAGCGGTTTTCAGTCCCAGAACACCACCAAGGGACAATCCTGCCACAGCGATTTCCTTATATCCGAGTTCCCTCAAGTGATTCAATGCTTCCTGTACATCGCTCCACCAGTCTTCAGGTCTTGCATCAAGCAGAGCTTCAAACTCTCTGCCATGACCGGCATAAATAGGGGCATGGGTGGTGTACCCGTGCTTCTGTAAAAACCGGCCCAGCATGCGCACATCGGCAGAGTGGCCGGTGAATCCATGTAATAATAATACCGCACGGTCTCCTCCCTCAAACGTAAATGGCTGAGGTTGTTTGATCTTCATGTTCATTCTCTCCTTACTTCATCTATGTCCTATATTGATAAATTTCATTCTTTTCAGCAATGTATTCTATTTTACCAAAATTACACCGCCCTGGCACATTCTGCGTATCCGTCTGCCGGAAGGGTTAAACCTATATTCAGACTTCCCATCTGGTTCCCTCAACAAACCTCTGCATTTCATAACAGGATTCAAGCAACGATGAGCAGAAAAACCCACGTAAACCTTCCAGGGCATCATTGCAGAAAAAAAACAGCTGCATCCGTATATTTTCCCTTAAAAAAAGAAAAACCACGCATTGTATAAACGCGTGGTTTTTAACGTTCAGCTGTCATCCATTAAACGATATAGCCTGTAAGGAAAGCCAAAACGAAGAACAGGACTCCGGTTACAACGGTCGATCTATGCAGAACAGCATCGATTCCGCGGGCTTTCTGCTTTCCGAACAACTGCTCGGCTCCACCGGAAATAGCTCCGGACAACCCTGCACTCTTTCCGGATTGTAAAAGTACTAAAACGATAAGTGCGATTGTATCTATGGTCAGCAAAGTGATAACAAGTGTTTCCATGATGTTCGAACACCTCCTAAAGACGTACAAATAACTATTTTAAATGTAGCATAAAAGCCGGAAGCCGGCAAGAACATCCCGTTTCCTTTACTAGAAGGCTCATGATTGATGTTGATATTTTTTGATTGTTTTTGAAATAATATGCTTGTTTTTTGAAAGGGCTTTCTTTATAATACAAGTATAAAGATCAAGGAGATGACTCCAATGCTTACACCTGAAAGACACGAGCGGATATTAGAAACAGTCAAAAACAATCAGACCGCATCCATTAAACAGCTCGTCGAAGTTACTCAGGCGTCAGAGTCAACCATCCGCCGCGACCTTGATGAATTGGAAAGACAAGGTCACCTGCGGCGCGTCCACGGCGGGGCATCGATCAAGCAGTCTGCTGCCGATGAACCGGCCATGAAGGACAAGCAGACGAAATTCCAAGAGGAAAAGCGGGCCATCGCTTCCTATGCCGCTTCTTTTGTTAAAGATGGTGATTCGGTTTTTGTTGATGCTGGTTCGACAACTTACGAAATGATTCCTTTTCTAAAACAGAAGGATATTATCGTGGTAACCAATGGTCTGGATCACCTGCTGGCTCTTACGGACCATGGCATTCGAACGTATGTACTCGGTGGACTGGTGAAATCCCGTACGGGGGCTGTTGTAGGAGCAGGAGCTTTACAGAACCTCAAGCAGTACCGCTTTGACAACTGCTTCATGGGCGTGAACGGCATTACGCTGGAGGATGGTTTCACCACCCCGGACCCAGAGGAAGCAGCGATTAAGCAGCGGACACTGCAGCTCTCGAGCGAACGATTTATATTAGCCGATCATACCAAGTTCGGGGAAACGTCGTTCACCCAGTTCGCAGCCATACATGAGGCAGATATTATTACAAATGATAATGGCATGACATACACGGACTATGCCGAAAAAACGAATATAAAGGTTGTGACAACATGATTTATACCTGCACGCTGAATCCATCCATTGATTACATCATGCATGTGGATTCATTTGAAGCTGGTGGATTAAACCGAGCCGGGCAGACATTTTTCTACCCTGGAGGAAAAGGCATTAATGTCTCCAGGGTCGTCAACCGGATGGGTGTCCTATCCAGGGCTCTCGGTTTCATCGGTGGTTTCAGCGGTGACTTCATCCGTGATTTCCTTGACGAAGAAGGGGTCCAGCACCAGTTTATGAACACCGGTCAAAAAACAAGGGTAAACGTAAAACTGAAGTCTGGAGACGAAACAGAAATCAACGGCCCGGGGCCTGCCTTGTCCGAAGACATGCAGCAGGCATTGCTGGATCAGGTTCAGCAATTGACCAATGAAGACATCTTAGTCCTCGCTGGCAGTGTTCCTTCTTCTCTTCCGGGTGATTATTATGAGCAGATCACGAATATCTGCAGAAGAAATCATACAAAAGTGGTTCTTGATACATCAGGAGAAGCGCTGACACAGATTCTCGGCCAGCCCTTGTTCCTCATGAAGCCGAACCATCATGAACTGGGAGATCTATATAATGTAGAAATCCACACGCCTGAAGATGCTGCATTTTATGGGAAGAAACTCGTAGATCAAGGAGTCGAAAACGTGATCGTTTCCATGGGCGGCCAGGGAGCCGTATATGTGAGCCGCGAAGAACAATGGTATGCCAATGTGCCTGAAGGGACGGTCAAAAACTCGGTAGGAGCCGGTGATTCCGTCGTTGCGGGATTCCTCGCTGCCTATTCAGAAGGAAAGTCCTTGGCAGAGGCCTTCCGATTCGGAGTCGCATCTGGGAGTGCTACAGCGTTTCAGGATGACCTTTGTGAGCAGGAGGATGTTCTTCACCTGCTTGAGCAAATCAACGTATCACCAATTCAATAAAGGAGTGATTCGAAATGAGAATTACTGACTTGTTAACAGAAGAGACGATTGTACTGAACATGTCCGCTTCTTCAAAGCCGGAAGCGATCGATGAATTAGTCGATAAGCTGGATGAAGCCGGCCGTCTAAACGACCGGAATGGCTTTAAGAAAGCGATCGAAGATAGAGAAGGCCAAAGCACAACGGGAATCGGAGATGGAATCGCCATCCCCCATGCGAAAACAAGTGCTGTCCAGAATCCCGCCATTGCATTCGGACGCTCACAGGAAGGCCTTGATTATGAGTCCCTTGATGGCCAGCCGACACATTTATTCTTTATGATTGCTGCATCCGAGGGGGCAAACAACACGCACTTGGAAACACTCTCCCGTCTATCCTCTTTCCTGATGGATAATACATTCCGTGAGCAGCTGGAAGCCGCTCAGACGAAAGAGGAAATCATTGCAGCGATTAATGCGAAAGAAGCCGAGGACGAGGAGCCTGAAGAGGAGACCAACGATCAGCCTTCCGGAAAAATCCTGGCCGTCACCGCGTGTCCGACTGGAATTGCCCACACGTACATGGCTGCTGATAAGCTGAAAGCTACAGCGAAGGAAATGGGCGTACCGATTAAAGTACAGACGAACGGATCCAGCGGTGTAAAAAACCGTTTGACGAAAGAAGACATCGCTGACGCTGCAGCTATTATTGTAGCTGCTGATACAAAGGTGGATATGGAAGATTTCCATGGAAAGCATGTCATTGAAGTGCCTGTAGCCAAAGCGATTCACGAGCCGAAGGAACTGATCAATAAAGCCTTGAATCAGGATGCTCCTGTGTTTCAGGGAAGTGGAGGCAGCTCCAAGGAAGCCTCCAGTGAAAAAGGCCAGCGGACTGGCTTTTACAAGCATCTGATGAATGGTGTTTCCAACATGCTCCCATTCGTTGTCGGAGGGGGAATCCTAATTGCGATCTCCTTCTTCTGGGGAATCAACTCAGCCGACCCGAACAGTGTTGAATACAACCGATTCGCTGAAATGCTCAGCATTATCGGCGGCGGCAATGCCTTCTTCCTGCTCGTCCCTGTACTGGCCGGCTTTATCGCATCCAGTATTGCGGACAGACCTGGTTTTGCTCCTGGTATGGTCGGTGGTTTGATTGCCATTACACAGACCGTCGAAGGTGCAGGAAATGGCTCCGGTTTCTTAGGTGGACTTATTGCTGGTTTCCTTGCTGGTTATTTAACACTTGGCGTGAAGAAAATGCTTGAAGGCCTGCCTGCTGTTATGGACGGCTTGAAAACAGTCCTGCTTTATCCTGTGTTCGCCATCTTCGGTACAGGTATGATTATGCTTTTGATCAACCCGGCTTTAACAAGCGTTTACACGTGGTTGTTTGATCTTCTGGATTCCATGAGCGGTTCCAACCTCGCTCTGCTCGGATTGATTGTCGGCGGCATGATGGCGGTCGATATGGGCGGCCCTGTCAACAAAGCGGCCTACACATTCGGCATTGCAGCGCTTGATGCAGGGAACTATACGTTTATTGCTGCTGCAATGGCTGGTGGAATGGTTCCACCACTTGCTATGGGACTTGCCACAACATTCTTCAAAAATAAATTCACGAAAGAAGAACGCGAAACAGGTAAGGCCGCTTATCCACTCGGTGCTTTCTTCATTACAGAAGGAGCGATTCCGTTCGCAGCTGCCGATCCGGCTCGTGTCATTCCATCCATGGTAGCCGGAAGTGCGCTCACTGGTATGCTGACAATGTTGTTCGGTATCGGTCTCCGCGCCCCGCACGGCGGTATTATCGTAGCTCCACTTGTTGAAGGTGGAATCGGACAAATCCTTCTTTATCTGCTGGCTATTATTGCCGGGTCAATTCTTTCTGCAATTGTCGTAGGATTCTTGAAAAAAGACCTCCAAAAGGCTTAAAATAAGAAAGTTAGGGTAATTCAATAACAACCAATTTTTATAAGGAGGATATCTACTATGGTAGAAAAAACTTTTACAATTACATCTGCTGATGGTGTACACGCTCGTCCTGCGACCGTTCTAGTCCAGAACGCCGGGAAGTACGAGTCTGATATTAATCTTCACTACAAAGAAAAATCCGTTAATCTGAAGTCCATCATGGGCATCATGAGTCTTGGGATTCCAGCTAATGCCGAAGTGAAAATCACGGCAGAAGGCAGTGACGAACAGGAAGCGATCGATCACTTGGAAACAACAATGAAGAATGAAAGCTTGGGGGAATAACAGCATGACACAGCTTCAAGGTATTGCAGCTTCCAGCGGTATTGCCATCGCAAAAGTCTACCGTCTGGAAGCTCCGGACCTTTCTTTCGATAAAAAGAAAGTAGAAGATCCGGAACAAGAGATCTCCCGTCTTCAAGATGCGCTTGAGATCTCAAAAACAGAACTTGAAAAAATCAAGGCCCATACAAAAAAATCACTTGGTGATGAGCATGCAGAAATTTTCTCAGCCCACCTGCTCGTTCTTAGTGATCCAGAATTGATCCAGCCGATTGAAGACAAAATTAAAAATGATAACGTTAACGCAGAAGCAGCTCTTTCCGAAACAGCGAATATGTTCATCGACATGTTCAAGAACATGGACAATGAGTATATGCGCGAACGCGCTGCGGACATCAATGATGTAACGAAACGTGTAATGGCTCACCTGCTTGGCGTTACGTTCCCGGATCCTGCACTTATCAATGAAGAAGTTGTCATTGTAGCGGATGATCTGACACCTTCCGATACCGCTCAGTTGAACAAACAGTTCGTTAAAGGGTTCACAACAGATATTGGTGGACGTACATCCCACTCAGCCATTATGGCCCGCTCTCTTGAAATCCCGGCCGTTGTCGGTACAAAAGAGATCACGGCCAAAGCTGGGAAGGATATCATGATTATTGTAGACGGCATCAACGGCGACGTCATCGTTGATCCATCTGAAGAACAGATTTCTACTTACCAACAGAAGCAGGAAGACTTCGAGAAGCAGAAACAGGAGTGGGCGAAGCTGAAAGACGAGCCTACCCTCACCTCTGAAGGAGAGCACGTGGAGCTTGTAGCCAACATTGGTACGCCGGAAGACGTTGAAGGTGTCCTGAACAACGGCGGGGAAGGTGTCGGCCTTTACCGTACAGAATTCCTATACATGGGCAAGAGCCAGCTCCCTACGGAAGAAGAGCAGTTTGAAGCCTACTCCTCAGTACTGAAGCAAATGGGTGACCAGCCTGTTGTCGTCCGTACGCTTGATATCGGTGGAGATAAGGAGCTTTCCTACCTTGATCTTCCTGAAGAAATGAACCCGTTCCTTGGGTACCGCGCAATCCGTCTGTGCCTGGAGCGTGATGATATCTTCCGTGTTCAACTGCGCGCATTGCTGCGTGCGAGTGTCCACGGAAACTTGAAGATCATGTTCCCAATGATCGCTACTCTTGATGAGTTCCGTCAAGCTAAAGCGATCCTTGAAGAAGAGCGTGCCAATCTAACAAGCGAAGGGTATGACATTGCTGATGGCATTGAAATCGGTATGATGGTGGAAATTCCAGCGACAGCTGTCATTGCCCGTCAGTTCGCTAAAGAAGTGGATTTCTTCAGTATTGGAACCAATGACCTGATTCAATATACAATGGCTGCCGACCGTATGAACGAACGCGTGTCCTACTTGTACCAGCCATACAACCCGGCGATTCTGAATCTGATCAACAACGTCATCGAAGCTGCGCACGCAGAAGGCAAATGGGCCGGTATGTGCGGAGAGATGGCCGGCGATGAGATTGCCATCCCGATCCTGCTTGGGCTAGGCCTGGATGAGTTCAGCATGAGTGCCACGTCCATCCTTCCTGCCCGTACACAGATCAAGGATCTGTCCAAGAAAGAACTCGCTGCTTATAAAGACGAAATTCTTTCTATGGGTACCGCCGAAGAAGTCGTTGCCTTCATTAAAGAAAAAACACAGATGAAGTAATTTTCCTCAAAGGATGGGGGACAATAAAACCGACCAGTTGTGAATGACCCTGCCATGACAAAGAAGAAAGTGGTGAAGCTTTTGACTTTCGCAGTCATTATGATTGTCTGTATTGGTATTGTCTTAGGCATTGCCGCATTGTTCGGAATGGCTGTTCATAAAGGTTATGAATATAACCATACCATCGACCCTCTGCCTGAGGATAAAGAAGCTGTACACCCAGCAAAAAAAGCTGTACACCCAGCAAAAAAAGCTGTACACCCAGCAAAAAAAGCTGTACACCCAGCAAAAAAAACTGTACACCCAGCAAAAAAAGCTGACACCCGCTAGGGTGTCAGCTTTTTTATGTTCGAATAACCTTCATTTTATCTCCAATATCTGTGCGCTGTTTCGCTTTAGGGATCCGCTTTGGATAGCCGATCTGAAGCACAGAGACCAGTTTATAGAAAGATGGATCCACACCTACTCCCTTTGCAAACTCTGGATCGTGAAGGTAAGGACTGGTCGTCCAGAGTACGCCTACACCAGCTTCCCAGGCAAGCAGCTGGACATTTTGAATATACGCACATACGGCTGCATAGTCTTCTTCGAACTTGCGCTCATCTTCGTCCTTCGGCATGTAAATGAGAGCGTGGTGTGGAATCTGCAGAAGAAAATCACCAATCCCCTTTTTCAACTGCCGGGATTTCTCTTCATCATAGCCTTCAAAGAACCCTTGACGCTCATAGCTGTCGAGCACAGCCTCTGCGTAACGTTCTTTTCCCTGTTCCTGGTAAAGGTGAACATTCCACGGCTCTTTCATCCGATGGGTCGGCGCCCATGCCGCTGTACGGAAAATATTTTTCAACACCTCTTCATCCACAAGTTTCGGTTCATATTCGTGAATCGAACGGCGTTTTTTCACCGCTTCCACTAATTCCATCTTCCTCACCTCAAACAATCAGCAGATTGGTCAGCTGGTGCCCCATCCAGAAACCCCACTCCCGGAGAAAGAAAGGCAGCTTTGTATCCAGCGATTGATAAGCTGAATACTGGGTCGGTACACCTTTGGCAGACATCCCATAACTCTCTGCCATAGCGACTGCCCGCTTTAAATGAAACTGATCGCTGACAATTAAAAACGTTTCTAAGTTTTTTTCCTCTGTTACTTCCTTTGCATTGATGATATTGTCTTCTGTCATCAAAGAGCTGTCTTCATAAAGGATATCTTCTTCAGGGACTCCTTTTTCCAAAGCATACTCCCGTCCTACTTCCGCTTCAGAGGAAGCAGCCTGTTCACTTTTTCCGCCTGTAAAAATCAGGTAGTCCACATGCCCTTTCTCATACAGCTCAATTCCCTGCTTCAAGCGCCCTTCAAATACCGGGCTCGGTTTACCATTCCACTGAGCAGCTCCCAGCACGATGGCGGCATCCGCCTCAGGCGGCTGGCTGCCTTCCCCGAAGGTCCATACCGAATAAGCCGTGTACGCGCTGTACAACAGAGTGATGATCATTCCCATTACAATGAACTTCTTCATTCGTGATCGTTCTCCTACTCCATTAACGTATGTATCTAGTTTATCACATAAAAAAGCCTCTCTGAATCCATCAGAGAGGCTTTTGAGCAGAATTACTTATTCAGGTTGTAGAAAGCTTTCTCACCAGCGTAAACGGCTGTACCAAGCAGCTGATCTTCGATACGAAGAAGCTGGTTGTATTTCGCTACGCGGTCCGTACGAGACGGAGCACCTGTTTTAATTTGACCGGCGTTTGTCGCAACAGCGATGTCAGCGATCGTAGCATCTTCTGTTTCACCAGAACGGTGGGAGATGACGGCTGTGTAGCCGGCGCGCTTCGCCATTTCAATGGCTTCGAATGTTTCAGTAAGTGTACCGATCTGGTTCACTTTGATAAGGATGGAGTTTCCTACACCCTCTTCAATCGCACGGGAAAGCTTTTCTGTGTTGGTTACGAACAAGTCGTCCCCTACAAGCTGTACGCGGTCGCCGATACGGTCTGTAAGAAGTTTCGTACCTTCCCAGTCGTTCTCGTCAAGACCATCTTCGATAGAAACGATTGGATACTTGTTCACAAGCTCTTCGTACCAGTCCACCATTTCTTCAGAAGTACGTACAACGCCTTCACCTTTCAGGTTGTACTTACCATCTTCGTAAATTTCAGAAGAGGCAACGTCCATCGCAAGCTTCACTTCAGCATCCGGCT
The DNA here is from genome assembly GCF_056158945.1 of Halobacillus sp. ABH2_015. Taxonomy (NCBI): domain Bacteria; kingdom Bacillati; phylum Bacillota; class Bacilli; order Caryophanales; family Bacillaceae; genus Halobacillus; species Halobacillus sp. ABH2_015. The sequence goes on from NZ_JBSWUG010000002.1 coordinate 2,624,754, forward strand.
TGTAGCCAGCTGCTTCAATCGCTTCGATGATTGTAGAAAGAGCTTCTTCGTTAGAACCTAAGTCAGGAGCAAATCCACCCTCATCACCGACACCAGTGTTGTAGCCTTTGCTGCTTAGTACTTTCTTAAGGGAGTGGAAAATTTCCGCACCCATGCGTAGAGCTTCCTTGAAAGTAGGAGCTCCTACAGGCATAACCATGAACTCCTGGATGTCCACGTTGTTGTCCGCGTGCTCTCCACCGTTAAGGATGTTCATCATTGGTGTTGGAAGAGTATTCGCTGTGAATCCTCCAAGATATTTGTAAAGAGGCTGTCCAACCACTTCAGCTGCTGCGTGGGCAACGGCCATGGAAACACCAAGGATTGCGTTGGCACCAAGGTTTCCTTTGTTTTCTGTACCATCAAGCTCTCTCATCATTTGGTCGATGATCACCTGCTGGGTTGCATCCATACCAAGAAGTTTTGGAGCAATTTTTTCGTTTACGTTGTCAACGGCGTTTTGAACACCTTTTCCAAGGTAACGGTTTTTGTCACCATCACGAAGTTCTACAGCTTCATACTCACCTGTAGATGCTCCACTTGGGACTAGAGCTGTACCGAAAGCTCCGGATTCAGTATAAACTTCAACTTCAACTGTTGGGTTACCACGAGAGTCAAGGACTTCACGTGCATATACGTCAGTAATATATGGCATTAATATCTCTCCCTTATTTTTTAATTAATGATTGTCCAGTCATTTCCTGCGGCTGCTCTACATTCAGCAGTTCCAGCAGGGTTGGTGAAAGATCACCAAGAATTCCGCCTTCGCGGAGATCGACGCCCTCTTTTGTCACAATGACAGGCACAGGGTTTGTCGTGTGTGCGGTCATGGCATCTCCATCCAAAGTCGTCACTTCGTCAGAGTTCCCGTGGTCCGCTGTAATAATGGCGTGTCCGCCTTTTTCATGAATTTTATCAACGATTTTACCAAGACATTCGTCGACAGCTTCAATCGCTTTGATTGTCGGCTCAAGCATGCCTGAGTGACCGACCATATCCGGATTGGCGAAGTTCAGGAGAATCGCATTGTGCTTATCCGCATCAAGCTCTGCAAGGAGAGCATCTGTCACTTCATAAGCACTCATTTCCGGTTGTAAATCGTACGTTGCCACTTTAGGTGAATCGATAAGGATGCGCTCTTCCCCGTCGAATTCAGCTTCGCGGCCGCCGCTCATAAAGAAGGTTACGTGCGGGTATTTTTCCGTTTCTGCGATACGAAGCTGTTTCATATCGTTATCGGCCAGCACTTCCCCGATCGTATTTTTCAGATCGTTCGGTGGGAACGCGATATGGCTTTTCACTTGATCGCTATACTGTGTCATGCTCACAAAGTGAAGGTTTTTCGGAGCGTTCTCCCCACGGTCATACCCATCAAAATCATCATTGGCAAATGTGCGGGACAGCTGGATGGCACGGTCAGGACGGAAGTTGAAGAAGATGATACTATCCTCGTCCTCCACTTTACCGATCGGCTGACCGTCATCATCCGTAAGAACGACAGGTTCTACGAATTCATCATAGACTTCCTGTTTGTAGGAATCATCAATCGCCTGAATCGGGTCCTGATACGTTAGACCTTCTCCGTAAGCGATCGCATCATAGGCCTTCTGTACGCGTTCCCAGCGATTGTCGCGGTCCATAGCGTAATAGCGGCCGGAAATCGTAGCCATACGGCCGATGCCGATTTCCTCCATAGCTTCCTGTGCCTGCTTCACATAGGTTTTGGCAGATTGCTGACCAACGTCACGTCCATCAAGGAAAGCGTGGAGGAATACTTGTTCCAATCCTTCCTGTTCGGCCAGTTTCAGCGTGCCTTTCATATGCTCGATATGGCTGTGAATTCCACCATCAGACAACAGGCCGAAGATGTGAAGGGCCTTACCTTTTTCCTTTGCTTTTTTAACAGCATCCTTGAGAACTTCATTATCAAAGAAGTCGCCTTCACGGATCGCAAGATTAATACGGGTTAAGCTTTGATAAACCACACGGCCGGCACCAATGTTCAAGTGACCTACTTCAGAGTTCCCCATCTGGCCTGCAGGAAGTCCAACAGCCTCTCCACTCGCCGTGAGCTGAGAATGAGGGAACTGGTTCCAGTAACGGTCAAAATTTGGCGTGTTGGCCTGCTTCACGGCATTTCCGAATTCTTCATCACGGATGGCATAGCCGTCAAGAATGATTAACGCAGCTAAGTTCTGATTACTCATGCTTACCTGCCTCCACAAGTTTTAGGAAAGAATCTGCTTCAAGGCTTGCGCCTCCCACAAGAGCTCCGTCAATGTCAGACTGGGAAAGCAGCTCATCCACGTTTGCAGGTTTTACACTTCCGCCGTACTGGATGCGGACCGCATCAGCAGCATCGGCATTCACGTACTCGCTGACAACTTTACGGATGTGTGTGCACACTTCATTGGCCTGCTCAGAAGTTGCTGTGCGGCCTGTACCAATCGCCCAGATCGGCTCATAGGCAATGATCGTTTCTGCACACTGCTCGTTTGTAAGTCCTTCAAGTGCTTTTTTCACTTGACCTTCTACAACATCCATCGTCTCATTGGCTTCACGCTGTTCAAGGGATTCACCGACACAGATGATTGGAGTCAGGCCGTGCTTGAAAGCGGCGTGGACTTTTTTGTTGACATCTTCATCTGTTTCCTTGAAGATTTCACGGCGTTCAGAGTGGCCGAGAACAACGTGGGACACTCCCAGCTCTTTCAACATAACAGGGCTGACTTCACCTGTGAAAGCGCCGTTTTCTTCAAAGTGCATGTTCTGTGCACCGATTTTCAGACTCGTTCCTTCTGTTTCCTCTACAAGCTTTTGTAGAAAAGGGAATGGAGCTACAACGATGGATTCCACCTGTTCGGCAGATGGCACTTCGTTTTTAGCTGTCTGAATGAAATCTTCCGCTTCACGGTGCGTTTTGTTCATTTTCCAGTTACCTGCGATTACTTGTTTACGCATGACTGCTTCACCTCTCCTTTTTACTTATCGTTTAGTAGAGCAACCCCTGGAAGTTCTTTACCTTCCATAAATTCAAGGGAAGCACCGCCGCCGGTGGATACGTGGTTCATATCAGATGCATAGCCGAATTTCTCAACAGCTGCTGCTGAATCTCCACCGCCGATCACGCTGTAGCCTTCTGTCTGGGACAGAGCTTCAGCAACGGCTTTCGTACCATTGGCAAAGGATTCAATTTCAAATACGCCCATAGGTCCGTTCCAGATGATCAGGTTGGATTCCTTGATGACGTTGGCGTATTTTTCTCTCGTTTTCGGACCGATATCAAGCGCTTCCCAGTCTGCAGGGATGCTGTCAATCGCTACTTCTTTTTTATTGGCAGAATCAGAGAAGTCATCAGCAACGATAACGTCTTCCGGCATGTAGAAGTTCACGCCTTTTTCTTCTGCCTTCTTCATGTACTCTCTGGCAAGATCCATTTTGTCTTCTTCAAGAAGGGATTTACCGATTTCGTGGCCGAGGGCTTTTACGAATGTATAAGCCAGTCCACCGCCGATGATCAGATTGTCCACTTTATCAATCAGGTTATCAATCACGCCGATTTTGTCTTTCACTTTCGCTCCACCAACAATGGCTGTGAAAGGGCGCTCAGGGTTGGATAAAGCTTTGCCGAGTACATTGATTTCCTTTTCCATAAGGAAACCGGCAACGGCCGGGATATGTTCAGCTACACCCGCTGTTGACGCATGGGCACGGTGGGCAGCACCGAAGGCATCGTTAACGAAAAGATCAGCCATGTCTGCGAAAGCCTTCGCAAGTTCAGCATCGTTCTTTTCTTCACCAGGATGGAAGCGTACGTTTTCAATAAGAAGCACATCACCATTGTTCAATTCTGAAATGGCCTGATTGACTTCATTACCGAATACTTCATCTGTTTTAATAACCGTCTGTCCAAGAAGATCACTTAGACGGTCAGCTACAGGATCAAGTCGAAGCTCCTGTACCGCTTCTCCTTTAGGTCGTCCCAGGTGACTGGCAAGAATGACTTTCGCTCCGTTTCCAGTCAGGTGCTGGATTGTCGGAAGAGCAGCTTTAATTCTTGTGTCATCTGTTACCTCTCCATCGCTCATTGGTACGTTGAAGTCTACGCGGCAGAAGACCGTTTTTCCATTCACTTCAACGTCGCGAATCGTTTGTTTATTCATAGAATGACAACCTCCTTGGTTTTGGTCGTTAAACATCTGCCCTTATGTACGTTTCCACACCTTGAAGGAACAGAAACGCAGACAAGCAGAAAACAGAAAAACAAGGATAAAGGAGGAGGACATGAGACCTCCTCCTTTCCTTCTTTTCCTAGTATTTTCTAAAAAGACTCAGATATTACAAGCCTTGGTTTTTAAGGTATACAGCCAAGTCTACGCAACGGTTGGAGTAACCAGTTTCGTTGTCGTACCAAGTGACAACTTTAACCATGTTGTTTTCAAGAGTTGCTGTAGAAAGACCATCAATGATAGAAGAGTTCGTGTTGCCATTGTAGTCAGAAGATACAAGTGGCTCGTCGCTGTAAGCAAGAACACCTTTAAGGTCGCCTTCAGCAGCTTCACGAAGTGCTTCGTTTACTTCTTCAGCTGTTACGTCTTTTTCAAGTTCCGCAACGAAGTCAACGATAGATACGTTCATTGTTGGTACACGCATCGCCATTCCGCTTAGTTTACCATCAAGGTGTGGAAGTACTTTTGCAACAGCTTGTGCCGCACCAGTAGTTGTTGGGATAATGTTTTGACCTGCAGCACGCGCACGACGGTAGTCTTTGTGTGGAAGGTCAAGGATTTGCTGGTCGTTTGTGTAAGAGTGGATCGTTGTCATCATACCACGCTTAAGACCGAACTTCTCATCAAGAACTTTCGCTGCTGGAGACAGGCAGTTCGTTGTGCAGGAAGCGTTGGAAATAACGTGATGGGAATCCTTATCATACTGATCTTCGTTAACACCCATAACGATTGTAAGGTCTTCCTGCTTCGCTGGAGCAGAGATGATGACCTTCTTAGCACCGGCGTCGATGTGTTTCTTCGCATCTTCGCGCTGAGTGAAGCGTCCTGTAGATTCGATCACAACATCTACTCCAAGATCGCCCCAGCCAAGTTGTGCTGGATCTTTTTCAGATAGTACTTTGATTTCTTTGCCGCCAACAATCAGGTTGTCACCGTTTGTTGTTACTTTTTCAGAAAGAGCACCGTGTACAGTGTCATACTGAAGAAGGTGTGCAAGCATATTCGCATCTGTTAGATCGTTAACCGCCACTACTTCTACATCATTGTTGTTAAGTGCAGCACGGAATACGTTACGTCCAATACGTCCAAAACCATTAATACCAATTCTTACTGTCATGCAAAATTCCTCCTTGAATGATAAAAATCATTTTATTTAAAGGGAAAAATCCCTTATTAACTCTTGTGCAGCCCCTTCATCTGTGATGAGGACATTACTCTGTCCGGGCTGGAAATAAGAAGCGATTGCCTGAGCCTTTGACCGGCCTCCGGCAACGGCAATGACATGCCGGGATCTGTTCAGATCCTCAAGCTGCAGACCAACGGTGCGAACCTTATGAACGATTTCACCCATACGATTGAAATAGTATCCAAATGCTTCTCCCACGGCTTCATACTGCTGGATCAGCTCCAGCTGCTCCGGAGATGTCTTTCTCCGTTGTGCCATGGTCATTGCATCTCCAACACCATGGATAACGATGTCGGCATGACGGATAATGTCGAGAACTTCTTTGATGGAAGGCTCTTCTTTTATCGTTTTATAGGATTCCTCGCTCAGCGGATCGGGTACATATAACAAACGGTAGTCGCCCTTTGCTTTTTTTGCCATCTCCGCACAAATCGTATTGGCCTGATTTTCCACTCTTTCACCCAGCCCGCCTCTGGCAGGTACGTACAGGCATTGATCGGCGCCCTTGAATGAGGTCATCATCTGGGCAACGGATGCCATCGTTGTTCCACCTGTAATGGCAATGGCCTGTTCAGGACTCATATGGCCTTTCAAATACTGGACACAAGCTTTTCCCATCTCTTGTTTTACCCAATTGAGCTCATCACTATCACCAGGAACAACAACAACGTAATCCAGATTTAATTTATCCTTTAACTGTTGCTCCAAAACCTTAATGCCTGTAACTTCCTTTATAAATTCAGCCAGCTGCTCAAGGATGTTCTGCCCCTCATAGCTGAGATGCATGCCTCTTGATGTAATTTCAACAGCTCCCTGCTGATTTAAGAAGTCTACCTCGCTGCGTACCGTCCGTTCGGCAAGATTGACGTTTTCAGCCAATGCTCTTCTTCCGACGGGCTGCATGATCTGGATGTAATGAAGCAGCTGATAGCGCCTCTGAATAACGTCCAGGACATCAGGGAATAATTTTTTTTGTAGATCGATGAACGCTCGCATGGAAAAAGCCCCTTCTTTGAAAAAACTGCCGACTGGGATGAATTACGTCCCAGGTAGTCATATTATGTCCCGCTAGGAGCAAAAAAATATCTCATTACATTTTTTATCTTAACAGTGAGGGGGTACGGGTGCAAGCAGAAAACCCATGGTTTTTTATTGTAAACGCTTTTGCAGCTCAAAGTAATCAATGGTCCGATAGTCCAGTTCCTCTTCATTGATCCTAACGACTGGTATTTCGAGAAAATACTTCTCATGGAGCTCCGGGTCTGTTTCGATATCTACTTCTGACACTTCCACAGAAAACAAAGACAACAGGGCCCTCACTTCATCACACAACGTGCATCCGTTCTTCCTATACAGAACGACTGTCTGCATGCCATCCCCTCCCCTTATCCTATCTTTTTTGTACAGGACTTGTTCCTATCTCACAATAAAAAGGACACACATTCAAGATGCGTGCCCTTTTTTATCATAAAAGCCATTATCGATTTTGAGTTTTCTGCGATGTAAAAATTCCGCCAACCCTTCGCCTACATAGTTTTCCGGAGTTCTTTTCAGTAACTCGTAATTAAACGACAACTTCTGCTGCTTCTGCATATCAAACACGTGAATCCGCCGGTCTTCAGACACTTGTTCGGTCGCCAAGATTTTGTAACGGATTAGGTTTGTCATAGATACCCCTCTTCTAAATAAAGCGAAAAGTCCTACAGTACATAAGATAATCATAACATACGACGCCTCATTTAGAAACTACATCGGAATAACTTACCCAAATAAACGTTCGTATAACTGCCGTAAGATTACTGTTCATAAGATGTTTAAATAACATGCATGTAACTGTCTGCTTTATCCTACTATTATTGTACCATAATAATACAGGGAATAAAAAAATAGACCTTCCAAAAGGAAGGTCTATTTTAGACAGCGCGCCTGAGAGGATTCGAACCCCCGACTGACGTAGAACCGGAATCTACCGCTCTATCCGACTGAGCTACAGGCGCAGAAGCGACATGCAAATACTATTATAATGAATGACCACTGATTACGCAACCCGTTTTTGAAAAATAATTTCTTTTGGTACGTATACTTATGATAAAACGATCCGCCGGGGCCCTGGAACTCCGCGGGCCCTTCCTGCACAGTGACCAGGAAATGAGATCTTTAAACATGTACATAGAAGGTCATCGGATGTTCCACGGATTTTTATATCCTACGTTTATTACAGACAATTAAGGGTATGATGGTAGAAGGAATCCGTCTCTTCCGTCTGATTTAACGGCTGCGGATATCGTCGATTGTTTTTGTTTGACCTTTATTGACCTTAAAGGTATGATGAATGTATCTCAAAGATAATCAAGTGATGATAAGGAGGAACTTACAATGAATTTAGTCCCTACAGTTATTGAACAAACAAACCGGGGAGAGCGTGCTTATGACATCTACTCCCGCTTACTTAAAGACCGGATCATTATGCTCGGCAGCCCGATCGATGACAACATCTCGAACTCTGTTGTAGCTCAGCTGTTGTTCCTTGCAGCAGATGACCCTGAAAAAGATATTTCCCTATACATTAACTCACCAGGTGGTTCCATTACTGCAGGAATGGCGATCTACGATACGATGCAGTTCATCAAGCCGAACGTATCTACCATCTGCACAGGTATGGCAGCATCTATGGGTGCCTTCCTTCTGAACGCTGGTGAGCCTGGGAAGCGTTACGCTCTTCCAAACAGTGAAGTCATGATCCACCAGCCACTAGGCGGTACACAGGGTCAGGCCTCTGACATTGAAATCCACGCAAAGCGTATCATCAAAATGCGCGAGAAACTGAACCAGATTCTTGCCGAACGCACAGGTCAGCCGTATGAGGTCATCGAACGCGATACAGACCGTGACAACTTCATGTCTGCACACGAAGCTGTTGAGTACGGACTAATCGACAAAGTGATGGAAAAGAACGTTTAATGACATCTCTTGAAAATCCGCTGGAGTTCCAGCGGATTTTTTATGTTTTATATGAGAACGTTCTCTTATTCGACACGTTCATTGATTCACATAATGAAGCTTACGCAGGCTGCACAAATGCCGTTAACATTTGAATGGCCTGTTCTTCATCAGACCCGTCTGCGATAATTTTCACTTCTTCGTCGGTGCCTACCGCAAGACTCATTAACCCCATGATACTTTTTGCATTCACACGTTTTTCCTCTTTTTCAATGAAGATGTCCGCGGAAAATTTATTAGCTTCCTGAACAAACAAGGCAGCAGGTCTTGCCTGAAGGCCGGTTTCCAATTCGATTTTAATCGTTTTTTCCAACACTGGTCATTCTCCTTTCTTGTTCACACCACTTTTGTAAGCGTTATCAAATGGGTGAAAAAAGAACGCTCTCCTTACGAAAGCGTTATAATTGTCTTTTATTATAGCACGAATGAATCCGAAGATGAATCAGTTTCTGGACTTTTCTGTGACTTCACCTTTTCTAACTCGGTCAGCGAATTCATCAATTTTTCTCAGTCTGTGGTTAATGCCGGATTTACTGATTGTTCCGCCTGAAACGTATTCCCCTAGTTCCTTCAGTGAAACTTCCTGGTACTCAAGACGAAGGGAAGCAATCTCCTGAAGCTTATCCGGAAGAGCCTCCAGTCCTACTGTTCGTTTGATGAATTTTATATTCTCCACCTGGCGGAAAGCCGCCCCAATGGTTTTATTCAGATTGGCCGTCTTGCAGTTCACCAGACGGTTTACGGAATTTCTCATGTCTCTTACAATCCGGACATCTTCAAACTTGAATAACGCCTGATGGGCGCCGATGTTGCTGATCAGCTCTGTGATCTTATCGGCTTCTTTCAAGTAAGTGATGTATCCTTTTTTCCTGCTCAGCGTGCGGGCATGCAGGTCAAAGCTGTTCATCAGCTTACACAACGCCTCGTTGTGTTCCTCATCAGCAGAATAAATTTCCAGATGATAAGAAGAAGTTTCCGGATTATTGACAGAACCTCCGGCAAGAAAGGCCCCTCTCAAATACGCCCGTTTACAACTCGTATCTTTCAAATACTTCTGGGGAATATTGGGGTTTATGGATAACGGTCCTTTTAGTATTTCAAGGTCCTCCAAAACAACATCCGCCTTTTCCGCAAGTCTTACAATATATACATTATTCTTCTTCAAACGCATTTTTTTACGCACAAGAAGTTCAACAGGGTATGGGTAAATCTTCTTGATCAGTGTATAGATCCTGCGGGCAATAGCCGCGTTTTCCGTCTGCACATCCAGAATGTACTGGCGGTTCGATAAGGAGAACGTTCCATTCATCCGTACGAGCGCAGCCAGTTCCGCTTCCATCGATCCCATATCTGCTTCTACGTTGGTCAGCTCTTTCTTAATTTCTGATGCAAAGGACATTCCGATCCCCCCTTTCCTAACAACAATCTCTTTCTTAGAGCATGGAATGTAAAAGACGCGCCAATTTAGCTGTATCATGGCGCAGCATCACTTTATCATGATCAATAATATCTTCTTCAATCACTTGGACACCCATCGATTTGATCCGGTCAATATCATAAATCACCGGTTCAGCATTTTCTTCGGCATACTTTTTACGGACGTGCTGATCAATCGGTCTGTTGTGCACAATTACTGACTGTACCACGTCACGGCCGATATGATCAACCAGTGCCTGGATATGATCACCTGCAGAATAGCCGGATGTTTCGCCTTCCTGGGTCATAACGTTGCAGATATACGTTACTTTTGCCTTCGTTTCTTTCAGCGCATGACCGATTTCAGGAATGATAATGTTCGGCAGGATGCTCGTATATAGACTGCCCGGAGCGATGACAATTAAATCCGCCGATTGGATGGCTTCCACGGCTTCCGGAAGCGGCTGGACCGGTGTAGGACTGACAAACACCCGTTTTATTCGTTTTCCTTGTTTGGGTATGCTTGATTCGCCGGTTACGATCGTCCCGTCCTCCATTTCCGCGTGAAGGTTCATGCTGTGGTTGGCAATGGGATAGATATTTCCACGGACATTCAACACCCGGGAGATTTCCTTAATCCCTTTATAAAAATCCCCTGTCATGGACGCCATGGCTGCCAGAAGGAGATTTCCCATAGAATGGCCGGAAAGACCGTTGCCGTTGGAGAAGCGGTGCTGAAACAAGTCGAGCAGCATAGGCTCTGCATCTGACAGAGCAGCTACCACATTTCGGATATCTCCCGGAGCAGGGATGGCCATTTCCGTTCGGAGTCTTCCTGAACTCCCCCCGTCATCAGCAACCGTTACGATGGCTGAAAGATCAACAGGTAATTTTTTCAGTCCCCGCAGGAGCACGGGCATTCCGGTGCCGCCTCCGATGACGACGACACGCGGTTTCGTCTTTGAATCCATCTATTACAAACCCTTCCTTTTTTCGATATCCCTGTGGGTTACGTGGGTCACGAAATCGCTTGAAAAATATTCGGATAGATGCTCCGCCAAAGCTACAGAACGGTGCTGGCCTCCGGTACAGCCGATGGCGACAACAAGCTGACTTTTGCCTTCCCGTTTATACTGGGGAAGCATGAACTGAAGCAGATCCTTCAGCTTTTCCAGAAACTTCTGTGTATCGCTCCATTTGAACACATAAGAGGACACCTCTGAATTCAGACCTGTCAGCGGACGCATCTGCTCCACGTAATGGGGATTTGGAAGGAAACGCACGTCAAACATTAAATCCGCGTCAATCGGCACCCCGTATTTGAAGCCGAAGGACACCATCTGAACCGAAAACACCTGCTGCTCTTTCTGTCGGTAGCTTTCAATAATGCGCTCCCGCAGTTCCTTCGGTTTCAATGAAGTGGTATCAATGATCGTCTGGGAACGTCCCCTCAGCTCATCAAGCATTTTTCGTTCTTTACGGATTCCCTCAAGAGGAAGCCCTTCTTTGGCAAGCGGGTGGGAGCGGCGTGTTTCTTTATACCTTGAAACGAGGGATTGATCCTCTGCATCAAGGAAAAGAATATGCTCCTGCAGCCAGTTTTCTTTCCCCAGTTTGTCCAGGGAATCAAAAAGCGCATCGAAAAATTCCCGCCCTCTCAAATCCATGACAAGCGCCACATTCTGTATGTTGTTGCTCGAGTCCTTCATCAATTCCAGGAATTTAGGCAGTAGGGCAGGCGGCAGGTTGTCCACACAAAAAAAACCGAGATCTTCAAAGCTTTGAACAGCTACGGTTTTCCCTGCCCCTGACATTCCAGTAATAATTACCAGCTGAGTTTCGTTTGCATCTACATGCATCTCCATCGCTCCCCATTCGTCAGGTCATGACGGATCCAGATCCTGATCGATCAGTTTGAAATCCGTCGTATATACAAATGTTCCATAAAGTTGGTGATCACTGCTTAGAATATGTCTGAATATCTCACGGTCACCCTCAGCCATGGGCTTGTTCAGCACTTCATCGACAGGGACCCATTCCAGTTCACCTTCTTCACTTTCCTCAAGCAGTTCACCTGTATAACTCGTTGTATAAAAGGTGAACATCATCCATTCCTGAGCCGTCTTTTCCTCTTCCCTCATAATAAAAGTAAAAGATCCCCTCAGTTCAGGGTTTTCAATATCAAGTCCTGTTTCTTCTTTAAACTCACGCACAGCTGAATCCTTAATGTTTTCTCCTGGTTCCATCTTTCCTCCAGGAGCTACATACCAGCCTCTGCGCGGTTTTTTAAGCATCAATACTTTGTCTTTTGAACGTAAAACACAATTGGCTACACGCTGCATCGTTCGTCGTCACCTCATTTTCTGTCAGGAGGGCATCTCTCCCCATTATACAATGAATACACACAAGGCAACAATATTATGAGCTGATTTTCCGAAAGGACCTCTTTGTGAGAAAGACAACGTTCAAGACTTGATCATAAAAAAAAGACACAGATGAGGAGCACCTGTGTCTTATAGAGCGAACTCTATTAAAAGGGGGTCAATTAATTATCTTCAGCGTAACAAAAGAATGTTTCACAGATGTTACATCAGCGTTAAAATATAATATCTTTAATTGACGACTTTTAATTCCTCTAGAAGATTCTCAATATAGTGCTGTGCAGACTGGGCTGCAATACTGCCGTCACCTGTTGCTGTGACAATCTGACGCAGTTCTTTTTCACGGATGTCTCCAGCTGCGAAGACGCCCGGCACTTTCGTTTCCATAGTTTCGTCCGTTTCAATGTAGCCCTGCTCGTTTGTAATACCAAGGCTTGTGAACGGCTGGCTCAACGGGATCATTCCGATATAGATGAAAGCTCCGTTGGTATCGAAATCATATTCTTCATCCGTTTTTCTGTTATGAAGCGTGACACTGCCGACCTTCCCATCTTGATCATTGATGGTCTTGACAACTGTATCCCAGATGAAATCAATTTTGTCATTATCAAAGGCACGATCCTGAAGAATTTTCTGAGCGCGCAGTTCGTCACGGCGGTGCACAATCGTTACCTTGCTCGCAAAGCGGGTCAAGTACACGCCTTCTTCAACGGCAGAGTCTCCGCCGCCGACCACGACAAGCTCTTTATCCCGGAAGAAAGCCCCATCACATACGGCGCAGTAGGATACACCGCGTCCACCAAGCTCTTTTTCACCAGGGACGCCGAGTTCTTTGTACTGGGCACCTGTCGTTACGATGACCGCACGGGCTTTGTACTCTTTATTGCCTGCCTTCACTGTTTTATATTCTTTCCCGTCGATCACTTCTTTAATATCGCCATAGGCATATTCTGCCCCGAACTTCTTCGCATGGTCGAACATTTTATTAGAAAGGTCCGGTCCTAGAATGCTTTCATAGCCCGGGTAGTTTTCTACATCTTCTGTATTGGCCATCTGTCCGCCCGGAATTCCGCGCTCGATCATGAGCGTATCCAGATTCGCACGAGATGTATAAACGGCTGCTGTCATACCAGCGGGACCGGCGCCAGCGATAATTACATCATAAATACGTTCTTCACTCATCTATCTTCAACTCCTTATGATTCCAAATCACTTGTTGTTTCCTGTACATATCATAGTAAATCATACGAAAACCGTCCATTAATGTGCTTATAAGAGGAGCGGGAGGCTCTTAAGCCGCAGCAGGACAGGGACAGACCGCATCCTATCATGGCAGCACATACATACGAAAACAGACCTTCGAAGAAAAGTTTCTCCTCTTCAGCAAAGATCTGCTTCAGCGTTTCCGGTCAGAGAGAAAGACCCTGCTGTTTCCTCTACCCGTGGTTGTTATACCTGATCCGACCAGGGCCCGCCTTCCTCAGCCATGGAAGGGAACTGCCTGCAGCCCTTTTCCCACATTTGAAGAGCCTTCGCCGGCTGCCCCGTATGATAAAGTGCGATGCTGTACCATTTGTAGTACACCCGTCTTCTCACAACCTGTCTATCCTTCAGTGCCCGGAACCGTTCGATGGATTCCTGATAAAACCCTGCGCGCGCCAGTGTCTCGGCTACGGCCAGCTTCTGCTGATCGTGCATAGGAAAGACGTTGCGCAGCTGATGGATATGATGCATCGCTTCTTCCTGCTGCCCATTTTTCAAATGGAATACGGCAAGATTCACGTGGCTGTGAATGTCAGAGGGGTCCTCAGCTAAAATCGAGCGCTCGAGGTTCACCGCTTCTTCCTCGCTGCCGTTCATATAAAGAGCGAAGGCATATTTATGCTTCGCCATCGTAAACTCAGGGAACATGTCCATCATTTCTTCAAGAAGCTGAAGCGCCTGCTCCCACTCTTCCTGTTCCAAATGATAAAAGGCGGTTTCCTGATAAATCAAAAGCTCATCTTCATCTTCGAAAGCCCACTCGTCCTCATCCTCTTCTTCCTCAAGCGAATCCAGCATTTCCTTTAACTGTTCAGCTGCTTCCTCAAATTCCCCATCACCTGGTTGTTCGAGGTACGTGTCCACGTATTTTTTCGCATCACTGAGCAGACCAAGATGAGCGTAATTGTTCGCCATCAAGTAATAGCAGTCGACGTATTCCTTACCGAAATTGGCGAGCACTTCCGTCAACACCTGGTTGGCCGCATGATAAGAGCCAACTTCCGTGTAGACCACTGAAAGCTGGCATGGGTATAGAGGTTCTTCGGGAGAGGCTTCGATAGCTTTCTTCAGCCACTTGACAGCGGCATTGAAACGACGCTTTTGGAAAGCCTGGATCCCATGGGTAAAATAAAACTTACCTGAAGGCAGAAATGGGATAACATTCGTATTCTGTCGTGCCGCTGTCCCTTTTACTGATGTTGTCATGACTGTCCCCCTAATACGTATCAAATCTCACTAATTATGCAGTATAACATAAATAGGAAGATAGAAATAGGAGAAAAAAGGAATCCCTCTTAGGAATGTCTTTCCTCCAGCACACGCAGGACATCATCTAGCGGTACACCTCGGTCTGTCAGAATCATAAGCAGGTGGAAAATCAGATCGGCAGATTCCAGTGCCATCTCAGCCGGGTCATCGTTTTTAGCCGCTATGATCACTTCTCCGGCTTCTTCCCCGATTTTCTTGGCAATCCGGTCCACACCTTCCTGGAAAAGCTTGGACGTGTAAGAGCCTTCTGGTAGAAGAGATTTCCGCTCGGCAAGTACCGACTGGAGCTCATCAAGAATGGCGTAGCGGTTTTCTTTTGCTTCTGTCTGGTCACCGGTCAGTGTTTCAGAAAAACAGCTGTAGCTTCCCGTATGACAGGCTGGTCCGGCCGGAATCACCTGCACGAGCAGAGCGTCCTGATCACAGTCATACTTGATCTGTCTCACCTGCTGCGTATTTCCGGACGTCTCCCCTTTGTGCCACAGTTCTTTTCTGGAACGGCTGTAAAAGACCGTTTCTCCAATCTCCAGTGTTTTTTCGAGAGATTCCTTATTCATATAAGCGAGGGTCAATACTTCTTTTGAGCGCTCGTCCTGGACAATCGCCGGTACCAGGCCCTGCTCGTCAAATTTCACTTCATTGATGTTCATCGGATCGGCACCCCTTTATCTTTTAAGTAACGTTTCACGTTTCCTACAGAAGTTTCTTTATAGTGGAAAATGGAAGCCGCGAGGGCCGCATCCGCATCCACCTTTGTAAACACATCATAAAAATGCTCACTGGAGCCGGCACCACCGGAAGCAATGACCGGTACGCTTACGACGTTTTGAACAGCATCCAGCATCGGCAGGTCAAAACCAGTCTTCTCTCCATCCTTGTTCATGGAAGTGAGCAGAATTTCACCCGCTCCACGCTTCACCGCTTCCTGCGCCCAATCGGTGAGAGACCACTCGGTCGGCGTCCGGCCTCCGTGGGTATAAACGACCCAGTTATCGGATGGTTCGTCATATCTCGCATCAATCGCGACGACGATGCACTGGCTGCCAAAATAATCGGCACCTTCGGTAATTAATTCAGGACGCTGGACGGCAGATGAATTCAAGGACACTTTATCGGCTCCGTTTCTCAATGTCTCTTTAATATCCTCAAGTGTACGGATACCACCACCGACAGTAAAAGGAATGGCAAGCTCGGAGGCGACCGAGCGGACGACATCAATCATCGTTTTCTTCCCTTCGTGACTGGCCGATATATCAAGGAAAACGAGCTCATCGGCTCCCTGCTCATCATAGACTTTGGCGAGTTCAACTGGATCCCCGGCGTCTCTGATATCGACAAACTGGATCCCTTTGACGACCCGCCCTTCTTTTACATCAAGACATGGAATAATTCGTTTGGAAAGCATTACTCCACCTCCAAATCGAGGGCATCTTCCAAGGTGAACTGGTTCGTATAAAGCGCCTTCCCTACGATCGATCCTGCTACATTCCGATCACGGTACTGTTTTAATTCCTGAAGATCACCAAGGTCCTTGATGCCTCCGGAAGCGATGACATCCACCCCGGCTTCCTCAGCCAGACGGACGATTTCCTTTGTATTCGGTCCTGCCAGCATTCCGTCTTTAGCTATATCTGTATAGATGAATGTGCGGGCGCCGGCTTCCACAAGCTCTTTCGCCAGATCGACCGCCTTGATTTCCGACTGCTCCAGCCATCCGGCTGTGGAGACATACCCATCTCTTGCATCAAGCCCGATGGCGATGCGGCTGCCGTATTCGGCCAGCAGCTCTTTCGTTGTTTCAATATCACTGACAGCAAGGGAACCTATAATGACGCGGTCGACACCCTGGTCCAGATAATATTTCACATCTGCTTCAGAACGAATACCGCCGCCAATTTGAATGCGGCTGTTCAGTTTTCCGGCTGCCTGGAGCACAAATTCAGCATTCTGTCTGGATCCTTCTTTCGCTCCATCCAGATCCACCATATGGATCCATGATGCTCCGGCTTCTGCGAACTGTTCGGCAATCTCAAAGGGATTTTCCCCATAAATGGTCTCTTTATCAAAGTCTCCCTGCTCCAACCGCACACATTTTCCGCCGCGCATATCGATAGCAGGATAAATCGTAAAACTCATCTCGTGCCCCTCCTTATTGTCTGCACATCATCCGGCAGAAGTTTTCCAACAGCTGCATCCCTGCACGACCGCTTTTTTCCGGGTGGAACTGACTGGCCACGACGTGGTCCCGTCCCACTATGGCCGGTACGTCGGTGTGATAATCCGCCGTGGCATATAAAATATCCTCGTCCTCTGTGACGGCCGCATAGGAGTGAACGAAATAGACGTACTCGTTCTCCACATCGGTCAACAGCTCTTTTTCCGGACGGCGGATGTTCATCTGGTTCCATCCCATGTGAGGTACTTTGTAGGCCCGGCCGTTTTCATCGATTCCCGAAAAGCGGCGGATGGTCCCTGGGAAAATACCCAGTCCATCTGTCCAGCCGCCTTCCTCACTGCTTTCAAAAAGCAGCTGCATGCCAAGACAGATGCCGTACAACGGCACTCCTTCGTCCACTTTCTGGTGGATGAAACCGATAAACTGGTGCTCTGCCAAGGCTTTCATTGCATCAGGGAAAGCTCCCACTCCAGGCAGGATATAGCCGTCACATCCGTGAAGCTGATCAGGTCGGTCCCCGATTTTGTATTCAATATTCAAACGCTCCAGTGCTTTCGAAACACTGAAGAGGTTTCCCATGCCGTAATCAATCACACCGATCATGTTTACAAACTCCCCTTCGTACTCGGCACTCCCTGTACCCGTGGATCAATCTGTGTAGCTTCATCCAGCGCACGTGCCAAGGCTTTGAACATGGCTTCAATAATGTGGTGGGTATTGTGTCCGTGGTGAAGGACGATATGCAGATTCATTCTTGCTTCTACCGCAAGCTTCCAGAAAAATTCATGGACATTTTCGGTATCAAAGGTCCCTACCCGGTCTTTGGGAAGTTCTGCACGCCATTCCAGATGAGGGCGGTCACTTAAGTCAACGGCTACCGTGACGAGCGTTTCATCCATCGGAAGAGTCATCGATCCATAGCGTTTCATTCCGAATTTATCGCCTACCGCCTCCCGCAGCGTCTGGCCGAGGCAGATGCCGATATCCTCGGTTAAATGGTGGTCGTCCACCTCCACATCTCCATAGCCTCTGACCGTCAGATCAAAGAGGCCGTGCTTAGTGAACAGCTCCAGCATGTGGGAAAGAAAGGGAACCTGTACGTCCAAATCCGCCTTCCCTTGTCCGTCGATCGTGAAATCGAGGCTGATATCTGTTTCTCTTGTTTTTCGTTCAATGCTGGCATTGCGTTGTTCTGTCATGTCCAGCGCTCCTTTCTGATTTCGACGGCCCGGGCGTGGCCTTCAAGGCCTTCCAGTCTGGCGAAGCGGGCAATTTTGTCTGCATTCGTCTTCAAGGCCTGTTCACTGTAGGAAATGATACTCGATTTTTTCACAAAATCATCGACATTCAGCGGGCTGGAAAAACGGGCTGTCCCGTTGGTCGGGAGGACATGGTTCGGTCCAGCGAAATAATCCCCCACCGGCTCACTGCTGTAGGGACCGAGGAAGATCGCTCCCGCATGCTTAATCTTCCCGAGGTCATCAAAAGGCGATGCGGTCATCACTTCAAGGTGCTCCGGCGCCATTTCATTGACGGCCGCAACCGCTTCTTCATGATCCCTGCACAAAACGATCATCCCGTAGTCTTCGACGCTCTTTCCTGCAATTTCTTTCCGTGGAAGCTTCTCTACCTGTTCCAGCACCGCTTCTTTGACGTCCTCTGCAAGTCTCGAGCTTGTCGTTACAAGGACACTGGAGGAGCGGGCGTCGTGTTCCGCCTGGGACAACAGATCAGCAGCAATTTCTTCTGCTTTCGCTGTCTCATCAGCGAGCACTGCGATTTCACTCGGTCCGGCAATCATATCGATATCGACATCCCCGAACACCTCCCGCTTGGCAAGGGCTACAAAAACATTCCCCGGTCCTGTGATTTTATCGACAGCCGGAATCGTTTCCGTACCATAGGCAAGAGCGGCAACCGCCTGGGCTCCCCCCACTTTATACACATGTTCCACGCCGAGGATGTGGGCTGCAAGCAGCACACCGGCAGGCACTTGCCCGTCTCTCCCGGGCGGGGTTACCATGACGATCTTTTCCACGCCGGCTGCTTGAGCAGGAATGACGTTCATGAATACTGAAGATGGATAAGCTGCTGTTCCCCCCGGCACGTAAACGCCGGCAGCATCGATCGGTGTAATCTTCTGCCCGAGCAGCGTTCCATCTGGATTCGTATCGAACCATGAGGAGGTTTTTTGTTTCTCATGGAAGGAGCGGATGTTAGCCGCCGCTTCTTCCAGGATGCTGACAAACTCTCCATCGACGGATTCATAGGCTTGTTCAAACTCTTCTTTTGTCACTTTCATTTTCTCAAGCGTGACTCTGTCGAACTGTTCTGTAAAGGCATGTACAGCCTTGTCACCCTCTTGTTTCACGCGGGCAATAATGTTTTGGACAGATTTCCGCTGCTCTTCTGTCCCCTGGTCAACACTGCGCTTTAACGAAGGCAGGTCCGTTCTATTGATGATTCTCATGTCCGGATCCCCTCCATCACTTCACTTAAGTTGGTAACCATCTGTTCAATCTCTGTACTTTTCAGCCGGTAGCTGACAGGGTTCACGATCAGACGCGAAGTAATATCGGCAATCTTTTCATACTCGACAAGGCCGTTTTCCTTCAATGTCCGCCCGGTGGATACGATATCGACAATACGATCCGCAAGTCCGATTAATGGCGCAAGCTCAATCGATCCATTCAAGGGAATGATTTCAATCTGCTCCCCCTGTTCACGGAAATAATCGGAGGCGACCTTCGGATATTTGGTTGCAATTTTAGGTGCAATCCGGCTCAGCGGCTGATCCGGAAGACCGGCAACCGCTACGTAGCATGGGCTGATTTTCAAGTCCAGCACTTCATAGACATCCCGGTCCTGTTCCAAAAGGACGTCCTTACCGGCAATGCCGATATCAGCCGCTCCGTATTCTACATACGTGACAACATCCATCGGTTTAGCCATCATGACCCGGATGTTCTGGTCCGGAAACTCAAGGATCAATTTACGGGAATCATCGAGGTCGGCTCCAAGTTCATAGCCGGCCTTTTCCATAAGAGCCGCTGCTTCTTTATAGATTCGCCCTTTCGGCATGGCAATTGTCAAAGGCTTACTCATTTTGATTTCCCTCCTTTTTTCGTTAAATCAACCGTTTTGGAAAGCTCCTGCTGGAAAGCTTGGATATCAGGGATCTGATCCACGTGCTGCAGCAGGACCGCGTATCCTTCCCGTCGGTATTTCTTCGCTTCTTCAATGCCGCGGCTGTGTGAGTCATCGTCCACAATGACAGCCATGCGCTCATCTTCGTCCTCCTGGTCATCCAAGGCTTCCACTAAACGCTCCAAATGAATGGCGAACCCTGTTGCCGATGCATTGAGTTGGAAAGAAGGCAGGAGAGTATCGTAGCGCCCGCCATTGCAGAGCATCGCTCCCAGGTGAGGGGCGTAGCCTTCAAACAGGACCCCGGTGTAATAATCCATATGACTGATCAGATTCAAATCAAACTGAATGTACTGCTGCACCCCGTACTGCTCCAGAAGCTTGTGAAGCTGTTTTAATTCATTCACTGCCTGCATGCAGGACTGATTGCGGGCAAGCGAGCGGCTGTATTCAAAGATTTCTTCTCCGCCTTTCAGCGTGAGCAGCTGGAGAAGGGATTGTTTTTTATCCGCCTGGGCATCCAGGGATTTGACGGCTTCTTTATAGCCGACATAATTTTTTCGGTAAAGGTAGTTCAGCAGCTCATCAATCGTTTCCTGATCATCTCCAAGCAGATCGTTGAAAAAGGCTTTGACGTACCCGATGTGTCCGACCGTAATGACAAAGTCGTCCAGCCCCGTCTGCTTTAAGGATTCAACAAGAAGAGCAATCACTTCTGCGTCTCCATAGGAAGAATGATCGCCAATGAGTTCTGTTCCCACTTGTTCAAACTGAGCAGGCTTTCCTCCTTCTGCCTGCTGAGCACGGAAGACCGGACCGTCATAGGCCAGACGGAGAGGGAACTCGCTGTTTTTCAGCTGAGAAGCTGCCACACGCGCAATGGGAGCCGTCAAATCCGGACGGAGCACAAGGGTATGCCCCTGCTGGTCCAGCAGCTTGAACAGCTGCTGATCAAGTGTGGCACTCACCTGACCGACGGTATCGTGATATTCCATAATCGGCGTATCCATAAACGAATAGCCGTAAGATAGGATCGTTTCCGATAAATTTCTTCTTGCTTTTGATTTTTGTTTATAAAAAAAGGGAAGCGTGTCCCGCATTCCCAAAGGTTTTTCAAACATCAGACGTTTGACCAATGGAACCCATCCTTTCATCAAATCCTTTAGCTTGCTAATATGCTAACATGATAAAGATTGCGCGTCAAACAAGAATTCCTACCCGAATACATTCTTCCCTATCATAACAGAATCTTTTGAAAAAAACCGGTTCAGCCGCCCAACGAAAAACAGCCCCCTGTAAGAGGGGACTGTCTGTTTAAGGTTTGACGGCCGTCCGGTATAACAGATCATCTGCATACTGAAGGACCAATGGATGTTCCACGTTTGATTCGCGGTGAAAATGCAGATGGAGATACAAGCCGGCGGCCTTTTCTGTGCGTCCGCCTTCTCTTTTCATCTCCAGCGCGGTGACCCCTTCATAGAGCAGAGCCATCCTTTTGGCGAGGCGTTTGCTGTAAAGGGTCTGCTCCCGTTCCTTCATCTGCATCATCCGGATGGCTTCTTCATGAAAATCTTCCAAGTATCCGTCGACCGCCCGGACATCCTCATCTTCTACCAAGACATCCATTCGTGCTTTAAGCTCGTCGTAAAACAGCTGGTGGGCCTGATACTTATGGAACAGCCGGAGAACCTCAAGGCCGAGGATGTTCGCCGTCCCCTCCCAGACTGTAAGCACCTGGGCGTCGCGGAGCAGCCGTGGAGTGACAAAATCTTCGATATATCCATTGCCTCCATGAAGTTCAATGGCTTCCTGGGCAAAGTGAACCGCCTGTTCTGCTGATTCCTTTTTTAATACAGCAATCCGAAGCCGGTTCAGCACCGCTTCTTCCGGACGGTGTTCTGGAGCATGAACCATGCGGTCAAAGGCACGGATCATGTGAAACACCGCCCGCGTTTCTACTTCCTGTTTCACTGTCATAGTGGAAAGGGTGTCCTGAATCATCGGGTAGTCAATCAGCCTGCCCCCGAACGCCTCCCGTTCTTTCGCATAGGCAAGGGATTCGGTGACTGAGCGGCGCATAATTCCAATCGAAGCCACAGCATTGCATATCCGGGAAAGGTTCAAGGCTTCCATCATGTAATAAAACCCTCTATCCGCCTCTCCTACTAAGTAAGCCTCGGCTCCTGCAAATTCCACCTCGGCTGATGGAACAGCCCGGACTCCGAGTTTGTCTTTCAAACGGCGGATTTGAATGCCGTTCAACTGTCCATCCCCGCCCCGCCAGGGCACGAGAAACAGACTCAATCCTTTCGTCCCCTTCGGTGCACCTTCCATCCTGGCCAGAACCATAGCGACGCCACAGGCACCGGCATTACTGGCAAAATACTTTTCTCCATAAAGGTGGTAGACGTCCCCCTCCTTCACGGCCTTGACTTCATTCGCCCCAACATCCGACCCTCCCTGGCGCTCGGTTAAGAAAGTCGCTCCTTCAAAAAGGTCCACCTCTCCTGTGGATAGGACGTGAGGCAGATACTCAGCTTTCAATTGGTCATCAGCGTAATGATCGATTAAATAGGCAGTAGCCATTGTAAGGGTGACCGGACAATAAAAGCCGGGCTCTGCCTGGGAGAGCAGGTAACCGAGTGCAAAGGAATACGTGTAATCCCCCGGCACACCCAGTTCCGGAATCTGTTTATGAACAAAACCCACAATACCCGTGTTGTAGGTATCCTGAACAGTCTTCAAGTACCCTTCGTTGAGACGCACATAGGAAATGTCCCGCCCCATCTTGTCATACTTAATCAAAACAGGCTGCCCATCTCTGTCCGTGTACGCCGCGCGCTCATCAATGTCGTGAGCACACAACGCGCCGTAATTTTCCAGCTTGGGGAAGGCCCATTCCTGAAAAGGTTCATTCCAGGATTGCTTTAGTACATGCTGAAGATTTTCGTCATTTACAAAAAAATTCATGACCGGTCCCCCTGAACCTGTTGATTTTCTTCTCGAAGCTTGTGCTTCAACAGCTTGCCTGTGGCATTCCGGGGCAGCTCCTGCACTTCTTCATACAACCGCGGGATTTTATACCCTGCCAAGTGGTCTTCAAGAAACCCCCGGCATTCCTCTTCCAATTCATCGATCCTCCCGTGCGAAACGATAAAAGCCTTCACCGTTTCACCCCAGTCGGGATGAGGGACGCCCGTCACCGCCGCATCCTCAATGAGGGGATGCTGTAAGAGGATGGTTTCAATTTCCCGCGGATAGATATTGACACCTCCCGAGATGATCATATCTTTCTTACGATCGACCACCCACACATACCCCTCCTCATCCCGCACTGCGAGATCACCGGTTTTCAACCATCCGTCCTGAATGACTTTTCTGGTGAGCTCCGGGTCTTTGTAGTAGGCTTTCATAACCCCATCTCCCCGCAGACAGATTTCGCCCACCTCTCCCGCTTCGGTTTCCTGCCCATCGTCACGGGCGATTTTCATTTCACAGTTGAGAGCCGCACGCTGTCCGATACTGCCTGCTTTTCTTTCATGCTCTGACGGAAGCAGAAGAGTACCGTTGGGACCGGCTTCTGTTAATCCATATACACAGTACAGGCTCTCTGTGTCCAACTGTTCTTGTATGAAATCCACCTCCGTACGGGAAAGCGGCGCCCCTCCATAAATCCAGTGTTTCATCCAGCTCATGTCTGTATCAGCAACATCCGGATGTCTCGCTGTCATTAAATAGGCGACAGGCGCCCCGAAGAAATGCGTCGTTTTCTCTCTGGATACGAGTTCCAGCAAAAGATCAGGCGTAAATGATGGGGCTGTAACATGAGCAGCTCCGACATAGGTACCTGCGGTTAAAAACAAGTGAAGCGGAGCGGAATGGCTGAGTGGCATCATATGAAGAATCCGGCTCGAAGCTTTCATCTCCATTTCGATGGCCATCATAATGGAAACGCTTACTATGTTTTTGTGCGTAAATACTACTCCTTTTGGCGTCCCGGTTGTTCCCGACGTATACAAAATGGAAGCCTCCTCCTCTTCAGAGGCATCATTCACGATTTCCACCCCCTCTTCCTGAGCCAGAAGAGCGGAGTAGGAGAGCCAGTTCCCCCGGGACACCCCGGTTTTAATAAAGGTTCCCACTTTGTCTTCTGCAAGCCCTTTGACTTGTGGCCACGTCTGTTCATGTGTAAGCAGGACGACTGCATCACTGTGATCATAAATATAGGAAACTTCCTTCTCTATCAGCCGGGCATGAATGGGAACGACCACCGCTCCCGCCCGGTGAGCTGCAAAGTAGCTCACGATAAACTCGATTGTGTTCGGCATGTGAATGACAATTTTATCCCCCCGTTCTACACCAAGTCTCATAAAGGCGCGGGCCATCTGATTCACCTGTTCATCCCATTCCTTATAGCTCAACCGTCGATCGGGTGAAATCAATCCATCTTTATCCGGGTATTTCCTTGCCTGATAAGCCAGCATTTCTGATACATTCACAGCGATTCTCCTCTCCGCTCCCTCAATTCCTGCTCAAACCTTGCCATCCAAGTGTCCATTTCCTCCTTTAATTCCGATAATTCACGGATCCTGATGTCCACTTCCTCCATCTTTTCCCTCCCGTAAGACATGGTCCTTTCCAACTGGCTCACTCCGGAAGGGTCTTGATCAAATAGTTCGATCATTTCCTTGATTTCTTCCAGATGAAAGCCATACTTTTTGCCACGGAATATGAGTCGGATTCTTGTGAGGTCCCCCGTGGAGAAGACCCTCCGTCCCTGGAGGTTCCGTTCCGGCCTGATTAAGCCGATCTCTTCGTAATACCGGATCGTCCGCTTCGTTACATCAAACGTGTCAGCTACATCCTTAATCGACAGTCCGTCTCTCATCTGCAGCGCCTCTCATTGAATGAATTTTCCAACAATTACACTATACCATTTACGTTAACGTCACCTTCAACTATAAAATTTTGGAAATTAAAAACACCAGCGTTGGCTGGTGTTTAATAATTCCCGTATTGAAATAAAAATAGAAAAGCAACAAGGGAGGAAGGAACCTGCTCCCTTACAGACCATTCTATGATAAAACCCGGCATGTTCCCGAAACGGTCGGCCGCTTCGGTCGGAATAGCTCCCTGCTTAATCTCCGCCCAGATCCTGCCGTTTTCATCTGTCACCTTGTACCAGCCGAGGTAACGGTCTCCTTTAAGCTGCCACCGGAGGTTAGGTCCTTCAATAAAACCGATGATCCGCTTTCCATCCGTCCCTTTCCACACTTTCGTATAAGCCGTATACCTGCCGGCTTCGTTCTGAATATAACCGCGCCATTGGAAGCCGCCCTTTTTCTCAAGGCGGTACTGGGACGCATCATAATCATCTTTACAAACAAAAGAACCTGATTTAATAGAAGGAAAAGAAAGCCAGCTTGAAATGACAGCGGCCGGTTTATACTTCCAATGGTGTTCTTCCTCCGCCCGTGCATATCGTTCCCCATTCATATCATAAAGACCAGCTTGATCATTTCTAATATCCTGCTGCCCAAGGTACATGCGCTTCGGAAAAAGGGGATAAGTGTATTCAGGACCGAACTCCGCAGTCTGGATTGTCGTATGCCGTAATTTTTTGAAATCCTGTATACCCGTTGCAAACAATCCTGCTCCCGTTACAAAGAACAAGGGGAAGTAAAAAAGAGAAAGGATAAAGGATGCCTCCTGGTATAATAGGATGGAAAAAAGAAAGAACATACCCAAAACCAGCAGAACCCCACCCGTGATCAACTGTCTTCCCGCATCTTTCAATATCAATGACCGAATGTCCATCATACCTTTTCCCCCTTTTCTATGTTCTACGCAGCAAACAAGGAAAAAGTTTCAGAAAAAACTGGTCTTATAAGAGGACAGGAAGAAGAAAGGAGTATGCATCCTCCTCCCCATCTATCAAACAATACGGGAAGATTTTTGAATCCAATGGAAAAATCCTGCGTGACATTTGGCGGAGAATGTACCATAGAATCCGTTTGCTTGTTAGCTTATGAAAATAAGGCCATTCCGAGGCCGTGCATTTGTCGGTTGATGAATTCGCAGCACCGATTTCCCCGAGAACTTGAAAACCCGTCCTCCGGAGAGGACGGGTTTGATTACTTATACATATTCAATAGGCGTAACGGCTTCTTTTAGAAGCTGATCAAGCTGCTCGGTATATTCTTTCTTCTGCTCATCTGTATAGTTTAAGGATTCAGCCATGTAGTCAATAACGCTGTCCTTATGATCGCGTACCCATTGGATGTTGAAGAACAGGGCCGCGGTACGACGGACGAAGAAGTCCACCGGTTTGAAGGTCATTTCCTCTTCAAGCGCGTAAGCAAGCTGAGCAAAGACGATTGGATCGATGCCTTCGTTCTCCGCTTCCTGCTTACGGTTTTGGAAGTTATTGAACACTTTATCCACGTTGGCACCATAAAGCTGGATCAGTTTATCTGCTTCCTCTTTATCGATACCAATGGATTCAGCGATTTTCAAGCGTTCTTCCTTGAACTGCTTGAATCCTTTAGAACCGCCAACTTCTCCTCCGGAAATAGCCATGCGCTTCGTCTCGGAATCAGAATAGCGGACGCCGGTTTCTTCCATCAACTGATCGCGGACAAGATCCACGGCAGTCACAGCCATCTTACGGTAACCTGTCAGCTTCCCACCAGCCATGGAAATCAGACCGGAATCAGAAACAAAAATTTCATCTTTACGGGAAATCTCAGATGGATCTTTGCCTTCCTCATGAATAAGAGGACGAAGGCCGGCCCAGCTGGATTCCACATCTTCTTTCGTCGCTTTGACGGTCGGGAACATATAGTTCATTGCTTTGATAATATAATCGCGGTCTTCTTCCGTCATCGTCGGGTGGGAAATATCCTGATCGTACACCGTATCCGTTGTACCGATATACGTTTTACCGTTTCTCGGGATAGCGAAAATCATACGACCGTCCGGACTGTCGAAGTAAATCGCCTGCTTCAGCGGGAATACAGACTGATCGAATACAAGGTGAACACCTTTGGTCAGCTGCAGGGTTTTCCCTTTCTTGGAGCCATCGATTTCACGAAGCTCATCCACCCATGGACCGCCCGCATTGATGATTTTCTTCGCTTTCACGTTATACTGTTCTCCTGTGATTAAATCCTCCACTACTGCTCCAACGATTCTGCCTTCATCACTATAGATAAAGTCCACGACTTTGGAGTAGTTGGAAGAGTTGGCACCATATTCGACTGCTTTTTTCATGACTTCAAGAGTCAGACGGGCATCATCTGTCTTGTACTCTACGTAATACCCAGCACCTTTTAAGCCGTCCTGTTTAATGAGAGGTTCACGCTTAAGGGCTTCTTCCGCACTCATCATGGAGCGGCGTTCGGATTTCTTAACACCAGCAAGATAATCATAGACGCGCAGGCCGATGTTCGTAGAGAACGGGCCGAAGTTTCCGCCCTGGTGGAATGGAAGCAGCATCCATTCTGGAGTGGTTACGTGCGGGCCGTTTTCATATACGATCTCCCGCTCTTTTCCTACTTCTGCCACCATTTTAACTTCAAACTGCTTCAAGTAACGCAGGCCGCCGTGTACGAGCTTCGTGGAGCGGCTGGATGTTCCGGCTGCATAGTCCTGCATTTCAACAACCGCTGTTTTCATGCCGCGGCTGGCCGCATCCAGTGCGATTCCAGAGCCGGTAATTCCTCCCCCGATGACGAGTACGTCCCACTCTTCCTGAGTCAAGCGTTCAAATTGACGTTGTCTTTCCAAGCTTGAAAATGATTGCATATCGATCTCTCCTTCTTCCGTTGTCTTCATTTAATGGTCTGGTACGGATATTCCCGAAAATGTCGAAAGTTATGTGTGGGAATGTTCTTTAGACACTGTGGCATAAAAAAAGAGACCACGAAACTCCTTATGCTGTGCATAAAGCTTCGTGGTCTCTCCGCGTCTCCGACCGTGTCCATCAACTTGTACTTTTATTATATCAGAGAGCGGACACGTGTCAAAGATTTATTCTTCAGGCTTGAAGACCCGGGTAGCTTCCACAGCTTTCTGCCATCCTTTATATAGTGTCTGCGTTTTCTTTTCCTCCATACTTGGCTGGAATTCACGCTCCACCTTCCATTGATTTTCGATTTCACGGCGGTCTTCCCAGAAACCAACTGCAAGACCGGCAAGGTAGGCAGCTCCAAGCGCTGTCGTTTCATTGATTTCCGGACGTTCCACGTTCACATCAAGCAGGTCACTCTGGAACTGCATCAGCATATTATTTTTCACAGCACCGCCGTCCACCCGGAGCGTTTTCAATTCAAGACCGGAGTCTTCCACCATAGCATTGACCACATCTTTCGTTTGATAGGCCAGCGAGTCGAGCGTTGCTCTTACAAAGTGGGCTTTGGTTGTTCCCCGTGTCAGACCGAAGACAGCTCCGCGCGCTTCACTGTCCCAATACGGTGTTCCAAGACCAACAAAGGCCGGCACCACATACACACCGTCAGCAGAATTCACTTCTCCTGCAACCTCTTCACTTTGAGGAGAAGATTCGATCATCTGCAGACCGTCACGGAGCCACTGGATGGCTGAACCAGAAACGAAGATACTGCCTTCCAGAGCATATTCGACTTTACCATCCAGCCCCCAGGCCAGTGTTGTAAGCAGACCGTGATTGGACTTGACAGGTTCTTCCCCGGTATTCATTAACATGAACCCACCGGTGCCATAAGTATTTTTAGCCATTCCTTTTTCAAAGCAGGCCTGTCCGAACAGAGCCGCATGCTGGTCCCCGGCAATCCCTGCGATCGGTACTTCTTTTCCGTAGAAATGATAATCAATGGTATGAGCATAGACATCAGAGGACTCTTTCACTTCAGGAAGCATGCTTTCTGGAACGTTCAGCAGTTCCAGGAGCTCCTTGTCCCATTCCAAATCATAAATGTTGTACATAAGCGTACGGGAAGCGTTGGAATAATCCGTAACATGGGCCTTCTGGCCGGACAGCTTATATACGAGCCACGTATCGATCGTTCCGAACAGCAGGTCCCCGTTTTCGGCTTTTTCTCTTGCTCCGTCCACATTGTCCAAAATCCATTTCACTTTCGTTCCTGCGAAGTAAGGATCAAGGAGAAGACCTGTCTTTTCACGGAAGGTATCTTCCAGTCCCTTCTCCTTCAATTCGTTACAAATGCCCTGCGTCTGTCTGGACTGCCAGACGACGGCTTTGTAGATCGGTTTTCCTGTATGTTTATCCCACACGACGGTCGTTTCCCGCTGGTTTGTGATACCGATTCCAGCAATGTCCCCGGCGTCTACATCCGCAAGGCGGAGCACATCGGAAATACAGGCAAGCACAGATGTCCAGATTTCATTGGCATCATGCTCCACCCATCCTCTTTTTGGAAAGTATTGTTGAAATTCCTTCTGTGCGGTTTCAACAATTTCTCCATCGCGGTTGAACAGGATGGCCCGCGAGCTCGTTGTACCCTGATCAATTGATAAAATATAGTTTCCCATGGTAAATCTCTCCCTTTATGCTTGTTTCACTTTTTTTAATTCTATGTTCATGGAACTGAGAAGGACAGCGGCAACAACCGCGGATCCTATCCAAAACCATATGGTATACTCCGCCTGGAAAATGGCTTGATAAAATAATCCGCCATACATTCCGCCGATAGCCGGGCCGGCCACAGGAATCCAGGAGTACCCCCAATCAGATCCTCCCTTACCGGGGATAGGAAGAACCGCATGCGCCACTCTCGGCCCAAGGTCCCTCGCAGGGTTGATCGCATAACCGGTTGTAGAACCAAGGGACATCCCGATGGCCACAATCAACAAGCCGACGATCAACGGATTCAAGCCGTCTGTGAAATCATTGGCCCCAATAAATAATAACCCCATCACGAGTACAAAAGTACCGATCATTTCACTTACCAGATTGGAAATAGGACTGCGTATGGCCGGATCCGTACAAAAGATGGATTTGATAGCCAGCTGATCCTCCGTATCTTTGAAATGAGGCAGGTAATGGAAAAACACGATGGCTGCTCCGATAAAAGCCCCCATCATCTGCGCGGTGATATATAGTGGGACTTTCGCCCACGGGAAATCTCCGACAACAGCAAACCCAAGTGTTACTGCCGGATTGATATGAGCGCCTGTAACGCTTCCAACCGCGTACACGCCCATGGCAACAGCAAGGCCCCAGGCAATTGTAATAAGCACCCAGTTCCCTTCCGCTTTTGTAGCTTTCAAGTTCGCTCCGGCTATGACACCGCCTCCAAAAATGATTAAGATCATCGTACCGATCAGTTCACCCATAAATTCCGTCATGTGCCCGCTCCTTTCCGATCTTCAGCGGATCCCTGCCAAAAACGCACAACTATTAGCGTCTCTTCTAATCTCTGTGCGTTTTCAGGCTCCTTTTTTTACAAAGGGCGTCTGGATCATCTATTTGGAAAACTTCCATAAGTCGGTACGAGAAGTAGAAACGGCAGAAGCCCCGGAGGCCAGTGCCTGCTCCACGTCTTCTTCCGTACGGACGAGTCCTCCAGCGATGACAGGTACCCCGATCCGCTCTTTAATCTCTTTTATCATTCCCGGCAGGACACCAGGCAAAACTTCGACGTAATCAGGCTCCGTTCTTTGAATGAGCTTCACATTGTGCTCAATGGCCTGACTGTCAATCAGAAACAACCGCTGCACAGATAGGATATTATATTTTTTCGCCTGATGAATGACATGTCCTCTTGTTGAAATCACTCCGTCGGGTTTCACTTCCTGACCGAGGTATTCCATACCGTAATCATCCGCTTTCAAGCCTTGGATCAAATCCACGTGGACGAGGACTTTTTTCCCCGCCTTCTGCCCGAGACGGACGAGCTTTCGAAGCAGTCCGAGACGGCTTTCAAGAAGGATGATATACTCCGTATCCGATTCCAGCAGGGTTTCAAAATCCTTGATTTTCTTTACTGCCGGTAAAACCGTCTGTGTAAAACTCATTCTTCCGCCTCCCGCTGAGCCATCTGCTCTTTCGTATAAATGACCTTCATCGGGTTTCCCCCGACAAAACTGCCGGGTGGAACATCTTTATTCACCAACGTGCCGGCCGATACTACCGCCCTGTCCCCAATCGTGATTCCCGGGAGGATTGTCGTATTGGCTCCGATCAGAACTTCATCTCCGATGATCACCTCACCCAGCCGGTATTCATCGATCAAATATTCATGAGCTAGGATGGTTGTATTGTACCCAATTACCGTATTATACCCAACTTTGATCTTTTCGGGAAACATAATATCAACCATGACCATCAAGGCAAAGGCTGTCTGGTCACCCACCTTCATGTTCAAAAACGTGCGGTACAGCCAATTTTTCATTCCGAGAAAAGGGGTGTAACGTGCCATCTGAATAACGATGAAATTTTTTACGACTTTAAAAAACGGCACGGTTTTATAAATATGCCACAGGGAATTCGCACCCTCGACGGGATAGCGGTCTGTCTTTCTCATCGATTATCTCCCGGTAATCTGCAGCAGGTCACGCATGTTATCCAGCATGTAATCCGGACTTAACTCGTCCAGTACATTTCTGCCCTTGACAGTCCACACAACGCCGGCTGTTTTCGTTCCGGCATTTTTTCCTGCTTCAATATCGTGGGTATTATCACCGACCATGAGAGCTTCTGATGCCGGCGTATCCAGTTCTTGAAGCGCCCGCACGATCGGCTCCGGGTGAGGTTTGGCATTGGTCACATCATCAAGAGTGACAACCGTTTCAAACAAGCCGTCCAGATTCGTGAGTTCCAGCCCCATATGAACGGTGTTCTTCATCTTTGTCGTCACAACACCAAGACGGAATCCCTGCTTCTTCAAGGTATGCATCGTTTCGACAACCCCTTCATAGGCAGTCACATAACGGTCATGGTTTTCCACATTATGTTCGCGGTAGGTTTCCACCATCTCCTCCACTTTGTCCGGGTTGATCTCAGCCAGGCTTTCCACAAGAGGGGGGCCGATAAAATCCAAGATCTCTTCACGCGTATAGTCTCTGTCCCCATATTGGGCGATGGTGTGAGTGAAGGATGCGATAATCAGTTCATTCGTATCAATCAGTGTGCCGTCTAAATCAAAGAGAATGGTACGTATGCTCATGTGATGTATCCTTTCTATTATGTTGTAATTTGTTCCAAACAAACCCTACGGACGCTGTTAACAGCACAGCTGTCGTTAACCGGATGATGAGAAGCGGCCAGACAGGGATGCCGAGTGGAATGAATACGAGCGTATCTTCGACAACAGCATGACAGGCGACAAGGAAAATGACGGCCAGATACATATCCTTTTTCGATACACCGTCCTCTTCCACGGCCTGAATCATCAAACCGGCGCCGTAGGCAAGACCGATCGTCAAGCCGGCGGCCAGCGTCATGGATGTATTCCGCTCCATACCTAAAAATCTGGTGCAGG
The DNA here is from genome assembly GCF_056158945.1 of Halobacillus sp. ABH2_015. NCBI lineage: Bacteria > Bacillati > Bacillota > Bacilli > Caryophanales > Bacillaceae > Halobacillus > Halobacillus sp. ABH2_015. The sequence goes on from NZ_JBSWUG010000002.1 coordinate 2,657,342, forward strand.
GAGCGACCCATTCCGAAAATTTGTCGAGCCATCCTTTTTCTCTCATAAACTGCATAACGACCATCAATGGGATGACAATGAAGGCAAGCTGGATAATCCCCATGCCGGCCGTCTGCACCCCCTGGATGATGATTTCCGTCCATCCCTCCGGTTCCACAGGATTAGAGGGGGCAAGGCCGTACTTCGCCTGTTCCCCTCCCCCGTCCCAGAACAAATGGATGACAAATGCGGAAAAGAAGGCAAGGGTAAGGCGGACACCAATAACGATCCACCAGCTGACCCCCACTTTTTTAGCAACGGTCGATTCAATCAGCAGGTTATGGGAGAACGACAGCATGACAGCTAAAATAAATACTTCTTTCACCGTAAAATCAAAGGAGAGAATCGCAGCGATGCCGGCATACAGGTTCAAAAAATTCCCAACCACTAAAGGGACAGCCGCCTGGCCTGGAAGACCGAGCCACCCCATCAGAGGTTCCAGTTTATCCATCACCCATGGCAGGACAGGCGTATACTGGAGAATCGTCACAATCAATGTTACGGGAAAAATGACTTTCCCCAGTGTCCATGTTAAATCCAGGCCCTTTTTCCCACCACGCAGCCACGTTCCTTTCATGCTATCGGCTCCCTTATTTTACTTTCTTTCCGTTATAATATTTATCTGCCATTCCGCTCTTTCTGCGGTAATACATGAGTACGGCACTACCGATCACCAGGACAATGGAAATAAATTGAGCCATACGAATATCTCCGAACAAGTAGAGACTGTCCGTACGCAGTCCTTCCACGAAGAAACGGCCGACAGAATACCATATGACATAGCTTAAGAAAACTTCCCCACGACGCGGGTTGAATCGGTGGCGGAGAACGAGCAGAAGAGCGAAACCGATGATATTCCAGACGGATTCATAAAGAAACGTCGGGTGATACACCGTTCCGTCAATGCACATCTGCTGGTTGATAAACGCGGGCAGATACTGCATGAAATTCTCGTAAAAAGCCTGTGAGACAGGTCCACCGTGGGCTTCCTGGTTCATGAAGTTTCCCCAACGCCCGATCGCCTGACCAAGAATAATACTCGGGGCAGCGATATCTGCCATCATCCAGAAGGAGATGCCTTTTACTTTTGTATAAATATAGGCGGTCAGCACCGAACCGATCAACGCTCCGTGGATGGCGATTCCGCCTTCCCAGACAGCAAAAACCTTCCACAACGGGCCGCCGGCATACCGCTCCCATTCAAAAATCACATAATAAAGGCGGGCACATAAAATGGCCGCAGGGATGGCGAAGACCACAATGTCCACCATATAGTCCTTTTTCAATCCCAGTCTTTCTGTTTCTCTTGTCGCAATCCATAATCCTAAAAAGGCTCCTGTAGCAATAATCAAGCCATACCAGTAAACAGAAAGTGGACCCAGCTGAAGAAAGACGGGATCAAGAGGCTGTGCTTCACATGTCTGCATCTTGTTTCCTCCTTATTTTCCCGTTTGATCCTGATCGATCACTTTGGTTAACCGCTCGGAAAACTCTTCTGCGGCATTAACGCCCATCCGCTTCAGGCGGAAGTTCATCGCTGCCACTTCAATAATGACGGCAAGGTTACGTCCCGGACGGACAGGGATCGTCGCTTTCGGCACATGAACGTCCATAATTTTCATCGTCTCTTCCTCGAGGCCCAGGCGGTCATACTGCTTGTTCTTATCCCAAATTTCCAGGTTGATGACAAGGGTGATGCGTTTGAAGCTGCGGACAGCACCAGCGCCGAACAGCGTCATCACATTTATAATACCGAGACCCCGGATTTCAAGAAGATGTTCAATCAGAGGCGGACTGTTTCCGATCAGCGTATCGTAATCTTCCTGGCGGATTTCCACGCTGTCATCAGCAACGAGGCGGTGACCACGCTTCACCAGTTCAAGCGCTGTTTCACTTTTACCCACGCCACTCTGACCGGTGATCAGTACACCAATACCGTAAATATCTACAAGGACACCGTGTATAGCTGTAAACGGGGCAAACTTGGACTCCAGGAAATTGGTCAGCCGGCTGATGACTCTCGTTGTCTTATATGGAGAGATCATCAGCGGGACGCCAGCTTCTTCAGCGGCTTCAAACAACTCTTCCGGAATATCCATACCCCTCGTTATAACGATCCCCGGGGTAACATCGGTGCAGAGCTTTTGCGCCCGCTCCTGACGCTGTTCCTTTGTCAGTTCATTGAAATAGGACAGCTCTGTCTTCCCGAGAAGCTGCAGTCTGTCTTTCGGGTAAAACTTGAAATACCCGGTCATTTCTACACCGGGGCGGGAAATATCACTCATATGTATTTCACGGTGAACTCCATCTTTTCCGGTTACTAATTCAAGCTGAAACTGTTCCAGTAAATCTTCTGTGCGGACCTTGCTCATCTTTCCAACAACCTCCATTCATCAATCACTGTCCCCTATTGTAGCATGTTTTGCTGAAATCTTGGATAGGTCTGTATCAACCAGGGGTCCCTATCAGTATAGACATAAAATACGTCCTGCGCATAAAAAAACCGTACGGATTTCTCCGTACGGCTGCATCAGGATGTCTTCATATCTTTCAAAAGACTGTTTAGTACCAGGTTCAAGAAAGAAATGATGACCGCGGCAAGGATGGTCATGCCAAATCCATCAATATCGAATGTACTTCCGAGGAACAAGTCGGTCAGAGCCAGTGTGATGGCGTTGATCACAAACAGGAACAGTCCGAGCGAGACAATCGTAATCGGAAGAGTCAAAATGACAAGAAATGGACGGACGACCGCATTAAGGATCGAAAGGATAAAAGCGGCAAGCAAAGCACCGCCGACACCGTCAATCTGGACACTGTCGAGCAGGGCTCCGACAGCAATAATGGCAACAGCATTCACTAGAATATGCAGCAGCCAGTTTTTCATAACATTCACCTCATTTTCCCACTGTTTTAAAGCTGGACAGGGGGCTGTATCTTCACTGAACCAGTCTTCGTCTCTGCTTCTATATGATAAACATCTTCAAATTGTTCATACGCTTCGAATTCCAGCGTCTTATTCATTACGTCTTTCCGGTCTTTCAGGATTTTATAATTATCAAGGCTGCACTGAAGGGAACCGAATTTCGTTTTCAGAATCCCGTCGATTTTACGTTCCACAGGAAGAGAGACCTGAATGGCCCCTGCGGTCGTTTTCAAAAAGGCGGTATGCGCTGTGCTTCCTTTATGGTCTACGGTGATCCCTCCGCTCACAGAGGACCCATCAATTTTACCGAATGTCCCTTCGAGGGTCACCGGCCCGTTGATCGTATCTGCTTCCAACTGATCGAACACGCCTTCTTCAAGCTTGATCAATCCGTTGGCTGTATAAATTTTGCAGCTTCTCCCTTTCAGGCGGGCCCCTTTCACAGGACCGTTGGAGGTTTTCAAATGGAAATGCTCTCCTTCCAGGCCTTCCGCGTGCAGGGAGCCGTTCTGAAGCTGAGCTTTAATAAATTCATAGGAGCGTTTCGGTAAGTAAAGATCTGTATGCATTTTGATTTTCTTGGAAGGACTGGCCAAACGCAGCAGGCCATATTTGATGTCGAATTGAACATCTCCGTACACACGTTCCTTCGCCTCTTCCTCTGTGGCCGCCTGATACACTTTCATTCTGGAGGATGCCTTCACCTGATCCTCCTCCCAGGAGTAGACATGGAGGGAACCGTTGGCAATCATTAGATCCACTTCCTTCAAGTCTCCGGCATCAAGCAGGGAATCCTCTTTAATCTCCACCGATTCTCCAAAAGCAAGATCAAAGTCGGCGTTCTTGATTTTATCCACCGCGTCATCAAGAAAGTTCACAATGCCATACTTTTTCTTCTCCGGCGGTTCCTCTCCTTCACGTTCAAGAGCACTTAAAAGCTTCGCTCCTTCTTCTGCATTGATCGTACCCTTTTCAATCATCTCCAATATTTTCATACGTTCTTCATTTACCGGCATATATTCACTCTCCTTTACCTATCTATGTACGTTGTTCCCATAAAAAAAGATTCAAAAACAAAAAACCATGGATCGGACGTAAGGTCTGATCCATGGCTGCTATCTTAAAAGTGCCAGCGGTAAAACCGCTCTGTTTTCAATCGTTCCAGCTGTTCAGCGGCCTGATCATGATTTTCGATCAAACTCATCATTCCGTCCGCCTGGGAAAGGTGGGCCTGAATGGCTGCAAGCTTCTTTTCCCAATAAGGGCGGATATCATAAACGATATCCGGTTCCCCTAATACATCCGCATGGCCGTTGGAAATGGCGTGCATCCATACATCCGGGCGCGAGGCCTCTTCCATCGATTTGACGGCCTCGACCGCTGCGGCTCCGAGAGCATCATGATCCGGATGGACCGCGTACCCCGGATAATGGGTGATGACCACCGTCGCCTCCAGCTCTTCCAGTCTCTTCTTCAAATGAGACGCTACCTGATCACGCGGTTCAAATTCAAGTGTCTTATCGCGGTAGCCGAGAAACTCCACTTTTATATCGAGTTGTCTGGCTGCTTCCTTCAATTCCTGTCTGCGGAATGTGGACAACGTCTCTCTGTTAGCAAAAACCGGGCTTCCCATATTCCGTCCCATTTCCCCCAATGTTCCACAAAGGTATGTGACTGGAACTCCTTCATCCCTGAATTTAGAGATGGTGCCGGAAGCACCAAAGGACTCATCATCCGGATGTGGGAAAATGACGACCACATGCCCTTTACTCATCAGGATCCGCTCCGTGTGAAAATGGGGTTTCGCTGATTTCCAAAGCGACCATCAAGCGGCCTTCACGGTCATGCCCCGCCATCAGAAGACGGCCTTTTTCATCGATTTCATAATCGCTCAGCCCTTCGGCGTACACCCATCCGAGATCAAGTTTAAGACCTACACGGTAGCTGCCGCCTGTGCTGACGATTTTTCCGTGTTGATAAGAAACTTCCGCATTACGGATGAAAGCTCCCACGTTATAGGCATTCTCATCGAAGTGACTGGCATACGCACCATTGGTTGTTTCCAAATGCACGTATACCGTTTTATTGGCTAACTGGTTGATTTTATCCTGAACTTTGTTCGGTTGTATTGATTCCACTCATATTCCTCCCGTCCAACCATTCTTGGTTAACGATACTTAATTTGGCGGCGGGCGTCAAAACATCTACTTGCCGGCCACTTGTTCGCGACTGTCCATCTGCTTTTCCATACGCTCACGGTCTCTCTCCAGAACGGGCTTCAAATACCGCCCTGTGTAGGAATCCTCCTGCTCAGCGACGTGTTCAGGCGTGCCACTTGCAATAATCCGTCCGCCATTTCCGCCGCCTTCCGGTCCTAGATCAATAATGTGATCTGCTTCTTTGATGACATCAAGGTTGTGTTCAATGACAAGCACCGAATCCCCATTATCAACGAGACGTTGGAGAACTTTCAGGAGACGGGAAATATCATCGACATGAAGACCGGTCGTCGGCTCATCCAAAATGTAGAAGGATTTTCCGTTGGACCGGCGGTGCAGTTCACTCGCCAGTTTCACACGCTGGGCTTCCCCGCCGGACAATGTGGTAGCCGGCTGGCCGAGTTTAATATATTCCAGACCGACATCGGCAACCGTCTGCAGTTTGCGCTTAATTTTCGGAATGTTGGCGAAGAACTCCAGCGCTTCTTCAATCGTCATTGCCAGAACATCGGCGATGCTCTTGTTTTTATACTTCACTTCCAGCGTTTCTCTGTTGTACCGTTTACCGTCACAGACTTCACAGGGAACATAGACATCGGGAAGGAAGTGCATTTCAATTTTAATGATTCCGTCTCCGCGGCAGGCTTCACATCGTCCACCCTTGACGTTGAAACTGAAGCGGCCTTTTTTGTACCCGCGGATTTTCGCTTCATTCGTCTGTGCAAACACATCACGGATATCATCAAAGACGCCTGTATAGGTCGCTGGATTGGATCTTGGTGTTCTTCCAATTGGTGACTGGTCGATATCAATCACCTTGTCCAGGTGCTCTATGCCTTCGACAGCTTTATGCTGTCCAGGTTTCTGCTTTCCGTTATGAAGCTTCATAGACAGCGTCTTATAGAGGATTTCGTTGATGAGTGTACTTTTCCCCGACCCGGAAACTCCTGTCACAGCCGTGAAGACCCCGAGCGGAATATCGGCATTCACTTTTTTCAGGTTGTTTTCTTCCGCTCCTTTCACTTTCAAGGAGCGCCCGTCGGATTTCCGCCGTTCAGAAGGCAGGGGAATAAACTGCCGGCCGGATAAATACTGGCCTGTCAGGGACTTGCGGTTTTTCATGACCTGTTTCGGTGTCCCCTGAGTGACGATATTTCCGCCGTGGGCACCTGCACCTGGTCCGATATCGATCAAGTAGTCCGCAGCGAGCATGGTATCTTCATCGTGTTCCACGACAATCAGAGTATTGTCCAGGTCGCGCATCCGCTTCAGCGTATTGATCAGACGATCATTATCCCGCTGATGCAGACCGATGGAAGGCTCATCCAGAACATAAAGAACGCCGGTGAGGGCGGAACCGATCTGAGTCGCCAGCCTGATCCGCTGGGCTTCACCGCCAGACAGCGTACCCGCAGAACGGGACAGCGTTAAATAGTCCAGGCCGACATTGGCAAGGAAGCTGAGTCGTTCACAGATTTCCTTCAAAATCATCCGGGCGATCGTTTCTTCTTTTTCCGTCAGTTCCACAGACTCAAAAAATTCTTTGGCCTCTGTTACGGAAAAATCAGTGGTTGTACCAATATGGCTGCCGTTGATCAAGACAGACAGAGCCTCTTCATTCAAGCGGTTGCCTTTACATTTCGGACACGGCTTCTGCGCCATGTATTTCTCCATCTGTTCACGGATATAATCGGAACTCGTTTCTCTGTACCGGCGGGAAATGTTCGGAATGACACCCTCGAAGAAAATTTCGTTCTCACGTACTTTGCCGAAGTCATTTTCATAGCGGAAGTAGACTTTTTCATCGCCACTACCATAAAGAATACGTTCTTTATGATCTTCTGGAAGATCACGGAACGGTTTGTCCATATCAATGCCGTAATGGTCCGCTACGCTTTTCAGAAGCTGCGGGTAATACTGGGAGCTCTGAGGTTCCCATGCAGCAATCGCATGTTCATTCAGGGAGCGTCCCCAGTCCGGAATGACAAGATCAATGTCCACTTCCAGCTGAGTGCCGAGTCCATCACAGCGGCTGCAGGCACCATACGGACTGTTGAAGGAGAACATCCTCGGCTCCAGTTCACTGACGGAGAATCCACAGATCGGGCAGGCATGATGCTCGCTGAATGTAAGTTCTTCTTCTCCGATGACATCGACAATCGTGTTCCCATTCCCAAGATTCAACGCTGTTTCCAACGAATCTGACAGACGTCCTTCGACACTGTCTTTAATGACAATCCGGTCGATGACCACTTCAATGGAATGCTTTTTGTTTTTTTCGAGTTTTATTTCCTCGGAAATTTCCCGCATTTCCCCATCGACACGAAGGCGGATATACCCTTCCTTCTGGAGCTGCTCAAACACTTTCACATGCTCACCCTTACGACCGGAAACGACCGGGGCAAGAATCTGCATTTTCGTGCGCTCCGGATATTCCATCAAACGATCCACCATCTGCTGGACGGTCTGGGAACTGATTTCAATGCCGTGGTTCGGACAGGTCGGGCGTCCGATCCTGGCAAATAACAGACGGAGATAGTCGTAGATCTCCGTTACCGTTCCGACCGTGGAACGCGGATTTCGGCTTGTCGTTTTCTGATCGATGGAAATGGCCGGCGACAGACCTTCAATCGAGTCTACATCCGGCTTGTCCATCTGTCCGAGAAACTGACGGGCATAAGCACTTAAGGACTCTACATAACGACGCTGTCCTTCCGCATAAATCGTATCAAAAGCCAGTGATGATTTTCCGGACCCGGATAAACCCGTCATGACGACGAGTTTATTCTTCGGGATATCAATATCTATATTTTTTAAATTGTGGGCACGGGCTCCCCGAACGCTGATATGTTTACTGGGCATACTCCATCATCCCTCCGCTTTTAATTCCAGCAGAATGTCGCGCAGCTCAGCGGCCCGTTCAAAGTCGAGGTCACGCGCAGCCTGCTTCATTTCTGTTTCCATATTGTCGATCATTTCCTGACGTTCCTTCTTCGTCATTTCTGAAGGCTTCTTGCCTGTCTCATAGCTGATATCTTCTTCAGCGACGGCGGTTGCCTTAATCACATCACGGACCTCTTTCTTAATGGTCTGTGGTGTAATGCCGTGCTCTTCATTGTAAGCCATCTGTTTTTCACGACGGCGGTAGGTTTCATCGATAGCATACTGCATGGATTTTGTCATTTTATCCGCGTACATGATGACTCTGCCTTTTTCGTTACGTGCAGCACGGCCGATCGTCTGAATCAGAGAGCGGTCGGAACGCAGGAAGCCTTCCTTATCCGCGTCCAAAATGGTAACGAGTGACACTTCAGGAATGTCCAGACCTTCACGCAGCAGGTTGATTCCTACAATGACATCGTATTTACCGACCCGCAGATCACGGATGATTTCAATACGCTCCAGTGTTTTAATCTCCGAATGCAGATACGCCACCTTAATCCCGAGGTCCTTCAAGTACGCCGTCAGATCCTCGGACATTTTCTTCGTCAGGGTCGTAACAAGGACGCGCTCGCCCTCATCTTTCCGCTTATTAATCTCCCCGACAAGATCATCAATCTGACCGTGGATCGGGCGTACTTCAATTTCAGGATCAAGCAGTCCTGTCGGCCGGATGATCTGTTCGATCATTTCAGGGGTATGTTCAATCTCATAAGGTCCAGGTGTTGCCGATACATAAGCGATCCGGTTGATATGCTCCTCAAATTCAGGGAACATGAGCGGCCGGTTATCAAGAGCCGATGGAAGTCGGAACCCGTGATCAACCAGCACCTGCTTACGGGCACGGTCCCCGTTGTACATCCCTCTTACCTGGGGAAGGGTCACGTGCGACTCATCAACCATAATTAAGAAATCGTCGGGAAAGAAGTCAAGCAGCGTATAAGGTGTCGCGCCTTCTTCGCGGAACGTCAAGTGACGGGAGTAGTTCTCGATACCGGAACAGAATCCCATCTCTCTCATCATTTCCAGATCATAGTTCGTCCGCTGCTCAAGACGCTGGGCTTCCAGCAGCTTTTCCTGGTCACGCAGTTCTTTTACACGCGCTTCCATTTCTGCTTCAATGTTGGCAATGGCTTTTTTCAATTTTGCTTCACGTGTGACGAAGTGGGAAGCCGGGAAGATGGCGACATGCTCTCGTTCACCTGTCACTTCACCCGTCAGCACATCCACCTCACGAATCCGGTCGATCTCATCTCCGAAAAACTCCACACGAATGGCATGTTCTTCTCTGGAGGCGGGGATGATTTCTACAGAATCTCCGCGGACACGGAACGTTCCGCGTTGGAAATCGATGTCGTTACGGGCATATTGAATATCTACAAGCTCGCGGAGAAGCTGATCTCTGTCCTTTTCCATACCGGAACGGACGGAAAGCACCTGGCTCCGGTATTCTTCTGGAGAACCGAGGCCGTAAATGCAGGAGACACTGGCAACGATGATGACATCATTGCGCTCGAACAACGATGAGGTAGCCGAGTGTCGAAGCTTATCAATCTCATCATTGATGCTGGCGTCTTTTTCTATGAAGGTATCGGAAGAGGGAACATACGCTTCCGGCTGATAGTAATCATAATAGCTGACAAAGTACTCGACAGCATTGTTGGGAAAGAATTCCTTGAATTCACTGTACAGCTGTCCAGCCAATGTTTTGTTATGGGCAATAATTAAGGTCGGTTTGTTCACCTGTGCAATGACATTGGACATCGTAAACGTTTTTCCGGTACCTGTTGCGCCCAGAAGTGTCTGGTGCTTTTTCCCGTTCTGGATCCCCTCGACCATTTTTTCAATGGCTTTCGGCTGATCTCCCTGTGGGGAAAATTTCGAAACTAACTCAAACTTCTCATCCACGACGAAAACCTCCGTTCCTTACTAGTTACACATTAGTTTACCACATCAGTTTATCATTCTAACATCCATCGAACAAACATTCGGTTCCGGATGCTCGAAAGATCTTTCTAACCATTCATTATACCCATGTTCAGTCATATAAAAAGCACTCTGCTCAGCGCAGAGTGCTCATTGATTAATTTTCGAATGTCTGGTTGTACTGGTTCACTTCAAATAAATCGGTCAGTTCAATATCCGGATTCTTATCTTTGAACCAACGGAGGGAGAAGTCATTTTTGAACAGGACAAGCGGATTGCCTTCCCGGTCTTCGGCAAGCATGTTCCGTTCATCGAACAATGATTCATCCACCTGATCCTCATTCAACCAGCGTGGGATCCTTTCCCCGAGCTGTGTCAATTCAATATCCACATTGTACTCGTTTTTCATGCGGTATTCGAACACTTCGTATTGGAGTTCACCGACCGCTCCGATGATGTAATCCTCAAAGCGATAGCGTTTGAACAGCTGGATCGCTCCTTCCTGCACGAGCTGCTCGAGCCCTTTACGGAACTGTTTGGACTTCATGACGTTTTTTGCGGTGACCTTTTTAAAGATTTCAGGCGGGAACTGCGGCAGTTCATCATACTGGAACCTGGATTTCCCTGTAACGATCGTGTCACCGATCCGGTAGACGTTCGGATCATAAATGCCGATGATATCTCCGGCGTAGCCCTCTTCAACCGTTCCTCTTGAGGAAGCAACAAACTGTTGGGACTGGGCAAGTTTAAAGGTTTTCCCTGTCCGGGAGAGTGTCACGTTCATCCCACGCTCGAACTTGCCTGAGCAGATACGCACGAAAGCTACACGGTCACGGTGCTGCGGGTTCATATTGGCCTGGATTTTAAAGATGAATCCGGAGAACTCTTCATGATCCGGTGAAACTACGCCTTCTGTCGACTTCCTTGGCGCAGGCTCCGGTGCCATATCAATGAAGCTGTTGAAGAATGTTTCCACACCGAACGGGGCCAGGGCACTCCCGAAGAAGACAGGGGTCTGTTCACCGCGCATGACTTTATCCATATCGAAATCTTCCCCGGCTTCATCCACAAGCATCATTTCTTCTTCCGCTTCCTTATACGTGGCGTTTTCGGTCAGCTCAGGATGCTGATCAAGTTCAGCATAAGGAATATATTCTTCTTCCTCATTCCCTGTGTACTGGACAAACTGCTCGTTCTGGCGGTCAAACACACCAAGGAAACGCTTGCCCATTCCGGCCGGCCATGTCATGGGATAGGTTTCGATATTCAGCGTTTCTTCGATTTCTTCCATCAGTTCAAACGGCTCGCGGCCTTCCCGGTCCATTTTGTTAATGAAAGTGAAGATCGGAATCCCACGCATCTTACACACTTTAAACAGCTTCAAGGTCTGCGCTTCGATTCCTTTTGTTCCGTCAATAACCATGACCACACTGTCTACGGCTGTCAGCGTCCGGTACGTATCCTCACTGAAGTCTTCGTGACCAGGTGTGTCGAGGATATTGACTTGATAGTCTTTATAAGGGAAGTTCATCACACTGGAAGTTACGGAAATTCCACGCTGTTTCTCAATTTCCATCCAGTCGGATGTGGCGAATTTTCCGGTTTTTTTCCCTTTGACTGTACCCGCAGAACGGATCAAGTTACCCAGTAAAAGCATTTTCTCCGTCATCGTCGTTTTACCGGCGTCCGGGTGGGAGATAATAGCAAACGTGCGGCGTTTTTTCATTTCATTTTGTATATCATTCATCGTGATATCCTCCGTCGTATTAAAAATTTCTATATGAATGGGGTGGAAAGGATATACGTCCTACATGATCTGATTCACTCCATAAAAAAAGCGCTCAGACTTATAAGCGCCTTCCTCGTATTTTTTATATGATACATTGAAAGTTAGCATAACCAACCATTAAAATCAATCACCCGGACAGGATTCCAAAGGCCGGGGCGTTCTCCTGGACCGCTTAAACCTGTTATAATGAAACTAAAACTGAGAGTAAGGATGCCAAGTATGCAGAGCTACTTATTACAACCGAAAGATATAAAGAAAATTACCGGTGAAGCCTTTTATTCACGAGGAAAACAATATTTTGAATCCGGCAAAGTGTACGGACTTTCCCATAACAGCGCTATCCATTCCTGGCGCGCTGTTGTTGCGGGCACTCATGATTATGAGGTGCGCGTCTTCTTTTTTGAGGATGATGATGTGGAGGCCACGTGTGAGTGTGCCGCCTACTCCACCTATTATACGTGCAAGCACATTGCTGCGGTACTGATTGCCATCCGCGAAAGAGCCCTGGAGGAGCTTGCTCCGAAACTGGCTGACAAAGGCCGGAACCGTTCGCCCAGGACGACAAGCCAGGACCGGATGTTTGCGGTCAGTCTATTCGAAGCCTTCCGTCAAAAACAGGAAAGCCGTACAGGGATGGACACGAAAAAGCCGCTGCGCATTCAATATTCCCTGCATATTCAATCCATTCTCGGCACACGCAGCCTCGGGATTGAATTAAAGCTTGGAGAGAAATACCCCTACGTTATTAAAAATATCCGTGAACTGCTGGAGTACATCCGAAAGCAGCAGCCCTACCGCCTGACCAAATCGTTTACGTACGATCCTGCTGAACATACGTTTTCGGAAGAGGATCAGGCCATATTCCAGCTGCTTCAAAGGGCGTATGAGCAGGAGCAGTTTTTTGAGCAGCAGTGGAATACCGCTGAACAGAAAATCTTGAAAATCTCCCCCGCCCTCGTCCACCAGCTTCTGCCCCTGCTTGAAAAGCAGGAGACGGAGGTCATCGAACGCGGCAGCCAGGCGGGTCCACTCCATTACGAAGAGTCTTTTCCTGATTTAACGTTTTATGTATCGGAAGAGCGCGGACATTTCCACATGCATATGAACCATTTAAAGGATTATGATTATTTATCTGATTACCACCTGCTTTATAAGGAAGGAAACTTCTATCCCGTCGCTCAGGAAAAGGAGGAAGTGATCCGGACGCTGTATTCCATCCTTCCCTACAACTCCAACGGCAGCCATACGATCAGCCATAATGATATGGAAGGGATCGTTTCGTACGTCCTGCCGGAACTGGCAACGATTGCGGATGTGAATCTGGACACGTCCGCCCAGCAGAAAATCAACCAGGAAGATCTCAGGGCTGAAGTGTATCTTGATTTCCAACAGTGGACATTAACGATCGATGTGAAATTTCATTACGGCGACCTTGTCATTGACCCTTTTAATGATAAGGAACGCCCCGGACAGACCATTGTTCAACGCGACTTTGAGACAGAACAGAACATCATGCAGATTATTGAATCCGCCGAATTTAAATTCGACGGGGAGATGGTGTATTTAGAAGACGAGGATCGATTGGAAACGTTCCTCTATCAATACCTGCCTTCTTTAAAGAAATACAGTGACGTATTCTTATCCGGAGCGGTCCGGTCACTGTTTGATGATCAGCAGCATGAACTGCAGGCGTCCATTGACCTTGAATCCGATGGCAGCTGGCTCGATATCAGCTTTGCCATCGAAGGCATCAGTACGGACGATGTAACAGAAGCTTTAAAGGCGGTCATTGAACGGAAAAAGTACTACCGATTATCCGATGGGGCGCTGATGTCCTTGACCTCTGATTCATTTGAGCGTTTCCAACGACTTGTGGAGGACTTGAACTTAACCACCGGAGATGTGGAGGACAACCATTTTCAAGTTGCCGCTGCACGAAGCCTGCAGGTGGATGAAACGCTGGACACGAACCTTTCCGACCGCAGCAACCGTTATGAAGAACTGGTCACCCGGCTCCGGTCCCCCCAGTCCTTTGAGATTGATCCACCCGAGAATCTGCAGGCAGATCTCAGGTCGTATCAGCTGACGGGTTTCCGGTGGATGAAGATGCTCAGTCATTACGGACTAGGCGGCGTCCTCGCTGACGATATGGGGCTTGGCAAGACGCTGCAGACGATCTCTTACATTCTCGATGAAAAGCAGGAGGGATCCTTAACCGCTCCAGCTGTTATCGTCGCTCCAGCCTCCCTTGTTTACAACTGGAAAAAGGAGCTCGAAAAATTCGCCCCGTCCCTCACGGTGCAGGTGATGACCGGTGACCCTTCAGAACGCCAGGCCGCCTTTGAACAGGCGGAGGGTAAAGATGTGTGGATCACCTCTTATCCCCTGCTCCGTCAGGATATTAAGCACTACGAAGATAAGGACTTTCATGTCATGGTCCTTGATGAGTCCCAGGCCATCAAAAACGAATCAACGAAAACAGCCTCTTCCGTCCGGTCCTTGCGTGCGAGACACCGGTTTGCCTTGAGCGGAACGCCGATCGAAAACTCGCTGCAGGAACTGTGGTCGCTGTTCCGCGCCATTATGCCCGGATTCTTTACAAGTAAGAAGAAGTTCACGCAGCTGAAACCGGCAAAAATCTCACAAATGACACGCCCGTTTATTCTGAGACGGATGAAAACCGAAGTGCTTGATGAACTTCCGGACAAAATTGATTCGGTTCAATACTCCGAGCTGACCCGTGAACAAAAAGAGGTGTACCTGGCTTATTTAGAACGAATCCAAAACGATATCCAGGAAACCATCGCAACGAAAGGGATTCAGCGCGGAAAACTGGAAATCCTTGCAGGTCTTACACGTCTCAGACAGATCTGCTGTCATCCCGCCCTGTTTCTTGAAAATTACGAAGGACAGTCCGGAAAGCTTGAACAATTGAAAGAACTGGCGGAGGAAATGAAAGCCGGCGGCCACCGGATGCTGATTTTCTCGCAGTTTTCCAGCATGCTGACCCTGATGCACAAAGAGCTGACTGACAACGGCCTGGATGCCTTCTATTTAGATGGAAGTACAAAATCAGAAAAACGGATGGACATGGTCGAAGCCTTCAACAACGGAGAAAAAGACGCTTTCTTTATCTCCTTGAAAGCCGGTGGGACCGGACTCAATCTGACCGGCGCCGATACGGTCATCCTTTATGATCTTTGGTGGAACCCGGCTATTGAAGAACAGGCAGCCGGCCGGGCCCACCGGATCGGTCAGGAAAAAGTCGTCCAGGTGATCCGGATGATATCCGAAGGAACGATCGAGGAGCGGATTTATCAGCTTCAACAGAAAAAACGCGACCTCGTCGATCAGATCATCCAGCCTGGAGAATCGATGCTTACATCGCTGAGCGAAGAAGAAATCCAGCAGCTGTTTCAATAAATCCTCACAAAAAAGCACGAGCGGACGCATCCGCTCGTGCTTTTATTCTACCGTTAAGGACTTTTTCTGAAGTTTGAACCAGTACCCGCCAAGGATACAGGCGCCAATGGTCATCGTTATCGTGGAGATGATCATATGGATGGAGGATGCCAGTACGACATTCCCTGTCACTACAATAATGAATCCAACGGCCGCATTCATCAGGATTGAAATCAAATACAACCACGACAGCGAGATGTGATATTTGAACCTGGATGCGTAAATGACAAAATAAACAGCGGCTACAATAATGACGACCGTCGCCACCCAGTGAAGCGAGTAGACAGCATTCGCCATGGATTCACTCGTAATCAAATACTCCACAGCAGGAATGTCCATCATCACATTGCTGGCACGGCTGTGTTTGAAGAAGGCGCCTAAAATCACCTGCAGGACATACAGCCCATAACCGATCAGAAACGTCCGGTAACTCATCGCAATGGAGGACCAGCGGCTCCTGTCCAGCTCAATTTTCGTCTCATGCAGACTGTAGCTCAGCAGCACAAGGACGACTAAAAGAAGCTGGCTGAATGTGACATCAAAGGTCGTAAATCCAGGCGGTGTTCCAAGCAGCACGTTCAATCCGCCAATAATGGACTGAAGAACGAGCAGCGCCAGGCTGAGAACAGCGAGAACAAATACAGATTTATTTTTTCGGTACTTATAAATGGCTCCTATCGCATTGAGGCCCGTCAGTACAATAAGCAGCGGCACCATCAACCGGTGGGAATATTCGATAATGACGTGATAATCCGTGAAATCAGGAATGATCCGGTCATTACAAAACGGCCATGACGTTCCACACGCATCCCCGGAGTCTGTCGCAACGACAAGATTTCCCAGGATAAGGGCGAGGAACGTGACAAACGTTGTAAGAATAGAAAATTTCTTCATCGTCTTACCCTTTCTCTATTTAGATCATGACATGTAACAGAAGAATTACATGTAAATCATATCATGAAAACAGTGGATTCGATAAAGGAAAGCGCACCCAACTCTCATGAACTTTTTGTGAACGAACGTTTGTCCTTCACTTTTTTCACGAACATATAGAGAAGTGAGAGGACGATGAGCGTCGTATTAACAAGGGAAAAAGCCGCGGCATGGTAGTCATCGTCCCAATAGGAAACAGGTCCACGGAACGTGTAGCTGCTCACTGGGTAAAACATCGGCACAGCATCCTCCACATGGGTGAGCAGGTCCAGAACGATATGCCCGAGCCACCCATAGGCGAGGGCTGTCCATGCGTTCAATTTCCTCCCTTTCCAAACGAGCAGCACGATAAAAACCACTGCCCAGACGAAAACAGAATGACCGGCCTGGCGCAGGATAAAGACGACCGGGTGTTCAAATAGATCGTAGACCAGACGGAACAGCGAGCGCATCGGGTTCTCATCATCCGCTACCTCCCAGGCCCTTCTACTTACGCTCAAATATAAAAACATGACATAATAAACGATGTCTGGAAGGATACTCCCGAACACGAACCACCCGGTATATTTCTTTTTCCGGGTGGCGAAAAAGGTCCAGTATCCATGGTGTAACGTGTTCATGCGTTCATCTCCCTTATCTTCTCTCGACCATTGTTTATCCTTTCAGCCGCGAGGGAAACATACAACATGGAAAGGAGTCGAAGTTATGTATAAAGCTTACGTTTTTGACGCGTACGGCACAGTCTTTGACGTGCACAGCGTGATGGAAAAAATTCATCAGTTCTATCCGGAAAAAGGAGAAGCCATCAGTCAGAAATGGCGCAGTAACCAGATTCATTATTTTCTTGTCCGTCAACTGATTCAAGATTACCGTCCTTTTACGGATATTACAAGATGGGCGCTTCTTGATGCCCTGTCCACAAGTGGTGTGGAAGTGAAAGAAGAGGTCGTGAGTGAGCTGATGGAGGAATATCAGCACCTTTCCCCTTATGAAGAAGTTGCTTCTATGAGCGAAAAGCATCCGGACAAGACGTTCACCATCTTTTCAAATGGAACGACATCCATGCTTGAACCGCTCCTTGAAAATAACCAGCTGTCCGATACCTTCCAGCTGCTGAGTGCCGATGATGTCCAGGTGTACAAACCGCATCCGGAAGCTTACGCATATGCTCAGGAAAAACTCGGACTGAAAAAAGAAGAAATTCTATTCTTCTCCAGCAATCCATGGGACATCACTGGAGCCACTTCCTACGGGTTCCATACCGCCTGGGTGAACCGGAAGGAACAAAAGTGGCCGGAACTTGGCATCGAACCGACTTATATCATTGATAACCTGACAAATATCCCACAATAAAGGAGTCCATTACGGACTCCTTTTCCTATAGATCTTCAAAAAACAGCACTTGGTTTTTCCCTTTCTTTTTACCTTCGTATAAGGCTGTATCAGCAGCTCGGAACAATCCTTCATGCGTTTCCCCGTCCTCCGGAAAGCAGGCCACACCGATGGAAAAAGACGTCCGAATTTCCATTCCTCTGACATAGTAAGGTTCACGAAGCTCATTTAACAATCTATTCGATACATCACGAATCAGACGGCGGTCCTTCAGTTCTTCAACCAGGACGGAAAACTCATCCCCGCCGATTCTCGCCACAGAGTCGCCTCCTCGAATACAGGAACGGAGCCGTTTTCCAACCTCCCTTAGAAATTCATCACCCATGTCGTGGCCATATTGATCGTTGATGCCTTTGAAGCCGTCGCCATCCAAATATAAAATCGCAAACGCCTGTCCTGTCCGCTGCCCCTTTTCAACAGCTTTCCATACGTTCTCCTCAAAAAGAAGACGGTTGGGAAGACCAGTTAAATAATCATAATAGGCGAACCTCTCCAACTTCTCTTCATAACTTTTCTGTTCCGATATGTCCCGGGCCACTACGACGATGTGACTGACTTCATGATCATCATCAATGACAGGGGTTGCGCGGCACTCAAACCAGACAGGTTCACCGTTGAAGCTTGTCAACTTCACTGTAATGGTGAATCCTTCTTTTGTTCGGCAGCTCTTGATAAAACGGTCCGTCAGACGGCTCAGATCTCCACGTTCAACCTTCTGCATCAGGCTTTCTCTGGACCAGCTCATAGGATCTTCCCCGAAAAACTCCTGTTGGGAAGGCGAGGCGTAGATCAGAGCGCCTTTGGGAGAGAAGACAGAAATCAAATCATTGGAGTAATTAGCGATCAAGCGGAAACTTTCCTGACTCTGGCGCATTCCTTCATAAGCTTTTTCTTTTTCCGTAATGTCATCCAAGATGGCATAGATGCCTTCTTTCTTGTTCTGAATGATAATCGGGACTAAAGAGATCTGGAGGATTTTCTCCTCTCCTCCTACATCCACAACTGTCCGGAACTGACCGCCGGTGTCGAAGAATGAACCATGAATTTCCTTTCGCACAGCGCCTTCCTGTTCTTTGGAAATCAATTCCATAAAGGACGTATGCAGCACCTCATGTCCTTCTTTTTCAAGCATTTCAAGGCTGGCCGGATTCGCTTTGGTTATAGTACCGCGGAAGGTCAGTGTTAAAATGGCCTGAGGATTGTGTTCAAACAAGGAACGGTAGCGTGATCGACTGCTTTCCCGTCTCCGCTCCTCATTCTTCTCCTCTGTCACATTCCGGATGATCGAACTGACCCCGATGGTTTCCCCTTCTTCATTCTGGATGCGGGAAACACTGACAGCCACATCCAGCAGCGAACCATCCCGTGATTTCCGGGTTGTTGTCCAGGCCGATGTTCCACGTCCTGCCAATGCCTGCTGGACGAGTTCACATGCTTCATCACTCAATTCTTCCGGCACAAACGGATAGGAGCTTCCAGATAGATCTTCTTTCGAAAAACCGTAAAGCTCCGTAAAAGCCTTGTTCACATCCAGTACGCTCCCATCTGTACCCAGGATGATAACGGCATCCGTCGTATTTGTCATCAACGATTTGTATACCGCATTCATACTTCCAAGCGCCTCTTCCTTTTCCATCACCTCAGTAAGGTTTCGCGTCACCGCCAGAATATGTGTCACGTCCCCCTCTTCGTTCAGCGTTGGTGTCAGAACCGAATGACTCCGGAACACCTTCCCGTTCACCATGATCTGATCTTCGTACGTAACCGGACCCTTTTTCTGAACGGCTTCCTCGTACGCGTCAATAAGTGATGGTGCTGCATTCTCATCCAGTACTTCTTCTATGTATTTTCCTTTCCACACTGCGCCACCGGCCAGGGAACCCTTTACAGCTGACTTGTTCATATACCGGTATTTGAAACGACGAGGGCCTTCTACGTCCATTAAAAATATAAAATCAGAAATCCCGTTCATCAACATGGGAAGCAGATCATCATAGGGAATTTGACCGCTGATGCCCTCCATAGTTCCCATACCTTCTGCTTCTTCTATCTGTTTCACCTAATTCCTCCCTGTTTCCTATACATGAATCTTCCATATATCTAAGGTTTTACTGTCTCTTCTGTACACTTCTATTCAAATGAACTAATCCCCTTGTTCCAAAGAAAAAACAGCCACAAAAAAAGCAGCCGGACGTTCCCGGCTGCTTTGAAATCTATACGGTTTGTTTCTGCTGGGCCTGCGCTTCCGCCTGTGCCTGTTTAATCAGACAACGTCCCTTTCCGTGTGGAATACACATCGGGGTGCCGAAAAGAGGGTCTTCCCTCACATCACAGACCATTTCAAATACATGCTGCATCATATCACAGGTCACGACATCCTCGGGACGCCCCTGTGTATAAACCGTCTTATCCTTAACTGCAATAATATGATCCGCATACCGGCATGCCAGGTTAATATCGTGCAGAACCATCACAATCGTCCGGCCATTATCCTGGTTCAAATCGAAAAGAAGATCCAGAATTTCAATCTGATGGGTCATATCCAGATAGGTCGTCGGTTCATCAAGAAGGAGCGTATCCGTATCCTGAGCTAGTGTCATGGCAATCCAGGCACGCTGCCGCTGTCCTCCGGATAAGGAGTCCACAGAGCGGTCCTTCAATTCCATAAGATTCGTGTCGTTGAGCGCACGCGTAACCGCTTCTTCGTCATCATCCGACCAGCGCTTAGCAAATCCCTGATAAGGATAACGCCCCTGCTTCACAAGCTGGTACACAGTTAATCCTTCAGGGGTCGTTGGACTTTGTGGAAGAATGGCCATCTTCTTGGCCACGTCCTTCGTCCTCATTTTGGAAATATCCTTCTGATCGAGTACCACCTGACCGGATTTCGGCTTTAACAGCCGTGCCATGGAACGGAGAAGTGTCGATTTCCCACAACCATTCCCTCCGATCAGGACCGTCACTTTCCCTTTCGGTATTTTCACATCAAGAGAGTCAATAATGACCGAGTCCCCATATCCAAGTGTGAGATTGTTTGCCAATAAGGTATCCATGACCTGACCTCTCCTTTTTTTCTCACTAAACCTTTACACCGTCTACTTTATCTAAAGACCTCATTCAACGTTCAGATAGGTCTTCGTGTTCATTCATATATATAGATGTTGAATTTTTTAGAAAACTATCATTTTCCTACTATCTAGTGTATGGGCTTACGTATAGTGTGTCAATGAATTTGAGAATCATTGTCATCTGGTTCATGGAAAAGTGTATGCCTTTTTCCATCGCGAAAGAACCATGGAGGGGGGCGTTTCCCATTTTCCATGTATTAAAAAGAGACCCGCAGCCTCTATGAGCTGCTGATATATTCCTGCCGGATGCCTTCAATAATATCAAGGAGAACCTCGGAGTCCTGATTGTTCTTCATAAGAAGAATCGCCCCTTCAATCTGAGCGACAACCATCCGCGCTTTCTGTCTTGCCTGCTTTTCACCTTGAAGAGCTTCAATCACCTGTGTCAGCTCTTCAATCCAGTCAGAGAAAATACGGTTGATTTTCACACGGAAATCTTCATCATGCTCACTCATCTCGAGCGCAAGATTTCCAAACGGACAACCGTGAAGCTTTTCAGGCGTTTCATGAAACTGAATCGCCCACTGAAGCATTTCTTCCATTTTCCTCGCTGGGGATCGGCCGGATTTTAGAATGCCTTCAATCAGCTCGTCCTGCCACATCTGCACATAATGATCGACTATGGCCAGCCCAAGCTCTCTTTTCGAAGTAAAATAATGATAAAACTGGCCTTTGCCGATCCCGCACGCTGCCAAAATGTCACTCAGCTTTGTCGACTCATAGCCTTTCGCATGAATCAGCTTAGCGGCTGCCCCTATGATTTGTTGTTTTTTTTCACTCATCTGCCTCACCTTCCTGCAGTTATACCAACCAGTTGGTCAAGTTGTATAATAATAACACGCCTGCAGGACAACAGACAATGCTCTGATCCGCACATTGCCCAGGTCTCTGCCATCCTGCTATCATAGAGAAAGATTTCCCTGTCTTAACCATGATTCAATTTCAGGGAAGATATGAGGTGAACACGAATGGATAAGCTGACCCTGCTTTCCCAGATCAGTTTGTTTGAAGAACTATCCAAGGATGAATTAATGAGTATTGATCAAATGAGTGAAATGAGCCCCGTAAAAAAAGGAACGGTGATTGTTTCTCCTGATCACCCTATGGACGTGCTTTTCCTTTTGAAGAAGGGACAGGTGCGCTTGTACCGCATGAACGAAGACGGCCGCCAGTTTACGGTGGATATATTAGTAGACGGCAACATTTTCGGAGAAACCTCCACCATCAGTCTGACGGATGATCAAACCTATGCAGAAGCTATGACCGACACGTATCTCTGTACGCTCAGCCATGAGGACTATGAAAGCTTCATCAAGGAGAATCCGCACGTAGCCCTGAAACTGATCGACATTCTCTCCTCACGATTGAAGGATGTTTACAGCCTGAGTGAAAAAATCGCCCTCAGTGATGTGAAGCAGCGGCTCCTTTACCTGCTGCTCATGCTGAGTCAGAAAACCGGCCGCCGGAAGAAAAACTGGCAGACCATCGAAATGAAACTCACCCACCAGGATCTCGCCAACATGATCGGAGCCACCAGAGAGACGACCAGTGCGATGATGAGTCAATTGAAAAAAGACGGGTATATAAAAAAAGTCCGCTATCTTTCCATCGATGCGGATAAAACAGAGGAATTGCTGCATGGAAACTCTTGAAGCTGAATAATTCCCTTTTATTCCATTCGGTGCGGATGTTCAAATAAAAAGAGGAACTCCCCCATTCGGAAGTTCCTCTTTTCATATCGGGCAGATGCCACTAATGTTTCCTATTTCCATTTAAAAGAGGGATAGGAAAGAGGTTATGTTTTCCTTTTCATTTCCAACAGTACAGGTGCTGTATTCAGTATGATAGAAACAATTGTCAAAGACCACAACGCCTCTTTCATCCCGGGCACGACATCTAATAAAGCAGCCCAGTCTTCCGCTGCCACCCACCGGGATACAAGACTGTATTCAGCGCAGAGGGTTAGTGAAGTGAAAGACAACCCAACTGCCATAGCAAACTTATATTCCTTTCCTGCTATATACAGGTATACGTTGATGATTGTTGCCACTATCGATATAACGGCAAATAGGATCCACATTTAAAACCCCCCCCTCAGGACAGAAAAAAACATGTTCAACCTATGTATATGGAGTCAGGAGTTCCTTTCAAATAAAAAATGTATGAACAAAACACCTCCCAATAGTAATGGAAACCCGATGAGTATGTAATAGATATTCTTTGGAACTTCAAAAATACTTGCTGGATAACTAAACAAAAACATGTAAATGATGATCAAGGGGTATTTACAAAAACTCTTCATTGGAACACTTCTTCCATTTAATCCTTAGTTTAGCGAGTACCTTTATCTGACCAATGGCTCATGAACAATAAATAGTCATTCAATCATATCAAACCTATGCCCAACTAGAAATTGCAACCAAATCTCCGATAAGTATCTCATTCATCTTGAAACATTATAGAAGGGTTACTAAGACACGTTCAGGAACTATTCAAACACAGGATAGCATCTATCCGTAAACAAAATAAACAACCGGGCGCTCCTCCTAAGAGTGTTTTATTTTTCTCCTGCCTTGTAAAAAATCTGCAAGAGGCCCATGCGCTTGTATGAATGCGCTGCTCATGGAGATTACCCTGTAATACTTACAAAATCCCTCCACTACTTCCTCCTATAGCATTCCTTCCAAAGTCTGCACCTAGGTAAAGTTCAGTCTTGATATTACTAACAATAAGAACTGCTAAAAGGAAGAAAAACATTTTGTGCAGGGATTAATCCCTGCGCAAAAGATGTCTGATATTTACACATCACATGAAATTTTTAAATGAATTTCATCCTTCGTTAAAATTAACGAAGAATGGACTTGGTATACTGTTGATGCATCACATCAGTAAAGGGCGTGTACATATGTTTAAAAAAGCCGGTGTTTTTATCATGAGTGCAAGTTTGATTTTGGGCGCAGGAGTTGGCTGTGTTCAACAACCTGATGCGCAGGAAGGGGACGGAAAAGAAACCCTCGACCAAGCGGGTCCTCCCCAGGAAAAAGTCGACAACGTGATTTTTATGATTCCTGATGGTTTTAACACGGATTACGCTACAAGCTACCGATGGTATAAGGGGGAAGATGCCGTTTGGGATAAACATTTGAAAGGTCTGCACAAAACCTATTCAGATGATTCCAGGGTAACCGACTCCGCTGCTGCCGGAACAGCAATGGCAGCTAGTGTTAAAACGAACAATGGTACGATAGGTTTAGATAAGGACGGAAATAAAGTGAAAACAATCCTAGAGGCTTCAGAAGACAAAGGGAAATCAACAGGGTTAGTTGCAACATCTACGATTACCCATGCGACCCCCGCTGCATTTGCCTCCCATGTAAAGTCACGTGATCATCAGCCTGAAATCGCCAGGCAAATGCTGGATAACGATGTCGATGTTATGCTTGGTGGAGGTAAAGATTTCTTCCTCCCAGCGTCTGAAGGCGGCGAACAGCAAGGTGAGAATCTATTAGAGCAAGCGGAGGAAGCAGGTTATAAAAACGTGGAAACGCGCAGCGATTTAATGGAAGGCAAGGATATTGATGTAGAAGAAGGGGAAAAGCTTCTAGGTTTATTTGCAGACGGCCCCTTAAAACCCGAACTGGAGCGTGAAAATACAGAACAGCCAAGTCTCTCAGAAATGACCGAACGTGCAATTGACCTCCTTGAGAAAGACAAGGATGGGTTCTTCCTAATGGTTGAAGGCAGCCAAATTGACTGGGCAGGCCACGATAATGATCCCACTTGGGCATTCAAGGATACAGCAGCATTTGAACAAGCAGTGGAAAAGGCCATGGAATTTGCTGAAGAAGATGGAAACACTCTCGTAGTCATAGCCGGTGACCATGAAACCGGCGGTATGACCGTTGGATCTAATGGCGAGTATGACACCAGGCCGGAGCTTGTAAAAAAGGTTACAGCAACAGGTGCATTCATGGCTGAAGAATTAAACGAAAATCGTTCCAACGTTGAAGAAGTCGTAGAGAGTCATACACCATTTGACTTGTCCGAAGAAGATGTTCAAAAAATCCAGGAATCTGAAGATCAAAAACTTGCCATTAACCAATATGTGAGTGATAAAGCCCTTGTGGGATGGACCAGTACTGGACATACAGGTGTAGACATTCCAGTTTATGCCTACGGACCTCAGTCCAATTCCTTCAGCGGCCTGATCGACAACACCGATCTTCCTAAAATTATGGCAGAAGCCCTGAAGGTAGATTTAGAGGATAAGTAAAATAAGAAGTACAGTTTTAGATTAAAACAAGAAAAACGACAGCCCTATGGCTGTCATCAGCTTGTAGAGAAACCCCATGTTTTTCTGCAAGTTTTTTTGTGCAGTTCGTGCGGTCGAATACCACTCGCTTTCCGCGGACGAACGCCCGATCCTCCTCGTGAAAACCCACACTGCGGGGTCTCGGGTCGCCCGTTTTTCCGCAGGAGTCTCCTGGTATTCGCCCGCCCTTCACCGAAAAAGACTCTCCTTCACCTATCTCACCCTGGATAGGTGAAGGGCAATCTTTTTCATGTTTTGGCAGGCCGCCGTCAGTAACGCTTGTTCGCGCACATTCTCTTTTCCGCGCAAGCGACAGTAACGCAGCCCGTGCCGTTCTTTTGAATCTGCGAATCTGCATAGGGCACAATCTCTTTCCTCTATAATTCTAACGTCGTCACGAGGAGCGTTTGGTGGTGACACAGCGCGAGCCGAAGATCCACTTGGTCCAGTGGTCTTCTTGACCAAGTCAGCAGAGGCCGTTCCCGCGGCAGGCATCCACCGATAAGCGGAACGTGCCCTCTCAACATGACATACTATGACGAACTGTTTCTACAGACTGTTACAATCGGCTTCGAAAATGTGGATGTATTAGAAAAGGATGAAGGAATGGTTAGTTTTTACATTGAAGCATTCTTACCTTGCCTTTTTAGATATAGAGCCAGCTCTGATCGCTTAATTCTAAATAGAAACCCATAGAAATCAGGAAACCGCTCCTGTTTACTTTGACTTCTACTATTATAGATGCTACGTTGACAATAGAATGAACGTTCTATCTAAAGGAGGTTTGCTTAACCATTGAGTGAGAAGCGCAAACAAGTATTAAATACTGCCGAACAACTCTTCTATACTTATGGATTTCATGGAGTTGGTTTAAAACAAATTGTTGATGAAGCAAATGTTGCGACGATGACGTTGTATAATCACTTTTCCTCTAAGAACAAGCTTGTAGAAGAGGCTGTCAAAAACCGTGAAGAGCGGTACTGGGCATACATTTGTTCTGCATCCGAGGACTATTCTAACGAGACATTTGTACGGATTGCCCAATTACATGGAGCATTCTTAAAAGAAGTATCCCCTCAAGGTTGTATGTTCCTGCGTGCCATTGAAGTATATCAGGATACAGACAAGAACATAGCAGATATTGCCAAAAAGCATAAATCAAGAGTCCTTGAGTATTTCGAGACACTTGCCATTCACAGCAATATCAAAGATGAGAAGAACTTTGCTTATGAATTTCTTCTTATTATTGAAGGGGCTACATCCATGGCCCAGATTACAGATCCTACACAAGCCACTGATCATGCAGTTACCATGACAAAAGCTCTTCAATCCCATTTCCTAACGTAAACGGCATCCTTTCGGATACCGTTTTTTCTATAAGTAAATCCTTGCCCCATAAAGAAGAGTCCATGGTAAAAACATACAGCTTGTCTGGATCAATACTTGTAACTTAGATAGAAAGAACGTTCTATCTAAAGTATAGAAACAAAGGAGTATCACAGCTTATGAATTTCACGAGACTCGTCTTTCCAGGCGTAACTATGATTGCAGTAACTTATGGATTAGCAAGGTACAGTTTCGGATTGTTGCTCCCCAACATTTCCCATTCCTTTCAAATGTCCGATACACTTTCCGGTATCATTTCTTCTCTATTTTACCTTGCCTTTTGTTTTACCATTGTTTATTCTACTGTCCTGACAACTAATAAAGGGCCTAAACCTATGATTATGCTGGCGGGTGGTTTTGCTGTTAGTGGTATGCTGATGATCAGCGCTTCCTTAAACGAATGGATGCTTGCGGCAGGCGTTCTCCTGGCCGGGGGAAGTACAGGGCTCGTGTCTCCTCCGTACGGATCAGCTATTGCTCATTGGATAAAGGTACCCTTACAAGGAAAAGCCAATACATGGATAAACTCCGGTACTAGTCTAGGTATCGTCGCCACAGGAGTTGGCGCCCTTCTGCTGCCGCTTCATTGGCGATACACTTACTTACTCTATGCTCTTATTGCTTTACTCGTTTTATGGTGGAATTATCGGATTATCCCAAAACCTGACGATTCCTTAAAGGTTCAACGCGGGATATTATCGGCAAAAGGATTAAAAGGAGCTACATCGATCATCACCGCGGCTGTTCTAATGGGGATTTCAAGTGCATGTTTTTGGACTTTCTCCAGGAGTTTCATAGAAAGCAGCGGTGAATTCAGTACCCTCGTATTATCTCTATTCTGGGTCACGATCGGACTCTTCGGTATAACCAGTGGTTTAGGCGGCACCGTTATCGAACGGATCGGGCTCCAATCCAGTTATACCCTATTTGCTATGATGATGGGAGGAGCTTCGTTTCTACTCACCTGGGCATCTGACAGCATTCCTATGATATTAGGAGCAGCTGCGTTATTCGGCACCTCTAACTTGTTTATATGTGGCTTGCTTATCGTCTGGGGAATCCGTGTATTTGAGAGTAATGCTTCTTTAGGTATAGGTTTACCTTTCATTATGCTTTCCTTTGGCCAAGTGATAGGGTCTATCCTTGCAGGCAGTATGATTGAATGGGTTGGTTATGCTGTGACGTTCGCAGTATTTGGAGCTATCTCTATCGCAGGATCTTCTTTACGGACAGCCTAGAGCAGACTTCCGCCATGACAGATCATAGAAAAATTCGGATCTTTTCTTCGTTGAAATCTATAACATTAAAAGAAAATGAATGCGGTATATGACTGGAAAACTAGATTTAAAAAATCCCCCTGCTAAGTTCATAATGATATGCATAGCAAAAAGCTTCCAATTTAATGGAAGCTTTTTTGTGTGTTGGGATTTTAAATAACGAACGCCCCTCTTGTCTTGAAGCATAGGTAGGACTTCCATGAAGAACTACACTCTCCATGGAGGTATAATTGCCTTAACACTCTTATCCCTTTGAAATGGAGTCCGTTCTGTTTCTAAAGAAAAAGTCAATTCTCATTAGAATTGACTCTTCAGCAGTTAGGAAGTACTTGCGTATTGTCGTTCATTTGTAGGTGATAGCAGATCATTCCATCGTTCATAGAAGAATTGAATGGATGGACCTAGTAAGAACGAGATAACGAACGTTCCGATTCCAATTGGCCCCCCAAGCAGGAACCCGATGACAAGCAAGGAAAATTCATAGAGATTTCGGTTTACTCTAAGAGAGAGTCCATCTTTCTTCATCAATGTTTGCATAAGTTCATCAACAGGGATTTTAGGGAGATTCGTGTGCAGATATGAGCCAATGCCAATTCCCATGAAAGCAATTCCAACGAATAAGAGTCCCCATCTTAAGGCGAGCGACTCCAGCTGGAAATCTATAAGAAGGAAATTCCACAAGTCGAGGGTTACCCCTCTCAGAACAATTGGAATAAATACAAATAAGGATGGGATCGTCTTTCCAAGAATACTATTTAAAAGAATTACCGTTACATGGACTGTCATCATTCCTACACCTACACTAATTGGTATATGGGAGGACAAGCCTACCGCGACACTGTCTGTCGTGCCAACCCCAACATCCGCTTTAATAAAAAACGCAATGCCCAGGCTCGAGATGAGTATACCGAACACATATAAGAATAACTGCTTCATACACTTGTCCCTCCTTTTTCATTCTGAATAAGCCTTTAAACAGTAACAGGACTTTCCGATGCATTCAATAAAAATGCCTTTCTTGAAAAGGTATGTCCCTTTCTCCCAAGCCTTCAGTATACAGGGACGGTCTGTCTCCACCTGTAACCCGCCTTACAAAAATAAACACCCTTTAAGATGACACTTAAAGGGTGTTGGAAAAATATTTATGCTTTAACCCAGTTCGGGATCATTTCAACGTCAGCCGCTTTTAGTGTTGTATACACAGGGCAGCGGGAATCAATCGTTTCTTGGAATTGAGCCAGACGCTCTTCTGATTCACTTGTGTGAACAGTCGCGTTTACGGTGATTTTCTGGAAGTAAGGGCGGACGCCTTCTTCTCCCATCATACCGCGGGGATCCAGTTCTCCGTCAATTTCGAAATCGATGCCTTGAAGATCGAACTCCATTTCTTTGGCTACGAAGTTTGCAATCGCGTTTTCACACCCTGCAAGAGATACAAGAAGGGTTGCAAGTGGGTTGGCACCTTCGTCGGTTCCTCCCATTTTTGCAGGTTCATCAATGACAACCTTATGCTCTCCGGAAACACCTTCTGTTTTCATACCTTTAGATACTGCTGTGATTTTTTCGTTCATTTTAGCCATGGATCATTCTCCTCTCGAATCTTTCTTTTTTTATAAGTGATAGTTAGACCAACCGGTTGGTACAGAAAAATATATCAGTTGTATCAAATCTGTGCAACATTCCTGCTTCACATTCATAAGACAGCTTACACTTTCCTGGTTTAACCGGGGCAGCACCAGCCTGGATCACAACCACGAACACAGCCTTCTACTTTTAGAGAAGCCTGGAGCTGGTCTTCTTTCTCCGATCCTCTCTGAGTCAGCTTTTGCGAAGCATGGGCTTTCTTCGTGATCTTGGACAACATCCACTTGATCATACCAACACCTTTTTCGTGGTCTTGGGTCTTCTCTTGAAGACAAATCCAATGTAACACGGGAGAGATCGATCCACTACCACTGCGCTCAGAAGTGTAAGCTGTCTTACACAAAAGAAGCGGAATCCACGTGTGCCGGTCCGGGAAAAATGATCATGCTCCCCAGGCAGCGACACTGAACGCCAAGAGGAAAATAAAAAGCAGGAAAACTGTGATTTGGTAGAAGCCTTTTTTTGATAGAGATCCATTCGTCGTTTCCTTTTTCAAAATATAATAGCTGATGCCAAATGTGATTAAAAACACAACAGGAAAAAACCAGCTCATGAGATCCTCTCCTTTTGCTTCAATATTTACGTGCCAGGAAAACAAGCAGCAGGAACAAGGTCGTCATACTCAAGGCAATAATCAGCGAAAGAACGCTGGACACGTCCATCGTCAGGACATTCATCTCAGCTAAAAGGGAAAAGACTAACATATACCCGATGCCGGCCGTAAAGGCATAAGAAACAGCTTTCTGACGAATGGACTTCATCCGTTCATCCTTCTGCTTAAACTGTGGGTACAAATAACTCATGCAGAAGGCAAGCACCGATAAAGAGAGCATCGAAAAAGAATGCCCCTGTACAGCCCCGTCAGCCAGCAGTCCAATGATCAGTAAAGAAAGTCCCATAGCCCCGAGCAGTGATCCTAAAACGATGAATGTCCTTGGATAATGATCCATTATTCTCGTCCTCCTTCGCGGTAAATGAAAATATCTTCAATAGAAACACCAAACGTTCGCGAGATCTCAAAAGCGAGAGGGAGGGAAGGAGAATACCTGTTTTTTTCTATGGAAATAATCGTCTGTCTCGACACATGAAGCTTTTCTGCGAGTTTGTCCTGTGACCATCCATGTTTTTTTCTAAATTCAGCCAGCCGGTTTTCCACACCTCCACCTCCAATTATCCCCATTTTATTGTAAAGGGAACTTAACGTCAAGGAACCTTTACAATAGTGATTAAAAAAATCCGGCATTTGCCGGACCTGCTTACAACATTAATTCAATACACCTTTCATCGCTTCCTTATAAGCGGCAACCTTTTTCGTCAGCATGTCATCCGTCGCCTTTAAGGTTTCAATCTGGCTCTTAATGTACTGCTGATGTTCTTCAAGAAGCTTCAGCCTGTCTCCGGCTGTGTGCTCACCTTCCTGAAACAGCTTGGTATATTCTTTGATCTGCGTCACAGGCATCTGTGTTTCACGCATTTTTTTTACGAACTGCAGCCATAGGATGTGCTGCTCATCGAATTCCCTGACTCCTGCTTCATTTCGATGCGGGGCAATAATGCCTTCTTTTTCATAGTAGCGTAGAGTATGAGCACTCATGCCGAGTTTTTCGGCCGTTTCACTGATGGTATACATCGGCTTCCTCCACCTTTACAGTTATGATTTGACTTAGAGTTCTCTCTAAGGTCTACAATAACAGTGTACTAAAATTATTGGAGGGATCAATCATGAAATATACGGTCATTACAGGAGCAAGCTCAGGTATTGGTTATGAATCGGCACTGGTTTTCGCAGGACGAGGAAAAAACCTCGTCATCGCCGCCCGCAGAACAGAGCAGCTGGAACAGTTGAAAAAAGAAGTCCATGACATCAACCCGGATTTGGATGTGATTATCCGTGAAGTTGACTTATCCATTTCAGAAAATGTTTACAGCTTTTATGAAAGCCTGAAAGACCTCGACATTGAGACCTTCATCAACAATGCCGGCTTTGGAAACTTTGCAGCGGTTGGAGAACAGAAGCTTCCTAAAATTGAATCCATGCTCCGCTTGAACAACGAAGCCCTTACGATTCTTTCATCCTTGTATGCCCGGGATTATGCAGATGTCGAAGGAACGCAGCTGATCAACGTTTCTTCCGGCGGAGGCTATACGATTGTAGCGGATGCTGTGACCTATTGTGCAACGAAATTCTTCGTAAGTGCCTTCACAGAAGGTATGGCGCAGGAGCTTGAGGACAAAGGAGCGAAGATGCAGGCAAAAGTCCTTGCACCGGCTGCAACAGAAACCGAATTCGCCGACCGTTCCATGGACACCGAAAACTTCGACTATGAAGGAAATATTCCACAGTTCCACACAGCAAAAGAAATGGCCCAGTTCATGCTCGACCTGTATGACAGCGACAAAGTCGTCGGTATCGTCGATGGTGAGACCTATGAATTCCAATTGAAGGATCCAATTTATCCCTACGCGCGTAGAACACGCAAATAAGGACAAGCCCCCTGTTATAAAAGCAGGGGGCTTTTTTTAAGAAGCTCTTCTTTTATGATCTCTATGGGTATACCATACCTTCAAACGTTCAGCGAATGCTGCCGGCACATCTTGCACGACCGTTTCACGCACAGGGGCAGCACGGTTGATTAAGGTAAGCGAAGCGAGCCCTGATTTCTGCTGGAAATAGTCCCGGGATACTTCCACTTCGATCACTTTACTTCGCTTAGAAAGATACAGCGTCTTTGTGAATCCGCCTGTCTGGGTTTGGATGAACGTGTCATCCATTTGGAAACGGGTGTGAAGATACCCTTGGATGCGGGACAGGATAATGACAATGAAAAGACCTGTTGAGAACGCCCACCACGGCAGATCGATATGAAAAGGCGCTGGTTTAAAGATATACAACCCCGCCGTTGCTGCTATCCATAACCAGCTGGGACGAAGCAGACGGATATAAAGGGACTGACGGGGCAGCTTTTCCATATTCTTGAGCACACGATATTTCGGAAGCATTTCATGAACGAGACTATAGGCACGCTTCAGTGGTAGAAATGGATACAGGGATGTTACTTCCTCCCCTTCCTTTTCACCGGCAATGACCAGTTTTAATGAAGCAAAACCGAGAAGCCGTTTCATGAGGGACTGCTCAATTAAGACGGCCTGCACGTTTTCCTTCTCCACAGAAAGGTAATCCTGCTCCCAGGCTCCTTTTGTTATCAAGATCCTTTCTGATGTTGAAGCCAATTCAAACTTCCCATACTTCTTATATGTACGTACGATTCCAATTACAAATCCTGCAGCGGCCAGGAAGGCAAGCGCTCCTGTAATCATCCAGATCGACGATAAAATGCTCTCGAACAGCCCGTTCACCTGGTTTTCAAAATGCAGATCCTCCGCATTGGAAAGCCACGACCCTGCAAACGGCACAACCGTAAGAAAACTGAGAGACACAAGGGAGGCCTTCATGATATCCTTCTTCGTCGGTGTATAATGAATTGTTTTCTCCCCAGTCGATCCCCTCGGCACCGGTTGCCCAGCGGGTTCTTCCGATTCCACTCGCTCTATTTCCTCCTGATGACTGAGATCCTCGGAAAAAACCCCCTCTCCTTGGGACGTTTCAAATTCAACAGCTGCTTGTTCCTGCTGTACGTGCTGTTCAATGGATAACGCCTCCGATGGTCTTAAAACATCAAATCGGATGGTGCCGTCACGACCTTCTGAACTTGTTTCCAAAGTAAGGGAGGTCATTCCGGTCAACCGATGCACCCATGTCGTCTTTCTTTTCACCTGCTGAATTTTTGAATAAGGAATCGTACTTGTCGATGTTGTAAGAAGTTTCGATGATACAACAATTGCCGAAGGGAGAATCTCATACGTTTTTGCATACCACTTGACCGGAATATAGAGAGCGGAAAAGGTAACAGCTGCTGGCAGGACATACCGGCCATAGGTGAACAACCATGCGCTTGAATCCACCTTTAATACAAAAAACAGAAAAAACAAAGGGACACTCGTCTTGATCAGATGGATGTAATCATGAAGCATGGCCTTCGGATGATATCTGCTTCTACCTTTCCCTATCATTCATCTTCCTCCTCTACATTGGAGTATAGAGCAATCTGCTGCCGCAGTTTTTCTGCCTCTGCCTTAGGTAGAGCAGGAATGACGTGCATGCGTCCAATGGTACTGACTTCCACAGAAGAGAGGTCATATTTTTTCAGCAGAGGTCCTTCATTCGTAGAAACAGACTGGATCTTCGTCATCGGAATGACCTTGTATTCTTCTTTTAAGGCCCCTGACCTTAAATAAAGGAAGTCTTCATTCATTCCGTACCGCCAGTGCTTATGTAATAAGTTCACTTTAAAAAAAGCCCAGACCATCCCTGCTGCTGTTAAACCAACAAGACCGTACAGAACCCACCCGGTCCAGACCGGCCAGGAAAACACGCGGTCCAGAATAAACAAGAGGACCAGCACAACTGTTCCGATGATATTCTCAATAATTTCCTTCCATATCCACACTTTTATACTGTCCTTGGATAACCGCTGTAATGGGGGTTCCATCGTCACTTGCATAAGGCAGACACTCCTTCACTATTTTCCTTTATCTTCCTATACGATGAAGACTCTTTTTCGTTTCACTCTTTTTCAAAAGCCTGTCTCTACAAGGAAATATTTGATATAATTTAGTCGATTTACGTAAGCGGTTTACTCTATCACACAGATAAAGGAGTTTGGCTATGTATACAGATTTAATACGACTATCCCCGATCTTTAAGGAAAAAGTGTGGGGCGGCAGTTCTCTACATACGAATTTTGATTACGATATTCCAAGTGACCACACAGGTGAATGCTGGGGAATCGCCTCCCATCCGAGCGGATCCTCCACGATTACGAACGGACCGTTGGCAGGCTGGACACTGATGGACGCCTGGAAGGAACATAAAAAAGAATTGTTCAATGAAGACAACGATGAGAAGGCCTTCCCGCTCTTGATTAAGCTTCTGGATGCCAATGATGATCTATCTGTGCAGGTGCACCCCAATGACGCCCAGGCCCATGTACTTGAAGATAATGAAGCCTATGGAAAAACAGAGTGCTGGTACATTGTGGACTGTAAGGAAGACTCTGAAATCGTTCTCGGTCACCATGCAAAAACGCGCGGGGAGCTTGAGGATTATATTGAAAAAGGAGACTGGGATGGGCTTCTGCGCCGCGTACCTGTCAAACCAGGCGATTTCTTCTTCGTCCCCGCCGGCACGATTCACGCCATTGGAGAAGGTATTGTGATTCTTGAAACCCAGCAGAACTCCGATACCACCTACCGCGTGTACGATTATGACCGCCGGGATGACCAGAATCAGACGCGTGAGCTTCATTTAGATAAAGCCGTCGAGGTCACAACAATTCCAGATGAAAAACAGGAAAATGATTTTTCTTATAAGCAGGACCAGGACCTTTCGATTACCACTCTGACGGAAAATGATTTTTTCACAGTCTTCCATCTCGATCTCAATGGTGCCTATGAAAGCAGTAAACCGGCCGATTATCTGCTGGCTACCATCCTGGAGGGCGAAGTGACTTTCACAGGAACAGACACACAGCTCCTGAAAAAAGGCGATCATGTTATTCTTCCTTACGGGTTGGAAAACTTCAAACTGGAAGGAACGGCAAAAGCCATTGTTTCTTATCCAAAATAAAAATCAGAGGGCCTCAGGCCCTCTGATTTTTATTTGACTTCTTTTAATAACTGATAGGCTTCATCGGTTGATGTGACCTGTAAAAGCTGTTCCCTGTAATGATCATCCATTAATTTTCTGGACAGCATCTGTAGAATTTTCAGGTGCTGCGTTCCTTCACTTTCCTTCGGTACAACAATCATGAAAATCAGCTTGGCTTCTGTGCCATCAAGGCTGTTCCAGTCGACACCATCCCTTTTCACTCCGAAGGCGACTCGTGGTTCTTTCACAGCGGTCGATTTGGCATGCGGAATGGCTATGTTCATTCCGATGCCTGTGGATCCTTCCGCTTCGCGTTGTAAAATCGCCTCTTTAACATCGGTGCGGGACGTCAAGACATTCTCTGCTGCTAGAAGATCAATCAACTCATCAATGGTCTGTTCCTTTGATTCTGCCTTTACGTTCACTTGGATCAGGTTTTTATTCGTGAGCGAATGAAGGTCTGCGTTTTCCTCTTCCGGCTGCGGCTGTTCTTTCACGGCCGGTTTTTCCTCTTTCACCGTTTCCTCTGCTGCTGGCTGCGTCGGCACTCCCGCCAATGCAGGTTCTACAGCTGCTTCTTTTTTCAAAAGGTTCACGGTAATCGCTGTTACAAAACTACCAACGATAATGGCGACGAAGAACATGAGGACGTTATCCACAGCTCCAAGCACACCGACAATCGGTCCGCCATGGGCAACACGGTCACCTACTCCGCTCATCATGGCGATAACAGCTCCGACCATGGCACCGATCATGTTACTCGGGATGACACGGAAGGGATCCTGCGCAGCAAATGGGATGGCTCCTTCTGTAATTCCAAAAAGCCCCATCGTAAAGGATGCCTTTCCTGTTTCCACTTCCGTTGCCGCAAACTTCCGGCGGTTCAAGAAGGTAGCGATCCCCATACCGATCGGCGGAACGGCGATCGCGACGGCAATCGGACCCATAATTTCATAGTTTCCTTCTGCAATCATGGCTGATCCGAACAGGAAGGCGACCTTGTTGACAGGTCCCCCCATATCAAAGGCAATCATGCCGCCTAAGATTAAAGCAAGCAGAATGGAGCTTGTTCCCTGCATATCCTGCAGCCACGTTGTCAACGACTCAAAAATCTGGGCGACCGGTGCACCTACGATCGTTACGAAAATCAATCCGACGGCAAGGGAAGCAAGCACCGGGATGACAATGATCGGCATAATCGGCTGGACAACACTCGGGACTTTGATTTTCTTAATCCACAGGGCAATGTAACCTGCAAGGAAACCAGCTATGATTCCTCCAAGGAAGCCAGCTCCGGCTTCACTGCCGTAAAAGCTTCCGTTCATGGCAATGTACCCGCCAACCATCCCCGGCGCAAGACCCGGACGGTCTGCAATACTCATGGCGATAAAACCAGCCAGGATCGGTACCATGAAGCTGAACGATGCAGCACCAATGTTTTCAATCGTCTTCCAGAAGGAATCTTCCGGAATTTGAATGCCTTCCGGTGTAGATGTGCCGCCAAGTGTGAGCGAAATGGCAATCAACAGTCCTCCGATGACGATAAACGGAATCATGTAGGAAACCCCGTTCATCAAGTGGCGGTAAAAGGCATTCTGCCCTTTCCCACCGGATGCGTTTCCAGCATCTTCATTGGAGCGTTGACCGCTTTCTTCATGGACGGATGCCTGACCATCAATAATCCGCTGAATCAATCTTTCAGGAGTGTTAATCCCCTGCTGGACACCGACAGCTACAAGTGGCTTGCCGACAAACCGCTCTTTATTGACTGTTTTATCAGCCGCAATAATCACCCCGTCAGCTGCATCGATGTCTGCCTGCGTAAATTCATTTTCCACCCCGATGGACCCCTGGGTTTCAATCTTTATATCGATGCCCATCGCATCGGCCGCCTTCTGCAGGTTTTCTGCCGCCATGTACGTATGGGCGATGCCGTTGGGACATGATGTAATCGCTAGAATCTTCATAAGCTTCCTCCTCTTGTTATCGCTTACTTATACTGTAGCAAACAATAAGGGAGGAATAATTTTTATATCTTCCACAGGCTGTGGTACTTATGGATTATTGTAAAGCGCATTCATAAATGTTGCGGCATCTTGCTGTTCAGCCAGCTGTTTTACGAATGAAGGGTTTGACGTTAACGTGTGGATTTCCCTGAACAACTGCCGGGCTTCCTGTGTGTTTTCATAGTTCATCGCAAGAAGCAGGACGACATGCACCAGCTCACCATCCCACTCCACAGGTTCAGGAAAGGCGGCCACTGCTATGGCGGAGCTGTGCACATCTTCCGCCCGGCCATGAGGGATGGCGATTCCGCCGCCAATGGCTGTAGAAGACAAATATTCCCGGTGCAGACAGGATTGAGGATAACCTTCTTTCACATACCCTTTTTTCATAAGCAGGCGGGAGAGTTCCTCGATCACTTCATATTTAGACACCCCGGACTGCCCCGTTTGAATGAGAAAAGGCGACATGTTCTGAAGGAGAACGGATTCTTTTCCCCTTTTTCTATCAGAGGTTCTCCCCTGCTCCAGCTGCTTGATGAGACTTTTTACATGCGACTGATCGTCCGCTTCAAATAACGGCGAAACGACGACAGCAGGAATGTCCAATTCTTCAATCGGTACTGTAGAGATAATCCCGTCTACACGATGCTCTTTTGTGAACGAGCGCAGCCGGTGCGCCGCAATACTGCCGTGAATATGGATATCTGGAAACAGCTTTTCCATCCGTGCTGCCAGCAGCTGAGAAAGTCCCATCCCCATATGACAGACGATCACCACTTCCACTTTTTCCTTTTTCACGGTTGCCTTCCTTTCCAGAGCCGCCTGGAAATGCAGCACTAAATAGGCGGCCTCCTCTTCCGGAATCGGGTAGAGAAGCTCTTCCTTGTGCTGGTCTAAAATCCAGACAAGCGTATCAAAAAGGTATGGATACTTTTTCTTGATGGTCATCAGTA
Organism: Halobacillus sp. ABH2_015; assembly: GCF_056158945.1. Lineage (NCBI taxonomy): Bacteria > Bacillati > Bacillota > Bacilli > Caryophanales > Bacillaceae > Halobacillus > Halobacillus sp. ABH2_015. The sequence continues at coordinate 2,695,381 of NZ_JBSWUG010000002.1, forward strand.
AGGGATTGGAGATGGACAACCCGTAGGAAAGGCGGGCCAGCGTCGTTTTCAGATGTACAAATAAATGATCACGCAGGACTTCGTCTTCTTCAAAACGGTACCCGGTCTGGGCCGATGCTTCTGTCACCAGCCAGTCGATGATGTTGGAAATTTCTTCGGGAAGCTCCGGTGTAAGACCTTCCCTGGATGCCGCATGAGTTTTCGCACTTCTCAGATGCATGGTCAAATAGAGGACTTCCTCCCTTGGGAACGTCATCGCAAAAACACGCTCCAGACGATTACACATTTCTTCCGCCCACGGAAATTCTTCGTGGGTCCGGATCGACTGGACATCTTCTTCCGGCAGCGAAATGATCTGACCAAGCTGAACCCTCTTAATCATAAAAGCGGTATGGAGAAGCAGGGATTCGAGGGCTGCATCAGTGAAGTCGACCTGATGTTTTTCCTGAAGGGCTGCCAATTCGTGCTGAATCGTCCGTATGAAGAAGGAATCAAAAAGAACCTTTGTTACATCTTCAGCGGGGCCTTCCAGTGAAGAAAGTCCTGTCACGGCCTGACGGATCTGTTTTTCCTCTCCGGAAATATATACGCCGATTTTCTGCTTGCGGACCATTTCCAGATGATAAGGGTGCAGCCATGTTTCGATTTCATCCAGAATATTTCGGACACCGGTATGGGAAAGGTAGTAGTCTTTCCGCAGCTTCTGGATGGTGACCGGGCGTGGGGCGGACAACAGGGCAAAGGCGATTTTCGTCCGGAGGGAACGATCCTGCGCTTCATTTTGAGGAAAGGAATGATGGAGATGGTCGATCAACAGGGCGTTGTCAGCTTCTTTAATCGCAAGCCGCACCCCGCGGCCGGCTTTTTTCTCAATGACACCCGTCCGTCCCTGCTCGTCCAAATAATCCTGAACGGCCGGCAGATGATTCCGAATGGCTTTATCTGAGTATCCGAGAGACTCCGCAATCTTACCTGTCGGGATGAACGTGTTCGGCATCCCGGTAAAATAGTGGAGGATCTGCTGTTGGATTTCCTTCATAGGTATGTTCTCCTTTGCCTCTTTTTTCAAATGGATTGAAAGGGATCGTCTACCTTTCATTCTACCTCGTTCGTGACATTTTGACTACTTTCGACATTAATGACAAAACCCTCTCCATTTAGGAGAGGGTGGTCTTCGGAAAAGATTATCCGCATTTTTTTAATGGATGTATGAAAGGTAACCATTTATCTTGTTCCATTGAAAATCCATAGGGGATTTGAAGACAAATACTTAGTGAACAGCCTTTTATCCAAAGAACAGCGTTATCATATACCTCTTTAAGTCCTGGAACGTTTTACTCTTGATTAACCTTATTCCAAGTTGGATAACTTATCTTGTCAGAGGAAATCTGCGGATGTCACGAGGAGCGTTCGGTGGTGACGCCTGTGGGATCAGCACGAGCCGAAGATCCACTTGGACAGGTGATCTTCCTGTCCAAGTTAGCTAAGGCCGGGCCCACGGCAAGCATCCACCGATAAGCGGATCGTGGTCATCCACATGGCAGATAGGCAGTTGAGTGCGTCTAAACTCTTTTCAAAAGAGGAGAGGGGTGTTCAGGTATTCAAAAAGCTCTCTTCCTCGACCCACATTTTTTGTTTCCACGCCATCTCCCAGAACATATACTCCAGCTTACTCGTATGAATAAAGATCTCTTCGAGGTGAGCTTTTTCCCTTTCCGGAAGTCCGTCAGCCAGCTCGTTGATTAATTTTTTCAGTGTGGAAGCAAGCTCAGAAAATTCTTCGGACGCATACATCTCAATCCAATCGCCGTAAAACTCGTGCTTTTCTCCTTGATTTTGTTCGGCAAGGTGAAGGCCGATCACGTTGTAGCTCCATGTGCAGGCCAGCACACAGGCCGCCACCTCAGCCTCTGATCCTTGATTTGCCTTGTTCAGCATATAGCTCGTATAGGCGAGGAGGGTGGCAGAAGGTTTCGTTTCCTCCAGCTCCTCCCGACTGATGCCGATCCGTTCCGCATAGTTCCGGTGCAGCTCCATTTCCTCACTTAAAGTGGAATGAAGCAGTTCAGAGAACATCGTCATCGTATCCAGGCTTTTCGCCTTAACGGAACCAAAAGCAAACACGCGGCAGTAATCAATCAAGTACAAATAATCCTGGCGCATGAAAAATTGGAATTTCTCAAGCTCGAGCGTGCCGTCCCCAATCCCTTTGACGAATGGATGATCGAGGTAGGCCTCCCAAATCGGACGGGCACTTTCGTATAAACGGTCTGTAAACATTACGCTTCCTCCTTGTCATCTGCTTGTTGAAACCAATTGTATAAAAAAGCCATCATTGTTTTCGTATAATCCAACAGCTGTCCCCGGTCCAGCGACTCATTCACCGCATGCGCCTGATCCAGCGTGCCGGGGCCGTAGAGAATGGTCGGGATCCCTGCTTCTGAGAGCCACCCTCCATCCGTCACAGTCGGAGACATGGACATTTCCGCCGGCGTACCATGGATGATTTTATGGGCCTGTTGAAGCTGCTGTACCCCTGGATGGGCAGGATCGACAGAAAAGGCGGGGAAGATTTCTCCGCGCTCCTCGATCATGGACGTTCCTCCCCATTTGAATTGAGGGGCATGGTTTTTCAGCCATGGATCGGCCTGGGCGGCAGCACGGACATGTGCTTCAATTTCTTCGATCACATCTTCATAATGCTCTTCTGGATAATAGTGCACGGTAATCCATAAAGCACAGCGGTCGGCGATAAAAGCGGCATGCCTTCCACCTTCAATCACAGCCGGATTGATTGTCGTCGATCCAGGTGGAAAGCCTGGACTCGATTTCGTCACCGCCCAGTGCTGCTCCAATTCCTGCAGCGACTGGATGATTTTCATCATTTTTTCAATCGCCCCCGCTCCGTATCTTCCTCCACCGGCGTGAATGAGCGAACGGCGTTCCGCATCGTGGAAGTTTTCCGGGCTTTCAACCATTACCCATCCGGTAATAACGCCCCCCTGCCCTTGAATGGCGCAGTTACTTGTATCGGATACGATGGCTAAATCGGCATAATACCCTCTTTCTCCACAGGATTTTGTTCCTGCTTCTCCGACCTCTTCACCGACGACGGACTGCACATGAAGATCGCCGGTCGGCTCGATTCCCGCTTCATGGAGCAGTTTGAGTGCAAACAGAACAGCCGCCATTCCACCTTTCATATCCGCTGTCCCTCGGCCATAAAGCCGGTCGCCTTGAATCGTGAGCGTGAAAGGATCATGCTCCCACTTTTCGCCGTCATCCAGAGCGGCCACATCAATATGACCGTTTAAGATGAGACTTCTGCTGTGTTCCCGGTCGGTTCCTTTTTTCGTTCCGACGACAATCGGATCGCCGGGGTACAGTTCCCACGTGTCTATTTCAAAATCCATCCGGCTTAAATACTTTTCTATGTACTGTTGTGCTTCCGACGCATTTCGGGCTGGAGGGCTTAACGTCGGAAAGGCGACCAAGTCCCCTAGAAGCTGGTGCATCTCCTCTTCCTTTTCCTCCACTCTCTGCAGCAATTCCTCTAACTGAATCATCGTACTCTCTCCTTCCATATAAAAAGCCCGCCCCTTCGAGAGAAGGAGCGGGCTTGATCATCATGTAAGAAAAGATCAATCATCGACCGCTTCACTTCCCTCCGCTGGTATGAGCCAGATCAGGTTGTAAGGGTCAAAGCTTCTGCTTTTCTCAGCCCCGTCATCAGGGCTCCCCTAGTGAAACATGCTATAAAACTGTTATTTTCATTACAACACAGGGGGCCGGAAAGGACAAGTCCCGTTTAAACGCGAAATGTAGATGGAGGACGTATAAAACAGGAGGCAATGGATGGACATCAAAAACGATGATTTAACAAGCGATGAAGTACAAGCATTCATAAAGGAACACCTTTTCAATATGACCCTGCACTCCCCGCCAGAAAGCATCCACGCATTGGATATAGAAAAATTAAAGCAGCCCGGCGTGACCTTTTGGACAGCCTGGGAAAAGGGAGAGCTGGCAGGAATGGGAGCGTTGAAAGAACTCCATCCGGCGCACGGAGAAATCAAGTCGATGAGAACGGCCTCTTCCCATTTAAGACGAGGCGTCGCCCACAGATTGCTCCAACACATCATAAATGAACCCAGCGCCCGAGGGTATACACAGCTCTTTATAGAAACCGGGTCTCAAGAGGCGTTCCATCCGGCTGTCCAGCTGTATAAGAACTTCGGGTTTGTTTTCTGTGGTCCTTTCGCCGGCTACAAGGAAGACCCGAACAGCTTATTTATGACCCTGAAACTAACGGATACTGTAATACATAGCCATGATGACCGCAACGGATAAGAGGACAGCCGCTGTCAGACTCCTCTTCAGGAAAGCAGCAGGAATTTTTTTAACGAGCGTGTAGGTGATTGGAAAAATGAAACTGATCGGTATGAGATACAAGCTTAAGAACATCGTAAAGACAGCCAATAACACAGCTAGAAGTGGTCCAATTAAAAGATACAGGCCCCACTCAATAAAAAAGCGTCCCAACGACAGCTGACTGCTTAAACGATCGGCTATCAAGGATAGGGGGAGGGCAAACACAGCATGCCCCAAATAGATGTTGACTAAATTAAAATATAAGTTTCCTACCAGATTGCTGTAATCCGATGTGAGATAAATAGAAACCAATAAAGCTGTTACAAAACTGCTGATTAAGGCAGCAAAAATTTTCCGCATCGTACAAGCTCACTTTCATGTTGTTTTATTTATGTAGGTAAAAGAAGCGCAGGTTCCGGTTATGGGTGGGTCTGTTCTGTTCCCGCAGGCTTCAACTTCCTCAAGACCTCACCACATGACCAGATTGCAGTATAGGCGTTGGCGACGCCTATGGATCAGGGTAAGGCAATGAGAGGAGGAGAGTCCTTTTTCTATAGGGATAGAGAAAATTATCCACCCAGAGATATGGTCTCAAAGGCGGCTTCTTTTCCGTTTTCATAAATCCTCAGGATCTCATAACTTTGATAACCGTCGACTCTGTAGAAGCGTTCGGATTTAACCGAACCACCAGCGCCGGCCTCTGTCTTGTATAACAGGTTCAGCGTATCTTCTTCTGCCCGGACCTCGAAGGATGTATAATATTCCGCCCCTTCGCCCTGTTTTGTTCCGTTCAAATAGATATACACCGTATTCTGATCTCCGTCTTGGAACATATGATTTCCATGTCTATTTTTTACCGTTTGAAAATAGGACAACGCGTCCCCTGGAAGATCCTTTTTCCCAATTTCAGAGAAGGACCATTCCCTTTCACTTTGACACGCTGTCAGGATTAAAACAGATAAAAGCACCAATAGGATTCCCTTCAATAACAAGCCCCCTTTTACACTTTCTCTGCTATTCTAGCATTCCTGGATGGCCCTTGAAAAATCCATTTCACATGGAAGGAAAGCGTTGATCGAATGGATCAGCTTATATAACATAGTTGACTTATCGGAATTATTGTATTTTAATAGCACTAATAGATTTTTATCGAACGACCAGTGAATGAAGATGGAGGGAAACATGATGAAGGAAGCCTATCCGGTTATTGATGGTGCGGAATCGTTGTTTTTTGAAGGAAATGATACAGGGGTACTGCTCTGTCATGGCTTTTTAGGAACGCCCCAGAGTCTGAGAGAGGTGGCAGAAGGGCTGGCGGATCAAGGTTATACCGTATCGGTGCCACGACTTCCAGGTCACGGAACGCACTATAAAGATCTGGCTTCCTGCTCGTTCTCCGATTGGTATATGGAAATCGAAGCCGCTTATCTGCAGTTGTACTCCCGGTGCAGGGAAGTGTTCGTCATCGGACAGTCAATGGGAGGCACGCTGACTCTGGACCTCGCTGCTCAATACCCCGGCATTTCCGGCATAGCGTTAATCAACCCAGCTATGTATATCCCGGCGTTCTCCCATCTGGAACAAGCGTCCGAGCCCTTTTATATAGAGGAAGGAAAGCCTGACATCAAAGACCCCGGTGCGGTGGAGATCACCTATACCCAGACACCGTTGACCGCTTACCAGGAACTGTTGAAGTATATGAAGGTCGTCAGAAGAAAATTATCCGGCATTCGATGTCCACTCACCTGTTTGGTGTCCAGCGTTGACAACGTCGTTCCACCGGAGAATACCGATTACATCCTTAGAAAAGTCTCTTCCCACAATGTATCGAAATACGTCTTGGAGAATTCCTACCACGTCGCCTCGATGGACTACGATAAGGATCAAATCATCGAAGCGCTGCTTTCCTATCTGGAGACGCGCTCCTCCATCAATCATCGAAAAAAGGTCAGCCCGTAAATGGCTGGCCTTTTCTTATTTACTCCAGAGTGTTTTCAATATCGTACTCCTCCATTTTTTCCTGCATCCAAAGGTCGTACTCTTCACTGACTTTGGATTGGTATAACGTCTCACCAATTTCCTCTTCGACTTCATCATAAACTGCATCCTGCGCTTCGGTATGGTCGGTCACTTCAATGATGTGATAGCCGTACTCCGTCTCAACGATATCACTGATGTCCCCAACTTCCATGGAAAAAGCGGCCTCCTCAAAGGCTTCGACCATTTCACCTTCACTGAACGCCCCTAGATCGCCTCCGGAGGCCACTGTCGTATCATCGATGGAATATTCGGCCACCAGATCCTCAAACGCCTCGCCCTCGTCCAGTTTTGATAATACCTCCTCCGCTTCTTCCTCGGTCTCAGTCAGGATGTGTCTAGCACTTACCTGCTCAGGTTGATTGTAGCTTTTCTTGTTCTCTTCAAAATACGTTTCCTTCTCTTCATCAGTGATGGAAATTCTCTCAGCAAGCAGCAGATCAACAGCTAAGTAATCTTCAATATCCTTCTCTACGTCCGCAATCGTCATCCCGCTTGCTTCAAGAGTGGACTGGAAGGCTTCCTCACCACCGTACTGATCATAGTACATAGCCAGTTCTTCCTCCACAGCTTCCTGGCTCACCGTAATGTCATTGTCTTCTGTTTCCAGTTCAACGATTTTGTTGGTAATCAGCGTATCCAGCGTTTCCTGACCGTACTGTTCCACCAGCGTATCGTACAGCTCCTCCTTTTCAATTACTTCTCCGTTCACGGAAGCTACACTTTCCTTCGGATCCATACTCAGGCTCAAAATAATCAGGAGGACAGCGGAAACCGCCACCACTCCTCCCAGCAGCATTTTTTTATTCATCTTTTCAAAACTCCTATTCTACTCATTGATTTGTTCCGTAAGGGTCACCTTCACCGTCTGCGAAGTTCCATTTCGGTAAAATTCCACGACGACGGTGTCGCCTGCGTTTGTTTCTGTATATAAATATTTTCTCAGGTCCGTGCTGTCTGAGACTGCCACTCCATCGATAGAAGTCATCACATCGTCAACCTGCAGGCCTGCTTTAGCAGCGGCTGATGTTTCATCGACAGAGGCGACAATGACGCCTTCTTCGGTTCCTTCCGGCAGTGACGTCCGGTACTGGGCAGGCGCCTCATTGACGCCGACGACACCCACGCCGAGGTAGGAGCGGTCCACCTGACCATCTTCACTCATGTCCGCAATCAGTGTTTCCACATCATTACTTGGAATTGCAAAGCCAAGCCCTTCCGCATCGGCATCCGCCATTTTCAAGCTGTTGATTCCGATCAACTCACCTGAGGCATTGATTAACGCACCCCCGCTGTTCCCTGGACTGATGGCGGCATCGGTCTGTATGACATCAAGATCCCACTCTCCAGCAGACGTCGTTACAGAAATCGTCCGGTCGACCGCACTGACAATCCCCTGGGTGACCGTCCGGGATAAGTCCAGGCCGAGCGGGTTCCCGATTGCAAGGACATCCTCGCCTGCACGGATGGAATCGGAGTCGCCGAAGGCCAGTGGTTCGATATCAAAGCTTCCTTCTATTTTCAAAACGGCAATATCCGTAAGCGCATCGGCGCCAATGACTTCCGCGGAGGTGGTCTCCCCGTCAAAAAGGGAGATGTCCACTTCCGATGCCCCTTCAATCACATGGTTGTTCGTCACAATATAGGCGGCATCGTCCTCCACCTTATAAATGACACCGGAGCCTGTACCCGCCTCTGTCACATCCTCTCCCGAAGCAAACGGCGTCTGCTGGTTCGTCAAGTTTACGACACCGACAATCGCTTCCGAGGCCTGTTCTGCAACATCCGCTGTAGACGCAGACGTTGTGGATAATGGTTCTGTCTCAGCCTCCACTGCCTCTTGAGGCGCGCTGGCCGTTTCAGATGTATTCGGCAGTTCTTCCATTTGAGACACGGTTCCTAATGTAAGTGCTGCCCCTAAAATCCCTGAGGATAAGGCGATGCCGGTTACTTTTAAAAGTGATGTCTTCGGTTCACTCATTCCGCTCCCTCATTTCCTTTGAACTGATTACACTATAAGTCTTGAATGTGTCAGGAGGATGTCAGAGTGTAAATCATTGGACATAAAAAAACAGCCCTCACCTTTGGGAGAAGTGAGGGCTTGGTTTCAATTCTGACGAGGAAAATATCACCCGTTAATAAAACTCACACATACAGGGATTAAAAATGCTGCAGCAAAACAAAGGACAGCCGCTGATTTTGATTGTTTGACTACACGATTCTCCCCGTCCTGTATGCTTTCAATAAATGATAGAGTGAAGTAAAAACAGAGGCAGAGGAACACGACGGAGAGAATGATTGTCCAATTTGGTATGTCTAAATTCATGATTTGATTTCCTTCCTTTCTTCCATAGATTTACCCTGCAAAAATATTCCTGTATTGTGAGACCCTCACAGATTACCGAACGTCTAATCTATGAGAAGGGAGAGAGGCTAGTGACCGGTCAGACACAAGTACACTTCTCACGTGATGAAGTCATCGAATACATTATGACTCACTATGGAGAAGTGATGAAACGAACCATTTATACCTATGTGAAAAATCACCACACCACCGACGACATTTTTCAAGACGTGCTCATTCTCATTTATCGGAAGTGGGATCAATTCCACGGGCAGTCCCAGTTAAAGACCTGGGTCATGAGGATTACTATCAATCGGTGCAAAGACTATTTACGCTCTCCTATACACCGGATCAAAATTGTAAAAGATCAATGGCTGGATAAAAAAGATCCTGAACATCTGGAAGAGACGGTTATACAAAGAGAAGAATGGGACGAAATTGCGGAAGCTATCCTGAATCTGCCCGTGAAATATCGGGAAGTGATGATTTTAACCTTCCAACAGAATATGACGCAGAGGGAAATCGCGGATGTTACCGATACGGCCTTGTCCACAGTTAAAACACGCATGCAGCGGGCTCGTCAATTGTTAAAACAACAAGTCAACGAGGAGGGACTGACTCTTGAATAAAAAGAGGATAAAAAAAGCGATAGATGATCAAATCAGTGAAAAACCACTATTCACGAGTAAAGATCGGCGCCGCTTTTACGCCAACAAACAAAAAAGCCGTTCACCTTGGTTGCAGCAGGTCTTCCCCAAGTTGTTGACAGTGATGACAGCATTACTAATGCTGGCCGGATCCCTTTACTTTTTCACTTCAGGAAACCCGCTGCAGTCTCCGGCTTCTCCTGATGAAGAAAGATTCATAGAAGGGCCGGAGACGGAAGAGGAAAAGGAAGAAAAAATAATCGAAGAAACAACTCCGGATCTTGATACAAAGATTGAAAGAATAAAAGAGGTTGTCATTAGTCAGACGAAAGAAAAACAGATAAGAGAAATCGTCCAAAAACTCAACGGGAAGGAAATAAAAGTATCTCAAGAAGAAGGAGCAGAAAGAATATCCTTCGTTTTCTCACCAGATGCTGAGGCGCCGGATACATCCTATTCGAGTCATTTGCCCCCTCCCAAGGAAGCGTACCGAAACAGTGAATTCGATTTGTTTCTGGTTGTTCAATGGAATGATGAATACAATGTCTTCCTATCAGCTGAATTGACTTACCTGTCCACGGACGGGAAATCCCTGACGAAAGAAAAATACAACATAAATAGAAACCAAAGAGAATTTGTAAAAGTCGTGGGGGCTGATGAACCTGTTTCTATGCAGGGTCTCCTGTTACGGTCCATTGCTCGTTCTTTAGATAAAGAACCAGACACTCTTACCAAAGGCGACTTAATGGATCTTGAAGAATTAACTATCAATGCCTCCCATTTGACCGAAACATTTCGTGTCGATGCTGATCCTGATGACTTCAAGGCCATGAAATCCTTGAAAGTACTAAAATTGAATCAGGCTCTTATCCCAGGTGAATTGTTAAAGGAGGTACCGACCCTGGAACAAGTCACTTTCATCGGTTCTACAGTCACTGATTTGAGCCAGGTCTCTGAAGGCATGCAGCATGTGCAGTATTTAAACTTAATTAATTCTTCCTTCCGGGGGACAGCTGAAGATATCCTGAAGCTACCATCACTGACCATCGTCAGGGTCGATCCCGCCGTAGTTCCGGAATATGAAGAGCTGCAGTTTGAAGGAATTGACGTGCGTTGGTAAGAAATTAAAAGAACACGTTAAACGAAAACAATAACACCTGTCTCAGTTCATGATGAGGCAGGTGTTATTATAATATACTGACGTAACACAGATTTAGACAGCCCTGAACACTTTCTTCTTCCTTCCACATCTCTGGCACTGATACACTGTCCTGGACTTTATTTCATCATCCCAGCCGATTTTCTCATACTTGTGCAAGCCTACCCTGCACAAAAGACTCGCTTCTTCTTTCGCTGCAACCGCAGAAAAAGCCAGGAACCCCGCCCCTGTAATACAAAAGAGATAAGGGGTGTAAAGGAGATGTATGCCTGATTGAAGCCTTAGAATGAACAGCACTACTCCGACAAAAAGAATGATGGAACCTAATGTATGTAATGATTGCTTCATTTCCTCATTCCCCATTTCAATTGATTTTTTAAAGTGGCTGATTATGAGTTGACCAATGAACAAGGTTTACGGAGTATTTTCATTATTGTTCATGGTCTCTTTGAACTTCTCTTCCAAAGAAACTTGTTCCACACACCCCGATAAAAACTGGCAGATCACAGAACCTGGATACCATCTCCATAATTACATTTACATCCCTCAATTCTTCCCAACCAGCAAGGAACCCAATGCTTTCAAATCCGCTTGCTCTGCTCAACTAAGCTAAAGGAAAAGAAACCCGGAGCAATTAAAGCTAATACAACTCCGTCTGCTCCTGTTGATGTTCCTAATAAGTTAAGTGCGCAGGATAACGATACGCCTTTCTGCCAGGCAGTTTTTCATAACGGACAAATGATTCAACCCCCGATATATCCATAGAAAACTGGTGCCCTGTTTTTTTGATATGGGCGTGGATTTCACCAATATCTCTTCCAAACAGCTTCCCAAATACCACCCCATAAGAACCCTCATTCGTTTCGATACCTTTATACGCAATGAATTCTGTTCCAAGCTCCAGCTTTTCCAAATGGTAGCTGCCGGTCCAACCTTCTTCAAGAAGAGCATAATCCATGTTTCCATTCAGCATAAACGTAACGATCGACTTATTACTGTCACCAAGCTTGGTTATTTTCACCTGCTCCGGAGTTCCACTGGAATGATAATGTTCCTTCTCTTTCCATTTGTGTGACAGAACTTTTTGAACGTCTTCCTCACTATGTCCTATATTGTACTTCGCAACAGTTCCCATATAAAATACCGCCCCTGCTGAAATCAGGACGACAGAAAGTTTTTTTAATACTTTTATCATGGTAACACCTCTGAAATCTCTAAAACTCAATGATATGGCGGTTACTTTGATAGAGTAACCGCCTGACTGATCCACAATGGAATTCCGGCTGTTGAGCACGGCTATAAAGAGATGGTTTTTGTCGCCACTCTCTCCTTAAATGCTTGATCATGCTCCACAAAAAGCATGGTAGGTTGAAACCTTTCAATAAGATCTTCAATCTGCATACGGGAATACATATCAATAAAATTCAAGGGCTCATCCCAGATGTATACATGAGCTCTTTCACACAAACTTCTGGCTACGAGCAGTTTCTTTTTTTGACCTTCCGAATAAGTGGATAGATCTTTTTCAAATTGCACCCGTTCAAAATCCATCTTACGTAAAATGGCCTTAAATAACGGCTCGTTGATATGGTTTTCTTCTATAAAACTGGATAAACTCCCCTTTAAATCAGAAGCATCCTGCTTCACATAGGAGATGATCAGTCCTGCATTTGATGTGATGGTTCCCGAGTGATGGATGGGTTCTCCTAAGATCAGCTTTAAAATACTGCTTTTCCCTGTACCATTTTTACCATCGAACACGACTCGGTCCCCCTGCTCAACAGTGAAACTAACCGGTTGATTGACTTTGGCATCGTTATACATCACGGTTAGCTCTTCAACACGAAGAAGTTCCTTCGACTTAAATTTCAACGGCTCTAATTTTAATGACTCGCTGGACTCCACATTTTTCAGGAGTGTTTCCTTCTCTTCCAAGGCTTTCTGCTGCCTGGCTTCTATGTTTTTTGAACGCTTCATCATTTTAGCTGCTTTATGGCCGACATATCCTTTATCAATTTTAGAACCAGAGTTGGTCGTGCCATTTTTGGAAGCTTCTTTTTTATGAGACCAGCCGGCTGAGCGCTTTGATGATTTTCTCAGCCTGCTTATATCTTTCTTAAGCCGTTCATTGACCGCGTCCTCCAGTTCCTGCTGACGGTCAAAGTTCAGCTTCCATGAAGAGTAATTCCCGTTCTGAACCTCGATGTCCGCTTTGTTGATCGATAAGATATGATCCACACATCCATCGACAAAGTTTCGATCATGGGAAATTAAAATAAAGCCTTTTTTCTTATTCAGATAATGAGCAACCATTTTTCTTCCCTCTATATCCAAGTGGTTGGTCGGCTCATCAATTAATAAAAACTGCCCCTCATTCAGGAAAAGCGCCGCAAGCAGCACCTTTGTCTGCTCCCCATTGGATAACGTATCAAACGAACGGTACATAACCCCGGCGTCCACATCCAACAACGAGATTTCGCGAAAGAACTCCCAGTCTTCTGCTTGTGGACAAATCTCTTCCAATACTTCATGGGTGGCTTTCCTTTTATCAGGAACCGGCGTAGGAAAATAATTAAATTCCACAGAGGAAATGATTTGACCGCTATACTCGTAATTTCCTAACAGGAGGTTCATGAAGGTTGTCTTCCCTCTTCCGTTGCGACCAATAAAGCCGAGTTTCCAATCGGTATCGATTTGAAAGCTTACATTCTCAAAAATATTGTCAAAGCTGCTTGGATAGGAAAAGGTCAGGTGCTGCACTTGAATCATCGACATCTTTATTCCTCCTTTACATATTCAAACACACATCTACTTCCGTACAGACGAGGGAAATAGATGATGAAAGGTAACCAACTATGAGAGGAATAAAAAATCCTCCCAATAATAATTGGAAGGATTAGTCAACGTACATCATGATAAACCAACAAATATGCCAATAGAAAACAGCACATGGAGGTCACGACTGATTTTTATAAATGAATAGACTAATCCTATATTTTAGTGGTATTCGAAATCATACACTTTAATAAAATATAGATTAGTTAATCATTTGGCATCATCAGTCCTTTCTGTTTTTCCATCGTACCACTTCTTTTTTTCAAACACAATCAATCATACCAATGTTTCTTATTTCGTATCAAAAGAACCCGACCGAACTTTCATGTGTGGGCGGTTCTACGAATACAAGACCGAGCTCATAATGCTCTCCTTCATACATCGCCCGCTGCACATAACGGTTTTCGCCCCATTCATCGCGCACTTCAATTTTCGTGAACGCGCCTGTGTTTTGAAGGGCTTCATAAAATTGATTCTCGGTACGGACCGGGATGCTGTTCACCCGTTCAATAAGCTCACCAGGGAACAGGCCCATCTGATCAGCCGGGCTCTCAGGAATCACGCCAAGGATCCGAACCCCTTTTGGCGTCGATGTGAAGAACGGGGGCTTACCCTCTCTTGACCGGTGGCGGAGATAAATCCATTCCCGCCCGATCAAGGCAAGCGCAAATACGACAATCGAAAGAATTTCTAAGAAAAAGCTCCCTACAGCCAGCATAGTAAGGAAGAAAGCCAATAAGAACGTATGACGACCGATCGTTTTGGACGCCATTTCCGGGGACTGGCCGCGTACGAGCCACTCCGCCCCGAGAACGAAAGGAATGAGAATAACGCCGTACGTGTCGCCACCGACAGGAATGACCGGCCACCAGGAAGCGAACGGTTCAATCAAGCCTCCCGGAATAAGGGAAAAGAACGGAACAACGGTCATTCGTTTTCCTCTATGCTGCCCGATCCACAGGCCCCTCCGTCCTTTTGTCCGCTCCGGGTACGTATGAGAAGGGGAAGTTTTCAGCAGCAGTAACCCCTCTCTGACCAGCAGGAGGCTCAACAGCAGCGCCACCATCGGTAGGGAGGTATCGAACATTGTCTCCATCCAAGGGTGGGATTTCCAGTTTTCCGGCAGCAACGGCAGCAGTAAAAGGACAAGCCCTGGTACCCCCAGCGTGTAGGCGGGAGAATACCACAACAGCCGTCCAGTCAGACTCACAAACAGCAGAATGGCTGCTGTGAGAAAAAGAAACGGGTAGGAGACGGTCAGCCCAGCCCCTACACCGATGATACTGATGACGAGTCCTGTGAGAAGCGACACACTCCACGTCCCTTTCCATTCAGAAAAACGGTCGAATACCCGTGTTCCGAACATGCGCCTCTCTTTTTTGATTCGATTTGCTGATACTATCACACTCATGATGAGAGCAATGTATAAAAAAGGCAGCAAAAACAGTCTGCCCGTTCCTTGAAGAATTTCCATAAACCAAGCGCCCAACACGATTCTCCTTTCCAACACTTCACCAACAGGTCTGATCGTACGAAAAAATCCGCAGTCATCGACTACGGATATATTTCGTCATGAATCGGCAGAATCCTGCTTATTCAAACAAGACCTCCACCGCTTTGTCCATCTGCTTATCGTTGGCTTCGTCTCTCACTTGTTCAATGATTGCTTCTTCCAGCTTCCCACCGGTTTTTTCATCCACTTCTCCCGTGGATTCAAGGTCGGCATCTTTCTGGAAAGCTTTCACAGCTTTTTCGGTCTCTTTACTGAAGTAGCCATCCGTACGGCCGGGATCATGTCCAAGACCTTTCAGCATTTCCTGTACGTTTTTCACTTTTTCATTGTTGTCGTTATAAGTGAGCGTATCTTCAATATCCACAGGGTTCGTATAGAAGTACTGCGGCTGCTTCACTTCAACCGTCGGCTCTATCCCTTTTTCATGAATCCAGTTGCCTTCCGGTGTGAGCCACTTGAACAGCGTCAGCTTGATCGTGCTGCCATCGCCCATCGGGATGGCCTGCTGGACGGTTCCTTTTCCGAAACTTTTCGTTCCGACAAGATCATAACCGCCGGCTTCATTCATCGTAGCGGCCAGAATTTCAGAAGCTGATGCACTTCCTTCATCCATCAAGACCGTGACCGGATACTCTTTTTTCTCGGTAATTTCTGAATAATACTCCGTTTTCTCACCGCTGCGGTCTTCCACCTGCACGATCGGCTTGTCCTTCGGAATGAATTCCTTCAGGATTTCCTGGACGTCGGTAAACAATCCGCCCGGGTTTCCGCGGACATCAATGACGAGTCCTTCCATGCCGTCACTTTCCAGTTTCTCAAGCGCATTATGGAATTCATCAGAGGTCTTCTCTGAGAAGGATGTAATTTCAATCACGCCTGCTTTTTTACCGTCGACCGTTTTCATATCAGAATAGACGGTCTCCAGCGGAATATCATCACGGGTGATGTCGATGTTGAGCGGTTCGCTGACGCCGGGACGTTCCACTTCAAGTGTCACTTCCGTCCCTTTCTCACCGCGGATTTTCAGGACAGCTTCGTACAAGTCAAGCCCTTCGACACTTTCCCCATCAACGGTTAAAATCTGATCGTTCGGCTTCAAGCCAGCCTCCTCGGCAGGTGAGCCCTTAATCGGCGCTACGATGGTCACTTTATCGTTCACCATGCTCACTTCAGCTCCGATGCCCTGGAAGCTGGATTCAATGGTCTGGTTGAACTGCTCCATCGTTTCCTGGTCCATGTAGACACTGTACGGATCTTCCAGTGTATCCAGCATGCCTTGAATGGCGCCTTCCACGAGGGTCTGCTTGTCCACGTCCTCCAAGTAGTTCTCCTCAATGACAGAATACGCCTGTTCGACCTTCTTCAGGTCAGCGTCGCCACCCATGTTTTCTATGACTTCTTTCTGCTGTTCCTCTGTTAAACTACCAAAGTTCTCCGCTTCGGTATTGGCGTACTGCTCCGACTGCGATTGTTCCTTGGAGCCGCTTCCGAAATACTCTAGGCCGATATAAGAGCCGGCAGCTCCCAAAAGTACCGCAAGCGCTAGAAAAAGCACTACGTACCGCGGTTTTATATTCATCGCATTCACCCTTCTATAATGGATTTCCTTATTGCTTCTATACTAGCAAAAAAGCTCCTGCAACGTAAATGTCATACAGCCTGATATTAACGTATGCACGCCAATCTTTCTGCATGTCTATTTCATGGTGGGAAATCTATCGGTCTATCAGAATAGAAAAACAAAAGACTGCCCCGCTCGTGAGACAGTCTCTTTTCATTACATTTCGTAGCCGTAGTCGCCCTGCGCCTGATCGCGGACAATCATGCCGTCTTCAATGGCAATGACACGCTTACGAATCGTGTTGACAATCTCTCTGCTGTGCGTTGCCATCAGGACGGTCGTACCGCCTGTATTGATTTCCTCAAGAATGTGCATGATCTCCCATGACGTATCCGGGTCAAGGTTACCGGTCGGCTCGTCAGCGATCAGAATTTTCGGATGGTTCACCATCGCCCGTGCGATGGAAACACGCTGCTGCTCCCCGCCGGAAAGCTCATCCGGAAGAAAACGGGCTTTATTTTTCAAATGCACCTGGTCAAGAACGTCCATAACACGGCGGCGGATGTTGGCCGTATCTTCTTCGATGACCTCGAGCGCAAAGGCCACATTTTCATATACGGTCAAGGTCGGAAGCAGGCGGAAGTCCTGATAAACGACACCAATCTTCCGGCGCAGCATCGGAATGCGGCGCTGCTTCATCGTGGACGTGTTGATATCGTTGATCAAAACCGTTCCGTTCGTCGGTTTTTCCTCACGGTAAATCAATTTGGTGAACGTCGATTTTCCTGCTCCGCTCGGCCCGACGATATAAACGAATTCACCCTGATCAATCTGCACGTCAAGACCGTTCAGTGCGGTCACTCCGTTCCGATAGGTTTTATAAACCCCTTGCATCTGTATCATACATGTATCACCTTAATCTTTATTATTATTAGCCAGATCTTGTTACAAACACCATCATTATAACATTAAACAGCCGTCTTTTTAGCTAAGAAATTATTACATTTCTTTATCAAAACAAAACGCCCGGCTGAATACACCGGACGTTTCTTGGATTATTTTTTAGCTGCCAGCCAACCGGCAACAAGCTGGGCGTCTTCATCAGAGACGCCTTGGGAAGGCATCTGGCCTTTCCCGTTTTTGATGATATTTACGATTTCATCTGCAGAATATTTACCGCCGACTTCCGTTAACGCGGGCCCCATTGCACCTTCAAGATCTCCGCCATGGCAGGTCGCACAGTTACTCTGGTAAACTTCCTCTGCCGCTGCTGCATCGACCGTATCTTCCGAGCTGCTGTCGGATGATTCTTCTGTCGTTTCTTCGTTCGTACCTTCATCGGATGATTCTTCCCCGCCTCCGCAGGCAGCGAGAATAAGGATAAGTCCCAGCATCATAGCCAGCCAAAGTTTTTTCACATGTCATCCCCCCTGGTATTTTATAGAAATATAATGTAAGTATAACCGAGTCAAGTCGTTTTGAAACCCTCTCCGAGCACCTCTGTGGCATTCATTGCGACGACAAAAGCCCCCGGGTCGACGGTCTTGACCGTTTGTGTCAATTTGATGAATTCATTCTGCTGAACGACACACATTACGACGCGCCGCTCGCGTTCAGTGTACCCGCCGGCACCGCTAAGAACGGTTACGCCGCGGTCAATCTGCCGGAAGATCTCATCACGGACCTCGTCCACTTCTTCTGTGATGATCATCACGTTTTTCGATGTATTCAATCCGACCTGGACAAAATCGATGGTACGGCTTGTGACGAAAAGACCGATCAAGGCATACAACCCTTCCTCAAGCGAAAATACGAACGCGGACGTGATCACAATCAGTCCGTCCAGCATCGCCACGCAGATGCCGAGCGGAAGATGCGTGAACTTATGGATGACCTGAGCGGCAAGATCGATGCCCCCCGTAGACGCCCGTCCACGGAATACAATGCCGAGACCGAGGCCGACACCCATCCCTCCAAAAATAGCCCCGAGAAGCGGATCAGGGGTTGCCGCATCCATCGAGCTCGTTAAAAGAACGAAAAACGGAAGAACGACCGTCCCCACTAACGATTTGAAGCCGAAATTTTTCCCAAGGATCAGCCAGCCCATAATAAACAGGGGAATGTTCAGCACCCACTGGACGACGCCCGGCTCCCAGCCGAAGACGCCTTTGGTGATCGTACTGATCCCCGCAACGCCTCCGGAAGCAACGTTATTGGGAAGTAAAAACAAGTTAAAAGCGATTGCTACAAAAAAGGACCCGAGAATGACGAGACCGTAATCCATCGTATGACGAAGGGCCGGCGGCACCGGCTCCCTGCGGTATTTTTTAGCCATCATCATGATGTTCAACTCTCCCTATGTATACGTACTTCTAAAACCGTATGGAGTATACCATTCCATTCAGAGGGTGTAAATAAGAGCGGAATAACGTATTAACACGGTAAAGGAGCGGCCTGACGCCCTTTTTAGTGTTCACCTGATGATACGATCTATGCAGGAGCAGAAAAGAAGAGAGCCCTGGATTAGGCTCTCTTCATATCTCTTATCTGGATTCCTGCTTTTCCATCACTTCCGCAAGCAGTTCGAGCACATCCTCGCGCATGTTGTCTCTTTCCATCGCAATGGCAAGCGTCGTTTTTATGAATCCAAGCTGATCTCCGACATCATAGCGGTCTCCCTTGAACTCATAGCCGTACACCGGCTGATCGAGGTTGAGGCGTTCTATCGCATCAGTCAGCTGGATTTCCCCACCGGCTCCTGTCTCCTGTGTTTCCAACAGGTCCATAATTTCCGGCGTGAATACGTAGCGGCCGATGATGGCCAGGTTGGACGGAGCGTCCTCTACCGCCGGCTTTTCGACAAAATGTTCGACTTCATAGCGGCGGCCCTGCTGATCCTTCGGAGCGATAATGCCGTAGCGGTCTGTCTCATCTTCCGGCACCTGCTTCACACCGATCACAGACGACTGCGTCTCTTCATACTGATCGATCAGCTGTTTCAGACACGGTTCATCGGAGCGGACAATATCATCCCCGAGGAGGACCGCAAAAGGTTCATGCCCGATAAACTTCCGGGCACACCAGACGGCATGGCCGAGGCCCTTCGGCTCTTTCTGACGGATGTAGTGGATATCCACTTCTGCGGACTGCTGTACTTCTTCAAGCAGATCGATCTTCCCTTTTTTATAAAGGTTATCCTCCA
The DNA here is from genome assembly GCF_056158945.1 of Halobacillus sp. ABH2_015. NCBI lineage: Bacteria > Bacillati > Bacillota > Bacilli > Caryophanales > Bacillaceae > Halobacillus > Halobacillus sp. ABH2_015. The sequence continues at coordinate 2,715,050 of NZ_JBSWUG010000002.1, forward strand.
GCTCAAAAGCATGGTCAAAATGGTCTTCAATCGCCCTTTTCCCTTTCCCGGTAACGATGATAATATCTTCGATCCCCGACTGGATCGCTTCTTCGACAATGTACTGTATGGTCGGCTTATCAACAATCGGAAGCATTTCCTTCGGCATCGCCTTTGTAGCCGGAAGGAACCTCGTTCCAAGACCGGCGGCGGGAATGATCGCTTTTTTCACCTTCATGTCGTGACGCCTCCTCCAAATTATGTATGCCCTTTTATACTAGCAGAAACGGCATCGATTGGACAGCTGTTCCCCACACAAAAAAAGACCCTCACAGCAAAGTGAGAGTCTTTGTTATTAACCGTCCATCTGCGAGCGCAGGTAGGCATCGATAAATTTATCAAGGCCGCCGTCCATGACGCCCTGCGTGTTTCCGACTTCTTCATTCGTACGGTGGTCTTTGACCATGGAGTACGGGTGGAACACATAGGAGCGGATCTGGCTTCCCCAGCCGATTTCCTTCTGCTCGCCGCGGATGTCGTCAAGTTCCTGCTGCTGACGCTCGATTTCAAGCTGGTACAGCTTCGCCTTCAACATCTTCATCGCCTGGTCACGGTTCTTAATCTGAGAACGCTCCGACTGACACGTTACAACCGTGTTTGTCGGTGTGTGCGTAATACGAACCGCAGAGTCTGTGGTGTTGACGTGCTGACCACCGGCACCACTGGCACGATACGTATCGATTTTCAGATCTTCTGTGCGTACATCAATCTCGATTTCATCGTTGAACTCCGGCATCACTTCACACGATACGAATGACGTGTGACGACGGCCGGAAGAGTCGAACGGGGAAATACGGACGAGACGGTGCACGCCTTTTTCCGCTTTCAGGTAGCCGTAGGCGTTGTGACCTTTAATAAGCAGGGTCACACTCTTCACGCCCGCTTCATCGCCGGGTAGGTAATCCATCGTCTGCACAGAGAAACCTTTCTTCTCTGCCCAGCGTGTATACATACGAAGCAGCATGCTCGCCCAGTCCTGAGACTCTGTACCACCGGCACCCGGGTGCAGTTCGAGAATCGCGTTGTTCTTGTCGTACGGCTCACTGAGCAGGATGTTCAGCTCAAACTGGTTCAAGTCGTTCGACAGCTTCTGCACTTCCTGAACGAGGTCCTCCAGAAGCTCTTCGTCCTCTTCTTCTTTGACAAGCTCATAGGAAACTTCCAGATTCTCATGTGTTTCCTCATGCTCTTCCAATGTGTGAACGAGACCTTTCAGGCCGTTCACTTCATCAATGACCTTCTGCGCGGTACTCTGGTCATCCCAGAAGCCCGGCTCTGTCATCTGTTCTTCTAGTTCAGCAATGCGGGTTTTTCTTTGATCGACGTCAAAGAGACCCCCTGAAGTCCGCTAATTTCTCAGCTGTTTTATCTAATTCATGACGGATTTCTGCCATATCCATGTTGAATCACTCCTCTATTATTCTAAACACAAGGGAAGACACTCTCTGTAAAAAGAGAGTGTCCCACTGGTTATTTACCATGGCAATTTTTATACTTCTTGCCGCTTCCGCAAGGACAAGGGTCATTGCGGCCGACGGTGTCTTTTCTTACGTAAGGATTTTTCTTTTTCGATTCCTTGCTTTCTTCCCCGCCGGAAACGGCTGTTGCACCTTTCGCCACTTCCTGGCGCTGCAGGTTGCTGCGGATCTGCGCCTTCATGACATAACGGGCCACTTCCTCATCGATGCTTGCCACCATCTGTTCAAACATACGGAAGCCTTCGAAGTTATATTCCCGAAGCGGATCGTTCTGCCCGTATGCACGCAGGTGAATCCCCTGCCGGAGCTGGTCCATCTGATCGATGTGGTCCATCCATTTCTGGTCGACCGTGCGAAGCAGGATGACTTTTTCGAACTCACGCATCTGCTCCGGTGTCAGCTCTTCTTCCTTCTCGTCATAACGTTCCTTCACTTTAGCCAGGATAAGCTCCTTCATTTCTTCCGGATCTTTTCCTTTCAAGTCTTCAACGGTGACGTCACCTTCAAAGAGCAGGTTGGCACGAAGATAATCGACAACGCTCTCAAGCTCCCAGTTTTCATCTTCCTCTTCACTCGTATGGACATCAACGGTTTGAGCCACCGTACGATCGATCATCCCTTCGATGATTTCACGAAGATTTTCAGATGTGAGCACTTCATAACGCTGCTTGTAGATTACTTCACGCTGCTGACGGAGCACATCATCGTAGGAAAGGATCGTCTTACGAGCATCGAAGTTGTTCCCTTCTACACGTTTCTGCGCCGATTCCACTGCACGGGAGATCATTTTACTCTCAATCGGCTGGGAATCGTCCATACCGAGACGGTCCATCATGTTACGGATGTTGTCGGAGGCGAAGCGGCGCATCAGTTCATCATCTGTCGCCAGGTAGAACTGGGACATCCCCGGATCCCCCTGACGTCCGGCACGACCACGCAGCTGGTTATCGATCCGGCGTGATTCGTGACGCTCGGTACCAATGACCGCCAGGCCGCCGACTTCTGTTACGCCGTCACCGAGCTTGATATCTGTACCACGACCGGCCATGTTGGTCGCAATCGTTACGGCACCCTTCTGTCCGGCGTTTTCGATGATTTCCGCTTCACGGAAGTGGTTTTTCGCGTTCAGGACATTATGCGGCACGCCTGCTTTTGTCAGATAGCGGGAGATGATTTCAGACGTTTCCACTGCTACCGTACCGACAAGCACGGGCTGGCCGTTTTCATGACGGTTTTTGATATCCTCAACAACCGCCTTGAACTTCCCGTCCATCGTTTTGTAAACGAGGTCGGCTTTATCATCGCGCTGAATATCACGGTTCGTCGGAATCACGACAACACGCATGTTGTAGATATTCATGAATTCCTCTTCCTCGGTTTTCGCAGTACCGGTCATACCGGAAAGCTTTTCGTACATACGGAAAAGGTTCTGGAACGTGATGGAAGCGAGCGTCTGGCTTTCGTTCTGGATTTCAAGACCTTCCTTCGCTTCAATCGCCTGGTGGAGGCCATCGCTGTAGCGGCGGCCTTTCATTAAACGTCCGGTGAACTGGTCGACGATGACCACTTCTCCTTCTTCCACCACATAATCGGTATCACGCTGCATCGACGTGTGCGCCTTCAGGCCCTGGTTGATGTGGTGAATGAGCGATACGTTGGAAAGATCGAACAGGTTTTCAATCTTGAAGAAACGCTCCGCTTTGTTAATCCCTTCTTCTGTAAGCTGGACGTTTTTCGTTTTTTCATCGTACGTAAAGTCCTCTTCACGGGCAAGCAGACGAACAAACGAATTGGCACCAACATAAAGGTCGGCGGATTTTGAAGCAGATCCGGATATGATCAGCGGTGTACGCGCCTCATCAATTAAAATCGAGTCAACTTCGTCAATGATGGCATAATGCAGCGGACGCTGGACCATCTGCTCTTTATAGAGCACCATGTTGTCACGCAGGTAGTCAAAGCCGAACTCATTGTTCGTTCCGTACGTGATGTCAGCGTTGTAGGCTTCTCTTTTCTCATCCTTGGACATGCCGTTGGAGTTCAATCCGACCGTCAGCCCTAGATACTGATAAAGCTCACCCATATCCGTCGAGTCACGGCTCGCCAGGTAGTCGTTCACAGTAATGATGTGGACGCCTTTGCCTGTGAGGGCGTTCAAGTACGCAGGCATGGTAGAGGCAAGGGTTTTACCTTCCCCTGTCTTCATCTCTGCAATATTCCCTTCGTGAAGGGCGATCGCACCCATGAGCTGGACGCGGAACGGGCGCATATTCAACACACGTTTCGAAGCTTCACGGACAACCGCGAAGGCTTCGACTAACATATCATCTAATTTCTCGCCATTTTGATAGCGTTCTTTGAATTCTGCCGTCTTATTCTTTAAATCTTCCTCTGACAATTTCTCGATGTCTGATTCCATTGCATCAATATCATCAGCGATCTTTTCTAATCGTTTCAGTTGACGAGTATTGCCGTCGCCAAAGATTTTCTTTAAAGTTCCAAGCATTGCAACCGCTCCTCTATTGATTTCCAATCTTCGGTTGTGTAGTTCAGTCCATCTCTTATCATAACACTAAGAGAAGCGGCCTGACAATTCAAGAGCGGGGCTTTAGTCACCGGGGATTTATGTTGTTGAAGTAGTGGCTGGGGCGGGTTCATTTAGGAAAAGCGGCTGAAGCTGGAGCTGTCTTTCGTTCAGTTCTTTTACACGCTTATTGGTGGAGCCGATGATGTGGACAAGCTGGACGATTGTATCTTCCTGCTGCTTCAAACGTTGATCCACGTCATGACAGTTTCTGCAGGTCATCTCATCACCTCCCTGTTGCTTTAGTTATACTACAGCAAGAGGAAGCATGCACATATGTAAAATGGAGGTTTCAGCAGGAAGAGCTGGTTAAAAATGGAGGTTTTCTCAGTGGAAAATGCGGGTTTTGAAAGGGAACGATTCTCCTTTTTTGGTTTTCTGGAATTTTCCCAAAAAGAAAAGCATCCCTGTCAAAACAGGAATGCTTTTTCTTTTCATTCATAGATTACGTTTCAATTAAACCGTAGCGGCCGTCACGTCGTTTGTATACGATATTTGTTTCATCAGTATTCGCATTTGTAAAGACGAAGAAGTTGTGGCCGAGCATATCCATTTGAAGGGCCGCTTCTTCACTATCCATCGGTTTCAGGTCAAAGCGTTTCGTTTTCACGATTTCCACATCGAATTCATCATCCGACTGCATCTGCTCCTGGTTGGCTTCACGCTCTAATTCGGCAAATACGTATTTTGGTGCACCCTCCTGACGGAATCGGCGGTTTACCTTCGTTTTATGCTTACGGATCTGTCGTTCTAATTTATCAACCACAAGGTCGATGGCAGCGTATAAATCTGTATTATGCTCCTCCGCTCGGAGTAGTAGATTTTTCATCGGGATTGTGACCTCGATTGTCTGCTCATCATTATAGACACTTAAATTTACGTGCACCTCAGAGGACGGGGGAGTGTCAAAGTAGCGTTCAAGCTTGCCCACCTTTTTCTCCACATATTCTTTAATAGAATCCGTCACTTCAAGGTTCTCACCACGAATGTTGTACTGTAGCATTAGAAGTGTCCTCCTTTCATCCTTATGTGATATATATTCTATCATACCCACGGCCTTTCCTGCATAAACTTTCTTAAAATTGTGTCATTTTTATGTCGGTATTTGCTGGAATTTGTCCCATGACAATGAAAACGTGGATGAAACAGGGATGGATTTTGTCAAAATGATAGATGAACCGCCGTTTCCGTCATAACCTTACAAAAAGATAAAATTAAAAAGTCAGCCTGTATGAGGCTGACTTTCCTTTTTATTCATATAGTGATTCTAATTCTAAGAAAACACTATCTTCAACAGCAGCTGGACCGCCGAAAATGTTAAAATTAAACATCTGCTGATCTCTTAGGTAAGCTTTGATCTCTTCGTTCAGTTCATCTTTCGGTGTCAGAAGAAGCGGCTGGTCGACATCGTTCACAGAGCCGGCAAGAGCATCAGCAAAATGGGACCCTGTCGCAAAGCTCGCTTTCACTCCTCCGACGTTGAAGTGTTCCACGACGGCAAGCGACGTCAGGTAACGGTTCTTCCCAGATATTCGCTCTGCTTTCGGCATGTCAGCGAGTACATCAGAGCTGATTACTCCTGTCCCTCCGACCGCGATGCTTTCACCATAGTTTTTCAGACTTTGCTCTGTTGCTTCCGGAAGTTCATCCTGTTCGGTTAAGAGAATCGGCATCCCTTTTCCAGCCGCGATCGGGGCGATAGAAAGCGCATCCGGGAAATTGCGTCCGTAGGCGACGACCGCTTGATCACTTTCAGGGAGACGGTCCGCAATCGCTGCGGCGGTTTCATAGCGGTTTTTTCCGGAAATGCGGTCGACTTCCATTCCAAGAACATTTTCCAAATACGTTTCTACATCAGCAGAAACAGCGCCTGTTCCGCCAAGAATCGTCACTTTTTCGGTATCTAAGCTGTTCATCACTTGTTCTGTGATTCCAGGAACTTCTTCCTCCCGCGTCAACAGGATCGGTGCATCGAGGTGCTCTGCTAATGGAGCTCCTGCCAGTGCGTCAGGAAAATCCTCTCCGGTTGCCAGCACAACATTTTCAGATGGGTAACGGTCCGCATCGCCATATCTTTCAATGTTGGCGGCTGTCCAGTAGCGGTCGACTCCCCAGATTCTTTCTGCGGATGCGTCTAAAAGTTCTGCTCCAGTACCTAGATAGTAGGTGCTGCCATCCGCAAGGTCCGCCTTATCCCATACTTTCATATAGTAGACGCCCGGATCTAAAAGATGGGACTCTATGTAACCATATTCATTTCCATTCATGCTATAAGGTGGCAAAACCTCTCCCTGTTCGGTCAGGAGTCTGCCTTGAAACTTCATATCCGTTTTTTCCTCTACATACTCAAATAGATGAAAGGTAAATTGAACCGTTGCATCCCCATTCACCTCTACACGGTAGTAATCCACATCCTCGTCCGTAAATTCTCCGGAAATGTAGGAATTCAACGGAACTTGCGTGGCATTTTCCCGTCCATCGTTTGGTTCCTTTTCTTCATATGTATTCTGTGCTTCGACTTTCTCTACCTCGATGGGGTCTTGCGCTGCCTCGACGGTTGATGCTTGAAACAATCCTGCCGCTGCCAAAGCGGTGGCTGCCAGTCCTAACCATTTCTTCATATAACCTCTCCCCTTTTTATGTATGGTTCCACCATGGGATTATATAGGAGATTAGTCATGAAATCTACCTTCTAACCAAAACAAAAGAAGCATCAGGATCCTGATACTTCTTTACTAGTGCACGATATAAGGGTCCAGGGCGGACTAGATTTTTTCTGACCATGCCGCGTAGGCAGGCGGGACTACTTCAGACAGATGAATGGACTTCTCCTGAGAGGAAATGTCAAACCAGCCTTCGAGCATTTCAACGATATGTAGAAAATCCTTCAGCAAATCACCTTCCATCAGCCCACCCATTTTCCCATGAGTGGCGTTCAACTGTTGGAAAGCCAGCAGCACATCCTGAAAAACATCAGGAGCCTGTGGCGATGGAAAGGTCTGTTAAATAGTCCAGGCCCTCCTGAGTGGTGTGGACAAGCTCCTGATAAGCACGAAGCATCGTGTACTGTTCACGGGTTGGAAAAGACAGCGGAATCTCTCTTTCTATTTTTTGTGATCCAAATACATGCCGTCATAGGTCGATACGCTTTGGTACGGATTGATGTATCGCTGTTTACTGGATTTCTGCTTTTTATTATTCCGCATCTGATTCTTCAAATCCATAAGCAGGAACTCCATCTTCTGATTGATCATCAAGTCCCGCTTCTTCACTTCCTGTACGATCGCTTTTTCTTCATCCGTCGAAGGCTGCGGCAGCTTGGATAACAGTTCCCGGCGTTTTTCTAACAGGTCATTGATACGTTCCATCCGCTGAGAGCGAGTCTGAGAGGAGGGCTGGTGAACCATTTCCTCCAGTTCTTTCGTCAGCGTTAAAAATGTCTGCCACACCATCGTTACGCGTTTCCGCCCTGAGCGTACTGGGATTTTCTCGTCTGCAGGATAACCTGCTTCCACGTATCGCGGAACTCGACAACGAGCCCTTCCACTTCATCAAGGATGGCTCCATCATTTTTCGTATTCGCTTCGATCAGACGGCGGTTCATATAGTCATACAGCGGAAGCACCTGTGCGCTGATGTCTGTATTCTGGTCCATCGTCACCATCAGTTCCTGGATGATGCGCTGGGCTTTTTGGATATTCGTATTTTTACTTTCTATATCTTTCTGCTCCATTGCTTTTCCCGCTGCCTTGATGAATTTGATGCAGCCGTTGTAGAGCATGAGTGTCAGTTCGCCGGGGGAGGCTGTTTCCACTGAGTTGTTTTGATAGGCTTGAATAGACATCTATTCAACACTCCTTTTTTTATAACGTTTAGCCAAAGTTCTGCATAATAAAAGCTGACTGGGAGTTCATCTGTGAAATGGCCTTCTCCATCGCGGTAAACTCTCTCCAGTAGCGGTCTTCGATTTGATTCAAGCGGTCCTGGAAGCTGTCCATTTCATCATCTAAATCTTCAATCTGACGGCCGAGCAGGAAATTGTTATCAAGCGTCGTCGCTTTTCCTGCCTTTTGCTCGATCGATTTCACGGTGCTGTCGATCGTCGTTTCCAGACGCCGTGCAATACCGGGATTCTCCTCTGTACCCGTAAACAGCTGATAAACCGATTCCGGGTCGTTGCGAAGGGCATTCTTCAAATCGTCCTCGTCAACGATGAGCTTACCGCCGTCACGGTAGTTGGAGGAGGATGTGATGCCGACCTGCGACAGCATGGAAAACGCCCCGTCTGTCTGAACAGGTGTGTACCAGTTTCCCCGCATTTTGCTGAGCGCTCCAGAAACAGCGGTATCATTGCGGAGCATCCCGCTCTTCGCCTGCTCTTCCCACAGCTCGATTTCCTTCTCTTCCATATCCTCTTTCTGTTCGGCTGTCAGTGGTGGATAATCACGGTTTTTCTTTTCCTGTACCTTCCCGTTCAAATCCTCAATGATCTGATTGTATTTATCGACGAATTTAACAATCTTATCAAACGCATCATCCACATTGTTGGTCACATTGACCTTGACGTTGCCATCGGTCACTTCGTTGAAGGTAAAGTTCACACCATTCAACGTGTAGTTGTTGGTCTTCGACGATATTTCCAGCCCGTTGTTATAGGTGAACTTCGCATCCTGTCCGCCTTTTTCATTCAGCTTCCACGAGCCGGAGGAGTTATCCCCATTCTTAATGCCAAGGGTCGTAGACAGAAACGAGGCACTTCCATCAAAACCAATTTCCGCACCTAAGAATTCATTATCATCCTGATTGAAGTTTCCGGTCACGGTTCGTTCAAGCATCACTTTATCCGCACTTTTATCATAAAACGCACGGACACCAAGATCAGACTTGCTGATTTCAGAGAGAACGTCATTCAGTGACTTGTCTCCGGTCACTTCGAACGACTTCGTATTTTTTGAGCCGTCTTCATTATACGTCGTTATCGAAAATGTCTCGCCAAGCGTCAGACCATTTTTGAAACTGTTCTGCTGGCTGCTTAACGAAGCACTCGGATCAAATGACGAGCCATTTTTTGTAATCTTTTCTTCACTATAGTTGTAGGCAGCTGTCGCCAGCTGTTCGACGCTCAGCGTATAATCGCCGTTTCCAGCGGAAGAATTGGCTGTTGCAGAAACGGCTGAACTGGAAGAGGTTGCTGTTTTGGAATTGAATGTTGACTGCAGCTTCATGTTAAAGGCCATATCATCAAGTTCTTTCAACTGCTTGTTCACATCACGGTACGAATCCCGCTGCCATGTGAGCCATTCCTTATCCTGCTCCATTTTGTTTAACGGCTGTTTCTCCGCATTCATCAGATCCTTGACGATACCGTCAATATCCATCCCGGAAGCCAGGCCTCCGATCCGCATATCACTCATGATTTCACCTTCTTATATTTTATGGTCGACAATGATGCCGATCGATTCCGCAATCGATGCATACAGATCCAGCATCTTCTTCGGCGGAATTTCCTTAATCACTTCGTCGGTTTCATTATTGACGACGGTTACATAATATTCCCCGAGCTTATCGTGGAACTGAAAGCGCAGAGATGTTTGTAACGATTGGAAAATATCATTCAAGCTGTCCGTCAACTGCGTCAGCTTTTCTTTTTCACCAGCAGGAAAAGGATACGCTTCTCTCTTCTCCTGTACGTCCTGAACAGATGTCGTTGGGTTATGTGGCTTATAGGTGCTCTGCAGGGGTTGTGAGGGGGTGATGCGTGTGGGCAGATGCACCTTCAACAACTCCTATACGGTTTTCTTTTTATATCGGAGCGTTTTGAGGAAGTTGAAGGGGAAATGAAAAAGAGACTCCAGTAAACTGAAGTCTCTTGGAAAATGAATATTAACGTAGAAGTTGAAGAACTCCCTGCGGCTGTTGGTTTGCTTGTGCAAGCATCGCCTGTGCAGCTTGAGAAAGGATGGAGTTCTTTGTTTGGTTCATCATTTCCTTCGCCATGTCGACATCTCTTATACGTGATTCAGAAGCAGTTAGGTTCTCTGAAGAGGTACCAAGATTATTTATAGTATGTTCTAACCTATTTTGGTAAGCACCTAGTTTAGATCTCTCTGCAGAAACCTTTTCAATAGCAAAGTTAATAGCAGTAATTGCACTGTCAGCTCCTGATTGTGTTTGCAAACCAGTAGTTCCTCCCAAAGCATCATCTTTAAGTGAACTCAATAGCGCTCCACCTGGTGTAGCGTTAGATGCAACTGAAGCTGTACCAAGAAGTCCTCCTCCCCCAGTCCCCGTAGTACCGTCGGTGTAGGAAGGAGTTCCAAAGTCACCAGCACCTTTGTACGTCAATGTGTTTCCTTTAGCTGTAACATTAACACCCTCAGTTTGAGAGAACGCAGCGTTTAACTTTTCCGCTAAACCTTCCATATCATTAGAATAATCTTGTGTTAACTCTACAGTTGTGTCCCCAACTTTAACATTAGCGCTATTCGTTGAAAAATCTAAAGAAGCAACATCCCCTACTGCATTAGATGATGTATATTCACCTTGAGTTCCTAAATTGTTAGATTTCATGTTAATAATTGACAAGTCAATACTTTGACCTTCGTTTGCTCCAATTTGAAACTTACCAGAAAATGTACCGTCAATTAATTTCTGAGTATTGAATTCCGTATTATCACCAATACGGTCAATTTCATCAACCAACTGATTAAATTCTTTTTGGATTTCTTTTCTATCAGCATCTGTAGCAGTATCGTTAGAGGCCTGAACAGCTAACTCACGTTGACGTTGTAAAATTGAGTGGGTCTCATTTAGAGCACCTTCAGCAGTTTGGATTAACGAAATTCCATCTTGAGCATTACGACTAGCTTGATCCAATCCACGAATCTGACCACGCATCTTCTCAGAAATCGCAAGACCCGCTGCATCATCAGATGCGTTGTTAATACGAAGACCAGAAGATAGTTTTTCCATAGAGTTGGACTGCGCATTGTTCGCAGAGCCCAATTGACGATAAGTATTCAAAGCCGCGATATTGTGATTAATTCTCATGTTACAAATTCCTCCTTGAAATGGTTGATTTCACGTCCTTGTGAAATCCATTAGAATACATACAAAAAGCCGGCCGACTCTTGTAATGCTTTACATTACTTATATCGGACGCCTTTTCACACTGTTAACGTTTATTTTCATTTTTTCAGCAGATCCAGTAAATTTTTTGAAAGCGCGGAGGCTTCCTTGTTCTCCTCTTCAATGCTGACATACACTTCTTTGCGGTGGATATCGATATGACGGGGAGCCTCGATGCCGAGCTTCACCTGTCCGCCCTCAATGGAAACGACTTTAATTTCGATGTCATCGCCGATTTTGATCGACTCCCCGGACTTACGATTAAGGACGAGCATCAGCTTCACCGCCTTTATCCTCTTTCAAAAGAAGCTGCCGTCTCTTGTAGCTTTCTTCTTTCAGGATGACCTGCTTGGCCTTGTTTTTATGGACGTTAACCACAATTGGGGCTTTCAAGTTGATCGTAGAGGCTTTGAAAGGCTCTTTTAATGTGAGCACACTGTAGACGGCTACATCTTCCGGACCGTTCAGACCAAGCTCTTCAACGACTGCGTCTTCAATATGGAACTCATAATCCGCAAAAAACAGGTACGGGTTGGTGACGATGAGCGCCACCTCAGCTTCGTTCACTGACTGCAGCGCATAATAAACACCATTTTCATCCACAGGCAGCAGCACATATGTATGATCATCTTCAAATCCCGGCAGTCCGTGCTTGAAGGTGAGAAGATCCTTTTCCTCGACAGCAAGTTCACCGAAATGCTTTGTATTGATATTCATATCCATTCTCCTTTTACACTTTCCAGTCGATCTGTACGTCCGGATGCTGTTCTAACTGAAAGCTCACCTTTCCAGGCTGATACGTATGCTGTGGTTTCTGTGGCTGCACCTGAATCACCGGCTTCTGCGGCTCTACGTCTATTTCCACAGAAGCGGCTTCATACGATAGGTCAACAAGGTCATACGCAGGCAGCCCTCCCGGCGCAAATGTAAAATCCAGCTTGGCATTTTCCTCTCCATGAGAGGCGATTGGTTGCCCACCGCTTTCGATTTTCATCAGCTCATCGCCTTCACGCGCCATTCGGGCGATGCCTTCCAGCAACAGCTGCCGGCCATCAGCGGCAAGCTCATCACTCCGCTTCGCCACGCTTTTCAAATCAATATTGTTCCACGCCTTTGTCTGGTCGATTGTCAGTTTTCCTTTATGCTGTCGGATATTCATTTCTGCCGCCGGCTGCTGGATGGACAATCCCGCTTTCGGCTGACGGATCGTCTGCTGTGACCCACCCACCTGATGACCGAGCCGCGCCTGAGTCGTCTGCACCTGGAGCTTTGGTATGTTCATAAGGATGCTCTCCTTTTCATAAAAAAGCAGGCTGTCCCTTCAGGGGGCAGCCTATCTTAGAAAGTCCATCAGCGTCGGCTGGATGATGCGTGAGCCAGCACCGAGAGCGGCCCTGTGGATCGTTTCCTGTGTTTTCAAATCCATGATGACTTTTTCAATGTCGGCATCTTCATTATCGGAGACGAGCTTGGAGGCCGATACCTCCTGAGTCGCCAGACGGTCCTCAATCAACTCGACCCGGTTCATCCGTGCGCCGAGATCGGCCCGCTCATTGACGATATTGTTGATATGACCATCGAATTTACCAAGAAATTCATCAAGGTCTGTCCCACTTTCCAAAGCATTGGCGAAGCTTTCAAGGTCGTTGAACAAATCTTCGTTGAACACGTTACCGGCGTTCACGTTCGTCTGAATCCGGACACCGTCCGACACTTCGATCATGACCGGACTTGCGCTTTGATTGATCGTAAAAGCGGCATTGTCCATATTGACCGGTGCGGCTGTCGTATTGGTTCCGTTAAAGATGTATTTATCGTTCACCTTCGTGTTGGCGATGCTTCCGACATGCTCCTTCAACTGGCGGATTTCTTTTGCAATGTTGGCAAGTTGTTCTCCTTCATACGTGCCGTTACTTGCCTGAACCGTCAGCTCTCGCACACGCTGCATCGCCTGTGTGGCTTCATTCATAGAAGAATCACTGCTGTCCATCCAATTATGCACTTCGCTGATGTTCCGCTTATACTGCTCCACGCCGGAAAGCTGGGAGCGGTAATTCATGCCCTTCATCGCAACAACAGGGTCCTGGGAGGCACGGGTGATCTTCTTCCCGGTCGCCAGCTGATCCTGATAGGTGCCCATGTTTTCATAGCTGCTGCTTAAATTACGCAGCATATTGCCGGCTAACATCGATTGAGTTACGCGCATAGGTTATCCTCCCTCCTTACACGCCCATCCGGTTGATGATGGTATCCAGCATTTCATCAATGACCGTAATGTTACGGGCGGCCGCATTATAGGCGTGCTGATATTTGATCATATTGGCCATTTCCTCATCGAGGGAGACAGAGCTGACCGACTGCCGCTGCTCCTCCACAGAAGCCTGCAGTGTGCCGGCATTTTTCGACATCCGCTCCGCTTCCTGCGTTTCCACGGCCATCGTACCAATGATGGATTCATAAAAGTTGGAAAAGGACGCTTCCTCACCGAAAAGGGCGTTATTATCGTTCTTCACTTCAGCAAGATTCCGAGCGTTTTCACCGTTCCCCGACTCATTCGTCACCGCTGCTGCGATGTTGTCGCCGTCGGCTTTGATTTCATCCGTTAAATCCAACGTCCCTGCAATGCCTTCCACGACGCCGTCATCGTTTGCCTGTGACATATCGATATCGAAAAACTTCGGTACAGCCGTTCCATTATTGATGCTGTTCAAAGACTCCCCGTTTTGATGAACGGTATTGAATGCCTCCGCAAAGCCTGTGGCCATCCGGTCCAGATCCGAGAGCATGTTTTCGTAGCTGCCCTTTTTCTCTCCGGCCTCCACATACCCACCGGATTCGATTAAGCCTTTCAATTTTCCGGGGGAAGAAAATTCTTCAATCGTGTACGTGTTTCCCCCTATTGTCATTCCTGTAGCGAGAGCGCTGTCTGCGCCATAGGTGACATCCAGTTCATTCACGCCGCCACCGATGGTTCCGTCTACAAGGGTGGCCGGCGGGTTCATTGCTTTACCATCTTGATTGACTAAGGAAATCGTCGCTCTCCCCATAGCCAGTGGACTGGCAGATGCGGACGCCTCCTCATAGCTCACTTGTACGTTGACGTGCTCGGAAAGCTGATCGATCAAGCGGTCACGCTCATCATACAAATCATTCGGAACCATTCCGTGGGGCTCGACTTCACTGATCTGCTCATTGATATTATGAATCTGGTTGGCGATGGAATTGATCGACTTTTCCGTGACGCCCACTTCCGTTTTCACATCCTTCTGCATCGTCTGGATCGTGTTGGAAAGATAGTTGAACGTTTCGGCCACCGCCTGGCCGCGCTGCCGGACGACAGAACGGGCGCCTGAATCCTCCGGGTTCACGGACAAATCCTGAAGGGCTCCCCAGAAACGGTCCATCGTGCTGGATAAACCATCCTCGGAAGGTTCGTTCATGACGCTTTCCAGACGCGCAAGAGCGTCCGAGCGTGAATCATAATAGCCCGCTTTACTGGCTTCCCCGCGGTACTGTTGATCAAGAAAACCGACACGCACGCGCTCAATGGAAGCTGCCTGCACACCGCTTCCCATCTGACCGGGAATTTCCGGACGGTTTCTCGAAGCGGCAGGATATGGACCGGTCTGCTCGAAATTGACGCGCTGTCTCGTATATCCTTCGGTGTTGGCGTTGGCGATATTATGAGAGGTTGTGTATAAGGCAGCCTGCTGGGTAAACAAGCCGCGTTTGGCTACTTCAAGCCCGTGAAACGTAGATGTCATATGTGCTGCTCCTCTATTTAAGCTTTCGAATCAAACAGGGAGCGCTTCGGCGCTTCCTGCTTTTGTTTTCCGTAATTCAACGACTGGATGGACGGCTCCAGTGTATTCAGTGACAGGCTGATAAACTGCATCGACTGTTGGATGAGCTCCGCATTCAAAGCCTCCTGCTGTTTCAAATCAGAGAGAACGAAGATGAGCGCTTCATACGCACGCTGCAGCTCCTCTTTTTCCTCACCTGAAAGAAGCTGGAGCATTGCGGAAACGGTCTCGTCCTGTCCCGTATGCCCCTTCTCCTTAAACCACTCGGCCGCCGCTTCCGTCCGCTGCTTTTCCATCTGTTTCACAGCCTGCACATGCTTACGCTCCTGCTGCAGCAGTTTCTGCATTTTGTCCGTTTCATTATGCTTCAACGCCTCTGTTTTGGTGTGCGATACCGTAAGCAGGCTTTTATGCAGCTGAGTCAGTTTGTTCATGAGAGTTATGATGGTACCGATCGTCATGGTGATGCTCCTTTATTCTTTGTTTGAAAAGAAATCGATCATCTTTTTCGCTGATGCCTGGGCATCCACCTGATAATTGCCCGTATCCACATCATGCTTGATCTGTTCCACGAGTTTCTGTCGCATCGGAGATACCGAATCATTCTCCTGCATCTGCTTCGCCTGCGGAGAGATTTCCAGCTTATCCTTCGCCTGATGAGTTTTGACATCTGCCTGCTGATTCAACTGTTTTTGATAAGGGTTCATCTGAGTATGATGCGGTCGATTGATTTTCATTAGATACACCTCACTTACGTGTCCGTTTCGTTATACTCTATATATCGGAAAAGGAATCGCTCCATCCATCATCCAAATTAATCATTTCCCACTGAGTAATAAGTCTTACGAGACACTTTTTCCTTGATCCGATCAGCAAACTGCTCGTTGCGCGTTACCTGCTCCAACTCTGCTCCGAGTTCTCTGCTGCAGCTGGAACAGATGCGTCCTTCCTGAATGGGGGAGCCGCACTTCTCACATCCGTATTCCAAGGAAGGAAACTGCGAAGGATGAAGCCTTTTCTGCTTTACGAATTCCCGGATCTGCTTCTTCGAAACGCCGGTTTTTGCTTGTATTTCATTGACCGTAGCCGTGCGGTTGGATTTTTTCTTTAGAAACGTATACACCGTCTGAAAGTCCTGCTCCTCTTTTTTTACGCATGCCTGACAGATGACGGCCGCTCCTTTTATGAATATGGCATTACAGCGCGGACAGTTCGCTAATTCTCCCATGCCGATGGTCCCCCTTATACTCTCTTTCTTATTATATCGGTTAAAAAATAAGATTCAAAAGTCTCATAGACAGATTCATCGAAAAATTGTAAATGACCGCACCTCGGGACAGCCGCTTTCTTTCAACAGCGAGGCCATATGACGGATCGTTCTTCCCGTTGTATAAATGTCATCCACGATGATAACCGGCTGATTTACCGGTTTCACAAGAGAAAAGGGGTTGTCCGCTTCCAGCCTCGCCCGTCTATTCCGCTTCGACTGCTTTTCCCCGTGAATGCGTTTAAAAAGATGCGCGGGTTCTTTTCCGACCATTTCAATGATCTTCCCGGATTGATTAAAGCCGCGCTCCTTTTCCCGCTCCGAACTCAAAGGAACGCAGACAGTCAGATCATCATCCAGGTTCAGCCCCTTCCACTTTTCCTTCACCATCACTTCAAGAGCTTCCACAGCCACGTAATCGCCGCGGTATTTCCATTTGGCGACAAGCTCTTTGGCAAAAGCATTGTACGTAAACACCGAATCGTTTTGATCAAGGACACCAGGAAGCGTCTCTTCCCAGCGCGAGCAGTCACCGCAGAGACCCTCTTCTGCTCTTGAACACATCGGACAGCGTTCAGCAGGAAGCTTCGCAAGCTCTTCTTCACACGTCCGGCAGATTTTCTTATTGATTACCGGCAGCAGGAAATTTGTCCAGTTCACTTCCGGTACGATGGGTGAAAAGCAGAGATAACAGTTCACAGCTTCTGCCCCAGCTTGTTCATCTTTTTGATCGCTTCCACCGCGTCCAGCATCTCATCGGTTTTACCGATGTGGTAAAAACGCACATCCCCATCCGGATCGTCAGCGCTTCTTCCAGCCCGGCCGGCAATCTGAACGAGAGCCGCTTCATCGAAGACAACATGACCGGCATCGATGACGTATACATCGACCGACGGGAAGGTCACGCCACGCTCTAGAATCGTTGTCGTAACGAGAATGCGGTACTCTCTATTGCGGAAGCTTTGAATTTTCTCTGCCCGGTGATGATCTTCGGCGTGGACCGACTTTACTTCAAACCCTTCTTCCTTTAAGAAAGCAGCGATTTCCTCTGCCTTTTTAATGGAAGGAAGAAAAAGCAGCAGCTGCCTGGCTGTGGTCTGCTGTTCAGAGATGGTTTTCGATAGATGCTGCGGAAGCTTTCCTCGGTTCAAAGAGCGGTGAAGCATCGGAGTCAGCTTCAACACAGGTACAGGGAGCGGGTGACCGTGGAATCGTTTCGGGATGAAAGTGACGGGGAGGGATTTTTGGCGGAGCCTTCGCTTTTGTTCTTTTCGTGGCGTTGCGGTTAAATAAATGATCGCAGCCTCCTGCTTGGTCGCTCTTTTGGCTGCAAAATGCAGCGTGGGATCGTTGTGAAAGGGAAAGGCATCGACTTCATCGATAATGAGCACGTCAAAAGCATGTGCAAATCGGAAAAGCTGGTGGGTGGTGGCAATGACAAATGGAGCCCGCCCGTTTTTGTCCGGACTGTCCCCGTACAAAGCCGCTGTATCGACTGCAGGAAAAGCCTTCTGCAGCCGAGGCTGCAGCTCACGGACAACGTCGGTCCTCGGTGTGGCAAGGCAGATTCTTTTGCCGGTTTCCAATGCTTTTGTAATCGCAGGAAAAAGCACTTCTGTTTTCCCAGCTCCGCAGACAGCCCAGATGAGGTGTTCCCCGGAGCCGTTTTGAACCAACGCGGTCAAATCATCGGCCGCCCGCTGCTGGCCGGGAGTCAGCGTTCCCTCCCATACACATGGATCCTCATAGAGAGGCCACTGGACATTTGCGCTTCCTATATACAATGGCTCACATTCCAATACACGTCCCATTTGGATGCAGTTGCGGCAGTAGACGCACGACTTTCCACAGGTTGTATGGGGGAGTTCGGCAAACAAATGGGCCTGCGTGTTCCCGCAGCGGCGGCAGCGTTTTTGAAACAGGTGCTGCTCCATACTCTCTGTTTTCGTTAAAATTCGTTTCGAAACCAACGTTAATATTACTTTTTGACTGTAGGGGATTTCATGTGGGAGGAGGAGTTTACCGGCAAGATCGAGATGTGGATGAGGAACGGGATTGGAGGGGATCCAGGAGAAGTCCTGAGGTTTCTTTCGTTGGAAATACGGGAGCACAGCGTCACCTTCCTTAGAAAAATAGAGCCTGCCTGAGTCTCACAGACAGGCTCGTATTCTCAGGACTGACGGTACCAGCCAAGGCCGATCGCCCCTTCACCGAGGTGGGTGCCGATAACCGGACCAAAGTAGCTTAAGGTCACGTGGACATTGGGGTGCCGGGATTCTATTTCTTTCTTCAATTCCGCAGCTTCATCCGGACGGTTGGCGTGAATCAGGGTTGCTTCGTATTCCCCCCCGTCCTCCACTTTTTCTGCGAGCAGGGAAAGGATCCGTTTCAGTGCTTTTTTACGCGTACGGATTTTTTCAAACGGAACGATTTTCGTATCCACAAAGTGCAGCACCGGCTTCACCTGAAGCAGACTGCCGACAAATGCCTGCGCTCCGTTCAGACGGCCGCCGCGCTGCAGGTGGGACAAATCATCCACCATGAAGTAGGCATGCATCGTTTCCTTCATTTTTTTCAGACGGGACAAAATTTCGTCAGGACCTGCTCCGCGCTCGGCCATATCCGAAGCCTCAAGCGCATAAAAGCCCTGCATGTGGCAGCTGATTTCCGAGTCAAACACGTGGACGTCGATATCATCCACCATTTCCCCGGCGGTCATCATCGCCTGATAGGTGCCGGAGATTCCGCTGGATAAGTGGATGGAAATGACGGCGTCATAGTTGTGCGCCAGTTCCTCGAGCTTTTGTGTCATGATGCCGATCGACGGCTGGGAGGTTTTCGGAAGCTTCCCGCCTTCCCTGACCATGTCATAAAAATCATCGGCGTTGATATCAATCTCTTCTTGATAGGATTCTTCCCCAAAGATGACGTTTAAGGGGACCATATGTATATGATGGGCTTGTCTTACTTGCTTCGGAAGGTAAGCCGTACTGTCCGTTATGATTGCTGTTTTCATCCGACCCAGCTCCTTATAAAAAAATTCCTCTATGCTTATATGTACGATAGTTTTCTTTTTTCTCCTTCCCTATTTTACATGAAGGCCGCTGCCATTGCACCAACAAACTGTGCAGCTGTCCGATGTCAGACACTCCCATTCCTGTTGTATCAACGAAGTCGGAGTCAGGTTCTGCGGGGGACAGGTCGCTTTCCGCGGACATGCGCTGAGTCTCCTCAGGCTCCGCCTTGCGGGGCCTCACCCTGCATGCTCATCCCGCAGGAGTCTCCCCGTCCCCCTTCGAACCCTGCTGAATGAGAGCCTTCTCATCCTGTTTAATGAAATACCAGGCCCGGTCATGCAGACAAAGAAAAAAGCTGCCCGGAGGTTCCGGACAGCTTGAGTAAGGAGCAAATCTACCGTTAAATGACTTCCACCCAGCCATTTTTAATGGCCGTGACAACCGCCTGCGTACGGTCATTCACATTCATCTTCTGTAAAATATTGCTGACATGGTTTTTAACGGTCTTTTCACTGATGTATAAGGCCTCTGCTACACCGCGGTTGCTGTTACCGTCCGCCAACAGCTGCAGCACTTCGCATTCGCGGCGGGTAAGCAGATGAAGCGGTTTGCGGTACTCGATCGTACGATAGCTGCTGCTTCCTTTGCTTTCTGACAAACGGCGGTATTCCGCTACTAGATTGTGCGTAACCTTCGGATGCAGATAAGAGCCTCCAGCACCGACGACTTTGATGGCATCGATGAGCGCATCAGAGTCCATTTCCTTCAACAGATACCCCTGCGCCCCTGTTTTCAAGGCGTGGGTGACATAGTTCTCGTCATCGTGAATGGACAGGATGATGACCTTCATTTCAGGATACCGCTTCGTAATTTCTGCTGTCGCTTCTACGCCGTTCATGCTTGGCATGTTAATGTCCATTAACACTACATCCGGCAGGTGTTCCTCGACGATTCGCAGTGCTGCATCCCCGTCATCACCTTCGGCTACAACTTCAAAACTGGATTCGAAGTCGAGGATTCTCTTTACGCCCTCCCTGAACAATTTATGGTCGTCAATCAGTACGATTCTGGTCGTCATGGTCATTTCCTCCTGTTTCTCTTACATAGAATGGTTTTTTGTTCCCCTAACCTATTCTTTGTTCTCTCTCTATCTCTGTTTTTGTTTTGTTTGTAAATGACACCCTAATCCTGCTTTCTATTATAAACGATTTAAGTCCATTTACATAGTTTTTCACAAAATTATCAATTTAATGGCAGATGGATTGTGACTATCGTCCCTTCACCGATGCTGGAATCGATGTTCAGTTCGCCTTCGAGCATTTCTACACGTTCCCGCATGCCCATCAGGCCGAACGATTTTTCCTTCTTCCCGTTCGTATCAAAACCTTTTCCGTCATCCTTCACGATGATCATCGCACTGGTGGACATGATTTCGACTTTCACTTTGATTTCCTGCGCTTCGGCGTGCTTGACCGCATTTTGGACGGCCTCCTGCACAAGGCGGAACAGAGCTACTTCGTATTTGGATTCCAGCCTGTCTTCTTTCCCGAACGTGGCGAAGGTGATGGTCAGTCCATCATTGTAATCCTGGACGGTCGCCAGGTATTTTTTCAATGTAGGAAGTAAACCAAGATCATCAAGGGCCATTGGACGGAGGTCGTAAATGATCCTCCGTACTTCATAGAGGGCAGACCGGACGAGCGAGCGGACACTTTTCACTTCCTGCATCGCATCCTCGATGCCGCGTTTCTTATAGGTCCTTTCTACAAGGTCGGAGCGGAGCATCACGTTGGCCAGCATCTGTGCCGGACCGTCATGAATTTCCCTGGAGAGCCGGCGGCGTTCTTCTTCCTGCGCTTCAATGATCTGCAGGCCGAACTGCTGCTTTTCCTTCGCTGTTTCCAAAGCATCGCTGACCTGTTTGAAATCTTCGGTTAAGTAATTCAAAACGACGGAAATTTTCCCGCCTAACGCTTCCGCACGTCCAATCGTTTCCTCAAGCTTACGAAGTCTGAGTTCAAGGTCGTCCCTGCGGCAGCGCAGCTGTTTCTCTTTTTCTCTTTTCATCGAGAGTTCCATCTGCAGGGCATGGGTTTTCTCATAGACTTCGCGGATTTCTTCCTCTGAATATTTCTGGAACTGACTGCTTACTTCGGACAAACGCTTGCGGGAAAAACGAACTTTCTGATCGAGTTGATCGCCTTCTTCAATATAAGCAATCACCTGTCGTTTCGTTTCCTGCAGTTCATCGTACAGCTTTTCATATTCCTGACGGGATCCCTCGCCGATCTCAAAGATTTCATCCT
Source organism: Halobacillus sp. ABH2_015 (assembly GCF_056158945.1). Lineage (NCBI taxonomy): Bacteria > Bacillati > Bacillota > Bacilli > Caryophanales > Bacillaceae > Halobacillus > Halobacillus sp. ABH2_015. Next base: position 2,736,672 of record NZ_JBSWUG010000002.1, read on the forward strand.
TGCTGTTGGTGACTGTATCCACCATCTCATCGATAATATGGTCAAGGGCGATATCCCCCGTTTTCTGTTCGCTCATCACAAGTCCCTCCATCAATATTCACATAATCATTCGTAAGACCCATGTCCATTTATGGGGGTTATGTACAACTTTTCAGCCGCAATCCTACTATTTGTATGGTTTGCCCATTTCAACCCCCCTCGATATAATAAAAGCTTAGGAGGTTTTCAACGATGCTGGAAAGATATTATACCGTAAAACCTGAGGGTTCTGAAGAAGTTACCATACAAAAATCCCGCTTCATCGGTTATGTGAAGCGTTGTGAAACAGAAGAAGAAGCACAGGCCTTTATTCAGGAAATCAAAAAGAAACACAGCGATGCCACCCATAACTGCTCCGCTTACATGATCGGCGAACACGATTTGATCCAAAAGGCGAATGACGACGGGGAGCCGAGTGGAACCGCCGGTGTACCGATGCTGGAAGTACTGAAAAAACGCGGGTTAAAGGATACCGCTGTCGTTGTTACCCGTTACTTCGGCGGCATTAAGCTGGGGGCCGGCGGTCTCATCCGCGCTTACGGATCCACTGCTTCTGAAGCCATTACGACGACCGGTGTCGTCCAACGGCAGCTGATGCAGGAAATCAAGGTGAAAATCGATTATACCCTGCTCGGAAAAGTGGAAAATGAAGTGCGGAATTCGACGTATACGCTAGAAACGGTTAATTACCTGGAAAATGTGGAATTAATAATATACGTAGAAAGCGGACTGGAAGAGGAATTCGAAGCTTGGATGGTCGATTTGACGAGTGGTCAGGCGGACATCACAAGAGGCGGAACCTCCTACGTAGAATTTGACGTCACACCGGAGTAAAGGAGCTTACTGACGTATGAAGCTGAAAAAGCTGACCATCTTCCTCTGGGCAGCGGCTTTCCTCTTGCTTGCCGGCATCGGAGCAGCGGCGGGGTATGCGGTTTATTTAACCGATCAGGTGAAAGAAACCGCCACCGAATCCCACAAAGAGCTGGACCGAGGCGGCATGTCGGATAAACGCGTGGAAGAAGTGAACCCTGCCAAAGATCACACGTCTGTGTTATTCATCGGCATTGATGACAGTGAGAAGCGTACAGGTGATGAAGGACTGCCGGCCCGTTCCGATGCCCTCGTTCTGGCCACCTTCAATCAGGATGATCGTTCGATTAAGATGCTGAACATCCCCCGGGACTCACTCACCTATATCCCTGAAGTCGGCTATGAGGATAAGATTGCCCACGCCCATGCCTTCGGCGGTGTGGATGCTACCGTCAAGACGGTGGAGCAGCTGCTTGATGTTCCTGTCGATTATTATGTCCGATTGAACTTCAATTCATTTGTGGAAGTTGTTGATGCCATCGGCGGCATCAACTACGACGTTCCATTTGATATGACAGAGCAGAACAGTTCCGATACAGCGGGAGCCGTAGAGCTGCAGGAAGGCTACCAGACGATTACCGGCGAAGAAGCTCTGGCTCTTGCACGAACAAGGAAGTATGACAGTGACCTTGCCCGTGGGGAGCGCCAGATGAAGCTCATCCAGGAAATTTTCAGTGAAACGATGTCCACAAAAGGGTTGAACAACTTCGACGATATCCTCGCCTCTGTGAGCAGCAACATGAAAACGAACCTGACCTTTGATGAAATGATTTCCTTTAAAGATTATTTCCTGCAGAAGGACGGCTTTACGTTTGATAAAATGCAGCTGTCAGGAGAAGGCGGATTCACTGGTAACGGCTGGTACTACCAGGTGAATGAAGAAGATCTCACCGCCGTCACTCAAACGCTCAAAGATCACTTGAACCTATCCAACCCTCTCGTTAAAGATGATGAGGTGGACAGCTTTTCCAACGGAGACGAAAACAACAATTCCATGTAAAAAAAAGCAGAAGGCTGTTCATCCAGCCTTCTGCTTTTTTTATCGACGGGTTCGGACCCCGCGGATCATATTCAAAATCGGTTTGTAATCTTTTCCAATCAAACCGGTGATTTCAACAATCAATTCAATCATCAGCGCTAGAAGAGCTACGACAAGAACCGCTCCATACATCGTCGCCTGTGAGAATATGACGGCAGCGAGACTGAACAGGGCACTGACCGCATAAATCATCAGGACAGATTCCGGATGGCTGTAGCCGAGATTTAACAGACAATGATGAAGGTGCGACTTATCCGGTGCCGACAGCGGTTTCCGCTGGATGACCCGGCGGACGATCGCAAAGAGCGTGTCCGAAATCGGCACACCTAAAATAATGACAGGAATGACAAGGGAGAATAACGTCACATTTTTAAATCCGAGTAAAGAAAGAACACTGATCATAAATCCTAAAAACAGGGCACCTGTATCCCCCATGAAAATCTTAGCAGGGTAAAAATTGTAGACGAGGAAGCCGAGGGTGCTTCCAAGCATCATCAAGCCTGCGAAGACGACAAATACATTCCCCATCGTGATGGCCATGCCGGAAATGGTTAACAGCGCAATGGCTGATACTCCTGCGGCAAGGCCGTCCAGACCGTCAATCAAGTTGATGGCATTTGTAATGGCAATGATCCAGACGATCGTAAGCGGAATACTGAGATATCCAAGCTCCAGCTCCCCGCCGAAGGGCAGGTTGATGAATTCCACCTGGACACCGCCGATGACGACGACTCCTGCGGCAAGCAGCTGTCCGGCGAGTTTCATTTTCGCGGACAGTTCTTTCAAGTCATCCAGCACGCCGGTCACGATAATGATCGTTCCACCGAGAAGGACAGGCCATGTTAATTCACTTTCCGGAAAAAAGAAGACAATTCCCAGCGCAAAGCTTAAATATATCGCTAAACCGCCGAGACGCGGCATCACATTTTTGTGGACTTTCCGGTGGTTCGGCTGATCCGTCGCACCGATTTTTATTGCTGCCCGCTTGACCAGCGGCGTAATCGCCAGCGAAATGATCAGGCAGAACAGCAAGGCCTTATACTCCATAAAGACCCTCCTCAGGTTTATTATATCCTCTCCGGTCCGTTGTAAGCGGATCGATAATTTCCATCTGTTGTGTTCATACTAAGGTTTGTAATCGAGAAAATTATATCACAGGAATATGGGGGGCAATGTAACGATTTCCTAAATTTCCGTTAGCCTATTTTTTCACACCTCAAACCTATTTAGACCGGTTTCATCACAAACCCCACTATATCAGCAGATTATGTCAGTGGAATAACTGGTTGTTAACAATCCCATTTCATTTTTTGCGTTTTTCTGACTTTTTCTTTATAGAGGTTTTTTTGTTTACACCTTCGTTTTGGTTTGTCTAAAATAGGGAAGTTATCTTTGACATCTAACTAGGAGGACTTATTCGTTTATGGCAACTAGAGAACGAAGAAAATTAGAAAAGACGTTAAAACCCCACTGGGTCTGGGCGATTGCCTTCGGTTCAGCGATTGGCTGGGGCGCTTTTGTACTCCCCACAGACTGGATCGGCCAGGCAGGCCCCGCCGGTGTAGTTCTCGGCCTTTTACTCGGCGCCGCTCTCATGATGATTATCGGCGTCAGCTATGGATTTTTGATTGAAAAATTCCCTGTTACGGGTGGTGAATTCGCTTATGCCTATATAGGATTCGGCCGGCGGTTCGCTTTTATGGCGGGATGGTTTTTAACGCTCGGCTATATCTGTATTGTTGCATTAAATGCCTCAGCCCTCGCACTGCTGGCAAAATTCCTCTTCCCTGATTTTGTTCAGACAGGGAATATGTATACCGTAGCTGGATATGATGTTTCCATGATCCAGATCGCGATTGCATCTCTAGCCCTTATCGTATTTGCTCTATTGAATATCCGCGGTGCCAGCTTTTCCGGACAGACACAATTTGTTTTCAGCCTGATCTTGATTGCGGGAATCGTCCTGCTTGGAATCGGTGCCATCATGACCGACGGACCAAGCGTATCCAATATCTCCCCTGGATTTACACCGGATCAGACCGCAATGGCATCCATTTTAACGATTCTTGCCATTGCCCCGTTCGCGTACGTCGGGTTTGACAACATTCCTCAGACAGCGGAGGAATTTGAATTCGAACCGAAAAAGGCCTTCAGCCTGATCATCTGGTCGCTGCTCGCTGCAGGAGTTGCCTACAGCGCCATGATTCTGATTACAGCCAGTACGATGCCTTGGCAGCAGCTGCTTGCGATGATCAACGACACCCAGTCGGTCTGGGGTACCGGTGACGCGATTGAAAGCTACCTCGGACGCGCCGGCGTCTTCATCATTGCTGTTGCTGTCTGTATGGGTATTTTCACAGGATTGAACGGGTTTTACATTTCTGCCAGCCGTCTGACATTTGCTATGGGACGTGCCCGCATTCTGCCGGACATCTTCCGCAGGCTGCACCCGAAATATAAAACCCCCTATGTCGGCATCCTGTTTACGATGACGATCTGTCTCGTCGCTCCGTGGTTCGGCAGAGAAGCCCTGCTATGGGTCGTCGATATGTCATCCACCGGCGTCGCCATCGCGTACTTTTTCTGTACCGCAACGGCGTACAAGTTTTTCCGCTGGTCAGAGAATTCCAAGGCGGAGAAAAAAGCCAGCACGGTTTCCCCTGGACGCAAGCTTCTTTCCCTGGTCGGAATGATCAGCTCCATCGGCTTTCTCGTTCTCCTTCTGCTGCCATGGTCACCGGCAGCCTTAGGGAAGGAATCCTACATCGCTCTTGGTGTATGGATCATCATCGGCATCGTCTTCTATCTATTAAATGCGAAACGCTACAACGAAATCAGCCGTAAGGAAATGAACTATCTGATTTTAGAAAAAGAAGAATTATAATAGGAAAACTCCCCGGAAATGTTTCGGGGAGTTTTCTTTTTCGACAAAATCACTACAAAAACGACGTTGTATGACAGCCAGTTAACAATTTCCCAATCCTCAAAAAGAACGCCTTCCCCCCGTTTTCATCTATGATAGAATGGGAATTTGAGAGGTTAGAAAACAGAGGTGGAACAAATGGCGAAAAAACTCGTCCGCGTCCGCAGACGCAGGAAAAAAAGAAGAATAAGAAGATGGGTCGTTTTTTTATTTGTCCTGTCGCTGCTGATCGGTGGTGGCTTTTATTACGTGAATAAAGTCTACACCGCCTCTTACGAAGATCTGGATAGAGGAGAAAAATCAGACCTGCGGGATGAAGCTGTGGACATCGGCGATGATCCGATTTCAATTTTACTGATGGGTGTTGAGGATTATTCGACAGAAGGCGGCGCCGGCCGTGCGGATACCCAGATTGTAATGACTCTTGATCCTGATACGAAGGACATTACGATGACAAGTATTCCACGGGATACGCAGGTGGACATCCCGGCCTATAAAGTCGGCGATCAATATGCAGGCTCCCACAAATTGAACGCAGCCTACTCACTCGGGGAAGTTTCCGGATACGGGGCTGAAAAGCTGACGATTGAAACCGTAGAGGACTACCTCGGTATTCCGATTGATAAGTTCGCGTCCGTCAATTTCGAAGGGTTCATGGAAATTGTCGACCTGATGGGCGGCGTCACGATCGATGTAAAGGAAGGCTTCTGGGAACGAAGCAGCCTGGATTATGATAAGAAGATTGAATTTGAAGCTGGTGAAACAACGATGAACGGGGAGGAAGCTCTCGCTTTTGTGAGGATGAGAAAGCGTGATGTTGCCGTATTCTATCCACGGGACGAGCGACAGCGTCAATTCATCCAGGCAAGCATTGATGAGGCCCTTTCTGCCGACAATCTGCTCAAAGCCGGTGAATTTGCGGATATCCTCGGTGACAGTGTCAGTACGAACCTGACGATCTCCGAACTGTACGCCATCCAAAAAACGCTGTCTTCCGAAAATCCTTCGACGACAACCTATACGATTGAAGGACAGGACATGCGTCTGGAAGACGGGTTGTATTATTTCGTCCCGGACGAAGGGGCTCTAGAGGAAACGAAGCAGAAACTGCAGCAGGCTCTCGATATTACGCCTTCCGGATCCTACGGGAACACTACGGATGATTCAAGTGAATAAACACAGCAAAACTGACCATACTCCGGTGTGGTCAGTTTTTTTATGTATCCTTAAGCTGTCCTGGTAAAAATCAAGATTCCGTTGGTCCGTTTCGATGTGTAGGGACCTTCGTACTCCTGTGGAAATCCCTCTTCATCACTTTCGAGTTTAATCCGCTGTATCAAGGCTTTCTCTTTCAATATCCGGCGGAACGTATCTTCTGTTAAATGTCTGAAAGGTTCCACGACAATCGTTTTGTCAATCCGCACGCTGCACCGGCCGCTCACCGGCAGTTCTGTCTGGTCCAGTAAAAGCTTGGTTACATGCACTACCCCTGACATCCTCTCTGTATAAAATGACAAAGAGCCCTTCCTTTTGAAGGGTGCTCTACCCATATTATAAGAAAAGGAGAATAAATTGGAAACGGCAGATATTCCTAGTTGGTTAGAAAGCCTCTTTCATTAATCTTTGAATTTCGTTCTTCCAATATCACTCCTTCCACCCTAAATCCTTATTCCCGCGGGATTGAAGGTCTTTTTCCGGCCATTGAGCCATCCGAAACTCATAGATCATATGGAAGGATCCCTTCGTACCACTTTTCAGTCGATCCAATTCCTTCCATCCCCTAAACCGGCTGATCCTCTCCATAAAAAAACCTTCCCCACCGGAGTGGAGAAGGCCTGTTCATGTTATTCTTCGATAATGCGATAGTTTGTATGAGCTACAACCGTCCTGTCATATTCGAAATCGATGTCATTCAGATTATCCATAATGGTTAAATCAACGATGACAGACTGCTGGCATTGACTTGGAATAACTCTTCCTTTAAATGTGATATCATTTCGTTCAAAGGTAACAATTTGACCAGGTGTTGCAATACGATCATCAGGTTGTATCATATCTCTCTATCCTTTCCGAATCAACATTATTGGTTTCAAAAAAGTTTACATGAAATAAACAAACAATTCAAACAAAACTTTTACAATATATGTTACTAAATTCGACAAAAGTATACAAGTAAAATACTTATGGTTTCACAAATCACTCAGGCGGTATATAGTAGAAATAGAAAAAAATGGAGAGGATGATCTTTTTTGTCTGTAGCCGTTTATAAAATAAAGCGGACCATCCTGATCTTGTTCGGGGTTTTTCTCATCGCTGCGGCAGCTTTCCTTTTCACACTCTACCAACTGGGTACGGATTTTCTTATCCTGGAGGATACCGTGGAGGAGGATCCGGAGGCGGATGCCATCATCGTCTTGAGCGGTAGTGCAGAAAGACTGGAACGTGGAGCGGAATTGTACACCATGGGAGCATCAGATACGGTCATTTTAACGAATGCCGAAGAAAACGGGACGACGCCGGACCGGGCGGTTTCCCTGGGGATATCCGAAGCCGATCTTTTAGAAGACACAAAAGCGACGAGTACATATGACAATGCCCTGTACGCCAAGGACATTATGGAGGAGCAGAACCTTTCCTCAGCCATCGTCGTTACGAGTGAATTCCACTCGCGGAGGACGAAAATGACGTTCGATGATATTTTCGGAAAAGACTATACGTTAAGCTATGCCTTTACCTCCTCCTCGTACAATCCCGCTGACGGTTTGACGGAAATGGAAAAAAAGACAACCTTCAGCGAATATACGAAAATGATCTTTTACTCGATCCGTCTGCTCTTTGACTGACTTTTTATATGCAGTATCCATGCGCCTGAAACAATCACTAGGATAGTCCTATGGACAGGCGTATGTCTATCCGATACAATGAAAGCGATTTCATAAAAATGGAAAAAGGAAGGGATGAAAACGCATGAAGAAATCATGGATCTGGATGATTGGGCTTATCCTTTTATTTTTACCTTTTGTGCAACCGGTTGCACAAAAGGTTCAAGCCGATGCCAAAACGTACGACAGCGTCGTTCTGCGCGGCAGTGCCGAGGCGCTTGACTGGAGTTCTGATCGTCATCCACTGCAGTATGACGAAGAGGAAGGGGTATGGCTCAGTGAGCCGGTGACCCTGGAAGGCGGTGAAACAACAGAATACAAGTTTGTGTACGACGGGACATGGATGACTGGTTCCAACCTGACCGTCACTGCTCCTCAGGATGCAGCGTATATCTTCGCCTTTCACCCCGAGGAGGAGCGGACGGTGGATATCCGTCCTGCCGGAACGCATGAAGCATCCGCCACACTCGAACTGACTGTACCGGAACATACACCTGAATGGGTGAAACCGACCGTTGCCTCAAGCACGAACGATTTTCATTACACGGCTGCCCCGATGACAAAGACGGGGGAAGATACGTATACGTTCACGCTTGTAGGTAATGAAGGACAGAACGTTTCCTATACGTACAGTCTTGCGGGGAAAGCCTATGAGGAAGTCCGCAGCGAGCGGCGCACGGTCACTTTGACAAAAGATCCAAGCGTCCAGAACGATACGGTGGAGCAATGGCGGACGATTCCCGTAGCCCAGTCAGTCACCCATGATTTCAACCACGATCCTTACACCCCCACGAAAAAAGATGAGGTGGACGTAACGGTGGAGGTCGAGCACTTTGGTCCCATTGATACAGGAGCTGTTTATTATACGACGGATGGATCCTCCCCTTCCGGTAAGCGCGGAGAGGCTGAAAATGGGACGATCGCTGCTCTACGTGTCGTCGAAACGAGCGGATCAGCCGACGGCTTAAAAACTTCAACCTTAAAGGGCACGATTCCTGCTCAAAAGAATGAAACGCGTGTGAAATACAACATCGATGTTTGGAACACTGGATCGCAGGGCTCCCAGTTTGCCGACAACAACGTCCTGGACCCTGAGGAAGCCACCGAGTTTGCCTATTACGTCGAAGACTATCAATCTCCCGACTGGGCTAAAGAATCTGTGATCTATCAGATTTTCGTAGACCGTTTCCGCGATGGCAGTGAGGAGAACAACACATCCGTCGATCCGGACCTTCCGATAGATGAGCAGTTGAAAGGTTGGATGGGCGGTGACCTGCAAGGCGTGTTGGAAAAAATCGATTACCTCGACGAGCTTGGGGTGAACACACTATGGATCTCACCGATTTACGAAGGTCCGTATTCCCACGGCTATCATCCAACAGATTTCATGAACATCGACCCCCGCTTCGGCAGCAACCAGCTGATGAAGAAACTTGTCGATGAAGCTCATGACCGCGATATGAAAGTCGTCTATGATCTTGTTCCGAACCATACATCCAACCAGCATCCATTTTTTCAGGACGCCGTTGAAAAAGGAGAAGCCAGTACGTATTACGAATGGTACACCTTTTTGAAATGGCCGGATGAATATGAAACGTTTTATGATGTCCAGGAGCTTCCGGAACTGAACAACGACCATCCGGAAACGAGGGCCTATATGCTTGAGGAAGTGGTTCCATTCTGGATGGAGGACATCGGTGTTGACGGCTTCCGTCTCGATTATGCGAAAGGACCGAGTCACAGTTTCTGGGTCGATTTCCGCCACCAGGTGAAATCCATAGATTCCGACGCCTTCATTTTCGGCGAAGTATGGGACAGCCTGGAAACGATTGATTCCTATGCCGGGAAGCTGGATGGAGCGATTGATTTTGAAACCCAGTCCGCGATTTTCAATACGTACATTAACGATGGATCGATGAACAGCTTAGCTGATTCCTTGATGACGATTCATGAAACCTATGATGACGAATTCGTACCTGCCACATTCCTGGACAGCCATGATATGCCGCGTTTCATCTATGAAGCAGATGAAAATGAAACCACGATGAAAAACGCAGCAACCCTCCAGTTCGCTCTGCCGGGGGCTCCGATCATCTATTACGGAGATGAAGTCGGTTTGTCCCAGAGCGGTGATCATACGAAAGTGGAAGAATGGAAAGACCGCTACTACCGGGAAATGATGCCGTGGGATGAAAGTAAACAGAACCTTGATATAAAAGCCCACTATGAAGAATTGATTCAGGCGAGAAAAGATCAACCGGCTCTTGCCTACGGAGATATGAAGGTGATTTATTCGGATGATGACGTCCTCGTATTTGAACGGAGAATGCCTCAGGATCATGTGCTTACCGTCATCAATAAAGGGGAAAACAGCCGCACATTGAACATCAAAGAGCTGTACAACCAAAAGACGCGGAATAAAGTTATGCTGCAGTCTGTGCTTGATGACAGCCGCACGCTGAGCCGCCGGGATGACTTGTACGTCAAAGCAGACGCCCATTCCGCCCAGGTGTACGATGTCAAAGGCACATTGACATACGAAGAGCCTTCCGAAGAGAAAAAGTACAACAAAGTGGTCCTCCGCGGTTCTGCTCCTCTGGACTGGGAAACGGATAAGCACGCCCTGACGTACAATGAACAAGCAGGCGTCTGGAGCAGTGCCCCTGTCGCTTTGAAAGCAGGTGAAACTGTCGAGTATAAATTCATCCGTGACGGCGAATGGCTGGAAGGAGAAAATCTGACGTTTACTCCGGAATCGAGTGGAGACTATATCTTCCACTTCGATCCACAGCAGGAGCATGCCGTCAAGGTCGTTCAGGTTCCTTCTTCAAAAGCATCTTAATCGAATGGCCTCCCCTATGAAGGTGGAGGCCTTTTTTATTTATTGTAATCCCAGAGTATCTTCCATCTGCCCTTTTCCTCAGCCACATATACATCCTGATGAAGGCGGAATCGACCGTATTTCCCTTTGAACGTCTGCTCAACCGACACTACGAACACGTTCTTAAACGGATCCGTCCCTTTTTCCATCGACCAGGTGTCCAGATGATTGACCTCTCCCGTTGTGAAAGTGAACGTTTCCACGCCGAAATGATTCATAAACACATGAGCCCTATCCTGTATGTAATGACCCTTTCCGAATTTATCCTTCATCCGGGAATGAAGCAGTAACCAGGAATCCGCGTACTGACCTTTCTGTTCGTAGCTGTAAAACGTCTCCACTGTCTTTTCCGCCTGATAACCCGGGCGGGATGTGATGAACAGGCCGGCAGCCGTCACAGCAGCAGCCAGAAGGATGAGGGCCGTGATGACAAGGAATTTCCCACCAGAACCTTTCTTCTTCATTCCATCGCCTCCCTTTATCACCTTATGCGGAAACAGGTGAAAAAAGAAAAGGCGGCCTTCCACCATTGGAAGACCGCCTTTCAATCAATACGGATCTGCTTCGTGTCCTTTTTCCTCGGCCTGCTCGACCGCATCCGCAGCCCCATCGCTGCCTATCGGAGAGCCACCCCGCTTTGGAAGTCTCCCTTTGGAAGGAGTGATGTCATCCGCAAATTCCTCGTTCATCTGTCCCGCTGCTGTATTCATTCCAAGTTCCTCTGCCACTCGGCTTCCATAATCCTCATCGCACTGGGTCAGCAAGGATACCATCTTCTTCTGGATATGGGTGTGGCACGGCTTGAGCGATACGACGAGGTTGTTGATTAAATCATCCCGTTCCCAGTCCTTCAGCATCCGGTACCGTTCTCCTGCCTGCTTGAAATTGTTTTCCCTGTCAATCGGCTCTTTCTTCAATTTCCCTTCCACGTACGGCTGGTGAGGTGCCTTTTTCGGAGGGGATTCCTCCAGACCATTCAAGGAGGAAGGCTCATAGTTCACGTGCGGGTTGGACCCTTCCGGCCGATCCACAAAATAAGACATGCTTCCTCCTTCATAGTTGGTGGCGGCATGTTTTTTCGGTGCGTTGGCCGGAAGCTGCTGGTAGTTTGCTCCGACCCGGTAGCGCTGCGTATCAGAATAGGAAAATGTCCGTCCCTGAAGCATCTTATCATCAGAGAAATCGAGACCGTCGACAAGCACACCTGTACCAAATGCCGCTTGCTCGATTTCATTGAAATAGTTGTCCGGATTTTTGTTCAGCACCATTTTTCCGACTTTCAAAAACGGGAACTGATCCTCCGGCCACAGCTTCGTATCATCAAGTGGATCAAAATCAAGCTCAGGATGCTCGTGGTCCTCCATAATCTGGACGCAGAGCTCCCATTCAGGATAATCGCCGCTCTCGATGGCTTCGTACAAATCCTGTGTCGCATGGTTGAAGTTTTCTGCCTGGATCTGGTTTGCTTCCTCCTGGGTCAGGTTTTTGATCCCCTGCTTGAGAGGCTCCCAGTGATACTTCACGAGGACCGCTTTTCCTTCGTCGTTGACCCACCGGTATGTATTCACACCGGATCCCTGCATCTGGCGGTAGTTGGCCGGGATGCCCCACGGGGAAAACAGGAAAGTGACCATGTGCATTGATTCGGGCGTCTGGCTGAGAAAATCAAAAATCCGCTCGCTGTCCTGGATGTTGGTCACTGGATCAGGCTTGAACGAATGGATCAAATCCGGGAATTTCATTGCGTCACGAATGAAGAATACCTTCAAATTGTTTCCGACCAGGTCCCAGTTGCCATCCTCTGTGTAAAATTTGACGGCAAATCCGCGCGGGTCCCTCAGCGTCTCCGGAGAACCAGCCGAATGGGTCACCGTCGAAAACCGGACGAGCACCGGTGTTTTCTTCCCTGCTCCAGAAAAAACTTTCGCCCGTGTATATTTCTCCACCGGTTCATCGCCGGCTTTCCCATAAGTTTCAAAGTAGCCGCGTGCCCCTGTTCCCCGGGCGTGGACCACCCGCTCAGGTACACGTTCCCGGTCGAAGTGGGAAATCTTTTCGATATAATCGTAGTTCTCCAGCGTGGCCGGTCCCCGGTTCCCGATCGTCCTTAAATTCTGGTTCGTCCGGACCGGGTGCCCCTGCCTCGTCGTCAGCGTTTTTTCGCCTTCTCCTTCGGCAAAACGATGGTCGTCCGCACCGCCGGGTCCCTGTTCTTTATAGTTGTCCATATGGTTCCCTCCTGTCATTGACTATCTACAAGGAGAGTTTCTGCAGGCATCCGGTTTTTTATTCCATCTTTTCCATCAACCTTTTGATCCTAAAAAAAACGCCCAGGAAGATCCTGGACGTTGAAGTACTTATGATGGAAGAAGATAATCCGACAGCTGAGTGATGCGTTTGCTCATGCTGCCCGGACTGACTTCATACTTTTCAGCTACCGCTTTTTTCGTTACTTTTTCCGGTTCCGTACGGAAAGCAGACGTGCTGCGGTACATATGCTCAAGGGCTGCGGTTACGACTTCCGGCTTACGGAATGTCGGGTTTTCCGCCTGCTTGTACATTTCCCAGCGCTGCTTCAACAGTTCAAATCCTTCTTCCTGCTTCAAGCTTTCGTCGAACAAGTCAAGCACGTCATCACCTTCAGCAGGGGCCTCGACGGGCTGTTCAGCTGGGGCCTCTTCCGTTTCATCTGTAGAAGTCATATACATCCAGCTGCGCAGCTGTTCTATAATCGTTGCCTGCATATAGTCATAAATCGTCGCAGCACCGCTCGCTTCAAACGCTTCTTCCAGCTGTTTGCGGAACGTCACGTAAGAAGACTCGTAGTTCGGGATCGCCAGGGGTACGAAGTTATGGACAGGTCCCCACTTCAAGAGAACGCCGATACAGTATGGCATGTGCTCATAATTCTCTTCTTTCAAAGGAATGCCGTCCTTTTTCACTTCAAACGATTCTCCGCTCCACACGTCTTCTACAGAAGCGGTGGATTCAGAGGCTGAACCGTTGATTTTGAATAAGCTCACGTGCGGAGATTTCCAGGCTTCCATCGTTGCCATCGTTGCCGGACGGATGATTTTATCCTGTTTCTTCGCAAAAAATTCCTCATACAGGGTGGAGCCATCCTCCTGTTTGTCGATCAGGACACGCTGCACCATCTGGAACGCCGCTTCTACTTCTTCTTCCTGTGTTTCTCTCGACTCAGATGGCGTAACGTTCGGATAATTACGGTTCACATAAGCCATAAAGTGGCTGTAGTTACTCTGCAGTTCCTCATGAAGGCTGCTGGATCCGACAGCCTGATCATCTTTCACCATGCAGCATTTTTTATATTTTTTCCCGCTTCCACAAAAGCAGGGATCATTCCTTTTTGTCTTACTCATATAAATCCCTCTCCTAATTGTTTAAAGGTCAACTCTACTAGGGTACCGAAAATTGCGCAAACATGCAAAAAATTTTCCACATCTATGCAGTTTTCTGTAAAAAAAGGCGGATATAGGAAGTTTATGGAACAGATGCCATCTTCATAAAAAACCGCCTGAAGGTTACCCTTCAGACGGAGCGGAGCGGGAGATCGCCGACGAACGATATTCAATTTTGTGCGGAATGATGATACGCTTCGGCGGCTGCTCCCGCCGCTGCACGTTCTCAATGAGGCAGGCGGCTGCCTCTGTCCCTAAGGCCTGGATGTGGACGTCCACCGTCGTCAGGGCCGGACGGGACACCTGAGCAAGGTAGACATTGTTGAAACTGACGATTGATAAATCCTCCGGTACGTGAATGCCTGCTTCCTCCAAAGTGGATATGACGCCAATCGTCATCAGATCATCGACGACAACAAGCCCGGTCGGCGGATGAGTGAGAGACATGAGTGCACGAACAGCTGAGCGTCCGCCCGATTTCAAGAACTCTGTATGGACTTTATAATTGTCTTCAAGGGAGATTCCGGCCTCTTTTAACGCCTCCTCATACCCTTGAAGGCGGTCGAGCGTCACCACGAGCTCAGGAGAACCCCCGATAAACGCCACCCGCTCATGACCGAGATCGATCAGATGCTTTGTCATATCCTTGGAAGCCTGAATGTTATCGTTATCAACGTGCGTCACGTAGTTTCCGTTTTCTGCCGGACGGCCGACGACGACAAAAGGAAACTTCTGCTCCAGCAGAAAGGATTGAATCGGGTCACGGACCTGCGAATAGAGGAGAAGAATCCCATCTGTCTGACTGCTGTACACCATCCGTTTCACAGCCTCCAGCATTTCCTCATCCGTTTCTCCCGTGCAGAGAACAAGGGAATACTCCATCTCATGGGCGATGGAACTGATGCCCCGCAGCACCTCCGGGAAAAATGGATTCTGCAGCGCTTTATCTGCACTGAAAGGCAGAACAACTCCGAGAGATTTCGTCGTCCGGCTTGCTAAATTACGGGCGGTCACATTCGGGTGATATCCCATCTCCTCCATCGCGTGCTTCACTTTCCTTTTCGTAGCCGGACTGATCCGCGGATTGTCTGCAATCACACGGGAAACCGTCGAGGGCGCTACACCTGCCGCTCTGGCTACATCCTTAATGGTTACGTCCAAAACAATCACCTTCTATTCATATACTGCCTCCATCATAACACTCCCCGTTCCAAGGGAGGAATGAGTATTTAGGTGGCCAGGAAGAAAAGGTGTCCTCCAGAATGAGAGACCTGCCCCACCCTTTCCTTCCGGCTAAACGTGCATCCACATGAACGTTTCAGAATTCGCTTCCCGCACCTTTTTACAGGAGACAGGGCTCTTCCCTGCCCGAACGTGAAGGATAAAAAAAGAAGACCTTCTAATAAACAGAAGATCTTCCTCTTTTCAGCTCATCAATCGTCGCAAGCGGCGCTGACGCCACCTTCACACATGACCTTCTACACGAGTGGTCCTACAGTTTAAATTGCTGGATCTCCTCGTTCAACTGTTCAGAAAGCTCAGACAGCTGACGGGCACTGTGAGAAACTTCTTCCATTGAACTTGTCGTCTGCTGCGAGGAAGCGGCCACCTGCTCCACCCCTGCCGCCGACTCCTCGGAAACAGAAGCAATCTCTTCAATCGACTGGTTCATCTGCTGGCTGTTTTCTGCAATATCCGAAAGGTGCTCGGAAATTTCCCCGATCCGTCCGGACATGTCACTGACCGATGTATGGATACGGTGGAAGGTTTCCCCGGTCACCTCTATCTGTTTCGTTCCTTTGTCCACTTCCTGATAGCCGGATTCAAGCGATTGAGCGACCCGGTTCGACTCGGATTGGATACTTTCCACAATGGATGTGATATCAATGATGGACGTTGAAACCTGCTCGGCAAGCTTGCGGACTTCATCAGCCACGACAGCAAATCCTTTGCCATGCTCCCCGGCTCTGGCCGCCTCTATAGCCGCGTTCAAGGATAACAGGTTGGTCTGTTCGGCAATATCCTGAATGACCTGGACGAGTTTATTAATTTCCTTGGACTGCTTATCCAGTCCGTGCACACGCTCTACAGACTCCTTGACGATGCCATTAATGGTGTTCATCTGTTGGACGGACGTCTCCATCAACCCCCGCCCTTCTTCGGTCATCGACAGCACTTCCTTCGATGTTCCAGCTACTGCTTTTCCACTTTTGTTGGCTTCATCCAGACGTCGGACGAAGTTGTCCATCCCTTCGGAAAGGCTGCTGGAGCTGTCTGCCTGGGACTCTGCACCAGAGGACAGTTCCTGCATCGTAGAAGCGACCTGCTCGCTTCCTTCTTTCACTTCGTTGGCCGACTGCGTGAGTTCCTCACTCTGCGCCGACACTTCACTCGACGCTGTCGTCACCCTCTGAACAAGGCTCCTCAAGCTCTCCACCATTTCATTCATCGCCACAGACAGCTGACCAATTTCATCGGCCCGCTTCGTTTCGATGTCCTCTGTCAAATCTCCATCACTAATCCGGTTCACCGACGACAGCAGGGAGCGGACAGCTTTCGTCAGACGGCTGCCGAAGATATAAGCAAACCCGGCACCAAGCAGAACAGCGACCGCTAAAAAGATAGCAAGGAAGCTATTGATTTCCTTCTGGAGGCTTCCAACAAAGGAGGTACTCATATCGACGCCGACAATCGCATCCATGTCACCAATCTGCATGAAGACCGATTTATGGACGCCCCATTCATCTTCATAAATGGAGGTCACAACGGTATCCCCTGTCTGGAACGCCTCCCTCTGCTTATCTGTAAAAGGAGACTCCACCATTACATCCTCAGAACCGTTCAAGGCGACGATGTATTCCTGCTCTCCCTGCTTTGTCAATATATAGGCATATTCCAGACGCTCCTGTCCTTCAATGAAGCTGTCCAGCGTGTTGATCAAGCTGGCATGGTTCTCTGATGGGTTTTCCATTGCTTCACGGACGGCATTCGGTTCAATCGAGCGGACAAGCTCCTGACCATTTGTCAAAAGAACCTGTTCAAACTGCGGCAGAATATGATCATCAATCATATTACCGGTTATATATTTCACGAATCCGAAGGTCAGTCCACCAAGAATAAGGATCGGAATGATGAAATTAACGAACAACTGGGTTTTTAACGACTTCTTCGGGTTCAAGGCCTGCCAATTCATCGGACAGCCTCCTTTGCTGGTTTCATTGTAAGGAAGGGCTCTAAATCAAGGGTAAGTAACCGGTCCAGTTCATTCAGCTGGTTCGTTTTGAAAAAGACGACGGCAAACGTCCGGTCACTGGCTGACTGGATGATCCGATACTCCAGGATGTGACTGAACTCTTTTTTCAGCTCCTCATGCTGAATGGATTGAATAAGATTCACGCTGATATGCCCCGGCACTTCCGCACAGAAAAATCCGTAAAAGGACTCGTCGGCCCGCTTCACAATCGTTTTCCAATCCGGCTTTACGCCCTTGAAGTAGGCTGAGGCCGAGTTGATATCATAGGCGTAATGACTCACATCTGTCGTACCTGCCCCGGCAAAGCGGAGCGGATTCATCTCAATGGGAACGATGCCGCCGTCGTTTTGTCTCATTTCTATGTGAAAAGGATAGTTTCGGAGCTGAAGGCGGTCATTTAAAAGACGCAGGTAATCCAGCGCCTGCTCACGTACTTCCTCAAGAATCCGGCTGGACGTGTAATAAATGCGGTCGGACGTATCCTGATCGTGGGCAAACCGGCGTTTCAGGATATTCAAAATCACCGGCTCACCCGCTTCGTCATAGTAGCAGTCAAGCGCATACTCCTGTCCTTCAATATATCCTTCAATAATGATCTGTTCACTGTCCAGAACGGCATCCGAATACATCGACCGGGAGAGAAGCAGGTCGGAATACAATCCTTGTACCGCCTGGTCCCACTCCGCTTTTTCCTTCACGATATAAACACCGACACTGGAATAGCCTTTGTTCGGCTTGATAACGACCGGGAATGGGAGATCTTCCTTGTTTGAACTCATCAATTCATCAAGCGTGACAAGCTTGAAATAATAGTCTTCATCCAGATCGGCAATCAGCTCCCGGAACCGGGCTTTGTTTTTGACCATCTGGGATACTTTCGTATGTATGTGCTCCGGATGGTGGTGCTGCAGCATCTGCAGACAGCTTTCCGAATTGGTTAGTAGTTTAGAATGTTCCTTCATATCCAGGGCTCTCTCATCGTCCTTATAATAGATAGGCAAATGATGAGTCAGGGCCGTTTGTACTAGGATAGGAGACACCGTTTGTTCATCAATAATCAGCATAAATTCCCTCCTGAGCGTGCAATTTCAACTTATTTGTGCTCGACTCCTTATATATCGGCCGCCCTCGGAGTTCATACAGGTCCCTACGCCCGATTTAGTTATAAAGTCCTATTTAATCAGAAAATTAAGCACAAAAAAATCCGTGTACGGCTACACGGATTCCGGTGAATGATGAGTCGGACTTTTTCATCGATTGAAGGTAATCTTCTAGTCAGAAACAGGGATCGATGATTGAAAAGAGCCCGCAAACGTATGCAGCTTTTCCATATCGGAGACATCTTCTTCAAAAAGAGGCACATATACCAGCTCTTTGTCTCTAAACGTCCGCTTGATCTTATCAAGGTAAACACGCTCCTGTTTTCTCCTTTTAGCGAGAAAAGCACCATCAGCGTAGTCAGGCAGAACTTTATTCACAATCAGTGTCTGCACATCAAGTCCATGTTTCCCCAGCTGCTCCACGGCTTTCTTCGTTTCAAGAATCGGGAGGCGCTCAGGAATGAGAACAAACACAAAGGCGGTCTTCTTTTCGTCTAATATGATTTTCCGTACGGCGTCGAATTTTTCGCGGCGCCTCTGCAGCACGTTGAAAATCGGGTCATCTACAGGCTCTCCATCATGAAGCAGCTGTGTGTACGTCTCATTCATCCGCCCCCGGCGCTCCAGCATGCCATCAATCCATACGTTCATGATCTCAGGGAGTGTAAGCAGGCGGATCGTATGTCCGGTCGGAGCGGTGTCAAACACGATTTTATCGAACCGGCCGGACTCTTCCAGGATAATGGACACGAGGCGGTCAAATAAGGCGGCCTCATCTGCCCCGGGCGAGGCGGATGCCATATCGATCTGCCGGTGCACCTCCTCGACCATTTTAGACTTCACAAGCCCTTGCAGGTTTTCCTTCACCCCTTCAATATACCGCTTCGATTCATAACCGGGATCAATTTCCATCCCGTATAAACGCTTGGCGAGCTTCGTTTTCGTATGGGATAAAGACGTAAGAAAAACATCGCCGAGATTATGAGCAGGATCTGTCGATACGACAAGCGTTTCATATCCCTGTTCAGCAAAGGAGAGCGCAAGGGCCGCTGATGAGGTCGATTTTCCGACACCGCCTTTTCCTCCCGCAAAAATGATAGAGTGATGCTGGATATGTTTCATAGATAACCCTCCTTAACAGCAGCGGATGCCATCGAGCGGGGATTTCTCCATGCCCATCCGCAAATGCCAGTCATGAAATTTTTCAACAATATGTGGGTACAATTCAAGCGTGTAATAAAACGCGGGGTTGGGGATGCCGAGCAGATCGGAATAAAGCAGCAGAAGAAAAAGATCTTCTTCATCCCTCAACTCCCGGGCCACCTCCTGCTTATGTGGCAGACTCAATACTTCATCATACAGTTCCACCATCCGTTTCAGGGAAAGCTTCTTTTCCATCCGTCTCCCTCCTCAGGATTTTGTCCATTCCAACAGCCGCTCTTCATAGCGTCCGGCTGAAGCTGTATATTCTCCATTTACAAACACCGCCCCGTACGTGCTGTGCAGCAGAAAGGAAGCCAGTGCCCGACGGCGTGTAATACGTCCCCGGCGCTGCTGCTGACAGAAATAAGCGGCTGCAGCCAGCAGGTTCCTTGGGTCGATGAATTGCATGTTGATATCAGGATCGATCTCCAGTGTCATAAGATAAAGCTGCTGCAGATTTTTTCGTTCTTCGTCATGGTGCGAAAATTCGTCCTCCATGTTAATCAAACCATCCGGATCGGAGCAGATGCCGCCACAGCACCCCATCCCGATTTCCTTCTCCGCTCGCATCATCATGACATCGATCATGCCTTTTTCCTCCTTACTGAATGGAAAAAGCCGTACATCGGCACGGCTTCTTCTTTTTAAGCACTTCGTTCGATGGAATTTTTATGGTCCTTCGTAATCGCTGAAAAGGCCGTCAGTAAAATCCAGAAGGTGAAAACGAGGATGACTGCACCAAAAGCAAACAGCATCCAGTCACTATTCTCATTCCAAGGCGCCCATTCTGTCAGCACCTGTGAAATCATCGCCCACAGCGTCATGAACATGAGAAAGACCATTGGAATAATTGTCGGAAGGTAATTTCTCCCCTGACGCTTCAGCCAGATCGATACGAGCAGGAGACTAATGCCGGCCAGGAGCTGATTGGATGTTCCAAATAACGGCCAAAGCAGATAACCTCCGGATCCGAATCCCTTCGGCCCCTGCGGAATCAGGGTCAGTGCAGCGCTTGAAACAACCGCCAGCGTAGTTGCGACATGCATTTTCGTCAGTGGTGTGATCTTATATTCAGTACCGAGCTCTGCGATAATATACCGCATCAAACGAACCGAAGAATCCAGTGTTGTCGCAGCGAAACTGACGACAATCACACTCACAATCGTAGCCGCGACAGAGGCGGGAATCCCGAGTCCCGCCGCCAGCTGGCCGGCCCCTTGGATGAAGACACCAAGTCCGGCATTACTGGCCGCCGCAAAACCGCTGTAGGTTGCAGTGAATTCCGCCGCTGTTGGGAAGAAGGTGACAACAGCGATGATCGCGACTAAGGCGAGAGCTCCTTCTCCGACGGAACCAAGATAGCCGACAAACCGCGCTTCTGTTTCATTGTTCAACTGTTTCGAAGAAGTCCCTGAAGATACGAGACCGTGGAATCCGGAAATCGCTCCACAGGCGATGGTAATGAACAAAAGCGGGAACCAGGATGTATCCGCCGACGCATTGGTCACCGGTGCTGTAATTTCAGGGTTGGAAAACAGCAGCCCGAGATAGAGAAGGCCCAGTCCGACAATCAGCTGATGGGAGTTGATATAATCCCTTGGCTGAAGCAGTTTCCACACAGGAAGCGTCGATGCAATATACACATAGATCATGAGTACGATGATCCAGACGAAAAACGCCATGGATGTCGCACTCAATCCAAAGGCTGCTTCCGCTCCTTCGCCTCCGAAATAGCGGACAAGGTCAATCTGCAGGGCAGGGACATAACTTGCAATGACAGCAGAGAGATACATGACAGCAAGAGCTACTAGCGATGGCAGAAGCATACTGCCCTGTCTCTTGTAGACACTGTAACCAATCCAGACAGCGAGTGGAATTTGAATAAAGACCGATAATACACTCGCAGGAAACGAGATGAACAAGTTGGCAATGACCCAGGCGAACACTGCATTGACCATAAGAACAAGCAGAAGGATAATGAACAAAAACAACACCTTCGCTTTCTCGCCGATCAACTTACTCGCCAGCGTCCCGATCGACTGTCCTTTGTTTCGCACGGATAAAACGAGTGTACCGAAATCATGGACCCCTGCAGCGAACACCGTGCCAAGCAGCACCCAGAGCACAGCCGGAAGCCATCCCCAGTACACCGCGATGGCCGGCCCTACAATGGGAGCTGCTCCAGCCACCGACGTAAAGTGGTGCCCCCAGAGGACGAACTTGTTCGTAGGTACGAAATCGACACCATCCTTAAATTGATGGGCGGGCGTTACGTAATTCGGATCAAGCTTATAAATCTTTTCGGCAATAAACTTAGAATAATACCGATACCCTAGAAAAAAGACAAGCATACCAACAACGGCCAGCCAAATCCCACTCACAAAAACCCTCCTTTTATGTATGCGCTTACACATTATGGTTATTATATCTCACCATTCGCCATCGTTTCAATGAAATTTACAGATTTATCAGAAAATAGAAGCCATAAAAAAACCGCTCCTTTCGGCAGTCCGGTTGGAGCGGTTTTCTCATGACGATTATAAGATGGCTTTTCCTGTTTCCTGCTGCGACTTGTTCCCCTTCGATCGGTTTCCCTCGAAAAAGCCCGGTTTTTTATTCGGCAGTTTTCCGAAGAACAAACCAGCAAAAGGAAGGTACCTGTGGGACAGCCAGATGATCACATAACATGACAGCAGGGTGGCAGCAAGCCGGACAATGATAGCTGCGTGGAACATGTTTCCGGCCGGAATGGGAATGGTAAATTCATAGATCTTCAATACGAATGGGTGAAGAAGATAAAAGCCAAACGAATAGACCGCAATATTCTTCACGTAGGACAGCGCCACCGGCCACTTGACGACCAACCGTTCCGCAATACGGAACATGGCATAGCTTCCGACAACGAGAAAGAGCATATTAATAATCAAATAGCCCCATGTCGGCAGCTGTGCGCCAAAGATCTGATACCCGCTACCATGCAGGTAAACAGTCGTCAGACCTGCAAACAGGCCTCCGACTGCCCATATAGGTGTTGTTCTTGAAAAAGCTGCCGTCTTCTGCTGTTTATAATAGGCGCCGATCCACGCACCGAGCAGGTAAGGTCCCATACTCGTCATAAACAGGTTGAATGAAAACACTTGAAATTCCCGGTTGAAGAAGTAGTACCCGACCTGCAGGATCATTCCGAACAGCCACATGTACTTTCTGAAGAAAGCCCATTTCTGTGCGGCATAGAGGACGACAGGGAAAAACAAATAAAACTGGACGATTAAGAAAATAAAGTGCAGATGATAAAACGAATCCCCTGTAAACACCCGGGTCAGAATGTTTTCCGGCGTCGTCGACACCACTCCGAGATAAATAGAGAAAGCTTCATAGAAAAGCGCCCACAGGAAATAGGGAACGACAATATAGAGAGCTCTCTTCCTGAAATAAGAGAAGAGTTCCTGTTTATCCATTTTCTGATCGATATACTTATAGAAAAAGACCATCGCCGTAAGCATAATGAAGATGCCGGCTTCAATCCGGATGATCCGGTTGATAAAATGATAGGCCTCATACATGCCCGTGCCTTCCGTAAGAACCTTCACATAGGCCGCGCTGACGTGTACGAGGACGACCATGACCATGGCAAAGATGCGTAGAAAGTAGATGGACTCAATTCTTTCTTTTTTCATGGAATCATTCCTTTAATGGTTCGACTTAATGGTGCGTGAGCCATTTTACCATGAAATCATGGTCTGCTTTCGCATTGTAGCCGATTATTCATGAAATTATTGAACTGTCGTAATATAAATTACATTTTATTCCTATTCGTATCAATACGACCGAGGAAAAAGCCATCGATTCTGTCGAGACGTCCCTTTCACCGGAGTGGCCGGGGCATCGCCATTGTAGACCTGGGCATTTTCGAGATGAATGTATTGAATTTCCTCCTGCGAATCATTCATCTGACTGGCTTTTTCAAGCTTTTCACTTAGGGACTGAGCCGTTTATCTGCCTTCAGCAGGGGTACCGCTTAAAGAGTGGAAGTATTTTTCAGCCGAAACCGTTGTCCCTGTCACCAAAGCTCCGTTAACGTTTAACGTCATGTCCAGGGAAAAATCTTCCCTATCAGCTGCTTTCACAAATTTTCTCAGCCCATGACCCATCAAGGATCTTCCTTCCTGACTGGATATTGAACGGGATCGGCATCAATCTATTTTACGGGATCAATACACCTCTCATCGAGCCATCGTTTATCTTTTTACTTCCCAATTGGACGTTTCTGAAACCCCGGGAAACTCCCATTCTATGAGAAGGATCATCATGATGGATTTGGTTACAACATAAAGTTGCCCAACCCCTATGTCGAAACCACGCTTAAGGGGGCTTTTTTCCACACCTCTATCCCAACCCCGATATCGCAGGAATCCTTACGATTTCTCCGAATTACTAGAGTATATCTTTTAAAGGAGGAAATCGTTTGAAGTTTAAAAAGCTTGCTTCCCTGTCCCTTGCCGCCGCCCTTGTCCTTATGCCGTCCACTGGAGGTGTCCTGGCCGATTCCCTTTCCGACAAAACATCATCAGAACGGACAAACAAAATTGATACTTATCTCGAAAAAGGAAAGTACGTGCCGGGTGAAGTCGTCGTGAAATATAAAGAAGGCTTCTCTCCAAACAAAAAAGAGATGAACCAGATGGACGCTGTTGTCCTGGAGGAACAACAGGAAGTCGTCGAAGCTGAGGAGAAAGTGTTGAAGGTAAAAAACGTTGAAAAAGTCGTCGAAGCCTTAAACAAAAATCCGAATGTGGAATACGCAGAGCCGAACTATCTATTCCAAGCCACCTGGACACCAAATGATACGTACTACAGCGGCTATCAATATGGACCGCAGAACACAGATACCCCAAGGGCATGGGACGTAACACGCGGAAGCAGCAGCCAGGAAATCGCCATCATCGACTCCGGTGTCGACTACAACCACCCGGATCTTGATGGAAAAACGATCAAAGGCTATGACTTCGTCGATAACGATAACAATCCAATGGATCTCAATGATCACGGCACGCACGTAGCCGGAACCGCCGCCGCTGAAACCAACAACGCCAGAGGTGTCGCCGGAATGGCTCCGAATACAAAAATCCTTGCCGTCCGCGCCCTCGACGCGAATGGCAGCGGCTCCCTGAACGACATAGCAGATGCCATCCGCTACTCCGCTGATCAAGGCGCAGAGGTCATTAACCTTTCCCTTGGCTGCAACTGTGATACACAGACATTGGAAAATGCGGTCAATTACGCTTGGAACAAAGGATCCGTCGTCATTGCAGCGGCAGGAAATGACGGAGTTTCCACAACTTTCGAGCCTGCTTCCTATGACAACGTCATCGCCGTAGGAGCCGTCGACCGCTATGATAGAAAAGCCTCCTTCTCCAACTACGGCACGTGGGTGGATGTAACAGCGCCAGGCGTGAGTATTGCGTCTACGATGCCGAACGGAGGGTATGCCTACATGTCCGGAACATCCATGGCAGCCCCTCACGTAGCCGGTCTTGCCGGACTGCTCGCCTCCCAGGGCCGTTCCAACAGCAATATCCGTGCAGCCATTGAACAGACAGCTGATCCAATCAGCGGAACAGGTTCCTACTTTGAGCACGGATTGATCAATTCCTACGACGCGGTGAACTATTAAGTAGAAAAAGAGGAAGGCGCCTGCATGCGCCTTCCTCTTTTCTTATCGGTTGACTCCCGGACGAATCTTTCGCTATAGTAAAACTACCAAAGGGAGTAGCGACCGCATATCCGCGGCTGATGAATCGTCATTTCGGTGATCCACTCACCTGGTTCATCAAACTATATAGATAGGACGCGAGACTTTGGCCCTCCACAGGGCCGGAGTCTCTTTTTTTGAGCAGAGCCCTGTGTATAGAAAGGAGATTGGAATGATGGTTTACTTTATTTTTCTATTATCCGCCGTCATCGTTGTATTTGCGGCTGTCCAGCTGAACCGGTTCGGCGATGTGATCAGCCGGAAATCCACGCTGAGCGGTGCTGTCGTCGGCACCTTTCTCATCGCCGGGGCGACCTCTCTGCCGGAGTTGACGACCAGTTTAACAGCCGTCTATATCGACAACCCTGACATCGCTGTCGGGAACATGCTCGGCAGTAATGTGTTCAACCTGCTCATCATTGCTGTTGTGGACATGATTTACCGAAAACGGAAAATGTTTAACGCCATCGATGAGAAGCAGCACATGCCAACAGCAGTGGCCGGTATCGTATTCACCCTGATTGTAGTCGCCGCCCTCATCCTGCCGTTCGATTTTTCCTTGTTTAACATTGGGGTAGAGATGTTCATCCTCGTCGGGTTGTATATATTGGCCACCCGATTTATGAATCAAGGGGAAGAAGAGGAGATGGATGAAGCAGCCGCCGCTGGAAAAGATTATACTTTAAAAGCAGCGGTCATCGGTTTCATTGTTGCAGCACTCATCGTGTTCGCCTCAGGGAGCGCCTTATCGATTTCCGGTGATCAGCTCGCCCAGCAGACAGGGATGAGTTCAAGCTTTGTCGGAAGCTTCCTCATTGCCGCTTCCACCTCGCTTCCGGAACTCGTAACCGTCCTTGTGGCCATGAAGATGTCCAACTACGGCATGGCGCTCGGTTCTATCCTCGGAAGTAACCTGTTCAACCTGCAGCTGCTTGCTGTGACGGATGTGTTTTACCAGAAAGGCGCGATTCTGCAGTCGCTCAGCTCCACCCATCTGCCTGTGGCGCTTTTAAGTACAGCGATGCTTTTCCTGACCGTATTCATGGTGAATCGCAAGCCGAAGGAAAACAGCTTCCGTTATGCGGTACCGTCGCTGCTTATGATCGTCATTTATTTTGCAGCATCGTATCAGTTGTTTTAAAAAAAGCAGGAGAGCGCCGGCTCTCCTGCTTTCATTTATTTATGTCCCGTCTCAATTTAGTTGATATACCTGAGGTTTAGTTGATATATCTCGAATTTAATTGATATATCGCAGAAAAAATTGATATATCGAAAATAAAATCGATATCCGCCATAGGAATACCGATCTCCGTGTCGAATAAGGAAAGAGCGAAAGGATGGATGCCATGATTATGAAAGAACGCACTTTCCCCAGCGATATCAAAGTTCTGCAGGCTTTGAAGCGGAGACTGATGGACCATCACCCTCAATCCGCAGCTGTAAACGAACAGTTGAAGCTCCGATTAACCGGCTACAAAGGCGAACTCTCCTTGAATTATCCTCTTACTTTTCTCCCCTCGGACCATGATATTTTCCATGACCTGCGTCTGTATGACGGCACCCACCATTTTCAAATCGACTGCCTTGTCGTAACCGCTGCTCTCCTAATCATTCTTGAAGTGAAAAATATTGGAGGGGAGCTGTTTTTCAACCAGCGTTTCCACTACCTTGAACGAAAATGGGAGGAAAATCATTCGACGTTTGCCGATCCTGTCATTCAGGTAGGCCGTCATACCCGCCAGCTTCAGAAGCTGCTGAAGCTCTGGCAGATTCCTAATGTTCCGATTTACGGTCTGGTCGTCAACAGCCACCCTGCGGCAAGGATTGATACAGACGATGCTGACCTTGAGAACGTCATCCGGATCGAAACACTTTCCGAAAAGGTGGCGGATCTGACGGAAGATCGAACCTCCATTTTGAATGCCTCCCAGATGAACCGCTTATCCACCCAACTGCTCACCAATCACGAAAGCTACTTTTATGACTATGTGAAATTTTTCAAACTGGAAAAAGAAGATTTCAAGAAGGGAGTATTCTGTCCGGAATGTTCCTCACTTCCAATGAAACGTATGCACGGCAGATGGAAGTGCTTGAACTGCGCTCATATCAGTAAATCCGCTCATGTGGCTGCCTTGGAAGACTATTCGCTCTTAATTGGAAAAACCATCTCAAACAAACAGGCCAGAGATTTTTTGCATGTTCCCTCTCCCTCAGCTGCTAATATCCTGCTAAAAGCGATGAAGATTAAAACAGTAGGCAGGAATAAAGGAAGAATATATGTATTGGAATGAGTGTTTAAATTGATATATTGGATAATTCGTTGATAAGTTGCTGAATTAATTGATATCTGCGGAAAATAATTGATATATCGCCATTTTAATTGATATACACAAGAAATAATCGATATCCGCGCACACGCACCCCGCTTAAAGAAAAAAAGCGCCCCACAAAAGGGGACGCCTTACATTTTCGGCTGAGGATCCGCTTCCATCAACACATCCACCAAATGCACGGCTTCCATCCGGTCGCCGGCACCTTCGCGGACGACGCCGAGCTTCATCTGCAGCAGGCAGCCCGGGTTGGAAGTGACGATGCCATCGGGATCAACGCCGCAGACGTCCTGCATTTTAACATCGAGGATGTCCATCGCCTCTTCGTAGTTCACGATGTTGTAAATCCCTGCAGAGCCGCAGCAGAATTCTGGACGGTCCATCTGTTTCAGCGTCAGGCCGGGCACTTTTTCCAACAGCGCGACAGGCGCTTCGGTGACCTTCTGGACGTTTCGCAGGTGGCAGGAAGGCTGATAGGTGACGGTTCGCGGAACGGACTGCTCAAACTGGAGGCCGTCCAGATCGATCAGCACTTCTGAGATGTCCTTCACGTTTGCCGCAAAGGCAGAAGCACGGCTGTGCCATTCTGTCCCCTCTTCAAACAGGTGCGGATATTCAATCAGACGAGCGCCGCATCCGCCTGCGTTATTGACAATGTAATCAAAACTTTCCTCTTCAAAGGCTTCAATGTTCCGTTTGGCCAGCTCAACAGATGCATCGACTTTGCCGGAGTGCGCGTGAAGAGCCCCACAGCACGTCTGCTGGTCTGGAAAAACAACTTCCGCGCCGCTTCGCAAAAGCAGTTCCATCGTGTTTTGATTCGTTTCATAAAACACACTATCCATGATGCAGCCCTTGAAAAAAGCAACTTTGGCTGTGGCCGGACGTTTACGGACGTATCGGCCCGCCCTGGATTTCCGCCGCTTCGGGGAAGGCATCTCGGGAAGTACGGCCTCAAATTCATGGATGTGCAGCGGCGCCCGCTTCGTCAGACCGAACCGCTGGGACACTTTTTTCAGACCACTGGATTGATAGAGCCAAGTCGCATGTCCAAGCGAATCCATCCACGCCGTGGAAGGAAAGAAGCGTTGGAACATGAAGTTTTCGACCAGTTTCCGTGGTCTGCTTTTTTCCTCGTGTTCATCAATGACGTGCTTGGCACTCTCAAGGATTTCTCCATACTGGACGTTGGTCGGGCATACAGTTGTACACGCCATGCAGCCGAGACATTTTTCGATCGGCTCCTTCAAATCCTCGACGGATGCTTTGCCTTCAGCGACCATTTTCACGAGGTTGATCCGGCCGCGCGGCGAGTGGGTTTCTCTTTCCATCGTCTCATACGTCGGACAGGCAGGAAGACAGTAGCCGCACTGCACACAGTCAAACGTCTTATCATAGCTGAGCTTTTCCTGCAGCAGACTATTCATGATGCAACACCAGCTTCTGCCCTTTTTCCGGGAAGACCTTGCCAGGGTTCAGGATGCCGTTGGGGTCCCAGCTTTCCTTGATCCGCTTCATCATATCCAGCCCGACTTCACCGAGCTCCATCTCCATGAACGGAGCTTTCATCGTTCCGATTCCATGTTCGCCGGATAAAGTGCCGCCGAGTTCCAGAGCTGCTTCAAACATTTCTTCCACAGCTTTTTCCACCCGCTTCATTTCTTCGACATCACGTTTATCACAAAGAACATTCGGATGGAGGTTTCCATCCCCGGCATGACCGAAGGCGACCACTTCCACGTCATACTTCTCTTTAATGACCTGAAGCCGGTCCATAAAATCGGGAATTTTACTGCGGGGCACCGTCGCATCTTCGGAAACCTTTGTCGGCTTGATTTTCGCAATCGCAGGTGATACTTGTTTCCTTGCATGCCAAAGCTTAGCCGCTTCTTCGTCTGACTTAGGGATGATCACATCCAGCGCACCCATATCCTCCATAATTTCTTCAATGAGCCGGCGCTCGACCTTCAACGTCTCCGGATGACCGTCCAGTTCAATAATAATGACGGCAGCAGCATCGACAGGCAGACCGGCCGGTTGAAATTTTTCTACAGCCACAACACAAGCCTGATCCATAAATTCCATTTTGGACGGAAGGATCCCGGAGGTAAGGGTCTGGGAAATCGCCTCTCCCGCTTTTCGCACTTCATCGAACGTGACCATCAGCGTCTGAACAGCCGGCGGCTTCGGCATCAGTTTCAGCGTCGCCCCGACGATGACACCCAAAATACCCTCTGATCCTACAATCAGCTTCGTTAAGTCAATGCCGGTGACATTTTTGATCGTCCGTCCGCCGGTGCGGATGATTTCCCCTTGCGGAGTAACGACCTCAAGACCAAGCACATGATCTTTTGTTACCCCGTACTTCAAGCCGCGCGGGCCTCCGGAATTCTCTGCAAGATTGCCGCCGATCGTAGCAACATGGGCACTGCTTGGATCCGGCGCGTACATGAGGCCGTGCTCCTCAGCGGCCTTATTGATATTAGCCGTAAGTACACTCGGAGTGACGTCCACGGTGAGATCCCGGGGGCTCAGATGGATTTCAGCGGGATATTGAGACATGTCCAGCACAATTCCTCCGTGTACGGGAAGCGGGCCCCCACTCAGACAGGTGCCCGATCCTCTCGGGTGGACGGGGATGTTATGCCGGTTGGCCAGTTTCAAAACATCAGCGGTTTCCTCCTTGGTTTTCGGCTGGACCACAACATCGGGCAGATGCTCGCCGAACGAGGCATCAAAGCTGTAGCTGTGCCGGTCGGCGAGATCGGTCAGCACCCTTTTTTCAGGGATAATGCGGCGGAGTTCCTCGATCCATTCGTCCATATACTCAGCTCCTTATTAAGATTGGGCTTTTTTCTGACGAAGCGGTTTTCCTTTCAACACATCCATGACGTCGGTAATTTCATTAAAGTAATCGGACGCTTCATTCCACTGGTCTGTGACAAGATTAACGAACAGAATGTCGATCATATGCAATTGTGCCAGCCTTGAAGAGGTCGCCCCGCTCCGGAATGGGGCGGGAATTTCCCTGGAGGCTGAAATATACAGCGACACATCTGCATGGGCCGTCACAGGGGAATGCCCGTAGCGGGTGAGACTGATCGTTTTGGCCCCTTTGTATTTGGCAATCTCCATGATTTTCGCCGTTTCATACGTCTCACCGGAAAAAGAAATGCCGAAGACGACATCATTTTCCTTTACGTTCGCAATGTTCATCGCCGCATTGTGCATATCCGTAAATGCGGACGTCGCCTTGTTCATCCGAAGGAACTTCTGCTGGGCATCCTGGGCGATGATCCCGGAGGCCCCGACACCGAAGAAGTGGATGGTATCCGCTTTTTTCAAGACGTCCACCGCTTTTTCCAGGGTCCGGTAATCGACCATTTCCGTCGTTTCCTTGATCGCCTGCAGGCTGTTGTTGGTCACTTTTTCAACAATCGAATCGGAGGGTTCCCCTGGCTGGATATCCCGGAAGCGGGCCTCCGGCTTTTTCTGCAGGTCTCCGGAAATGCGCAGCTTCAGCTCCTGCAGACCCTTCAACCCGAGGGACTTACACAAACGGATGACAGCCGCACTGCTGGTGGAACTCAGTTCACCGAGCTGTGTAGCCGTACAATGGATCGCTTCATGAGGCTGATCCAGTATAAATTCGGCAATCTTTCTTTCTGACGGGGGCAGCTTGTCCTTCATTTCATTCAGAATGACAAGCCCGCCTTTCAATGAATTTTTCATATCTTCCACCACTCTTATCCTTTAATAGCTCCTTCTGTCATTCCTTTGACGATGCGCCGCTGGAAAATCGCATACAGGATGATGACAGGAACGATGGCAATCACTAAGCTTGCAAATAAGGTTCCCCACGCATTGGTGTACTGGGTCTCATTGCTTATGTAATCGATCGCCAGGGCCAGCGTATAGTTTTCTTCCGTCTGAAGGAAGATCAAAGCCATAAAATACTCATTCCAGAACTGGATCATGTTCATGATCGTTACGGTAATGATACCCGTTGTCGAGAGCGGAGTAATCACCTTCCATAGAATCCCATACGGGGACATTCCATCAATGGCTGCGGCTTCTTCCAGGGACTTCGGTATCGTAGCCATAAAGCTCGTCAGTACGAAAATGCTGAAAGGCAGCTGGCTTACCGCATAGACGATGCTCAATCCGAAAATGTTATCCAGTAGGTTCAGCTGCATCAATAAAAAGAAGAGCGGGATCCAGCCGAGAACCATTGGAATCATCATCGCAGAAATGTACAGCGTAAACAACAGACGGTTGCCGCGGAAACGCATACGCTCCAGGGCGTAGGATGTAGGAATCGCCATCATCAGCGTTAACGTGGCACCGAGACCTGTCACAATGAAGCTGTTGAAAACACTCGTGTCGATATTGTAGTTGCTCCAGGCATCCACAAAATTAGCAAAGCTGAACGATTCCGGCAGCCCCCACGGGTTGGCGTAAATTTCCGCGTTCGATTTAAACGCGCCCAGAACCATCCAGACGATCGGATACAGGACAGCGAGTGTCCAGATGATCAAAGGAATTCGAACGATGGTACGTGAAAAGAATTTTCCTGTCTGCACTCCATTCCCCTCCTGTCTGTTAATATTCCACTTTTTCCCTTCTCATGAAAAACTGCATAATAAGAACCGTGACCAACGATAGAATTAAAATCATCACACCAATCGTTGCGCCATAGCCGAAATTGTACTTCACAAACGCCTGTTCATATAAATACGATCCCATCACATGGGTCGAATTGTTCGGCCCACCCTTTGTCATAACCTGGACAATGATGAAGGAACCATTCAATGTCGTAATGATGATGTACAGAATGCTGATCTTAATCTGCGGCCAGATGAGCGGCAGGGTCACTTTCCAAAACTGCTGCCACTCTGTCGCACCGTCGATCTCAGCGGCTTCATAATAGCTTTTCGAAATGTTGGAAATCCCGCCCATCAGCATGAGCATGAACAAACCGATCCCTGCCCAGACAGAAGGAAGTACAAGGCTTGGAAGCGCCCAGTCCTCACTGCCGAGCCACGGCTTCGTCCAGCTTTCCAAGCCGATCAGCTCAAGACCGGAGTTGACAAGACCAAGACTCGGATTATAGATGAACATCCATAAGATACCGATGACCACCACCGACATAATGTTGGGAAAGAAGAAGACGATGCGGTAGAAAGGGGCTTCTTTAATTTTCAGCTGTGTCAAAGCGACGGCAAAAAATGTCGACAAAATCATGATCCCGACCACTTTGGTCACAACAAGGAAATAATCGTGAAGGATGGTTCTGGGGATGATCTCGTCACTGAACAGCCGGCGGTAGTTATCAAACCCGACAAATTTCGCCAGCGACGACGCACCGGACCACTCAAAGAATGAATAATAAAGGCCGTTGAACAACGGATAAAGGGTGAAAACAGAAAACAGGATAAACGTAGGAACAAGACAAAATGCGAGAAATAGATTCCTCTGCCTGCGCGATTGGACCATCATACTTCCCTCTCTTTCTGTATGGTTATGAAAAAAGGAATGTGAAGACAAGAGCCTTCCCATTCCTCCTTCCATGTAAGCCTACTCTAAACTGCTGCGGTATTCAGCTGCGGCTTTTTCAGCCTCCTCCACAAATTCCTCTGCTGTAATGTTTCCAAGCATGAGGGAAACGAGAGAGTTGCTGATCGGCGTTTCCAGCTCTGAACTCATTGGGTGGGGCTTCTGATGAATCTGCACCTGTTCCGGATCATTGATCATTTCATTCGCTTCGATCAAGAAGGAAGGTACTTCTTCACTGGAAGACAGATCAACACCCTGCAGGTTCATGATCGCTCCGGTATGTTCAGAGAAGCTCTTCGCATACTCTTTCGTGAAAACAAACTCGACGAACGCTTTTGCTGCTTCCTTGTTTTCTGCTTTTTCAGCAATCGCCAGCGGACGAAGATCAGGAACGATGGCATAAGGCTCTCCTTCATCCTGCATCGGTGATGGAACGAATCCATACTCGAAGTCATCCGGTGTATCGTTGGCCATTTCGTTAGGCAGCCAGAACCCGACAGGAATGAACGCATTGTCATGAAGAAGGAAGTTCATCTGGGACTGCGTATGGTTCAAAGCACCGAACCCGTCATCAATCATGCCTTCTGCCTGCATCTGCTCGACTTTTTTCATAACCTCAAGAACCGGATCGCTCGTCCAGGCTCCTTCCTTACCTTTAATCACATCCGTCAAAAGCTCATCCCCGCCGGCTGCACCAAAGGCGGGATACAGCACACCGCGCAGGAAGTAATACGGGTATTGACCAGTGGTGACAAAAGGAGCGATGCCCTCTTCGTCCTTGATCTGCCCCATCGTGTCCATAAATCCAGGAAAATCTTTTGGAACTTCCCAGCCTTTTTCTTCAAACCAGGCATTGTCATACCACGTGCCCCATGTATCAAAAACAAGCGGCAGGCTGTATACGCTGCCATCGTAATCAGCCGGATCGACGATAAAGCTCTCGCTCAAAGCCGTACCATCCTCAAGCTCGACACCTTCCATCCAGTCGGTCAAGTCCATCAACTGTCCGTCTTCCACCATTTGAGTTTCACTGGATCCTGCTCCATCGATGTAAACGACATCAGGCGGATCGTCCGAGACCCAGCGGGAACGCATTTCTTCGTTAATATTCGGACCGGCATGCTCCGTAATCGTGACATCCGGATACTCCTCCTGGAAATCACCGATAACCTCTTTCCACCAGGAATCTCCGTAACCACCGACAAAATACTGAATTTCAAGTTCTCCTGAAACCTCTCCGGATTCTTCTCCGCTGTTCTCTGAAGAAGACTCCTCTTCGGTGCCCTCACTATCTGTCTCTTCTGTTCCTGCTCCGGGCGCACAACCGACGAGCAAAAGAAAACCAAATAAAACGGCGGCAATCAACCAAGCTGATGTTTTCCTCCATAAACTCAACATAAGCTCCCCCTTTTTTGATTGAAATCATGTATTTGAAACCAACGTGTGGTCTTCAAATTAAGTTTTCGCTTTCACCGCATCCCGGAGCTGCCCGTCACAAGTATCGAGGAGACGTTTGGCTTCCTGAAAGGACACCTTCTTTTTCAACATAACAATGGCAGGTTTCACCTGATGCTGCGCTTTCTGCAGAGCTTCTTCCGCTTCCTCATAGGAAGTTCCGGCCGCTTCCATTAAAATGCTTTTGGCCCGCTCCCGCAGTTTGTAGTTGTTTGCATGCACATCCACCATCAGGTTTTCATACACCTTTCCAAGCTTGACCATCACCGCTGTGCTCAGCATGTTCAACACCATCTTATGGGCCGTCGCTGACTTCAAACGGGTGGAGCCTGTCAATACTTCTGGTCCGACGATGACTTCGATCGGGCATTCGGCCTTCCCACTGATTTCGGACTTATCATTACAGGAGAGAGAGATTGTAAAAGCGCCGATCTCCCCGGCATAAGTCAGCGCTCCGATAGGATAAGGGGTCCGGCCGCTGGCGGTAATCCCGACAACGACATCTTTTTTGCTGAACCCGCGGGCCTTCAAATCTTCCCGGCCCTGATTCTCGTTATCTTCGGAGTTTTCCTTTGCTTCTGTAAACGCCCGGCCGCCTCCGGCCATCACTGCCTGCACAAGCGAGGGGTCGACCATAAATGTCGGCGGACACTCCGATGCATCAAGTACGCCGAGTCTGCCACTCGTTCCTGCGCCGACGTAAAATAAGCGGCCTCCGTTTTTCAAGGCTTCTGCGATGTGATTGACAGCTTTTGTAATCGCCGGCAGTACGTTTTTCACAGCCTCCGCTGCTTTATGATCTTCGTCATTCATCACCGTCAGCATTTCTATTGTTGTCATCTCGTCCATATGTATCGTCCGTGCGTTCCTCTGTTCCGTCGTTAAAAATGTAAGGGAATCTGTCATGAGTCCATCACCTTTCTTTTTCCATTCCGGCTGCTCTGCCAAGTAAAGCCGCTCCATATTCCGGTGGAGCGTAAGGATCGGTCAAGGGACCGAACTGCCTGTCTTCCAACAGTTTTCCAACATGATTTCGTAGAACCTGGGAGTATGTAAGGATGGAACCCGCTGCTGAAACAGGCGCTTCCGGATCCACTCCCTGCTTAACGAGACTTTCAATATGAA
Organism: Halobacillus sp. ABH2_015; assembly: GCF_056158945.1. NCBI lineage: Bacteria > Bacillati > Bacillota > Bacilli > Caryophanales > Bacillaceae > Halobacillus > Halobacillus sp. ABH2_015. Next base: position 2,772,502 of record NZ_JBSWUG010000002.1, read on the forward strand.
GCACCAGCTCTTCCGCCGCTTCCTTCAGCAGATCCACCGCTGCCTTATCGCCCTGTTCAGAGGCTTCGATGATGCAAGGAGCAAAGGCAGCGACTTCCTTCTTCTCAAAAGGACGATCATACATATACCGAATCAACTGTTCCGGTCGCTCTAAACCGCAAGCACGCAGAATATAAGAAGTCATTTGTGTAGGTTCCCCGCGCCCATCTGCTGCTTTGGCCACTTTTGATAACGCTTTCAAAGAAAGGTGATAACCGCTGCCTTCATCTCCAATTAGATGTCCCCATCCCCCGCATGTCACAACTTTCCCCGCCGCTGTTATTCCAACAGCATTGGATCCCGTACCGGAAATCAGCAGCATCCCCTCTTCTACGCCTGGGGCCAGCGATCCCTTCAACGCCGCATGCACATCGGATGTGATACACAAGTTTAAATTTTCTGAAAAATTTAGGTTAAAAAAAATTGTACGCACCGTACCAGCCATCTGTTCGACCTCATCCCGCCTGCCGACGCCTGCCAGCCCCATTCCTGCTCCGGATATTTCGTCCGGTGCAAGGGAGAACGTCTTCATTCCGTGCCGGATCAGGTTCTCCAGTCTTCTGCCGGCTTCCTCAAAACCAACGACGTGTGGGTTTGTCCCCGGCCCTTTCACGATCAGCGGCCGCTCGGGATACGCCTTTTCGTCCGCTTTCAAGAACAGACAGGTCGTCTTGGTTCCTCCACCGTCAATACCTATGATGTACGTCATGGGCTTCCTCCCAAACCTTGTTGAACTCATTATAGAGCGTATGAATTTTCATGTCAATAAAATGTTAGAAAATTCGTAATTATATTTCAAGAAAAAGAAAAACCCGGACTGTTTGTAGTCCGGGCTGCCTTTGTTATCCTGCGCGTTTACTGTTCTTCCTTTCTTCCGCCCTCAACCGGAACGGAGCAACAAGGAGGGCCGCAATTAAAAAGAGGCCCATATTTCCAATGAGAGGATAGAACAAGGAAACGAGATCGGTAAATCCGAGGAAGCTCAATCCGAAAGCAGCCGCAATCATGATTAGAACGAACTTTTTATGCCGGGCTGTCCCCAATGTTGTAAATCGTGCAGCGAAAGAGAAGAACATGCTGACCGCGGTGTTGAATACCATTCCAAATAAAACAATGGAATAAAAAGCCCCGAGCACCGGCGACAATTCGTCCACTAAAGCCAGTAGCGGCATGTCGTACCCCGCAATGGAATCGACTCTCGAAAAAATGGCAAGATGGCTGAGCACGATCATCAGACCGAGACCGAGTCCGCCAAAAAATCCGCCAAGCGCAGAGGTTTTTTCATCTGTTTCATTCCCACCCATCAACAGCGCCATCGAAGCACCGACAGCGATATTAAAGGACACATAATTCATGGCAGAAATGAACCAATAGGAAAAGTCACTCGGCTGCTTCAGGGCGGTCGCTTCCAATACAGCAAAGCTTTTATCCATCGACACCACACTATAGATGGAAATGAGCACGACAGTCAGTATTAAAAACGGAGTGATACTGCCAATAATCTTTACCACTTTGTCGACATTCAGCAATAGGGCCGCCGTCACGATGACGCACATGAAAATGATACCTGTAATCGCTGGGATTCCGAACTGCTGACTTGGAATCGAACCTGCACCGGCAATCATGACAACGCCTACGCCGAATAACGTGAAAATGATAACCGCGTCGACGGTCCATCCCAGCCAGCGCCAGCCGCTCACACGGTGGATGGCTTCTTTATGAGATTCGGCTTTCATCCGGGTGCCGAGCTTTGTCAGCATCATGCCCATGTAGGCGAAGAAGGCTGTGGCCAGTACGGCTCCTGCGGTACCCATATGTCCGTAACTGGTGAAATACAACAACACTTCCTGGCCGGAAGCAAAACCTGCTCCTACAATAATTCCGATAAATGCACTGGCCATCTTAAAAATTCTACTCATCCTGCTCCTCCTTATGTAAAAATTCTTGTTGTTTTTATAATCCGCCCTCCAACTTTTGTGGTTTTACACAAACAGACCTTTCCATCTTCGTATAAATACACAAGATAAGCAAGAGAAAATGGTCATGTCTGCATACGAAAAACCATGATAGAATAGAGGTAATGATTGAAAGAAGGAGAACGTCTATGAGTCCATCACCACGTATCCCTAAAACATTGAACGATCTGATTGATTCTCCCGAAGGATTAGCCGATCGAATCGCCGAAAGCCTTGGCTGCCCCGTTACAATCGAAGATGCCAATCACCAGATTGTTTCCTACAGCAAACATGAAGAACGTGTGGATGATGCCAGAACGGCTACAATCATGCGCCGGAAAGTGCCGGAAAGTGTTGTCAACGGCTTATGGAAGCACGGCATTATGGCAAGGCTTTTTGAAAGCGGACGCCCGGTCATCGTCCCTCCGATTGAAGACATCGGCCTCGGCCGCAGGCTTGCCGTATCCGTCAGGCATAAAGAGGACATCCTCGGCTTCATCTGGGCACAGACCGCGGAATTGACGATCACGGAAGAACATCTTCAGACGATTGAAGATGCCGCCCGTATCGTAAGTCAGCATCTGCTCCGCCAGCAGGCGAAGAAAAAGAAATCCGAAGAAAACCAAAAAGAGTTTTTCTGGCAGCTGTTAACCGGCTCTTTGGAAAACTCCTCCGATATCAAACGACTGGGAAAAAAACATCAAATGAATCTTCAGGGCCAGCTTTGTGTAGCTGTCTTCGAATTCACGGAAGACCTCAGTCAGTCTGTCGAACGTCAGGCCTATTATTTATCAGAAACACTGTACCAGACTAGGATTGTCAGCCGGATTTTTGACGATCATCAGCTGATCCTGCTTGTACGGACAGATCCTAAAGAAGAGGCGGACCACTTGAGCCGTGCTTTTCTGAACGACTTCACCCAGAAAATGAAAGAACGGCTGAACTTCGATGATTTAAAGGGAGCTGTCGGCCTCGTCTACCATACACCGTCGCTGATCCACTCGAGTTACAAACAGGCCCTTAAAGTGCTTGAGTTGAAGGATCAATTCCCGAAAGCCCTTGCGGAAGTGGATCACTACCAGGACCTCGGCATCTATCAGTTCATTAACGAAATTGCCGATCTGCAGAGGAAGGAACATTACCATAATGATGCCCTCCGTAAAATCAAGGCGTATGATGAAGATAACCGGGCGGCCCTGCTCGAAACATTGAAGGTGTTCCTTGCTCATAACAGCAATGCCCATAAAGCAGCCGAAAACATGCATATTCACACCAACACGTTGAATTACCGGCTGAAAAGGATCCGGGAAATCGGTGGTATCGACTTTAAAAATGCCAGTCAGAAAATGATGCTGTTCATAGATTTGTTAATCGATGAAAAAGAAAAAGAGGATTTGTGATTTTTCACAAATCCTCTTCTTTATTTTCTCACTTTCTGCTAAACAAAAAACTCATTTCCCAGGCTATACTTTTCTTACAAATTGTTCTGAAAGGTGGTCATTTTCTTATGATTATCGGAGTACCGAAAGAAATTAAAAACAATGAAAACCGTGTAGCTATTACACCATCAGGGGTTGTAAACCTTACAAAAGCAGGACATAAAGTATACATTGAAGCCGATGCCGGTCTTGGCAGTAACTTCACGAACGAAGAATATCAAGCTTCTGGTGCTGAGCTTATTGAAAGCGCTTCAGAACTGTGGGCTGCTTCTGAAATGGTTATGAAAGTTAAAGAACCTCTAGCTTCAGAATATCCGTATTTCCGTAAAGGGTTGGTCCTTTTCACCTACCTTCACCTGGCGGCAGAGCCTGAATTGACGAAAGCGCTTGTGGAAAATGAAGTAACGGCGATCGCTTACGAAACCGTTTCTGCTGATCAGAAACTTCCTCTGCTTACACCAATGAGTGAAGTAGCCGGTCGGATGGCTACCCAGATCGGTGCTCAGTATCTGGAGAAATCCTACGGCGGCATGGGCATTCTATTGAGCGGTGTTCCAGGCGTTTCCCGAGGTAAAGTAGTGATCATCGGCGGCGGAATCGTTGGTACGAATGCTGCGAAGATTGCGATCGGCCTTGGTGCTCAGGTGACGATTCTTGACCTTAACCCGACACGCCTGCGCGAACTGGATGATCAGTTCGGTTCCGATATCCAGACATTGATGTCCAACCCGTATAACATTGCTGAATCTGTGAAAGATGCAGACCTTGTCATCGGCGCGGTTCTTATCCCAGGAGCTAAAGCACCGAAACTCGTTTCTGAAGATATGGTGAAATCCATGAAAGAAGGTTCCGTCATCGTTGACGTCGCCATCGATCAAGGAGGAAACTTTGAAACAGTGGATCACATTACGACTCACGATGATCCGATTTATGAAAAACACGGGGTTCTTCACTATGCTGTTGCCAACATTCCGGGAGCTGTCCCTCGCACGGCAACCATCGGTTTGACGAATGTCACCATTCCTTACGCGCTGCAGATTGCGAACAAAGGAGTTACCGCCGCAGTCAGTGACAACAAAGCCATCGAAGAGGGTGTCAACACAGCGAACGGTCATTTGACGTACGAAGCGGTTGCTCGTGATCTCGGCTACTCCTACACACCTGTGCTGGAAGCTTTAAGAGAAATTGCCCACGCCTAAGAAAAGACAATAAATGCTAACCATAAACCCGTGCTGGGAACACAGCACGGGTTTTACAATGTCTCCTTTTACAAATGCACCGCTCGTTCCTATAAGGAGCAGCGGACTTTTCCCCCACTCTTTATTCGTGAAACCACCGCCTCAAATGACCAGCCCCCTTCACTTCTTACCTGCGTAAATAGTCACGATTCTTGTTATTTCTGCATAATTTTCAGAAAAGATAAACAGTTCAAACGACTCTGTCTTTTTTACCTATTTTTTCCTATAATTGGTTGTATTCTTGATAGGAGGTTGATTATGAAAAAGAAGTACGTCATTCCAGTAGCCGTCTTATCGTCCGCCTTGTTTATGGGAACATCAGCACCCCAGACGCATGCCGTCAGTACATCAGACCAGACACAGGTTCAACAGCAGATTGTACATAACCAGCAGAACAAGCCTTTTTTCAACAAAGAAAAGACACAGACGTCCTCAAGTGCCACGGAAAAGTCCGCCCAGGAGCACTTGAAGAAAAACAAAAAGACGTATAACATTTCCAATCCGGACAAGAGCCTCAAACAGACCGATTTGAAAACCGATGATCTCGGAATGACCCACGTTACCCTGCAGCAGACAAAAAACGGTGTTCCGGTCGAGGGACATCTCGTTAAGGTGCATTACAGCGAAGACGAGAAAGTGGAAGCTGTGAATGGACAGTTCAACACTTCTATAGAAAAGTCCACCATGTCGACAAAGCCATCCATAACAAAATCAAAAAGTATCACCACCGCTAAGAAAGCGGTTACGGCACCTGATGAACTAGTGGAATCCCCAACTTCAGAGCTTGTCATTTATCCATTCAACGGCGAAAATCACCTGGCTTATAAAGTAAACGTCAACTTCCTCGGAGAAACGCCGGGCAACTGGTTTGTCTATGTGGATGCAGAAACGGGGAAAGTCATCGATCAGTACAATACGATCATGCATGCCAGCTATAAAACATCCCGCGGCTTCGGTATCGGGGTGCTTGGCGATTACAAGACACTTCACATTTCCAAGGACATGAGCACCCAGGGGCGCGATTACTACCTGCTTGATCAGTCCCATAAGGACCTGGACGGCATCTATACGCTCGATGCTGAAAATCAATATGTGCTTCCAGGAAAGCTCTTCTCATCCTCTGATGCTGCTTTCCGGACAAGCTATGAACGTCCGGCAGCAGATGCGCATTACAATTCTGAAGAAGTCTATAAATACTTCAAGGATGAACACGACCGGAACTCTATTGACGGGGAAGGCATGCCGATTGTGTCCACCGTCCACTTTGGAGAGGATTACAACAATGCCTTCTGGAATGGTCAGCAGATGACCTACGGGGACGGCGACGGGGATTTCTTCATCCCACTATCCGCAGGTCTTGACGTTGCTGCCCACGAAATGACCCACGGAGTGACGACGTTCTCAGCAGGGTTGAAGTACCGCTTCCAATCTGGTGCTTTGAATGAAGCCTTCTCCGACATTTTCGGAGCCTTGGTTGATGAAGAGGACTGGGAAATGGGTGAAGATATTATGGGAGCCGGGGCGAAATCAGAAGGCCGGACAGCCCTACGCAGTTTGAGCAATCCGAGTAAGTTTCCTGTCGGGGCAGATTATGTCTCTTACGGAGATGGAAACGGCATGTACCCTTCCCATATGGACGAGTATTATGACCTGCCTATCGAACTGGACAATGGCGGCGTTCACATCAACTCCTCCATCATCAACCATGCCGCCTACCTGACAGGTGAAAAGATCGGTAAAGATAAACTCGGCCATATTTATTACCGAGCGCTTACAGTATACCTGATGCCTGATTCGGACTTTGACCATGCACGTGAAGTGATCATTCAATCAGCGGTCGATTTATACGGGGAAGACAGCCCTGAAGCAGCAGCTGCTGCTTATGGACTGGACGAAGTAGGAATCACAGGCTGACCAATCGGAGGCTCCCATTAAGGGAGCCTCTTTCATAAGAATGGGCGGGAGCTCTCATCAGAAGAGAGGGGTCCAAGTCTTCGATACTGAAGAGTCATAATCTATTGATGTACGGCAACAAAAGGAGGAAAAGCCTATGACAGTCACTTTATCCAAGGAACATTTCATCTATGCGATGGACAAGGAACATCCGCCTGCCTTACACGTTTCATCAGGCACAACGATTCAGGTGCATACACACGACTGCTTCGAAGGTCAGATCCAGTCGGAGGATACCGAAATCGATGCGGTGGACTGGAACCGGATCAACCCCGCTACAGGTCCTGTCTACATTGAAGAAGCAGAGCCCGGAGATACATTGAAAGTCACGATTCAGGATATTCAATTAGGAGACAGCGGAGTGATGGTCACTGGTCCTGACCTTGGAGTGATGGGGCACCGGATGGAGACATTCCAGGCAAAAATCATTCCTGTCGAAGACGGAAAAGCTGTTTTCAATAAGGATGTATCTCTTCCGGTTAACCCTATGATCGGGGTGATTGGAGTGGCACCTGAGGGTGATGCCGTGTCCTGTGGCACACCAGGCGCCCACGGAGGAAATATGGATACAAAAGAAGTGACGACAGGATCTTCTCTCTACTTCCCTGTTTTTCATAAAGGGGCCCTTCTTTCTCTGGGGGATCTTCACGCAGCCATGGGAGACGGAGAAATCAGTGTCTCCGGTGTGGAAATTCCGGCCGAAGTTTCGATCCATGTAGCGGTTATCAAAAGCCGGCCACTTCCTTTCCCTTTCCTGAAAAATGAGGATGGACTGAGTATTCTTGTCTCTAAAGACACGCTGGATGAAGCTGTAGACACTGCGGTTGAGCTGATGATTGATTTCCTCCAGCCGCAGACAGACCTTTCTTTATCAGAACTGACGATGCTGATGAGTGCTGCCGGGCAGGTACAGGTCAGTCAGGTCGTGGATCCGCTGAAAACCGCCCGCTTCTTTGTACCACACACGGTGCTTGAAGCCTATTCCATCTCTATTGAATAAAAAAAGAGCTGCTTCCGGAAGTAAACCGGAGCAGCTCTTTTCGTAGAGGAATATTTTTTCATCGTTTCAAAACACTCTTGAAGTGTGTGAAAGTATCAAAGCTTGCTTTGCCGTGATAAGCTCCCATCCCACTGTTTCCTACACCACCAAATGGGAGGTAGTGGGTTGTCATATGGTTGATCGTATCGTTAATCGCACCTCCACCAAAGGAGATGTTCGTGAAGACCTCGTTCTGGACTTCCTCGTCTTCTGTAAACAAATAGAGGGCCAGCGGTTTCGGACGGTCCATGACCGCTTCAACAGCTTCAGATACTTCATCAAATGTGAGCACAGGAAGAATCGGACCGAATATTTCGTCCTGCATCACATCGTCCTCCCAGGTAATTTGATCAAGAAGCGTCGGCTCAATAAATAAGTTCTCCTTATCCGTACGTCCGCCCATGTAAAGTTCGCCGTTATCCAAGAAGTTTTTGAGACGATCGAAGTGCTTTCCGCTAACTACGTGAGGATACGCATCAGCCGGAACCACATCGCCATACGTGTTCGTTTTCGCTTCTTTGATTTTCTGCATCAATGCCTCTTTTACATCGCTGTGGGCTAGAACATAATCAGGAGCCACACAGGTTTGCCCGGCGTTCATGAATTTACCTCCAGCAATACGGGCAGCTGCCTGATCCAGATCAGCGTCCTTGTGAACAATCGCTGGACTCTTACCTCCCAGCTCAAGGGTCGTTGGTGTTAAGGTCTTCGCGGCAGCTTCGGCTACGATACGACCGACGCCTGTACTACCCGTGAAGAAGATGTAGTCGAAATTTTCTTTAAGCAGGGCCGTACTTGTCTCTACTTCCCCTTCGACTACATGGATGTATTTTTCCTTGAAGTTTTCATTAATCATGCCGGCCAGCAGGCTGGATGTGTTCGGCGTTAACTCAGACGGCTTCAATACAGCCGTGTTTCCTGCTGCAATGGCTCCGACAAGTGGGGCCACAGCCAGCTGTACGGGGTAGTTCCACGGAGAGATCACCAGGGTGGAACCATAAGGCTCAGGCTGGATAAAGCTTTTGGCTTCGCCATGAGCTTCAGGAGTCGGAACTTCCTGCGCGGCCGACCATGTATCCAGATTCTCAAGCATAAAATCAATTTCTGCCAGTACAAGACCGATTTCTGCACGGTTAGTCTCTTCCTCCGGCTTATTTAAATCCGCCTTCACTGCATCGATGATATCCTGTTGGTGAGAGGTCATATATTCTTTAATTGTTGTTAAAGCTTCTTTACGAAAAGCCGTTTCCTTCGTCTTTCCACTACGGAAAAAGGATTTCTGCTTCTGTACCAGTTCTTGATAGTTTTCCATCATAAACGTCTCCTTTTGAATGTTGAGCAGTCAAACGACCTTCTTGTACAGGCTGTTATGCCCCGGCTCTTCCCTGTCCAGGAAACGGTGAAACGCCGGGACCGTCTGCGGCCCAATTCCTTGGACTCACCTAACCAGATGAGCGTGCTGTCTAAACTACTCCTCTATAACCGGACAGTCAATTGATTTGTCTGGAAGAGGCCTTTAAACCAAAATCCCCTGACGTGATTTTTGAATCTCGCCAGGGGTCGAAATGCTTTAATTTTTCAGCTCTGTTAAAGTCTGTTGTTGATATTTTAAACGATTACTAAATCGTCTCCGTCTGGAATCAGGGGTCCGGTCCGTTATTACTCAGAGCGTGGGATGGCAGGGAAAACCGTCCGCTTTCCGCGGGGAACGATGAGCCTCCTCGAACTTCGTTCTCCGGGGGCTCACGGTACCCCACGGAAAGGGAGTCATTCCCAAGGCCGCCTCCTACAAATCCCATGACAGAAAAGGGTGATCTGAGCTCACATGTTACATAACAACACCAAGCAATAACAGAGCCAATTTTTAAAGAGCAGACCTCTGCTCACTGACTCCATTCGTCTGTCTAAGGTTGAATAGAAGGATGACCACAAAGGCAGCCAGTCCAATAAAGTCGGTCCATAACCCTGGATAAATCAGCAGCAGAGCGCCTGCTCCGGCAAGAAAACGATAGCCGGTGGAAACCTTCGTCTTCAAGTATCCCTCTGTCATGATGGACAGGAGGAAAACGCCGATGAGTGACGTAACAGTAATCGTCATGATGTTCATGATCGTCGCATCGATCATCAGCATTTCGTGCGAAAATACAAACATGAAGGGCACGATAAATCCGGCAATCGCCAGCTTCATGGCTTGGAAACCGGTTTTGTTCGGATCACCGCCTGCGACTCCGGCTCCGGCAAAGGCCGCCAGAGCGACAGGTGGAGTAATGTTGGCAAAGATACCGAAATAAAATACGAACATATGGGCAACAAACGTCGCCGTTTCCGTCGATCCTGCCAGCTCTCTATAAAGCGGAAGCTGGAGAAGAATAGGCGCAGCCATCGTACTTGTGATGATATACGTCGGAATACTTGGAAGTCCCATACCTAAAATAATCGACGTGATCATCGTAAGCACCAGCGTAATGATCAGCTGGATCAGCGGACTGTTCACCGCACTTCCGATACTTACGATACTGTTGGCAATTTCCAGGGCTACCCCTGTTAAAGAGGCAATCCCTACAACGATTCCTACCGCTCCACAGGCTATTGCAACAGGCACCGTTGTTTTCGCGCCTTCCTCCAAAGCTTTCAAGCAATCAACCACGCCTACTTCATCCCCTTTGATCCGGAGACGCTTCCTCCATAGATTAATAGCAAGTGGAACGGCTACAATAAGCAGCAGCTCCCACCAATCACTCCGCACATTCGGTACGGTGCTTCCGGACAGAACCGCAGACAGCTGCGGCTGGAAGATGAGAAACATAGAGATTCCAAGGATAATAGGAATCATCCGGCTCGTCCCGGCAATGACGACAGTGGCAATGATCGACCAAAACGCTGCATAAAACGGGGTTTTCCCGGAAAACAACAAATAAAGCAGAGTGAGCATCGGAATGATTAAGTGTCCGCGTTCAGCGATGACTTCCTTCACAGACGGCAGTTCACTTTTAGGCAGCCCCTGCAGCCCCCGTTTTGCCGCCCGGAAATGAACCTGAAGTAAAATCCCTACATAGAACAAGAGGGCAGGAATGATTCCTGCAAGAATGATTTTTGTGTAGGGAACGTTCAAATTCTCCGCCATAATAAAAGCAGCAGCCCCCATGATCGGAGGAAGGATCTGTCCACCTACACTGGCCGCGGATTCCACAGCACCGGCAAAGTTCTTTTTATAGCCGATTTTTTTCATAAGAGGAATGGTAAACGTTCCTGTTGTGACGACGTTGGCAATCGCAGATCCATTAATGGATCCTAAAAAACCACTGGCGATGACCGCCACTTTGGCAGGGCCGCCTTTCGTATGACCGGCTACGGCAAGGGCCAGATCATTAAACAACTGCCCCATACCGGACCGGGCTAGAAAAGCGCCGAATAAGATGAACAGGATAATGTAGCTGGCCGATACACCGATGGCTGTTCCGAGCACCCCTTCGGTGATGAAGACGAGCTGGGCAATGATCTGCTTCGCCACACTCGTAACAATGACACCGTTCAGATCTGGATAGACAGACAATTTCACATAAAAGCCATAAACCAAAAAGCCGAGTCCCAGAAGGGTAAGCCCCCATCCCGTCACCCTTCTCGTAATATCAAATAAAAGAAGCAGAATGAGAATCCCTGCGTAGAAATCCATATCATTGATCTGCCCTCCGGATTGGATAATCCGTTCGGCCGTCACAAACATATACAAGCCGGCAAATACCGAGAGACCGGCCGTGATGTAATCATAAACCGGAACTTTACTGCTTCCCCTTTTTCTAACCAGAGGATACAGCAGAAATCCGAGCGTCATTAATGTATACAAGTGGATGCTCCTCTGTTTTACATCCACAAGGGAACCAGCATAGGACGTGTACAAATGAAATAAGGATAATGAAATCGCAAGGACAGAAATCGCAAGCGCCATCGGCTTTACAAAGTCCGTTCTCGTTGTACTTTCCCTGTCATACTTTTCTGCCGTTTCACTGTTCTGTTTGTTCATCATCATTCCTCTCCCTTCCACCCCTGTCCTTTCAAAACAATATACTTCCATACGGGCATACGACGGACAGCAACCTGATATGCCTTCTTTTCAGCCAGCTGGTACGTGATATCCTTTCCATAGAAAAGGCGGTGTTCGGTTGCTTCCCCTGTACGGACGACCAGCTCGCTTCCGACCGGCTGGTGAATGCCTGTCATATACACCCACCCGTCCTGGACATACGTATCTTCCCCTGTATTGTGGGGGACGCCTGCCCCAAAAGTTTTAAAGCGTGTTTCTGTCAGGGTGATCTTCCCATCCTGGACAATAAATACTTCTTCCCAATCTTCTTTTTCAACCGAATGCTCCCAGCGGATGCGTAACGTCTGCTCCGAATCTGTAAGGTGTACAGCTGTGATCTTTCCTTCTTTGTTTAAAGTCAGCGCTTCCAAAGAAAAAAAGACTGTAAAAAGAGAAACGGCTGATAAACCGATTAGAAACATATAGAAAATTCTCATCGTAGTAAAGGGCACCGGATCAACGATGCCCCTCTCCTTTACTCTAAAATTCCCTGTTCCTCATAGAATTTCTCCGCACCTGGATGCAGCGGAGCAATCAGGCCTTTCGCAATGTCATCTCTGTCCAGCTGTTTTAACGCTCCAACGGAAACTTCTTCTGTTCCTAAATACTCGTAATACCGTTTGGTCATGTCGTAAACGACGTCTTCACTCAAATCTTTGGACACGATAATCATGTTCTGAATACCAACGGTTTCCACTGCTTCATCAAGATCATACGCCGCTTCATTACCGGCCTCTATCGTATTCGCCTTATAGAACGGATACTTGTCCATCAGCGTCTTGGCTGTCTCCCCGCTGATTTCGACAAACTGGATATCTGACTGCTGCATCAAATCGGTAATATTACTGTTCGGTACCCCTGATGTGAAGAAGGCAGCATCCAAGTTTCCATTCTTCATTTCCTGCACGCTGTCGGCATAGCCGGTATGCGTCACTTTGGAAAGATCATCATAGGTAATATCCTCTGCCTCCAGCACTTTCTTCGCACTCTGCTCTACGCCGGAACCGACTTTTCCAACTCCGACTTTCTTGCCTTTCAAATCAGCCACAGACGTAATCCCACTGTCTTTTAAAGCGACAATCTGGACAACATTCTGGTACATTCCTGCCATCGCTTGAACGTCAACCGCATTTCCATCAAACTGTCCCTGCCCTTCTATTGCATCATAACCGACATCACTCATAATGATGGCCATCTGATTCAAACCATCTTTAATATTCTGGATGTTCGCGACAGAAGCCCCAGTTGATTCCACGGTGACATTGTCCACATTTTCACTTTCCTCAAATACGGGTTTGACCGCTCCGCCAATGGGATAATAAGTTCCTGATGTACCACCTGTGCCTAATACAATCGATTCTGAACCTGATTCACCGGACCCGGATGCCTCTTCAGAATCTCCGCTGCCTCCGCAGGCCGCTAAAAATGCCGTAAGAATCAGTACAGATATAAGAAAAACACGCTTCATCATAGAATTGCCTCCAATTCGTAATATTCTAAAAATAATGATAACGCTTACAAATCAGATTGAGAACATTACGGACATAATGAACATTTTGGTCTTTTTGTTCATAAAAAAACTCCCCTGCCTATGAGGAGAGAGTCAAGATCTTATCCGATAGCGGTTTACCGGACGGCCTACCGTTCCATATTGAATATCAATGATGACCGAGCCTTCTTTCTGAAGATATTCCAGATACCTTCTTGCCGTGACACGGGCTGCCCCGATCGCTTCAGCCGCTTCCTCTGCCGACAGAGGGTGCGGGGAGGATGTCAATACATGGACCACTTGTTTCAGTGTCTGCTCATTCAATCCTTTAGGAAGCACCTTATTCTCTGCTGGGACAGCCGATCCAAACAGCTCATCCAGCTGAGTCTGGCTGAGCTCCCCATTTCCAATCACAGCCGTCCGGTACGTTCTGTACTTTTCCAGTGCGTGCTGCAGCCGTTCGAATTTGAATGGCTTGATGATGTAGTCAATCACTCCGTACTGATACATCGTGCGGATGGTTTCTTTCTCTTTGGAAGCCGTAATAGCAATCACATCCGCTTGAACACCGTTCGCACGGAGCTTTTTCAACGTCTCTACTCCGTCCAGTTCGGGCATGTACACATCGATGACAATCAGCTGAGGGGTATGCCGGGAGGCCAGTTCAACTCCCTCTCTTCCATTGGAAGCAATGGCCTGCACCTTGTAAGAAGGCACCCTTTCAATGAACTGCCGGTTGACTTCCTGAACCATTGGGTCATCTTCAATTAAAAGAACTTCAAGCGTTTCTAACGGTCTGCTCATCCTGTCCCTCCTCGATGATAAGTGGTACATCAATGATGATGGTTGTTCCCTGTCCCTCCGCCGATTTCACCGTTATTTTACCCATGGCCTGATCCACGAGATTTTTAACAAGATACAATCCTATGCCGGACCCCTGATCTCCTTTCGTAGAAAAGCCTTTTTTATACATCTGCCGGCTGACCGAGGGACTTATCCCCATCCCGTTATCTTCAACGATGATGGAGCACGTTTCGTCGTCCTGTATAACTGATACCCGGATCGTTTTTTCATCCTGTTGGATCCCTTCAAAGGAGTGAAAGGCATTTTCAATCAGATTTCCCAATATAAGCACCAGATCATGATGGTCCCAGAGCGGCGGAAATACCATCAATCCGCTTTCTTCCTCTACCGAAACATCAACCCCTAATTCCCTGCCTCTGGAAATTTTACTCAGAAGGAGGCCGGCGATGCTGTAATCCTGGAAGGTGGCCAGAAGGGAACGTGACAGCTTCTCCTGTTTTTCTGAGGTGTCAAATACATACTGCAGGGCTGCATCGTTCTGTTCCAGCTGAATCATACCGGCGATGGTATGAAGCTTATTGCGATGTTCGTGGTTTTGTACCCGCAGGGCATCCACAAAAGCTTTCACACCTGTCAGTTCTTCAGCGAGCCGGGTCACTTCGGTCCGATCCTGAAAGATCAAAACGGCTCCTTCATATCGATCCTCCACTTGGATCGGAATACATGTAACAAGAAGAAGCTTCATCCCAGCCCGGATCTCACGATTCAACACAGGCTCTCCACCAGCAAGGACATCTCCGAGTTTCAGACCAGGGACGATAGTATGTACAGAATGCCCTGCGGGTGAGTCCGTAACATCCAGCAGGGATCCTGCCCTTTGGTTGATTAATGTCACTTTCCCAGCTGCATTTACAGTCACGATTCCTTCATTCATGGCTTCGAAAGCTGCGGTCCGTTCTTCATAAAGCTGAACAATTTCGTGAGGCTCCAAAGCAAACATCTGCTCCTTTAAATGACGCGCAAGCAGCCAGGATCCGGCCATCCCGAATAGAGAGGTGAGAAGAAGAACAATTCCGATATCGCTTTTCATCTCCCAGATGATTTCCCCCATAGAGGGAAGAATTTCACCGACCACTACAACACCGATCTGCTCATGATTCTCATCCATTACAGGGACGAACCCGCGCACGGCTGTCCCGGATTCCCCTTTGGCTTTGGAGGTGTAGCTGTGTTCAGCAAAGGCCGGCCCTTCATCCCTCCCGGAAGACAGCGTGCCCAGATTTTCCTCGACAGGGTGGGAGTAGCGGATCCGGTTCATGTTCAAAACAACGATGTAATTCGACTGGTAGACGGTACGCATCTGTTCGACCAGGGGTTGAATGTTCTCCCATCCCCTCGATTCTTTGAGATGGCTCTGGATTTCAGGAAGGCTTGCGATGGTCTGTCCGGTCAGGAGCGCCCGTTCTCCCAGTTCTTCTTCTTTTGTTTCGACCGTATGACCGACAATGAGAATTCCACCGATCAATAATGAGAAAAGGACCATACCAAACGATAGAATGGTAATCTTCCAGCGTATCGGCATGCGTTTCAATGACATGAATCTGCTCCTTTCCCTTTTTGTCCTTCCAGTGTATCATCTTCCAGACAGATTATGGTACACTTGTGTAAACGATTTCAGAGGAGTGCTGTCATTGAGAACGTTCGCACTCATTTCACTCTTTATTTGCAGCGGAGTGCTGGCGGCTTTCGTTTTCGGTTTTGACCTCAGAGATACTGTACAAACGCTGGAATATGATGATGAACAGGAAGGCCTGGAAGATCAGGTCGTCATCAAATTCAGCCATGTCGCGTCTGAACACACCCCTAAGGGTTTGGCCGCGCGTAAGTTTGCGGAGCTCGTGGAAGCACGGACAAATGGCACCGTGTCAGTAGAAATCTATGCCAATGGGGCGTTGTATAACGATCAGGATGAACAGCAGGCTCTTAAAGAAAACCGGGTACAGATGATTGCTCCCGCTACATCTAAACTCACTTCAGAGTATCCCGTTTTTCAAATTCTGGACCTTCCTTATGCTTTCTCTTCCTATGAAGAAGTTAGAAAAGCTTATGAAGGTACAATCGGGCGGACGCTGCTTGGTGAATTGAACAAATCAGAAATGAGAGGGATGGGATTCTGGTATAACGGCTTCAAACAGATGACGAGTACCAGCGAGCCTCTCCTACACCCGAGCGACTTTAAACGGATGCATTTCCGCAGAATGCCGAGTCCGGTGATCGAAAGGCAGTTTCAAGCCCTGGACGCCAGTACCAGCCTGCTGCCCTTTAATAAAACCTACGAAAACCTGGATGTGGAATTTATCAATGGTCAGGAAAATACCACGTCCAACATTTATACGAAAAAGCTTTATGAGACACAGGATCACTTAACCATCAGCAGCCATGGCTATCTCGGCTATATCGTCCTTACAAATGAAACCTTCTGGAAGAACCTCTCCGAGGAACAACGAGAAAGCATTGATACGTCCATGGAGGAGGCTACGGATTGGATCCGCCGTCATTCTATTGAAACGAACGATGCCCACCTCAGAGAATTAAAGCGCACCGACTCGATCAGCATCCATTATTTAAATCAGGAGCAGCAGGACGTATGGCGGCAGGCGCTCGAACCCGTCTACATAGAAACAGAAACATTCGTGGGCAGAGAATTGATGCAGGAACTTGATCAAATCACCGACCAGTGAAGGAGGCATACCAATGAAAACGATTTTTGTAGCCGGCCACGCCAAACTCCCAGCAGGGATGGCCGCCAATCATATCTCGGAATCTTTAACACTGACGCTTGAAGTGGACAGAAAGTATGGCGTCATCGTCGATGCTTCCTGTACACTTGCTACAGAACACGGACGAAGTTTCGTCAAAGCGTTACTGAAAGGCAGCAGTTTACAGGACGGTGTGGAAGAGCCTGCTGCTGAATTAAAAACAGGATATCTGGGTAAAGCAGGGAACGCTCTCGAAGCCTCCCTTAAAGACGCACATAAGCAGTACCTCCTCCATCAATAATGGTTTACTATGTAAAAAAACCGTACGATGATGAAACATTCCAATCATCGTACGGTTTTTTTTATTGGAGCGTACACGACCTCCGCTTTCCTTAGAGATGCGTCCACAGGGTAATCCTTTCAAGAAATGGATAACCCCCTTACACGATGATTCTTTAATCAGCTGATCGACACACGTTCCCGTCCCAGACCGGGCAGTTTTTCAGCAATTTCCTTCCCGATTTCCAATGAAGCAGTGGCTGCCGGGGAAGGGGCGTTGCATACGTGAACCGTCCGTTTCCCCGGAATGATATAAAAATCGTCTATGAGCTTCCCATTTTTCAACATCGCCTGTGCGCGTACACCGGCATCCGTCGGTACAATATCATCCGCATTGATTTCGGGAACGAGACGCTGCAGGCTCTTCACAAAGCTTTCCTTATGGAAGGATCGGACCATCTCTTTCATCCCCTCCTTCATATTGGCCCCTGCAAGCTTCCAAAAACCAGGGAACGTTAAAACCTCTTTCATGTCCTTCCAGTCCATATCCACTTTGCGATAACCTTCCCGTTTGAGACTCAGCACCGCATTCGGTCCGGCATGAACGCCTCCATCCATCATTTTCGTTAAATGAACCCCTAAGAAAGGGAAATCCGGGTTGGGAATCGGATAGATTAAGCCTTTAACGAGGTGGCGTTTTTCCGGTACCAATTCGAAATATTCCCCGCGGAACGGAATAATCTTCACATCCGTATGAATGCCGCTCATCGCTGTCATCCGATCACTGAATAACCCCGCACAGTTGACCATATACCGGGAATGAATGGTACGTCCGGGTGTCTCGATGATAACCGCATCCTTTTTTTCTACAATATCCTGGACAGGAGAACCGAGAAAAACATCAGCTCCTCCTTTTTTCAATTGTTCCATAAGCTTCCGGCTGACCTCTTTATAATCGACAATGCCTGTCGTCGGCACCTTCAATCCAGACAGCCCATTCACATGAGGCTCTATATCATGAAGCTCCTCCTGCGAGAGTCTTGTCACATGCAGACCATTCTGCCCCACTCGTTCATATAGAGCTTCCATCCGCGGCAGTTCCTCGGGCTCTGTGGCCACAAGCACTTTCCCACAGACATTGTGGGGAATCTCATGCTCCTTGCAGAACCTCACCATGGAATTTCTGCCTTGAACGGCCATTCTAGCTTTGAGACTGCCGGGTTTATAATAGACACCCGAATGGATCACACCGCTGTTCCGGCCAGTTTGATGAGCCGCAATTTCCGCCTCTTTTTCAACAATCGCGATAGAAGCATGCGGTTCTTTGTTTTGTAATGCGTACGCTGTCGAGAGACCGACAATACCAGCCCCGATAATCACATAATCATACATATAGAAGCCCCCTGCCTTTTACTTGGAAAATCGTCCCCGCTGACGGAGCAGCTCTCTGTGGAGATCGGTATTCTTCTCAAAAGCTCCGCGTCCATGCAGCCAGAAGCGGTTGTTCAGCATCACCAGATCTCCTGTCGGAAGTTCAAGCTCCACTAAGTTTTCCGAGTTCTCCATTGAATGGGATAGATCCTTTAAATACTGGGCCTGTGTGATCGTTTCTGGATAGACAAATTGGTCAATAAAGCAGATGCACGGCTCGTTGTTCCACGTATAAAAGGTCTCCCTCTGCACGTCCTCACTTACATTTTTACTTGCAGGTGCCTTGTACGTAAACGGATAATCCGCCAGCGCATGACTTCTGTAGTAATCCAGGTCCTCCCACTCATCCAAATGAAGAAGGCGTGAATTTCCACCGGTGGCATTCTCCTCTTCCATCTTCATCATCAGCAGCCAGTCCGTCGGCTCATCGACATACGTCCCGTCCGTATGAAGGGTGAATCTCCGGTAAGCCTGTCGGAGGTAGGAATCACTGTCATCCGTATGCTGGACAGAGAAACGGGCGTAATATTTTTTCGACATCGCATCAAAATTCGGAATACCTGCCAGGTGAGAAAACGCAGTAGAAAATTTCACATAATCCTGAGCATCCATCGTCGTTCCCTGGACACCTGTGGTAAAACCGCCGGATCGTCTATCATTCAGAATAGACGTCACATGCTTTTGGAAATCTTCGTCCAACACGTTCACTAACGCTTGAGCCGTCAACAGCCGCTGGTAAGGAATATACTCCAGCTGCTCATCACTGATATCCTTCACGTCTTCCAAGAACTTGTGAACCGCTTTTGCATCCAGTTCAATCGTATACAAACGTTCATGCTTTTCATGAGGTTGAATCTCATATCCATTCCCTGAAAACACCGGTAATTGTTCTTTTCTAACGTCTACAGCACACATAAACATTCTCCTTTTTTTGATAGAATTGATCTTCCATCCAGGCCTGGATACGAAAAAAGCCAGTCTTCCCCATAGGAGGAAAACTGGCTTTGAACTGCGGATGATCTCCGGGTCATGGAGACGGAGCAGTTTTAACAGTTTGATATCGCTACAACGTTCATGGCAGACCGATTGGAAAAGGGGTTACCTTTTTTGAGGTCTGCTTTCTATTTCTAAGGTTATATCTTTTACAATTTTCTGTCAACATGTAAATATCATGAACAAACGACTCCATCTACACCGATCTTTCTATAGAGGTGTTATGTGACCAAATATATAACTATAGGAATTGTAAGGATGCTGACAAGGGTTGTGAAAAGAGTTGAACTTGTAACTGTTTGTGGCTCGGTCTGGAATTGAATGGCGTACATCGTTGTATTGGCAGCAGTTGGAGTAGCAGCCATAATGATCATGATCTGTTTCATTAAAGGATCAACAGGCATTCCCCATACGAGGACAGCTGCAATAGCCGGAGCTGCGATAAGCTTGATAATTAAAGCTGTTGATACTTTTCGATATTCCAAGCCTGTCACTTTTATATTGGCCAGCTGCATTCCCAAAGTCAGCATGATTAAAGGGATGGCCGCACCTGCAATTAAATCCACACCACCCTCCAGTCCACCGATGCTGAGGTCAAAGGCTTGAAAGAGATATCCGATCAACGCCCCATAAACCATTGGCATACGGCGGACGGAACGGAGTGCGGCTTTTACACCACTTCCACCCTCTCCCCCTTTAGCTGCATAATAAACTCCTAAAGTACTCATAAGCAGCTGTTGGAGAACCATGAGGACAATAGCTGTATCCATCCCTGTAGTTCCGAATAAAAATAAAACCAACGGCGTTCCATAGTTTCCATTGTTCGTAAATGCACAGGATAGCACCAACCCACATCTTTCTTTTTCCGAGTATCCTCTGACTTTTGATAAAATGGTTACAATAGCAATGATCGTTACACAAAGCCCGAGCATATAAATGGAAATATAAACATAGGAGAATGTAATGGTTTCTTCATAAAAAGTCTGGAACACGAGAAAAGGGACTAGGATATAAAGCGCTAATTTGGAGAAGGCTGACGTATCAAACTGCAGAATCTTCTGAGCTGCAAAACCAATGCCGAAAACGAGGAAAATGGGCAGCAGAATTGTAATAAATTCCATCATCTTTCTCCTATAATTAAAATTAAGAAAGGGAGTCACCATGACTCCCTTTCCTTTTACAAGTTAAATACGACGATTTTTTCTTCTGTCATTTCTTCAATAGCGTAGCGTGGGCCTTCTTTTCCAGTCCCGCTTTTTTTGACTCCGCCATAGGGCATATGATCAACCCGGTACCCTGACGTGTCATTGATGATCAGTCCGCCTACATGAATACGATCAGCTGCATACATCGCAAAAGCTAAATTATTTGTGAACAGGCCTGCTTGAAGACCATATTCAGAATCATTAACAAGAGAGATGACTTCATCTTCGTTTGTATAAGGCTGAACCGCCACAACAGGACCAAATACCTCCTGTCTGCAAACCTTCATATCAGCATGAACATGAGAGAGAACAGTTGGGTGATAAAAAACGCCCTCACGCTTTCCGCCGGTTTCAACAACAGCTCCTTCTGCAACCGCTTCGTTCACCCAGTTTTCAACACGGATGGCTTCTTCTTCTGCAATCATCGGCCCCATTTGGGTGGCGGAATCCAACGGGTCTCCTAATTTGATCCGGGAAGTTGCTTCTTTCACTTTCTCCATAAACACCTCATAGACATCCCTATGCACATAGACACGTTGAACAGAGATACACACCTGACCGGCATTGTTAAAACTTTTCTGTGCCACAAGTTGAGCCGCTTGATTGACATCGGCATCGTTATGCACGATAGTAGCCGAGTTATTGCCAAGCTCAAGAGCCGTATCTCTAAGTCCGGCTTCCCTGCGGATCTGTTCCCCCACCTGTGGACTGCCTGTAAACGTAAACAGGTTTACGTCCTGATTAGCGGTAAGCAATGGCCCCACTTCACGTCCTTCACCAGTGAGAACATTTAGTCTTCCTTTTGGCAGCCCGGCTTCCTCAAAGAGTTTAGTAAGTAATAATGCACATAATGGCGTTTCTTCTGCGGGTTTCAAAACGACACTGTTCCCAGCTGCAATAGCAGGGCCAACTTTATGGCAGACAAGGTTTAAAGGAACATTAAAGGGCGTAATGGCTGCCACAACACCGACAGGATATCTTCTTGTAAAGGCTTTGCGATTCTCTGATCCCGGAGCAGCTTCAACGGGAATTTCCTCGCCATGAATCCGCTTTGCTTCTTCGGCAGAATTTTCTAAAGTCAGGGCTGAACGGCCGACTTCTCCTCTTGCTTCATTGATTGGCTTCCCTACTTCTTTAGCTATGATTTCTGCAAATTCCTCTGTATGCTCTCTCAGTAACTGAGCGACCTTTAACAACACTTCATAGCGGTCGTATAGAGAGAAAGGAACACCTTGAGCCTGTTTCGCTGCAGCGACAGCCTTGTTCACATCAGCTTCTGTACTGACTGCCGTTTCCCCTACCTTTGCTTGGTTGTATTTGTTCCATACATTCAATGTTTGTTCTGTCCCACGCCACTCTCCATCAATAAATAATCCGAACGAATAACTTGTAGCGATGCTATTCATCACAATAACCTCCTTATATGTTATAACGTTACGACCTTTTCTTTTATGGAAAATTCATTGGCTTTACCCGCACTACCGAATACATCGATCTTTTCTTTCACTTTTTCTTTCATATGCTCACGACCAGCACCAAGCGAATCAGCCAGTACAATATCCTCAGGATGATCTTGCAAGTACCTTTTCACGCCCCTAGTAAAGGCTTGACGCAGCTCAGTGTCCACATTTATTTTAGCGATCCCCATCGTAATGGCTCTCTGGACTTGTTCATCAGGTACATCTGAACCTCCGTGAAGAACAATCGGACGTTTGACGGCCTGGGATATTTCTTTCAACCGTTCAAACCGTAGATTCGGCGTTTGTTTATAAATCCCATGAGCTGTCCCAATCGATACCGCTAAATAATCAACATCCGTTTCATTTACAAAATTCAGAGCTTCTTCTGTCGTTGTGATCAACGCATCCTTTTCATCTACCGTAATGTCATCCTCAGTTCCGCCAATTTTCCCAATTTCCCCTTCGCTGCCTATACCCAGCGCCCGTGATGTTTCAACGACCTGCTTCGTGATCCTCGTATTTTCCTGGAATGTTAACCCGGATCCATCAAACATGACAGATTGAAATCCTGCTTGAACAGCTTCCATTGTCTGTTCATACTGCCGGCTGTGATCGAGGTGGATGCAGACCGGCACAGAAACATTCCAGGCAAACGCATCTACCATTTCTTTCATAGGTTTTAGTCCTAATGTTTGGATCACTTTCTGTCCAATTTGAATCATCACCGGGGACTGCTTTTCTTCAGCTGCATCTAATATGGCTAGAATTGTTTCCGCGTTATGAGCACTGAAGGCACCGATTCCGTATTGGTTCTCATAGGCATGGGTCAATAAAGTTTTTCCATCTACAAATGGCACAGAAGACCACTCCTTTTATCTTTTCAGCTCAAGGCTGTAATGATATTGATCATTGCGGTATTTCGTTTTCGTATACTCGATAGGCCGTTCGTTCACACCAAAACTTAATCGTGTCATTTCAAGTAAAGCTTCTCCACCCCTTATTCCGAGGGCATCCGCTTCATCAATGGTTGCATTAATCGCTGCTATTTTTTCACTAGCTCTATTTAAATAAATATTATAGTTTTCAAGAATTTCATAGTACCGCGCTTCATCAAGGTTGTGCTTGATAAGAATTTCACCAATTTCCTTTGGCCAGCATGTACGTTCCAGTGCTACAGGAATCTCATCGGCCAGCCGTATTCGTTCGATAAGCAGGATAGGTTCATCATCTTTAATCTCCAACATGGATGTTTCGTGATGCAGATTAGATTTGAATTCTGCGCGGATCAGCTTACTGCGAGGCGTTTGCCCCCGTTCCAGCACCTCTTCTGCAAAACCTTTCAACTGACTGAGATTCCCACTCAATTTCCGAGGTTTGACTATAGTACCGCGTCCTTGTTTCTTTTCCACCAATCCTTCCTGGACCAGGATGGATACGGCCTGGCGAATGGTTGTGCGGCTGACATCAAATTCTTTCATAAGTTCTTGTTCGGTAGGGATGAGTTTATCGGCTTCCCACTGACCATTCTGAATTCGGTCAATAAATAATTCTTTCAATTGTAAATATAGAGCCAGATCTTTGTTCGGGTTAATTTTAGTATTCACTATAATGGACTCTCCTTTTTGAAAGCGGAGGGTAAGTAGGGCGGTCACCTCCCATCAGAGGGGCCAGCCATTCATAATAGGCATTCCTGTCTTTAATGAACGCTGCCGGCAGCAATCGTTCACCCTCAGCTATGACTGTTTCAAGTTTCACAGGTATAATCTCTATTGTATAACAAACATCTGATCTGCGCCCAACAGCAGCCATTACTTCATCAAAATCCTGAAGTACCCAATCCCCACCTTCTTTTCCAATCCGATAAGCTTCATTTGAATCTATGGTGGATAACGCAGAAGTATCGGCCCGTTGATTCATGCCCAGCAGTTCAGCTCTGGTATTCACATTCAATTCCTTACCAATAAACTCACTGATCTGCTTGGAAATGCCACCAAGAACTGCCCTACCATCTACATGATTGAGTTCAATCTGGCTGCCTTCTTCCCATTGAACACCTTCACTGACAACGATAAGAGCATATCCAAAGTCGTCCAGTGACCGTTGAACGGTCTTCAGCAGCTGATGACGATTCAATGGTTGTTCTGGAAGAGCAGTAAAATGAGGCCCCTCTTCTTCATATTCCTTCCAAGCCCCGGCCGCAGCAGCCAGCCAGCCCGCATTCCGTCCCATCGTTTCAAGCACTCGTACCTGCTCGAAATTTTTCATAGAGTACAAATCCCTGCTTAAATCTTTGGTCGTTTTAGCAATGTACTTCGCTGCACTGGCAAATCCCGGTGCATGATCCGTCCCACCCAGGTCATTGTCCACTGTTTTGGGAAGCCCAATGACTTGAAGCGGCCAGCCCTGCCGCTCCGCTTCTTTTTTCACTTTGAAAAGGGCTTCCATTGTGCCATTTCCTCCAATAAACACGAGCGTATCGATATGGTTCTTCTTAAGAGACCGAACAGCTTCACAAATTTCTTTCTTTTCAAATGGGTACCGCCCTGATTGCAGGCAGGCTCCTGGAACATAGCGATTTTCTTTAATCCATTCCACCATTTCTTCGTCTCCATCCAGGAATTTTTCTTCCACCAGTCCCTGGTATCCTCCTTCAATGAAGGTTAATCGACATCGCTCTTTTATACTGTCCACAAAACCAGCCAGAGTGGCATTAATAACAGCTGTAGGGCCACCTGCCTGTCCTACTGCGACGTGTTTCATCTGGTGTCCTCCTTATTCTTTTGTATATACGATCGTTTCAAGACCCAGTTGACGCCCCAGTTCCTCAAGCTCTTCTACGACATCTTCATAAACAAGAGCATAATGAGGCTCAAACCCTTCTTCCATCAAACTGTAAAGGGTACTGTTGATATCTGTCTCTAATTCGACTTCCACCGATGTACCGTTGAAACGCTTAGGGGTATCCAATGCTTTACCACGCATAATTAGCAGTCGATAACCTTCCGGGGTGTAGCTGACACGGAACATAGTCACTTGACCCGGCTTCAAACCGAACTCCATTGTAAATCCAAGTTTGCGATTCGGATGAACCCCGGGTCTCGCTCCTTGATCCGGGTGGGCAAGCGAATAGGCTCCTGCCCCACAATGCCAGAAAACCACCGAATGACTAGCTTCATTCACATGAACCATGTCGCCCAGGTACGGAGATTTTCCGCCGCTCAATTGCTGAAGGATGAACATCGAAACCGATCCATGTATATCGGATTCGCAGGAAGAGACAATCCCATCTTCTGTGAACTGTGAAAGAGTGGAACATGCAGCCGCTCCCAGTTCATTAAAGAATTCAGGCCAGCAGCGAATAGCTAATCCTGATAGCTGCTCCTTATCAACGATTGATTCTACATACGTTGTGAACTGAGCAAACCTTTGGACTGTTTCGTCATTTCTATTTAAACCAATGACTTGCTGCTGCGCCCGGTCGACAGCATGCTCCCATTCTCCTTCTGTTAGTTTCTTAGATTCTTCAAAGGCTTTCATTAAATCAACCTGCTTCACTTCCACTCCTAATTGTTTATGAAGCATGTCTTCGTCTGTTCCAGAGAAAAAGAAACCTGGAGGATGTTCTCCAATGACACCAATCTTGAAATCTCTTAAATCCTGAATCATCTGCTGCACTTTTAAGTATTTGGTTAAACGCGCACGGATTTGTGCTTCTTCGGGATTACCAAAAAGAAAGGAGTACGGATGTCCCGCACATTTCAGGACGTGACTGGTACTGTTACCACCTGTTAAAGAATTCAATCGAAGCCGGCCATTGATGCTTGGTTCGCGGATCGACCATACCATTACCGGCGCCTGAACCTGCTTGATCAACGTTTCTACAAATTCTCCATCAGCGAATGTGACACTTTGATAGATTGATACTCCAATCTCTTCTTCAGGAATCGCTTTCAAAAAATCATTCAAATCATCCGGTGAAGTAAGAATACCCTCCGGTTCAATTACTTCAATCCCAAGACCATTCAACATTTCTGAACTTTTTCCCCTTTGAATTTCTCCTGCTTCTAGATCAAACGTCTTTCTTCCAATTGGAAGGTATAACACTTTCATAGTCATTGATCCGTCCCACCTTTATCTCTGTTTGAAAACATCATAACATACGTACCTACCTTTATACAAAGGTTATTACCTTTATTTTTCGATTGTATACTCTGCCCTTATTTTCTTATAGAGATCAGCATATTCCGATCCGTTTCTATAAAATACAGGCGGCTGTCCCAGCGGCGCCTCCACTTCAACATTCCCTCCTGTAAATTCCTCTCCCGTCCATAAATGAACCCATGCCTCATCCGGGAGATACACACGCCACTGACTTACAGATTCCTCATAAACTGGAGCCACAAGGATGTCGCTCCCCAACATGTATTGGTATTGGATATCATAAGTATTTTCATCAGATTCAAATTCCATAAATAAAGGACGTTGGACAGGAATCCCTTTTTCTGCATTTTCCTTCACAATTTCTTTAAGGTAGGGAGCTAATGAGGTATGAATATCTGTCATACGTACGAAAGCATCCATCGTTTCTTCATCACGATCATACTGGTGGCTGTCTGTTGGACGGTTACCTTCATGACTTCTCATGACCGGGGTGAAAGCAGCAAGTTCAAGCCATCGCAATAGTAACTCTTTCGAGCGTTTATTCCCGTGTAAACTTGTGTACCCGCCTATGTCACTATGATGAAGACCGTTCCCCGTTAACCCCGCTGAGAGAGCTGCAGGAATCACAGAAGCAATTCCATCATCAAGATCCCAGTTAACACTTTGATCACCGGCCCACAGTAGACGGCAGTATTTTTGACTTCCTGTATAGCCCGCACGCATAAAGTAGACGATTTCATCTGTTTTACCAGCCTCATCGACAGCTTCAAAATTAACTCTGGCCCATAGCGCAGGCCAGGCATTATGCATCAGCATGGCAGGCTCACCGTTGTAGAGTTTGGCATCTGTCGGAAGGTATTCTCCAAAGTCCGCCATCCATCCATCTAACCCGAAATCAATCATATAGATTTGAATGACACGTTTATACCATTCGAAAGCGTCCGGGTTGGTCAAGTCTACAATTCCACAGTCAAACTCTCCAAAATCGACTAGGTAAATGTCATCTTTTTGATTCAGCACAAAGTAGTTTTTCGCAGCAGCTTCTTGATACAGCGGTCCATCAAGAATTAAATATGGGTTGATGTAGCCCAGAAAACGAATGCCCTGCTCTTTCCATTCTTTAAGCTTTTGATCCAGACCAGGATATTCATTCGCATCCCACTGCCAGTTCCAGTTCAACCGACGTCCAAAGGAAGTGAATCGTTTCCCCTGCCAGTCCTGCGCCCATACAGCGCCCACCTTCAATCCTTTTTCCCGGGCCTCATCTATTTTTTTCTGAACAGCATCCGTTCCTCCCTGCATCCCCAGCCATATTCCATCATACGTCCATTCAGGAAGCTCCGGCTGCCTTCCAAGATGCTTCGTTAAACGAGAAACCAACTCTTTAAAATCCGCTCCTGTTTCAAACCTGATGTGTTCAGGA
Source organism: Halobacillus sp. ABH2_015 (assembly GCF_056158945.1). Classification (NCBI taxonomy): domain Bacteria; kingdom Bacillati; phylum Bacillota; class Bacilli; order Caryophanales; family Bacillaceae; genus Halobacillus; species Halobacillus sp. ABH2_015. Next base: position 2,800,250 of record NZ_JBSWUG010000002.1, read on the forward strand.
ACTTCCCACATCTGCAGCTCATGATATTGATCTTTACGGAAATCAAAATCTGCGTAAGCTGTCGTATCGACATGACAGAAGTATTTCTTAGAGGAAAGATACGTTGGCTGCGGAAAATTCGTATGGTAATAATCGCCGCCTGCTTTGTCATGAACATCCGCAAGAAATGTCGTATACGTCTTTTTATTTCTTCCTACGCCAGGTTCTGAAGTCCATAACGGGAAGTTTTTTCCACGCAGGTTCAAATGGGACATCTGCTCCCCACATCCATAGATTTTCTCATCAGAATCAGCAGCAATACGAATCCAAAAACGGCTGTACGCCTCACGATCACCTGAAAACGTCAGTGTTAAATTTTGATCTTCGTAAAGGAAATCCACTGTTAACACTTCTGTGTCTGCAGGCGTTCGTTTAAAGTCAATTTGAAAACCATCATCTTTTTTTCGACTTATTTCGTAGGTCTTCAACCCAAACCTTTCCACAACATAATCTTCAATATGATAATTCCCTCGATACATCTCAATAGCCTCTTCCCCGCTTCCGACATATAAACATGGAGAAGCAGGGGAATGCTTGAAAATCGTTGTACCGTCCAATGTTACCTCAAAGGTTCTCCCATTAGTGTGAATGTCCAATCCTTGCTTTCGTTTAGTCTGCATAATTGGTACCTCCTATAAATTTGCTGCTTTTTTGGTTTGATTTTCTAAAACTTGATCATATTTCTTGTCCCACTTTTTCAGAGCAAATACTAAGGTTACAGTTGTCAATCCAATTAAACCGCCTGACGCTGCCCAGAACCATGACGAAACGACCGCATCCGGGTATGCCAATCCTATTGGAGAGAATGTAATGTAAACGAATACAATTAAACTTAAGAGAATAATAGCTGTAGGGATCGCGTACTTCCATGGTACCATGCTCACTTTTGGTGCATGTTTGAAAGAATACGGTTCTGAAAGAGGCCGTATATATCCCACACCCAGCATAATCCCTACTTCGATGAAGAAAAGAATAGCAGAGATATGGATAAAGTTCATGGTAATTTCAATACCGAACAACTGATTTAACCCCCATACCAGCATATAGTAGGTCACTACATGAAAGATGACAGCTATTTTTGCTCCCAGAGGGGGGACAAATTTCGATGCAATCCCTACAAGGACAATAGCAATGATTGGAATGTTGAAGAAACCAGTAAACTTACGGATGATGTCCCAAAGACCATCCGGTGCACTCATCAGCATCGGTGAAATAAAAAAGGACACCAGAGCCAGAATGGTTCCAAAATATTTACTTACACGAATCAACTGCTCATCCGATGCATCCGGTTTAAATCCTGTCTTGTAAACATCCAGAGCGAACATGGTCGCAGCTGAGTTCAACAAGGAGTTAAAGCTGGAGAAGACCGCGCCGAGCAGCACTGCAAGAAACAACCCGGAAAAAATGGTCGGCATCAAATTCGTAACCATAGTTGGATAAGCTAAATCTACCGTCTTAAATCCGGAGCCATACAAATGAAAAGCAATAACACCTGGAATCATCATTAAGATTGGAACGAGGAGCTTGTAAAAACCTGAAAACAGAACGCCTTTTTGACCTTCAGCGAGGTTTTTAGCTCCAAGAGCCCGTTGAATTACATACTGGTTTGTTCCCCAGTAAAACATATTCATGAAAATCATTCCTGTAAAAATCGCTGAAAATGGTACAGAGTCTTCCTTTCCACCAATAGCATTCAGCTTATCAGCATTATCTGTTGCCATCGTTTCAAATCCTCTAAAGAAGTTTCCATCTCCAAGGGCAAACAATCCGATAACAGGAATCATCAAACCGATCAGCAAAAGGCCGATTCCGTTTAATGTGTCAGATACAGCTACGGCTCTTAAGCCACCAAAGATAGCATAAACAGCTCCGATAATACCAATGACCCATATGACCAGCCATACCGAAGACTCAAAAGATATCCCCAGCAGGGAAGGAACATCAAACAGTTTTAAAACAGCCAGTGCACCTGAATAAAGAACAGAAGGGATCGTCACGAACGCATACCCCAGCATAAACAGAACAACGATGTATCTTCTCACCCCATCATCAAAGCGGGTACTTAAAAATTCAGGAAGCGTTGAAAATGCACCACCCAGATATTTGGGAAGTAAGACCAAAGCCATAATGATGACTGCGATGGGAGCGGTCACTTCCCAGGCCATATTTGAAAGGTTTGTACGATAGGCCTGGCCATTCAGGCCTATTAATTGTTCAGCAGACAAGTTTGTCAGCAGTAGACTCCCTGCAATAAATCCGCCTGTCAACCCTCTTCCCGCCAGAAAGTATCCGTCGGAATCATTCACCTGTCCCTTGGATTTCCGATAAGACACCCAGCCCACCAAACCCATGAACAAGACACATGTAACCAGTGTAAAAAAGAGATTCATTGCTGCTTTCCTCCCTCTCGCTCCATTGAATAATTCACAAAAACGTTAGGACCTTTTATACCAACATGCGCTCCTTCAGATACAAAACGCTGATGATCCTTATGGGATAGCAGCCACTTATTTTTCTTAAATAGAAGGAGATCCTGCTCGACAGCTGACTGATTTAGAGGGGTGTTTGTGCCTTCTGGAAGAATAACAATCGTTTTAAACCCTTCTTCAGATACTTTACAAGGAGCTAAGTGTAAGGTGGTTTGAAACAATTCGACTACATAACCCTCCGGCACATAAAACGCCCTTAAATGCTCTGTTGAAAACGTATGATCTTTTATATCATTAAAATGACCTATTAAGAGAACCATATCAGTGACAGCTATGTTGAATTCGCTTCCCTTGTGGAATTCCAACCCTCCTAAATGTGAGTTCTTACCTACACAAAAACCAATCTGGACAGGCATCCCACCATAATAAAAGTTCTCAATTTTTTCTTTAACCCCTGCTGTTTCCAACCTTAGATTAGCAGGTTCGTAGACATTTCCTTCCGCTGGAATAGAGACATCTTTCATTTTTTCTAGTAAAGGACCTTTTGGAAAATTTTCATGCACTCTTCCAAACAAGTGGAAGGACTCCTCATCAATATGGTGGATTTCCATACCTTCATTACACTTCTGAATAGTCTTTAACATATTGTTCCTCCCCGTTAAAAGATAACTACCTTTTAAAATACATAGGTACCTTTCGTTGTTATCCATTCTAATGGAAGCGCATACAGAAAAGCAAGTATAATTTTTAAAATATTTGGTAAATAAAGATGGATCAGACAAATAGAAAGGAACTTGATCAGCGTTCATAATTACGAAAAAGGCAGGATCCCCCTCAGGGACCCTGCCTTAAAATCAATTTATTTTTAAAAACATATAGACTGCTGTCAAAATCAATCCCCACAAAGGAACCGATAATAAAACCGCCCAGAGCAGCCCCTTCATAAAGTTTCCTTCCTCTTTCACCATTTGACCACCTCTTTGTCACCAGTGTAGCCAAATGAGCTGCTTTTTATAGAAAAAGCTGTCCCATCAGATTTCTTCAGCTCTCTCTTTTACCATCCGCGTTTTCTGTTGGCGTGTATAAGCATAATAAAAGATTCCGAGTACGAGAAGAACGAGAATCCCACTGATCTGATAGGTCACACGAAAGCTTGTCATGGAAACGAGCAAACCTAAAACATAGGAGCCTGCTGCGATTCCGGTGTCATACATCATGAAAAAGGTGGCCGTGGCATGGCCGCTCCGATGCTCTGGAGCAGACTGGACAGCCATTGTTTGGAAACTCGGCAGCAGTGATCCATAACCAAGGCCGATGATGGCTCCGGCGAGCAGCATTCCCCATAAGGAATCGATATACCCAAGCAGGATCAAGCCTCCTGCAAAAATAAGCAGACTCGGAAGAATGACAATACTCGGTCCTTTATTATCAAATGCCCGGCCGAGAGAAGGGCGTGAAACAATCATCACAACAGCGAAGACGACAAAGAAGTAACTGGATACGCCTCCGAGCCCCAGGGTATTCGCGTATACGGATATAAACGACACAATACTGGAATAGGAAAAAGCAACAAGGCTTGCAATCAAGGCTGTCGGCAAGGCTCTTGTTTCAAATAAATCATGGAAAGATACCTTCGCTGTTTTCTGTTCTGTCTTCGGTGCGGCTTTTTCACTTGAAGAACGGATCATCAATGAACTGATCACACCAAGCAGCATAAACACACTTAAAACGATAAACAAGGTCTCAAAAGGAGCCGCCTGGAGAATCGAAAGACCAACAAACGGTCCGACAACGACCGCCACATTCATGGACATCGCAAAATACCCAAGTCCTTCTCCACGCCTTTGTGCGGGAACGACGTCCGCTGCGATAGCTCCTGTTGCTGTCGTTACAACGGCGAAGGAAAGACCGTGAATAAACCTCAGAGCAATCAATCCTTCAAACTGAGAGACCGTCAGATAAAAGATCATCGTAAGCAAATAAAGGGAGGCTGCTGCAATAAGCCCTTTTTTCTTACCTGTCTTTTCTAAAAACTTACCGGAAAACGGCCGGATCAAAATGGCGGCCACCATAATGGCGGTGACGACAAGACCTCCCTGGGCCTCATTACCGCCAAGTTCATCGATCACGTAAATAGGGAGAGTGGTTAGCAGCGCATAAAAGGTTACAAAGACAAAGAAATGCGTGAGTGATACGCTGATAAAGTTTTTTGTCCAAATCGGCTGGTTAGTCTTCTGCATTGTCATTCCCCTCCTCTATGATCATTCTTTCCAGGAGACCACGGAGCTGCTTTTCTTCTGCTTCTGTAAGTTGAAGCAGCTGTTCATCTTCATACTTCCGAATACTTGCGGCTATTTCATCTCTTCGTTGTTCCGCCTCAGGAGAAATATGGATGATGCGCTGCCGCTTATCGGACCCCTGCTTACGGACAAGCCATCCCTTTTCTTCCAAACGGGTAATGGTCCTTGTAACCGTCGGAGCTTCCACATTCAAATACTGCCAGATTTCTTTCTGCGTCATCGGCCCCATCCTATGGAGGGTATATATGACCGCCCATTGGGACATGTACAAGTCGTATTCCTTCAGCTTTTCGTTCATCCTTTGGTTCAACCGCCGCACCTGCTGGTTTAACAGGTGGAGAATATTATGATCGGAGCGTTCCATCCTATCACCTCTTGATTATTTACTTAGGTAAGTATTTTGCATACAGACTATCTTAAAGGATGTGAGGAGTATTGTAAACCGGCAGAAAGGATGAGGAAATTAGGGTTAGAGGTAGATGGATATCCATTTTTTTGTCCATATATCAATTAGTTTTTGAATATATCAATTAAATTCGGAATATATCAGCCAAATTTGAAATATTTCGATTAAATCGGAACTATATCAACCAATCACTAAATCACCACTAATGCCTGATCCATATTTCCCGGGAAATCCTCCGGAAATCACAAAAAGGGCGGAAATCCGCCCTTTTCCTGTTATCTGCCTTCAAAAGAAGGCTTCCTTTTTTCGAGAAAAGCCCGCGCCCCTTCATTTTTGTCCTCAGAGTTGAACAGGACCGCCTGAGAGAGGCGTTCAAGCATTAGTGCGGTTTTCATATCAGTTTCCGCCCCCATATGAACTGAAAGTTTTGCGAGCTGGACGGCGAGCGGACCTTTAGCCAGAATGCTCGCACTTGTTTCCTCAACCTCTGTGCGCAGTCGTTCCGGCGTAACCACTTTCGTGACAAGCCCGATCGCCAGAGCTTCTTCTGCGGATATCCTTTTCCCTGTCAAAATCATTTCCAGAGCCTTTCCTTTGCCCACTAAACGGGTCAGGCGCTGGGTACCTCCGGCGCCCGGGATGATGGATAACGACAACTCAGGAAGACCGAAGGAAGCGTGGATGGAGGCGATACGGATGTTACAGCACATCGCCAGTTCACAGCCGCCACCGAGCGCAAAGCCATTGACCATGGCTATCGTCGGCTTTTGGTAAGCTTCGATCTTATCGTACAACTGCTGCATATCGCCGTTCTTCAATGCATCCACCGCTTCCGCTTCGGTCAGCTGCTGAATATCAGCGCCGGCGGCAAATGCTTTTTCTCCCTGTCCGGTGAAAATGACGATGCCTACGTCATCATCTCCCTCTGCCCGGCCCAGCGCGTCCTCCATTTCATCGAGCACGGCCTGACTTAAGGCATTCCGGACCTCAGGACGATTAATAACAATATAAGCGAGACGATCTTCTTTCACATACGCTATGTTTTGATATTCCACAACACCGCTCCCTTTCTTAGATTCCTTCCTTAAGCACGTTCCAACAGCATCGCCATGCCCTGACCGCCACCCGCGCACAACGTGGCAAGTCCATATCTTTCCTTTCTCCGCTTCATTTCATGAATCAGCGTTGTCACGATCCGCGTCCCACTTGCCCCGACCGGGTGACCGAGGGCAATCGCTCCGCCATTGACGTTCACGATATCGGAATCCACTTCCAGCTCCCGGATAACGGCAAGTGCCTGAGCAGCAAAAGCTTCATTCAACTCTATCAACCTGATATCCTTCAGACTCAAGGCTGTGCGGTCCATCAGCTTTTGGACAGCGGGTACAGGACCAATTCCCATGACTTCCGGGGAGACACCGGCCACCGCCCAGTCCGTGATTTTGACAAGGGGGACACATCCCATTTCCTCTGCTTTCCGCCTCGTCATCATGACCACAGCAGCCGCTCCGTCATTGCGGCCGCAGGCATTCCCGGCTGTCACCGTCCCATTCTCCTTAAATACCGGACGTAGAGAAGCCAGCTTTTCCTTTGTCGTTTCCGGACGTAGGTGCTCATCAATCTTGATCGTTTGAATCCCTTTTCTACCTTTCACTTCATAAGGGATTACTTCGCCTGAAAAAAACCCTGCCTCCAACGCAGCAGCAGCACGCCGCTGGCTCTCAAGCGCAAATACATCCTGATCTTCTCTTGAGATGCCATAGCGTTCGGCGACATTTTCAGCGGTTATACCCATCCCGAGGTCAGGCCCATACATTTCTTTTGGCTGCTGACCGGCTTCCTTATGGGAGTCTACTAAGACAGGGTCTCCTTCCCCAAACCTTGCCTGTCTTAAATACAGGGGTGCGCGGCTCATACTCTCTGTGCCGCCGGCTACTACAATATCTGCCTGTTGAAAAGCAATCTGCTGAACACCAGAAGCGATCGCTTCCAGACCGGATGCACACAACCGATTGATCGTATATGCCGGGGATGATTCAGGAATTCCTGCTCTCAAAGAAGCCACACGGGCCACGTTCGAAGCTTCTGTCGTCTGCCGGACTTCTCCAAGAATCACTTCGCTTATATCGTCGCCCTTCAGCCCGGCCGCGGATATGGCCCCTTTGATCGCGTGAGATGCGAGATGCCCGGAAGATTTATTCCTCAGCGAACCGCCATACCGGCCGACAGGCGTCCGCACAGCACTGACGATAACGATTTCTTCGTTCATGAGCGCCCTCCTTCCATCAACGGGCATATTCCTTCCGCAGCTGCCCGGCTATGATATTTTTTTGAATCTCTGAAGTCCCTTCATAAATCCTTGTAATCCTCGCATCTCTGTAAAAGCGTTCTACCGGATAATCTGAGATATAGCCGATCCCTCCGTGCACCTGAACCGCCTTATCCGCCAAGCGGTTATACACTTCCGATCCATAAAGCTTCAGCATGGCGGCTTCTTTAATGACCTTTTTTCCTTGATCCACCATCCATGCCACCCGGTACGTAAAGGAACGGAGCGCTTCGATTTCCACTGCCATTTCCGATATCATATGGGCGACCGCCTGGTGCTCGATAATCGGGACCTCGAACTGCTGCCGCTCCTCCACATACTGCATCGACATGTCGAGCAGTTTCTGACAGGAGCCCAGGTTCCTTGCAGCAAGACCTGCCCTGCCGTTGGCAAGAATCTTCAAGGCATTCAAATACCCTTCCCCTTCTTTTCCGAGCACATTTTCTTCCGGAACTTCACAATCTTCGAGAATGATTTCGGCTGATTGGGAGCCGTGCAGGCCCATTTTCGGTTCCACAGCTCCGACCTTGAAGCCGGGAAAATCCTTTTCTACAATGAACGAGGTGATCCCCTTCGCCCCTTTTTCCGGATCGGTAACGGCCATAACTGTAAACACATCCGCAACCGTCGCATTCGTAATGTAATGCTTCGTTCCGTTTAGAATATAGCGGTCGCCTTGTTTCACCGCCGTCGTCTTTAAAGCACTGGCATTGGATCCTGCTCCAGGCTCGGTCAGGGCAAAAGCGCCCAGCGTTGTCCCCGCTGCCATCCGGCGCAGATACTTGGCTTTCTGCTCCTGGGTTCCAAGCTCGACAATCCCTACGCTGCCAATGCCTGTATGTGCGCCGATCACTGTTGTATATCCGTTGTGGGTCGCTCCGATTTCCTCATACAAGGCACATTTTCCGACCATTGAAATGCCTAATCCGCCGTATTCCTCCGGGATGCTTAATCCGAACAATCCGAGGTCTCGGGACATTTTCATAATCGCTTCAGGAATATGGTCTTCCTTTTCAATGACGGCGGCAGCCGCTTCCACTTCTGACTGTACAAAAGCTCTGACACTCTTTTTCAACGCTGTCGTCTGTTCGTCCAGTTAAAAGTCCATCTTTCGCCTCTCCTTCCTCCTTGAAAAAAGAAACCCGGCGATGCTGTAGGAATCACCGCCAGGTTGTCCGGTACCATCAATCGTTGACTTCAATCGTTACGATTTCACCATTTTCCACAGCAGCAATGCTTAAATCCGTAGCAAAACCGCCATCTTCCCCGATTTCTTCAATGGTGTACACTTCTTTTTCTTCCGGCAGGGCATCAAGGCCGTCCTGTATATGGTCACGGATGGCTTTCGGATCATCGACGCTGCCTGCCGCCTTCATCGCTTCCATCAAAATGTTCATCGCTACATAATGGTACCCTGCTTCAGATCCCGGCACTTCATTGTGCTCCTCTTTATATTTTTCGATAAAAGCGGGCGTTCCCGGGTATTCGGAATTGGCCAGTGGCAGAACCCCGACGGACCCTTCCAGTGATTCATACGATCCGGTAACCGCCTCCATCTCATCCAGTTTAGCCTGGTCCATAATCATAAACCCGCCTTCGAAACCAAGCTCCCGTGCCTGCTTCGCTACTTTAGCAGTCGGTTCAGATGGGCCTCCAATGAACAAAACGTCGGGATCTTCCTTCAAGGCGTTGGTCACAAGCGTGAAAAAGTCGGTATCCTTGGAAAAATCGATCGAAGAATTGTACACCACTTCTCCGCCTTGTTCTTCCCAGTAAGGTACAATCGCTTCTGTCCAGTCCTTCCCATACTGGGAGGCTGTTGGCAGGGCCGCAAGCTTCATGCCGTGGTTTTCCATCGCATAGGATGTAAATGGTTCAAGGTAACCATCATAGCTTGGAGGTACCCGTACGGTTAACTTGTTTCCTTCAGCGGTAACGGCAGGTTCACTCGTATACGCCCCAATCAAGAAGTTCTCCTGTTCATTAAATACCTGCATCGCCTTGATTCCGCCGCTGTGGGGGGAAAATACGACCGGTGTGTCGTTTTCCTGAATCAGACGTTTCGCATTCGCTGCGGTTTCATTCGGCAGATACTTGTCATCCAGCGACACGAGGTTGAACTTGTATGTCTGCTCATCAATGTCAAAGCCGCCATTATTGTTGATTTCATCAACAGCAAGCTTGAGTCCGTTTAATGTACGCTCGCCGTAATAGGCAGCGGGACCGCTCAATGGACCACTGTATCCGATACTGACGACTTCTTCTCCCTCTTCGACTTCCGCTGCTTCGGATTCAGCTTCACTGCCTCCCCCGCTTGCGGACTGGTTCGATGGGTTATCAATACAGCCAGCGAGAAGCAGAAGCAGGACGGCCAATAGGAAAACAGCTGAATCTTTGATCATTTTCATAAAAGATCCCCCTAGATATGAAATGTTTGGTGCAGACCGGACAAAAGCGGAACGCTGCCATCAGGCCCCGATATAAGCTTTCCGGACCGTATCATTTGCCAGCAGTTCTTCCGCTGTCCCTTCTACAACGACCGATCCACTTTCAAAGACATAGCCTCGGTGGGCAATCTTCAAGGCCGCAAACGCATTCTGCTCGGCAAGCAGGACCGTCGTCCCGTCTTGATTAATTTTCTGAATCACTTCGAACATCTGCTCGACAATCAGCGGAGCGAGGCCGATGGATGGCTCATCCAGCAGCAGCAGCTTCGGTTGAGCCATGAGTGCCCGCCCGATGGCAAGCATCTGCTGCTGGCCTCCGCTTAAGGAGCCGGCGGGCTGATCTTTTTTCTCCTGTAATATCGGGAACAGTTCAAAAACATCCTGCAAAGACTGATTCACCTGCTTCCGCTTCCTCCGGTGCACATAGCCTCCCATTACAAGGTTTTCCTTGACCGTCATCTGCGGAAAGAGCTTCCGGTCTTCAGCGCACTGGACTATGCCTGAACGGACGATTTTATCAGGTCCAGCCCCTTGAATCGGGCGGTCCTCGAAAAGAATGGTTCCGTCACTCGGTTTCTGCAGTCCGCTGATCGTGTTAAACGTCGAACTTTTTCCTGCACCGTTGGAACCGAGCAGAACGACGAGTTCTCCCTTTCCTACGTGAATATTGATGTTTTCTACAGCGGTAAAGGATCCATATCGTATCGACACATCGGTTAACTCAAGCACTCGCACCGCCCCCTAAGTAAGCTTCGATGACCGCTTGGTTATTCATGATTTCCTCGGCCGTCCCTTCAGCAATTTTCTCACCATAATTCAAAACCATGATTTTGTCCGCCAGCTTCATGATCATTTTCATTTTGTGCTCAATCAAGCAGACGGTAATGCCCCGCTGCACCATTTTTTCCATCAGTGAGGCCAGCCCTGCGGTTTCCCCGGGGTTGATACCTGCTGTCGGTTCATCCAGGAAGACGACTTCGGGATTAGTGGCCAGAGCAAGGGCAAAGGCCACCCGCTTCTTCTCCTCCTGGGTGATGCTTCCGGCCGGCTCGTCCATGACATGGGTGAGCTCGACGAAATCCAGCACTTCCATCGCTTTATCCCGGCATTTCTTTTCTTCAAATTTGAAACGCTTCGTGCGGAAAACGGCATCCCATAAGTTCGATGACGTCCGGAGGCGGTGACCGACAATCACGTTATCGAGCACGGTGGATTCTTCAAACAAATGCGTCGTCTGAAACGTCCGGGCAACGCCAAGCCTTGCGATTCTTTCCGGCGGCCGTTTCGTAATCTCCTGTCCTTTATAAAACACCTGACCAGCGGAAGGGGTGTACGTACCACTCAGCAGATTGAAAAAGGTGGACTTTCCAGCACCGTTCGGTCCGATGATCGCATTGATCTTCCCTTTTTCAATCGTAAAATCCACGTCATTGACAGCCGTGAGACCACCAAACTGCTTCGTCAGCTTTTTTGTCTCCATCAACATGCTCATCCCTCCTTCACCTGTTTCTCCGATTCTTCTGTCTCAAAGTACTCCTGCTCTTTCTGCGGACGCCTCCGCTGAGCAGGATTCCGTTTCAAACGCCAGTCATGATAGGCTCCAACAATTCCCCGCGGATAAAAAATAATCAATAAGGTTAAGAGCGGGCCGAAGATGAGCATCCGGTAATCCTGAAGAAACTGCAGCGACTGAGACAAGGCGACAATGAGGAAGGTTCCTACGATGGGACCTGCGAGTGTTCCGATACCGCCGACCAGCAGATAGGTCAGCAGATCAAAAATAATCGTAATGTAACCAATGTCCGGACCAATGAAGCGGATGAACGAAGCATACAGAGCCCCGGCAAGGCCGGCGAAAAACGCCGAGAGGACAAAAGCCATCAGCTTATTTTTCATCGTGGATATGCCGAGCGTGCGTGCCAGGTCTTCACTGTTGCGGATCGCTATAAACGTCCGGCCGGTCAAGGAATGGACGATCCGGTACATAACCAGAATCGTGAACAGAAGAAAAGCAAAAATTAAATAGTATTGAGAAATCGGCGTCTGGAAGGATATGGGTCCGATATTGGAAGGTTCAGGGATGCCGATCAACCCGCGCACACCGCCGGTAAGGCTGTCCCATTTGTCGATGATGAGGTAGATGATGTATCCGACACAAAGCGTATAGATGGCAAAGAAGTGCTCTCTCGTTCTTAGAGCTACGAGACCGACGATCAAACCGACCGCACTAGTGATCAGGCAGGCCAGGAGGAGCGCGAACCAGTAGTTCATACCTGTCTTGACCGTCAACAATCCCAACCCGTACGCACCGACGGCAAAAAATCCAGCATGGGCCAGGGACAAATAACCGGTGTAGCCGGCCAGTAGATTCAGACCGTATACGGCAATCATCCAAATAAAGGCAAGCGTTAAAATATGCAGAAAATAAGCGTTGGGCAGAACAAAGGGAAATAGAACGCCGGCAGCGATAAACCCCATGATCCATCCTCTGTTTTTCAGAAGTGAGACCAATTAAAAGCCCTCCCTTGAAAACAATCCTTTAGGCTTGATCGACAGAATGATCACAAGCATTAAGAAGGCAATGATATCCTTGTAGTCATTCGAGATGTACGTGGCTCCAAGGCTTTCGGTAAACCCTAGAATGTACCCGCCTAAAATAGCTCCGGGTACGCTGCCCATCCCCCCAAGGATAATAATGACGAAAGCTTTCAGAATGACGAGATGCCCCATACCGGGAAACACAAGGTTGATGGGTGCGGATAAAGAAGCAGCAACAGCGGCGAGGCCCCCGGACAGCATGAACGTCAGCATGGCGACCCGGCTTGTGTTGATGCCCACTAAACTGGCCCCTTCGCGGTTCTGTGCCATAGCAATGATCGTGGAGCCTGTGTACGTCTTTTTCAAAAACAAGTAAAGCAGAATCATGACGACGACAGCTCCGATATTAATCAGGACACGCTGCGTCGTTGCGGTCATTCCGAAAAGGTTGACGACCTGACCATATGGCGTTTCCATTGTACGGTAGTCCGCTCCCCAGATCAGCTGGGCAAAGGCTTCAAGAAACAATAAAATACCGATGGCCGCAATTTTGTCATGGATCGGCGGTGCATTACGAAGGGGATGAAACACCAGTCTGTCCATTAACACTCCAAGCAGACCGACAACAAGAACCGAAACAGCCATCGCAATCCAGTAATGGATCCCCCACAAAAGCATCATCGTCAAGGTTATGTACGCACCCAGCATGTATAATGCGCCATGGGCAAAGTTCGGAATGTGAAGGATGCCGTACACAAGTGTCAGACCAAGCGCCACCAGACTGTAGACACTTCCAATCGTCAAACCATTAAACACCTGCTGAATGAAGATATCCATGGAACGTCCCCTTTACCTTCAATTTAAAAGCGGCCGGCCCCGGATTTACCGGGACCGGGTGTTATTATTCCAGTGGTCCGGTTTCTGCCTTCTGCCTTTCCTGTTCCTGAAGCTTGCGCCAGAGGATTTTCCCGCTGTTGGTCATCGGGAATGCCTCGACAAATTCCACCTTGCGTGGATACTTATAGGCAGCCATCTTTTCTTTGGCCCAGGAAATGATCGCATCTTCCGTGATCTCTCCCTCAAAGCCGTCATTCAAAATGACAAAAGCTTTGATTTCCTCTCCTTTTCTTGGATCAGGAACCCCGACGACACACGCCTGCTGGACTGCTGGATGATCGTAGAGCGCAGACTCGACTTCTGTCGGCCATACGTTGTAGCCGGAAGCGTTGATCATCCGCTTCAAACGATCGACCATGAAAAAGTAGCCCTCTTCGTCAAAGCGTCCAATATCTCCCGTTCTGAAAAAGGATTTCCCATCGATATGGATAAACGCATGCTCGTTTTCATCCTCCCGGTTGTAATAGCCGGTCATCACCTGGGGGCCATGCACGACAATTTCACCAATCTCCCCGGCGCCCATTTCCTCAAGAGTCCCGGGGTCGATGATTCTCGCATCGACATCAAAGGAAGGAATGCCGAGGCACTGCATTTTCGGCCGCTCCTGTGGATTGAAGTGGGTCTGGGCAATCGTTTCTGAAAGCCCGTATCCTTCCACAAATTCAAGACCTGTCAGCTTGTACAATTTTTCGCCAAGTGCCTTCGGAAAAGCAGCACCGCCTCCGGATATGCCATGAAGAGAAGCCATGTCCTCCGCCTGCAGTTCAGGGTTCGCCAGAAAATCCACAAGCATCGTACTGATCGTCACCCAGTGAGTACACTGCTCGCTGCTCAGCAGCTGCCGGGCGGTTTCCCTGTTCCAACGTGTCATAAGCACCATCGTGCTTCCACTGTAAATCGGCATATGCATGCTGTGGACCATACCAGTGACGTGGAACAGGGGAAGCGTCCCGAGGGAGCGGGCATCCATCGTCACGCGTGACCAGTAATAGGCACCGAGTGTATTCGCCTGGACGGTCCGGTGCGTATGCATACAGCCTTTTGGAAGTCCGGTCGTCCCTGACGTATACGGCATGACAGCGAGATCATCGACACTCGCAGCGACGTCTCTGGCAGGCACATGCAGAGCAAGAGCTTCCGACCATACGTGAACGGCCTCCTCGGTATACACTTGTTTAGCAGCCGACACTTCCGGCGGTAGCTCCACGCTGCCGGATTCCTTCACATAATCAGAGTAGGCCGCGGCTACAATGGATGACAGGGACGACGATTCCAAGAGCGGTTCGACGACATCCATCAGTTCCTGTCCAGCAAGGGCATGTTTGATGGCCCCGTCTTTCACATAAAACTCCAGTTCGTTCGTCTTCAGCATCGGATTGATCGGTACAACGACCGCTCCCGCTCGTAAAATGGCATAATACCCGATAATGAACTGCGGAGAATTCTGCATGAACAACAAGACTTTATCTCCCTTGTCCACGTCCAAATGGACCTGAAGGTATCCGGCCAGGCTGTCTACCTGTTCCTTCAATTCCCCGTAGGAAAGACCCGTTCCATAATAGCGGATCGCTTCATGGGTTGGATAGCGCTCGGCGGATATACGCAGGTTATCGTAGAGTGTCGTTTCAGGAATCGTGAGTGTCTTCGTTAACGTCGGCCAGAAATCATAATGCTTGGTCAGCATGAGATCACTCCTCTTTAATGTAAGCGTTACCAAAAATTCAGACAGACTACTTTATGAGCCAGCCTCCATCAACAAGAAGATCTGAACCTGTCATGTATGAGGCTTCATCGGACGCAGCAAAACAGATGACGCTGGCGATTTCCTCCGGCTGTCCGACTCTTCCAAGCGCTGTATTGCGATTGACAGCCTCTTCAAAGCGTTTGTTCTTCAGACCATCCGCCGTCATCGGGGTTTCAGCGAATCCCGGTGATACGGAATTGACGCGGATCCCTTTTTCAGCAAATTCAAGAGCAAGAGAACGTGTGAAATGAATCACCGCCGCTTTCGATGAGCTGTAGTGCGGGATTTTTGCTCCTGCCTTATGGCCGGACAGGGATGCCACATTGATGATGGCCCGTGCACCATCCGAACCTTCCATCATAATTTTCCCAAGCGCCTTGGAGGTCAGAAACACACTTTTGATATTCGTTTCCTGAATCCTGTCCCATTCATCAGCACCCAGTTCCATAATCGTCGCATTGCCCGATGTTCCCGCATTGTTCACAAGGATATGCAGATCCCCAAACGTTTCTTCGACGAAGGAAGCAAGTCCGGCTACTTGATTCTCGTTTTTCACATCCGCTTGGAAAACAAAGACCTCTGCCCCTTCGTTTTCCAGAATGTCAGCGGCCACCCGCTCCAGTTTTTCCTTTGTACGCCCGACAAGGACGACAGACGCTCCTTCAAGGGCAAGTTTTTTGGCTGTCTGCTCCCCGATCCCACTGCCCGCTCCTGTTACAACGGCCACTTTGTTTGTAAAACGACTCAAAGGTTCACCCCCTTTTTTACGTAATCCTCAAGCATCATCCGCCATTCCGGCGGGAGGGCTTCGCTTTTCTGCCTTTCATAATTGAAATGGACAACCACCGCTTCCGATGCAGCTACAAGCTGGTCGGTGCCTTCTACATAAACGCGGTGGGCAAATGTAAAGCTGGAAGTTCCAATTTTTGAGATCGTCGTTTCTATAAGCAGGTGCTGTCCGAAGTAGGCCTGACTGATGAAGTCACACTTCGTTGACGCGAGGATAAACCGGCCGAGCGTATCCTCCTGCTCTTGAAACAAGTCGCGAAAAAACTTCCCCCGCGCTTCCTCCAAATAGATGAAATAACTCGTGTTATTCACGTGACCGGCCATATCCGTTTCAGAAAACCTGATTCCTACCACGCTTTTATAAATCATCTCACACCATCCATTCCTACCAGTCAGTATGTGAATGTCGAAGCCTTATGAAAAAGGCTTGTCATTCCTTGGAGCTGATTCCATTCAAGATCATCGACAAGTAAATGTTCGTCAGTTCTTCGGCCGACACTTCCCGGTCCGGGTCAAACCAGTAATAGCTCCAGTTCGTCATCCCAAGAATGCCTCTTGTCACCATATTCGGATCCAGACTGCTTTGGAAATCCCCCTTTTCGATTCCTTCTTCCACCAGCTGTTGGAGGTTGACGCGGAACTGGTCCCTTTTTTCTACAATCTGTTCTAAATAATCAGGGCCGAGGTTGCGTATTTCACGGAAAAAGATCCGTGCGCTCTTTTTCCTGTACTTGATGCTGTCCAGCACCATGAAAATCATCGAACGCAGTTTGTCCTTGGAATCCTGGTTGGTGTCGTTTAAGATTTTCTGTTGGTTTCCGAGCAGGAATTCAATGAAATCCAGATGGATATCCGTCAGCAGCTCCTGTTTATTTTTAAAGTAGTAATAAAATGTTCCTTTTGTCACGCCGATCTCCTCGACGATTTCCTGAAGAGACGTTTCGGTGAAGCCTTTTTTATCAAATAAATGAATACTTGTTTGAATGATTTCCTGTTTCATAGATACCGTGTCCTTTCATGTTGGGAAGTGATTTTATTATAACATCCCCATTTTTTATGAAAGAGACCTTATTTCGAACGTTCCAGAATCATAGCGATCCCCTGCCCGCCGCCGATACAAGCCGTCACCAGCGCGTAAGAGGCTTTCTGCCGCTGCAGTTCATAAATGGCTTTCACTGCAAGGATCGCCCCGGTAGCGCCGAGCGGATGACCGTGGGCTATGGCTCCGCCGTTCACATTCACCTTATCCATATCCATGTCCAGTTCCGCCTGGCAGGCTAATACCTGGGCCGCGAACGCCTCATTGATTTCAATCACGTCCATATCTTCCAAGGATAATCCCGTTTTCTTCAGGACCTTCTTCACAGCCGGCACCGGGCCGATTCCCATCATGTTCGGATCTACACCTGCGACCGTACAGCCGAGGACTTCAGCCATAGGAGAAGCTCCCATTTCCTCCGCTTTGGCCCGCGACATGATTGTGAGAGCTGAGGCCGCATCATTCAAGCCCGAGCTGTTGGCTGCCGTTACGGACCCTTCTTTCCGAAAAGCCGGTGGAAGCTTCGCCATGCCCTCAAGCGTAGAGTTCGGACGCGGGTGCTCATCTTTATCAAATACGACCGGCTCTCCTTTTTTCACCGGAATGTGAAGGGGAACGATCTGCTCGGTAAAACGTCCGGCTTCCACAGCAGCCGCCATCCGTTCCTGACTCGCCTGGGCGAACTGATCCTGGGCCTCTCTGGAGATCTGGTAGTTTTCCGCCAGGTTTTCGGCTGTCATTCCCATCGGCGGATCCCCGATTTCCTCAGGTGAAAGCTGCGATGCTCTGAATTTCGGTGGAGCCGGATGGTAGGCACGCTCAGGCTTGTCCATCAAGTACGGCGCCCGGCTCATACTTTCCGTTCCTCCTGCGACATACACTTCTCCATGTCCCGCTTCAATGGCCTGGGCAGCCAGATGGATGGCATTCAAGCCTGATCCACACTGCCGGTCCACCGTCAGGCCGGGAAGCTCCATCGATAACCCGGACTGCAGGGCTGACAGTCTCGCAATGTTCCCGCCACCACTCAGCACGTTACCAAAAATGACATCTTCAATGCTGTCTGCCTGTACACCCGAACGCTTCACCGCTTCTTTGATGACTTCGGCCCCAAGAAAGTGGGCAGGAACAGAAGCCAGTGCTCCGCCCTGCCTGCCTATCGCTGTCCGGACGGCTGAAACGATGACAGCCTCTCGATCACTCATATTCTTCCTCCTTTTCACATCGCATGTGATCCACCATCAATGATAATCACATCCCCTGTGATATGCTTTGATGCTTTCGAACTTAGGAAAATCACCGCACCTTTCAAGTCATCTTCACTGCCGAACTTCCGGAGCGGGGTATTCTTCAAGAACGCCTCACCGCTCCGCTCCATAAGCACTTCCGACATTTTCGTCGGGAAAAATCCCGGCGCAATGGCATTGACGCGGATGCCCCTCGGCCCCCATTTCACCGCCAGATCCTTAGTAAAGGTTAAAACGGCACCCTTGCTGGAATTGTAGCCGATCGTATCCATATACTCCGGATCCGATCCTTTCATGCCTGCCACAGAAGAGATATTAATGATTGCTCCTTCTCCCTGCTTCAGCATCACACGGCCGACCGCCTGGGACATGAGAAAGGTGCCGGTCACATTCACTTGGAATACCTTCTGCCACGCACTCAGCGGCATGTCCTCGACAGGAGCGCCCCAAGTGGCTCCACTGTTGTTGACGAGAATATCGATTTTTCCGAAGTGGTCGACGGTTTTGTCTACGACGTCCTGGATGGAATCCGGGTCGGTGACATCACAAGCGAATGCAAGAGCATCCACACCGTGCTCCTTCAGCTGCTCACTCACCTCCAGGCAGGGCTCATACTTTCTGGAGCAGATGACCACATGCGCGCCTGACTCTGCCAGGCCTTGAGCCATCTGTCTGCCAAGACCGCGCCCACCACCTGTAACGACCGCTACCTGACCCGTGAGATTAAACAGCTCACTGGCGTGCATGGACCATGCTCCTTGCATAGTCTTTCGCCAGCTCATACTTGGCGATTGCCCGGCGGTGGACTTCATCAGGCCCGTCCGCCAGCCGTAACGTACGAATGTTGGCCCAGTTGGCCGCCAGTTCAAAATCTCCGCTCACACCAGCCGCTCCGAAGGCCTGGATGGCGCGGTCAATGACTTTCAACGCCATGTTCGGGGCCACCACCTTAATCATGGCGATTTCAGATTTAGCTTCCTTGTTGCCGACCGTATCCATCATGTAGGCCGCTTTTAATGTAAGCAGGCGGGCTTGTTCAATATCAATCCGGGAATCTGCAATCCATTCACGGACCACCCCTTGGTCAGCCAGCGGTTTTCCAAAAGCCTGCCTGCTTTTCACACGTTCGCACATCAGCTCGAGCGCCCGTTCTGCTGCGCCGATCGTACGCATGCAGTGATGAATCCGCCCCGGTCCAAGCCGGCCCTGGGCGATAGCAAATCCTTTACCTTCGTCCCACAGAAGGTTGGAGGCCGGTACACGGACATCCTTGAATTCAATTTCCGCGTGCCCATGTGGGGCATGATCATAGCCGAAGACGGGAAGTAAACGCTTTATCGTAACGCCTTCGGAATCCAGTGGTACAAGGATCATCGACTGCTGTTCATGCCTTGCCGCATCCGGATCGTTTTTCCCCATCACGATACTGATTTTACAGCGGGGATCACCGGCACCTGACGACCACCATTTCGTCCCATTAATGACGTATTCATCTCCGACTTTCGTGATGCTCGTCTGCACGTTTGTAGCATCGGAAGAAGCGACATCCGGCTCTGTCATTGAAAAGCAGGAACGGATTTCCCCGCGCAGCAAAGGCTCCAGCCACTGCTTTTTCTGTTCCTCTGTCCCATAGCGGACGAGTACTTCCATATTGCCTGTATCCGGTGCGGCGCAGTTGAAGACTTCCGGTGCAATGGCCGAACGCCCCATGATCTCGCACAGCGGCGCGTATTCCATGTTTGTAAGGCCGGCCCCGTATTCACTTTCGGGGAGAAATAAGTTCCACAATCCCTCTTCTTTTGCCCTCGTTTTCAATTCCTCCATGATCGGTGGAACTTCAGAAAAGCGGTCTTCCTTTTTCAACTGCTCCTCATACAAGGCTTCATTCGGGTAAACATATGTTTCCATGAACGTCGTCAGCTTTTCCTGCAGCTTTATCACTTTCTCAGAATGCTCAAAATACATCGCTCTTCCCCCTTTATGTAGCTGAAGTTTCTAAATGCTTCCTGAATACCACACTTCCACGAATCACATCTTTTTCCTGCTGGTTTCTCGCATAGACATCAAATGTAATCATGGATTCCTCGTGACTGACGACATCCGCATGCAGGGTCAGGACGTCGCCGACAAACACCATCCCCTGAAAGCGGATGGAATAATCCTGGATAAATCCATCTTCATAAAAAGGAGTGAACAGCTTGGCAAGACTTCCCATCGTCCACATCCCATGCGCAATCACGCCGGGGATCCCGGCTTTTTCTGCTTCTTCATCAACCGTATGAATCGGATTATAATCCCCGGATGCCCCGGCATATTTGATTAAATCAAGTCTTGTTACAGCCGGAAGCGTCACCGTCTTCAGCTTATCTCCGGGCTGGACGCCGTCCATTGGGTTCATACATTCATCCCCTTTCTGACCGCTTCCGTAATGATCACAACCTGTTCTTCTGAAAAAATGAGCCGGCCGTCAATATCTTCGCCATACCGCTTCACTTTAAGAAACCCCATCTCGCCGCTCCGTCCGCTCCGCTCATAATAATCGTCCACCTGGGCGTAACAATAAACATCTTCCCCCACATAGAGAGGGCGGCTGTAGTGATAATGCTGCTCCCCGTGAATCAATCCTTTTTCAGGGAGGTGGAGTCCTTCGATCCCCCCATATTCAAACACCCGCGGAAAGGTAGGCGGAGCAATATTTCGCTGCACCGCTTCTTCATCGATAAACAACGGATGCGGATCCCCGATGGCTTCTGCGAACTTCTTCACTGCCCCACGTTCAACGACGTTCTTTACCGGCGTCGATTTTTTTCCTACCGTTTCTTTAAACACGGACACCTCTCCTTTTTTGTTACGTTCTTGGTCCACCTGCGACGTAGATGACCTGGCCGTTGACAAAAGATGAAGCTTCATCCGCAAAGAAAGCTGCCGTATGCGCGATATCCTCCGGCTTTCCGCTGCGCCCGACAGGAATCTGAGCCACACTAGCCTGGACAAGCTCATCAAAAGTAATCCCGATCCGGGCAGCTGTCGCTTTCGTCATATCGGTTTCAATGAATCCGGGGGCTACCGCGTTGGCGGTCACGCCGTATTTCCCAAGCTCAATCGCCAGCGTCTTCGTAAATCCCTGCAGACCGGCTTTAGCGGTGGCATAATTCGCCTGACCGCGGTTTCCGAGCGCAGAAGTCGAAGAAATGTTCACAATCCGCCCATACTTCTGTTCCACCATGTACGATTGAACAGCCCTGGCTGCATGAAAGGACCCTTTTAAATGGACATCCATTACGGTATCCCAGTCCTCATCTGTCATTTTGTAGAGCATATTGTCACGGATGACACCGGCGTTGTTAATCAGAATATCGACCGATCCAAACCGCTCGTGGGTCTCCTTTACAGCCTTTTCGACTTCTTTGTACTGTGTCACATCCGCTTTTTGGCAGAAGACTTCAAAGCCTTCGTCACGGAATTCTGCCTCCAGTTCCTGAAGCGCTTCCTCATTGACGTCAATAACGGCCACCTTCGCTCCGTTTTCTGCGAAATGGCGGGCTATACCTTTTCCGATACCACGGCTCCCACCGGTGATAAAGGCTGTCCTGTCTTTAAATCTCTCCCTCATCGTATACCTCCTCCATCAACCAATCTTCACATGGCCTTTTAATAGATTTCTGGATATGATCAACCGTTGAATCTCGTCTGTCCCGTCATAAATCCGCCACAGCCTTGCTTCCCTGTACCACCGTTCAATCGGCAGTTCCCGCGTATAGCCCATACCGCCGTGAATCTGTAGAACACGGTCGATCACATTGTTGCCCATGTTCGCTCCGTACAGCTTCGCCATCGATGCGTAGTGCCGGTTATCCTCTCCCTGGTCCAACGTAAAGGCCGCGTTTAATACGAGCCACTTCGCTGCTTCCACCTCCACAGCGGAATCCGCAATCTGCCATTGAATCGCCTGCCGCTCCCCAATCGGCTTTCCGAAGGTTTCGCGTTCGTTCGCATAATCGATGGCCATATTCAGCAGACGCTCTGCTGCACCAACCGCGCGTGCTCCCACGATCCAGCGGGCAAACCCGATCCATTCAAGGCCGAGGTCATACCCATGATCGATCTCACCAAGGATATTTTCCTCCGGAACCCGGACGTTATCAAAAATGAGAGCCGCCGGACCCCATTCGCCCATCGTATGGATGTACTCAGATTCCCAGCCCATCGAACGATCTGCAATGAAACAGGTCACCCCTTTTCGTCCATTCGATTCTTGATGAAGCTCTTTGTTGGTTACCGCAATGACCATGACAAAGTCTGCTTCATTTCCACCGGTGATGAATGTTTTCTCTCCATTGATCACCCAGTCACTGCCATCCTTCACCGCTGTTGTCCGAAGGTTCCTCGTATCCGACCCGGCTCCCGGTTCTGTCATCGCAAAACAGGATTTCTTCTCTCCCTGAATCGTCGGGATTAAGTACGTTTCCTTCTGTTTCTCATTTCCGTAATAGAGAATATTGTCGGCAGAACCGCCAAACTGGAAAGGCACAAACGTTCGTGCGACTTCCATTTGAACGATGGCCAGCATCATCTGCCCTAAATCTGCGCCGCCATAGTCAGCCGGGGTATTGATCCCCCAGAAGCCCGCTTCCTTCGCCTTCTGTTGAAGTTCTTCCATCTTCCCTTCCGGAAGGCTCGGCTTTCCTTCCCGTTCATTACGAAGCACATCGTTTTCCAGAGGTATTAGTTCCTTTTCCACAAATTTACGAATGGTTTTTCTTACCATTTCCTGTTCATCGGTCAAGCGTAAATGCATGTGATCAACCTCTTTCCTCACTGAGAGTCCACATACCTACCGGTGGGTATGTTACTTTTTATATTATTTTAAATTTTCTCAAAATACAACACCTTTCCGAAAATTACTGCAAAAATTATCCATACAAAGGCAGACCCCTCTCCTTCTCCACCAGGGATAAAAGCTTAGGATGACAGGGTCCAAGGAATGTGCTGAAGAATTCAGAGATTTAAACAATAATGGTACTCAATATGTTATAAATATTCTAAAGGAATTTTTTTATAGACAGGAGAAAAATATTTGTTAGAATATAAGATTTTCGGTAATGACCCAAATAAAGAGTACGTATTTTTAATTCACGGTATCGGGGGAAGTGCAAATATCTTCTTCCCTCAGATTAAAAGCTATCGAAATCATTTTAATGTGGTCGCCGTGCATTTAAGAGGACATAAAAAATCTCCAAGCGTTCTTGACGTTGACGATTTTTCATTTACGCGGGGAGCCCGGGATGTTGTCGATGTCCTCGATGATATCGGTATTCACAAAGCCCATATGGTGGGAATATCATTGGGGGCCGTCGTTGTCCATCAAATCCTTGCCATTGCTCCCAATCGTGTCGAAACGGCTGTCCTTGGCGGAGTGATTACGAAAATTACACCACTTCCCAAGCTGTTGCTGCTGATCGGCAGCATGGTCAAAAAGTTTGTGCCGCACATGTGGCTGTATACGATATTTGCTCACATCCTTATGCCACGTAAAAATCATCAGGAATCCAGAAATTCGTTTATTAAGGAGGCGGCCCAAATGAAAAGAAACGAATTCCTCGGCTGGTATGACATCGCTCCGACCGTCAGAGGGACGTTCACAGAAGCCGTCGAGCCATCCGCTCATGTCCCGAAGCTTTACATGATGGGCGAAGGAGATCATATGTTCATCGATCATGTGCTGGAGGATATCTCAGGGCTCCCTAACGCTGACTTTATTGAAGTGAAGGGATCCGGACACGTCGTAAACCTGGATGCTCCCCACACGTTCAACCAATATTCGTTGTCGTTTATGAAGTCTAAAGGGGCTGAGACGGAGGCGCCGGATCACGAGACCGGCAGAAGGCTCCGCTCTTAAAGAACATCATCCTCAACTTCCAAAAATAAGATAGAAATACAGCGGCAAGGTGTCATGACACAAAAATGACACCTTGCCAACCTGTCGGAATCGTTCCTTACCTGGAGACTAACAATACGATTGAAGGATATTTCTTCATTTATGTACATGGGGTTTTGACTAGTTGTTTTGGTAAAACAGAGGAGCAGGAAAACATACTTATCGTAGTAGAATAAGACTGCTTCCTTCAAGGCAGGGAGCATATAGGTGAAGAGGAGGGAGAGCCCAGCCAGAGGCGTTCATTTTCAAACGAGGAGAGAAAATACAGCCCCCGGAGTTTAGGTTCTGGGTGACTGTTATAAAGCGGGTAACTATATTGGAAGAATAAGCTGGCTTAAGATAATCATAAGAAGCAGTATGCCGAATCCCAGCCAACCAAACCCTCTATTTTTCCCATCGGAAAAGGGGGCTTCTTTTAACTCTTTCCAACTTGGATAGAAGAAACTGATAGTCTGGACGACTAAGATGCCAAGCATGACGGAGGCAATCGCCAATACTTTCATATAAAAATGCCCTCCCTCCTTTTCCATATCCTTACTCCCCCCCCTTGAAACCAGAAGCCTCTTATCGCTGTCACGGAAGATAGAGAAGAACGTTAAATAAGAGTAAACGAAGGAAAAAAAGAGGACGTGATACTTTCATCGGAGACTTAGGAGAATAGAAGCTCATTGATTATCTTGTTATTTAACACCAACTCTAAAATGAAGATGTAGTAAAATCATCAAAGGGGACTACAGGATCCTGAGCGATATTTTTCATGTAGACTACGTTTTCCCGAATTTAATAGACAGAAGTACAGTAATGAAGATAAGACGGCAGTTCTCCCCGGACCATCCGATTGTATACGTGCTGAATTTCCAACGTAACCTTTCCCGGCTTCCCTTGCCCTATGACTCTTCGATCAACTTCAACTACCGGCTTAATTCCAACAGCCGTTCCCGTTAAGAAAATTTCATCCGCATCGTATAATTGAAATCTTGCCAAACTCTTTTCATACAGCGGTAACTTCAACTCTCTCTCCAGTATTTCCGCTACTGTATTACGAGTGACTCCCGGAAGAATGTCATCAGATAAAGGGGGAGTGAAGACTTCATTTCCTTTAACGATGAAAATATTTTCCGTAGCCCCTTCGCTCACATTTCCTTCTTTTGTTAAAAAGACGGCCTCATCATATCCATTCAAAGATGCTTCAAGTATCGCTAATCCCGAATTCATATAACCAGCGGTCGTCTTCGCTTGAGGAGGAATCATATTGCCTCCTATTCTCGTCCAGGAAGAAACCGCCACCTTAAAGGAAGGTTCAGACTTGTATTCTGATTCATCCATGTAGACAGCCAGATGATTAAACGGATCTCTCAGGTCGGGACGTAAGGTATTGCTGTCTTTAAAACAAATCGGACGTATATAAACATCCTGAGTCACCCGGTTGATGATCAGCATCTTTTTTATGATGTACGATAATTCTTCTATGGAATAGGGGATTTTAATAAACAAACTCTCACCAGACTGCTCAAATCTCTTTAAATGATCGTTTAGTCGGAATAATAATAATTGTTCTTGGACGGAATTCCAAAAAGCTCGGATACCATCTATACAACCCAGGCCATAATTCAAACCTTTATTCTTCACACTAACACTCAGCAAACGATCATCGACAAAGTGGTCTTTATCAAACATTACGGCCATTGAATCCACTCCCTTCCTATCACTATATGCCATGATGCTGCGCGACTATACAAACGAACATGGCTGCCTGCTGTTGGTGCGTATCCAGTTTATAATGGTGTATCAGCAATTGCAGCTACCTTCCCGTTCACTGGAATGTCCGAGCCTTCCCTTCCATAGATTTAGAGAGAAGAAGGGAGGTGGTTTTAATGATTGAGTGGAGTGTTACCATTGCAGCGGTCGGGTTTATTTGTCTCGTCATCTTTTTAATTTTCACTTTACGAAAACTTATGGCAACACTTACGGAAACTAAAGAGACGCTGTCTGACGCTCGAAAATCAGTCAACAGCATTACAGATGAGGCTGAAGAACTGATCCATGAAGCTAACAAAATTTCAACTGATGTAAAAGGGAAAATGGAAGCCGTTGATCCCTTAATTGATTCCGTTCACGATATGGGCGATATGATACATGATGTCACAAGTTCAATAAAACGAACGGCCCTGCAAAAGGAAAACAGGAAAACAAATGATTCAAAAGATAAACAAAAAAGCAAGCCGGTACAAATTAAATTGAAGTAAGCAAAACTATATCGCTGCCTATACATCTATGGATATGATAAGAAGTCAAATGGGAGCCGTATCACGTGCTGCTCATCGCCGGTTTTTGGATTTTCCAAAGTGATCAGGAAGACCAAGTCCATCCACCATTTTCATCCATACAAAAAAACCACGCCGAACCGGCGTGGTTTTTTGATTACGATTTTCCAAATTCTTTTTCAAGCGAGTCCAGAATCTCTTCCAGACTTTTATCTATACTTGCTTCAACAGCGGCAAGATAAGCCCCTTCCAAAATCGGGTGGGAGACAAGTTTGATCTGATCGGACTCTGTGACTTCAATAGCCATTTCGGCATTCATCCGCGCACTGCCGAGATCATAAAAGACGACCGTGCTTTCCGCTTTTTCTGTGACCTTTTCCAAAGCGGTCTGTATCTTTTCAAAGCTTGTCCCAAGTTCTCCCTCATCCGTGCCCCCGGCGGCTTCGATTGGAAGATCACCGACAACCTGATGAATAAGATCTTTCACACCTTCCGCAACCTTCTCACTGTGTGAGACTAATAGAATTCCTACAGTCATCAGCCTTCCTCCTTCAGCGCCTCAGAAAGGCTCGCAAATAAGTAATAGGAGGATACAGCACCAGGGTCCAGATGCCCTTTGGAGCGCTCTTTCAAGTAGGAGGCTCTCCCTTTTGTAGCGGTTAAATCCTTCGTCGCTTCCATGGCCTTCTGAGCGGCTTCTTCCACATTCGCTGCATCAAATCCGCGGCTCTTCACTTCCTCAAGAACAGGAACCCACACATCGAGCATCGTTTTTTCTCCGGTTTCTGCTTTTCCCCGCTGTTTGATTCCGTCAATCGCGGCTTCAAACATGTCCGCAAAAACATTGCCTTCGATGTCTTTCCCTTTAGCCGCCATGGACATTTTCAATAAGGCTGTCCCATATAACGGGCCCGAAGCTCCGCCAACCTTGGACATCACCGTCACAGCGGCCTTTTTCAACACGTCTGCTGATGTCTCAAACGTTTCTGCCTCCACTGCCTTGGCAGCTTCAGCGAATCCTCTTGCCATATTGATTCCGTGATCACCGTCACCAATCTTCCTGTCCAGGGAAGTTAGGTAGTCTTTTTGATCCTGGAGATGCTGATTGTAGTGTGTAATCCATGCTGCCGTTTGATTGACATTCATCTGAAACACTCCTTTATATACGGAAAGCCGGTGCTTGACTAGGGGCATCCAGCAGTTCTTTCAATTGGTCGTCCACTTTCAGAACCGTAATCGAACATCCGGCCATTTCAAGAGATGTCATATATTCCCCTACGAACGTATGAGAAACGGTGACATTCTTCTCGGCCAGAAGTTCATGTACTTTACGGTTCACGATGTAAAGTTCCATTTCCGGTGTCGCTCCCATGCCGTTCACCATGACGGCGACTTCGTCGTTTTCGTTCAATTTGAGTTCAGGAAGAATGCGTTCAACCATCTCGGATGTGATCTCGTCTGCGGTGACGAGCGGCTTTTTCTCAATGCCCGGTTCGCCGTGGATGCCGATTCCCATTTCGATTTCCTTTTCGCCGAGTTCAAAGCTTTCTTCCCCCGAAGACGGCATGATGCATGGACGTAGTGCGACACCCATCGTGCGTACGTGTTGAACCACTTTTTCAGCCGTCTGCTTCACTTCTTCAAGGGATGCTCCCGTCTCAGCCAATGCGCCTGCCAGTTTATGAACGAAAACCGTCCCTGCGACTCCACGCCGGCCCGTTGTAAAAGAACTGTCTTCGACGGCAACATCGTCATTAACGACGACTTGATCCACTTGAATCCCTTCGGCTTCGGCGAGTTCAGCAGCCATTTCAAAGTTCATCACATCACCGGTATAGTTTTTAATAACGAGCAGCACGCCTTTTCCGCTGTCCACAGCTTTGATCGCTTCGAAGACCTGGTCAGGGGTGGGCGATGTGAATACTTCACCGGAAACAGCAGCATCCAGCATGCCTTCCCCGACATAACCGGCGTGGGCCGGTTCATGACCGCTTCCGCCCCCACTGACGATACCGACTTTTCCGGACACGGGTGCATTTTTCCTCGCCACAACGGTTGTATCCTCCACTCTCTTCACGGTCGAAGCATGAGCAGCGACAAACCCATCAAGCATTTCTGTAATCACAAGATTTGGATCGTTGACTAATTTTTTCATCGATTATCCCCTCACTTTATAAGAATGGGCACCTCTGATAATCAGAGGTACCCTTCATTTGATTACTTGAATTTACGTGTCGCTTCCACAGCTTTCTTCCATCCGCTGTAAAGCTCTTCCTGCTCATCAGCACCCATCTGACCTGTAAATGTACGGTCATTATCAGAGTGCTGTTTGATTTCCTCTTTGTCTTTCCAGTAGCCGACAGCCAGTCCTGCCAGGAAGGCAGCACCAAGGGCTGTTGTTTCCTGTACAATTGGACGCTCAACAGGCACACCAAGGATGTCACTTTGGAACTGCATAAGGAAATCGTTCTTCACGGCTCCCCCATCGACGCGCAGGGATTTCAAATCAATGCCGGAGTCAGCAATCATCGCGTCCAGGACATCTTTCGTCTGATAAGCGAGGGACTCAAGTGTGGCACGGATGAAGTGGGCTTTTGTTGTGCCACGTGTCAATCCGAACATCGCACCACGCGCATCACTATCCCAGTATGGTGTCCCAAGACCAACGAAGGCAGGTACAAGATAAACGCCGTCGGAAGACTCTACAGACGTGGCATACCCTTCGGATTCCGGTGCGCTTTCAATCATTTTCAGACCGTCGCGAAGCCACTGAATGGCAGAACCAGCAACGAAAATACTTCCTTCAAGCGCGTATTCCACTTTACCGTCCAAGCCCCAGGCAAGCGTTGTCAATAGACCGTGCTCAGAAGCGACGCCTTCCTCACCTGTGTTCATCAGCATAAAGCAGCCTGTACCATAAGTATTTTTGGCCATGCCTTTTTCAAAGCAGGCTTGTCCGAATAAAGCGGCCTGCTGATCTCCAGCTATACCGGCGATCGGAACTTCGTGACCGAAGAAATGATAATCAACCGTCTGCGCATACACTTCGGAAGAAGGCTTCACTTCCGGCAGCATGGATTTTGGTACGCCAAGGATGTCCAGCAGTTCGTCATCCCACTGCAGGTCATAGATGTTGTACATCAATGTACGGGAAGCGTTGGAATAATCGGTAATGTGCGTTTTGCCACCGGAAAGCTTATAAACCAGCCATGTGTCGATCGTTCCAAACATAAGATCGCCATTCTCCGCTTTTTCTCTCGCTCCGTCGACATGATCAAGAATCCACTTCACTTTCGTTCCCGAGAAGTACGGGTCAAGCAGAAGACCTGTTTTACTGCGGAACAGCTCATTATGACCGGCGGCACGAAGCTCTTTACAGATGTCTTCGGTCTGACGGGACTGCCAGACGACCGCATGATAGATCGGTTTCCCGGTATTCCGGTCCCACACCACTGCCGTTTCACGCTGGTTGGTAATGCCGATTCCGGCAATTTGGGACGGCTCTACATCCGCTTTTCTTAATACATCCGTAATACAGGCAAGAACGGATGTCCAGATTTCGTTCGCATCATGTTCCACCCAGCCCGGCTTCGGGAAGAATTGTTCAAATTCCTTCTGGCCGGTTTCAACGATGTTACCCGCTTTGTTAAAAAGAATGGCTCTTGAGCTTGTCGTTCCCTGATCAATGGATAAGATATACTGTTCTGACATTCAAACCCTCTCCTTTTCGTTTCAGCTGATTTTTTCTTCTACTTGATTACCTAATGTCTTCCCCTTTTTGATCTCTGCATTAGCTGCTCCAATCAGGATAACCGCCATCACGACAGACATTACCCAGAAGCCTGCAGAGAACTCAGACATAAACATGGCCCGGTAGAATAGTGCACCATAGATACCGCCTAAAATCGGTCCCACAACCGGTATCCAGGAGTAACCCCAGTCTGATCCGCCTTTTCCAGGAATCGGAAGCAGTGCATGGGCAATACGGGGGCCAAGGTCACGGGCAGGGTTGATCGCATACCCAGTCGCTCCGCCAAGCGACATACCGATCGCGATGATCAACGCACCCACAATCAGTGGATTCAATCCTTCTGTAAATTCGTTGGCACCGATAAACAGCAGCCCCATAATAAGGACGAATGTTCCAATGATTTCACTGACAAGGTTGGAAAAAGGGCTGCGTACGGCTGGATCAGTAGCAAACACCGCCAGTTTGGCTCCCTGATCTTTCGTTTCTCTCCAGTGCGGCAGATAATTTAAGAATACGATAACTCCACCGATCGCCGCACCAATCATCTGAGCAGTTACGTAAAGGGGCACCTTCGCCCATGGAAATTCTCCAATTGCAGCAAAACTTATCGTTACAGCCGGATTGATGTGAGCACCCGTGAAGCTTCCCACAGCGTACACACCCATCGCAACAGCAAGTCCCCACCCAATGGTGATAACGACCCAGCCGGCTCCTTCTGCTTTTGAATTTTTAAGAACGACCCCTCCAACAACACCGCCACCAAAGATAATCAGAATCATCGTTCCAATCAGTTCAGCTAAGAATTCGGACATGTTGTTCACCTCTTCTTTCTCATTTTTCAAGGGGCATGTGTCCAAAAAAAGACCCTCACTAAGGTGCATACGAATGAGGCTGTATGCAAAATAGTGTGGGTCTCCATATCTCCGCCACATGCTTAACTTGTTACTAATACTATAGCGCTTTCTGAAAACGCTGTCAACATATATTCACAAAAAACAACATAGATTGATAGGATTTTGGTCGGAGGAACCAGGAAAATGGTACTACAAATTTTTACCATGGAAATATAATGAAGTTAATGCCGGTATAAAAGATGCTTCCCTCATAAATAGAAACTACATGATTTTCCGTACCTTCAGGAGCTCCACCCCTTGCCATTCCGCGTAGGAACCGCCTGCACGAGCTGAAGATCCGCCGATAAGCGCAATGTGACCCTTTACGCGCAGCCGAAGCAGGTCCGCGGGAGTTTTTTCCATTAGCTCTGTTACTGCTTGGTGTTGTTATTTAGCATGTGAGCTCAGATCACCCCTTTCTGTCATGGGATTTGGATGAGGCGGCCTTGGGCCTCCTCAGGCTGCGCCTTCCGGGGTCTCACGATGTACCTTCATCCCACAGGAGTCCCGCCATTCCCAAGGCCGCCTCTGCAAAGTAGGGTAGTTAGAAAGGACATAACCGAAGTCCGTTACACCACTACGAAAGGGATGGCAGGGAAAACAGGTAGACTCCTGCGGGAAAAAGGAACAAGGGGAGACCCCGGAGAACGAAGTTCGAGGAGGCTCATCGTTCCCCGCGGAAAGCGGACGGTTTTCCCTGCCATCCCATCCCCTGAGTAAATAACGGACCGGACCCCTGATTCCAGACGGAGACGATTTAGTAATCGTTTAGAATGTAAACAACAGACTTTAACAGAGCTTTTCCATTAAAAGAACCCTCCAGTATGGAGGGTTCTTTTAAAACAGCTTATTTGGTGACTTTGTTCTGAAGTTCTTCCTTCGCTTCTGGTCCTACAGCAGCATCGCCGCCGAGAACAGTGACAGAAGAGATATCATGGGTATACACATACTTCGTTAAGTACGCATCCACTTCTTTCGGAAGATCATCAGGCTGAACGAGCAGGAGCATACCATCTTTACCTGTTACAAGCGGTGCAGATGCAAGAGCATCCGGATAGTTACGTCCGCTTGCAGCAAATAGATTCGCTGCATTCGGCTCGAATTCTTCCAAAATGCTGACGAGCGTGCCGTAACGGTTCGCACCGGACAGGCGCTCCACGGAAACGGCGACTTCTTTCGCCTGGTCAGCGACCTCATCAGAGATGACGCCTGTTCCACCGACCACATAAACGTCTTCGTTTTCAAGGACAGCCAGAGCTTCGTCAGATAGATCCTTGCCGTTTGTCAATACAATCGGCATGCCCTCAGCACCTGCGATAGAAGCGGCACTCAACGCATCCGCATAGTTTTTACCTGTCGCAAGGAATACACCATTTCCTTCAAAACCAAAGTCGTTCTGCAGTTTTTCTACAATCTCAAGGTTTGTGCTGTAACGTGTATCACCGGAAACCCGCTCAATCTGATCAGAAGCAATACTGATCGTGTTCAACTGAGCGAAGACATCAGGAGAAACGACGCCTTCTCCACCGACAAGATAAACGTTTTCTGCACCAAGGCGCTCAATTTCTTTCAGCGCTTCCTTGCTCAGCTTCCCATCTCTGTTTACTGGGATGACCGGCGCTTCTGCAGCAGAAGCCATTGGTCCAGCTGACAAGGCATCCGGGAAGTTATAAGCGGTCGTTACTACAACGGTATCCGCTCCACCATCCGGGTAAAGGTCTTGGGAAATTTCAAGCGCTGTACCTTCACGCGTTTTACCGGAAAGGACATTAACAACGTCCGCATCCGTTGTTACTGGTACAAGGTCGAGCACTTCATCTGTATCGGCATCCACCATGTACAGACCCGCGTAGCCTTTGATCGGCTGTTCTGGAGTCGTGATGGAAAGAGGAACGTCTACGGTTTCCCCGACACCAAGTTTAGTAGCTTTGGCATCTGTTGTAACAGAACCTTCGCCTTTTTCATCAGAATCATAAGATAGAAGCTTTTCTTCAGTCATGTTCAGCTTGTAATCAACAGAAGCCGAACCGGTGCCGAAGTAATCCACAGCAATCTGATAGTTTCCATCAGGAAGACCCGTTACAGTAAAAGCTTCATCATTGGAGCTGGAGGCACTGGAGGCGACTTCATCTCCATCTTCATTGAATAGGAACAGGTCCAGATCAACCGGCTCAGCAGGAGCCACATCTACGCTCAAGGAGACATTGTTTTTGATTTCAACATCAATCAAATCACCATCATTCGGGATTTCGTCGACTTCCTGAGTGACTGTTCCTTCAATGGTTTTGTTGATAGGGCCGCTGAAGCCGACCGTTTCGAACTTCACGTTTGCCGCTTCTTTCATGTAGTTGGTAAAGGATACTTCTTCCTCGAAGGTTTCAGAAGATCCGACTTTACCAAGATCGATGCTGCCCGGCTCACTGACGATATCCTGGGCGACTGCATCTAAGGTGTACTTGTTCATTTCCTTACCTTCTTGAGGAGCAATCGTTCCATAAACATGGACTTCCCATACCCCGGCCTTCGGAGATGGAACAACAACATCCTCGACATCAATGCCGTCGTAGCCGGCATATCCGACAAACTCATTTACCTGTGTGCCATCTGGATTAAACACCAGCATACGGACACGGCCTTGGAACTCTCCGCTTTCCTTCAGAGCGTTCAAGGAGAAACGCAGCTCACTTACACCGGAATCAACGTCGAAGGTGTAGCCTTTCGTCTGGGAAGACTGCACTTCGTCTGTCGTTCTGAAGCGGTGTTTGTTTTCTTTCGTGAACTCATAGCCCGTGATGATCGTCTGGGCACTTCTAGCTTCGACATAAGGTGTGGAAGCATCATCAATGATTAAGTTCCCTGCGTTCACACCCGTTTCAAGCTTGGATGCATCGTACACGACATCGATATACTCATATTCGCCTGCACCGAGTTTGACTTCATCAACCGATGGCGTAAACCAGTCATGGGAGGCGGAAACATCAAGAGTCTTGGCTTGATCAGAAGTGTTTTCAATCAACACTTCCACGGTTTCTGGAATGTCCTTGTTGCGCACATACAATCCAGGTCCGCCGGAGATTTTCTCCCCGTGGAAGACCGTTACATCGACATTTTCCACATCATTGACAAAGTTATCTCTCATGTACTCGTAGGCAGCTGGAACATTGATCAGTCCCTGACCTTCCTGAGCACGGTTGTAACCGTCCAGTTTATCCGCTGTCTGTACGAGTGCTTCGCGGGCCAGTTCATAATCAAATGGCAGACGGTCTTTTTCTGCAGCTGATTTCAGCAATGCTACAGCCCCGGCTACATGCGGTGCTGACATACTCGTTCCCTGGAGGACATCATAAGCATGGCCTTCCGGGAATTGGTGGACAGGCTGAGCCGCATAGGCAGAACCAGGCGCTACGATATCCGGCTTCTGATCTCCGGCTTCATTCGGTCCTACAGAGGAGAAGTACCAGAGGCCATCCCCTTCAAGCGGATTGCCGTCTTCATCTTTACCATAAGGATAGGCACCATATTCCTTCGCCCACATCTGCTCATCAATATGTGCACCAACAGAAATGACGCTGGCTACGTCCCCAGGTGAACCGACCGTATCAATTCCAGGTCCGCTGTTCCCCGCAGATGTAACAAAAACGATATCGTATTGGTCGCTGAGCAGAGTCATCAACTCGCCGTAACTTCCGCCGCCATCATTCAAGTCCGGCAGAGAGCCAAGGCTCAAGTTGGCAACATCGACACCGTATCCACCTTTAGATTCAGGCAGGGCAGCATCAATCATCGCGCGTTGAATACTCCACGTATAAGCTCCGCCTTCTTCTTTGAACACACGAAGACCGACAAGCTCAGCTTCCGGAGCCACACCTTCACCGGCGATCGCTCCTGTAGCGTTGGATTTCAGAGGCCCATTAGCTGCAGAAATTCCGGCAACGTGGGAACCGTGACCGTTGAAGTCTGTAAACAAGTTGACCTTCTTCACAGCATCGAATTCCTGAGTTTCATTGTTTAATAGTTTTTGCTCTTCCAAATTGTTCACACGGAAGTTGGCACCGGCTACATCATCCGTAGGGTCGATATCAAAAGTACCCGTTTCGCCTTCTTTATAGGCCGTCTCATCTGTAAAATCAAAGTCAAAGTCTGTATCCACATAGACTTCATCCCCTGCTAGAAGGACAGGGAACCAGTCGCCAAAGGTTTCTCCAGACTCACCATCGCCGTTAAGGTCGGCCTTGGCTTCGAACCAGGTTTCTCCGTAATACAACTTATCATCGGAAGAGTCGATTCCCTCGGTCTTGAAAATACCTTCGTAGATCGTGTCTCCTTCTTCAAACTCATCAAAGAAAGGAACATCCCCTTCCGCCAGATAATTGGCGTTCTGACCCGTATATTCCTTGTAGCTGGAATAACGCTCCTCAGCGGCGTAAGGACGGTCTATGAATTCGTTGGAAATCGTATAGTCTCTGACGTCTGTAATCTGGGAATCCCCATATTTTCTCGTTTCCTCAAATACTTCCTCAGAAGTTTCATCCGACTCTTCATCAACTTCCGGAAGATCTGTGAAGGATTCGTGTCCTGGATCTGGACCAGAGTCGATGATTCCAATACGGACACCTTCACCGCTGAATTTATCGTGGAAACCATCAACGCCTGTAGATGGATGGGTCTCCAGCTGATCCGGGTCAACAACTGCATCTTTATCCACCTGGTCCTGGCCGTCCGTATTCAATTCATCAGGATTGACCGGTGCAAGTTCAAGCTCTTGGTTCTCCCCAACCGTACGAACCGAATCAAGCTTTACGATATCCAGAATTTTATTGGTCGGCACTTCAGCCAGATAGCCATAGTTTTTATGGTTTTGGATGACTTTGACGCCCAGCTTCTCCAACTGTTTTGTCGCATCCGTTTTCCCGTCACCGATTATGACCAGCTCTTGTTTTGATTCCGAGCTGTTAGCGAGGGAAACGACTTCATCATAATTCATTAACGTGTTAAAAGATTTCGCAGCTTTTGTTTCTGCCTGAACCCCTGTTGTTCCATATGTACCAATCCCGGCAAACGAAGACGCAACGATAGCTGCACTGGCTAACACCGATAATGCTTTCTTCTTCACGTTCTTTTTGTTTTTCTCAGCCACCAAAGTAAATGACCTCCCTATGATATTGGTCCAACAATAAGAATTTCTATGCCTCCTTTTTTTTCATAAATATTTCAAAATATTACAAATTAGATTGTACGTTATCCTCCGAATATCGTCAATGAATATTCGCTCAATTTAGAATATTTGTGACAAATAAAAAACCCGGTGATTTCACCGGGTTCGGCCATTCTTCCTATGAAAAATCATGCACATGAACGAGTCATGTCAAATAAGGTCCGAGATGAACAGAGGGGTGGTTCCCTCTTCTTTTTGAAAACCAAGTTTTCCATAAAACTCCATCACGTCCGGGTAGGCAATCAGCACCTTCGTCCGGCATGTTTGGTATCGACCCAGCATGTGGTCCATCATGACTTTCCCAATACCTCTGCCCTGGTACTCCGGATGGATCAGCATGTAATGAAAATAAACCGTCAATGCACCATCAGACAACGCATTCACCAAACCAATCAACCGCCTGCCGTCCCAGGCTGTCATCACGGAATGTGATCCCTGAATCGCTTGTAACAGTTCATCAGGATAGCTGCCTGAGTCCCATTCCACAGAGGTGAATAACGTCTGCAGATCATCCCGGGTGATGTTCCCTGTCGTTGAAGCATAGGAGATTTCCATACAAAACCTCCTTTCCTGAAGATTTCCGAATTCCCTCCCGTACCTTTGTCCTACGAAAGAAACTGCAGGAGGAACTTATTCCTCCAAAGAAAAACCGACTTTCTTCCTATTATAAATTACCGGTAAAAAATATCATCGATTTCCCACGCATGCTCTGCAGGTACAGGCTGCGTCCCTCCAATCATGTAATAACTGGAACGTTCATCGAACCTCCGGATGCTTTCAGCTGTTACAGGTGCATACCTCTCGTTCGTCAAAATAACCGGACTTTCCGTTTTCACGGCCAGAGGAGCAGCTGCCATCGCGTCCGGGAAGTTCTGTCCAGTTGTAAAATAGAGCGTACCGGCAGAAGGAGAGCCAAAGGTCTGGTGCATCGCCTTGTTCGTCTCATATCGATTTTTCCCTGAAACCCTTAGTGGATTGGCATCGGGAAGGGCTGTGGCGACCTTTTCAGAAATTGGCTGGGTCCCACCGACAATATAATTCTTTGTAATGCCTTCTTCTTCCATATATGTTTGGACAGCCTCTGGAATTTCACCCTGCTTCACATATAAAATCGGATACTGCTTTATTCCGCTGTACGCCGATGCCGATAAAGCATCAGGGAATTCCTGACCTGAAACAACGAAACCTTTGTTTGTATCATAAGGAATGGATTCATTGACAGCTACAGCCGTCTCATACCTGTCCGCTCCCTTAATCCTGTGGACGTCATAGCCTGATTTTTCAACATCGTCCTCCACTCCAGAAGGAACGGCCACTTCTCCTCCGATAATGATGACGTCGGTCGCGTCCAACCGCTTCAATTCATCTTTAATCGACAGGGAGAGTTCACTGCGGCGTTCTAAGAGAACAGGGCTGTCCAGATAAGAAGCAAGCGGTGATGCAGCCAGACTATCAGGAAAATCCTTTCCTGTAGCGAGAATCACGAATTTCCCCTGCTCCTTTTTTCCGTCGATGGTCAACGTCTCTTCTTGTAGAGCGTCCCATCCTTTTTCAGAAATGGCTGTCGACGTTTCAACGGAAGTCGCTCCAGATATCCGTCGATAATCCCGAACCTGGTCAAGCGTTTTCCCGGCATCAATCATCCCTTCTCCAAGCTCGTACGTACTGGAAGCAGGTTCTGCTGCATTGACAATCAACCGCTGCACCTGTCCAGCCTTTAAATAAGGAGCGTGGTTTTCAACTAAGGCCGCAAGACCACTCACATGACCGGAGGACATGCTTGTTCCCCCCATGCTCGTATACCCATTGTCCAGGTAGGTACTATAAAGGTCTGTTCCCGGAGTGATGACATCAACTTCAGGGCCATAATTGGAAAAAGAAGCTTTTTCTTTTTCTTCGAGGTCATAACTTCCGACAGAAATCACCGGATCCAAAGCCGCGGGGTACAACGCTTTTTCGCGATCATCGTTCCCAGCGGCAGCCACGACGAGGACGCCTTCCTGTTGAGCAAATGCAATGGCATCGGCCAGTGCTGTCCGGTAGACATACGTTCCAAGGCTTAGGTTGATGATATCTACGCCTTGTTCTACAGCGTAGTCAATTCCTTCAATTACGTCGGACAAATTCCCGGACTTAGCCTCCATCACTTTCACAGGCATCATCTGTACATCTCCCGTGGATAAGGATGAAACGCCGAGATTATTATTTGTAGCCGCACCGATCAAACCGGCAACATGGGTTCCATGGCCGAAGGTATCTTCCGGGTCCTCTGATGGTTCGAGGATATTCGTCCCCTCGACTAATCTGCCCTTTAGATCCGGGTGCTTGAGGCTCACTCCGGAATCAATGACCGCAACGACCGGGTCCTTTCCTCTTACCTTTGCATAAGTCGTCCAGGCTTCTTCCGCATTCACAGCATCAAAAGTCTCTTTCTGATTAAGGTAATAGGGATCGTCAGGAATTTCCCCCTGAGCATACACTTTCACATCTGTTTCAATGTATTCCACATCAGGATCCTTCGCCAGTTCCTTTTGTTTCTCAGCGACTTGTTCTTTATCAACTGGTACTACATCCACCGGGAAAGACTGCCCCCCTGACTGTGAGGTGACGTTATCTTTATATTTTACGATCAGGTGAACCTGTTCTCCCTCCTCGGCATGGATCGCTGGAATCATTAAACTGAACATCATAAAGAAGACTGCGGCTGCAATGATCGATCGTACGAAGTTCCCGTTCATATATGTACTCCTTTTTATGTAGTAGAGAATACGGGACTGGTTCTAGTCGGATGCCCGTATCCTCCTTTTAGTTTACATGGGGCTGCAGTTTTTTTAAATATTGACTTTGTACCCATCCTTATGGACCGTGACGTTGATCAGGCATAAAGAAAACGCTGGATTTGATACCCAGCGTTTACGATTGAAATGGGAAAATCCCAAGTGTCTTTTTCGTTTTCATCCGTTCCGGTGGATCAGTATAAACCATCTCCCCATCAAGGAGTACATGCGCATTCTCCATAAACTGATACATCACATCAGAACCAAATGATTTCTGAACCTTATCATACGCCTGCCTTAAGAAAGAGCCTCTTTTCTTATCATCTACAGCATGGGAAGCAACCACATGCGCCAAATTATGACGGATCATCTGCATCGCAAGCTTCTGGGAAGGTTTTCCCTGTTTATTCGCTAAGCTTGCCGCTGAAATTTGGGTCACGGCACCATTTTTCACAAATTGGTACAGCAGATCCGGCTGCTGCTGGAACACCTGATTCTGTTCAGGATGAACGATGACAGGAATAAACCCTTCCATCTGCATATCATACAGAACCTGCTTGGCATAATGTGGGACGTCCTTGTTAGAGAACACCACGTAAATGTATGGGGTCTTTTCATTCATCGGGAGAATGGAACCATTTTTAAGATCATCGACAAGTTCACCGTAGATCTTCACCTCATGTCCTGGGAGTATATGGAGTTCAATCCCTTGATCGAACAATTCCCTGTTTAACTCTTCGCATTGGTTTTTAACTGCTCTTGGACTCTGCTCAGGATGGAATCTTGGAGCGGCTACAATCGTTTCTACACCCTGTTCAGCAGCTTTTTGGGCCATCGCCAGGCTCCCCTGCATCGACTCCGGTCCATCAACAGTACCCGGAAGGATTTTGCAGTTCAAATCAATCATACCTCTCACCTCTCTGCGTTTTATAGAAGAATCCTTCTTTAAAGGAAACAAATGGCTAAAAAATAAAAGAAGCTGAAGGCTTCCCCGGACGTTCATTATTGAGAACTATATCCAGTATAATACAGACGTCCTCCTGGAATAAAGGGGGATTTTGCTTTATTTTAAACGTCATTCTCCTTAAATTATGGATCTTCCCCACTATAGAGGTCTATATCTCTATATTACTTTATATATCTTCCATTTTTGTTTTAATGTAGAAATGATAAATTTCATAGAATTTCCAAAAAAAAGATATGTTCTGTATTCTTATCCCTATTTCTCAATCGAGAACATATGAGATACTATCTATACAGAAAAAACGACATATAATAAGGATTAAACTGCTCCCATAGCTTTCAAATTCCCTGTGGAGTGTGGACGAGCGAACCTGCAGCCATATAATATGAGTCTAAATGTTCATTATTCCAGAGTATCTTCCATCTTCAGATATACTTCTTGTAATCTTTTGTAATTTGTTGTACGTTCTTTATAAAGAATACGTCTGAGGGAGGAGGTCGAATTGCCTCAAAAAATCCTCCTGTTCCTATGGATAGTCCTGGCATTTCCATTCGCTGTCTCTGCCCAGGAGGAACAAGGAATCAAAGAACCGCCTTTTGTAACCGTCGTCTATTCGTCAGATCAGGGGGAATCTGATCCGAACATCCAGAAGCTTGATTTTCTCATCAGTCATTTTACAACCAAGCAGGAATGGATGGATGCCGGAGAATTAAAACCGGAAGATCTTGAAAAAACAACGCATCTTTTATATTTCGGAGCTGTTCAGCGTTCTCTTTCCAACTCCACTCGAAGAGCCATTGATCAATTCAATGGGATCAAGACAGCTTTTGGCTATAATGCTGATCAGCTGGAAGGGTTTGATTTTTATCAATATACCGGGGGTAAGCGGTTGGCAACCGAATTATCCGGTCCCTTCACAGAAGAGAAACTCCCTCTTACAGAAGCTCAGCAGG
Organism: Halobacillus sp. ABH2_015; assembly: GCF_056158945.1. Taxonomy (NCBI): domain Bacteria; kingdom Bacillati; phylum Bacillota; class Bacilli; order Caryophanales; family Bacillaceae; genus Halobacillus; species Halobacillus sp. ABH2_015. The sequence goes on from NZ_JBSWUG010000002.1 coordinate 2,841,209, forward strand.
TATTGGATATCGAGGTTTCAGATGCCGGGAAAATCTGGTTGTATGGGGAATACAAGGGGGCGTCATTTCCCCTGCTCATTCAAGCATCCTCCCATTATTATTACGGGGATACCGATATCTCCTATTCAGATTCCATTGCACTGAGTGAAGTGTTTCATGAAATTTTCGGCATGCCCCATTCAGAGATCCACCCTGGTTTTCTACGATTGGAAGATGTTAACCCGACCCTCGATCCATCCCTGCTTATGGATTGTGCCGATTTTTTATTCTCTCAGGATATCCCTTTTATGGTATCGGTCACACCCGTTTACAAAAACCCGGAGGCAGGGGAAACCTATTACCTTGAGGATGCTCCCCAGCTTATTGAAGCTCTGCAGACCATTCAGAATAAAGGAGCTGTCATCGTCCTGCATGGGTATACCGATCAACACGGGGAAGGAGTGTCCGGAGACGGGTTTGAGTTTTCACCAGAAGAAAACGAGCAGATGAATGAAGAAAATCTCATACAGACGCTGAACAATAAACTGCAGAAAGGCATCCATCAACTCGCTGCACACAACCTGGTCCCTTATGGATTTGAGTCGTCCCACTACAGCCTCACGAAGGAGGGATATCGGACGGTTTCCCGTTATTTCCCTATATACATTGGACAGGTGCAGCTATCTGATTCCAATTGGATGGTAATGGAAGAGTCACCGGTACTGACCAAGCCTGATATGCTGAATAACATGACATTTATTCCAGAGACTCTTCGATATCAGGAAGATGGTAACACTTCTTCTATAGACGATATGATGGAACGGGCGTCCCGCCTTCAGTTTACGAGAGACAGTGTGATGAGTGCTTTTTACCACCCTTATATGGGAGTCGACGGATTGAAGGAGATGATCCAGGAATTGAACACAATTCCTGGACTCGTGTGGCAGGGGCTTCCGGTGAATCCTCAAAAAGAAGAGGAGTGGCTGGGGGAAGACAAAAAAGAACCGCAAGTGGAAAAACCCGCAGAAACACCTGCATTAAATAAACGGGAGGTTACATTTACTATGGAATGGTTACCCATTATTACCGGGATCAGTCTTTCAAGTATAGTCATCGGTATGTCGTATATGATATCGATCAGAAAACGACGGGAAGATGAGTTTTAATATACCCTTTCGTTCTTTATAAAAAACAAACATTCTTTAAAGAGGTGCAAACATGAAGAAATACCTGATCGTCTTATGTGCTTTCCTGATGGTGTTCACCAGTAAAGGCCTGGTTTCTGCTGAAGCAGAAGATACAAAAACACTGGTTGTTTATTCATCCTTGAACCGTCAGATTGACGAAGACGAACGCAAATTGGACATGCTTTTGAGTCATTTCACAGAAAACATCGATTTCGTTCATGTGTCTGATTTCCAGCCGGAAGATACGAAGGATACCACTCACGTCTTCTATTATGGCAGCCGGAGCGAACAGCTTCCCGATTCCTTCCTGGAATCCATCGGCACCTACGATGGCACCCTTACTGTGATCGGTCATAATCAAAAGCAATTCAACAATCATTTCAGCTTTGAAGCGTCGAAGAAGTTATCCAACTTCAACTATATGTACCTTGATGGAGATAAGAAAGATAAAATAAAGATCCCTCTTCAATCGTTATTCACCGTTCCAGAGACCAAAGACATGCAGGTGCTCGCCTGGGGAAAAGGTGGAAAGAAAACTCATCCATTAATAGTGGAGGAGCATGGATCTTATTTTGTGGCGTCTCCTGACGTCATCTCCCCTGTTTCTACACTGTTCGGAGATCTCCTTCATGAAATCTATCACAGCTCCTACGAGGAACAGCATCCAGGGTACATCCGCCTCGAAGATATTCACCCGCTGGTGGATCCTGAAAAATTAAAAGAAACAGGCGAGGTTCTCATTGAAAACGATATTCCTTTTATGATGGCAGTCATCCCTGTATATACGGATCCTGATACAGGCAAAAGGTCACACTTCTCAGATTATCCCGAAACGCTTGAGGTCATTAAAGACCTGCAGGAGAATGGTGGGTCGGTTGTTCTTCACGGGTATACCCACCAGTACCGTACCTCTGAAACAGGGGAAGGATTTGAATTTTGGGATGTAGAGAACAATACCCCCGTCTATAAAGAAGGCAGTGATCCAACCCCGATAAAAAGACCAGATGATTTTCATACAAGAGAAGCTTATCAAGACTATATGGCAGAACTGAAAGCTTTTGAAAAAGAGTATACAGAAACTAAGTTGAATAAAGGGATACAGGAACTCACCGGATTCGGCCTGTACCCCCTTGCGTTTGAGGCCCCTCACTACACGATGTCGCAGCACGGATATGAAATAGCCTCCCAATTCTTTTCCACGTATGTAGGGCAGATGCAGCTATCCGACGAGAATTGGCAGGTTATGGACAGCGCTCCATACACCACCTCCCCGTCATTCACTCATGGAATGACGGTTCTGCCCGAAACATTAGGCTATGTGGAACCTGATAACAACCATGCAGCAGAAGAGATTGTTCAGAAGGCAAAGCAGCAGTTGTTGGTAAGAGACGGCATGGTCTCCTTCTTCTATCACCCTTACCTCGGAGCTGAGCGCCTGGAAGAAGTGGTGGGTGGACTGAAGGAAATGCGTATTGATTGGATTGACTTGAAAGAAGAAGACACAACGGTCCAGTCAGATGAAGTGGTCATCACCACTGTTGACGGACAAGTGCATGTAGATAAGAATACGTTCCAATTATTCAGAGACTCCAAAACGCTGTTTAACTATTTTGTGCAGAATACCGCGGATAAAGTGACGTGGGCGATGGTCGGAGTCAGTTCTGTCAGTGTCCTGCTGTTTTGTTTTTACACTTTCATTTCCTACAGACGCTTAATACGAAACGAACGGAGTGATCAAGTTGGCTGACATTCTTCTCTACACGTCCCTTTTCCTCATATGGGCCATGTTGTTCTACCATATGTTCCTTATGCAGGGAGGCTACAGGCATTCCATTGAATACCGCCGTACAAAAGAGCGGTGGGAAAAGAAACCCTTCCACTATCCTTCTGTGAGTGTTCTGATTCCGGCTCACAATGAAGAAATGGTGATTGAAGAAACGATGAAGGCGATGCTGAACCTCAATTATCCAGAAGACAAAATTGAAGTCATCGTCATCAATGATAATTCCAGTGATGCCACAGGGGAAATCGTTGATACCTACGTCAAAAAATACCCGAGAATCAAGGCGGTTCATACGAAACCCCCGCACGCCGGCAAAGGTAAATCCGGTGCGTTGAACCAGGGTTTAAAGAAATCGACCGGCGATGTGATTGTCGTGTATGATGCCGATAATACCCCCGAGCCGGACGCGGTCCGCTACCTGGCGCTCGGCATTGAGAACGATGCCAAAGCCGGGGCCGTCGTCGGTAAGTTCCGGGTCACGAACGGAAACAAAAACCTGCTTACCCGCCTGATCAATATTGAGACCATTACCTTCCAATGGCTGGCGCAGGCCGGAAGATGGTTCTGGTTCAAAATGGCCACCATCCCCGGAACAAACTTTGCGATCCGCAGGTCGATCCTTGAAAAACTTGGCGGATGGGATGAGAAAGCCTTATCCGAAGATACCGAGCTGAGTTTCCGGGTCTACAATCTGGGCTACCACATCCGCTTCTTCCCAGCGGCGATCACCTGGGAACAGGAGCCGGAAGTATTGAAAGTATGGTGGAAACAGCGGACACGCTGGGCGCGTGGCAATGAGTATGTCATTTTCAAATACCTGTTCTCGCTTCACAAGCTGGAGAAAAAGAAGATTGTGATTGACCTCGTCTATTTCCTGTTCACCTATCTATTATTCTTCGGAGGGGTGATGATTTCCCACTCGATTTTCATTTTGAATCTTTTCTGGGATTTGAACTTGTCTATGGGAATGGTTTCTTATGTCCTTCTCGTCCTGGGCTTCCTCCTTTTTGTCACAGAGGTGACACTCAGCCTCAGCTTTGAAAGAGAGCAGCTCACGTGGAAAAACTTTGCGGTCGTCCTGTTTATGTATTTCACCTACTCCCAGCTCTGGATCATTCTCGTCGTCTACGCCTCCTTCCTTGAGGCGAAACGTATTCTGTTCAAACAGGAAGTGAAATGGTATAAAACACAGCGATTCCAAGGTAAGCAGACCAATGAAAACCGTTCAGCATCTTAAAGCAGGAGGAAAAAAGGCAGCGGTCTGGCTGCTGGTTATCCTCTTAGTCATGATCGGAGGGAGAATCATTTACGGAAATGAAGACAACCAGGATACCCTTGCCTTTTTAAAGACGTCCTTAACGAACGAGAACAACACACCTGCCACGTATATGAAACCGGAAACAGCTCTTGATTCTGACGAAGTGCAGGGAAGGGAGAGCTTATCAGAGTCGATGGGTTTTCTTCTCCTCTATGCGGTAGAAGCTGAGGATGAGTCGTTGTTTGAAGAGCAGTTTCAATTACTTCTGGATTACTTTATGGATGAGGAAGGGTTGATCTATTGGAAGATTAACTCTTCCGGACAACCTGAAGTACCTGTGAATGCTCTAGTGGATGATTTAAGAATCGTAAAGGCCCTCTATGCTGCAGGAGAACAATGGAACAAACCGAAATATACAGAAGCCGCAGCACAGGCAGGAAACTATGTCAGCCGGTCCTTAACGTATCAGTCCACCCTTGTCGATTATTCAGATCAGTCCAGCGGAGGAACAGCCCACTCCCTCACGCTTTCTTATATTGATGTGGAAGGGATAGAACTTCTCCGGCAGCAAGGGCATATCACTCAGGACGTCTATGATACGACCATCGACGTACTTGAAAAGGCAGAAACGAAGAACTCCTTCTACCCTAAGACCTACGACATTGCGAAGGGGTCTTTTGCCTATGATGAAGAAATCAACATGATCGACCAGATGATTACCGCCAATAACCGGCTGCAGCTGGGGATTCCTTCCAATGCCTTGATTTCTTTTATTAAGGAAGAAATGGAACAGGACGGTGTTCTTTATGGAAGATACAACCCTTCTGATTATGAGCCCGTAGTCGACTATGAATCTCCAGCTGTGTACGGCTTTTTAATCATGTACGCCATCGAATTGAAAGACAAAGAATTAGCCATGCAGGCGTATGATCGTATGACAGCGTTCCGTTCCAATCATGTGAGTTACCGCGGGGGATACTCCATTCATGATGGAAACACACACATTTTTGATAACCTCGTTCCTTTACTGGCTGTTGAAAAACTTAAGCATACCGGATGGCTTTAAGGCGGACAAGCCCCTATACCGCAGATAGTTGTTATCTATTCATTTACGAGTAAAGCTGTACGTATGTCGTGTTGATTGTCACTCAACGGTAGACATTCGGAATACCACGGATGGAAAAAGGGTGTCGAGAACTTTCTCGACACCCTTTCTACATGAGCAGGTACCGCTGGAAACGTGGACTTGTTCCTGTCCAGCACATAATTCTTCCATACTATGGAAAGTGGCCGCTGCATCATTTGTATACGAAACAGGAGGAGAGGATACTGAAGGTCATAACCATGATCATTCGAGTGTGATGGAGCACATGGAACTTAAAGAACAAGTAAAGAAAACATACAGGATCAAAAGAAGCTTCAAAAATTCAGGATTATAAAGGAAGGGAGTAAAGAGAAGGAAAAGGAGATTTCTTTTGAAGAATAAACCCCGTCGAAACCAGGAAAAAAATAAGCAATGATGACAGCCGTCGCTGTAAATATCCCGTAAAACGGAAAAACTCGGATCCGCCTTTTCATGAGAAAGGTGCAGGCCTGCGAAATCCCGCCGGCTTAACGATGATATAAGTATTCGATCATAAACCTTGTAACCACAAAGAAGAAATCAACCTCCTGTCCGTTCCCACAGAGCCCCATTCATCCACTGCTATCCCGCCTCTGAATAAAAAATGGGTGCTGGGACCGATGACAACAAAAAGAATGGCAGCGACACGGGAAAACTATATAGATCCCAGTCTGTGTCTGCTTTGATTTTTCATGTCTGCCATCTCCCTACTCTGAGGTGCCTGCTTACACAGGACGAAAGTGCTTTTTCACTCCATGAACCGTATAATTCATAAAATACCAGAGTGAACGCACACTATCGATCCCTTTCACTTTCCTGTACGTATTCCACGTCTTTTTTGCAGACTTCCATTTGTTGCTGGACAAAGAATCGCTGCACTTCCTGTAGAAGGCGAGTGGCTCATCGAATCCATAAGCCGTTGCTCCTGAGGATAACAGCATCAGCCATAAGCCGTAATCTTCTGAGCAATCTCTGTAAAGAGGCATACGGATCGATCCGAACCTGCGGCGGTCCAGCATCACCGTCAGTGTTCCAATGGAAGTGTTTTTCAAAAGATCTTTGTAGCGGACTTCCATTGGTGCCTTGAAAATAAGGTTTGTTTTTTCACCGCTTTCCTTCATCATTTTATAGGCGGTAAAGGTAAAAGCGGCATGCTTGGCTTTCATAAAAGAAAGCTGCTTTTCCAACTTCTCGGGCATCCATAAATCATCGCTGTCTAAGAAAGCGAGATATCTTCCCCGGGCTGATTCAATCGCCCGATTCCTGGCGTAGGCAGGGCCTTTGTTTTCATGCAGGCAGATCAACCGGATTCGATCGTCTTTTTCCTGCTCTCTTTTCACTATGGATACAGTCCCATCTTTGGAGCAGTCATCGACGATAATCATTTCCCAATCGGTATAGGTCTGTTTCTGAACCGTTCGAATGGTCTCCATAATATGCCCTGCAGCATGGTAGGCAGGCGTAATGATACTAACCCTATCCTTGCTCATCATGTCTCAACCTCCTATTAATGGATCGCTTGCTTTTTTTCAATGCGCTTCATTTTCGCGTCTGTGACTTCCACACCTCGAGCTTGATCACGCTGGAAAATGACTCTGATTGTCAGGAGTAATACCTTGATGTCCAGCAGAATACTGTATTTCCTCACGTAGGTCAGATCAAAGCGCAGCTTATTAAGAGGAGAGGTCGTGTACTTCCCATACACTTGTGCCAGCCCGGTTATTCCCGGCTTCACTTTAAAACGGTAACCATACTCCTCGTTTTCTTTCTTGAACTGTTTGACGAAATAATCCCGCTCCGGCCTTGGACCAATAAGACTCATATCTCCTTTGAGCACATTGAAAAGCTGAGGCAGTTCATCCAGCCGGGTCGCCCGTAAGAAGGCCCCCACTGGTGTAATCCGTGGATCCTTATCCTGGGCAAGCACCGGGCCGCTGTGCTTCTCGGCATCCACCACCATACTTCTGAACTTATATATGGAAAAAGGTCTTTCATTCATCCCCAGCCTTTCCTGCTTATAAAAAGCAGGTCCTTTGGAAGTGATCGGGATGAGGATGGTCAACACCGCAAGGACAGGGCTTGTCATTAGAAGGAAGGATGCAGATAATAAGAGATCCATCCCCCTTTTCAAGAGCTTCTGGAGCGTTGTCATATGAAAGGGTTTAATCGTAAAAACCAGTAAATCACCGGCATATCCTGTCTTCGCCTGATGAACGCCAAGGTCATAAAGCTCAGGAATGATAAAAATATCTTTGTCATACTTCAAAGCAAGGTTGGTCAGTGCTACCTTCTGATTCGAGGGAATCATATGATCGATGACCACTCGGTCAAAGCCGTCCTTCTGACGGTTGAAAAAGGATTCATCAGCATCTTTCAAAAAATAAATCAGTTCGTTCCTGGTGTTTTCATGAAAGAAATGTCCAGCTGAAAAGGGATCCTCGCCAATAAAGAGGACACGGGTGTGCTTTCTCGGCTTTCCTGTCGATCCAAAAACAGGAAGAAGCAGGAGAAGCACACCTGTCTGGAGCACGAGCGTAAACAGCACGAGTTGAACGTTCGACAGAGAAGGAGCTTCCGTTAATACGCTTATATTTAACAGGAAGAGAACGACAGCCCCCATGATCAGTCCTATGGGCTTCAAAGGAAGAGTCCTTAAGACATGAGGCACCTGGAAAACCGCTGACTTGATATACAACACCAGTCCGAAAACGAGAAGGGCAGCACTAAAGCAAACCGCTGTAACGAACCATCCATATTGAGTCATGATATCCATGCTTTACCCACCTTCACCTTAGAGAATTTTTATTCTTTATTAAGAACGACAGGCGAAAATTTTTTTGTTCCTTCTGTGATGAACAAGTATTCCCGGAGTGTTTTTTCAACCATTTGGTCAAGGGAAAAATCCTGTTCCACCCGCTCCCTTGAGTTTTTTACGATGTGATTCTGCAGCCTGGGATTGGAAAACAACTGCGTAATTTTTTCCTTGAACAAGTCCGCCGAGTGCCGTGGGATCAAGTAACCTGTCACACCATCGGTCACCGCTTCCTTGATTCCACCGCGGTCGATGGATACCACCGGGGTACCGACAGCCATCGACTCAATCACAACCATTGGAAAGACTTCTCTTTTCGAAGTGACCAGCATCACATCCATCTCTTTAATGAAGGCTTCCGGATGCTCGATTTCTCCACACATGACCACCTGATCATCTAAACGTTTCCGGGTAATCAACTGCTGCAGATGGTCCTTCCCAGGCCCGTCACCTCCGATGAAAAAACGGAACTGCTTTTCATCCTTCATTTTTTCTGCTATTTCAATGAACAGTTCGTGGTTCTTTTCATCTGATAGACGTGCAAGAATGCCTACATGGATGGGGGATGCTTGTCCGGCTTTTTTAAAAGGGAACTGTTGAAGATCAACTCCGTTATGGATCGTCTGAATCCGTTGAGGGTTGACCCCGAGCATAACCAGCGAATCCCTTTCAAACTGACTTACTGTAATGATCCGTTTTACATACGCGTTTAAAAGTTTTCTGAAAAGAAATGGCATCTTTTTTTCGAGAATGGTGACATTGTGTTTCGTATAGATCAATTGGATATCCCACTTACAGAAATGCTTCAATAAGATCCCGTATCCCAGCATGCGCAGACTGTTCGCGTGGATGACCTTGATCGAATGCTTCTTAATGAAGCGCGAAAGTATCCTATAATTCCGCCTGTGAGAGTATCTTGTCAACTTTACATACTTATCTTGATGAAGGAGGCGGCTTTGAAGCTCTCCCCCCGCAGCTCCGTAATAGAAGGTCAGATTCCTGTGAGTTAAATGATTTTCCAGCTTACAAAAGTAGGTTTCTGCTCCACCGACGATCAACTTGTCCGTCAGCAACAATACGTTCATTTCCATCCCTCCATTTAGGAAGCTCTCCGATTTACAGGGCTCTCGCCTCGCTCATTTACAGCTGCATTTGTCCTTTTGTGCAGATAAGTGGAAACCAAAGCCAGGTATAAGAAGAACATGTCATTAATAATTACGGATAAAAAGGCCATTTGAAGCAGCAGTCCTATAAACGTCAGGAATAGATAGGGGCGGTCTTTGTACACCTTTTTCTGGACGAGTTGATAAAACAGCAAAAGGATAAACAGGAGATACAGGAAGATGCCCGGCAGCCCGGACTCTGATATTATATCCAGAAATGTATTATGGACAGATAAGGCTTCCCCGTACTCGTACGCATTGTAGTCCGGGAAATTAAAGGCGCCGACCCCTGTCACGATATGATTCTCAAAATACCCCCACGCTTTACCCCATAATTCAAAACGTCCGCTTCCGCCATCTTCGCCGAAATCTTCCATGCGGGATTCCAGGATTCCATACAAATCGAATTTGAAGTAAATAACGAGCACGTAGGAGAGAAATGCCATGGACAATCCCGCACCGAGGATCATCTTCAACTGCTTCAGCGGATGATGGATGACCCCGTAAATCAGGAACAGGACAAGCATAACCAGCAGGCCCCCGCGCGAAAATGTGAGAATGTTGGCCGTAATACACAATAGCAAACCCGTTTTATTGAGCAGCCCTCTGGGGTTACACAAATAGAAAGCAAAAAAGAGCGTATTATAAAAGACAAAGAAATTGGGATCCTGCAGCAGACCGATCAAACGAGGGTAGTCCCGATCAATCATTAAGCCATAGGCGGTAATCCTCTCTCCTTCCCTGTCAAAATTGAACCCTGCTTTCTGCATGCCGGCCACATAGAAGAGAAGGCTGCATAGGTTGAAGATGACACCGGTCCAAGCCAATCCTTTATGGACCGCCCCTGTCTGCGCCCGTCCCAGAACGGATTTCATAATGAAATAGCATACAAGATAGATGAATATGCCGACAGATATTCTCACGCTGGACATCGGATATAAAGCAAACACTCCAGAAAAGGCATAGCACAGATAAAAACAGAAGAGGGCACTTTCAAAAAGCTGCACCGGGTACAAACGGAAGAATTTCATGGAAAAAACCAAATATAAAAAACAGAAAAGCATATAAGGTTTCAAGGCGAAACCTATATACAAATAAAAGTTTGCAAAAGTGACAAAGAGAATAAGGAAGAATATGGTTTTCACATGTCCCTTGGAAGGTTCCGTCAGATTATGATCCATGATTCACTTCCTCTTTCATCCTTCTTTTTGCATACCCACTCCATACCTTTCCGCCCATCTTGATCATCTTTAAGCGAAGATCGCCATCCATAACAGGCAGTGCCATGACCAGAAGAAGATGAATGGCCGCGTTGAAAAATGACGGTAAAGCCAGCCGTTCCAGCACCACCAGCGTGACGATGAAGTAGGAAAGATACGGAAAAATAGACTTTTTCAATATAACAGCACGTACCGGTGAACAAATCCAAAATCCCGTCAACGCCACCACTTCAATACTGACGCCGGCCCAGGCTGCTCCTGTCACACCAAAGGACAAGCTTAAACCCGTATATAAGCCTGCCCCAATGAGGACGGCAATCAATTGTACAATGGTCCTTGAGGTCTGTTTTTCCATCGTCGTCAAGCCATCGGCAACAGCTATATTCACCGCCTGCACCGTGAGCATCAACGACATAATCTTCAACGGCAGCGCAGCGCCGGCCCATTGCGAACCAAACAAAAGCTCTACGATAAAAGGAGATAGATAGAAGAAAGGGATCGTCATCATCATTCCAGCGAGACTCATAATTTTAATCTGCGTCACATGCAGATGCAGGTGTTCCCCCGCGTTATTCCTTTGATACGCTTTAAATAACACCGGATAATAGGCCCCCGCTACGATAAACGGCACCTGCTGCAGAGCCTGTGGAATCCGGTAGGCGACGGCAAACAAGCCGACGGCAGCGAGCGGAATCGTCTTTTCCAAAAGGATCGGCCCCAAGTGAGGAAGCATGACGAACAACAATCCTCCCAAAGTAAAGGCCCCTAAGTTCTTCATCAACCCTTTATGAAAGGGAAGGGTAAATCGAATACGTACATGCCTTAAGACAAGAATGATACTCAGCAGTCCAGCCGTTAAATAAGAGCTGCCGTAAAGAGCCGTCATCCAGAGAGGCGGAAGTTCCAGCAAAATGCCGATGCTCATGGAGGTCACCAGGCAGAAGGCAGATGTCATCCGGATCATACCGCTCATATGCATTTTCTCTCTCATTTGGAAGAATGTCGTTCCGATACTCTGCATGGCTAAACCGCTCACCATGGGCAGAATCAAAACGACTGCTGTAAGCAGCAGCTCCGAATGATCCCTGTTCATAAGGTAGACTATCGTCAGCCCCAGCAGGAAAGTAAGGAACAACAGAAGGATCCGCAGCTTGATAAAAGAGGTCACCAGAACATTCTGATCCACTTTTTCTTTTGCTCCTTCACGAAGGACAACACCGCTTAAACCTGCATCCGTGAAGTATCCCATGATCATGGCGAAAGCCAGCGTCACACTGAATAATCCATAATGATAGGATTGGAGATAGGAGGCAAGGACTATAAGGGCTCCGGCATTCAACAGACTCGACAGGATCGTACTGTAAAAGAGGTGCGCAATGTTGGTCATAATGGAATTTTTCTTTGTATTCACTGCCCATCCCCCTCTCCGATTTATCTGCCTGTCTGTAAAATAACACCAAACACCTGATTCCCTGCTTTCTCTATTTCCTTCCTCGTTAACAGGAGGTCTGCCGCTTTCGTTTTACCGGTCTTCGCCGTAACAATCACACCATCACACTCGTGAACGACCAGCTGGGCATCCGCAGAGGACCTGTACGACGGCGCATGGTAAATGACTAAATCGAAATTCTTCCGGCATTCAGCTGCTGTCCGTTTCACCTCTACAAGGAGCAGCACATCCTGCAGAGCGTATCTGCCGTTCCCTGCCATCAGGGTGTAAAGGCCGGGCTGGATAGTATCCTGTATCAACCCGCCAGCTTTTTTACCACCGTAGACAGCCTCGGCCCAACCGGAGCGGTTGCTTTCCCCAAACCATCGGTGAATACTCGGTTTTCCCGTATCCATATCGACAAGGAGAACCTTTTTCCCCTGCTCTGCCATCGCCATGGACAATTTGACGGCAAGCAGTGATTTTTCCACTTTATCATCAGCCGAAGTCACCATGATGTTGACGGTGTCTTTCCCCATGAAGTGTTGAACACGCAGCTGGATCATCCGAATCTGTTCGGTACTGACATAGCGCTCATCCAACACAGCCTTTGAGAGGTTCTTGGCGTTTTTTTCACCTGCTTTAAACACTCATTTCACCTCTATTCGCTTTCTCTTCATCCACGACTCTCAGCGGCTCTTTCCCTCTTCTTTTCTTATGAATTTTTCTTCCCGGCATCTTTTTCCTGAGATTAACCTCGCCGAGACTCCTGACGCCTATCTCCTTCTCTATTTGAGCAGCCGATTGTATCGATCCATCCAGATGGTCTTTCACAACCGCTCCTCCAATACCTGCTAACAAACCAACGACAAGCCCGATAGCTAAATTAACAAGCTGGCTTCCGACCTCTTCCCCGCGGTTTTCACCGGAGGATTCATTGAGGACGAGGATATCTTTCACTTCAAACAAATCATTCATTTTCTGTACGGTGGTCAAGGCCGTATAGTTAGCTATTTTACTAACCTCTTCCGGATCCTCGCCTCTCACTAGAATACTGACAACCTGAGAGTCCTGGGAATTCTTCACAACAATCTGTTCCTTCAATTCATCATACGGAATATTGAATTCCCGACTGACCGCATTCAGAACATTCGGACTTTGAACGATGTCGATCGTCGAAGCAAGAAGCATGCTCAAATCCTTGGATTCTCCGTATTCCGAGTCTTCCTTATTCAATTTCCCTACAACAAGGTTTTCCACCGATTCATACGTAGGCTTCATAACGAAAAATGTAACCGCACAGGCTAAAAGAAACAAACAGCTGCTTACCAGAATAATCGTCACGATCCGTCGTTTAAGAACAGCAAGGAAACGTTTAATATCCATGTTTTCTTCCATAATGACCTCCACCAGAAAAAGATGTGTCGCTTTATTCCCTATCCTTTATCCCTCTGATTTCCCCTCCTTCACCCTCGTGGTCTCAGAAACACCGCGTCCCATCCTGCCTTTTTTCCTGTTTTCATTCGATAACGAACTTTTTGTTCTCTATTAAGAATACTTGGCTTGATTATAATTCATTCTTTATAATTTATAAATCGGCAAATTCTTTTAAAATTTCCTACTTAAACGGATATACCTGCTCTTTACTGTTTATATCTTCCATTATCTCTGTTTTTGTTCTTTAATGAGAACAAAAAAACACCTGCTCATCCCATTAAGGGAGGACCAGGCGTTCTCTTAGCGTTTGATTCATTATTCATAGATGTTTTCCGTGCCATCATCCAGGATATATGGGGCATCTAAATTCGTCTTGATTGTATTCCCGCTCGATTGATCGGTAAGGGTTAACGGTTGATTGCTGGAAAGCAGTTGAACATCCCAAATCATGCCTTGAAAATAGTTGTTCGTTCCCGACACAATCATGATCGACTCCGTTTTCTCTGTCGGCTGGATCTGCATATTGGTGAACTGGTTGCCGGATACCTCATTAGGAACGGTTACAGCTCCTTCCATAACGATACATTCCACACAATCTTCCAGGGTCATATCCGTAAACCGGTTTCCGTTTACAAAGTTGGGTTCCTCATCCGAAGGCTCAGCTCTTAAGTAAATACCCCTGTTAAACCCTATAATGGTCACAGAATCAAAATCAACAAAGCTCACATATTCATCCGTTTGATCCGCCGTGACGTTGATCCCTGTCCCTAAGTTTTCACCACTTGTATTGATCAGGGTGAGCCCCTGGACCTTTGTCGTCTCCCAGGACCAAAACTGTTCTTTTCCATCCAGAGCAAGGACATCCGAGCGGAAGGCAGGGTCTGAAATTTCTATGACCCCATTAGTGATGGAAGCATTTTTCTCCAACGTGAAAACCGTATAATCGCCGGCCACTTCCACTATGGTATGATGGTCAAACTCTATTTCGACTCCTTGTTTGATGGTGATCCCACTCTCTACCCTGTAACGCTCTGCACCTGTGATTTTTACCGTGCTGATGTTATGCTCAGCACTGTAATCCACAGCTTTTTGAATAGACCCGGCATCATCTTTTTCATCCCCGGCGACCGCTCCAAAATCTGCTGCATTTACGAACCCTTTTCTTTCATGATCCGCAGAGCCGGAGAATATGTACATCATCGCCAAATAAACGACAACCGTTGTAATAAATGAAAGACCGACAACCATAAGAACCGTTTTCTTATTCAAATGACTCCTCCTCCGGACAGAACTATTATCCATTATTCGATAATTCTCGTTTCAGGAATAAAATTCCTTTAAATTCATGACATCCTTTTTATAAAGAAGGGATCTTTCGTTTATAATGAAACAAGCCTGACTACGTTTTGAAAGGACTCTCTTATATGAAACCAAAATGGAAACAACTCATCACCCTCATCCGCACCACCCAGCCCCCAAGGCTGTTATTCAGCATCGGAATAGGGCTCAGTCTGCTGACTACGATGGCCAGCCTCGCCATTCCCCTGCTCGCCAGCCGGCTGATCGACAACTTTGATGTCAGTCAGCTGAGTACAGGCGTCATCATCGGCATCATTGCTGCTTTCTTCATTCAGGCTCTGGCCGGCGGCGTCTCTGTTTATGTACTGGCAAAAGTAGGGCAGCACATCATTGCTTCGCTCCGGGAGCGATTGTGGAAGAAACTGCTTGTGCTCCCCGTCAGTTATTATGATGAACATGAAACCGGGGATGCGGTCAGCCGGATGACCAACGATACCGGTGTCATAAAAAATCTGATTACCGAGCATTTCACCGGCTTTATTACAGGTGTGATTTCAGTCGTTGGCGCTGTCATAATTTTGTTTTACCTGGACTGGCCTCTGACCCTTGTGATGTTTTCCATTATTCCCTTATCCCTGCTGTTTCTGATCCCTGTCGGACGGAAAATGGCCGAGATATCACGGAACCTGCAGGCAGGAACCGCCGGATTTTCCGCCCACCTCACGCGGGTGATTTCTGAAATCAGACTTGTGAAAGCATCGAACGCAGAGACGATGGAATGGAACAACGGCCGGAGGGATATTCGGAAGCTGTACCGTCTCGGCGTTCGCGAGGGCGTTATCCAGGCTCTGATGTCCCCTCTTGTGTCCTCGTTAATTATTGTCGTGCTTGTTTTGATTATCGGATTTGGCGGCATAAGAGTGAGTTCCGGAGCGATGACAGCTGGTGAACTGGCTGCCTTTTTCATCTACCTGTTTCAGATTATCATGCCGATCACCCAGATGGTCGTGTTTGTGACCCAGTTCCAGAAAACAATTGGAGCGACAGAGAAAGTGCTGACCATTCTTGAACTGGATGAAGAAGAGCTGGAAAAAGGAACTTGTAACGTACCTGACCACCAGAACCTGGCTGTCCGGCATGTATCGTTTCACTACCAGCCGGATGAACCGATTTTAAAAGAGGTCTCCTTCACTGCTGAAAAAGGACAAGTAACGGCAGTCGTGGGTCCAAGTGGGAGTGGAAAAACAACGATGTTTTCGCTGATTGAGCAATTTTACAAGCCAGCGTCCGGGGAAATCCTGTACGGAAGGGAATCGATCAGCCATTATGCACTAAAATCGTGGAGAAAAAAACTCGGCTATGTATCCCAGGACAGTCCGATTTATGCAGGCACCATTATGGAGAACCTCACCTACGGATTGGAGGAGGAAGTGACACGGGAGAAAGTGATCCAGGCCGCTGAAATGGCTTATGCCCATCCCTTTATCAACGAACTCGCCCATGGATATGATACAGAAGTCGGAGAGCGTGGGATCAAATTATCCGGAGGCCAGCGTCAACGGATTGCCATTGCCCGTGCCCTGCTGAGAGATCCGGAGATTTTAATGCTTGATGAAGCCACCTCCAGCCTGGACAGTCAGTCTGAAGTCGTGGTGCAGCACGCATTGAAAAACTTGATGAAGGGCCGGACAACGCTTGTGATTGCACACCGGTTATCGACCATTGTTGATGCCGACCGGATTGTCTTTCTGGAAAAAGGTGAAGTTACAGGTGTCGGCACTCACGAAGAGCTCTTCGCCACACATGCTCTTTATCAGGACTTCGCCCGCCAGCAGCTGCGTATCGAGGGATAAACTTTTTCAGCGTGTATGCGGCATGTGACCACCCTGAAATCGGACAGACTTACTAAATGACAGGTCCTGTTTTCACAGGCAAAAAAGCGCCCCCGGAAAGGGGCGCTTTTTTATTTAGGATTGATATCCCTGAATCTGTGAACGGACTTTATCCACTTCATCCTCTGAAACCAGCAGATAATAGATGCCGTCTATTCTTGTACCACTTCCGGTCATCTGATAGGTTGTCATGTTTTTGCGGGCGCTGCCGTAATTCAACATCAGATCCTTCATAACCGTAAAGTCCATATTGGTCGTAACATTCCCACCAAGCACATCAAGCATGTCCCCGATTTTATTGACAGAGCCAAAGCTTGCTCCTTTTTCAATCACACCCTGGATGACTTCACGCTGGCGTTCGTTACGGCCGGCGTCCCCTTGTGGATCTTCATATCTCATGCGGACATATCCGAGGGTTTCCTCCCCGTCCAGGTTCAGCTCTCCTTTTTTATAATGGTAACCGTTGCTCCCCTGCCAGTCGAGGGAATTCTGGACAGTGATGCCGCCCACAGCATCGACCATTTCAGCAAGGCCTTCCATATTCATCCGAACATAATAATCCAGATCGATGTCGAGGAAATTCTCTACCGTCTGAATGGCCATATCCGTCCCGCCAAAAGCGTAGGCGTGGTTGATTTTATCCTGCTCTCCATTATGGCTGGAGTCCCCGACCATCTCTGTCCGTGTATCTCTTGGAATACTGACAATCTGGCTTCGGTTGTTATCAGGATCAAGAGAAAGAACCATTAAAGCGTCGGACCGACCGGAATCATTAGAGCGTTCATCTACTCCGAGCAGAAGGATATTCAACGGCTCTTTATCCTGGACTTTCTTTTCCGTCAATTCATGATCAATCGATGCGACCTCTTCATTCATTTTTTTATCGACCGTCGCTTTGGCCCCATTATAGACCGTAAATAGATAAACCCCTCCAGCTACAATAAGGATACTGACAAACAGCAGGGGGATTTTCCACCAACGGCCTCTCTTTTTCTTTTTTTCTTGTACGCGGCTCATTCTCGTTCCTCCAATTTTTTCAAGCAATCTAACAACCATTATATAAAAAATCTACCAATTATGACAATTGCTTTTTGTATAAAACTCCTGTTTTCCCCCGAAACTGCTAGCAGGGAGGAGTTGATTACATGTTGAAAAAAATAACCGTCGTCCTGCTTCCTATTCTCTATATGGCTGCTATTTGGATTCAGTCCAGCTATTCGATATCCGTTGTGAAAGGATGGATCCTATCATGGCTGTAACCTTAGGGACACTTCTTGAAGCCATGCATGTAATAGAGTTCGCTCTATTATATGCATGGATCATCACGGCCCTGTGTGTTTATGGGAGATTGACCCAATGGACAAGCATCGCCGCCGGGATATTCAGTATGACGTACGGGGTCGTGGATGAGTGTCACCAATGGTTCACCCCCGGCCGGTCGTTCTCCGTGATCGACATCGCTAAAGACTGGACCGGCGTCCTTGTCATGATGGCCGTGGTCCACTGGAAGCTGCGGAAGTCCACGTTCCATAAAAAAAGACCGCGCCGGGAAGAAGGCCTCTTAAAAACTGAGGGTTTGTCAAAGGTAAAGTAAAAATGCGGATTGCATGGATAAAATATTCCATGTAAGATGAGGCAACCTCATCTTTGGGTCTGAGCTTTAATTCACTATGCTCCGCTTCAATTTTATACCTTTTTTTTAGGCCTTTGTTTGATATTCTTACTGTTTCAAAAGAAAAAAAGAGTGATTTTCTTTTATAAATCAAAGAAAATCACTTTTTTTAGATAGCTCTGTTAAAGTCTGTTGTTGATATTTAAACGATTACTAAATCGTCTCCGTCTGGAATTAGGGTTCCGGTCCGTTGGTTACTCAGAGCATGGGATGGCAGGGGAAACCGTCCGCTTTCCGCGAGGAACGATAAGCCTCCTCGGACTTCGGTTATGTCCTTTCTAACTACCCTTCTTTGAAGAGGCGGCCTTGGGAATGGCGGGACCCCTGTGGCATGAAGGTACATCATGAGACCCCTGAAGGCGCTGACTGAGGAGGCTCACGGTACTCCACGGAAAGGGAGTCATTCCCAAGGCCGCCTCCTACAAATTCCATGACAGAAAGGGGTGATAGGAGCTCATATGTTAAATAACAACACCAAGCAATAACAGAGCCTTTTAGATAAGACACCGTTGATTCCACGATGAGCGTTCGATGGTGACGCCTGCGGGAACAGCGCGAGCCGAAGATCCACTTGGTCAAGTGATCTTCTTGACCAAGTTAGCTGAGGCCGTGCCCCCCGGCAAGCATCCATCGACAAGAGATTCGTGAGAAACAACAACCACCTCCAACCACTTCTCTTGATAGGAAGGAATTTTCAGTGGCCTCCAGGGAAGCGCGGTCCTCCTAGCATTCAGTTGATCCTTTTAGCGCCGTAATATTTAGGAGCCCAGTAACTGTTGGTATGCATGTTCGTGACTCTCACCCCATCCGATAACGTCACATGGACCACCTGGCCGTTCCCGATATAAATTGCAGGGTTCAAGTAGCTGCCCTGGAAGAAGACGATATCTCCAGGCTGTAAGTCTTCCTTCGCTACTTCTGCCCCTGTATTCCACTGGTCGTCCGCATACCGCGGCAGAGAAATCCCCGCTCCCTGCTGGAACGCGTATTGAACGAATCCTGCCGTATCAAATCCTTCCGGTGTCGTGCCTCCGGACTGATAAGGGACTTCTCCAATGAACTGGGTCGCTGCTGAGACGACCGGATGCTCCTTCGGGATCTGTAGACCGTCAAATCGTTTTACACCGGTGAACTTCTTCTGCCAGTACGATTCGCTCAAGTAGGAAATGGTCACCTGTTCTGAGCGGGAGGCGTGAATAAACTGCCCGTCTCCGACATAAATCCCGTTGTGAGAAATCCCTTCTCTGTACGTGTCACTGAAAAAGACGACGTCCCCCGGCTGGATATCAGCAAGGTCCACATCTTCGCCTACCTGCCATTGCTGATCCGTGGAACGAGGCAGGAAGATCTGCCCGGCCTTTTCAAAAACATGCCGCGTGAAGGCGGAACAGTCAAAGCCTGTTTCCGGTGATTCACCACCAAAGACATAAGGGACCCCTAAGTATTTCAAGGCCTCTGCTACGAGATCATGATCTTCAGCGATTTGAGGACCTTCTGTGATTCTGCGGGCTTCCATAAAGCTCCCACTCCAATAGCTGCTTCCTTCAAATGCGGTCACTTCTACACCGCTCGATAAAGTAGGATGGACGATTTGATCACTGCCAGCATATACAGCCGTATGGGTAGGCTTACTTCCATCCTTGCTGAAGAAAAGGATGTCCCCTTCCTGGATCGATTCCCTGGACACCGGCTCTCCCATACCAATCTGTTGGGCCAACGTCCGAGGCATATCAAAATTCAGGACCTGCTGAATGACATACTGCACAAATCCCGAGCTGTCAAAACCATCCGGCTGCTCTCCACCGTAGACATAAGGCGCGCCTACATGGGTTAAGGCTTCCATGGCAATCGGGTGGGAAGTTGAAACAGATGATCCGGCCGGTTCTTCATTCACCCGCACGGCTTTCGTATAACGGGAAGACCAATAGCTGCTGTTTTCATAATTGATGAGTTCAATGCCTTTGGATGCTGAAGCATGAATCATCGTTTGATTCCCTGCATAGATACCGACATGGGTCACACCGCTCGTCTCATCTTTACTAAAGAAGAGCAGATCCCCGGATTGAAGCTCATTGTTCTGTACAGAAGCTCCAAACGCCGCCTGATCGCGAACGGTCCGCGGCAGATCGATGCCGGCTCCTTCCTCGTATACATACTGGCTGAACCCTGAGCTGTCGAATCCTTCTGCAGGAGATTCACCACCGTATTGATAAGGAACACCTACATGCTTCTCAGCTTCCTCCACAACGGACGTCAGAGCGGCATCCACAAGCTTTTCATCCAACAATAAAACCGTACAAACCATCAACGTCAAGACCCCGTAAAAAAATCGTTTCACCATCACTTCTCCTCTGCTTTATAAATAAGCTCAAAAAAATAAGACTGCAGTCCTAATATCGGACGGCAGTCTTCATTTGTTTACATTATTCGCTGTCTTTCACCTGCCAGGCTCCATCGCGGCGGTCATCCTTACCGCCGTACATCGTGCTGTTGACTTCATCAACAACAAGCGCCTGCACTCCGCCGTAGTAGAAAGCAGAGTCTTCCAGGTATACGGTATACCCTCGTTCTTCCAGTTCCTGCCTTACCGCAGGGTCAAAATCTTCTTCTACAAAGATGTTGTCATCCTCGATGTAAAAACGTGGAGCAGCGATAGCCTCTTCAATCGGTTCATCAAACAGGAGATTACGGGTCAACACCTGTGTCAGCACCTGCGGGATCCTTTTCCCACCCGGTGTACCGATGCCAATCTTTTTCTCGTCACTCGTTAAAATTGTCGGTGAAGTAAAACTGCGCGGGCGTTTTCCAGGCTCCTTATCATTCGGTTTCAACCCATTCATACTGAAGTTTCTCATCGTATCATTCAGGAAGATTCCGGCGACATTCTTACCAGATCCGAAGAAGTTACTCAAGGAGTGCGTCGCTGTCACCATCATCCCGTCTTTATCTACAATGACGAAGTGGGTCGTATTATCATCATCTTCGATATCAGCAATCGAATCATCGACTTCATAGTTCTCCGATAGTTTATCCATGGAAATCGTAGAAGCCATTTCCTCAGAGTATTCCTTCGTCATGATTTTATCCGTTTCGATCTCATGGAAATCAGGGTCAGCGATTTCACTCAGACGATCATCATAGGTCCGCTTAGAAATCTCCCCGATCAAATGGATGAAATCCGAAGAGGTTCCCTCTGAACTTTTAATATCAAGCATTTCAGCCATCTGCAGCGACTGAATGGTCGTTGCCCCTGCAAGCGGCGGCGGAGACGCATACACATCGAAGCCGGCAAATTCCCCTTGGACCGGTTCGCTCTCGACAACTTCATAAGCGCCGAAGTCGCTGACTTCCACTCCGTTGACTTCTCCGGCAATCTGTTCCGCAATTTCACCGGAGTAAAGAACGGAAGATCCCTGCTCCTGGATTTTGCGGAGCGTTTCAGCCAGTTCCGGCTGCTTCAATGTCTGGTTCGGCTCAACCGGCTGCCCTTGTGGATAAAAGTTTTGAAGCTGGCTCATGTTCATCCGGTAGGCCGCTCCCTGCAGACGATCTGTCAAATGCTTGTCCGTTGTAAAACCTTCCTCTGCATAAGTGACAGCAGGATCGATCAACTCGGCTATATCTGTCGTACCGTAGTCTTCATGAATGGCTTCCATTCCTTTAACAATGCCTGGAATGGCGAAATTATACTGTGGATCGCCACCGGAAAGTGGTGCGGTCTCTTTGTAGTTGTAACTTTTCGGGGTGTCTGCGTCACTTGGAAGAACCAGCATTTCCCCTCCGCCCCCGATTCCGGAGCCATAGGGCTCTACCACACCAAGGGTATATGTAACCGCTACAGCTGCATCAACAGCATTTCCCCCGTTTTCCAAAACTTCCATCCCTACTTGAACGGCAAGCGGGTGTGTGGAACTGACCCCGTAACCATTCGTCGTTTCAATCGGATCCGTCGTCTCCACTTCGTAATCCACTTCATCACTTTGAAACTTCCCTTGACTGTAGTACACAATACCGACGCCTACAACCACAATGATAAAGAGGCTAATAAACAACCCTTTATTCTCCATCCATCCCGACGCACCTTTCATCTTTTTAAATGATTGATTTAAGAATTACAGCTTTCGTAAATCTTTGGTCCTTTATGTCTCTATAACATTTCCCATGTAATTTTAGTATTTTCAGAACGATTTCTATTATATGATAAAAACTTTCAAACAACAAATACTCTATGCTTTTGAAAAAGAGCACATTCCTAAGAATGTGCTCCAACATTATGACCCAAGCTTATACTTTTCATAGTACTGTTCGCGGTTCTGCTCCCAGTCGGTCAATGTCGTTTGATAGACCTGCTCACCGGAGTTGTTATAAACACGGACAATACTTCCATCACTTGTGACAGCATAATCATTTTCTACAGCAGCTTCCGTCTGAGGCTGCTCGGACTGGACACTCTCCATGCCGGCACTCGTTTCTGCTGATGCCGTCAAAGGTTCTGACTGCTCCTCAGCTGCTGCCTCCGCTTCCTGCTGGAATACATCAATTTGGTACGCCTCTGTAGCAGACAATGTTTCCAGCTGCTTATACTGCGTCATAAAAAACATAGCTCCGAACAACAAAACAAATGGAAACACCGATTTAACTACTTTCATCTTCATACGCACTCCTTTTTTAATGTAGAACGCCGGTATACAATTACTGGCTGTTGTTTTTCTGCTCTAAAATGGATGAATGATCGACTTCTATCGTTAATCTGCCGTTCTCCTCTGTGAAGTTTTCCTGTGGCTCTCCACGAGTCAACTGCAGAAAGATTTTCTTCTGGTTATAAGGATTGGTCGTCAAGGATGGTCTCGCTTCCCTGATCCTCATCGGGAGGATTTCGAAACGGCCTGTCCCGTCATCCATCAAGTTGTAATTGACCAGAGCACTATCGCGTGTTCTGGACCATCCCTGGTCAAAAATAAAGTTTCCAAGACTGTAAAAGATTACAGAATCCTTATACACTTCCACCGGTGACAAGACGTGTGGGTGGTGCCCGATGATGACATCTGCTCCTGCATCCACAATCGCCTCGGCCAGTTTCCGCTGTCTCGGGTGCGGTTCGTTGTCGTACTCGGCTCCCCAGTGGATATGGACAAAGACCATATCCGAGTTCTCACTCGCTTCCTGTACTAAAGGCAGGAACTGTTCAGGATCGGCATCTGCCACACCTGCACGGAACTGCAGGGCCTCGGAACCGGCTACAGGAACATCAGAAAACCCAAGAGTCGCAACGTTCAAACCGTTGATCTCCTGATAATCAATCTCCTGAGCTTCTTCAATGTTTTCCCCTGCCCCCACATAAGGAAGTCCTGCTTCGGTAAGGGATGCCATCGTTTCAATCATCCCCTGCTCCCCGAAGTCCATCGTGTGGTTGTTGGCAAGGTTGATGTTCGTGAAGTTCATCCTCGCCAGTGATTGGACAGGTGAAGCATCTGAACTTAAATGAATCGATTTTTCAAGCTTCTGGTAACTCTCTTCGTCTTGAAGGGTGACCGCATTCTCAAAGTTACCTGTCACATAATCAGAACTCTGGAAGTACGGGGCCACATTTTCAAAAAGAAAGTCGGTCCCTTTATTCTCTGTAACCTCCAGCACGTGCCGCCCAAACATCATATCGCCTACGAATGTGGCACTGAACTCAGAATCTTCCTTGGATTCAGCTTCCGGGACAGGCTGGGTATAAAACATTTCAAATCCCGCGATAAACAGGAAGGTCACAATCAAAGCGATGAATACATGCTTTGGGGTGGCCTTTTTATCACGTTTAATCCTCTTCAGCAGTTTCTCTTTGAAATCTAATTGTTTAGACATGTGATATCCACCTTAAATCAGGTAATAAACCGTCATGATCAAGAAAGTCAGACCGCTGAGCAGCAATGTACTTGCTGTTGTGACAACCAAGCCCTGCTTCTGCATCGTATTAGCGATCAACCCTGGTACAATAACCCCGATGCCGCGGAATTCCATAATCTCAAATGGAACAACCGGGTAGAGGAAATCAAACAGCAGCTTGAGTACAATCCCTACACTCAGCATCGCTGCAAACTTTCTGCGTCCGTACAAAATTGTAAACTTTGAAACTCCAAATGTAACAATGACATAAGTGAGTAGACTAATAAAAAAGACAACCGCAATAAAAATCGGCTGGTCAAAGACCAGAGCCAGATATCCGGGTACAACGAGGCCTGCGGGCAGGACACCCGTTTTCTCAGCAAAAATCAAGCTTAGAATGATCCCTAATACAAGGGATATATATAAATCCGAACCAAACATTTCTTTCATTTCCCCCTCGTCAGCTGACGCTTGTTTGAATCTTATAATCCTGCATTCGTTCAATCATCGGTTCTGCAGCTCCGTGAATGTTTCCAACTCCATAAATGACGCGGTCCGTGAACATCTCTGAAAGGACATCCATAATCTGATCCGTCGTCTTCCCTTCTAAATCAAGCAGCGTTTCCACTTTGATCTTTCCTTCGTCAACCGCCGTGACAATCGGTTCGGTCGTTTCCCCGATTAACACAAGCGTATCCGTTGGAATGAAAGGAAGAACGTCACGGGCGAACTGTTCCGTACGATCCACACGGTCTTCCCGGCAGTTCATGACGACAATCGGATTCTCTGTCGGATATCCGAGGAACTCCACACGTTTCCATATATTAATTGTAGAAACGGCATCATTCGCAGCAAAACCGTTCACGAAGTAAGATGGTTTCTCTTGGTCTCCCATCGGGAGGATCCTCATCGCTCCCGGGTCCGGCTGAGCGTTCAGCATTCCTCTGTATGCTGTTTCCTCATCGATACCGAGGGCCTGAGCGACGCCTAATGCTAACGAAGCGTTTTCAGGAAATACCATATATTCAAATTGCAGTAAAAACGAATCGGAAATTCTGCTGTTATCCGCAACAATCACCTCGGTGTTTCGTTTCGCTGCAATCTCTTTAAACATTTCTACATAAGGACTTTCTGAAACAATTAAATGACCGTTGTATGGAATCGTAGCCGTAAAGGATTCAGCCACCTCTTCCAATGTCGGACCCAGAACATCCATATGGTCTTCCAGGACGTTTACGATGACTCCGATATTGGCCTGGAGCATCTTTTCCTGGAACGTGATCTGGTAGTCAGGATTCACTGCCATGCACTCACTGACGAGGGCCTCTGCACCACGATCGACGGCTTCCTTCACAACCATTCTCTGCTCCCTGATGTTCGGACCTTCCGGACGCCGTTTGATCGGCTGTTCTTCCGGTGTATCCCAGAAAATCATCCGGGCAGACGTTCCTGTTGTCTTTCCAATTGTTTTGTAACCCGCTTCTTTTACAATCCCCGTAACAAGACGTGTAACCGTGGATTTCCCACGTACCCCGTTGATGTTGACGCGTATCGGCAGAGCATCGATGTTCTTTTTATGACGCTGCCATTCATAAATACCAGCAGCTAGAACGATGATCAGCACAATAGGGATCAGTAGCATATGAGCTCACTTCCTCTTAAACATATTTCTTCAATAGACTAGATAATTATAGAATAAGCCTCATCGTTCGACAATACTTTTATAATGGACAGCGGAAAATATAATAGTAGATTTACAAATTTTGTTCACAATAGTCCTATGTACCTAATCATAGAAGACACAACTCATAAACTACCAAAATCCTTCCAGTTTGTAAACAGAAGGACACCATTCCATTAAAAATTCATAATTCTATCATTTCCCGACAGAAAAAAAGAACCTTACCCAATATAGGACAAGGTTCTGTATAGTTCTTATTTTAACGCAGGCTTTCGAAGTAGGCATCCGACCATTGGAGCAATTGTTGAATGTCTTCTCTTTCCTCTTTAAAAGCATGATTCGGGTCTTTATACGTATCTTCAATCCGCTCGTTTGTTTGCATATTCAATATACGTGCATCGAAGCGGCTGTTCTGTGCAATATAGAACGTTCCATTGTTCAGGAACGAGCTGGTCGGAACATAGTAACGCATACCGAGCAGGTTGTTCTCATAATGAAGCAGGTTATGTCCAAAGTACAGGGACTCCGGTTCCACACCCAGCAGATTCAGGAGCGTCGGCATCATATCAATCTGCCCGCCGGTATGATCATTCGTTCCTGTCAGCTCCTCTTCACCGGGGACACCTACAATAAACGGGATATTAAAACGGTTCAACAAGGAATACCGCTCCCCTAAAAAGTCAGCAAGAAGATCCTGATCCTCGTCTTTAAGCAGTTTGCCGTGAAGACCGGAATGGTCGCCGTAGAGGGCAATGACTGATTCCTCCCAGAGGCCGCGGTCTTTCAAGTCCTGGAAGAACTCCCCAAGCGCCTGATCCGCATAATGAACAGACTGGAGATAGTTCCCTGTTAAAGTTCCTTCATACTCAGAAGGAAGCTCCAGGCCTTCTTTGTCTGCAGGCATTTCAAACGGTGTATGACTCGTTAACGACAGCACATGGGCATAGAACTTGTCATACTCTTCGTCGATTTCATCAATCGCACCCATCGAGCGATGGTAAAACCATCCATCCGATGGTCCGAAGCCGACCGTATCTTTCTCTCCGTAAAACTTATCATCATAATAATCATCAAAACCAAGAGCTGGATAAAGTTCGTCCCTGTTCCAGTACTCCACCTCATCGGCATGCATGGTCACGTTATGGTACGACTTTTCATCAAGCATTCTCGGCAGAGAGGGAAGTTCCATGCCGCCGACTTGATCGGTGGTCGCTTTTTTCCCTAATGGATAAAGTGACGTATTCATGAGGAACTCTGCGTCTGATGTATTGCCTGAACCGATCTGTTGGTAGACATCCGTGAAATACATACTATCGTTCAGCCATTCATTTATGTTCGGTGTGATTTCCTGGCCATCGATCGATTCACCGATAACGAAGTCCTGAAGCGATTCAATCTGGACGACGATCAAGTTCCGATCTTCCGCCACTCCGAAATGATCATGCTCACTCATCGGCGTATAGGAATTGCCTTTCAGCTCTTCTATTTTCTGCTGCGTGACATTTTGATCTTCACCGGAAAAAGCGAAGGCTTTTTCACTGTTTGTCTGGTCCTGGTAATACTGAACAAACTGCGTATTGAATAAGCCGTTTTCCTTAGCAAAAAGAGCGCTGTCGAGAATGGGCTCTCCTTTATTCATTTGAAAATTGAAAATGGCGATTACAAGACCAGCAATAAGGAAGACAGACATAGCGAAATTGGACGTCTGTTTCGTTGGATACGTCCATGTCCTGCCCACAATCCAAATGACAACAAGCAGAAGCAGATCTGCGAGAAACAGAAAGTCTGTGCCATTGACGAGCAGCCACATGCTTTCATTCACACTGCCAACTTGATTAAGCTGGGATAGGTCATAGTATGTAGGAACGGTTCCGAAGTAACGCTCGTAAATCAACATGCCAATAAACAAAAGAGACAAAAACAAATCCAGAACAAGATAGGCAGCCGCTTTGCCCCGCTTAAAGACAAGCTCAATGAGAGCCATAAAAATCAAGATAAACGAAGCATCATACCAAATTCCTGCCCAAATACTCGTATCTTGAAGAAGCAGATAACGCAAAATTATAAACTTCAAGGAAATCATAATAAAAAAGTAAAAGAAATAACTGGTTAGTAAACGTTTCATCGAATCTTTCATATAAACACCTCTCTATTATTCTACCCAAATGTAAAGTTTATGTAAACTTAATGTAAATAAGGTAGAATAAGGCCGCTTCATCAGCATGGCTTCAAAAGGCGCTTGAAAAGATTCTGTTATTCACTCTGATTTCCACATGTCTGCGAGCTTTTTTATATGGGCGGGCGTCGTTCTGCAGCAGCCACCGATGATCCTTGCTCCATGCTCGTACCAGAGTTTGGACTGCTCATGAAAGTCAAGCCGACTGGCAGACCCATGCCACGTCTTCGTTTCCGGATCATAATCTTCCCCGGAGTTTGGATAGACGATCAGCGGCTTGCTCGAACAGCGGTTCAACTCTTGTAAAGCTTCCGCCGCATGTTCCAGAGGCGCACAGTTCACACCTATAGCAGCCACATGTGTATTACCCTCCAACGCTGAAGCGACCTCCTTGAGCGGAGTACCCTCACTGATCGATTGACCATCTTTTAACGTAAAAGAAATCCATGCAGACGCAGATGGATACTCCTGTAAAATTGAACCGATCACCTTTGCTTCCTGCAGAGAAGGCAGCGTTTCAACCGCTAAAACGTCAGCACCCGCTTCAACAAGTGCTTGAATACGTGGTTGGTGAAAATCAAATAAAACCTGATCCGTGACGCCGTAATGACCGGAATACTCCGAGCCATCCGCTAAATAGGCACCATAGGGTCCGACAGAAGCAGCTGTAAGCGGCCTTGGCCGCTCAAGATTTTCCCTCCACACTTCGTCCCGTGCTTCCCCGGCAAGCGTGACCGTTTTTTTAATAAGAGTGACAGCCTCTTCTTCTGATAAGCCCCTTTGGGCAAAACCATCAGTCGTCGCCTGGTAGCTTGCGGTGATGCTGATGTCTGCTCCCGCTCTGTAGTAGGAGGCATGCACATCTTTGATCGCTTCAGGTTTTTCCAACAGCACTTTTGCGGACCATAAAGGATCATCAAGCTCGCATCCGTATGATTCCAGTTCCGTTGCCAAAGCCCCGTCCAGGAGAACCATCGATTGTTTTTCCAAAAGAGATTCAATGGGATTGGATAGATTTTGTTTGTTGGACATGTTTTACTCCCCTTTTCTTTTTCATAGATTCTCTCACATAATAAGCCGCATAGCAGAATGCAATGAACGGACCCCCACAGTACAAGGCGATCCGCTGTGTCGGATCAAAGGCAATGCCGATACAGGATGCCAGGCATAGAAGAAAAGCCGCAATCGGGACCACCGGGTACCACGGGGCTTTGTAGGATAAATCACTATCATTTCCTTCTGCCCGCCGGTGCGCCCGCCGGAAAAGGAAGTGGGAAGCGCTGATGCTCATCCAAACGACGACTACAGCCAGCCCTGAGATCGATACCAGAATGATGTAAACGGTATACGGGGCGATGATACTGGATAGCAGCGCCAGACCGCCGCCAAGCATACTAAAGATGATCGCTGTCAAAGGAACTCCCTTTTTTGTCAGCTTCGCAAACACCGGGGAGATGGTATCCTTGTCCGCCAGTGACCACAGCATCCGGGCCGACGCGTATAATCCGGAGTTGGCTGCGGAAAGGATGGCTGTTAATATGACAAAGTTCATGACATCGGCCGCATAAGGAATACCGATGCGGTCAAGGACTGCGACAAACGGACTTTCCACAACCCCTGCCGCCTCACTTGGAAGAAAGATGGATAAAATGGCAATGGTCCCAATGAAGAAAATAATCAACCGTGCCACCGTTGTCCGAATTGCCGTCGGGATGGTTCTCGCTGGATCCTGCGTTTCCCCTGCGGCAATCCCAATCAATTCTGTACCGGAAAAAGCAAAATTGACAGCAAGCATCGTCATGAAGATTGCCGTTATACCATTTGGAAACAAGCCCTCACTCGTAAGATTTGAAAAGAATGGAGCCGGTTCTGACCCCGACAGCTGTATCCACCCAAAGGCGGCCCCGAATCCGATAATGATAAAAAGGACAATGGCTGCCACTTTGACAGAGGAAAACCAAAATTCTGCCTCCGCAAAAAATTTCACACTAAAGGCATTGAATCCGAAAATAAGAGCGGCGAACAACGCACTCCAAATCCACACACTTACATCGGGAAACCACCGCTGCATCAAGAGCCCGGCAGCTGTAAATTCTGACCCGAGAGCTACCGTCCACGTCAGCCAGTACAGCCATGCTACAGTAAAGCCTGTCCCCGGCCCTATGTAGTTATGAGCGTATGTATGAAAAGCCCCTGTTTCAGGGTTATGAACGGCCAGCTCTCCTAAACAGAGCATCACCAGATACACGACCAAAGCACCAATCAAATAGGCTAGGATTGTCCCGAACGGACCGGCCTGCTGGATGGTGTACCCTGAGCTTAAAAACAGTCCCGTACCGATAACTCCTCCCAGTGAAAGCATCACCAGGTGTCTTGTTTTCATTTCTCTCTTAAATTGATATTCCATTTGTCTCCCCCCTTGTGATGGTGGGCAAACAATTAAAAAACGCACCCTTGAATGAGTGCGTCAACTGACAAATAATAGATGGAAGTCTCTTATCGATCAGGATTGTTCACCCGCTGGAATTAGCACAGTATCTTCACAGACCTGCTGCTGAGGCTTCCAAGGGCCAGTCCCTCCACCTCTCTGGATAAGATATTTTTTTATAACTCTACTAGTCTTAATCATAATTGTCAATTTATTTTCAATATTCTATCCTTCATACCATCCAAATGAAAAGCCCCTGGTTCATAACCAGAGGCTTTTCACTCATACTCATATGCTTATTTCTGTTCCAATTGCTCTGCCACTTCATCGCTGACAGCATTTGTACCGCCGAGCACCTGGAAGTTGTTGATTTCAAGCTTTCCAATCGTCTCTTTTGTGGATTCCGGAAGCTGATCCGGCTTAACAAGGAGCATGGACGCTTCTTCCTTCGCAGCCAGAACAGAGCCCGCTAAAGCGTCAGCGAAGTTCTGACCATTCGCTACGAATGTCTTCCCTTCCTGCACACCCAGCTGTTCTGCAATGGTAGAGGCTGTTTCATAACGAGTCTTACCGCTGTAACGGGAAGCGTCAGGAAGCATCGCTTCGACCTCTTCAGAAATGGCATTCGTTCCACCTACAACAATGCTCTGTTCAAAGTCAGCAAGAGCTGTTTTGGTGATGGATGGCAGCTCATCTGTTTTAGAAAGGAGAATCGGGTAGCCTTCCTTCGCCGCATAAGGAGCCACAGCCAGAGCATCCGGATAGTTGAATCCATCTGCTACAACTACATTCTCAGGGTTTCCGTCAAGGCGGGCGGCAATATTGGCTGCCGTGTCAAAGCGCGTTTTCCCAGAGATGCGATCTACGTCGACACCCATTCCTGATAATTTGTACTTCACATATTCAGAAACGGCACCGGTCCCTCCAAGAATAATCGCTTTTTCAGCACCCAGGCGCTTGATTTCCGCAGCTACTTCACTGTTCAAGTTTCCGGACTTTGTCAAAAGGATCGGCGCATCTTCCTTATAGGCAAGAGGAGCACCGGCAAGAGCATCCGCAAACTCATCTCCCCGGGCAATGACGACTGTGTCAGCAGAATCCCAGCCTTTTTTAGAAATCTCAACGGCTGTTTGGTAACGATCCTCTCCGCTCACACGTTCTGTCGTTTTTTCAACAATACGGGATTCTTCATCAGGAGAAACCGTGCCCTGCTCTTCCAGGTATTCATTGAATACTTCATAGTCTACAAAGAATAATTCTGTCATCTTACCGGCATCCTTGGCTTCCTTGAATGTTTCATATCCATCGCCACCTGCAGCGATAAAGGCGTTCGTAGCCACCGTGTATTCTTTGTCCAAATCAAGCGCTTCATATCCATCCTCTGTTTTCACTTTGACATTAACGATACGGTCTCCTGCTTCATTTGAGCGATCGAACGTATATTGCATTCCCGATACATGAGCAAAACGGCCGCCGGTATTCTCAATGTCGCTCACTGCATTTTCAAGAGCCTCCCACACCTGCTGCCCTGTTAGGTCCAGAGTGACAAGGGTGTTACCAAATGGCATCGTTGTAAGGACTTCTCCCATCGTGATTGGTCCTTGATCAATGGAAGCACGAATGCCTCCACCATTCTGAATCGCAATTGAAGTAGACGGCACTTTGTCTTTAGCTTTGGCAAGCATACTGTCTGTGATTAAGTTTCCAAGATTCGTTTCTCCACTTCTTACATCATTACGTTCTCCGTTCAAGGCAACCGTCGTTTCTCCAACGACTTCTTTCTTCAATTCATCAAGAGGCTTCTCCAGTTCAGCAAGCAGTTCGGCTGCCTCTTCATCGGATTCAATCACATACTCTTCATTTTCATCTTCTTCATCAACATCAATAAGTTTCCCGTCCCACTCCGTAAGGACACCCTCATCATCGAAGGAAACTTCTAAATCACCGATGTAATTTCCATATTCCTCTGCCTGAACGACAAGTGTCGGCTCAGTCTCTTCGTTATAGACAAGCGGCTCCTCCAGCTTTGTATGGCTGTGAGATCCAACGACAACGTCCACCCCTTCCACTTCCTGAGCAAGCGTTTTGTCATAGTTAACGCCAAGGTGGGTCAGAGCGACAATCTTATCGACGCCTTCCCCTTCAAGCCTCTTCACTGTATCTTCAGCCTTTTGGAGATAGTTTTCAAAATCAATAGTGTCTCCCGGGTTGGCAAGGAACTTCGTTTCTTCTGTCGTCAAACCGAACACACCGACTTTCTCACCATCCACATCGATGACAGAAGCTGGATAGATGTTCCCAGCGTCTCCAGGCATACCGATTTCATCGTTGAACAATCCGTTCAAGCGCTCGTCCTTACTGTAGTCAATGTTGGCACTGACGATCGGGAATTCTGCTTGATCAATAAAATCTGCAAACACAGAAGGACCATCATCAAATTCATGGTTTCCTGGAACCATCGCATCATAATCAAGCATGTTCATGAACTGGACATCTGCAAGGCCTTTGTACTGATTGTAGAAAAGCGTACCTGAGAACACGTCCCCGGCATCAAGAAGGATTGAATGGTCACGGTCAGCACGGATCTGATCAATGATGGTCACACGTCGGGGAACGTTCTCTAAGTGTGCATGCGTATCGTTCGTGTGCATAATCGTCAAGTCAAAATCGCCCTCAGCGGCTTTTACTTCTCCTCCAGGAATGGCCAGAGTCCCCAATGCAATGGCGCTTGTGACAGCGGCTGTTGCCAACACTTTCAAATTCAGATTTTTCATTTTCTTCATTCTCCCCTTTTATAAGTCTCCGGCATCAGTTCTGTCCCGCCTCTGCTGGGAAAGGGCAGATCCGATGCTGGAGGAATAGATGGAACGTTTCAGTCCTGCAAACCATTCAGCACATCATCGCTTACGGCTTTTGTTCCACCAAGTACATGAAAGTTACGGTAGTCCTTCCTTTCGATGACATCATCAATGCTGTCCGGAATATCGTCCGGCTTCACTAAAAGCATAGGCGCATCGTATTTTGCAGCAAGGACAGATCCGGTCAGAGCGTCGGCAAAGTCACGCCCTGTAGAAACGAAAGCGGCTTTAGAATTTCCGGAGAGTTCGCCGGCAATCTTCGCTGCTGTTGCGTAGCGGTCTGCTCCACTGATGCGCACAGCGTCAGGAAGCTGATTCAAAACTTCATCACTGACCGCTTTCGTTCCACCTGTAACAATCGTGCTCTCCATATTCTTTAAGGCACGCTCGGTTTCAGACGGCAGTTCGTTCGTTTTGGTCAATAGAATCGGATAGCCGTTTTGTGCAGCAAAGGAAGCCGCAGACAGAGCGTCTGGATAATTTCTTCCGTCTGCTACGATCGCTTTATCCGGGCTGCCGTCGAGACGAGCGGCAATGTTGGCAGCCGTCTCATAGCGGTCTTTTCCGTCAATACGTTCAACAGAAAGACCCTGACCTTCAAGCTGGTAGCGGACATAATCGGATACCGCACCGTCGCCGCCCAGAATGACCGCTTTTTCCGCACCAAGACGTTTCAACTCTGCCTTGACTTCGGATGATAGTTTATTAGATTTCGTCAAAAGAATCGGGGCATCCAGCTTATACGCAAGCGGGGCTCCGGCCAGGGCGTCCGGGAATGAATCCCCACGTGCAATGACCACCGTTTCCGACTGATCCCAGCCTTTTTTAGATACTTCAATGGCTGTTTGATAGCGGTCTGAACCGGAGATCCTCTCGGCGGTATCCGCGAAATCAATCTGCGCAAGCATCGGGTCATGGTCACTGGCACGTCCGGCTTCTTCTGAGAAGTCAGCATTGATATTGACACTGTCGATCGACGTGCGTTCGGAAAGATTGTTGGTCACTAAAATGTGATCGAGCACCTGGGAGTTCCCTTGATAGTTATAGGAATAACGCTCTTCTACCGGAAGCTTCTCCACCATATTTGTCATCACATCGCCTTCAAGGGCATGAATCGGGTTGGAGAATTCAAAATCATTTAAGTCGCCCATCACGACGACGTTTGCATCACTGACACGATCCACGACTTTCTGGACGAATTCATTGACGACTTCCGCCTGCTTCATCCGCTGGACTTCGCTGCCCAGTTCAATCGGATGGCTGGCTCCAAACAAGGCATCATCTCCGCCTTTGGAGTTAAAATGACTTGTAACGACAACGATTTTCTCCCCGTTGAACTCAAATTCAGCAGCT
The DNA here is from genome assembly GCF_056158945.1 of Halobacillus sp. ABH2_015. Classification (NCBI taxonomy): domain Bacteria; kingdom Bacillati; phylum Bacillota; class Bacilli; order Caryophanales; family Bacillaceae; genus Halobacillus; species Halobacillus sp. ABH2_015. Next base: position 2,875,830 of record NZ_JBSWUG010000002.1, read on the forward strand.
AAAGGCTTACGGGAATCATCAAACGCTTCATTTTCAGGGTCAATCCGTCCGGGGTTCAGCGTAAGGCCGTTTTCATCCACATCCACCGCTGTCACAGCGTCCCCTTTTTCTTTGTCAGGAAGAGAAACCCGCTCCGGGTTGTAGATAAATCCGACACGGATGTTCCCTCCCGGCTGGCCGCCATCGGTCTTATCCAGCGGAGCGACATCTGTGAACTGATACGACGGTCCGCCGGCATCCTCAATCGCTTGGATAAGCTTCTTGTAGGACTCATCAGCCTCTACGGTGCCGTCATCCGTCGGGCCGTTATTGTCCTGGACTTCGACAAGTCCGATAATGTCAGGCTGGTTCAGGTTGTTTACCATAGATTCGGCAATGCGGTCCACTTTTTTCTGAGGAGTATCCGCAGAGAAGTTCTCCATGTTGTACGTGGCCACATTCAGTTTATCTTCTTCCACCTGCAGGTCAGACGTTTCGCGTTCCGTCCCGCCACCTTCAACCGTTGGGAAATCCCCGGTTGTCCGGATTTTAAAATTACTGTAATCATATCCGACGACACCTGTGATCGATCCGTCCATCTGATCGCCTACGGTGACATCAACATCGTACCCATCGATATCCACAAGAACCCGCTCCGGGTTGTAGTCATCAGGCGAAATGAGCAGCCCGCCGGCATTTGTCATCCGCTGGTTTTCACTTTTATCTACATAAACGGCTACTTCATCGTACTTTGGAGGTCCTGTAACCGTGGCATCTTTCAGTTCCACGCGCATTCCTTCCAGACTTTCATAAAAGTCGATGGCGTCCTCCTCTGCATCAAAGCTGGTCAGACCGTCATCCTCAATATTTTCGGTCGGCTGGATGCGGTCCTCACCGATGATCGTCGTATCCGGCAGCGTCTCATCAGAAGAAGTCACTTCCACAGCAGCCGCACTAATCTGCGTTGTCAAGAGATCGTCCGCATCATCATAGCCGTCTTCTCTCCATTCGTTCACCTGGCCATTGACATTAACGACATCTCCGACTGCCACACCTGAATTTCTGGAATAGACATAAATACCTTCAGAAGTGGCCACTTCGCTGTCAGGCTCCTGGTCCTGCATATAGAAACCGCTGCTCCCATCCAAGGCGGTTACCACTCCGTCTACATTCTCCACGTTCATATCCTTATAAGGGGATTCGTGAGCTGCACCCTGAATGTCATGAATATCTACATGATCAAGCGGCGCCATGACTTCATATGAGAAACTCGCCGTTTCACTGACCTCTCCACTGTCTTTGATAACAACAGCTTTGATCGTTGTATCTTCATTCAGTGTGATAGGACCTGTGTAGGCAGTACTTTCTTTTGTCGGGTCACTTCCATCCATCGTGTAGTAGATCGACGCATCCGGCTGGGCGGTACGAAGTTTGATTTCGGACCCTTTCACTACGCTGCCTGATGACGGGCTGGCAGCTACTGAGAAAATGGTTTCAACGACATCGGCTTCTTCTCTTGGAACAAGGCGGTATTGATTAAAATCATACGTAACAACGCCTTCAACCAACTCATACGTTTTACCGGCTTCCATTTCCACTTCTGTTTTAGGAGAGATCAGGAAAGTGCCCTTTTCATCTTCAGCAATATAGTCACCGTATTGATTCTTCTCTGTAACGGTAATATTATTGACCTTTACATATTCACCTTCGAAGTTCTCTCCCTCATCAGAGGAGAAATCTTTACTTTTCACGAGCTGAGGATCCGGAATTCCTTTGTTTTCAGTTGTCACAGATACCTGTTCAGCACTTGTTTCAATCTGTTGCAGGCCATAATAATCAGTCAAAGATCCCTGTGCAGTTACTTCATCCCCAATAGAAGCATCCAGACCAGCGGCGCGGACGACAATGCCTGCCGTATCATCCTGTATGTATATGTTGGTTTGTCCGCCTTCTACAAACGATGCTGTCACAATCCCCTGAACTTTGACCGTCGACCCATCATCCACACTTCTCGCAGCTTCAATTGTTTGTAATTCCACCGGCTCATCCGGTTCCGGTTCAACATCGTCTGGATATTGTCCTAAATAAGACAAGGTATCTTTCGGGTAAGTATTGTACGAAGCGTCTCCATCAAAACTGTCTGATAGATCGGTATCTCCAGTAAGCTGATCCATTTTCCGGGTGAGTGTAACGTCTTTAGCAAAATCATCACTCAACCCGACCTGCCCGATGGAGTCAACGACCACTCCATCTTTTTTAAGAACAAGTGTGTCATTTCCATTGAAGCCCATCGTCTGATCATCGGTTATTTCATCCGCTACGTCGAGAATATCCGGTGACGCTTTCTCATTCGCAATCACATGCGTTTCCCCGGCGGCCAGTGTGCCTTTAAGCTCGAAGGAATAGGTAGGTTCCCCGCTCCCCCCATTATGGTGATCAAGCGTAAACTGACTAAGGTCTATATCCTTTTCTGTCCCATTGAACAGTTCCAGCGCTTTATTAAAGGAACCGCCTTCCACATATTCCGAAAACAACAGCGTATCTGCTGTGGGTGCTTCCGCTTTGACATTATAAGCGGGTCCGGCAAACATCCCCAGCACCATAGAACTTACAACAACTGAACTTACCCCTTTGACGAGGCCTTTCTTTTTCATTTGTGGTCCTCCCCGATATTTATTGACACGATACACCAACATCCCCCATTATAAAGCAATAGTTGTTTGATTTGTGTAAATAGTATTAATATTAGACAAATAATATGTATCCGTTTACAATCAAGAGAATAGACATCTGCCCACAACAAAAGCCCGGCTGATTTGCCGGGCTTTTGTTTTTATAAAGAGGATAAGATGGTCACAGGCATCCCGTCAGGAGCGGTTGTCGAATACATCTTTTCCCCATGTTCTTCAATGGGGCCGTGAACCTCAACCCCCTGCTGTTTAGCGTGAGACGCAAAAGCATCCGCATCATCCACGACCAGCTGCAGCATTTTCACAGGCATCATACACTCATTTTTGTGCCAGAATTCAAGCCAGCTGTCTCCTGTCTTAAAAATACCACCGCGGTATTCCTCGGTATCCTCCCACGCATTCTCGATGCCCAGTTTGTTCTGAAAAAAATCCACCATCGCCTCGCTGTGTTCAGAAACATCAACATACCTGTATCCAAGAATTTTCATCCTCCACCTCTTTCCTTTTCTATTTCCAGGATGGCCCCTTCCACCCTTCTTATTCTAGCCACAGAAAAAAAAAGCCTGCACAAAGGCAGGCTTTCAGGAAAAGATTTGATCGATTTTGGAGATTTCATCATCGCTCAACTTCACATCCAGCGTTTTCAGATTATCGACGACCTGCTCGGTGCGTTTTGCGCCGGGAATAACCGCATCAATAGATGGCTGATTCAAATACCACGCCAGGACAATATGAGGAATGTCCACGCCTTTTTGTTCAGCGATTGGACGCAGTTTTTCGACTTTATCCAGATTCTTCTTGAACTCTTCCCCTTGGAACAATGGGTTTTCTGCACGCAGATCGTTGAACGTCGTATTTTTATCATACTTACCAGCCAACAGCCCGGAAGCAAACGGGAAATATGGAACAAAGCTGATTTGGTTGTCCGCTGTGTAAGGAAGCATATCTTCTTCCGCCCCACGTTTGAACAGATTGTATTCACTTTGAATCACATCCACATATCCGTCCTTGTTGGCTTCTTTCAACTGGTCGACAGAGAAGTTGGAAACACCAATGGATCGTATTTTCCCTTGGTCTCTCAGTTCTTTAAGGGCACCGACCGCTTCGTCTTTCGGCGTATCCTCATCAGGGAAGTGGATATAAAACAGGTCGATATAATCGGTTTGAAGACGGTTCAAACTGTCTTCAACAGACTGCTTTAAAAAAGCAGGGGAGTTGTTGAACACAACCTCTTCACCCTTGAATTCATGAGCACCTTTAGTCGCAAGGATGATATCATCACGCTTATATTCGCTCATCACTTGTCCGACAAGTTCCTCAGAACGTTTCGGTCCGTAAATAAAGGCCGTATCGAGAAAATTCATGCCGTGGTTCAGTGCTGTCCGGACGACGTCCTTCCCGGCTTCCTCATCCAGGTTCGGGTAAAGGTTGTGTCCTCCGACGGCATTTGTACCAAGACCAATGGGATTGACATACAAATCTGATTTACCGAGTTTTGTTTTGTTATCCATCTTTTCATCTCCTTCTAAAATTCATCCTTTTTCGGTGTTTACCACAATCCGGTTGTCCAAAAACAAGTGATTGCTGCATCCGGTCCATGATTGATGTCTCGAACCTGCTCCTTTATGATGAGAAAAAAACGTCAAAGGAGATTTCATTCATGGACATCCGCCACCTGCAGTATTTCATTGAAGTCGCACACTTCCAAAGCTTCACGAAAGCAGCTGAACACCTCTATATCTCCCAGCCAACCATCAGTAAAATGATTAAAAACCTCGAAAACGACCTCGGTGTCGAGCTTTTCGAGCGGCGGAGGAAAAAGGTCGTCCTGACAGACGCGGGGCGCCTCATCCTTACCCAGGCGAAAACCATCGATAAAGCCTTTCAAAATCTGACGACTCAGCTGGATGACCTGCTCGGTCTGCAGAAAGGCCACCTGCGTATCGGCCTGCCGCCGATCATGGATGCCGAGGAGTTTATCCAGACACTTGGAAGCTTTCACAAAAAATATCCGCACATTACTTTCCAACTGGTCGAAAGCGGGGCAAAAAAGATCGAGGAACAGATTCTCCAGGAGGAACTGGATGTGGGGATCACTGTACTGCCGACGGATGAAGCACGATTCCATTACTTTTTCCTCTTAAAGGAAGAACTGGAAGTCGTCCTCCATCCGGAACATCCGCTGGCCGGCCGGGAAGAAATCCAGTTGACGGAACTGAAAGAGGAATCCTTTATATTATTCAACAAGGACTTCGTCTTGAATGACCGGATCTCGACGGCCTGTCAGGAAGCTGGATTCCTGCCGAAAATTGTGTCGGAGAGCTCTCAATGGAACTTTATAGGCAAAATGGTCGCTTCCAATTTCGGGATTTCCCTGCTTCCTAAAAGCGTCTCCCAACTACTGAATGACAACGTCCGCAGAATCAAAGTGACCCAGCCTTCCATGGCGTGGGAACTGGCTATCATCTGGCCGAAAGATCAATACATCTCCTTTGCCGCCAAAGAGTGGCTGGCATACACCCAAAACCGCATGCACAGCATTGAATATTAATCAGCTTGGACTTCCAAGCTGATTTTTTCATGCCATTTTTGACTGGTTGTAAGCATTTCCATAGATATTGTCTATCGTAGGAATGCCGGATTGCTATTTCACTTTCTCTTTTTTCAGGCTTACACTGATGGTGTTCTCCTTTTTGTAGGGACATGTCTTTACGAATAAGCGCTTCGAAATGATTTTATTTACAGAAAGGAAGTCGGAAAAATGACAGATAAACGATCCAGAGAAAGCCTTGTAATTAATACAGATCAAGTGATGATAAACGATTTGAACAACTACAATACATTGTTCGGAGGGGTGTTGATGAAGAAGCTGGATAACAATGCCACCCTTTCTGCAAGAAGGCACGCCAGAGTCAAGGAATGTGTGACAGCGTCGACAGACTCTATCGACTTCCTTCACCCGATTCATCAGACGGATTCGGTTTGTGTGGAATCCTTTGTTTCTTATACAGGAACGAAATCGATGGAGATTTTCTGCAAGGTGATTGCCGAGGATATGATTACCGGGGAGCGGCGGATGGCTGCCACCGCCTTCTTGACGTTTGTAGCTCTGGACGAAAACAAACGTGCCGTGAAAGTTCCAAACGTCATCCCTGAAACCGAAGAAGAGAAGTTCCTTTATAAGTCCGGGGAGGAACGCGCCAAGCGCAGACGATTCCGCCGCGACCATAGTGCTGAGTTAACACGGATCATCGGATTAGAAAAACCATGGGAAAAAGGAGTGGATGAACATGATCAAATTAGCAAGCTTGGGTGAGCTCTATGAGGCAAAAGAAGATATCCAGGACATCCGAACCCGCTACCCGGATGTGTACGCCATTCTCAATCATGTAGTCAGCTTCACACGTCAGCTCCAGATCAAGTACGGATACATGGGGGCCCTCCTGATGGAGGAAGACTTGGAATCCTACCATCCTGAATTTATCAAAGGATCGATTCTCTCCGTCTACCAAAGGGAAGTGAACCGCTTGAAAAACCACGAGGACTTCCCGGTCGTGCAGGCGTTTCTCGACAAGCACAGGGAAGTCGGAGATGCCAAGCTCTTCCTCCTCATTCTCGGGGCTAAACCAGAGCTGCTGCGCGGTTCTACCATCATGAAGTAAAGAAGAAAATCCCCGGGGGTTTAACAACACCCCGGGGATTTTCTTTCCTCAACGATCATTAAGCACCACTTTTAGAAAGCAGCTGCTCCTGTTGCAGCTTTTCCTGAAGCATGGATACTTTCTCACGCTCTTCTTCCAGCTGCTGCTGCAATTTCTCATTTTCCTTCACAAGAATATCTCTTTGGTCTAACACACGGATCATATCTTCTCTCATAGAATGTCCCCTCTTTCTTTTCAGTTGTTTACCAGTCGACTCAAACTACTACTAGAAACGTTACTTTGTAAAAATTATGTTAAATAATGACGAATTTTGCAACTATAATCTTTCGACAAAAGATAAATACCCCATTGCTGCAGAAATGAACCATGTAAAAAACCTCCAATTTTTGGAGGTTTTTTACAAGATCAATAGATCCACATCGAAAATAGAGCGACTCCGATGCCTACAAAACCAAGCCCGATGCTGTATGGTAAATTCCGCAGCACAATCTGGTAAGGATTTACCTTCAATGCCACAGACGTTAAAGTCACAATCAATCCATACGGCGCCGACGGGACGGTGGCTATCGCACAGACCGAAAGCAGAATGGTAAGGGTCACCGGCGGGAAGGCGCTGGTCAACAGTCCGCTCACCCCTCCAAAGATTCCCATCGTAGCAATCGGATGGACCCCGAGCAGGGTCATCACTAAAAACGCGGCCTGGATGAACAACATGATGAAAATCGGCTGCCCTTCCATTGCGATGAGAGGATCCTGTAAGTATTGGAGATAAGGGGATGCATTCAGCGTTTTCGTTAAGAACGAAAGGGTCAGAAGCAGGACGATAAAGTTATCAAGCCGGTTTGTTTTCCACTTCCATGTCGGCCACCCAATATTCATAAAACTGCGCCTGCGCTTGATCAGCAGCGACCAGACAAAAGCAAACGGAAAAATGGCAATCGTCACGGAAAATAGAAAATCAAGCTGGACGACATTTCCAAGAAAAACAACGAAGCACAAAAAAAAGACCAGGGCAGCAATAAACTGCATGAACTTCCGTTTGTTCAATGGAGCTGCTCCTGTGCGGTCGTTTTCTGGAATCGATTCACCCCTGTACGTGAATGTTGCCGCAAACGAATCAAGAGCAATGCCGATCACGGAAATCGCAAGCATCCATGGCAGCACTTGGAGGTAGTCGGCTCCCGTAATAAAGATGGATGTGGCCAGCAGAATCTCCAGCGGGCTCCAAAGAAGAGCGAGCGAATAGCCCCGCAGGGTGACCATCAGAATGAAGTTATTCTTCATCTTCTTGTTCATCTGCTTCAATTTTTCCTTCAGCAGATCCTGAGAGACCGCAGCGGAAGAAAGGTTCAAGAAAGCCGCCAGAGAGACCATCGTAACCTCACTGCGCGTATACAAGCCGCTTAAGCTCTGATCCCCACCTCCGATAAGCGACTGGAGGAGCTTGTTATATCTGCCGGCCTTCACAACACTGTTCATCCACGGAAGCATGGAAATGAGCAGCAGCAGACTGATATTCCCGGCAAAAAATTGAGGGATATCAGAGAGGACCGCATCACTGGAAAAGTAGAAAAATCCGCCGGCTGTCAGCAGCACGGTTCCTAAAATTTTAAAGACGCGGTCCGATCTGGGGAAACTGACGGCCGTCATCACCATCCCCAGGACCCCAATGATTATGTACAGCGTTTCATGTGCCCAGAACGTATGAAGGATATTCAGTAAAAAGACAAACGAGTAGAATAAATAGAGATAATTCGACCAATGGCGCACAGGTATTCTCCTCACTATGGTAGCGTATCCAATGATCTCATCCTATAGAGGAATGGAACTTTTTTCAATCCTAAAGCTCAAAAAGGTGACAACGCCTACAACGTTATCACCTCTCTGTTATTTATCGTTTTTTAGCGAAGAGAAGCGTGGAAGGCTGCCACTGCACGCCTACGTACCCATGTTCAATCAAAGATTTTTGTTCAGCGTAATCCTTCTGCTGAACGGTTACAATGGTAGACTCATCCCACAGCACAGGGCTGGAAATCGGACGATAGAAAATATAGCGGAGCATACCGGCATACTTTTCTTTGACGGCAGCAATGACCATCCCTTGAGAGAACTTATCCTTTAAACTTCCGGGATTTTCAGGGTGAACCGTACAAAAGAGATGAGTCCTGCCGTGGTCAGCTGCGTGGAAAGCCTCCATAATCCAAACACCCATGCTTTTCTGCAGACGGTTCCCTCTGTATTCAGGAAGCACGCATGAAATCTCCTGATGGACGACCTTCTCCCACTCGGCTTCCGGAAGACCGACGTCGCGGCCGAGATTCTCTATGTGCTTTCCTGGATACCATAATGCCCGGAAGGCAGCCAGGGTATCCCGCACATAAACCCCGATCAGCAGCCCTCCGCCTGTTAAAATAGTCGTGAACTCTTCTTCGCTCAGCGGCTGCAGCGTCGATGAATCATCAACATGCTGCTCCACTTCCTTCTGCATCCTCTGCAGTTCTTTCAGGGCATCCAAAGAAAGAACATGGACGCTGTACTTCCTTTCCTGTCCTGTTGGTTGATGCTGTAATATCCCTTCGGCAATCATTCTATCCCTGCTTTCCAATCGTGCTGTCGGCAGTCATTTCCTTTGGTGTAAACGTTTCTTTATGGCTCGTTAATTGTTCAATATAGTCGATATCGGGCTCAAAACCGATGCCCGGCTGGTCCGGAACTTTCATTTCACCGCGGTCCATCCTCACTTCCGGATGAATGATGTCACGCTCCCAATAATGATTGGAAGGAGCTGTATCTCCTGGATAAAGGAACTGAGGCAGGGCTGTGACAGCAATGTTATGCGCCCGGCCGATGCCGGTTTCCAGCATGCCGCCGCACCACATCGGAATATGGTGGTCCTGGCAGAGCTTATGAATCTTCAGCGTTTCCTGCAGGCCTCCAACACGGCCGATCTTCAAATTGACGATCCTGCAGCTGCCAAGCTCAATCGCTTTCCGGACATCATCATAGGAGTGCAGGCTCTCATCGAGACAGACCGGTGTATTCAAATGCTTCTGCAGTTCCGCATGATCAATGATATCGTCATGAGCCAGCGGCTGTTCAATCATCATCAGGTTCAGATCATCCAGCTGCTTCAGACGGGGAATGTCATCGAGCGTGTAGGCGCAGTTGGCGTCCGCCATCATTTCAAGATCAGGAAACCGGTGCCGGACTGCGCGAAGCAGCTCTACATCCCAGCCGGGCTTGATTTTCACTTTGATCCGCTTGTATCCTTCCTTCACATAGCCGGCTATTTTTTCAAGCAGGGCGTCTTTACTTTCCGTAATTCCGATGCTGACGCCCACATCAATGGACGTTTTCGTTCCACCGAGCACTTCGGCCAGTGGACGTCCCTGTTCCTTGGCGTATAAGTCCCAGACCGCCTGCTCCACAGCAGCTTTTGCGTTGAATTGGCCCCGTATGGACTGAAAGCGCTCTGAAACTTCACTCGGATGACCGATCGGTGCTTCCAGCAGTTCGGGCAGGAGAAACTTCCGAAGCATCGGCCAGTTGGTATCAATCGTTTCTTCATTATAAATCGGCTCGTTGATGGATACGGACTCCGCCCAGCCGGAATGACCGTTGGCAGACTGGACTTCCACAAGAATGACGTCCTTATCATATTCAGTACCGACACTGGTCGTAAATGGATGCAGAAGATCCATCTTAATCTGACGGAGAATCACTTTTTCGATATTCACGGAGTTCCCTCCTTCCAGTCTACTTGATCGGCCAGACGCAGCATTTCATATAAAATATCCCGGCCGGTAATCAGAGCCTTTTTGTTAAAGTTCATCGCTGGATGATGCAGTCCTGGAGTAAGCCCGCACCCAAGTCCGATCATCGTCGCAGACAGTCCACTGTTGTGGAAGGTATAAAAATGAAAGTCCTCCGCTCCCGGTGAAACACACGGCGGTGCCAAAGCATCCTTGGAACAGGCTTCCACCACCGCATGTTCAGCCAGCCCTGCAGCCTTATCGTTTGGGACAGCGGCAGGCGAGAATTCCACCCATTCGCTCCCGATTGCTGTTCCTGTTTCCTGCTCGATCTGTTGGATGATTTCCTTCGTCTGGTCGATGAGCTGCTGCAGCCCGTCGTTGGACACGGAGCGGATATCGAACGTCATTCTCGCCGTTTCCGGAATGAGGTTCGCTGCTTCGCCGGAATGCAGTTCTGTCGGCTTCAAGGAATAGCCGGTATCCACATGTACAGCTTTTAACGAAGCCATCAAGCGGCCCGCAGCTTCGATCGGGTTTCTGGCGAGTTCCGGACGGGCAGCATGAGCGGGTACTCCTTTAATCGTCAGCTTCAATGTAATAATCGCCCCGTGCAGAATCACGGGTGCGGCCTTGCCGTCAGGTACTTCCTGTTCCGGACGCAGATGGATACCGCCTAAGAATTTCACATTCGCAAGGGCTCCGCTTTCCATCATCTGCAACGCCCCGGCTGCCGTTTCTTCCGCGGGCTGGAAGATGAATCGGACCGTATGATGTGGCTTTTCACCGGATTCCATAAGCTTTAATGCGGTATGGAGCACCATCGTACTATGGCCGTCATGACCACACGAGTGATTCGGACGCACTTCCCCGTCCACCTCCTGAACGAGCGCATCCATATCCGCCCTCAACGCAATGACTTCCTCTGTCTCCCCCGGATAATCCACGTAAAATCCATAGTGGCGGGCGAAGCTGTGCACTTGATAGCCGGCATCCTTCAGACGGCTCTGTAAATAATGGGAGGTTTTTTCTTCTTTTCCGCTCGGTTCCGCAAGCGCGTGGAGCGCTTCGTATGTTTGTATCAGGTCATCCTGGTGCTGATTCACGATGCATTCCCCCTTAGAAAATGAGATGGGCTATACCGACAACAATCGGCAGTGTAATGATGGTACGCAATAAAAAAATGAAAACAAGATCTTTGAAGCTTACCGGAAGCTTCGACCCAAGCAGAAGTCCGCCCATTTCCGACATGTAGACAAGCTGGGTGACAGAAACAGAGGCGATGATGAACCGGGTCATTTCACTTTCAATGCCGCTTCCAATAACAGCCGGAAGGAACATATCAGCAAACCCGACGACCATCGTCTGGCCGGCTGCCGACGCTTCCGGCACCTGCATCGCTACAAGCAGCCATTCAAACGGCTTGCCGATGATCGTGAAGAAAGAGGTGAATTCGGCAATGACAACAGCTGCCGTACCGATAGCCATGACGACCGGCATGACACCGATCCACATATCCAGCACGTTTTGCAGTCCTTCTTTCATCGTTGCCTTCGCCCCGCCACTGTGGCGTGCTTTTTCAAGGGCCTGGCCTTTCCCCCATGTGACAACAGATACACCGGACGGAATCAGCTCCTCTGTTCTTCGTTCGGCGCCTTCGTACGTATCATCCGATTTTCTTGAAAGCGGTGGAATCCGCGGCATGATAATCGCAGCGGCCAGACCGGCAATGATAATCGTTGCATAATAAGGCAGGAAGTACGCCTCCATGTTCAAATAAGTGATGACCACAATCGTAAACGTGATGGAAACTATTGAAAACGTGGTCGCTACAACGGCGGACTCCCGCTTCGTGTAATAGCCTTCTTCGTACTGTTTAGAAGTCAGCAGCACTCCGATCGTTCCATCCCCCACCCATGAAGCCAGACAGTCCAGCGAGGATCGTCCCGGAAGTGTAAAAGACGGGCGCATCACTTTCATCAACAGAGCCCCGACGAATTCAAGCAGGCCAAAATTGAGAAGCAGTGGCAGAAGGAATCCTGCCAGAAGAAACGTTGTGAACAACACAGGCAGCAGATCATTCAGGAGCAGTCCACCGGTCACATCCGATACAAGAAAATCAGGACCGAAAGCAAACAGCACCATCCACCCGAAGACCATCCCGGCTGTCCGGGTGACGAGCCAGTTGTTACTTACATAGAAGAGATTTTTCATATACGCAGAATTCATGATCCAGCCAGGCTTCATTCCTCTGGCCAGGATGGAACCTAAAACAGAAAGCGTGATGACCGCTACGGTAAAAGCTGGTATATATGCACCAAGAGCACCGTTGATGCTGTTGGCAAAATAGGCTACCGGAACAGTCATGCCTGATTCTGTACGAATAGGAACGATAAAAAATAAAAGACCGAATAATGACGGCAGTATAAATTTCCAGTAATCCTTCTTCGTATAGGTTTTCTCTGTAACATTCGACGTCTGAAACTCTCCCTGCATAATCCCCACTCCTTTTTTTATAGGTCCCTACTCTAAAAACATCCCCCGCTCTGCATACATCAGTTCAATTTTCTGCTGCCTCGCTTTCACCTGTTCCGAGTACTTGTCCGCTGCCGTCTGGATAACCATTTCAGAAACGCTGACGGCCCCCGCAATAGAATGATAGTCCGTCTCCATCCGCTCTTCTGTCGTAATCGTCACATCCGCTTCCCTGCCAACCGGTGACAAAGGCTTATCTGTGAAGGCGATGATGGATGCGCCGGCTTTCCCGGCAGCGTCTGACAGCTCTTTTCCTTCTATCCGATACCTCGGGAAAGAAAAAATGACGACCGCGGACCGTTGATCGATATCTATCATTTCCTCAGGGAGCAGTCCCTCAGCGCTGAAAAGGGACACGCGGTCTCTCAGCTGTCTCAGCGCGTAGTAAAACCAATACCCGGCCGCATAAGAACCTCCGAAGCCCCCGATGAATACCCGGTCCGCTTTCATCATGACCTCCGCTGCATGCAGGATTTCCTCCGGATTCAGCTGATCCATCATATGAGCAAACACTTTCTTTTCCTGTTCCGCCACTTGATAAAACCGGTCTTCTTCCTTTACCTGCCCTGACATCGGAGAAGACTGAGAGGACTGAAGCCAGTTGGAGCGGATGGCGTCCTGCATATGGGAATACCCGCGGAACCCAAGCACATTGGCCAGACGGATGACCGTCGTTTCGCTGACGCCGACATTCCGCCCCAGCTGTGACGCAGTTATAATGGCTCCTTCCTCTTTATGCTCAATCAAATAAGAAGCCACTTTTTTCTGGCCCTGAGATAAAGAGGGATAATACGTCTTAATGGTCTGAAGGATCGGTTCCTCCATCTTCCTCCTCCTTTCTAAGAATGTGTGAAGTTTTTCCTTCGTTTCTATTAATCTACCGTACTTTTTCCTTCATATCAATAATTATTAGAAAATTCAATAATAAAGCTGTCCCTCTTAATAGAGGAACAGCTTTATTTTTCATATAAACGGACGCTTACCAAATAAGCCAGCAACCCTATAATAGGAATACATCCCATCCAATGTCGCTGATTCTCCCTGCCATACTTCCGCTCCCGCCAGTAGATAACGTACACAGCCAGTACGGTCAAGACGAAGAAATCAACCGTCATCACATGAACAAACTGTGACACTTGAAAGGCGTTTCCGTATGCAGCCGGACTGCCCAGAATAACTCCGTAGAAGAAAAGAGCTGCTGTTCCAAGAGTCATTACTACGAGGAGAACCTTTGAACGAAGCACCTTTACCACCCAGGCGGGCGTTCTTACCTTTCGATCTGATCCCCTTCCGGCTAAGAAAAAATAAGGCATCAAAGCAAAAGCCCCCAGCATAAAGGAGCCGATGACGAAAGGCCATACAGGTACGCGGTCGTCATCCTCCCCAAGTAGAAAAGCCGCAAAAGTGATCGGGTAAATCCCTAAAAAGCTGAACACCATAAGGAGCATCGGATCAGGATCATTCATTTGGATCAGCTGGGTAAGATAACCTTCGTTCCCATCCGGAGCTATGAAGACGGCGTATAAGATAAAAAGCATCCACAATACGAAAAATAAAGAACGCCGCAGCGTCATTTCCCTTCCCTCCTGTCATCAACAGTACTTGTCTATCTCCTGTATTGATTTTACATAAACCATCCTGACAAAAAAGGATCTGAACCTTCTTTTTTTCCTCTAAAAGGGGGATGCTTCTTTGGCAGGAAAGAAGCATCCCCCTCTTTTCAACTAGGAGTCTATCGATTGAATGACGCATTCGACCGCTTCCGTTAAATCCCGCTGCGGCCAGCTCGGAAGCTTCCCGTGCTGTACAGCCAGTTCGTGTGAGGCAGGGAGGTGAATGAACCCGGCAGGAACCTGTTCTCCTTTCTTTTGAAAATGATAGAGCACCTGATACATCACATGATTACATAGATACGTCCCAGCCGTGTTCGAAATTTCCGCGGGATATCCCCTATCATGGAGAACTTCCACAAATCTATGAATCGGCAGCGATGAAAACAGGCCATCAGGTCCTCCCTCATGAATCGGTTCCCCGTCCGGCATGTTTCCTTTATTATCTCTTTCCCTGCTCTCATTACAGTTGACTGCAATCCGCTCCGGAGTGATGGTATGCCTTCCTGCTGCCAGTCCGAGGGATATGACCAGATCCGGCTGGACATCTTCGATATGAGATAGAACTTCCTCTCCGGACGTATGATAATCGACAGAGAGAATACGTCCCTCAACGTGATATCCGTTGATCCGGCGGCCATGAAGCTGATTTACGATTTGTTCAGTTGGATTGATTGGAAAGTTGAGAAACGGTTCGAAACCAGTGAGTAAAAGTGTCGGCACATTTCCATCCCCTTTCGTTCAGAATAACTTTATAAAAGGTAATATTATCCACATTAAAGTTTTCCCTCTATCTTTATATAAAAACCTTCAAACCAATAAAAAAATCATTACAAATCCCAATAAAGCTGTAATACTACTTAAACGAATGAATAAACGAACAATTTTTAATATGATTAAAATAATGTTCGTTTATTAGGTTGTGCAAGAAGATGTCCTCTGTTATAGTAAACCCGTATCCAACTTCATAGCGTACTCGTATATTTTCAGTAATACGGTCTGAGCGTCTCTACCTGGTTCCCATTTAAGAACCGGACTACGAGTTACATGTGTACATCTGTGTCCCCATTGGCACAGTCCTGTTGTATATGTGAACTTTAATGTCTGAAGGTAGGACCCATTTTCTACTTTCAGGCATTTTTATATTGAGGCGGCGTTAAGGTGGATAACAACATCAAAGGAGCTTTCACATATGTCTTATCTCGCACGCACACTTACATTTGCACTTCTTTCCATCCTTTTATTAGCAGGGTGCAGCAGCAATGAATCAGATGCAGAAACCAGCGCAGAAGAAGAAACACAGCAGCCCATCCTTATCCAGGGGCCGATGCCGATAGAAGCGGAGAACTTTGCGGAACGCCTTGAAAACGTAGAAGAGGAAGAATCCGGTACGTTTGTTTTTTATAAAGGAACGGTGGATGACTATCCTGTCATCGTCATGAAAACAGGCAAAGGCATGGAAAATACAGCGGCTGCAACGGCCTTGGCCATCGAAAAGTTCAACCCGGCAGCCATCATCAATCAGGGCACATCCGGCGGGCACGATCCGGAATTGAATGTTTTTGATATCGTCCTTGGAGAGCGCACGGTCAACCTCGGTTCCTTGAAGACAGGGAACCGTGCAGAAGGAGAAGGCATCGCACCGAAGGAATGGATTCCGATGGACTTGATGGCATCTGAAGGAAGTGCCGGGGAAGATCCAGAAGCTGAAAACATCCGCTACTTTGAAGGAGACAAAGGCCTCCTGGAAGCAGCCAAAGCAGTCAAGGAAACGCACACGGAAGGGAAAGTCGTGGAAGGTACCATTGGTTCCGCAGATGTCTGGAACAATGAAGTCGACCGCATTCAATGGTTCCACGAAAACTTCGAATCCAGCGTAGAAGAAATGGAAGGAGCCGCCGGTGCACAGATCGCCAAAGCGTATGATACCCCGTACCTCGGCATCCGCATCCTTTCCAACAATAAAACCAACGGCGGCGAATACAATCCAGAAACCGCCGCATCCAACCAGGACTACGTCTATGAAGTTGTCCAAGAGTACATCCAAACCAAAGAATGAAAACAAAAGGCAGCTCTGCATGAGCTGCCTTTCCTTCACCCCAAATTCACTTCATCTTGTGCACACACATAGCTCAACACTGTATCTTTAATCGGAACATCCACTTTCCCGTTCAACCCATCCAGAGCCAGCACATCGTAGCCTTTTCCATCTTTGACATAACCGAGCCAGTACGGAACGTAGACGACAAAGCGGTTCACGATTTCCACATGAATTTTCTCACGGCGCTTTTCTTTCGAGAACATTTCCCAGTACAGCACTTCACGTGCTTCCTGCTTCGACACATCCCCCTGCACTCGCCAGAAGCTTTGGCTGCTTTCTTCCACTGGAAGATCAACAGGCAGAATAGCACTCATGCGGCTTAACGGTTCGATTGCCATCCGTCCTTCCAGACCGTCTGGAAGCGAGTGAGTGACCGCCTTATAATCAAAGCAGTAAAAGGGGATGTATACCTGCTCCATGGATGTCAGCTGTTTCGTGTTTCTGAGTTTCTTCCATATGCCGGTGTGAAGCTGCCCGGCCATTTTTTTGACGGCTTCCTCTTTTTCAATGACAGGTTGAAGGTAGTGAGTCATGGATTGTCCTCCTTATAAATTCTGCAGATACATCAGGAAGGCAAAGACGACGAAGAAATATACCACAAGATAGATCGGCCATTTTTTCGTTTTCTTCTCTTCCTCGATTTCCTCGACGGCTGCGGCTGCTTCCGCCCGTCCCTGCAGGGTTTCCTGGACGTTTTTCTTTGTCCGATCGATCGTCAGTCCTTCCAGCTTTTCCTTTGGAGGCGCTTTCGATAACAGGCTGACGGCATACCCGGCCGCAACTGCGATTACCGCACCGACAAGGTTATTGTACAGCCAGGAAATGTCCGCAAAAGCGTTCACGGCCCAGACGGCAAGCATTCCGGCAATGACACCGGCAAAGGCGCCTGTTCCATTGACACGCTTCGTAAAGATCGCAAGGATGAACACACCGAGCAGGGCTCCGTAGAAGTAGGAACCAATCTGGTTGACCGCTTCAATTACCGGTCCGAGGTTGCCGGCAAAGAAGGCGAAGATCGTTGCATAAATGCCCCAGAATACCGTTGCATAACGGGACGCTTTCAAGTAATGTTCTTCGGACTGGTTTTTCTTCATGAATTTGCTGTAAAAGTCACGCACAGATACAGCAGACAAGGAGTTCAGCGCAGAGTCCAGGCTGGACATCGCTGCAGCGAATACTCCGGCAATGATCAATCCGGAAATACCGACCGGAAGCTCATTCACAACAAAACGCGGGAACAATTCGTTCAGGTTATTGATGTTCGGATCTCCAGCATATTGATAGAAAATGTACAACAGTACACCAATGAGCAGGAACAACAGCATCTGTGGAATCAACAGGACACCACTAAGTACAAGAGACAGCTTACTTTCACGAATCGATTTACTCGTCAGCACACGCTGGATCTGACTTTGATCGGTACCAAAATAGGCCGCATGCAGGAAGAAACCACCGATCACTCCGGCCCATATGCTGTATTCCACACTCAAATCTGTAGAGAAATCGATCGACTCAAGCATGCCCGTCTGGGACGCTGTCGACATGACTTCTCCCCATCCGCCGGGAACATCCTGGAAGATGATGAAGACACTCAGCCCCGCACCGATCCAGAGAACGACCATCTGAATGACGTCCGTCCAGATGACGGCGCTGATACCGCCAAGGACGGTATAGGAAACAGCGATTACGGCCATGAGGATGATCATGATGTTGACGTCAACACCAGTAATGACCGACAACACAAGCGCCGGCGCATACAGGACGACCCCTGTAGCAAGACCACGGGCAATCAGGAACAATCCAGCTGTTAATGTACGCGTTTTCACATCAAACCGGCGTTCCAGATATTCATAGGCCGTATAGACTTCCGTTTTATAGAAGAACGGAACGATCGTCGCAATGAGGAAGGCCATGGCAAGCGGCACGTTGATGAACGTGATGATCCGCGTCAGCCCTCCGTCATAGCCCCATCCCGGGGCCCCGATAAACGTGATGGCACTGGCCTGAGTCGCCATGACCGACAGACCGATCGCCCACCACGGGATGCTTCTCCCACCAAGAAAATAATCTTTTGTCGACTTCTGGTTTTTTCCGAAGGCCGCTCCGATAAAAGCGGTTCCAAGTACATATACGACAAAAATGATGTAATCAATGACTGTAAAACTGCTCATTTTGTCCTCTCCCCATTTCGTTGATCTAACGTATAGACATCCATAAACCGGCGGGCCGCCTGCTTCAACAGTTCAGGTCCCTGTCTGACAGCTTCCTTTAGTGTCATCGGTTTGTCGACGATCGGAAGCACGGCCAGAAGCCCTTCCTTCTCTGCTTCGGACAAGTCTCCTTCCATCATGCCGGCAAAAGCGACACACGGCACATGATGCTTTTTCGCCAGTCTCGAAAGACCGATCGGCCCTTTGCCGTACAGCGACTGGGCATCGACTTTCCCTTCTCCGGTGATCACAAGATCCGCTCCGGCAATCTGCTCTTCCAGCTTTCCGAGTTCAGCAATCATTTCAAAGCCGCTCTCCACATGGTAATCATCCAGCAAACTGAATAAAGAAAAACCGAAGCCTCCGGCCGCACCGCTCCCATCCTTTTCACGGACGATCCTTCCGGTGTGC
This sequence comes from Halobacillus sp. ABH2_015, assembly GCF_056158945.1. Lineage (NCBI taxonomy): Bacteria > Bacillati > Bacillota > Bacilli > Caryophanales > Bacillaceae > Halobacillus > Halobacillus sp. ABH2_015. The sequence continues at coordinate 2,894,780 of NZ_JBSWUG010000002.1, forward strand.
TGTTCGATCACAGCTGCATACCTCGTCATGCCGTCCTCGAGTTCGGCCAGGCACGATTCGTCTGCACCTTTCTGCGGGCCGAAAATCATCACCGCTCCTTCTTTTCCAAGCAGCGGGTTGGAGACATCTGAGGCAATCCGCCATTCCACACCTTTCACCCTCTGCTTGAAGGCGTCTGTCTTGACGTCCGCTACTTTTCCAAGCTCCCTGCCATTCATGTCCAGCTCATTTCCGTCCTCATCGACATACTGAACGCCTAACGCCTGGAAAAATCCGCTTCCGGCATCAACGGTGGCACTGCCGCCAAGGCCGAGGATGATCGTTTCTGCTCCTTTTTCAATCGCCGCCTTCGCCAGTTCCCCGGTCCCGTAGGTGGACGCTTGAAGAGGGTTCTTTTCTTCGTCATTCAAAAGAGGAAGACCGGAAGCGGAAGCTGTTTCAATCACAGCCATCCGCTCCTCCGGAATCCATCCATAAGAGGCGGTTATTTTTCTTCCTAATGGATCATGAACCGTCTCTTCAATCAGTTCCCCGTCAAACATCTGCATCAAAGCTTCAACGGTCCCTTCACCACCGTCCGCCATCGGAATGGACTGAACATCAACCGTAGAGTCACTTGCTTTAAGTCCCTGCTTCACCGCTTCGCAGGCTTCTGCACTGCTCATCGATCCTTTAAAAGAATCCGGCGCTACAATGATTTTCATTGTTCTCCCGCCTTCAGCCACAGCGCTCCGTAAGGCTGGACCGTTATTTTTTCTTCCGTCGTGTAGGACACTCCGCTTAAAGCATCAACAAACGCTTCTGACTGCAATGGAGCCTGAAACTCTTCCGTATCCACTTCCACAGCTTCTTCAGAGACGTTAACAATCGAAACAAGTTCACCACCGCGGACGATTGTAAACAACCGGTCATCCAGGAACAGCACTTCCTGCTTGGCGTTCGGGTGGAAGGCTTTCTGCTGTTTGCGAAGTTCGATTCTGTCCATAAACGTCGTAAATACCCGGTTTCGCAAAGTTCCTTCCGTATCGAGGTCTTTCTTAAGCTTGTCTGCCTCCAGCTTCTCACGATTAATGGAACGGTTCCTTCCTGTCGCTTCGACTCCTGCCAAGTCATTCAGTGACCCGAGCAGACTGTGCACGTAAATGCCGGGAACACCTTTGACAGAAAGAAGGATCGTCTGCGCAGCAAGGAAACGGTCGACCGCATCGTGAGGCGTCTCTTCCGGCTTCGTCAATGCACTTAAATAGTTGATATTCAGTTCATATGGACTCTTTGTACCGTCTCCATTATCTTTGTAGGAAACGAATCCTCCCTGTTCCTTCGCACGATCAGCAAGACTCTGTACTTCCCCTTCATTTAAAATCCCTTCCACAGGACGGAGTCCGACGCCGTCGTGGGAAGCCAGGAAATTGAAGAATGACGTATGATCGCTCGTGTCTTCCAACGCATCAGCCCACTCGGAAAGATGGCGGGCATTTCCGGAAACAAACGAGTGCAGTGTCAATGGCGGCAGTGGGAATTGATAGACCATGTGCGCTTCATTGTGTCCGCTCCCGAAGTAGCTGATGTTATCTTTGTGCGGCACATTGGTTTCCGTAATCACGATTGTACCCGGGGAAATTTCCTCCAGGACGTGGCGCATCACTTGAACGATTTTGTGCGTTTCCTCAAGGTGGATGCTCGTTGTGCCAAGCTGCTTCCACAAAAAGCCGATCGCATCCAGACGCAGATAGCGCGCGCCATGCTGGACGTATGCGGCAAGAATTTGAAGCACTTCTGCGAATAACGCCTCACTCTCATAATTCAAATCGATCTGATCATCACTGAACGTGGTCCAGACATATTTTGCCCCTTCGGCGTGCTCCACTTTTGTTAAGAGTGGTAGAGCCCGCGGACGGACAACCGAACTATAATCAAGCGAAGGATCGGATTCCACAAAGTAATCCTGGTATTCCTCTTCCCCTTTTAGGTAATTTTGGAACCAATTACTTTTTCTTGAAATGTGGTTGATGACCGCATCAAACATCAAGTCGTAATCCTCGGACAATTCGTGCACATTATCCCAGTCACCAAGCTCCGGGTTGACCTCCAGATAATCCTGGACAGAAAAACCGTCATCCGATGTGAACGGGTAAAACGGGAGAATGTGTACGGAATTGATGGTCTGCCCGACATACTCCTGCAGAAACTGTTTCAGCGTTGTGAGCGGATTTTCCCCCTCCTGCTTGATGGAGTCTCCGTACGTAATCAGCATCACATCGCGTTCATCCACCCAGTCCTTCGCCTGGGGCTTCTGCTTATAATTATCTATAATATCAAGCGTTTTCCTGTAAAGACGCTCTCCTTTTCCCTTTCCATATACGTCATAAAGGTTCTGTTTAATTTGATCGACAGCCGTTTGAGTCATTTTGTCCCCTCCAAAAATGATGTTAACGCTATCATAAGGGAAATAAGGGATGCTTTCCATGTTACAAACACCAATAATACAAACGTTTTCACGGATTTGTTTTGGTATATAGAACAAAAGAGAAGCTCAATCCGCTTCTCTTTCAGGTGATTTTATGGAAGGCAAGCGCCATCTGCAGTAATGTCGAATCATTGATATCACGGGGATCGTAACCGGTCACATCCTTAATTTTCTTCAACCGGTACTGAAGCGTGTTTTTATGAATGTGAAGTACCTCTGAGGTCGCTTTAATCGAACCCTTTTGTTGATAAAATGTCTCCAGGGTATGCTGCCAGTCTGGAATGGACCCGAGGTCTTCGGGCTGGAGCTTTCTTATAATGAAATCACGACGTACGGATTCAGGCACATCATACATGAGTGACTCCACGCCTAAATCTTCATAGAAATAAAGCGGTTGATGGTGATCAGATGCATAGCGGAGCGCACGGTCGGCCTCTTCCACCGATTTCCACATCGCACCGGGGGTCCGGCACAGGCTGCCGACACCGCCAGAGCTCTCCTGTTCATACGTCTTCAGCAGCGCTTCCTGGATTTCCCGTACCCGTGCATTGACTCTTGCTTTTTGGTAGAGCGGATCTTTATGTTCGTTCACAGACAGCAGGATCATATAGCGGGAACTGCCATCCGGGATCAGTACATGTTCATTGTAGTCCGGAAAGTGGCGGTGGATCAGCTTTTCTACGTTTCTCCGGTACCGCTGCATCTGCACTTCATCATTGACATCTCCGAGAGGGGATCCCAATTTGTCATACCAGTAATCCTGAAAACCGCTGAGCTCCAGCAGCACAGCCACCCGGGGTTTATAAATGTTGATGCCGAACATCCATCCCCTTGTCGCAAACAGCTTTTCATCCTGATACTGATTGCGGATCCATTCGTTCACAAACGTTTCCCTTGCCTGCGTCTCCAGCTCCACCTGCTCATCAAGATACGCTTCCTTAATGAGGATTTCCGTCATTTTTTGAAGCAGCGCGCCCTGCTGGCTGAGCTCCTCCGGTTCACCGGTGATCCCGATCACCCCGACGATCTGTTTATGCAGACGGACAGGAAGATTGATCCCGGCTTTCGCTCCTTCATACGTTTCTTTCGACGATATGACTAACGTATGGCCGGTTTCCAGCACTTTGGCTGCCCCCTCGTGAAAATCACCGATCCGCTTTTTATCAAGACTGGCGATGATTTTCGCCTTTTCATCCATGAAGTTGATATTTTTGTTCATGATCGGTTCGGTTTCCTGAACAATCGATTGAGCTACCTCTCTTGGGATCAGCATTCCCATTCCCCTCTCCGTCGTTCTTCTTATTATTCATCCTAGCACAGATTCCAGGAAGGAGATGGTCATATTCCCCTCTTTCGGCCTATATAGTGGTCTTACGATACTCTGGGAGGAATGATGGAATGACAGAAGATCAAAAACCGGTATTTTTCAAGAGGAAAATGTTCTGGATCCATACGGCTGCTGCGTTGGTGATATTCTTTACTGCATTTTTCATCGGTTCCTACACCCGTACCATTTCTTTAAATGAAGAAAAGCTGAAGTACGAAGAAGTAACAATGGAAATAGAAAAAGTTGAAAAAAGGTTCATCCAAAAACAAGGCGACCAGAAGGATTTAGAGAAGGATGTTGAGCTCCTCGACGAGAAAAAAGAGGAAATAAATGAACAGGTCAAGGCATTGGAAAAGGATTTAAGTGAGGCTGAAGCTCTGGTGGCGGAAAAAGATACACTTCAGGCAGATCTCAAGAAGCTGGAAGAATCAAAGAAATCCAAGGACAGTGAATTGGATGCTGTTGAAGCGGAAATAGATACGAAGAAGGAAGAACTGGCCATCGTAACCGGAAAAATCATTGAATTAAAAGAAGAACCGAAAACGCTCTCCGCCGGATTCTTCACTGTAGGGAAAGACATTCCTGCCGCCCGCTACAAAGTAACCCCGAATGGGAACGGCAACTTCTTTGTGAATGAAGGAGCTAAAGTCAATATCATGATTGGAAGTGGAAGCTTCTATGAGAGCGAATATATCTTTGAGGCGTTGGAAGGCGACGAAATCGAACTGACCACATCTGCCCATTTTACACCCATTCAATAGTTTTCCACCCTGCTTCCATTTATAATAGGAAGCAGGGTGGAACATCTCTCCCTTTCCCTCCAAGACCTCACACAAATATGTCCAACTTTTGAACAGGAAAACGCTTTAATGAAAACAGGACAAGCCTATTGTGAATTATTTCACAAAACTCATTGATTTCATGTTGGAAATATTGCACAATATAAATGTGAAATGATTCACAATAACTTGTTCATTATCTTTAGGGAGGAATTCATATGCCAAAACAAAATGTAAACCGTGTCGCTTTAATTGGAGCAGGATCCGTCGGAAGCAGCTACGCTTTTGCGATGTTGAACCAGGCGGTAGCCGAGGAATTCGTGATCATTGACCTGAATGAAGACAAAGCGATGGGCGATGCGATGGATTTGAACCACGGAAAAGTATTTGCCCCGAATCCGACGAAAACATGGTATGGAACGTATGAAGACTGCCGTGATGCCGACATCGTCTGCATCTGTGCAGGCGCGAACCAAAAGCCTGGCGAAACACGTCTCGACCTCGTCAAAAAGAACCTGGTCATTTTCAAATCCATCGTAGATGACGTGATGGCCAACGGATTTGACGGCATTTTCCTTGTGGCCACCAATCCGGTGGATGTGCTCACCTATGCCACATGGAAATTCAGCGGCCTCCCTAAAGAACGAGTGATTGGAAGTGGGACGATCCTGGATTCCGGCCGGTTCCGTTACCTGCTTGGAGAGTACTTCGATGTTTCTCCATCCAGCGTGCACGCAAACATTATCGGCGAACACGGCGATACAGAACTTCCTGTATGGAGCCACGCGACCATCGGCGGTGTTCCAGTCCTTGAATTGATCGAACGTCACGAAAACTATACAAAAGAAGATCTCGACGAAATTTTCGTGAATGTCCGCGATGCCGCCTATCAGATCATTGAGAAAAAAGGAGCCACCTATTACGGCATAGCGATGGGTCTGACCCGCATTACGAAAGCGATCCTATACAACGAAAACAGCATCATGACCGTCAGTGCATACTTGAACGGGGAATACAATGTGGATGACGTGTATATCGGTGTTCCAGCTGTCCTCAACCGCACGGGGATCCGTAATGTGATGGAAATCAACCTGAATGAAGAAGAACAAGGGAAACTGAATCACAGTGCCACTGTTTTGAAAGATATTCTAAGCGAACAATTCGATGTGAAACAGACGAACTAAACTTCTTTTGAAAAGAGATGATCTGCCATGTGGTTCCAACAGTATGATCCTTTTGGTAATCTGGGCGTGAGCGCGCTTTTAGCCGCTCTCCCCATCTTTTTCTTCTTTTTGGCATTAACCCGACTCCGTATGAAAGGGATTCTTGCTGCCTTTCTCACGCTCATCATGAGTCTGGGTATCGCTGTGTTCTTGTTTGATATGCCATGGGGCAATGCGCTCGCCGCAGCCCTGCACGGCATAGCGAACGGTCTATGGCCGATCGGTTACATCGTCATTATGGCCGTCTGGTTATACAAAATTGCTGTACATACCGGGAAATTCACGGTCATCCGTTCCAGTATCGCGAACATCTCTCAGGATCAGCGGCTGCAGCTTCTGCTGATCGGCTTCAGCTTCAACGCTTTCCTTGAAGGGGCCGCAGGATTCGGTGTACCGATTGCCATCAGTGCCGCCCTGCTTGTGGAACTAGGCTTCCGCCCGTTGAAAGCCGCAGCGTTATGCTTGATCGCCAATGCTGCTTCCGGTGCCTTCGGAGCGATCGGCATTCCTGTCATCGTCGGTGCCCAGATGGGAAACCTGGAAACGATGGAGCTTTCCCGGACACTGGCTTACCTGCTTCCTGCCATCTCCTTTGCCATTCCGTTTGTGCTCGTCTTTTTGCTGAATGGATGGAAAGGTGTGAAAGAAACCCTGCCTGCCCTGCTCGTCGTCAGTGGCATTTACACAGGCACCCAGCTGTTTACGATTCTATTTCTCGGACCTGAACTTGCCAACATCCTTGCCGCCCTCTTAAGTATGGCTGGTCTTGCGCTGTTCTTAAGAAAATGGCAGCCGAAAACGATCCACAGAGAAGCGGATGCTCCCGCTGTTCAGACCGGCGAAACGTACAGCCTGAAGGAAATAGTTAAAGCCTGGTCTCCGTTCTACATCTTAACGGCCGTCATTACGATCTGGAGTCTTCCTGCTTTTAAAGCCCTGTTCAATGATGGAGGCCTGCTTGCTGGTACGACCCGGTTGGTATCGATTCCATACCTGCACCAGCAGATTCAGAAAGCCCCGCCGATTGCGCCGGAAACAACCGCGCTTGATGCCATTTTTAAACTTGATTTTATTTCTGCGACCGGCACAGCGATATTGGTGGCTGTTCTTCTGACTGGGTGGTTCAGCTCTGCGATCACCCTTCCGGAAGGGATGAAAAACTTGAAAGCGACGATACAGGAATTGTGGATCCCTATCCTGACCATCTGCTTCGTCATGGGCTTTGCCAACTTATCCAATTTTGCCGGGCTGAGCTCCACCATCGGACTCGCCTTATCCAAAACGGGAAGCCTGTTCCCACTCGTCAGTCCTGTGCTCGGCTGGATCGGCGTTTTCATTACGGGTTCTGTCGTCAGCAACAACGCCTTATTCGGTCACTTACAGGCAGTCACCGCTGACCAGATCACCGCGAATCCGGCACTGCTCCTGGCAGCGAATACGGCCGGCGGTGTGATGGCCAAGCTGATCTCTCCACAGTCCATTGCAATTGCGACAGCAGCGGTTAAGCAGACCGGCCAGGAGTCCACGTTATTCAAGATGACGCTGAAATACAGCTTCATCCTGCTGGTGGTTGTCTGTGTAACGACATACATTTTGTCCCTCATCGGTGTATAAAAAGAAATCCCCGCTCTTCTTTAAGAAAGCGGGGATTTTCTTATGACGTTTCATTTCTTTCATGCAGATGTTCAAGAGCCTTCACGAGCGAAGCTTTGAACTGCTTTAGCTCTTCTTCATCCATAGCGAGGTGGTCGACCACCTGAAATGGGATGTCACGGGCATCCTTTTCCGCGTTTCTTCCCTGCTCAGTCAACGTGACGATCACCCGTCGCTCATCCTCCGGCGACCGTTTCCGTTCAAGCAGACCTGATGTTTCCATCCGCTTCAGCATCGGTGTGAGCGTTCCGGAATCCAGATACAGACGTCTGCCAAGCTCATTCACCGTCATGCTGTCCTCTTCCCATAGTACAAGCAGCACCAAGTACTGCGGATAGGTGACATCCAACTTTTGAAGCAGGGGTTTATACATTTTCGTCATTTCACGCGCCGCTGCATAAATGGAAAAACAAATCTGGTTTTCCAATTTCAAATGCTCTTCAGCCATATCGATCTCTCCTTTATACCCTCAATGTAGCGAATCCATCCATTTGTCACAACAAAACCAGTTTTTGAGTTCCGCTGGTTGACAAACTGATCTCTTTGCTATAAATTAAATTGTGCACAACTTAATTATACACAATTTAAATGAGGAGTGAAGAAAAATGGAAAAAGCTTTATATACAGCAGCAGCAACAGCACAGGGAGGACGTCAAGGTACGGTCACGTCCAGTGATGGTACCTTGAACCTTGATCTATCCATGCCTAAAGAACTTGGCGGCTCAGGAAAAGAAGGAGCGACGAACCCCGAGCAGCTATTTGCAGCCGGTTACTCTGCATGCTTTGACAGCGCTCTTCAACTCGTTGCCTCTCAGGCGAAGAAAAAAATCACATCTGCGATTACAGCCAACGTAAGCATCGGGAAAGAAGGAGAAGGCTTCGGTCTTGCTGTTGAACTTGCAGTGGAAATCGAAGGCGTTTCCCAGGAAGAAGCGGAAGAGCTTGTTGAAAAAGCCCACCAGGTGTGCCCGTACTCCCGTGCGACTCGCAACAATATTGAAGTTAAACTGACAACAACTGCAAAATAAAAAAAGAGAGCTCCTTACTAAAGGACCTCTCAGCTTGTAGAGAAACCTCTGTTTCTTTACAAGCTTTTTTCTTTCTTACCGCCAGGAGCGAAATCCCATCCTTTCCGCGGACGAGCGCCCGAGCTTCCGCAGGAGTGGATGGGATAACGCTCCTTGGGGGGCTTTTTCATATTCCGGCAGGCAGCCGTCATCAGCGCCTGTTCCTTCACTTTTTCTTTTCCAAGCAAGCGGAAATAGCGCAGCCCATGCCTTTCTTTTGAATCTGCAAAGCTACGCTCGACTTTCTCAGGCTGTCGAGCTACGTTTCGGCAGCTTTTTTTGAATTTATGAATGCGGACCCGTCTGCTCGTTACCCAGTGTATCCTGCTTTTCTTTAAGGCTCGGAAACGCGGTTATGCAGAGTCACGAGGAGCGTTCGGTGGTGACGCCTGCGGGAACAGCACGACCCGAAGATCCACTTGGGCAGGTGATTTTTCCTGACCAAGTCAGCGGAGGCCGTGCCCGCGGCAAGCACCCACCGATAAGCGGAACGTGTCCCAAACCACACGGAATGACAAACCTTTTTTCTACAGACGAAAAGAAGCCCCTTAAAAGGGGCCTCTCTATTGCTATTCAAAGGAAAAATCCTCCATACGCTAAAGCTCCGGCGATCACGAAAGCGGGATGCACCTTTACCCGCTCCATCAGCACGTAGCCGGCCACAATCAGAATGACCGTCTGCAGCCAGCCGATGCCTTCAAACGACTCCTTGAAAAAGCTCCACGCCATAACGCCGAGCAGTACGGCAATCACGGGACGGACATACATCGTCATCCGCTTCACTTTTGGTGAATCCTTATACTTGAACAACAGGCCGAGCAGCATGATCATTAAAATCAAGGACGGGGCCACCGTAGCAAAGACCGCAACAAAGGCACCCGGCACACCGGCCACTTCATAGCCGATATAACCGGCCATTTTTGTCGCAATTGGACCGGGAAGTGAATTCCCGAGTGCAAGTACTTCACTGAACTCCTGCACATCCATCCACTCATAGTTCTGGACCACTTCATTCTCCACAAGCGGAATCGAAGCCGGACCCCCGCCGTAACCGAGAATGCCGGGAATGAAGAAGGCGAGAAAAAGCTGCCAGTAAATCATCATGAAGCTCCCGCCTCCTTCGCTTTCTGCTTATCTTTTTTCACAAGGGCAAATACTAACAGGGCTCCGATAATGATGCCCGGGTGGATGGAGAGCACTTCCATCAGGATGACAAGCACGACAGCAGCGATAACCGTTTTCCGCCACCCCAATCCTTTTCCTGCTTTCTCCAGGAACTGCCACGTCAATACCGCCAGCATTACGCCAACGACGGGAATGACGGCGGCTGTCATCCCCTGCACCCAGTCAAACTGCTTGATGGATGACAGGGAGGTCAAAAGAATGATGATCAGAAGGATGGTCGGAATAATCGTCGCCAGAACCCCGATCAGCATCCCTGTCATCCCCTTCACCTGATGGCCGATATAGCCGGCGAGCTTTGTTGCAATAGGGCCCGGGAGCGTATTGCCGAGCGCCAGGATGTCTCCGAACTCCTCTGCTGTTACCCATTTGTATTTGTCCACCACTTCTTTATGAATCAATGGAATCGACCCGGGGCCGCCGCCATAACCGAGCATACCGACTCGGAAAAAGGCGATAAAGATATCCCAATAGGTTCTCATGATTTAGAACTCCTTCTCCTCAATTACCACCCCGCGGTTATCCCATCGGTCCGGGATTCCGTGCCTCCGACGAGGACGCCGCTTTCCGGATCTCTCCAGATCATCTGCCCGCGGCCGAAGCTGTTCGGCTCGACCTGAACCGTAATGTCATGGCCTTTATCCACGAGCTGCTGGGCGATATGGGAGGGGAAGGTCTGTTCCACTTCCACCTGCTTATCCTTCAGCCACTGCCAGCGCGGCGCATCAAGGGCCGCCTGTGGATTCAATCCGAAATCGATGGTATTCATGACGACCTGCACATGTCCCTGCGGCTGCATGAAGCCACCCATCACACCGAATGGACCGAGGGGGTTGTTGTCTTTTGTTAAAAATCCTGGAATGATTGTATGATACGTCCTCTTTCCACCTTCTAGAGCATTCACATGGTCAGGATCCATGGAAAAATTATGCCCGCGGTTCTGCAGGGCAATGCCTGTGCCGGGGACAACCAAACCTGAACCGAAGCCCATATAGTTGCTTTGAATGAAGGAAACCATATTGCCATCCCCGTCTGCGGTCGCTAAATAAACCGTCCCGCTCAAAGATGGTTCACCCGCTTCCGGCTGTCGCGCTTCTTCTCCGATGAGCTGCCGGCGCTCCTCCCCGTAGGATTCATTCAGCAGATCTTCTGCCGTATGCCTCATATAGGAAGGTTCGGTAATATGTTTCTGCCCATCCGCAAAAGCAAGCTTCATCGCTTCCATCTGCTTATGATACGTATCCACCGAATCCTTGGCCGGAAACTCGAAGCCTTTCAAAATATTCAACGCCTGGAGCGCAATCAGCCCCTGACCGTTCGGTGGGATTTCCCACACATCATAGCCGCGGTAGTTCACACGGATCGGATCCACCCACTCACAGCGGTGCTGAGCTAAATCTTCCTTCGTTATGTATCCGCCGTGCTTCTCTGAAAAAGCAGCGATCTTCTCCGCCAGTTCTCCTTCATAAAAAGAGGCGGCCTTCGTTTTTCCTATCGAGCGCAGCGTTTCTGCATGATCGTGGGACGACCAGATCTCCCCCGCTTTTGGCGCCCGTCCTTTTGGTGTGAACGTATGGAACCATTCTGAAAATACGTCATCCTCCAGTTCCTTTTCAAACGTCTGGACAGCCTTGTTCCAATATTTCGCAAGGGTTGGTGAAACAGGGAAGCCTTCTTCCGCGTATTGTACAGCGGGTGCAAGCACCTCTTCTAATGGAAGCTTTCCGAACGTTTCACTGAGTTCAGCCCAGGCGCTCGGTGCTCCAGGTACAGTGACAGGCACCCAGCCGTATTTCGGAATCTCCTCATGACCATCCGCCTTCACCTGGTCAATGGAAATCGACTGCGGCGAGCGCCCGCTCGCATTCAGTCCGTGCAGCTTTCCTTTCGTCCAAACCAGCGCAAAGGCATCTCCGCCAATGCCGTTGGAGGTCGGTTCGACAACGGTAAGGCAGGCGGCCGTGGCAATCGCCGCATCAATGGCGTTGCCTCCTTTTTTCATAATGTCGAGGCCCGCCTGCGCCGCCAGCGGCTGGGAGGTCGAGACCATTCCATTTTTGGCGTAGACGGCCTTGCGTGAGACCGGGTAGGGCTGGGCATGGTGGTTCAATGATATCATAATCAAGCACTCTCCTTATTCTCTTGTTCATATTCATTCGGTTTGTTCTGCTTCATACTGCTGATGATCCCGTACGTTAAGGACGCGGCGGCCATCACCAGAAGCACAGCTGAAATCGGTCTGGTAAAGAAGGTTGTCAAATCGGGACTTACGGAAATCGCCTGACGCAGGTTTTCTTCAATCATCGGACCAAGGATGATGCCAAGAATGAATGGGGCCAGAGGAAATAGATTGGCTTTCATCCAATACCCGATCAAACCAAAGGCAAGCAGCACCCACACATCAAACATCCGGTTGTTCACAGCAAAGCTTCCGAGCACGCAAAGCAGTAGAATCACAGGGATCAACACATGCTGGGGAATGTTATTGATCTTCAAAAACACTTTAATCCCAAGGCTCTGAACAATCAGCATCAGGAACGCCGCCAGGAAGAAAGAAATAAAGATTCCATAGACAAGAACCGGCTGGTTTTCCATCAATAACGGTCCAGGCTGAATGCCGTGAATCAGCAGGGCTCCAAGCATCATCGCCGTCACCGCATCGCCGGGGATCCCAAAGGCGAGCATCGGGACGAAGGACCCTCCAATGGAAGAGTTATTCGCAGATTCTGCTGCAATAATCCCTTCCTTTGTCCCTTTTCCAAATTCGTGAGACTTCCTGGAAAACTTCTTCGCAATATCATAGCTTAAGATATTCGCAATACTCCCGCCGGCTGCCGGGAGAATACCGACAAGTGTCCCGATAAAGCTCGACCTTATCACATTCGTTCCGGACGACCACATATCCTTTAAAAGCTTCGGCAGTGGGTAGCTGACGTTGGACGCCTCACTGAACGGAACAGGAGCAGGGGGTCTTTTGATATCACTCATCAGCTGGGAAAAGGCAAACAATCCGATCAGCACCGGCAGGAAGTTGAAACCTGACATGAGCTCAGACATTCCGAATGTAAAACGTGGAATCGCGGTCAGCGGATCAGAGCCGACAAGGGCGAACAATATACCAAGCATTCCGGAAATCAATCCCTTAATTAAGGATCCATCACTCAAGCTGGCAATGGCACTGATGCCAAACAGCATCAAAGCGAACATTTCCCAAGGACCAAACTCCAGCGCCCATTCCGCAAGAATCGGAGCGGTGAAAATAAGTATGACACCGGAGATAATCGTACCGATAAACGATGACCACAACCCAATGGCCAGCGCTTTTCCAGCTTCTCCGTTTTTCACCATCGGATAGCCGTCGAACGTTGTTGCGACGGACGAAGGAGTCCCTGGAATCCCGAACAGGCAGGAGGTAATCAAACCTCCGGCGCTTCCCCCTACCTGTACGCCCATCATTAACGCAATTCCGTTGACCGGATCCATGCTGAAGCTGAATGGCAGCGTCAAGGCTACCCCCATTGTTATAGTAAAGCCCGGGATGCTTCCTACAATGATCCCGGCAACGACGCCCGCAAGCAGGATGAGGATCGTCTGTATATTCAATATGGATTCGAAACTTAATAAAATACTATCCATTATTCAAACCCCTTTTTAAAAAAGAACTCCTGATGGCAGAAAGACTAGCAGGAACTTTTGGAAGATAAAACTCAAGACATACGTCACAACGATAGAAATGATCAGCACAAGCCAGAGACGCTTTCTGTTGGATGATAGAAGCAGATAGAGCGTGAACAGAAAAGCAACTGAAGATAGAAAGTACCCGGCTGATGGCATGATAAAGATGTAGGCACCAAACAAAGCGAACGTGTACCACACTTTCTTCCCTTCCGCCCACCGCTCTTTCAAACTTGTCTTTGGTTCTGTGCGCTGCTGTTTTTCTGATGTTACATACGCATACACACTTTTCACGAGCAAAAGAAGGCTCAGGACGGCAAGGATACCAATGATTATATTTGGAAAGAAGTCTCCTTCGGTTTTGCCGAGGCTTCTTTCCGGGATTAATGTGGATCCGTAAAAAGCCAGTCCGCAAAAGGCTAAGAGGATTACAGCGTTCATGGCATCTCTTTTAACGGTCATCATGTCAGACGCCTCCTCTTATTCAAGCAGCCCGCTTGTTTCCAGGGACTCTTTCATTTCCACTTCATTTTCTTCCAGGAACTGAACGTATTCTTCTGTGTTTTTGTAGGAGACTTCACTTCCGAGCTCTTCCATTCTTTCCTGGAATGACTCACTTTCTGCTACGTTTTGAAGAGCATCACTCAACTTCTCTACAATAGCCTCCGGCGTATCTTTCGGTGCTGCAATCCCACGGCTTACTGCAGAGGTGACGTCAATGCCTTGTTCTTTCAATGTTGGTACATCCGGGAATTCAGCACTGCGCTCTTCACCTGTGTACCCAAGCAGCTTCATCCGGTCATCCGCCATATACTCCTTACCAGCAGCAATCGATACACTGCCTAAGTGCACATCATTAGCAACAATCGCTTTCATCCGTTTGGCTGTTCCTTCATACCCGACAATGTTGAATTGAATATCTGCAGCGGTTTGGATCAACGCCGGCTCAAGCTGGGAAGTAGAGCCGATGGAAGCAGCATATGTAATGCTTTCCGGATCTCCTTCTGCATCAGCTACGACGTCTTCCATATTGTCCCACGGGTTTTCCGGGTGCGTAGCGACAAGATCATAGGTCGATGTCATAAGCGATACAGGCTGGAAGTCAAAATAGCCGAAATCTGCCTGCCCCATCAATTCGGACATGGCCATGGAATCATGAATCGCAAGAAGCGTATAACCATCCGGCTTGGCATCAAGCGTCTGCTGAGCTCCAATGACACCACTCCCACCTGAGATGTTTTTAACAATGACATCCTGGTCCAGTTCCTTTTCCAGCTCCTCAGCGATGACACGGTTAATGGCATCGGTATCTCCCCCGGCATCCCACGGAACAACAATCTGAACCGGCTGTTCCGGATAGCTTTCTCCTTCTGCTTCCGTCGAACCCCCTGCTGAACTACATGCAGATAAAACTAAGCTGCCGCCAAGAATAAGTGCCCCCATCATTTTTTTCATTCCTCTTCCTCCTCTGATTTTTAATTTTTCAAATAATTTCGAATTAAATAATATACTAGATAAAGCATGTCCCTATGTCAATACAATTTCAAACAAAAATAAAGATAAATCCGTGTAATTGCTTACAAAAAGATTGAATTAGATTATATTCACTTACATAAAGTAAATGATTATCTGTTTGTTCCATCTTGGTGGTTTGCTATAATGAGTGTGGAAGGAGTTTGCTATGAAAAGTAACGAGTTTGATCAAACGGATCGTACCATTGTCGATGAACTAGTAAGGGACGGTCGAATTTCGTATGTGGAATTAGCTGAAAAAGTCGGCATTTCCCGAGTCGCCGTCAAAGATCGTATCAACAGCCTGATCAATAAAGGCGTCATTGAAAACTTTACAGCCGTCATTAATTCTGAGCGGTTCGGTCAAAACATTTCCGCCTTTTTCGAAGTCGATGTCGAGCCAATGAATCTACAGGCAGTGGCCCAGAATCTGGCAGACAATCCGAGTGTGGCAAGTATCTACCAAATGACCGGACCGAGCACCCTTCATATGCACGTGCTTGTGGAGGATTTCAAAATGCTGGAAGCCTTTATCAATGATGAGCTCTACTCCGTAGAAGGCATCACCCGAGTGGATAGTTCAATTATTCTGAAACGATTTAAAAGCAGGAAAGGATACAAGTTGTAAGCCCTCCTGTGGAATAGAAGCATATCCCTCAATCCCTATACCTGCAGATCAAACGGACCTCATACGAAACAGTGACATGGATATGTTTTCGTTCATTGAACTAATGATTTCATTCAACATGAAAAATCCAGTGACCCCTGTCACTGGATTTCCTCTTCTATATCTTCTTAGGACCAACACTATTTTGACAAGCTCCATCATTTCCCGGGAAATTTCCTACTTAAATTTTTCCATATGCTGTATCATGTCTAATAAAGGGCTTACATAGAAAGGAGAGCACTGATTATGGACGGTCTCACGATTACGCAGGCGGAAAAGAGCCGCGGCGGCACGACGATCTTTTCCCCATTTGATTTACGTATTGAACCAGGACAGGTCGTGTCTGTTTACGTTCATACAGATCTCCGACACTGGCTGATTGATATTCTTACTGGAGACGAGACGTTATCTGGAGGCTGTATTTCCTTCCATGGGCGCCCTTCTCCTATTCCTTTAGGACTGCTCAGCCTGGATGCCCCTCTTTATGAACGCTTGAAGGTGAAGGAGCTGTTCCGTTTTCACAGAGACCTTTACCAATCCAGCGTTTCCTTGGAATCAGTCATGGATTGGACGCACCTGACTGACCTTAAGCACCACCAGGTGAAAAAACTGACCTTCTCTGAGAAAAAACGGGTACAGCTGGGCTGTCTCATTTTACAGGACCCTCCATTCTTTCTCATGGAGGAACCCGATCAAAATGTAGACCTCGAAACGAAACAGATGTTGATGAAGATCTTACAACGACTGAAAGAAGAAGGTAAAACTGTGATGATCTTGACCAGTAACCTGGAGAGCGCCATTATGATGGGCGATCACACCCACCGTCTCCATCAGGACGGTATACATAAAGTGGAAAGAGAGCACGAAGAGTCCGCTGAGCCTGAAGCAGATGGTGCAACCGTCACCTTCCATAAAATCCCGACTAAAGTGCAGGAAAACATGATTTTATTTGACCCGCCTGAAGTCGATTACATTGAAAGCATTCAGGGGCAGTCATATGTCCATATCCGCGGGGAAGCCTTCCAGGGAATGTTCACGCTGAATGATCTGGAAGCCAGATTGAAGCTGTTCGGATTCTTCCGCTGCCACCGGTCTTATATCGTGAATCTTCAGAAGGTCCGAAAAGTCATCACGTGGACCAAAAACAGCTACAGCCTCCAGCTCGATAACGCAGAAAAGACTGAAGTCCCGCTTTCCAAAGGTAAAATGGCTGAACTAAAGGAACTGCTGGGCCTCAAATAGCTCCGTTCAGCCGGCAGGTGACTCCGTTTACGCAAAAACAGCTGTGCGCTTCGTTGATCTCCCGTAATCTGAAGGAGAACAAAGCGAAACGGGGGAATGAAAATGGATCACATTATTGAAGTCAATCATGTCCAAAAAACATTCGGAAAAGAACAGGCCTTGAGGGATTTAACCTTCGCAGTAAAAAAGGGAGACATTTTTGGGTTTCTCGGACCAAGCGGAGCTGGAAAAACGACAACCATTGAGATTCTGACCGGCCAGCAGGTCCCGACTTCCGGTGAAGCCCGTGTCTTTGGCGTGCCTTCCAAAGATATGCACCATCCCCATTATTTGAAGCGGATCGGTGTGATGTCGGATTCGAGCGGTTTATACGAGCGCTTATCGATTCGTGACAACCTCCTTCTTTTCTGTGAATTGTACGATCAGCCTTCTACACAAGTCGAAGAGGTCCTTGAAATCGTTCATCTGACAGCGGAAAAGAATAAGCGGGTATCGAAGCTTTCCAAAGGGATGAAGCAGCGCACGATGCTCGCCCGTGCTCTTCTGCATCAGCCCGATCTCCTTTTCCTCGATGAGCCGACAGGAGCTCTTGATCCGGCCAACGCTCAGCACATTCATCACGGTCTACGGACTTTAAATGAGCGGGGGACGACCATTTTCTTAACGACGCACGATATGAATGAAGCGGAAACGCTCTGCAGCACCGTCGCATTTCTGGATAAAGGAAGTATCCAACTGCTCGACTGCCCGAAAAAGCTTAGAAAGCAGTTCGGTGACGGACATCTGATGGTGGGACTGACAGACGGCCGGGAAATCATGCTTCCGAACGAACCCGCAAGTGCAGAGGAGATCTACGAATGGATGAAGAACAGCGAAGTGGAAACGATTGAGATGAATACACCAACCCTCGGCGATATTTTCGTAGAGGTCACAGGGAGGAATCTTGTATGACATTTTCAATGAAACGGATTTATGCGATTTTCCAAAAAGATTTGAAGGAATTATACCGGAACCTCTTTGTATCCTCCACAATCATTCTTCCGATTATGATGGCTTTCATGATGAGTCAGGCGGAAGGTGTCACAACAGCCAGCGTCACCTTAGTGATTACACTGAGCTTTGCGGCTGTCGGGACCTTTGTCCAGTCTGCGATGATTGCGGAAGAAAAAGAGAAGAATACACTAAGAAGTTTAATGATGTCGCCCGCTTCCACCTTGGATATTCTAGCCGGCAAAAGCCTCGTCACGTTTGTCATGACGCTTGCCACACTGATTGTCAGCTTGTTGATCGTCGGCTATTCCATTCAAGAACCTGTGTGGATGACCGGCATGCTTCTCCTGCTGCTTGTTTTCTACATTACCCTCGGAACACTGATCGGCCTGCTGACCCGTACGTTAATTGAAGCCTCTGTCGTTCTTATGCCGATTTTACTTTTGTTTGGGATGAACATTACTTTTGAATCGTTGATGGCGAGTTATGAATTCCTTTCGTTTCTTGAGTACCTGCCAAACTATCAAATCCAGCTATTTATTGAGGACCTCGGTCAGCGTATCTCTTGGGTACCGGCCGGCGTTATTGCGATTTGGACGGTGGTTACACTTATGGTAACGGTCGGTCTGTATAATAAGAAATTTAGACGTTGAATAAGAAAGAGGAGCGGTATGATTCCCGCTCCTCTTTCTTAATATACGACTCCGATATGATCGTGTACTACCTTCTGATATTCTTAACATGGACAGTTTTTCCTCGCTGTACGGCTTCCCATCCACTGCTGCGAGGTTGTCCTCGACCTGCTTTTGATATCGGAATCCAGGGATTACGCTTGTCACTTCATCCTGCTGCATAATCCACATCACAGCAGCCTCAGACATGTTTCTTTTTCCCTACCCGTTTTCCCTTGATAGCCCCTATTCCAATATCAGTTCCCAGATTTTCAATAGGGTATTTACCAATTGGTTATATTTCAAGTTTTCTCTCCCTGATTTTGTATGCGGGTAATGGTCTTTACCTGGTGAAAAGAAGAACTAAGATATTCCGTAAATGTTCTCCCTAATAGTCATATCCATGGTAATTTCCCACATGACTTCCATCTCTTTTTATAGTCAAAAAATAAATACACCCTTTCACATACATTTTTTCAATATAATGGGTCTTAAACAATGTTTTTTATAGTATAATAGTCACCTAATCGATTTTAGGGGGTTACATAATGGAAGTCAGCTTACAAAACAATGCGGGGGTTGTAAAAGAAGTCAAAGTAGGGTTCAGTTGGACGACATTCTTTTTCGGATTCATCCCTGCCTTGATCAGAGGAGACTTGAAATGGTCTGCAATCATGTTTATCACAGCCTTACTGGCAGGTATTTTCACACTTGGATTTGGAGCTTGGATACCAGGTATCATTTTTTCTTTCGTATATAATAAGATTTACATCAAGGGACTCCTTGAAAAAGGCTATCTACCAAAGAATCAGAGAGACCGTGAAATTCTTGAGCAGCAGGACATCATTGCCCCTTCTGTCCAACAAGCTTAATTTCTAAGAAAAAGGTCTGGGTGTATGCACCCAGACCTTTTTCCAACTAAGTTAAACCAATCTTACTTCAGCAGCCTCTGTTTATTTTTGAACATCGTTTCTATCATATGAACCTGCAGCCTTTACCTGAGGAAAAATACTTTCCTCAATTTGATTCACAGAACTAAGGGTATGAATAAACGTTCCATCGCTTGTTTCCACTTTGTATTCCTTTACTAAATAAGTATCCTTATCAATTACCATTTCCACAGGATATTCGCTTTTGAAGTCACTCGGATTTTCTTCCTTCTTCTTTCCATGAGTGGAGACATCTGTTTCCTTGGATAAAACATAATGATTTTTGTCCATATTCACAACAAAACTTTCCATATCAGTCCATCCATCAAATGGATCGGTTGTAAGGTTATTCAAAGAAAGAGTTTTATTACTAGTGGAAGGAAGCTGGATCCATTCGCTTCCCGCTTGAATATAATGGTGCTCCCCTTCCACATACATTTCAAGTGGCTCTTTTCCTTGCATGGATGTGGTTTTCGTGTAAATCTTCGGCGTATCACCCGCTAAGTAATACCCTTCCATCATGACTTCCACTTCTCCTGAATCTTTCAACTCTTCACTTAGAAAATGGAAGCTTTCTACGCTGCTCATGGCTCCCAAAGACTTGTCTATCAGCTGTTTACCAGAAGGCACCTCTTCGTTGACTTCTACTGCCGGCTCAGATCCACTACTCAGAATCTTCGCTCCAAAAGATGTCGTTTCATTAAGCAGAATGATCGCTGTTACTCCACTGACCAGGATCAGCCCTGTCTTCCACTTCTTCAATTTCAACCTCTCCTTCTCGTTTTATTTGACCCATTCACCTTGTACAATCAGTCTATGTGTAGGATCTGGAATGGGATCACACGTGATTAAGGTAATCCAACTTTCTCCTTCAATAGGTTCCAACACCTCTAAGTAATCAGGTTCCACTAGGAGAGTACGTTGTACTTCATAAATATAGTCCTTGTTCTCTGTTTTAACTTGGATATGATCACCTTTTTCCACTTCATCTAAGCGGTTGAATAATTTCCCGTGAGCATATCCGCGATGAGCAGCCAAAGCCGCATTACCATTATGGTCAAACTCTCTTTCCCCATTCATATAACCGACGCCGTAGTTTAAATTATATTCGCTGACACCCGTGAACACAGGCAGTTTCAAATCAATGGAAGGAATTTCAATAAGTGCAATAATGTCTCCATCCTCATCACCAGCGGGAATCCCCTCTTTCAAGCCAACCTCTAACATCTCACTTACATCCTCTAACTCATATTCCTGTTGAGCATGGACTTTCCGGGGCCATTCTCCATTTTCAAGCTGTTGTACATACCGGTCTGTCCTAACAATCGCTGCACGATCCTCCAACCACGGATAAACCATAATACTCAAACCTATTACGATAAGCACCACCGCACCACGTGCCACTTTAATCCCTCCTATAAAAAAAGAGCAAAACCTTAAGAAGATTCTGCTCCCATAACTTCATGGTTCTGTCTACGTTTTCGACTCAACATATAATAAACAGTTCCCGTTATCATAAGGATTGCGCCTGTTATGTAATACGCCCAAGGAGAATTCTCTCCTGTTTGAGGAAGGAGTCCTTCCTTCCATCTATCAATAAATGGTTCCTGCAATCCACTACCCTCTCCACTGTTTGGTGATGGAAGGAAAGATTCAGCATAAAATTGGAAAACGACATCGGATTTCAATCCTTGAAACTCGTTCCCTGATTCATAAGGAAATTCAATCCGAACTTTCATTTCATCCAAGTGATTGGCATTCAGACTCTTTAAAGTTACGTCTTGAAAATCCGACAAACGCCCGGCATAGGTCTGTTCACCATTTATCTCCAGGATGAATTGCAGCTGCTCATAAAATTTTTCGGATCCTTGTTTAAGATAAGAAGTCATAGCATACTGTACAGCCACCGTCCCTTCATTAGCTAAAGAGAACGACCGGACGGCATAGTCACCGGGTTTGAAGTTTTTTATATTTAACATTCGATTTTGTGAAGTAGAAATATTAATTCTGGACTGGTTCTCCAAAGCTTGTGTGGATCCCACGGGGTTAAAGAGGACAAAGAGTAAGATGAAGATACTATAAATGGAAATGATTTTTAAGAAGAGACTTGAATTTTTCATATGTATTCTCCTTAAATTTAAAATATAAAAGCCGGGGGAGGATATCCCCCGACTACTGTATTAGCGTGCTTCGCCTTCAGATTGCATACCATTGAATGTCCATTCTAGAGATAGAGAGTCCCCTTGGAAGTGGTTTTGGTCTTCTCCATTATCTACAAACTCATACTGAACGTAGAGCGTGTCAGAAGTATTAGCAGCCAGTTTCCCACCACGTTCTGCAAGCCATGCTCCAAGGATGTTACCTTCAATAACATCAGGACTCATAGACTTTAACTCCGATAGAGTCGTAGAATAAATTGGAGTGTCCAGCTTGTCCGCGTTGAACAGGAAGTTAACCTCAATATGATCACCAAAATCGTCGCCATTATTATTTCCAGCACCCGTGACTGTATAATCTGTAGCCAGTTCAATAGAACCAATATCCAAGCTTCCACCGTTCACCAAATTAAATGAACGTACCATCGTGTCTCCCGGCTTAAGATTATCTACTGAGATGACAGTTGTAGGTTGAGCGGTTAAATCCAATGTACCAGCCGCGAAGGATCCGCTAGCCTCTGCTGAATCACTGAAGTAGGCAAATGTTCCCCCTCCGACCAAAGACAATCCCAAAGCTGCTGATGCTACACCCAACCCTAATTTCTTTTTCAAACCCATACAAACTTCCTCCCTTTGAAAAATATGTGATATATTGAATCCTTGCTTATGTACAAGGAGTACAACCATTGATCAAACTTTTGCAGATTTTTCTTCTGATTCTTCCTTCTTTTCTTCAATCTTCGAAAGCTCACGCCAGATTGAGATGCAGCCATAACCAAACAACCCAATGCCCGGTACAACCAGTAGAAGCAGTGATCCAAGTTTTGAATTCGCAAAATCCATCATGTAGCCGATATAAGGAATGGTGAATCCTGTATATTTACCCATCACATTTGACGCCAGGACAGGTTCTAAATCGACCCCGTCGTTGTTGTCGCCTTTAGTTATATAAGAAACGCTTTCCCCGGATCCTTTCACTTCCATAACCCTGTGAGTAACCAGGACATTTTCCTCACGTAAGAAAGTGATGATATCTCCTTCTTTATAAGCCGTGCCATCTTCTGTTGGTTCAACAGCGATGATGGACCCCGTTTGAAAAGTAGGTTCCATTGATCCGGAAAGAACAGTTTTCAACTGATATCCCATAAACGTCGATTCGCCGCCGGAAACCTTAGATATTCCGACAATAACCACCATGAAAATTAGTACACCATAGAGTACAAAAGTCACCAGATTACTTAGTATCCTTTTCATGTGCATCCCCTTTTTCGCTGTCTTGACTGGACTTTTCTACATCTTCCTTGGTCACGGCTGCATCCACATCACTTGCCTTTTTCTTCTCTTCAGTTTCCTGCTCCTGGCTCGTCACAGAAGCTTCTGAATCACTTTCTTTTTCATTTTTCTCTTTTTTCTCTTCAGGTGTGGAAGAATCTACTGATTGATTCGAGGTTCCTTCTGAAGTTGCGGTATTGTCATCTTCTTCCGTTATATCTGTTTCTGAAGACTTGGAATTTTGCTGATTATCCTTAGGTTCTGATT
Source organism: Halobacillus sp. ABH2_015 (assembly GCF_056158945.1). NCBI lineage: Bacteria > Bacillati > Bacillota > Bacilli > Caryophanales > Bacillaceae > Halobacillus > Halobacillus sp. ABH2_015. Next base: position 2,917,859 of record NZ_JBSWUG010000002.1, read on the forward strand.
GAGTATCTGTTGGTTCCTGGTTATCCTCAGGGGGTTTCTCGGATTTTTTTTGAGAAGACCCTTTTTGATCATCTGTTTCTGTATTGGCTTTACGTTCTTTTTCTGCTGCTTCAGATTCTTTTTCCTTTGCCTCAGCTGCTTTAGCGGCAGCTTCTTCAGCCTCTTCCTCTTTCTTCAATTTTTCAATTGCCTTTTCAACATTCTCCAAAGAGGACTTCACTTCTTGTTTTTTTGCATTCATTTCCTTTTTGCTCGTTTCTATCTTTTCCTCAGAACTAATAATCTTATCTTGAAAGGAACTTTCCATGTTTGTAAGTGTCGACTCCCCTATAACCGGCGTATCGGACTGTGTAAATTGATTATGAGAAAAGTAATTCAGGAGGTCGTTTACTTGTCTATCGTCTAAACCATGTTCATTAAAAGCTTCTACTAAATTCTGACCTGCAGATGGGTAAGAACCTTGCAAGCAGGAAGATATCGTTTTTTCAGGAAGGCTGGAAATCACCTTTAAACTCTCATATACAGCCATACTGTCTGCTTCTAGAATTTTCCGTGAATCTCCCAGTTCTTTTTCTAAATTTTTAAGGTCATCCATGGCTTTATCTACATCTTCAACAAAGTTATTCATGCGTTTTTTTTCATTAAGCAATTCATCGACCGAATATTGATCAATATTATCGATATCCTTGAAGTCACCGGAATAACTGTTTACTTTCGGAATTTCATCGAAATGGATATTATATTCATCTACAAGTTTTTTCAATTCCTGCAACTGCTCATTTATGTATGCAGGGAACACCTTGCATGCCTGAATTTCTGAGGTAGATGTATCTTTACTGTTAAAAGCTCCGAAGGTACTTCCCACCAAATGAGAACTTGCTCCAACAATTAAAGAACTGACGGCCACACCTACTGTCAACTGCTTCGTTTTTTTCAATGCTTTCATTCTCCATTGTTCTTTAAATTTAGCCCTTTTAGACTGCAGAGGATTTCACCCCTTTTTGGAAGCGTGTCGTTCTTTCTAGCTACGCTTCGTTCTTTATAAAGAATTTGTAACCTGATTATATAGCCCTTACATACTAAATGGAAATCCCTGAAAAAGGCTTAATTTCTTGATAAAGAACATCAAATCATATTTTTTCAATAAATTACTCCTTTTACCATATAAAAGGGACATTTTTCATGTTTGTGCGTTCTTTATATAGAATGGTATAATACATCATTTCGATAAAACTACCTACATTATCCCCTTAATAAGACTAAATCCACCATTGATTCACATTCATTTAGAAGTCAGAAAAACAGCAAAAAATGCGTCTTCCAAATTAGGAAAAACGCATGATCTTCATAAACTATTTAAGTCATCCATACCTCCAAGTAACTGGATATAATTGGATTTTAATCAATCTAAACTGGACAACTGTAAAAATTCAGCCTTGCAATCATGATCTTTACCAAAGATATGACTTCCTCCGAAACAGCCTTCGTCCCTCCAAGGGCAACCCCTCTTTCAAATACCTTCTGATTCAGCAGATAGCTCACTTCTACAGGAAGACTGTCTGTTTTTGTTAAAATGACCGCCCCGTTGTTTTTTGCGGCGAGCACCGATCCTGTTAATGCATCCGGAAAGCTGTAACCGGTGGCGATGTAGACATTGTCTGCGTCCATTTGAAACCTTCGGATAATTTCAGCCGATGTGCGAAAACGGTTATTTCCAGAGACACGCGTGGCATCAGGCAATTCGTTCATCACTTCATCACTGACCACGGATAATCCCCCAATGACAAAAGACCGATCAACACTGCGGAGGACTTCCCTTGTTGCTTTCGGCAGAGCATTTGTCCGCGTAAGTAAAATCGGATGTCCTTCCTGGGCGGCAAAAGGGGCAATGGACAGGGCATCAGGAAAATTACCTCCATAAACAACAAAGGCTGTATCTGACTGCCCCATCCGCTCCGCAATCTGCGCGGCTGTTTCATAGCGGTCTTTTCCGCCGATCCGCTCAATAGTAAGTCCCATTGCTTTTACTTCTGTTACAACTAATTCAGAAATGACACCCCTGCCTCCAAGAATGATAACTTCGGATGCCTTCAAGCGCTCCATTTCAGCGCGGGTCGTGTCAGTCAGCCGGTCTTTTTGCACCAAAAGAATGGGAGCGTCGATTTCTTTTGCTAAGGGCCCGCCCGCCAATGCATCCGGAAAATTCGAGGCCGTGGATAGAATCACGGTATCAGCCTTGTTCCACCCAGCTTTAGAGATTTCTACAGCTGTTTCGAAGCGGTTTGAGCCGGCAAGTCGGTCCTTTTCATCCGCTGCTGAAGCCATAGGAATAAAAAATAGCAAAAAAATAAGAAAGAAAAGGAAGATCATAGTTTTCCGCATTAGTTTTTAAACAACTCCCTATAAATATTAAAATCATGAACGTCAGTTATTAACAAATCTGATAATTATATATCGGTTGAAATGGCCTGCGATTAAATAGATGCTTATCATCTGCGAGGTGTATCTTATAGTTCCCTCCAACACATGACTGTCACTCAACTCCTTTAAATGACTCATAAAAAAGCTCCTTCCCTTATAGAGAGAAGGAGCTTTCGTTATATAAATTCGGAAAGAAAACCAAGCGTAACAAGCAAAGACACCGCTCCGAAGAAACACGAAGCCAGTGAGAAAAAGAGCGGCCGTTCTTTTCGGACTAAAAAACTAAGACAATAAATCAAAGCTGGAAAAGGGAATAAAATACTAGCAATTTCCCAACCAGTAAACAAGTAAAGGAATGCCATGAAAAACGCAAGATAGCCTGAGATCGTTCGAGCAAGCAGAAATCCTTTCTGTTTTCCGGACTCTTTCACGTTCCAATCTCCTAAAGCCTCTTCCGTCTTTTTCAGTTGATAGGGTTTGTCTGAATGATAATAAAAATACATAGGCTGAAAATACGGAATAGTTCCGACCAGGGAGCTTTTCCCCCAAACAAACCGCTCACCGGCTAGTGGGAATGATTGATACACGTTTTCTGTACTTCCGCCTTCCTTTACATAGGGAGGGGAAGGGGTATGCTCCGTATCAATAGAAAAGACAATCCGTTGATTCTCTAAATGGCCAAAGTAGCGTCTCCAGCTTAATGTACGAATAGAGGAAAAAAAGAAGCGCCACAATTGCCTCCGCACCGTGTAAGCCATACTTGTATCGACCGGCATCCATCCTTCGCCTTCAATATAAATCTCATTCCAAACATGAGCCTGATGACGGCCCATAGCAAAGGCCCCGACCATCACTCTGCAGGGAATGCCGAGTGAACGGCAAAGAGAGGCATAAAGGAAGGAATATTCGCCACAATCTCCCTTCTTTTCTTTTAGAAAATGGGAAACCCCTCTAGCTTTAACCGGAAACGTATAAGAATAGTTTTTCACTAGGTGGACGAAAAGTTCCCATCCTTTTTCTTTATCTGTAGTGGCATGTTCCGTAATAGCTGAAGCCATATGAGTCATTTCCTCGTTAACAGGAATCATAGGGCTTGAGCGTGTATACCGCTCCCGTTCTTCTTTCGTAAAAGGTGTAGAGCTTTTTGACGTTTTTTCTATTCCAACAACGTAGGAGGCCTGGATCTGCTCCCCCGGGGCTAATTCATAGTAACTGATTGTATTTCCGATCATGTCTTTATCCTCCTGGCGGGGAGGATGTTTCTTTTCTTGTAGGATCGTTTGCCGCTGTGTCTCTGGTGGATTAGCTAGCCAGACACTTACTTGATCAGATGTTTTATTCTTGTATCGGAACGAATAGTCGAACTGCCTCATCACTTCACCTGCTTTTCTCCATTGGAAATCGTGCAGCGATCCCCTTCACAACCGCCAACAGGTAATATGGTCCTTCTACTGGCCAGCCAGTCATACAAGGGAGACCCTAACCCTGCCCATATGGATAATTGGAGGATGGGAACCGCTATCCAGAATAAGGGCAGCTGCTTCACTATTCTCTGCACACTGAAGATCCCTTTTTCCATTTGGTTATCCTTTAATGTAAACGTATGCATCCGTTTTTCTGCCTCTGTCTTATCTATAGCATACCTTTCCAGTACTTGGTTGTCTCTAATCGATTCATACCGCAACTTTCGTCCCCGGTCTAACTTGGATAGGAATCTCATACTTTTGGAGCATACCGGACAATGAGAATCGTAAAAAATGATGACGGCTGCTTGATCACTGAACTTGTTTTGTTTCATACCGCTTCACCTTTGCTCCTTGGAATTTGTTTCGTACTCTAAGAACTGCTCCTTTTATCCAGCTATAGACTCTTTTATACTCCTGGTCGTTGAGCATCAGAAACTGCATAGTAATCATAGAAGCTGAGAACGTAAACAGTCCCATGACAATGGCTATTCCGATATGCAGTCCGATAACACTGAACATAGCAAAGTATTTGGTATACCGATTTAATAGAAAAAAAGGAAAGGACAACTGGACAAAAATGGCGCTGTAAGCCCCTGCCAGCAGCAAAATCTCAGAATAAGCTATCATATTTTGGAAGAAAGGATGTGTATATTCACCAACTTGGAGAATATAATAGAGCGCTGTTCCGTTCGTCCACATCTCCCCCATCACTTTATGGGTTCCAGAAGATAGATACATGAAGCATAACTGAATAATAGAGGTAAGGATGGCCAGGTTATGTAAGGCATTCCATACTGGAGCATGCCCTATGGCATTGTTTTCTTTATTTGCCCTCGAGCGGTCTATCGAAAAATACGCGGAAGTATTCGCAAACAGCATATAGAGTAGAATGATCCGCATAATGTTATCTCCACCGTCAAGAATCAAGACGTTGGCATGTTGTAATGACCACACAAACAAGAGGTTAACGATAGCAGTAAAACGCGTCATCACTCCCAAGGTGAATAAGAGGGCAAACAAGATGCCGAGGTGAAAAATGATGTCAAAGTACAGAAGAGAATCTGAGAGCTGGTATAAAGAAAAGTTACTGGTCAGAGCCATCTGTTCTTGGAGATGATCGTGATTCTGCATTCCATTAGGCCCCCAGATGAACCTTCTTTGAGAGTAATGAATGAAATACATAAACAAAATGAGCAGACCAAAGGAAACTCTAAGCAATCCAGCTCCAATCAACATATGTTTTTTTTCCGTTAACATTCCATATAAGCGCTTCACTACCAGGACCTCCTTTATAGATTTCAATCAAATACAGGAGAAACTTCCACGAAATCCACCCATTCAAATTCATGAAGCTGCTGTTCTCTTTCATACTGCTCATTATCCTTTTCAGAAAATGGAACAGCTTTTGTTTCCTGCATTATAATTTGTATTTTTTCAATATCCTTCTCTGGATAGACACTTCTTACATAGGATTGAGCATATCGGTTCAGAGCTTCCTGGGCATATTCATCTTTTTTCTGAGTCCGTTCATTTTCAAGCAGATGATCATAGTCCTCTCGATCAAGGTTTTTCTCTTCAATTTTCTGTGATATTTTCAACGTCACCTCATCCGTTTGATACAGGGAAGTGAAGGCCCCTCTCTGGATTCGAACTAAACGGTTATACGGAGTAAAACGGTTGGCCTGATTTTTATCAATCATAAACGTTGTGAGATCAAGCCAGTCTGATGTACCTCCATCGGCAAACTGAGCCCGAACCATGAATTGGTTGTTGGTAGAAGCCGGGTTGGGAGCAAACAGCCTCCAATTTTGAGAAAATAAAGGTTCCATATAGGCATTGACGGCGAAGCTGTACTTTGCTTTAACGGGGTTGAAAGGAGTTAGATATAAGGCTGTTATAACTAAATGAAAAACAAACACGCAAAGGATTAAGCTGACTCCAATTTTCTTTATCATCGTGTCACCTCTTTAAAGGCAAATCTTCTGCCCTCTATAAAAAGGGCAGAGATTTGCGTTGGAATAACTCACCTAAGTATTATTGATCAAAGACGACTTTCACATCTTCATAATCGCTTTCTCCCTTAATTACATCGTTTCCACCAATCTGATTTTTCGCCCAGTCATACGCATCAGCACCAGCCTTGGCTGTCACGCCCGCTACAAAAGCTCCTCCTGCTACTGCTGCTCCTTTAAGAGCGTAAGCTCCAACCACTGCTGGAATAGCTTCCGGCTCGGCTCCATTTTCAGAAACCTGCTTCACTTCCAGAGTTGTTTGGGATTCGATATCATCTGTGCTAGCCAAAGCGGATGTGGCTGTCGTCCCTCCAACAAATAACCCTAATGCCATACAACCTGCCATCAATTGCTTCTTTACTTTCATTTGATATTCCTCCTTTAATGATCGTACAAAGCATAAGCCAACCAGATACAGTACAGGTACCTCCTTTGTGGTATCCCCCCCTTCAAAATTGCTTTTCTTCTCTTACACTTATTTCCTAGATAAATGGTATCATGGTAACCATGAAAGATGTATTTCGCATGTTATGAAAGAAAAGGGCTGTTTTTCTCGATTTTTTCATCCTATTGCGCAATATAAGAGAAGGAAGTGTTGAAGAGTGGATATGGGAAGAGTATTAAAATACTTTAGATTGAAAGAAGGCATGAGTCAGGAAGAAGTCTCAGAATCTATTGTTTCCCCCTCCTACTTATCAAGAATTGAAAACAACAAAACCACTGTAGAACCGGAAACCCTTATGCTGCTCTTGGAAAGGGTGGGGGTGAATTACGAAGAAATACAAGCAAATGAAGAAAAATTAAAAAAGCTCCTCCGTCACTGGGAAGAGCCCTTACTGAACAACGATAAGCAGGCGTCCGAAAAGATTTACCAGGAGCTGAAGTCTTTCATAACCCCCGTGACTAACACCAACCTTCAAGCTGAATATCATATAAAAAGAGTAAGGGCCTGCATCATCCTTCAAGCATTTGATGATATTAATGATTCCATTTTATTTATCAATGACATCCACGATACTCTCACATCCCGCAACCGCTTCTTTTACTACAAACACCTTGGAAACTACTATTGGGTGAAGAATCAACCCATGGTCGCAAAAGAACATTTTGAGAAAGCTTTGTCCGAGTATTCCTCGGTGGATTTAAACGAATTGGAACAAGCGGATCTATATTTCCTTTACGCCCTGACCTTATATGTGTCTCAAAATGAGACCTTAAGCTTTTCTTATGCTCAATCCGCTTTACTCCTGTTTCAAAACAACTACAAATCCAGACAGTGTTTAAAGATACACATCCACCTTGGTATTTGCTACAGCCGATTGGGAGATGTCCCCTCTTCCCTCTCCAACTTTGAGAAAGCGGAAAGCCTCGCACGAGAAATTGGAGATCAAGATCATTTAGGAATTATTTATCATAATATCGCCACGATGCATTTAAGAAAGAGGGAAAGGCAAATTTCTCTTGACCAGTTAGAAAATGCTCTTTACTACAAGAAAAAAACAAGCACCAGTTATATGAAATCCCTTGTGCTGCTGGTCCTCATTTACTATCAGGAGAACGAAAAAGATACCTGCATGAAGTACTTGAACGAACATCTGGACGTGGCAAAGCAGCTTCCTGAAGACAATATCCACACAAAAGAGTACTGGTTCTTCCATTCTTTTTTCTTTCAATCCGAAAAAGAGTGGGAAATCTATGTCAAAAAAACATTCCTGCCTTCTCTAAAAAAAGAACAAAAAAATCAGGAAATACAAAGGTATTCCCGATTTTTGGGAGAATACTATGAAGGAAAAGGAGGGTATAAAAAAGCAGCTGAGTACTATAAATTAGCGCTCGACAGCAATCCAGTCGCTGTCTACTAACTACTTCAACAGGGAGGGGAAATCATGAAGAAACTATTGTTGATCTTTAGTTTGGTCCTTGTGTTCATGGCCGGTCCAGCTTCAACCATGACGGCGGATTCTGTTGAAATTGGAAAACCTGGAGTGTCTGAAACCACCCCGAATGGTGATGAACTTCCGTTGAGTAATTAAATGAAGATTTTTCTGCTGTTCCTTACATAAAGCTTTGTGGCCATTTCAAACACCCCCCATATTCCTTTGAATATGGGGGGGTGTTCACTCTTCAAAACAATCTTAAACAGGATCTCCAGGTGAATAACTGAGCTCTTCTTCATCCCTTCTTCTATTTAATCATGATTTTTTCTTCATTTACCATCCATACGGCACACCCATTTCCCCTATCATCCGGTCAAACATACTCATCATCACAATCAAAAAGAAAAACGCCATCGCCACATTCGTCATTATAACGCCGTAAAACACATCCAGACCTTTAGCTGTTCCACCCGATTGAATTGAAAATAAAAGAACTGTACTTGCCGTTATATATAAAGCGATACTCACAAAAAAGAAAAACGTCCCGACGGTATTCATAGATAGTAGCATGAATAGATTGGCGGCTAGAAGTCCGGTCACAGGAAGGATGGCGAGCGATCCATATTTCGCAAGGACGCTCATGTAAGTGATTTCCACCCTCATCCATTTCCCTACGCCGAGGTTGACTGCGATAAACATCGCTAAAAAGAGCAGTTGATAGAGGAAAGGCTGCAGGACGAGAACACCAAAGAATACATCCGGCACAGCATCACCGAAGGTCCACACAGCCGCGTTTCTGGCCGCTAAATAAGAAAAGAACGGCATGAGAAAAGCGAGCAGCAGCAGAGCAATTAGACCATTGGTCCGGTGGGAAGCATCCGCCCGCTGACTGGCCCGAAACGGTTCCTGCAGCGCTTGGAGGGCAAAACGGTAAAACTGACGGCCTGTTTGTTTAGCCGTTTCTGTATAATCCTTCTGCGGAGGTAATGCGGCCGCTTCCACCGTCGATGCCGACGCATGCTCCGCAAGAACAGAGGCCCCGCATTTTCCGCAGAATTTACTGTCTTCATTCAATGGATTTCCGCATGTCGCACAATGCATAACATCCCATTCCCTTCATTAGAAGTCACCCGTCTGAACGATTGGTCTCATTGATGGCTACCTCTTCGATTTTCCAGCTGTCCCCGTCTTTGATTACGGTATAATCCTTCGTACGCTCGTAGTGCGTTTTCTCTCCTTCTGAGTCGGTAAAGATGAACGCTTCATCCGTCGTCACCACATAACCATCCACTCCATAAGCAGTAGATTTCACAATGTTATTCTCCGTAAACGCATAGGTGAAGCCTTTGCCTGAGATCCCGTCCAAATAATCCTGAAACTCAGCGGAAGCCTGACTGCCATCCTTGAGGAAAGGAGCAATCATCGAGAAGTCCTCCGCATTCAACGCTTCTTCATAGACCTCCCGGAAATCGAGCACGTGATCCTCGGCTGCTTCGGAGTCATCCGATTCCGGTACGTATTCAAAGACCGATTCCTCCGGTTCCTCCAGTTCTTCCTCAAAATAAAAACTCAGCTCACCCCAGTAGTCGCCATCCTCCGTACGGATCTGTCCGGACTTGACCACCTCTTTCTTATCGTTTGTCCACTCCGCATGAAGGGCCAGCTTGTTTCCGTCCGGCACAGGACCGATGACGCCCAGCTCATTCAGCGACTTCTTCGTACTCTTTCCGTTGACAAAAAGAATCGCTTCCGGCTGGTTGGTATCGACATCATACGTAGTCCCTGCAAAATATAGTTCCATATAGTAATCCGATTCCTCCGCCAGCACCTGGTATTCCCACGTGTCCTTGAACTTCCCATATACGTTCGATGCCTCTCCCTCAACTTTATACACACCAGGGTAGGCTTTGGCATTAACTTCGTCCTCGGCAGCATTCTCCACGGTGATTTTTTCTTTGCCGACTGTAAAGGAAGCATCATCCATGTTCGTTAAGAATCTGATCTCAGTCGGAACCGCTTCAATTTCATACGTCTTGTACATCCCAGGAATCACGGTTGTTTTTTTGACAGACAAAAGCGGGCTGCCGTATTCATCGCGGATGATGGTATCGAACCGCTGTTGTCCGCTGACGGCTTCCAGCATCTGTTCACGGATGGTCTCCCAATCATTTTCCTTCATATACTGCAGGTATTCCTTTTCATTCAGCCATGCTTTTTCATCCAGGGACAACTCACTTACAAAAGCTCCCGCATCATTATTCGTGACCGCACGATCCATCGCCCGGATCTTCGTCGTCGGGTCAAGCATCGATGACAAAATCAAATGAGCGGTCAGCAGCACAACAAAAACCGCCCCTATCGAGATCAGCGTGATTTTCTTTTTCCGCGGTATCGGTGGTCTTGGCGCTTTTGCTCCCGACCGGGTCAGCGGAGCATCCTTGGGTGCACCACATTCGGTACAAAAGGTTTCTTCCCCGCCCATCTCATGACCGCAGTGTTTACATACTTCCATCCAGCGACCTCCCTCGCCCTTGAAGGTGTTTCCCCGCCTGCTATGTACCTTCCTCCCTTCCCCTGATTTAGTTCCATATAATGGGGAGTAATTAACTATACTCAAACGGCCGGGGGTGTATGACTGTCCCTTTTTCCATAAAAAAGAAGAGGACATCCCTCCATGGGACGCCCTCTTCTTCCTATTTGTCTATTTACTTTATAAACTTCACGCAGACCGGCTCGGGTACGAATACATCGGACTGAACAAGCGTCAGCCTGCCGGTTGATTTGTCCCGCTCGAACAACGTCATCGTATTGGACTTCTGGTTCGTCGCAATCAGGAACTCCTCGGAAGGATCCATCACGAAATCACGCGGCCAGTTCCCTTCTGTCGAGGTCCACTCTACAAAAGTAAGTTTCCCTGTATCCTGGTTAACTTCATAAACAGCGATGGAATTATGCCCGCGGTTGCCGGCATAAACAAACTGTCCATCTGAAGAAATATGAATGGCACTGCCATCATTGGTTTCATCAAAGTCCTTAGGGATTGCGGCAATGGCCTGCTGCTCGGTGAAGCTGCCGTCCTTTTCATCATAATGAAGGACAAGCACTTCTGAGCTGAGCTCCGTCATCACGTAGGCATACTTTTTGTTCGGGTGGAAAGTAATGTGACGCGGACCGGAACCCGGTTTCGTGTTGAACACCTGCACCTGGCTCAACTCGCCATTGTCTACGGCGTAAGTAATAACACGATCGCTGCCAAGGTCAATCGCTATCACGTATTTTTCATCAGGGGTAAAGCCTGCATAGTGCATGTGCGGCTTTTCCTGACGCTCATGAGGGCCGGTACCTTCATGCTCCACGATTGAAACTGCAGGATTCAACGATCCATCTTCATTGGTCAGGTAGGAGACCACTTCTTTTGTATGATAGTTAGCCGTGACAACATTGTTATTCAAATGATCCACGCTCACGTGACACGGCGGAGAGCCCGCAGCTGTCTGAGCGTTTAATTTTGTGAGTTCTCCCGTTTCTGCATTGATAGAAAAGGACGTGACACCGCCGTTTTCCCCGTCTTTGGAAACCGCGTAAAGATTCTTTTGATCATCACTCACGGTGACGTACGTAGGGTTCTGCAATTCTGCAGCCAGCTGAATATTTTTCAGTTCCTTAGCGTCTGTATCCAGGGTGAACTGATAGACGCCTTTACTTTCCTGTTTGGTGTACGTACCGATGTAACCAACATATTCCGGCATAGTAAAACTCCTTTATTGAATAGTATCAGTAATTACCATACCCATTATCTCATAAAGACAAAAGAGGCTGAATCATTATCCATTTATGAATATCGAAAGTTATTAAAATCTCTGCTCATAAATCTAAAAGCAGCTCTACCTGTAAGGTATCATCTAATCAGTGAAACGTTATGTAGCCGCAGGAACCATCGGAGAATGGATGATGGACGAATTGATAGATGCCTTCATTTTTCTCGTGAAGTGCCCCGCATAATTGAAAGAATCGGCAAGCCCTAATGTTAAAGCGGTTCACACGTTCACCACCAGTCACAGAACAAAATGAATTTTCTAACTTTTCTATCAAATCCATTGACACCTATCCTTTCCCCTGCTAACATGGCACTTAACCAAATAAAGGAAGAACATCTTATCCAGAGAGGTGGAGGGACTGGCCCTGTGAAACCCGGCAACCGCTATATTGATAGCAAGGTGCCAAATCCTACTGAGTGAATGCTCAGGAAGATAAGAGATGCTTACAATCTCTAACCTCTCTATCTTTGATAGAGAGGTTTTATAGTTTCCAATTGAATACCGATTTCTTATCCAGAGAGGCAGAGGGACTGGCCCGTTGACGCCCGGCAACCAGCAAGCAACAGCTTGAAAAGGTGCTAATTCCTGCAGGAGACAATCCTGGAAGATAAGAAGAGCCGAGAGCCCTCTTCTTATTTTTGTGAAGAGGGCTCTTACTATTTTAAAAACAGGAGTTGTTCCATAAATGACGACAGTACTTCTAGACGGCATCCGCACCCCCTTCGGTAAGTGGAAAGGGGCTTTGAAAAAGAAATCCGCAGCAGAACTTGGGTCTCATGCGCTGAGCGCTCTATTAGAGAGAAACCCAGCCGCGAAAAAAGCAGATGGCGTGCTCCTCGCCCAGGTGATTCAGGCGGGAGGAGGCCAAAATCCTGCGAGACAGGCCGCTTATCAAGCGGGGGTGGATATCGCTACACCCGCTATCACACTGAACAATGTCTGTTTGGGAGGCATCGCTACAGTTACCGACGCCTCCCGGAGGCTGCAATTGAAGGAAGGGGAGCTGTATATCGTCGGCGGATTCGACTCGATGACGAATGCTCCTCATACCGCTCCTGTCCGAGCTTCCTCCGGACTTGGTCACAGCCTGCTGAAGGACACCTTACTGAACGACGGGTTATGGTGCGCCTTGAGCGATGTATCGATGGGAGCTCTCACCGATGAGAAAAACCGCTCCTTCGACATCAGCCGGGAGGAACAAGATGAATACGCCGCCCTTTCCCAGCAGCGGGCAGCGGACGCTCAGGAAAATGGCTGGCTGGAGCCGGAAATCGCTCCTTTTACTGAACGACTCGCAGAAGATGAAGGCATCCGTAAAGGGACGACAGCCGAAAAATTATCAAATCTCTCTCCCGCCTTTTCACGCGAAGGCACGATCACCGCAGGCAATGCCTCTCAAATGACGGACGGCGCGAGCGTTGGGATCGTTACCACGAAGGAAAAAGCGGAAGCCCTCGGCCAACAGCCACTGGCGGAAATCATCGACTGGTCAGAGATTGCCGGACCGGATCCGAGTTTACAAACGAAGCCATCACAGGCCATTCAGAAGCTGTTAGACAAACATCAGCTGACCACGGACGATATCGATTTGTTTGAAATCAATGAAGCCTTTGCCAGTGTCGTGATTGCCAGCTGCCGGGAACTCGGAATTGATTATGACCGCGTCAATGTGAACGGCGGTGCGATCGCTCTCGGCCACCCTTTAGGCGGGACAGGCTTCCGGCTCGTTCTGACGCTTGCCCATGAACTGAAACGACGCGGCGGAGGGAAAGGCATCGCTTCCCTTTGCGGCGGTGGCGGCCAGGGGATGGCCCTGTTGATCGACGTTCCCCATTCATAATTCGAAAGGAGACAAGTCCCATGAATACACCCATTACAGCTCAGCGTTCCCCTTACCTGTGGGAACCATCAAACGAACGCATCGAACAGTCGCATATCAAAGCTTTTGCTAACTATACCAACCAGGCGCTCTTCCCTTATGAACGTTTCCACCGCTGGTCCGTTTCCCACCTTTCCGAGTTTTGGTCGGCCGTATGGGATTACGCAGGGATCATCGGAGAAAAGGGAGACCGTGTGTTTGTTCCCGGTCCTTCGATGCCGGATAGTGCATGGTTTCCGGACGCCCGCTTGAATTTCGCTGAAAACCTGCTGCGCGGGTCGCTTGACCGGATCGCGGCTTATGAAGCGAATGAGGAAGGACTCACCCGAAGCATCACGCTGCAGGAACTGAAACAATCCGTGGCCAAAGCCCAGGAAGGGTTCAAACAATTGGGTGTCCAGGAAGGTGACTGTGTCGCCGGCATCACGACGAACGATATCCAGGGACTCGTCGCTCTGCTTGCTACGACATCACTAGGCGCCACCTGGACATCCTGCTCCCCGGACTTCGGAACAAAAGGAATCGTCGACCGCATTGGTCAGGTGAAACCGAAAGTATTGATCGCGGCACTCTCCTATCAATATAAGCAGAAGCCCTTCGATATCGAAGATAAAATCAAACAGACGACCAAGCACCTGGAAGGACTATCCGCGGTCGTCACGTTCGGAGGAGAAACGTCAATTGAAGGCATCCCGACTCTATCCTGGGACGAGCTTTGCCGCAATGAAGCCGAAGAGCCTGTGTTCCAACCCGTTGCCTTCAACCATCCCCTGTATATTTTATATACATCCGGAACGACGGGGCTTCCGAAAGCGATCGTCCATTCTGTCGGAGGCACTCTTCTGCAGCATGTAAAAGAACACCAGCTCCACTGTGATGTTCAGCAGGATGATGTGTTGTTCTGGTACACCAACACCGCCTGGATGATGTATCCGTGGCTCGTTTCCGGACTCGCCAGTGAAGCCGCCATCCTGTTGTATGACGGCTCTCCCGTAAGAAAGGAATCCCTCACCCATTTGTGGGACATTGCGGATGAAGCCGGCATCACCCATTTCGGCACAAGCCCGAAATATTTAGACACACTGATGAAAGAAGAAGTGGATTTGAAAAGCAGTCATTCGCTTCACTCCTTGAAAAGTGTGCAGTCGTGCGGGGCTCCCCTGGCACCCGAGCAGTACACCTGGATCTATCAAACCATTAAAGAGGATCTGTTCCTCGCTTCCATTTCCGGCGGAACGGAAATCATCGGCTGTTTCGTGATGGGCTCTCCGGTCCATCCTCTGAAGCAGGGCGAAATCGCCTGCAAAGCGTTAGGGATGGCGGTGGATGTCTTGGATGAGCGCGGCGCATCGGTTTACGAAGAAAAAGGCGACCTTGTGTGTACGAAACCATTCCCAAGCATGCCGCTCACCTTCTTCGGTGAAGGCGGCGAAGAACGCTACAGGAAGAGCTACTTCTCCAAGCGGCCGGGGATTTGGACACACGGGGACTTAGCTGAACAAACAATCGATCAGTCCTTCATCATTTACGGACGGGCGGATACGACCTTGAATCCCGGCGGCGTCCGGATCGGGACGGCAGAAATCTACGGGGTCGTGGATCATATCAAGGCCATTCAAGACAGCGTCGTATTCGGATTACCGAAGGATCATGATGAAGAAATCGTCCTCTGCATCGTGACTGAAAAGCTGACAGAAGACCTGGCGAAAGACATCCGCGGACAGATCAGGAAGAAGGCTTCTCCACGCCACGTTCCGAAGCGGATTTATCAAGTGGAGGAGATCCCCCATACCATCAATGGAAAAAGAGTCGAAGGAGCAGCGAAAACAGCCGCGTTGGGAGAAGAAGTGAAGAATGAAGCTTCTCTGCGCAACCCATCCAGTCTGCAGGCGTTCCGCCAGCTCTTAGAAAGGACGTTCGTGTAATGACCACCGCCATAAAAGGGGCGATCACCGGCATCGGTGAGTTGAAGCCCGTCCGTTATTCTGAAGGAAAAACCACCTTAAGCTTGATCGCAGAATCCGTCCGCCTCGCCGTCCAGGATGCCGGCCTTTCCAAGGATGACATCGACGGCCTCCTCGTCGGATCTCAAGTCGGAGAGACGCCGCAGCATGTGCCGGCAACGGTTTCCGAATACTTAGGCATCGATCCCACGATGTCCAACACCGTCGATCTCGGCGGTGCGACCGGACCGGGGATGATCTGGAGAGCAGCCGCAGCTATCCAGGCAGGCATGTGTGAAACCGTCGTCTGTGTTTTGGCAAACAAAAATGAAAAAGGGGAAACACTACGCTCCCCCAACCGCAATCCGATCCGTGAATTTGATGTACCATTTGGGGCTTCCGGAGCGAATACGTCCTATGCCCTGCTAAAACGACAGCATATGGAAGAATACGGCTCCACTCAGGAAGACTTTGCAAGGATCGCTTGGTGGCACAGAAAAAATGCCCAGCTGAACCCGGAGGCGATTTTTTATAATAAGCCGCTCGACCTTGAAGATATTCTCGCCTCTCCGATGATTTCCGATCCGCTTCACATGCTGGAAATCGTCATGCCTGTGGCCGGGGGAGCAGCCGTTGTCGTCACATCGCCTGAAAAAGCAGCGAACGGGAAGCATAAACCGGTCTACTTGAAAGGAGCGGGGGAAAAAATCACCCACCGTGCGGTCAGCCAGGCACCATCCCTGGACGGCCTGCCGTTCAACGCTTCCATTCCAAGAGCGCTGGAACAAGCCGGGACCAACGTGGAAGAGATCGACCTTTTCTCCCTGTACGACTGTTATACGAGCGTCGTCGCCATCACCCTGGAGAGTGCAGGCTTGTGTAAGCCCGGGGAGTTCGGAGAGTTCGTCAAAAACCACAGCTTCGGCCATGACGGGGATTATCCATTAAACACCCACGGGGGCCAGCTGGGCTTCGGCCAGGCCGACCTGGCCGGCGGCATGTCCCATGTCGTAGAAGCCGTCCATCAATTGCGAGGCGCAGCCGAGAACCGTCAAATCAAGGATGCCCGGCAGGCCCTTGTGACCGGAAACGGCGCCACATTAAGCGAAACGACGGCGCTTGTGTTAGGGGGAGAACAATGAGCCAGCAGCCAAACATTTCACTGCCCGGTCCAACGACCACACCCATCAGCCAGCCTTTTTGGGAGAGCATCCAGGCCGGACATCTCAGCCTTCAGCAGTGTGACAAGTGTGAGCAGTGGGTCTTCTATCCCCGCGCACACTGTCCCCACTGTTTTCATGGTTCGTTAACATGGAAAAAAGCATCCGGACGAGGCAAATTGAAAACTTGGAGCGTCATCCATCGTGCGGGACATCCCGCCTGGCAGGCCCATACGCCTTATGTCGTCGGCATCGTCGCCCTTGAGGAAGGGCCTTCCTTATTAACGCACGTCCTGGTAGAAGAAAACGCCTTAACGCATAACCTGAACGTCGAAATCGACATCACGGACGTCGGTCCGCACCCCTTGCCATTCTTTAAAAAACAGGAGGAAACCACATGATCCTTACGTACTTCATCGCAGTAGCCCTATTCTGGCTGCTCGGATTAATCCTATGGAAGAATTTCTACACGACGAAGAAAGGAGAACGTTAACCAATGCTTACCAGCTCCAGCGTATTGCTATGGACCGTCATTATCTTACTAGCTGTATACTTTGCCGCTGTGACGTGGGTCGGTAAAAAAGGCCGGGCACACAGCCAGTCGATGGCCGGCTTTGCTACGGCCCGCGGAAAAGTGAGCCCCTGGCTTGTCGGCGCAAGTTTCGCCACCAGTTACGCCAGTGCCAACCTGTTCATCGGTGTTCCGGGACTCGCCTATGAACACGGAACGGCCGTCCTCTGGTACACCCTCGGCTGCTTTGGCGTCAGCTGGGTGGGACTGCTGCTCTTTGCCAAAACGTTCTGGCGGTACGGAAAAAAATTCGGTCACGTCTCGACCCTTCCCGAGTGGCTTGGGAAGCGTTATAACTCGAAAGCCCTGCAGGCGATCGTTTCTTTACTGATCTTATTCAATGTCTATTATATCGTCGGGCAGAATGTCGGGCTTGCGACTATCTTTGAAACCGTCATCGGCATCCCCTACTCCTGGAGCATCATCATCGGTGTCGCCATCACGATTCTGTACATCGGCCTTGGCGGCGCCTTCGCACAGATCATTACCGACGGCATCCAGGGCATTCTGATGGCCGTAACTTCCATCTTTATCGTCGTATCCTTTTTCTGGACGATCGGTGGAGGGTGGAACGTCTTCGGTGTGCTCACCGACCGCCTGCACAGCATCGATCCGAACCTGACCGCCGCCATTGCCGACAGCGGTCCCTATAACAGTGCGCTCGCGATCATGGCCGTCCAGTTTCTGCTCTTCAGTTTCGTGCTGATGCCGCACCTGTTAAACAAAGTGCTCTCGATTGAAAAAGAGGAAGACCTGGCCCCATTCACCTTATCCGCAGGACTGGTGCTGTGCATCATATCCACGCTCATGGTCCTCGGCGGACTCGCCGCCCGCGTCCTGTTCCCGAGCCTGCAGAGTGCCGATGCAGCGATTCCGACCTATGTCATCGAAGCCTTCCCGAGTTTCATCGCAGCCATCATGATCGTCGGCATCATCTCCGCGATCTTATCGAGCACAGACAGCCTGTACCTGGGCATCACGACAAGCATCGGCAACGACTTGTACCGCGTCGTCGCACCGATCCTGTCCTCGAAGAAAATGTCCGCCCAGGAACTGGACAACAAGTCGTTGAAAGTAGCCAAAGGATCCCTGATCGTCGTCGGCCTGCTGTCCCTCTACTTCTCGCTGGAACGTCCAGAGTCGCTCGCCTTCCTTATCCAGTTCAGTTTCTCCGCGATCATATCCGGGATCATCGCACCGATCACCCTCGGGTATTTCTGGAACCGGGCGAATCACTACAGCGCGATCGCCGCTGTCGTTACAGGCGCTTCCTTATATGTCGCCTTTACGACGCTGAACGTATTCGGAAATATCTTCATTGCCATGTTCTTCAGTGCCGCTGCGGCCTTTGTCATTATGGGAGTCGTGAGCGTGTTGACTGGTAAAGCAAAGGAAGAGAATCTGGTGCTGGAGAGATCCAGTTAATTTTCCATATATCAAAAAAAGATCTATAAAAGAAGCGTATCACCTCTGGTAGAAACCCAAGGGTGATACGCTTCTTTTATGTTATATGCTCCAGGTAAAGAAAGACATTCTCATTCTCACTGAACCTGAACGCCAGCCTTTATGGTCCCGCTCTTTCCCTATAAAAAACCAAACCTTTTTTAAAGAAAATGGCAACTTGACTCATCGTCTATGGTTGTTCCTTCCAATCCATACGATGATTTTCTTATGAAACCAATACCTCATACACTCATCCAAAAAGCAGTCGGAAAACACTTAAGGGATCTACGGTTAGCGCAGGGGCTTTCCCAGGAAGAGCTGGCATACCGGGCGGGCATGCACCCGACGTATATCAGCGGCATAGAACGTGGACGAAGAAACCCGTCCATCACGAACTTCTACTATTTAGCTCATGCGCTGGACGTCCACCCTAAGCAACTGATCCCTTCCATTCCATTAGACAACAAAGGGGAGGAAAACGATGACTGATTCCTTAAAGAAAGAGTATCTAATCCTCCCCACCTCAACTTCTTCCATCTCTATTGAATTCCTCGGCCAAAATCCTGTTATGGCCATGACCACTTGGAAACAGACCCACATTAAAGCGGAGGCTCCTACAAAAATGAAAGCGTTCCAAGAGATTTTAGCTATGATTGGAGACTCTTATCAGTTCTAACAAACATGTACATTAATACATGTAGACTTGAAGAAAACGTAGTTTTTCTAATTATTTTAAATATTGGATACCTTTACCTACTGAATAATCAAAATTTTGCTTATTAAAGTAGGAAAGGTGGTTCCAATTGTTAGATATATGTGGCATATTCACACTATTTATATTTGTTATATTCTCACTACTCACGATCATATCATTAGACAATCCACAATAATGTCCAGCTAATGCAAAATATTTTTTTGTATGATGTAAATTATCTGCTCTATTTAGTTGAGTAATATATCCATCATTATTAGAAAGATCTTTAAAACCTTTTAAACTTTTCGACTTAACTAATTGTATAAAATCTTCTTTTTTAATTGATTTTTTCTTAAGAAAGTAACAAGTAATAAAAGTTAATCTAGCTAACATTGGAATGCTTACAAGAAGTGATCCACTATTTGGCGTACCCGCCATTATTAACTGATCTATTTTAGCAGAATGTTCTATGTTTGCTGACCTACTCACTAATCCACCCATGCTATGTGACACGATTAATATTTTACTCTTAGGATGTAACTGCTTTAATTCATGTATTATTTTAGATAGCTGAAAACCATTATCTGTTATACTTTCATTTATAGTATAGTAGTCAAACCCATAAACTTTATATCCTTTTGAATAAAGATAATTAGCAATATCGTAATAGTTTTTTCCAATTCTTGAGGCTAAACCATGTACTATCAAAGCAACAGCCACTTCAGTTTCTGTATTTTTCTTTTTACCTTCATTCAATGGTTTAAACATATTTTTTTCATTTCTATATTCTATTAGACGTGTCTTATAATTAACTTTTTTCAAATCAAAAACAAATCTATTGAGTACAATGTAAAAACGCTCAAAAATGGAATGACCCGAATACTTGGATAATGCATAGTCTATTCGCAATAGTGGATGATTCTCTTCAAGAAAATTCTTTAATTTCCTCCTATCTACTATGGAATGATTCAATAGATATTTCATATTCCTTTTTTGTATGGAAGCTTCAGAAAAACCTCCATTCTCTACATGCTCTAACAATTCAACCCTAGGTGAAATAGTATTTAATAGGTCTAGGTTGTTAATATTATTATCATTTAGTAGTTTCCAATAGTACTCTTGAATTGCAAAAAAATACTCATTAGTACCACAAACTAATTTAAAAGAAACATCTTCCTCTAATACAGACCTATCTATCTCCACTTCCATAACAAATTTATTTTCAAAATACCCAGATTTATCAAATGCTTTATTGGTACCTATCTCAATAGTTGCTTTTCCATTTAAAACTGAAACCTTTTCTTGATAATTAGATGTAGTAATAGCTGTTGTGTTCATAGTTATAGTACTTTGTTTTTCTTCAATGAATTTCTCTTCCATGAATACCCCACCCTCTATAAAAGAAAATTATTATACTTTACTCTTTTGACCTTTGTCCAAATTTCAACAGTTTATTTACTAAAACGATTTGATATAATTATACACATTTTTCCATATAATGGTAATAAATAAAAAATATAATTCTCATACAATAAGAACCCTAAATGAATCATGTACAAAACGTACGAAGAAAGGGTCAAAATTAGATCCCTATACTATAAAGAGTGCCTATTAAGGCGAGTACTCGAAGACCATGTATTCAATTGTGAAAAGCTATATCAGGAAATTCGAAATCAGGGATATTCAGGCGGAAAAACAATCCTTAAAGAATTTGTACAGCCGTATCGAGAATCTTTTAAAGAGAGTCATATCAGACAGTATGAGACTGAACCAGGAGAACAAATGCAGGTAGACTGGGAAGAAGCTGGCCTTTATCAAGTTGATGGAGATATTATTCCGTTAATGATACTTGTGGCTACTCTGTCTTATTCACGGATGAGTTATGTGTTTTGCGGAAAGGCAGGACCGAGAGCATCTGCTTCACTGTCTAGTTAATGCTTTCGAATACTTTGGAGGTGTTCCTAAAAAGATCCTGTTCGATAATATGAGGACAATAATAAATCGAAGAAGTGGTTCTGAAGTTGATTGGAATGAAAAGTTCTTAGACTTCGTCGATCATTATGGATTTACACCGAAGGTCCACCGATCTTAACGTCCTCAGACCAAAGGAAAAGTGAAACGATTCATAGGGTATATGAATGGCTGGTTAGAGACGTCGTCCGTCCGATCCTTACAGGAATTGAATCGTACATTAATGAGGGGGGGGCGAAGAAAGAGCAAATCCACGTGTTCACTCTACGACAGAACGAAAGCCTGTGGAACTTTGGATGAAAGAATCTCTCGATCTTCCAACAAAGTATGAAGTGAGTTCTCTAACCAAAAGATGGCGTTATGAATTATCACGCTCGGAAAATACTCATGAACTCCCCTTATGCGGGGCAAGAAGTAATGATTAAGGAAACGCTTGATGGAAAGATCACTGTTTATCATCGTGGGGAGGCCATTTTAGCTTATACAAAGGATGATAAGATCCTACCACTCTCCGAACAGATAAGAAAAAAGCAGCGTTAAAAGACTGGCACCTTCCACGCTGCATCAGATATAGAGGTCGCTGTTCGCCCACTTAGCGTCTACGACCAATTTCTTCGAGAGGGAGAGTGAAAGTGATGAATCAAGTCATTGATACTGTAAGCAACGGTGCTAAAATCCCTAATAACAACGGTTTCAAATTCCCCAATAATAACAGATAATCATTTCTATACTAGATAAAGATTTGGAGTGTAGAAGTGATGATCAAGATTGGGGAATTCATAATGATTAGAGAATTATTTCAAAAAGGATGGTCAATCACAGCTATCTCTAACGAGACTGGCTTTGATCCAAAAACTATTAGGAAGTACATAAAATCTGAAGAATTACCAAGGATGAAAAAAGTACCTAGTAAAGGTAGTAAGCTAGATCCCTTCAAAGATTACTTAGAGAAACGCATGAAGGAAGGTACAACGAACTGCACCGTATTATTAGATGAGATTACATCTATGGGGTACGAGGGCAAAATGACAATCCTTCGGGATTTCATTCGGCCATATAGGGTTCGACCTAAAAAGCAAGCTACTATAAGATATGAGACTCCTCCTGGGAAACAAGCTCAAATGGATTGGGGACACATTGGTAGGTTCACCGTTGATGGTGAAATTAAGGATATTTATGCTTTTGTGATTTTACTAAGTTATTCGCGGCTTAAATATGTAGAGTTTACAGACAGTATGGATTTAGAAACGTTAATGAAGTGCCATATGAACGCTTTCGCTTATTTCAATGGAGTCCCTGAGCAAATTTTATATGACAATATGAAAACTGCTGTTATCAGGCATAGCCCAGTCGAAATCAGATTCAATCGGAAGTTTGAAGAATTTTTAGCTTACTATGGAATTGTTCCAAAGGCATGTAAACCACACCGACCACAAACAAAGGGAAAAGTAGAAAATGTTGTTGGATACTTAAAGAAGAACTTTCTGCAACGCAAGCATGAACCTACGTTAAAAGCATTAAATGAAGATGTAAGAGTGTGGTTAGATCAAGTAGCAAACCGTAAGGTTCATCAGACAACGCTCGAATCACCTCATACTCGTTTCCAGCATGAACAAAAGCATTTAATGACTTCAAATACGAAACCATTATTCCCTATTCATCATTGGGAAATTAGAAAAGTGAGTAAGGATTGCTTTGTTTCTTATCTCGGTAAGAGGTATTCAGTACCCTTTCGGTACGTTGGACAAGAATTGAAGATAAAAGAAACATTAGATCATCATTTAGAAATTTATGACCATTATGAATGTGTAGCTAAACACCCTATTATGACTGGAAAGGTAAGAGATCATATAAATCTTGAACATTATAAAGGACTGCAAACGACTACTGATGGTTTGCCGACCCACAGCCGTTTACAGTCCCCTGATATTGAAGTAGAACAACGTTCCCTTCAAATTTATGAGCAACTAGAAGGAGGTGATCAATCATGACCACAAACCTTTTAGTTGAACGCTTAGAAGAAATCGGTTGGCATTACACCGCCGATCAAATAGATGGTCTGCTTGAAGACGCATCTAAAAATAATGTACCATATTCGGACTTCTTAATCACGCTATTATCCCAGGAAATTGAACAAAAGGAAAAGGCAGCTTTAGATAAGCGTCTAAAGAAAGCAAAGCTTCCTTACATCAAGAGTATTCATGACTTCGACTTCAGTTTTCAACCTAGTATTGACGAACGAAGAGTGAAAGAAGTCTTATCGGGTAGATATATCCATAATGGAGATAACATCCTACTTCTAGGACCACCAGGAGTAGGGAAAACACATTTAGCCATTTCCATGGCTTTTGAAGCTATCACGAATGGACACCAAGCACTTTTTATCACAGCCAATGATTTTATAGCTGAGTGTCAAAAGGCAGAGAAACAAGGGTTAATCCAACGGATTATTAAAAGATATAGTCGACCAGAATTACTAATTATTGATGAATTAGGTTACTTCAGTTTCGATGAGCTAAGCGCGCACACACTTTTCCAAATCATATCAAGAAGATACGAACATGGAGCGATGATTATCACTTCAAATAAATCGTACGTTGAATGGGGTAAGATCTTTGGAGATGAAGTTTTAGCAACGGCCATACTGGATCGTCTAATCCATCATTCCACGACCTTTAATATTAAAGGAGACTCTTATCGTCTGAGGGAAAAGAAAAAGGCTGGCATACAGCCAACCAAAATCCGCTGATAATAGGGAATTTGTTTCCGTTGAAAACAGGGAAATTTAAACCGTTGTTGACAATACATACTGTGATTCACTTAAATTATCTACCATTCAATCAGAGTGGCGTACCCTCACCGAAGAAGCTTCCTAAGATAATATACCATATCACGTCTTTCTTGAGCGACTATTGGAAATGGAGAATCAAACACGAATAGAGCGAAGTAGACAAACTCTACTTAAGCTCTCTCACTTACCTTTTAAGAAAACTTTAGATACGTTTGACTTTCAACGTATTAATGGTGTGTCCAAAAGGGACATCGAAGAATACATGAATCTCAGCTTTATCGAACAAAACCAGAATTTAATTTTTCTTGGGCCCCCTGGAGTAGGCAAGACACACCTTGCGGTTTCAATTGCCCTCGAGGCAATCAGTAAAGGTTTGAAGACATATTTCATGACAGCACAGGAGCTCGTTACGTCACTAGAGACAGCAGATGCCCAAGGAAAATTGGATAAGAAAATGAGAGGAATCGCTAAGCCCTCCCTCCTGATTATCGATGAAATGGGATACTTAAATCTATCGGATAACGGAGGTCATTACTTATTTCAAGTGATCAGCCGGAGATATGAGAATAGCTCTATTATTCTAACGTCGAACAAGACGTTTAGCCAGTGGGGAGAAGTGTTGGGAGACGGGATTATTGCGACAGCAATATTGGATCGGCTGCTTCACCATTCAAGAGTATTTTCAATTGACGGTCCAAGCTTCCGGATGAAAAACAAGTCTGCCGAATAAGGCGGCAGACTTGTATAATTTTAACCCGACGATTTTGTATATAATTAAACGTCCTTGACACACACACTTTTCCAAATCATATCAAGAAGATATGAACACGGAGCGATGATCATCACTTCAAATAAGTCGTACGTTGAATGGGGCAAGATCTTTGGAGGTGAAGTTTTACCAACGGCAATATTGGATCGTCTAATCCATCATTCCACGACCTTTAATATTAAAGGAGACTTTTATCGCCTGAGGGAAAAGAAAAAAGCTGGCATACAGCCAAAATCCTTATAATCGGGAATTTGTTTCCGTTGAAAACAGGGAATTTTAAACCGTTGTTGATATCTCACATGATTTATGATCTACCATATCTTTTAAATGACCAAAGATGTTAATATTGCTTTGAAAATTACTCGCTTACACAAATCCAATTTTTAAAATTTATATTGCAGAAGAGAATATAGAAATAGATTTTACGAATTCTTTTAGATCTTTTATATAGATAATTGTAACAATGGTAATTGCAATTACTCCTATAACTTGTTCATTAATGGGTTGAAAAGTTAAAAGAGTATAACAAGCATACGAAACAAGTACTAAAGTAGAAGTGTATACTTTAGCAAGAGCATAATTAACTTTGTAGTACCACGTTGATATTATCGTTCTTAATGTAAAAAATATAATATAGCATACCCCAGTTGATACAGCAGCACCTATACCACCATACTGTGGGACAAGCAACCAATTACCAAAGATATTACATATACACGACACACCTGCGATTACTACATGCCATTTAACTTTTTTCTTAAAATTAATTCCTATTACGGTTGTTTCCGAAATAGTATACATTATGGGGATTAAAACTAAAAAGGAAAGCATTAGACTCGATTTTTCGTAACCCCCCCCTAACAACATAATTAATACATCTTTAAGCATTATAATAAGTAACCCTACTAAAATCATTAAGAAACTCACTAATTTGGATATTTGTGTATAAAACTTAGTATCATCAGGGTTATTTTGATACCTTTCATATGCTACCGGAGTCCAAAAAGTGCTGAACGCCACCTTTAATATTGCTATAAGACTTATAATTTTAAACGCAGCTGCATATAACCCTAACTCATTGAAGTTAGACCAAGTACGAATTGCGAACTTATCGAACCCTTCAAAAACCCACATAACAGCAATAGTAAATGCTAATGGATAACTAAAAGTAAGTATATTTTTTTTAGAGTGGATGGTATTCTTGACTTTAATATTAGATAGACTCCAAAATTCCTTTTGTGAATAAATTAAAAATATTAACAAGACAATAGAGCTAATAACTGTAGAATATATTATTATCTTATAGGTTTCTCCCAAGATGGTGTAGAATACTACCACCCCAATCAAAAGGAATAACTTATTTAATATTTCTAAAAGTGAATACATATTTCCTTTTTGTTGCATTCGGACAACTAGAGTTCCATATCGATAAGCGACCTTCGTCACCACTGCAATGCAAAGAAAGTAAAAAGTAATAGACTCATATTCGGAGAATAAATACTGTAATAAGTTAGTCCTAATAATAAAGAAAGTTAATATTACTGGAATAAGTATAAAAAAAGCTACTTTAAGACAATTATATAATAAAGCTCCTCTCTTATTATCAAATTCTTCGTAAAAAAACCGTACGAAAGCCTGATCTGTACCAAAAATGGCTAATATCATAGCTAAATTTATGAACAAAGTAAACATTGAAACTTTCCCAAATTCCTCAGGTGCAAGAAGCCTAGTAGTAAACATTGTAGTTAAAAAAGAGATAGCTGCACCAATGAAACTACCATATGAGAAAGATAGAAATTTCTTTAAGAGTTTATTTCGCATGTAATATTATCCTTTTACGTATTAAAATTTATATATGAAATTAATTCCATATATAAGAGCGATTAGATAGACTGAATTACTAACTGTAAGTAAATACTGAATATATTTTGTATACTTTAGATCGAATAGATCTCATAAAAACATTAATATCTTTACATTCTTTGTTACCAGAAAAATAATCCATCAATACTCAACCTGCATATATAAGTCAATCAAATATATCTCATTCGTTATATACTGACTGAATTAAATCCACTTCTTTATTCACTACTACATCGGGAGAACAATATTGTCTTATAAAATTAGCTCCAGATTCCGAGATTTTAAGAAAGTCTGCTTTATTACTATCTAGTCTAATAATCTCCTCAGCAATTTTTTTTGGAGATTTTTCGGTTAAAATGCCAGTTTTATTATGTTCTACAAATTCAGGGATAGCAGTGTTATTAGATGAGATTGCAACTAAACCACTGGCCATAGCTTCACACATAGACACTCCTTGTGCATCCTGTCTAGTGGGACAAAGGAATACTCCATGATTATCATGTTGCTGCTTTATCTCTTCTTGACTTAAAAAACGTTTATGAAGAACAACATTCTCAAATGATTTTAAAGGAGATAAAGTCTTGTCAAATAAAGGACCATCACCAAATATGTTTATTGTAAATTTGTTAAAATCAGCATACTTTGATAATTCTAAAATAGATTTCACAATAATATCGGTAGCATACTTTTTAGAAGTAAAAGGGCGTATTACTAAAATGTTTTTTGTATCACCTTCATCTTTTTTCTTATATGTAAATACTTTGTCGTCAATGACATTAGGTATAACTTCCCAATCATTTAATTTAGTTAAAGTATCTGTTTCTGTAACTTTTTTCATCCATTTTGACACAAACACTATTTTAAAGTTTTCTTTTTGTATAATAAATTGCCGAAGTTTCCAAAGTTGTCTAGTATTGCTTAAAATATACTTACAAAATTTTTTATTAATATTAAACAGTCGCCTATACCATCCTAATGCTTCAAAACCATGAATCCAAACAATAGTTGGATAATTTTTATCCAATTGAAAAATTGTATCAATCATTTTTCTATCTAAAAAATGAACTAAAAGTGTTTTAGGCGAATGCTTTTTCATATAACGTTTAAAATATTCACCATTACCTATAGTAACTTTTACACCGTCAAAATTATATTGTTCTGTATTTCTTTCTGAATATACAAAAACCTCAACCTTCATATCTCGCTCTTGGTAATTTTTAATTCTTCTATGTACAAAGGCATTTTTATAGTAATCATTATCATTTGGATAATTATTTGTAAGAATACAAGCATCCATTAATTTCCCTCCGTTCTAATATCTAACAACATTATTTATTTTATTTATTATATCATTGGAGAGTTTCAGATTTAACTTTTCGATTTGATTCCATTGTTTCCCTTTTTTCGTGTAAAAGTAATCCTATATAAAGGAATAATAATACATGATAAATAATAAATCTAGAATCAATAAAGAAAAGGTTTTCTGTAACACTAACTAATGCGTAAAATATGAAGAAAATAATGTAAAAAAAAGAGTTATTCACTTGGGTAAGTCTTAAAGAAATGAAAATAAACAGTATAAAAAAAACGATTAAGGGTAGTAAACCATATGCACCTAAAACTTGAATAAAAGTATTGTGGGAATCACCTATTGAGTATTGATACGTGAAGTAATTCTCTCCATTACCAAAAGCTGAAATGCCATTTTTCAGGGTGTAAATCCACATATCCATTCTTCCTGAGGTGATATCACCACCAGTACGATCCCATTTATGAAAAATAATATCCTCTATAAACTTGAAATATATATATATACCAGATACAGTAACTATCAAAAATAAAAACATATTTTTAATTATATTATAATAAGATTTCTGTTTTTTCACCAATGTATACATGAAATATATACATCCCACTAGGATAAACGAGACAATTGACGTCCTTGATTGTGTAATAAATAAACTTAAACATGTTATGAATATAAATAAATATATATATACATTACGGAGATTCTTCAACACGGCTATACTTACTACACAGGTTCCTACCACACTAATATGAAGTCCTAAAGAGTTATTCGGTGCCAAAAAATACATTAATGGAGCTACTGAGAAAACTATCGATAAGAATATAATGTTTAAGTATTTTCTGTGATTTTTCAAGAAGAAACACATTGGTATAATAATACTAAATATTGCATACTCGATGAACTGAAAATGTCCATTAAGGTATATAGAAATATAAATAAGACCTATGAATACCTCCCATATCACCAAGAATAGGGCAGAAATTTTTGATAAGGTAAAATTAGTTTTAATAGTAAAAACCATTAAAACTATACTAAATATCAATAGTAGTAGCCATTTATTTTCTACATTATTTTTTAAATCATGAAAATTTATAGCTACTAGATTAGAGAATAATAAAACTGTAGTTAAGATTAAAAGAAACAATACATTTAATAGTGTCGTTTTTTTTATATTCATATAAATTACCCATCTTTCTCACCTATTATCTATTACTATATTGAATTCATTTCATATAATAGCATACTTGCATTCATAGGAGGGTTATCTCTCTTAAGTACTTTTCAGCTACTTTTGCTTCTGTATACTGTAGTGCAGTTTTTTTTGAATTTTTTAGAATACTATGAAATTGCTGTTCATTCATGGTTATGGCTTTTCTTAAAGTACTAACTAAGTGAGAAGAATCGTTTGGCTTAACCAAGAAACCATTTTTACCATCTGTAATTACACCATCAATTCCTTCCCCGACAGCACCTATTGATATGCATCCACATCCCATTGCTTCTATATATGATATTCCAAAGGTTTCTGGTGAACTCACCATAATGAAATAGTCATTTTTAAACATTTCTTCTAATACTTCTTCCCGTTCCATTACACCTAAGAAATTCACATTTTTTTGTAAATTTAAAATTTTAACTTTATCTTTTAAAATTTCTTCTAATGGGCCTGTACCAATAATAGAAAATTCGATTTCATATTCTTCTTTCAATATAGCCAATGCTTCTAAAGTTTTATCAATATTCTTACTCTTTTGTAACCTACCAGCATATAATAATTTTATTGGTTTTCGAGTTCTGTTTACTATATTAGATGTAGTATCATCTTGATTTTCCATTATGTAGTCTGGTACTCCAGATTGTACTAAAAAACCACTTTTCCCCGTCATATCTACTACATCATCCATTATACTATTGGACCTAAAACCAAACTTATGATAAATATTGAGTAAATCTCTAACTTTTTTCTTTTTATATATTCTTTTTAAATAATTTATATCTGATTTATGGAACACGCCAACACGAGTGCAACTTAGTTGTTTTTTTAAGGATTTAACAATTTGTATTTGAGCAACACAAAAGTGAGTAATTAAAGCGTCAGGCGTAAAATCATTATCATTTAATATTTCAATTATTTTTCTTTTTTGCTTCTTAAGATCTTTCTTAAAGAAAAAATTCCTTCGTGGTATATATCTGTTAATAGGTAGTAAATATGAATTTACACCTTCTATAGTCTGCTGTGATTCCTCAAGATGCTCTTTCCTATAATTCTTACCTTTTTTAAAGAAGGACAAGAGTTCAAAAATTTTGGGTTTCTGTATATAGTTGTGTATCACTAACACATTGTGACCTTCTTTAACCCATTCCCTAGCAAAATAATGAATAGCTTTAGTAGTATTTTCAGGTGTGTTATCATTTTTATACGGATAATATGTAGTGAAAATTAATATATTCATTTTAAACTCCCAACAAAATTTAAAATTAATACTTATAGAGGTCTAAATATTTTTCAGAAACTGTTATCCAATTAAATTCTTTAGATAGTTCGATGCAATTTCTAGAATATATGTTTATATTTTGATATATTTCTAAAATTTTTGTGCTAATCATGTTTATATCATTAGGTAATACTGAATAACCAACCTTTCCTTCACTAAACAGGCCATCAATTCCTTGACCTCTTGTGTATATAACTGGCACTCCCATTGACATCGCCTCAATATAAACTAAACCAAAAGTTTCCTTTATTGAAGGCATAACAAAAATATCACTTTCAAGAAGTAAATTTTTAATTGATTCTAGTTCTTTTATGTAACCGTAAAAATCAATCTTGCTTTCCAAATTGAGTGATTTCGCCAGTTTTTTAAGATTTAATTCCATCGGCCCTTTTCCTATAATTTTTAAACTAAAATCATACCCCATTTCGTTAAGCTTTGCACATACCTTAATTATACTTTTCGTATTCTTATTATCATTTAACTGCCCTATATAAATTAAGTTGATTTTTGTATCTTGAACTTTATTTTTGGTTTTTATTGATTGATGATGCCAAAAATCATCAATACCATTAGGAATAACATATGTCTTGTGTGAAATTTCTTTGACAACATGCCTTGGTAACATTGAAAATAAACTGTTTTTATATGCAACAGACAAGAAAACTATACCATTTGAATTCTCAAGTACTTTATACATAAACCGCCTTAAATGAATTGCATACTTAAAAAAGGTGTTTATATCAGTATTCCGTACATTAACAACGTACGGAATACTGTATTTCTTGTTTAAATAATAAGCAGTTCCACCATCACTAAACACCGTATGAGCATGAATGAAGTTTATTTCTTGTTTATCTAACACCAAATCTTCCACTTCATTAAATTGTTTTTTAATTTTACTTAAATAAAAAAACTTATGCCATCTCTTTATTATATCTGCATAATAATATGTGATAAAGTTATCTCTTCCAATTAATTGATTTTCACCTTTGTATTTTTCGTCTTTTATAGGTATAAATACATGCTGGTTTATGTTGTGATTTCCTAATTCTTTTATAAGGTTTTTATATAGTTTATTTCCTATATAATATGAGCAAATGTGTAACACATTCATAGTTACCATCCTTAATCAACAAATTTACAATCCCCAATAATAAAAACCGTTTTCTAAGAATTCATTTTTGTTTAAAGCATTTTTAATATCAATTATTACTCTTCTATCACTACTATAGAGGCTATTGAAAAATTCAATGCTGTAATTATCAATAAATTCTTTATGTGACACTGCTAATACACTAGCGTTAATATTTTGTAATGCTTTTTTATCTACTAAATTTATTCTATATTCTTCCCAAACTTCATCTTTATTTGCGATGGGATCATGAACTAAGACTTCAACACCGAACTCCTCAAGTTCATTTACTATGTCTATAATTTTTGTGTTCCTCACATCTGGACAATCTTCCTTGAATGTAATTCCTAAGATTGCAACTCTAGCACCCTTTACAGGCTGTTCGGCTTTAATCAATTTCTTAATTATATTATTAGCAACATATTTCCCCATATCATCGTTTATTTTTCTTCCCGCTAAAATAATCTGTGAATGATACCCTAATTGCTCAGCTTTATAAGTAAAGTAGTAAGGGTCAACACCTATGCAATGACCTCCAACCAATCCTGGAGTGAATTTCAAAAAGTTCCACTTAGTACCAGCTGCTTCTAATACTTCATTTGTATCAATATCCATCTTATTAAAGACCATAGATAATTCATTCATAAACGCAATATTTATGTCTCGCTGAGAATTTTCAATAACTTTTGAAGCCTCAGCTACTTTGATTGATGAAGCTTTATGTACTCCTGCTTCGATAATTGAGTCATACACTTTCGCTATAATATCTAGTGCTAGTTTATCAGAACCTGAAACAACCTTCATTATTTTAGTAAGGGTATTCACTTTATCCCCAGGGTTAATTCTTTCAGGAGAATAACCTACTCTGAAATCTATCCCGTATTTTAAACCTGACTCTTCTTCAAGGATTGGAATACATACTTCTTCGGTAGTTCCTGGATAAACTGTAGACTCAAAAACAACAATTGAACCTTTAGTCAGGTTTCTCCCTACTGTCTTACTAGCTTCAATAACTGGTGACAAATTTGGAGTTTTATCACTATTAATAGGAGTTGGAACCGCAACTATGTGAAATTTACTATTCCTTAACTCATTCTCCTTATCTGTGAATTCTAATGTTGTATTAGCTATTACTTCATTTCCCACTTCATTAGTAACATCAATACCACTCAAATACTTTTCTAGCTTTGAGCTGTTATTATCAAATCCAATTACTTTAAACTTTTTTGCTAGTTCAATAGCTAATGGTAGACCTACATAGCCCAGTCCTATTATAGAAATTTTTTCTCGTTTGTTTTGTATATTTTGAAATAAATGCATTCTCTTTACCTCTCCCCTACTTATACATTCTCAATTTCTTTAATGAGTTCATTTGTCAATTTTTTAAAATCGTATTCCAATGCAGCTTTACGTGCATTTTTTCCTCTTTTCTGTTGACTATCTTCATCATTGATACAATCAATTACTGCAGAAGCTATTTCTTCAGCTTTTTGTACAGGCACGCTAATTCCACAATCAAACTTCTCACAAACACTATATCCCGTGGTATATGTTTGAATAATTCCTTTGCCAGATGCCAAGTATTCAAAGAATTTATTTTGACTTTGTCCATACTTATCAAGAGATGTACTAGTATTGTGCAAAATATTAGCATAAGCGTTTGATAATATTGAAGGAATATATTTCTTTTCTACACGCCCTTTAAATATAACATTGCTAATATTCTCTCTTTCACACCTCTTTTTTAACATTTCTTCTTGATCTCCAGAACCATATATTAAAAACTTCGCATTCTTTATTCCTTTATCTTGAACTATTTTTGCAGCACTTATCAGTAAACCCAAATTATTCACTTTACGTATTGATCCTGCATAAACAAAGTTTTTAACTTTCACATCGAAAAGATCTGGATCATCACATCTGTTTTCTTTGCAATTTCTATCAAACGAATCGATTGTAACTCCATTACTAATGTGAGTGATTTTGTTTAAATCAATTTCACTTTCCCAGCCTTTATCTAAAATATAATCCCTGCCACCGGGCCATGTCATAATAACTTTGTTTGCCTTCTTATATATCCACTTTTCACCTGAGTATAGTAATTTAGCTATTATACTTTCCCTTTTTAAAGCTCCGTAAGCTACTATACTCTCCGGCCAAAGATCCCTTACTTCACATAAACAAGGTATACCTAACTTCTTTGCGATTTGTATTCCAGCTACTAAGGTAAGTGGATGGACGGAGGAGGCTACTATTATATCTGGTTTACCATAGATTTCAGTGTATTTTTTACCAACTGAAAGAATATTCTTATAGAAGGAAATCATATTTCTTATTCTCTTAATACCATTATTATCATATGGAGATGTTTTCACAAAAATAAATGGAATGCCGCCCCTGGATTCCTTTATCGTATATTTATTCTCAGTTATTTTCACACTGTCCGAGTGGTTATGCCTAGTATTAGCACAAAATATTACAGGATCATAACCATTAGCATTCAAATACTCAGCAAACCAGTAGTGTCGACCGCCTTCATTAAAATACATATTTGTAGCATAATGATTTAAAATCCAAACTTTTTTTTTCATACTTTTATTTTCCCATCCTTAATTATGATTTTCACTTATATCACTATACACTCTTTCGCTTTAGAATTTTTGCTGGATTACCTACGAATACAGATGGGGAAACATCAATATTTTTTGTAACAACTGCTCCACTTCCTATAATCACATCGCTTGTTATTTTGACAAATGGTAAAAGTGAAGCATTCAAGCCCACAAATGACCTTTCACCTATTTCAACATAGCCACCCAAATTAACACCTGGAGAAACTTGTGAAAATTCTCTAAGAGTAACATCATGTGCGATTGTAGAGAGTTTATTAACTATAACGTGACTGCCAATTTTGACATCTGGATCTACAATTGTTCCTGGTAGTATTATCGAGCCTTTTCCTACTGAAGAAAAATTTGATATTGCTGCTTTTTCACTAATTATATTAGTATAGTTGAGATTAGGGTTACTTTTTGCAATATTCTCTCTCACCCTATTGTCTGCAATTGCGATGATAAACGATATATCTTGCTTTACGTTCAACAATTTCAAAGAGGAGGTATCACCTACTATTGGGATGCCTAACATCCGTTGACCTTGAATGTTAGTATTGTCATCAATAATTGCAATATTTCTCATTTCATGTTTCCCGTTATTGATAATACAATCTATTGTCATCTTACCTAGACTACCAGCGCCAATAACTATAATCTTTTCACCCGGCTGTGAGAGTGCCAACCATTCTTCAATATGTGTAATTGCCAATTCACCTCTTTACTTATTCCAAATTCAATGAAAAATTCAATTTGACCCTTTAAACCGCTCCATAGTCGTATCTTCGTCTTGATTTATATTCTCTTTGACAAGAACTTTTTTTACTGTTTTTAGTAGTATTTTTATATCTAACAAAAAACTTAGATTTTCAACATAGTAAATATCTTTTTCAAATTTTTCTTCCCACGTCAATGAATTTCTTCCATTTACTTGAGCATACCCAGTAATACCAGGTTTTACATTGTGTCTCTGTGATTGTTTTTGGGTATAAAGAGGTAAATATTCAACTAATAACGGTCTAGGCCCTACCAAACTCATATCACCTCTTAGTACATTAATAAGTTCAGGGAGCTCATCTAAACTAGTGCCCCTTATTATTTTCCCGAACTTAGTATGCCTTAACTCATTAGGGAGTAAATTACCAAACTCGTCTTTTTCATTTGTCATCGTTCTAAATTTGTACATAGTAAAAATTTCACCATTTAATCCTGGTCTTTTTTGAGCAAACAGAACCGGCTTACCAATTTGTGATCTTAATAAAATATAAAGCACCAAGAATAATGGTGATAATAATGCCAATAAGAGAATAGATAATAGTATATCACCTATTCTTTTATTGATACTACTATAAATACTAGATTGATTTTTTTTCAATTTATAACCACAACCCTTTAATAGTTTCCACAACCATTGTTAAATCTTCATCAGTCATTTTTGTATCAGAAGGCAAACATACACCTTCTGAAAATAAATTCTCAGAAACTTTCTGTTCTCCAATCATTTCATAATCTTTAAAATAAGGTTGCATATGCATTGGCTTCCATATTGGTCTAGATTCAATATTCTTCTTTTCTAAAGCATTTATAATATCCAAAGGCTTAACATGACCATTAGCTATAATTGTACTTAACCAAAAATTCGGTTCATCCCAATTATTCACCGGCATGAAATCAATCCCAGGCAGACTATCTAATTCTTTTTTATAAAATTCAAAGATATATTTCTTTTTACTAACACGTTGATCTAATACTTTTAATTGTCCCCTTCCAATTCCAGCTACTACATTACTCATACGATAATTAAACCCTAGTTCACTATGCTGATAATGCCTCGCTTGATCACGAGATTGAGTTGCCCAAAATCTCGCTTTTTCTATTTTTGACTCATTATTCGATACAAGCATTCCACCACCGGACGTTGTAATGATCTTATTACCATTGAAGGAATAGACACCATAAGTTCCAAATGTTCCAGTTTGTTGACCTTTATAATAGCCTCCCAATGATTCCGCTGCATCTTCAATAACATCTACACCATGCTTGTTGCAGATATTCATTAGTTTATCCATATCAGCAGATAAACCATATAGATGGACAATGATTACCGCTTTAACTTCAGGATACTTTTCAAAAGCTTCTTCTAATGCTTTTGGACACATATTCCATGTTTCATAATCACTATCTATGAAAACAGGAGTAGCATTCTGGTAAATTACAGGATTTACAGTAGCAGAAAAGGTTAATGTTGGACAAAAAACAATATCCCCTTCCTGAACCCCTGCTGCTTTCAACGCTAAATGGATAGCAGCAGTACCAGATGACAAAGCTGCAGCTGCTTTAGATCCTACTCTTTCAGCTAATTCCAATTCAAATTGATTAACATTATTACCTAAAGGTGCAATCCAATTTGTATCAAACGCTTCTTGTACGTACTGTCGTTCATACCCCTCTTCACTCATGTGAGGGGAAGACAAAAATACACGTTCTCCCACAATTACAACTTCCTTCCTACTGACTTGAATATTAGTTTTATATAACTTATCAAATGCAGAAAATATTTAACTTTTGCTTAAGTGAAGCTAAATTCCATAATCATTTATAAGATACGTTCAACAACCTTCTCTCTCGAGGGTAATCTATTATTAGCCAAATCAATTACATACTTTTTCAAATCATCCACACTACTTGTGGGATAATGTGAAACAAGATATTCTACAAGTTCATAATTGAAATTTAACGTTTTACCAATGAAGATCTTTGGAAATACCGGTTTTTTATTCACTTCCTTATCACTCAGAAGCTCTTCATACATCTTCTCGCCAGGGCGAATGCCATTAAATTGAATCGGAATCTGTTCTTCAGTGAATCCAGAGAGATGGATTAAGTTTTTTGCAAGATCAACAATTTTCACAGGTTCACCCATATCGAGAACAAACACTTCTCCACCGCGTGCAAGAGCACCTGCTTGAAGTACCAATCTCGAAGCTTCCGGGATTGTCATAAAGTACCGTGTCATATCAGGATGGGTAACGGTAACCGGTCCACCTGCAGCAATCTGCTTCTTAAATAGTGGAATAACACTACCGCGACTTCCTAGAACGTTACCAAAACGAACAGCAACAAACTTTGTCTTGCTTTGTCGACCAAGGTTCTGCACAACCATTTCTGCAATTCGTTTCGTAGAGCCCATCACGTTAGGTGGATTTACTGCTTTGTCTGTGGAAACGAGGACAAAGGCTTTCACTCCTGCATGATGAGCTGCTTCAGCAACGTTTTTTGTTCCAATGACGTTGTTCTTTACAGCTTCTTTAGGGTTCGCTTCCATCAATGGAACATGCTTATGAGCAGCGGCGTGATAAATGTTAGATGGAGCATAATCTTGAACAACTTGAAAAATACGCTCTCGGTCCTGAACATCTGCAATGACGGTAACAAGTTCGGTATCTATATCGTATTGTTTTAACTCCATATGAATGGTATAAATACTATTTTCCCCATGGCCAAGTAAAATAAGGCGCTTTGGTCCAAATTTGACGAGCTGCCGACAGATTTCGGACCCTATACTTCCTCCAGCACCTGTGACCATGACGGTCTGCCCTCTTACTTCCGTTTCTATGGAATTTATATCGAGTTCGACAGGCTCACGACCTAGAAGGTCTTCGATCTGTACGTCTCGAATTTGGTTAACTGATACATTACCTAAGGCAATATCCTCTATCATTGGGAGTGTCTGTACATTCTTCACAACTTGCTTGGACTCAGTAATGATTTCTTTAATTCGATCATTACCAACAGACGGCATTGCAAGGACAATGTGGTTCACTTGATAATCACTTGCGATTGCTTTAATTTCATTTGTACTCCCCAATACAGGAAGATTAGCAACTGTTAAATGATGCATAGTGAAGTCATCATCTACGAATCCTACAAGTTCAGCATCTACTTCATTTGAATTCATCATCTGCCTGGCAAGCATTCTGCCAGCAGACCCTGCTCCAATAATTAGAGTTCGCTGATGGCTAGGGTCCTTTTTAAAGAGACGAGCCTTTTTAAACTTAGGGTTAATTGTAAAACCATAGGATTTGTAATACTGCCAGGCGAAACGGACTCCGCCAATAAGCAAAATATGTAACATCCAAGTAACAACAAGGGCTCTTTCATAAATAGCACCGTAAGAAATTAACTGTATAAGAGCAGCAGTAATAATTGACATCGTAACGACAGATATAATGCCAAACAATTCTTCCGTGCTTGCGTAACGCCATTTCTTTTTATACATCCCAAAAATACTGGAAAATAAATGGTGACTAACTAACAGAGTTAATGATAAAACCAACATAACTCCATCAAAAACAGCAACATATGGATTAAGGAAAAAATGGGACATATAGATGGAGAAGGAAACAATGAGTGAATCTATCAGAATTAATAAAAGCAGCCTTCTTCTATATGCAGTGGTCAATGAACTTCCTCCTTTTTAAATTGTCTTTGAATCAGGGCTTTCTCTATTTCTTTATGTAAGATGTATAACTTTTCTTCTGGGGCTTCATATTTGATATATCGAATGGTTTTGACGACTGATTTTGGAAGTTTATTCAATGAAAGCTACCTCTTTTCTAATTGTGATGCAACCCTGATAATTCCCACAACTGTAACTCTTTTGTAACAAATTTGATTGTACCATTTTCCTCCATCCAAAAGAAGACCTGCGACGCAGATTTTTACATAACTTTTATATAAAATGTAAAAGTTTGTTATGAATACGCTTTCGATATTATTCAAAAGAAGAAAAAGGACACAATCAAGATAGTTCCATGTGCCCTTTTTATATTAGACTAGCGGTTAAATACACCTAAAAATTTAGACTTTTTAATATGTTTAGGTGGCTCAGATGCTAACACTTTACCATCCAGCACATCTTCTGCATTTTCCATCAATAAATAAACCATATCATTTCCAAACTTCTTATTGATCCCTTCGTAGGCCTCTTTCATACAGAAACCGCGGGTCTTTGTATTATGAGCATCTGAGGCTATTAGATGAGCGAGGTTCGCTTCCAGCAATTGCTCAGAAAACTTCTTGATTTTCTTCCCAAAGTGTCCACAGAGACTGCCGGCGGTGACCTGAGTGTAGGCTCCCTTTTTAACGAAGGAATATAAAAGGTCGGGATTTTCTATGATCTGTTTATTACGCTCCGGATGCACGATGACAGGAGTGTACCCTGCTACCTGCAGGTCAAAGAAGAGCTGTTCGGCATAACGCGGAACAGAGCTGGATGGAAATTCTACCAGGACGTACTTCGTCTTATCATCTATAGCTAGAATTTCATCTACTTCTAGTCCTTGAACCATTTCACCGTAGATACGGTTTTCCTGACCGGGTAGCACTTCTAAATCGATACCCTGTTCTTGAAACGTCCGATTCAGTTCAGCCACTTGAATCAAAATGTCATGTTTATAATTATCATACGTACCATTTTTATGGTGCGGTGTTGCTACAATGGTT
The DNA here is from genome assembly GCF_056158945.1 of Halobacillus sp. ABH2_015. NCBI lineage: Bacteria > Bacillati > Bacillota > Bacilli > Caryophanales > Bacillaceae > Halobacillus > Halobacillus sp. ABH2_015. The sequence goes on from NZ_JBSWUG010000002.1 coordinate 2,957,590, forward strand.
GTAATTCCATCGGCGACCGCTGCTTTGGCCATCTGTATACTTTCTTCAATCGTTTGAGCACCATCATCTACACCAGGCAGAATATGACTGTGAATATCAATCATGGTAAACTCCCCTTTCTTATTCCAACCTATCAAACTAGTTTTTTACAAACTAACGACGATTATATCAAGAATAAGCATGGATATGAAGAACAAGACAATGACATTTGTTATTACTTTGTAGAATTATGTGACTGAAGTTATAACCAGTAAGTCTATTAAAAAAAGAAGGCCTGAGACCTTCTTTTTTATTGCCCATAATAATAGTAGTAGTTGCTCGACTTAATGTCCTGGTCGTTCAACACGACGCCAAGGATATTGGCCTGGGACTGTTCCAGCTGCTCCTTCGCTTTCACTGCAGAATCTTTCTCAGTCTGTTTACTACGAACAACGAGAAGGACTCCATCAACGAAGTTACCAAGCACCTGGGAATCGGTGACGGCATGAACCGGTGGTGTATCAAAAATGATCATGTCATATGTCTGTTTGGCTTCTTCAATGAATTCCTTCATTTTATTAGAGCCAAGTAACTCTGATGGGTTTGGTGGAATGGGACCGCATGTGATGACATCCAGCTTATTTAAGTCGGTATGATTAGCGATTTCAGATACCTTCTGTGCACCAATCAAGTAATTACTCAAACCAATCGTATTCGGTACACGGAACGTATAATGAATCGTCGGTTTTCGCAAATCCGCATCTACGAGGAGGACTCTTTTCCCCTGCTGGGCAAAGACAACAGCCACGTTGGCAGTGGTGACTGACTTCCCTTCTGAAGGGTTGGCTGACGTGACCACCATCGTTTCCAAGTCTTTATCAACGGATGTGAACTGTAGGTTCGTCCGGATGGTCCGGAACTGTTCGGCAATTGGAGATTTAGGATTGTTCTTTGTAACTAGATTTTTCGCTCTTGTATTTGTCGTCGTTGCTGCTGCTTTCTTCTTACGTGCCAACAGATTCACCCCTCATTTCAGATACGCGGTTCTTTGACTTCCGTGCTTTCCCTAGATCCACCGTATCATCGGATGTGATCGTGGAAACGACACCCATAACCGGAAGACCTAGTGCATCTTCGATATCCGTTTCAGTCTTGATCGAGTTGTCGAGGTACTCCAGTAGGAAGGCAAGGCCTACACCAAGCATTAACCCAACCACTAAAGCAATCGCAATGTTCAAAGCGGTATTCGGGCTTACCGGTGTTGGATTCGATCCCACCTCAGCTGTAGACAGGACATTAATGTTATCTACTCCGTTCATCAACTGTGGAATCTCCTGCTTAAATACTTCAACCGTTGTATTGGCAATATCAGCCGCAAGCATAGCATTTTCGTCCGTTGCGGTAACGTTCACAACCTGGGACTGCTCGGCATTTGTGACAGACAACTTGCTGGATAGAGTTCCTGCTGTCATATCAAGGTTCAATTCATCAGCCACCTGATCCAGAATTCTCGGACTTTGAATGATAACGTTGTATGTATTAATAAGTTCGACGTTCGAGCGGATCTCATTGATATCGTAAGCAGCACTCTGGTCTTGATTGCTGGACTGGTTCACAATAAACTGGGACGATGATTGATACGTTGGTGTCAGAACAAACAATGTAATTAAGGCACTGATGACCGCTGCTCCAGCCGCTAAGCCGACGATCAGCCACACTCTTTTTTTGATCACCTCGAAAATTTCTTTCAAGGAAATGGTCTCTTCCATTAATAAACCTCCAATATTTGTCGAATTTACAGATAGGAACATTATAGCACACTCTTATTCTTTCAAAGAGGGAGGATTGCGTATTTTTTCAAAATGTTAACAAACCTCTTGTACCACATCTTGTTAAAGTATCGGCATGACGCTATCCATTATTTAGAATTTTGTCGAAATTAGTTCAAATCGCTTAATTTGATTGTTTATCATTCTGCTCTATTAGACAAATTAACGGGACATTTACCAAATCTTTCATCTGTTCCTGTATAATGAAGAGACATTTAACCTATGTATGAAAGAAAGGCGGGGAACCATTTGAACAAGAAAGTGCTCATACTTGCTGTCATCGCAGTGCTCGCTGTTGGTGCGGGTGTCTTTTTTACTATGAACGGCGTTGGCGCAAACTCTGTGGACAGTACATATGAAAAAGCCCAGACAGCTTTGGAAGAGGAAAACTATGAAGAAGCCATTGACTTATATCAATCTGTATTAGAGAAAGACCCGGCATTTGTAGATGCAAGACTGGGACTTGCGGATGCTTTTGTCGCTGTAAAGGAATCCTCAAAAGCTGTAAAGACTTTGTCGGATGGGATTTATGAAACACCGGAAGAAGGAAAGCTGTATACAAAATCCTCCGACATTCAGCTGCAGCTGCAGGATGTAGAAAAAGCGTACAGTTCCTTAGAAAAAGGTATCAAATACAGTGAAAACGATTCGGATGCTGTCAAACAAGCCATGGAAACGTTGGAATCACAGATTTCCATACAAACGGAAAGACCTCGTGTCCAGAAAGGCTATGAGCGTGATCTGCAATTAGCCTGGGAGAGTGAAGAAGGAAAGTTCATTCCTCTTGAGGCGCAGTGGACGAAGGAAGAAGACAGCCTTGGTGAACTGGTCACGGTCGAAGGTGTCACAGGGACGACTTTTTCTGCAGAGGAACTCGGTAAAGTGTTGGTTACTGCCGAGTGGGAATCCTACACAGAAGATATAGAAGTGGAAGTCGTAGACCAGCTGCTGGACGAGGTTGAAGTGACACCGGAGGAAATCGAACCGCTTGCGGTTGGAGAAACCCTCGACTTATCGGTGACCGGGTATGATGCGGACGGAGAAGAAATGAGCATCCAACCCGAATGGTCGATCGAAAAGCAGCTGTTTGAACTGGATGTGCAGCAGGATCAGACAGCCACGTTGACTGCAGTAGAAGAAGGTCAGGATGTACTGACCGTCCGCTTAGAAGATTTTGAGGAACAAATCGACATTTTCGTTGAAGGGTCATCTAAAATCGTTCAAACAAAATCCCAGGGTCAGGGAACCGTTACGGTCTATCCTGATCAGGAAAGCTATAGTGTCGGCGAAGACATTACAATAGAGGCTCACCCGGCTCAAGGCTATGAATTCGTCCGCTGGGAAAATGATCTTGATGGTACCGTGAATTCAGTTAACCTTACGGTGGAAGACCATATGAATGTGACAGCTGTCTTTGAGCCTGTCAAACACACCTTGACGCTGGCAAAGACCGGAGAAGGCGAAGTCGTGCGGGACACGTTGGAAACAGATTTTGAACACCTCGCTAAAGTGTCGCTTCGTGCCCGTGCCGCTGACGGCTGGGAATTCGATCACTGGGAAGGATCACTCACTTCAGAAACCTCTGATATCGTTGTATCGATGAATGAAGACAAAACGCTTCGCGCTGTTTTTACACAAGTGGATGAAGAAACAGACGAAGAGGATTCCGAGGAAGAGGAAGAAGAACAGACAGAAGCTGTAGAAACCTATTCCTTGAATGTGGCGATTAACGGCCAGGGTCGTATCCAGAAAAGTGCGTCTGGCAGCCAGTTCAAAGATGGAACGAACGTAAGCTTATCTGCAATTCCAGCGGATGGCTGGCGTTTCACCGGATGGAGCGGGGATGCCAGTTCCTCCTCATCCTCCATCACGTTGAAGATGAACCGCAGCAAGGTTGTGGCAGCGAACTTTGAAAGAAAAGCAGCGCCTCAACCAGAGCCCGAACCTGATCCAGAACCAACACCTGAACCTAAGCCGGAGCCAAAACCGGAGCCTGAGCCGGAGAGCTACTCACTGACAATGTCGGTCATCGGTGAAGGAACGATACAGGCGTCCAATAAAACGGTGAAAGCAGGACAGTCCATTTCTGTCACGGCCGTACCAGATGAAGGCTACACCTTCGTCCGCTGGGAAGGGGACGTCACAGGATCGAGCGCCAGCACGTCCGTAAAGATGAACCGCAACAAACAGGTCAGTGCCGTGTTTGCAAAGAAAGCTGAGGAATCCGAAAGCACAGAAACAGAATCGGAATAAAAAACAGCTTTAGAACGAACCTCAGGCTGTTGAAGTCACGAGGAGCGTTCGGTGGTGACGCCTGCGGGAACAGCACGGACCGAAGATCCACTTGGGCAGGTGGTCTTCCTGACCAAGTTAGCTGAGGCCGGGCCCGCGGCAAGCACCCACCGATAAGCGGAACGTGAATAATGATATAAAACACGTATAAGACAACACTTTTCCACAGTAGAAGGAGACGACCTCAGGTCGTCTCCTTTTTTTATGTTCAGATATTTGAGCTTTCAACAGCCTGACTTGTTTCCGATGTTTCCGGTTCCCTATGCGTCACATACGTGCCGCCGATAAAATCATGGATGGCGCGTTTGTCTTCGCGGATCCCGACCATAAAGGCACTGACGATCGCTCCAATGCCGAGGGTTAAGATGTAGACAAGTCCACCGACAACTTCTCTCAAAATCATCTTGCCGAATCCTACATCTGTGCCATCCTGTTTCACGATCCGCACGCCGACGGCCTTCTTCCCTAAGGTGTACCCGGCCCACAGCGCCGGCAGGATAACATAGTAAAGGGTTCCAACGGAGTTAAAAGCAGGAGTGTCCTGATTGAAGCCTTGAAAAATGATAAAGTTCAGCGCCGCAACAACGATACCTATTAAAAGTCCGTCAATGACCCTTGCGCCCAGCCTCACCCAGAAACCTGCTGCCATCTTATCGTTCATATCCTCATCTCCCATCATTTGTATAGTTCTTATATACCACAAAATGGCATTTTAACACATGTACACACCAAAAACCCTGGCGACGGGCGGGGGCACCGGTGATGACACGATAGGCGTTCGGGGGTGACGCCTGCGGGAACAGCACGAGCCGAAGATCCACTTGGACAGGTGGTTTTCCTGACCAAGTTAGCTGAGGCCGGGCCCGCGGCAAGCATCCACCGATAAGCGATGCGCGGCCGTAAACACGACAAGAGCCTCTATAATTTCTCGACAGCATAAAAAAACCCAGGCGCTTGGCCTGGGTTTTTGTTTATTAAATATTCATCCAATCTGTATGGAACGTTCCTTCTTTGTCGACACGCTTGTACGTGTGAGCACCGAAGTAGTCACGCTGCGCCTGAAGCAGGTTCGCAGGGAGTTTCTCTGTGCGGTAGCTGTCGTAGTAAGCAAGCGCACTGGAGAACGCCGGTACTGGAACACCGTTCTGGATTGCAAGCGCAATCGTTTCGCGAAGCTCTTTTTGATACGTTGTTGCGATGTCTGTGAAGTACGGGTCCAACAGCAGGTTGGACAGGTGGTCTTCACGGTCATACGCTTCCTTGATCTTCTGCAGGAACTGCGCGCGGATAATGCAGCCGCCGCGGAAGTTCATGGCGATATCGCCGTACTGAAGGTCCCAGCCCTTTTCTTCACTCATGGACTGCATCTGAGCGAATCCTTGCGCGTAGGAGCAGATTTTACTCATGTACAACGCTTTGCGGATCGATTCGATCGCTTCTTCCTTGTTGCCGGTGAAGTTCACTTCAGGACCGGTCAAATACTTGCTTGCCTTCGCACGCTCTTCCTTCATTGCAGAGATGAAGCGGGCGAATACGGACTCGGTAATGATCGGAAGCGGTACACCTAGATCAAGGGCACTCTTACTCGTCCATTTTCCTGTTCCTTTTTGACCGGCTGTATCAAGGATCACTTCAACCAACGGTTTGCCTGTTTCTTCGTCGACTTTCGTGAAGATATCAGCTGTGATTTCGATCAGGTAGCTGTCCAGCTCGCCTTCGTTCCACTCTTTGAATACTTCGTGAAGTTCCTGAGCGGACAGGCCGAGGACGTTCTTCATAATGAAGTACGCTTCACAGATCAGCTGCATATCGCCGTACTCGATACCGTTGTGCACCATTTTCACATAGTGACCGGCACCGCCGAGTCCCATGTAGGCGGCACACGCTGTACCTTCAACGTTCGCTGCGATCGCATCGAAGATCGGCTGCACTTCTTTGTAAGCTTCGATTGGTCCGCCGGGCATGATGGAAGGACCGCGGCGCGCGCCTTCCTCTCCGCCGGAGAAGCCGGTACCGATGAAGTGGATGCCTTTTTCTTCTAAGTAGGCGGCACGGCGCTCGGTATCTTCGTAATACGTGTTCCCGCCGTCGATCAGCATGTCTCCTTCATCAAGGTGAGGCACAAGGCTTTCGATCACTTTGTCGGTTGTTTCACCGGCTTTGACCATCATAAGGATTTTACGTGGGGATTCCAAAGAAGCCACGAATTCCTCGGCACTGTAGGCACCGCTGACGTTGCCGGTGTTTTCTTTGTTTTGGACGAGCTCATCGACACGGTCTGTCCAGTAGTCGTACACTGATACTTTATATCCGTTATCTTGAATGTTCAGGGCAAGGTTCGCACCCATGACTCCTAAACCAATGACACCGATGTTCTGTTTCTCCATGTTTCAATCAGTCCCCTTCTCTATCCGTAATTTATACTTCCCACCAGGTATAACCGTCTTCGTTCAGCAGTTTCTCGGCTGCTTCCGGTCCGTGGGATCCAGCGTTGTACGTATGAAGCGGAAGCTCGTCGGCTTCGAAGGCCTCAAGAATCGGCTGAATCCACTGCCAGGAAAGCTCCACTTCGTTCCAGTGCGCAAAGTACGTGGCGTTTCCTGCCATGGCGTCATTCAACAGGTTTTCATACGCTTCCGGCTGCTCATCCAGGTTTTTCGTGAAGTTGACGTAGGCCGGTTCGAATTTCTCGTTGCCGTCATCCTTCAGGTTGACGCGCAGACCGATGCTTTCATTCGGGTTGATTTCAATCAGAAGCAGGTTGGATGTAGCGCCTTCGGAATCCGGCTCATCCTCGACTTCGTTCTTGAACTCGATGATGATGCGGGTCGATTTCTGGCTAAGACGCTTTCCGGTACGAATGTAGAACGGAATGCCTTTCCAGTATTCGTTATCGATGTACAGACGGGCAGCGAAGTACGTGTCGTTGTTGGATCCTTCTTCGACACCATCTTCCTCGTGATAGCCGACAACGGACTGGGCGTCCACTTCGCCTGCTTCATACTGACCGCGGACGACATCCTGCTGGATATTGCCCTCATCAACCGGACGCAGTGCCTGCATGATCGCCGATTTCTTCTCTTCGATTTGCTTGGCGGACAGCTTTTCCGGGTGGTGAAGAGCGGTCATCATCACTAATTGTAACAAATGGTTCTGCACCATATCGCGGATCGCTCCGGATTTATCGTAATAACCCGCACGTGTACCGACACCGACGGTTTCACTGGCGGTAATCTGTACGTTGGCAATCTGGTCATGGTTCCACAAGGATTTCAGAATCGGGTTCGGACGGATCAACGATTCCAGGTTCTGCACCATCGGCTTGCCTAAGTAGTGGTCGATGCGGAAGATTTCTTCTTCATCGAACGCTTTTCTCAATTCAGCATTCAGGTGACGGGCGGTATGCAGGTCACTGCCGAACGGCTTCTCCACGATCAGCTTTTTCCAGCCGTCGGTTTCTGTGATGCCGCTCTTCTGAAGCGATGCCGTAATCGGCTCGACAAGGCTCGGCGCCACAGATAAGTAGAACAGACGGTTCTGTGGAATGGATTTCTCTGTTTCACGCTCTTCAATGAAAGCCTTCAAGTCGGCGTACGACTGCGGTTCCATTGCGTCAAAGATGAAGTAGCGGAAGCTTTCCAGAAACTCTTCCATATGGGAGGGATCCGCTTCTCTACGGGAGAACGTAGACAGCGACTCCTTGATGATTTCACGGAAGTCCTCCTGGGAATACGGCCGGCGGCCTAAGCCTACGACAGATAGAGAGGACGGCATTTTTCCTTCGACATATAAATTGTATAAAGCCGGATAGATTTTACGTTTGGCAAGATCGCCGCTGGCTCCGAATAATACGAAAGTCATATCATCCATAAGCTGAGCGGAATCGATTCCAAGCTGACTTTGGTTGCTTTGTTCGTCCATTTTCCTGTTACCTCCTGTTTCTCTGTACGATTCATTTACACCGCCTATAGTATAAAACATGTCAGAGGATTATGTAAGTAATCCACCTTAAACGAGGTGAAAGAAAAGGGAAGCCGTCGTCCGCTTCCCTTCCTTATGGTTCATCTAAACCGGCAGGCTATGCACGGTTGTAAAGATCAATGATTTCATTTAGCAGCCGCTCCGTATCGCTTTCCTCGGCTGCCTGTTCGCCGTTCTCGATCAGCCGCTTACGCAAGAGCTCATCCTCCATCACCCGCTGCAGGCCGGCCTGTAAGGAAGACACACTCTTCGGCTCAACGAGCACACCGTGATCATCCGCCAGCAGGTAGGAAAGACCACCGACATCGGACCCGACCACAGGGGTGTGGCACGACATCGCCTCAAGAGCGACGAGACCGAAGCCTTCGATGTAGGACGGCAGGGTGAACACATCCGCCGCTGCCATCCATGTGGCGACCGTCTGCTGGTCTTTCGGTCCGTGAAAATGAACGAGGGAGCTGTTTTCCTGCTGGACGCTCTCTTTCAATTCCTGGAGGTAACGTTCTTCTTTGACGCTTCCAACGAGGTGGAGCTCTACTTGTTTATTCTGCTTCTGGATGTTCTGTACGGCTTCCAGAAGCTCGGTGAGCCCTTTCGCCTTGATATGGTTGCCGACAAACAGGATGTGAAAATGATCCGGGTTCAGCCCGAGTTCTTTTTTCGCTTCGGTACTGTCGACCGGCTGGAAGACACGGCGGTCGACCCCCATATTAATGAGGGACACCTTGTTTTCCGCGACCCCAAAGCCGTCGATCACTTCCGATTTCAATGCCTTGCCCACAACGATGACGTGATCAGCTTCATGAAGGATCTTTTTCGTCAGCTTCTTGATCAGGCCGCTTTTTTTCGCCATCTGATCGAGATCACCGCCGTGGGAGGTGACGATCAGCTTCGTTTTGAACAGCTTCTTGAACAACAGTCCGGGCAGGCCGCTCGGGAAGATGTAGTGCGCATGCACGACATCATACGACCGCCCTTTCGTAATGAAGCGGGCAAGGATTTTCAAAAGCCAAATCACATACTTGCGGATGAGGCTGCCTTTCCCTCCGCGGTTATCACGGTTGACGGCGGTATCAACGGAGATCTCTTTTTCCTTCAGGGCCTCCACCTGATTTTTCACAAAAATGCCGTACGTCGGTGTGCGGTGACTCGGATACATGTTGCTGATGACGAGCACACGTTTACTCATAAGCGCCCTCCTCGATTAGAGGTCATATTCATGCTCCGGCCGCATATTCAAAAGGTAGCCGAGCATGGCGAAGTAGAAGATCGTGAACGAATCGCCTTCCCAGATGTTGTACACCATCCCGGCGGCATAGGCCGCAAGCAGAACAGCGAGGAGCACCGGACCGAGCAGCGTTTCGTTCCGCTTTTTCCAAATGTGGTACAGCATGTTCAGCAGGAAGATGGCGAATAAAATGACACCGACGGCCCCTGTCTGGGTGATGATCTGGATGTACTGGTTGTCCGAGAAGAACTCCCGTTCAATGCCGTAGTCATCGTAGATCGGTGAATCATAGCTCAATGTCGCCCCGTCCCCGAACGTAGCAAAGCCGGTCCCGATGATCGGATGATCGAGATAAATTTCAAAGCCTTTGCTGACAATCCAAATACGTCCGGACTGGCTCGACTGCTCACGTGTTTCTTTATCGATCGTTGAGCCGAGTCGGTCTTTGAAGCTTCCTTCACTGTCGTCATACTGCGACTGCTTCTCTTTCTTCTCTTTTCCGAAGTCGGTGTTCTCGACGATCGACGTTCCGATACTGACCGGCACAGCGATAAGAATTACACCGGCGGCGAGCGATATGAGCAGCGGCTTCAGGAAGTTCCACTTTCTTGCTACAACAACGTAAATCGCAAGCGCAAGTGCGAACGCGATCCATGTTCCACGTGAATACGTGAGACTCCAGACGCCGAACAGGCAGGCAAGGGAAACGTAGGTGAGCCACAGCCATTTGCCTGTAAAACGGTTGCGGAAGTACATGATGATGATGATGGAAAAGGACAGGTAATACGCCAGCACGTTCGGGTTTCCTGTCATTCCGTAAATACGGATCCGGTTCGTTGCAGACAGCGGCATATCCTGCCAGCTCTGCGGGAGAAAGACGCCGCGTAGGGACAGCTTTTCAACCATGCCGTGGATACAGATCAGGAAGGTCATGATCAGCGTCGTGAGAATAAACTTGTTGATGTCTTCCTTCGTAATGTGCAGCCTTCTTGCTATGTAGAACACGAGGTAAAACAGCAGAAAGCCGCGTATCTGGAAGATGATCGCTGTCAGGGATACACCGGTCAGGTACGCCGATACCGCTCCGACAATAAGGAAGCCGAAAAAGGCGTATTCAAACCAGTAGAACTGGAACAGCTTTTTTAAATCCTTGCGGTACATGAGTAGGACACGGAATAAAAGCGCAAAGATGATGATGTCGCCGATCCCTTTTAATGCCGGGTTGAATTCCAGCAGAAACGGGCGGATCGGGAAATACGTAAATAAGATCAGCAGCGAGTTCTTCGGCTTGAAGAGTGCGTAGCCGGCGAAGAACAGCATGATCAGTAGATCGATCACCGTGTTATCGAGAGCTGCGCCGATGAAGAAAAGCGCAAGCGCGACGAACACGAAGTATAGTTTTCTCCATGGGATAGGCATGGGGGACACCTCTTTTCTATGATGATTAGTTGATGGTTTTGCGGTACAAATCCTTCTTCATGGCGTAGTTTTTGAAAATCGCCCACAGCAGTGTATCGGTACGGTTGACCTGCTTGAACTTCTCCGGGAAATCATAGCCCATCTGATCGAGCACATCGACGTGTTTCACGAAGTTGGATTTGTCCCATTCGATGAACGCCTCCGCAGTCTCTACAGGATCAGACGCCAGTTTTCCTTTGTAATGGTTCAGCTCCAGGAAGCCGTCAAAAGCGATGGCCTGGGAATCGAACACTTCCGTCGCCTCCACTTTCCTCTCATGCTGCTCGGACGTGTCGACGAGGCAGTTGATCGAATCCGGCGGGAAGGCACAGTTGATTTCATACATGCGGATTTTCGAGCGTACGTTATCCATCCGCTTCAGCGTATCGCTGAGCAGTTTGGCGGTAGCGCTGTGATCGGTATGCGCATCAATGAACGGCGTCGTGTAGATGATGTCCGGGCTCAGGGTTTCGATCTTTTCCTTCAAGTATTGAATCGCATCCGGGGTGCTTGATACACCGCCGTCCGGAAGATTCAAGTAGGCGACGTCCGTCAGTCCGAGGATGTCTTTGACCTTGTCAATCTCCTGGCGGCGCTTGGCATTCAGCTCCTCCGCACTCATCTCAGAAACACTGCTCGCTCCATCCGTGATGAACACACAATGGACCTCTGCTCCCTGATCGGCGTGCTGGCGGAGGGTGCCGCCCGGCCCGATCGTTTCGTCGTCCATATGGGGCGCGAGGACGAGCACCTTCTGGACCGGTTCATTTTTCAGCGCCATCAGGTCTGCGTTATAGTGACGGCCGAGGATGAATTTCGTCATCGGTGCGTTGACCGGACGCACCGCGTTCATGAACAATTCTTTACGACTCATGACGTTGCTCCTTTCTTTTTCCGTTTCGTAACATTATGGAGTAGAAACATAAAGGCGTCCGACTTCATAACAAAAGCGGATCCGACAAAGACAACCGCGCCGACTACGGCGACGATGATAATAATGAATAGGTTGGGAAGACCTGTAATCAGCGGTTTGACGGCCAGGACGGCTCCCGTCATAAGCGCGGCTGCGGCTGTGATTTTCGCGTAATCGATGAGGATGGACTTGAAGTTGAGTCCACCGACAAGCTTTGTGAAAACGATGAGGCATGCCCCTGTATAGAAGAGCGCCATCACAGATGCCGCAAGCGGGATGCCGAGGTAGCCGAGCCATTCGGCAAACACGAAGTTGAAGACGACGTTCAATAAGATGGAACCGACACTGATCATGAGGATCAGGTGGCCCTTTTTCATAGTATAAAAGCCTTTGTTGATGATGTTGTTGAGACTGAAGAACAGGACGGATCCGAAGTAGAAATACGCGACCTGGGTCGTGGCTTCGGTCGCCTTGTTATCAAAGGCACCGCCTTCATACAACAGCTCGATCAAGTTCGGCATCAAGAGCATCATGCCGATGATCGACGGCATCAACACGAGGTACATCGTTGTGAGCCCTTTTTCGATACCCTTTTTAAACTGCCCGGTATCGTTCGTTGTAATCGCTTTAGATAATAACGGGAAGATAATCGTTGCAATCGTCACCCCGAAGATCGCCTGCGGCATGTGCACGAAGTTCTTCGCCGTATTGATGTACATGACCGCTCCCTCGCCCTGGTAGCTGGCAAAGACCGAGCCGACAAGCAGGTTCACCTGGCCGACCATAACCGTCAGTCCTACAGGCAGGAAGATCCAATAAAACTGGCGCACTTCCGGCCAGTCGAATTTCTCTTTCAGCGTCAACGACTTCTGCGGAACGACGATGAACGCCTTGAAGATGAGGGATAGGACGGTACCTACCGCATAACCGATCGCCAGCAAGTACGCCCCGATTTGGTTGGCGAATAGGAATGCGCCGGCAATCGAGCTTAAAATGACGATGATTTGAGAAACGATCGACAGGGAGAACTTGTTTTCCGCGTCAAAGAACGCCTCCAGCACCGAGTTCATGCCGACGAACGATATACACGCAAAGAAGATGACCGTCACCCAGATGGCGATCTGACTCGCTTCCGGACTGAAATCCGGATACAAGAGGGGAATCAGCACCGGTGCGATGGCCATTCCGATAATCGAAAGAACAAGAGCAAGTCCGGCGGTTCCTTTGAAGACCTGTCCCAGATGCGAGCGGCCGCGTTGTTCCTCCGCCGCCTGGATATAACTCGGAACGAGCGCATTCTTCATCCCGTTCTGCATGAATAAAATCAGCATATTCGGAATAATGAAGGCAGCCAGGTACGCATCCGCCACGTAGCTTGCCCCGAAGTAGTAGGCGATGACCATGTCCCGGATCAGTCCGGAGACTTTCAGGATCAGAGTGGCGCCGATAAACAGTATGCTCGCTAAACCTAATTTAGATTTCACACAAATACCTCTTTCACGTTTGCTAAAATCAAACAAATTTCGCTATGTAACACTATAATCCATACTTGTTGATTTTACCATAACCTTAAACGAATCGTAATCGTCTAGTCATATCTTTTCCATATATGGGCAGAAGCTCATGCGACCTGAGTGGGGTGGGGGTTGAGGTGGATCGGCGGGGATGTGGGTTTGTCGATCTATCGTGGAATTCGTTGATATATGAGCCGAATAATCGATATACGCGGATAATCATTGATAAATGCGGATAATCATTGATATATCCGCAGAATCATTGATATCGGCGGATTTTCGTTGATATGTGCTATGAAGGGCGGCGGCTGCGCAGGGGTGGCGACCCATATATCCGTGATTCGACCGATATAATGCGGATTTGACTGATATATCCGCGCTCCGACCGATATCCACCCGCACACCCCCCGCCAACGCAAAAAAACCGGCTGCTCCTCAAGGGAACAGCCGGTTTTCTTCTATTATATCAGCGGCGGATACTTTCCAGCTCCACCTCGGCCTCTTCGGAAATGGCTGCATTTCCACCCAGGTAGTAGTTCTCCGGGCTGATCGGCAGATGGTTCAAGTAATTCTTCACGGTTGATGGTACGTTGTCTTTTCTCGTCAAAAGAATCGGTGCTTCGTAGGAAGCGGCGAGCGGTGAGCCGGCAAGAGCATCGACGACTTCCTCCCCTTGGGCGAAGAACACCTCTTCCAGGCGGTGGTCGTTGAAGTACTTCTCGGCAATCTGCACGCTTGTGCTGTAGCGGTCAGGTCCGCTCACACGCTCGACCGTGTCGACGATACCTTTCAGCTGGTTCTCAACGGTCTGGTGGACAGCCCCTGTACCGCCGACAATTGTCGCTTTTTCCACGCCGTTTTCACGGATGAAGTTGATGACGTTGTCTTCAAGCTTGTACGGCAGTGTCAGAAGGATCGGTGTGTTCTCATCGCCGGCATATGGGGCGATGGAAAGGGCGTCCGTTGATGTTTCATCAGAGGTTGTGATGAAGATTTCATCGACGTTCACTTCATCCGCTACTTCGTCGGCCACTTCATAAGCGGTTTCGAAGCGGTTGGCTCCGGACAAGCGCTCGACATTCGAAGAGCCGTATTTCTGCTTCAGCTGGTTTTCAACAGAAGCGGAAACCGCTCCTTCACTTCCAAGAAGGTAAATCTTCGTCGGGTCCATACGTTCCAGTTCTTTTTCCACGGTTGCTGGAAGCTGGTCCGTCTGTGTCAAAAGAAGCGGAGAGTTGTGATAAGCGGCCAGTACACTTCCAGTCAGGGAGTCGATCGGCAGATCCCCGCGTCCGATCACTGCGACATTCGGTTCGTTCCAGTGCCAGCCGTAGTTGGACAGGGCGGTACTTGTTTCATAACGGTTGATCCCGGAAAGACGGTAGCTGTCCGGCTCCTGGGTGGCAGACAGGTAGCTGGAGGCGACATAGCCGGTTTTCCCGCTTGTCGTTTTCACCGGGTACCATGCCCAGTGCTGGGTGTTGCTGTCATAGCCGACCGGGGCGCCGGTCACTGTGACCTGCTCGCCGCGTTTCAGGCTTGTGACAACTGTACTGTTTGGTGCTTTGCGCACATTTAGACTTCCTGCGGTTACGTATACTTTTTCCCCCGTACCGAAATCATGCTTCGTCGTATGAAGAGGTCCGGTTGTTTCCACGTTGCTTTCTTCAAAACGCATGATGCCGTCTTGATAAGGGTTCAGCTTGTGCGTCGGGAATGGGGTGACGTTAAACAATCCATAGTTGCGCATGCGGTCATAAATCTTTTCCTGATAGGCAATATACCCGTTCGTAATCGGGTTGTTACGCTCGGAAATGCCGTTATAAGCTAAAATAGCGAAATACCAGTTTTCAATCACATCACGGTCGCCGTCATTGACCGTAGGAATAAGATCGTAGTTGGCATAGTTCCACTTGGACTCAAGAATCTTCAGCCCTTCACGAATGTTGTAGCGGATATCAGTGGAAAGCTTGTACACTTCTTCTTTTCTTTCCTGGTCGTTCTCAATGAAGCGGTAGTCGGACACCTGCATGATGCCGATTCCGATACAGTCATAACCAAGCTTCAGGTTCGTTCCGTCCCAGGCAATTCCTCGTGTTTTTGAAGGCGTACAGGAATTTTGATAATGGGTGACAGGCGTGCGGCCCGGATCCCAGTACTGCTGCCAGCCACTTTCCTGATAGGCAATCGCTTTGACTATTTCCGGGGGAATATCGAAATTTTCGGCTTCTTCGGTCAAGATGCGGTTGATTTCGGCATAGCTCGGATTCTTATATTTTTCATTGACCGCGGCTTGAGATGTGACCGTGTTCTGCAGAGACATTTTTTCCTCTGTTTTCCCTTTCGTCACGTCACCGCCGGCAATCGTGAACGCATCTTCCGCCAGGGCTTCCGGCTCTGTATCGATGCTGTCTTCATCAAGAATCGGATATTGTATCATAAGTTCTTCTCCGGACAGTTCGAATGTCGAGCGGTCATAGGCTTCGGATTCGAACACTATCTTTCCATTAGACAAGTTGTACGCATCAAAGAACAAACTTTGAGCTGACCCGTCGGCGCGATAAACGACAACGAGCGTTTCTTCAACAAGAATAAGATCCGTAATCGTGCTGAGCTGTGTCGTTTCTTCAAGCAGTTCTTTCCCTTCTTTGGTTACAGAAAGGTTCGTTTCAAGTTCTTTGTTTTCAACGTCAGCGGTCACAGAGTCATTGATTTCAAAGGAAGCTTCGCTCTCCTCGACGACCCATGTGTTGGAATCTTCTGCACTAACAAAGGCTGGGGCGGTCAGGCAGGCCAATAGAAAAGCAGAAATGCATGTTAATAGTCTTTTCACACTCATCCGTCCTTTTATCGTTTTTTATTCCTGAATCTCCGTCAGTTCTGATGTCATCGTATAGCCGTTGTCCCCTTTGTCCTCGACCTTTTCACGGATCAGGCCGTACTCAGGGGCATAGTGGTACATCGATGTCACCTTGGAACCGGACGTTCGTTGAACAACGAACACATTTTCAAATTCTCCATAAGGCGTAGCAGTCGTCTGAGCTTCATCAAGAATCTGGAAGTTCGCGGAGCTGCCGGTGGCATCAACAAGAACATCAATCGTTTCATGCGCTTCAAATGAATCAAGCTGACTGGACGTATCCTCCGGGTTGGACTCCTGGTAGACAACAGCAATTCTGCCTTCTGTGAATTCAAGAATCTGCAGGGTCACCATGTCTCCGAACGTCACAATCTGCTGGACGAAGCGGTCGTTCACATCCACCACTTCATGTTTCACTTTGTAATCTTCGTTCTGTGTGAATGTTTTCGTCATCGGCCCTTTCGGCATGTACGCCTTCAGACCGGCGGAGGAGCCTGCTTCCTCAGTTTCTTCCGAGTCATCGGATGCGGAAGAGACAGTATCTTCGTCTTCATCCGTCGTTTCTTCCGGCTGTTCTTCTTCTGTCGGTTCCTCTGCAGCGGTTTCCTCTGATGGATCCTTTTCTTCAACGTCAGATTCCTCTTCGGTCGGCGCTTCTTCTTTTGCAGGCGCTTCTTCCTCAGGAGCCTCTTCCGTCTGTTCCTCTTCAGAAGGTTCTGCTTCTTCCTTCGTATCTTCTGAAGGGGTTTCTTCTGACGAGGTGTCTTCTGATGGGGTCTCTTCTTCCGTTGGTTCCGTTTCACTGTTCTCTGGTTCTTCCAGCTGTTCAGCCTGGTCGACATCGGTGCCGGAACAGGCTGAAAGCAGAAGAACAAAGAACAGGGCGATAAAGCTGAGTTTCTTCATCCAATCCCTCTCCTTTGTTCAAAAAAGTACTGATTGATTTAGTTTAAGTGGTCAGCGATTTGTTTCTGGCTGTCCTCATCCACGACAGCTCCGATGACTTGAAGCTGTTCGACGACGTTTTCCCCGCCGTATAGATCGAGCTGTTTTTCAAGCTCAGGGTTCAGCTTGTCCCCAACGAGTACGAGGGGTGCGGACGTTCTCGCGGACAGCGCCGAAGCTGTTAACGCATCCGGGTAGTTCTTACCTGTCGCCGCAAGGACGGTATCGGAATTCATGTCATCCTGGAAGTACTTGAGCGCAGCCGCAACGGTTTCATAACGGGTCGCTCCGGACAGACGCTCCACACGATCCGCTCCGTTCGCCTCGACAAGCTGTTTTTCAACATCTTCCGAAACTACAGCGGTTCCGCCGAGAATCACGACTTCTTTCCCGGTCAAGTACTTCAAGCTGTCGCTGCTGATTTCATCTTCTCCTGTCAAAACGATGGACCAGCCATTGGCTGCTGCGACAGAGGAGGCTTCCAGGGCATCGGGGAAGCTGGTGCTTGATGCAACAAACACACCTTCTGCGCCTTTCAGATTTTCATTGATTTCAAGATTCGTTTCGATACGCGTGGATCCTGAGATGCGGTCGACGTTATAGCTCTGCTTCAGCTCTTTTTCAATGCCTTCAGAGATGGCGTTCGTCCCGCCCAGAATAACGACGTTTTTCGTATTCAGCCGCTGCAGTTCCTGTTTCACATCGTCACTGAGTTCATCGTCACGGTTCAACAGAATCGGAGCGTTGTCATACTGAGCAGCGAGCGGACCGGCAGACAAGGCATCGGCGAACTCAAACGCTGTCGCAAGGACGACCGTTTTTTCTCCGTCCAGCCCATTCGGATACAGCTGCTTGGACACTTCAATCGCTGTCTTCATCCGGTCTTTACCGGCAAGTACAGTCGTTTCAAACGAATAGTTGTAGCTGTCATCCATATTGGACCAGACCACATCTCCATCGTTCATTACCTTCGTGTTCTTCCACTGCTCGGCATAGGCGACCGCTTCCTGTTCGCGGTAGAAGGATTTCAGATCACCTTTGTCAGAATGGGAAACCGTGTAGTCTTTATCCAGATAGTTGCTCCAGATCACTTCGTCCTGGGCTTGATCCAAAACAGATGTGTTTTTCCACTTCACCGCATAAGTGACAGCATCATCAAGGTTGTAGGATTCGTACAGGGCCCCTTTGTTGGAATGCTCGACGACATAGTTTTTGTCCAAGTAGTTGCTCCAGACGACTTCGCCTTCTTCGTTATCAACGACGCGCATATTCTTCCAGTCATCGGCATAGTCGATGGCGTCTTCTTTTTTCACGAACAGCTTCGTTACAGAAGACTGGTTGGAATGATAAGCGCCATACCGTTTTTTCGTATTATCATAGACTTTTTCCTGCGTGTACTTATCAAGAACATAGACGTTGGCTTCGTCTTTGGCGTAATCGATCGCGTCCTGTTGATCATAAAAGATTTCAAGCCGTTCGCCGTCCATGTCGTACACTTCATACACTTGGAAATAGGCATTGACACCGTCAACGACAGCCTCCGCTGCTTTCTGCTGGAAGGACGATGTTTTAATCAGGGCTTCTTCATCCGGGTTGGACATGTAACCGAACTCTAAAAGAGCTGCCGGCATGTGGGCGTTCCGTGTAACATACAAGTCGGATGGGACAAGGCCGCGCCCTTCTTTCAACGGGGCTCCATCAAGAATGTTTTCATGGACGGTGTAAGCCAGCCGCTTACTTTCCGGTGAATATTCGATCTGCTCCTCGGATGGCGGATAGGTCTTGTTAATCCCTTCATCAATATCAAAGAAATAGGTTTCATACCCTCTCATATACGGGTTGGATGGAAGTGCATTCGAGTGCACAGACAAAAAGATTGAGTTATCATTGTTTCCATTCACCGCGTCGTGGGCGATATCCAGACGCGCCTGCAGATCATCGTGCAGATTCCAGGCAAAATGGCTGTCATCTGTGCGTGTCATATGTACGTCGTAGCCGGCATCCTCGAGCTCTTCCTTAATTTCTTTGGACATTTCCAAATTGAAGTGCTTCTCATAATAACCCGTGGATATACCGGAATATCCGGTCGTTCCGGAGAACCTTCCTCCATGACCCGGATCAAGGATAACTGTTTTTTCAGCCTGTGCCTGGGCCGGGTAAATGACAAAAAGTGCGAACAGCAAAAAGAAGCCGCCTATATGTGTTTTTTTCATATGAACCTCCTGCATAATATGAATCATAGATAGCTAGAGTCTAAAGTGGACGGACAGTGATATATGGTTTCATGCAGCGATTTTAGCGGAGCAGTCCCCTCCTTTTGTTTTGGCTCTGATCCCATAAAAAGTGTGATTCAATCGTATATAATGGTAGGTTTGCTGGTTTGTTTAGTCGGGTATATAGTCAATAGGGTAGTAGTGTGTCTAATGATGCAAACTTTCATGGTCATTCGATCCGATGGATGAATACGTGCCGGTAGTTTGTATATCGGCTTATTTGTCGAAAGGGTTAAATATTCGGGAAGAAATTCCGAAAAATTTCTACATGATTCTCTATGTATTTCCAAAATAAGCCTCTACGAGAATAATATGTTCATTATATAAGAGGATTCGACGGCAAACAACATACCTCGGCGTATCTTTGCGCAATTTTAACTTTTTAAGTTCAAAAGTAACAGAAATCACGTAGAAGGATCGAACTACTTCCACCTCCCCTTTTTTCTAACGGTGATGAAAGCCCCCTGCTTCCATCATCACGAAATCCGTCCACATAAAAAAGCAGCGGTGCAAGCACCGCTGCTTTTTCTTTTTACTTATCTCTCCATACCTTCAGCAGAAACAATGGAAGGCGGATCTGGCGTTTAATCCGCCACGGCTCAGAAATCAGCCGGTAGAGCCATTCCACACCGAAACGCTGGAAAAGCGCCGGGGCGCGCTTGACGCGGCCGGAAATGACATCGAAGGAGCCGCCGACACCTTGGAAAATGCTGACATTGAGCTCTTTCATATGATCGACGATCCAATACTCCTGACGGGGGCTGCCGAGGGCTACAAATAGAATATCGGCACCAGACTCATTGATCGTCTGGATGACCTTCTGTTCATCTTTTTCATAACCGTCCAGTACACCGGCAACGTGGAGGTTCGGATACTGATCGATGAGCTTTTCCTTCGCTTCCGCTGCAACGCCGGGTTTCGCCCCGTAAAGAAAGACGGACTTTTCGTTGTCTGCAGCCTGCTCGCAAAGGGTAAGCAGCATATCAATCCCGGTTACACGTTCCTTGATGCCGCCTTTGTTCAGCTTGGAAGCCAGAAGAACGCCGACACCGTCGGGAATCTGGTACGTCGCTTTGTTCAAAAGCGCCTTTAAATCCTGATCTTCCTGGGCTTTCAAAATCTTTTCCGGATTGATCGCCACAATGAAAGACTGGCGCTTTTCATTGATATCATCCAATACATTCTGCTTCAGCTGCTCGTACGAGTGGCTGCTGACGTCTACACCTAAAAACTTTTCCTTCATGATTTCACCTGATCTTTATCCGTTTTTGGAGTCACCCAGACGCTTGGCGATAAAACCGGCTTCTGTCCAGTTATCGAGGTTCAGGGCGTTCTTCGTATCATAAACGACGCGGTTGTTCATCTTACTCTTGATGTAGGCTGGGTCGAGCTTCTTGAATTCATCGTGATCCGTCAGAATGACAAGGATGTCCGCTCCTTCAAGCGCTTCATC
Organism: Halobacillus sp. ABH2_015; assembly: GCF_056158945.1. Taxonomy (NCBI): domain Bacteria; kingdom Bacillati; phylum Bacillota; class Bacilli; order Caryophanales; family Bacillaceae; genus Halobacillus; species Halobacillus sp. ABH2_015. The sequence goes on from NZ_JBSWUG010000002.1 coordinate 2,978,315, forward strand.
CATATCCTGTGTCTGGTTGGAGGCGACGTTTTCTTTAATATGCGGATCGAACGTCTTGAAGCTGATTCCTTTTTCAACGAGCTCAAGAATCACTTTCAAGGACGGACTTTCACGCTGGTCATCGATGTTCGCTTTAAAGGACAAGCCGAACAAGGCCACTTTCGGATCCTGAATGAACTGGTCCTTCATCAGCTTCTCGATCTGATTGGCTGTGTACACCGGCATGTTATCGTTCGTATTCCGGGACAGCTGGATCATCTGGGAAAGATCCGGCTGGATTTCAGCAAGGAACCAAGGATCCACAGCTATACAGTGACCGCCGACACCCGGGCCGGGTGTATGGATGTTCACACGCGGGTGATAGTTGGCAAGCTTGATCGCTTCCCATGCGTTGACACCGATCTGGTCGCTGATCAAGGCGAGCTCATTGGCAAATGCAATGTTCACATCGCGGTACGTATTTTCAATGACCTTGGCCATTTCCGCTGTTGTCGCATCCGTCAAGTGGATATTCGCTTTAACGAAAGAACGGTAAAGATCCTTCGTCATTTCGGAGGATTTTTCATTGATTCCGCCGACGATCCGGTCGTTTTCGACCAGCTCCTGGAAGACCTTCCCTGGAATGACGCGCTCCGGGGAATGGGAAACGAACAAATCAGTTCCGATTTCAAGACCGGTGTCCTTAAGGACCGGAAGCATCACGTCTTCGACGGTACGTGGAGGAACGGTGGATTCCAAAATGACAAGGTTGCCTTCGCGTACGTAAGGGACAATCGCCTCTGTCGCTTTACGTACATAATCGAGGTTGGCGGTTTTATCTTCGCGGATCGGGGAAGGGACGGCGATGATGAAAACATCGGCCTCTTCCGGCTCCACCGCCGCTTTGAAGTTACCGGCGTCAACCGCTTCCTCCAGGCGTTCCTGCAGACCGTTCTCTTCTATATGAAGCTGCTTGGCATTAATCATGTCGACAGCTTTCTGATTCACATCAACTCCATGCACTTTGTGCCCGTGAATGGCGAACATGACGGATGTAGGAAGACCAATATATCCTAATCCGACTACACATAGTGACTTCTTCATACAACAATACTCCCTTTCTCTGGCCCATCCATAATCAAGATGCGGTTCCTTAGATCTATTGTTTTATCATGTATTTTTTGAATGATTCCGCAGCCCTTCTCCTTATATCATTCGACAACTTCCTATCTTTATGACGTCTGCCGGTGATGGAGAGGGGTGAGAACCTGTTTATGCAATGCTTTCGACATCATCTAATACCCGTCAGCCGTACACGGTCAAACGTTCCATGACATTACCTTCCATTATAGCTGATTTTATGACAGAGTTCTATCTTGAGATAAAAATGTCGCTTGAATGCCATCGGGATTTAATGAAACGTCACGAACTTGTAACAGAGACCTTCTGCCATCCACGGGCGTTCTTTGTTATACTTTGGGAAGTATTTTTTTATACGGAAAGGAAAGAAGCATTATGGCAGTCCGCCGTTATCAACCAGGCGATGAATCCCAGATTCAGACCCTTTTTCAAAAGACCTTCCACCAGGAGCGTCCTCTTGACGCCTGGGAATGGAAATTCAAACAAAACCCTAAACATAAAGAACCCTTCATCCTCGTCTTCGAGGAAAACGGGAAGATCCTCGGCCACATCAGCTTATGGCTGATGAGCGCCTACATCAAAGGATGCATCGAAACGGTCGGTGTCCGTGTCGACACGATGGTGGATCCCGATGCCCGCGGCAAAGGCATCTACAAACACTTGAATGACGCCTTGATCGAAGAAGGACGCAAAGCCGGCATCACATACCTGTATGGTTTTCCTGCCCCGAAAGCGAAGGAATTATTCCTGCGCTACACCGGTGCGAGCCATCTGACGGATATGCCGCGCTGGATGTATGTGCAGAAGCCTGTCAGCCTGCTCGCTTCCAAGCTGTCCCCATTGAAAGTCCTCAAGCCGCTGGACCGTGTATATGGAATGTTCCGGCAGTCGAAAAAAACACCGCACGGCTATGAGGTAAAACGGATCACCCGGTGCGACCAAGCGTTCGATAACCTGGCTGAAGAGACGAAACATACGGCGGACGGACTCGTCGTCCGTGATGCCGCGTACTTGAACTGGCGCTACTTCGACCATCCTGTCCATCCCTATAAGATGACCGCCCTCTATAAGCATGGACAGCTGCAAGGGTTCGTCATTACGCATGAAAAAGAAGGACGCTTCCGTAACGGGATGATCGTCGACTGGCTGGCGGTCGATGACGACGCCTGGCGGGCTCTCCTTGAAGAAGCGCTCAACGTCCTGAGGGAAGCGGATGTCGTCCAGTCATGGGCTCTGCCGTCGATGATGCCGGCGCACCTGATGAAAAAGAATGGATTCGTCCATAAAGACAGTCCGATGCCGCTCGTCGGAAAAGAAATCGAATCGGACAATACCGACATGAATGACCCGGATAAATGGTTCATCACACCCGGAGATGTCGATTCCTATTAAAGAAAGCAAGGGAAGCCGCTGCTCCTCAACTTGTAGAGAAACCTCTGTTTCTTTACAAGCTTTTTTCTTACCGCCAGGAGCGAAAGCCCCTTCCCTTTCCGCGGACGAGCGACCGAGCTTCCTCGCAAAACCCACGCTCGGCGATCTCGGCCCACTCGTTCTTCCGCAGGAGTGAAAGGGGCACCGCTCCTTAGGAATTCTTTATCATCGAAAAAGACTCTCCTTCACCCCGCTCACCTCTGCTGGATGGAGGAAAAATTCTTTCATATTGTGGAAGGAGTCCGTGAAGTTCAACCTTGAGAATCATCCATAAGCAGCCGTTTTTTTGAATCTGCCGTTGAAACTCACGTTCGGAACGGATGCCATAAAATAACCCGATGCACATCATTTTGAATCATACAAGAGGATCCAGGGAAGGACGTCCATTGTCTTCAGAATAGCAGGGCCGTACTTTTTCGGGAGGTAAAAGAGAAACCTATGACGGAGTAAGTGATTTTCCGGGACAAGCTCTTCTATAATTACAATTTTTATAGGATAACAAATGAACAAGGTGAAAAAAAAAAGAAATCAGAAAAAAACAAGGCTGTCGATAAAGTCTCGACAGCCTTGTTTTTTATTATGCTTTTTCTTTTTCTTTGTTTTTTTCGCGTTCCTTTTTCGAAAACAAACCGATGATCGGCCGCTTGCCGCGGTAGACGACTCCTGTCATTTCTGCAAAAAGATGAAGCAGAAACAAAAGGACGAACGTGATGATCAGCGATATCCCGAAGGATGTCAGCGAAAATAAGAGCGCCAGCAGGCCGAATAAGGCACTGAAGGCATAAATGATCAGAACCGTTGCTCTGTGGCTGAAGCCGGCGGCAAGAATTTGATAATGGATGTGTTTGTTATCCGGCATCATAATCTTCTGCTTGTTGATCATTCTCCGCAAAATCGAGAACAACGTATCAAACACCGGCACAGCAAGGACGATGATCGGAATGACAAAGCTGAACAATGTCACGTTCTTGAACAGACCGACCATGGAAATGACGGCCATGGAATAACCTAAAAACAGGGATCCTGTGTCCCCCATGTAAATCGAGGCAGGGTTGAAGTTGTGGAACAAGAACCCGATGTTGCTTCCGATCAGAACTATACATAAATAGACAATGGAAATCTGCGGTTCAATGGCAAGCGCCATCACCGCGATGCTGATCAGGGATATAGTCGATACACCGGCCGCCAGTCCATCCAGGCCGTCAATCAGGTTGATGGCATTGGTAATACCGATGATCCATAGAAACGTAAAGATGATGCTGATGGGATCACTCAGAGAGACCATTCCGATGAACGGAATACTAAGCACGTCCACTTTCAAACCGGAAAAGATCAAAACAGCCGCAGCAGCCACCTGGCCGCCAAGCTTGAAGATCGGCCGGATCTGATAGCGGTCGTCCAATAATCCGGTCAAGACGATGATGAACGCTCCGATGATGATCGGTCCTATATACGGCATATCCGGGCGGATAAACAGCATGCCGGCGGCTGCTCCTCCAAAGATTGCCAGCCCGCCCATGCGCGGGGTGATTTCTTTATGGATTTTACGCAATTCCGGATAATCCATCATTTTCCATTTAACAGCTAGCTTCATAACAGGGAATACAAGCGCATAGCTGACCGCCATCGACAGCAGCAGCGCTACGATAATTTCAACAGTAATGTTCATAGAAATCCTCGCTTACTTGGTAAGTTTACTCTTGTCGGTATTAGTATATCACAGGCACGCGAAGATTCCGTTATCTTTCCCGTGAGCCTTTTTTCTCAGCTTATGTAAAACCCGGAACATGGAAAAACACCGCCATAGTCCTCAGCGATGCTCCACACGATCTATTCCTGCAGCTGCTGAATCAGCTGGTTGATGACTTCCTGAGATGATAACAGTTCGGAATTCTCCGTCCGCTGGATGATGTTCTCCAGCACTTCTTTAAGATTCTCCATACGACCCACCTTTTCATTTATGATGTTCCTATATATTCCTATTTACTTAACGGTTCGGTATCAAACGCCTTTTTCCGACGGTCCTCATGTAAGGACACTTCCTGCTGTATGCCGTCTTGGAATAAGCGTCCCCATATTTTCTACGTTTCTCGGAATGATCTGTCAATAAAATTCAAAATACTTTGTTACATCATAATCTATTTTTGTCAGAATGAAAAGAAGAAAATGGTAGAAAAGGCCGTTGATCTTTCGACATCGCAAAAAAACCGGCCCTTTTATAAAGGCCGGTTAAGAAATGGCTGCCCACCTGCGCGTCAATGTCTTCAGCTCATAGCTTCCATGAGCGAAACGATGGACATGTTTCCGTATGACCGCACCACCTTCACGATGGTACGTAAAAAAGACGACAGCCGGATGAAAAAGAGAATCATAGAAGAACAGTGGATTGAAGCTGCGGAGCTGCTTTCCAAACGGCCAAGCACCGAACAGATCAAGTGTACGGGCATACCTATCGTCGAGGACGGCCTGGGTGATGACTCCGGACGTCTCGTTCGTATATTCCAGCAGATGGTGATAACAGAGGGACGCCTGCAGGTAGGAAAGCGGGGACTCATCCCCCGTCACAGCCTTCATGAACGATTCTTCCCATTGAACCGTTTCTTTCTTTCTCCCTCCTATCCTGCCGTTGATCACAAAGATATCCCATCCAGGCTTGATGAGCAGCTGGGAATACTGATCCACTATGGAAGAGAGTGTGCAGGCTCTGCGTTTGTCCGTGACACGCGGGGAAACCGCTGTGACATTGCGCCAGCCTGCTTCTCTCGTGAAGACGGTTTTACCCTTCACAGTCCCCCGTCCCTTCGGTGAGAAGTTCCGGCACCCGGGGATTCTCCAGGAAATCCTTGACCTCCTCCAGACTCAGACCGAGCTGTCTGGCTTCTTTGATCAGAGTCACCCATTCTCTGTATTCCTCCTGTTTCACCATATGATCGTCTCCTTTCGTCCGCTATCGGCTCTGTCCATTCCCCGTTTCTTCGGCATACTTATGCGTTAATAACTCTTCCAGCGGTACCTCCAGCGTCCGGGCGAGTTTTCCCATCACGATTAAGGAAGGGTTCTTCTGTACCCCTCTTTCAATGTTGCTGATATACGATTTGGATACACCAGAACGTTTGGCAAACTCGTTGACAGATAAACCTCTGCCGGTGCGCAGGATACGGATTTTTTCACCAATCGGCGTCACTTCCACCTACCTCACCTTCCATCGTCAGATGACTCCTGACATAATTAACCTATCTTTTTGTTCGTTATTAAGAATATTATAAACGCTGTTCCATTGGAAATAAACAACCATTTTTCATTATAAAGAACATATATTCCACACATTCCTGCTTGTATCTTCTATATACTCACAAATAGTCCGTTTTTAAGAACAATTCCTCACAAAAAATCAGCTGAAACTGGATCAGCTGATTACTTTTCCTTTATTCGATATTTCTGACGGAATTCTTTCGGACCGATCCCTTCCACACTTTTGAAAACCCTTGTGAAATAACTCTGGCTGTTGTAGCCGAGCAGCATACTGATATCCATAAGCGAATGCTCTGTGATGCATAAGAGCTCTTTCGCTTCGGTAATCCGCTGCTGATTGATGAACTGGGTGATCGATACGCCGGTTTCTTTTGTGAAGACGCCGGATAAATAATTCGGATTGACGTTCAATGTTTCCGCAATTTCCTTTAACGTCAAATCTTTCGTCAGGTTTTGGAAAATATATTTCTGTGCGCGCTCCACCAACGGAGAAAAGGACTGCCTCCCCACCCCCTGGATTCTTTCCAGGAACGAACGAAGAATGATAGATTCCAATCCTTCCAGTTCCTCGACGGTCTCTTTCGTCTCCAGAAAACTGATATGGAAATCACTTAATGACCCTGTTTCATCCGGCTGCGCTCCTTTTTCTACACAAAGAAGGCTCAATTCCGTAACCAGACGGATCAGATGGTTTTTAAAGGAACGCACATGATTTTTTATATGAGAGAGGTTATTGTCCATCAATGCATAATACGCTTCCACTGCCTGTTTTTCCCCACGTTTGAAACGTTCCATGAATTCCTGCTTCGACGCCACCGTATCCGGGTAGGATTCAAGCGATGCCGCATATTCTTCATAATGATGCAGAAGATCAGGCTCTGTTGGATCTTTCTTCTCTTTTTCCTTTTTCCCTGGCAGCACATGCTGTAAGACGCGCTGGATGGATGCCAGTTCCTTCGGCGTCCTTACCGGCAGATGATCCAGGTATCCGGCAAATTCCTCTGCAAGAGAGGAGGAAAGATCATTCATAATCAAACTCAGCTGGACCTCTTTATAGTCTGATATTTCATGGAGGAATGGACCGAGCAGGGCGACCACGGTTTCCTTCTGTGGATTTTCATACGCATAAAAAAAAGCATACTGGTTAAAAGGATCCTTTAACAGGTGCAGGGTGCCGGGCATCTTCCTTGCTTCCTGAAGATAAGGATGGCGGGTTTCCAGAATTTCTTCCGGTGGTTTAAGAAAAGTGTCAGGATATTGAAAGATGGCTGCGTTCTTTCGATCGATTAAATGGACTGGTATATTGAATGCAATGGCACAATCTTTGAGCAGATTGATCATTTCAAAGTTTTTCATGCCGACCCTCCTTCCAACTACTACTATATACTCATTATAATGGGAGGCATAAAAAAAGACACCCTTGAAAAATAAAGGGTGTTATACTAGTTTATACAGTTCCGTTCCGCCGCGCAGGAAATTTTCTACTTCTTCCTTACTCAGGCCTAAAGCTTTCGCTTCCTGTATCAAGTCGATCCACTCATCATCCAGCAGACGATCTTTAGGCATCGCTTTCATCTTGTTAACCTCCCCGTTTCCCGGTTCTTCTTTTCCTAATCCTGTAAGTATAAACCTATTATAATGGATTATACGCCACCACATTTGAAAAAAATTCATATGTTTTTAACATTTATCACTTATATTTCAGTATTTTTAGGAAAATCGTTGTGGTTTTATGTAGAATAGTATATCAGACAAAAAGAACCGGGCCAAAATAATCAGCCCGGCACCTATGAATGCATCGCTTTCCATTTCTCGGTCAGCACTTGGAAAGCTTCCTGATCGTCCTCATCAATGGCCTGATCGATCAGGCGCCGGAGGTTTTCTTTTTCCAATTCACGGATGATGGCTCTCACTTCTTTAGATGATTGCTGGCTGATGTCAATCCCCTCTTCATAATACGGCGACACAATCGAATGAAGGTGTGTCAGAAATTCCGGCAGCTGCAGCAAATCCGCTACGGATACATACACCATATTTTTACCGCGCTGAAACACGAAAATATCGAAGACATTGTGCACCTTCTGACGATTGCGGTCGATGATTATTTCTCTTGCTTCCATTGGAATAAACTGATAAAGTTCGTCGTCAATAAACAATGAAAAGTACTGGTAGGCTAAGACGATGCGAATAAAACGTTTATCTTCTTTAACATAATATGGCTTCAACATCTTTATGTTCAACATGGGCCCACCCCTTTTTATGTTATATCTGAATTTTCAGTATTTTATTCTATTATCGCTCATTTGTCAATCAATTGAAAGCCCTTTCTAGATGGATCCGCAAAGTTAGGCGGAACAAATCCGGCCCCTTGAATAAGGAGACCGGATTTTCAGAATGCAGGCATAACCGATATCCTCCAGGCCCTCCAGGAGCGCAAACCATTCCCTTTCCGCGGACGAACGGCCAAGTCTCCTCGGGGAGACCGCCCTGCGGGGCCTCGGCCGTCCGTTTTTCCGCAGGAGTTGAATGGTCTGCGCTTCTTTCGGAATTGAAAAGGATTTTCCGATCCTTACTGGGTAAGGTCTCGTGGAGCGTTCGGTGGTGACGCCTGCGGGAACAGCGCGAGCCGAAGATCCACTTGGACAGGTGGTCTTCCTGTCCAAGTTAGCTGAGGCCGTGCCCGCGGCAAGCATCCACCGATAAGCGGAACGTGACCACCCACCTACAAAAAGGGGGGGGGCGCCTCTATGAGAGGAAGAAGGAAATTAAAAATCCGGTCCCCTGAAAAGGAGACCGGATTTCATTTGATTAGATGATGGCGTGGAGACGCTCGTCGACCGCAGCTTTGACGGACGCAAGCAGTTCTTCACTTTCACGGCGTGTAGTGGACTTCACTCCGTAATAGAATTTGATTTTAGGCTCTGTTCCGGATGGACGCAGGCAGAACCAGCAGTCATCCTCAAGAATGAACTTCACGACATTGGAGGTCGGAAGATCGATTTCCTCTGTGGTTCCTTCCTGTACCAGCTGGCGGACCGTTGTGGAGTAATCCTCCACTGCCATGACTTTCTTTCCGCCGGCTTCCTGAATGTCCGCCTCACGGAAATCGTTCATGATTTTCTCGATCGTATCCGCTCCTGATTTTCCTTCCAATGTGACCGACTTCAAGTCTTCAAGGAAATAGCCGTGCTTCTGATACAGCGTATCCAGGGCTTCCACCAGTGTTTTCCCCTGGCTCTTCCAGTAAGCCGCCGCCTCTGCGGCAAGTACAGCAGCCTGGACGGCATCTTTATCACGGGCGAAATCCTTCACTAAATAGCCGTAGCTTTCCTCGTAGCCGAAGAGGAACTTGTACTCGCCGGACTGTTCGTACTCGCGGATTTTCTCTCCGATAAATTTGAAGCCTGTCAATGTATCCAGAGAGGAAATCCCGTAGGAATCAGCGATCACACGGCCGAATTCAGACGTTACGATCGTTTTCACAAGCAGGCCGTTTTCCGGAATGGAAGCGCTCTGGCCGAGAATATAATCAAGAAGCAGGGCCCCTGTCTGGTTACCAGTCAGCACTTTGTACTCCCCGTTCTCATCCGGCACGGCAACGCCGAGACGGTCTGCGTCCGGATCTGTAGCCATCAGGATGTCCGCGCCCACTGCTTTCCCCTGATCGATCGCCATTTCAAAGGCCTGGTGTTCTTCCGGGTTCGGTGAAGCCACCGTTGAAAATTCCGGATCCGGCGTGGCCTGCTCTTCGACGATGTGCACAGAGTTGAAGCCGTTCTGCTTCAAGCCCTGCTCCACGAGGTGGCGGGCAGTTCCATGCAGCGGTGTGAACACGACCGAAAGATCTTTCGGCAGGTCGCCGCGGACACTTACGGTTTTCAAAGCTTCCATATAAGCGGCATCGACGTCCTCGTCCACCCAGCGGAGCAGACCGTCCTGTTCCAGCTGCTTTTGGTCCGCTGCTTCTACGTTCAGCTCATTTTCGACCTTGTTGACGAAGTCGATCATCACTTCCGCCTGGGCTGGAGGCAGCTGTCCGCCGTCTTCATTGTAAGCTTTGAAGCCATTGTATTCCGGAGGATTGTGGCTGGCGGTGACGACAACACCTGCCGCCGCCTTCAAGTGACGGACCGCAAAAGACAGCTCCGGTGTCGGCCGCAAGGATGTAAATACATAGGAAGGAATGCCGTGGCGTCCAAGAACCTTCGCTGTTTCAACTGCGAATTCTTTCGACATATACCGGGAATCGTACGCAATGGCAACGCCGCGCTTGGACATCCCCTGGTCATTGACATAGGAAGCCAGACCTTCAGCGGCTTTCCGAACGGTGTAAATATTCATCCGGTTTGTACCGGGACCGATTTTCCCGCGCATACCGCCTGTACCGAACTCAAGGTTCTTGTAGAAAGCATCCTCTAAAGATGCCTCGTCTTCTACGATCTTTTCCAATTCGACGGACAGATTCTCATCAAGATCAGAAAAGTCTTTCCAGCGTTTGTATTCGTCTTTCCACATGTCCAACACTCCTTTGTCTTTTGGCGGATCGGCCGGGCCGCTCCGCGCTGTTATGTAGAGTTCCGGCTCACTGGTCAAGCCTTAAACGTTTCATTCGTCATGAACGGGGAAAGTTCCTGTCAAGACGACAAAAATTTGTGTATGTATCCGGATAAAGAAATTGAATCAGTTCCTTGATTTCCCAGTGATTCTATCTGTATTGTATCATAAGTCCTGCAGACAGAACGGGAAGCGGACAAGGTTTTTTATGGAATTTCTCCGCTTCCGAATCCCTGTCTTTTTTTCTATGTGACTTTCCCATTTTCCCTGCCTGATTCTTCTATTGATGAGGTGATTGTATGCGTGAGGCCTTTCAAATGAGGGGGCATTCCTTTCAATGGATGCAGTGTTAAACGGGGGTGCTTCCATTTCCGCCATAGATGTCGACCAGCCGTTTCCTCAGCGCCGAGTAAAACAGGGCGCACTTCTCCTGATCGCTTGCTGCCGTCTCAAGTTTCCTCTGAATATCCTGAACCACTTCCTGCGCATCTTGAACGAATTCATGTTCTTTGCCGCTTAATCCAAGATCGAGCAGCAGAATCTTGTAGTACTTTTCATACTTAATCATAAGTCCAGAGAAAAACAGACCTCCACGATACATAGTTCTCACCTCCTGGTTCTTTTTTCACACTTAGTTATAATCCACCTTCTGGAAAACGTCAACTCCCCCATTATGCATTCCAGGTTTGTGTTTTTTCTCTTTTCTTTCTGAAAAACCTGTTTTTCTACTATATTAATAAGCCTTTTGGAAAAAGCGGGTTTCCAAGGCAATTAAAAGGGCTTTTTCACACGATTGTTAATTTCCTGTAAACCTTGGAGTCCGCCCTTTGTAATCGTCGGATAATTCACTCTTGTACTTCAATTTCCTTTCCGTTACAATGTCCTTTATACAAAGAATTCTGTGTATATATAGGAGACAGAGAGAAGGAGTGTGAAGAATGAACAAATCCATTACGGTAGGACTGCTCGGTCTGGGAACAGTCGGATCAGGTGTCATTGAAATTCTGCGCGATCATAAAGAACGCATTGAACATAAAACGGGGTGCGATGTCACGATTAAATCGGTGCTTGTCAGTGACATGGCGAAAGAACGTGAGGTTCCGGCTGAAACGGAACTGACGGACCGCTACGAGGACATTACGAGAGATCCGGACATTGATGTCATCGTGGAAGTGATGGGTGGGATCGATCACACCTTGACGATCATGCTGGAAGCCATTGAGCACGGCAAACATATCGTAACGGCGAACAAGGATCTTGTCGCCCAGCACGGGGAGCAGCTTTTCGAAGCCTGCCAGAAACACAACTGCGACCTTTATTATGAAGCCAGTGTAGCTGGTGGTATCCCGATCATCCGCTCGATCATGGACGGCCTTTCTTCCGACCGCATTACGAAAATGATGGGAATCGTGAACGGAACGACCAACTACATCATGACGAAGATGGCCCAGGACGGCGTCGATTTCGACAGCGTGCTGAAAGAAGCGCAGGACCTCGGTTTTGCCGAAGCCGATCCGACCGCTGATGTGGATGGCCTTGATGCGGCTCGTAAAATGACGATTTTGTCCATTCTCGGCTTCTCCATGCCGTACAGTCTGGAGGATGTTGATGTGAAAGGCATCCGCGGCATTTCCTCTGACGACATTACGTATGCCGAAGAACTCGGGTACCGCATCAAACTGATCGGGATTGCAGAGAACGATGCCAACGGTGTATCCGTCAGTGTCGAACCGACGCTGCTGCCGGTTGAACATCCATTATCTTCTGTCAACGATGAATTCAATGCGGTGTATGTGTACGGTGATGCAGTCGGCGAAACGATGTTCTACGGACCTGGAGCCGGAAAACTTCCGACAGCCACAGCCGTTGTTTCTGATTTGATTGCCGTCTTGAAGAATATACGACTCGGCACGACGGGAACCGCTTACGTCCAGCCACAGTTCCCGAAACAGGTGCGCGCCCAGAGCGAGAAACTGACGAAAAAGTACATCCGTCTTCATGTGGATGATCAATCCGGTATGCTGAAGGAATTGACGAATATTTTTGCCGAGTATTCGATTTCCTTCGATCAATTCACCCAGAAAGCCACCGATCAGGAAGGCGAGCGTGAATTGATGATGGTGACGCATAAAGTCAGTGAAGAAGACTTCGAAAAAGCACTTCAAGAGCTGAAAACCTTGGATTCCGTCAGAAAAATCGACAGCGTCTTCCGTGTCGAAGGAGGAGAATGACCATGTGGCAAGGATTAATCCATGAATATGCGGAGTTTCTTCCCATCAATGAACGTACACCAAAACTGACGCTACACGAAGGAAACACTCCGCTGCTTCCGATTCCGGCGATATCCCAGGACCTCGGAATCGAAGGCTATGTGAAATTCGAAGGAGCCAATCCGACCGGTTCCTTTAAGGACCGCGGCATGGTGATGGCCATGGCCAAAGCGATTGAAGAAGGGTCCGAAGCGGTCATCTGTGCTTCCACAGGGAATACATCCGCCGCAGCAGCCGCCTTTGCCGCACGTGCAGGCATCCGCTGTATCGTCGTCATTCCGGACGGTAAAATCGCAGAAGGCAAGCTTGCCCAGGCCGTCATGTACGGCGCTGAAATTTTTGCGATCAAAGGGAACTTCGATGATGCGTTGAAGATGGTCCGTAAAATTTCAGAAACAGAACCGGTGACATTGGTGAACTCGGTGAACCCTTACCGGATTGAAGGCCAGAAAACGGCCGCTTTTGAAGTAGTGGACGCGCTCGGTTCCGCACCGGACATCCTCAGCATCCCTGTCGGAAATGCCGGGAACATCACAGCCTACTGGAAAGGGTTCAAGGAATACCATGACCGTTTCCAGTCCGGCCTGCCGAAAATGATGGGCTTTGAAGCCAGCGGTTCTGCGGCGATTGTCCGTAATCAAGTCATTGAAGATCCGGAAACACTGGCGACAGCCATCCGTATCGGAAACCCCGCGAGCTGGGATAAAGCCATCCAGGCCCGCGACGAGTCGGAAGGGTTGATTGATGAAGTGACCGATGAAGAAATCGTCGAAGCTTATCAACTGCTGGCCCAGAAGGAGGGCATCTTTGCCGAGCCTGCTTCCTGCGCCTCGCTTGCCGGCATGATTAAAAAAGTGAAGGAAGGTACGATTCCTCAAGACTCCAAAGTCGTCCACGTTCTGACTGGTAACGGGTTGAAAGATCCAACGACAGCGATTGAAACGAGCCCTGTCAAACCGGCACGGATTGAAAACGACTATGAAGTGTTCGCTTCCGCCGTCACAGGAGTACAGTCATGAGCCGGTTCCAGATCCGGGTGCCTGCAACATCCGCCAATTTAGGACCAGGATTTGATTCGGTCGGCATTGCGCTTTCCAAATACGTGACCCTGGATTGTGAGCCGGCGGAGGAGTGGCATTTTTCTGTTCCGGCAGAAGATCAGGCGCATATCCCTTCGGATAAGCGCAACTTGATTTATCAAACAGCATTGGCCGCCGCTCAGACGCGCGGCTTTGATTCTCTCCCTCCCACCCATGTGACGTTGACGAACGATGTGCCGGTCGCCCGCGGGCTGGGGAGCTCCTCGACGGCGGTTGTCGGTGGCATTGAACTTGCCGATCAGCTGCTGGATCTAGAGCTGACACGGTACGAGAAGTTCAAGATCGCCTGTGATATCGAAGGACACCCCGACAACGTCGGACCTGCCGTCTATGGAGGAATCATGGTCTCGAACTATGACGGCGAGCACCTTGACTATGTCCATTTTACAGAGGACCTGGATTCCTTGACGTGGCTTTCGGTCGTTCCTGATTATCATTTGGAAACCGAAAAGGCGCGGAGCATTCTTCCATTGGAGATCGATTATAAGGAGGGCGTCCGAAGCAGTTCGAGAGCCAATGTCCTTGTGGCTGCTCTTGCCTCTAAAGACTGGGCGCTCGCTGGAAAAATGATGAAGAACGACCAGTGGCATCAGCCGTACCGGAAAATGCTGATTCCTGGTTTCGATGCTGTTACGGAGGTCCTTGAAGGTGAGCAGTCGCTCGGCTATTACATCAGCGGTGCCGGACCGACGATGGTGGCTGTTTTTGATGAATGGACGAAGGAGAAGGAACGACGGCTTCAAAATAAGCTTTCCTCCTACACGGTCGAAGCGCTTGCTGTTGAACTGGATGGAGTCACAACCATCCAGAAAAACGAAGTTCCAGCTGCCGAATCCTGAATAACGAAGAACCAGCGGGCTCATTCCCGCTGGTTCTTTTATTTTCTTCTTCTGTTCCCTGCCAAAATAAGGATCAGGCCGATCAGGGCCCCCACACTGTCGAGTCCGATATCCCCGATGTACGGGGTACGGTCCGGCGTCAGGGATTGATGGTATTCATCCAGACATGCATACAGCACCGTTACAACCAGAGCGCTGACGGCTGCTGTCCTTTTTTTCCAGGGTGTGTTCACAAGGAAAGCTCCATACGCGGTAATCATCAATACGAAAAAGATGCTGATATGAGCCCCTTTCCGAATGAAAAATTCCACCATGCCGTCGATGCCGTGGCTGGCCAGACTGACCTCTTCCCCGTGGTAGGTAAACGAAACCGGCGCCAGCAGCGGCCGAAGCAGATCGAGCGGAAGATACATCGATAACGATGGACGCATATCCTGTTCTCCATAGGGCTGGGAGGAAAAGTAAAAAATCAGGCCCATCACTGCAAATGGGAGGATAGTAAAGATTAACCTTTTATACAAATCATTCACACTTTCTAAATAAAATAGCTGAAAGACATATGAATAGTCTACTATAAATATCAGGAATTAAAAAAAATTTCATAAATTCATAGGACCTACTATTAAAATATTGTAATCTTGTATACAATTGCTTATGGAAAGAAAAAAAGGGGGATTCGAGAGTGGCAAAGAAAAGTAAGCAGTACGATTATGACCTTGGCGAAGTGAAGCGTCTGATCGGTGAGACTGATAAAAACTATCGCGAAATCGCGGCCGAAACGGGATGCCCTTATGCTAGTGTCGTTTATCATGGTCGTAAAATCCGTGGACGCGTCAATCGTATGCGTCAGGAAGAAATCCAGGCGGAACAGCAGCAGCCCCAGTCCCTGCTGGCCTTGGCCCAGGAGACTCCGGAAGAACCAACCGTGTTGTCTGGCGGGACAACCTTGAGTATATCCAGGAACGAAATCCATATCCAGAATGCCGAACAGGAAGCAGCCAAGATGATCAAGGCTGCCCGGGCTATGGGACTGACGAAAATTAACATAACCATCGATCGATGAGGAACATCCGGCGCTTTTCTGGAAGGCGCCGGACTTTTTTATGGGGATGGAAGAGTGGGGATTAAAGAAGGTGTCTGCAGGACTTCAGTTTATTTCGGGCATGACGTCCCCAGTTTTTCACAGCATCCTGGGTCACGCCTTCGATCCGGGCCGTTTCCGCAACAGAACGGCCCTGCTTCACACGATGGGATACCCATTTCCACTGGTTGGGTGTCAGCAGGTTCTTCACCTGGTCCCAGAAGTATGTATCAACCGGTTCGTCCTCCCATATGTAATCTTCGCTGTGGATGAGTTCTTCTACAAACCGGTTTTCCCTGTCCTGACGGTTGTTTTCGCGGCGGATCTGGTCAATGAGCGCGTTGCGGATCTTCCAGTGGGCATAGGTGGAAAATTCTCCAGCCTCGGGATTGTACGTGCGGTGGGCCTGCCATAAGGCAAACAATCCTTCGGCATAAAAGTCACCGTTCGCATCGATGATGTGCAGCTTACGGATGTGGTAATGGATGCTCCTTTCCCATTCGGCCAGCAGCTGTTCAAAATCTTGTTCCGTATCCATGACTTCACTCCTTCTCATTTTCTGCCTTCACTCTATAATCGAAGAAAATGGAAGTTTTCGTGTCATCTTTTTTCAAAAAATATAATTTCCACCAGGAAAAATGCAATTTCTGCTGGGAAGCCGGCGGCGAATGTAGGACAATAGAAAAGTAGAAAGGAGTGACTCATGTCAAAGATTCAGGAATTTCACGAATTGGAAAAACTCATTTACAAGGTGATGCACACCCTGCACCTCCCACCCCCGTACGACGATTATTTCCAGGAAAGCTACCTCGTCTATCACGCGGCCAAGGCACGCTATGATCCTGCGAAAAGTCAGTTCTCCACCTATTTCCACACCAAACTCCGACATCACTACCAAACCCTCGTCTCCAACGACCTAAAAAGAACAGCGGCCCAGAGCCGGCTGTATACGTTCGCCTCCTTTGAAAAACCCCTCCCAGCGGCAGATCCTGCTCCGACCTCCACTCTATCTCCTTTTGAAAAGCGCCTCCTCTCCGACCTTCTTAACGGTTATAAAAATGTGGAGATTGCGGCCCGGATGAACATCAGCTCCTCGACCTTTTACCGGCGGCGCAGGATCTTAAGAACGAAGCTTGCGCGTTTATACATGTAAAATACAGGGAAAACGACTATCATATCAACTAAACGGAGGAATCGCCTTGGAAGAGACATCCCGCTCCCTGACTCCCCTTGCCAGCATCTGGCTCGACGAGGCACCGACGACCTACACCCACGCCTTTGTGGAACGGCTCGCGTATGAATGGATGATTGAAATCGTGAACCCCTTCCCTATACCGATTATGGAAAATAAGGAATATGTTCTTTCTATATCGATTGAGCAGATCGACGGCACTTTTTACGAAGCCATCCCGATCGAATCCTACAGCATCGAGATGGGGGAACAATTCACCGTCTACCGCTTCCATATGTATCCCCCCGCATAACCTTTCCAGGAATGTTATACTAACGATGGACGTTTGACTTGGAAAGGAAGAGATTATGCTTTATCTTGCATTTGCCGGATTTTTTCTCATTTATGTGCTGCTTGGATGGTTCACCGACACGGTGGAAATGTCAGCAGTCGGCGGCGTTTTGAGTGTCGCTTTTTTCTTTGGGAATCTATATTTGTTCTGGCGTGAAAAACGTAATGCTTCAAAAAGTGAATAAAAAAGCTCCGCCGGAACTGGCGGAGCCTCAGGCTGTCGATAACTTTTCCCGACAGCCTTTTTTGTTCTTCCTTTGAAAGTGGAACTTCTGCTTTTTCATCCTGGGAATACCGAAGATTCACTTGAGAAATAGGTCATAAATTACTGAATGACCACTCCCGGAGGAACGCTCCTTTCTCCTAAAAGCCAGCTACTCAACAGGGGAAGTCCTTCTTTCAAAGCAAATGAAGGCGGGAATAGTCTGTTCGCGTCACGAAGAGCGTTCGGTGGTGACGCCTGCGGGAACAGCACGAGCCGAAGATCCACTTGGGCAGGTGGTCTTCCTGTCCAAGTTAGCTGAGGCCGTGCCCGCGGCAAGCATCCACCGATAAGCGGCTCGTGCCCCCCTTTTCATCGCAGAAACAATGAATATCTAAAGTCCCTCGGCGAACGGCGGACTTATTCTACGTCAATAGAGTCAGGAGAAGCGGAAGCGTAACCACACTCAGGATGGTTGTCACCAGCGTGATGCTGGAAACGAGGTCGGGCTTGGCGTCGAACTGGACAGCGTACATCGTCGTCGTTGCGGCGGACGGCATCGCCGCTGCTACAATAAGGACCGAAGCCATCAGGTCGTTCATTGGAAGAACAGTCGTCAGCCCCCAGGCGATCAGAGGAGAAGCGACCAGTCGGATGGATGCCGCAAAGGAAACCTTGCTCCAGTCGAGATTTTTGATGGTAATGTTCGCCAGCTGCATTCCGAGCAGAATCATGATGCTTGGCACGGTCGCATCGCCGACGAGTTCAATACTGGAATACAGATTATCCGGGATGTTCACGTCGGCCGCTTTAAACAACAAGGCCATCCAGACGGCGTGGGTCGGCGGCATTTTCAAAATCGTGCGGACAGCCATGCTGAACCCAGCGGTGCCTTTGGCGGCATAATAAACACCGAAAAAGTTCATGACGATCTGCTGAAGCACCATGAATGTCACCGCGTAGACGAACCCCTGCTCCCCGAAGGCGAACAGCACGATCGGAGTTCCGTAATTGCCCGCATTCATAAAAGCGGTGGACAAGATCAGGCCGCTTTCCGTCGGTGTCCCGTAACGGAACAGGCGGGCACCGATTTTATTCAGAATCAGAATACTTAGTAAAAGCGTCAGGGAAAAGAGGATCATCATGTAGTAATCCCGGTTGAAATCCGCTTCATAGAAAGTTTTGAACACAAGGCAGGGCAGCATCAAGTACAACGTAACCGTAGACAGTGATTTAATCTCCAGATGCAGACTTTTCTGCAGGATATATCCGGCCACGAAGACGAGGATGACCGGAAGAACGACTTGGAAGAATATCGCCATACTCTCCCTCCTTTATCGAGCATTTCTGTTAACTTCAATAGTCTATCAGAAATGTGGGAGGGTTGTCCTGCTTCTGCTCTAAAACGACTGTCAGCGGGAGCTCATCATTGCCCTCGACGGGGTTTTTTGAAATAATAACAAAAGAATATGAAGGACAGGAGCTAGACGTATGAATAAAACGCTGCGACGCTTTCTCATCGGTGCCGGGATTTTTGCTGCCGTCGGCCTGCTCGCTGTACTGGTGGTTTTCATCGCCATCAGCGGCAACAATGAGGACGCGGTAAAAGAAGACGCCGAAGCCTATACAGAGGACCGATTTACTGGTGAAACCGAAGTATATGGTGTGATGTATGATTCAATGGGCAATCAGCCGTTCAAGGCCGCCGCCGAGGTCAGGCATGTGGAGGACGGGATTGAATTTCTCGTCTATCGGAATGAAGATAACCAGCTGGTGGATACGTATGTGTCCTCCAAATGGGAGGACGAAGTCAAACAGACGTCCATGACGTATCTGGACGAACAGCTGGGAGGAGTCGAAAACCTCGATATCCAGTTTGAAAAATCAACGAGCAGTCAGCACCGCTACACGCCGGAAGATACGCCGAGTGTCGGTAAGGTGGAGGCCGCTCCATCGATTTATCTCGATCTGAACCGGGAACCGGAGGATGGAGATGAAGAGATTTTCGAAGCCTTTGCCGATTTTCTTCAAGACGAATTTTCATTTTCTGACGGCCGGATTACGGTCCAGTACTTTGAAGGGGACACGAAAATCAAAGGCGGATGGACCCGGGAATTTTCATAAACGGAACATGTTTCCTCTCCTACGGGGAAAAGAAACGCCTGCGGCAGTGGAGACGCTCCATACCGCAGGCGTTTCTTTCTTGTCTGTCCTCCGTTTTTCCATCAGGTTCCTTTACTGGGCATCCTTTTTATAATATTCGCCGTTCTTGTATTGGATCTGCTCCGGATAACGGAGGTCCGTGACTTCATCCTGCGTCTGTTTGCTCGGCGGAGCCGTCAGCAGTGAAACGGTGATGTTGGCGATAATGGCGGCAGCGGCTCCGAAGACGCCTGCCCCTGTGTCGATGATTCCAAGGATCGTAAACCCGCCGTACTTGGCTGCGAAAATATAACCAAGCGTAACCGAGAGGCCTGTGATCATACCGGCGATGACACCTGGACCGTTGGCACGGCGCCACCATACCCCAAGGAGCAGAGCCGGAAAGAAGGAGCCGGAAGCGAGCGCAAAGGCCCAGGCGACAATCTGAGTAATCGCCCCCGGCGGATTCAAGGCGATCAGACCAGCCACCACCGTTGCGAGGACAATGGACCAGCGTCCGACAGACAGCCGTTTCTTCTCACTGGCGTTCGGGTTGATGGACCGGTAGTAAATATCATGTGAGAGGGCAGCCGATATGGCAATCATCAGACCGCCGGCCGTCGATAAGGCCGCTGCCATCGCACCGGCCGCCATCAAACCGATGACGAAAATCCCGAGGTTGGCGATTTCCGGTGTGGCCATGACGACGATATCATTACTGATGGCAAGCTCGGTCCATTGGAGCACGCCGTCACTATTGCCATCCGCAAGGGACAGCTTGCCTGTATCGACCCACGGCTGCGTCCACGCCGGCAGGTTCCCGAGCGAGGAACCGGCAACTTCCGTCATTAAAATGAACCGGGAGAAAGCAGCATAGGCGGGAGCAGATAAATACAGCAGGCCGATGAACAATAGAGCCCACGCTCCGCTCCAACGGGCGGCTTTCATCGTTTTTACGGTATAAAAGCGGACAATCACATGCGGCAGACCGGCGGTTCCGGCCATGAGCGTAAACATGAGTGCCATGAACTGCCATTTGGAGGCTTCTGTGAACGGAACGATGTATTCCGATATCCCGAGCTCCTGATCGATGGAGCGCATTTCCGATATGACTTCCCCGTAGGAGAGCCAAGGAACAGGGTTCTGTGTGAGCTGCATCGACATGAAGATCACAGGTATTAAATAGGCAACAATTAAGACGAGGTACTGCGCCACCTGTGTCCACGTAATCCCCTTCATGCCTCCCATCGCCGAATAAAAAGCGATCAGGACGACACCGATGAGGGTCCCGATCATCGTATCCACTTCAAGCAGCCGGCCGATGACGACTCCTGAACCTGACAGCTGTCCGACAGAGTATGTAAAGCTGATGATGATCGTCGCAACAGCGGCAATCAGCCGAGCGGTGTTGCTGCGATAGCGGTCACCGATAAATTCGGGGACTGTGTAACGCCCGTATTTCCGGAGCTGCGGGGCAAGCAGGAATGTAAGCAGCAGATAACCCCCCGTCCATCCCATAATGTACGCAAGCCCATCATAGCCTAAAATCATGACGGTTCCGGCTAGACCGATAAAGGAAGCGGCACTCATCCAGTCAGCACCGATCGCCATGCCGTTGAACACCGGCGGCACCCCTCGGCCGGCGACGTAGAAGTCCGACGTCTCTTTCGCCTTATTGTAGATGGCGATGCCGATGTAGAGGGCAAACGTCACAACAATTAATCCTAATGAAACGAGAAACTGAGCATCCATACTTTTCCCCCTGTCTTATTGATTGGCAGCCTGGTCCGATTCCTTGGAGCTCTCCTTTGGAACGAGGCCGAATTTTTTATCCACATAATCGCTGATGACGGCATTGAAAAAAAGAAGGACGATAAACGTTAAAATGGCTCCCTGGGACCCCATGTAGTAGGGCAGCGGAATCCCCATCACTGTAAAGGACGAAAGACTTTCTGCAAACAAAACGATGCCAAAGGACACCAGCAGACCGATACCGAGGTAAATCATAATCAGTGTCGTTCTCAGCCGGAAATACGCCCTCGCCTGCTCTGGATCCATCTTCTTCATGTATTTTCCTCCCTATCCTTTTAAGTTGAAAATAAAAACGACCGTCTCCCAGAACGGCAGCGGAACCATGATCACCTTGATCAGCGCAGCGACAAATAAAGCGGCCAGTGGCAGGGCAAACAGCACCGGTTTTCTCTTTCTTACTGCAGCCACAACAGAAACGATGGTTATGAATGCAAGAAGCAGCGGAATAAGCACCTGGATGTCACCTCCTTCTTGTGTAAGCGTTACCATAACGCTGTAAAAATTTTTAATAATTAGAAAAAACTGAATATTACACCCTGTATTATTCTAAAAATATCAAATAATGTCAACCAGTCAAAAAGAACCATAACGAAAAAAGCACCCGCAATGGGTGCTTTACCTCCCGAACAGCGACCTCCATGTCTTCGGACCTACAATTCCATCGACCTCAAGACCGCGGGAGTCCTGGTAAGCGCGAACAGCAGTTTCTGTCCGGCTTCCGAAAATCCCATCCGCTTCTGCGCCTGTCTTTTTCTGAACAGCCTTCACTTCCTCCCCGCGTGACCCTTTTCTAAGCGGTGTACCCGGGTATGTCCGGATATCCAGCCGCTGCAGTGTTTCCGGACCGGCACTCCCATCGACCTGGAGACCTTCTTTTTTCTGAAAGGTGAAGACGGCCTCCTCTGTCAGCGGGCCGAAGCTTCCGTCGATCTCCCCCGTGTAATAGCCGAGGTTCCGGAGCTTCTTCTGGACGTCATTGACGAGGCTCCCCTGACTGCCGCGCCGGACGTAATGGACGATCGGCAGCTCAAGATGGGCATAATCCTTGAAGCTTGACCAGTCGCCTCCCCAGGAAAAACCCATTTCCTTCGCCCGTTCCGCCACCCAGCGCCAGTTATGATCAACCGTCCAAAGGGCTGTCCGTCCATCCGGGGTGACTAAAAAGAAATCGACGGCGCGGCCGCTGTGATGGTTGCTCTCTCCCGGTTCGGCATATGTCACGATCGTCCCGCTTCTGCCATACGTTTTCCCTTTATACGTGTAGCCGGGACGTCCTTTTCCATATAAAGCCGCCTGCTCCTCATACGTCCGGTAGCCGGAGGAGATCTGGACGAACAGTCTCCGCTCGTACGCTTCCGTTAACAGCTTCTCCACTTTCTTCTGCACTTCCGGATGGACGTTCCCCATATTGTTCCTGCTCCGCGATTTTAACGTTTCCAATGTAATCATAAAAAAATCCCTCCCTGCTTTTATAATCGAAGCAGAAAGGGATTCGGTGTCTATCGGCTTATTAAGCGGTCAGACTGTCCGGCTGACTTGTGAAGTTCTTCTTCAGCTGGTGATCCAGGATGAAGTTCCCGAACGGAATAAACGCAACCACAAACGCCCCTGCGGCCCATTTGAGCGGCCAGCGGACGGTGAAGGTCACATACGCGACGGCAGCCATATAGATGACGAACAACCCGCCGTGGATGGCGCCGTTGACAGAAACGGCCTCCGGATAATCAAACATATACTTCAGCGGCATTGAAATGAATAACAGAACCAGGAAGGACATTCCCTCAAGGAATCCCATCACTCGCAATTTACCAATGGGTGTTTTAAGCATGCGCTGTCTCCTTTATCGCAAAAAATCAGCGGCGCCGCCCTGGGATGGCGCTTTCACTAGTTCTATCTTAATGGTTCTGGAAAGGAGATGCAATCACCCGCGGCGGCTTTCACTTTTTGTTCACAGATGGGGCGGACGGGCGATATCAATGATTTTCTGCGTATATCGATTTTTTTGTGGATATATCCATTATTTTCTCGATATATCGATTATTTCTCAGATATATCAACGAAATTCCGAATATATCAACCAAATGCCTGACAAACAGAATAATGGCATTCGTTCTCCAACACTCGTACAATGGGAAGAGAAATTATTAGTAGAGGTGATCCCTGTGAAAATAGAAGTATGGTCCGATTTCGTCTGTCCTTTCTGCTACATCGGAAAGGCCCGTCTCGAGGAAGCGTTGAAGCAGTTCCCCAACGAAACGGTAGAAGTTGAATATAAGAGCTTTGAGCTTGATCCGAATGCCGGGCGCAACACAGAACCAGTCATGCATGAGCACCTGGCTCATAAATACGGCCGCTCTCTGGAAGAGGCGCGCGGCATGACAGCCAATATGACCGAGCAGGCGAAAAGTGTCGGTCTTGATTTCCATTTTGATACGATGATTCCAACGAACACGTTCGCCGCCCACCGTGTGGCTCAGCTGGCCAACGAAAAAGGGCTCGGCAAGGAAACAGCGGAGCGCTTCTTCAAAGCCGTGCTGACGGATTCTGAGGATATCGGTGATTATGAGACGATTACACGCCTCGCTGTTGACGCTGGTCTCGAGCGCAGCGAAGTGGAAGACGTCCTGAACAGTGACGCTTACACAGAAGCGGTACGCATGGAAGAACGAGAAGCGCATGAAATCGGTGTGCAGGGCGTTCCTTTCTTCGTTATCAACCGTAAGTATGCTGTGTCCGGCGCGCAGCCGACGGAAGTATTCGTCAACGGCCTTCAGAAAGCCTTTGATGAAGAAAACAAACCAGCATTTGAAGACCTTTCCACAGACAATGGTGCGGCCTGCACCGAAGACGGCTGTGAAGTCCCTTCCGGAAAAGAATAACGAAAAAGCTGCAGGACATGATCCTGCAGCTTTTTTTATTTCAGGTGTGAAACCAGCAGGAGACCGATTTATCCGCTTTTTGACCGATAAAACGCTCGATTGACCGATATATCAGCATTTCGACCGATATCCGCGCGGAAAGACTGATAGGTGTTCCACTTGGACCGATAAACAGCCGGTCACCATCTCCAGTGAGCTGCAGCCTTTTTCCTTAAATGATCCCCTGGAAGCGTAAAATCACTTCGGCGATCAATGCCGAACCGATATACGTCCCGAGCATGACACACATCGCAACAACGATGCTGCGCCAGCCAAGCTTGACGAAATCCGCCCATGAGCGGCCGATGGCAATACCGGCGTAGGCAAGAATCGGTGTCGTCAACGCAAGCAGGTTCACTTCACTCGTCGTCTCCACGATAAACGAGGAACCCGGAATCCACGGCATCGACACGAGCACACCGACGAGCGCAACATAAGCGACACTCGGGATGCTTCCCGGGAGCACTTTTCCCAGTATCAAACCGACGAGACAGATGCCGATAAGCACAAGCATGCCCGGCACCGCCTCCCAGACGATGACCTCATAACCGATCCAGTTCCCCAAAAGGGCGGTCACTCCGAAAATCGCAAGCATGAGCAGCCATTCCTGTATATTTTTCAGCATCGCTTACGCCCCCTTTTCTACGCGAGAGCTGGTGCTCTTTCTGCGCGTCATGATTTCATAAAGCTTCTCTGTAAGCGGCAGACCGATGAAAATACTCATATACAGACCTGTCGATAAGGAGAGCAGGTTGCTTGCCCCGGCGAAAGCGAGGATATCGTTCTCCATCTGTGGGAAAGCGGCGACGAGCGAGCCGCTGGCGGCAGCCATCATGCTTCCACTTCCGATACCCGAAGCCATGGCAAAGGACAGCGGATTGAGCGGTGTCAGTGTGGCCAGAAAACCGGATATCAAGCCCATGAAAACCGCACCGAATACCGTACCGAATATGTAGATGGCCATGACGCCGCGTCCTTCCGGTGAATTGAACCCGTACTTGTCCATAATGAGACCGACATTCGGCTCACGGGCGACCGAGTGGGTCATGCCGATACTCTCCCGCTTCAGCCCGAGCATGATCGCGACAGGCAGGGCGATGAAGATCGTCCCAAGGTTCCCGAATTCCTGCAGCAATAGAGCCGGACCTGCTTCAATAATCTGTGGAAGCGATGGACCGATGATCACGCCGATTTTGGCAATCAGCAGCGTGACACCAAGAACGATGAGCGGCTCGGCGTTTTTCGACTGTTTGTCCTTAATGAGCGGTGTGAAAAATAATCCAAGACCAATGATGATGGCATAAAGCATCGGCAGCAGCAGAACTACGCCGGGACCGACCGTAAAGGAATGCGTACCGATCGCCTCTGTCAGGAGGACGATGGCGAGCACAATCATATGTAAACGCCAGTCTTTCCATAAATTCGTAAGCTCTTGTTTCATACCTCTCCCCCTTAATGAAAATAAATATACCAATCATTATAATGTTCTGAATATTAAAATCAAAGTTATTTTTTGGGAGAATGATCAGATTTACTGCGCATTTCGACAAAAACACCGCCGTGCCGGGAATTTTTCAGCTAACTTTTCTTTTCAAGGAAACATGCACGTCCCCTGTAGACCTTTGAAAAGAATGTATGGAAGGACATTTTCCCATCTTTACTCTCACGCAGAAAATACAAAAAAAAGGCCCTTCCGGACATGGAAGGGCCTTCGATATTATTCCTGGATCAATCGGCTTTCAAATGGTGCCAGCGACTCTCCTTGGAACCGCTGCTCTTCACTGGTGTGGTTCATCACGAACAAGTAGGAGTCCTTCCCACTTCTGCGGCGGTACACTTCAACTCCGCGGTCCGAAGAAATCGTTTCAATCTGATGATGTTCCGTAATCTCCTCACCAATCCGATCGAGAGCTTCTTCATTGAGCCCGCCGCCGATGTAGTACACATGCCCCTCTCCGAAGCTGTTTTTCGTGACAGCTGCGTAGCTGTCATAGAACGCATCCGTGTACTGGTACAGAGCTTCCGCTGTTTCAGGTACGAGCAGATCACGCCAGATGCTGACGGTGCCGGGAACTTCTGAGAAGCGTCCTTCACCCTCCAGCTCGAGATGGTGATCCTTGGTGAGCGATTCGATTTCCTCCACCCGGGCGCCGACAAGATCGCGGACGAGTCCCGGCTGAACTTCACCGAGACGAAGGTTGTTGTCTTTGCCTTTCAACCCTGTACGGTAGGAAAAGAGAACGGTCCCTCCGTTCTGTACAAACGCTCTCAGCCGCTCGGCAAGCGCCGCGTCCATCACGTGCATCACCGGTACGACCACAACCTTATAGCTGGATAAATCACGGTACGCCGGTATGACATCAATGGCTGCATTCTGGTTGTAAAATGGGCGGTAGAGGCGGACAAGTTCATCGGTAAAATCAAAGTCGCGGCTCTGAATCTGGGAACGCCACGCCCAAATGTTGTCATAATCATAGAGAACGGCTATATCTGCCTGGATGGGTGCATCAAGCAGCTCGCCGTAATCTTTCATTTCGCTGAACAGCGACTGGACCTCTTTGTATTTGCGGCCATACACATTATCATGATCGACGACACCATAGCAGAACTGCTCTGCCCCTTTCGTCATCCCGCGCCAGCGGAAGTAGAGCAGATTGGAGCAGCCGTGGGCGAAAGCCTGGTACGACCACATTTTCGCCTGATTCGGACGCGGCAGGTATCCGATGACATCATGGCCCTGCGCTCCCATCAGCTCTTCCACGATCCAATAGTTCTGATCCAGCAGCCCCCGGTTGAAATCATGCATCATCGCAATCGCTTCCGGTGCGATCGGCTCTTCCAGTCCACCCCAGACCGGATAGTTGTCATAGGAGACAAAGTCCATCGGGCGGAGGTTTTCTGCGTGATCGAACCATTTCGAGAAAAACCCGCCGGAAACGTTCGTCGTGACCTGCTGGTGCGCGCCTTTTGTTTCCTTTACAATCTCCGTCATTTCATGAGCAAACCCGTTCAGGGAGTCAGAGCGGAAGCGCGCCCACTCGAGCTTTAAGCTCGGGTTATGCGTTGTAATCGTCGGTTTCGGTGCAGGAATTTCTGAGAAGGCGTTGTACGTCTGGCCCCAGAAAATCGTTCCCCACTCCTCGTTCAGCTGGTCGATGCTGTCATACTTCTCGGCCAGATAGGTCTGGAATTTCTTTTCACACAACCCACACCAGCACATATCGCTGCCTTCATGCCCGAATTCGTTATCAATCTGCCAGGCGATGATGGCCGGCTCATCCTTATAATGCTCGACGACCTTCCTTGTAATCTCTGCCGCATACGAACGATAGACGTCGGAATTGAAGCAGTACTGCCGGCGTCCTCCGAAAACGCGCGGATGGCCGTATTCATCGGCCGATAGAATCTCAGGGTATTGGTCCGCCAGCCACGCCGGGAACGTCGCGGTCGGCGTGCCGAACATGATATGGAAATCCTTCTGCTTCAGCTTTTCAATGACTTGATCGAAGTAGGAAAAATCAAATCTTCCTTCCTCGGGTTCCATCAGATGCCAGGCGAATTCACCGATTCGTACGATGTTGGCCCCCAGCTGTTTGATGCCTTCCAAATCTTCGTCGATCTTTTCCTCCGGCCAGTGCTCCGGGTAATAATCTACACCTAAGTACGTCATAGCTGTCCTCCTGATTCCAATCTATATCGTTTGTAGAAAACGGCGGAATGCGTCCTGTCCTTCTGCCGTGCGCTTGAATACGCCTGCGTGCTCCAGCACGACTGAAAAACGGCGGCCGATTTCATCCTGCAGCTGCGGCCATACATCATCCTTTTCCCAGCGGATGCTTTCCGCCCACGGGACATGCTTGGCTGTTTTTTCATCCTTAAGGGCTTTTCCTTGAAGCTCTCCGCCTTGGATGTATCCCGCCAGCGCCTCCATCTCATCAATAAGGCGTCCCGGCAGGACAGCCAGTCCCATCACTTCGATGAGACCGATGTTTTCTTTCTTAATGTGATGCACTTCCTCATGTGGATGGAAAATTCCCATCGGATGCTCGTCACTCGTACGGTTGTTGCGGAAAACGAGATCCATTTCAAACGCCCCGTCTCGATAGCGGGCAATGGGAGTAATCGTGTTATGCGGCTCTCCGTTTGTTTCGGCATAAATATCCGCCGACGCATCACTATACGCGCGCCACTTCGTCAAAATGCGGTCGGAAAGCTCGGCCAGTCGTGTGCGGTCGGTGCTTTTGAGACGCAGCACTGACATCGGCCACCGGACGATTCCAGCTTCCACATCCTGATATCCCGGAATATGGATGCTTTCTTCCACAGGCGCTTTCGCCATCGGGAATTCATGATGTCCGCCCTGGAAGTGGTCATGGCTCAAAATCGAGCCGCCGACAATCGGCAGATCCGCATTGGAGCCGACGAAATAGTGGGGCAGCTGATCGACGAAATCAAGCAGCCGGTCGAACCCTTCTTTGGAGATGCTCATTGGACGGTGTTCCCTTGATAAAACGATGGCATGTTCGTTGTAGTACACATATGGGGAATACTGCAGGAACCAATGCTCGCCTTCCAAATCGACAGGAATCACCCGGTGGTTGTCCCGTGCTGGATGGTCGAGACGTCCGGCATAGCCGACATTCTCCTTACAGAGCAGACAGTCCGGATAGCTGTCGGCTTTTTTATTTTTCGCCGCGGCAATCGCCTTCGGGTCTTTTTCCGGCTTGGACAGGTTGATCGTAATTTCAAGGTCGCCGTATTCCGTTTCGCTGTACCAGTGTTTGTTTTTGGCGATCCTGTCCGTGCGGATGTAATGCGCATCCTTGGAAAGCTGATAGAATTTTTCCGTCGCCGCTTCCGGCCCCTGCTTTTCAAAGGCATGATAGAAATCACGGATGACTTCCGACGGGCGTGGAACGAGACAGTCCATAATCTTCGGGTCGAACAAGTCCCGTTCTGTCGTTGTGTTGTCTTCGATCAGTCCCTGCTCCACTGCATAATCAAGCATCGGTTCCAAAAGGTCTATAGGTGTATCCGGCACCGGATCTTCCGGCGTTTCTTCTGGATTTTTCCCTTCCAGTTGAAACAAATGGAACAGGCGGTTGCGGGTGTAATCGACATCCCACACGGAGATCATCTTTTTGGCTAATCCGTATTGAAGCAGTCGTTCAATGGTGTGATAAATGGACACGTCTGTCACCAGCCCTTCAATTTATTGGTTGTAACCGGCAGGGTGGTTTTGGAACCAGTCCCATGCGGTTTGAATCATCGTTTCCAGTTCAGCATACTGCGGCGTCCAGCCAAGCTCCTCCATCGCTTTCCCGGAGGATGCGACGAGTTGAGCAGGATCACCGGCGCGGCGCGGAGCCACTTCGGCAGGAATCTCCCGTCCGGTCACACGGCGGGCGGTATCGATGACTTCTTTGACACTGAAGCCCTGTCCATTCCCAAGGTTATAAATGCCGCTTTCTTCCGTGCGTTTCAGCTTGTCGATCGCCAGCAGATGGGCGTCCACAAGGTCTGTCACATGGATGTAGTCACGGATGCAGGTGCCATCTGCGGTCGGATAGTCATCGCCGAAGATCATGATCTTTTCACGCTTCTCCTGAGCTACCTGCAGCACGATCGGGATGAGATGCGTCTCTGGACGGTGATCTTCCCCGATGCGTCCGTCCGGATCAGCACCGGCTACGTTAAAGTAGCGGAGCACCACGTGCTTGATGCCGTGCGCCTGTTCGGCCCATTTGAGCATCTTTTCAATGGCAAGCTTCGTTTCTCCGTAAGGGTTGGTCGGGAAGGTGCGGTCGTCTTCCTGGATCGGCACCTGATCCGGTTCCCCGTAAACCGCCGCCGTGGAGGAAAAGACAATCCGGTTCACGTTATGAGCAGCCATCGCCTTCAACAGGCAGACCGCTCCGTATACGTTGTTGTCGTAATATTTCAGTGGCTCCTCGACACTTTCCCCTACAAGGGAATCCGCCGCAAAATGAATGACAGAATCAATCTCATTTTCCTCGAACACACGGTTCATGAATGCTTCATCTCTCAGGTCCCCGTTGTATAAAACCGCTCCCTCAAGAATGGCCTGTTCATGACCTTTCTGCAGGTTGTCTGCAATGATTACTTTTTCGCCTCTGTCCAGCAGCTGGGCTGCGGCGTGGCTGCCGATGTATCCGGCACCTCCACATACTAGTACACTCATTCCTCTTCCTCCTCCAACCGTTTCGCCCCGTCGCCGATTTCCACCACGTAGAAGTCCGCTTCAAGACCGGTTTTCTTATAATACTGTTCTCCTACGTTTTCCTTAAAAGTATCAATGTCCGCTTTAGGAACGATGCTGATGGTGCAGCCTCCGAACCCGGCGCCTGTCATTCGCGACCCAACGGCTCCTTCTTCCCAGGCGGCTTCCACTAAAGCATCCAGTTCTTTTCCTGTTACTTCATAATCCTCCCGCAGTGAACGGTGCGAATCATTCATCAGCCGGCCGAAACCTCTGATATCCCCGGCATTCAGCTTTTCCACCGCTTCAATCGTACGTGCATTTTCATATATGACGTGTTTGGCGCGTTTTCGCGTAACAGGATCATCAATCACGTGTTTACAGGCCTCAAAATCTTCTACAGAAATGTCCCCGAGGAAGTCGGCTTCCACTTCGGTTTTCAACTGCTCCAAAGCTTCTTCACATTCCCGGCGTCGTTCGTTGTATTTTGAATCCGCCAGTCCTCGGCGCTTGTTCGTATTGGCGATGACAAGCGTTTCGTCTTCCAGGTGGATCGGTGTTTTCTGATACTCCAGCGTCTGGCAGTTCAACAGGAGCGCATGATCCTTCTCGCCTTTACCAATGGCAAACTGATCCATGATGCCGCAGTTGACTCCGACAAACTCATTCTCCGCCGCTTGAGCAAGCTTCACAAGCTCCACCCGGTCGATGTCAAGTCCGGCAAAGGCATCCAGTACGACACCTGTGACTAGTTCAATGGAGGCTGATGAAGAAAGACCGGCACCGTTCGGGATGTTTCCGTAATAGACGATATCCGCCCCTTCAGAAAGCGGATAACCCGCTTCCCGGATTTTCGCTGCGACACCTTTGGGGTAATTGGCCCACTCCTGCTCTTTTTCATAAACGAGCGCAGTCATGTCCGCTTCTATCATACCAAGTTCAGGAAAATTCATCGAATACAGTCGTAACTTCGCATCGCTGCGCTTTCTGGCCGCCGCATACGTGCCGACACTCAGCGCGCAGGGAAAAACGTGTCCTCCGTTATAATCGGTGTGCTCGCCGATCAAGTTTACCCTCCCCGGCGCAAAAAACGAGTGAATGTCTCCCCCGTTTCCAAACTGTTCATGAAATGCCTTGATCATCTGCTTCATTTTTCCACCTCATCCATTGTTGTAGAATTCGTAACGGCTGTCAGGACGAACAACTGGGAAGTAAAGTCGCCGGACTCCTCCAGCCCGCCTGTCTGTGATCCGTCGTAGCCGCTTTCCAGCTGCAGGCCGGCATGCATCAGTTCATCTCCATAATACGTGCGATCCAAGCCTTCAATCCTATACTCCGTCTCCGGATTCAGCCCGGTCAGCTGGATCCGGCGGAAGCCTGGGTTAGGGCGGGCCAGCACTTGATAACTGGCAGCGACCGCCCGCTGTCCGTCCTCGGATACGACCATCCATGCCGTTTCATTCCCGCCCTTTTCAAACGGGCTCGTCAGCCGGTAAAAGGTACCGAACTGGAACAAAGCCCGATGCTTTTTATAAAAAGTGATTTGTTCACTCATCCGTTCTTTTTCTTCTTCGTTCATTTTCGTTACATCCAGCTCATAACCGAACGCTCCGAAGAAGGCGACATCGCCGCGCGTTTTCAGACTCGTCACCCGTTTCACCTGATGGTTGGGAACGGCGGAAATATGGGCGCCCATGCTGCTCAATGGATACACCATCGAGGTTCCGTATTGAATCGCCAGACGCTCGACGGCATCGGTATCATCACTCGTCCAGCTTTGAGGTGCGTAATACAGCATACCCGGATCGAATCTCGCCCCTCCGCTTGCACACGATTCAAATAGAATGTGTGGAAACGCTGTGGTAAGACGCTCATACAAATCATAAACCCCGAGGATATACCGGTGAGGCACTTCCATCTGCTGATCAGAAGCCAGACGTGCCGATCCGATTTCTGTCATATAGCGGTTCATATCCCATTTCACATATTCGATGTTGGCCTCTGACAAAATGGTTTTAATCCGATCATAGATGTAGTCCACCACTTCCGGGTTGGAGAAATCGAGCACCAGCTGATGCCTGCCTGTAGAAGGGTGTCTTCCTGCCACCTGGATAATCCAGTCGGGACGCGCTTCATAAAGCTCACTTTGCTTGGATACCATCTCCGGTTCAAACCATAGGCCGAACGTCATCCCTGTCTCATTCACTTTTTCAACGAGCGGTTTCAATCCATTCGGCAGTTTCGCTTCATCTACAAACCAATCGCCAAGCGACGTTGTATCGTCATTCCTTCGGCCGAACCAGCCGTCATCGAGGACGAACAGCTCGACACCCAGCCGGCTGGACTGTTCGGCAATCGATTGAAGCTTCTGTTCATCGAAGTCGAAATAGGTGGCTTCCCAGTTGTTGATGAGCACCGGACGCTCCTGATCCCTCCAGCGCCCGCGGGCAAGCCGCTTCTGATACAAATCATGATACAAATGGCTTAAACCGTTGCGTCCATGCGATGAAAAAGCGGAGACGAGTTCCGGCGTCTGGAACGATCCGCCCGGCTCCAGCTTCCAGCTGAAATCGAATGGATTGATCCCCATACTGATCCGTGCCTGCTCATATTGATCGACTTCAATCTGCCCTAAGAAGTTGCCACTGTAAACGAGACTGAATCCGTAGACGTCTCCAGAATGCTCCGTCGTCCCCGGCCGCTGGACAGCGATGAACGGATTGTGCTGGGCACTGCTTGTCCCCCGGGTGCTCTGGATTTTCTGGATGCCCGGATGAAGCGGCTGTGTATGCATGTGACGTTCCCTTGACCATCCGCCGGAAAGCTGGACCCACTCAAAATCGCTGTCCGGGAAGTCCATGGAAGCACTCAGCGCCCTGTCCAGCTGGTACGGTTCCGGTCCTTCATTTGTAAATCTTGCCGAGCGGACGATAACGTCTTTGTCATGATAGACGGTATACACTAAATCAAGCTTCATACCGGTATGGTCGTCCAAGAGAGTGATGGTCAGCGTTTCCGCCTCTGCGTCGTCCTCCACATAGGTCGCCGGAAGCCCATCAAGCGAAGGCTTTCCCGGGGCGACACGGTGGGAGGAGTAAGCGAAGTTCGATATTCTCGAACCGTCCGGCTGCCGGATGTGAAAAGCCGGCTCCCGGTAATCCGATGTCCCATACCCAGGGTAGTCCTGGGGAATCATATCCAGAGAAAACGCTGGATCTTCCTCATAGACATAGGAAGAAGTGACGCGGAACTCCTCCTTGGACAAATGACTGAAATCGTCCCTGTCCCTTACTTTCTTTCCATAATAAAGATGGCCGATCTGACCGTTTTTAAGGACATGTATAATGTAACTGATGTTTTTTCCTTGTAAGTGAAACTGCCGGCTGTCTTCCGTGATGTGAATCGCCAAGATGTTTCCTCCTCCAATCTTTTCCGCAAACGCTTCCAAGTAGTTGTTAGCTTTATTGTAAAAATGAACCCCTTTTCAATCAATGGTAAATAAAAAGACGCATTCTGCACATTTTTGCTTATCGATATTCCACCAGATCAGGTTAGCTGTTATGATATGGAGGGAAAACAGAAACTTAACCATCATGAAATTCTGCTTATATTTGCTTTTCCAGGAAAGGAGAATTGCTTTGACCCCTTCTTCTTTGACACACGGCTCCTACGGCTACCGGTTTTCCGATCCGGACCTGCAGCAGCTTGCCCAGATCTGGTCCCTCGGCTGGGACGAACAGACGACCACGCTGTATGACTGGGACGGAAAGAACCGGCGCGACCGCGGGAAGTATATTTTCCAGTACACGACCGCAGGAAAAGGAGCCATCGATATTGAAGGAACGACCTATGAGCTGACGCCGGGACAGGCGTTCATCGTTAACATCCCCGGGGACTACCGGTATTATCTCCCCGATCACAGTGATAAATGGGAATTTATGTTTTTGACGCTGTATGGAAATGTGGTGGAGTCCTATTGGAACCAGATTCAGGAGAATGTCGGAGCGATCCTCCATATGCCTCCGGATGCGCCGCCCGTCTCCTACGTCCACCAGCTGCTCGAATCAGCGGCCAATAAAGAGATCGCCAATGCCCATCAGGCTTCCGGCTACGCTTATCAATTCACGATGGAGCTGTTTCATTACTGCTCCACCTTGGAAAAAGGACTCGTCCAGTGGCCGGATGCCATCATCGCCGCAAGCATGTATGCCAAAAACCACTACACCGAGGAAATCAGCCCGGATGATATGGCGGAAGCCTCCGGCATGTCGCGCTATCATTTTACGAGGCAGTTCAAAGCCGCCACCGGTCAGACGCCGATTCAGTACTTAACGTCGATCAGGATCAACAAAGCGAAGGAACTGCTGGCGAATACGAAATACTCGGCTGAGGAAATCGCCGTCCTTGCCGGCTATAAAAACGCCAATTATTTTACGAAGGTTTTTAAAAAGCAGGCCGGCCTCACTCCCGGCAGATTCCGCGAATCTCACAAACATTTGTAACAGTAGAATCAGACATAAGAAAGGACGGCCCCGGTCAGGGCAGTCCTTTCAACGCTTCCAGCAGCTCTATGTTGAACCAGCGCCTCCAGAAGGTCCGACCATCCCCTTTCCGCGGACGAACGTCCAAGCCTCCTCAGAGAGAACGCCCTGCGGGGTCTCGGCCGCCCGTTTTTCCGCAGGAGCGGAATGGTCGGAACACCTTTCTTGAGGTCACGCTCCGCTTATCGGTGGATGCTTGCCGCGGGCACGGCCTCAGCTAACTTGGACAGGAAAACCACCTGTCCAAGTGGATCTTCGGCTCGCGCTGTTCCCGCAGGCGTCACCACGGAACGCTCCTCGTG
Source organism: Halobacillus sp. ABH2_015 (assembly GCF_056158945.1). NCBI lineage: Bacteria > Bacillati > Bacillota > Bacilli > Caryophanales > Bacillaceae > Halobacillus > Halobacillus sp. ABH2_015. The sequence goes on from NZ_JBSWUG010000002.1 coordinate 3,013,620, forward strand.
ACCTCACCAAATGATGATTTTAAAAGCCTTAAAGGTAGCTGAGTTAAGGAAAAGCCACTGAAGCAGAAGCATTCCAGCCCTGAGAAGTAACAACCTGTCACGTCTCCTTCGTGCAAGTTCCAGAGAAGAATAGACATTTGTGGGGAAAGAAAATGGCAGGGAACCCTGTACACATGGAAAGAGCTTGTCGAGAAACACGGAGTTTCTCGACAAGCTCTTTTTCAGCGTTTTGGTACTTCAATGGTGACCGAACGTTTATCGTAGTTGATGGTCATGCTCTTGCCATCGTCGACGAAGTTCTCGAGGACGTCCTTAGCCAGCTGGAGCGCAAATTCTGTCCGCTCCAGCTTTTCGTCATCCACTGGATCGCCACCGGACTCTGCTCGTTGAAGCTCCTGCGCTTCTTCATGGAACGCATCCAGGTTCTCGTACACTTTATGATAAAAAGACTCAATCGGCTGACTGGCTTTTCCCATTCTTTTTCCCGCCTTTCACTCCTTTTGACAATACTCTCATTATATCAAAAAGAAGGCGGGAACATCAGTCAGGATAAGATGCCGATTGGGGAGAGCAGCAGGTAGATGACGACCATCGCAGCTGTGGCGGCCAGGCCGACAGGATAGACGAGCTTCCACGGCGTCATATCCACTTTCGCTTTTTCTTCCAGTACAAAGTCGGTATCCCTCGGACGAAGCTTCCCGATCAGAAGCATCAATCCAGTACAAAGGACAAACAGGATGCCGAGAATGTGCAGGAAGTGAAGGCCTGTATCCCAGACCAGCTGGGTCGTTGCGTAGATGGAAATAAAGACGAACAATGATATTTTCGCTGCAATGGACGGCACCCGTTTCGTTAAATACCCGACAATGAGAATGGTGAAGATTGGTACGTTATAAAACCCATTAACGATCTGCAGGTATTGGAAAAATCCCTGCGGCACTTTATCGATAAGCGGAGCGATACACATCGCAAATACAGCAAGAATGATACCGACAGATTTCCCTTTTCTTACGACTACCTTATCCGGAGCATCCGGGTTGAAATACGGCTTGTAAATGTTCAAGGCAATCAAGGTAACCGAAGAGTTCAGGGCTGAGTTGAAGGAGGATAAAATTGCTCCGAACAAGACTGCCGCAAAGAAGCCCACAAGTGGTGCCGGAAGCACTTCCGCGACGAGGCGGGGGTAGGCGTCGGTCGGTTCAAGACCCGGACCGAACATATTGAAGGCGATGATTCCCGGTACGATCAGGAATACAGGACCGAGCAGCTTCAGAAATGCAGCAATTAAAACACCCTTCTGGCCCTCTTTTAAGTTTTTGGCAGCAATCGCCCGCTGCATGATGTGCTGGGCCGTCCCCCAATAGAACAGGTTCACAAGCAGCATCCCTGTAAACATCGTTCCAAATGGTACAGGGCTGTCCGGTCCGCCGACAGAATTCAATTTTTCCGGAGAATCCTGCACAATTGTCTGGATCCCATTTGTCATCGATCCATCCCCAAGAGCGAAAAGACCTAAAATCGGAATCATCAAACCACCGATCAACAGACCGACGCCGTTGATCGTGTCGGATACGGCGACCGCTTTCAATCCTCCGAAAACTGCGTAGATCGAACCGACAATACCAATTGCAAAGACGGTGATCCATATTCCGACCGTACGGCTTACACCGAGTGCGCCCGGAATATCAAACAAACCGTTGATCGCTACAGCTCCGGAATAAAGAATAGGAGGCAGCAGGTTGAATACATACCCGAATAAGAAAAGAATCGTCACAATCTGTTTTGTATTAAAATCATAACGATCCTCCAGAAAATCGGGAATCGTCGTGATGCCGCCTTTCATATAGCGAGGCAGCAGGAAGAAAGCTACAATAACCAATGAAATGGCCGATCCAACTTCCCAGCCCATGACGGCAAGGGTATCCGAGTAGCCCTGCGCGTTCAGGCCGACCAGCTGCTCGGTTGATAGGTTCGTGAGCATCAGGGAACCAGCAATGACCCAGGCGCTCAAGTTACGCCCGCCAAGGAAATAGCCGTCCTGTGTATCGAGTTTTTCCTTTCTAGTAAACCACCAGGCTACGAGAGCAACGAAACCTGTAAAAAATAAGAATGATACGACTGTAAATGCATTCATAGATGCCTCTCCTTTGTGTAAGCGGAACCAAATGTATGTATGCGCTTTTTTATGTAACTCCTATATTAGCGGTCTTTCTGAAAGCGTTTCAATGGTAAAAATTCTGCCGTTTTCTGTCTTTTTTTGCTTACAATAGGAGAATCTTTATGACAGTTTAGAGACGGGAGAAGCCTTGACCTTCCTGCCTCTTCACCATGAATTTCCAAAAACCATCATAATTCTGCACTTTTTTGCTGTTTTATCTTTTACACATAAGAGAGTCCGATGAATGGTCGGAGTCTCAACAAATTATAAAACCTTCTGCTTTTCAGCCCCCTCCAGAAGTTCCGACCATTCTTTTATCTGTTGGATAAGGGGAGAAGGATTCAGGACATGGACAGCACCCGAGCAGACAACCGAATATGAGTTGTACGTCTTTTGGTTTCGTCATACAGATTGATAAAGAGAAGGCACATGCTTTTTTCTATGATTTGGACATAAAAAAGGAAGATCTTCTGATAAACAGAAAATCTTCCTTTTATAGAGCATCATCAGGGAAGGTCACGAGGAGCGTTCGGTGGTGACGCCTGCGGGAACAGCACGAGCCGAAGATCCACTTGGACAGGTGGTTTTCCTGCCCAAGTTAGCTGAGGCCGTGCCCGCGGCAAGCATCCACCGATAAGCGGAACGTGACCAGAGACCACATGCTAGCTCCCATTCTTTCCTGACATTCCAGGATTGTAATGATTCGCAGGCTTCTCATCTTTTTAAAAACTGCTGCCTGTTTCCATCTTAAACTTCCATGTGTAGGAGCCGTTTGCGGGAATGTAGGATGCCCGGCCGATTTTGTCCGCTACATACACATCATCATAGACACCAGTACACGGTTCAAGGGCGATGTTATGCTCGCCTCTATAGCCCCCGCGGGTTTTCCATACGCCAAGGTATGGAACTTTTTCTTCAGGGAAATGGTAAGTCAATTTCCTTCCAAGGTCCGGTTGTACAAGGGCGCACCAGCCTTCACTGAGAGGCTTTGTGAAATAAAACTTTTCAGCCGTGCCGTCCTCCAACGGCTCGAGCTTAGCCAGGTCGATCCGCTCCCCCGTAGAAACGGATGAGGTTTCCGGATAGGTGTGCGTTGTGCCCCAACCACCTAAGTGGGTGGAGGAAGCTTCTACACTCATCACTTCCTTCATCGCTTCTGGTACTTGGATTTCCGTCTGGTCGTTATAGTTGAGCAGCGCATGTGGTGTCCATATAAAAGGAAATGGAACCGATCCCTTATTGACTGCCTTGTAGGTGATTTCCACATCGTTCTTCCCGAGCTTGACCCGTTTCATCAACCGATACGGAAACCGATCACTCTCCACCGTCAATTCCATTCCATCGCAGGTGGCCTTCCATGTCCAAGGCATGGCCCATACTTCCCCGTGATCGGGAATTTCGTCCATCGTTACAGGATGAGGGCCCTGATCGATACCGGGGAACATTTCATCAAACCCACTGGAATCATACGCCGAAAAATCCGCCCCGTACGGCGGTATCCGGAGGGACTCTTCCCGTGCCTGATACAGCCACTCATATTGAATGGTCTTGTCATAAAAACTGACCATCTTTCCTCCGTAGTCAGGAAGGATGACAGAGCGTACATACTCATTCTCCAGTACAACCGCTTTCAGTCCTTTAAATGTCGTCTTTTGACAGGTCGATACATCGATCATGATTCATCCTCCTCCATCACTGTCTCCTGGTTTTCCAAGCGTTCATTTCTGGTCCACCTTCAATGGTAACGCTTCCAATTATCTATTATGTATAAGGTAGCATATCCATGGATATCGTGGAAGAGGTTTTTCTAAATTTGGAAAAAACAGAAAAATAAAAGAGACTTTTCTAAGTCTCTGTCTGCTTATGGGTTGGAAAGCTGTAAGATCATGCCTTCCAGCACGTGTATATTACGGGCGTTAAAGCGGATGCCTTTATAATCGAATACAAGGATCTGCCCGTCTTTGACTCCCAGTAGTTCTTCATAATCCTTATCGTCCTTGATCTTCCTGTAACTGATGGAAGCTGGTATATTTTTTCTCGCCAGAAACACTTTCATCCCCGTCAGCTGAGCCTCCAGCTTTTCTGTAGGACGTTCCTGTTCATAAAAGTAAACGATATGAAGTTCATGTTCCATCGTGGATGTCAGTTCCTGAATGGCCCGCTGCGAAGATCCTGCGCCGCAGCCGGCTACGATTAGGAAAACAAAGAAGGTTCCCAGCCACTTTCTCACGTTTCCATTCCTCCATTATAAAGCTTATACCACTATATGCAGGACCATGGAAAATATCCCCCGTTTCTACGGCCGACATTCAAATTTTCACAGAAACCCTTCATCAGCCTTCCATGCGTATAATTTTGCAAATTTACATATGAAAAACTATGAACATTGAAACCCCTTACATATCCGTCATTAAACGGCTATACTCATAACATAAGATGATCATCCCAATCACAACGTACAATCTTGCAGGAATTTCCTAGAAAAACAAAGGAGGGCCCCTCCATGGTTTTAGATAAAAGGCGTGCACACCTGATATCTATTTTGAATCAGTCGACAACTCCTGTCCCTGTTCAAGAGCTCGCTTTCCAAATGAATGTCTCTCCACGCACCGTGTACTATGATGTCGAACAGATCAACGACTGGCTGGCCGGCCAGCAGCTGGAACGGCTCGAGACCAGACACGGAGAGGGACTCTGCTTGCCTGAATCATCCAGACATCACCTGGAAGGGGCTTCCCTTCATTTTGACGGCTGGCATTACCAGCTTTCAATAAAAGAACGCACCCTGTTGATTAAAGCAAACATTCTGTTACAGCCCCATGCATCGATGAATACCTTTATGGATCTCACCCATATGAGCAGAGGAACGGTCGCCAAAGCAATTGCAGCACTCAAACAGGAATTTGACCAGACGGGGTTGAGACTCCATTACCAAAAAGGAGCAGGCTACCAGGTGGAGGGACCGGAGGGTGTCCAGAGGCTGATGCTCTTGAACCTGGTCGTTGATGCCTATTCCCATCCTGAGTGGGTGACGGTTCAAAACAACATCCAACACATGGCCCTGCCCTCTTTCCTTCTGTCCGGAGAAAGCAGCCGGATCATCAAACGGCTCCTGTTTGATGTTGAGGAACAGCTCGGGGCCACATTTACCGACGAAATGGCCGATCTGCTGGCCCTTCAGATGCTGATGATGGTCAAACGGATCGACATGAACCAATTCGTCCACGTACAGCCGGAAGAAAAGGAAGTTTTGAAACAGACCGACGCCTATCGTTCCGCTTCCGTTCTTACAAAGGAACTGGAAAACGTATGGCCTCTGGTTTTTCCGGAAGATGAAATCTGCTTTTTGACGATGAACCTGCTTAGTTCCAAAGTGCAGCACGACGACATCAGCCGGTATTCAGAAAGGGAAAGTGAAGGACTGCGACGGGTGATCCACCAGATGATCGAAGATTTTCAGATTTATTCATTTGTCGTCTTCGATGACAGAAAAGGGCTGGAAGAGAACCTGCTGTCCCATATCAAACCCGCCTATTACCGGATTAAATATGGAGTCAAAGTCACCAACGAGCTGTCTCAAAACATTCAGGAAACCTATGCCGACCTTTATCATCTGACCCAACGTGTCATGAAGCACCTGGAGCTGTTCATCGGCAGGCCGGTGCCTGAGGAGGAAACGGCTTATATCACCCTTCATTTCGGGGGATGGTTGAACAAAGAAAAAAAAGCCGTCGAAACGAAGTACAGAGGCATCATCGTCTGTGAAAACGGCATCGGTACATCCAACATGCTTCGTTCCCAGCTGGAAGAGTTGATTGCCGGACTTCGGATCACTGCCATTCTTTCCAAACGGGAGTATCAGAAAAACAAGCATGACACCGATGTCGTATTCTCCACCAATTATGTGAAGTCGGACGAGGTACCGGTGATCCACGTGCCGGCCATCTTGAACAATTTTGAAAAAGAACGGGTCATCCAAATCATGAATCAACAATTGGAAACAGAACCCGCAGACAGAAGCCTGCCGGCCGCATTGATGGAAACAATTCAAAAGTATGCGACCGTCCACCAGCAGGAACGGCTTCAAAAAGAGATGACTATGATGTTGGACCGCCTTCATACCGATAGAAAGGAGCTGAGAAAGCCAATGCTTAACGAGTTATTGACGAAGGATACGATTCAGCTTCAAGAACAGGCTCCGGATTGGGAAGAAGCGATCCGCAAGGCTGCCCAGCCGTTAATCGACAAATCTTCCATCCACCCTGAATACGTTGAAGCTATGATTACAAATGTCAAAGAGCTGGGACCTTACATCGTGATCGCCCCAAGGATCGCCATCCCTCACGCCCGTCCGGAAAGTGGCGTGGAGCAGCTCGGGATGAGTCTCCTAAAACTGAATGAACCGGTCGCTTTTTCTGAAAAGGAAAAGCATCGAGCGCAATTGATCATTATTCTGGCAGCCATTGATAATCAAACCCATTTAAAAGCGCTTGCCCAGCTGACGGAACTGCTTTCTGACGAAGAGGCCGTCGATCGAATGATTGAAGCGTCATCTCATGACGAAATTCTTCACCTGATCAACCAAACGATAGAAGTGTAAAATTACGAGGAGGTATTCAAATGAAAAAAGTATTAGTTGTATGTGGAAATGGACTTGGAAGCAGTATGATTGTTGAAATGAATGTGAAATCAGCCCTTCAGGACATGGGGAAGGAAGCAGAAGTCTCCCACACCGATTTGACGACGGCCAAAACCGAGCAGGCCGACCTCTTCCTCGGATCTGAGGATATTGTAGAAAGTCTGGAAGATGGGCAGAAGAACGTCGTAAAACTGCAGAACCTGATGGACAAGAACGAGTTGAGAAGCGCGTTGGAACAAAACCTGTAACCTAACCCATTCCATCAAACAAAGGAGCGACTTATATGGTTGATTTGATCATGAAAGATATTTTGGGAACCCCTGCCATCCTCGTTGGATTATTCGCTCTCATCGGGCTCCTTGTACAAAAGAAAAATTCCGGAGATGTCGTCTCCGGTACGCTGAAAACCGTGATGGGATTTGTCATCCTGGGAGCCGGGGCGAATGTGCTCGTCCAGTCTCTCGGGAACTTCAGCAGCATGTTTGATGAAGCCTTTGCTGTCGAAGGGGTCATCCCCAACAACGAAGCGATCGTTGCACTGGCGCAGGAAAGCTTCGGTACAGAAACGGCTATGATTATGCTGTTCGGGATGGTCGTCAACATTATCCTGGCCCGCATCAGCCCTTTTAAATATATCTTCTTAACCGGGCACCACACCATGTTCATGGCCTGTCTCATCTCTGTCATTCTGACGACCGGGGGCTTTTCCGGTGCAGGCATGATCCTTCTCGGTTCCATCATCCTTGGAGCTATCATGGTGTTATTCCCAGCCATGCTTCAGCCCTATACGAGAAAAGTCACGGGGTCTGATGATTTTGCTGTCGGACACTTCGGTTCCGTCGGCTACCTTGTTGCCGCTTCAATCGGAAAAGTGGTTGGCAAAGACTCCAGGTCCACCGAAGAAATCAAAGTCCCCAAATCCCTCAGTTTCCTAAGAGATACTTCTGTGTCTGTCTCACTGACGATGGTTATTCTCTTTTTCGTCGTCGCTGGAGCCGCGGGGCCCGGCTTTGTAGAATCTGAGTTAAGCGGAGGTCAGAACTTCCTGGTGTTTTCCTTCATGCAGGGACTGACTTTTGCTGCCGGTGTCTACATCATTCTTGCTGGTGTGCGTATGCTGCTTGGAGAAATTGTGCCGGCGTTCAAAGGGATTGCGGATAAGATCGTACCAAACGCCAAACCGGCGCTCGACTGTCCTGCTATTTTCCCGTTTGCAGGAAATGCGGTCATCATCGGATTTCTCTTCAGCTTTGCCGCCGGGTTGATCAGTATGCTGTTCCTTCCCCTTCTCGGGTTGAAAGTCATCGTTCCCGGTCTCGTCCCCCACTTCTTTACAGGAGCAGCCGCCGGCGTGTTCGGGAATGCGACCGGTGGACGCAAAGGTGCGATCTTCGGTTCGATGGCCAACGGTGTCATGATCAGCTTCCTTCCTGCGCTGCTTCTCCCTGTTCTCGGAACCTTAGGCTTCCAGGGAACAACATTTGGTGACGGGGACTTCGGAGTTGTCGGGATCGTCCTCGGCAACTTGATCAACCTTGTAGAATCCAATGTGGTTGTTGTCGGCATCATCCTGGCGCTGCTGGCTCTACCGTTTGCACTGGCCGCAAAAAAACGCGGCAGTGAAAAACAGAAAGATACAAGCGCCGCATAAACGAAGTGCCCAAACCTTCCATTCCGGAGGTTTGGGCACTTTTTTTAAACTGAATTTCGTTTTCGGTTCAAACAATCTTCCATTCGTCGGCTTCCCGAGCTTCCAACCCGTCCCAGAACAAATCAAATATCGCAAGAAGCGTTGCTTCGTAATCAGGGAAATTTGCATTCACATGCTTTAAGGAAGCCCCTTCCATCAGGCAGTAGAACGAATGAGCCAGTGTCAGGGACGAATGGTGCGTCTCAATTTCCCCGGCAGCTTTTCCAGCCTCGAACATCTCTTCAAAATAGGCGAGTAGAAAGTTTCTGGATGCTGATATCTTTTCGCTTACCACCTGTTCCAGTGACCTTGGCGGAGAAATCTGAGCCATCTGCCAGAACGCAATCAATGCGGGTTCTTTGACGGCTGTCTGGATCGACATAATAAAGCTGTCCCTCAACTTTTTTTCGCTGGACGCCGATTTCATCCGCTGTTTTTTCTGCATCCAGTATTCTTTGTGAAACACTACTAAATGGTCGAGTACAGCTATGTACAGATCTTCCTTGTTTTTGAAATAACTATAAATCCCCGCTTTTGTAATCTGAGTCTCGCGGGCAATCAATGACATCGAAGCCCCGTCATATCCATAGGAAGCAAAGTACTGCAGGGCATTTTCAAGAATGGTTTGTTTCGTATTCATTTTGTTTCCCTTTCAGAGGATGAGTGGTTGTCATCCACATGTATTTAGAAAATAAAGGAAGGTAACTAAACGTTCGGTAACTACTGTCCGCGCGTAACCAAAGTCAAATGCCCATTTCTCTCTCTGGCATTCTTTTCTCCATGTTCACGTCCGGCCTTCAGGTTTTTCTGTTCGTTCAGGTAACGGCGGAATTCCTCTTTGGAACACGGTCCATCCATTGCTTTCTCAACGAGATCCAGCCATTTGTGATCTAAGTTCTCTCTCATCTGTCTGCCTCCTCCATCGAATGATCCCTTTTATATTATTTACCATAATTCTACATAGATTTTATATAGGTGTAAAGACCTATTTAGCGCATCGGACGCTCTTCGCAAAGGAATATCATGGTAATATGAGAGGGAAGATTACTGTATTTTATTCGACGCAATGCGACTAAACGAACGTTCACATTTTTTTGTACAATGGGGAGTTGATGTTCCATGGTATCCGATTTTTTTGTCAATATCTGCATCCTGACCGCTTTGTTTTTCTCCTATCTTCAATTAAGATGGCACACCCTTGAAAAACATCTGCCACTAAAGGTGATCTGCCTGATTGATGGAGTCGCGGCCGGTATAATGGGAAACTTAATGATGTATTATTCCATTCAGGTGACTGATTTGACGATTGTGGACCTGCGGCATGTTCCCGTCCTTATGATTCTGTTAATCAGCGGTGTCCGGCCGGCCGTTATCGGCACTATCCTCATTATTGCCGGACGTTTCCTTCATGGCTTCAACCTTTCATCGTTGGCGGCCATTATTTTCATGATCGTGACCCTTGCCGGCATCATCGTGATTGATCGAATGAGAAAAAGTCATCAGCCCCGCTATATTTCAGGCTTTTACATGATTTTTTATTCCAACCTCGTCTTTTCCATTGTGCTTTCTGTGGTCGTAAGGGATTGGAGTCTTCTTGAAACTCTGCTTCCTGTATACTGGGTGATCAGCTGTCTCGGCGGTGTGGGGATCATTTATCTCATTCAATACCTCGACCGGTCCCACTCTCTTTTTAAGAGCTATGAGCAAAAAGCTTCCATCGACCATCTGACAGGATTGAACAATGTAAGGCAGTTCGATTTCCACTGGAACCAGCAGCTTGAGGAGAGCGAAAAGAAAAAGAAGGAGTTGTCCCTTCTTATCATTGATGTGGACCACTTCAAGCATGTGAATGATACGTATGGTCATCCGGCTGGAGATCAGGTACTCAAGCAGCTCGGACGTCTTCTTCAGGAACATACAAGAAACTCGGATATCGTTTCCAGGAACGGTGGGGAAGAGTTTTCCGTCATTCTTCCGGACTGCTCCAATTCCTGTGCCTGTGCCATTGCCGAACGGATCCGGAGCGAAGTGATGGCCCATACCTTCTGGATCAATGCCACATCGCATATTCCGATAACGGTTTCCATCGGGGCGAGCACGTATCCATCTACAACGGAAGACAGGCAGGAGATCATTGATTTGACCGATCAGTCGTTATATCAGGCGAAACAGCTGGGGCGGAATCGTGTTGTCTCTTTCACCGCCGGTGGATTCGTTCAGGCTGATCACCGGACTTACTTGATGTAAATTCACAAAATGCTTTGTCCTTCACACCCTGCCAGGCTGTAAAAAACGTTCCATTAGAGTTATCTGTATGTTGTGTGAGTGGTCACGTTCCGCTTATCGGTGGATGCTTGCCGCGGGCACGGCCTCACCACCGAACGCTCCTCGTGACTTCACCGAATGATGATCTAAAAAATAGGCGTTTTCTTAAAGCTCATATATCTAGAACAACAAGCTTTATATCTTATAAGAGAATTCAGTACCATTCGTATGCAGGTACTGACTATGGCATTAACCTTCTCTTGAAAGGAGCTCAGATCGTTCCACACCTGCGGAAAACAGATGGTCCAGGCCCCACAAGGTAGTTTACCCGTGGACACTCGGAGGTTCGTCCACCCAAAGAAAAGGGGCTATTCTCCTGGAGGCACCATAAAAAAGCTCTGCCTTTTCGGCAGAGCTTTTTTATTTATAAGAACAGTAACCCGAGCGAAATTATGATACCGCTTACAAAAAGGACGATGAGACAGAAGCCCATAATATCCTTCGCCTTCAAGCCTGCAATCGCAAGTGCCGGCAGGGCCCAGAAGGGTTGAATCATATTGGTCCATGCGTCTCCCCAGGCGACTGCCATGGCTGTTTTTGGTATCGATACTCCGAGGTGCTGGGCGGCATCCAGCATAATGGGTGCCTGCACTGCCCACTGTCCTCCACCGGACGGAACGAAAAAGTTCACGATCCCTGCACTTAAAAAGGCAAAGAAGGGAAACGTAAAGGGGGTGGAGATGGACACAAACGCTTCTGACATAAGCGCTGCCAATCCGGATGCGACCATCATCCCCATAATTCCTGCATAAAACGGAAATTGGATGATAATGCCTCCCGCCCCTTTCACCGCATCGCTCACAGCGTCCAAAAAATGCCTGGGCGTACCGTGGAAAAGGATCCCCATAAATAAGAAAGCAAAGTTGACGATGTTCAGATTCAATTGAAAACCGGTCGTAACAAAATAGTACACGAGAAATCCAACGCCAAGTCCTCCGATGATCATGGAAAGAATCCGGCTGTTTTCCATGCGGACGGCCGGTGTCAGGGCGTCCGCCTCCAGTCCGGCTGCCTCCTGATGACGAGGCTGCTCAAGCAGGGACCGGTCGATGACAAACCTTTCTTCCTCTGCTGGTGACATCCTCCTGTTCAAAAGTGGTACAGCGATGAATAACGCCGCTGTTATCGCAAGGTTGAATCCGGCAAATATCGTCTCTGAAGCGGGGATGATCCCGATGGAATCTGCTGTGAAATGATCAGGTGTGGCGATCGTCAGTGGTATAGACCCGGCCAGTCCCCCATGCCAGACAAGGAACCCTGAGTAAGCGCTTGCAATTAAAAGCCGGTAATCCACCCGCTCCACTCTTTTGGCAAGCTCTCTTGCGAATAAGGCTCCGATGACAAGTCCGAACCCCCAGTTGATCCAGCTGGCTGCCAGGGAAACAACCGTCACAATGACAACAGCCTGGCCCGGTGTGCGGGCTGTAGATGCCAGTCGTCCGAGCGCCCTTTTAAACACCGGACTGCTCGCCAGAACAAAGCCGGTGACAAGTACGAGCACCATCTGCATGGAGAACGATAAAAGGTTCCAAAACCCTTCCCCCCAGTACTGCACCATCTGGACAGGCATGCTTGGTGTAAAAATCAACCCTAACCCGAAGACCACCATCGTTAATAGAATGACGAAAAGAAAGGGATCGGGCAGGTAACGCTGCATGAGTGTGTTGGATACATGAATGGCTCGTTTTAACATCAAATCCTCCTTTGGTTGGTAGATAAAGACCCACGGTACCATTTCGTTATGCGACACCATTTTCCTTCTCTACAAATGAATTTCCCATTTCCACGAATGATCAGAATGACTTTTCTCCCAAGACAAAATGCAGGATTATTTTTACAAGGTTCTACAAAAATCGTATAATAGAAGTAGTTTGAATGAAAGAGGTGGGGGTATGGAAGAGCGCAGACGTTCCAAGAAGAAAAAGCGCAGAAAGAAAAAACGCTGGAGAATCCTCCTGGCTGCACTGGCACTGATCCTTGTCGCAGGAGGAGTTTATGCATATATGATCCTGCAGGATGTCCGCACAACAGTGAATGAAGATTTACACGAAAGTGTGGCTTCCATTGATAATGACGAAACGAAAGCGAAAGTAGACAATAAAGACCCGATCAATATCCTTCTGCTGGGCGTCGACGAACGCGAAAATGACGTCGGTCGTTCCGATACGATGATTGTGATGACGCTTGATCCGAACAATGACCAGATGCAGATGGTCAGCATTCCCCGTGATACACGGGCGGAAATCGCCAATGACGGCCGCGTGACGAGAATCAACCATGCCTACGCCTATGGCGGAAGTGACATGGCGGTCAATACGGTGGAAAATTTCCTTGATATCGACCTGGACTATTATATTCGTGTGAACATGGAAGGCCTGTCCCAGGTTGTGGATGCTGTCAACGGTGTAACGGTTCAGAACGATATGACCTTTACGTCCGGCAATTACACCTTTGAAGAAGGCGAGCTTGAGCTTGATGGACAGGAAGCTCTGTCCTATGTCCGGATGCGGAAAGACGATCCAAATGGAGACCTCGGCCGTAACGAGCGGCAGCGCGAGGTTATCACTGGTATTATTGATAAAGGAGCAAGCCTTGATGCGGTGAATAAGGTGGGAAATGTGATGGATGTGCTTGGAGATAATGTGAGTACGAACATGCAGTTCTCTGATATGAGGCGTCTGGCGACGAACTACAGCAGCGCCCGTAAAAATACGTCCACCTACCAAATGTCCGGAGATGGGCAGATGGTGAACGGCATGTACCTGATTTTCATGTCTGATGCTGAAATTCAGAAAACCCATGATATGATTGTGAACTTCGGTTCCTGATCAACCATAAAGAAAGCCCCGTCTTTACGAAGACGGGGCTTTCTTTATGTTAAAACAAGATGGATTTCACCTGATTCGGCTTCAAGGATAGAGAGACTCTTCCTTGTTGGTGCAGCAACGTTTCCTGAGGCACCTCGTTCAATTTCGCCTCCTGGATGTTCTCCGAATGGGAGGAAAGGTGAAATTCTGCTTCCTGCTCCTCTTCTTTCGGATTGAAAAAGCGCAGCAGCAGACGTTCCTCATCTTCTGCTTTTTTGAGCGTACTTAGAACGGCTCCTTCATTTCCTTCCTTCAGCAGTGAATACGATCCCGGGGTCACGAGGCCGGATTCATTCAGTTTCATTGCATTGTAAGGAATTCTATTATAAATCTCCACAGGGGTTGTATACTCTTTCGCGATTCTCCCTGCCCCGGCATCTGAGAGTGATCCTTCATGAAGCACCAGTGCAAAGTCAAGTTCCAGACGGCCGATCATCTGGGAGTCCGGTGTCGGAAGTTTTATTCCTGATGGACGTCCCGGACGCCTCACCAGCTCTTCTTTTCCTAATACGCCGACACTCCTGAACAGCGTGACTGCGATCGTATCAAAGGAATCTCCGATGATTTCATATTCACGAACGCTGTTCGTAAGCAGCGTGACCCCGCGTTTGTCGTCTGATAAACCGACATAGGACAGCATCGGATAAATGGAATCCGGGCGTTCATCCCAGTCTTCCTCTTCCCAATAATCCATCGCGCTGTCGACGACATCGCGTTTGATCATGCCGAATTGATTATCCGACCATGAGAAAGCGGAGGCAATCTGTGTTGGAATGAGGGCGCGCAGACGGTGATCCCCGGCCTGGTTGTTAATGTCTGCTTTCACCTCAATGACCGGCTTATGCTTCGCAATGTGTAAGTGCCATTGCACAGATACGAAGCTGTCGATTTTCCCGGCTTTCCGGCTTTCCAAGTTGGCGGGTACAGGTAATTCCAACGCGATATCCAGCCTGGCACTGTAATCATTTTCATACACTTGAACGTCTGCTTCCATCGAACGACTATAGATCAACGTCTCATTCTCAAGCGGGGAATAGTCATATTCATCCCCATCATCACCGCCGTTTTCCAGAAGCAGGACATCTTGGATTTCGACGTTGTTCCTTTTGTCGTAAATGGTGAGTGTACCATTGCTGTTCACTTGAATCCGGTAGTGATCGGTCTCGATTTCCCGTTTATCTGATTGATGCGGGCCGGCAGCAGCAAGCGCTCCTTCTTCCGGTTTGATTTCATACGTCTTATACCCCATGGAAGGGAGGGTGTCCTTCCATTGAATGGTATATTCATAAAACGGATCATAGTTGCCATAGTGGACAATCTGACGGTCAATGAGACCTGGATCAAGAATGTTTTTCTCCAGGACTTCAAAAGGAACTTCCCGGCCGTCATGGCCCTCCATGACGAAGGATTCCAGCTTCGTCACGACTTTATCTGTAATGACTTCCCCGCGCTCATAAGGGAGGAAGTTGAAGGCGGAAACGACATCATGCTCCGCTTGGACCGCATCCGTAATTTTACGCTTATAAAATTCGATCAGCTGATCCGTTTTTTCCTCAGCCAGAAACAGGCGGTTGAGGATTTCCCTGTGCACCTTATCAGAGCAGCAGCATCCGATACTGTCATGGGCATGGTTTTTCATCATTTCCTTCCAGATCAATTCAATCAGTCCGTGATGGTATTCGAAGCCGAGCGAATAGGCCATGGACGCCAGCGGCTCCAACACGTTGGTCAGCTTATTTTCCACGCGTGTATTCGCTGCTTTGATATCATTTCTTGTGGAGTAGATGCTGCGGTGTACACGCATATATTTTCCATCAAGAAACTCTCCGGATAACAACGGCAGGTCGTCGTTCTTCTCCAGTTCCTCAAATACATTTTCATAGCGGCTTAAGAAAAATTCCCGGTCAGGGTAAAGCCGCTGCAGCTTTTCAATGATCGTGTGAATGTTTTCCTGAATCGGCATCTGGTCATGTCCATTGGGAAGGATGATGTGATCGGTCGTAGCCCCGCGGTCGAGTACACGGAAATACTTATCCATCCGCTTCTGGAGCGCTTCTTCATCCTCCGGCAGGTATTTCCCGATGGCATAGCCGAGTGGGAAGAGCTGGACGAGGACGCTGGATCCGTCCTCACTTCCCCAGTGGAATTCTGTTTTATCCGTGCCGTGACGCTCCGATGTACCGCGCCAGAAAATCGAATATTGGATGTCAAAGCCGTTGAAAATCTGAGGCATCTGAGCCGACTGACCGAACGAATCCGGCAGGTAGCCGATTTTCATCGGCGCCCCGAAGGCTTCTGAATCCTTATGGCCATACAACAAGTTGCGGACGATGGATTCAGCTCCGACCACCATTTCATCGGTCTGCGTATACCACGGTCCGATGATCAGCTTCCCTTCCTGGACGAGCTTTCGGACCCGCTCTTTATTTTCCGGCTTTACAGCAAAGTAATCTTCCAAAATGGATGTTTGTCCATCGAGCACATAATAGGGATAGTCGGGATCGTTCTCAAGCTTATCCATAATTTCTTCCATGTTGTTCACCAAGAGGATACGGGACTCCTCTGTTGTAAAATACCATTCTCTGTCCCAGTGCATATGCGGTACAATGTGGGCCTGCTTCATTTCGATATCCTCCTTATTCATTCGTACTTCTCTATCAGGCGGCAGCAGCCGCTTCTTTCGTTATTTTCCTTTTTCTTGTTGCGATCAATAGAACCATAGAAATCAATGCGCCGAGCAGAGCCGCGCCGAACCAGAGACTTGCAGCGAGCAGAATCGGCTGTCCCTGAAGGAGAGCGAGGGAGAAGATGCCGGCGCCCGGTACATTCAATCCAAGGTCAAAGTAGGCGACAATGGCTCCCGTCACCGCAGAACCGGCTACCAGGGACGGAATGACACGAAGCGGATCATTGATCATAAATGGAATCGCTCCCTCCGTAATGCCGGCAAGGCCGAGCAGCCACGTCTGTTTTCCAATTTCCTGTTCCTGAAGGGAGAAATATTTCTTCCCGAGAATCGTAGCTCCAGTGACAGCAAAAGCGGACACCATTTTAACCGAAGCAAAGGCTGCATAAGGAATAAAGTTACCGCTCGCCATCGCTCCGATACAGAACGTATAGGCGGCTTTATTGACAGGTCCTCCCAGATCGAAGGAAACCATAGCGCCAAGGATCGCTCCAAGAATCAGGGCGTTGGCTCCCGATAAGCTTCCAAGCCAGTTGATCAGACCGTTATTGATCCAGGCCAGTGGTTCTCCGATGACGAACAGCATAATCGATCCAACCACAAGCGTACCAAGGACGGGATAGACCCAGAAGCTGATGAACCCGGCAAATGTACCTTTGGGCTTGATTTTGTTTTTCAAGAATTTCAGGAAGAATCCGGCTAGGAAACCACCGAGCATCCCGCCGAGAAACCCGGAGCCGATCAAGTTGGCAGCTACACCAGCAGCAAAACCAGGTCCAAGCGCCGGTTTATCTGCAATCGAGTAGGCCATATAGGCGGCCAGAATCGGCACCATCAGCTGACCGAGAAGGCCACCGCCGAGCTGACGGAGCATCCAGAGCCATGAACCTTCCGTATCATAGAGCGTCTGCAGATCGAAAGCCTGCGAGATTAACACAGCCGCAGCGAGCGTCATCCCACCGGCAACGATGATCGGAATGATGTAAGAAATCCCGGTAAGGATGGAATCCTTGATTTCTGCTTTAAACCCTTTTCCATCCTGTTCCTCTTCCGTATCATCAGCCGCAGCCGCTTCGGAAACCTGTTCATCCTTCACATAACCGGCTGCTTTTGCTTCCGCCTTTTCCAATATTCCGCGGGCATCCCGGAGTGGCGCTGCTACCGACGTTTTCACTTTCGGCAGGTGAGCAAAGCGCTCTTCATCTTTGACAGCAACGTCATTAGCAAAAATGACCGCATCCGCTTTTCTTAAGTTCTGTTTCGTGTGACGGTCTTCAATACCGTTGGCTCCCTGTTTTTCTACGAGAACTCTATAACCCATCTCTTTTCCTGCCTTCGTCAACGCTTCCGCGGCCATATACGTATGGGCAATTCCGGCTGGACAGGCGGTGACAGCTAGAATGAGACGGCTTTCCGCTGATTGTTCTGCGTTCTCCTCTGATTCCTCTGCTTCTTCTCCTACCGCATCAAGCCGTTCAAATAGCTCTTCGCTTGAAGAAGCGTTCAGAAGGCCTTGTTTATACGCGTCGTCTGATAAACGGGTGACAAATTCAGATAATAAAGATAAGTGCGTGGATCCTGCTTCCTGATCCGGGATCGCTAACAGGATAATGAGTTCGACCTGATTGGAAGGGTCGATGCTCTCCCAGTCCGTCAGTGGTTTTTCAACCGTCGCTACAGCGAAAGCCGCTTCCTTCACGGCCGTCGATTTCCCGTGCGGGATTGCGAGGCCTCCTTCAAATCCAGTAGGGGACAGCTCTTCTCTGTCTTGAACCGCTTTCAAAAATTCGTCCTTGGAATGAAGCTTTCCCTCCTCATCCAGCTGTTTGACTAAATACTCAATGGCTTCCTGCTTCGAAGCAAGATGTATTTTTGTACTTATCAAATGGGGTGAGGTCAATTTTCTTAGTTCCATTCTGTTCCACCTCCGCTTTGTAAGTGTTTTCATCACTTGGCTTTATCTTAGCAAAAAAAAAATAAGAAGATGGATTCTTCTTATTTTTACACATCTTTTTCTTATTAAAGCGTTTTCTTGTGTATGCGGAAACAACTTCAGTAAGATTTCCAAAAATACTGGGATAATGTTTCTAAAACAACCATGACCGGCGTCCGTCCCGTTATATTGTAGCCGTTTTTCGTTTTTTTCGGTGCATAACAATAGAGATTGATGGCCGCCATCGCCTGCAGCGGGTTCTTCGTAAAATGAGTCAAGGATATAATAGGAATCTTTTTTTCCACGGCTTTTTCGGCCGCCTCCAGGACAAGCGGCGTTTCTCCGGAAAGGCTGATTAAGAAAAGGACGCTCTGCTGATTGGCCTGGTCGAGACTGTGGAGGATTTCGTGCCGGTGAATGTGATGGCTCGTCGGCTTGCCGACCACCCGGAGGTTTCTGGCCATCATTTCGCAGAGGTCCGAAGAATCTCCAAGCCCGAAAAGAAGCACCTGTTTGGACTCCGCAAGCTGACGAGCCGCTTCCATCATCCGGTCCTGATCAAGGATTTCAAAGGTTTTCTGGATTAAAGAATAGGAATCGTCATCCGGGACTTCATACGGTTCTTCGAGTTCTACTTTCAGACTGTTCTTCATATGAGAGAATCCGTCGTAGCCGAGTTTTTTCGAAAGCCTTGTAATGGTATTGGGGACAGTATAGGCCTGTGAAGCAAGCAGTTGGATGGATCCGCCGGTCACATCTTCTTTATATTGAAGGATGTAGTCAATGATCTGGTCATCGGTATCATTCAGCTTATATTCATATTTATGAACACGTTCTTCAAATCTCATGTCAGTTCACCTCATTTTGTTGCATCTATTATAGCAGACATAAACCGTGTTTTTTTAATCATTCTATCGGAGGGATCCCCCATGAATATTTTAGTAGCCTTGGATTCTTTTAAAGGTAGCTTATCCTCAAGGGAAGCGAACGCAGCGGTCCAGAAAGGACTGATCAACGCATCCGATTCATTCAGCGTTGATACCATCCCTGTAGCAGATGGAGGTGAAGGCACTATGGATGCACTTGTATCTGCTCTAGGAGGAAAAGTCGTTTATAAAAACGTCTGCGGTCCTCTCAGACGTCCGGTCAAAGCAGCCTATGGAATCATCCACCAGGACACCACCGCTGTCATTGAGGTAGCGGAAGCGTGCGGACTTCCGCTTGTCAACGAAGAAGAAAGAAATGCCTTATCCGCTACCTCCTACGGCGTCGGAGAGCTCATGGTCGAAGCTCTTGAAAAGGGCTGCCGGGAAATGATCGTCGGGCTTGGAGGAAGCGCAGTGACAGACGGAGGCACCGGGATGCTCCGGTCCCTCGGTTTTCAATTTCTGGACGCGGATGGCCGGAGTATCGGTGATGGGGGCCGTCATTTATCACGACTGGCTCACATCGATACGACTCATGTCCATCCCCGGCTGAAGGATGTTGTCATTCACACGATGTGCGATGTCTCCAATCCACTTTATGGACCGAACGGGGCCGCTCACATTTTTGCTCCGCAGAAAGGGGCATCCCCCGAGGAAGTCTCTCTCCTTGATGAAGGGCTGAAGCATTTCGCTGACATTGTACAAAAACAGCTGGGGCTGGATCTTCAGGACACCGCAGGAAGTGGTGCGGCGGGTGGACTTGGAGCCGCCTTCTCAGGATTTCTCCAGTCTTCCCTGCAGTCTGGTGTCCAGTTCATTCTCGATGAGATAAAGATGGATGAGCGCATAGCCGGAGCCGATCTCATCATTACCGGAGAAGGAAAACTTGATGCCCAGAGTTCAATGGGAAAAGCTCCATCCGGCATAGCGGAACGTGCTAAACAGCAGGGCAGAGCCGTCATCGCTCTTGCCGGGGACATTACAGGTGTTGAAAAAGGACTTCATGGTGCAGGAATCGATGCCTGCTTTTCGATCATGAGAGGACCTTCCTCCTTACAGGACGCTTTGAATCCGGACACAGCCCGGGACAATCTGGCGGAGACAGCTGAACAGATCGGCCGGCTCCTGACCGTTAAAACAGGTGTATGGACTTGAGGGGACGGATAGAAAAAGAGGAATGGATCTTCATCCATTCCTCTTTTCCATTTCCTGATACGATTCCCTGTGGGAAAGGACCTTCTCCATGTTCTCCGTTCCCCACTCCCGCATCATGACGACGATCGGCTTCAAGGAGAAACCAAACTCCGTCAAGGAATATTCTACTTTCGGAGGAACAACTGGATACACTTCTCTGTGCACAATCCCGTCTGCCTCCAGCTCTCTCAACTGCAGCGTCAGCATCCGCTGGGTAATGCCGCTGTTCAGCCTTTTGAGCTCATTGAACCGCTTCGTTCCATCCAGCAGATGAAAAATGATGACACTTTTCCATTTCCCGCCGATGACGTGGACCGTTCCTTCTACGGGACAGGAATATTGGTTCAAGAAAGGTTTCCCAACCGTCTGATCTTTTTTTTCTGCACTCATAGAGGCCCCTCCCCTGTTCTATAGGAAACATTTCAATTGTAATCACTTTTTATATACTGTCACTATACCATAAGTTCATGTGTGAAGAGGAGCAGAAGTCTTTCCCAGCAGGTATCCTTTTTGATACTTTCCCACAAAAATGTGCGTACTTCAAAAAATATAAAGAATCCTTTACGATCAAAATAGGAACTCTAACACCGAAAGCTATGGATGTTGAGAAAGGATGTGGGAGTGATGAGTAAAATGAAAGCTGTTGGATTATATAAACATCTGCCTGTCGACCATGAGGAAAGCCTGATCGACTTGGAACTGGACAAACCGAAAGCCGAAGGTCGTGATTTACTCGTACGCGTGGAAGCCGTCGGAGTCAACCCTGTCGACTACAAAGTAAGAGCGAATGGTGACACGGAAACAGAAGCCAAGGTCCTCGGATGGGACGTTGCCGGCGTTGTCGTGGAAACCGGAGCTGAAACCAGCCTCTTCAAAAAAGGCGACCACGTCTACTATGCCGGAGATATTACCCGGCAAGGCGGGAACAGTGAATTCCACCTCATAGACGAACGCATTGTCGGAAAGAAACCGGCTTCCTTATCCTTTGCAGAAAGCGCCGCTCTTCCATTAACAACGATTACAGCCTACGAAGCCCTGTTTCATCGTTTAAAAGTCAGTCATCATCCAGAAGATAATAAAGGGAAGTCTATTCTGATTATCGGTGCATCCGGTGGTGTCGGATCCATTGCCACCCAGCTGGCGAAGCGGGCCGGGCTTACGGTTGTCGGCACAGCCTCACGTCCGGAAACAGAGGAATGGGCGAAGAAGCGGGGAGCTGATTTCACAATCAATCACTATCACGACTTTTCTTCTCAGCTGAAGGAAATCCAAATCGAAACGGTGGACTTTATTTTCTGCCTGAATGCAACAGAGCAGCACTGGAGTAACATGGCAGAATCCATCGCTCCTCAAGGGAAAATCTGTTCCATCGTAGAGATGCCGGAACCCGTTGATTTAACCATGCTGCAGAGTAAAAGTGCAACATTTGTATGGGAGTTGATGTTTACACGTCCGATGTATCAAACCGATGATATGATCAAACAGCATGAACTCCTCAATGAGATTTCCGGTCTTATTGATGAAGGGAACATACAGACGACGTTGAATGAAACCCTTTCTCCCATCCATGCCGCAAACATGAAAAAAGCTCATGAGAAGCTTGAATCCGGGAAAGCCATCGGAAAAATTGTTGTGGAATCTTTTGAATCTTAAAACCTCCGCCCCTATGGGCGGAGGTTTTTTACTGGATACCTTCGCCGGCTGAAACAGGCGTTCTGGAAAACCTCGTTTCCGCTTATATCGGAGAGGGAATCCTCCTGGTCCTTCCTATTTATGTTTACATCCATTGAAAATCTTTTGAATCTCTCCTCGCATTCACAGTCATTGGTGTGATTGTTCAACTTACGATGATTGGTTGGCGTGCGTTTGAAAAAAGTTCAATGCATGTTCATTCACTCTCTCTATTATGTTCCTATATGAAAATTGGATGTTTATGCTCTAAAGGGAGGGGTATACCTTTTAAGGAAATCCCCCTTTTATCCCTATGCGGATACATATCACCACTATCTGCACACCAGTCTCCCGTGGACGTACGTTCACGGGAGTTTCATTATCACCCTTAACGCTCGTCTATCCGCGCGTTTTATTTATTATTTTTATATAATTTATAGGAAAATCCTGCATAGGAAGCGGATCCAAAGGGTATTTCATATTGTACAAACCCAACCTACAAACAGGAGATGACCATATATGAGTGAACATCAGCGATCGCTTGGGATTGTCACACCGCCTGGTTATCCCAAGGAGCTCAGTAAAACAATCAGCGAACAGCTTCCAGACATGCTCAAATATTACGTGAAAGACGACTGTGAATGGCAGGTCGAAGCCTTAATCGATCCTTTGACCGGCGTCACGGAAGACCCGGAGGAAGTATTTGAAGCCGGATTAAAAAAGAAAGAAGAAGAAGACTGGGATTATATCGTCTGTCTGACCGATCTTCCTTTCTTTCATGATCGGAAGCCGATTATGGCTGAAGCATCAACCAATGACAAAATTGCCATCATTACCCTCCCCGGGCTCGGATCCACACCTCTATTAAAACGTGTCCGGCAGTCGATTCTGCAGCTCGTCAATGAAATGTACTATGGAAGCGGTGAAGAAGACAGAGAAAAGGCGCAGGAGAGGCTGCAGTCAAAAGAAGATGGCGAACATAAAAATTTAAAGAAAAAAGGCTCCCGACGGCTTGTGGAAAAACGTGGAATAGACCGATTCTCCCCCATTAAACGGGTGACACCGGATGAAGAGGATACGTATATGGACGTGCGGTTCATCGTCCAGTCCCGAATCAGTGGTGCGTTAAGAGTATTGACCGGGATGGTGCGGGCCAACCGCCCATGGGCGATTTTCCCCGCCTTTATGAAGGTCATCATCTTCGCCTTTGCCACCGGTTCCTACGCCCTTGTGTTCCCGACGTTATGGCGGTTGAGCAATAATTACAGTTCGTGGCGGATGCTTCTGCTTACCATTCTGTCCATTTCGTTAATGGTCGGCTGGATCATTCTTGCTCACAATTTATGGGAAAAGCAACGGAAAGACCGGGCCCCCTATCTCCGGAAACTGTACAATATGACCACGCTGCTTACGCTTGGGGTAACCGTTGTCATCTATTACTTCATCCTCTTTGTAATGTTTTCGGTTGCCGTTGTCGTCTTCATCCCAATGGGGCTGTTGGAGTCGGAAGTTTCCGGCGCTGTCGGTTACGATAATTATTTCTACATCGCCTGGACGGCTACCAGCATATCCATCATTATCGGCGCGCTCGGCTCAGCCCTTGAAAATGAAGAAGTCGTGCTGTCCTCCACCTATGGCTACCGCCAGCAGCAGCGCTATAAAGATGCGGATACAGATCAGGAAACGGAAACAGCCAGGAAACAAGAAACAAAGAAACAGAGAGAGAAAAAGGATAAGCAGGAAGTTTCGCCGGAAAAAAAACGTCCTTCCAGGGAGGATCAGGAAAAAGCGGCGCAGTAAAAGTCGGTGATATCCAGTTCAAGGGACTTCCGCTCCTGACGGCAAGAAAAAAACCGTTCTAGTTAACTAGAACGGTTTCTTTAGTGCTGGAGGGCGTGCAGCTTGGCAAAGAGGCCGGCTTCCCGCCCGAGAAGCTCTTCATGACTTCCTTCTTCAGCCACTCCCTCTTCCGTAATCACGAGAATACGGTCGGCTTTTTTTATCGTCCCGAGACGGTGGGCGATGATCAAGGTCGTCCGATCTTTGGAAAGCTCGGTGAGCGCCTTTTGGATCTGGGTTTCAGTTTCAGTATCCAGCGCGGATGTTGCCTCATCCAAAATGAGAATGGAAGGGTTTTTCAAGAACATCCGTGCGATGGCAAGCCGCTGCTTCTGACCGCCGGACAGCTTCAATCCCCGCTCTCCAATCTGCGTATCATATCCATCGGCCAGGTTTTCAATCATCTCTTTCAGATGGGCCTTCTCCACAGCGTCTTCAATTTCTTCCTGGCTGGCATCCAGTCGTCCGTACGCAATGTTTTCCCTTATCGTTCCGGCGAACAAAAAGACATCCTGCTGGACAATGCCGATCTGGGAACGGAGGGATTCTTTCGTCATGTCACGAACATCGATGCC
The DNA here is from genome assembly GCF_056158945.1 of Halobacillus sp. ABH2_015. NCBI lineage: Bacteria > Bacillati > Bacillota > Bacilli > Caryophanales > Bacillaceae > Halobacillus > Halobacillus sp. ABH2_015. Next base: position 3,038,123 of record NZ_JBSWUG010000002.1, read on the forward strand.
GTCAATGATAACCGCGCCACCCTTGACGTCATAAAAACGAGGAATCAACGAGCAGATCGTCGATTTCCCAGCTCCGGAAGGTCCGACAAAAGCAATCGTCTCGCCGGGCTTTACGGACAAGCTCAAGTCCTTCAGAATCTCCCGGTTTTCGTCATAGCCAAACGTGACCTTCTGGAAACGGATGTCACCGTGCAGGTGAGGAACGTCGACGGCTCCCCTCCGGTTTTGGATATCAGGAATGGTATCCATCAACTGGGTAAACCGCTTGAAGCCGGCCATCCCTTTGGGATACAACTCCAGCAGCGCACTGATTTTTTCGATCGGTTTAAATAAAATATTCAAATACAAAATGAATGCCACAAGCTCTCCGTAGCTTAAAGCACCGGAAAAACTGAGCCAGGCGCCGTACACGAGAATGGTGATGGTCATCAGTCTCGTTGTCAGATAAATGCCCGTCAAATTCAGACTCATCACCTTGTAGGCGGTCAGCTTCGCTTTTCGGAACATTTGGTTGTTCGTGTTGAAGCGTTTGATTTCATACGCTTCATTTGTAAATGACTGCACGACACGGGCCCCGGATACACTATCTTCGACCCGTGCATTCACTTCTGCAATATTGCCGAACATTTTCGTCCAGGCTGCATTCATTTTGATGTTGGAAAAATAGATGAGCCAGATGAGGAATGGGACGATAATGATGGCGACAAGCGCAAGCTTCACATTGATGGTCAGCATGATCCAGAAAGCACCGACAAAGGTCATGATGGCTATAAAAAAGTCCTCTGGACCATGATGGGCAAGTTCCCCGATGTCCATGAGATCGTTGGTGATCCGGCTCATAATATTTCCGGTCTTCGTATTATCAAAGAAACCGAAGGACTGCCGCTGCACGTGCAGAAACAAATCTCTGCGAAGATCTGTCTCGATATTGATTCCAAGCTTATGCCCCCAGTAGTTGACGACAAACTGCATACTTGAACTCAGCATATATAAAAGCAGCAGCCCGGTACTGACCGCCACAATCGTTCCCCAGTTCCCCTCGGGAAGCAGATCATCAATAAACCAGGAAACAGCGATCGGAAACCCAAGTTCAAGCAGTCCAACAAAAACCGCACAGAAAAAATCGATGAAAAACAGTTTTCTATGCGGACGATAATAACTGAAAAAGCGTTTCAGCATCTTCCTCCACTCCATCCTGACGACGCTGCTGCAGCGTTTTTAATCGAGTAAAAAAACCGCACGCTCAAGCGGCGGTTTCATCTTCTTTATTCTTCCTGTACCGCTGGATTCCCTTGGTAATCAAACGGAAAATCATGTAGAGGCTGCAAAAGAAAAAGAAGCCGAGCACACTGACGAGTGCGTCCGCAAATTCCATGTTGCCACGGCCTGTGATCTTCTGCTGGATTTCCACCGCAAAAACGAAGACAAGCACCATAGCAAATGTGAAAAGAAAGGAAATAACCGTAATACTCCATTTTGCAAGAGCATGAAACAGAACATCTATAAAAATAAGACCGATGATTCCCAGAATTCCAATTACCCAGAAATGCAGATCCTTATCTGAGAGTTCCCATCCCATCATTCTGGAAAATTTTGCGATGACGTCATGCCATAGGTTGACGACTTCTGCTAACAAGAGAATGATTTCTTTCATGGCATATGTTTCTCCTATCCTGTAAAAATCAATGGTTCAGTTCTTTCTCACTATATCACACCCGCTGTTTTCCAGTAAGTCCCTTTTGATTCCAGTATTGCTTCCTCCGCGGTTCCGCTATAAAATCCATTATAAGACCATTGATCAAAGGAAGTAGAAAGGGATGACACGATGAAACAGACACGATTCAATCGATTTTTCAACCGCCTTTCCCCCTTTCAGATCATCGTTTTCTTCTACTTTTCCGCCTCCCTCATCGCTACATTGCTGATCAGTCTTCCTTTTCTTCATAAAAAAGGCGTTAACGTAAGCTTGATCGACAGCTTATTTACTGCCGTCAGCGCTGTGAGTGTGACAGGACTGGGAGTCGTTTCCACACCGGATACTTTCAACACAGCGGGGTACGTTGCGCTGATGTTTATCCTCCAGTTCGGAGGCATCGGCGTTATGACGCTCGGCACATTCATCTGGATTCTGCTCGGTCAGAAAATCGGATTAAAGCGCCGCGAATTGATCAAAACCGATCAAAACCGTTCCACATTCTCCGGAATGGTCCGGCTGATCCGACAGATCCTCCTGATCATCCTGCTTATTGAAGGAGTTGGGGCCGTCGTTCTCGGTATCTATTATATCCGTTATTTCCCCAGCTGGGAGGAAGCTTTCATCCAAGGGGCCTTCGCTTCCGTGAGTGCCACGACAAATGCCGGGTTCGATATAACCGGGTCTTCCCTCGTCATGTTCCAGGACGACTATTTTGTCCAGGTCGTCACAATGCTGCTGCTGACTCTCGGAGCCATCGGTTTTCCTGTTTTGATTGAAATCAAAGATTATGTAACCAATCGGAGGAAAGAATTGTTTCACTTTTCCTTGTTTACGAAATTGACATCTGTCACGTTCGGACACCTCGTTCTTGCTGGTACTCTGCTTATCTATTGGTTTGACCGAAATCACTTCTTTGCAGGGAAAAGCTGGCACGAGTCTCTCTTTTATGCTTTGTTCCAATCCGTCACGACACGGAACGGGGGACTGGCAACGATGGATGTGGCTGATTTTTCCACGCCGACTTTGTTGGTGATCTGTCTGTTGATGTTCATCGGAGCTTCTCCAAGCAGTGTAGGTGGAGGGATCCGGACGACGACCTTTGCCATTATGGTGCTGACCATCTTTTCCTTTGCCCGTGGGAAAAATCATGTACGTGTGTTCCGCAGGGAAATTCACGAGGACGATGTTTTCCGCTCTTTTATCGTGATTACAACCGCCATCGCCATTACAGGTGCGGCGATTGTGCTTTTGAATTATTACGAACCGCAGTTTACTTTGATGGAAGTGATTTTTGAAGCCTGCTCGGCCTTTGGGACTACCGGCTTGTCCATGGGCATCACCCCGGAGCTTGGCACAGCCGGCAAGCTGATCATCATCGGATTGATGTTCATCGGACGTATCGGCATCTTCTCCTTCCTGTTCATTCTAAGACGCCGGAACATTCAAGATGTATACCGCTATCCAAAAGAACAAATGATTATTGGTTAACAAACAAAGACCAGGGCTCCACGCAGCGTCCGCATTTCAGCAGAAGTGAGACGGGCTGAGCGACTCTTTTAACCCCTGTCTCCCTCCTCCACTCATTCCCGCAAACTGACTGCGGGAGGGGACTTCCCTATTTCAGTATGTAAACATTTGAGGGTTCTCCGTCTTATATATATCCTCCTTGTTTCCAACTCGTCATTTGGCAGGTCGCGAGAAGCCCTCGGTCGGAAGGTGACCATTTCCCTGAACTATGGACAGATCAAAAACAGGACCGGGGCAGGTCCTGCTTATTCATGATCCTCTTTTATTGATACATGTACCGCATCATGACGTGCGCGGCGAGGCGGCTTGTCATATCCCGGAAATCCTTGGATGGATCGACCTCGACAATATCCATGGCGGTAACGATAGGATCCTTGGAAGCCGCCTGTACACTCATCAGCAGTTCCCGTGACGTCAATCCACCAGGGCCGATGGCAGGACATCCGGGAGCATCGGCCTGATCCACGGCATCCATATCGACAGATAAATAGATCATATCCACCTGCTGCTTCAATCGCTGAATCTCTTTTTTCACGATCGATACAATGCCCTTCGCCACTACATCTGCCATCGTGTAGACAGCCACCCCATGGCGTGCACAATAGTCCGCATAGGCTTCAGCATTGGAATAGTCCCGGATGCCGATCTGGACCAAATCCTCTCCCCTTACAATGCCGGATTCGAGCAGGCTGCGAAAGGGGGTGCCGTTCGTCCGTCCGCCGTCCTCTGTGTTCCTTACGTCATGATGGGCGTCCCATTGAAGCACGCCGACACGGCCCCACCGCTCATGAAAAGCAGTGATAGAAGGAAAACTGACCCCGTGATCTCCTCCGAGGAGGATGTAACGGGTACAGGCTTCTTCCTCAAGCATTTCCTTCACACTCTTCTTCAATAAATCGTTCGTTTTTTCCGTATCTGTCGGATGGACGGGAGCGTCTCCGAAGTCGAGCATCGTCACATCCATATAGTCCTGTTCTTTTTCATGGGAATACGTCGTATAAAATCCCAGAGCCCGGCGGATGCTCTGCGGGGCTTCCGATGCCTGGGAGGCAGAGATGGATGATTTCGAGTAAGGCAGACCGAGCAGGCCGATATCTCCGGATTTTCCTTTTTCATACCACTGCTTCGTTTCCTCCACTTTCGTCGTGAACCTGTCTTTGAACCCCCGTACCGGACCGGGATTAAGGTGTTGGAAAGACATCCGCCTCCCTCCTTTCCCAGATTAACCGCCCCCGCTTCCATACCGAATGGGCATGATTCACACCGTAATGATAAGGAAGGTACTTGTAATTCGGAATGTCCCAGAAGACAAGGTCGGCCTGCCCGCCCACCGTAATTCTTCCAGCCACTTTCTCCATGCCGATCGCATGGGCCGCATTGACCGTCACAGCGTTCCAGATTTCTTCCGGCGTCATTTTCATTTTCAAAGCGGCCAGCGCCATGATCATCTGCAGATTATGGGTAACACAGCTGCCCGGGTTGAAATCCGTCGCCAGGGCTACGGCCGCCCCTTCCTGTATCATCCTTCCTGCATCCGCATAGGTGTCTTTGCCTAAATAAAAGGTTGTACCCGGAAGAAGGACCGCAATCGTGTCAGAGGCTGCCAGTCGTTTGATGCCTTCGGATGATGCCGCCACCAGGTGGTCGGCCGATACCGCACCGTATTGAACAGCCAGCTCTGTGCCGCCCAGCGGGTCGATTTCATCCGCATGGATTTTCACCTGGAACCCGTGGCTCAGCGAAGCCTCCATGAACCGGGCTCCCTGTTCGGTCGTAAACACCCCCGTCTCACAGAATATATCCGTAAAAACCGCCGATGTTTTTTGTTTAATGACCGGAAGCAGGTCCATCATCTGGTCAAGAAAAGCGTCTTCCCGCCCTTTATACTCAGGAGGTATGGCATGAGGGCCGAGAAAGGTGGCTGCGATATCAAGCAGCCCCTCGTCGTTCAGCCGGTCAATGACAGCCAGCTGCTTCAACTCTGTTTCCTCATCCAATCCGTAGCCGCTTTTCGCTTCCAGCGAAGTCACTCCATAAGCCGCCATACCGCTGGCAAACCTACGAGCTTTTCTATACAAGGAACTTTCATCCGCCTGCCGCGTTGCACGTACCGTCGAAAGGATGCCTCCACCACTTTTCAAAATATCCAGATACGTTGCACCTGCTTGTTTAAGCGCCAGTTCTTCTTCTCTTGATCCTCCAAAAACGAGATGGGTGTGTGGGTCCACCAACCCCGGTGATACGACTCTGCCTTCAGCATTGAAACGCTGACGGGCCTGCCGTGCACGGGCCTCTTCCGAAGAACCGATCCAGACGACTTTCTCTCCCTTTATGGCGATAGCGGCCTGATGACGGACAGGCAGCTCCTTCATCGCCTTCCCCTTCAAGGGTCCTGCGCTTGGAAGGAGGAGGGTACCAATGTTTTCAATGATTTGATCATCCATCATGCTTATCCCTCCCCAGCATCGGAATATCCAGATTGTGTCTTCGTGCTTCCTGCTCGGCCTTTTCATAGCCGGCGTCTGCATGGCGCAAGATGCCCATGCCGGGGTCCGTCGTCAATACCCGTTTCAGACGTTCCTCTGCGAGATCCGTCCCATCGGCCACAGCAACCATCCCAGCGTGAAGCGAATAGCCCATGCCGACCCCGCCGCCGTGATGGAAGGAAACCCACGAACCACCGGCGGCCGTGTTGATCAGCGCGTTCAATACCGCCCAGTCTCCGACAGCATCACTGCCGTCCTTCATCGCTTCTGTCTCACGGTTGGGAGAGGCTACCGAACCACAGTCCAGATGATCCCGGCCGATGACGACCGGTGCTTTTAATTCTCCCTTCCGTACCAGTTCATTGATGCCAAGCCCCATTTTCAACCGGTCCCCGTAACCGAGCCAGCAGATTCTTGAAGGAAGCCCCTGAAATTTGATTCTTTTCTGAGCCTTGTCAATCCAGCGGAGGAGCGGGGCCTGATCCGGGAATAGGTCGCGTACGAGCTGATCGGTGCGGTAAATATCTTCCGGATCCCCCGATAAGGCAGCCCAGCGGAACGGTCCTTTTCCTTCGCAGAATAACGGCCGGATATACGCGGGGACAAAGCCCGGGTAGTCAAAGGCTTCGGTGACGCCGGCATCATAAGCCACCTGGCGCAGGTTGTTGCCATAATCAAAAACAATGCTTCCATGCTTCTGAAACTCCAGCAAGATCCGGACGTGCTCCGCCATGGAATGGGAAGCCTTTTCCACATATAATTCCGGGTTCTGCTTTCTCAGTTTATCCGCTTCGTCCATGGAGAGATCTGTTGGCACGTACCCATTCAGCGGATCATGGGCGGATGTTTGGTCGGTCACAATATCAATCGGAAATCCTTGATCCATGATCTGTTTATGAATGTCTTCCGCATGGCCGAGGCAGGCGATGGACAACGCTTCCCCCTGATGCTTTGCCTCCTCTGCCCAATGAAGGGCTTCTTCGAGGCTTGATGCCCGTCTGTCACAGTAACCGGATGAGAGCCTTTTCGCTATGCGGTCCTGATCGACTTCAACAGCAATGACGACGCCGCCGTTCATCGTCACGGCCAGCGGCTGCGCGCCTCCCATTCCGCCAAGTCCTGCGGTCAAGGTGATGGTTCCCTTTAAGGAGCCATCAAAATGCTTCTCTGCCAAGGAAGCGAACGTTTCGTAAGTGCCCTGTAGAATTCCCTGTGAGCCGATATAGATCCAGCTCCCAGCCGTCATCTGCCCGTACATCATCAATCCTTTTTTGTCCAAGTCGTGAAAATGGGGCCAGTCCGCCCACTTCGGAACGAGAACAGAATTAGAAAGCAGCACACGCGGGGCAGCCGGGTGGGTACGGAAAACACCGACCGGTTTGCCGGATTGGATAAGGAGCGTCTCGTCATTTTCCAACCGTTTCAACACACGGACGATGGCATCAAACGCCTCCCAGTTCCTCGCTGCCTTCCCAATTCCACCGTAAACGACCAATTCCTCCGGCTTTTCGGCCACCGCCGGATCAAGATTGTTGGAGAGCATACGCAGGACAGCTTCCTGCTCCCACCCCTTACATTCAAGCGTCTGTCCAGTTGCAGCTTTTATGTTACGGCTTGTCGACATAAGCATCTCCTCCTTCGTGAATCGACCGCCACTCTTCCCAGTCAAACGAATCACTTTTCATCCATGCCGTCATTTTTTCAATATCTGTAGAAAGAATTCTGTCCTCCGTCAGCGGTGCAACCACGGTCCGGGCTTTCTCCCACAGCTTCCGGATCCGTGGAGATGCCCGGTCAATGCCGCGCCATTCGAGTGCCTGCAGACCGCAGATCAGTTCGATGGCGGCGACTTTCTCCACATTCTCAAGAATAAGAGCGGCATGGCGGGCCGCTGTCGTTCCCATGCTGACGTGATCTTCCTGGTTGGCCGAGGAGGGGATGGAATCCACACTGGCTGGATGAGCGAGCGTTTTATTTTCTGAGACAAGAGAGGCTGCCGCATACTGAACAATCATGAACCCCGACTGCAGTCCTGGATCTGGACTTAAAAAGGCGGGAAGATCATTCAACTGCGGGTTGACGAGCCTTTCAATTCTCCGCTCGGAAATCGAAGCCAGTTCACTGAGCGCAATTTTCAAAAAATCCATCGCCAGGGCAATCGGCTGTCCATGAAAATTCCCTCCGGATACTACGACGCTCCCGCCTTCAAGAAGGAGCGGATTATCTGTAGCTGCGTTCATTTCGATGGTCAGCTTTTCTTTCACGTAGTGAAGCGCCTGCCAGGTCGCTCCATGAACCTGTGGGATACACCGTAACGAATAAGCGTCCTGTACCCGCTTTTCGCCTTGGTAGGTCATCAGCTGACTTCCATCTGTCAGGTGCCGGATACGCTCGGCGACAGCCTCCTGCTCCGGATAGCCCCGTGCAGCATGAATACTCGGATGAAAGGCATCACGGACCCCTTCCAGCGCCTGCAGCGTTACGGCCGCAGTCCAGTCACACTGTACGGCTAATTTTCTCGCCCGAAGCCAGGCTGTGACGCCGACAGCCGTCATGGCCTGGGTCCCGTTGATCAACGCCAGCCCTTCCTTCGCTTTTAATGACAGCGGTGGAATCGATAACTCGGTATAAACAACCGCCGCCGCACGTGGTCTGCCGCGAATAAACACTTCACCTTCACCCATGATCACCAGCGCTAAATGGGCGAGAGGGGCGAGATCCCCCGACGCGCCAAGAGATCCCTGCGAAGGAATAACGGGATGAATCCCCTCATTAATCAACAACTGCAGCCGTTGAACTACGACCTCCCGGACACCTGAGAACCCTTTCAAAAGCGTATTCAGCCTGAGTACAAGCATTGCCCGGCTGATCACTTCAGGAAAGGGCTCTCCCACCCCGCAGGCATGCGACCGGATTAAATGCCGCTGCAGCGTATCGACGTCTTCAGCGGCAATCCTGACGTCACTCAGCTTGCCAAATCCAGTATTGATTCCGTAAACCGTATGTCCGTCCGCTACAATCTTCTCAACCGTCTCTCTTCCCACACGTACACGGATCAGACTGCCCTGGGCCACACGAACCTGCTCGTTGTGTACACAGATCCTCTCCATTTCCTCCAGCGTCAAATGATCTCCGTCCAATTCGACCATGGCCATCCCCCTTTCAGACTTCTCCCATCGTTCAGGTGGATCGGCTTAAAAAAAGGCGGCAATGGCACGAAATCCCTACCATTGCCGCCTTCTCATATCTAATGACTACAGGCCACCTATTCTTTTATATATGATTGATTCCAAGTCCACATGTCTCATGCTCCAAACCTTTTACAGGAGCGCCGATCGTCCCGTAAAACGCAACGGCCAGCCATTCCCCTTCTCCAGGATGGTCATAAGGGCGGCCGCGGACGACTGAAAAGCGGAGCCCTACTGTGCGCATCATCGTGCCTACGCCGATCTGCCCCCGGGTGACACCGTGCAGCGCTTCGAGAATCGCATGATACAACGCATGGGTTTCCCTGTAGACATGTTCCTTGATGATGCCGTTGCGCTTCGCCGCCGTTTCTACAGCAGCGATGATTTTCTGAACATCCATGGAACCGGCTTTTCCCTGACAGTAACGGACATGATTGAAACTGTCGGCAAACACAGACCGTTCTTCTTCTGTCAAAGAGGCGGCCAGGACAGCCAGTTTACCAATCTTAATCTGTTGCGGCACACTAAATCACCGCCTTTCTTCAATCTCCGTCTATTCACTAGTCACTGCATAAATTGTAACCGTTTTCTTATAAAGATACAATCCTAATCCAGGAAGTCGCTTTCGATTTCCTGGATCATTTTTTATGTATGGTCGGCCTGTGAGTGTCTCCGCTTCTGCACAAACACATAGATCAGTTCGGTTAGGAAAGCGGCGGCGATTCCCGACCAGAATAATATCTGAGCGGAAAACAGAGATCCGGAAGCAAAGGTTTCGTAAGAGAAGTTGATGAACAGAACAATCAGGTACGTATAAAAACCGACATAAATGCCTTTGTTCCATCCTTTTTTCTCCTGAGCTGTCATGGAACGGAAGAAAATCGGCTTACCCATTTCCTTTCTCTTCTTTCGTAAGACTCATCGTTATGGTCTTCTTCTGAAAACCGAGCGATTCATAAAGTTTAGATGCGTCATTCCCCGCATAGACGCTCAAGCGGATTTCCCGGTACTGCTGCTGAAGACGGCTGATCCCTTCTTCCATAAGAGCCCGGCCGACATCCCGGCCTCTGAATTCCGGAAGAACAAACAACTCATAGATGAACCCGAACTTCTCTCCGGAAAACGTATCGCTTTTCTCTCCCGACAGCAGCCAGCCAAGCAGCTGTCCCTGATCGTTCTCTGCGATGATGTACGTTCCCCCTTCATCAAGAACCGGCCGGACGAAAGTTTTCGCCTGCTCCTGCCCCACCTTGACCGTACGCATGGTCCCTTCATAAATCATTTGGTGCGTGTGTGAAAGGACCCGGTCATATTCGGAGCTTTCCAGTTTCCTAATCTTCATGCTATCCCTCCGCTTTATGGTTTGATATGAACCCTTGTATTACTTCCTCCATTTTACCTTACAGAAAAAAAAAGAAAACCCGGATGGCGTCATCCGGGTCAGTCCTCTGTATTTAGTTTCCTGTACACCCGGTAAAAGGCGGAAAATGATAGAAACGCAATGATGGAACCTGTAAAAATCGGGATGATCAGCGGGAAAATATACAAGCTGACCATCAGCATAAACCCTGCACTTACCGCAACAGCCACAAACAGAACAGGACTTGTAATGGTAATCAGCAGCGCCTGCTTCATGACGTGCCGGGCTTTCATATCATAGTGAACCATCACAGAAAAACAGTTGATGGTATACACGAATAAGAGAATGCCGAGAACAAGGAAAACGTTCATCAGAAGCTGGTTCACAGCAGAGAAATAGTACAGATCCGCCACAAGCAGTCCCCATAAAACCGTAAGGAACGTTCCAACCGCCGCACTGGTTTTATAGTTTTCCTTATAATAGCTCCAATAAGAACGCCGGGATGCTTTCTCTTCATCTTTACGGACCCACTCGCGTGCCTGGGCAAACAACGCAGTCGTTGCCGGAAAAAAAACGACGGGAAGCAGAATCACCAGTGGTGGAAGCAGATACCATAGATCCTGCAACCCCGAGCTGTACAGCAAACTCAGCAGCAGCAGTCCAACGGGAAGGTTGAAGAATGTCCAGGACAGATTGGCCAGGGCCAGCCGGCTGATCCATTCACTTACGGCATATAGTCCTCCTCTTACTCCTGATGTCTGTTCCATCGTTTTTTCCCCTTTCCAGCGGCTTTATTTGTCCATGTCAGCCAGCCGTCAGGCCCACCACATGTCCGTTGCCGGTTCCTCTATCATCACATCTTTTAAGTTCTTCACCGCAGCTTGGAACCCTTCCTGAATGGACATGATCGGATCTTCGTGTTCAATACTCACCACATGGTCATATCCGAACGTCCTTAGAGCACTGATGATATCAGACCATTCTTTCGTCCCATGGCCGTATCCGACAGAACGGAAGCTCCATGCTCTTGTTTGCACGGCTGCGTAATTCTGCATATCCGTCAGGCCATACATGTTCACGTTTTCCTGATCGATGTACGTATCTTTGGCGTGGAAGTGGTGAATCGCCTGTTCACGACCCAGAATCTTTATCGCTGCGACCGGGTCGATGCCCTGCCACCACAAATGACTCGGATCCAGGTTTGCACCAATGGCTTCTCCTGCAGCTTCGCGGAGCTTCAGCATCGTGTATGGCGTGTGGACGAGAAAACCGGCATGCAGTTCCAGGCCGATTTTCACGCCATGCTCCTCAGCGAGCCGAGCCTGCTCTTTCCAGTATGGAATCAGCTTCTTCTCCCACTGCCATTCAAGAATATCAGAATATTCCGGCGGCCACGGAGTCACCGGCCAGTTCGGAGCGGTGTCATTTTCGTGTCCTCCCGGTGTTCCGGAAAACGTATTGACGACAGGTACGTCCATCAGGCCTGCCAGTTTGACGGTTTTAACAAAGGTGTCATGACATTCCTCTGCAAACGCTTTGTCAGGAGAAATGGGGTTGCCGTGACAGCTGAAGGCACTGATCGTCAAACCTCTGTCATGGACTTTTTGAAGGTATTCTTTACGCTTGTCTTCACTTTCCAGCAGTTCATCCAGGTTGCAGTGAGCATCGCCTGGATAGCCTCCTGTCCCGATTTCAACGGCCTTCAAGCCGGATTCTTTCGCATGATCGAGCATGTCTTCAAACGATTTATCAGAAAAAAGGACGGTAAATACCCCTAGTTTCATTCAGCATCCTCCGCTCTATGGTTTAGTTTAACACTTGTTCCGGTTTGACTGCTTTCATAAATGGCTTCCATCAGCCTGGTGACTTTCAGTGCCTGCTCCGGTTTTACGACAAGCTCTGCCCGGCCGAGACACGCATCAATAAAATTCTCCGCTTGAAGAACCCCGACTTCCGGCTCTCCTTCACGGATTTTCGCTGAGCTGTCAAACAAGGCACCGTATTTCGCCTGGTATAATTCAAACGGATAGACACTCAAGCCGCCTTCCGTGCCTGAAATGGTCAAGGTTGTATGGTCTTCCTTAATGTTCGCTGCCCATGAACACTCAAACTGGAGCGACTCGCCATTTTCAAACGTGATATAGCTTGTTACATGATCATCTACGTTAAAGGTTTCATGATCAAAGCTGCCCCAGTCATTGACAAGTCCCGGTGTCCTGCTCAGCCGGTCATAAGTCCGGCCCGTCACTTCAACCGGTTCCGGATCATCCAGAAGCCAGAGAGCAAGATCAAGGAGATGACAGCCGAAGTCGATCAGACTTCCTCCACCCTGGAGGTCCTTATTTGTGAATACACCCCAGCCGGGAACTTTACGGCGGCGCATAGCCTGGACTCTCGTCACGAAGGCCTCCCCGATTTCATTGTTCAACAAAACTTTCTTCGCCAGCTGCGCCTCTGGAGTAAACCGGTAGTGGTAGGCAACGTCAAGGATGCAGTTATTCCGCTCTGCCGCCTCGATCATCGCCTCTCCCTCTGCCGTTGTCATGGCCATCGGTTTCTCACAGAGCACATGGACCCCGGCTTCCAGAGCTGCAACCGCAATCTCTGCATGGAACTTGTTCGGCGTACAGATCGTTACAGCATCCACTTCCTGGAACATATCTTTATAATAAGAAAAGACGTAGGGGATATCGAACGTCTCCGCTGCCTCTTCCGCCCGGTCACGGTTCACATCCTGAACGGCGGTTAATTCTACTTTTCCGCTTAATTCAAGGAAAGAGGGAATATGCCTCCCCTGGGCAATTCCCCCCGCTCCAATGATTCCCATTTTCAACCGAGTCATTGAAGAGCACGCTCGATACGACTGATTTCCTTCGTTTCCCCTGAACGGACCGCAGCAAGGATCAGTTCAAGTGATTTCAGACCTTCTTCCCCAGTAATGAGTGGTTCCGTGTCATTGAGGATGCTGTCGACAAAATGATCAATCACCTGCGTATTCGTCTGACCGCCTTCGTCATTCGACTGGATTTTCCCAAGCTGATAATTCACGATGTCCCCGTTCGTATACTGGGCAATCAGGGAGTACACAGGATCGTCCTCCAGACGCAGCGTTCCCTTCTCTCCATATATGACTGTGCTGTTATCCTCGTGGGTATTGTAAGCCCAGCTTGCTGTCATTGTTCCGACGATGCCGTTTTCTGAGCGGAGGATACAGACCGCATTATCGTCCACCGTGATATCTTTTTTCGCATTGTTCTCGACAAAGCCGGCCGCTTCGACAAATTCCTGTCCGAGGATGTAGCGGAGCAGATCGGCTTTATGTACACCTAAATCCCCCATGGCACCGATGAAAGCCTGATCTTTCTTAAAGAACCAGCTGTCTTCCCCTTCGGCACTCCAGCCTTCCGGACCGCCGTGCCCGAAAGTCGTACGAAAGCTGTACACTTTTCCGATGCTGCCGGACTCAATCAGCTCCCTGGCTTTCTGATGGGACGGCACAAAACGCTGGTTGTGGGCAATCATCAATTTCTTTCCATTCTTTTCTGCCGCAGCGATCATGTCCTCCGCTTCCTCTCTTGAAGTAGCCATCGGCTTTTCACAGAGCACGTGCGCTCCCTTGTTCAAAGCGGCGATGGACACAGGAGCGTGCAGGTAGTTCGGCAGGCAGACGCTCACCGCATCTATATCTTCTTTTTCTAAAAGATCTTCATAATCCGTATAGATTGTAGCTCCATACAGCTGCCCTACTTTCCGGGCCCGTTCCTCAGCGATATCACAAACCGCCTTGATTTCCACATGTTCATTCGCTTCATATTCCAGCAAGTGACGGTTCTGGGCGATGCTTCCGCATCCGATTACAGCAACTTTCAGCATTGTCATCGTTACAGCTCCTTTATGATTTACTCGTAATGTTTTCTAAAGGCTGGGCATTTCCATAAACCGGCTTCGGCGTGTCTGCGTTACGGACGTAGTTCACACCGTTGCGGATGACTTTTTGTATTTCTTTGTTGTAATAGGTTGGATACGTTTCATGACCTGGACGGAAATAGAAAATCTTTCCGCGTCCGCGTTTGAACGTGGCACCACTGCGGAACACTTCGCCGCCTTCAAACCAGCTGAGGAAGACCAGCTCATCCGGCGCAGGAATATCAAAATGCTCTCCGTACATCTCTTCTTTTTCCAGTTCGATGTATTCCCCGATCCCTTCAGCGATCGGGTGGGTGGGATCAACGACCCATAGACGTTCTTTCTCATCGGCTTCCCGCCATTTCAGATCACAGGAAGTCCCCATCAATTTCTTAAACGGTTTGGAAAAATGGCCGGAATGAAGAACGACAAGTCCCATCCCGTCAAGGACACGCTGCTTCACCTTCTCAGCAATCTCATCCTGGACTTCGTCGTGGGCTTTATGGCCCCACCAGACGAGGACATCTGTTTCGGCAAGGACTTCATCTGTCAATCCATGCTCCTCTTCATCGAGGGTGGCTGTTTTCACCTGGGCATGATCTTCGCCCAGAAATTCTGCAATTGCGCCGTGAATGCCGTCGGGATAAACATCAGCAACGACCTGGTTTTCTTTTTCATGTCGATATTCGTTCCATACTAGTACATTCATTCTTTCCATCTCCTTTTCCTTTATCTCTGTTTGATTTTTCTATGGATCATGCTTTTTTCTGTCTGCTACGCTCCGGCCTGCAGGACGACTCCCGTTCCACGATTCTTGTAGGGATGATCATGCTTTTCTTGACCATATCCGGACGTTTGAGCAGGTCGATCAAGCTGGAGGCTGACTCATGTCCAAGCTGGATCGCCTGCGTATCCACCGTCGTCAGCGGGGGATCAGCGAGTCTTGACACCACCGTATTGTTAAAGGCGGCGATACTCATCTGTTCCGGAATAGACACTCCTCTGCGGGACAAGGACCGCATAACTGTGAGCGCATTGTATTCGTCAGTGAAGATTAAAGCTGTCGGTATCTTTTCAAGGACCAGGAGCTGTTCAGCAACCTGATCGGGATCCTGTTTGTCTGATGGATCATTTTTCAGCCATTTTTCATCAACCGGCAGCCCCTGATCCTTCATGGCGGCGCGATATCCTTCCAACCGGTCGCGGGCGACTTCAAATTGGGAGTTGCCTCCGACATATCCGATTCTTTCGTGACCAAGTCCAATCAAGTACCGGGTCATTTCCTTACTGGCCTCTACATTATCGTTGTCTACATACATCGTCTCTCCCGGTCGATCGACAGGCTTTCCAAGCACAACAAAAGGAAAGCTGGATTCTCTTAAAAAAGGAACGACTTGATCGTCTTCCCTGGAGTAAAGCACGAGCACACCGTCCACACGTTTTCCCTGGACCATCTTGACGACTTCCTGAAAAATCGCTTCCTCTGTATTCCCTGTTGTCAGGTACATGCTGTAGTCCCGTTCATGGCAGGCATCACTGATTCCCCGTAACAATTCGGAGAAAAACGGATTTTCGAAAAAGTGATCAGAAGAAACTTTCGTTACGATGCCGATGGTCTGCGTGGACTGGCTGACAAGGACACGGCCGTTGTAGTTCAGGTGATAGCCAAGCTCATCCATGACTTTCCGGACTTTCCGCTTCGTTTTTTCACTGATTCTCGGACTATCCGAGATGACACGGGAGACGGTAGATGGCGCGACGCCGGCCTTTTTGGCCACATCCTTGATTGTTACGGACACGTTCATCTACCTCCCTTCTTCGTTTATTTAACAGCACCCTCTGATACACCATTGATGATCTGCTTCTGTGCGAAGAAGTATCCGATGATGACCGGCAGGATGGCAATGGTAAGTCCAGCCAGCGCCAGGTGCCACTGTTTCGTATATTGCCCGAAGAAATAGAACATTTTCAACGGTATGGTTGCGTTGGATTCGTTAAGAACAAGGGATGGAAGCAGGTAGTCGTTCCAGATCCAGATGACGTTCAATATAGCTACCGTAACGGAAATCGGTTTAAGCAGCGGGAAAATGATGTACCAGAATGTCTGGAAGCGGTTCGCTCCATCGATGATAGCCGCTTCATCCAGGGATTTCGATACTCCTGTCATCGCTCCGTGATAAAGGAAGATGGAAAGACTGCAGCCGAATCCGAGATACATGAAAATCAATCCGCCGGCATTCAGCATGTCAGCCTGTCCAAAGATCGATACAAGCGGAATCATGACCGACTGGAACGGAATAAGCATCGCGGCCACAAAGATGAAGAAAATCACACTGCTCAGCTTACTTTTATTTCTCGCCAGCGCATAACCGGCCATGGATGAAAACAGGATGATGATCGCAATACTGAACCCTGTAATCATGAGCGAGTTGAAAAGAGACTTCAGGAATTCAAGATCAACAAACGCTTCGACGAAGTTTTCAAAAACCGGTTCACTCGGAAATCCGAGTACCCCGCTGAAAATGTCCCGCTTCGTTTTGAACGCATTGACAATCATCAGGTAAAATGGCGAGATCCAGATCAATCCAAGCAGAAGGCCGAGGATTTCTATCGATAATAAATTTCTTCTCTCTTTGTTCTTCTTCATTACATCTCAACCTCCCGCTTCTTGTTGTAATACACCTGAGTCAATGCAATCACAGCAACGATCAGGAAGAAAATAACCGCTTTTGCCTGGGCATAGGCCATATCGTTGTCAGAGAACGCTGTACGTACGATTTCCATCGCTACCATCTGCGTGGAGTTGAATGGTCCACCGTTGGTCAGGGACAAGTTCTGGTCGTAGATCTTGAAAGCCATGGACAATGTAAGGAACATACTAACCGTAAACGCTGGTGCGACCAGGGGGAACGTAATATTTTTGAAGCGTTGGAAACTGCTTGCTCCATCAATTTTCGCCGCTTCAATCAGTTCTTTCGGAATGTTTTCAAGGTAAGCAATGTAGATGATCATGATGTAACCAGCCATCTGCCACGCTGTCAGAATGACAAGACCCCAGAAGCCGGTATCTGTGGTGGACAACCAGCCTTCAAAACCTTCGATTCCTGTAATTCCGGCAATATCACCGAACACACTGATGAAAATGAACTGCCAGATAAACCCGAGGATCAATCCACCGATCAAGTTCGGCATAAAGAAGACGGTCCGCAGAAGACTGCTTGATTTAATATTCCGTGTCACAAGCAGGGCCAGGCCCAGTCCCATCACATTAAGCAGGACGACCGTAATGAGGGCAAATTTCACAGTGAACCATATGGAATCCACAAATTCACTTTCCTGAAACAGGTTGATGTAGTTCTCAAACCCGATAAAAGCTGTAGCCGTAATTCCATTCCAGTCTGTAAATGAATAGAAAAGACCATAGAAGAATGGGATGACGACGACAATCCCCAAACCAAGAATAACCGGTGTCAAAAACAGCCAGAATGATAAGCTGCGGTTCTGCATGTACAACTCCTCCAATACATGATGCGGTAGATGCCGCTGGTTATGGTATCGATTTCATAAAAGAATAGGATCAAAACATCCCATCTATTAACATACTTACTTCAGCAAATATCCTAATAGAGGAGAGTTTTATAGTTCCGGCAGCGGCATGGCCGCCGCCGGTCACCAACATCCATTTACTGACGGGCTTTCTCCCAGGCTTCTGTTGCTCTCTGCTCCACTTCTTCCCAAGTGATATCGCCGGCAATGTATTCCTGCATCGCTACACCCATCGCGTCTTCTGTCCAGCCTGTAGGAGCGCCGAGGAAGACCCATCCAAGTGTATTGCCTTCACTTGCGTACTCGTAGATCTGCTGGGAAATTGGATCGGCAATTTCAAGATCCTCGTACCCTTCGTAAGCAGGAATGAATTTGAACTCTTCCGTTACGAATTTCTTACCTTCTTCAGATGTGTACATCCAATCAAGGAAGTCTTTACTTGCTTGAACCACTTCATCTTCAGACTCTTTGTTCACAACCCAGTAGTTTGGCACACCGACAGGGATGCTGCCTTCATAACCTTCCACCGGAATAGGCAGGATGCCTACGTTGTTTTGAGCGAATTCTTCATCCATGGATTCAACGGTATTGTATACCCAGTTCCCCTGCTGGATCATAGCTACTTTTCCAAGGGAGAAGTTTTCTTCCACCTGCTGGGAATAATCAAGGCTCAAAACAGGCTGGACGGAATAATCTTTCTGGAGATCGGTGAAACGTTTCATCTGATCACCCATTTGGAATTCGACTGTATCGGCTTCATAGGCTTCCGTCACACTGTGATTGAACTCATCCGCCAAGTATGCGTTGGAAAGGTGGTTCCCAAGTACCCACTTCTCTTTTGCTGCGAAGGCGATCGGTGCTTCGATGCCAAGCTCATCCTTCTTGGAATCAAGGGTTTCCAAAGCTTCTTCAAAGGCATCAAAGGTTGTAATTTCTTCCGCGTTGATTCCGGCTTCTTCAAAAACTTCCTTGTTATAAAGCATGCCGTAGCCTTCCTGGTTGAATGGAAGTCCCAGAACCTGATCATCGCGGGATACGCCTGTCAGGGTTCCTTCCAATGCAGCTCCAGCGGCTTCTGTATCAGATAAGTCAGCAAGGTACTGCTCGTATTCATCTACATCTGTTGGTCCGCCTACGTTAAAGATGTCAGGCTCTTCCCCGGAGGAGAAGGATGTTTTCAAGGAAGCTCCGTAATCATTTCCTCCACCCACTGTTTTTACGTTGATATTTACATCAGGGTTTTCTTCTTCATACATGGAAACAAGCTCTTCAAATTGATCCTTGAATTCTACTTTGAACTGGAAAATATCTACAGTTGTCTGATCGCCGGATGCACTATCAGAGGAGCCTGAATCTCCGCTGCTGTCAGAACCGAAGGAACAGCCTGCAAGAGCAACAGTTGAAGCGAGTACAGCAGTAGCAAAACCCGAATAAAGTTTGTTCTTTTTCATTACATCCACCCCTATTTTCTATTAATCATTGAATCCGCTTTCATATCACATGAAAAAAAGAGAACCATTCCGGCGGTGTTGTGCAACGAATCGTGCATACGTTTGCACAAATGATATTAAAAAAAGCTCGCCGGCTTGTCCATTGAATATAAAGAAGAGTGCTTGATATTCATGTGAATACGTTTGCATAAAATTCAATGACCACTTGAGTTGATTAAATCATAACATGTGCCTGTCTTAAACACAACACCATTTTTCAAATAATTCCTGAAACGGGCAGCGCTTTCAAAAGACCGTTTCCTTCACGGTTATGGGAAGCCCGTCCCCAACATAAACTAATGAAATGAGGTGATCGATATGAAGAAAAAGAACAATTCCATCAACTGGGAAGCTTTCTCTGAAAATGTTGAAAAAGTTCTGGGAGAAGACTTCTGGAATGATATGCATCACGTCATTCCGAAACGCGGACCATCGTATGATTTATTCGAAACAAAGGATCAGGGGGTCGTTGTCGTTGAACTCCCCGGGTTCAGTAAAAATGATCCACTCCATCTTTCCCAGCAAGGGACACACCTCATTATTCAAGGCGAAATCACACCTCATTATCCAGTACCTGTAGAAGAGCTCCATCACAATGAACGAATGAAAGGGAAGTTCAAAAGAGTCATTCCGATCCCTTTCCATTTTGCATTCGAGGATGTTGTCACTTCCTATAAAGAGGGCCTGTTGATTATTACTATTTTCAAACGTCCGCATCGTCAGGAGATGAAGGTCATTTTTGAAGATTAATAATGCAGAAAAATTTCTTTTTCATCGGTTTGTTTTTTCTGCAGACGTATCTCAATCCGGCCTTCCCGATATTGGGCGTAGACGTTTCTTCTGCTGGTTGCCGCCGGAAGTTTAATGGTCATCCGGCCGGCTTCCACTCCCTCCACATACAAATATCCGCTGCCGACACTCAGTCTGATCATATCCGGATCCACCGGATGACTGAGGGATACTGTAACCACAACTTCATTCATCAGTTCCACGACCTTCACCTGATCCAGCTCCTGTTCTTTCCTCAGGTGTGATTCATGGTGAAAAGGAGTAGAAGACAAAGCTTCCTTCATCGACTGTTGGAGAAAGTCATTCATTTTATCGCCATTCATCCAGTTGGGAACGGGAACGGGACCGTTCCAGCTGCCATCTTCACCACCAACCGGATTGAACCATTTCATAAAGTCCATCATGCTTATCTTTCCCTTTCATACATTAGTCATAGGAGGTGATTTCATGAGCCGCATCCATTTTGGTCAGCTGTCGATCCACCAGGTTTCCAAATCCTCAGGAGTGTTTTCAGGTACGAATTTCCAGTCCGGCTTCAAGGCACACGCCCGTGTGTATGAAGGGAATGGAAAAGTCGTCGGGCATCGCAACTCCCTCCTCCATAATAAACACTTAATAATGAAACGCCCTTCTGCCGATGGGGATTAACCGCTATGTTTTTTTCACGAAAGCGGCGGGATTCCAATAAAAAAACAGATGACTTGGAAAAACAGATTGAAGAATTAAAAGCAGCTCTGCAGCAGGTCAAGGGACGTCCGATCGAATACCACATCCATATCGACCATGTAACAATCAAGGAACCTTCTCTGGAACAGCTGACCTTCCAGCTTGATCAACTCGATATTGAGGAACTGAGCGGTGCATTGAACATGGGGAATAACTTCGGGGTCCATGTAAAACCCAAGGCCTCCCCCGCACCCAAGCTTAGACAAACAAATGACGGCTTAAAATTCACCTTCCCTTCCAAGGAGGAGTAAGATGGCTTATTTATCACCGAATTTCTTCATCGGAAGTATCCGGATCGGAACGATCGAAAATGCTTCCTGCCTGAACATGGGGAATAACGTACCCACAGGTTTTGAAGGACATCAGAAACTCAACCAAGGGTTCGGAACCATTCACGGGGACGGAAACACATTGGAAGAACTAAAATCCATCCTCAGCGACTCGGCGCTGCTGGATTTCATGTCCAAACAAGAAGACACGGAACTGCCGGAATGGATTCAAAACATGATGGAAGAAAAAATGAGAGAGGCTCAGGAAGCTGAATAGTTCCCGGGCTTCTCTTTTTTCTTATGCTCTGAACTGTAACTGGTGACAGGCATATCGATCAGATCATTGTCATACACCACATTGATGTTGCACGAAAGAATGTTGCCGTCTCCAATCACGCTGCCGAGCGCTGCATTTAGTTTTTCATGACTGCTCCAGTTTGACTGGGTATTGGGTCCGACGAAGATGCCCGAGTTCTCTACAATCTGATTAACATAAATAGAATCGAAACGAATGTCGATATGCGTCCCTCCTACACTTGAACGTTCGGTTGAGGGTTATTCACCGTAGGGTTATTGATCGGAGTATCTGTGAAGTCATTATCAAAAATCGTATTCACATTATTGGTGGCAATGAAAAAACCGACAGGAATACCAGCTGCATTATTGTTCTTGCCCTGCCACGACCAGTCCGGCTGATTATTCTGACCAGTGGATATCAGGCCATTCTCGCTTAGTGAATTGACAGCAATCTGATTAAAGACGACGGATACAGGCATTTCTATTCACCTCACCTTTTCTAGACTATCCTATTCCCCCGTCACTGGAATGTGTCACTCCCCGAAATCATCGACCTCCATGTTATAACAATCGAAACATAAGGGTATAGAAACGTGAACGTCCTGCTTGAAGACCACTTCCTCTTCCAACAGTTCCTGCTTGCAGCTCCAGCAAAGGGAACGGAATCCATTCAGGGTTTTCAAAGTATGTTCAACCGTCGTCACCTGGATCACTCCTTTCTGTTGGTTGTAGTATAGGGGATTTTTTCAACGATGACGAACGCCGATTCATCGTCATTCAACGGAGATTCGGTTTACTTTTTTTCCTTTGGCTTATCGTTTTTTCATTTTTGGAAGGATTTTGGAGTGTAAAACGCAAAAGTGTCTATATAAAAAGAAAGGGGAATGAAATCATGACCACCATACCATTCGCTGTCCAGCTTTATACATTAAGGAACGAAACAGAGAAGGATTTTGAAGGAACGTTAAGGAAAGTAGCAGATTTAGGATTCCAAGGCGTTGAGTTTGCCGGTTTCGGTGGACTTTCCCCTGAGAAAGTAAGCGCACTTCTGGACGAGCTGGGACTGAAAGCAGCTTCCAGTCACGTTCCACTTGAGGAACTGAGGGGAAATTTGACCCAGGTGATTGAAAACCATAAAATCATCGGAAGTCCTTACATCGTGTGTCCTTATATCGAGGACAGGGAGCCCGGGGATTACGAGGTTCTGATTGAGGATTTGAAAAACATCGGCGCTGTCTGCCGTGATCACGGCCTGACATTGTGCTACCATAATCACGACTTTGAATTGACTCCGCTTCCTGATGGAGCCGTTCCTTTGGAAAAAATCTTTCAGGAAACCGGTGAAGAGGACGTACAGGCGGAATTTGATATCTACTGGATTCAAAAGGCTGGTGGGGATCCTGCGGCCTGGATCGACCGTTACCAGGGGCGTACACCGCTCATCCACTTAAAGGATATGACACTGGATGAGGAGCAGTTTTTTGCGGAACTGGGTACAGGAGGCGTCGATCTGGATACCATTTTCACCCTCGGGGAGAAAAACGGTGTGAAATGGTGGGTGGTGGAGCAGGACGAAAGCCGCCGGACCCCGATGGAAAGCCTTGAAATCAGCATGTCCTACGTCAAAAATAAATTCCCATCTTTACTAACAAACTGAGTGTTCCCAGAAAAAAACCTGACTGAGCGCATCCAGTCAGGTTCTTATTTATTCTGATGAATTCTCCATTTGTTAAATTCTAAAAATTCACGGAACTGCTCTTTGGATACCCCTGAATTCATGGCTTCCTGGACAAGTGTCATCCAGTCCTGATCCAGTGTTTCATCCATCGGCT
Source organism: Halobacillus sp. ABH2_015 (assembly GCF_056158945.1). Lineage (NCBI taxonomy): Bacteria > Bacillati > Bacillota > Bacilli > Caryophanales > Bacillaceae > Halobacillus > Halobacillus sp. ABH2_015. The sequence goes on from NZ_JBSWUG010000002.1 coordinate 3,061,235, forward strand.
CTGATTCGCCGTGAAGGAGAAAATTAATGGAAACATCAAGTTCCTGAGAAATTTTTGTCAGGAATTGTATCGAAGGATTCGTCTGGATGTTCCGCTCGATCGAGCTCAAATAAGACTTTGCGACCCCTGCTCTATCCGCCAGTTCTGACAGCGACATATGTCGGTCTTTACGTATTTTCTGTATGCGTTCACCGATCATATTTTCACCTTCTTTCTATGTACTACGAGTATAGCATACTTACGGTTTTCGTTCTATTTAAAGCACGTTTTTACCTTGAAACGTGTCGAAAGTAGTAAGCCGCATTCCCCCGTTTTTTATTCTACCTATTATTATCGGCTTCGACAAAAAATTCTTTAATTTTTTGTTCTTCATCAGATCAGGAATTGATACCATCAAAAACAGAAATACTATAAACAAATCAAAAAAAAGGTGATTTGCATGCATGATATTGTAGAAGAGTTTGAAATAACCTTCAATCAAATCCACCAGCACCTGAAGGAACTGAACGGATATCCTAAAAACGACAATTTCGTAGAGCTGCTTCAGCATTCCAAACTGAAGCACAGTGTCGTCCGTGTTCATTTTGACCAGCTTAAACAATATGCCAAATTAAGAAACGCCATTGTCCATGAACGGATCAGCGGTGATTATTATATCGCCACGCCGCATGAAGATGTCGTCCATCATTTGAAGAGCATTAAAAAGGTTCTTGAGCAGCCACCTGAAGCTCTGACCTTCGCTACGCGTCCTGTCCTGTTCTTTAAGATGAGCACGGATCTGCTTCATATTATGGAGGCATTCAGCAAGCACGGGATTTCCCAGTTCCCCATCTATGATGACAGCCATCGCTTTGCCGGACTCCTGACTAATGACGGCATTGTCCGTTTCCTTGCACAGACAGCTGAACATGGAGACCCTCCCGCCCTTCACGCACAGGCCGCCGATGTTCTTGGCTATGAGAAACATGCCAATGTTCAATTTCTTTCCACGACCGCCTCAGTATTCGACTTAGAGGAAAGGTTTGAGAAGAGTCTGAATGAAGATAAGAAACTGAAAGCGGTCATTCTTACGAAAACAGGACAACCGGATGACCTTCCTATGGGAATCGTTACCACGTGGGATTTGATTAAAGTCGATAGGCGGGAACAGGATATTTCGTAATTCGGAATTTTAACTGATTAAAGATTGAATCCATGTATTCAGGAGTATATGATGGACTTAACTGACCATATAAGAAAGAGGTGGCCGACGTTGCACGAAAGAAGACAAGAACCTTTCAGATATCCATTCCAATCACCTCTCCCTGGTTTTTATAACAAGAAATTCAGCCCACAGGTGTCCGGGCCGCTTGAGGTCAATGACATCAGCCTGAACGGCATGCGCTTTACCTCCTCCCCGCAGCCTCATTTGTCGATGAGAGATGAAGTGATTATTTCGTTTATGATGGACGGGGAAACCTTCACCTTTGAAGGCCGGATCATCTGGCTGAAAACCAATGAAGAGAAAACAACGTGTGGTTTACATGTCTTTGATTACCCGGACCGTTTGAAGAATACCATTCAAAAGCTTGGAGATTCCCTGGCAGAACATCAAAAGACTCAAATAGAATCAAAGTCTCCTTAACAAGGAGGCTTTTTATATGCGCCTTTTTCCATCACCCCTTTCAAAAATCCAGGAAAGATCCGGTGGGCTGCGCACACGCGGCAGCAGGGATGGGGGAAAACGGCCCGCTTTCCTCTGGTGGAACCGTCAGGACCTTCAGACTCCCGCTTCGTCCCTTCTACTACGGGAGTCCAACGCTGCCGCTACTCTGTACGTGCCCGTCCTATTCTTATCACTTCAATTCAGGCTGTTATCATACAATGAAAAAGGGTCTTCCCTGCGTAGAGAAGACCCTTTTTCATTTATTCTTTCGCCGATCGTTTTCGGAAGAATCCTGTGATTTTTGCAGACAGGTCATCAAAATACGTATAGACAACCGGAATCAAGACCAATGTGAAGAAACTGGAGACGGTAAGTCCGAATATAATCGTGACGGCCAGTGGCTGCTGGGCTTCAGCTCCACGTCCGATACCTATGGCCAGAGGGACCATGCCTAGAACCGTTGTCAGCGTCGTCATTAGAATTGGACGCAGGCGGCTTGGTCCAGCCTCCAGAATGGCTTCATACCTGTCATAGGATTTCCTGCGGAGTATATTTATATAATCCACTAGAACAATGGCGTTGTTCACGACAATCCCTGCCAGCATGATTATACCGACAAAGGCCGGCAGACTGAATGGAAGTCCTGTCATGAACAATCCACCGCTGATCCCGATAATGGTAGCAGGGAGAGAGAACATGATGATGAATGGGAAAAGGAAGTTCTCAAACTGCACAGCCATGACCGCATAAACGAGAAACACAGAGAATAGCAGGGCCAGGGATAAATCACCGAAAGCTTCCTGCATATCCTGCGCCTGGCCGCCAATCGTGTAGGAGTATCCATCCGGGAAATTCAAGGCATCCAATTCCGCCCGGACCTCCTCGGTCGCTGTTCCCAGATCAATGTCTGAGATTTCCGCTTCAACGTTCACCTGAGGCTGCTGATTTTCTCTCAACAGTGAGACCGGCCCCTGGACCTGCTCCAACTCGGCAATCGTCGCAAGTGGAACCAGAGCTCCGTTCGGTGTTTGAACCGACATGCCCTCTAAGTCCGCAATCGTCTGCCGCTCCTCCTCCGGAAGCAGGAAGCGTACGTCTTTTTCATCCGTACCATCCCGGTACCGGGTAGCGACTTGTCCATTGAATCCAAGCTGCACCTGGCTGATCACCTGCTGCTCGGTCAGCCCATATTGAGACGCTTTCGCTTCATTGACGGTAATATTCATCTGCGGGCGTCCTTCATCGGTCGAAGAAGCGGCGTTCTGAACACCATCCACTTCATTCATCAAGTAGGCGACCTGACCGCCGAGTTCATCAAGCACTTCATATTCAGGACCGTTCAACTGTACTTGAAGAGGTGCTCCTGTCCCCAGTCCTGCATCCAGTTCACTGACTTCGATTTCAGCTCCCGGAATATCAGACACGGCTTCGTCCATTTCCTTCATCACCGTCTGGGTCGTTTTCTCCCGTTGATCAGGTTCGACCAGTTGAATGGTGTAGGAAGCAAAGTCAGAGGTGCTTGCTCCGAAGCCGCCCATATTACCTCCTCCGATAGACAGGTAACGAACATCCACGAGATTTTCAAAAGTATCCAGCTGCTCGTCCACCTGAGCGGTCACGGACTCTGTTTCATCCAGCGAGGTCCCTGCCGGCATGTTGACCCTTATTTCCACCTGACCCTGGTCAGACGGAGGGATGAATTCCGTGCCGATCAGAGGCACCAGAGCAGCACTTCCGACGATTAGAGCTCCTGTAATTGCTATCGTCGTTTTCCGGAACTTCAATACCCAGCGCAGCATCGATCGGTACCCATTGTTCACTTTATCGAGGAATCGATCGAACCAATACCGTCGTCCGCTTTCTTTCAAGGACTTTGTTAACAGCTTCGACGACAGCATCGGAATTAACGTGACCGATACAGCCAGCGAGGCAATCAAAGCAAACATGATTGTCAGCGCAAGCGGAGTAAAGAGTTCCGAGGCAATCCCTTCTACAAAAATGATCGGCAGAAAGACAACAAGTGTTGTCGTAGCCGAAGCAACAACAGCAGGAGCAAGCTCTGAAGCTCCCTGTTTAGCTGCTTCCACCATTGAGTATCCCCGCTGACGGTAGCTGACGATATTCTCCAAAATAACAATGGAACTGTCCACCATCATACCGATCCCAAGAGCCAGTCCTCCCATCGTCAGCACGTTCAGTGTCTCTCCTGTGAAGTACATTAATGTGAAGGTCGAAATGATGGCGATCGGAATGGACAGACCAATGACAAGCGTCGCCCGGATACTTTTCAAAAATAGCAGCAGGACGAGCACGGAGAAGATTCCTCCGAGAATGATGTTTAAAACGACACTGTTAATGGATATTTTAATAAACTCCGATGTATCCAGAACGATATTCGTGCCGACTTCTTCTGGAAGGTCTCCCTGCACTTCATCAAGGGCTTCCCTGACATTGTCCGCTGTTTCCACTGTGTTGGCTTCCGACTTTTTCAAAATAGAAAGAACGACCGATGAATCTCCGTTTACTTTACTCACCGTATCAGAGTTCGTCAGTGTTTCACTGACATCTGCGATTTGATCAAGGGTAACCTGGGCACCTGTCTGTGATTGAATTCTCGTATTCTTCACGTCGTCAATCGAGCTGAACTCCCCGTCCACCCTGATCTGGAGGTCCTTCTGTCCTTTTTCGATCGTTCCTGCAGAGGCGGACTGGTTGGAGGCATTGAGCGCCTGGATGACCGTTTGTGAATCGAGTCCATACTGGGCCATCTGCGCACGGTCGACAAGCACCTGGATTTCACTCATCTGACCGCCTTCAATACTGACGGAAGCAACCCCTTCCTGCCTTTCCAGAAACGGGACAATCCGGTTTTCCGCTGCCTGCTGTAATTCATCCGGGGTATCTCCCGAAAGGCCGATGGTCATAATAGGAAGCTGCTGTGGATCAAATCGCAGCACACTTGGATCCGAGGCTCCTTCCGGAAGGACCCCGGTGATTTGATCCACATTTTCTCTTACCTGTAAAAGCGTGCTGTCCAGATTGACTCCTGTATTAAACTGAAGAAGGACAAGAGACGCTCCAGCCTGTGATTGAGACTGAAGCACCTCCAATCCTTCAATACTGCTGACAGACGATTCCACCGGCCGGCTGACCAGCTTCTCCACCTCCTGGGGGGCCGCTCCCTCGTATGAAGTGGATACGACCGCAATCGGAAGCTCAATTTCAGGATATAAGTCAATGGTTAAACTTCTTAATGAAACGAATCCAAGGCCTAAGATGGCGGCCACAATCATAATGACACCCACAGGTCTTTTGACGGACAGATTAACGAGCTTCATCAGAATCCTCCTTCATGATGGTCACCTGTGCACCATCTGAGAGGGTCAGCTGTCCTGTAGTAATAACCTCATCCTCTGCCGTAAGATCACCAGAAACGGCAGAGAAGTCACTCTGTGATTCGATCACTTCCACATCCACACGGACAGCCTTCTCTTCCTCGACTTTATATACGAATGTCTCATCATTTTGTTCAACAAGACCGTCCGTAGGAATAATCAACGTGTCCTCAACGACATTTTCGGGGAGCAGGAAGGAGGCCATCATCCCCGGCTTGATTTCCTCTCCGGCATTGTCGACCGTCGCTTCAACTGGATAAAGGCCGGTATCGTCGGGAACAGAAGAGATGTAATCGATAACTGCCGCTGCTTCTTTTTCCAAAGCAGGGAGATCGACTTGGAGCTCCTGTCCCTTTTCAAAAAGATCCAGCTGTTCAGGAGTGATGGAAGCGGAAATAGTCATCGGGTTCAAACGAACGATTGTTGCAAAGGGCTGCTGATTTGTCACCGTGTCCCCTTCTTCTGCACTCAGACTTGCGACTTCACCTGTCACAGGAGCTGTAATCGCCTCATTCGCTGCCTGTTCTTCCGCCTGGTTCAGCTGCACATTCGCCTGTTCTACTTGAAGTTCCGCCTGATCGACAGCCACCTCTGCCTGATCGAGCTGCTGCTGCGCCTGATCGACTTGAGCTTCCGCCTGAGCGACGGCTGAAGAAGACTGGGACTTCTGTCCTTGAAGCTGCTGATACTGAGCCTGGGCTTGATCAGCTCTACTCTGCGCCTGACTGTAGAGAGCTTCTGGAATGGTGCCTTCATCCACCAGTTTTTTCGTTTCATCGGCAATCTGCTGCGCCTGCTCATACTGCTGACCTGCCGCCTCTGCCGCTTGAGCAGTCTGACCGGCTTCCGACTGAGAGGCCTGTTCTGCCAATTCCACCTGGTCTTTTGCGTTCTCAACGCCAAGCTGCGCCTGCTCTTCAGAAATCCTGGCATTCTCAAGCTGTTTTTCTGCCTGTCGGACAGCAATCTCCTGTAGTTCTACCTGATCCCCCACATTCCCACCGGGGCGGACGACGGCTATCGTCTCCCCTTTTTCTACACGGTCCCCTTTAGCGATATTCAAAGTGGCCACTTCCCCTGGCGTCTCGGGCATCACCGGGGAGGAATCAGGCGAGGCCGCGCGTCCTGTAATTTTTCGTTCAATAACGAAATCCTCGTTTTGAACACCATCCACCTTCACCGGAGTCACCCGTTCTTCTGTCTCTTCCGAGCTTTCCTCCTGCATACAAGCGGTTACAAAGAAAAGTAGTATAAGTAGTAACAACAACCGTTTCATTAAAGACTTCCCTTCCGTAGTAAGACTCCGAGGTCCCATCATTTTCCTATCTATATTTTCCCTAATACCTTCCGCAAACATACGACAAAATCCCACTGTTTTTGTGGGAGTGACCAAATAGTCACAATTATGAATTATGTTACTAAAGTGTGAAATGTATTGCAACTTGTAGTGTTTTAGCGAAAATGACAATATTGTGAAAGGCCCAAGCACTATTAGAGGGGACTTTGTGATACACCGGGGTCATCCATAAGTGCTGGGAATGGCCACGTTCCGCTTACCGGTGAATGCCTGCCTCAGGCGTCACCATCGGAAACTCCTCGTGACATCCCCGGGGTGACTTCAAAAAAAGGGTTCTTTTTTCCAGCAGACACCGGTCGGAACTGCTCCATCCTCTCCCTTAGAGAAATCAAAAAAAGGCTGCCGAGATTGTTCTCGACAGCCGGAAACCTTCCTTTTCAGGAGGTTCTTTTTTTCATTGAAGCAGGTTGCCGAGCTGGGCAACCATAAGATCCAATTTTTTAATCTTGGGCAGGTCGTATTCAGGGAACCGTTCATCGAAATGATTGAACATCGGTTCAAGGGCTTCATCCTGGATCAGCTCTTCATACGTTTTGAATGTATGCTGATACTGTCCGATATACCGCTTCATTTTCTTCTCAAATCCGGACAGGTGATAAGTAGAGGAGAAATCAAAGGCTTTCACAATATCACTGTCATAGGAAGGAAAGCCTGGATTGATGGTATGAAGCATGGAAGCCGCCAGAGGAAACTGCATCGTAGGGTTTCCCTTATGATTCTTCACTTCATATAAATCCCTGGTGATCTGGACGATATTCGGCCGTTCATATCCCCTTTGTTCTTCCATCAGTTTAAAATAGAAAATCTCGAATTCCTTCGTTAAGCTTGGATTATCGAGCCGGAAGAAATGACGGAAGATGAATTGGTACAAGGTGTCGTCCGGCACATAAGTATCATGGAAGACGGTTTGCAGGTAAACATAAACATCCAGTTTTTCGAGCGGGATGTTGTTCACTACTTTTTCATAGTCTTCCAACAGCAGGTCTTTTAAGTCGTTCGCCGTTCTATACTTCATCATTAATCACCTCAATTCGCTTATTCCACACAACCCAAACGTGGAAACACGTATTTGTAAAGTCTGTATGAACGTTTATACTTCCATTTTACATAACACGCATGCTTTTTCCAAAGGTTTTCAAAGATTGATAGACGGCTTCCTCCTGTTTTCTCTTCATTTTGCTCCGGAGGCGCCGATGGTAATACGAAAGGAGGGATATTATGGATACTGCCGCTTTATCGATGGTCCTTGGTCAGACGCAGCTCAAACAGCAGACCAACCTTGCATTAATGGACAAAGTGAAAGATGAGTCCGAGGCAAAAGGGAGTCAGATGGTGGAAATGCTGAACCAGTCGGTTTCCCACCCTGATCTTGGTAATCGTGTAGATTTAAGAGGATAAAGTTCAAGCAGGGAGAGAACTCTCCCTGCTTTCGGTTATTCGTTATTTTCTTCATCTTCAGGAGCATTTTCGTCTGTCATGTCTTCCTGCTCCTTCTCTTCCTCTTTCATTTCTTCATCCATATTTTCTTCTTCGTCCATATTCTCTTCTTCTTCCATGTTTTCTTCTTCCTGCATGTTTTCTTCTGTGTCGTTTTCCTCTTCTGCGGGCTCCTCTTCAGAAGCGCAAGCGCCGAGTAATGTGATGGCAAATAGAGCTGTCATAAGCTTAAGTAATAAGGATTTCATTTCATTTCCTCCTTTTCTCATCTTGAGTGTTAGTATGTCCAGCGGGTGGAGATCCATCCATCCTCCCTGCTTTTTTTCCATGGCTCTGTTATTGCTTGGTGTTGTTGTTTAACATGTGAGCTCCTATCACTCCTTTCTGTCATGGGATTTGTAGAAGGCGGCCTTGGGAATGACTCCCTTTCCGTGGGGTACCGTGAGCCGCGGAAAGCGGACGGTTTTCCCTGCCATCCCATGCTCTGAGTAAACAACGGACCGGACCCCTAATTCCAGACGGAGACGATTTAGTAATCGTTTAAAATATCAACAACAGGCTTTAACAGAGCTTTTTCCATAAAAAAAGACCCGCATTCAGACGGGTCTTTCATCAGTTATTTTAAAGCGAACATAATTTCCGCTTCGCAGGCAAGCTCACCATCGACGGTGGCTTTCGCTTTCCCTTTACCTACAGGGCCTTTCAGGCGGACAATTTCCACTTCAAGCTTCAAACGGTCCCCTGGTTTGACCTGGCGTTTGAAACGGCACTTGTCAATACCTGTGAAAAAGGCCAGTTTTCCCTGGTTTTCTTCTTTCTTCAACATCGCCACTGCCCCCATCTGGGCCAGGGCTTCAGTGATCAGAACACCCGGCATCACCGGGTAATCCGGAAAGTGCCCTTGAAAGAAGGGTTCGTTCATCGTTACGTTTTTATAGCCTACCGCGCGCTCCCCCTCCACAAGCTCTTCTACTTGATCGATAAGAAGAAAGGGATAGCGGTGGGGAATGATTTCTTTAATTTGGTTAATGTCCAACATGTTAAAAGCTCCTTTCCTGCGTTCTTTTCTAATTATAAGGGCAGGAGCTCTCTGGAACAAAATTTTTTCGGAAATTGTACGATTCTGTCATTGAAAAGGTGGTTATGAACTTCTGGTCAATTCGGCGCTGCGGGCGTTTGATTTCAGGGATCGTGACGATTCGCCTGAATATCCGGTCTGGTGGATTTCCTCTACCGGGCTCGCCGGGCTCAGCCAGAACGTATACCACGAGCCTTCTTTAACGATTGGACTCAGGTCGAATAGATCAAATTTACATGTCTGCGATACTTCCTGCAGTTCTTTTTTCGTCGGAAGGGCGAAAAGGTTGGAGTGAGCCACAAAGAAACTGTTGAATGCGGAGGAAAAGGCTTCTCCATGCTCTGTTTCATTGATCGGCGTAATGACCGATATCAGCCCCTCGGCGCGCACGTACGAGTAAAGGTGGTCCAACAGCGGCGGCCGGTCATCCGGATGAATGTAATGAAAAATATTGTGGAGGAGAATCACATCCACGTGTTCATCCTCCGGAGTCCAGCTATTGATGTCTCCGACTTGAAAGGTGACATTCGAATAATCCCCGGACATTTCCCGGGCTTTATCAATGACCTTCTGGTTAATATCGACACCAATCATCTGCACATCCGGAAATTCAGCAGCCAGCTTCCTCAAATATCCTCCATGGCCGCAGCCTAAGTCGACAATGGAATGGACCTGTTTTTCACGGATCATCTTCTTGATTTTCTTAATCGCAAAATGTTCAAGAAGGGCTGAAGTCTCAGCCACTACTCCTCCGTGACGTTCATGATCGAATTCCGCCCGCTCCTGAGATTTGATGATATCGGGATACCTGAGCATCGTCGGGATATGCAGCTCCATCATTTCTTTCAGCAGGGCTTTGACACCTGGAGAAGCATCATCTCCCATAAGAGCACCACACTTCCGTTTGGAAGTCCTGAATCGGTTGTTGGGCCGTTTTTTTAAATGTTTGACGGCGACACCGACTTTCACCCAGGATGAGAGCAGGTCATAAGGATAGCCGGTTTTCTCGCTGATCGCTTCCACCGTCCTTGCCGTCCTGAACTCATCGAACAACCCGAGCTCCGCTCCAACATACGCATGCCAGCCCGGTAAAAAGGATTCATTATTCTTCATCCATTTTCTTGCCTGCATAGCTGTGACCCACTCATTCATTGTCATCTCCCTTTCTTTGGTCTTTTCCAAGGATAATCCTCAGCTTCAGAAAACAAGAAGCGCTGCTGTTCCTGATCCGATACTTTCTTCTTTCTCACGGGCAGGACATTTCCCTGGATGCCCCGGTCAATGAAAGTGAAATCCCATTTCCCCAATCCTGATATATTCAGCATTTGCTTGACATGAAGAGGGTCATCATCGAAAATCCGCTGGACGGCCTTCATGCGGAAACGCCTCCACCACTCATATCTAAATGAATAAACGAGGGCGGACATATGACTGAGGTTCAACAGGAATTCGACTCTCGGCTTTCGAACCTCTTCGTAATAATGCAGATGATCCGCGTAGGATTTTCCTTCCTCCCAGCACCACGCCAAAAGTTCACCAAGCACATCGGCGTCCTGAACAGCCAGGTTCATTCCTTCTCCTGCCATCGGATGAACCGTGTGAGCGGCATCACCTAAGATCGCCAGGTTGCCTGAGTAGTATTTGTCCACGTGATACGTAAAAGGGATCATCAATTGGACCGTCTTCCAGTCTTTAATGGCCCTGACACCTTCAGCAAGTTCAGGCTCCAGTTCACTGTAAGCTTTGTACAGATGTTCAAGCCCCAGCTCTTTTATTTTTTTGTAGTCTCCCGCCTTAATCAGGAACACTGTTCTGACTTCGCGGTCAGGAAGTGGGAATAAGCCGAGGAAACAGCTGGAGGTCGTGATGATTTTCCCTTTTGTGAAGCTTTCCGGCCGGGGGATGGTGACTGTAAGAAAGTGATGGTTATAGTCTTTCCGGTTCACTTCCACGTTCATCGCATCCCGTGTAGGAGAGCTCCTGCCTTCAGCTCCTATGTACACACCGGCTTGGATGTAGAGGATTTCCTTCTTCTGTTTGACTTTAGCCATCCCATTCTCAAACCCTAAGAAGCGTGCGCCCGGAAGATAATGAAAATACTCTTCATATTCCATTCCCTTATTGCGGAGAATCTCCTTCGTCTTTTCGTGAGGGACCATCAAGGAATGGTCATAGGTCGTTGCCACACGACTGTAACTCAGCTCAGTCATATTGATTTCTTCCGGAGGCTGCCCTTCCCGGCGGTGGACTTCCTGGAATCGAAGTTCATCCAAAGCATGGCCGTTCGCCTCTATTTCATCGAGCACCCCGAGGCGTTCCAGTATCGCCAGCGTCTTTGGCTGCAGAAGTTCTCCTTTATAAGCAGGAGATTCTTTTTTTAATTGTTCTGCGATAACGACGTGTACACCTCTTGAAGCGAGCTTGGCAGCAAGAGCCAGTCCGCCGACACCGCCACCTGCGATAAACACTTCTGCTTTCACCTGTCACCCTCCCCGTTGTGATTCATGTCCGTATGGTTTTCTTTCCCTAATTCGGAACTTGAAAACCTTTCAAACGACAACGATATTCCAGAACATGGTATCCAAATCCGGGCAGTGCGTCCGTCCCATAACCGGTGGAGAAATCTTTCATCGGCCGGAAAGCTGGGAGGAATATAAAAAAAAGAACGAGCTGCAGCGCCCGTTCTTTTTTACTGAAAGAAAGCATAAAGATTAGAGTACAAGCTTTCTTTTATTCAGTTTTCATTACAATATCCAGGATGTGCTTCCATGTATCCAGCTTAAGAGCATCCATAGGATTTCCATCTCCGAGAACGCCGTAACCGACCATCAACCCAATGATCAAAGCGGCCGCACTGAACAGCACAACAAGAATAATACGCAGCCAGATCGGCAGAATACGCCGGCGCCCCTGGAGATTTTTTTCTTTCTTATCTGCTTGAGCTCCTGCTTTTTCACCCGTTTCTGTGCGTTTGGGTTCTTTCTCTTGTTTTTTATTCAGTTTTTTACCTTTTGATTTTGGATCTGTCGCCATGGTCGTTCTACTCCTTACGTTTATGATCTCAGCTGGTTTACCAGTCCCATCATCTGGTCTCCTGTTGAAATAGACTGAGCATTCAATTGATAGGCTCTTTGAGCTGTCATCATTTCCGTCATTTGAGCACCGATATCCACGTTGGATTGTTCCAATGCTCCTCCTTGCAGCTTGATGTTTCCTGCTTCAAGCGCCTCGATGAGTCCAACCTCCCCGCTTCCCTCAGGGATCCGGAACCGGCTTCCACCTGCGGACTCCAGTAAGTGAGGGCGGGACGCTTCCACAACCTGGATTTGTCCTTCCACTTCCTGGGTGCCGTTTCGCTGGACAAGCAGCGATCCATCATCAGCGATGGATATTCCGTCAAAGGTATCTTTGATCATGATTGGATTACCATCTTCACCGATGACCGCATGCCCATCAGCGTTTGTAAGCATCACTTGATTGTTCCCCAAAGGGTTCAGATAAAAGTGACCAGCTCTTGTATACTGGGTTTCTGAGCCGCCATTCTGATCAGAGACATCGAGGACAAACAACTGATTTTCTTCCAGCAGGGCAGCATCCAGAGCTCTGTCTGTCTCCTTCAGGCTCCCCCCGCTGCTATCCACGCGCGTACTTCCGAGTACAGCACCTGTCCCGACCCGGATGCCTTCAGGAGTCAAACGCCCTGTTTCGGCTTGTCCATTGGATTGGTTGTTCAACTGTTGAACGAGGAGGGAGGCAAAATCCGCTCCGGTACTTTTGTATCCTGTCGTCTGGCTGTTGGCCATATTGTTCCCGATGATATCCAGTTTCTGCTGCAGCTGCCCCATCGTTGCAGCTGACTGAATCATGGACCGATTAATCATATAGATCCTCTCCCTCAGCGGATGCGGCCGATTTCAGATACGGCCTGCTGCATACTTTGATCATAAGCTTTCAGGACACGCTGGTTCATTTCAAACGAACGATAGGTGTTCATCATTTCTGTCATCGTCTGGTTCATATCTACATTCGACCGTTCAATGTAGTTCTGGTGCACGGAAAAATTCACACCTTCGTTTTCCAGAGCGTTCCCTAAAGGCTGGGCATTTTCTCCGGGGCCGTAAAGGTCGCTGCCTTCCGGGACAAGCCCATTGGCATCTGGTGTATAGGAAACGGCCAGCTGAGTGCTGCCACTGTCTGTCGTGAGCATACCGGTTTTGGACACAAGAAACGCTTGTCCTGCGGTATTGATTGGATTGCCGCTTTCATCAAGAAGTCTGTACCCTGTATTCGTGGTCAGAAATCCTTCCACATCCACCGTAAAGCTCCCATTCCTCGTGTAACGGGCTTCACCATCGGTGTTCTCCACTTGAAAAAGAACAGCACCGTCTTCATCAGGCAGCTCATCTGCGACAAGTGCCATATCTGTAGAGACTCCGGTTTCTTTAAGAGCCCCCTGGGAAAAGTCAGGCGTGGTCTCCTGAAGATATACACCTGTGTGAAGAGATCCGACCTCACCTTGATCCGGAACGACAGGAGCCGTTGACGTCGGCTGTGTTTTCGATCCCATCTGCTGCAAAAGCAGCTCGGGAAAAGCCCGTAAACTTCCCTGGGTCTGTTTATACCCCGGCGTTTCTACGTTCGATATGTTGTTCGATAACATTTCCTGCATCCGCTGGTTGGCCATCATCCCTGATGCAGCGGTATAAAAACCTCTTAACAACGTCCGTTCACTCCTCCCGGATATCTCAGCCTTTTATAACTTTGTAGAGATACGCTTGTCTATGTTTTCAAGCATAATTCCCGTTCCTGTAGCCACACAGTCCATCGGGGACTCGGCTACAAGAACAGGAACCTTCAATTCTTCTGCAAGGAGCTGATCAATACCATGAAGGAGGGCTCCGCCGCCGGTCATGATGATCCCTCGGTCAATAATGTCTGCGGATAATTCAGGTGGTGTGCGTTCAAGCACCTGCTTTGCAGCCTGAACAATCATCTGGACAGATTCACGAAGAGATTTTTCGATTTCTTCGGAATTGACCGTAATGGTTCTAGGAAGCCCGGAAACCATATCGCGTCCGCGGATTTCGATTTCCTCACTTCTGGAACCCGGGAACACCGTGGCTACACTGATTTTAATATCTTCAGCTGTCCGTTCACCAATCAACAGTTTGTATTCCTTCTTAATATACTGAAGGATTTCGTGGTCGAATTTATCACCGGCCATCTTGATGGAGGAAGCTGTTACAATATCCCCCATGGAGAGCACCGCAACGTCCGTTGTACCGCCACCGATATCAACGACCATATTACCGCTCGGCTGGAAGATATCCATGCCGGCACCAATCGCCGCTACTTTAGGCTCTTCCTCAAGATATACTTTCTTCCCACCGGATTTTTCCGCTGCTTCCTTGATGGCTTTCTGCTCCACTTTCGTAATATTCGTCGGGCAGCAGATCAACATCCTCGGCTTCGAAAGGAAACCTTTCACATTCGTTTTTTGTATAAAATGCTTCAGCATCGCTTCTGTCACATCGAAATCAGCAATCACGCCGTCTTTAAGAGGACGGATCGCTTCAATGTTCCCCGGTGTCCGTCCGACCATCCGCCGTGCTTCTTCTCCAACTTCCAATACTTTGCCTGTATTCCGGTCCATCGCAACGACCGATGGCTCATTCAAAACGATACCTTTACCTTTTACGTGGATAAGTACATTGGCTGTACCCAGGTCTATACCTATATCTCTCGCAAACATGTCCTGTAGATCCTCCCTATTGTAAAAACATCATTACCTCACCACAAAACACATAACGGATGGCCGTTATCCGTTATGCTGTCAGGCAATGCCATACAAATACTCGATAACTTATGTTTTCCCTATTTGAGTCAGTCTATTTTGTTGAAATGATCACACATCTAATTCTATATTCTATCACAAAATTACGACATTCGTCTCATGGGAGTTGAAAAAAGTTACCAAGTCTTGAGGGATTTTGACAATGGGAGGGACTGTTCACAATTGAGGCTGAACCGGCTGCTCTTCAATGATCTGCGTTTTATACTTACGCCTTGTTGCTTCCCCACCACGGAGGTGTCGGATTTCCTTATGATGATCCAGGATTTTTTTGACTTCCTTCGCCAGCTCCGGATTGACCTCAGGGAGCCGCTCTGTTAAATCCTTGTGAACCGTACTTTTTGAAACGCCAAACTCTTTGGCGATCACTCTCACCGTTTTTTTCGTTTCAATAATGTGCTCTCCGATCTTGATGGTCCTCTCTTTGATGTAATCATGCACTCCACTCGCCTCCTGTGATTGACTATCCAAGGAGATAGGGCGTTTAGGAAAGCGTCCGTTATAACATGAGGGGGTACTTGCTTCTGGATGTCTATTCATGGTGTTTCACCCTGGATGTTACCGAGTGCTCGGTTATCTCATTGTATTAATAAAACCGCCCCGATATGCCTTCGCATGCGCATGATGTTCGGATTTCTTAATTTTATGCCCGAAAAAATAAAAAAATAAGGCTGACAAGAATGTTCTTGTCAGCCTTATCTGTTATGCCTGTGTTGTAGAGATGGAAGATGCGCTTTCTTCATCAGGCGCCTGTTCTCCGCCTTCTGTTTCTGCCGGGTCTTCCTCATTATTCAGTTGTTCATCCGATGGTTCCCCGTTTTCTTCTTCAGGGCTGTCGGAAGGAGTTCCTTCTTCTGTCTGCTCAGCTTCAGCGGGCTCTTTTTCTGCACTTTCCACAATCTGGCTGACCGGCTGACCGAAGAATGCTTCCGGGTTCACCGGCTGACCGTCATTACGGACTTCGAAATGCACATGGACACCGCTTGCCTGTCCGAAGGAATTACGTCCTGCTGATCCAATGACATCTCCTTGAGCGATATCCGATCCAGCCAGTACATCGACACTTTCTAAACTAGCATACACGGTAGAGAGATTCTCGTCGTGCTGAACTTCAATAACATTGCCGTACAGCGGATCTTCTTTCACTTCAGTCACTGTTCCTGATAGAGCAGCCGTTACTTCAAAGGCTTCTCCATCTTCTCTTGTAATATCTACGCCTTCACTTTGGTAGTATTTATTGTTGTATAGGACCAGTGCACTTTCTTGATCTTGCTCAGAAGCTTCGTAGTCGTAGAATTTTGTTACGATGGAAGCTGTCTTTTCGTCAGCCACAGGCATCTGCAGATTTTCCTGGTGGTCCATAACGGGTACAGACTCTCCATCTTCATTGACAAGGAATTCATCCTGACTCTGCGATTTCTGCTGGTCAGCAATCTGGTTTTCTACATCATTGGCACTCTGTTGATACCAGAATACGCCGACAAGGACTAAAGCAGCTACGGACAAATACAAAGCTGGATACAACCACTTCTTGCGCATCAAGCGTTTGAACTTTAATTTAGTCACGCTTTTTTTACCTTCATCTTTCATGTTTATCACCTCAAAAACCATTCTGAACAGATCTTGTCCAATCTATACATCGGTGATGAAAAATTTTACAGATGAAGGCAAAACCACCATGGTGATGATTTACTGTACAGGACGGTCCATGAATATCTGATTTCGAGAATTGGATGTATATGAGGGGCGTTTGGGAAGGAGTCGCTTTCCGTGGGCGTTCGGTGAGCTTCCTCGGACGTTCCGTCCTGTGGGATCTCACCTTGAACGCTGCTCCCACAGGAGTCTCCCCCTCCCCCTACGCCCCTTGCCATATAAAGTTCTCGAAATCACTTCGAAACCCACTTCTGTCATCATCACAACATAAATAAGAGCCCTATCCTTCATCTTTCTTCAACCAGGAGGTAAAAGGAGATAATTCCTTAGTTTAAGGCTCTGTTATTGCTTGGTGTTGTTATGTAACATGTGAGCTCCTATCACCCCTTTCTGTCATGGGATTTGTAGGATGCGGCCTTGGGAATGACTCCCTTTCCGTGGGGCTCATCATTCCCCGCGGAAAGCGGACGGTTTTCCCTGCCATCCCATGCTCTGAGTAAACAACGGACCGGACCCCTAATTCCAGACGGAGACGATTTAGTAATCGTTTGAAATATCAGCAACAGACTTTAACAGAGCTTAGTTTAAAAAGAAAAAAAGCCGGGGATCCGGCTTTTTGCTTCATCCTTATTCGGCTGCTGAGCTGAGGAGGGCGGTCTGGGTGCTTAAGGGGCTGATTTCAGTATCCTGGTAATAATGGTGGATGATGTCTTTATAATTCTTCCCTGTTTTCGCCATACCGTTGGCTCCGTATTGACTCATCCCCACTCCGTGACCGTATCCTTTGGTTGTGAAAATGACATGATCGCCTTTTTGTTCGATTGTGAAATCACTTGAAGACAAGCCGAATTTCTCGCGGATTTCCCTTCCTGAGAAAGTCTGGCTGCCGAAATGAACTTCATCCACCCGATTGCCTTCTGTTTTGGTCATCGTGGACGTCTGAATCGATCCATCCATGGCTATGCCGAGCGTCTGCTCCAGTTCCGCTGTGGAAACAATTTTCTGATCAGCGAATTTCGGAGAATCTTCATCCCACGGACTTTCTACGCTCTGCAGGTAAGGGATGTCGTGCTCCCAGTAATCGCCTGCATTTTCGGTGTAGCCATTACTCGTGGAAAAAAAAGAAGCCGTAATCGGTTTGTGATCATAGGTGATGATTTCCCCCTGAGTGGCTTTTACCGCCTGTTCAATCTTTTCCATGTTGCTGTTAAACGCATCCTGCCACTGGCCTCTGAGCTCATCCTCATTCTTATATACCTGGTGGGTGACCGTGTCTGTAACATCGGCTGCTTCTGACACCTGAGCTCCTTCAATCATATGACGGGTGATGTACGTCCTTGCTGCCAGCGCTTGAGCCTTCAAGGCTTCCAATTCAAAGTTGACCGGCATTTCTGAAGCCACCACCCTCGCTACATACGTCTCCAATGGGACTTCTTCCACCTGGTCTGTCTGGGAACGCAGAACCTTCACAAGGAATGGAGACTCCTCCTCTCCCTGTTTCTCCTTCGGTTCTGCTTCTTCCACCTCTGATGTATCCGCAGGACTCGTGAAGGGGATAACGATTAAAGTCGGTAGGACAAGTATGGTGATCATTAAGCCGAGAACAACCATCAGACCTGTTCGATTGTTTTTTTTCATCCGCACCCTCCTGGCTGTACACATAGTAAAATCCTCTACTAAAAATGTATCCAGAAATGAAAGATGATAGAACAAAAAATGCCTGCCTATTTCAAATATATTGAAACAGGCAGGCTGTAAAAATGTATATTATAAGGTCGATACAGATTCACTTGGTTCGTGCTCTTCGCTGTAGGCATCTTCTTCTTTCACGCGTTCGATGTCAGCGCCGAGTTGAGCTAATTTTTCTGCGAAGTCTACATATCCACGGTCCAGGTGCTTAAGCTCTGTCACTCTTGTGTATCCTTCAGAAACAAGACCCGCAAGAATCAGGGCTGCACCTGCACGCAGGTCTGTCGCAGCTACTTCTGCGCCCTGCAGTGAGGATGGTCCTTCAATAATTACACTGCGTCCTTCGATTTTGATACTTGCGTTCATGCGGCGGAATTCCTCCACGTGCATAAAACGGTTCTCAAAAACAGTTTCTGTAATGACACTCGTTCCAGTAGCATTCAGCATTAAAGCCATCATTTGAGACTGCATATCTGTCGGGAATCCAGGGTGCGGCATCGTCTTGATATCCGTCGCCTTCAAAATATCAGGGCCGATCACACGCAGACCTTCATCCTCTTCTTCGATGATAACACCCATTTCCTCCATCTTGGCGACAAGGGATCTCAGGTGTTCATGCATAGCACCTTGTACTAGAACGTTTCCGCCGGTAATCGCTGCAGCTACCATGAAGGTTCCTGCTTCGATACGGTCCGGAATAATGGTGTGTTCGGCTCCGTAAAGCTTTTCCACACCTTCGATACGGATGGTTTCCGTACCTGCGCCTACAATGTGGGCGCCCATTTTGTTCAAGTAGTTGGCAAGGTCAACGATTTCAGGTTCTTTGGCACAGTTTTCCAAAGTAGTCGTTCCTTCTGCAAGAGCTGCCGCCATCATGACGTTTTCTGTCGCCCCTACACTTGGAACATCAAAATAGATTTTTGCACCTTTGAGACGGCCTTTTACTTCCGCTTCGACATACCCGTTTCCTACAGTAACATCAGCTCCCATGGCTTCAAAGCCTTTGAGGTGCTGGTCGATAGGACGTGATCCGATAGCACAGCCGCCAGGCATGGCTACCTTAGCATGGCCATAGCGGGCCAAAAGTGGTCCCAGTACAAGAACAGAAGCACGCATTTTCCTTACATACTCGATCGGAGCTTCTGTCAGCAGCTCACCTGAGGCGTCTACAGTGACAGTGTTCCCCACCATATTGACATCTGCGTTCATATGTCGAATCACTTCGTTGATCGTATATACATCAGCTAGAGTAGGTACTTCGTGTAGTACGCTTTTTCCTTCACTTGCGATAATACTTGCTGCGATGACAGGCAGTACGGCATTCTTAGCACCTTCAGCTTTAACGGTACCATTCAGCTGCCTCCCACCACGGACGATGATTTTTTCCAAGGTTCATTCTCCTCCGCGTCCATATTCACTATTATTAATATTCAGCAGTAATAATGGGTGTGCCAATAGTGATGTTTGTCTCCCCGCCCAAAGTTCTTGTGGCGAATTGAACATTCATTGATTGTTTACCTGAGGGTATTGACTGAGCCCATTTCTCTGTCCAGCCGGATCTGCTCGTCCAGCCATTCTCGTCGATTTCATCTATTGTTGCTACGTCGAAAGTTTCTTTGAATTTTTTATACACTAAAACATCGTCTATAATACCATTGCTTACGGCCTTAAGACAAGAGAAAATTGTAGCAGATTTAGAGAAATATCGACTTTTTACATCTTCCACACTAAGGAACAAGTCCTGTGTCAGAGAAGATGTTCCCTCTCCCTGAATAGAATAAACCAATTCTACCTTGTTCTTCATATTTCTGGGAGAAATCATACTATATGTTTCGACGATCTTTTTATTTTTGTGACGGTTTGTGACAATCCATTTTTCCGCCTGTGCCGTTTCCTCATGGGAAACATCCTGATGCTGCCCCTGTTCTAAAATCCTTTCCATGATTTCTCCGGATCGTTCTGCGGAAACCTTCCGTTTCATCATCATGGTCCATTCTTCTACGTTGAGCTGCTTATCCTCAGCAAATGACGCAAACATCATCAGTGGTTCCTGCTCCTGTGTCATTTCCTGTGGATAAGCACCTGTTCCTACAATGGCAGCTGCCAGCACACCGGCCAAAATATTCTTCCACATGTTTATGCCTCCCCAAGCATCGTCTTACTTTCAGTTTGACCAGGGACAGGCACAATCATACGATACAATTCCTAACAGCATTAGACATTAAAACAAGTACACAAGACTGTTTGACCACGATAGAAAGTCGAGGAAAAAATTACTGACAGTCGTCCCAAGGGCAATCGTGATTATAATAAGGAGAGCTCTTGCTTCAAAGACGCGGTTTTTTCGGAAGAACGCATCAAAGTTAACCGACTGCAGAGCACGCCATGTAATAATGATGAAAATCAAATGGGAGGTCATGCTCATCAGTGCTTCTTCGGCAAAATATTGTTCCATGTCTGTTCACCCTCCTTCATCTACCAGTCCTTTAATCATACGGGCATAACGACAAAAAAGCCGCAGCCTTTGTATTTCCCGGGGAATATCGAGAATATCCCCTATATTCCATCATAGTTACAGGGGAATGACAATTCATCTGACTGCCTCAAGCTTTTCACAAAAAAACTGCTCTCATAATGAAAGCAGTTAGAAATTGTTTTCAATAACGTCTAAACGATTAATGGCTCGCTTAAGGGCCATTTCAGCCCGTTGGAAATCAATATCGGCCTGCTTATCCTGAAGGCGTCGTTCTGCACGTTCTTTAGCCATACGGGCACGATCGGCATCTATATCCGTTGGTTTTTCAGCAGACTGCGCAAGGATGGTCACTTTATCCGGACGCACTTCTAAAAAACCGCCGCTGACAGCAATTCGTTCAGATCTTCCTTCGCCTTTTAGACGGACAGCACTGATGGTCAAAGGCGCCACCATTGGAATATGTCCCGGAAGGACTCCAAGTTCGCCGCTCTCTGCCTTACAGCTTACCATTTCAAATGCATCTTCCAACACCGGGCCGTCAGGAGTGACTACACTCACCGTTAGTGTGCTCATACGTATTCCTCCTTGGCGATCTCATGAAGGGGTGTAAGATGCTCCATGGGGAGCATCTTAACCTTCAGAGTTGTTTATTGCATTTGTTTTGATTTCTCAACGACTTCTTCGATGCGTCCAACTAGTCGGAAGGCATCCTCAGGAATATCATCATACTTACCGTCGAGGATTTCCTGGAAGCCTTTCACCGTTTCAGCAACAGGGACATAAGACCCTTGCTGTCCGGTGAACTGCTCGGCTACGTGGAAGTTCTGAGAAAGGAAGAACTGGACACGACGTGCACGGGACACGGTCTGTTTATCTTCATCAGAAAGCTCATCCATACCGAGGATCGCAATGATATCCTGAAGCTCTTTGTAACGCTGAAGCGTACGCTGAACTTCACGGGCTACATTGTAGTGCTCTTCTCCCACAATATCCGCATCAAGGGCGCGGGAAGTAGAAGCAAGCGGATCCACCGCCGGGTAGATTCCCTGCTCGGAAAGCTTACGCTCAAGGTTCGTCGTCGCATCAAGGTGGGCGAATGTTGTCGCAGGGGCCGGGTCTGTATAGTCATCGGCAGGAACATAAATCGCCTGGATGGACGTTACAGAACCTTTATCCGTTGATGTGATACGCTCCTGAAGCTGTCCCATTTCCGTTGCCAGCGTCGGCTGGTAACCTACGGCTGAAGGCATACGGCCAAGAAGGGCAGACACTTCAAGACCACCTTGTGTGAAGCGGAAGATATTATCAATGAAGAACAAGACGTCCTGTCCCTGCTCATCACGGAAGTACTCGGCCATTGTCAGTCCGGAAAGGGCTACACGCATACGTGCACCAGGCGGCTCGTTCATCTGTCCGAATACCATGGCTGTTTTCTTAATAACTCCGGAATCTGTCATTTCCCAGTAAAGGTCGTTTCCTTCACGGGTACGCTCTCCAACACCAGCGAAAACGGAGATACCGCCGTGCTCTTGAGCGATGTTGTTGATCAGTTCCTGAATCAATACGGTTTTCCCTACACCAGCTCCACCAAACAAGCCGATCTTACCACCTTTTACGTAAGGGGCAAGAAGGTCAACGACTTTAATTCCTGTTTCCAGAATCTCAGTCTCAGTGGCAAGGTTTTCAAACTTAGGAGCTTCACGGTGGATCGGATCACGGCGTACATCAGCTGGAAGCGGCTCATCTAAATCGATAGTTCCGCCCTCTACGTTAAATACACGACCGAGAGTTACTTCTCCGACAGGTACAGAAATCGGCTTACCGGCATCTGTTACTGACGTTCCACGCATGACACCATCCGTTGATGACATAGCAACGGTACGAACCGTATTGTCACCTAGGTGCAAGGCAACCTCTAAAGTAAGGTCGACGCTTTTTTCGTTTTCATTTTTCGCTTCGTAGCGAACGTGAAGCGCGTTATTAATATCTGGGAGATGTCCATCATCGAACGTTACGTCAACAACGGGTCCCATAATCTGGGTTACGCGTCCATTACTCATCGTTTTCCCTCCTAACTTACTTTTAAAAATCCGAGAGTTCCTACTCGAGGGCTGCGGCTCCGCCGACTATCTCGGTAATTTCCTGGGTTATCGCAGCCTGACGGGCACGGTTATAGGAGAGCGTCAGATCCCCGATGAGCTCATCGGCATTGTCTGTCGCACTCTTCATGGCTGTCATACGGGCTGCGTGCTCACTTGCTTTACTATCAAGAAGAGCCCCGTAAATTAAACTCTCAGCATACTGAGGAAGCAGTACTTCAAGAATTTCTTCCTGATTCGGCTCATATTCATAAGAGCTCCGGCCTGCTTTTCCTTCTGTATTCAAATCCGTCAATGGAAGAATTTTCTTCTCTGTCACTTCCTGAGTGATCGCACTGACGTAGTGATTATAGAAGATGTAGAGCTGATCAATCCGTTCGTCGGTATACAATTGAACGGTATTGGATGCAATGTCCTTAATGTCGGCAAAGTCCGGCTGATCGGACACGCCTGTAATATCCATATCGACAGGCATATTACGCTTACGGAAGAAATCACGTCCAATACGTCCGATTGTAATCAACGTATATTCATCAGCGGATGTATGCTTACTGCGGATCTGCTGGTAGACACGGCGCAGAATGCTGCTGTTAAAAGCACCTGCGAGTCCCCGGTCCGATGTGATGACAAGGTAACCGGTCTTCTTCACATCACGCGCTTCAAGCATTGGATGACTTGCGTCTCCACCACCCTGGGCGATGCTTGATACAACTTCCTCAATTTTTTCGCTGTACGGAACATAATTTCTAGCATTCTGTTCCGCACGGTTCATTTTAGAGGCAGAGACCATTTCCATCGCCTTTGTGATTTGTTTCGTCTTTTTGGTAGACGTAATCCGGCCTTTAATATCTCTAAGGGACGCCACGCTGTTTCACCACCCTTTCCTGCTATGATTCATTTATTCAGAAACGACGAATGTTTTCTTGAATTCATTCACAGCACCGCTCATATCATCGTCTTCCGCAAGC
Source organism: Halobacillus sp. ABH2_015 (assembly GCF_056158945.1). Taxonomy (NCBI): domain Bacteria; kingdom Bacillati; phylum Bacillota; class Bacilli; order Caryophanales; family Bacillaceae; genus Halobacillus; species Halobacillus sp. ABH2_015. The sequence goes on from NZ_JBSWUG010000002.1 coordinate 3,084,883, forward strand.
TTACCTGTTTCACGGATCTGATTCAGCAGTTCTTTGCGGTTGTTATCCAGCCAGTTGTGGAATTCCGCTTCAAAACGTGTGATGTCTTCGGTTGGAATTTCATCCAAGAAACCTTTTGTCAGGGCATAAATGATCATAACCTGCTTTTCAACTGCCAGTGGCTGGTGAAGACCCTGTTTGAGAACTTCTACCGTACGGGCACCGCGGTTCAGCTTCGCCTGTGTGGATTTATCCAGATCAGATCCGAACTGGGCGAAGGCCTCAAGTTCACGGAAGGAAGCAAGGTCAAGCCTTAAGGTACCGGCTACTTTCTTCATCGCTTTGATCTGTGCTGAACCACCTACACGGGATACGGACAAACCAGCGTTGATGGCTGGACGTACACCTGAGAAGAACAAGTCCGACTGAAGGAAAATCTGGCCATCCGTGATGGAGATAACGTTCGTCGGGATATACGCCGAAATATCACCGGCTTGAGTTTCAACGAAAGGAAGGGCTGTCAAAGAGCCGCCGCCTTTGGCATCACTAAGCTTAGCTGCACGCTCAAGCAGACGGGAGTGCAGATAGAAAACGTCTCCCGGGAATGCTTCACGACCCGGCGGGCGGCGAAGAAGCAGGGAAAGTTCACGATAAGCGGCTGCCTGCTTGGACAGGTCATCATAAACAACAAGAACGTGCTTGCCGTTGTACATGAAGTCCTCACCCATCGATACACCAGCATAAGGAGCAAGGTACAAGAGTGGTGCAGGCTGGGAAGCACTTGCTGTAACGACAATCGTGTAATCAAGAGCACCATGGCGGCGCAGTGTTTCTACTGTTCCGCGGACAGTGGATTCTTTTTGTCCGATGGCTACATAAATACAAACCATATCCTGGTCGTGCTGGTTAATGATCGCGTCGATCGCTACAGATGTTTTACCTGTCTGACGGTCTCCGATGATCAGCTCACGCTGGCCACGTCCAATAGGTACAAGGGCGTCAATCGCCTTGATTCCTGTTTGAAGCGGCTCATCTACGGATTTACGATCCATAACTCCTGGTGCAGGAGATTCGATTGGACGGGTTTTGCCAGTTTCAATCGGACCCAGACCATCGACCGGCTGGCCAAGCGGGTTGACGACACGGCCAAGCAGTTCCTCACCTACTGGAACCTGCATGATACGACCGGTACGGCGTACTTCATCGCCCTCTTTAATATCTGTATATGGTCCAAGAATGACAAGACCAACGTTACTTTCTTCCAAGTTCTGTGCCAGTCCCATGACACCGTTTGAGAATTCAACGAGCTCACCAGCCATGACATTATCAAGGCCATGTGCACGGGCAATACCGTCACCCACTTCGATAACAGTCCCCACATCATTGACTTCTATATCTGATTCATAGTTTTCAATCTGCTGTTTAATCAGCGCACTGATTTCTTCAGCTTTGATGCTCATGCGATTTCACCCCTATCATCTATTGTTCGTGGAAAGAAGCTTCCGTTCTATACGGCGCAGTTTTCCACTGACAGAACCATCAAAAATGCGATTCCCTACACGCAGGCGTATGCCGCCGATAATGGAAGGGTCTACGATATTTGTCAGGTTCAAGGATTGCTTCCCGACTTTCGGTGCAAAAGATTCAGATATACGCTGCTTTTCAGCTTCGGAAAGCTGACGAACAGAATAGACATCCGCATCTGCAATTCCTTTGGCATCATTCATCATCCGAATGTAATCCTGGATCATATCCAGAATAATATCCTCACGGTGTCTCTCTACCAAAAGTTTCAATAAGTTCACGATCTCTTCAGAGAAGGACTGAAAAGACTCGGCAATCATTGTTTTCTTTTGATCGATGGAGAAACGAGGGTGCTTAAGAAAAGAGATGATCTCTTCACTGCTTCGGAATACTTCTTTCAGCGTCTGCAGTTCCGTTTCAAACTTCTCCAGCTTGGATCTTTCCTGTCCCAGCTGAAAAAGAGCATCGGCATAACGGTGGGCAATGATCGACTGACTCATCGCTTCTCGCCTGCCTCATCGATATACTGGTTGATCAAAGCTTCCTGATCTTTTTCAGAAAGTTCTTTTTCAATCACTTTGGAGGCGATCATGACAGACATGCCTGCCACCTGATCTTTAAGAGCCTGTACGGCTTTTTCTTTCTCCTGCTCGATTTCCTGACGCGCTGATTCTTTCAGGCGCTCAGCTTCCGAACGTGCAGAATCGAGAATATCACGTTCCTGCTCTCCCGCCGTTTTGCGGGCATCTTCGATAATCTTCTGTGCATCCTGACGAGTGGCCTTCAGTTCATCTGAAGCTTCACGCTGCATACGGTGAGCTTCTTCACGGCTTTTTTCAGCCGTATTTATTTCATTGGCTACATAATCTTCACGATCTTTCATCATTTTCATCAATGGTCCCCACGCAAACTTCCCTAATAGGGCAAGAAGACCAAGGAAGAAAACAAGCTGAACGATCATATCACCGATTAACAGTCCTCCCTCAGCACCGAGGACCAGATTAGCTGCGAATCCTTGCACAGTTTTCACTCCTCTCCACACCAAATCATCACGAACGCTGCCTGTCCCCATCCAGTCCGGCTGAGGCTAGACAAGCGAAAAACCCGGCTTCCGCTGGCTGTACAGCTTCCGTCGAAGTTTTCCTCCTGTGACTTGCGGGTATAAAGTTTTCATAAAGTATAAAGGAAAGGCGAAGATCGATTGAGTTGAACTTCGCCATAAGCGTATATACTCGTCCTGATTATTGTCCCATTACGATGAATGCAATAACTACGCCGATGATAGGAATCGCCTCGACTAGTGCAACACCGATGAACATCGTTGTTTGAAGAGCACTGCGGAGTTCCGGCTGACGCGCGATACCTTCGACTGTACGACTTACGATTAGACCGTTACCAATACCAGCACCCAGTGCTGCTAAACCTACTGCAATTGCAGCTGCTAAAAGACCCATAATGAAAATCCTCCTCAATATTTTAAAAAAATTTGTTTATGATGCTTTATATCAATGATCTTCGCTCACTTTGTGAGACAAGTAGACCATCGTTAACATAACGAAAATAAACGCCTGGATGAAACCAATAAACGTACTAAAGCCCATCCACGCAACCATTGGTACCGTGGCACCAAGGAAACCGCCGACGCCTGTTGTTGCCAATCCAACCAATAAGCTCAACAGAATTTCACCAGCATAGATGTTCCCGTAAAGACGCAGACCAAGTGTCAGCGTGTTGGAGAACTCCTCAATAATCTTAAATGGCAATAAGAATGGCAGCGGACGGACAAAGCCTTTGGCATATTCCTTCCCGCCTCTCAATTTCACGCCATAATAGTGGGACAATACGACGACGAGCGTAGCCAGGGTTAATGTGATACCCGGATCGGCTGTCGGAGATTTCCACCAGAGAGTGTGTCCTACTACACCATTCGTGACGACCCCAAGCATGTTGGCCACAAATATGTAGGCAAATAATGTCAACCCAAGCGGCAGGAATAACCTACCTGTCCTCCAGTCCATGTTGGACCCTATGATCCCTTTAATGAAATCGATGAGCCATTCCATGAAGTTTTGGTAACCTTTAGGATAACGCTTCATGTTACGTGTTGCCGCTACGCCGAGGATAAAAACAATCAATGATGCGACAAACATCATCAGAACGTTTGATAAGTTAAAATCCAGCCAACCAATACCAAACGCATCCTCATAAATCGGTGCTTCATGATTCAAACTGTTCACCTGCCTTCCATCATGCTATACTGTTGATTTATTGAACAGATAATCTATCAAAATGACAATGTAGGCTGTCATTAAGCCCAGAACTACAGAAATTAAATGGAAATATTCTTCATATTGAAGGGCGATGACTGCAGCTAAAGCGCCGGAAGCCAGTCGCGTAAATGTGCCAATCCCTCTTACGGAGCGGTTGTCTGAGGAAGCTTCTCCTAATTTGCGGATCTTTCTCTGCATGAGCCAGAGGTTGTAGTAGCTCAATGCACTTCCAAGCAGAAGTCCAAGAAAAATTGGCTGCCAAGGGGTAATCCCCCAACCAAGTACAAATAATGCCAGAAGGTAGAACATCCATTTTCGCTGACGGGTAATCATCTGATGATATCCTTGCATGTTAATCGTCTCCCGTATACGTCCGTACTAAATGAATGGTTCCATATGTACCTGCACCTAACCCAAGGAATAATCCAATGATTAAGAATGTGGGTTCAGTGGAATAGTGACTGTCCACCCATTTCCCTAAAAAAACACCTGCGAGCGGACCGCCTGCAAGCTGGGAAAGGATACTGCTGGTCAGCGCCATCGCTTTAAAAGGAGGGTCGTATTTTTTCAATCATTTCCTTCCCTTCCACTTTCAGGATGGCATCTGCAAGTCACCTATGAAAACCTTATCATTCCACACTATGTAAGAATACAATAGGGGTGGTTTCATGTCAATGTGTTTGTGATTAAAAATACAAAGGATTGACACCGTTCGATCACATTTCCGTCACAATTGTGACACAATCTTCCTGCATATAAATAACCATGATTCCAAGGCCACGGATAAGCACCACAGAACCTCGTTCTGTGGTGCTTTTTTATCGGTTCCCTTCTATATATACTGGAAAGGCATAGCTGGCCTTCTCCCTTCCATGCACAATTTCCACCACTGCTGTATACATCCCTGCCAGTTCCTGATTACGGACAGAGACTTCACCTTCCACCATGCCGGCTTCCTGTTCCTCCAGCTCCACGAGGGTGGCTGTCCACATCATCGTCCCCGCACGATACAGGTCAATAACAATACTATCCACAGGATCCGAAAGGTGAAAACGGTAGTCGGCCTTTTCCCCAGCCGGCCACCTTTGGGTGAACTCAAATCCGGAAACCCATTCATAGGTCGATTTCTGATTCACGTACATATAAGGAACATTGTAAGACACACCGCCTGCTTGAAAGGACACGTACCCTTCCTGCACACCCTCGTCCAGGAAGGATCCATTCAACCCAAGTCCTATGCTTACTTCCTTTGTTTCATTTCCTTCAAGGCGGAACGGCAGTGGCAGTTCCCATGTCTCCCCCTGTTTTCTTTCCGGTTGTTGAAACCGGACCTCTACGGATTCGTCAGTTCGGTTTTCCAAGGTTAATGCAAGGTTTTTCCGCTCCAGCCGTCCCTCAACTTTTCCAATAACCATGTCCTCCTGATGAAAAAGAAGGGGTGGTTGAAGAGCTTCCGTCATATTGAATACCCCGGCTCCCTGTTCCGTCGGGAGAAATGTCTCTCCTTTTCCCTCCATCACATCCGCTGTACTAACCAACGCACTTTTGATCTCTTTCGGCGTCCAGTCCGGATGTGCTTCTTTCAACAAGGCCGCCGCACCGGCAATGTGCGGGGCAGCCATACTCGTGCCCTGCAGGGGTGTGTAGCCGCCCGGGACTGTACTCCACACGGCTACACCGGGTGCCAGGAGATCAGGTTTGACCTCCCAGTTTGTTGTGACAGGTCCCCGTGAACTGAATGGCGCCACCTGCTCATCCTCCGCAAGCATGACGGTTTCGACCCATTGATTCTGCTCGACGGCCTTTTCCTTCAGCCACAGCCCTTCCTTCTTCGTCAGCGAGGCTGCCGGAATTGGAATCCTGCTTCCATTCAGCCCGCCACTGAATGAACCCTCTTCATGATTGTAGATGAGCACAGCCTCCGCTCCCGCTTGATACGCCTTTAAGGCTTTTTCGAAAAAAGGCAGCCCTCCACGCTCAAACAAGACGATATGCCCGCGGGCATCAGAAACCTCTGTCTCCCCTGTCCCTGCAAAAACGACCGGGTACTTTTTTTCCAACGACCAGGGAACAGAGCCTGAAAGTGTCTGGATGTGTATGCGCTCTTTTTCACCAGGGATCTTCAGGGCTGGGACTTTCGTTTTCATAGAGGAGGCCCCGACGGTTACGGCAAGGCTGGAAGTGGCCGGTGAACCGACTGTCCACGCATCCGGACCTGAATTCCCTGCGGCAGCTACTACGACAGCTCCCATTTCCACGGCTTTGTTGACAGCATGCGTCGTTGGCCAATCCGGCCCGTTCACATCATTCCCCAGTGAAAGGTTGATGACGTCCATGCCATCTTCCACAGCTTCTTCCAGTGCGGCGATGACCTGGACCGATGTCCCCATCCCCCCTGGACCGAGTGCTCGATACGCATACAGATCAGCATCAGGGGCCATCCCCTTCATCTCCCCATCCGCAGCAATGACTCCGGCAACATGCGTGCCGTGGATCGTCGCACCCTCTCCTTCTGTTTCCATTGGATCATCATCAAAGTCCACGGTGTCGCAGCCTCCCTGATAATTTTTCGTTAAATCAGGGTGGGTGTAGTCCACACCGGTATCAATCACCCCCACTTTCACGCCCTTCCCTGTATAGGAAGTCTGCATCTCGTTACGGAGCGTGTGTGTGGAGTAGGGGATTTCATCTGTGGCGAGGGCCTGATACTGGGTAACAGCGTGCTGATTCCTGACCGTTTCCATCCTCGCTGCTTGTTCAAGTTCATTCACCCGGCCCTTCACGGCTGCGGCATTCAACAGCGTGTCATATCGGGCGACCACTTCAAGCCTCGGAAACCTCCGCTCCAGCTCATCAACAAACTCTGCCACAGGCTGTTCCACTTCTATGATGATGGTGACCTCTTCATCCGGCTCGGGAGCACGAAAGCCTGAAACCATCAGAAAGACAGATATTATGGGAACCAAAAGTTTCATAACGGTGCGCTCCTTTTTAGGATAGCTTCTGCCAGTAGAGAACGATTATACTTCCATAAAAAAAGCTGAGCTCGAATGAGCTCAGCTTTTAGAGAAACCTTTTTTCTAGTGACTCCAAAGGATCGATCACCAATAATTGGTTATGGATAGGATCTTTCCCACGCAAGCAGCTGTAACGCAGGCTGTACTGTTCTTTTGCAATAGCGAAGGAGCTACGCTCAACGTTCTCTTTTATCATAGGATAAAGCTGTCTCCCCACAGGCATCGGCACGAGGAGCGTTCGGTGGTGACGCCTGCGGGAACAGCGCGAGCCGAAGATCCACTTGGTCCCATGGTTTTCTTGACCAAGTTAGCTGAGGCCGTGCCCGCGGCAAGCATCCACCGATAAGCGGAACGTGCCCTCTCAACATGACATACGGACAACTCTAACTGGTTATGATGAACTTTTTCTACAGACTGAAAGCTGAGCTCGAATGAGCTCAGCTTCCTTTTTATTCGTCAATTTCAAAAGCTGCCGGCTTTTCCTGCCTGCGGCCGAAATAATATTGGATGGCTTCTGCAATACGCGCAGATGCTTGTCCATCTCCATAAGGGTTGGACGCCTTCGCCATCTGTTCATGCTTCTCATCCTCAGATAGAAGCTCATGAGCAAGGTGGAAAATGTGGTCTTCATCTGTCCCGGCGAGTTTTAACGTACCTGCTTCAATCCCCTCTGGACGTTCGGTCGTATCACGCAGAACAAGGACAGGTACACCGAGAGACGGTGCCTCTTCCTGCACGCCGCCGGAATCAGTCAGAATCAAATGCGCACGGGAAGCAAAGTTATGAAAGTCGATGACGTCGAGTGGATCGATCAATTTAATCCGGTCATCATTACCAAGAATGCTGTCCGCCGTTTCTTTAACCACTGGATTCAGGTGAACTGGATAGACAACTTCAATATCGTCGTGTTCCTGAACGAGGCGCTTAATCGCTCTGAACATCTGTTCCATATTGTTACCGAGGTTTTCCCTGCGGTGCGCCGTCATTAACACAAGACGCTTGGAACCCACTTCATCCAGTACAGCCGATTGATAATCATCCCGGACAGTCGTCTGCAGGGCATCGATGGCCGTATTTCCGGTTACGAAAATATGGTCCTCTGATTTATTCTCAGCGATCAGGTTATCCCTGGACTTGTTCGTCGGAGCAAAATGAAGATCTGCCATGACCCCTGTCAGCTGCCTGTTCATTTCTTCCGGGAACGGAGAGTACTTATTCCACGTGCGGAGTCCAGCCTCCACGTGCCCGACAGGAATCTGGTTGTAATAGGCCGCAAGGGAAGCAGCGAATGTCGTGGTCGTATCTCCGTGCACCAAAACAACATCCGGCTTCGTCTCCTTCATGACGTTGTCCAGACCTTCCAGCGCCCTCGTCGTTACCTGGGCCAGTGTCTGTCGATCTTTCATAATATCCAGATCAAAATCAGGAGTGATATCAAAAATCGTGAGCACCTGATCCAGCATTTCACGGTGCTGAGCGGTGACTGTTACAATCGGCTCAAACTGGTCACTGCGTTTTTTCAATTCCAATACAAGCGGAGCCATTTTGATGGCTTCCGGCCTCGTACCAAAAATGGTCATTACTTTAATTCGCTCTGCCATGGTGCTGCCTCCTTCTGTTGAGGAATAGTAGCCGTACGTTTACTTAGTGCCATATAGGCGGTCACCGGCATCTCCGAGACCAGGGACAATATAGCCTTTTTCATTCAGTTTTTCATCAAGGGCTGCCAGGTAGATATCAACATCCGGGTGCTCTGCCTGAACAGCTTCTACACCTTCAGGCGCCGCTACAAGGCACATCAGGCGGATTTGGCGTGCTCCACGTTTCTTCAAGGAGTGGATTGCTTCATTGGCAGATCCGCCTGTGGCCAGCATCGGATCGATGACAATCAGTTCACGTTCTTCGATATCACTTGGAAGTTTGACATAATACTCCACCGGCTTCAGCGTCTCAGGATCACGATAAAGTCCAACGTGACCGATTTTCGCAGCTGGAATCAGTTGTATAATTCCATCCACCATACCCAAGCCTGCACGTAAAATAGGAACAAGGCCGATTTTCTTCCCTGTCAGCACTTTCGCTCTGGCCTGTTCCACGACAGGCGTATCGATTTCCACTTCTTCCAATGGAAGATCACGCGTGATTTCAAAAGCCATAAGAGCAGCTACTTCATCCACGAGCTCACGAAAGTCTTTCGTCCCCGTCTCTTTTTTACGTATGTAGGTCAACTTATGTTGAATCAAAGGGTGATCCAGTACATAAACGTTTGCCATTGCCATTCACTCCTTCTCAAAATTTACATCCTTTAAATTGTACTGAAAAAGCCTCTCTCCTGCAACCCGGATTTCATTTCGATTTCCTTACAAAATGTTAATTTCCTTCATGAACAGCAGAAAAGAATCATTCACAGATGGATGGAAAAGGAAAAGAATCCATAAAGAAAGAGCTCCCTGTGTACAGGCAGCTCTTTCTTTATAAGCTTTTTTCTTTCTTGCCGCCAGGAGCGAAAGCCCCTTCCCTTTCCGCAGACGAGGAGCTTATCGGCGGCGATGCCCGCGGCATTCATCCATCGATATGCGGAAAGTGGCCCTTCACACGACTAATGGACAACTCTATATTGGAAGGCTTTTTGTGTCAGATGGATGAATAATTTAACGTCTGGTATAGAGGGAAGCGGGAAGTAAGAGCACGAACGCGCTTCTCTGCTTCTTTCATTTTCTCTTCGTCTTCATGGTGGTCAAGCGTGAAGGCAATCAGATCTGCGATTTCTTCCATTTCCGCTTCCTGGAAGCCGCGGCTTGTAACGGCAGCTGTCCCGATCCGGATGCCGCTCGTAACGAAAGGACTCTCGGGGTCAAACGGAATGGCATTTTTGTTCGTTGTCAGTCCGATGGCGTCCAAGGATTTCTCAACGACTTTCCCGGTTAACTCCTTGCTTCTTAAGTCCAGTAACAGCAGATGATTGTCCGTTCCGCCGGAAACAATATCCACTCCTTTATTTACAAGAGCCTCTCCAAGATGCTTCGCATTAGCGATCACCTGGCGGGAATACTGTTTGAATTCAGGCTGCAGCGCTTCTTTAAAGGAGACCGCCTTCGCTGCGATGATGTGCATAAGCGGGCCGCCCTGCATACCAGGGAAGACGTTCTTATCAATTTTCTTCGCAAACTCTTTTTCACAGAGGATCATTCCACCACGAGGACCACGGAGTGTCTTGTGGGTCGTTGTTGTTACAAACTGGGCATGAGGGACAGGGTTTGGATGAAGGCCGGATGCTACAAGTCCTGCAATGTGAGCCATATCCACCATCAGGTAGGCACCCACTTCATCAGCAATCTCCCGGAATTTTGCAAAATCGATTTCTCTCGGATAGGCACTGGCACCCGCAACAATCAGCTTCGGCTGCACTTCTTTGGCTTTCGCGAGCACAGCGTCATAATCAATTTTCTGATCGTTTTCATCAACGCCGTACTCCTCAAAGTTGTACAGTTTCCCACTGAAGTTCACTGGACTGCCGTGTGTTAAGTGACCGCCATGGCTGAGGTTCATGCCGAGTACAGTATCGCCGTGGTCCAATACTGTAAAGTAAACAGCCATATTTGCCTGGGCTCCGGAGTGAGGCTGTACGTTTACGTGCTCCGCTCCAAACAATTCCTTGGCACGATCGCGCGCAAGATTTTCCACGACGTCTACGTGCTCACAGCCGCCGTAGTACCGGCGCCCTGGGTACCCTTCTGCATATTTGTTGGTGAGTACAGAACCCATGGCTTCCATTACGGCTTCAGAAACAAAGTTTTCAGAGGCAATCAGCTCAATATTATCCTGTTGGCGTTGTCTTTCATTCTCCATCGCGGCAAAGATTTCTGCATCTGCTGTTTTTACATGATTCATCGTATTTCGTTCCCCTTTCATGGCTCTTAGTCACAAAACGATCCTTCTGTATCCCTTTCATACACCGCCCGTGCTCCCCCGATGAGCGGAGGACGGGTTTTAGCTGCTGTCATATGGGCATGCCCCACTGTTTTCTGCTTCAATCGGACAGGAACAGCCACCCGCTTCAAATGCATGCCGATCAGCGTGTCTCCGATATCGAGACCTCCCGCTGCCTGTACAGCTTCAACAAGGACTGGATCCTTCAAATGCTTAAAGGCATAGGAAGCCATCGATCCTCCCGCCTCCGGAACAGGAACAGCCGCTACTTCCTGCAGCCGTTCACGCTCAAGCACGGAGCGTTCCACCACCAGAGCCCTGTTCAAATGTTCACAACATTGAAAAGCCAGGTCGACACCGTCGACAGACTGAATGCTCAGCAAAGCATGAAAAACAGATTCAGCGATCGCCTCGCTGCCGGATGTGCCGATACGTTCCCCGGCAATTTCACTGGTCGAACAACCGACTACAAACAATCCCTTCTGCAGAATATCGGATTCAAGCAGTTCATCTATCAGCTGCTTCATATCATTCTCCACATGATTCCATTGCGCCATTTCCCCGCACCTCCTTTGTTAAGTACCCGGAACACCGGTAACACAGGCTTTATGATAAAAAAGGAGAAGCTGATTCTGCTCCTCCTTTTTATCGCAGCGAAAGCTGTAAGACCTCCGCATTTCTATATCCCATTGTATTACTTATTTTCATATTCGGCAATCTTACTTACACGTCTTTCGTGACGACCAGCCTCGAAATCTGTAGATACCCACGTTCTGGCAATTTCCCTCGCCAGGCCGGGTCCGATGACGCGCTCTCCCATGCACAGGACATTAGAGTCATTATGTTCACGTGTGACCTTTGCCGTAAATAAATCATGCACCAGGGCAGCTCGGATACCTTTCACTTTGTTTGCGGAAATGGACATCCCGATACCCGTCCCGCAGATTAAAATGGCTTTATCAAATTCACCGGCTGCTACGCGCTCCGCTGCCGGTATCGCATAATCCGGATAATCCACCGATCCTTCACAATCACATCCGGCATCCTCAAACGCCACGTCCAGTTCTGTCAGGACCTCTGCTACTTCTCTACGCAAATTCACACCGCCGTGATCGGAGGCAAGAATGACTTTCATTTACGCACACTCCCCTCTTCTACATTCCACTATATCGTGCCAGTTTCCTATAGGACTGTCAATGAATAGAAAGAAGGGAAATCCTTATGTACACACGCCCCCCGAAGGGGTCCGTTTTTTATGACTGCTCATCCTTCAGCTTGTCCACGAGAACATCGATGTGCCGGCTGAGTTCATCCCTGGTCCTCCGATAGACATTCAGGCTTCCTCCGAACGGATCCGTAATATTCACATCCGGGAGCTGTTTTTCCAACCGTTCAATCCGGCTGATTTCATCGTCCAGCTCTTCACGGAGTCTGGATTCGAGTTCTTCATCATTGAGGTGATGGTATTTGGCGAGCAGGCTTGTCCGCTTTTCTTCAAAATGGCTGTACAGTTCCTTCAATTCCCCCCACTGATTCTCATCAATGAGCACGTACTCCTTCAGGGTGAAGAACTTCTCCTGATGGTCAGGATACTGAATTGCAAGCGTCTGCTTATGGCGGTCTGTCATTGTCAGAACAAGGTCTGCCCATTCAAGGGTTTCAGCTGAAACGGGGCTTGTCTGATGGTTCAGTGACAGGTCGATTTCACGTAGAACGAGGCTGGAGTTTTCCGCGAGCGGTTCTCCTTTTCCGGCAAAAATACCGGCAGAACGCACCTTGTCCTGATCGTATTTTGATTTGAGAAGCGCTTCTGCCATCGGACTTCGGCATGTATTACCTGTACATACAAATAAGATATTCATTTCCAATTTCTCCTCATATAGAATCCGTTTTATTCCATCATATCACAGAGGATTCTCTTCCTGAAAGAATGCTCAAAATATAGCATAGAGGCCGAGGGCACACAGGATACTGCCTCCCAGGAGCTCGCTGTAAATCCCCAGGAAAGCTCCAGCCCTTCTTCCTATAAGAAAGCCCGTCCACGTCAACAGCATACTGAACAGGCCGAAAGAGGCAATCGTCATCACCACATCCGCCTCCCGCAGCCCCAGACTGAAGCCCACAGGAAAGCTGTCGATACTAACACTTAATGCAAACAGCCAGAAACCGACCCCGCTGAGACGATAGGAGACCGCGTGTTTTTCCGTAAACGAGGCAAACACAGTGTAGGCACCAAGACCGAACAGCATAAAGCCTCCAGCCATTTCAGCCCACTCGCTCGCGCCGGCAGACAACCACTGTCCGAGAAGCATTCCCAGTCCAGGCATGAAAATATGAAAAAGCCCGATGGCGATCCCTGTCAGCAGGACATATCTCATACGCACCGCCTGCATCCCTATTCCTAACGACACAGAGAAAGCATCCAGCCCCAAAGCGATGGAAAGCAGCAGCAGTGAAGATAATTGTTCCAACGAAAAACCCCCTCCCCGGACATGCTGTATCATCGTATGCGCGGGGAGGGGGAGCTATGTCATTGGTCTTTGACCTTTTTCTCAGCAGCTTTATTCAAACGGTTCATCACAGCAGCACCCACCCCGGTTTCAGGGAAGGATTCGCACAAAATAACATCAACATCTGCTTCCTTGAATTCACGAAGAGCACCATACAAACCTTCCGCCACTTCTGAAAGGCGGCGGCGGGATCCACAGCGGATGATACGGTCGTGATCCAGGGAATCCGCCAGTTCCCGGCTTGCAATAATCCCGATCCGTTCTCCACGGGATTTACACGCAGCCAGCGTTTCAGCAAAAAAGGAATCGTCCCCTTCCACAAGCCAGAGTGGCGCTTCCGGTGCATAATGCTTATATTTCATACCGGGAGACTTCGGAGCTTCGGCGCTGCCGGCCAAAGCCGGGTCCACGGCAACGCGTGGAAGCACGGTCTCTAAATCTTCCTTCGTCACTCCCCCGGGGCGTAAAATGACCGGAATCCCGGCAGTAATATCCAGCACCGTTGATTCCAGACCGACTCCTGTCGGTCCGCCATCAAGGATACCGGCAATCCGCTCATTCAGATCCTGATAGACGTGGGCAGCGGTCGTAGGGCTCGGACGGCCGGAGCGATTGGCACTCGGAGCGGCCAGCGGTGTATCGGCCGCCTCCAAAAGAGCCAGGGCCAATGGATGATCCGGCATACGGACAGCGACCGTCGACAATCCAGCCGTCACATTTTCCGCTGCGGATCCATTGCTTTGAACAATCAAGGTGAGCGGTCCCGGCCAGAAAGCATCCATAAGTTCAGCTGCTACCGGAGGAATTTCCACGGCCAGACTTTCCACCTGGGCGCGGTCCGATACATGGACAATCAAAGGATTATCTGAAGGACGTCCTTTGGCTTCAAAAATTTTCTGGACGGCTTTTTTGTTGGTTGCATCAGCACCCAGTCCATATACCGTTTCCGTCGGAAAAGCTACCACCTGCTGATTCAGAAGCAGCTCCGCCGCTTCCTTGACAGCTTCATCGTTTTTTTGTGGATGATTCAATCTTTTCCACATCTTCGTTTGCATACACATGGTCCGTACTCCTTTGTTCTAGGTAAATATCTACATATATTATGATGAATTCTACAATATATCGCAAATTTAGACATTATTCACAAGATGTCCTCAAGTTATCCACAAAAATACCCACATATCCAAAGAATCCGTTAGTAACTTGGAAGATAAATCCACCACTGTGCACAGGTTATCAACAACAAAAAGGCCAATTGTGAATAAGTTCCTTAGTTATTCACAATTTCGCATGTGACCCTTCATATATCCACAATCTTTTTTCGACATCCTCCAGACGGAAACCCTGATGCTGTAAAAGAAGGTCCAGCGTTTGGGAATGACTCTCCACGTGAAGCGGTCCCAGGTTCTTATCTTGCACATAAACCTGGATCAGCTCAAAAATCTGCAGGATTGTCCCAGGCGTCACCGCAGCCTGCACATGCAGTTTCTCCATTTTCCGACCGGCGGACACAGGCGTCAGACAAAAAGAGCCTACAACCTTATTCTCCTTAACCAACTGGAAGTTTTGATCGTCTATTTGTTTAATAAACATGATAGAATCCACCCCTTTGATTCACTCTATGAAAAAAGGGGTGGATTCTATGCTAGGAAAATAGACTTTCCCATATCTCTACAACGAAAAACTTCACTTCTTTTTCTTCCTTCTCTTCCTTCACATCTTCCTCATTGTCCGAAGGTGTTTCTTCAGCTTCAGCTACACTTGTGCCGTTTGAAAAATCAAGGAAGCATAAAGGAGGAAACAACACACACCACCAGTTGTCGCCAGTCCCTCTTCCAAGCGTAATCAACACCGCTTCATACTCTCCGGCTGGATAAATATAAGACCCGTAAAGCTTTGTTGGAAACTGGACGTTTTCCCCGTAATCCACCGTATAGGAGGAACGTTCCCCCTCGGCTTTCAACGTCTCTTCAACGATGACTTCCAATTCAGGCAGCCGGGCTTCAATTAACTGCCTGGCGGATTCTACAGATGTGAGGTCCTTCACCCATTCAGTAATTTCAGCATTCACTTGGTCGCGCACCTTCCGTTTGATACGCTGATCCTCCCCGTCATTGCTGTCTGCAAGAATCCGGAGACGAATCGCTTCATCCGGGATGACTTGATAATCTATGCCGGCTTCTGAGCGCTGCCCCCACGGCAGAACGGTCATAAGAATAATTAAACTGAATAATAGCAGTACACTGTTTTTCATCGTCCTCTTCCTCCCTGTCCCTTACTAGTTGCTAGTATGGGCAGGGAGGAAATATCTTAAACCATTGACCTATGAATCTATTAAAAAAACCAGATTTTTATTCTGTTTTCCTCCGGCTTGCAAAAACCATCCGGTCCCGTCCGTTGATATCTGTTCTGACCTCGGCCTGGAAGCCGGGCAGCAGTTGTTCAATCATAGACAAGACTTGTTCTCCCTGAAGCCATCCAATTTCAAAGGCGAGGAGAAGAGGCTTCTGTTCCGCATGCGCGACCTGAGTGAGAATACGCTTGTAGGCGGCCAGGCCTTCTTCTTCTGCAAATAACGCCAGAGAAGGATCAAAATCAAGAACGGTATCATCCATCAACGCTTTTTCTTCTTCAGAAATATAAGGAGGGTTTGAAATGAGAATATCAAATGGTTCATGCTGTACAGGGGATAGGAAATCACCCTGGTAAAACTGGATATCCACCTCGTGGCGACGCGCATTGGCCGCTGCCACTCTCAGGGCTGCCTCGGAAATATCCACAGCAGTCACATCACTTCCCGGTATTTCCAATGAAGCTGTAATGGCAATGATCCCGCTTCCTGTTCCAAGATCCACAATCTTTGGCGATGCTATTTTTTCGGCACGTGCCCATTCCATGACACCAAGGACAAGTTCTTCCGTTTCCGGGCGTGGGATGAGAACATCCGGCGTCACGTGGAACTCCCGGCCAAAAAAGGAAGCAGAACCAAGCAGATGCTGAACGGGCTCTCCGGTCTCCGCATGCGCCCGGACAGCATTGATGAAGTTCTTTTTCACTTCCTCATTCAGTGGTTCATCTTCATAGGCAAGCATTTTCGAAAAGCTCCATCCCAGATATCCTTCGAGTAAAAGCTGCGCGGCCTGGGTCTCTCTGTCATGCTCCTGCAAAAAAAGAGAAGCCCAGCGGCGGGCTTCCCGAATCGTCGTAAAAGTAGGCTGCATACTATTCACCAAGCTGTTCCATTTTTTTCGTCTGCTCTTCGATCAACAGGGCATCAATGATTTCATCCATGTTTCCCTGAAGAATCTGGTCAAGCTTCTGTAACGTCAAACCGATGCGGTGATCCGTCACACGTGTTTGCGGGAAGTTATACGTACGGATACGCTCGGAGCGGTCTCCTGTACCTACAGCAGATTTACGGTTTTCATCGTATTCTGCTTGTGCTTCCTGTTGGAATTTATCATAAACACGAGCACGAAGAACTTTCATCGCCTTCTCTTTGTTCTTGATTTGTGATTTTTCATCCTGACAAGATACAACAGTTCCTGTTGGTTCGTGAGTCAGACGTACGGCGGACATGGTCGTGTTGACACTTTGCCCTCCTGGACCACTTGAAGCAAACGTATCGACTCGGATATCTTTATCGTGCAACTCTACTTCGACTTCTTCTGCTTCAGGCATAACTACGACAGTCGCGGTAGAAGTATGAATACGTCCGCCTGATTCCGTTTCAGGTACACGCTGCACGCGGTGAGCGCCGTTCTCGAACTTCAGCTTGGAAAAGGCCATGTTTCCGGACACCATAAAGATAATTTCTTTATAACCGCCGACATCACTTGCATTTGCTTCAATGACTTCTGTCTTCCACCCCTGAGCCTCTGCATAGCGTGCGTACATGCGGTAAAGGTCACCAGCAAATAGAGCCGCTTCATCCCCACCGGCTGCGCCGCGCACTTCCATGATAACGTTCTTGTCATCGTTCGGGTCTTTCGGAAGCATAAGGACTTTCAAGCGCTCTTCAAGATCTTGTTTGCGTGTGGAAAGTTCATGAATTTCTTCTTTGACCATTTCCACCATATCCGCATCCATTTTGTCGTCAAGCATCGCTTTTGCATCATCCAGCTGCTCGGTCACTTCTTTATATTCACGATAGGCAGTCACGGTATCCTGCAATCCGGACTGTTCTTTGGAATACTCGCGCAGTTTATTCGTATCAGAAATTATTTCAGGATCACTAAGTAATTCATTCAATTTTTCATAACGATCTTCTAATGTTTGTAAACGTTCGATCAATGGTATGCACCTCTTTCTCCATAACAGTCTAATTATATTATAGAGCGCCTGGAGATACAACAACCCCGGAAAACCACCAAACAAAACCGGCACCAATACGGGGCCGGTCCACAGACGTCACTTTATTTTGACATGGATATCATAACGGGGGACTGCTTTGTAAACCGCTTCACCAACCTGGTCTTTCCACTCTTCCCGTTCTTCCTCTGACATGTCCTCTTCACCAGCTATATCAACGGTCACCCAAACCTGGTCCGCCTCCATGATGACACGTTTAACCGCCACCCCTTCCAGCTGCTGGGCGGCTGTCTTGATCAACTCGCGATCCTGTTTCAGTCCCCATGTGTGACCGACTTTATTTACGGATCGCGGGTTCTCATCTTCCATGGTCACTTCATTGTTCATTCCCATATTCTCTACATCGTCACGGCTCGTCTGCCCCTGATATTTTTCCACTTGTGTCCCACAGCCGGCAGCAAGCAGGCACAGCACAGCGGCTGGTATCAATACGTGCTGTTTCAAGGTATCACCTCTTATCCTTTTAGGCCTAGTATGACCAGAAGAGGTGAGGGTATGTAATAAGGTTCCGTGCAGCTTTCAACATGCTGAAACAAGCAGGACATCGATGGCCTGCTGTTACACAAGTTTCCTTAACCGGCGGGGGTCCTCCTGAATGTGATATTCCAGCTCTTCACACAATTCCGCATAATCAAGGCACATCTTATATGTCCTGCCGGATCGGCTGTCCCCGAGTTTCAGACACTCGTCGGCACAGGAACGGCACACTTCCGCACACGATTGAGCTAAATCGCGGCTCAAAGGACTGTTTTTTCGAACCACTTCCACCGCATATTTATAGGCGTTCATGGATTCTTCCAACAAATTGGATTTCTCCATAAGATATGCGCTTGTTTTCATTTTTTCCACTCCTTTTCCGAGGGATAAAGAAGATAGGAATCCTCTGCTTTTCCATAGAATACCACATCCACGCCGATGAAAAACCTTCGTCAGCACATCGAAGCACACCCAGTCCGTTTTAAGCATAAAGCTCTGTTAAAATCTGTTGTTGATATTTTAAACGATTACTAAATCGTTTCCGTCTGGAATCAGGGGTCCGGTCCGCTATTTACTCAGAGCATGGGTTGGCAGGGAAAACCGTCCGCTTTCCGCGGGGAACGAAGTTTGAGGAAGCTCACGATACCCCGTGGAAAGGGAGTCATTCCCAAGGCCGCCTCCTACAAATCCCATAACAGAAAGGGGTGATCTGAGCTCACATGTTACATAACAACACCAAGCAATAACAGAGCCAAGCATAAAAAAACAGCCGGCACCAAGACCGGCTGTTTTTAAAACAGGTTACTCCGCATAAGCGGCTTTTATTTCCTTCTGCCTGGGTTTGTTCGGCACTTCATGATGATGACGGCAGCGCGGCTCGTAGGATTCTGACGCTCCCACCAGAATAACCGGATCGTCATAAGAGGCCGGTTCCCCATCAATCAAACGCTGCGTACGGCTTGCGGGCGATCCGCAGACCGGGCAGATCGCGTTCAATTTTGTCACACTTTCACTCAGAGCCATCAGCTCAGGCATCTTACCGAAAGGTTCTCCCCTGAAGTCCGTATCCAAACCAGCGACGATGACGCGTATGCCTTTGTCTGCGAGGCATTCGACTACTTCTACGATATGTTCGTCAAAAAACTGTACTTCGTCAATCCCTACAACATCCATCTCATCCGTGACCTGCTGCAGAATATCCAAAGAGTTTTTTACCGGCCGCGCCGTCACTGAAGTCCCATTATGGGAAACTACAGCATCTTCCTTATAACGGTCATCGATCGCAGGTTTGTACACGCGCACATTCAAGTTTCCAAAGGTTGCCCGTCTTACCCTGCGGATCAGCTCTTCTGATTTTCCACTGAACATGCTTCCGCAGATCAGTTCAACCCATCCGCTCTGTTTCATCACATACACGTCCACTGTCGCTCCCTTCTCCATCAATCAAGCTCAATCCAGCAAAATTGTTTCGTTTATCCTGTATCTCATCAAAAAAGAGCTTCCTCGGCAGCCCCGGATCCCACCGCGGCTCAAACACCAAGGACAGCTCCCTAATATTCATACTTCCCCGGGAAGCAGCTGTTCAGTCTTTTGAACCTCTTTTCCCGCATTTTTTTGACAAAAAAACAGGCAAACCTTTGAGACAATTTGCCTGTTTTTGTTCAAAATGATGATGTCCCCTTCCGTAGAAGGTGGATCATAATTATGAAAGGTTATATTTCTTCTTGAAGCGATCCACACGGCCGCCAGCTTTGTCAGCTTTCTGCTTACCTGTGTAGAACGGGTGAGACGCAGAACTAATCTCTACACGGATCAATGGGTAAGTGTTTCCATCTTCCCACTCGATCGTTTCTTCAGAAGTCTTAGTAGATCCTGTTAGAAACTTGAAATTAGAACTTGTGTCTAGGAATACGACTTTACGGTATTCTGGATGAATTCCTGCTTTCATGTTCTTCCACTCCTTTTTGCCCTGAATCCTTGAGAGACAGAGTTATTGTAAGAGCCGTCGAAGGTTCAACATACACCTTGTACTGAAACTCACATAGAAAGATTATAACAGGGGGGAGACCCCAATGCAACAACCAGTTTTTATGAATGGTCAGAGAAGGTGTTGTTTCCACCCACAGGCCCGCCAAAAGCCCGGCGGAGGGATCAGCGGCGCGCCGGTGAAGCTTTGCCTTTCATATCCTTGTCCATCAGATCGAAAAATTCGTCGTTGTTTTTCGACGCACGGAGTCGACGGAGGAACCGGTCAGCAAAATCATGGGAATCGGACATCGTTTTCCGGATGGCCCAGACTTTATCCAGCTGGGTCTGCGGAAGAAGAAGCTCTTCTTTCCTCGTACCGGACCTTACAATATCAATAGCAGGGAAAATCCGGCGTTCTGCCAGACTGCGGTCAAGATGCAGCTCCATGTTCCCTGTGCCCTTGAACTCTTCATAAATGACATCATCCATCCGGGAGCCTGTATCAACAAGCGCCGTGGCTAGAATCGTCAGACTTCCACCTTCTTCAATATTCCGTGCAGCGCCGAAGAAACGCTTCGGACGATGGAAGGCAGCCGGGTCAATACCACCGGATAATGTCCGGCCACTTGGCGGGATGACCAGGTTGTACGCCCGGGCAAGACGGGTGATGCTGTCCATCAGCACAATCACATCACGCTTGTGTTCCACAAGGCGCATCGCCCTTTCCAGTACCAGCTCCGACACTTTGATATGGTTTTCCGGGACTTCATCAAAGGTCGAACTGACGACATCCACATCCGGGGCAACGGACCGTTCGATATCCGTCACCTCTTCCGGACGCTCATCGACTAACAGAATAATCAGCTTTGCATCGGGGTGATTGGTGGAAATACTGTTTGCCATCTGCTTCAGCAGCATCGTTTTCCCTGCTTTAGGAGGAGCAACAATTAAGCCACGCTGTCCATAACCCACGGGAGCCATCAAATCCATAATTCTTGTGGAAAGCTTTTTCGTTTCCGTCTCCAGTTTCATATGTCTGTCAGGATAAAGCGGTGTCAATGCCGGGAAGTGGACACGCTCCTTGGCGGAATCCGGGTCCTCCCCGTTGACCGCATCTACGTGAAGCAGCCCATAATATCTTTCGTTTTCTTTCGGCGGACGGACTTTTCCGGACACCTTATCCCCGTTACGCAGGTCAAAACGACGGATCTGGGAGGCAGAAATATAAATGTCCTCTGCACTTGGAGAATAATTAATCGGACGCAGGAAACCGAAGCCTTCAGAAGGAATGATTTCCAGAATGCCATCCATAAACAAAAAGCCGTCTTTTTCTGCCTGAGCTTTCAGAATGGCAAAAATCAATTCACGCTTCGTCAGCTTTGCATAATAAGAAACTTTATACTGCCTGGCTTTTGTATAAAGGTCCTTTAAGGTCAATGTTTCTAAATTGGAGATTGTTAAATCTGCCACGTAATCACCACTCTTTTCATTTCTTATCGCTTGGATACACGTACCTGTCCCACTAAAGGACCGGGCGTTCATGGGTCACCATCTGCATCAATAGGCCCTTTCCGACCCTGAACCCAATCAAGGTATGGATGGACCCAATTTATAGGTTCTTGGAATTAAATGTGAACGGAGTCAACGACTTCTCAAAGTGAATACTTGCAAAGAAGAAAAAGGAGAAGTTAAGTGAAGTAAAAAAAAGAAGCCTAAAGAAGCAAGTGACATGATCCTTCTAACTCATAAACAACATTCATTGTACTCCTGTCACTCAAGAGTTTCAATGTTATTTTTTCAGAAGATGCTGTGAGGATAGGAAAAGGAAAAGGAAGCCGCCATTTCCGGCTCCCTCTTCCTCTCCTTCCCACCCACAGCGCGTACGACACACGGGAGGCGGTTCTCCTGCAGTCCCTCTGGAGAATAACGCCCCAGGTGAAAACTTAAGAGTTTTGGAACTGTTCGATTTCCTCTTCCGACATTTCCTCATACCAGACGTCGGCGCCCAGATCAATCAGCTTATTGGTTATATTTTCATACCCTCGTTCGATATGATCTACTCCGGTGATTTCTGTAATTCCATCTGCCATTAAACCGGCAATCACTAGAGCGGCACCAGCTCTTAGATCGGTGGCTTTCACCTTCGCGCCCTGAAGCTTGGAAGGACCGGTCACAATCGCTGATCCCCCCTCCACTTTTATGGAGGCATTCATTCGTCTGAGCTCATCCACGTGCTTGAAGCGGGCCTGATAGATCGTATCGGTGACAACACCCGTCCCTTGTGTCTGTGTAAGCAGGGAAGTGAACGGCTGTTGAAGGTCTGTCGCAAACCCTGGATAAACGAGTGTCTTGATATCCACACTTCTTAGTTGTTTCCCGGGACGTACGTACAGCTGCTCATCATTTTCTTCAATGGTCACGCCCATTTCCCTGAGCTTGGCAAGCAGGGACTCGAGATGCTGGGGAATGACGTTATCAATGACCATCCCGTCTCCCTGGGCTGCTGCCATAATGGTGTAGGTACCGGCCTCAATCCGGTCGGGGATAATCGTATGCAGACATCCCTGCAGTTCCTGCACCCCTTCGATGCGGATGACATCTGTACCCGCACCTTTGATTTTGGCGCCCATGCTCGTCAACAGGGTGGCCACATCAATGATTTCCGGCTCTTTTGCGGCATTTTCAATGACGGTTTTCCCTTTTGCCCTGACGGCAGCAAGCATAATATTGATAGTCGCTCCAACACTGACTACATCGAGATAAATACGTGCGCCTCGAAGTTCTTTCGCTCTTAGATAAATGGCGCCCTGTTCGTTCGTCACTTCCGCCCCAAGAGCCTCGAAACCCTTGATGTGCTGGTCGATCGGACGCGGGCCCAGGTGACAGCCGCCGGGAAGCCCGATGACCGCTTTATTGAAACGGCCGAGCATAGCTCCCATGAAATAATAGGAAGCCCGAAGTTTTTTCACCTTCCCGTTCGGGAGCGGCATGTCCACCATATTGGACGGATCGATATGTACGGTTCTGCCTTCCTTTGCCACCGTGCCACCGATCTCTTCCAGAAGATCAGCCAAAATACCAACATCCGATATATCCGGCAGGCCTTCAATCGTTACAGGGGATTCAGCTAAAATCGCAGCTGGAAGAAGAGCAACCGCACTGTTTTTGGCGCCGCTCACCCTTACCTGTCCCCGCAGCGGGGCCCCGCCTTTTACTAATAGTTTACGCATGGAAAACTCCTCGCTTTAAAGGTCAAGATTTTCACTTATTATGTGCAATTTTTACCAAATCACACATTATTTTTGGTTGTTCCAGTCATTCAGGAATTTTTCGATTCCCTGATCCGTCAAAGGATGCTTCACGATTTGATTCAGCACCTTAAAAGGAACCGTTGCAATGTGCGCACCATGCAGGGCCGCTTCCGTGATATGAACCGGATGGCGGACCGAAGCAGCGATGATTTCTGTATCAATCGCATGACGATCGAAGATTTCTGAGATTTGAGCGACTAATTCCATGCCGTTCTGGCCAATATCATCAAGACGGCCGAGGAATGGTGAAACGTAGGAAGCGCCTGCTCTGGCTGCCATCAGCGCCTGATTGGCTGAAAACACAAGCGTGACGTTTGTCTTGATATTCAAGTCACTGAATGCTTTTACAGCTTTCAACCCTTCCATTGTCATGGGAACCTTTACGGTAATATTCGGCGCAATGGCTGCAAGTTCCTTCCCTTCCCCAATCATTCCTTCTGCGTCTTCAGAAATGACCTCCGCGCTGACAGATCCGGCTACTTCTGCCGTAATCTCTCTTAAGCGGTCGTGAAAAGAAACGCCTTCCTTGGCGACGAGACTCGGGTTTGTCGTCACACCTGCAAGAATGCCGAGAGCATTGGCTTCGCGGATATCCTCAATATTGGCTGTATCGATGAAAAATTTCATAATCTCCACTCCTCTTCCCTTTGTGTTGGATGCTCAACCATGAAAAATGTCGAATGATTGCGTTTTCATTCATGCTTAAAAGGAAACCGCTACAGGGGTAGCGGCTTCCTTGATACAGAGGTTCTTACGCTTTGTTGGAAGAACCGAATTCGCGCATCTTGCCGATAACCGTTTCTTTGATTGCGTCACGGCCTGGTCCAAGATATTTACGAGGGTCGTACTGTTCAGGCTGGTCAGCAAGAACTTGACGTACGGCTTTCCCTTGTGCGATCTGGTTTTCAGTGTTCACGTTAATTTTAGCTGTACCGAAAGAAATAGCTTTCTTAATGTCAGCCGTCGGGATTCCTGTACCACCGTGAAGAACAAGCGGCTTGTCTACAAGTCCCATGATTTCTTCCATGCGGTCAAAGCCAAGGTTCGGTTCACCTTTGTAAGGGCCGTGGACAGAACCAAGTGCCGGCGCAAATACGTCAACATTTGTTTCGTCTACCAATTGCTTACACTCAGAAGGGATCGCGTAGGCAGCTTCAGCATCGTCTACGATCAAGTCATCTTCCTGACCACCTACACGGCCAAGTTCTGCTTCAACAGATACGCCGTGGATGTGAGCAAGCTCAACAACTTTTTGCGTTACAGCGATGTTCTCTTCCAATGGATCGTGAGAAGCATCGATCATGACAGAAGTAAATCCGGCGTGGATCGCTTCTGCACATTTTTCGAAGCTGGAACCGTGGTCAAGGTGAATCGCAACCGGTACAGTTGTACCGTAGGCTTTCATAAGGGCCTTCACCATGTCAACGACTACGTTGAAGCCGCCCATGTAACGTCCGGCACCTTCAGAAACACCAAGGATGACCGGAGACTGCTCTTCTTCTGCAGCCTGCAGGATGGCCTGGGCATATTCTAGGTTATTAAGGTTGAACTGACCTACACCGTAGCGTTCTTCCTTCGCTTTTTCCAGCATTTCTTTCATTGATACTAGTGGCATGAAAGATATCCTCCTTTGAATAACGTGCTTTCCCTATTTACAAGTCTGTTTCCATACGAAAACACACCATGCAAGTTTGGTTACAGTAATAGAATACCAATACCCTTCTTATGGTGCAACAATAGGAGGATTATATAACGCTTACATTAAGAAAAAAGTCATGAACGGCTGTGAACAAGCGTCCCATTTACCATTTCCTTCAAGTTATGGATATCAAAAGGTTTTGTTATGATATGCGTGACAAAATGGAAATCGATGTCCTTTCTTACTGATTCCTCCGAATCCCCTGTGATAATCATAACTGGAGAAGAATCGTTCATTTCCTCAAGAAATTGGAGAACGTCTCTTCCATGCATGACAGGAAGATTATAATCCATGATGATAAGGTCAAGGTTCTCTTCCTTCACCACCTGGCACGCTTCTTTACCTGTTTTAGCCGAAATGGTCTCATGGCCTTCTGCTTTCAGAATTTCTTCAAGCAGTAACCGGATCCCCGGCTGATCATCGACAATCAGGATTTTATTCGTCATTCTTTCTCCCTCCCTTTCCATGATCGTGTACTTTTTCTCTCATTCCTTTAGTTTCGAGGCGCCCCCTGTCATTTCCTGCCTACAAATGGATGCGTTGTCATATTTTCTGGAATCAAACTGGAATTCGACATCATTCTTCTCCCTGACATGAAAAAGCCTCTTCTGTCAGAAGTTTTTTGAACAAGAAAGGCTGGCGCGGTCCCCCGCTCCAGCCTTTCTTTCCAGCTCTTTTATTGGTAAGTTTTCATAGCTGCTCCGATAAAGCCGTAGAACAACTCCTGCGGACGAGTCGGGCGTGATTTGAATTCCGGGTGGAACTGGCTCGCCACGAACCAAGGATGATCTTCCACTTCGATAATCTCAACAAGACGGCCGTCAGGGCTTGTTCCTGAGAACTTGAAGCCGGCTGCTTCCATCTGTTCACGGTAATGGTTGTTAAACTCAAAACGGTGGCGGTGACGCTCATAGACGACTTCTTCCCCGTAGGCTTCCAATGCTTTGGACCCTTCTTTGAGGCGGGACGGGTAAATGCCCAGTCTCAGCGTCCCTCCAAGATCAGATACCTCTTTCTGCTCAGGAAGAAGATCAATGATCGGATGCGCGGTAGATGGATCGATTTCTGCCGAATGCGCTCCTTCAAGACCGAGAACGTTACGGGCAAATTCAACTGTTGCCAGCTGCATCCCCAGACAAATGCCGAGGAATGGGATGCGGTTTTCGCGTGCATACCGGATGGCGTCGATTTTGCCTTCGATGCCACGGTCCCCGAATCCGCCTGGAACAAGGATGCCGTCTACACCGTTCAGTTCAGCTTCCACGTTGGCCGCATTCAGCCCTTCTGAATTGACCCATTTCACTTCGACATCGGAATCGTAGCTGTATCCTGCGTGTTTCAGGGCCTCTACAACGGAAATATACGCATCCGGAAGTTCTACATACTTACCGACAAGCGCAATTGTCGTCTTGTGCTGCAGGTTTTTCACACGATCAATGAGCTTATTCCATTCGGTCATATCGGCCGGTGCACAGTCCAGACCGAAGTGGTCGCATGTCAGCTGGTCAAGTTTCTGCTCCTGAAGGTTGATCGGAACATTGTAAAGCGTATCAGCATCCGCCATTTCAATGACCGCTTCCTTGTTGATGTCACAGAACAGGGCAATTTTCTCCTTCATGTCTTCGGAAATTTCCATCTCTGTACGAAGGACAATCGCATCCGGCTGAATGCCGAGAGAGCGCAGCTCTTTCACACTGTGCTGGGTCGGTTTTGTCTTCATTTCACCGGCCGCTTTCAAGTAAGGTACCAATGTACAATGCAGGTACATGACGTGCTCGCGTCCGATATCGCTCTTGATCTGGCGGATCGCCTCAAGGAATGGCAGGGATTCGATATCCCCGACGGTTCCGCCGATTTCTGTGATGACGACATCTGCATTCGTCTCATGACCGGCACGGAATACACGGTCTTTGATTTCATTCGTAATGTGCGGAATAACCTGAACGGTTCCGCCGAGGTAGTCGCCGCGGCGTTCTTTTTTAATAAC
Organism: Halobacillus sp. ABH2_015; assembly: GCF_056158945.1. Lineage (NCBI taxonomy): Bacteria > Bacillati > Bacillota > Bacilli > Caryophanales > Bacillaceae > Halobacillus > Halobacillus sp. ABH2_015. The sequence continues at coordinate 3,111,926 of NZ_JBSWUG010000002.1, forward strand.
GGTGGAGTAGACTTTCCCTGTTGTCACGTTACTGAATTTGTTCAAATTGATATCGATGAAGCGCTCGTAGTGACCAAGGTCCAAATCGGTTTCAGCGCCGTCATCTGTAACGAAAACTTCCCCGTGCTGGTACGGGCTCATCGTACCCGGGTCTACGTTGATGTATGGATCAAATTTCTGGATGGTTACTTTCAAGCCTCTGTTTTTCAATAATCGTCCTAATGAAGCAGCTGTAATCCCTTTTCCTAGAGATGACACCACTCCGCCTGTTACAAAAATGTATTTTGTTGCCACGTCAAATCCCTCTTTCTCTATTTGTATTAATTAGTTATTTACTAAAGCTTCAATTTGATAAGGGGATGTAAAAACAAAAAACGCTCCCCGTCATTGCCGGGGAGCGTTTGGATTCCGTTCAAGGAAATTAAAGAGCCCAAATAAGATTTTACTGATATGACTTTTGAAAGTCAACCTCCTTATTTATCTTCATCGTCATCTCCAACGAAGCTGAGGTCATCTTCCACAATTTCTTCCTCTTCTTCATCCAGGTCATCCTCTTCATAATCACCATCGTAATCATCGTCATCATCAAGGTCAAGGTCTTCATCAGTAAGCTCAAGATCATCCTCGAGATTCTCATCTTCATCGTTGTATCCATCCTGCCCAAGCTCATCTTCAAGCACCTTGGAAGGTTTTTTCTTTTTCTTCTTCTTTTTGCGTTTCTGAGGCAGGTTGGCGATTTCTTCTTCCATCTGCTCTACAGGGTACCACTTTTTCAAGCCCCAACGGTTCGTCCCGATCGTCATGAAACGGCCGTCAATGTTCATATCTGTGTAGAACTGGGAAATGTACTCTTCATTCTGCGCTTTTGTGAAACCTTTCATTTTTGAAATCCGGTTAAAGATTTCATTGAAATCAATGGCTTCGCGCTCCTCTTCCAATATCATGGTCGCCAGTTCGATCATGGAAATTTCTTCAATCTTCTGTGGGCTGAGTTCTTTTACGCTCACGATTCAGCACTCCTTTATCTAGACAAAATAGAATTAATGACTTCATGGGCATACGAATCACATTTAATCATACCATCCATTATATGAGGTGCCTGTACAAAAATCAAATAGAGTCTGCCTCTTCTTTACTTTTCTAGCCAAAGCTGCATGAAAGTAAACCTTGTGCTGAAAAATAGAAAACAAACATAAGCCTTTGTGTTCCTGGAGATATCCTTTAAAATAAAAAGGAGAATGCTCTATGTAAGGAGAGACGATCAATGGAAAACCGCCCTTTTAACTGGACAGCCATCATTCTGACTGCTGCCGCTGTTGGAGTCTGGCTCTACTCAAGCTTCGGAATCATCCACTCCGAACACCTCGAGGAAGCAGAAGTGACGAAGAAAGTCCATAATGATGAAGGCTATTATGTCACGATTGATGAGAAGAAAGTATCTGTCAAGGATACGAGCACTTGGATGCTCCTTGAAGAAGGAGGAACCTACAACATTACGTATGAATGGTACGGCATGAAAAAACCGTATGTGACAGAAGTGAACCAGGCCCACGATGACGATCAGGTGGGCGGCCACTAAAACGATGCGTCTAAACTTATGTAAAACCCGTCCTGTGAGGAGATTTCCAAATCACAGGACGGGTTTTATCTTTCAGAACAGCCTACATGTTCCTTCTATACTGCCCCCCTACTTCATAGAGGGCGTTCGTAATCTGGCCGAGGCTGGCCACTTTGACGGTTTCCATCAGCTCAGCAAAAATGTTTCCACCGCCGGCGGCCGTCTGCTTCAGCCGATGCAGAGCCTCAGCAGCCGTCCGTTCATTCGACTGCTGGAAACGGCGCAGTTCTGTAATCTGATGATTCTTCTCTTCTTTCGAAGCACGGGCGAGCTCCATCGAATCGATTTCTTCTTCAGAAGGAGGATTTGGATTCAAGTACGTGTTCACTCCGATGATCGGCAGTTCACCTGAATGCTTCTTCCCTTCATAATACAACGACTCTTCCTGAATTTTCCCCCGTTGATACTGGCGCTCCATCGCACCCAGCACACCACCACGGTCGTTGATCCGTTCGAACTCCTGGAGAACTGCTTCTTCCACAAGGTCAGTCAATTCCCTTATAATGTACGCCCCCTGCAGGGAGTTTTCATTTTTCGTGAGGCCGAACTCCTTGCTGATGATCATTTGAATCGCCATGGCCCTTCTCACCGACTCTTCGGTCGGCGTTGTAATGGCTTCATCATAGGAGTTGGTGTGCAGGGAATTACAATTATCCTGAATCGCAATCAATGCCTGCAGCGTCGTCCGGATGTCATTAAAGTCTATTTCCTGGGCATGGAGCGAGCGTCCGGATGTCTGAATGTGATACTTCAGCTTCTGACTCCGCTCATCAGCACCGTATTTATCCCGCATCACCACTGCCCAGATCCGTCTCGCTACGCGTCCGAGTACGGTGTACTCCGGATCCAGTCCGTTGGAGAAGAAAAAGGATAAATTGGGTGCGAACTTGTTGATGTCCATCCCCCGGCTCAAATAATATTCCACATAAGTAAAGCCGTTCGCAAGAGTGAAGGCCAGCTGTGTAATCGGGTTGGCCCCTGCTTCGGCAATATGATAGCCGGATATGGAAACGGAATAATAGTTGCGGACTTGATGGTCAATGAAATACTGCTGAATATCCCCCATCATCCGCAAGGCAAATTCTGTAGAGAAAATGCATGTATTCTGTCCCTGGTCCTCTTTCAGAATATCTGCCTGCACGGTGCCGCGGACGACATGGATCGTTTCCTCTTTTATCTTTTGTGCTTCTTCAGCTGTCGGCTCCCGTTCTTCTTCCTTCTTAAACTTGGCAAGCTGCTGGTCAACGGCTGTGTTGAAGAACATCGCCAGAATAATCGGAGCCGGTCCGTTAATCGTCATCGATACCGACGTCGTTGGATCGACAAGGTCAAACCCGTCATACAGCTTTTTCATATCTTGAAGCGTGCAGATATTCACTCCGCTCTCGCCGACTTTCCCGTATATATCCGGCCGTTCATCGGGGTCCTCCCCGTAAAGGGTGACAGAATCAAAGGCCGTACTCAGCCGTTTCGCATCATCACCTTCGGATAAATAATGAAAGCGGCGGTTCGTCCGCTCCGGCGTTCCTTCTCCGGCAAACTGGCGCTTCGGATCCTCTCCCTTCCGCTTGAACGGGAAAACGCCGGCTGTAAATGGGAAAGCTCCTGGAACATTTTCCTGAAGAAGCCACGTTAACCGGTCTCCCCAGTCTTTGTAGTGCGGCAGGGCGACTTTCGGGATTTTCGTTCCGCTCAGACTTTCGGTTGTGAGGTCCATTGTAATGTCTTTGTTTCTCACTTTAAATGTATAGGTATCCCCGCTGTAACGTTCATGAAGACCATCCCAATCTTCCAGTTTGCCGAGGTCATGACGGTCGATGGTCCGTTCATAATCTTCCATTAAGCGGCGGAGGTTCTCTCTCACACCCTCATCCTCCACCATATCGAGGGTTCCCTGAAGCTGATAAAGCTTACTCGCCGCTTCCGCCTGTGTATCGGTGCGCTTATGATAATGGCGGACTGCCATGGAAATATCCCGCAGATACTGCTTTCTTTCATTCGGTATAATCACATTCTGCTTTTCCGCTTTTTGGTTCAGTGAAGAATAAGAAGTCTCATCCTCCCAGGCATAGGTTTCGTTCAACGTCTCAAGGAGAGCGGCGAACAATGTATTGGTGCCCGGGTCATTGAACTGGCTGGCAATGGTCCCAAAGACAGGAAAGCGGCTGTCATCTTCATGAAACAGCATATGGCTGCGCTGATACTGCTTTTTCACCTGATTAAAAGCATCTTCCGAACCCTTCTGCTCGAACTTATTAATGACGATGAAGTCAGCAAAATCAATCATGTCGATTTTTTCGAGCTGGGAAGGTGCCCCGAACTCCGCGGTCATTACATACATGGACAAGTCCGTAATATCTGTTACAGCGGCATCCCCCTGTCCGATCCCGCTCGTTTCGACAATAATGAAGTCTACACCAGCGGCTTTAACGACCTGGATGGCTTCTTCCACTGCCGTAGACAATTCTGAACGGGCCTCCCTTGTCGCCATGGACCTCATATAGACACGGGGATGGAAAATCGCATTCATCCGGATCCGGTCCCCAAGCAGAGCGCCGCCTGTTTTCTTCTTCGTCGGGTCGACCGACAGAACAGCGATTTTCTTCTCCGGGACTTCATGAATAAAGCGGCGGATCAGTTCATCGGTTAACGAACTTTTTCCTGCTCCCCCTGTACCGGTGATTCCAAGAACCGGGATCGTTTTATCCTGCGTTTTCTCAACTGCTGTTTCAAAGGCAGCTACGGCCTCGCGTTCTTCCTTGGATGTGTTTTCTACGTAGGTAATGAAGCGGGCGATCGCCTGGTGGCTCCCTTCAGATAAATCGGCCACCCCTTTTTCCACATCCAGTGGCGGGAGAAAATCACATTCCTCCATCATCTTATTGATCATCCCCTGCAGGCCGAGTGAACGGCCGTCTTCTGGAGAAAATACCCGGGCCACACCATACTCGTGAAGCTCCTTGATCTCTCTCGGAATAATCACACCGCCTCCTCCGCCATAGACACGGATGTGTCCCGCCCCTTTTTCATTCAAAAGGTCGACCATATATTTGAAATATTCTACATGTCCGCCTTGATAGGATGAGATGGCAATGCCCTGGGCGTCTTCCTGGATGGCGGCGTTGACTACATCTTCGACAGAACGGTTATGACCGAGATGGATCACTTCCGCACCGGTCGATTGAAGAATTCTCCTCATGATATTTATGGAAGCATCATGACCATCAAAAAGACTGGAAGCCGTTACGAATCGAACAGGATTTTTCGGCTTATAGATTATCGGTTGTTCCATTTCCGCTCTTCCTTTCTTTTTCAGCTGCTGCTACGCATGCCCCGCGCTGTCAGCCGGCTGTAATTCCTTCTGTCTCTTTCCCCAGTCCTCTTAAAAGCAGATGGATCTGGGTATCGGTATACGTTTCAATCGTAAAATTACGCTGCAGAATCCAACGCCTGAATCCCCACATCTGTCCCTGCACAAAAATATTGTTGGCCATTAAGCGTACTTCCGCTTCCGCGTACTCGCCCGGGAGACTGTTGATGATGACCTGCTCCAGCATGGCGACCATGTCACGCTCTTTCTGCAGGACATATTCCTGAGCTTCCCGTGACAGCGATTTCACTTCCTGATACATCACCAGAACCTCATCCTGCATATCGTCCATCAATTGAAAATACGATCGGACCGCCTGAATCAGACTTTTGACGGTTGTCTGTTCCGGGTCGATCGAAGCTTCCATTCTTTCTTTTACACGCTGATAAATAGAATCACAGACAAGAAACAATACATCCTCCTTCTTGCGGATGTACTCGTATAAGGTTCCAATACTGAAACCGGAAGCTTTGGCGATCTCCCGTGTCGTCGTTTTATGAAATCCCTTTTCCATAAACAGCGTGACGGCACCCTTGATCATCTGATTCCGCCGCTTCACAATCAATGCTTCGTCTTTGATGGTGGATGGTACCTGCTGATCTGTCACATCATTCATCCTTCCCAGCCCATTCCTGAAACCATGATCGGGCCAGCTGATAGGGGTCGGCGTCGGGATTTTGGAAGGCCTGTGTTTTCTCCGGGTCCATCTCTACCGAAGATTTTACGTTCCGCCATATTTCTTCACGGATCAGATCATAGACTTCCAGCTGCAGCTGGTCTTTTCTCCGCTTCATCCCTGCCTCGGTTTCGTATAAATACGTACGATGATCCTGCACCTTTTCCCAGACGTCTGCCATTCCTTTGGATTCCGTGGCCACCGTCTCAACAATAGGCGGCTGCCACCCTTCCGGCTGAATGATCATCAAATATTCCTCGAGGGTCGATTTCAGCTTCCGCACGCCGGGGAGGTCTGCTTTATTAATAAGAAAGAGATCGGCAATTTCCATGATCCCGGCTTTGAAAATCTGAAGGACATCGCCACTGTTCGGTGTCAGGACAAGACCTGTGGTATCCACCACCTTCATCACATCCAGCTCCGACTGACCCACACCCACCGTTTCCACAAGTACGACATCAAATCCGTAAGCATCACAGACCCGGATGCTGTCCTTCGTCGCTCTTGCCAAACCTCCCAGACTGCCTCTCGTCGCCATACTGCGGATGAAGATTCCAGGATCAAGAAAGTGCTGGTTCATTCTTGTGCGATCCCCAAGGAGAGCCCCTCCACTGAATGGACTTGTAGGATCGACAGCAATAACAGCGACCGTAAGCTCCTGCTTTCTTAAAAACGTCAGCAGGTGGTTGATCAAGGAGCTCTTCCCTGCCCCCGGGGAGCCTGTGATGCCGATATAGTGTGCCTTTTTCTGTATCGAAAAGATATCACTCATCAGTGGAAGCTTTTCCGGATCTTCATTTTCAACGAGCGTGATGGCACGGGCAAGCGCCCTCATATCCTGATTTTGTATTCGTTCCGCCAGCGGGTGCATCATCCATCACCTTCCTACTTCGTTACCATCCGGCCGATAACGAGACGTTGAATCTCCTGGGTCCCTTCATAGATCTGAGTGATCTTCGCATCCCGCATGTACCGTTCCACCGGGTAATCCTTCGTATATCCATATCCGCCGTGAACTTGAACCGCTTCTGTGGTTACCTTCATCGCCGTATCACCGGCAAACAACTTCGCCATGGCCGACGCCTTGGAATACGGAAGACCTTCAGATTCCAAATAGGCCGCTTGATACGTAAGCAGACGGGAAGCTTCGATTTCAGCTGCCATATCCGCGAGTTTGAAAGATATCCCCTGTAAAGCAGCGATCGGCTTGCCGAACTGCTCCCGCTCCTTGGCGTAGGCGACAGACTCATCAAGCGCCCCCTGCGCAATTCCTACAGCCTGGGCAGCGATGCCGTTTCTACCACCGTCCAGCGTCATCATCGCGATTTTAAAGCCCTGGCCTTCTCCACCAAGCAGGTTTTCCTTAGGAATCCGGCAGTCTTCAAAGATTAACTCTGTCGTCGGAGAAGAGCGGATACCGAGTTTTTTCTCTTTTTTCCCTGTGGAGAATCCCGGTGTGTCTTTTTCTACGATGAAGGCGCTGATGCCGCGGTTCCCTTCATCCGGATTCGTCTTAGCAAAGACGACATACGTATCAGCGACACCACCATTGGTGATCCACACTTTGTTTCCATTCAGTACATAGCTGTCACCGTCAAGCTTTGCCTGAGTGCGCATGGAAGACACATCACTCCCTGCCCCCGGTTCGGATAAAGCGTAGGCGCCAAGCTTTTCACCCGCAGCCAGTGGAGCCAGAAACTTCTTCTTCTGCTCTTCCGTTCCAAATGTATAAATCGGCCAGCTGGCCAGAGAAATATGCGCAGAAAGGGTGACGCCTGTGGAAGCACACACTCTGGAAAGCTCCTCCACAGCAATCACGTAACTGATGAAATCCGAACCGATGCCGCCATATTCTTCCGGCCATGGTATTCCCGTCAGCCCGAGTTCAGCCATTTTGTCGAAAATTTCACGATCAAAACGCTCCTCTTCATCCCGCTCTGCCGCTGTTGGTTCCACCTCATTCTTGGAAAAGTCCCGAACCATTTTTCTAAGCATTTCCTGCTCTTCTGTTAATGTGAAATTCATTTCTCCATCCTCCTAATCTCTCACCAGATGATTGCCGATGACGACACGCTGGACTTCGCTTGTTCCTTCGTAGATCTCACACACTTTTGCATCTCTGAAAAACCGTTCCACCGCATAGTCTTCTGTGTATCCGTAGCCTCCATGGACCTGAACCGCTTCAATGGCTGCTTTAACTGCTGTACGGGAAGCGATCAGCTTAGCGATCGATGCCTCTTTACTACACGGTTTTCCTAATGCCTGCATCGATGCTGCATTGTAGACCAGCAGTTTGGAAGCTTCGACTTCCGTGGCCATGTCTGCCAATTTGAAGGAAACCCCCTGCAGATGGGCAATCGGGCGCCCGAACTGCTCCCGCTCTTTTGCATAGGCGGCGGCATGCTCCAAAGCGGCTTCCGCAATACCAAGTGACTGGGCGGCGATGCCGATTCTTCCGATATTCAAATTGGAGAGGGCGATTTTATAACCTTCTCCTTCTTTACCAAGGAGCTGGGAAGCTGGTAGCTCACAGGCATCAAAGTTCAAAGAAACCGTACTCGACCCATGCATGCCCATTTTCCTTTCCGCTTTTCCAATCGAGAACCCAGGTGTGCCGCGCTCCACAATAAAAGCGCTCAAGCCTTTACTCGGAGACACTTCGGGATTCGTCCGCGCGAAAACGATGAAGGTATCTGCACTGCCTCCATTCGTAATGAACACCTTGGAGCCGTTAAGGATGTATCGATCTCCCTTTTTCTCAGCACGCGTCTTCAGGCTGCTGGCATCACTGCCCGCGCTCGGTTCCGTCAAAGCGAAGGCACCTAAATATTCACCCGATGCGAGTTTCGGGATGTATTTGGATTTCTGTTCTTCCGATCCGAAATATAAAATCGGGTGGGTCCCCACTGATGTGTGTACAGATAATATGACACCAAGGGTCGCACTTACTTTAGATAGTTCATGAATCGCAATGATATAGGAGGTATAATCCATCTCGGCTCCCCCGTATGCTTCAGGGATCGGGATCCCCATTAAACCGAGCTCCCCCATTTTAGGAATCAGTTCTTCCGGGAAGCGGTCTTCCTTCTCCATACGTTCAACGGCCGGTGCCACCTCATTCTGCGCGAAATCCTGTACCATCCGGCGCATCATTTTCTGTTCATCTGTCCATTGAAGCTCCACGGTCATCTCCCCTTTTCATCAGTTATTCATAGATGTAAAAACCGCGGCCGGATTTCTTCCCGAGCCATCCGGCTTTGACGTATTTACGGAGAAGCGGGCAAGGCCGGTATTTGCTGTCGCCGAATCCTTCATGAAGGACCTCCATGATAGAAAGGCATGTATCCAGTCCGATAAAATCAGCGAGTGTCAGTGGTCCCATCGGATGGTTCATCCCAAGTTTCATGACCGCATCGACATCTTCGGGTGAGGCGACGCCTTCATGGACGGTATAAATCGCTTCATTGATCATCGGCATCAAAATCCGATTGGAAACAAATCCCGGAAAATCCTCTACCTCTACCGGTGTCTTCTGCAGTTTTTCAGCCATTTCCTTCACAGACGCATACGTGTCATCGCTCGTTTGGATAGCTCTGATGATTTCCACCAGCGTCATGACCGGGACCGGATTCATAAAATGCATGCCGATTACTTGGTCCGGACGCTTCGTCGCTGCAGCGATTTCCGTTATCGGAAGAGAAGAGGTATTGGTCGCCAAAATTGCATGAGGGGGTGTAATTTCATCCAGCTGCTGGAATACATCGACCTTCACTTTCATACTTTCCACGACGGCTTCAATGACGAGATCGCAGTCAGAGGCCTCCTGCAGATCGGTCGTAATTGTCAGACGCTCCAACATCTCCTCACGCTTGCCATCGGTCATACGACCCTTCTCAACAGCTCTTTCCAGGCGCTTTTCGATCCCGGCCTGCCCTTTATTCAATGCTTCCTTCTCTCGATCATTCAATTTCACATGAAGACCAGCCTGGGCAAAAACTTGAGCAATCCCTGCGCCCATCTGGCCTGCGCCGATGACCATGACTTTATTTATTGACATTCCTGTGTCCTCCTTATTGTTTTGGTACTTCGATGAGAACGGCATCCCCCTGGCCGCCGCCTGAGCAGATGGCTGCAATCCCTGTGCCGCCGCCCCGGCGTTTCAGTTCATAAGCCAATGTCAAAAGGATACGGGCTCCGCTGGCCCCGATCGGATGGCCAAGAGCAACGGCTCCACCGTTGACATTCACTTTTTCCGGATCCAGACCGGCGATTTTCCCACTGGCCAGGGATACAGCGGCAAATGCCTCGTTTACTTCAAACAGATCGATCTCATCGATGGTTTTTCCGGATTTTTTCAACAGCTTATTGATAACAAGTCCCGGTGTCTGCGGGAAATCCTGCGCCTCCACAGCAATCTCATCATGGGCGAGAATTGCTGCCAGCACAGATGCTCCGGTTTCTTCAGCCTTTTCCTCCGACATTAAAACCATGGCACAGGCCCCGTCATTGACACCCGGTGCATTTCCGGCCGTAATCGTTCCTGTCTGGTCGAACACCGGCCGCAGTTTAGACAACGCTTCGATTGTTGTGCTCTTTCGAGGAGCTTCATCCTGATCCACGATGACAGGGTCCCCTTTGCGCTGGGGAATTTCCACTGGCGTAATTTCTTCTCCCAGCTTTCCCTCTTCCGTAGCCTGGACGGCACGCTGATGACTGCGGTACGCCCACTCATCCTGAGCTTCACGTGTCAGTTCATACTGTTCGGCTGTCCGGTTGCCGTAATTGCCCATATGGACGTTCTCGAATGAACAGGTCAATCCGTCATGCACCATCATGTCTTTCACAGACGCATCCCCCATCCGGAGACCCCAGCGCGCTTTCGGCATGAAATATGGCGCATTGCTCATGCTTTCCATACCGCCGGCGACGATGATTTCTTCTTCTCCAAGGCGGATGAACTGATCTCCCATCGTGACACTGCGCATGCCGGAGGCACACACTTTATTGACGGTTTCTGTTTTCACATCCCAGGGGATTCCAGCTTCACGAGCTGCCTGTCTGGAAGGGAGCTGCCCTTGTCCTCCCTGAAGAACGCTTCCCATAATCACTTCGTTCACATCCTCCACATGGACCTTCGCCTTCTTCAACGCTGCTTTAATCGCCATACCACCAAGCTGTGCCGCCGTCAGTGGTGCTAAAGCCCCTCCGAATTTTCCAAATGGTGTGCGTGCTCCATCCACGATGACTGTTTTACGCATTGTCATTCCTCCTCTTTTTTTGATAACGCTTACAAAATTGACGATTGAACGCTCGCTCAATATCGTCCCATAAGGAAAGTGTACATAAAATACTGTACACTTTCCACAATTTTTCAATCATTCTGTCATTTTTCCGTTTTTTAAACAAACGTTTAATTAAGCCGTTTTCTCCTCTGTGCTCTCAAAAATGGACTTCGCCAGAATTTCTGCAATATCCATCGTGCTGACCTCTTCTTCCACTTCCTTCGCTTTTGTTCCGTCTGACAGCATCGTCAGACAGAATGGACATCCGCTGGAAATCATTGTCGGCTCCACTTCCAGCGCCTGCTCGGTCCTGGCTACGTTCACACGATTCCCTGACTTTTCTTCCATCCACATCATGCCTCCGCCGGCTCCACAGCACATTCCGTTGGAACGGTTCCGCTTCATTTCCACGACCTCGACACCTGGAATCATCTCCAGAACTTCTCGCGGCGGCTGATAGACTTCGTTGTAGCGGCCAAGATAGCAGCTGTCGTGATAGGTGATTTTTTCTTTCACCACTCCCTGCGGTTTCAAGCGTCCTTCTTTCAACCATTCCGCCAACAGCTCGGTATGGTGGTACACTTCGGCTTCCAATCCGAAATCCGGATACTCATTTTTAAAGATGTTATAGGCATGTGGATCAATGGTAATGATCTTCTTCACATCATTTTTCTCGAATTCCTTCATGTTCTTCTCCGCCAGCTCCTGGAAAAGGAATTCATTTCCCATCCGGCGGGCGGTGTCTCCGGAATTCTGTTCTTTGTTTCCCAGGATGGCAAACTTGATGCCTGCTTCATTCATCAGTTTCGCAAACGCCATGGCGATTTTCTGGCTCCGGTTATCGTAAGAGCCCATAGAGCTGACCCAGAATAAGTATTCGAACTCTTCCCCTGATTTCTTCAACTCTTTCACTGTAGGAATATGAACATCTTCATCCAGCTCTCTCCAGTCTTCTCTTTCCTTCTTGGAAAGACCCCATGGATTCCCCTGGCGCTCAATGTTCATCATGGCACGCTGACCGTCGGCATCCATTTTTCCTTCGGTAAGTACGAGATAGCGGCGCAGGTCGATGATTTTATCAACATGCTCGTTCATAACCGGGCAGGCATCCTCACAGTTCCGGCAGGTCGTACAAGCCCACAGCTCTTCTTCTGTAATGACATCCCCGATCAGGCTTTTGTTCTGGACCGCTTCGAGCGTTGCTGCGGCCTCATCTGTCCCATGGCTCCGGGCCATTTGAGCGAGTGTATTCCCTTCTGTCCCGGAAAAAGCGTAGGCTGGGACCCACGGGGACTTTCCTGTAACAGCGGCTCCTTTTTCGGTAAGGTGGTCGCGGAGTTTCACAATCAGATCCATCGGCGACAGCATTTTTCCGGAACCGGACGCCGGACATACATTGGTACACCGTCCACATTCAACGCATGCGTAAAAATCAATCATTTGAAGCTGATTGAAGTCCTCAATCTTCCCTACCCCGAAGGATACGTCATCTTCATCGGCATCTTCATCCATTTCAAAATCAATGGACTTCAATTTCCCCGGCGGCTCCTCACGACTCAAAAAGACGTTCACAGGTGCAGCAAGAAGGTGGGCGTGCTTGGACTGCGGCACGTAGACAAGGAAGGTAAGCAGGATCAATAGGTGAATCCACCACATGACAAAGAACACCGTAACAGCTACAGGTTCCGGCACCCATCCGAAAGCGCTTGCAATAACGCTCGCAACAGGTTCTGTCCATGCTCCTTCATGGGCATGCCAGATCATACTCATGCCGTTTCCAACGAGGACGGTTACCATCAGTGTTCCAATGAAAATCAGGACAAGCCCGGCTTTAAATCCGCGCTTCAAACGAACAAGCTTTTCGATGTAGCGGCGGTGAAACGCCCAGATAACGGCGGTCAGAATAGTTAACGTCACCAGCTCCTGGAAAAACGTAAAGCCGGCGTAAAAAGGGCCGAGCGGAAGATGGGCATCCGGCACAAGTCCTTTATAGATAAAATCAATCGCTCCGAATTGCACGAGAATAAATCCATAAAACATCATAACGTGAATGATTCCGGATTTCTTATCCTTGAGCAGTTTCTTCTGCCCGAATACATAAATCCAGATTTTGCGTAACCGTGACTTCAGCTGTTTGTCATACTCGAATTTTTTCCCCAGTTTGATATAAGCGATACGAGTCTGAACCACACGGACAAATAAATAAAGTCCATAGATCAGGACACCAAGGAACAAAATCCAGTTTGCGACCAGCAGTGGATTCATAGGTTTTCCCCCTCTTTGTTGTCATCGCACGAAGCGATTTCCCTTTTCTCCGATCAGAAACTTTTAATTTTCTGAATCTTATAGCTTAACTATAAATTATGAATGAGCATTCAGTCAACATTTTTTCTGTATTTTTCCTTTTGAAAAAGTCGAAAACGGGGAAACTATGTGGAAGAGTTTTTTAGGAGGCTATACTATCATGTTCTATATCATTCTATTACTAGCAGCCGCTCTTATTTTCCTGCTTTATATAGATTTTAAATTAGGAAGAGTCCGGCATCATAAACAGGCCCGTACGATACCATTGGAGGAAACGACGGGCAGCTATCACTTATTTAAGAACGGTTCCAGGCTGTATGAGCAGCTTTTCCGGGATATATCAGAAGCAGAAAAACAGGTGGATGTGCATTTTTTTCTTATTGAAAATGATTATATCGCGGATAATTTCCTTCAGGTGCTCAAAAACAAAGCGGCCGAAGGTGTCCCTGTCCGCCTGATGGGCGACCGTGTGGCCAGCTTTAAAATAACGAAAAAGCGCCGCAGCGAACTTGAAGAGGCCGGGGTGCGCTTCGCTTTTGCGGAAGTACCCGGCTTTCCTTACTTCTTCTACCGCCTTCAACGAAGAAACCATAGGAAAATCACTGTCATCGATGGAAAGATCGGCTATGTTGGCGGCTTTAATGTCGGAAAGGCGTACATTGGAGAATCGTCAAAATTCGGGGATTGGCGGGACTACCACATCCGAGCATACGGTCCGGTCGTTCATCAGCTCCATACGATTTTTCTTGATGACTGGTATCTGGCAACAGGGGAACAAGATACCCCCTTCCCTCCTTCAGAAACCGAGCATCCGTATCGAATGAGGGTTGTAGCGAGTGACGGCGTAGAGCTTGAGAAGGAATTCAGGAAAATGATTGATTCGGCTGAGCAGGAAATTTTAATCGGTTCGCCTTACTTCATCCCTACGCCTACGCTTCAGGAGGCTTTGAAAAAAGCATTGAAGCGGGACGTCTCGCTGCACATTATGATTCCGATGAAAGCGGACCATGCCTTTGTAAAGGAAGCAGCGGTGCCGTATTTAAAAGAACTGAAGCAGGCTGGTGCTGACATACGCTTCTTTGATGCAGGCTTTTATCATTCAAAGGTCATTATGATTGACGGTCAGTTCGCCGACATTGGAACGGCGAACTTTGACCGGCGCAGCTTTTTCCTGAATAAGGAAGTGAATACCTACGTGTATGACGAAGCTTTCATTCAGGACTTGAGAGATGTCTATTTTGAGGATGTCGCGGACGCTGTTCCTTTCGATGACCGCTGGCTGAAAAAACGCTCGCTCGGAACGAGAATCAATCAAAAGATTGCTGTTCTGCTCCGCCCGTTTTTATAGACGTCATTTGAACAACTCTGTGAACACTGGCCCGATCCATCCATACACTTTAAACCCAAGATAAATGCCAATGATACCGGCCACTCCCGCAAAGGCGGGCGGCGCCGGTATCGGCAGTTTTACAGCAGCAAATAACAACCCGACAACGAAACCGGTCAGTAATGCCAGCACCACTTCTTTTCCCACATGGATTCCTCCTTCTTCCGTCCTTTTCGTATATCATGTACTTCTTTCTCCACTCCATTCATCATTCCCTTTTCCTTATGACTGCGCCCATAAAAAAAGAACGCCTCTGCCTGATTATGCAGAGACGCCCTTTTCCTACTCTATGAGATTACATTTGATTTGGTGCAGATACACCAACAAGTTTCAGCGCATTGTTCAATGTGATCCGTACAGCCTTCATTAAGGCAATCCTCGCCGCTGTGCGCTCCGGATTGTCGCCATCCAATACTTTCACCGCATTGTAGAAGCTGTGGAGGGCAGAAGCCAGATCAAAGGCATACTGGGTCACCCGGTGCGGGGTACGTTTGTCGGCCGCATCCGCTACAACCTGCGGGAATTCCCCAAGCTTCTTCAGCAGGTCTTCTTCCTTCTCAGCCGTTAACCAGCTGTTATCGTAGTTCTCTTTCATGAGTCCTTTCTCTTCCGCCTGCTTCAACATCGTACAGATTCTGGCGTGCGCATACTGCACGTAGTACACAGGGTTTTCATTGGACTCAGAACGGGCAAGATCCATATCAAAGTCCAGGTGGGAGTCACTGGAACGCATGGAGAAGAAATAGCGCATCGCATCGACACCGACTTCCTCCATCAGTTCTCTAAGTGTGACCGCTTTTCCGGTACGCTTACTCATTTTCACCTTTTCGCCGTCCTGGAACAAATTGACCATCTGGATGATTTCCACTTCCATCGTATCTTTTTCATAACCCAGTGCCTGGATGGCTGCTTTCATACGCGGGATGTAGCCGTGGTGATCCGCTCCCCAGATGTTGATGAGCGTATCAAAGCCGCGGTCCAGCTTGTTTTTATGATAGGCAATATCCGGCGTCAAGTACGTGTATGTGCCGTCGTTTTTAATAAGGACACGATCTTTATCATCGCCGAACTGTGTTGTTTCAAACCATGTGGCATCATCTTTATCGTACACGTATCCTTGATCCTTAAGGACTTTCAAGGCATCTGTAATCTGGTCACCCTGATACAAGGAGGTTTCAGAGAACCATTCATCAAATGGCACACGGAATTCTTCCAGATCGGTCTTGATTCGGTTTAAAAGGAACTTCAAACCATATTCACGGCAGAACTGAAGACGCTCTTCCTGCTCGGCTTCCGCCCATTTTTCACCGGTCTCTTCCGCGAGATTTTCTCCCAGCTGGATAATATCTTTCCCGTGATAGCCATCTTCCGGCATGTCCCAGTCACGGCCGAGCGCCTGCATGTAACGGGCTTCGAGAGACTTCGCCAGATTCATCATCTGGTTCCCTGCATCATTGATGTAGTATTCACGGGAGACGTCATAGCCGGCTGCATCCAATACGTTGCACAAGGAATCACCGACAGCTGCTCCACGGGCGTGTCCCAGGTGAAGGGTTCCCGTCGGATTGGCCGAAACGAACTCAATCTGGATTTTATGACCGTCTGCGCTGTTGGTGCGGCCATATTCACTGCCGGCTGACAGTACAGAAGGCACAAGCTCCGTCAAATACTGATTGTTCATGTAAAAGTTAATGAAGCCCGGTCCTGCGATTTCAATTTTTTCAATGGATGCTTTCGAATGGTCGAACTGCTCCACCAGTTCAGTTGCAATCGCACGCGGGTTCTTTTTCGCTACACGCGCCAGCTGCATGGCCATATTGGTGGCATAGTCCCCATGAGCTTTATCCTTCGGCTGTTCAAGCACCACTTCCGGCATTTCTCCTTCTCCGGCAAGCCCCGCTGCCAGCACAGAACGCACAATCTCTTCTTTCAGGTTCTGTTCCATTTGTTCAACGATATTCATGAATCGCTCTCCTCCTCAAACGTCAACGTCAGGCTGTGCTTCTGCGTCACCTCGTGATTTAACGTCATCGTATAGTTTAAAAACAGTCGTCCCTGCACGGATTCTTCCAGCGGGGTGTAGTCCAATTCTTTCGTGTAGGTTTTCATATGAAAATCACCATAGGTGTGGTGATAGAGATTCTCTGTTTCCATCAAAGGTTTAAAAACCTGGCGCATTTCCACACCGCCGGTACGCTTGATGCTTACATGCTCCGGTTTGATCGTCACCATTGTATGGACAGGCTCACCGTCTTCCGGGTGCTCCGTAAAGGTCAGCACCTGCGTACTGCCGCGGACTAAAAAACGGCCGGTCTCTTCGATTTCCATGGTCTCTCTGCGATCTTGATCCTGGATTTCGGTAACAAGCTGGACCTGGATGTCTTTTGCATTTGCAGGCATGTTTCTCCACCTTTTCTTTAACAGTTTTACGAACGAGTTATAACTAATCCATTATAAAAATTTCAGTTTAAAAACGCAAGCGCTGGTATCAGGAACTTGTCAGCAGACGAACATACCTCTCTATATCATCCACATAGGAAACGTGTGCCGGAACGGACCATGCGGTATATACCACAAGGATGGCCAAAACAACCGCCGCGTACCACTTAAAGGCTAGATGTTTCTTAAACGGACGCTGTGCAGGAGCAGCGATAAACAACAAGAGAGGCAGAAGAACAGCGATCACACCAAGGTCCACGCTCCATTGCTGTCTTTCTTCAGAAACCGCCAGCTGGAAGAGCAGGATATTGTTGATATTCCCTTCCCTCTCCACTTCCATTTCTTCTTTACTCCATAATCCTTCTTCAATCGTCAGGGTGTTTTCATTCAATGTATAGCTGTAATTTGATGGGTTCCATTCCCCTGCAAAAGTGGCGGTGAAGAGAGCCACCATCACCAATGCATAGGCCGAAATGAGACCGATCCCTTTCTTCGTCAAAATGAAACGCTCCTTTATTCATGATTTCAGGCCCCGGGCCTGAAAATAGAAAAGCCACCGTGATCATCACAGCGGCTTTTCCTATTCTATCATTTATTGAACAAACCCTAAAAGCATTTCACGCATCAGTTTGCTGGCAGCAATCTGCGTTTTTTCCGAATGATCATAGGCCGGCGCTACTTCCACCAGGTCAGCCCCTACAATATTCATCTCACTTCCTGCCATGGCATGAATGGCCGCAAGCAGTTCCTTAGAAGAAATGCCGCCCGCTTCAGCCGTCCCCGTTCCTGGTGCACCGGCGGGGTCAAGCACATCTATATCAATCGTGACGTAAACCGGCCGCCCGGCCAATTCAGGAAGAACCTTCTGCAAAGGCTCCAGCACATCGAACTTGTACAAATGCATACCGGATTCAGCAGCATATTGGAACTCTTCCCTCATACCGGAACGGATACCGAAGGAGTAGACATTTTCCGCTCCGATGAGCTCACACGTCTTCCGGATCGGCGTCGAATGGGAAAGCACCTCTCCCTCGTATTCCTCCCGAAGATCCGCATGGGCATCAATATGAATGACGGCAAGGTCCGGGTATTTTTTGTAAACGGACTGAATGACCGGCCAGGAGACAAGGTGCTCCCCGCCCATCCCGAGCGGGAACTTGCCTTTTTCCATCAGTTCATCCATATAATCCTCAATAATAGCAAGGCTTCGGGCTGCATTTCCGAATGGCAGCAGCAGATCGCCGGCATCATGATAGCTTACTTCTTCCAAATGACGGTCCAGATAAGGACTGTATTCCTCAAGGCCGATGGAAGCTTCCCTGATCCGGTTCGGACCAAATCGGGAGCCCGGACGGAAGCTGACCGTCCAGTCCATGGGCATGCCGTAAATCACAGCGTCCGCTTCTTCTTCTGAAGCTCGGCTCATAATGAATACTTTTCCAGAGTAGGCTTCATCAAACCTCATGAATGTCACTCCTTCGTCAAGTCTTTCACAAATTTCGGCAGCGCAAAGCAGGCCTGATGGATTTCTTCGGTATAGTATTTCGTATCCAGTTCCGTGAAACGGTCTTCAGGAACCTGAAGGGGATGATGCGTCTTGCTTCCCATCGTGAATGTCCATAGTCCGCTTGGATACGTTGGAATATTGGCCGTATACACGTGGGTAATCGGAAATGTCTCTTTCACATCCCCGTACACCTGACGGATCAGATCTGCCTTGAACCACGGGTTGTCTGTTTGCGCGACAAAGATGCCATCCGCCTTCAGTGCTTTGGCAATGCCCTCGTAAAAGCCCTTGGAAAAAAGATTCACAGCAGGTCCGACCGGTTCTGTGGAATCAACCATGATCACATCGTATTCGTCCCGGCTTTGTGCAATATGCATGAATCCATCATCCACTCTGACCTCGACCCGTTCGTCTCCAAGCGTTCCTGCGATGGATGGCAGGTACTTTTTCGAATACTCGATGACCTTCCCGTCAATTTCCACAAGAGTGGCTTTCTTCACACTTTCATGCTTCAGGACTTCTCTAATCACACCGCCGTCTCCGCCGCCGACAACCAGCACATTCTCAGGACGGGGATGGGTGAATAAAGGGACATGGGCGATCATTTCGTGATATACGAATTCATCCTTCTCCGTCGTCATGACCATATCATCAAGCACGAGCATGTTTCCCCATTCTTCTGTCTCCAGCATTTCCAACTCTTGAAAATCTGTTTTCTCTTTATGAAGCGATCGATTCACTTTCGCTGTAATCCCAAAATGATCGGTCTGTTTTTCTGTAAACCATGTACCCATGAAGCATTTCTCCTTTTCATCTATACATCCGCCGGTGACGGGGATCCCCCTCCATACCGGTATTTAAAAAGCAAACAAGAAGTTTATTTTACTACGAATTCTCCCATAATAATAGCAGTCTTTCGATTCGGTGAACACAAAATTTTCTCTTTATAGTTGGGAGTATAAACAAGATGTGGTCATTTATCAAAACTTCTTACAAATGGCTGATCATCAGCCTTAAACTGACGGGAGCCGGTGCCATCCTCGGCGTGATCGCTGTCATTGCTGTAGTCATGACAGCGATTATCCAGGGCCCCCCGTCCTTGACGACGGAACAGAATACACTCATCTACGGCAGCAGTGGAGAGGTGATCGGGGAGGACAAAGGGGCCGAGGAAAGGTATTGGATCGCGATTGAGGATATGCCCCAGTCGATTAAGGACGCAACCCTTGCCATTGAAGACCGGCGGTTTTACAACCATTTCGGCTTCGATTTCAAACGGATTGCCGCTGCTGCCTTAACCGATTTAAAGCAGATGCGCATGGCCCAGGGAGCAAGCACGATTACCCAGCAGTATGCCCGCAACCTATATCTTTCGCACGATAAAACATGGAAACGCAAACTCTATGAGGCGATGTATGCCCTGCGACTGGAAATCTTCTATAACAAAGACGAAATTTTAGAGGGGTACCTGAACACTATTTATTACGGCCACGGGGCTTATGGCATTGAAGCAGCGAGCCGCCACTATTTCAGTAAGCATGCCGGGGAACTTTCCCTCACAGAAGCCTCCATGCTTGCCGGCATACCGAAAGGGCCCAGCTACTATTCTCCTCTGAACAATGAAGAGAAAGCCGTATCCAGGCAGGGGCAAATTTTAACGGAGATGGAGCGCCACGGCTATATTACTTCGACAGAAAAAGAGAAAGCTGTGGAAGCCAGCTTGAATTATGCGGATGGTCAGAATGAAAAGATACAGGAAACCGCTCCCTATTTTCAGGATGAGGTCATTTCCGAAGCAGCCCGGCTGCTGGGCGTGGACAGAGAAAGCATCCAGACTGGTGGGTACCACATCCATACGACTCTTAATGAAGAACATCAGGACACACTGGAAGAAATGGCCGCCCGGCACCTTCCAGACGGCCATGACGTCCAAACGGCCGCAGTCGTTATGGACAGCCGCACCGGCGCTGTCACCGCACTGATCGGGGGCAAAAATTATGAGGAAAGTCCGTTCAACAGGGCGGTTCAGGCAAAACGGCCGATCGGATCCACCATTAAGCCGCTGCTTTATTACAGTGCACTGGAGGCCGGAGAATCGCCGGTCACGATGCGCGAAAGCAAGCCGGTGGAATTCCCCGTCGAAGGAAAGAGCGACCCGTATGTTCCAGCCAATTTCAACGATCAGTATGCCGATAAGCCGATAACAATGGCTCAAGCTCTTGCTGTATCCGATAACATTTATGCCGTATCCACCCATATGGATATCGGTCCGGAAAAGCTTGTCGAAACGATGAAAACGTTTGGTCTAGAGGGGGCTTTTGAACCCCACCCCTCTCTTGCCCTAGGCTATTCATCCATATCCTTGTACGACATGATCACGGCGTACGGAAAGATGGTCAAAGGATCTGACTCTCTCGAAGGGCATACGATTGAAAAAATTACCGACCGGCATGAACATGTGTTATATGAATATGAACCGGTCCTTTTGAAAGATGACCCTGTCAATCAGGAAACGGCCTTTACCGTCACCCATATGATGACAGGGATGTTCGATCCGGCCCTTGATGCCTCTTACGCTTCTGTGACAGGCACACCTGTTAACGGAAAACTGACCCGGATGTATGGAGGCAAATCAGGAACTACAGATACGGACAGCTGGATGATCGGTTTCAGTCCGCAATACGTTACAGGTGTATGGATCGGTTACGATGAAGGAGGGCGCCCTTTGGAAACGTTCAATGATCACCGATATGCCAAGTCCATCTGGGCGGATACGATGGAGGGCATTCACGAAGCTCTCCCTTCAGCGGCTTTCGTACCTCCACCAGGTGTGAAGGGGGTCTACATTGACCCTGATACCGGCTACCTTGCCGGACCTGACTGCCCTCAGGAGCGGCTCGTCTACATGGAAAAAGCGGACATACCGAAAAAAGTATGCGGAGGCAGTGAAGAAAAGGATATCAATGATGAATTCGAGGACGACCCATGGTTTAAAGATGTCGTGGACTGGTTCTTCTAACCAAAAAAGTCCGATCTTCAACCAGCAATAGAAAAGCACGGAGAAAGCTCTTGTCACACAGTACTTGTACGCACGTTGTGTCTGAGGTCACGTTCCGCTTATCGGTGGATGCTTGCCGCGGGCACGGCCTCAGCTAACTTGGGTAGGAAAATCACCTGCCCAAGTGGATCTTCGGCTCGCGCTGTTCCCGCAGGCGTCACCACCGAACGCTTCTCGTGACCTACCCTATGGAGAGATGGACAAAAGATTGACCTTTTGTGAAACGGAAGGGGATCCTTGATTCTAAGATAATGCAGTCTGCTCCATGATCACGTTCATTCGCAAAAAGGAATGGTCGGATTTGGAGCGATAATAAAAAAGACAGAGAAAACGACCGGTCACAAGCCGGTCGTTTTCTCTGTCCTAGTCAATCATGTACGATCCATGTATTACTTAATATATTACCACGTCAAAGGTTCGTCAATACGAATCACAGAGATCTATCCGTATTTTATGAACATTCCGGTAAATCAAGCTCAGGCGATCGTTAAATCAATGATATCCTCCAAGGGAAAGCGGACCTGTTCCTTCGTTTCCCAGTGGATCCCTTTGACAACTCTTTCCCACCGGCTTACCTCCTGGACCTTCAGCAGACATTCTTCATAATCAAATCCATTATGGACCCTCAGACGGACGGTTAAATCATCCTTCACCGCCCTCTGCAGCAAAAAGTCGATTTCGACCGCCTTCTGTTCATCAATGATGCCTTTTTCCACGCGCTGATCCTCTTTCCACAGCTTTTTCACCATCTCCACATGTTCCGGCAGCATCAAAGACGTCCACTTAATGGTTCCTCGATCCCGATTACGATTATCCATCATGCCCCTCCTCAATCACGAACATTTGTTCTTATTCTATCATAAAAAAGGACAGCGTAAACTGGAAGTTACAGGAGAAGTGAAAAAAAGATCCCTTTCTCCAGAATACCTGAAAAAACGAGGCATAAAAAAAGCCGCCGGTTGTCCCGGCAGGCTCCCCTCTTATGAAACGCCTAACGCAGCCTTCAATTCCTGAGCCGTATTTTCCCAGAGCTCCGGTTTGAATTCACGAAGATATTCTCCAAGAATTTTTCTGCTCTTTTCATCCACGTGCTCGACAACAAAGCGTCCTTTTAACGATTTGTCCATATGATTCACGTGCTCCGGCATCAGCTTATACCCTCGCTTGATGGAACGATCGACGATGATTTCACTGGCAGCCACTCCGTAGTAGCAGGGATTCCCTCCACGGTAATCCACCGTCACCCAGGCAATCCAGTAATGAAGGCCATTGGCCACCACGTCTTTATCTGTGATGAATTTGATCCGCTTCTCTACTTTACTGCGGGCATGAAGCGCCCCCATGTCCACATAAGCTTCTTCTTCATTGGGATCGACGATGACCGGGGTCATATTCTCAAGACTGATGGAGCCTACCCCGTAGCCGCCGTGCCCGTCTGTCGCATCATCTTTGATGATCGTAAATTGATTTTTCTTCTTATCACTGCTGTCACTATTTTTCTTAAACTGATCGAATTCTTTCATGATTCAGCGAACCTCCTTTACAAGCCCGTACGTTTTGCCCCTATTTTAACATAGAACCACCGGGATGGTGGAGTGAAAGGGCAGCGGTCACTCTTCCTTATTGGTCAAACGTTTGTTCAAGGCCAGGTATTCTTCCTTCAGCATAGAGAAGACAACCGTATCCTGAAACCTCTCCCCATCAAAATCCGTCTGACGAAGTGTCCCTTCCTCCTGAAATCCATATCGTTCAAGAAGTTTCCTCGACCCCTGATTTTCTGCAAATATATCTCCGACGATTCTGTTCAGCTGCAGCTCCTCAAACCCGTACCGGAGAATGGCGGCCATCAATTCAGACATGACGCCTGAACGCTGATATCCGGGAGAGATGACTACTCCCATCTCCGCTTTCCTGTGCCAGTGATGAAGCTTATGAAACCGGAAAAATCCAATAACGTCTCCACTCGGGTCTTCGATCACCCAGGGGATTTCGCGCTTCTCCTCATAAGCCGTCAAGTACGCTCCAACTTGTTTTCTCATCTCCTCGATATTCTGAACCGGATGGGCCGTGATATACTTCATCGTTCCGCCGTCCCCCATGAACGGGAACAAAGAAACGGCGTCTTCTTCCCGCAGACCCCGAAGACGGTAATGCTCGGTATGTAACGACGGTATGGCCATTTTCTCATCCTTTCCCAGGCATTCCTGTTCTTCTGTGCAAGCCTTTTCCTCCAGGAGCATAAAAAAGATTGCCCTTCACACATACGCTCGGGCCAGGTGGAGGACAATCTAACGGCAGTAACGCAGTCCACATCGTTCTTCCCAATCTGAGAAACTGCGCTCTATTTTTTCTTTTCTCGAACCATACATCCATTTTCCTTCGCACGTCGTCTATGCGGAGCGTGACCATCCACACGACATACAAGACAACTCCAACGGACACGTACTTTTTATTCCTATCTAATGCATACCGCGGATCGTTTCGATGAAGGTCCAGCCTTCTTCAATGTCTTCGTCTGAATACTTCTGGGCACTCTTGACTGTAAACACTTTTTCGGCGACCTCTTCTTTCGGCAGGTCCTCAAAGAAAAGCATCGTTGAAACGAGCTCTAAAAACCTTGAGCTCCGTTCATTCATCAGATCAATGTGCTGATTCAGAGGCGGCAGGTCCATTTCATAATGCTTGAGAAAATCGCGGCCGCTGTCGGTCAGCTGATAGCGGTACTGGTAATAATTCTTCTTCTCTTCTCTCGTTTCCGTTACAAATCCCAGGTTGCACATTTCCTCTACCCGGAGCGTCAGTTCCTCTGAATAGGGGCCGTAAAAATGGAATTGGTACCGTTCCTCAAATGGGATTTCACACTTTTTCAAGATATAGATCATCTTCTGCAGTTTCTTCCTTCCGACGATTTCTTCCGTGCTTGAAAAAAACTGCATCAACTTCGCATGATTCTCCAACATGGAGGTTCACTCCTTATCCAAACAATATTTCCATAATCCGCTTCTTCGTTTTACTTCGATTGGACATTTCCTCAAGGCGGTCGAGAGGAATATACAGCTTATGATCCGTCCGTTTCTTCCCGGAAATCGACTCGACAATATCCGATAGTCTGGACAGCTCCTTCAATTCACCGCTCGGCTGCAGCAGATGAATCGGCAGGCGCTCCCCCTCTTCGCCGGGGCGGTAGAAATCATAAGGCAGGTCGGAACTGGAATCCACGACAAGGTAATAATCCGGGTTCAATCCCGCTTTGGTGAACAGCTTATACAGCTCCATCCATTCATTCATCTGGGCATTCGGATTGAATTCGATGTATTTGAACAGCCGCCGGTTCACGAACCGCTGGCAGAGATCACTCAATACATCGTCCTCTTCTTCCATCCACATCTGGAAATAGTAAAGCACAACGGCTTCATCTAAAGCTAAATACTCCTTCAAGCTCGGTTTCCCTTCAAAAAAGGAAAGGAAATGGACCGGTTCCAGCTTGAATGTATAGCCATCGTCATACAGCTCTTTTGCCCGGTGCAGAATCTTTGTCAAAATGACTTCCGCACTGCGGGTGACCGGGTGGAAATAAACCTGCCAGTACATCTGGTACCGGCTCATAATGTAGTCTTCCACCGCATGCATGCCGCTTTCCTTCACTACGACCTGATCTTCCATCGGACGCATGACTCTGAGAATCCGCTCCATATCGAAATGACCATAGCTGACCCCCGTGAAGTAAGCGTCACGCTGCAGGTAATCCATCCGGTCGGCGTCAATCTGACTGGAAATCAAACTGACGACCAGCTTATTTTCATACGTTTTGTTAATGACATCGGCAACCTTTTTCGGAAATCCTTTTTCCACACGTCTGAGGACCTGATTAACCTCGGTATCCCCAAGCAGAATGGCCTGGGTGAATTCCTCATGATCCAGCTTGTACACCTTCTCAAAGGAATGGGAAAACGGGCCGTGGCCGAGGTCATGCAGAAGCGCCGCACAAAGACAAAGCAGCCGCTCCTCCTGATTCCAATGCGGCCGGTCCTTGAAGTTCTCAATGATCCGTCTCACGATTTCATACACACCGAGCGAGTGGTTGAAGCGGCTGTGCTCCGCTCCATGGAACGTCAAATAAGAAGTTCCCAGCTGCTTCACACGTCGCAGCCGCTGGAATTCAGACGTTCCGATCAAATCCCATATGACCCGCTCCCGTACATGGACATAACGGTGAACCGGGTCTTTAAATACTTTTTCTTCACTTAGTTTCTCATCACGATAAGCCATCCGCTTGTCCTTTCCTGACGACATTTTTAACTATTATATACCTTTATATCCGACAAAAAAACGTCTTGACAGACAAAAAATGACAGGGGTGAGGTCTCTTCCCTGTCCCTATCCCTTTTGACCGACGACTTTTTTTAACCCATCGGAGATTTTACAACGGTTCACTTATTCATGCAACAACCGATATTTGCTATAATAGATGGTGCTGTATGTAAAGGAGTTCGAATGTGCATGAGTACAATCCATACCTTATTAAAAACCAATACCTACCGCTTCATCGATCAAAGCAGTCTTGGACCTTCGTTTTCAGCTCTTCAGTCGTTCGCCATGGACGACACTCTGTCCATCTCCGTCGGAGAGCGCATCAGTCCGACGACGGCCCGCTTATGGGTGCATCATCATACCGTCGTCCTCGGGATTCCCGATGCCCGTCTGCCCTACATCGATGAAGCCATCGAATATTTGAAAGCCGGCGGCTACCAGGTTGTCGTCCGTAACTCCGGCGGCCTTGCCGTCGTGTTGGATGAAGGTGTCATGAACCTCTCCTTCATTTTCCCAGACTCAAAGGAAGTAAACATCCATGAAGGCTACGATGCGATGGTTTCATTTATCCACTACCTGTTCCAGGATGTGACCGATGAGATTGAAGCGTATGAAATCACGCGGTCCTACTGTCCGGGCACCTATGACCTCAGCATCAACGGGAAGAAATTTGCCGGCATTTCCCAACGCCGGGTAAAAAACGGCTCCGCTGTGCAGATCTATCTGGACGTCACGGGGAGCGGAGCTGAAAGAGCCTCCCTGTTGAAGAACTTTTATGAAATCGGAAAAAAGAATGAAGAAACACGATTCACCTACCCGGATATCGATCCGTCTGTCATGGCTTCTCTTAACGAACTGCTCGACACCCCCCTTACTGTAGCGGATGTCCGGGACAGGATCTTGACGAAGCTGTACGAACTTTCCGGCCACATTGTGACCGATCCACTGAATGACACGGAAATCGAATGGTTCCAGAAACGGTTCGATCAAATCGTCAAACGCAATGAAAAAGCGCTCGACCACCTCCGCTGAGGATGTCGAGCGCTTTTTACCTATTTCAGCCGAACCAGCTCAGGCTTCTGACTTTCTTCTTCACGTGTCGTACATAAGGAGTCCCAGTCATAAGATGCCCCGTCTCTCATCGTAACCATACGATCGGCAAGGGCGCGGGAATCCTCCCGGTCGTGCGTCACAAAGATGCAGGTCGTACCCGTTTGCTTAAGGATGGCTTTGAGCTCATTTCTTATTTTTACCTGCAGATCCGCATCAAGGTTACTGAATGGTTCATCCAACAACAGCAGCTCCGGCGCGGGTGCCAGAGAGCGGGCCAAAGCGATCCGTTGCTGCTGTCCTCCACTCAGTTCATGGGGGTACCGTTTTGAAAAGTCCCCCATGTTCACAAGCTCCAGCACTTCCTGCACTCTGCGGCTGCGGTCCTTCCTCTTCCATTTTTTCAACCCGAACTTCACATTCTCATACACCGTCATATGCGGAAACAGCGCATAATCCTGAAAGACAATGCCGATGCCTCTTTTTTCAGGAGCTACAAATGTCCGATCATCTGTCATCGTACGGCCTGCGATGTGGATCGTCCCTTTTTCAGGGATTTCCAAACCGCACAGGAGACGGAGGACGGTACTTTTCCCACTGCCACTCTCGCCCAGGATGGAAATGATTTCGCCCTGCTCAATATCCAGGTTAAAGCCATGGACGGTTCGTTCTTTGGAATTGGCATACCCAAAACAGAGATCTTTGATTTCAACATACATATCAATTCGACTCCTTTTCTAAGACCTGATGAAAAATAAAGACAGCCGCTGCACTAATGACGACTATGATGAGAGAAGACAACGCCGCTTCATGAATCTGCTCATCACTGGCATATTTAAAAGCATTGGTCGAAAGCGTTCCGAAGTTAAATGGACGCAGAATCAACGTCAGCGGCAGTTCTTTAATGATCTCAATAAAGGCAAGTAGAAACCCGCTGATCAGCGGTGCCCGCAGCATTTTTACATCCACTTTGAAAAAGGTCTTCGTCATATTCATACCAAGCATTCGTGAGGCTTCCGTATACTTGTTTCCGATTTTATCGAATCCGGACTCGATGGAATTGTACCCAATCGCCAAAAAACGAATGATATAGGACGAAATCAGAATGACTAAACTTGTGCTCAAAAACAGCCGGCTTTCCATCCCTGTGGATTCATAGAAACGGGAGAGGCCACTGTCCAGTTCAATAAAGACCGTGCTGATACCGACAGCAATGACGGCTCCAGGAATGGAATAGCCGAGAATCGTCACTTTGGCTGCAGATTTCGACAGCCGGCTCTGATGCGTGCGGGCGAAGTTGCCGATAATCACAGCAAAAAGAACAATCAACAGCGCTCCAACCAGGGATACGAACAGGGAATTCCAGATCAACGTTAAAAATTCAGGAGATGCTACTTTTTCAAAGGTTAACAACATCCAGTCCAAAAGCTGGATCAACGGGATAAGAAACCCGAGCATGAAGATGGCCAGACAATAACTGAAGGCGGCCCAGCCACGTCCTCTGCTTAGTTGAACAGCACGCAGCGGACGGGCTTTTGCCGTCGTAGCCGCGTATTTCTTCCGGCCGCGCAGCAATTTTTCCAAAATCAAAATAGAAAAGACGATAAACATCAGGGTCGCTGATAATTTAATGGCTGAATTCAAGTCATTCATACCAAACCATGTTTGGAAGATGGCCGTACTGAATGTAGGAACACCAAAGTACTGCACCACCCCGTAATCATTCAGAACCTCAAGGAGAACAAGGCTGACACCCCCGACGACAGCTCCACGGGAGATCGGCAGGACCACCCGGAAAAACACTTCCAGCGGCGATCCTCCAAGCAGCCGGGCATTTTCAATTAAAGATGCAGACTGATTGGCGAGAAATGCTCTTGTAATCGTATACACGTACGGATATAGAAAAAGAGTGAAAATAAAAACAGCACCCGGAAGATTCAGAATATCGAAGTATTTCTGGTCCACTTCGATCCCCCACGTGTTCCGCAAAGTCGTCTGGATCACTCCTGTGTAATTCAAGATCCCATTGTACGTGTATCCGGCAATGTAAGGAGGAATCGCGAGCGGTAAGATAAGCGCCCACTTAAAAAACTTTTTCAACGGGAAATCATAAGCAGAAATCAACCAGGCGAGGCTTGTGCCTATGATAATGGTTAACAGCCCGGTGAAAACGATAAGCAGGGATGTGTTTTTCAATAAATCCGGAAGTATATATTCTGTAATATGCTCCCAATTTTCTGCTTTTTTCGTAAAGAAGTTATATAAGATCGTCACGTTGGGGACGAGAATTAAGATGACAATGATTAAACTGAGTATTGACCAGCTATTTCTATAAGCAGGCAGTCTTCGCCGTACATTCAAAGAGGACACGTCCTTTTCTACCAGTCCCTCAGCCTTGAATGAAAAAAGCCTGAAGACTTGCTTCATTCAAGGTTGAGTCCGTAATAATGATAACAGTTCTCATCTGTTTTGTATAGAAAAAAACCGCATCATGACGGGCATGATGCGGTTTTTGCTTATTTCCAGCCAACTTCATTCATAATTTGAATGGCACGATCGTTGTTTTCTCCAAGTTCATTAAGAGAGATGTCCTGCTCTTTGAACTCACCCCAGCTTTGAAGCAGTTCAGAAGCTTCGACATCAGGGTTTACCGGATACTCGTAATTCGCTTCAGCAAATTGTTTCTGCGCTTCTTCTCCAGACAGGAATTCAATGAATTTCTGAGCGTTTTCAGTGTTCTGGCTGCTCGCTGTCACACCAATACCGCTGATGTTCACGTGGGTCCCTGTAGAATCCTGGTTCGGGAAGATGATTCCCAGCTGTTCAGCCACTTTCACTTCTTCCTCATCTTCAGAGTTCAGCATTTTTCCAAGGTAGTACGTGTTCATAACCGCCACATCACCTTCACCGGCAGCGACAGCTTTCGCCTGGTCACGATCTCCTCCTTGAGGATCACGAGCCATGTTATCTACGACTCCCTGTGCCCATTCCTTGGCAGCATCTTCACCATCTGTGGCAATCATAGAAGCAACAAGAGACTGGTTATAAATGTTGGAGGACGAACGAATCAAGACTTTGTCCTGGAACTCCTCGTTTGTTAAATCCATATACGTTTGAAGGGTTTCTTCATCCACACGCTCTTTGTGATACGCAATGACACGTGCACGTTTTGTCAGACCAAACCAGTTGTTATCCGGATCACGGAATTTCTCCGGGATGTTTTCATTCAACGTGTCACTTTCCAAAGACTGCAGCAGATCCTGCGATTTCGCACGGTGCAGACGACCGGCATCAGCGGTGATCAGCAGGTCGGCTTCAGAAGCCTCTCCCTCGCGATCAAGACGGGCGATCAATTCGTCATCATCCCCTTCAATGACATTGACCTCGATCCCCGTTTCTTCTGTAAACGTATCATAGAGCTCCTGATCTGTATCGTAATGACGACCGGTGTAAAGATTTACTTCTCCACCCGTTTCCTCGGAAGCGTTCTCTCCACTTGTTTCTTCTGTGTCTGCCGCTTCCTGATCAGAAGATGTACCTTCCTCCTGTTCGTCCCCTCCGCATGCAGCCAGTACGAATACGGATAGAAGAAGCGTTAAACCTAACATCAACCATTTGTTCCTCATCATGTCCACCCCTGTATGTAAATTTTAAATGATAATGATTTTCATTCCAGCTATTATTTTAATGGAATTCAGCCTAAAGTCAAGCGTTTTCAGCCTATTCCTATTTCCAAATGCAAACGCTTTACTCCAACATTATAAAAAAAGACTGCCGGCCTTCAGGCCGACACTCTTTTCTGCGATTCTATTATAGAGATTGAGCTGCTGTAATAATGGCCAGCTTGTACACATCATCTGCACTGCAGCCGCGGGAAAGGTCGTTGACCGGCTGGTTCAGACCTTGAAGAACCGGACCTACCGCATCAAAACCGCCAAGACGCTGGGCAATTTTGTACCCGATGTTACCTGCTTCAAGACTAGGGAATACGAATGTATTCGCTTCGCCTTTCAGCGGGGAATCCGGCGCTTTTTTCTCAGCTACGGATGGAACGAAAGCAGCGTCGAACTGGAATTCACCGTCGATGACAAGATCAGGGTTCTGTTCTTTGGCAATCGTCAGTGCTTCAGCTACTTTTTCCGTTTCCGGGGATTTCGCAGAACCTTTCGTGGAGAAGCTGAGCATCGCTACTTTTGGATCTACATCGAATAAGGCAGCCGTGTCCGCACTCGCCAGCGCAATTTCTGCAAGGTCCTGGCTGTCCGGGCTGATGTTGATGGCACAGTCAGCAAACACATATTTCTCGTCTTCACGGACCATGACGAAAACACCGGAGGTTTTCTTAATACCCGGCTTCGTTTTGATGATTTGAAGAGCTGGACGTACCGTATCCGCTGTTGAATGAGCGGCACCGCTGACAAGACCATCTGCTTTGCCCATATAAACAAGCATTGTACCGAAGTAGTTTTCGTCCTGAAGGATTTCACGGGCTTTTTCCTCTGTCGCCTTGCCTTTACGGCGTTCGACGAAGCTTGCTACCATGTCATCATATTCAGGATAGTCCGCCGGGTTCAACACTTCAGCGCCGGAAATGTCCACACCCAGTTCTTTCGCTTTCTGTTCTACTTTTTCTTTATCTCCGACTAGTACAGGTGTCACCATACCATCCGCAGTTAATTGGCCGGCAGCTGTCAGAATACGCTCGTCCATCGCTTCCGGAAGTACGATTTTCGTACCTTTTCCATCAATTTTAGCTTTCATAGTATCAAATAGGTTACTCATGCTTAACCCTCCAATTTTCATTTCTGTTATATATGATAAAGTCTTTTGTGTATAAATGAAAGGAATTCCCTTCAAATTTTCTCCTTCCCTACGGTTCTATCCCATTTATCTGTACCCGGAAACGTCATCCATCATTCCTTCATTTAATTGTCACAGGATATCGGTGCCCTTCGTAATGCCGAATGATCAAAATATGTTATATTGGGAATGTGATTTTTTTAACTAACGACTTGCTATACAAAGGAGCGAATGATCCTATGCCAGAAGCAGTAGTAACGATGGATGGATGGTATTGCCTTCATGATTTCCGCACATTGGACTGGACAGCCTGGAAGTACGCCTCCGAGGAGGAGCGCGGACAGGCCGTCTCCGAATTCCGTGAGCTGATCGGACAATGGGAACACACGGAAGAAAACAAGGAAGGCAGCCATGCCCTCTACACAATCGTCGGTCAGAAAGCTGATTTCATGATGATGATTCTCCGCCCGACGATGGAAGAATTAAACGAAATTGAAACAGC
The DNA here is from genome assembly GCF_056158945.1 of Halobacillus sp. ABH2_015. Taxonomy (NCBI): domain Bacteria; kingdom Bacillati; phylum Bacillota; class Bacilli; order Caryophanales; family Bacillaceae; genus Halobacillus; species Halobacillus sp. ABH2_015. Next base: position 3,144,230 of record NZ_JBSWUG010000002.1, read on the forward strand.
CTTCAACAAAACGAAACTGGCTGAATTCACCACTCCGGCCTATTCCTACGTTTCTGTTGTCGAGCTCTCCAATTATATGGGAAGCGCCAATGAAGAGGATCCTGAAATCCAGGCCCGCCTTCGTCCGAAGCTTCCGAAGTGGAACCACATCTGCTTCTATCCAATGGATAAGCGCAGACAAGGAAACGACAACTGGTACGTTCTTGAAAAAGACGAGCGTGCGAAGCTGATGTATGCTCACGGCATGACCGGCCGGCAGTATGCCGGAAAAATCCGCCAGATCATCACCGGTTCCATCGGTTTTGATGACTGGGAATGGGGCGTCACCTTGTTCGCTCACGATGTCCTTCAATTCAAGAAACTCGTGTACGAGATGAGGTTCGATGAAGTCACATCACGCTACGGCGACTTCGGCTCTTTCTATATCGGAAACCTTCTGAAGCCGGAAGCTGTTGATCAATTCCTGAAAATCTAAGATCCAAGAAACTGTCCGGGGAAACCCGGGCAGTTTTTTTATTTCCCATGATATCCCCATTTATTGTACCTCTTTTTTATGAAGCGGATTTTTCGGATGTGTTAAGGTTCGATGAATGCACCAGGGTTTATTTTTTTCATATCCAGGGAGGGTCCGTACATATAGTGATAAAGAGCATGCAAGCATGCCTTTCGTAAAGCGAGGTGACAGCGTGGCTGTTATTCCTTCCACTGAGGCTGACGTGAAGTTACTGGCACGGCTGATGCGGGCGGAAGCCGAGGGTGACGGAGAGCTGGGGATGCTGATGGTTGGGAACACAGGAGTGAACCGCGTGCGCGGAGATTGTATTGATTTCACGGATATCAACACGATCCGCGATATGGTCTATCAAAGTCCAGGAGGATTTGAAGCCACCCAGAAAGGTTATTTTTACCAGAGGGCGCGCGAAAAGGATATCCGCCTGGCCAGGAAAACAATCAAAGGGACGCGCTACCACCCTGCCTCCAACTCCCTCTGGTTTTTCAAGCCTTCCGGCGACTGCCCTGAACAATGGTTCGGACAGTGGAATACAGGCCGCTATAAATCGCACTGTTTCTACTCTCCGACCCGGTCCGACTGTCCAAGTGTGTATTAAATTCCTGTAAGGAGTGATTCAATTGGCACAAAAACCACAATCCGGAGGCCAGGGACAGCCGATGTACGGGCAGATGTCCTCCCCTTATTATGGTCAGAGCCCTTATATGTACCAGTATCCCAGCGCCCCCTATTCCAACCAGGGGATGCCTCAAGGACAACAAGGAGGCGGTCTCCAGGTTCCGCCTATGCAGCAGGGAACGTTCAAAGGTGGAGTGAATCCGCCGAACATGCTTCCTTCTGAGGAATCCTATATTGAAAATATTCTCAGGCTCAATGCCGGCAAACCGGCAACAGTGTACATGACCTTTGAAAACAACGACCAGTGGAATGCAAAAATCTTCAAAGGAGTCATTGAAGCCGCCGGCAGGGATCACATCATTCTAAGTGATCCACAGACTGGAAAACGTTATCTACTGCTGATGGTCTACCTCGACTACATTACCTTTGATGAGGAAATTAACTACAACTACCCATACGGCTCCGGATCCAATCAGGGGATGGCCAACTACCAGTCCCGCCCTTAAGCCTGAACTCGCTATTTCGATAGCGGGTTTTTCACTATGAAAGGAAAAGGTGAGCGGATGAGACCTCCTTATGAGAACTACCAGCGGGCCTTGCTGGGAACCCTCCTTCTTGCGGTCGTCCTGGCAGTCCTGGCCTTGTTTCAACTGGAACATCAGTGGCTCGTTCTTCTTTTATTCTACGTGCTGACAGCCGGTTTTGTATTAGAAGGACTTGTAGCCATGAAAAAGCAGCTGCAGATCGAAATGATCATCCAGCTGCTGCGTGCCTTTATCGTTTTTGTGTTTGCAACCATTCTTTATTTCTGACGATTACAGGTGCTTAATGATGGCATACCCAAGCAGAATCCAGCCAATCAGGAATGATAAACCACCGAGCGGCGTAATCATGGCAAACGTCTTGATTTCTGTAACGGCATAGATATAGAGACTGCCGGAGAACAGGAGAATGCCGATCAAAAAGAACCAGCCGGCGCCTGTCATCATTCCAGCCTGGATTCTGCCCATCAATAATGCTGTACCAAACAAAGCCATCGTATGGAACATTTGATAATCCACGGCTTTGCCCCACTGATCCAATCCTTTTTCCGATACTTTCCCTTCCAGACCATGAGCTCCGAATGCTCCCAGAGCTACAGACAAAAAACCATTGATAACTGCGGCGATCAGTAAAAATTTCATATCGATCCTTCCTTCCTAGAAGTCAAATATAGACGGCCCGTTGGCCTCTTCATGATCGACGGCCGTATCAGGCTGGGACTGTTTCACAGGTGCCTTGTCCGCCCCCATCATTTTCCTTATTTCTTCTGCGGTCGGTTCATTCACCGAAGGTTCCGGACGACCTCCCCGGTCCTCTTCCTCCAACAGAAGTTCCGCCAGAAGCTTCACAGAACGGACATGCTCCCTTACTTTCGGCTCATTTCCATGCTGAAGCATCGCTTCCTGTATTTCATTGGCCATTCTTTTTAGAACACTATGGTTGGTTACTGCCATTTTATAAACTCCTTTACTTACATAAAAATGGGACTCTGTCGTAGTTTAACACGTCTCTTCCCCTCCTGTCCCATCCCCTTTCCAATGTTCAAACAAAGTTCCAAAACGTTTCTATACAAACCTCTCTTACTAAAATGCATAAAGATGTATACGCTCGTCCTCAAAACCTTTCCCACCCGAACTCGATTAAGGGGGATGCTGCTTCTGTGAATCTAAGTCCTTCTCAAGAAAAAGACGTTGATGAACAGCCATGGATAAAGGGTGTCCGCGCCTAGCCCGAATAGCTGTATGAAGAAAGGTCTCCCGCACATCATGACGGTATATAAAAGAGGACTGCCTTTTGTTAAACAAAAGGCAGTCCTCTTTTTTTGCACATGACTTGGTTCGGTCACGAGAAGCGTTCGGTGGTGACGCCTGCGGGAACAGCGCGAGCCGAAGATCCACTTGGTCAAGTGATCTTCTTGCCCAAGTCAGCTGAGGCCGTGCCCGCGGCAAGCATCCACCGATAAGCGGAACGTGACCGGAAACACAACGTAAGAACAGTTTCTAGTCAGGATGATCAAATAACCCCTAATTTGTTTAGGAAAATAAGGAGGATCATGACCGGTGCGACGAACTTCACGAGGTAGTACCAGATCTGCCCGATACCGGATCCTGTGAAGTCTGTAGCTTCCAGAGCTTCTGATTTAGAGAAATACCATCCGATCAGAAGGGCCATGGAAAGACCGCCCAGCGGCAGAAGAATGTTGGATGCAATGTAATCCATGGAATCCAGAATGTTCAAGTCACCGATCGGGGTGACGCCTGACCAGATTCCGAAACCGAGAGAAACCCCGATTCCCATGACAAACATGACCGCTCCCATGACAACACTTGTAGCAAACCGTGTCCATCCGAGAATTCTCATGAAATAGGCCGTCGGCACTTCCAGTATAGAAACCGAAGAAGACAGAGAAGCAAGAATCAAGGCAAAGAAGAAGACAAGCCCTACGATTCCCCCCATCGGCATCTGTTCAAAAATACTCGGCAGTGTAATGAATACGAGCGGCGGACCTGAACTTGGATCGATCCCGAAGGCAAAAACCGCCGGGAAAATGACGAGCCCTGAAATCACTGCAAAGAAAGTATCCATAATCCCAATGCCGAGGGCTGCACTCGGCAGTTTGTTTTCTTTTCTTAAATAGCTTCCGTACGTGAGCATCGCTCCCATACCAAGACTGAGAGAGAAGAACGCCTGCCCGAGGGCGGCGATGTAAATGGACGGATCACTTAGAGCGGTCCAGTCCGGCTGAAATAAGAACTTCACCCCTTCAGACGCCCCATCCAGGGACAAGCTGAAGAAAGCGAGTCCAATGAGAATGAGGGCAAGCAGCGGCATAAAGATCTTGTTGGCTGCCTCAATGCCTTTTTTCACCCCGCTCAAAACAATAACAATCGTAAGAATCATAAATAAGGCTGTCCAGGCAATCGGATGCCAGGAATGACTGATAAACTGACCGAATGCCCCTTCGTAACCGACCTCCGGAGATGTAAAATAAGATCCATTTAAATAATTCCAGAAATAAAAGATCGCCCAGCCGGCTACGACGGCGTAAAAGCTCAAAATTAAAAAGGAACTGGCAATGCCGAAAAATCCCGTCAAATACCATGGTGTATTTGGTGCCAGCTTTTTAAAGGAACCGACAACATCACTCTCTGCTTTTCTACCGATACTCACCTCAGCAAGCAGCAGCGGGACCCCCAGTAAAATGACAAAGGCCAGGTACAACAGCAGAAAGGCTCCTCCACCATTATTTCCCGCTACAAAGGAGAACCTCCAAATGTTCCCGAGGCCCACGGCCGAACCCATGGCCGCCAGCATAAACCCAAGCTTCGTCCCCCACTTTTCTCTTACCATTCTTCCTCAACTCCTCTCCATCTCTTTCTATGATGTTCTGATAAATATTCATCATAATATCATAGATTCGGGAAAAGATAATATAAAATCAGAAATTTCATAAAATTTACAGCCTGAAATCGATCTTTGTATGCTTCGCTTGGACACGAGAAGCGTTTTCCTGATGTTTTTCTTCAAATTTCATACAGGATGAGCCAGAGGAATGCAGCACCACCTGAGAGGGCATTTCCTTCGATTTGAAATCGTAGGCACTGCAGGCTCTCGGAAAAGCGGGGTTCCATGTCGTGCGAAAGTGCCGGCACCGAAAACAGTTGATCTTCTTCAAAGAAACCCTTCCTTTCTACCATGATGTGGTAAAAGCATAGCATATCCGGCCGGCCCGGACATACATAAAACAGCCCTGCTTCACTCTCATGAAGCAGGGCTGTTATTTTAGTACCCACGTTCTTTTTCAAGACGCTGGATCCGTGCTTCCAGTCTCTCGTATTCCTCACGGGAAACGAAGCCAAGTTCGTTCATTTGGTCCTGGAATTTCGCCTTCACCTGTTCATTCCACTGCTGATCCTTTGTTTGACCTTTGGCCATCCACGCCTGCATCCGCTCATTCACCATGCTCTTCGCCTGCGAAGGACTGATCTCTCCGCGCCTGACCATGTCATTCACAAGCTTCTCGAACTTTTGTTTTCCACTGACTGCGGCTCCAAGACCTAAATGAAACCCTTTTTTCAATAAGTCATTCATGTTCGATTCCTCCTATTATGAGTAAGCTTCCGCAGCATATGCACGTGATTGATGGAGCTGAAAATAAATCCGGCTGCACCAGTCCCGAAGATGACCCCACCGATCCACCAGCTGGGAAGGACTTCAATAACGCCTGTATAAAAGAAAGCAGCGGTTCCGATCAGCATGATGATAAACGAAAGCAGTGTCATAAATAAATAATATTGGTGGAACAACTGATTTTTCTGCTGAGTCGTTTTCCACTCTCTTTCCTTGTCCCCGTCCTCCAAATATTCGACCAAAGCCCGCGGGAGGGAGAGCAGCGGCCTCGCTGTCTCCTTCAACACGTCCGTGTAAAGGGATGAAGTGGAATCCTTCCCGGATACCCACTCCTTAATGACCGGCCGTCCCCAGGCAATCAGATCCACTTGAGGATAGATTGTGCTCAGGACACCTACGACAATGGATGCCGCACGTCCAAGAAACGCATAGTCAGCAGGCAGCTGAATCGGCTGTTCTTTGACAAACTGCTGCAGATCCTCCAGCATGTCATTCATCATATGTGCATCCAGCTTGTCAAAGTTCCCTTCCAGGTACATGTCTGTCGTCTGCTTCAACAGTTTCTTCACTTTTTCCGTATCCGCTTCCGGCAGAAGGAAATTCATTTCCTGCAAGGCTTCAATTACTCTGTCGTAGTCGTCCAGAATGAACCCTTGAATCATTTTACGTATGGAATCGGCATCCTCTTTCCGGATTTCCCCGACCATTCCGAAATCGAGAATGACCACTGTACCGTCTTCTTTAATCATCAAGTTGCCCGGGTGTGGATCAGAGTGGAACATCCCGGCATATAAAAATTGTTCGATACACAGTTCAAACAAAATATAGGCAATACGGCTCCGGTCGATCCCCTGCCTGTCCATAAAGGAGACATCCGTAATTTTGTGCCCCTCCACCCACTCCATGACGAGCACGCGTCTGGTCGATAGGTCTTCGTAATAATGCGGCACCCTTACATCCTGAAAATCACGGAACCGCTTTTGAAACGCCCGTCCGTTCTCCAGCTCCATCGTAAAATCAAGTTCGTTGCTGATGACCCGGACGACTTCCGTATAAAGGGCCTGGAGATCCGCTTTTTTTCCATAAACGGTGAACCGGTTGACGAGCCAGAATACAATTTTCAAAGCCTTGAAGTCCATCCGGAATGTATCACGGACTCTGTAGCGCTGCACTTTAACCGCCACCGGCGTCCCATCCTTCAGGTACGCTTTGTACACTTCTCCAATGGATGCAGAGGCCACCGCTTTTTCATCAATGGAATTCAGGTGATCATCCAGTGAGGCGTTCCAGTCTTCTTCAATCGTTGCTCTGGAATAGGAAAACGGGACGGGCTTCACACGGTCGACAAGTCCCTCCAGTTCTTTAATGAAGGACGGCGGAAGAAGATCCCCACGGGAGCTGAGAAATTGTCCGAACTTTATCAGCAGCCCGCCGAGGGCGACCGCCTTCCTCCGATACTCTTCCGCCATATCTGCCAGCATCATCTCCCATTTCCTTTTCGTCTGCTCATCCCAGATCCGGTGTCTCTTTTCGAACCAGAAAATGCGGAGCAGAAAACGGACAGACATCCAGACAATAACTGTGATCCGGTAAATGGCTATGTATTTCAACCGCTGATGCATGCGTCCCGCCTCCTTTCCATACTTCTGTATCTTACTTTTCCCCGCAAATCCACAGGTCAACCCTGTCAATCGACAATCCCGCACAGACTTCAGCTACTTACAGCCGCCCCGCAGAAAGGCAGCGCTTGCACTTTTCTCTACTATTGTGTGAAAATTCATGTATAACGAAAGGATGAGTGCCATGATTCAGATTCGCGAGCTGGAAGTCAGGGAATTACATACGGCAGCCGAGTGGCTGTATCAGATGAATGGCCAGGACCGCCATTATGTGGCCTGGATGGCTTCTGAGAAAAATGAAATCTTCGAGCAGATCTGGACGTTAACCCAGTTCACAGAGCCTTTAGCTTATGTCGCTTGGGAAGGTTCCGAAATCGTAGGATTTTTAGGCATGGTCCCTTTTTTCGAGCAGAAATTCTGCCGGATCCTCGGGCCTTTTGCGGTAAAAGAGGAATCCGACGTCATTGAACGCTTATGGGACAAAGCTTCTCTGACTGCCCAGCTTCATTTTGATGCGGTTAAAGTAGCCTGCTACGGGGCGAACGAAGAGTTGAAAGCTTTCGCTGAAACCCATGCGTTCGAACTGTATAACGTTGAAAAAACACTGGTCCTCTTCCAAGCCCATTACAAGGCTGCGGAGTCCACAAAGACCCCGTCAATCTTCCGGCTGCAGGAACAGGATAAAGAAAGATTGGACAAGCTGCATCCAGATGCGGCTTATTATACGACAGAAGAAATGTTTTACCTTTCACGACAGCAGGGGAACGATCTATGGGGATATGAGAAGGAGGGAGAGCTCGCCGGGTACCTCTACTTTGAAACGAACGCGGAAGGGGAAGAGGGTGAAATCTGCTTTGTGAATGTTCATCCTTCCTATCAAAACACCGGCATCGGCACAGAGTTGATGGAACATGCCCTGCAATATGCGTTTTACGCCCTCGAACTGCAGGCGGTCACCCTATCTGTCCGCTCCTTGAATCCTCAGGCTGAACAGTTATACAAAGCCATCGGTTTTCAGGAGCTGAACGAAATACATGCGTACCAGAAGATTTTCACACCGACCCCACCTGCTCCGCTTCATTAATGGAAAGGAGACCTTTGATGGATATCATCGAAAAAACATTGAGCACCATTGGAGATGAAAGCCGGATACAGAAGCAGACCGCCGTCAGTGGTGGTGACATCAACCAAGCATTTTACGTACAGACCGAAAGACAGGCGTACTTTATAAAGACGAACGCCGGTGTCCCCTCCCACTTTTTCCAGGCGGAAGCCGAGGGGCTGCAGACGATTCAACAGACAAAGACCATCCGTGTCCCGAACGTCTATCATTACGACATGCCTGAAAACAGGGAGCCTGCCGCGCTTGTGATGGAATGGATTGAACCCGGGAGCCGGAACGATCATGCAGCCCTCGGCCGTCAGCTTGCTCATATGCACAAGCACACAAGGGATTCGTATGGATACGGGGCTCCGACGTTTGTCGGACAGCTCGATCAGCCAAATACGTGGGCCCCTTCCTGGGTGGACTATTACCGTACGTGCCGCCTGGGCGCACAGCTTGATATTGGGATCTCCAAAAAACGGATAACGAACAAACGAAGAAAGCGGATGGAAGCATTGATGAACAGACTGGACCAATACCTCCCCGCTCATCCCGAAGCCTCCCTGCTCCACGGTGATCTATGGGGCGGCAATTACATGATGGATGAGCACGGACAGCCGGTTTTGATTGACCCTTCCATTCTTTATGGGGATCACGCTTTTGAACTAGCCTTTACAGAAGTCTTCGGCGGCTTCCCAGCTGATTTTTACAATCATTATCAAGAGGTCCTCCCTCTGCCTGAACATTACGAGGAAATCAAACCTCTGTATCAGCTCTTTTACCTGCTTGCCCATCTCAACATGTTCGGGGAAAGCTATGGTCCGGCTGTGGACCGCATTCTTAAGCATTATGCAGAATGATCATCAGGAATAGGCCCGGCCCTTCCCTGAGTCGGATATTTCCACCAGATCGACCGGGTAGGGCTGGAAATAACTCTGCTGCTTCAAATACCCGCTTTGAAAACGGGCGGTCCAGGAACTCAATACACTGAGAACAGCACTTAAGGGGATTTTTTCTTCTTTATATTGATGAAGAAGATCAGCAAAACTTTGTTTTTCTCCGCTCGTCAGCTGCTTCTTAAAATACCCGGCAATGTGCTGACAGACGTTGACGTGGGCGCTTGTTTTCGCAGGCTCCCGCATCAGCTCATGAAGCAGATTTTCGTACGTTTCAAGCACCTCACCGATTCCACGATGGTCATGGTTGGCTGTCGTCTGCCCCATTTTCTTCAACAGGCCCGGGTGGTAGGCCATAAACAGATATTTATGCCGGGCATGAAACTGCTGCAGCTCCTTCATCTTTCTTTCCTTCTTCATCTCCCGGAAGGAGGCCAGGGTGAAAAGTTTCGTCAAAAAATGATGGCGCAGGGTGAAGTTTTTCAACCGCCCTTCCTCCTCCACAGCCAGCCCGCTGTGACGCTTGAGTACCTCTGCGGCAAACACCCCGGATGTCTTTCCGATCACCTGGGAATTCTCCGCACTCTGATACACCTTCACATCATGCATCCCACAGGTCGGAGAACGGTTCTTCAAAAGAAATCCATCAACATCATCAAGATGATCAAGAAAAGTATTGGAAAAACCAGTCATTTTATCAGTAAGATCTTCCCCCGTTTTCGGTTGAACGAGACGTTTTTCCTCATCATCCACGAGACGGATGACATCTCTTGGTACACCCAGTCCGATTTCCACTTCCGGGCAGACAGGAATAAATTCTACATGCGCTTTCATTCGTTCGACTGCTTTATCTGGTATGACCGCTCCGTTATACCGCACCTCTGCAAATTCAAGGCACCGGCTTACGACGACTCTAGGCTTCGCATATGACTGCATTCCCTTTCCCCCATTTCCAGTTTCCAATGTATACAAAAGGTTCCCCGTTGTCCTTTTGTGATAAACCCCGGGGTCTGTGATTCTCTACAAATTTCCTATTGGTTTTTGGCAGTAATCGTAATAGAATAAATAATGTTGTATATTTATTCTGAGATGTTTATAAATAAAACAGATTAGTCAGGAGAGATTTTGGATGAAAGCGAAAGATTTTAAACCTTCTTCGCATCTGCGTTTTATCATACCGTCCCTCATCGGTATTTTCTTATTTATGTTCCCTATCAGTGGTGATGACGGAGCCGTCACCATTCCAATCGCCGTTTTGGCAGGAGAGGTCGAGGAACGACTGGCCGGCTCCCTGTCTCTCATCATGACCATCATTATTACGATAACAGCGCTTGCCACTGTTGCCGCTAAACTGCTGAGATCGGATGGTTCCAAATCTCCGTTTTTCCATTCATTATTTAATGTACCCGCGGTATGGGTCGTTACCCGTGTTCTCGGTATGATTTTCGCCATCATGGTCTACTTCCAGATTGGACCGGAGGCGGTCATTTCCGAAAATACAGGCGGACTGCTGCTGGATTCCCTGCTGCATGTCCTGTTCGCCGTCTTTTTATTTGCAGGGCTGTTCCTTCCCCTGCTGTTGAACTACGGCCTGTTGGAATTGTTCGGAGTCATCCTTACGAAAATTATGCGTCCGCTCTTCAAACTGCCGGGACGCTCGTCTATTGACTCCCTTGCTTCCTGGCTCGGGGACGGAACGATCGGAGTCCTTTTGACGAGTAAGCAGTATGAAGAAGGGTACTACACGAAAAGAGAAGCAGCCGTAATCGGAACCACCTTCTCCATCGTCTCCATTACCTTCAGTCTTGTCGTCATACAGGAAGTCGGGCTCGGCCATATGTTCGTGCCGTTTTATCTAACTGTAGCGCTCGCCGGATTTGTTGCAGCATTGATCATGCCGCGGATTCCGCCGCTGTCCAGAAAGCCTGATACCTATGTAACCGATGAAGCAGGAGAACAGAATGAAGATATTCCCGAAGGCCACAATGTGTTTACCTACGGATATGCCCAAGCGGTTGAGCGCGGCAGCAAATCGATAGGTCCCGGAGCCTTTATGAAGCAGGGCGCCCAGAATATCCTTGATATGTGGATGGGGGTTGCTCCGATTGTCATGGCCCTCGGGACGATTGCTCTAATCATTGCGGAATTCACCCCTTTCTTCACGTGGATCGGTATGCCGTTCATTCCACTTCTTGAACTCATGCAGGTGCCCTATGCTGCGGAAGCCTCTGAAACCATTCTTGTAGGGTTTGCGGACATGTTCCTGCCTGCAATCATCGGAGCTTCTATCGAGAGTGAAATGACACGGTTCATTATTGCCGCTCTTTCTGTAACCCAGTTGATTTACATGTCGGAAGTCGGTGGTCTTCTGCTCGGTTCCAAGGTTCCGGTTAACCTGAAGGACCTGTTCATCATCTTCCTTGAGCGTACGATCATAACCCTTCCAGTCATTACACTGATGGCACATCTATTGTTCTGAATGCATAAAGAAAGACCGCCGGGCCTTTGGCTCAGCGGTCTTTTAATTGTTCCAGCACTTTTTGCGCGGTTTCCAGACTGGACGAAGGATTCTGACCGGTCACAAAGGGAAAATCAACGACGACGTGACTTTCATCCGGCTTTCCTTTGCTGAATTCCGCCCCTTCTTCGATTAAACGATCTTCCAGTGAAAACGGGACACGTCCCTCAAGACCAACCTTCGTTTCCTCTTCATTCGAAAAGCCTGTCAGCTTTTTCCCACTTACAAGAGACTGCTTATTGTGATCCGTGACACCAATGAATCCGGCGGGGCCGTGACAGACGGAAGCCATGACTTTTCCTTCGGTAAGAAAGTGACGGAGAAGCTCTTCCAACTGTTCATTTTCAGGAAAATCGACCATGGTTCCGTGCCCGCCGCATAAAAAGACAGCGTCATACGACGTCGGATCCACTTCTGCGAGTGCCACCGTCCGGCTGATCGGCTCCATCACCCCGTCCCATACATCAGGAAGCTGGTTGCTGTAACTGTTTTCATCAATCGGCGGGCGCCCTCCCCGCGGGCTTGCGGCGGTCACCTCATAACCGGCTTCCCCGAACTCCACGGACGGTTCGACAAACTCAGACAGCCAGAGCCCCGTTTCATGTCCATCCATGTGATCAGCATTCGTGACAATCATCAAGATTTTTTTAGACATACAAAAACCTCCTTGCGAATCTCTTACGTATTATTCACAAGGAGGCTCTATTCCATCCACCAGGAAAGGCGGATTTATTTATGATTGAAGCGTGGAATCTTTGTCAAAGGTCCGCTGCCACCAACGTTTGATGAGCTGGATACGCCCCTCAATGAACGGCTGTGTCAGCGTGCGGATCAAGCTGCTCGATAACAAGTAGACAATAGCGGCAGAGATGATCGCAAGCCCGATGACATCAAACAGGTTATCCACTTTGAACAAGTCGGCCTGCCGGAAGAACTGGATGAAAAAGCCGTGCAGCAGATAAACGTACAAGGTCTTTCCGCCAAGGTACGTGATTTTATATTCTGTATTCGGAATCCATGAAAGGACACTGACAACCATGATCCCCGCGAGAGCGTATACCGCCAGTCGGAACAGTCCTCCCATTTCCGGACTGCCGAGAACCTCATAGGATTTCGAACCGAGCAGCCAGCCGGAGTTGATTTCAGGGAGGACAGCAATCACACCTGCGGCTGCAGCCATAATGACCATACTGATTTCCCGGACACGGCGTGTTCTCCACTTATGCACATGCTCCTTCGTCAGCCAGTACCCGGCAAGGAAAAACGGGAAGAAAACGAATGTGCGGGATAGACTGAAATGGTGGCCGATATCTGTGAAATATCCGACGAGCACACCGATCTGAACAGCGATGGCGACACCGAGCATCGGCGGAATTTTCTTAAACCAGTACAACAGAATGTGCCAGCAGAACAAACTGAACAAGAACCATAACGACCAGTGCGGATAAAAAATCCCGTCAAACCCTTCACCTTTCCCGATGAAGAAGTAATACCCGGTATAGACGAGCTGAAAAATCAAGTATGGCAGAATCAACTTTTTAGCCAGCTGGATCAAGTAATCCTTCTCCCCCGATCCTTTGGCAAAGAACCCGGCAAGGAAAATGAACGCCGGCATGTGAAAGGTATAAATCCACGTATAAAGGGTGTACATCGGTTTGGAACCATCGGTAAACGGCTGGATCATATGACCGAAAACGACGAGAAAGATAAGGACTACTTTGGCATTATCAAAAAAAGCATCACGCTTCATGGGATCACCCTTCTTCGATTCAAGATAATCTATTCTACTTCATATGTACCACAATCTATCCTTATTGTAGACAGGTTTTTGAAGATTTAAATCGTCTGTAATGATAATGTAATTCAGAAGATACAATGTCATCTTTCCACGAACAAAGACACCATGGATCAAGGTGTCTTTCAGCTTGTAGAGAAACCTCTTTTTCTTTCTTACCGCCAGGAGCGAAAGGGGCACCGCTCCTTGGGAGTTCTATAACATCGAAAAAGCCTCTCCTTCACCCAGCTCATCCCTGCTGGATGGAGGAGAGGCTTTTTCATATTCCGGCAGGCAGCCCATGCCGTTCTTTTGAATATGCGAACCTGCTTAGTGCACAACCTCTCTCCTCTATATTCTAACGTTGGCACAAGGAGCTTATCGGTGTTGATGCCTGCGGAAACAGTACGGGCCGAAGATCCACTTGGGCAGTCGACCTTCCTGACCAAATCAGCGGAGGCCGTGCCCGCGGCATTTATCCACCGATAAGCGGAAAGTGACCCTTCCCACGACAAATGTAAACTCTAACTGGTTTACACAGGCTTTTTCTAAAGCCAAAAAGACACCCTGGATCAGGGTGTCTCTTCGCTTTCCTCAAAATCCACGGCCCACATACCTTTACGGAAAATAGGTTCATACAGACCTTCCTTCGTTTCTCCGTCGATGTTCAATTCATCCGACCCCATCATGAAGTCTTCATGGACGAGACTATCATTGACGCCGTGTGATTCCATCTGCTCCTTATTAAAGGAGGATCCGCCTTTTATGTTGGTGGGATATGCTTTTCCTAAAGCTAAGTGACAGGAAGCATTTTCATCATATAACGTGTTGAAAAAGATGTGACCGGATTGGGAAACCGGGGAAGCGTGCGGTACGAGGGCGACTTCTCCAAGTCTGGCTGAGCCGTCATCCGATTCAACCAGATGCTTTAGTGTATCCTCCCCGGATTCCGCGGCGTAATCCACCACTTTTCCATCCTTGAATGTTAAGGTGAAGTTCTCAATCAAGTTCCCCGCGTAACTCAACGGCTTTGTGCTGGAGACCTTCCCATTCACACCGTACTTATGAGGCATAGTAAAGACTTCTTCGGTCGGAATGTTGGGGTTGAACGTGCTTCCTTTTTCTGATTCCGCCGCTCCTCCATGCCAGATGTGATTCGAAACGAGCTCAATGGTCAGCTTTGTCCCTGGCCCGGAATAATGGAGTTTTTTATACTGCTTTTGGTTCAAATATTCCCTCGCCTGCCGAAGAGCTTCATTATGCTCCTCCCACGCCTGAACCGGATCGTCCTTGTCCACCCGTGTGATTCTGAAGATCTCCTTCCACAGCTGTTCCTGTGCCTCTTCCGGAGAAGCATCCGGAAACACTTTCTGCGCCCATGCTTTCTGCGGATAGGCAACAATGGACCAGGTCGTCTTATCATTCATTAAATAGTCCCGGTATCCGGAAAGAGCCTCGCCACTCGCTTTCGTGGCCGCAGCCACCCGTTCCTGATCTACATTCTTCATTAAATCCGGGTCCGGACCGTAAATGGTTAACAGCCCATACCCGTCCGCCACCATTTCTTCAAGACCTTCCGCTTTCCATTTAGGGAAATCCTTAAGGACGTCCATCGGTGCATGCTTCATTTTCATATAACTGAGCATTTCGTCGTTCCATTCGACATGAACGTTTTTCGCCCCCATCCCGTAGGCCTTTGCGGTTACGATCCGGACGAAATCGGCAGCTTCAATGGGGGCGTTGATGATCAGCCCCTGCCTGTGCTGCAGGTTCACTCCGTTTTTCAAAGCCAGATCTGCATACTTCTCTAAATCATTTCGCTTTATTGTCATGGTTACCCCTCTTTTTATGTTTTGTCTTTAAAAACTTCAATCGCCCGCTTTCGCATCTTTTTATGGTCCACCACAGGCTCAGGATAGTCTTCACCGATCATGCATCCAGCCTTTTCCTGTTCGTTCTCCGGCATCTTCGAAGGATCATGGATATACTTCTTCTCCACATTTTCAAGCTCCGGCACCCATTCCTTAATGAAACGGCCGTGAGGATCGAAGCGCTCGGACTGCCTGACTGGATTAAATACGCGGAAATAAGGAACAGGATCTGTACCGGTGGAAGCCGCCCACTGCCAGCCACCGATATTCGAGGCAGGGTCATAGTCCACCAGCCTCTCAGCAAAGTACCGTTCTCCTTCGCGCCAATCCATCAGCAGATCCTTCGTCAAAAAAGAGGCCACAGCCATACGGAGCCGGTTATGCATCCAGCCGGTTTCATTCAGCTGTCTCATCGCTGCATCAATCAACGGAAAACCAGTCTGCCCCTGCTTCCATTTTTCCAGAAGATCCTCATCATTATTCCACGGAATACCTCTGTATTTTTCAACAAGCTCTTTATCGTCTGATTCAGGATAATAGTAATAGATCATGTTGTAAAAATCGCGCCACGCAAGCTCGGAAATATAGGTTTCCACTCCGGATGTATCCTTTTTGAAGTTTACTTCGTCCTGAATTCTATGATACAGCGTCCGGACGGAAACCGCACCAGTACGCAGATACCTGGACATCAGACTTGTCCCATCAACGGCCGGGAAATCCCGCTCCTCATCATAATCATAGATGGCTCCATCAAGAAACAGGCTGAACCTTTCACCGGCAGCTTCTTCCCCTGTCCCGGGAAAATCAGCTTCTATTTTTTCCATCAGCGACTGGTACGCTTTTTCTCCTTCTTTAAAGGAAGAACGTTTATCCACGGCCGCATTTTTCAGTTTATCGTGGTTCACCCGTTGAATACCGGGTTTCTGCTGCTGCTTCCACTTCTTTAAGTATGGGGAGAATACTTTATAATGGCCGCCATCCTGTTTTTTGATTTCCTCCGCCCCGTGCAGGTGGTGATCCATGTAATGGTAGACTTCCACATCAATCGAGTCCAGATACTCCACCATATGATCATCCCGCTTCTTACCAAATCCTGTTTCATCCCGGTTGAAGTAGACCATGTCCACATCCAGTTCCTTTACAAATGTCTGAAAGGACTCTTCGGTTTCTCCTTCAATAACATGGACAGGCGCACCCATATCCCCGGCACGTGAAACGAAGTCCTGAAGGGTTTGAAAATAGTAATCATGCCTCATTGTGAATGACTTGTTCAAATCCGGGTGAATATGAAAAAACAAAACGAGGCTGTCCTCATCTTTTGTATGTTCAACAGCTTTTGCAAGTGCTGTATGATCATTCAACCGTAAATCTCTTCTAAACCAGACGGCTCTTGTTGTCATCACCGTTCCCCCTTTCCCTTTATCCTTCCTTTTTCCTACTTCACTTAAACCCTGTCCAACCGGGGGGACAGGCTCCACGAAAAACCAGAGCCCCTTCCCTTTCCGCGGACGAGCGCCCGAGCTCGGCGGTCTCGGACCACTCGTTCTTCCGCAGGAGTGGAAGGGGCACTGCTCCTTGGGGGTTCTTTAACATCGACAAAGACTCTCCTTCACCCCGCTCACTCTTGCTGGATGGAGGAAAATCTTCCGGCAGGCAGCCGTCATCAGCACCTGTTCTTTCCCTTCCTCTTTTCCACGCAAGCGGCAATAGCGCAGCCCATGCCTTTCTTATGAATCTGCGTACCTGCGTAATGCACAATCTCTCTCCTTCATATTCTAACGTCGGCACAAGGAGCGTTCGGTGTTGATGCCTGCGGGAACAGCACGGGCCGAAGATCCACTTGGGCAGGCGGCCTTTCTGACCAAGTCAACTGAAGGCGTGCCCGCATCATTCATCCACCGATAAGCGGAAAGTGACCCTTCCCACGACAAATGGAAAACTCTAACTGGTTAACACAGGCTTTTTCTACAGCCAAAAGAGGGGTTCTGCTTAGCAGAACCCCTCTTTTTGTACTATTTTGGCGAAGTTACGAGAAGTGTTCGGTGGTGGGGCCTACGGGACCGAACCCAGGTCAGCTGAAACCGGGCCCACGGCAGGCATCCACCGATAAGCGGAACATGACCGCACATACCACCTCTGTAAAACCGTACTTTTCCAAATAGGTTCTTTTATTTGAACGCGTTCATCAGTGTCGCCATTTCAATGGCTGCTGTGGCTGCCTCCCAGCCTTTGTTACCGGCCTTCGTACCTGCACGCTCGATGGCCTGTTCAATGGTGTCTGTGGTAATGACGCCAAAGATCACTGGAATACCAGTCTTCTGGGAAGCCTGAGAAACCCCTTTAGCTGCTTCGCCGCAAACATAGTCGAAATGCGGCGTGGAGCCGCGGATGACAGCTCCCAGGGTGATAACCGCATCGTACTTCCCGGTTTCCGCCATCTTCTGAGCGGCCAGTGGAATTTCAAAAGCTCCAGGCACATAAGCAGCCTCTACATCGTTCAGATCGACGCCGTGACGCTTCAGCGCATCTACGGCTCCTTCATACAGCTTACTCGTAATAAAGTCGTTGAACCTTCCTGTTACAATACCGATTTTCAGTCCTGTTCCTACAAGATTACCTTCAAATGTTTTAACCATAAGTCTCTTCCTTTCTAGTAGTGGAATAAGTGCCCCATTTTAGACTGTTTCGTTTTCAAGTAGCTTTCATTTTCTTTGCGGGAAGGCATCTGAATAGCCACCCTCTCTACAACCTCAAGACCAAAACCACCAAGTCCGGAAATTTTCTTCGGGTTATTCGTCAGCAGACGAAGTTTTGTAATGCCCAGGTCCTTCAGGATTTGAGCACCGACACCGTAATCTCTTAAATCAGGCCCGAAGCCGAGTTTCTCATTCGCTTCCACCGTGTCATAGCCTTCTTCCTGAAGCTTATAGGCTTTCAATTTATTCATTAACCCGATCCCGCGGCCTTCCTGTTTCATGTACAGCAGAACACCGCTGCCATTTTCGGAAATCTGCCGTAAAGCGTTGTGCAGCTGAGGACCGCAGTCACAGCGGTAGGAGCCGAAGACATCCCCTGTCAGACATTCGGAGTGTACCCGCACAAGGGTCGGCTCCTCCGGATTGATGTCTCCTTTTACAAGAGCGATGTGATCTTTAAAATCGATATCATTCTTGAAGCCTACCGCTCGGAATTCGCCGTATTCTGTAGGCATCTGCACCTCGATTTCCCGGGTCACATGGTTTTCCTGCTCATGGCGGTATGAAATCAAATCCGCAATGGTGATCATCGGAATGTCAAACGCCTCGGCCATTTCTTTCAGGTCAGGCACACGGGCCATCGTTCCATCATCTTTAATGATTTCACAGATGACACCTGCCGGCCGGGCTCCCGCAAGACGTGCCAGGTCGACAGCCGCTTCCGTATGACCCGCTCTGCGCAGGACACCGCCTTCCTTGGCAATCAACGGGAAAATATGACCGGGCCGCTGGAAATCGGAAGCTTTACTTTCCGGGTTCAGCATTTCCCTGATGGTCAGGGCCCGTTCGTCCGCTGAAATTCCAGTTGTTGTCTCTTTATGATCCACACTGACCGTAAACGCTGTCTGATTAGGGTCTGAATTGTCATTGACCATAGGCATCAGCTCGAGCGCTCCAGCTGTTTCATTCGTAATCGGGGCACAAACCAGCCCACGCCCATGCTTGATCATAAAATTGATCATCTCCGTGGAAGCATGCTCCGCGATTCCAATAAAGTCCCCTTCATTTTCCCTGTCCTCGTCATCACAAACGATGACAAGCTTTCCCTGCTTCAATACATCAATCGCTTTTTCAACCGAATCAAACATATGCTTTCCCCCTCTTCATGCAAACCCGTTATCAGCCAGCATCTTTTTGGAGATGGCTGTTTGCGGGTGCTCTTGATTCTGCCCACTCAGGAAGTGAGCGACATATTTTCCAATCATGTCACATTCGATATTAACTTTGTCTCCCGGACCTTTCCTGCCGAGAACGGTATGTTCCATCGTGTGCGGAATCAAAGAAATGGTGACACGATCCTCTTCTACTCCGAATACAGTCAGGGATGTACCATCAACAGCTATCGAGCCTTTATAGACAAAATAAGGAACCAAGTCGGACGGAAGCTGTATGTCGTAATAGACGGCGTTGGACTCCGGCCTTTTTGATACAATGCTGCCCGTACCGTCAATATGACCCGATACAAGGTGACCGCCGAACCGCCCATCTGCCGCCATCGCGCGTTCAAGATTGACATCGCTGCCCTGCTTTAATTCATGGATGTTGGTGGCGCGGTATGTTTCCGGCATCACATCAAAGGATGCGGTATCCTTCGTATAATCTGTCACGGTCAGACAGACACCGTTAATGGAAATACTGTCCCCAAGCTTGATATCTTCCAGAATTTTGGATGCAGCAATCTTTATCTCCAAAGCTTCCGTTTTACTTTTAACGGACTGCAGTGTTCCTATTTCTTCTACAATTCCTGTAAACATTAGGATT
This sequence comes from Halobacillus sp. ABH2_015, assembly GCF_056158945.1. NCBI lineage: Bacteria > Bacillati > Bacillota > Bacilli > Caryophanales > Bacillaceae > Halobacillus > Halobacillus sp. ABH2_015. The sequence continues at coordinate 3,163,832 of NZ_JBSWUG010000002.1, forward strand.
CCCCTTTTCTTATCGAAACAATTTTAATATCTTCTCCAAGCTGTTCGGTCGATACAAACTCAAAAGATGTCACCTGTTTCAACTGTTGGATGCCGCGGCCGGCAACCGGGGTCAGTGCTTCTTTTCCACCGATCAATTTGGGAGCAATATACGTAATCGTCTCATTCACCTTTCCTGATCTGACAAAAGCGTCGGCAATGGTGGCCCCTCCTTCAACAAGGAGAGAGGTGACCTTGTGCTTTCCTAAATAGCGCAGGACTTCTCCAGGATCGATGGTGCGGCCAAGCGGAATGACGTGGACATGGGCATGCTCTTCAAGAATCAGACGCTTTTCATCCGGTATATCCGCTGACGTGAAAATCCACGTTGGAGATTCATTATTTTGTATCAGATTCGAAGCAGTCGGAATACGAAGATGCGTATCGAGGACAAGACGGATCGGATGCTTTCCGCCACCCGGAATTCTTGTCGTCAATGTCGGATTATCCATCATGACCGTATTGATCCCGACTAGAATCGCGTCCGATTGATGACGATAGCGGTGTCCGTCCTGCCGCGCCTCTTCTCCTGTGATCCATTGACTCTCTCCACTGGCGGTGGCAATCTTCCCGTCAAGGCTCATCGCTGTCTTTAAACGGACATAAGGTTCACCTGTTTGAATGTAATGAAAGAAGGCACGATTCAGTTCATCTGCCTCGTCTTTCAAAACACCCGTCCGGACCTCCACGCCCTGCCGCTTCATCATTTCAATGCCCCGGCCGGAAACTTTAGGGTTCGGATCCGATGAAGCCGTAACGGCCCGGCGGATGCCTGCCTTCACGACAGCTTCGGCACACGGAGGTGTCCGTCCATGATGGCTGCACGGTTCAAGAGTGACATAGATGTCCGCGCCTTCCGCTTTTTCTCCTGCCATCCGTAGTGCGTGCACTTCCGCATGAGGTTCACCAGCCTTCACATGCACGCCTATACCGACGACTTGATTATCTTTGACCACAATGGCGGCTACTGAAGGGTTGGGACTCGTCTGGCCGACCGTTTCCCTGGCCATCTGTACAGCCATTGCCATGTACTGCTCATCACGCTCCATCTTCATCACCTGCTCTTTTTCCATAAAAATAACCCTGAAGAAGACATACTTCTCCAGGGTCTTAAACGTCATTTTTTTGCGTACAGCAAACAAAGGGTACACGTGTTGCATGAACGGTACCGATACGTTTCCACAACCTTCTCCCATCCAGACTTTAACTGTCGGCTTTGGAATTTCACCAAATCAGGGAGAACCGTGCTTAACACTGATTCTCCGTCGCGGGCTGAGAGCATAAGCTCATTACCGCCGGCTGGGACTTTCACCCGACCCCGAAGGTTTCCATATTCAGTTGAATTACTTTAAATATATATGAAATCCCCATCTGCCGCAATCCTTAAGGTTTAAACAGCACCCATTAAGGCTATGTACTCATAAAACTGACCGCCCTTATGATGGGCACACGGATAACTGTCCACCGGATTCACGCCGCTTTGTTGTGAAATCAACAGGATTCATGACAGCCTTTCAACATCCTCAACAGAAGATGCACCACCTGATTTTAACAATCCAATGATGTGTAAGCCTGCTCTTTTCACGAACCTCCTATTGTAAAGCAGAAGAAAATCAGCTAGTATAGATTTATCAGGAAAACGTTTGCATAATAAGATATATTTTTAGATTTTCATGGTTATGGTTATTGAATAAACAAGCTGTTTATTCAATCATTCTCACTGAGAAAACGTTTGCATATCACGAATGATTTTATTAGGAAAGAGGGGCTGTATATGGAACGGGTATGGTGGAAAGAAGCGGTAGGATATCAAGTTTACCCTAGAAGTTTTCAGGATTCAAATGGAGATGGGATCGGCGATCTGCAGGGAATGATCAGCCGTCTGGACTATTTGAAGGATATGGGCATTGATTTCATTTGGATCTGCCCAATGTACAAATCCCCGAAGGATGATAACGGTTATGACATTTCCGATTATCAGGACATCCTGGATGAATTCGGAACGATGGAGGATTTCGACGAGCTGCTTAAGGAAGTGCATAAACGTGACATGAAGTTGATCATCGACCTCGTCCTCAACCATACAAGTGATGAACATCCATGGTTTTTGGAATCCCGGAAATCCAAGGACAATCCCAAGAGGGACTGGTATATCTGGCGCGATGGCAGAGGCGGCCGCGAACCGAACAACTGGGAGAGTATCTTTGAAGGATCGGCATGGGAATATGACGAGGAAACAAGGCAGTATTACCTTCATGTGTTCTCCAGAAAGCAGCCGGACTTGAACTGGGAGAACGAAGACGTCCGCGAAGCTCTATACAGCATGGTCAACTGGTGGCTGGATAAAGGAATCGACGGTTTCCGCATAGATGCCATCAGCCATATCAAAAAGCGGCCGGGCTTTCCAGATATGCCGAACCCTGAAAAAGAAACGTATGTGTCCTCTTTTGATATGCATATGAACCAAAAAGGGATCCACACCCACCTTCAGGAATTCAAAGACCGCACATACGATAATTATGACGTGATGACGGTCGGAGAAGCGAACGGGGTAAGTGCCGATGAAGCGGATCAATGGGTCGGCGACAACGGAAAAATGGATATGATCTTCCAATTCGAGCACCTGGACCTTTGGGATCAGGATGCTGAACAGCAGCTTGACATTAAGGGTTTGAAAAAAGTACTGACCCGATGGCAGAAAGCTCTTGAAGGGGATGGATGGAACGCTTTGTTTGTAGAAAACCATGACAAGGCCCGTGTCGTTTCGACGTGGGGGGATGATCAAGTCTACTGGCGCGAAAGTGCGACGGCGATTGCAACGATGTATTTCTTTATGCAGGGGACGCCTTACATTTATCAAGGTCAGGAAATCGGCATGACGAATATGGCCTTCCCTTCCATTGAAGATTATGATGATGTGGCTGCGAAAAATTTATATCAGAACAAAAAAGCAAAAGGCATGGCTCATAAGGACATTATGAACATTCTCTGGAACACATCCAGGGACAACAGCCGTACGCCGATGCAGTGGAGCCGTGAAGCACAAGCTGGTTTTACAACCGGAAACCCGTGGATGAAAATCAACCCGAACTATACGTCCATCAATGTGGCTGATCAAGAACAGGACCCCCATTCCATCTTGAACTACTACAAAGAAATGATTGCCATGAAAAAGGAGCAGGATGTGTTTACGTATGGCATCTATAATCTTCTTCTTCCGGAAGATGAGCAGATTTATGCTTATACGAGGACGCTGGACAGTAAAAAAGCCATCGTCATCGTCAATCTGACCGATCAAGCAGCTGACTTTCAGTCGGAGGAGCCACTCAGCTCCAGTCAGCTGATGTTGTCCAATTCGATTGTAAACCATCATAAGAACGTATCCAGCTTCTCGTTGAAGCCTTATGAAGCGCGCGTTTACCTTATGGAGACGTAAACGAAGAAAGCTTGTAAAACCATGGTTGGTTTATAGTGGTTCTCTCTTCCTGCCAAGGCGGAGTCCTTTAAAAACGAAAAGCGGCCTGTATGCCATGCCATACAGGCCGCTTTTTTCTTCCCTTTCTGTCAGGAAGCAATAGTTACATCTGAGTCCAGCTCCAACGCTACATTTCCTGCAATTGCTCGTGAGATCATGCAGGACTTTTCCGCCTTTTCAACAAGACGCTGGAGTTTTTCCAACTCCTTCTCTTCTGCCTCACTTTTCAACACGACACGGGGACGGTGAATGATTTTCTTATAGGTGAAGACTCCGTCGGTCACATCGACCTGACCTTCCGAGGTCATATCCATTTCCTGAAGCGGCAGATCCGCTCTTTCGATCATAGCGGCCAGCGTAATGATGTAACAGGTCGCCGCCGCCCCCAGAAGCATTTCATCCGGGTTTGTTCCTACATCCGGTCCATCCATTTCTTTAGGGATGGAGATTTCTGTTTTCAATTTATCTGATTCGATCCGGCCGACTTCGTTGCGGCCGCCCGGCCAGTCTGCCTTTAAATGAAAATGATGTAATGCCAAAGCAGAACAACCTCCTTTTTATTTTTTCATAGCAATGAATGGATACGTACCTCCATTGGTCTTCTGCATAAACCGGTGGGTTTCTTTAAATCCAGCTCTTCGGTATACTTCGACCGCCCGCTGATTGAACTCAGCAACACTCAATGTAAAAAAACGGGCCCCATAGTGGCGCTCTGCAAAACTCAAACCAGCTTCCATAAAGGAATCTCCCTTCCCCTTTCCCGTTAGATCCGGGCGGAGTCCAAGACCTACATCCACCGTTTCTTCAACAGTCGGATGAAAGGTGAAGAAACCGATCAGCGCGCCTTCCCTATAGGCGCTGTACGTATGCGGACTTCTCCGATGAGGATCGATAAACTCACGATAATCTTCTTCATCGGCGGTCATATCGTAAAAATCATACGGCGGAGGATAATGCCACGCCGCCATTTCCTCGGCTTCCTGCTGGGTCATCCGGGAAAAAGTGATGGACATTATGACTCCCGCGCATCCCAGTCTTTCTTGAAGCGGTCCATTTTTATATGCAGCTGCTCCACCATTTGATGGACACGCTGAAAATCTTCCCGATCGAGTTCTTCTGGATCCATGCTCTCAACAACCTGATGCAGCATATCAATCCGGTTTTTCACATAACGGAATTGATCGGACGTATTCTCTACAGCTTTTCCCACCGTACATTCCCCCTTTTCTCTATTGTATCGTTTCTTTTATTTTCAATAAACCAAACGGCACTTTCACGCGCCATGAACGGGTGCGGAATGTGCCGTGCTTCAGCTGAGTGATACAAGAAAACCCGTACTACGTGCGATCATAGTACGGGTTTTCTCCTCAATGCCGGGCTCTGCCCTTTAAAATCAGGCTTGCTTTTCTTCCTTTTTACCGGAAAGGAACCAGCCCAGCACTGCAATTAAAACAAGGACAGAATAGAATATAATTTTCCACACTGTCGAATGAGCAAAGTGTTCATCAAGAATTTGAATATTCGGGTGGGCTAGCGTGGATACGACAAGCTTGATACCGACCCATCCCACAATGACAAAGGCGGCGATTTCAAGACCCGGACGGGATTGAAGCAGATTGACGAACACATTGGCCGCAAAACGCATGATGATAATTCCGATCATCCCCCCTGCCAGGATGACACCGAACTGTCCTCCATCCAGACTTCCGACGTTGGGAAGATCCGTTTCTGGAAGAGCAACAGCAAGAGCTACAGCAGCTAAGATGGAGTCGACAGCAAAGGCGAGGTCGGCAAGTTCGACTTTCAACACAGTCATCCAGAAGCCTTTCCCCCGCTCGGAGCCGGTATCTTCCTCTTCCTCCTCTTCCTCTCCGCCGGACCTCCATTTATCAATGAGGTGCTTGATCGAGATGAATAAGAGGTAGGCGGCACCAAGGGCCTGCACCTGCCAGACATCGACAAGGAAAGATATAATGAATAAAGAACCAAATCGTAAAATGAACGCACCAAGCAGTCCATAAAACAGGGCTTTCTTACGCTTTTCTTCCGGCAGGTGCTTTACCATAATGGCCAGAACAAGAGCGTTGTCTGCGGCTAGAATACCTTCCAGACCGACAAGTACAATCAAAACCCAGCCATACTCAATCAACAATTGAACATCCACAGTTTCACTCTCCTCATTTATACAAGCTGCCATTAAAAAATGGCCCCGACCAAAGTGGTCCGGGCCATTACATAGACCTTTACCACTGTGGGTAAAGGTCTCGCTAACAACGTACGTTGCCAATAAAGCCGGGGATGACTCCCGAAATGACGACTTTATTGTACCAGCTACTCCCCTTTAGGAATGCTATATCTTTCTTAATCATAGCATGAAGCCTTTTTTTGTCAATCATTCCCGCCCACATTATGGAATCACTTTAGTATGGGGACGGGACGGAATCCTTATACGTGGTTCATCAATCGTTTGATCCATTCGGGATAACACGCGTCCATCAGGCTTTCTCTTCAAATAAACGGGTGGTTTCGACGATGACCTCAGCCGCTTTTTCCATACTCTCCAGAGATATGTACTCATACTTTCCGTGGAAGTTTTCTCCCCCGGTGAAAATATTCGGCGTAGGAAGTCCCATGTAGGAAAGCTGTGACCCATCCGTTCCTCCGCGGATCGGTTGAATGATGGGCTTCACACCTTTGTTCTGCATCGCTTCTTCAACGATATCAACAATATGACGGACCGGTTTGATTTTGTCCCCCATGTTGTAGTACTGATCCTCCATTTCTACAGCCACCCGCTTTTCTCCAAGGCGTTCATTCATGTCAGCAGCCAGACCATGTAACCGCTGCTTTTTCTCCTCAAATTTTTCTTTATCGTGATCCCTCACAATATAGGAAAGCTCAGCCCGATCCACATTCCCTTGCAGGCCAAGGAGATGGTAAAAACCTTCATACCCTTCTGTATGTTCAGGCGCTTCTTCGGCTGGAAGCTGATTTTGGAATTCCAGAGCAAGCTTTACCGCGTTGACAAGTTTATTTTTTGCCGTCCCCGGATGCACACTGTTTCCGTTAAAGATGAGCTTGGCGCCTGCTGCATTAAAACTTTCATACTGAAGTTCACCGAGCGGACCTCCATCAACGGTGTAGGCGTAGGAAGCACCAAAACGGTCGACGTCAAATTTGTGGGGGCCTCTGCCGATTTCTTCATCCGGTGTAAACGCCACACGGATTTTTCCGTGCTTGATTTCGGGATGTTGAATAAGATGATTCAGAGCCGTCATAATTTCAGCAATACCTGCTTTATTATCGGCCCCGAGCAGGGTCGTTCCATCCGTTGTGATCAACGTCTGCCCTTTATAGGCGGTAAGTTCAGGGAAATCTTCCGGGCGAAGCTCCACCTCTTCATTCAAAGGCAGCACCCCTCCGTCATAGTTTTCAACAATTTGAGGGTTTACATGTTCGCCGGTAAAATCGGTGGCTGTATCCAGATGAGCGAGAAAGCCGATTACCGGCACCTCTTTTTCCGTATTTGCAGGAAGGGATGCCATCACATAAGCATGGTCATCCACACTGACTTCACTCATCCCGATAGCTTCAAGTTCTTCGACAAGCTTATGAGCAAGCTCCCACTGCCCTTCCGTTGAAGGGGTACGGCCGGTAGTTTCATCGGATTGAGTATTCATTTTTGCATAGGAAACTAAACGTTCCAACAATTCTTTTTTCATCATTGATGCTCCTCCCATGTCTCTTTCGGGTAAACTTTCATACAGGAAAAGTAAATCTATTGCTTCCCCCCCGAAATTTGGTATCCTTATTATAACGAATATGCACGAACGTCTGAAAGCTGGAGCATCCAGCTTTTCTTCATTCTACATAAAAAGGTGTGTCTTATCTGTGGTCCAAAAAAAATGGTTTCAAGCCATCGTTACTGCCATCCTGCTTGCTCTGTTGATTTTACTGCTGCATCAAATTCAGTTTTTCTTCGATCCGATCATGACCTACGTCGGAGCCATCGCCTTTCCTTTAATCGGTGGTGGGATTCTGTTTTATTTATCCCGTCCCTTACTAAAACTTCTGGAACACTACAAAGTGCCGAGAATTCTCGGAATTGTCATCATCTTCCTATTGTTCATTGTTCTCGGTTACATCATCACCCAGTTCATTGCTCCAATCGCCCAGGAGCAGTTCACCCGGCTCGTAGATAACATTCCGGATATGGCTGAAATGATTGGCGAAGGCGTAACATACTGGCAGCAGAATCAGGACATTATACCAAGTCAGTTCAATGCGACCATCGATAATGTGGCCAACAATCTGGAAACATATCTTCAGGATGCCTCCACGGTGGTCATCAACGTCGTCAGCCAGTTGATCAGTTTTGTGTTCGCTCTTGTCCTGATCCCGTTTTTCCTTTTCTTCATGCTGAAGGATGGTGACAAACTGATCCCGTTCATCAGGCAGTTCTTAGGAAAAAGAGCGGGAAAAAGCTTTGCTAAACTGGCTCACGATATCGATCATACGCTTCATTCCTTCATTCTCGGTCAGCTGACGGTCAGTATCGTTGTCGGTCTGCTGCTGCTTGTCGGATATTTAATCATCGATCTTCCATACGCTCTGACCTTGTCTTTATTTGCCATGGTGATGAATGTTATCCCATTCGTCGGCCCCTTCCTGGCCGTGGTACCAGCCATCCTTGTCGGATTATTCGAAGACCCCATCCTGGCTGTGTGGGTGGCCGTCATTACCATTATCGCTCAGCAGCTGGAAGGGAATTTTGTTTCGCCAAACGTCATGGGTAAAGCATTGAGCATCCATCCGCTTACCATCATTACCTTGATTCTCGCAGCTGGAAGCCTTGCCGGCTTCCTCGGATTATTGTTTGCTATTCCCACCTATGCGGTTATCAAGACAATTGTCCGTCACTTCTATCAGGAGTGGCTTGAACGGAGAACAGCTGATCACAGCTGATTATACAAACGCTCTGACCCGCTATTGTTTACAATAGGGGGTCTCCTTTTTTCATTCCATATCACCGAAGCGAGGGATTTTTTATGCATAAACCAAGATTATGGACCCGGCCTTTTATCTTTCTCATTCTTGCCAACTTATTTACGTTTATGAGCTTCCAGATGCTGCTTCCCAACCTGCCTCCGTATATCGAGTCGATTGGCGGCAGCACCCTTGAAGTCGGATTGATTACCACCACCTTCGCTTTTGCAGCGATCGTGATTCGTCCGTTTATTGGTCACCTCCTGATGACCCGGGCACGGAAACTGCTCATCCTCATCGGTGCCGGGGCCCTGCTCCTCCTGACGATGATGTATCCTGTGACACAGGTGGTCTTCTTCCTGCTGGTCATCCGCTTCATCCACGGCCTTGCGTGGGGATGGTCGACGACGGTCAACGGAACCGCCGCTGTTGACATCGTCCCAAGACGCCGTGTAGGGGAGGGGATGGGCTATTTCGGTTTATCCGTTACCGTCGGAATGATTATGGCTCCAAGTCTCGGTATCTACTTGTATCAGAACTATTCATTCTCTCTACTCATATGGATTTCCGCAGCACTCGGAATCATTGCGCTTCTTTTATTTTCTGTCACCCGCTTCACCACGCCTGAGCAGGTGTATGAAAACCAGAAAAATCCGCCTCGCTTCTCCTTCAAGGATGCATTAATCGAAAAGAGAAGCTGGTACCCGGCTCTCGTCACGATTCTCAACACGTTTGGTTACGGAGCGGTTGTTACCTACATTGTCATCTTCGGTAATGAACAAGGACTGGACGGAACGTTTCTTTTTTATTTCTTTAATGCCGTCCTTGCTACTGTGTCACGTCCCATAACAGGACGGTACTTTGATAAGCGGGGACCATGGAACTTAATAATCGTCTGTTCCGTCATATCTTTCATTGCCATGTGGGTGCTGGCAACAGCGGATTCGAATCTGGACCTTATTATCGCAGGAGCTTTATTCGGAGCCGGCTATGGATCCATGATGCCGGCACTCCAGGCCTGGGTCATCTCCAAGACCTCCATCGAGCGAAGCGGGATTGCCAACGGGATGTACTACTCCTCTATTGACCTTGGCATCGGTGCGAGTGCCCTCATCCTTGGGTTTATCTATCAATTTGTGAACACAGCTGCCCTGTTTAAACTATCCAGTTTTCTCTTTTTAGTCGTCATGGTGCTGACGATCATGGACTTAAAAAGGCAGACCGAACCGTGGCAGTCGCCTCAATAATAAAAGCCCCGCATCTCTGCGGGGCTTTTTCGTTATTCGGCTGCATTGATTTCTTCAATCAGCTTATCAAGAACTTCACCATCTACCGTGGATACTTCGTTGCGGTAGAAGTCGCGGACAGGTTCAGCCTTTTCTTTAAAAGCTTCACGCTGTTCGTCAGACAGCTCTACAATCTCTGTCGGGTTTTCCGTATCGTTCTTAATCGTTTCTAAATATTCTTCGTTCTGCTTCTTCTGTTCTTCAAATACCCAGTCCTGCATCTCCGTTACGGTTTCATCCACCATCGTTTTCATTTCTTCGTCAAGGCCATCATACCAGTCAGTGTTCACAGTAGTCATTGCCACGTAATTGTTATGATTCGACATTGTCATGTAGTCCTGTACTTCGTTGAAAGAAGCATCTCCGATGAAGAAGATCGGGTTCTCCTGTCCTTCCACTGTGCCACGGTCCAGGGCTGTGTAAAGCTCAGACCAGCTCATTGGTGTCGGATCAGCTCCATATGCTTCATAGGACTTCAGGATCAACGGAGACGTCTGTGTACGCATCTTGAAGTTTTCGAAATCCGCAGGTTCGGAAATCTCCTTACTGGATGTCCACTGCATCGCGCCTTCAGACCAGAAAGAAAGCGGCGAAATGCTGTGTTCCTCGTAAAGCTTACGAAGGTCTGTATTCAAAGCTTCGCTGTCGTTCAGGATATTCTGTGTCTTTTCTACACTTTCAGGAAAAAGGAATTGGAGCGCAAAGATTTGTCCTTCTTTCACCATATTCCCTGTGAACCCTGGAGACATGACAGCCATTTCCACGGTACCGCTCTGCAGCTGCTCGACCTGGTTTGTTTCACTACCGAGCCCTCCGAATTCATACACGTCGATATTAACAGCACCGTCGGATTTTTCATTCATACGCTTGGCAAACTCCTGGGCGTATTCATACTGGACCTGTCCTTCCACTTCCTCTGTTACGAACTTCCAATTATACGTCTGTCCGTCTCCCCCGCTGTCACCACTGCTGTCGTCACTGCCTCCACAGGCAGCCAGCACCAAACTGATCAACCCTAGAATAAGAACTGCTAATCCATTCTTTTTTCGAATGAGAATGACCTCCCTTTGTATTTAAACTCTCCTTTTCCTAAAGAAGGAAAAGTGACAGTTCGTCAAAAAATATGAGTAAGCCTGAGATGGCAAACAAAATGAGAATATACGGCGGTGTGCCCTTGATAACCTCCAGGTACGGTTTATTGAAGACCGCACTGGCTGTAAAGATATCTACTCCAAACGGCGGCGTAGCTGATCCCAGAGCCGCCTGGAATGTGATGACGACTCCGAGGTGGACCGGATCTATACCAGCACTCATCGCAGCCGGGTAGAAAATCGGCGTCAGGATAAGAATGACGACGATCGGGTCTACAAACATACAACCGATAAAGAAGAAGATGGTGACCATCAAGAGTACGTAAATGGCACTAGGATCGGTTCCAAGGACAGTTTCCGTAATCATCTGAGGAATCCGTGCAAAGGAAATGACCCATGTAAAAGCCTGCCCGCCGGCGACAAGGACAAAAACGGCTGATGTAACAAGCCCTGTAGACCTGGCGATTTTCGGGAGCTCTTTAATATGTACGGAGCGATAGATGAACACCTCAAGAATAAAGGCATAGAGCACTGAAACCCCCGCTGCTTCCGTAGGACTGAAGAGTCCTGTATAAATACCCCCGATAACGACAATTGGAAATCCGAGTGGCAGAATCGCTTTTCTTGTCATCGTCCACCGTTCGCTCCAGCTCGCTTTTCCTGCCAGCGGAATATCGGCCATTTTAGCGTAGATGATGCTGTAGACCGCAAAGCTGATGAATACGATGATCCCGGGAATGATACCAGCAATGAACAAGTCACCGACAGAGGTGCCGGAAACGAGGCCGTATATGATCATTCCAATACTTGGCGGCACAAGGAGTGCGACGTCACTGGAATTGATAATTAAAGCGATGGCTGATGGATCTTTATAACCGATTTTCAGAAGACGCTCTCTCATCGGCTTACCGATGGCGACTACTGTAGCCTGGGTTGAACCTGATATCGCGCCAAAAAGCGTACAGGCAGCGGCTGTTGTTACAGCGTAGCCTCCCCGGATATGACCGATGAACGATCCGATGAAGTCCAACAGGCGGTTTGATGTCTTCCCTGTAGTCATAATATCGGCAGCGAAAATGAATAAAGGTACAGCTAGTAATACGTAAGGTTCGATTCCTGTAGAGAATTGCTGCATGAGGATCATGGGGTCCAATGTTGGGAAATAGATAAACATGATGACTAATGGAGCTGCCATCAGTGGAATCATCATGGGAAAGTTTAAGAATAAAAGCACCACCATGATAATGAGCATAGTCGCGATCATATCGTTATCCTTTCTTGTATCCGATTTTTATAAATGCGTTCCTTCCAGATCATTTGTATCTTCGTCGTTGTAGTCCTTGACATCGGTTCCCAAGTACACTTCATCCCGGTTCGTAATGTTGATCCACATGTTTCTAAGGAACTGGATGCCTCCCAGCAAAAAACCGATTGGAATGAAGATGTAGAGGTAATAGGCCGGCATTTCCAGTGCTGAAGTCACTCTTCCTGACTCATACACGTCCTGTACATAAAGACTCGAATAATAGGCCAGGACAAACAGCACGGCTGCTGTGCCAAAGGGAATGAGAATAGAAAGGAATTTCCTCACCTTAAAGGGAGCCAGATCATAAAAGGCGGACATGCTGATATGTCTTCCTTTACGTGCGGCATAGCTGATCCCCATAAAGGTTGCTACGACAATGGCAATCTGGCTGACTTCATCAGCAAATGGAGGCGAATAGCTGAAAAGCGCCCGGCTCAGCGCCTTTCCAACGACCATTAAAGCAATAATAATAACCGCGTAGCTTAATATAAACTCTTCAATTTTTAATATGATTTTGTCTACTGCCTTAAAAACCTTCAAGTATGTAATCCTCCTAAATAGATCGAATGTAGTAGTTTTCAGGCCAATTACTAAACATCATACCGGAACCACGAAATTCACTCAAATCAGTATGAACAGAATATTTTGTACTAATTAACCAAATGGAGCCGCCAGATGGAAATGGATGGGTGAGAGTCCATTATGGTGCCGATAGCTCGTTCTAGATAAAGAATCCTTCAGTTTACCGCTTACATTTACAAAATATAACAGATTTATTTTTTAATTTTTATGAAAATGATAAACGATGGAGTCACTGATTTTCTTATAACCGATTTTTTTATAAATGGAGTTTGAGGTGGGATTGGCGAGATCTGTGTATAACGAGCAGAAGGTGTATCCCTGTTGAAGAAGATTCTTCGTTAAGTGCCAGACCGCCTGGGTGGCATAACCCCTTTTTTTAAAGGAGTCCGGTGTGAAAACCGCGTTGATGGTTGCCCCGTTTTTTGTTGTCCTGGCCCGACCTGCCATCGAAACCGGGATTCCATCCACCAGCCATAGAAATAAGCGCTGATCCCGGATGAGACTCTCTGTAAGCTCCGCGGCCCTTTCAACAACAAGGGGTTCATCTGTTTCTTTTCCGTACTGGATCATCCATTCCACCACCATGGAGTGGTGGGACATGTCTGCGCCCTGGAGCTTACCGCTGCTCTGAGGAATGTCATTCAATTCATCGAGGCGATGGACGCCCTGCTGCACATGGACCCGGGGGATGACAGAAGTCAGCTGCGTCCATTCTTCTACAAATGCGGCGGTGGATTTTTCATCTCCGATGACACCCGGCACTTCGCATTCCTGGTTATATAGATGACGGGCTGCTGCTTTAATGTAAGGAGTGGCATCTCCTCGTACGCTCGGCAGAATCCACAGATGAGGGGGTGTGCGTAAAGCCATGTATTCCGTCTTTTCCCCCTTCGTGATGCGGAGGGTGTAACAGGGGCCCTCTTCCCTGCCAAGCACGAAACGCTCCAGTACACCTAAAGGCAGATTATTTTCAGCTTCTCTTTGCAAGAGGAGTGGTTCCACCTTGGACAAGAACTCTTTAGGACTTTCGTCATTATGAATGATCATCAATTCTTTCCCCTTCCCCTTTAACTCTAAACTATTTTTTGTTAAAATTCTGAATATAAGATTGTTTTTCCATTATACGTTGTCAATAAATGGAGAACAAGATGAAAAGGAGTGATCCTGTGACTGAACAGGAAATTCGTGACCAAATCGCCTTCTTAAAATCAGACTATGTCCGAATCCAAGGCGATCTGGATAAACTGGAAGCCGCCGGTGGAAACATCCAAAATGCTGAACAGCAGCTCGCACGGATGGAAGAAGAATTAAAAGTATTAAATAAGAAGCTTGCAGAAGCATAATAAAAAGGAGAAGCCGGTACCGGCTTCTCCTTGTTTTGTATAGAATCCCAGTGCATCCTCTTGTCTTCAGAAATTCTGACCATTCCGTTTCCCGGAGGAACGTCCAAGTCTCCCAAGAAAAAACTCCATGCGGGTTCATGGACGTCCGTTTTTCCGGAGGAATGTTCTTTCATAATCGAAAATACGAACCTTCACTTAAGCAACCATAAAAGTTTTCGTATCCTGGCAGGGTCTCCATTACCTGTGCATGAACGGTTTTTGGACCATTTTAATAACTGTTAAGATCGTTTTCTGCTTATAATTCCGAACCGGACCATGCCGGCGGCGAGGAGCGTTCGGTGGTGACGCCTGCGGGAACAGCACGAGCCGAAGATCCACTTGGTCAAGTGGTTTCCTTGACCAAGTTAGCTGAGGCCGTGCCCGCGGCAAGCATCCACCGATAAGCGGAACGCTGTTTTCTCCACGACCTTACATCCACTTTTTCCAAAGTCAAACTTTGACTTTGCTGCTTTATGATTTTCTCTCTTCCTGGTTCTTCCTCTGGCCTTCGAGCTTTTCCTGAATTTTTTCGAATTCCTTGCTCGGAGGCATTAAGGAAACGATCACATCCCCATTTTCAGGACGGAACTCCATCCCCGGTGTAAAGAATTCAACTTTACCGGAGGTCCGTTTGGCGAATAGCAGCATCGCATGTTCATCCATATTCTTCCGATAATCTTCAAAAGAATATTGAGCCGTCAGGGTTGTTTTTCTGAACACATACCCATTTTCAACCCGGGCGTTCAGTTCTTCCCACGAAGCTCCTTCTTCAAACAGAACACGGCCTCCAATTGTATGAACAAGATCTTCCAAATTATCCCCTTCCTTATTGGAGAGGCTCAATTGGAAAGAGTTGTTCCGGCCAAATTCCGGCACGAATGTCGTACAGACCAGTGCATTGTAGGAATCCAGTTCTGTTGCCGCCACGAGGTATTCATAAGGCGTCATGTCGAGATAATATTCCGTCTGTTCAGAAAGGATCTCCCCGTGATAGGAGGCAATGCCTCTGGAACGCGCCCGTGACAGGCGCTGCCAGGAAGAGTCCGTAAGAAGTACCGGGATTTTCAAGTCTTCCAGCGTTTTTGCCAGGCCTGTTGTGAAGGCACTTCCTCCTGCAATCAACACCCCAGGCGGACCTTCCATAGACAAGCCCAGTTTTTTAGCGAGCCAGCCGATGGAAAATCCATGAGCCACAACTGTCGTAAAGACAAGGGCAAAGGTGAGGGAGATCAGTATGGATGCATCTTCATATCCACCTTCAAGAAGGATACTCGCAAAGTAACTGGCAACCGTAAGGGCCACAATTCCCCTTGGAGCAATCCAGCCTACGAGCAGTTTTTCTGATTTTGACAAATCGGTCCCGATTGTCGACAGGAAGATCGACAACGGACGAACGATAAATAACATCAGAAGGACAAAACCGATAATCCGGATATTAAAGATCTCCACCAGTGTATCCACCGTTAAGGAAGCTGTCAGCATGATAAAGATTGTTGAAATTAACAGCAGGGAGATATTTTCCTTAAAGTGCCTCATGTCCGCAATGGATGAAATATGCATGTTGGCAAGGGTCATCCCCATAGCTGTAACAGAGAGAAGACCTGTCTCATGCATGACTTCATCCGCTCCTGTAAAGCAGGCAATGACCACTGCGAATACGACAGGCGACTTTAGAAACTCCGGCACGTAGCCGGTTTCGAACATCCACCCTACGCCTTTTCCGCACAGCCAGCCAAGAAAGACTGCGAAAGCTGAAGCTAAAAAGAACATAAGCAGGGCCGATGGGTCATTGACAGTTAAAAACACAATGATTTCAAATGCGAAAACCGCAAGAAGCGCTCCGATCGGATCGACGATAATCCCTTCCCATTTAAGAATCTTGGCGGGTCTGGGTTTCAGTTTCGCCTGCCTGAGCAGCGGGAGGATTACGGTTGGTCCGGTTACAATAAATAAACCGCCGATCGTAAAGGCGACCGCCCAGGACAGCCCGGCAACATAATGGGCAGCAAAGGAACCGAGAATCCAGCTGAAGAATGCGCCGAACGTAACAATCCGGAACACCGGCCTCCCCAGTCCCCGAACTTCCTTAAAGTCAAGATTCAAACTGCCCTCAAACAAGATCACCGCAACAGCCAGGGAAATAATCGGTTTATAAAGATCCCCAAAGTCCTGTTCCGGATTCATTAAGTTAAATACAGGTCCAGCCAGCAGTCCGGCTATGGACATGACTACGATAGCCGGCAGACGGAAGCGCCATGCCACCCATTGAGAGCCGACGCCGAGAAAGCCAACCAGGGTCAATTGCAGTAACAGCGAATCGATCATGTAGTAGTCTCCTTATCTTCTATGTTTATCAACAGCCGTGATTGATGTATAGCCATATTCTATAACCCGGTTTTCCTTCTGTAAACTAACTTATCTTATCAGTTTTATAAAAATATCATGACATTCTTTCCCTGGTAATCTTAACCGTTTAAATTTTCAGACAAAAGGGTTGACATGGTATTCCCACCCTGATAACATTACTCCGGTGCTAATTGAAATTTCTTAAAATTTTTGATGGATCCCACGCCTATCGTCACTTCCAGACAAGCTGTGCTCATGTCTGGATAGGAGCGATTTTTTTTACGCAGAATATATAGACACCCTTGAGGAGGAAGCTGCTTTATGAGAGCCAGAGATACGCTGTTTATCGGATTTACACTATTTGCCTTATTTTTCGGCGCCGGCAATTTAATCTACCCTGTTACATTAGGAATTGAATCAGGAACGTCTTATACACCTGCTATTCTAGGGTTCGTCATAACGGGAGTCGGTATTCCCATCATCACAGTGGCTGCCATATCCCTTGTTCAAAACGGCGCGGTCCAGCTGGCCGGACGCGTGCACCCTCTGTTCGGAATTCTTTTTACTTCCATGGTGTATTTAGTGATCGGACCTTTCTTCGCCATACCAAGGGCAGCCAACGTTGCCTTTGAAACAGGCGTAGCGCCTTTTGTGAACGGAGAATCCCTGACGCTCTTCATCTTTACCATCGTCTTTTTCCTGCTCGTGTATTTATTGAGCCGCAACCCTTCCAAATTAGTGGATCGTATCGGTCAATTTTTAACACCTGCTCTGTTTCTGGCTATTGTCGCCCTTGTAATCGGCAGCTTCTTCGCCCTTGACGGTCCCATACAGCCGGCAGGTGAAAAGTATGCGGCCCAGCCATTCTTTACCGGCTTTGTGGAAGGGTACCTGACCATGGATGCCATCGCATCCCTTGCTTTCGGAATCCTTGTCGTATCATCATTCAGGGACCGCGGTGTTACAGAGCCCAGGCAGGTGACGCTCTCCACATTAAAAGCGGGGCTTGTCACAGCCGCCGGTCTGACTTCCGTTTATGTGGCTATCGGCTGGATTGGAGCTAAAATGGCGGTAGAAGGTACGTATGATAACGGAAGTGCGATCTTATCCGGGGCCGCCCAGATCATGTTTGGAGATACCGGTACCGTCCTTCTCGGTGTTATTGTCGGTTTGGCCTGTCTGACCACCTGTGTTGGACTGACCGTCGCCTGTGGACAGTTTTTCTCGAAGCGTGTCCGGAAGCTGTCGTATCATTCCGTCATTGTACTCGTGACCATCGTCAGTCTCGCTATTTCCAACATCGGGTTAAACCAGATCATTTCCTATTCTGTACCCGTCTTAGTGTTCGTCTACCCTATTACGATCGTCCTTGTTGGTCTGACATTCATGAGCCGGCTGTTCAACCACTCTTCCTATGTGTACCGTGGAGCCATCATTCTGACAGCTTTCATCGGGCTCTATGATGGACTGGCAGCATTCGGAGCCGATGTTTCCGCGATTACCCCGCTTATCAGCCGCCTTCCCTTTTATGAGCTGAACCTGAGCTGGTTGTTCCCGGCCATTATCGGTGGTCTTGCCGGCTGGCTGTATCAAACCTTCAAAGGGCAGACGAGAACGACAGAGAGTTACCAGAAATCTTAAGTATTAGAAAATCCCTCTTTCATGAAAGAGGGATTTTTTTTATTACTGATCAATGAGCGTGACGCTGACTTTCACGTCCAGGTTCTGTCCGCCCCCGCGATAAACCCCCTGCAGCGGGCTGACATCTGCATAGTCCCTCCCCGTACCGATACGGATATGCTGCTCAAGGGCTTCTACATTATTGGTCGGGTCAAGACCGACCCAGCCGATACCCGGAATCATGACTTCCACCCAGGCATGTGTAGCGGCATCTCCGACTAAGGCAGAGTCTTCCCCTACGTATAAATACCCACTTACGTAACGGGCGGGTATTCCCTGGGAACGGAGGACGCCAATCATAATATGGGCATAATCCTGGCAGACACCTGCACGAAACGGCCAGGACTCATACGCTTTCGTACTCACCTGGGTCGTACTTGTATCATAACGGAACGACTCGTGAATGTACTCCATCAACCGCAGGGAATACCGGACAGGGTCCTGCATCGGCCCAAGAATATCCTTGAATTCTTCAATCTGTTCTTTATATAAAAAAGTATAGGGCGTCTCATTAATATAAGCCAGGTAATGATTCCGGAACAATTCTGAATGGAAAATCGACTGCATCTCATCCGAACATTCAATCATACGGATGAATGGACTTTTTTGAATACTGACGGTGGAAATCGTTTTAAGAGTAAGGTGTTCATGTTTTTCCGGAATAAAAAATGTTTCCACATGGTTTCCCCATAAATCGATATGTTCCTTTGTCATGGAGGACGGCGTAATTTCCGTCCGGTAGGCAAGCAGACGCTGACATTCATCGGTTCTCGGTTTAAGCCGGATGTGATTCATGCTCTGGTCCACGAAATTATCATAATAGAAGGTATTGGTATGTTCGATTTGAAACTTCACTGGGTATTCCTCCTGATTGTTTTCTATTTCACCCGAACAGGTTCGATTAAGTAGTAGGTTTCCGAAAACATCCGGCTTAATGTCATACAGCGGTCCTGGAAGTGGTCAAGGAACTGCATCAGTTCTTCCATGCCCATATCTTCAATCGATGATTCTTCGATTTCATTTTGAATCACTTCCAGCATTTGAAACAGGTTTTCCGAGTAGTGTGAGACTTTCCCATCCTCCAAATTAGTCACAGCCTCAAGGACATGATCCATACAGTACTGAATCGAGCGCGGGAAATTCCGTTCCTTAATAAGGAAGCTCAACACATTTTTCGGCTCCATCGTCGGTGGATGTTCTTTAATATAGGCATCATACCCATTCAGAAAATGGAGAGCCGTCAGCCAGTGGTAATAATGATGAGTGCCCCCGTCGGTTTCCTTACGGTTTTTCTCACAGGTAACGTTCAGGATGCGCGCCATTTTTTCAGCCCGCTCCAGCCATTTTCCGATTTTGATGAATGAATAAGGCGTACCACGGCTCATGCTTGATTCAATCACTCCCTGGGAGGTCATGGATGTCTGGATCACCCGGTTTAAATACTGCTGGGTATGATCCCTGGTGTTCGGAAGCTCCTGCCAGTCTTTTTGATCGAGGTGGAACTGATTCAGCACTTCCCATAATTCTTCGGGAAGGATGTCCCTTGTCGCCCTTGCGTTTTCCCGGGCGTAATTCATCGTGTGCATCAGGGAATTGACGTTGAGCGGACTGATCGTCAAATACTGGATCATCGTTTCCCGATCCATCCGTTCATAAAAACTGTAGTAATCCGCTGTAGAAGCACAGACTTCCAGAATTTCCTCCCATTCCTTGTCCAGTGCATCTTTGCTGGAAGCCTCCAGCATATGGATCAGCTGTACTTTCAATACCCGGGCATTGTTCTCAGCCCTCTCGATATTTCTGGACA
Source organism: Halobacillus sp. ABH2_015 (assembly GCF_056158945.1). Classification (NCBI taxonomy): domain Bacteria; kingdom Bacillati; phylum Bacillota; class Bacilli; order Caryophanales; family Bacillaceae; genus Halobacillus; species Halobacillus sp. ABH2_015. The sequence goes on from NZ_JBSWUG010000002.1 coordinate 3,183,811, forward strand.
TCCAATACAGCGAATCCGCTACCCGGCTAAGCATGTTGATCACCACTTTCTGAAAGAATCCATGTATCCTTGCCGCCTCCACCCTGGGAAGAGTTCACGACGAGCGATCCTTCCTTCAAGGCTACTCTGGAAAGTCCGCCTGGAAGGACGTTCATCTGCTCACCGCTCATGATAAAGACACGGAGGTCCACATGACAGGGATAGAAGCGTCCTTCCTGATACGCAGGAGCTCTGGATAATTTAATGGTCGGCTGGGCAATATACCGGCTCGGATTCTCCACGATCTTTTTCCTGAAGATTTCCTGTTCGCTTTCATCGGACTGTGGACCGATAAGCATATCGTATCCACCGGAAGCACCGACATTTTTAATCACCAGCTGGTCGATATTCTCCAGTACATAATCGAGACGCTCCGGATCACTGAGAAAATATGTTTCCACATTGGGAATGATCGGATCCTCATCGAGATAGAAGCGGATCATGTCCGGAACATACACATACATGGCCTTATCATCAGCCACGCCGTTGCCGATCCCGTTCAAAATCGACACATTCCCTTTCTTATACGCTCTCAATAATCCGCTCACACCGAGCATGGAGTCAGGACGAAAGGCTTCAGGATCGAGAAAATCGTCATCAATCCGGCGGTAGATGATATCCACTCTCTGCAGACCGCGGGTCGTTTTCATATACACCATATCATCCTTCACCACCAGGTCACGTCCTTCCACAAGCTCGATCCCCATCTGCTGGGCAAGAAAGACATGATCATAATACGCAGAATTATAGATGCCCGGGGTCAGCAGAACAGCTGTCGGTTTCTTCCCGGGCTTGGCATTCAACGGCACCTGTGTGATCAAGGACTGGTGAAGTTCAGATAATTGATGTTCCAGTGTCTCAATAGAATGCTGGTTGAACAATTCCGGATAGACCTGCCTCATGACATACCGGTTTTGAAAAACATAGGACATGCCTGATGGATTGCGCAGGTTATCCTCCAGCACCCGGTACTCTCCGTGCTCATCCCGGATCAGGTCCACCCCGGCAAGGAAGATATGATTGTTCAGCGGCACGCGCACCCCGCCGATCTGCTTATCATAATAGTACGGGTTGTTTTCAATCAGATCCCTCGGAATCACACCGGCTTCCACGATACGCTGTTCATGATAAATATCATCGAGAAAGTGGTTGAGCGCCGTCATCCGCTGCTTCATGCCTTTCTCGATCTTTTCCCAATCTCCGCGCGGGATAATAATCGGCACAAAGTCAAAGGGCATCGTTCGTTCCGTCCCTCCGGTATGACTGTAAACCGTAAAGGTGATCCCCTGCCTGAGAAAATTCAACTGAGCGGTTTCATGTTTATTCATCAGCTCTCGTTCATTAAATTGATGGACCAATTGATAAAACCATTGGTAATGACTTTTGGGCTGTCCATCTTCCTTCATCATTTCATCAAAGTAGACACCCGTTTTATAATTGGTTAACACGACCTCTCCTCCGTTTCCTATGTAATCACTATCCTTTACCCTAAGTTAACAAAGATTAGGCCGAAATTGTAAGAAAATTAGTACATTTAACAAAAAGCCCCAGAATTCCTCAAAATTCGAGGTTTCCTGGGGACACACTCTTATTTCATTGTAATGACGATTTTACCTTTGGCATGGTGGCTTTCACTGATTTCATGAGCTTTACGAAGTCCTTCCTGGGAGAACGGCAGCTCATGGCCGATCACAGACTTCAATGTGCCTTCTTCCATCATCTTACCCAGCTTGGAGAGCTGTTCTCCGTTCGGTTCCAGCCAGACAAAACCAGTCTTGATGTTTTTCTCGGCCGCCTTCGTTTCATCAGGGGGCTGGACGATTGACGGAAGCTTCCCTCCTTCTTTCAGAACCTGAAAGCTTTTTTCCTGAATGTCTCCGCCAAGGGTGTCGACAACGATGTCAAAATCCTGCAGGACCTCAGAGAAATCCTCTTCTTTATAATCAATGAAGCGGTCCACTCCCAGCTTCTCTACCCATTCCCGGTTTTTGCCGCTCGCAGTGGCCGCAACATATGCTCCGAGATGTTTGGCAATTTGGACAGCGTAATGGCCCACTCCGCCTGATCCCGCATGGATAAGTACACGATCCCCTTCTTTAATATCCGAAAAGTCGACGAGGCACTGCCATGCTGTAAGACCGGCCAGAGGAACAGCGGCCGCTTCTTCGAAAGTCACTCCCTCAGGCAGCGGTGCCAGCAGATGTTCATCCACAGTTGTGTACTGGGCATATGTTCCGAATCTTGTCGTATCCGGTCTTGCGAATACCCGGTCCCCCGGTGAAAAATCCTTCACATCCTCTCCTACTTCGGTAATGACCCCTGCGGCATCCCATCCAAGAATAATCGGAAATTCGAAAGGAACCGCATCTTTCAAGTACCCTTCACGCAATTTCCAATCAATCGGGTTAATGGAGGTTGCCCGGACATCCACGACCACCTGCTTGTTCTCAGGTACAGGGTTTGGAACTTCTTTCTCAACGAGCTGCTCCCGACCTCCGTACTGTTCAATGATGACAGCTTTCATGATAAAACCGACTCCTTTTTTGAAGATTGATCCAGGTTAGTTTTCCCCTATATTTTCACGTGAAACATGGTAAGATGTGAGGAGAACGATTACATTAAAGGATGATTCACATGATGGAACAGGCCGAAAAAATTTTAATGCAGTATTACGGATATTCTTCCTTCCGTCCGGGACAGGAAGAAGCGATTGAACAGGTGATGAACGGGCAGAACACCCTCGCCGTCATGCCGACCGGGGGCGGAAAGTCGCTGTGCTATCAGATCCCGGGACTTGCGCTTGAAGGAACGGCTGTCGTCATATCGCCATTGATTTCGTTAATGAAAGATCAGGTCGATGCCCTGCTTTCCTACGGGGTGGCTGCCACCTACATAAACAGCTCCCTTACGGCAGAAGAGCAGCGGACACGACTGAGAGATATGGAAAAAGGGCGCTACTCCTTCATTTACGTCGCACCGGAACGATTTGAGACTCCTTCCTTTCTCTCCGCTGTAAGCAGGATCCCTCTTTCTCTAATTGCTTTCGATGAGGCCCATTGTATATCCCAGTGGGGACACGATTTCCGACCGAGCTACCGTTCCATCGTCCCGACGCTTAATAAAATTCCGAACCTCCCTGTACTCATGGCTTTGACAGCGACAGCCACCCAGGAAGTCGTGGCCGACATCAAACAGCTGATCCATGTCGAAAACGGTCATGTGATCAACACAGGGTTCGCAAGGGAAAACCTGGCTTTTCGTATCGTTAAAGGAAGAGATAAGCGTGAGTTTATTACAGAATACATGAGCCAGCTCCCCAATGAGTCCGGTATCATCTATACCGCCACCCGGAAAGAAGCCGACCAGCTGCACTATATTCTCGAGAAAAAGGGCTACGCAGCAGGCAGGTACCATGCCGGTATGACAGAGCATCAGCGGAAACAGGCACAGATGGATTTTGTACAGGACGAGACCAAAGTGATGGTGGCCACGAATGCGTTCGGGATGGGCATCGATAAATCCAACGTCCGCTATGTCATCCATTACGCTATGCCGATGAATATAGAATCCTATTATCAGGAAGCGGGACGTGCAGGAAGGGATGGCGAACCCGGTGACTGTATCCTTCTTTTTGCGAGTAAAGATATTAATCTGCAGAAGTTCCTGATCGACCAGTCGCCTTCTGAGGAAAAGAAGAAAGAAGAGTACGCCAAACTGCAGGCGATGACGAATTACTGCCACACCCATACGTGCCTGCAGAAGTATATTCTGGAGTACTTCAACGACCCTGTCCCCTATGAACGCTGCGGAAAGTGCTCCAACTGTACACATAATGGAGAAGTGGAAGACCGCACGAAAGAAGCCCAGATGGTGCTGTCCTGTGTGAAACGCATGGGAGGCGGATTCGGGGCAGGTCTGACAGCCAAAGTGCTGAAGGGCTCCCGCGACCAAAAGGTGAAGCAGTTCGGTTTTCACGAGCTTTCCACCTATGGGATCATGCCGAAAATTACGGAGAAGGAATTAACCCAGTTTATTCACTTCCTGACGGCTGAAGGTTATTTAACGGCCGGATCAGGGAAATACCCTTCCCTCCAGCTCACCTCAGAAGCAGCAGCTGTCCTCAAAGGGGATAAACCTGTAGAAATGCTCGTGGAAACTGCCGCCGTCCAACAGTCAGGTGAATATCATGTGCAGTATTTTGAAGAACTGCGGCACTTAAGGAAGCAGCTGGCTGATGAAGCCGGACTTCCGCCATACGTCATCTTTTCTGATGCCACCTTGAAAGAATTTTCCAATCACCTGCCCCGAACGAAAGAAGAGATGCTTCAGATGAAAGGGGTGGGAGAGCGGAAGTACGAGCAGTACGGCGAGACATTCCTGGAAGTGATCCGGCCGTGGTCCGAACAAACCGAATCAGCCCCAATCCCGTCACGCCGGCCGGAACCGAGAGATCCCTTTGATGACAGGCCCAGCCACATCGTAACGTTTGAGCTGTGGAAAAGCGGCAGTCACTCTATCCGGGACATTGCAGATCAGCGCGGCATGAGTCCGCAGACGATTGAAAACCACCTGTTCCGCTGTGTGCAGGAAGGAGAAGATATTTCGTGGGACTACTGGTTTGATGAAGAACAAGAGGAGCAGGTCCTTCAACATTATCACAAGCTCGAGGAGAAAAAGCTGAAGCCGTTGAAAGAAGAGCTTCCGGACACGTTTACGTATTCCATGATAAAAGCTGTATTAATCAAACACCGTTACCTGAACAGATAAAAGGAGGAATGGGATGATTACCCTGGATGATGTAAGAAAATGGGACGCAGATGATGAACTGAATGAATATAAATCGGAATTCTTTTTAAAAGAAGACAGCATTTACATGGACGGCAACTCTCTTGGACTGTTGTCCAGGCGTTCCGAATCTGCTCTGCAGCAATCTCTTAATGACTGGAAAGCGCACGGCATCGAAGGATGGACACAAGCTGACGAACCGTGGTACTACATGTCGGAAAAACTCGGACGGATGACGGCTCCTCTCCTTGGGGCTTCTCCGGAACAGGTCATCAACACAGGATCCATTACGACAAATCTCCATCAACTGCTTGCGACCTTTTACAATCCGGAAAAAGGGCGGACAAAAATTATCGGGGACGAACTAAACTTCCCCTCCGATATTTATGCTGTCAAAAGTCAGATGGCCCTGCACCACCTTGACCCTGAGGAGCATTTTATACAAATCGCCAGCGCTGATGGGTATACACTGAAAGAAGAGGACATTATCGCCCAGATGAAGGATGACGTAGCTCTTCTCCTGCTGCCTTCCGTTCTGTACAGAAGCGGGCAGCTTCTTGATATGAAAACCCTCACCCACGAGGCTCACAAGCATGGAATTCTTGTATTGTTTGATCTTGCCCATTCCATCGGCGCTGTTCCGCATCAGCTGGATGAATGGGAGGTGGATTTCGCTGTATGGTGTACGTACAAATACTTGAACAGCGGCCCCGGTGGTACAGGTGGATTGTACGTAAACCGCCGGCATCTCGGGACTCATCCCGGACTTGCCGGCTGGTTCAGTTCTGATAAAGACAAGCAGTTTGATATGGATCACGATCTGACTCCCTCTTCCAGTGCCGGTGCTTTCCAGATTGGAACCCCGCATATTTTAAGTTCTGCTCCGCTTCTCGGATCTCTGGAAATGTTTTTGGAAGCAGGCATCGAGGGAATCAGAAAGAAGTCACTGGCCCTCACCCAATTATTCATGGATTTAGTTCATCAGGAATTGAAAGGCCTCGGGTTCACCCTGGGTAACCCTGTGGAGAAGGAGCGCCGGGGCGGTCACGTCTGCCTCGTCCATGAAGAAGCGGCCAGTCTCTGTAAAGCACTGAAAAGCGAAGGGGTCATTCCCGATTATCGATCCCCGAATGTCATACGGCTCGCCCCTGTCGCTTTCTACACTTCCTACGAGGATGTGTTTAAGGTTGTCATGACCATCAAACAAATCGTACAGGAAGAAAAGCATAAATCATTTAAAAATGAGCGGGATATTATCGCTTAGGAGGATACCGATGAAGTGGATGGATATCAGTATGAAACTGGATGCAGGCACCCCGCCATGGCCGGGGGATGAACCTTTTACGTATGAAATCACTTATGCAATGGAAGACACCGGATCTGTCAACGTGGGGCAGTTCAAAGGCAGTTGTCACATCGGAACACATGTCGATGCCCCTTTCCATTATGATCCCTCAGGGGCCCGGATAGCAGATCTGCCTGTCGACCGTTTCGCAGGAAAAGCGGTGGTCGTTCATTTGGACCGACCGGAAGTCATTCATAAAGAACAAGTGATGGATATCGATTTGACAGAAGTGGATAAAATCCTCTTTCGTACAAACAGCTGGCCTGATCGGTCCGCTTTTCCTTCTTCCTACTCAGTGATCGGAAGTGACCTGGCTGCTTACCTTGCTGAACAAGGCATTGATCTAATCGGCGTCGATACTCCTTCTGTTGATCCAGAAACGAGCAAAGACCTCCCTGCCCATCACAGTCTCTGCGCCCATGATCTGCTCATTCTTGAGGGTCTCGTCCTGGAAAACATCCAGCCGGGCATCTATGAGCTTATGGCCTTCCCGTTGAAAATGACTCAAGCAGACGGCAGTCCGGTACGTGCGGTGCTGAGAAACCTGTAATGTTGCAGTAAAAAAGGTGGACGTCAAAAGACGTCCACCTTTTTTATCTTTATTTTTTTGAAATCCGTTGTTCCACAGCCATGATCTTCGCCACTTTCGGCGCCAGCCAGATCATAGGAAGCAGAAGGAGTGACACAGGAACGGCAGTCACCACAATAAAGTTCTGCAGCTGTGTAATTCCGCTGTCTCCTGTAATCAGAAGAATGACAGCAATCGCTCCCATAAGCACAGCCCAGAATACACGGAGCCATGTCTGCGGGTTACCTTCTCCTGTCACGGCCATAGCAATGGTGTAGGACATGGAGTCAGACGTTGTCACAACGAATAGAATCGTCAGAATCAAGAAGAGCGGTGATACGATTTCCGCCAGTGGGAACTGTCCGGTAATCGCAAACATCGCTGCCGGGTTTCCTGCCTCATTCAAAGCGTTTGAAACCGATCCCGGATTCTCCATTTCGAAGAATATTCCAGATCCACCAAGGACAGTAAACCAGAACGTTGAAATAACCGGAGCGAATACAGACACCGCTATGATAATTTCACGGATCGTACGACCTCTGGAAATCCGGCTGACAAGAATGGCCATCATTGGACCATACCCGATAAACCAGCCCCAGAAGAAGACGGTCCATAGAGATAACCAGCCTTCATCCCCGCGGTACGTACTCATAGGAATGAACTGATCCACATAATAACCAAATCCAGATAGGAAATGGTTGATAATAAAGCCGCCGGGACCAAAGATGACGATGAAAATCATTAGTCCAAGAGCAAGACGGACGTTGAAACTACTCAGCATCTGGATCCCTTTATAAAGTCCGGACACAGCTGAAATCGTAGAGACAAGAACGACAACCAGGATGATTGTAAATTGCGTACTGAATGTATTAGGAATTCCGAAGATTTCCTGCAGTCCATAGCTGGCCTGCAGACCAAGGAATCCGATCGGACCGATTGTTCCTGCTGCCACGGCAATAACAGCAAACGCATCAATCATCGTTCCAAAGAAGCTGCTCCGAAGCTTTTCACCAAAGATTGGATAAAGCAGGGTCCTCGGCTTCATAGGCATCCCTTTTTGATAGTGTCCGTACATCATAACGACAGCACTGATCGTACCTAAAATCGCCCAAGCAAGAAAGCCCCAGTGCATGAAGCTCTGAGCAAGTGCAGGATCAATTGCCGCTTCTGTGCCCGCTTCTACTCCGGACTGAGACGGCGGTGCAGTAAGGAAGTGCCACATCGGCTCAGCAGCAGCCCAGAAGACGCCTCCGCCAGCCAGTAGTGTAGCCATGATAATTGAAAGCCATTTATACAAACCGATTTCCGGTTTATCCATATTACCCATTTTTATTTTTCCATATTTAGAAAATCCAAGCCATATACCGACGAAGAAGGTCGCCAGCATCAATACCTGCCAGAACGCACCAAAATAAGTGGCTGACCAGGCAAAACTTTCACTTACAACTGTTTCTATAAACGAAATGTCGATAAGAGCAATAATCACGAAGAGTGTCAATAAGCCTCCACTGATTGCAAATACAGGCCAGTCTATCCGGCCTTTCGATTGTTTATCCATTTTGATCTCCTTTTGATAATGGTGTTACTTTCTCGGAGGAAAGCACAATAACTGACTCTAACATTACCCCTATTATGGTGTAAAGAAAAATCTTTTATCCGGCCGATGAAAAGGTCACTATTGTGACCTTTCAATCCCGTACCTCCACTTTGTGGTCTTCCTGCCGGCGCTGACATTCCCTGCAAAGATTGATGTCTTCCTCTGCCCCGGAAACGAGCGGCTTTCCACAGCGTGAGCATTCATCGTGACGGTTGGGGTTTGCTCCAAAGATGTTCATCTCATATCCGTCGCCCACCATAGGACCCTCTCCTTTTTCGTATGCTGTTCTTTGTATTCCCAACGTTTTTCATTTTAGTCCTTTTGCGGCCTGTTTTGCTGCCATTAACCCTGAAAGCGTTACGCCGAGTGTTCCGGCACCCGGAAAAACGGTATCCCCGCACTGATACAAATCAGGGATGCCGGTTCTTATCGAGTAACTGGACAGCCAGCTGTATTTTCCAGCAGGTGCATAACCGCCTACCTTCCCATCTTTACGGCGCAGCCATTTTTGAAAAGTGACGGGTGTACCCGGCAGGACAAGGTCAAGCTGATCAGTGAACCCTTCAAAATAGTGCTCCACGGTCCGTATGAGTTTCTCCTTCATCCAACGCTTTTCGGCTTCATAATGGCCGGACTCCCACCAGGGAGAAATGTCGGTATGGGTGGACAGGGTGAACGAACGCTTCCCTTCGGGGGCCATCAAAGGATCCTCCGGGTCCGATAATGACAATAAGAACTGTCCGCCATTATGGAGGTCATCCGGATGATCGGGATCGATAAACTGATGGTACAGCACATCCGTATTTTGGAATACGTCTGCGTCTACACCGCCGTGAATAATATACGCCCCCCAGGCTTTCTTTGCTGTTTCTTTCCGGGGACGAATATAGGACTGTGAGCTGAGGTCCTCTGTTAACGTGTCATGAAGGTTGTGAACAGAATTGTTCAGGATGACCTGACGGGCTTGAAAGGTGGAATTCCTTTTGGAATGAAGGATAAACCCTGCCTCTCCTTTTTCTATGGAGTGAACCGGATGCCTCATGAGAATGGACCCGTCATGCTCCCGAATATAGGCAGCCAGTTTATCAGCAGCTTCAGCAAGACCACCGTGGACGGCAAAAGCACCTTTATGAAACGTTTGAAGAGCAGCAAAACCTAAAAAGGCAGGACATTTTTCTACACTCGTCTGTACACTGTCCATTAATTCACCATTTAAAAACGTCCTAAACATGCGATGCTGATCCAGCCCATGTTTTTTAAGCCGGTCCTCCACGGTTTGTGTCATATAGGGAAGCAGCCGGAGAGAATTTTCATTCACAAGCGTCAGAAGCTGAGCATAGTCCCCCCATGTCCTTGGAGGAAACACCGGAAGCTTGTCTGTCAGCTGATCCACCAGATGTCCTACTTTGAACACTTCATCATAGAAATTCTCAAACGTGCTCCCGGGTCCTTCAAAAACCCGGGCCATCTCTTTATACCACTCATGCCGGTCACGGCAATAATGAATGATGCGATCCGGAAGGTGGACATCCATAATAATATCCAGCTTTTTCATTGACGGTTTCTCAATCCCCAGCCGTTCAAATAAGCTGTCCAGTACACCTCCGGGCTCAAACCCCATCCCAACGGTAGCACCGGATTGAAAACGATAACCATTCCTCTCGAATTTACCCGCGCTTCCGCCCAGTTCGTTGGACGCTTCAAATACGACGACCTTATACCCTCTATAGGTTAAATCCGCAGCGGCTGCCAGTCCCCCGAAACCAGCCCCCACAACAGCAGCATCATAGATCAAATCGGCCACCTCCTTTTTTTATTCATTCCCCTAATCGGCCGATGTTTAAAAAGAAAGCAGCCGATTCAATACCATTACTGAATCAGAAGTTATTCTAAGATAATCTTTTTACACATTATGGATGGTATTTATGAACAGGAAGAAACAAAAAAAGACAGCCGGGACGTCCCCGGCTGTCTTCCTATTCATTATTCAAACGTAATCGCCCAGCTGCCTTTTCTCATGACGGCTTCGGTTGTACCGTCTTCAAGCACACCGTCGATATCCAGTTCCCCGGATCCCATCATGAAGTCCACGTGGGTGAGGCTGTGGTTGACACCATTCTGATCTAATTCTTCCTCATTCATGTCGGAACCGCCCTGCACGTTATTCGGATACGCTTTTCCAAGCGCAAGGTGACAAGATGCGTTTTCATCATAAAGGGTGTTATAGAAAATCAGTCCGGATTGAGAAATCGGTGACTCATGAGGCACGAGAGCGAGTTCACCAAGGTGACGGGAGCCTTCGTCCGTATCCAGCAGGTGTTGAAGGGTTTCGCTTCCTTCTTCCGCCGTAAAGTCCACCACTTTTCCTTCTTTGAAAGTGAGAGAGAAGTTATTGATGACGTTCCCACCGTAGTTCAACGGCTTCGTGCTCGCCACTTTCCCATCGACACCGTATTTGTGAGGAGCTGTGAAAACTTCCTCTGTCGGCATGTTCGGGTTAAATGAAATATCACCTTCTGCCGTTTTGGCCGGTCCGCCTTTCCAGACATGTCCTTTTGGAAGCGCCACTTCAAGATCAGTGCCCGGCGCTTTATAAATCAGCTTCTGATACTGTTTCTTATTCAAATATTCACGGGCGGTGATAAGCGTATCATTATGCTTTTTCCAAGCGTCCACCGGATCTTCCTGGTCCACACGGACGATGCTGAAAATCTGCTCCCACAATTTCTCCACAGCTGTATCTTCCTCTTCCCCTGGGAAAATCTTCTTCGCCCACTTTGGAAGAGGAATACTGATGATCGACCATTGGATCCGGTCATTCATCGTGTAGTTACGGAATGTGGACATCGCCTCTGAGCGTGCTTTAGCAGCAGAAGCTACTTTCCCAGCATCAATCCCTTTCAAAAGATCCGGGTCCGTGGAACGGATGGATAGGATGGCTGCTCCCTGCTCTGCAAAATACGTGTATTTTTCCTGCTGCCATTCCGGTACGTGGGAGAGTGTTTCCTGATCCGCGTGCTCATAAGCCATGCGTGTCAGCTCATCGTCTCCCCAGTTAATATGTACATCCTTGGCTCCCATTTCAAACGCTTTACGGGCGACAATACGAGTGAATTCCGCCCCTTCAATGGTGGAATTGATCATTAAAAGCTGATCGTTTTGAAGATTGACGCCTGTACGAAGCGCCAATTCTGCATATTTTTCGAGTTTATCCATACTTGGCATTTTCATCTGTCTACCTCCTATATTTAAACAGTGTATCCGTATTCATTATTCCACAAAAAAACGATGACTACAAAACATATGAAAGGAAGCGGGACAGGGTCGGATGGACCACTGCCCTGCATATATGAAAAAGAAGGCGCACGTTCTTTCAAGGTGCCATCCTTTTTCTCTGAACATTATTCAAGCCCTTCAACTATGAGGGAGAGCTCTTCCCAGCGTTCCATTTTCTGCTCCAGCTCCGCCTCCGCTTCTTCCTGTTGAGCGGTAAGCTCCCTGACCTTGTCATAATTGGAAGCCTCTTGAGCCAGCTGGTCATTTAACTCTTCGATCTTCTCTTCCAAAGCGGCAATATCGTCTTCAATGGTCTCCCATTCCTGTTTTTCCTTATAGGAAAGTTTCCGCTTACGGTTCCCTCTTCTCGTTTCCTCCTGGGCGGACGGCTGTTTATTTTCCTTCAAAACCGTCTGCTCCTCTTTGACAGCTTCCAGGTACTCGGAATAATTTCCATAGAAACGACGCAGTTTTCCACGCTGTTCAAACGCAAGCAGCTGGTTTACGACGCGGTCAAGGAAATAACGATCGTGGGAAACCGTAATGACGACACCGGGGAACTGCTCCAGATAGTCTTCCAAAACGCCAAGGGTTTCTGTATCCAAATCGTTCGTCGGCTCATCAAGAAACAAAACGTTCGGTTCACTCATCAGGACGCGCAGCAAATAAAGGCGCCGGCGTTCTCCACCGGAGAGCCTCTTAATGTAGGTCCACTGCTGCGGTCGTGGAAATAGGAAACGTTCGAGCATCTGCTCGGCGGTAATCTCTGTTCCGTCTTCAGTCCGAATGACTTCTGCCACTTCTTTAATGTATTCAATCACTTTCAAGCTTTCATCGAGCTCTCCGTGATCCTGTGTGTAATATCCGATCTTCACGGTTTGGCCTGTGTGAACATTTCCTGCGTCCGGTGTAATCCGTTCCGCCATAATATTCAGGAGGGTTGTTTTTCCAGATCCGTTGGGACCGATGATCCCAAGCCGCTCTCCGGGGACGACTAAGTAATCGACGTCCTCCAGCAGTTTATGGCCGCCGTAACTGTGGGTGACCCCCTGTAGTTCGATGACCTGATTCCCAAGCCTTGATGAGCCGATAGCCATATCAACATTTTCTTTTTTCGTGTGGAAGGTCTCTTCTTTCATCGCTTCCACCCGCTGAATACGCGCTTTCTGCTTTGTAGATCTCGCTTTCACTCCAGCTTTCAGCCAGGCAAGTTCCTTACGCATGGTATTTTTATGCTTTTGTTCAGCCTGCAGTTCCCACGCTTCGCGTTCAGCCTTTTTCTCAAGGAAGGTTTCATAGTTTCCCTCATACGTATACAGACTGCTTTGATCGAGTTCATAGATCAGGTTCGTTACTCTATTCAAGAAGTACCTGTCGTGCGTCACAACCATAAGAGCCCCTTTGTAGGAGGAAAGGTGCTCCTCCAGCCACTCGATCGTTTCATTATCCAAATGGTTGGTCGGTTCATCAAGCAGCAGAAGATCCGCCGGCTGAATAAGCGCCTTGGCGATGGCCACCCGCTTTTTCTGACCGCCCGACAACTCCGATACTTTTTTATCAAAGTACGTGACGCCGAGCTTGGAAAGGACGGTCTTGGCTACAGTGCTCGCTCCCCAGGCCCCTTTTTCATCCATTCTCTGCTGCAGGTCGAGCATCCGCTCCTGGACGCCGGTGTCCTCCGGATTTTCAGCAAGTTCCAGCATGACCTGCTCGTACCTGCGCATCAGCACCATAATTTCAGCTTCCCCGTCATAAATATGTTCCAGAACCGTCTGGCTTTGGTTGAATTCAGGGTCCTGTGGCAGATACTCCACTGTGAAATCCTTCGCATGATCCATATCGCCCTGATCCCCTGTTTCCATACCGGCCAGAATTTTCAGCAGGGTCGATTTTCCGGTCCCGTTCACACCGATCAAGCCGATTCTCTGCTGGCTGGATATCGTAAAGGATAGGTCATCAAATAAATCTTTATCTCCATAACTTTTACTCAGTTGATTGACTGATACTACACTCATTACGCTCATTCCTTTAATAAGAATCTGCTCCCATCATATCACACCGGCCGCTTCTGCTGTGGAGGACAGGGTCTGGGAGGGAAGAAAAAAGCTGTCGACAGGGCATCGCCCGTCCACAGCTTTTGTATCAATTTATGCGTCTTCCTTCTCAGAGGACTGGTCTCTTCTCCAGTATTCCATTCCGTCTACACCAGGCAGGTGATCCTGATAAAAGACAGGGTCTTTCCCAGCTTTTTTCTGTTTCACATAGTCATTGAGAGCTGCATAGGCCACCGATGACAACCGGAAAATGGCATACAGGTTGATTAAGGCCATGATTCCCATCGTTAGATCCGCCAGTGACCAGACAAGGTCAAATTCAGCGACAGCACCGAACATAACCATAGCCAATACCGCAAGACGATAGATGAAAATGGTGCTTTTACTCGTTTTAATAAATTCGATGTTCGTTTCTCCATAATAATAGTTTCCAACAATCGAACTAAAGGCAAATAGAAGAATGGCAATAGCGATAAATACCGCTGCCCATGATCCAAGCTGGGATTCGAAAGCTTCCTGAGTCAGCTGGATGCCATCAAGGGAGGTGTTTTCATAACCCCCGGCAAACAAGATGATGACAGCTGTAGCACTACAGATAAGCAGCGTATCCGTGAACACACCAAGGGTCTGAATCAGTCCCTGCTTGACCGGGTGGGTCACTTCTGACGTAGCCGCTGCGTTCGGCGCACTACCCATACCGGCTTCGTTGGAAAACAGGCCGCGCTTAATTCCAATCAGAATCATACCGCCGAAGGTTCCACCAGCGATTTCACGGAAGCCGAACGCCCCTGCGAAAATCTGGCCGATCATTTCCGGTACTTGAGCAATATTGCCGAACAGGACGTAGGTGGCAAGAATGATATAGAAGATCGCCATTATCGGAATGATGTACTGCGTCACCTGGGCGATACGCTTGAGTCCACCAAAGATAATTAAAGCTACGAAAACAGTCAGGATGGCCCCCATCAGCCATTTATCAACATCAAAGGAGTTTTCAAAGGCAAGCCTGATCGTATTGGACTGCACAGAACTGAATACAAGACCGTATGTAAAAGTGATGGTAACGGCAAAGACAATCCCCAGCGTCCGGTTTTTTAATCCTTTTTCAATATAATAAGCCGGTCCGCCTCGGTATTGGTTTTTATCCGGAACCTTATAGACCTGGGCCAGGGTGCTTTCGATAAAGCTTGAAGCTCCTCCGAGGATAGCTACAATCCACATCCAGAAGACCGCACCAGGTCCTCCGACAGTAATAGCCGCAGCGACACCTGCCAGGTTTCCTGTACCGACACGGGATGCCGTACTAATAGCGAAGGCCTGGAAAGGAGAAGTTCCTTTCTTTCCTTCTGCCGAGATCGCCCGTTTATCGAACAAGACACGGAACATCTCGGGTATGTAACGAAACTGTGCGAATTTCAGACGTATTGAAAACCATAAGCCCACACCCAGTAAGGCGGCGACAAGAATGGTCCCCCACATCCAGTCATTCAAAAAGGATAAGACTTCCTGCACACTGATCACTCCTATAAAATGTAAATGTTTTCCTGTTTTAACACACGTATTCCCTTATCATAAAGGAAAAAAACATGAATAAGTTCAACTTTTTTATTTTATCATACAATTGGATTTCACCACTACTGCCTTTCCGATGAAAGGATCCCCTCCCGCAGCAGGATATTTCTGTTTCGAAAGTCCGGTATCTTTCAGGAGCCGCCGAAGTTATGGATATGCGGGTATTAAAAAACCAGGAGAAGCGCTGCCTCTCCTGGTCTAGTATTAGGAATTCCTTAGCCACGGAAGACTCGTGCCGAATTTCTCAGCGAGTTCCTTGGATTCCTTCCGACGGCTTTTCCGGTGCTCATGACGCTTCTGGGCGTGATCATGAAGCCACTGTTCTTCCTCTGTCTCCGGGTACACCGGCGGTACTGGTGTCGGGTCATTGTTTTCATCAACAGCCACCATGGATAGAAATGCGGTAGTGCATACTTTCCGTTCTCCTGTCAGCAGGTTTTCTGTCGTTGCTTTCACGAATACTTCCATGGATGTATTATGCGCCCATGTCACAAAGGCTTCAAGGCAGATCGTATCGCCTTCAAATACCGGCTGAAGAAAGTCGACAGAGTCAGTGGAAGCGGTGACCACCGGTTTGCGGCAGTGCCGGACGGCAGCTATTGCAGCCACGTCATCAATGTAAGCCATCAGTTTTCCACCGAAAAGGGTTCCGTGGGTATTCGTATCCGGAGGAAGTACATGTGAATTTTTAACGGTCAGTGAATCTATACAAGGTTTTGCATCCATATCTTTTTCCTCACCTTCATGTGGAATCGTTCTCTGAGATACATTATATCATGTTAGAGAAGCTCGTCTTTCCTTTGAAAACGGATTTCAAAAACGGCTCCTGGTTGATCATCGCGGTTATAGGCCTTGATGGTCCCTCCGCTCCTCTCGATGATAGCCCGGGCGATAGCAAGACCGAGTCCCGTTTCCCCTTCTTTCCCTTTGATGAACCGCTCAAACATCTGCGGGAGAAGTGCCTCTGGAATCCCTGTGCCATCATCTTTGATTTTGACGTGCATCTGTTCGGCTTGCGTTTCGATTTCTACAGTTACATGATGGGTTCCGTGACGGACAGCATTACTTAATATGTTGATGACTGCTTGGAGTATACGCTCTCGATCTACAAACGAATAAAACGAATCGCCGCCTTTCAAGTCAATGGTCATATCCTTATCGTTCGCAAGCGGAATGAGTCTGTCTTTCGCTTGTATGACTACATCAGTGATGTTTGTCTGTTCAGGATGGTAGACATCTTCACTGCTGTCGAGCTTAGCAAGCAGAATCATTTCATTGACGATCTTTTTCAGCCGTTCCGTTTCACTGACCATGACGTTCAATCCTTTTTCCGCCGCTTCTCCCTGGAAAATACCGTCCCGTATTCCTTCTGCATAGCCTTGAATCGACATGAGAGGTGTTTTCAGCTCATGGGAGGCATTCTGGAAAAACTGTTTCTGGGAATGGATGTAACGCGCAAGCTCCGCAGCCATGTGCCGGACGCTCTGCTCGACTTCTTTGATCTCCCCGGAAGCCTGGACCTGTTTAACATCATCGAACCGTCGTTTCTCGATTTTTTTCACTTCCTGCTTCAGCTTCGTCAACGGTGTAACGAGCCTCCACGTTAAAATGTAGCTGACAATCAAGGCGAGAAGGAGGCCGATCAGAAAGACCATGATCATCCGGATCGCAAATACGGACTGGACCGCCTGGAGATCATTCAGCGGGGTCGCCATCACAAGAATCTGACTGTTTCCAGCATTGACCGGGAAATCATAGACCACATACTTCTCCCCTTCACTCTCCCACACTTCCTCCCCTTCCAATTCTCCCTCATACCGCTCCATCCAGGAAGCAGCAATAGCGGCCGGCATCGTGCGGAACAGGATTTCTCCATTGTCGCTGTCGAACAATAAAATGGGATAATTGCGGTCCTGAATCAACTGGGATAACTCCGGGGTACGGTCTTCATCCTGGTCATTAATCAAATCAATTAAGAGCTCCGCCCTGCCTTTCAACTGGCGCTGTTCATCCTGAATAAGCATATCCATTAATAAGGAATAAACGAAAAAAGCTGTAATAGACATAACGATGATGATTAACGCAGTGAAGGCTGCATTCAATTGATAGAGCAGCTTCATGAGGACTGATCCCTCAACCTGTAGCCATGACCCCAAACGGTTTCAATCGGCAGTTCCTTCATCTTCTTCCGCAGTCGTTTGACCAGATCATCGACGGCTCTGTCGCTGCCGTAATAATCATCGCCCCATACTTTAATAAGAAGCTCTTCTCTTGAGAACGCCCGGTTTTCCTGGGAAGCCAGAATGCGGAGCATTTCAAACTCCTTTGTCGTGACTTCCACTTCCATTCCCTTGAAATAGGCCCGCCTTTCGGCTTCACTCAGTTCAAGCTCGCCGGCCTTGATCACATCGAGCCTTTCTTCTGAAAGAGGCTTCATGGCTTCCCACCGCTTCAAGTGTCGTTTCACCCTCGCGACCAGTTCCCGAGGACTGAAGGGTTTCGTCAAATAATCGTCACCACCGAGCTCAAGGCCGAGAATTTTATCGATTTCGTCATCTTTGGCAGAAATGATGATAATCGGAACTTCTGAAGTCAGTCGGATTTTCTTGCAGAATTCATACCCATCCATGCCTGGCAGCATGATATCCAGCACCCAGAGGTCCGGAGACGACGCTTCGAATATTCCCCAGGCCTCTTCTGCCGTTTCCACGCTGATCACTTGATAGCCTTCTTTCTTTAAGTAGGCTTCTACTATATCCCTGATGTTTGGATCATCTTCCACCAATCCAATAAGTCGGTTCATCACGTTTCCTCCTGGTTTTTTCTTTTATTCTCTCACATTTTCAGAACTTCCTCTTCCATTACACACTTTTTACACATTTTCTCCAAAGTCATTCCATAAGTCATGCCTATAATAAGAATTGTCAGAGGGAAACACCAAAGACATTCCAGCAGATCTTCACGAAAGGGGCAGCCGTTACTCTATGTTGGATGATGATAAGAATGTAAGCAGAAAGCAGTATAAACGTTCGGGGATGGCCTTCAGCGTCCTCGGTGCCATTATCGCTGTTTTTATCGTAACGACGGTCTTTCAATGGAAAGGAATTTCTATTGAAATCAACACCGAAGAGCCGACAGCACAGGCTGATGAAGTGAATATCGGACAGAACGAAGAAGATGTCACTCAAGCAGTGAATGAGGTTTCTCCGGCAGTCGTTGGTATAAGCAACATTCAAAGTTCAGCTCAGGGAACACAACAGGCCGGCACAGGTTCCGGGGTCATTTACAAAGAAGAAGGTGATCAGGCATTTGTCGTCACCAACCATCATGTTATTGAGAATGCTTCAGCCCTTGAGGTCATCCTTAGTGATGGGACCAAAGCAGAAGCCGAATTAAAAGGCAGCGACCCATTGACAGACCTGGCCGTTTTACAAATAGATAGCGAACATGTCGAGAAAGTTGCCGATTTAGGGAATGCCGGTGACGTAGAGATCGGCCAGACAGCCATAGCCATCGGCAACCCACTGGGCATGGAATTCGCAGGGTCGGCCACTAAAGGAATCATCAGTGGATTGAACCGGAATATTCCGGTGGACATCAATGGTGACGACCAGGCCGACTGGCAGACCGAAGTCATACAAACAGATGCAGCCATTAACCCGGGCAACAGTGGTGGTGCGCTGATTAACCTACAAGGTGAAGTCATTGGTATCAATTCTATGAAGATCGCCCAGGCCGAAGTCGAAGGCATTGGCTTTTCGATTCCTATGGACGCCGCCAAACCTGTCATTGAAGACTTAGAGACCAACGGGGAAGTACAGCGCCCCTATATGGGTGTTTCCCTGCAGGATGTAAGCCAGATTCCAAATCCTGTTCTGGAAAGCGAACTGGGTTTACCAACTGATATCACCCACGGCGTCCTTGTCCAGGGCGTCGAGCAAGGTTCCCCTGCTCAAAAAGCAGGACTGGAACGCTACGATGTCATCACCGCCATCGACGGGAATAAAGTAGACTCGCTCATCCGTCTACGGCAGTATCTCTACAGCCAAGCACAGAACGGAGATAATGTAGAGCTTGAAGTGTATCGGGACGGGACCCCAACCACCGTCCAGCTCACACTGACCTCTCAGTAAGTATTGAACAGATATGAAGAATACGGATACGAACAGAAAACACGGAACAGTCAGGCCTTGTTCATCGGAACCCAACCCCTATGCCGGTGAGCAGGCACGGCCGTTTCAGCAGCCAGCCAAAGTAAAGTGGAGCCTCTGCTTCCGAAAAAGACTAACCTCCTTTTTCAGAACAGAGGCAGGTACAGAAACGACAGGCCGGCCGGTGTCACCAAACAGCTGAGATCCCCCCCTCCTATCCTGTTTGTTTGATGCCTGCCGCTCCGTCCTTTCTATGATCGAAGTAAAACCAAATCAACCTCTCTCAAAAAAACCCTGCACACGGTGTGCAGGGGTTTTTTTCAGATATAAAGGAGAAGAAGCATCGTGTTTTTCAAGCACCATTAGAAAACCATCAAAAATCTTATAGTGAACATGCTCTTTCCCGTCTATGATTTTTCCATACGAAGGGAGATAACCTTATCTTGATTAAAAGCCCGATGCCCACCTCGTCATGTATGGAGCTCACAAGGAACGTTCGGTGGTGACGCCTGCGGGAACAGCACGAGCTGAAGATCCACTTGGTCAAGTAATCTTCTTGACCAAGTCAGCTGAGGCCGTGCCCGCGGCAAGCATCCATCGATAAGCGGAACGTGACCATTCATAAGACATATGGGGATCTCCAAATCCTATATTTACAGTCCAAAAACCCCTGCCTATGACAGGCAGGGGTTTTTACGTTATAAGATCGGCGACAGCAGCCGGGAGATCGCTTCTTTGAAACGGATCCACGTTGACCTTGATTGATAAAGCGGCAGAGTGAGCTCAGTCGAATCTACGATATCTTCATGAAAACGGTCAGACAGCTCTTTCGCTGCATCCGGATGATAAAGAAAGGCATTGACTTCAAAATTGAGCCGGAAGCTGCGTACATCGATATTGGCCGTTCCGACGGAAGCGATAGTATCGTCCACGACAATCGTCTTGGCATGAAGGAATCCTTTCTGGTAAATATAAACCGTTGCCCCGGCCTTCAGCATGTCGCCGATATTGGAATAAGTCGCCCAGTAAACAAAAGGGTGATCCGGCTTATTCGGAATCATAATCCGAACATCGACACCTGAAAGAACAGCTACACGGAGAGCATCAAGAAGACTGTCATCGGGAATGAAATACGGTGTCTGGATATACACATGTTTTTTTGCAGACAGAATCATCTTCAGATAACCATGTTTGATCTGTTCCCATTCAGAATCCGGTCCACTTGAAACAATCTGCATCGCGACGTCGCCCTTTGGCTCCGCTTTGTAATAACGCTCTTCATATACGATGTCTCTGCGGGAGGCATGGTTCCAATCGAGAATGAAACGCGTCTGCATATTGTTCACCGCATCCCCCTCGACACGGAGATGAGTATCGCGCCAGTAGCCGAACCGCTTATTAAAGCCAAGGTATTCATCCCCAATATTAAAACCACCGGTATAACCGATCTTCCCATCAATGATTGCCAGTTTCCTATGGTTACGGTAGTTGATCTTCAAATTGACCTTCGGAATAAAGGAAGGAAAAAACGACTCCACCTGAATGCCGGCCTGCTTCATCTTCTTCAGGTAGCCCCGCTTCAAAAGACGTGATCCCATATCATCATAAAGAAGCTTTACTTCAAGACCGGCTTTCGCCTTTCGAATCAACGCATCTGCGAGCCGCTGTCCAAGGTTATCATCCCGGAGAATGTAATACAGCAGATGGATATGATTTTCCGCCTGTTCAATATCTTCAAGAAGAGCCTGGAATTTCTTCTGCCCATCCGTAAAGATCTGCACAGCATTGTTCTGGGAAAGAAGGGCATCGTTGTTTTTCAGATGCATGTATATCAGATCCTCATAAGGAATAATGTCTTTATGCTGAACTTCCAGATGTCCTTCCTTAATGGCCGTCAACTGCTCCTGGACAGCCGTAAGAAGACCGAGACGGCTCTTTTTATCCCACGTGAAGATTTCTTTCCGGTTGAGTCGCCTCCCGAAAATCAAGTACAGCAGG
Source organism: Halobacillus sp. ABH2_015 (assembly GCF_056158945.1). NCBI lineage: Bacteria > Bacillati > Bacillota > Bacilli > Caryophanales > Bacillaceae > Halobacillus > Halobacillus sp. ABH2_015. Next base: position 3,205,196 of record NZ_JBSWUG010000002.1, read on the forward strand.
AATCCGGCAATAGGAATGAATAAGAGCACCATCAGCCACGCCCACGTCGCACTGGCATCTCTTCGTTCGAGGAAGATGATCGCCAAAGCGAGCAGGACGTTTAAGCCAAGAATAATACTTAATAAAATTGGAAATATATCGATCATGTAGACACCTGCCTTTTAATGAACACCATTTCTCTCAATATATCATATTCTCTACCTCACAAAGGTTGGGAATGGAATGAAATCATGTAAAAAATACCATAAAAAAAGACAGGCGCTTCACCTTATGCCTGTCTCGTACCCATCTATCCTTGATGTTCCAAAAGAATTCCTGCTTCTTTAAGAGCCTGTTCTGCTTCATCCAGCGCTTCCCTGCTCTCTGCAGCAATCGTATGCGTATGAATGCCGCCCGTAAGCTCCAATAAAAAGGGAGCATTGGTGGAACGGACTTTTTCAATGAACTTCTTTACATCGCGGCGGTTTGCGACTTGAAGTCGTGCGGTCAAATCCCCGTATACCGGGTGTTCGACGACGACGTCCCGGACGTGGACACCATGATCCACCAGGATATTCAATTCATTTTCTGTCTCGCTTCCTTCGTGCCGACAGACAATGGTCCGCTGATAAGCCAGATCTTCTTTAGCCTCTGACATATACATGTAGCCCTGACTGGTAGCCACAATCGGTTCGTTCCCCGCTTTCAACAGGGAAACGTCACCGACAATCACCTGCCTCGTTACATTCATTTCTTCAGCTAGAGCACTTCCCGTAATCGGCATCCCCCGCTGCTTCAACAGGGTGAGGATGTACTCCCGCCGTTCATTTGCTTTCATTTTTTTAGAAGATTGACTCATAGACATGACCCCTTCGTGCAAAATACGTATCCTTATCTTACCATACAGAAATAGTGTTCAGGAAGCTTGACAGAGCCTCATCCCTGCTCAAGTGTCCACCCTGACAAATTCCACTTTTCAATGGAGAAGGTGCTCTCCCCAAGTGAAGTAAACAATATATGCTCTTCTTCCGGCTGAGGGAAGATCCGCGAGGTGAACACTTCCTCGCCCCCGTTCACGAAAATTTCCAGGCTGGATGTATCCGCAAAGATACGTAAGCTTTCCAATGGCCGTTCAAGACGGACTCTCCGGAATTCCGTTTTGGAATGCTCATCCAGACGCGGACGCGATAAAGTAAGAATGCCTTTTCTATAGCTGAGGGAGGCATATTGGTAGAATTCCAGCGCAAACTGATCCCCGAGCTTTTCAAATTCAAGGTTAAGCTCTATGGACCGCCCTTCTACTCCTCTCACAGCTTTCTGATCATTTTCAATTGTGATGGACGAATGCAGAAGGACCGGCCCTCTCATTTCCTGCAGTTCCTCCACCGGGGACTGAATCAACTGTCCATCCCTCCATGTCAATTCCCGCGGAAGGGTCAGGGCATGGATCCAATGGTTATCGACCGTTGGGTGATCCTCCTCCCATTGATCAGGCACTCCCATCCATCCGACAAGGAGGCGTCTTCCATGCTCATCCTCCATCGTCTGCGGCGCATAAAATTCAAATCCTCGGTCCAGTTCCTTGAAGGCGCCATGATCGAAGGTCCCTGCCTCATAATCCAAACTGCCGGTGAAAAATCCACTCTGATAAGTGTTGGCATAATCCATCCCATCCGGGTCAAGCCCCTGTGGAGAAACAATCAATACATCCCGGCCGTTCAAATGAAAGAAATCCGGGCATTCCCACATATAACCGAACGCTTGCAGCGGCCCTTGGAAACTCCCTGCGGCAGGTCCGATAAACTCCCAGTTTTCCAGGTCCTGTGATTGATATAACAACACCTGCCCCTGCTTGGCTTCCGTCTGTGCCCCGACAACCATGTACCACTTTCCTTCATGATGCCATACTTTAGGATCCCGGAAATGACTGGTATACCCTTCGGGACGCTCCACGACGACACCTTTTTTCGTGAAGGTCACCCCGTCACTCGAAACAGCCAGGCACTGATACTCCTCTTCAGGGTCTCCATCACCATCTATATTTCCTGTATAGAAAAGATGCAGCTGATCATCCGATACAACAGCACTCCCAGAGAATGCCCCGTCCTTATCAAACCATTCGGACGGCGTAAGCGCAGGCTTTTGCTCCGTCCAGTGGATAAGATCCCTGGATGTCCGATGTCCCCAGAATTTGGCGCCGTGGCCTGTATGGAAAGGCATCCACTGATAAAACAAGTGGTAGGTGCCGTTCCACTGGATCCATCCATTCGGATCATTCATCAATCCTGCTGCAGGCATATGGTGGTACGTGAGGCGGTAAGGATCCCCTTCCACACTCTCTTTGTTTTTACGTACTTCTGCTTCTACAAGTTCTCTCAGTTCCTCGTCCCGCTCCGTCAATGTCATCCCCCTCTATGTATAAATACGTCCTATCACCTGATTCTTTCCACCTATTATATAGCGTTTTCTATCTATTTTCCATTCATATCCCAGCAGATGAATACGAGCCGACAGCCATGCTGCTCCACGCAGATTGCTTTGTTTCTTCAAATCTTCTGCATAAAAAAGAAAAAAGCCTAAAACACCAGGGTATTTTAGGCTTTTCCTATTACTTCGTCGTTAAGACAGCCACTGTAGACTGACCAGCTTCTGCATGATCACTGTACGATGGTTCAAAAGAGTCGATGATATCGTCATAGTTGGTAATGATGACAGGAGTAATGGTGCTTTTCGCTTTTTCTTTAACCAGATCCATATCAAATGTGATCAAATGGTCTCCAGCTTTCACCTGATCTCCAGCTTTCACGTGACCTTCGAAACCTTCTCCTTCCATTGATACGGTTTCAAGACCGATGTGGACAAGGACTTCAACACCGGACTTCGTTTTGATCCCTACGGCATGGTTGGTTGGGAACAGTTGAACGATTTCTCCGGATACAGGACTGACCACTTTTCCATCTGCAGGTTCAATGGCAACACCATCCCCCATCATACGCTGGCTGAATACAGGGTCGTCCACTTCATCAAGAGCGACAACTTTCCCGCTGACAGGAGCAGTCAGCTGCTCTTCTTCATTTTTTTTACCGAATAATTTTTTAAACATACGGCACCGTCCTTTATGTTTTTATAAATGTTAAAGCTAGTTTCACGGTTGTTCATGAAGCTACTTTTACTTTTACTTTTCCCTGCACCGGAAAGGATAAACGCCGAACAAAACAAAAAAGCCGGACAGGTGTCACGGCTTTGACGCGTTCATCAATCTTCCGAGAGGGACTGATATAAATCATACCAAATATCGTCGACGGCTTCGAGTCCGACGGATATACGGATAAGCGATTCGTGAATGCCCATGGCGTTCCGCTGCTCTTCAGGAACGACCGCATGAGTCATGGAAGCGGGATGCTGGATCAATGTTTCGGCATCTCCAAGGCTGACCGCAATCTTAATGAGGTTCAACCGGTTGATGAATTGTTCCGCTTCTTCCCGTCCTCCGTTCAATTCAAATGCGATGACTCCCCCTCCGGCCTTCATTTGATTCTGTACAATCGCGGACTGCCTGTCATCCTCAAAGCCCGGATAATGCACGTGCTTCACTCTCGGATGACGAATCAGACGAGCCGCTATTTCAGACGCATTCGCACTATGGCGATCCATGCGGAGGTGCATCGTTTTCATTCCTCTGATCAACAGCCACGCATCAAATGGAGATAAGATACCGCCGATGTCCTTCTGCTGGGAAGAAGCAAGCTTCTCCATAAACGACCGGCTCCCTACGACGACACCGGCTACGACATCCCCGTGTCCTCCTATATATTTCGTTGCACTATGAACAACAACGTCGCATCCAAGTTCGAGCGGTCTTTGAAGATAAGGCGTGCAGAACGTATTATCAACGACAACCGGGATGCGGGACAAAGAGGCTGTCCGTGACACCATCTCCAAATCTATGACTTTCATCGTTGGATTAATCGGCGTTTCCACGAAAATACAGGCCGTCCGGTCCGTTATCGTCTGCTTCAGATCCTCCTCTGTCTCCATAGAACAGAAGTCATGAGTAATCCCATACTTCTCTTCCATCATCTTGAGCAGCCCGTACGTACACCCATACAGACCATTGGAACAGACAATATGGTCACCGGCTTTTGTAAGCGCAATAAGGACGGCCGAAACAGCCGCCATCCCAGATGCAAAGGCAAGTCCCTTCCCGCCACCTTCCAAAGCAGCCATTCGTTCTTCAAACTGGGCGACGGTTGGGTTGCCGAGCCTGGAATAAATATAGCCCTCCTCCTCACCGGCAAACCTGCGCGCCCCTTCCTGAGCAGAAGCAAATGAAAATGTAGAAGTTTGATAGATCGGGGTGGTCAGGCTCCCTGTTTCATTATGTCCAGCCTGCTCATTGTGAATCATCTTTGTTTCCATATGTGTCTTTTTCATAACCCTTCCCCTTCCCTTTTCTGTAAGCGTTTACATTAATAGTTTATCAAAAAAGGAGGGAAAAGGCTCCCCCCTTACCTACTATATTCATCACAGAGACTCTTGTTCTTCCACATCGTCTCCGTCCTTAAGTTCATTGAAATGTTCATGAAAGAGCCGCTCCAGCCACTCAAAATCAACTTCTTTAATCCCTTCTGCAAGTGGCAGCGGTTCTCTTCTGTAACCATACGGTTATCCACGTAATGAAGCAGTTCGAAAATAAAGGCCCTTTCCGGATCGATAACGTCGTCAAGAGCAATGGTGTACCCTTTTGATTTCAACTCACGGCACACCTGGATCATCTCGAAACTGAATGACACTTCATCAAGGATCTCAACGACCAATTCTTCAGGGGCGAAGTATTCCGGTATTTTTTAAAACAACAGGTCCTCCATGAAATTAATAAAGCAGGGCTTATCATTGGACAACCGATCCAGTCCGATTGTAACGAAACTGTTCATCAGCACGTCCGATGCTGCCTTGTTCTCATCCATGGGCACAAACTTGTTCTCCTCCCTACTCCGGTATAGAAGCTCATACGTCATCCACCGTCAAAATCGGCTGCCGTGCCACACATACTTCCATCCTGTTTATCACTTCCATCTGATTCCATATACCCACTGGTTATACTACAAAAGTTTCCATACAGGGATCAGGTAGAAGCCTGCAGCCTCATTATGTCATGCGATTGTCGAAAACTTATACTTTTTCCAGATACATGATTTGGTAAGGAAAGGAAACACTGTAAGAAAAGCATCTCTCAGGAGGGTTTCTATGACACATTATGAACAGTGGACACAACCTGAACCACTATGGAGAGAAGATACATCCTTGTCTTCCTATGAACCGTTAAAAGAAGATACATCTGCGGAAGTCGCTGTCATCGGAGGTGGTATGACCGGAATAACGACGGCTTATCTGCTCGCTAAAACCGGGAGAAAAGTCATTCTTCTGGAAGCGGACCGATTGATCAACGGCACCTCCGGACATACAACAGCCAAAGTAACGGCCCAGCACGGATTAATCTATCACGAGTTGATTAAACACTTTGGTGAGGAGTCCGCCTCCCTTTATTACCAGGCACAGACAAAGGCTCTCCAAACGATGAAAGAATGGGTCGATAAGTACAATATCGCTTGCGACTGGGCGGAAGAAGACGCTTTTTTATTCGCAACCACCTCTAAAGGAGCATTGAAACTGGACAAGGAGTACGAAGCCTATCAGACGCTGGACATTCCCGGTGGTACAGGTCATACGCTCCCTTTCAGCATGGATGCTGAAAAGACACTCCGCATGAGAAACCAGGCCCGGTTCCACCCTGTGAAATATCTGAAAGCCATCGCTGAGGAATTTGTGAGACTTGGAGGAGAAATTTACGAACAGACGAAAGCGGTTGACGTTACTGAAAAAGACCGCCTTGAAATTAAAACCGGCGGCGGGTCCGTCGTGGCCTGCGAGAAAATGGTCTCCTGCAGCCATTTCCCTTTTTATGATGGAAAAGGCCTGTACTTTTCCCGCATGTATGCGGAAAGATCCTACGTGATCGCTGTCGAACCTGAGCGTGAAGTTCCTGCGGGCATGTACCTGTCCATCGACGAACCGAAACGTTCGATCCGCACGGCTGAGTACAACGGAAAGAATGTTCTGATCATCGGTGGAGAAAGTCATAAGACCGGTCAGGGGATCGATACAAGCTTCCACTACCGGGCGCTGGAGGAGTTTGCTGCCGTGACGTTCGGCATCAGGAAGAAGCTCTTCCAATGGTCTGCCCAGGATTTGACGACGCTCGATAAGGTTCCTTATATCGGACCGATCACCCGGAAAAACGACCGGATTTTTATTGCGACCGGTTTCCGAAAATGGGGCATGACCAATGGAACACTCGCTGCCCAGCTGATTACCGATTATGTATGCGGGGAAACCTCCTTGTTCCACGAGCTTTTCAAACCATCCCGTTTCAAGTCAGATCCAAGTATGAAGCAGTTCATTTCCCAGAACTTCGATGTAGCCGCCCACCTGGTGGAAGGAAAAGTCGAACTGGTGGAAGATAAACCGAACCGTTTAAAGAAAGGGGAAGGAATGGTTGTCCAGTGGAAAGGACAGAGGGCAGGTGCATTCAGGGATGAGGAGGGACAGCTTCACGTCCTGGATACCACCTGTACCCACCTTGGATGTGAAGTCGAATGGAACAGTGCGGAACATTCCTGGGACTGCCCGTGTCATGGGTCCCGCTTTTCCTATGATGGTTCTGTCATGGAAGGACCAGCCGATCAGCCGCTTCTGAGAATAGCAATCGACAACCATGCGGAACTCCCGTTTCAAAACCTTGGTGATGCAGACCGGCCGCAGGACACGCCGTAATCAATAACAAACGTTTTACCGCTTGTAGAGAAACCATGTGTTTATCTACAAGCTTTTCTCATGCTTCCAGATCACCGCCATTGGTCAGCCGCCCGTATCTTCCGGAGAGGCCATTGGCCGGCCTGTACTTTTTGATCATCTCAGAACCGTTCCTCTTCATAGGTGGCCCTGAAGCGCACCCTTTTCGATTTCAAGGGAAAAGGAGGCACTTCAGGCCTTTTCTTTCCATTCTGTTCTGCAAATGGTGCTATAATGATTCGGACGTACATCGAACAGTTTTTTATGGAAAGGAGGACAGAGATGGAAAATGATCAAAAACTAGGAATCATCTATACATCCGGAGCTTATATTCTATGGGGCATTCTTCCGATTTACTGGAAATGGATTCAGGAAATTTCCGCCTTTGAGATTCTTGCCCACCGCATCGTCTGGTCGTTTGTTTTTATGACGCTGATCATTTTGGTTCTTCAAAAACAGCAGGCGTTTTTCAAAGAATGCCGACGGATTTTAAAGAATAAGCGGCAGATGATCGGAATGACACTGGCATCTGTGACCATCAGTATCAACTGGGTGACCTACATACTTGCTGTCAATACCAACCACGTGGTTGAAGCCAGCCTCGGCTATTACATTAATCCGCTGGTCAGCATTCTGCTCGGCATGATTTTCCTTCAGGAACGCTTCTCGAAAGCCCAGTGGCTCGCTTTCGCTCTCGCTGGAACAGGCGTCCTTTATATGACACTAAAGTTCGGCTCCGTCCCCTGGCTTGCCCTGCTCTTGGCCTTCAGCTTCGGAACATACGGCCTGCTTAAAAAACTGGTGCCGTTGAACGCCATGTTTGGGTTGACCATTGAAACGTTCATCGTTACACCAGCTGCGCTTTTCTTCCTGCTCCAGCAGCTAAGCGGGCAGGGGGCATCCGTAGAATGGGGATTGCTCACAGCACTCCTTGTCTTCGGCGCCGGAGTCGTGACCGCTGTACCGTTACTTTTATTCTCAGCGGGGGCCAAACGGATTCCGCTTTCCATGGTGGGTTTTTTACAGTATTTCGCGCCAACGATTATGCTGTTCATCGGTGTATTCCTCTACGACGAACCATTCACATCGGTGCATGGCGTCGCCTTTACATTCATCTGGGCAGGACTTGCCGTCTATACGATGGCCCGCATGAAGCGCATGAAGAAATACGAACCGAAAGTCACATAAAAAGGTGTTCTCTTAGAGAGAACACCTTTCACCTTGTAGAGGAGCTTCTGTTTCTTTACAAGCTTTTTTCTTTCCTGCCGCCCGGAGCGGAAGCCCCTTCCCTTTCCGCGGACGAGCCCGCGAGCCGAAGACCCACTTGGTCCAATGGTTTTCTTGACCAAGTCAGCGGAGGCCGTGCCCGCGACAGGCATCCACCGATAAGCGGAACGTGCCCCCCTCAACATGACATGCGGACAACTCTAACTGGATAGGACGAACTTTTTCTACCAGCGCAGATGGGCAGCAGCATCTTTCCCTGACAAATAGGCACTTTCAAAACGGGTCCGGCCGGCTGTATCATTCGGGCGGAGGAACGCGTCTCCTCCGAGGATGAGTCTGCCGTCTCCATTCACATCAAGACAGGACTCCTTCACAACTTTCTTCGCCTGGGCATACCTCCACCGCTTCAACTGCTCCGACTCCAGGTCGTCCCATGGAAGATAGTTCTCCGCCTTTTCTTTCACCAGAGACATGACATAATCTTCACCGTAGTATTTTCTGGACCAGTCTGCTGTCATGTAGACACTGACGATCACATCTTCGGAAATTCCTTTTTTACTATGATCGACAATCCGTTCCACACCTTCAGGAAGGTCTTGATCCAAATGGCCGTGCTCAGGAAGTTCTGTAGGCTTGTTGAATTCAAACAATCCCACATACGTTGGCTCAAACAGGATCCCTTTCAATTGTTTTCTCACAGGTTCAGGCATGCTCATGGTACTGTTTCTGAAGAGCTCCAGAACCTGGGGCACAGGCATCGTCAAATACAGACTGTCCGTCTGCCATTCAGAACCGTCTGCACTGTAGACCCTGTATCCCCCGTCATTTTCTAATAATTTCTCGATCTTTGTTTCCAATAAAGTGGGGATACCCTCAGCAAGCTGCTTGGCAAAAGCATTCATTCCGTCTACAGCCGTGTACCGCGGGTGGTCGTCACCGAACCATTCCTTTACCCATCCGGCCTCCACCCAGTGCTGGACTTCTTCTTCAAGTTCTTCTGTACGGACCGTGAAAAACTGGGCCCCGTGGTCCGCTCTGCCGCCCGCAATCCGGCGGGTGGCGAGGCGTCCCCCGACACTTTTCCCTTTATCGACAAGCATGATATTTGTACGTCCCTGCTTCATCAAACGGCGCGCGGCTGTTATTCCTGCAAGGCCTGCACCGATAATCGTCACTTCATAATGTTCCATCCTTGACCCTCCCCTTCTCTTGGGCTTCCTTTGCAGAAAACCCCATTCATCCTATATTTTTTCGACTTCAAGAACTTCATCAAGAATCGGATAAACCGCCTCGACTCCTTCTTCTGCCACCAAACAGGCGACACCGAGAGGCGTTTCCCAGAAAGTCTCAGGAATGGCCGGATTCTTCAAGCCGGCCGGCTGATACAACGAACGGTAAATCCGGTTCAAGTGATCCCTCGTTTCTTCTGCTTCCCTCGGTTTTTCTCCACGGGCGACCAAAAAGACCCAGCGCATCGACTGAAAAAGATTATCGCCCGGCATAAACGTGTATTCTTTAAAAAACTTCAATTGTTTTTCAGCTTTTTCTGTCAGACCTGTTTCCACAGCAAGATCGTCAAGATGGCCATGCAGATGGCGGTACACCATTTGGAAGATTCTTCTTTTTTCGTCCTGCATCACTTTATCTGTATAAATTTCCTGCAGCTTTTCGAAAGCTGATGTTTTCGACCATTCCATCTTCTCATCACCTCTCTTAACCATTTCGCCTTCAAAGGAAGTTAATCCTTCCTGAAACCGAAGGAGGAAGCTTCCCCTTCCACCGATTGATAAAAAAGAGGGAAATCCTTGGTGTCTTCTTTCAAATGCCGTCCCATATGAGGCATCAGCTTATTCCACGCCATAGGGTTGGCGGCGATGGTTTGAAACAATGCCATTTCGTTGTCTGTCCACTTCCGGAGCGATTGAATATAATCCAATGTCAGCTGAAATCCCGGCAGCAGCTGTTCATCCCTTCGACTCTGAAAACGATCCAGGGCTGTTTTCCAATCCACCCCTTCATCCATCTGCTGAAAAGCATCGGCCAGCAGAAAGGACTGTAGAAACGCATCATTGATTCCAAGCCCCGTACTTGGATCTTTACTGTGACCAGCATCTCCAAGGAGGACCCAGCCCTCTCCATAAGCATTCCTGAAAAAGTTCGGCATTCCGGGGGTTCCGATAATCTTTCCCTGCAGAACTGCCCCTTCCATCCTTTTCTTCATTCCGTAAAATTGATTAAACGTTTGTTCAAATGTATCCTGCGGCGCTTTCATCATGTCCGTAAATTCCCCAGGGTGGATTTCAATACCGAGACAATCCCGGTTTTCCTCCATTGGAAATACAAAGCCGATTCGTCCTTCATGCAGGAAAATCTCCGTTACAGGTTCGCTTAACGGCTCCACGCCTGTGTAATAACCGTATAAGACCGGACGGAGAGGCTTCGTTTCCCGATACTTCTCTGCTTCCGTCCAGGCAGCGATGTTCGAGTTCTTTCCATCCGCTCCGGCCACCCACGCTGCACAGGCCTCCCACGCTTCCCCTTCTGTTTCAAGGTGAAGCCCGGCAACGCGCCCGTCCTCCCTGATCAAACCTCTTGCTGACGTACGCGGCATAAAAGTGACGGAACTCAACGCCTCGGCCTGCTCGATCAGAAGAGGGTCCAGGACATCTCGTTTAGGTATAATCGTATAATCCGCTCTCGGTCCTTCTATAAAACTTTGGCCGATATACGTCCGCATCCGGCTCACTTTTCTCAAACCGGTCTTCTCCAGTTTATGAAGGATGCCCAGTTCCTCAAGGAAGCGGGTATGGGACATAAAGTGAGTAGACAGTGTGTCACTCGGAAACGCGGCTTTATCGATCAACAGGACACGCTTCCCCATTTTCCCGAGCAGGACAGCCAGACTTGCCCCAGCTGCCCGGGCTCCTGTAATGATCACGTCATATGTATGATTCATTCCGGTCCTTCCTTTCTTTCTCAACCTGTGTCCCATCATAATCGGTTTCACGCAAAAAAACTACAGCCACAGGAAAACAAGCATAGGAAGCCATAAAAAAATCCCCTGGACGGGGATTTTTTAAAAGGTACGCTCTTCTTCAACTTCGTGATTCTGGTCAAGGATGTACAAGCGGCTCGGTTTGTTCTGTTTCGCGATTTCTTCCGCTTTTTCTACAGCTGTATCACGCTCATCAAATAAATCTGTCGGAGCTACGTCCTCAATTTTTACGAACCATCCGGTTACATCTTTATTTGGTACTACACTATATTCCTTCATGAAAACATCTCCTTCAACATAGACTTAATTATCCATTCCCGCCCTATTATAGATTTAAACACCCTTGTTTCAAGCTGGGAATTGACAAGAGAGCTGGACCCCTTTATAATTTCAAACAAGTCAGATAAATTAAATATTGAAAACTCTTATCGTGAGCGGCAGAGGGACTAGGCCCTGAGACGCCCGGCAACCTTCAAGGAAAACTTGAAAAGGTGCTACATCCTACAGATCAGATGATCTGAAAGATAAGGGGAGGTAAGCATACATAAAAGCCCTCTTCTTACTTACAGAAGAGGGTTTTTCTTTTTCCCTCTACACCGAGGATCAGGATGTCCTGGAAATCATAAGGAGGAATGAAACAATGACCAATTCAAATCATGTATACGGTGATGAAACACAGCTGCTTCACGGTGGACAGGAAGCTGATCCAGCAACAGGATCGCGTGCTGTTCCCATCTATCAGACAACGTCATATGTATTTAATGATACCGATCATGCCCAGAACCTATTCGCCCTGGCCGAACCAGGGAACATCTATTCCAGAATCACAAACCCGACGGTCGATGTATTTGAGCAGCGTGTTGCCCTTCTGGAAGACGGTGCCGCTGCTGTCGCTACAGCTTCCGGGATGGCGGCAATCACGATGGCCGTCCTGAACGTTGCCGGAGCCGGAGATACCATCCTCACTTCCTCCAACTTGTACGGAGGTACGTATAACTTATTCGTCCACACCCTTCCCCGCTATGGTGTGAACGTTGTTTTCGTAGATGGGAACGATCCTAATGCCTTTGAGGAAGCTGTTACACCTGAAACGAAAGCGATTTTTGCTGAAACCATCGGGAACCCAAGCCTGAATGTGCTGGACTTTGAAGCGGTAGCGGATATTGCCCACGCCCATCACATTCCCTTGATTGTCGACAACACCTTCGCCACCCCTTATGTATGCAAACCGATCGCCTGGGGAGCCGATATCGTTGTCCACTCCGCAACGAAGTGGATCGGGGGCCATGGTACAGCTATCGGCGGTATTGTCGTAGACAGCGGGCGTTTTGACTGGAATCACGAAAAATTCCCGGGTTTTACTGAGCCTGATGAAAGCTACAACGGCATCCGCTTCGGTATTGATGCTGGACCTGCCGGCTATGCGGTTAAGCTCCGTGTTCAGATTTTGAGAGATATCGGCGCCTGCCTGAGCCCCCAGAACGCCTTCCTGCTCCTGCAGGGACTTGAAACGCTTCACCTGAGAATCGAAAAGCATGCAGAACAGGCCTATGAGATTGCTGCATACCTGCAGAATCATGAAGGGGTGGATTGGGTGAATTACCCTGGACTGCAGGATCACCCTACTCATGACCTTGCCCGAAAGTATTTGAAAGGCGGAGCCGGATCCATGGTTGTCTTCGGAATCAAAGGGGGACGCGAAGCCGGTCGTAAATTGATCGATCACTCCACACTCTGGTCCCACGTAGCTAATGTGGGTGATGCGAAATCATTGATCATCCATCCGGCATCCACCACCCATCAGCAGTTGAATGAGGAGAACTTGAAAAAGTCCGGTGTTTCCGAAGAACTTGTCCGCTTGTCGGTTGGTCTGGAATCTGTGACTGATCTTATACAGGACTTGGATCAAGCCATAGAAAAGGCCAATGGATACAGCCGCCCTTATAAGGAACAGCCTCATCCAGCGGAGACCGTTCTCCGTTCCTCTCTCGACCGGTCCAATGGGAACATCCGCCGGAAAACGATCGGCGTCATTCCTGATCAGCCGGGAGGCCTGCAGGAGGAAGCCTCCAAGTTGGAGCGGTTCGGTTTTGATGTGACTACTTTTTCAAAGGTGGAAGACATTCTGGAACAGAACGATCCAGCTTTCGATATTCTTTACTTTGAAACCCTTGGAGAAAACCAAACGGATCTGGCCCAGTCGGCGAATCCATCGGTCATCTGGTCCAAAACTGCTTCTTCCCTGAAAAATGAACAAATCCTATCCGGTGCGAGCCTTTACGAGACGATCGTTTCGATCCGCTCAGGACACCACTTATCTCAAACACTCGTCACTGTATAATGGCCAGAAAGGAGAATGAAAGCATGTCTTTAAAAAACCCCGCCAGCCAGACAGCAGCTTTGGAAACGATTGAACTGGGACCCTTCCATTTCGAATCCGGCGGACGGCTGGAATCTGTCGAACTGGCTTACGAACGCACCGGCCCGTCTCATGCTCCCGTCATTGTCGTCTGCCACGCTTTAACCGGGAACCAGGCAGCTGTGGGTACGGAAGAGCAGCCCGGCTGGTGGGCAGGATTAATCGGGGAGGGGGAGCCAATCGACACCTCCCTGTTCCAAGTGATTACTTTCAATGTTCTGGGAGGTTGTCACGGGTCTACAGGTCCCGCCAGTATGAATCCGGATACAGGCAGACCATTCCGTCAGCATTTCCCTAAAGTGACCATCCGGGATATGGTCCGTGCCCAGTATGAGGCTTTAAAAAAGATGGGCATTCATCAGGTCAAAGCTGTTGCGGGAGGATCGCTTGGAGGTATGCAGGCGTATGAGTGGGGGCTCCTCTACCCTGACTTTATGGAGAAGCTGCTGATTATGGCTGCCACCCCCTACTTAAGTGATTACGGCATCGCCTTCAATCATATCGGGGCGAAAGCCATTAAAAACGATCCTTTTTTCCAAGACGGGAACTACACGACGAATGAGTCCCTGCAGGGGTTTGAAATTGCGCGGATGACCGGCATGGTGACTTACAGAAGCCCTGCTCTTTTTGAAAAAAGGTTTGACCGGTCCAATGGAGGAGACACTTATGAAATTCAGTCCTACCTGGATTATCAGGGAGATAAAATCAAAGAACGGTTTGACGCGAACAGCTACTTGTACCTGCTTGATGCAATGAATAACCATGACATCGGGAGAAACCGGGGAGGATGGAAAGCGGCCGCCGCTCAGTATAAAGCAGACTTGATCACGTTCAGTTTTGAACACGACCTGCTGTATCCAGAAGAGCTGATTTCCGCTTTTTCATCGGCGGCACCGAAGGCCGTCCACAGGCATATCCCTACGGATTATGGTCACGACGGCTTTCTCGTTGAATTCGAACAATGGGGCCGTTTCATCAAAGATGAGCTGAATGAGGACTAGAAAACATAAAAAAGACGGGTAGACGAACACGATGTTCATCTACCCGTCTTTTTTATGATGGAAGATCACTGACTTTCACAAATTGAAACCCTTGGGAAGTTAACTGTTCCAGCACAAGCTCTACGACTTCAGGGGTCCGGCTCTCTAATTCATGGAGAAGAATCACTGAACCATCCTCTGCCTGTGAAATAATCTCTTCCGCTATTTCCTCCGGCTCCTGTTCGCTCCACTCTTCGGAATAGAGCGTCCATGGAACCGTATTCCAATCGCCTTTATAAGCCTTTGGAGGATTCTCGCCAAACGGCAGTCTCAATCCAGCCGTTTCTACTCCCGCGGCCTGCTTGATCACGTCCTGGGCAGCGAGGATCTGCTCATCCACCTCTTCCGGATTTAACCGGGCGAGGCGGGGATGATCCCACGTATGATTTCCGATTTCATGACCCTGCTCAGCCACCATCCGGGCCGTTTCCGGGTAATAGGACACCCGTTTTCCGATCATGAAAAACGAGCCTTTGGCGTCATACTTCTCCAGAAGGTTGAGAATATCCACTGTCCATGTTGGATGAGGACCGTCATCAAAAGTGAGAGCAGCTCTCTTTTCTCCGGTTTCCACCCCAAGGTCATCCGTTGAAACAGCCTCCACGGGGCTTTGCTCCTGCTCTGAAGAAGATGTTTCCGATGCGTCGGAAGCGGATTCCAAAGCTTCTACAAATTCTTTCCGAATGAGATCCTGCCCTTCTTCAAGTTCGACCAGTACATATCCCAATGTGCCGTCCTCCGCCTGAAGATAGACCCTCACCCCTTCTTTGGTAAGGGCCACATCTTCAAATGTTCCCTTATTCACGTGAAGAGGTAGATGGTAATGGGTGGCGACTTCCTCTTCCTTCATTGCTTCTTCTGTCAATGCAGCCAGTTCATCAAGCACTTCCGGATCATTCTTGAGCAGCTCGTCCAGCTCAAGCCTGCGTCCGTCCTTCTTATCAAAATTCATGACGGTCTGGTTTTGGATAACCTCGTTTCCGCCTACATCCATCGTTTCTATGAAGCGGACTACGAAGAAACGGTGATCCTGATAGAGCATCTCAAAGTCCACGTGAAGCTCATGGGATTCAGAAGCCTCCACGGATTGTTTATTCTGATAGCTGGCCTGTTTAAAGTCGGCCTTCTGTTGATTGACGTAATCAACAATCGTCTGATTCAATTGATGGTTGGTTGTCTGCGGATAGTGGATGGTTATGTGGTATTCATTATGCTCCACGAGTTCCGTCTTCATATCGATATCGTACATTGGTTCTGTTTCATCAGATGGTTTAGAATCATTTTCATTAGCTTTTGCGATAAATGAGCATCCTGATACAACTAAAACGACCAGCAGTGATATATATAAAATAGGTTGTCTCATAATTCTTCCCTCTTTATCTATTAGTCACACAACCTATTGTAACACAAATGTAACAATCATTTAATTAATCAGATATATTCAGCCTATTCTGACATTAAAAGTGGGTGCGGACGTCCCAGAGCTCAGGGAAAAAGCGGTGATCCAGAACTTTCTTCAAGTAGCCGACCCCCGAGGATCCTCCTGTCCCTTTTTTATGGCCGATGATCCGTTCCACTGTCTTCATATGACGAAAACGCCACTGCTGGAGGCTGTCCTCCAAGTCGACAAGCTTCTCAGCCAGCTGATACAGATGCCAATACTGATCTACATCTTTGTAGACCATTGCCCAGGCGGCTTCAACCGAAGGGTTCTGCTCATACACATCTTTATAATTCCTGTTCAGCACCTGTGGATCGAGATCAAAACCTGCTTTGGACAGCTGCTCAAGTGTCACATCATACAAGCTGGGATTTTTATAGGCCTTTTCCAGTCGATTGTGAAGATCTTTATCTTTCCGGTAAATCTTCAATACAGCATTCGTTTTATACCCAAGAGCAAACTCAATCATCCGGTACTGGTAGGATTGAAACCCCGAAGCCTGGCCGAGGTGATCCCGGAATTCCATGTATTCTGACGGGGTCATCGTCGCCAGTACGTCCCATGCTTGGATGATCTGCTTCTGAATACTGGAGACTCTGGCAAGCATTTTAAAAGCCGGCTGCATGTCGTCATGTTGAATCGACCGGATGGCTGCCTGGAGTTCGTGAAGCATCAGCTTCATCCATATTTCACTCACCTGATGGATCATAATAAAGAGCATTTCATCATGATGGGAAGAAAGCGGCTTCTGCGCATCAAGCAGCTGGTCTAAACGTAAATATTCTCCATAAGTCATCCGATCGGAAAAATCCGTATGCACGCCTTCACTGCCTTTCGGCGGTTGCTGGGTCATGAGTGGGACCTCCTTTAGTCAAGTACTCCACGCTGTGGGATATTGCGGAACGTCATCGGGAGGAATTCTGTGTGAACAAGCCCTTCATACATTAAGAGCGTTCCGAGGACAGGGTCTTCTGTATGGACGTGCACCCGTGTCGCCCCTTCTTTTTCTTCATAATGTTCATATACGGACGTCACAGGCCCGGTCATGCCCAGCACTCCTCCCACATGATTCGTTCTTGACTCCATATACAATCCGCCTTCTGAAGTAACGTGAAGATCAAATTCTGCCTCTACCAGGCCCGAACGGCCAAGATGATCGACAAGACACTGTTTTTCTTCATCATACCTCGCAGCAGAATCAAAACCGCGGATGGCATATGGGAAAAAGAAGCGGCGGATCCAACTGATCGTTTCTCTGCCCTCTTCATCTTCATAGACGTAATTTTCGAGGGTAAACGGCACATCTTTTCCACGCTCTCTGAAGAGAAGGTGATCCTTAACCCCCGCACTCATCAGCGGCCTAACGAACGCCGGAGTTCCTCGGATTTCCGTCATTCTGCCCTGTCCAAGGACCATAAGATTCTGCTTACTCGTTAATCCGTATTTTTTCTGCAGCTCAGGATGAAGGTTATGGAACTGCTCCCCGAGTGCTTTGTGGTAGATGGATTTCATTTGTATGCGGCCTCCTTTAAACTATCCGTTTTCCTGTTCTCCCCGTGCCTCGTGATGAATACACTAGGGAAGACGGAACCTTGGCTGTACATGAATTATAGCACAAGTAAACGCTTACGATTCAGCTGCATGCAGAAAAGAAAGACCTGCCCTTACAAGCAGGTCTTTCTTATGAAAAAACGTTGTTCTACATAACTTCCTCTGCATAATCACTGATTGCATAACCCTTCTGCTGCTTCATCAGCCAGCCCTGCTTTTCCAGCTGGGTGAACAACCGCTGAATATGCTTTTCCGGCCAGCTCGATAACAGACCAAACCAGCGTGTTTCATGAAGATAGAGACTTCTTAATTTGTTCGTCGGCTTGCCCGCGAGCATCTGGACCAGGGTGTGCACCGGATATTCACTGCCATAATAATAGATGAGGTCAAGAATCTGCTGAGTATCCGCATAAGTGATGGACCTTCCTTTGATGGTCAGAATGATATCCTCATCATTGTAGCGGACTTCTTCGAGACGCGCCTTCAGTTCCTCAAGGACATGCCGGGTATTCGGGTAGACATGCTCCGGCACGACCTTCTGCCAGCGGTTCAACTCCTTAAGAATACGGACATCATGAAGCTGGACACCTGCCAGCCACAGCAGCTCTGAATCGGTCCGCTTCTCCGGAATATGAACCCGGCTTAATTTGTCATACATGTCCAGTAAAGGATAGGCGGACAGGTCGTCTTTTCTGCGCTGATACTTTTCGATACGGCTGACGACAGCCAGGCTTTCATCAAGGGATTTCCTTGCGGTGTTGAGCTGTTTTTTCAAAGCTCTCAATTGGCCAAGCTGCTCGAGAAGCCTGCTGTTCTGTATCGCTATGTCATTGAACTGCTGCTCAATCGTCGATGTGCGCTTGGCTGCCCGTTCCACATCAAACTCTTCAGGAAAACGGACCATATCTTCCACCGTGTCATAATAAAGACAGAAATCACACGTTTCACAGTAGCAGCAGATCGTTTTCTCCCCGGCATCGAACTGTAAACATTTTGAATGGGGGCAGCTGCCTTGTTCCTGCTCGACCCACGCCTGTGGAAGAGCTCGGAACGGGCGCATGACGATTTCGACACGGTGCCTCCAATATGCGATGTCCTCAGGATAGTTCAGCACAGAAATGAGTGAGGATTGATTCATTGTTTCGACCGCATCGATGACGTCGCGCTTTTGATGAAAAAGCTGGACCATCGGATGCCGGTGAAACGCATCTGCTATTTTATCAAGCCAGTCTTCACGACTTTCCGTGCTGATGTGAGAAAGAAACAGATAATCATCCAGCACTTCCCCGACATGGTCATACAACTGGTCTGCGGACAGCTGAGTGAAATCTGTGTTATATAAATATTGATCTTTTAAAGGTAGTCCATGTTCTTCAGGCAGGGACTTCCATAAAAATAATTCTGGGCGCAGCAAATGTGGATGGATCCTCTCTTCCTTTTGAAAAGCTACAGGCAGAACTGCATCTCCGGTTAGTCCGAGATAATTCTGGATGGACGTTGTGTCCAGAGACTTCCTGCCGATATGATCCACAATTGCATCGTTAAGCCTGGATAATAACCCCCGTTCAAATTTATGTCCGATGGAACGAATATGTTTGTTCTTTTTCCCAATCGGCGCAAGTACAACATGAGGGTAGCGATGATCCTGGTAAGCAATCCTATTTGGCAGTCCCATAATGAATTCCCCTTTGAATAAGGATTTACTACTATTATAGAAAAAGTATTACGAGTTACCAACAAATATAAGTAAAATGGGCGTCAAACCGTTAAAATTTCCACGGGATACCCAATGAACAGTCCTGTTTCTATAACTCCAGGGATGGCACTGAGCTCTTTTTCCAACTCATCATGAATGTGTTGGAACCGCACTTCCAGCAGGAGATTTCCTGCTTCCGTGAGCACGGGGCCGTCTTTCGCCGCCGCCATCCGCAGCTGAATGTCCACACAAGGGAATTCCTGAAGCTTTGTTTCTACAAGATGCACAGCCCTCGGATCCACTTCAACAGGAACAGCATACTTTTCACCGAGTTTCTGAACATATTTACTTTCATCCACTAAAATATACGTTTTAGGGGAGCTTGCCATCACGAGTTTTTCAGCGAATAACGCTCCGCCCCTTCCTTTGATCAACCGGCCGGCATTGTCTACCTCATCCGCTCCGTCAAAACCCCAGTCGGGCTTTGCAGCTGTCAATGTTGTCGTCTTTAAGCCGAACAAGGCACAGTTCATCTCCGCTTCTTTCGATGTCGGTACGGCATAAACGTCCAGCCCCTCGTTCTTTACCCGTTCAGCGATCTTTTCCAGAGCAATGAAAGCCGTCGACCCGGAACCGACGCCGATCACCTGCTGATCTTCAACATATCCGCTCACTCTGGCGGCGGTCCGTTCTTTGGCTTCCCGATTGGATATTCCGCCATCCCATACCGGTTTCCCGGCCAGCTGATTGTTCCAATTCATACAAATCACCTCTCTCTTTGTATTCCCGAAAGTCTCATGAAACAAGCACAGGTGTTAGGAAAAGTGTATCAAACAGGTTCCCCACAGATACAGCGACGGGGTAAACTTTGTCATTCTTTACGTCTCCTTCACATAAACTTAATGGAATACGACGGGCCGAAGTAAAGGGGGAAAAGCATGAGAAGACTCTATTGGAAACTGGTCATCTTCTATCTCATTCTGATTACCGCCTTTGTCTACGTCACCTTCCTCCACTGAAAACACCCCGGCCTGCATGGCCGGGGTGTTCGTATACTCTTTCATGTATTTAATGGACAAGATCATGTTTGAATGCGTAAATGACGGCCTGCGTCCTGTCTGATACTTGTAATTTCCCAAGAATACTGCTTACGTGAACCTTTACCGTTTTTAAGGCTATGAACAACTCTTCTGCAATCTCCTGGTTCGTCCTGCCATCTGCCATCAGAAGCAGAATTTCCTTTTCTCTGTTCGTCAAATCTTCATGGAGCGCCCGTTGGTCGGGGTGACGCATCTTTGTCATGATTTTCCCGGTGACCTCCGGTTCCAGAATGGACCGTCCTTCAAAAGTGGCACGGATCGCCTGGGCAATTTCCTCTGCTTTTGACGTTTTCAGCATATAACTGACCGCTCCTGCCTCTAAAGCGGGATACACCTTCTCATCATCAAGAAAACTTGTGACGATGATAATCTTCGCCTCCGGCCATTCGGCTGTAATCCGCTTTGTCGCTTCAATCCCATCCATATGTTCCATCACGAGGTCCATCAAAATAATGTCCGGCCGGTGTTGAAAGGCAAGCGCTACAGCATCTTCGCCGTCCCCTGCTTCAGCGATCACCTCAATATCCGGCTGCGAGGACAAATAGGCGGATACACCAATACGGACCATCTCATGATCATCTGCAAATAATACTCGAATCATCAGGATTGACCTCCTTTAAGTCGGTGGGGCACTTTTACTTCCAACCGGGTCCCCTGTCCTTTCACACTGACAACCTTTAGCACGCCGCCCACTTCAAAGGCACGCTCCTCCATATTTTGGAGACCGTAGGAACTCGTTTTTTTCTCTTCCACATGAAACCCCATACCGTCGTCGATCACTTTCAAAATAACGGTTTGATCACGCTCCAGAAGCATAACCGAAAGGGTCGATGCCTTGGCGTGCCTCAGTGTGTTGGATACCGATTCCTGCAGAATCCGGAAGAGCTGGTCCTCCACACCTTTTTCTAATGGAAATGTTTCAATCGTCCAGTCAATCTGAAGCGGCACCTTTTGGATCAGCTCCTGAAGAAGCTCTGTCATTCCTTCCGCCAGCGTTTTATCTTTCAAGGGAACCGGCCGCAGATGGAGGAGCAGTGCCCTCATTTCGAGCTGGGATTGATGAATCATCCTCTCTACCATCTTCAGCTGCCGATCCACGCCTTCCCGCTCATGGTCTTTTGTCTCATTAATGGCTGACATCATCATGGAAGCGGCAAACAACTGCTGACTGACAGAATCGTGAAGTTCCCTGGCCAGACGATTCCTTTCTTGTATGACTACTTCCTGAAGGCTTTTTTCCCGTTCTTCCGCTCTTTCTGTAACCATACGTTGAGAAAGCTCGGCTTGTTTCACAATTTTCTCTTCCAGCTGTTTCATTCGATCTTCAATTCTTTTCACTTCTGCCAGATCCGCCGTGTCCGTCTCCAGAGGACTGCCTTTCACGACTTCTCCAAGCTGCTGTTCGATATGGGTAAGCTGACGACGCCAGTACCACCCCTGGGCCGTACCGGTTACAAGTCCCATAAACAGGGATAACAGCAGAATCAAAAATCCATACGGAAGATCGAGCACCTCTCTTGTCCAGAGCACTGACCACCGCTCTACCGGAAAAGCGGCGAATGTTACAGCGGTCAGGAGAACAGCAAATAGAAAGAACGTGAAAAGTCCCGACCCAATCTGCCTCTGCCAAAGGTTCATATCCGCTTCACCTCGAGATCACCGGAAAATATCGACGTAATCACCTTCACCCGGGGCTTATTTTCCTGATAATCCGGTGTTTGGTAATACGTCATCTGATTGAGCATTCTGGACTTTTTAAACTGAAAAATCGAGCTTCTTCCAATGATGGCGCTGTGAAGGATCGTCACTTCCACCTCATACGGAACATAAATCGTGACATTGCCTATAAAATGACGGATGGAAATAACGGATTCGTTCGAAGGAAGAACGGTCTCACTTAAATCGATAACCCGGTCGCCTATGCCTCCGTGCACATTCACATCCTGCCACGGATAGGAATGTGGGGGCGTCGCCTGCCGCCCAAAAAACTTTTGAGTGAATACAGGTTCTTCCGGAGGGTCATGCGGTTCCTGGTCCATCTCTCCAAGCTGAACGTTTTCCGGGTGCTGCTTCGTTTTGTAATAATGACGGACCGCCAGAAAAAGGATGGCCAGCACGAGAAAACGAACGGCAATCATACTTAGTACAGTCAGCCCGAGACTGACCGCCCCGATCCAAAACATGACTTTTCTCCAAAGCGGTCTATAATTCTTCCAACCGAAGTAAATCAGTACGGCTGAAAAACCGACAGAAAAAATGAGACCTCCGTTAAAGAACACTATTTCAATAATCAGGAGAATCACCCCCGTGATTAAAATCGTGTTCAGCATATCTGTTGAAATTCTTTTAAGCACAGCGGTCATTCCCCCTTCCTCTTATCCACCTGCGCCCTTTAGACAAAGGAAAGACGCAGAGAACTGCGCCTTTATCATACCATGATTTAGTTACCCCGACACTTCCTGCTTATTCCGGACCTTTTTCTCAATCTCTGCCATCTTACTGTCAAACGTATGACGGTAATAGGCACTGTTCACCTTATACTCCAGGTCCTCCATGTAACGGTCGATCTCAGAGAATCTGGAATACGGCTTGTCTGAGCCATCCTCCAGCACACGGTTCATTGTGTGATGCGCACGCGCTGTATTTTCACGTCCCATAAACGCCATCCGTTTCAAATGCATATCCTTTAGTTTATGCTTCATTTCCTCATACTTACGCTCAAGGGCCTCCAGCTGCTCTACACATTCTGCCTGAGACTGCTTCAGCTTTTCAGCACGCGATTCATATTCTTCCTGCTCTTTTACCGCAAAATTATGCATGGACGTTTCGCCGGCCTGTTCAGCCACATGCGCCTGATGCTTACGTTTCTCAGCCAGATCTGACGCTTTTTGATATTCCCTCGTGAATTCATCCTTCAACTGGTACTGCCTCTCCACCAGCTTCCGGACTTTTTCCGTCTCCTTTTCACTTTCTCTTAAGTACTGATTCAGCATAGCGGCCGGGTTCTTCTGTTCCTTTTGGTCCAATGCCTCATGAAGATCTGCCGTAATTGAATCCTTTAGTCGTGTAAATAGGTTGGCCATGTTTCCATCTCCTTTGTTATTTGTTCAACTCTGCCCATTGACGCTCAAAATTTGTAAATGGATCGTCTTTTTTTTCAGACGCGGGATCACGTGGACGGCTTGTCCAATTTTTATAAATCCAGTAAAGGACAAAAGCAGCAGCGACGCCGACGACCGCGTAAACATTGGAAACAGCGACGCTTAAAACAATCAAGCCGACGACCATCCAGCCGATCTTCCCGGCTGTCGAGTCACTTTTCACAAACTGCTTGAAAACGATATAAAGCAGCCACACACTGACACCAAGCAGAATCATCGGGCCAAGGTTCGCAATGAATAATCCAAGGGCAATCAGACCTGCGAGGAACAACAGAAACTTTTTCATGTATTTCCCTCCCTGCACTGTTCTTGTCTTTATCATACCGGTGCTGAAGGATTTCCGTAATGAGCCGGGGATATATCTTTATCTAAGACCAGAGGCTTATATCCCTTCCGCCCTCGTTTTCCATAGGAGAGAAAAGATCTATATACCTTCCGGAACCAAAGCCCTCCCATTCGTTTGTTTTGATTTCACAGACAAAAGGAATGATCGTCCGGCCCGCACTTTTTCTACAATAAAAGCTCTGTTAAAGTCTGTGGTTGATATTTCAAACGATTACTAAATCGTTTCCGTCTGGAATTAGGGGTCCGGTCTGCTATTTACTCAGAGCATGGGATGGCAGGGAAAACCGTCCGCTTTCCGCGGCTCACGGTACCCCACGGAAAGGGAGTCATTTTCAAGGCCGCCTCCTACAAATCCCATGACAGAAAGGGGTGATGATAGGAGCTCACATGTTAAATAACAACACCAAGCAATAACAGAGACACAATAAAAAAAGGAAAGGTGCCTTCTGCAGGCACCTTTCCTTTGATCGTCTTACGGCTGCTCTATTCACTTTATGATGGTGAGTTCTTTTGGTGTTTCTGTCAGCGTGACAAATCCTTCCGGGGTGACAAGTACATCATCTTCAATACGGACACCGCCGATTTCAGGATCGTAAATGCCCGGTTCGAGCGTATACGTCATCCCTTCTTTTAATACCCCGTCATTCAAATGGCTCATAGAAGGGAATTCATGCACATTGATTCCCAGTCCATGTCCAATCCGGTGTGGAAACTTATCGCCGTAGCCGGCTTCTGTAATGATCTGACGCGCCGCTTCATCCAGATCACCAATCCTTGTTCCAGGACGACTGATGGCCAGGGATGCATTCAATGCTTCCAGAACCGTTTCATAGATAGCTTTCTGCTTTTCATTGACAGAGCGGAAAGCGAAGGTCCTCGTAATATCAGACGTGTATCCTTTCCAGACGACTCCAAGATCAAACAGGACAAGGTCTCCTTCTTTTAATCTACGGTCTCCAGGATTTCCGTGAGGGTGGCCGGATTTCTCACCAAAAAGCACCATCGTGGAGAAGGACATTTGAGCGACGCCTTTTTTCTTAAGCTCATACTCAATCGCCGCCAGGACTTCCATTTCCGTAACCCCTTCATTCAGGGCTTCTGTCCCTACCTTGACCCCGAAATCTGCGAGTTCTGCCGCTTCCTTCAAAACCGCGATTTCCTGCTCATCCTTCACGACACGCATCTCGTTTAATTTCCCTTCGATGTCCAGAACCTCTGCGTCATCAAACAACGCAAAAAAGGACTCACTACGCCCGTAGGAAAGCACTTCTTTTTCTATGCCCACATGATGTACGTTCGTGATCCCCGCCTGATTCATAGAATCCTTCATCAACGTCCAAGGATTTTCATGATCAGCGTAACCAATGATTTCATGGCTCCACCCTGTTTCCTGCAGCTGTGCTTTTTCCATTCCCGGAAGAACAGCTATAGGGTCTGCTTCCGGAAAGACGACCAATCCTAACAGTCTTTCATGAGGGTCAGTTAGAAACCCGGTTAAATAAAAGAAGTTTTCCGGTGAATTAATAAAAGCTGCATCAATACCCTTCTCCTTCAGGTAGGCAGCCAGTTCATCCAAACGATGTTTCATTCTCCATCTCTCCTTTCGAATCTTCTTTCATCATATAGCAATCCAGACCGTTATCCAACTCACACAAAAGTCCGAAAAATGGCAAAAAAGCCCTGTCCCCTATGCGGGCAGGACCTTACGTTCTTTCATGAAACGACAGGACTATGCCGCCTGTCTGAGTCTTGTTTTGGAAAGCCACGCCTTTTCCAACCTCTGAGTAAACAAGACTGCACCTACGGCGAGAATACTGTCCTTTATGATAAACGGCACCATACTGGACCACGCCAGAGCGAGACTGATCCCGTCTCCTCCCACCCAGAAATTCAGTGCGAGATAAAATAATTGGACACCGACAAAATAGTTGATGATGATGCCGGCGGCAGCGGCCATCATGTACCTCGGCATCGTCCGCCTGGATTCAGCGATTTTCCCTACAAAATAAGCAAGAATAATATAAGACAAAATAAATCCGAACGTCGGAGCAATCACAACCGACAACCCGCCTTTAAACCCAGCAAAGATCGGTGCTCCCGCCAAACCTAAAAGAACATACACGAGAATCGAAAAAGACCCGAGACGGCTTCCGAGCATAAGCCCTGCCAGAATAGCGAAAAACGTCTGCAGGGTCAGAGGAACTCCCATAACCTGGAGAAATGGCAGGTAAGCCGTAATATTGGCACCGATAGCCATCAGCGCAACAAATAAACTCCCTAAAGTGATGTCATAAACGCTTAGTTTCGACTTCTTCATCATTTTTCCTCCTCCACAACTTCTTCCTTAAAGATAAAAAAACCCTGACATAATGTCAACACTAATTTATTTTAGTTTACAATAAACTTTTTCAAACACACACCTTTTGAAAAAATACACAGCGGCCAAAAAAAGACTGCCGGAAAAGTTCCCGACAGTCTGAAAATCCCAGTCTCGAGCGGTGCTTAAACCTTTACAATCCAAGCCCCATCGACAACTGATTCGTATAGCTCGTATAAGCCACGGTATGGTTGATCACAGCAATCTCACGAACACTAAAGCCTGCTTTCGTAAGGCGGTTCACGCTGTCCTGATCCACCTCTACAGGTTTGGCGGTTAACTGTTCGGCATAATTCAGGACAGCTTTCCACTGCTCACTCATGGATGATGCTTCATAATGATCCAGCCATTCTTCTACATCATTCACACCTGTGTGGCCTTCTAACAAGGAAGCATGACTTTTTGTACAGTAGCGGCAGCCATTTTTCATTGACAAAAACGTGATGACCGCCTCTCGCAAATCATCTGGAAGGCCGGTATTCTTCACTGCCTGTTGAAGTGGAAGAAAAGCTTCATATAAACCGGGGTCATTGGCAATAAGCCGGTCAAACAAAGAGGAAGGCTCATCTTCTCCTTTTATTTCTTTCATATGCTGTTGTTTCACTGGTTTAATCCAAGGCATATCTATCCCTCATTTCTACAAAATCCATTCCCGGCACAGCGGTATCCGCCAATAAATTTCCCGGGAAATCTTTTTATTTAATAATTCGATAATTTCTCCAATCTTCTGGGAATAAACTCGTGTATTTTCCAGAAACAAACCGGTCATCTATAAGCTGGATAGCTCCATGATCCTCTTCCGAACGGATCAAGCGTCCACCAGCCTGGAGCACTTTGTTCATTCCAGGATATACGTAAGCATAATCATACCCCCGGCGGCCTTTCTCATTGAAATAGTCTTTAATCAACTCTTTCTCGAAGTTTCTTGGAGCCAGACCGACACCAACGACGGCCACACCATTCAGCCGGTCTCCGCGGAGGTCGACACCTTCAGAAAAAACACCACCCATGACAGCAAAACCTGCCAGACGCCCTCCTGGAACGAATTGGGCAAGAAAATCCTCCCGCCGACTCTCATCCATGCCCCTTTCCTGCATGACTGCATCGACAGGGGACATCTGCCGGAACTCTTGGTAGACAAGCTCCATGTAGTGATACGACGGGAAAAAGAATAAGTGGTTTCCACTATAGCTTTCCACCTGGTCTTTCAACCGCTCTGCCAGAATTCCGGCCGTTTGATTCCGGTTTTTATACCGGGTTGATAACGGCGTAATTGTGACATCCACCTGAGAGGCGTCGTAAGGGGATGGAAGCTGAAGGATGTAATCCTCCTTCGTCCCTCCCAGCATTTCTTTATAATAGGCAAAAGGTGAAAGCGTGGCTGAAAAGAATGTACCGGAGCGGAACCCATCTGTCACCTTCTTTAATACGTGGGAAGGATCCAGGCAGAACAACTTCAGCATCAGATCCCCGTTTTCCCCTTTTGCCGCTATAAAACGATAGTGATCATCCACAAACTCAAAAATCCTCAGGAAATTCTGGGCGGTGAAATACAAGTCAACAAGAGATTCGGAGCGCTCGTCCTCCGCTTGTTCCTGGATGATCTGCTCCGTTTTCCCAATGAACCGTTCCAGGTTTTCTTCCAGTTCTCCAGGGATCTCATTGATGACGATCTCCCCACCTTGGAAACCGGCAAGGCGCTCCAGGTCATCAGCCACTGCCAGGGCGGTCTTTCGGACCCCCTCCTCGTCTTCCCACGAATCAGAAGCCTCCCTGAATGGGTTTTTATAAATCGAGGCCGAGTACATTTCTCTCGCCCGTTCAACAAGGTTATGCGCTTCATCCACAAGGAGGGCTGTTTTTTTCTTACGGTCAGGCATCAGCCTCTTTAAGGCAACACGTGGGTCGAAGATGTAATTGTAATCACTGATGATCACGTCCACCACATCCGTAAGATCAAGAGAAAACTCAAACGGGCATAAACGGTGTTTTCTGGCATACGCTTCAATCACAGGGCGTGTAAGCTGCGTCTCATTCCTCAGTACATCCACAATGCCGTCATTCACCCTGTCGTAATACCCATCTGCATATTCACAATAATCCGGCTGACAGATCGTTTCCTCCTGAAAACAGATTTTCTCCTTAGCCGTTAAGGTGACCGACCTCAGGGAGAGACCGTGCTCTTCCATTTTGGCCAGTGCCTCCTCAGCTGTCGCTCTCGTCGTCGTTTTAGCGGTTAAATAGTAAATCCTGTCCATTTTATCAAGAGAAAGAGCTTTGACAGCCGGAAATAAAGTCGATATCGTCTTCCCGATGCCGGTGGGGGCCTGAGCGAACAGGTTCCGTTTTTCTTCAATCGTCCTGTACACACTCCCCGCCAGTTTCCGCTGGCCTGTCCGATAGGTAGAGAACGGAAAAGAAAAGGAAGGAACCGTGGCTTCCCTCTGTTCCTCCAGATGATGAAGGACAGAGGCGTAGGATTGATAAGCCTTCACGGTCTCCTCCATAAAGTCAGCCAGTTCCTCATGCGTGAATCTTATCTGCAGGCGTTTCTTTTCCTTCGTCCGTTTCTGCACATAGGTCAGCTGGACATCGATTTTTTCCAGGTTTTCCTGGAGAGAATAGATATAGGCGTAGCCTTTTGCCTGAGCCCAGTAAACGGGATGAGAAGAACTGTCGAGTTCCTCCAGGTCCCCGGATGTCGACTTGATTTCATCAATGACCGGCCCGTCTTCTCCCTCAAGCAGGCCGTCACACCGGCCCTGGACAATCAGACGAAGCTCTCCATACGCATATTCACACTGAAGGAAAACTTCCTTTTCATCTCCGTCCTTATATTTCTTCTGCACTTCCTGATGGATGGCTGTTCCCTCCAACAGAGCTGTATTGGACTGGAACCTTTCATCAATACTTCCAGCCCTGTACACATAAGAGACCAGCTCTCTTACAGAAATCGTCATACTTCGATCCATTTTTCAAACGCCTCCCGCAACCAATTCGTTCCCTACCCTCATCTTCCAACACTCGTTCACGTATGTCTATTGTAAAGGCGTCATGCTATAATTATGGATAAAACTTTTTCATTTCCCATAAAAATAAAACCACATATAATAAAATTAACGCCCCCTCAGGAGGGATCCTAACGTGAAAAAGTGGAGATGGACAGCCTCCATCCTGCTTACTCTCATTCTTGCCTTTTTTATAACAGCCTCCTTTATCTATACACCAGAGGAGCAGGAGTCATCCAGCACACCTGATGAACAGCCGTTAGAAACAGGAGACGCGGATGTAGAAGAGCAGCCAGAGATAGAGCAGGAGGAAGTTTCAACAGAGGAAGACGAAAACGCCCTTGGCGAAGGTCTGCGGGACGTTTTCACAAGTGTCATGGACAGCGCACGTGACCTTTTCATAAAAAATGATTTGACCGTAGTTGCCATTGGGGACTCTTTGACGCAGGGCGTCGGAGACGGGACAGATAATGGCGGCTATGTTGGTATTCTTGAAGACAACTTCACAAATACTAACAACAATACGTCTCTTGAAGTGATCAATTACGGAAAACGCGGCAATCGTACGGACCAGATGTTAGAACGGATGGAAGACGAAGATATTTCCCGGTCCATCGAACAGGCAGACATTGTGCTCATCACCATCGGCGCCAACGATGTGATGAAGGTGGTTAAAGATAACTTCACAGATTTAAACTACCAGGACTTCCGAAACGAACGCGATGGATATGAAGAGCGGCTCAAGGAAATTATTGAGAAGACACAAAACTTGAACGGCGAAGCCCCCATCTACTTCGTTGGTCTGTACAATCCATTTAACCAGTATTTTGATAACATCCCCGAGCTTGGAGAAATCATGGGCGATTGGAACGAGGCGAGCGAAAGGATCATCGGCACCTATGATCAGGCCCACTTTATTCCTATCCGTGATATCTTTGATGGAAACGAAGAAGAACTCCTATGGGAAGAAGACCATTTCCACCCCAATGAACAGGGATACAAGGAAATGGCAGAACGCGTACTCGCTCATATTAGAGAAGATATTGAAGAATAACCTGGGTGGAATGATAAATGAAACGATTACTTCTTAACAATAAATGGCGGACATCCTTCTGGGTCCTTGCCATCATCAACATCGGGATCATCGGGTGGCTTCTGGCTTTAGTCTTTCTCCCGAGCTCGTATACCCTTGTCAATGTAGACCGTGGAAAAGAAAATACCGATGCCGAGTTCACCATTGTCTCAACGAAAGAGAATATGGAGCAGCTCGCCAATGAATACTTATCCGAGCTGTCCAACCAGACCGTATTTGATTACTCCGTCTCGATCGACAAAAACGTTACGTTATCCGGAAATATCAAGGCTTTTGAACAGGTAGTCCCCATCAAGGTGGAATTAAACCCTGTGGTCCAGGAAAACGGCGACCTTGTTCTGGAACAGGAGAAAATCTCTCTTGGACAGCTGCCTCTTCCTAATAAGAAAGTACTGGAATTCTTAAAGGATAACTACAATCTGCCGGAATGGGTCATCGTGAACCCGAATGAAGAAAATATCTATGTTGCCGTCACCCAGATGGAAACGGCCAGTAACTTCAATGTGAAAGTGGACCGCTTCAACCTGAATGCCAACCAGCTGGCTTTTAAAATTTCCGTACCGAAAGATACGTTCCAATTCGCCCAACAGATGGTGGAAGACAATTTTTGAAGCAGTCGGGAGAGCACAGCGGATGAATGGCCTCCACTTCCTATGGTAAACTTAAAGCAACAGGTCTAACAAAAGGATGTGACGTTCATGCGCGTAGTCAACAACATTGCGGATCTAATCGGAGATACTCCGTTAGTGAAATTAAACCGCCTGGCTCCAGAGGGTGGCGCAGATATTTATATGAAACTGGAAAAGTACAACCCGAGCGGCAGTGTGAAAGACCGGGCTGCTTTCAATATGATTGAACAGGCTGAAAAGGATGGATTTTTAAAAGAGGGATCCACCATCATTGAACCGACAAGTGGAAATACGGGAATCGGTATTGCGATGAATGCCGCCGCCAGAGGATACCGCGCTGTTCTAGTCATGCCGGACACGATGACACAGGAACGGATCAATCTTCTGAAAGCATACGGAGCGGAAATTGTTCTGACGCCGGGAGACGCCAAAATGCCCGGAGCCATCGCCAAGGCAAAAGAACTGGTCGAAGAAATCGACGGCGGCTTTATGCCGATGCAGTTTGAGAATATGGCCAACCCTGATGCTCACCGCCATACCACAGCTGCAGAAATTATCGAAGCAATGGATGAACTCGGTAAACCGCTGGCCGGTTTTGTCTCCACAGCAGGGACTGGAGGAACGATTACAGGAACCGGTGAAGAATTAAAAAAACGCTTCAAGGACATGACCATCCACGTTGCGGAACCGGCAGGATCTCCCGTGTTGTCGGGCGGTCAGCCAGGCAAGCATAAGCTGGTCGGTACAAGCCCGGGATTCATTCCAAGTATATTGAATCAGGAGATTTATGATGAGATTTACCAGGTCACCGACGAAGATGCCTATGACATCACCCGTCGTCTGGCCCGTGAAGAGGGGCTGCTCCTTGGGACATCCTGCGGCGCCGCCTGCTGGGCTGCCATCCAGGCCGCCAAACAGAAAAAACCGGGAGAAGTCATCGTCTGTATCGCTCCGGATACAGGAGAGCGCTACTTATCAGGCGATCTATTCCGATATTAAAAGATATAAAAAAGGAGTCCACGATGGACTCCTCAGCTTGTAGAGAAACCCCTGTTTCTTTACAAGCTTTTTTCTTTCTTACCGCCAGGAGCGAAAGCCCTTCCCTTTCCGCGGAGGGCGTGCCCGCGGCAAGCATCCACCGATAAGCGGAACGTGACCCTTCCCACGACAAATGGACAACTCAAACTGGTTAACACAGGCTTTTTTATATGCGGTACAAATCCCGAAATCGTAAATGCCATCCGAGATGATACGACAACACGCGGCTCAGGATAATCAGTAGAAAAATGCTGTAGGTATGAAATGGATTGTAAAGGTCGACCCACCCAAGCCCAATCACAACACCAGTCACCATTGCCCATACCGCGTAAATCTCCTGGTGAAGCACCATCGGGCGCCGCTGGGCCAGCACGTCCCTTGTTACACCCCCGCCCACTCCTGTCAGGATGGCAGCGAAAACGATTCCGCCCAGTGGGAATTCATGCTGGACAGCAAAGGACGCTCCCTGCAGAGCGAATGCAGAGAGTCCCACAGCATCAGGATAGATATTCCAGCGGTCCCAGGCCATTACCCACGTTTTTGGAAAAAAGTACACAATGGCAATGGTGATTAATGCGACGTAAAATAAGTATCCCTGATCCCATACGTGAATCACCGGCACATCCAAAGCAATGTTCCGGATAATCCCTCCCGCGAACGGTGTGGCGATTCCTAAAATAAACGTACCGAATATATCATACCTCTCGTTCAGTGCGACAATAGCTCCACTAAAAGCAAATGCACTGACGGCGAGGATGTTTAAAACTTCCCATGTCATGCCTATCCCCCTCCCTCTGCTTCCCGATATACGAATGTCATGCCGCACCGATTATACCAAATTCTCCATCCCCTCTATCGAAAAAACTCAAAAAATGTAAAAAATGCGAACAAAACGCTAGGACTAGTATGTTTTTTTCTATACACTACCATATATAGTGAATTTTGTTGCAATATGCCACAAGGAATTTTCTTCAATAAGTAGAATTCATTATATAACTAAGCAAAGTAGGATGTGATGAACCAGAAATGAGAAGCTGGCTGATCAATTTAAGAAAAGAACAGGCACTCACCCAGCAGGAGATTGCAGAAGGAGCTCATATTGATAGAGCCTATTACGCACAAATAGAGAACGGTACCAGAAACCCCAGTATGACGGTTGCTTCTCAAATTGCGTCTTACCTGCACATCAATCCATCTCTTTTTTACACCGAGCACTTAAGTGAACCTTTCGAAAAAGCGCTCGTAAATTCCCCCATAGTCATTGCTCACTGTGATTTGAACCTCCGTTATACATGGATGTTCAACCCCCACCCGGACTTTAAAATGAATGTAGTCATGGGTAAAACAGATGAGGAACTGGACTTTAATGAAGGCACAACAGCATTGATGAAGCTGAAGCAGCGTGTGATCGACGATGGAATGGCGAGAAGAGAAATCCTCGCCTTTCCCCTATCCGAAGGCTTGACCAGATATGACGTATTTGCCCAGCCTCTTTACGATCAGCTTGGAAGTATTACAGGTGTGGCAACAGTTTCTGTTGAAATGCTTACGTAACGAAGGAGGAACTGCTATGGCTTTTGATAAACTATCTCCCTTCCTCCTGAAAGATGCCATTCATAAAGCCATGGAGTTGAAGCTGGAGGAGGAGTTCATCCAGCTTCTGCTGAATGAGATGAGGAAAAGGGAAAGAGAAGCAGGAGAAATCGCTTCTTTCGAATAACCGGAACAGCCGATTGAACACCTTCGGAATGTATGTTTCCACTTCAGGGCGGGTAAAGCTAACCAGAGGTGATAATCATGGATAAGAACCGATGGATTATGCATCAGGACTGGGATGATTTATATTTCATACACTGGCCCGTCCCTGTAGATGAACTGCGGGCTCATGTACCTGAGGAGCTCGATATAGACGAATTTGACGGCTCAGCCTGGATTGCTGTAGTCCCCTTCCGTATGAGGAATATCCGGTTCCGCGGCCTGCCGAAACTCCCGTTTGGCACGGATCTTCTGGAACTGAATGTAAGAACATATGTCTCCTACAACGGCGAACCAGGGGTTTATTTCATTACCCTTGACTCCGATCATCCTCTAGGGGTTTTTTTAGCGTGCACCGCTTTCGGACTTCCTTACGTCCACGCCTCTATGCGGATGGATAAAAATGATTCGATCACACAGTTTTCCAGCAGGCGGACCCATAAAGGGTACACACCTGCCCACTTTCATGCGGAATTCCAAACACTCAGTGAGCCTATGCAGGCCCGTCCAGGCTCACTTTTATACTGGCTGACGGAAAGGTACGCCCTCTGGGTGGTTCGGGGGAAGCGTGTTTATAAAGGGCCCATTATTCATAATAATTGGATGCTGCAGAAAGCTGAAGCGGCCGTAGGAACGAATCATCTGCTGGACTTTCTCCCTGCCGAACATTTCCAGCGTCGACCGATCACCTATTATTCCAAATCCGTCCAGACACGTATTTTTCCGTACGAACGGAAGTCATGAGCGCACATGTTGAACCTCATGACTCTCTGCGTTATAATTATCTCGAATTCAAAGTAAATGAGGAGGATCATTCATGGAGTTAAAAGGCATCCATCACGTATCAGCCATTACAGCTTCCGCAGCCAATAACTATGATTTTTATACAAGTGTGCTTGGGATGCGGCTCGTCAAAAAGACGGTAAACCAGGATTCCCCTTCTATGTACCACCTATTCTATGCGGATGAAAAGGGAAATCCCGGGACGGACCTGACCTTTTTCGAAATACACCGGGCCGGCCATACCTATCCGGGAACAAGGAGCATCTCCACTACATCTCTACGGGTGAAAGATGATGAAGCCCTGCTATTCTGGCAGAAGCGTTTGAATGATTACGACCTTGATGTAGACAGGATACAGGAACGTCTGGGTAGAAAAACGCTCGCGTTCAGAGACCCGGAAGGCCAGCGGCTTATGCTTGTATCCGATCAGAACAACACCGGCGTACGTGCAGGAACACCCTGGAAAAACTCCCCCATTCCTCAAGACAGCGGTATTCTTGGACTCGGCCCTGTTCATTTGACCGTTCATGAAGCCGTTAAAACAGAAAAAGTACTGACGGAAGTCCTCGGTTTCCGTAAAGTCGGCGCCTATGATCAATGGACGGTTTATGAAACAGGGGAAGGTGGGTCAGGAGCTGAAGTCCATGTGGAGGAAAAGCCGGATGCACAACCTGAAAAGCCTGGAAGGGGCAGTGTTCACCACGTTGCCTTCCGCGTTGAAAATGAAGAAGAATTAGCAAAGTGGAAGACAATCATCGATGCCGCCGGTTATCCGAATTCCGGTCTTGTCGATCGCTTTTATTTCAAATCATTGTACTTCAGAGAAGCCAACCACATTTTATTCGAACTGGCTACAGACGGACCTGGATTTGCCACTGATGAAGACCCCGCACACCTGGGTGAATCACTGGCTCTTCCACCGTTCTTAGAGCACGAACGCGAAAAAATCGAAAAAACGCTGGCTCCACTGGATACTTCCAGAACATGAATCGTGCTCCATTGTGCATACGCCTCGTACAATCCGCCAACCGTACGAGGCTTTCTTTATTCTTCTCATCTCCTCCCTTCCGAAAAGACGGGGAAGCAGACTCCCAAAGCATGAAAAAAGCTTGTAGAGAAATACCTTCCCCTACAAGCTGATTTCGTTAAAATGCAATCTGTATTACGATTCAAGACGCGATTTAACCCAGTTGATTAAACCGCCTTTTTCCATAATGTCCATTTGTCTGTCTGATAGGGCATGCTCCAATTTAATCGTTTGGCCCCTGCCTTTAATTTCAGCTTCAACCACCGGCGATTTTTTGATCTGCTCTCTCAATCCTTTGAAAACGAGAACGTCTCCCTGCTCAATCTCTTCCAATTGAGCCGGATCCTTGAATGTAAGCGGCAGGACGCCAAAGTTGGCCAGGTTCTGCCAGTGAATTCTGGCAAAATCTTCGACAACCGCTACTTTCATCCCTAAATACTTAGGAGCCAGAGCGGCATGTTCCCGGCTGGAACCCTGTCCGTAGTTGGCACCTGCCACAACAGCATGACCACCCTTTTCTCTCTGTTCCATCGCCCGGTCATAGTACGTGTCATCTACGATCTCAAAGGTGAACTTACTAATTTCCGGCAGGTTACTTCGGTATGGCAGCACTCGCGCTCCTCCTGCAAGAATCTCATCGGTCGAAATGTCATCCCCCATTTTCAGGAGCACAGGGAGCTCCATTTCGTCCGGAAGTTCCTCCATTTCAGGAATCGAGGCGACGTTTGGACCTTTGACTAATTCGACGTCCTTTGCCTCCTCGTAGGGCAGAGGTTCATCCAGAAGACGTGTATCCACGGTCGGCTCATCCAAATCCTTCACATCAGGATAGTCAAACCCGGCTTTTCTCGGGTCCGTTATGACTCCTGTCAAAGCAGAAACGGCTGCGGTTTCCGGGCTGCATAAAAAGACACTGTCTTCTTTCGTCCCGGAACGTCCGGGGAAGTTTCTCGGTGTTGTACGCAGGCTGTTCCGTCCTGTGGCAGGTGCCTGTCCCATACCGATGCATCCATTACACCCCGCCTGATGGAGACGTCCTCCAGATTGAAGGAAATTAGCGATATGCCCTTCCTGTGACAAGTCAATCAGCATTTGTCTGGAGGTCGGATTTATATCAAAAGAAACGCCATCGGCTATATGTTTACTTTCAACAATTTTGGAGGCTGTCGCAAAATCACGGAATCCAGGGTTCGCCGAGGAACCGATATAAGACTGGTAGATTCCTTCTCCCTCCACTTCCTCAACAGGTACCACGTTTCCCGGACTGGAGGGCTTGGCCACCATTGGTGTAATTTCTGAGAGATTCAATTCATCGTGGACATCATACGTGGCATCTTCATCCGGTGACAGTTCTATCCATTCGTCTTCCCTGCCTTGAAGCTTCATGAATCGTTTCGTTTCTTCATCGGAAGGAAAGACCGTTCCAGTTGCCCCAAGCTCTGCTCCCATATTCGCTATGACATGCCTGTCCATGGCTGTGAGATTTTTCAAACCGGGTCCATAATATTCAAACACGTGGTTCACTCCGCCTTTGACCCCGTGCCTGCGCAGCATTTCCAGTATGGCATCCTTCGCACTGACCCAGTCCGGAAAGGAACCGCTCACTTTTACGCCCCATACTTTCGGCATCTTTACATAAAACGGTTCACCGGCAACAGCCATTGCGACATCGATGCCGCCTGCCCCCATGGCAAGCATGCCCATACTGCCGTTGGCACATGTGTGGCTGTCAGATCCCAGCAGTGTTTTCCCCGGCCTTGCCAGCCTCTGCATATGAACAGGATGACTGACACCATTTCCCGGACGGCTGAAATAAAGCCCGAACCGCTTGGCGGCACTTTCTAAGAACAAATGGTCATCTGGATTTTTGCTGTCTTCCTGGATTAAATTATGGTCTACATACTGAGCAGAAACCTCTGTTTGAGCCTTTTCAATCCCCATTGCCTCCAGTTCAAGCATCACCATTGTCCCTGTAGCATCCTGCGTAAGAGTCTGATCAATTTTCAAACCGATTTCCGATCCAGGCGTCATCTCTCCCTCGACTAAGTGGTCCTGGATCAGCTTCTGTGTGACATTGTATCCCACACGAATCACTCCTCCTCACTGATTGGTCGATATTTCAAGAATAGATGAAATTTTCCTATACCTTTTATACCCGTTCTCGTGTATCATTACTCATAAACCCATATTTTCCCTTGAAAAACCTCTAATGGACACCCATTCTGTCCCTTCTATGAAAGTCACCTTCAAAAACCACCTCTTAAGTACCATTTTTTCTGCGACTTGGGAAACTGCCGAAATTTATTGAAAATGATGAAACGAACATGTATTCTAAAAATAGATTTGAAAGAGAATTGTTCTCCCAAATCAACAGTTGATCAACTAGGTGTGTGGAAAATGGAATATGGAAAAGTGCTTCGGTTCCATCGGGTGAAGCAAGGGTTAACACAAAACCAGCTCGCAGATGGAATTATTTCGCCAGCGTATTTATCCAAGATTGAGAACGATCAGACCGTTCCTGCCTCTGAGGTACTCGAACTTTTGTATGAACGCCTCGGCCTTGATTTTCACGACTCTTCCTATAACCACCCTTCCAAAGAAAAGCTGAAGGAATGGTATAAAACGATTTTTTACAAGCAAAGGGAAGACGCGGAAAGATTGAGAGAGGAACTTTCTCATCAAAAGGATACGCTGAACAATCATCATCTGTATATATTTTTCGAGCTCTTCCGCATTCGCCATCTTTTATTAGAAAACAAGGTGGAGAAGGCTTATGAGGCATGGAAAGATATTAAACAGCATGAAGATACATTCGATGTTGAAATGAAGTACTATTTTCACGTAAGTTCCGGCCTGCTTGAATATTATCGAGGGAATTTTGATGAATCTTTTCAACAGTTGATGAAAGCCAAGAACTACATCAGTTCAGCGGGCATCGAAAAGTGGGAAATAAGCGATTTATATTACCACTTATCTTTAAGTTCCAGCCAGGCTCATCATGTTTCTGCCTCTGTTTTCTATGCAGATCAGGCCTTGGAAGCTTATAAGAGCCAGTACGATCTTGCCAAAAGTGCAGACTGCCACATTCTTCTAGGCATCAATTACAGCCGGTTGAAAAACTATACGAAATCTCTTGAAAATTATAATCTGGCTAAAAAGATTGCATCTCAGACCAAAGATAATCAACAACTCAAACTGGTTTATATCAACATTGCAGTGTTGGAATCCAGAATTGAAAACCACGATTCTTCCATTCATAATTATAAGAAAAGTTTAGAATATGTTCGTGAATCTAAATCTACTTATGATTATCACGAGTACTTGAATATCATTCACGGGCTGGTCATTGAACACTACCGCTTGGATGATAAATCCGGGTGTCTTGAATGGATTGAAAAAGGCTTATCGGAAGTCGAAAAAACTGCTTCTGAAAGTCACTACCTGCACTTTATGGTGTATTACAATTTACTGAAAGAACTGCCTGAAACACTTCCCTTCATTGAGGAAACTGTCCTTCCATATTTTCAAAAAAAGAAGGAACATGTTTATGTGATCAGGTATTCTAAGTTCTTAGCCGATCTCTTTGAAAGGCAGAGAATGTATAAACGCTCTTCCGAATATTTAAGGTTAGCAATGCAATTGTTAAATAAACATTCTGACTTAGGAGGAATTATGTTATGAAAAAGATCATTGCATTTGTCGCTGTTCTAGGTCTGGCTGTATCTATCGCCGCTCCGATGACTGCAGATAGCGCAGTAGAAACTTACCCTAGACCATTAGTTGCTGAGCAAGTTTAATTTACGTGTTAATTTAATTTTTATATAATTAACACCTCCCCTAATCCTATACCTATACAAACTTTCGCCTCTACTTTTCTTGAGTAGGGGTCTTTTTTTGCCAAAAAAAAACACGACCTTGTTCCCAAAGTCGTGTTTTCATCAGGATTTATTTATCCCTTTGTTGTTCCCAGGCCGCATATCCACCCTTCAAGTTGATGGTGTCCTTAAAGCCGTTGGCCTGCAGCAGGCTGACAGCGATCGCGGAGCGGACCCCGGATTGGCAGTGGACGATTGGTGTCCGGTCGTTCGGAATTTCATCCAGGTTGTCTTTCAAATGTCCAAGCATGAAATGACGGGCCTGATCCATGTGACCTGCCTGCCATTCACCTGGATTACGCACATCGATGACCACATATTGATCATCCTGTTTATAGTGACTCTCCAGTTCCTCCGGGGTAATGGACGTATAAGTTTCAAGTCCTCCGATCTGACTGAGATCTGATTGGGCAACATAAGCTGTAACTTCATCCAGACCGATGGCTTCCAGTGATTTTTTCATTTCATCTAACCGGCTTTCCTCACCGATGAGTACGATGGACTGGTCATAGTCGACGAGCCAGCCGGCCCAGTTTGAGAAAGATCGATTGTAAGGAATATTGATCGTTCCTGGAAGGTGGCCTGCCGCAAAGGTCCACTTATCTCTCGTGTCAATGATGACCGTATCATTTCCTCGATAACCTTCCAGTTGATCCACTGTCAATTTCTTTATATCTCTTCCCTTATTCAAAGACGGGCCTTCTTTATTCAGCTTTTTCATCATCCCAAAATATTTCGGTGGCTCCGGCTGTCCATCAATCAATTCCTCTGTAAATTCATCGACATCCGTGTGCTGAAGCGCCCAGTTATTTGCTTTTTCATAGCCAACCGTAGAAGCAGGGACTGCTCCTAATGATTTCCCACAGGCACTGCCTGCGCCATGACCCGGCCAGACTTGAAGATAATCAGGAAGTTCTTTGAAAGCTTCAAGGGACTGGAACATTTGGCGCGCTCCCTGCCTGGACGTCCCTTCTGAACCGGCAGCCTTTTCCAACAGATCCGGACGGCCGACATCCCCTACAAAGACGAAGTCTCCTGTGAAAATCCCCATAGGAACCTTGGAGCCTCCTCCTTCATCAGTTAAGACAAATGAAATACTTTCAGGGGTATGTCCGGGGGTGTGAAGAACATCAAATTTAATATTTCCAACGTAAAACTGATCTCCCCCGTTCAGTAACACGTGATTCAATTCATTTAAATACTCGTATTTCCAGTCATTGTCTCCCTCATTGGACAAATACAGAACAGCTCCAGTATGCTGAGCCAGTTCTCTGGCACCAGAGAGAAAGTCGGCATGAATGTGTGTTTCCGTCACTTTCGTGATTGTAAATCCTTCTTTTTCAGCTGTTTCAAGATAAGGATTGATATCACGTGCGGGATCAATCACCATAGCTTCACCCGTTCGCTGGCATCCTGTCATATAAGACATCTGAGCTAATTCTTCATCAAAAAATGATTTAAAAAACATCGTTCGCATCCTCCTTAAAAAGCTTATATTGAATTTATAACATACCCCTTACCGTATGTAAAACCAAGAAGCTTATTTACGTCTGTCCCAAT
This sequence comes from Halobacillus sp. ABH2_015, assembly GCF_056158945.1. NCBI lineage: Bacteria > Bacillati > Bacillota > Bacilli > Caryophanales > Bacillaceae > Halobacillus > Halobacillus sp. ABH2_015. The sequence continues at coordinate 3,246,147 of NZ_JBSWUG010000002.1, forward strand.
TCGGACCAAGAAAAACAAGGGAATTTCCAATGAGGCACCGGCTTATTTATAAAAAAATGCACACGAATACCGTGTGCATTTACTCTTCAAAGTATTTGTTTAAAGTGGTGACGGGATCCAGGTTCTTCAGAGGGCTCATCGGGAATACATTGTTATCCTTATTCAACGCTACGGCGTCGATTTCCTCGTAAGACAGGTCACGCACGGTATGATCGATTCTTGCTTTTGTTTCATTCATCATGCCCATGACACTGCGGTTATCCGTTTTGGTATAAACGATTTCATCAGTGGCATCAAGGATATAGTAGGCTGCCTTCTTATCAACATCCAGCAGTTGAAACAGCTGCTGAAGGGAGCCTTTAATCACATTATCCAGATGCTCAAATTGTTCTTTCTGCAAACCGAAGAGCGTCAAATTTATACCTGTTTCATTGTTCATAAGCATCAGGCACTTTCTACCCTTCACCGTAATCATATTTGCATGCCATTTATATAAATCGGGGACATCCTGATAATCATTCAAATCACGAACAGGGGATTTCAATTCATTCTGCAGTTTTTTTGTAGCACCAATGACGAACATCTTTCCACCTCTTTCATTTCTTTAGCTACACCTATTTTACCTTTTTCACTATAAAAAACAAAGGAGAACCATTACGGCCCTCCTTTGTTCAAGCTTTCGTGCGCCTGGCGAAGTCCACAAATTGAAACTTGTCAGGACGGTGTCTGGATTCTGTAAATTGAAAGGCTGTCGTATCGGCAAGGTAGACGTAACTTCGAATAACGACCACCTGCTGATGACCATTCAAGTCCAGCAGTTCCCTGTCTTCATCCGTGATATCTTCGACGACGATTTCCTTTTTGGCAAAACTGATTTCAAGTCCCAGCTCTTCTTCTATATAGTGATAGAGAGACTGCTCCGCTGTTTCCTTCGTAATATCCGGGATCAAATCTTCACGGATATAGTCTTTATCAAGAATGATCCGTTCTCCATCAATTTCTCTTGAGCGGATCAGCTTCCAAAGTTTCGCATCTTCCGGACATCCCAGCTGCCTTCGGATGTGGGAGGCCTGTGTGACGATCGCCAATTCATGCACCGACGTTTTCACTTCCTGTCCCATCTGGTCAGCCAGCTCTTTAAAGCTGGTCAGACCCGAAACAGGAAATTTGAATTTGTTCCTTTCCAGAACGACCGATCCCTTCCCACGCACTTTTTGGATATATCCATTTTGAGCAAGCAAATTCAGCGCTTTTCTGATCGTTTCCCGGGATGTATCAAACTGAGCAGTCAGCTCATGTTCAGATGGAAGTGTCTCACCGGCAGAAAAGACCCCCTGCTGTATCTTTTTCACGAGTTGATTAAAGATGACTACGTATTTGTTCTTCAAGGTTTATCCCCCTCTTCCATTTTACCTGCCTGGGAGATGATAAACCACAGATTCATAAGGGCGGAGAGAGATTTCTTTTCTGATTGATGGTTCGTCCTCATAGTTGCTGATCAACACGTCCATCTCTTCCTGACTGTCTATGGATGATGGCAGCTGGAACGTCGCAGCTTCTCCGTAAAAGTTATTGATAACCAGCAGCTTTTCTCCATTCCACTCCCGAAGATAAGCGAACACCTGTGGATGTTCCGGCGTAAGAAGCTGGTAATTCCCGAACGTAATGATATCGTGGGACTTCCTCAACTGAATCAGCCTGCGGTAATGATGAAAAATGGAGTTTTCCTTATTCATGACCTTTTCAGCATTGATGGTTTTGTAGTTATCTGCAGGCTCAATCCACGGCGTTCCATCTGTAAACCCGGCATTCGAGTTATCATTCCACTGGACAGGTGTCCGTGAATTATCTCTCGATTTCTGCTTTAGAACAGCAAGGATCTGATCTTCATCGAACCCTTTTCCTTTAAATTCTTCATACATGTTCAGGGATTCCACATCCCTGTATTGATCGATATGGTTGAATTTAGGATTGGTCATTCCAAACTCTTCTCCCTGATAAATATAAGGCGTGCCCTGCATCATATGAATGACAGTCGCAAGCATTTTCCCGGATTCCTCCGGATAGTTCACGTCATCTCCAAATCTTGAGAGGACGCGCGGCTGGTCGTGGTTGCACCAGAATAGAGCGTTCCACCCGCCGCCTTCATTCATTTCCTTCTGCCATTTCGATAAGATGGCTTTCAGTTCATGAAAATCAAAGTCGGCTACGGTCCATTTCTCTCCACCCGGATAGTCCACCTTCAAGTGATGGAAGTTAAAGGTCATGCTGAGCTCCTTGCGTTCAGGAGCCGTATATTTGATGCAGTGGTCAATCGTAGTTGATGACATTTCCCCAACCGTCATCAAATCATAAGGCTGGAAAACTTCCCAGTTCATTTCCTGCATGAATTCATGGACCCTTGGACCATCCGTGTAAAATTTACGGCCGTCCCCCGGAGCTTTAGAGCCATCATCATCAGGAAATTCCTGGTCCTTGGATATCAAGTTAATGACATCCAGGCGGAAACCGTCAACACCTTTCTCTCCCCAGAACCGCATCATTTCATAAATATCCCCGCGCACCTGTTCATTTTCCCAATTCAGATCTGCCTGAGTAATATCGAAAAGGTGAAGGTAATATTGACCGGACGTTTCATCATAGGCCCAGGCACTCCCCCCAAACTTGGATTTCCAATTGGAAGGCGCACCACCGTTTACAGGGTCCTTCCAAATGTAATAATCCCTGTACGGACTTTCCTTGGACTGAAGAGCTTCCTGAAACCATTGATGTTCGGTCGACGTATGGTTCACAACAATATCCATGATCAGCTTCATGTCGCGTTTGTGCGTTTCATGAAGCAGTCGTTCAAAGTCTTCCATTGTTCCGTATTCATCATGAATATCGTAATAATCACTGATGTCATACCCATTATCATTCTGAGGGGATTTATACATCGGAGTCAGCCAGAGAACATCCACTCCAAGTTCATTCAGATAATCCAGTTTCTCAATGATCCCCTGGATATCTCCGACTCCATTGCCCGTTGTATCGTTAAAGCTTTTCGGATAGATCTGATAGACAACCGCTTTTTTCCACCAGGGCTGTTCATTCATGACCTCACCACCATTTCATAGTTTTATACGTCTTTTTTACGTTTTGCATAGAGATACGTTCCTACTAGAGGGAGCACGATGACGATAGCCATCCCTATCATGAAATCCAGCCAATAATCGCTGACGATGGAGAAAATGCCCGGCACACCGCCGACTCCAATCGAATTAGCCAGCACCCCTTGAGCTGAGATATACAGTCCGGCAATGGCGGATGAACTGACCGCTATAATGAATGGATATTTGAAGCGCAGGTTCACACCGAATAAGGCAGGCTCTGTAACCCCAAGCCATGCGGAAACTCCTGACGATACACCAAGCCCCTTCAGTTTTTCATCCTTCGATGCAAGCCAGATCGCAAACGCCGCTGATCCCTGGGCAATGTTAGACAAGGCAAGCATCGGCCATAGGAATGTCGTGCCTGTAGAACCGACAAGCTGGATATCTACAGCCAGGAACGTATGGTGCATCCCTGTTATGACGAGCACGCCGTACAAGCCGCCGTAAATCAGCCCGCCAAGCCAGGAGAACGTATCAAATACAGCTACAAGTCCATCTGTAATCCCGTTTCCAATCGCAAATGTAATCGGCCCAATGATAATGAAGGTCAAAAAGCCTGTGACAAGTAAAGCAATCGGCCCAACGAAAAGCAGTTGTATGCTGTCCGGAATCCGCTTGCGCAGGAACAATTCAATCTTCGTAAGCAGATAAGCTGCAGCCAGGACTGGAAGCACCTGACCCTGATAGCCGATTTTCTCGACCGTCATACCAAATAAATTCCACGTAGGAACGGAGCCTTCGGAAACAGCTTCCCCATAGGACCAAGCATTCAATAAGTCCGGGTGAACGAGAACGAGTCCAATAACAATCCCTAAAATCGGACTGCCTCCAAATTTCTTGACAGCGGACCACCCGATCAATCCAGGCAGGAACACGAATGCCGTATTGGCGATAATAATAATCATGTTCGCAATATCAGACCACTGAGGATACACATCAATCAAAGACTGATTATCAAAGAAAATATCGGGTGCTGTAAGCAGATTGTTGATACCCAAAAGCAGACCAGCGGTTACGATGGCCGGCAGAATCGGAATGAAAATATCAGCCAATGTTTTTATGGCTCGTTGGAGCGGATTCATTTTTTCACTTGACGCTTGTTTCACTTCTTCTTTTGTAGACTCACCAATACCGGCCAGTGCTACAAATTCCTTATACACTTTATCAACTGTTCCCTGGCCTACGACAACCTGGAACTGGCCATTCGTAGAAAAAGAACCTTTGACGGCTTCAATCTGATTCAGTTTCTCCTGATCGACAATCCCCTCATCATGCAGGGCCAGCCGCAGCCGAGTGACACAGTGCGTGGCAGCCGACAGGTTTTCCTTTCCACCAATGGCTTCTAAAATTTCTTCGGCCTGTTTTTTGTGATTCATATCCTTACCTCCAGATGTTATTTTTTCTTCCCAAACAACGAGGTTCATCTACGGGTATCCAAGCGCTATTCTTAAACGCTTTTAACAACCATCAAAATAAACTTGTATATACATGATATGACTTTATTATAATTTGTATATACAAGTTATGCAACCGTTAACATTAATCATTTATAAATGGACTTTCTTTCCTTCATAAAGAAAAACGAAAAAAGCCCAAAACATCGTTATTATATGAGCAGATTGTTTTTTCATCCCTATCTGTTATGGTATATATTTAGGGTGTCGAAATAAATAGGAAGAAGGGATAAGCATGCAGACCAGCACAGCAGAAGCCCGGAAAAATGTGTGGGTGATGTGGTTTGCAAATTTCTTTATTGCAGGAAGCATCACGATGGTTCTTCCTTTTTTGTCGTTGTACATTGAAACATTCGGAAATTTCTCAGATGCCTACGTTCAGACATGGTCCGGATGGGTATTCGGCGTCACATTTGTCACTGCTTTTATATTTTCACCGATATGGGGGAAGGTTGGAGACCGATATGGACGGAAGAAAATTCTCGTCATGTCTGCGCTCGGACTAGGCTTATCGGTCTTCTTTATGGGGCATGCCACATCCGTTTGGCAGCTCTTTTTCCTGCGTTTATTTATGGGCGTATTCACCGGGTTTATTCCCATGTCCCAGGCCCTTATCTCTACGCAGACACCTAAGGAGACAGCCGGACGTGTACTGGGAACGCTTCAGACCGGGAGTATTACCGGCAGCCTCCTCGGACCGCTGCTCGGGGGATGGATTGCCGATGCCATTGGTTACGCCGCTACATTCCAATACGTTTCCTTTACCGTAGCCCTTTCAGCCATCATCGTCTATTTCGGGGTACGTGAGCAGAAAGTGAAAAAGGAAAGCGCCGATGAGAAAACCAGCTATAACACGAGAGAAGTGCTCAGCCATATTGTTCACCACCCACTATTACTAATGGTTATGGTGGTGTCCTTATTTGTCCAGATTGCCCACTTCAGTATTCAACCGATCCTTTCCTTGTTTGTCGGGGAACTCCACGGCCCGGAAAACCTCGCCTTGTTTTCCGGAATTGCATTTTCCGCTGCCGGACTGGGTAATTTAATGATGGCTAGAAAATGGGGAAAAATCGCAGACCGGATCGGTTATATAAAGATTCTCATCTTCCTTCTGGTTATGGCAGGTGTCGTATACCTGCCGGCCGCTTTCGTTACGAACATATGGGAGCTTGTTCTATTAAGGTTCCTTCTCGGTGTTTCCATCGGAGGCATTATTCCTGTTCGAACTGCTTACATTAGACAGCAAGCCCCTGTAGCTATGCAGGGAGAAGTCCTTGGCTACAACACCAGTCTCCGTTTCCTAGGAAACATCATCGGCCCCGCCATGGGCGGTATGGTTGCAGGTGCATATGGATTTTCGATGGTCTTTTTCGTGACCAGTGGATTGCTTCTTCTTTCCGGTGGCATGCTGTTTTTGGTCCTTCACAAACGTAAACCCGTTTTCAATCACGCATCCAGCCACTAACAGATTTTATCTGTTAATATAGGTGTAAAGACATTCCGGGAGGGATTCGATGAACCGTGCACTACTAGTCATTGATTACACGAACGATTTTGTGGCGGATGAGGGGGCGTTGACCTGTGGAAAAGCAGCTCAGGCGCTCGACCCATTCCTTACCAAGTTGAGCAGGGATTTTGTTGAGCAGGGGCAGATGCTTGTTTACGGGGTCGATGTTCATGAGCAAGACGATCCTTATCATCCGGAAACGAAGCTGTTCCCCCCTCACAATATAAGAGGATCAGAGGGCAGACATCTGTATGGGAAAACCGGGGAGGTCTATTCCACCTATGCCGACCGCTCTTCGGTCCTATACATCGATAAGACCCGTTACAGTGCTTTCGCCGGAACCAACCTCGATCTGAAATTACGCGAACGGGGCGTTACTGACCTTCATCTTACAGGGGTATGTACAGACATCTGTGTGCTTCATACAGCAGTGGACGCTTACAATCTCGGATATTCCCTTACGATTTATAAGGAAGGGACCGCCAGCTTCAATGAAAGTGGTCATGCATGGGCACTGGCCCATTTTGAAACCGTGCTTGGTGCCAAGGTTATCTAACAGGCGCAGCTTTCGTTTCCCGTTGGGGAATCGGAAGCTTTTCTTATGGCCCGGCATTACAGAACCAAAAGGAAGGGAGTGATGAGGTTGTCACCATCACCAGAACCATCTATGAAATATTTTAAAACCGTGTTTATATTAAGTGCTGCTGTTCTCATTGTTGTCATGAATACAACGATGTTTAACATAGCACTCCCGAGCATTCTGCGGGAGTTTTCACTCGAACCTTCCGAAGGAGCCTGGATTGTTTCCGGTTATTCCATTGTCCTGGCTGTCTTTACGATCACCTACACGCGGCTAACGGATTATATCCCTATCCGTCATCTGTTGACGATCGGGATCACCATTTTCAGTTTATCTTCCATTCTGGGATTCTTTGCAGATTCCTACCTATGGCTGCTGACCGCCCGTCTTTTACAGGCGTCAGGGGCCGCTGCTATCCCAGGCTTGTCCATGGTATTCGCCGGAAGGTATATTCCGCCGGCACGCCGGGGAAGTGCTTATGCATTAATCGCTTCCTCCTCTTCCCTCGGTTTTGGTCTCGGGCCTGTTGCCGGCGGATTTATTACGGACTACGTCGATTGGAATTTCTTATTTGTTGTCACCGTTATGGTTCTATTCATCGTTCCTCTCCTTTACAGGGTCATGCCGGCTGAAACAACGAAACGTGGAAGCTTTGATGTGTGGGGCGCTGTATGGTCTGGAGGTACGGCTACCTTTTTCCTTTTATACTTTTCCACCTTTACGCCGTGGTATTTAGCAGGGGGCATTCTGGCCGCCCTGTTATTATGGAGAAGAATCAATCATACAGATGTACCGTTCATTCAACCTGAGATTTTAAAGAATGCTCAGTACCGGAAAATCTTATATATGAGTTTTCTCGGTTTCACGCTTCACTTTGCTGTTCTATTCCTGATGCCGATTATGCTTGAACAGGTGTATGGAAAAGGAGCGGCAGCCATCGGCCTGATTATTTTCCCGGGAGCCATGCTTTCAGCTGTGGCTGCGGTGTATATCGGCCGTCTCATTGACAGCTACGGAAACATCAGAATCCTATTATTGTCACAGGTGTTATTAATGATCGCCGCCTTTATCTTTTACATGTTCTCCGGGCTCAGCCCCTATCTCATTATGGCCGGGTATATGTTTACAAGCTTTGGATTCTCCAGCTTGTCGTCTAGCTCAACAAACGAGGTATCCCATATCCTGCCCAATGAACAGATCGGGGCCGGAATCGGGCTTAAACAACAGATCCAGTTTATCGGCAGTGCGTCCGGGTCTGTCCTTGCGGGGATTCTCCTGGATTTCAGGCAGCAGCCGTACACGGTGTCTGAATTCTCCCTTCCATTCGGCATATTGATTGTTCTTATGGCTCTGTCCATTCTGACACTGGCGCTTTATACAAGAAAGACGGAAGTTCCAAACGTTCAAAAAACTGACATTTGAATTTTACCGCAGAATCGAATATGATGGAGAATGGAAAAATTTTAATTAACCCAAACTGATATAGATAGAACAATAGGAGGAATCACTTATGAGCTCAAAAGATTATCGAGTTCTGCTGTATTATAAGTATGTTGACCTTCCTGATTACGAAGAGTATTGCCAAAACCACCTGAAATTCTGTAAGGATCTCGGGCTGAAAGGACGAATCATTGTTTCTCATGAAGGAATCAATGGAACCGTCTCAGGTACAGTAGAACAGGTCGAGGAATATATGAACTACGTCCGCTCCGATGAGCGCTTCGCAGACATCCACTTCAAAATGGATGAGCATGAAGGCCACGCATTTAAGAAAATGCACTGCCGTGTGAAGCCCGAACTTGTCAACTGGAGCCTCGAAGAAGATGATATCGATCCTAAAACCTTCGGAGGTAAGCACCTGAAGCCGAAGGAATTCAACGAAATGTTGAAAGATGAAGATACGATCGTCATTGACGGCAGAAACGAATATGAATACCGGATCGGCCATTTCCGTAACGCTATTCAGCCGGACGTCAACCACTCCCGCGAATTCCCTGAATGGATTGCTGAAAATGCAGACCAGTGGAAGGGCAAGAAAGTCCTGACTTACTGCACGGGAGGCATCCGCTGTGAAAAGCTGACCGGTATTCTTAAGAAAAACGGTGTTGAGGATGTGTACCAGCTTGAAGGTGGAATCACCACGTACAGCAAGGACCCGGAAGTGAAAGGTGAGTTGTTTGATGGAAAGATGTACGTCTTTGATGAGCGTATCTCTATTCCCGTCAACCACGTAGAAGAAAAGGTCATCGCTGAATGTGAGCACTGTGGAAAAGCGGAAGACCGCATGATCAACTGCAGCAATCCCGTCTGCAACCGCCAGTATGTCTGCTGCGAAGCTTGTGAAGAAGAGCATCACGCAGCCTGCACAGCTGAATGTAAAGAGCACCCGGAAAACCGCTGGGATGCTGTTCAGAAAAAGCAGATTGATAAATACGACCGTATTCACGGTTAAACAAAAAGGCTTGTCCCCTGCTTGGGGACAAGCCTTTTATCATTCCGCACTCCATCAGGTCCGGGCTTATCCTTTAAGCCGGTGGGCAGCATGATAAGTGGAACCGATGCCGCGGTCAAAGGATAACGCATGCTGAATGGCTGTCGTAACGAAAGACTTAGCCCGCCGGACAGAGTCCTCCACACTGTTCCCTTTAGCCAGTTCAGCGGTGATGGCTGCAGAATACGTACAACCCGCTCCACTTGTATGGATTGTCTGGACACGTTCCGATTCCAGTTCCATCATTCCGCTTCCATCATAGAGCATGTCAACGGCTGGATAATCCTTCAACGCTCCCCCTTTAATCAATACATACTCTGGACCAAGGTGATACAGATCACGCGCCGCTGCCTTCATATCTTCCGGGGTTTCCGGAACCGGAACACCAAGCATATGGGCCGCTTCCTGAAGATTGGGCGTGATGATTTTCGCTAATGGCAGCAGTTCGTTCATAAGTGTCTCAACAGCCTCATCCTTCAGCAGCTGTGAACCCATTTTCCCGACCATCACAGGGTCCACCACTACATTCTCCACCTGGGACTCCTCAATGATTTCAGCCGTCCGCTTAATGATTTCTTCCGTAAACAGCATCCCTGTTTTTAATGCATCCACGCCTACATGCTCAAGTGATGCGTATATTTGAGCTTCGATAGACACAAGCGGCTGTGTAAAAATCCCCTGCTCTGTTTTTCTATTATTTGCAACAAGAGCTGTTACAGCGCTCATTCCGTAAACATCAAATTCTTGAAATGTCTTCAAGTCCGCCTGAATGCCTGCACTTCCCTGTGAGGCCGAACCAGCGATACTCAAGACTCTTGGTATTTGTCCCATCATGGACCTCCTCTTTCTTCTCTGTTCATAAATTGTAACAAAAACAAAAGGTCCAAAGCTATCCAGTCCCCTTTTCTATCCTGTAGAATAAAGGCAAAGGAGACGTGAAGATGAAACCGTTCACCGAAAGGACCATAACCATCATTAAGCAGATCCCCGAAGGACACATTATGACCTATGGACAGGTAGCTCGTACGGCCGGTAACCCACGCGCAGCCCGACAGGTTTCCCGTATCCTTCACAGTATGAGCTCCACCTACCACCTCCCATGGCACCGTGTAGTGAATGCCCAGGGGCGGATCGCTTTTCAGGATGAAGAAAAAGCGGCTGTCCAGCGGAATCTTTTAGAGGATGAAGGCATTTTGGTGCTTCATAATAAAGTGTCGTTGGAAACCTATCAATACGTGAATCATGAACCTTATGAATCCATATAGCTGAATGTGTGAAAAAAGGATGTTTTTCTATGTTTGAAATCAAACCATATCCCGAGTTGTCCTGGTCTCTTTCGCGGCATAAGACCATGCTGACCTGTTCCAGGAAATACGCCTATGATTACTATGTTTCCCATAATGGATGGCTGCGTCAGGCTGATTCGCTGGCCCGACAGGCGTATCGTTTAAAGAAGATCACCAATCTGGAAATGCTGTTCGGAAGCATTGTCCACGATTTGATTTATCAAACCCTGCAAAAAGTGCGCAGGGATGAGCCCCTGCCGGGCGAGAATCATCTTTTGGATGACATCCGCCACCATCTGAACCGTGGTTTTGTTGAATCCACAAAAAAAGAACATTTGTGGATGAACAGACCGAAACACTACACCATGCTTCATGAAATATACTACAGCCAGTCCAATACCCTGCCGGCAGCCAAGGTGGAGAAAATTACAGGAAGGCTGAAGCATGTAGTGAAACACTTTTTTAACAGCCGGACATTCAAGGATGTTCAGAATAAAGAATCAATGGAATTCATCGATTCGGAAACCTTTCGTTTCATGAAAGCGGACGGTGTGAAGATTTTTGTTGTGATGGACCTTGTCTACAAAGATGTCACAAGAAATAAATGGATCATCGTAGACTGGAAAACCGGAAAGTCCTCCGAAGAAGACCGCAGTCAGCTTTCTCTCTACGCCCTGTACCTGCTTCAAAAGTACGAAATTCCATCTTTGGACGACATCATTATCCGAAACGAATATCTCCTTGATGGAACACATGTGGAGCACCAATTGGACGATCAGGATCTGATCAATGTCCAGCACCTCTATCAAATCAGTATGGAGCAGATGAAGCTGTACCTGGCCGATCCGGATAAAAATGAGCCCCTCCCCCTTCAGCAGTTTCCGATGCAGAGCAATCCTTCCATCTGTTCACGGTGCAATTATCAGGAACTCTGCTTCCCTTCCAATTCGAATGTTTGAGAAAGATGAGAAAAGGCTAAACAATTAGCAGAAGACATTCTAGAAGGAGCTGTATACGACATGAAAGTACTTGTAGCAGGAGCAAACGGACATACCGGACGTCTATTAGTAGAATATTTAAAAGCTGACGGCCATGAGCCTTACGGCCTGATTCGTAAAGAAGAACAAAAAGCAGCGGTCGAGAAGCTTGGTGGAACACCAGTCCTTGCCGATGTAACCAAGAGTGATGTAGGGTATGCGGTTAAAGGAATGGATGCGGTTATTTTCGCAGCCGGTTCAGGATCCAGTACCGGTGCTGACCAGACAGAAGCTGTCGACCGTGATGGCGCGATCAACCTCGTCAAAGCAACCGAAAACCTCGGCATTAAGAAATTCATTATGCTGAGCAGTATGGCCGCAGGTGAACCGGAACGCGGGCCTGAGGAACTGAAGCATTACATGAAAATGAAGGGCGAAGCGGATGATTATCTTGCATCCACGGAGCTTGACTATACCATCGTCCGTCCCGGCGGTCTGACCAATGAATCCGGCACGAGCAAAATCCAGGTCGGTGAAAAAGTAGACGCTGGAACGATTTCCAGAGAAGATGTTGCGAAAACAATGATTGCCTGCCTTCAAGAACAGAACTGCTATCACAAGACATTTGAAATGATTTCCGGTAACCAGCAGATTGAAGAGGCATTAAAAACATTATAATCAAAAAAAACCAGGCCGCGCGCCTGGTTTTTTTATACATAAGCAATAGGCATAGGCACAAAGTCACTTCATAGGACAAAAGTATTGAAAAATATAATTCTCTGCTATAATGTTAACAACTGATGCGTTAAAGGAGTAGTGAATTATGAAAGGCTCATTAATTAAACAACATCGGAAATTTAAAAATATGACCTTGGAAGAACTTGCATCAGGAATCTGCTCGGTCTCTTATTTGAGTAAGATCGAGCACGATACAATCAATGCCAGTGAAGAGATTTACCGCCTGCTCGGCGAGCGCTTAAAAATTAAACTGATTGATATTAACGAAGAGTTCGACGAGGCAATATACAACAATCTGCATGCCTGGCACGAGGCTGCCCAGATGAGGGATTTCTCCCTTATGGAAGAACTCTATGAAGAGTGTACCCATCAATTAGATGATAACCAGAATATTGAATTGACCAACTTATATAAAATTGTTCACACCCGCCATCAAATGACTAAAATCGGAAAAACCCTTACGGATGACGTCATGAAGGAACTTTCGAATATTTATGACGGTGCAAATCCAGAATATCGTTTTTTTTTCCATAAAACCGTCGGTGTTCATTACTTGTTATCAGCGGAATTGAAGAAGGCCCTGAAGCACTTTATGGAAGCCGAACACCTCATGAATAGACTTCCCATCCACGACGGGGAGGTTTATTTCCATTTAGCTTTAGCGTATTCAAAAATCCGGTCGTTTGTTGAATCCACCTACTATGCCTACCAGGCCTTAGAGATCTATGAGGCTACACTTTATTATCAACGCATGGTTGATAACTATATTATTATTGCGATTAATTACAACGCCCTCGGCGTGCATCAAATTGCTGAAAGGTTCCTCTTAAAAGTGCTGAAGGTCGCTAAATATCAGCTGCCTGTTACTGAAAAAAGAAGGATTTATCACAACCTGGGGATCAACTATATTAATCAGGAAAGATACTCTGATGCCTATCACTACCTGCACCAAGCCTATGAAATCGATACGAAGGAAACCATGTTCAGATCCAGTACGATCTACCTGCTTGCTTTGACCAGCTACTATAGTAATGATTTACCCCAGTGCTGGAAGTACATTGCGGATGGAGAGGCTGAGTCGGAAAAGGAAAATCTCCTGAAATACAAACATAAGTTTTATATCTTAAGGAACATGGTGAGTGAAACAACACTCGAAGATTCCTTCATGGAAAAGCTCGAGCATACAATTATTCCTGACTTCCGGCGGTTGAATGAATACAAAGACTATAAAGAATTTGTAGAAATGCTCGGCAACCTCTATTACGAAAAACGCATGTACAAAAAAGCCGCCATGTACTACAAAGAAGCCAACCACTACAGAGAAACCCAAAAAAAAGATTTACTATAAAAAAAGGAGAAAGCAACCGCTTCCTCCTCAGCTTGTAGAGAAACCCCTGTTTCTTTACGAGCTTTTTTCTTTCTTACCGCCAGGAGCGAAAGCCCCTTCCCTTTCCGCGGACGAGCGCCCGAGCTTCCTCGCAGAACCCACGCTCGGCGATCTAGGACCACTCGTTCTTCCGCAGGAGTGGAAGGGGCACCGCTCCTTGAGAGTTCTTTAACATCGACAAAGACTCTCCTTCTCCCAGCTCACCTTTGCTGGATGGAGGAGAGTCTTTTTTATATTCAGGCAGCCGTCATCAGCGCCTGTTCTTTTTCTTTTCCACGCAAGTGCGCACAAGCGCAGCCCATGCCGTTCTTTTGAATCTGCGAACCTGCTCAGGGCACACACTCTCTCCTCTATATTCTAACGTCGGGACGAGGAGCGTTCGGTGGTGAGGCCTGCGGGAACAGCGCGAGCCGAAGATCCAATTGGTCAAATGGTTTTCTTGACCAAGTCAGCTGAGGCCGTGCCCGCGGCAAGCATCCACCGATAAGCGGAACTTGTCCCCTCAACACGACATGCGGAGAACTCTGCCTGGATAACCCGGATTTTTCTACAGCCTGAGGAGAAAGCATCCGCTTCCGCCTTTTCCTTTTTACATCCCGGTAATGTTTTTCTTCCAGTTCTTAAATTCCAGCTCATCGAATTTAGCTCCCATTTTCTCCTCATCGATGTAAAACAGCGCCTCATCAAGAGAACAGTCAACCTCTGCTTCACAATGAATCGCAGCAAGCCTCCTTGATAAATGAAGCATCTCCAGGTTCTCTTCTATTTTCGAGCGCTGCCCTTTCGTCAGTTCCTCGATATTTTCAAGGATGCCTTCAATAGTTCCATACTTCAGAAGAAGTTTCAGGGCTGTTTTTTCACCAATCCCTTTCACCCCTGGATAGTTATCACTCGTATCCCCCATTAAGGCCTTCAAATCAATCATCTGAGAAGGTGTGATGCCTTTTTCCTCATAAAAGCTGTCTTCATGATACTCGGCATAGTTTCCATATCCCTTCTTCAATAGGACGACATTCACATTCGGTTTCAAAAGCTGGAGGAGGTCCTGATCTCCTGTCAGCAGGAAAACCTGGGAATCCTCACTATACACCCGGCTGAGCGTCCCCATACAGTCATCCGCTTCATACCCGATCCGCCCAACATTCGGTATATCCAAGGCCGCGACGGTTTCTTTAGCCAGTTCAAATTGGGGAATCAGCTCAACAGGCGGCTCCCCCCGATTCGCTTTATAATCCGGATATAAATCGTTCCGGAAGGTTTTACTTCCCATATCCCAGCAGCAGATGACGTGGGTAGGCTGATAGGTGTCCAAAGCGGTGAATAAATGCTTCATCATCCCATAGACAGCATTCGTCGGTGTGCCTTTGCTGTTGATCATATAATAATTACTCATAGCCGTGGCGTAAAAAGCGCGGAATAATAGTGCCATGCCATCGACAAGCAGTACTCGGTTGGTCGTCATACATAAGCTCCTTTTTCACTAGATACTCTTATTATAACAAGAATGTCCAAAGCATCGAGCGCTGTTTTTCAGTTTTGTTTTCTGTAAATTGACAATTTTCCATCTTAATGGTAGTTTCAAAATGAAGGATAATGTAAACGCTTGCAAAATTATTTTAATAGGAGGATGGATCTATGGTTTATGCTTTTCCAAACACAGAAGGGTCGGACGTTCAGTTTAAGGAGCGCTATGATAATTTCATTGGCGGGGAATGGACAGCACCCATTAAGGGGCAGTACTTTGAAAATGTGACTCCTGTAACCGGCAGAACCTTCTGTCAGGTCGCACGATCCACAGAAGAGGATATTGAACTGGCTTTGGATGCGGCTCATAAAGCAAAAGATTCCTGGGGCACAACATCCGTCACGGAACGATCGCTGATTCTCAACCGGATTGCAGACCGGATGGAGGAAAACGCTGAAAAGCTTGCCATCGCTGAAACATGGGAAAACGGAAAAGCCGTACGCGAAACCTTGAATGCAGACATCCCTCTTGCTGTAGACCACTTCCGATATTTCGCTTCTGTCATTCGATCAGAGGAAGGAAGCATCGGGGAAATCGATCAGGATACGGTCGCCTACCATTTTAAAGAACCACTGGGCGTTGTCGGTCAGATCATCCCTTGGAACTTCCCGCTTTTAATGGGTGTTTGGAAAATCGCCCCTGCTCTGGCTGCAGGAAATACGGTCGTTCTGAAGCCGGCCGAGCAGACACCCGCATCCATCCTTTATTTCATGGAAATGGTGCAGGACCTTCTTCCTGCAGGCGTCCTGAATATCGTGAACGGCTTCGGTCTGGAAGCTGGTAAGCCTCTGGCGCAGAGTCCCCGCATCAACAAGGTGGCCTTCACTGGAGAAACGACGACAGGCCGTATGATTATGCAGTACGCTTCTCAAAATATCATTCCTGTCACGCTTGAACTTGGTGGTAAATCACCAAACATAATCTTTGAAGATGTCATGCGCGAAGATGACGATTTCCTTGATAAAACGATCGAAGGCATGGTCATGTTCGCCTTGAACCAGGGTGAAGTCTGCACGTGTCCATCCCGTGCCCTTATCCAGGAGTCCATCTATGATGAATTCATGGAGCGTGCGATAAAGCGGGTGAAAGAAATCAAAACCGGAAACCCATTGGACCCTGAAGTGATGATGGGTGCCCAGGCTTCTTCTGAACAGCTGGAAAAAATCCTGTCCTATCTGGAAATCGGTAAGGATGAAGGTGCCGAGTGCCTGACCGGTGGAGCACGCAATCAGCTGGACGGCGACTTTAAGGACGGCTATTATGTGCAGCCGACCGTTTTTAAAGGGAACAACAGCATGCGTATTTTCCAAGAGGAAATCTTCGGACCCGTCTTGTCTGTGACCACATTCAAAGACCATGACGAAGCTATGAAAATCGCCAATGATACCCTTTACGGTCTCGGAGCTGGTGTATGGACGCGGGATATGAATACCGCCTACCGTTTCGGCCGCGGCATTGAAGCCGGACGTGTGTGGACAAACTGCTACCATGCCTATCCTGCTCATGCAGCCTTCGGTGGATACAAAATGTCCGGCGTCGGCCGTGAGAATCATAAAATGATGCTCGATCACTATCAGCAGACGAAAAATATGCTTGTCAGCTACAGTCCGAAAAAGCTTGGGTTCTTTTGATCCCCCTCAGCTTCCTAAAAGAAAGGAGACCTCTTTAAGATGGTGGAACGTGTAAAAGCAACCGATGCTGCCCTGGATCTCATCGACCGTCTGAAGAATAAGCACGGCCCCCTCCTTTTTCACCAATCAGGCGGATGCTGCGACGGCAGCTCGCCGATGTGTTACGAAGAAGGCGATCTGATGATTGGCAGTCAGGATGTCCGGCTCGGGGAAATCGGGGACACCCCCTTCTATATGAATAAGCGGCAGTTTGATTACTGGAAGCATACCCAGCTGATCATAGATGTTGTGGACGGACGGGGAGGCATGTTTTCTCTCGAAGGAGTCGAAGGGAAAAGATTTCTTACGAGGTCCCGCGCCTTCACGGATGAAGAGTATCAGCAGTTGAAAGAAGCAGAAGTGAAGAAGTAAAAGGGCTCTCAACCAGCTGCCGGGAATATTCCCGGCAGCCTTTTTTCAATCCTCGGATGTCCATTCACTTTTGTTTCCTGAAAGCTGTCGTGACTCTCTCTTGGACACCACCCGCTTTTTCGAACAGCCTCAGCATCGCTTTGTTCCGGATATTTGTCGAACCTACATGGGAGGAAGCACCGAAGTCATGCTTCAACCTGCGGAGAGTATCAAAAAACAACGCCGTCCCCTTTCCCCTTCCACGCTCTTCAGGCACCAGTCCGAAATAAAACACCCGCCCCTCATTCTCTGTTCCTGGTTCAATATGAGGCATAACAATCCCAATCGGCCGCCTCTTCTCAAAAACGGTCAGACAGGAGGATTCGTATCCTTTTCCTAATTCCTGTTTGACGCTTTCCATATGATCATCCATCGTCAGCGTCGACTTTCCGTTTGGAGAATCGTTCATCGACTGCTCCCAGACTTTCTTAAATAAAGGTTCCCCTATCTCTGAGACTGTCTTCCATGTGTATGAAGAGGAAACAGAAGGCAGAGACTTTAAAGGGGTCCGGTAAAAAACGGTCGTGTTGTGCCTGGTAAAGCCGTTGTTCAGCAGGTACACTTCTGCTTCAGGACAATTTTCCAGCATAAGCGTAATGATCTGCCCCGGGGAAGCATCCTGTTCAAGAACATCTGCCAATGAGCAGATGTCCGCTGCAGACAATCTCCCTGTATCTTCAATGGTGATATACTTTTCACCTTCGATTCGTTTGATGGCACCTTCTTCTGCAGGCATCATACATGTATCCCCTTCCATTGAATGAATGTTCATTACGCAGGCCCTATTACTTTTCAGCAGGGTTTAAAAAGCGTTACGATAAAATAGAAACAAAGGAGGATGATTAAATGAGTAATCGAGAAATCCAGCTGGTAGAAAGACCCGTAGGCGCGCCTACCCATGAGCATATCAACATCGCTGAAACAGAAACACCTGAACCAAAGCAGGGAGAGGTCCTTGTGAAACTTCTTTACGTATCTGTAGATCCTTACATGCGTGGACGTATGAGTGATGCAAAGTCTTACGTAGCCCCTTTCCAATTAAATGAACCGATGGAAGGCGGCGTTGTCGCTGAAGTTGTGGAATCAAAATCAGATGCCCTTGCGTCGGGAGATATCGTAACCGGCATGCTTCCGTGGCAGGAGTTCACAACGGCTGATCCAAATACCCTGAGAAAAATCGACCCAAGTCTGGGACCTGTAACCACATCCCTCGGTATCCTTGGTATGCCGGGATTAACCGCGTATTTCGGATTGATGGACATTGGTCAGCCGAAACAAGGCGAGACACTGGTCGTTTCCGGTGCGGCCGGGGCTGTTGGCTCAGCTGTCGTTCAAATCGGTAAAATTGAAGGCTGCCACGTCGTTGGTATCGCCGGCTCTGATGAAAAACTTGCGTATTTAAAAGATGAGCTGGGTGTCGATGAAGTCATCAACTATAAAACGGATGACGTTCCTTCCCGTCTTGATGAAGCCTGCCCGAACGGCATTGATATTTATTTCGATAACGTCGGTGGTGAGATCTCCGATGCGGTTTATCCACGCCTGAATAAATTTGCGCGGATTTCCCAGTGTGGAGCAATTTCCACATACAATACACCGAACGCTCAGGGACCTCGCATGCAGTCCCACCTTATTAAATCAAGCGCCCTTATTAAAGGGTTCACTGTAGGCGATTATCAGGATCGTTTCAGTGAAGGCTTCCAATACTTGTCCCAGAAACTTCAGGAAGGCCGGCTGACGTATGAAGAAACAATCATCGAAGGTTTCGAAAACGTCCCGGACGCTTTCTTTGGACTGTTTGAAGGGACCAACCTCGGGAAACAGCTCGTAAAAGTTGCTGAACCTTCCCATTCCTAATTGTAAAAAAACCTGTAGAAGGGCTCCTTCTACAGGTTTTTTTACGTTTCAAGCGATTTGGAAGGGCGCTGGATTCCCAGATCACTAAGCGCCTGTTCAAGGCCGCCTTTCGTATGGATCCGTTTAAAGTTGACCCCAAGGTCCACCATTGTTTTGGCCATTTCCGGTCTCAGTCCTGTCAATGTCGTTTTCACACCGACAAGCTCCAAGGCATGAAAGATTTGATAAATGTAGTTGGCTACATACGTATCTATGATCGGAACCCCGGATACATCGATGAACAGCTCATCAAGATCCAGTTCCATACTCCGGCGCAGAGACGTATCCATCACCATTCTTGCCCTTGGGGGATCGACCTCTCCAATAAGAGGAAGAACCGCCACTCCTTCAACGATGGAAACAACCGGCACAGACAATTCAGCGAGTCTGGTTTCTTTCCGTTCTGCCTCCTGCTGGATGCTCCTTGAATAACATTCGCTGAAATGACGGGTAACTTCATCCAGGATGGAACTGATCGTTTTACTTACTTTTATAATCGCAGAAGAAGAAAAAACGTCCTGTTCCACCTCTTCCTGAAAGTGATCCCAAAGGACCCGACGGACGAAATGTACAGCTCGCAGCGACTGGGATAACTCCCCGCCCTGGTTGATTTTGCTTTCCACTTCTTTCTCCGACCAGTTCTTCACTTTTTCATGAATTTCCAACGTCTCTTCTTCCAGGCTCTGGGCAATATAAATGAACAACTGCTCCCAGTCAGCAGTCATGAGGGCTTGTACCCCATATTCTTTTTTCTTCATCGCCTTGACTTGCTCACCCAGCGTCTCCCTGCTGGATAAAATCTTCTCTTTTATGTAGGACAGCTCATTATTCATCTGCAACCGTCTCCCTGTTTAAAGTATTCTTTTGTCCTAACCATACCATAAACTATTTTTTGAAAGAATAACTATGCCTATTCTTCTTTGTTCAATTTTTGTATGATGAGAAAGAAAACGTTTATCCATGGAGGATCCATATGAATAAAGCGACTCTGATTGTTTTTCTTGTACTCTGCCTTCTCTTCCTGACCAGGGGGCTCTATATTGGTGTTTCTCAGGGGGAATGGACATCCTTGATCATCGCCCTTCTCATCATTGCCTTTGGGTCCTACCGCCTTTTTAAGAAAAACCAAAAATAAAGCCTTCTGTAAAGGAGGCTTTCAGCTTGTAGAGGAACCTCTGTTTCTTTATAGCTTTTTTCTTTCTTGCTGCCAGGAGCGAAAGCCCCTTCCCTTTCCGCAGACGAGCGCCCGAGTTTCCTCGCAAAACCCACGCTCGGCGATCTCGGACTACTCGTTCTTCCGCAGGAGTGGAAGGGGCACCGCTCCTTGAGAGTTCTTTAAAATTGAAAAAGACTCTCCTTCACCCCGCTTATCCTTGCTGGATGGAGGAAAGTCTTCTTCATATTCCGGCAGCCAGCCGGCACCAGCGCCTGTTCTTTCCCTTTTTGTTTTCCACGCAAGCGGCCATAGCGCAGGGCACAGTCTCTCTCCTCTATATTCTAACGTCGGCACGAGGAGCGTTCGGTGGTGATGCCTGCGGGAACAGCACGGGCCGAAGACCCACTTGGGCAGGCGACCTTCCTGACCAAGTCAGCGGAGGGCGTGCCCGCGGCATTCATCCACCGATAAGCGGAAAGTGACCCTTCACACGACAAATGGACAACTCTAACTGGTTAACACAGGCTTATTCTACAGTCAAAAAGCCTTCTGTGCAGAAGGCTTTCATGCATATCTGGGAAGATCGTATCTCCCGAACCACTGGTGCCTGTGGGCGGAAAACCAACGGTATAATGGCGATCCGATCCGGGAGGCGCCAGGGAGGGATAAGAGGACGCCAAGGGCTGCAAAAAATGGCAGGGCAAGCATCAGCCGCCGAATCGTTTCAAACCCCTGAGTGACTTCCCCCTGCTTTGTCAGCATATGAATCTCATCTAAGACGTTTCGATCCTTTAAGTAAGGGTATTTCCCATATTTCTCTGTTTCCTGTACAGCTACCCATTTAATCTGTTCCATCCAGTCAAACTTTCTCAATACTTTTTTTACATAGAAGCAGAAAGGACACTGCGCATCGTAAAACACGATATGCTTCACTGGATCACTCCTTTATGAAAACTCCACCTTCACCCATCCGCGCAGGGCGTTCACCATCCAGATTTCATCGAATTCTCCAACCTGATCCTTGTAGAGAATCTGCTCCTTTATCAGTGATTCATCCAACAGGTACTGCCGGTAGGTCCCTCCGAGAAGACCACTGGTAACTGGTGGGGTGAGGTACTCTCCCTGGTATTTAACGACGAGGTTCGCTATTGTGAATTCTGTCAGCTCCCCCCGTTCGTTCCAAAGCAGAACAGCTGCTTTACCGGGCTTCTTGTGTCTCTCATACACTTCCCTGTGGGTTGTTTTATGAAACAAAAAAGGATCCTGGTCGGACACAGGGGTGTCGGCAAGAGCGGTCTGGACAAGGGAATCCGGCTGATCCATCGGTGTGACCTGAACTTCCTCCCGCCCCTTTTCACCCGTGAGCAGTCTTACTTTGTACAGACCCTCCGGCCGCTGATCCGCTTCATCCAGTAACCGCTGCTTCAATCGGGATAGGTTTAAAGAGAAACGAAAATACCGGGCCGACCGCTCGAGCCTCTGCAGGTGGTAATCCAGCAGGTGAAGGTGTCCCTCCTCCAGCCTCATCGTTTCCAACAGATGAAAGTCGGGGCGGTTTTCTGTGAGAAGACGCGCTTTGGTCAGGACCTCCTGGTACTCCCCTTCTGAAGTCGAATCCCAAGTTACCCCGCCCCCGGTTCCGTAAACCGCCCTTCCGCTGTCATGATTGATCATGATCGTCCGGATCGGGACGTTAAAAACAGCTTCCCTCCGCGGAGTGATAAAGCCGATCGCTCCGCAGTACACGTCACGGGGAGAATCTTCGAGCTTTTGGATGTATTCCATTGTCCGCACCTTAGGCGCCCCCGTAATCGATCCACACGGAAACAACGCTTCAAACACCTGATACATCGTGAAGGAGGCAGGAAGCTCCCCTTTCACGGTGGAAGTCATTTGATGGACCGTAGGATAGGTTTCTATATCGAACAGAGCCGGCACACGGATAGACCCGGGTATGGCAAGCCGGCCGAGATCATTCCTTAATAGGTCGACAATCATCAGGTTTTCTGATTTTTCTTTTTCAGAAACTTGAAGATGTCTGTACTGCTCTTCATCTTCCCGGTGAAACCTTCCACGCGCAGCCGTCCCTTTCATCGGCTTTGTTGTAATCGTGTCGTTGTCCATCCGGAAAAAAAGTTCAGGAGAGGCGGATAAAAGACTATGTCCTCCCATATTTATATAAGCGCCATAATCGGGCTTCTGATTTTTAATCAAGCGCTTATACAACGAATAAGCATCACCCGAAAACGCTGCTTCCAGTCTTGTCGTATAATTGACCTGGTACGTGTCCCCCTCTTCTATGCCCCTCTTTACTTGCTCGATGCCTTTTTGGTAGTGCTCATAGCTGCCCTTCATTTTCCACTGGGACACATGAAAAGGCAGGTTCGAGGAAGGCTCAGGAGCGTCCATCGCTTTCTCAAAGATACCGAACCAGACGAGCGGCCATTCCGGTGAATCATGAACCGTGAACGCCTCATCAAAAGCCGGTGCTGCCTCATAGGAGACGAATCCCGCCGCATAATACCCTTCATCAAGAACATGCTCCAGCCGATCGAAAATTCCCTTCACTTCCCTGTGGTCGTCGGTGGTTAAGATTTCGACCGGTTTTTCAAATCGGCTGGTCTCCTTTTTTCCGTGCTCGTTCACAAACTCAAAATGCAGGAAAGGCGCTTCATTCATACAACCGCCCCTTTCCTGCCTGCTTGATAGTGCAGAGACTGCTGATACTTGTTCCACAGCATCGTAAAGCCGTGTTCAGTGAGAATCGATTCCGGGTGGAACTGGATCCCTTCCACTGGATAGTCTTTGTGCCGGACCCCCATAATACTTCCATCTTCAGATGAAGCTGTCAGCTCAAGCTGCTCCGGAAGCTGGCGCTTATCGGCCTCAAGGGAATGGTACCGTGTAACCTGTACCTTTTCCGGAAGCCCTTCATACACGTGTGCCCCATCGTGGGTAATCGCTGTTACCTTTCCATGCATCGGCTGCCTCCCTTTACGGACCAAGCCTCCATAAGCTTCTACAATCAGCTGGTGGCCGAGACAAATACCAAGAATAGGGATGTCGGCTTCAAAGGCCCGGAGTACCTCCAGACAGACACCGGATTCTGATGGTTTACCAGGCCCCGGGGACAGCACAATCAGATTTGGTGCAAGCAGGGAGATTTCCTCTACCGATACGGCATCATTTTTCCTGACGATGACTTCTGTGTCCATCTGCCGAAAATATTGTACTAAGTTATACGTAAAAGAATCATAGTTATCAATAACGACGATCATAGTTTCGTTCACCTTTCGTCCGTAATCATAATGCTTTCATTATACTACCCTTTGAGGTCCTCCTCATAGGAAGAACTGCTGGTAAAATCCATCAGCTCAGGAAAAAACAATCGAAAATGACTGATGGATATATTAGAATGTATAAAAAGATGCGCTCCAGTGAGGATGAATCAAATGTGGAAACAACTGCTTTATTCAAAAAGCATATGGATCAAGATCGCCTGTATCGTAATCGGTATTACGATGCCGCTGTGGCTGAGTATTGAACGGACAGGCATTGATGAATGGATGGAAACCCTCCAAACCGATCCCGATGGAAGCACCCTGATGCTCGCTGCCTTCGGCCTTGTCATGCTGAACACCATCCGGGCGCTGCCCCATTATATCGGGGCCCTCCTTCTTGGTGATGAATTAGGAAGACGCCTGGAACGACCCTGGCTCAAGATTGCTGTGCCGTTCGCCATCATTCCCCTTGTCTATGCCATCATCAACGGGTATAATTCGATCAACTATCATTTTGGCGGACCCGCCATCATTCTCTTATTATCCATAGCTGTTCTTCACCTGTTAGGCAAAGGACAGCTCCGCCCGATTTACAAAGCCTTTATTCTCGCCCAGCTTTTATTCGGATTCCAGTGGCTGGATACGATCACGTACCTGACAGCCTTCGGATTCGGGGGCGGAGAGCTTTCCATGCTGGTGAAAACTACGGCAGAACTGCTCGGCTTTGAACAGGCGATCAGCCTTTACAGCTTCCTTTTCTTCGCCTTCTTTATCAGTAACGCCACCGTCCTTGCTGTCTACCTGACTGTGGCTGAACAGAAAACACGCATGAGGCAGGACCTCGATATTGCCCGTCTCGACATGGTGGAATCCAGATCCGGACGGGAAGCTCTGCACCTCGTGCATGATTTGAAAACACCACTCTCTTTAATGGAAGGGCTCAACTCCCTCATCCAGATGAAGACAGAAGACAGGGAAATCCTGCAGTACACCAATAAAATATCCTCATCCATCCAAGCCACCAGTGATATGGTTTCCGAAATCCTCTATCATGAAAAAAAGAACTGGTGTTCATTAAAGACTTTCATCGAATATGTCAGGGCCAATAAACTGTCGGAATCAGAGACGATGTACACGTTTGACCTGGCTGCGGACGAAGAACTGGAAATCAATATCAACAAAATCCGTATGACAAGAGCGCTTGTCAACTTAATTGATAATGCCGGAGATGCGGTCGAAGGAAAAGCAGATGCCAAAGTAACGATTGCTACGAAAGAGAGCGGGCAGGGCGTATCCGTCGGTGTCCAGGATAACGGCCATGGCATCAGTAAAGAAAACATCAATAAAATATGGAATGCAGGCTACAGTACGAAATCCCATCCGGGGGTCGGCCTGACATTTGTGAAAAACGTCGTGAAAGAGCATGGCGCTGAAATGACGATTGAAAGTAAGAAAGGCCTGGGAACTACGTTCTGGATTCACTTACCGAAGGAGAGAGTACGAGATGAAAATATTAATCATGGATAATGACGAATCTCTTAGATATATGCTTACGGAATTCTGCCGTCATGCCCAATGGGAGTCCGATACGGCCGCCAATGGCCGTGAAGGCGTAGATCTGTTTCTGAAAGGAAACTATGATGTGATTCTCGTAGACTACCATATGCCGGAGATGGACGGTTTACAGACAGTCAAGGAAATCCGCCGGCATAACTCGATCGTGCCTATTCTTGTCCTGACCGTCGACGAAAGGCAGGAAGTCGCCGACCGTTTCCTTGAAGAAGGGGCGACGGATTTCGCATTAAAGCCTGTGAAAGCTCCTGATCTCATTTCACGAATCAAACTCCATGCCCAGATTGCGAATATGAAACATGTCCAGGAAGAAGAGGAAGATGTCTTTACCGCCAAAGGAATCAGCAAAGGTACGCTCCACTCCATCGCTCAATACTTACAGGAAAACCGGGAAGCCTTCCCTGTCGATGTGATTTCTAAGGAAATCGGTCTTGCCTATCCAACGGTCTATCGTTACTTAATGCACCTGCTGGAAGAAGGAAAAGTAAAACAGGTCGTGAGCCACCAACGCATCGGCCGTCCGAAAAAATTATATAAATGGTACGCACACTAACATACATCCCCCGCCCTCAGGGTACAGGGGTATCGAACGATTTATAAAGGAGGCTCTCTATTGAGAACCAGCAACCCGATATTAAAAACAGACGCGTTCCAGCGATCCCGTGAACAGGGGAAAACAATGACTCTTGGCGGAACGATCGCCAAAATAGCCGTTTTATTCCTGTTCCTGCTTGGAACTGCCGGATATACATGGTATCAGTACGCCCAGGGAGCGGACGTAACAATGATGATGTTGATCGGAGCGCTCGGAGGATTGGTATTCGCCCTGGTGACCGCTTTTATTCCAAAAGCTGCTCCTGTTACAGCTCCCATTTATGCCGCTTTGGAAGGATTTCTGATCGGAGGGCTGTCCGCTTATGCGGAGGGAGCTTACTCAGGCATTGTCATTCAAGCGGTCAGTTTAACGCTGGCAGTCATGGCTGCCCTGCTTTTTCTATATGCCACCCGAATCATTAAGGTAACGAGGAACTTCCGTTTGATGGTTGTTTCCGCTACGCTTGGAATATTCCTCGTCTATCTTGTGCAGTTCATTCTGCAGTTTTTCGGAATGGAAGTGCCCTATCTCCATTCCAGCGGGCCCATCGGCATCGGCATCAGTCTATTTATTACCGCTATCGCTGCGTTGAATCTCGTCCTTGATTTTGACTTTATCGAACAGGGAGTGGAACGCGGGGCACCTAAGCATATGGAATGGTACGGCGCCTTCGGTCTGATTGTGACGCTTGTGTGGCTGTATATTGAAATTCTCAGACTCTTACAGAAGATTCGGCGCTGAAACACTAAAAGCATGGAAGGAACCCCAGGGTTCCTTCCATGCTTTTTTCATACTTTATCATTGACCGGCCGGTCCTGTTTTTCTTTTTTTCGGGCAGCCTTTTCCTTTTCATGCTTGCGGGTAAGAGTGTATCCCAAAAGGGTTTGCATGCTGAGGAATATATATAATACCGGCAGGCTGATGCTGTTGGGTGTTAACTGGTCTAATAAAACTCCACTTTCGTCAGTTTGGAGGATAGACTTTGTTGATTGGATGTCGAAAATGCCCGTGAGGATAGTTGAAATCCCGAAAGCTATTGTGAATCCTGCAAAGATTATGATCCATACACCAAAGGGCTTTTTTCTAATAATACCTCGTATAATCAGGTAAGTCATCAAACCTGTCATCAGCCCGCCAATACCTATATAGACATAGAGTTGCATAATAAGATCTGAACCTTCAATGATAAAAAATCCCTCTTTTCTTGTGTTGGTGTCATCGCCAGCCGTCTCCTGCCTGCTTGTTAAAAAGGGCCAGGCAGGTTACTGCTTCAAAAGATATTAGAAGAAAGGCAGCTATGCTGTTATAGAAAATCGTCTGGCATTGAGTGGATTTCATCATGATTATCAAAAACCGTTGTTCTGTAAAAAAGTGATCAATGGATCAGTGAAGGACTCCGGCAGCGGAAGGTCCGGGTCTGTATATGTTTCCAGATTTCCTTCACGGTCTTCAGGAGCTTCCTTCAATACATGATTCATCCCTTCCACCAGAAGAAGCTCCGACTCCGGTGCCGCTTTCTTTAAACGCTCAGCTTCCGCTACCGGAATCTGAACATCATGGGTACCGTTCACAAGGAGCACCGGCATATCCAGCTCACTGATCCGGCCGGCTGGATCATAGCTCATCCAAGAACGGAGAAACGGCTGAAGGTCAGAAGCGAATAAGCTCTGCAGGGGAGAACTCACCCTCCCGGCATCCTCTCCATTCCTCAACTTTTCCAACACATCCAGACTTTCCTTATATAAATCCTCTGGCAGACTCTCCTCGAGCTGGTTTTCAAGCACTCGATCAATCGGCTGGCCGGCGCCTGCAAGGGAGACATAAGCGTCCACCGGATGGCCCTCAGCGGCCATCATGCCGACAAGTGATCCCTGACTGTGCCCGATGACCGCTGTTTTCGTAAACCTGTCATCCCTGGAGAGTTTGTCGATCCATTGGCTGGCATCATGAACAAACACCTCAAACCTCATGTTTTGATTATCCATAACGGCCTCACGGTTCTTCCCCGCGCCCCGCTTATCATAGCGAACAGAAGCGATCCCGGATTCCGCAAGTGTCGCGGCAAGCATTTTCAGGCTGTCATTCCTCCCCTGCACGCCCTGCGAATTTCCGTTACGATCCGTCGGGCCTGATCCTGGAATGAGCAGAGCCACCGGCGCCTGTTCCAACCCTTCAGGCATCACCAACTCCCCGTAGAGGGTGCCGGAATCCATCTCTATACTCAGAAACTCCCCCTCTTCTTCAGGGACCGCTTCTTTTTTCTGCATTTGGAAACGATAGGACTGTCCTCCCTGGGTAAATGTCCCCGCAAGCTCCCCGTTTGTTAATTGTCCATTGAATTGAATGGATTGACCCGGTACCGGCATCGTGAAAGCCACTTCCTCCCCGCCTGCCGTAATATCGGACAAGACGAAATCCTCCACGTTTTGGGCAGGGATGCTGATGGTTCCCTGCCATTCTTCTTGTTTATCCATATGTATAACAATGCCCAGCGGCTGTCCCGGCACTTCAATGGAACCTTCCCATCTCCCCTCCAGCATTTCAACACTCCTTTGATCTTCTCCCTTTTCTCCCGTTTGACATCCAACTAAGAAAAGAACGACCAGAAAGATGCCCCCTACCCACTTATCCATTGATTTCCCACCCTTTCCTTTCTTAAATTTTACAGGAAATTCAAGTGAATATCACAACATCAATAAAAAAACTCCGTCTCTTCAAGGAGACGGAGTAAACATCAAGCCTGCTGCTGACGGGATTTGCTGCTGTTCATAAAGAAGGTCATGAGCAGCATAAGGGCGAGGAATACGAGCACGATGCTGAATCCACCGGCCATTCCGAAAATTTCAGAGGCCAGGCCTACAATGTAACCGGCAATACCCCCGCCAATACCGGCGGCAATATAGATCAGTCCTAAGGCAGAACCGCTGGTTTTGGACATCTGCGTCCCAAACGCTGTCGCTGTCGGGAACAATGCTGAGAAGAACAGGCCGGCTCCTGCGAAAAGATACGGGAAGCTTTCCGCTACAAGGAAACTGATACCGACCATCAGCAGCGCCCCTGCCGAAAAGCTGATCAGGATCACCCGCTCGTTCACCCATTTGGTAATATAGGCGGCTGCGAGTCTTCCAACCATGAAGAAAACAGAGAAAATCGATAGAATAGCCGCTACCAGATCTTCCTTCTCTGCCGTTGCCATGCCTCCTAAATCAAGCGATTTGAGGTAGACCGGGAAGAAGTTTGTAAAGGACACTTCCGCCGATACTTGAAAGACGAGAAAGATCATAAGGAAAACGAATTGAGCATCCTTCAGCATCGGAATAAAAGCCTTCAAATCGACTTTTTCCGCTTTCCCTGAAGGGAAGGCTACACTTGTGATATAGATAATGACAGCAACCAGTGAAACCGCAATGCCTAGATAAAAGTATCTCCAGGACGCGAATTGGAAAAGGAAGTTCAATACTTGTGGGAAGATCACCATCCCAAGACCATAAACACCCATCGCAAGGTTGAACATCTGGTTCTGTTTTTCTGGATAAGCGGCGGGAACAATGGCGTTGGAAGCTACCCCGAGCGCTCCAAGACCAAAACCGACAATCATATAAAAACCGAGGAAAAACATAATATTGGGGGCAAGACCTGTCCCCAGGAATCCAAGACCCATAATAATCGAGCCGATGATGGTCATCGTACGCAGACCTTTTTTGTCTGTGTAATATCCAATGATGACACTGGCAAGCGTAAAGCCAAGCTGGAAGATTAAAACGACAAGACCAAACTGGCTCATGTCCAGACCCAGATCATTTTCCACCTGGTCAAGGACAATCCCTTTGGTGTTGGTCACCCCGCCTGATATAAATTGAGTAAACATTAAAATGATTAAAGCGTGTAAACTTTTCCCTTTCTTCATGTGTGGTACCTCCTGATCGTCTTTTGTATGGGAACATTTTCAGGAAATACCCCGGTTTTTTTTTAGTAAAACTCCAATCTTCTATGTAACCGTTTTTTTATAAAATTTCTTACTATTATTTTAGAAAAATGATCTCCTCTTCCTGTGAATATCCTTTATCTTCCTGGTTATCCACCACTCATGAAACCTTAAAACACGGCATACAGAGATGAAGATGACCTGATTTATAAAAACAAACAAGGCTGGCGGGAGAATCCACCAGCCTTCATTATTATATTAATGTTTCATATCGGTGGAACCATGGCTCCGCCTCCTCCAGCTGCGCCGCCAGTTTAAAGAGCGTCTTTTCATCTCCGAACCGGCCCGTGAAGTGGGAACCGACAGGCACATGGTTCTCTTTCCAATACAGCGGCACACTCATCGCAGGGAGCCCCGTCACATTGGCTGCCGGGGCCAGATGGGCATAGGCCGCTGAAACAGCAAGGATTTCATCAATCGTCTTCTCTTCCCCGTTATAACAGCCGAGCGGAAGCGCGGAAGAAGCATTGACCGGGTGAAGGAGAACATCGTATTTCTCAAAGAACGCATGGAATTTCGCGCTTTCAGCCGCCAGATAGAGACGTGCTTTTTCATAATCAAGAGCTGAATAACCTTCTGCTTTTTCAATAAGGGTGGAAAGCATCCGTTCTACGCTGTGACGGTCTGCCGTTTTCCCATTCATCCGTGCCGCTTCTTTCACGGCCAATGCGCCTCCTACGACCCACACGACGACAAAAGCATCCATAAACTTGTTCAAATCAATGTCCGGGTACGCCTGCTCAACGTGATGACCGAGTGATTCGCACAGCCGTGCTGTTTTATTTACGGCTTCCTGAACATCTTGACTGATCGGCATAACGTCGCCGAAATCAGCCATATATCCGATTTTCAAGGAGCCCAGATCGCGATGATCCAGGCCGGCATAAGGTTTTCCCTGCGCAGGAGTGGCAAATAGATCCCCTTTTTGCGGGCCTTCTAAAATATCAAGCAGGGCTGCACTGTCCCTGACAGATTTAGTCACCCCATGACTTACCGCAAAACTGTTCAAGTGCATGGAGAATGGAGTCCGCCCCCTTGTCGGCTTGAATCCGAACAACCCGGTGTTGGAAGCAGGAATCCGGATCGAGCCTCCACCGTCACTGGCGTGGGCGAAAGGAACCATCCCTGATGCGACGGCCGCTGCAGCTCCACCACTCGATCCACCGGGTGAGAAATCTTTGTTCCACGGATTTTTCGTAAACCCGAGATGGACAGACTCTGTCGCTGGTGTAAAGCCGAATTCAGGGGTGTTGGACTTTCCAATGATGGTCAAGCCTCCTTTTCTAAAGCGCTTGACGAATTCATCATCCCATCCAGCCTTGAATCCTTCCATCACTTTGGATCCATATGTTAACGGATGGCCCTTCACGGCATTCAAATCTTTAATTAAGAAGGGGAGCCCCATAAATGGACCATCGGTGTTCACAGGCTCTTCGATTTGATGAACAACAGCGTTCAGATCCGGGTTTTTCCGGTTGATGACAGCCCGGTAGTGATCGATCACTTCTTCAATTTTCCATTCTTTCTGAAGGAGTTTCTTTCGAAGCTCCCACGCATCATAACGGTAAAGTTCACGGTGTTCCATTATGTTTCCTCCTTTATACTTTCCTGAATATGTACAGGTTTGTCCCCTTTATGCCAGGGTAAAGTAAAACAAACAAAAGAGGAGGGAAAAGGTGTGCATCCTAACATCTTCTGGACGGCGTATGCGGCCGCTCTCATGATTTTGTCCTTGTTTATCAGTTTCACCCATCAGGAAGGACTGCTTCAGCTGATCCGGACGTTTCTCTGTTTTGGTGCAGCCCCGGCTTTGATTGGATACACTACAAAAAGGGGGAGCTGGTTCCGCCATTCCTGGAAACAGCTGCTTCCTACGGTCTCCTGCCTGCCGGTAACCGCAGCAATTTTTCTGGCAGGCACCACCGCCGCATACGACTTCCCGGCCCAAGAGGCACCGTCCTCCATATGGACGGGCATCCATCTGAGCCTGTCATTTTGGGCGGCGCTGCTTTTCTGGTCTCCTCTTTTGATCCCGGCTCCTTTTTTGCGGAAACGAACCTCTATGGAAAAGTTCGCCTATTTGATCGTTACAGGTATGCTCTTCTACTTTTATCACCAAGCCGCCGGTTATGTACAGGGAGACCCTGTATCCATCACGTTTATGACGACAGGGACCACCGCATTGATCATGTACCTTTTCTATTTCATCCATACGTGGGCAGCTGCAGAAGAACAAACGGACCAGTCAACGGTGAAAGGGAAGTTCCACCGTGTCCAACGCAACGAACCTTCATGATTCCATACTTACAGCGTAACAAGTACACATTTATTTTCCACACCGCAGACGAAAAAAGAAGGCTGCCGGGAACATTCCCGGCAGCCTTTCCTGTTCACATTTATCTCGGCTTCATGAACAACTGGGTCCAATACGTACCGAACCTGCCCTGCCCTTCTACGTAACCCACTCCGATATGAGTGAAATCCTCATGAAGGATGTTGGCCCGGTGACCGTCACTGTTCATCCAGCCTTCCACTACTTCCTCCGGTGTCCGCTGTCCGGCTGCAATATTTTCACCAGCAGCAAGGTAGGAGAAGTCAAACTGATCCATCATATCAAACGGACTTCCATATGTCGGCGATTCATGACTGAAGTAATTCTTATCCGCCATATCCTGGGATTTCACATCGGCCATGCCGCTCAATCGATCATGCATTTCTAAAGGCGGCAGACCTTCTTCAGCCCGCTCTTTATTGACAAGGACAACGACTTCCCGCTCATATTCACCGGGGGTGTAGCTGTCCAGCGCCTGCACTTCCGCTGTCGGCTCGGCTTCGTCCTCTCCATCCGGTTGAGCAGAGGAGGAAGACTCAGCTGAAGGTTGTTCCCCTTCCCCGTCCTGTTCCGACGGAGACTCATCCGGGTAGGTCCATTCGATTTGATCTATAAACGTAAAGAAGTCCTGAAGGTCGGACCGGAATCCTTCCACTTCTTTTTGAAAATCGGTTTCCTGCACCCATCCCTGAATATGTTGGCTGACTTTTTCATAAGAGGCTTTCGGCCCTTCTTTAAAAAGGTCCTGAGCAGAGACAGGAGTAGCTGCAACAATAATGACAAACAAGGCGGCTGAAAAGAGGACAAGTTTCTTTATCATGATGATTCTCTCCTTGGTTTGTGAAGGTATGATTCTACTTCCAGTATTCCATGCTCCCCTTCAAAAGGCAACTTTCCCGCTGTCTGCTACCGGGTCTGCAGACGGCCTTTATAGATGATACTTTCCTCTAACGGAATATCAAGGTCTTTAGCCATCTTTTTCAAACGCTTCTCTTCCACGGGGTTGACGATGGAAACGACGCGTCCTTCCACTGCCCCGATACGGCCGGTCCTTCCTGCTCTATGCACATAAGAACTCGGGTCCTTCGGAATATCCAGATTGACGACGTGATTGATTTCGTGGATATCCAGTCCTCTCGCGGCCACATCTGTCGCCATCAATAATGGATAAGTCCCGTTACGGAACTCCTTGACCGCTTTTGCACGCTGTTCTTTTTTCGCATCACTGTGAAGGAGACCAAGATCCAGCTTTTTGTAAACCAGCTTTTCAGCCATCACGTTCAGTTTGGCGATATCCTGCATGAAGGCTAGTCCGGTAAACCCTTCGGTGTGGGCCAGCTTCCGGACCACTTCAATTTTTTCCCGATCTTCACTGACGATATAATGGTGGGTCACTTGTGGCTTTTTCATCTCTTCATCAATGCGGATGACTTCGGCATTCTCATCCATGAATGTCTGCGCCAGGTCGATGACTTCGTCTGGAAGAGTCGCAGAGAATAACAGCTTCTGCGTATCGCGCTGGACGCTTTTTAAAATATGGTTGATCGTCTCTTTGTGTTCAGGGACAAGGAGCTGATCCGCTTCATCAAGAACGACAGCCTTTACTTCATGAGCTTTTAATTTCTTTTTCTGGATGAGCTCATGGACACGCCCGGGCGTCCCTGCCACCATATGTGGTTTCTTTTTCAATTTATCGATTTGGCGTTTCACGTTCGCCCCGCCAATCAACGTCGTGCTCGTAATCCCGCTTCCCTTCGTCCACTTTTGAATTTCCTGGTGGATCTGCATCACCAGCTCATGGGAAGAAGCAAGGAGAAGGATCTGCGTATGCTTTTGGCTGCTGTCGATTTTCTCGATCAGTGGAAGGAGATAGGCAAGGGTTTTCCCACTTCCTGTCGGTGCTTCTGCCAGCACATCCTCCCCCGCTGAAATAGGAGGAAAAGACGCTTCCTGCACAGCTGTCCACGAATCAAAGCCGGATTCCTCCCATGCCTGTTTCGTAGAGGAAGATAAGCTCTCCAGCCATTCCTGTTGTTTATCTGTCATGATTTATTCGTTCCTTTCTATCTGAAAAACGTTGTGTATGATTCACGGTATAAAAAATAGGCCTCTTCCCAATTCGTTTGATGGAGAGGCCTTCATGTGTGATCCACAGCTTACTTCCAGTATAGCATGATTGCGTTTAAGATTCGATAAACTTCTTCAAGTGCTGCAGATGATCCTGGTCTTCTTTTTTAATGATCTGTTTGATTAACGGGCGGGTCAGCGTATTGCGCAGTCCCTGTGTGAACAATTCACCCTTGAAGACCACCTTCGTTCCTCCCGGCGCCGGTTCAAACTGATAATGGTAACGCAGGTCAAGACCACTCTGTACACTTTTCACCGAATACGACCGGTTTTCTTCCAAGGCGGTGACCTCAATGACCGCCGAGACCTTCCTGCCTCTAATCTCTCTCGTCTCTTTGAATTTATACCCTTCTCTTACAGGGCCATCACTCAGCAGTTCCACCCCAACGACCGCTTCCATAATCTGCGGACTGTTGGAAAAATCCACGGCAGCTTGGAACACTTCTTCTACCGGCCGTTCAATCAGGACCGTCTGGGTCATAAAACTCAATAGCCTTCCTCCTTTCTCTCTCCTTTTCCTATTCTCCACAAAAGGCCCGTCCCCCTTTTTCCAGATGATGATTCCATTTCTCCCGCTCCTGGAGGTATAACACGTGTGGAAACACACAACCTACGAAAAATAGAGGTTTGAAAGGAGGACCGATGATGGACTGGTTATCCGTCCTTCCATTTATCGTTGTCATCTTCGCAGCCATATGGACCAGGCAGGTCGTTCCAAGTCTCCTCTTCGCGGTTGTTGTTGCCGGATATATTATGGATTTCCACTGGCTTGGAGGGATGTTGACGGCTCTCGGTTTCATTATTGACGGCCTGAAGGATGAAAGCAACATTAAAATTATCCTGTTTTTATATGCTTTTTCTGCTTTGATCGGTCTGATTAAAATGTCAGGCGGGATTAAAGGATTTGTGCAGGAGGCGGCCGAACGGATTGAACATAAGCGGGGAGCTTTCATGCTGACCTGGATTTCCTCTGTCGGAACCTTCAGCGCCCCAAGCTTCCGGATCGTCACGATCGGACCTGTCATGAAAGCTCTAAGAAAATCCATCCCTATGACGAAACAGGAGCTTGGATTTGTCATCGAGACGACCGCCTCCCCCCTCGTCGTCCTGATTCCGATCGCTACAGCCTTCGTCGGCTACATGACCTCCGTCATCGAATTATCACTCAAACAGGCGGGACTGGAGGGAGATGCCTACAGCCTTTACATCCAAAGCATTCCCTACAACTTTTTCGCTTTTGCAATGCTCGGGGTAGGCTTCTATCTAAGTTTTTTTCATAAAAATAAGACGCCTGCCACTGATGCTGAAAATCATGAGGAACAGACGGAGGATGATCAATGGGAGGACTGCCACCCGGCCGTAACGAAAGATCTTCCTGCCAAACCGTGGCATTTGATTGTCCCTTTGATCAGCGTCATTCTCCTGACTTTTCTACTCATGTACAGTCTCGGCGTTCAAGCCGGCCGCCAGGGGCTTGATGCTCTGATCAACGCCAATGTGCTTGATGCCATGGTACTTGCGGTTGTGCTTACGTTAACAGCCTTTGTCATCTATTTGAAGCTGCGGTCGGAATCTTTGAAAAAAATGATGGACAGCTTAATTGCCGGCGGGAATGATATGATGGGCGTCATCCTCCTCCTTGCGATGGTATGGGGGCTGAGCACCGGCTCGGAAGCGCTTGGTTTTGCGGAGACGATTTCCTCCTCCTTTTCCTGGGTCCCTGCAGGATTTGTCGCCGTGATTACATTTATTGCAGGCTGCGGCATCTCCTACTTCATTGGGTCTTCCTGGGGGACGTGGGGCATCCTCATGCCTGTCGGAGTATCCATTGCTGCTGCCGCCGACAGTTCCCTTCCTATGGTGATCGGAGCTGTCTTTGCAAGTGGTACGTTCGGAGCTTTTGCTTCTCCATTAAGTGACGATACGAATACGACGGCCGGTATTCTGGATTTGAATCCTATGAAGTACGCCCGGTTCAAGCTCCGTCCCGCTCTCATTGCCGCCGGTGCTGCCGCTGTTCTCTATTTCATGCTTTCCTTCTTTCTGACTTGAACATTGAAGCACAAAAAAGGAGCTGATCCGCTTAAACAGATCAGCTCCTTTTTTTCTGAGTCTCATTTGGTGACGACTGCGGCAGAAAGCCGAGCGGTAATCCACATTTTATCCAGCTTAAACACCGGGGAGCCGGAGTGGTTTTCCAGCCTCATTTGATTGGCAGATAGAGGCAGTATCTTGTTTCCTGTCCCGTGTAAGGCTGATACTCCTCAAAGCCGAATCCTTCCACCTGCTGATATCCATTTTCTACAATCCATTGATGAAGAAACGTATACGGGTCAAAGTCATGAATAGAAGGGTCATAATCGATCATGGCGTACGTGTGAGCAGGGACGGTTTTAGTAATCATATCCTGTGGAATCTTCTCAAAACTCTCAACTTCCACGGCAGCAATCCAATAAAAAGCATCTCTGGATTCATTCCAATTCGGCGGGTCTACAAACATTCCGATCGACCGGGGGGCGTGGACACGGTTCTTCACTTTCGGCAGTTTCATCGTATGAAACTGTTCCATCAGCCTCGGCACCTTGATGGCACGTTCATCCATCATCGTTTGACAAGAGACACCGACCACCTTGAAATGGGGCTTTTCAACGACCTTAGGTTCCACTGCTGTTGTCACTTGCTCACTCATTGCATGGCCACTCCTTTTGATTTTGATCTCTCTTTGACTACTTCCACATGAAACCTTGTAATCCCTTGTAGAAATAACTCGTTCGATGATATTCGCAGCCATTCGACTATCTTTTTATGCACCCTGGCGTAAGATAAAGTATAAAGTTCCATTCCTTTATCTTACGGTGCAGGGAGGAGCATTTATGTCATTTTTATTTCCAGCCGATAACCGCCTGCAGAACCGCCTTCTGCACGTGCATACGATTTTCCGCCTGTTGAAAAACGACCGAATGGCTTCCATCAATGACGTCGGCCGTCACTTCCTCTCCCCGGTGGGCAGGGAGGCAGTGGAGGAAGGTGACATCGTCAGCTGCCTGCTTCAACAATGCATCGTTGACCTGGTAACCGTTGAAGTCCTGAAGGCGGGCCTCCGCTTCGTCCTCCTGCCCCATACTTGCCCAGACATCTGTATAAATGACATCAGCCTTCCATGAGGCCCGCTTGGGGTCCGGTTCGATCGTCACTTTCCCGTCGTATTTGCCAGCCAGCCCCCGGGCCCGTTCTGTCAGCTCCTTGTCCGGTTCATAGCCTTCCGGGGTACAGATGACCACTTCCATCCCCATCATAGCGGATAGGATCATCAGAGAGTGGGCCACATTGTTGCCATCGCCGATATAGACCACTTTCAATCCAGAAAGACGGCCTTTGATTTCAAGAATCGTAAAGATGTCCGCAAGAGCCTGACACGGATGGTAGCGATCACACAACCCGTTGATGACCGGGACAGAAGCATGGGCAGCCAGTTCCTCGAGTTTCTCATGGGAGGTGGTGCGGTACATAAGCGCATCCACATACCCTGACAGAACTTGTGCTGTATCAGCGATCGTTTCACCGCGACCGATTTGAATATCTCTTGAATTCAAGTATAGGGCGTGCCCTCCCATTTGGACCATTCCGACTTCGAAGGACACCCGGGTTCTTGTGGAAGACTTCTCAAAGATCATGCCCAGCGTCTTCCCTTTCATGGACTGCGAGTAAGGATTCTCCTTCACATGCTGGGCGGCCGCCAGGAGCCGCGAGACATCCGACTGGGTATAATCAAGCCACGTGAGCAGATGACGGCCGTGCAGGGATTCATTAGCTGCGTGCATTTGTTCCATTAAATTCATAGGGGTTTCACTCCTTCAAGGGATTGCTGCGGCAGAGGGACAGGTACAGGGTCTTTGCATTCCAACCCCTTCACATACGCATCAAAGGTCGCTGCCTCGCTCATGACGGTCAGGCCGTTTTTGACAGCTGTAATTCTGCGTTTTTCTGCTTCCTCACCCGATTGGTCATTGACATAAACAGCCGCATCTTCTTTCGTAATCCATTCCTCGAATGACAGGTCAGAAGCTTCTGGAACGTGTCTTCCTTCGAGTTCCACCATACACGCTTCCTTCACGTCATACAGATCAGGGAGATGAGCGAATACCTTGGCAAGAGCTTCCTCGACCGTTGTTCCGAGACACATGCCTTCTCCCGTCGATTTCATGTTTGGACCAAGCTTATGATCCAGGTCCGTCATGGCATAGGAGGAGAAGAGCGGGTATTTGACAGCTGTCTCCTGAAAAACGGGAGCCGGCTGTTGGGACAGACTGAATTCAGCGTCATCGATCAGGATACGGACGGCCCAGTCGACCATCGGGATATCTGCGACCTTACTGACGATCGGAACCGTACGGCTTGCCCGTGGATTGACTTCCAGGACGTACACGTTATCCTGCTGAATGAGAAATTGGATGTTCATTAAGCCGCAATAGGCGAATTCCGCCGCAATCTTTTCACTATACGTGCGGATTTTCTGCTTCCATGCATCTGCCAGTGTGGATGGGAATACAGCCATACTGTCGCCTGAGTGAACTCCACCAGGCTCGATATGTTCGATGATGTCCGGCAGGTAGATCGAATGGCCGTCCGACACGAGATCCACCTCTACTTCCGCCCCTTGGAGCAGAGAGTCCAAAACGATCGGATAATGACGATCATCCGATTCAGCGAGCGCCTGCTCCAGCTCCTGTTTATCCTGTACAATGACCATCCCCTGACCACCAATGACATACGAAGGGCGGCAGAGAAGCGGGAAGGTATAGGAATCCGCAGCTTCCAGCGCTTCTTGCTTGGAATGACAGGTCGTTCCGGCCACATGCGGGATACCAAGTTTTTTCAGCGCTGCGTAAAATTTATCACGGTCCTCCAGGGCATCAAGCACATCGGCGCGGACGCCAGCTAACGGAAGGCCCGCTTTCTCCAAGTCTTCAGCCAGATTGATCGCCGTCTGTCCTCCAAACTGAGGGAAGACAAGGTCAATGCTTTCGTGTTCCACAATGGAAGCGATGATTTCTTTTTGGATCGGTTCAAAATAAAGGCGGTCGGCGGTTTCATAATCAGTACTGACCGTTTCCGGATTATTATTGATCATGATCGTCGTCCATCCCTGCTTTTGAAGACTTTCAATCGCCTTAACCGCACTATAGTCGAATTCAACCCCCTGACCGATTCGAATAGGTCCGGAACCAAGAATCAACGCCTTCTTCCCTTTTGAAGGCAGCGGTGCAATTTCATTCATACCGGCAAATGTACTGTATACATAGTTTGTGGCGGCTTCAAATTCGGCTGCACATGTATCGACAAGTTTAAAGGAACGCTGGATATCATACGCTTTGCGTGCCTCTTCCACATCGGCTGTTGTACACCCGGCAAGCGCTGCGATATGGTCGTCCAAAAACCCGTAGACTTTTGCCTGATGAAGCAGCGGCTGTGACAGTCCTTCCGTACCAAGAGCCTTTTCTGTATCGACTAAATGACGGATGACTTGAAGGAACAAAGGATCGATGTGTGTTTCCTGATGGATTTTATCCATCGACGTCCCTTTCCGAATCAAGTCATAGATAGCAAAAAAGCGCAGGTCTGTCGGCTGGTGCAGATGGTACCAATGATTTTCCACTTCAGGAATTCTTGTATCGAGCGATTGTACAGCCTTTTGGAACGCTCCCTCCATCGTGCGGTCGATCGCCATCACTTCGCCGGTCGCCCGCATTTTCGTACCAAGCGAACGGTCCGCCTGTGGAAACTTATCAAACGGCCATCTTGGGAATTTGACGACAACATAATCAAGAGCAGGCTCGAAACTTGCGTACGTATATCCTGTCAATGGATTCTCCAACTCATCCAGTGTGTATCCAAGTGCAATCTTGGCGGCCATTTTAGCAATCGGGTAGCCTGTCGCCTTTGAAGCAAGGGCGGAGGAGCGGCTGACACGCGGATTGACTTCAATGACGTAATACTGCTTGCTTACTGGATCAAGGGCCAGCTGGACATTGCATCCTCCAATGACTTCAAGCGCCGATACGATTTTTATCGAAGCGGAACGAAGCATTTGATAGTCATCATCGGTCAAAGATTGGGAAGGCGCAACGACGATGGAATCCCCCGTATGCACACCGACGGGATCGAAGTTTTCCATATTGCATACCGAGATACACGTCCCCTTATGGTCCCGCATGATTT
This sequence comes from Halobacillus sp. ABH2_015, assembly GCF_056158945.1. Taxonomy (NCBI): domain Bacteria; kingdom Bacillati; phylum Bacillota; class Bacilli; order Caryophanales; family Bacillaceae; genus Halobacillus; species Halobacillus sp. ABH2_015. The sequence continues at coordinate 3,286,488 of NZ_JBSWUG010000002.1, forward strand.
CATATTCGATTTCTTTAAATCCGGCAATGCTTTTTTCGACGATGACCTGATGAATCGGGCTCGCCTTCAGACCTGTAGCTATCAATTCATCCAGGTCTGCCTCATCGTGAACGATTCCACCACCGCGTCCCCCAAGGGTGTAGGCCGGGCGGCTGATGATCGGATAACCGACTTCCGCAGCGAATACGCGCGCCTGTTCCGTCGTAGTGATGACCTCACTTTCCGGAACCGGCTGATCAAGGTCGTTCATCAAAGCACGGAACAATTCGCGGTCCTCTCCCTGCATAATCGAGGAGATCCCTGTCCCCAGAAGGGTGAGGTTATATTTTTTCAATACTTCTTCCTTTTCCAGTTCGACGGCGAGGTTCAGAGCCGTCTGTCCGCCCAGGCCCGCTAACAGAGAATCGGGGCGCTCCATCGCAATGATTTTTTCCAGACTCGCTACCGTCAGCGGTTCGCAGTAGACTTTATCCGCCACATCATAATCCGTCATGATGGTCGCCGGGTTATTGTTGACGAGGATGACTTCATGACCTTCTTCTTTCAGTGCCAGACATCCCTGTGTTCCGGAATAATCAAACTCTGCGGCTTGACCGATCATGATGGGTCCTGATCCGATCACCAATACTTTAGACATGTTCCTTCACTCCTTTGCTGCCTACAAGACTAATGAAATCATCAAACAACCATTCCGCATCCTGTGGACCAGGATGGGCTTCCGGGTGGAACTGAGCCGACATCAACCGTCCTGAATCATGCATCAACCCTTCAATCGAACGATCATTCACATTAAAGAAACGCTCTGACAGCGGGGTCTGTGATAAGCTGTCTTTTTTCACAACGTAGTTATGATTCTGGGACGTTAAAAAAACCTTCCCTGTCACGGCATCTTTGACCGGGTGGTTGGCACCACGGTGACCAAATGGAAGCTTCTCCGTATCCGCTCCGTAGGCCAGTGCAATGACCTGATGGCCCATGCAGATTCCGAAGGACGGATACTCGTCGAGAATGGATTTGATCTGTTCAATCTTCGGTAAAGCATCTTTCGGGTCACCGGGACCGTTGGACAAAATGACGGCCTCTGGTTTCACCTTATGAACGGCTTCAACCTGTGTAAAAGGAATAACCGAAACTTTCACTTGGCGCTTCAGCAAAGCCTGCAGGATGGATTTTTTCCAACCAAAATCGATTAAAGCGACATGAAGACTTCCTTCACCATACGTCTCTACCGTCTCCCCCTGTACAGCGAATATCTGCTGATCAGACGGTTCGGAAAAGTCGTGATGATTCTGATGACTCATAACTGCCTGTTGTGTTCCATGAGCCCGTATCGCTTTCGTGACTTCCCTTGTATCTACGCCCGTGAGATAGGGCACCTGCTGCCCATCCAAATAGGCCCCGAGCGACTGGGTCGACTGGAAGTGAGAAGGCTGCTGTGTGCATTGGTACATGACCACTCCACTCACTTGAATTTCGCTGCTTTCTTCATCCGTTTCATTAATGCCGTAGTTTCCAATGAGTGGATACGTGAAAACGACGATCTGATCTTTGTAGGAGGGATCTGTGAGAACTTCCTGATATCCGGTCATGCCGGTAAAGAAAACAATCTCCCCCTGCATCGGTTCTTGTAACGTCGAAGAAGCCTTTCCTTTAAATGTCCGGCCGTCTTGCAAATGTAGGTAACTTTCCATGCCCTTCACCTCGCTGAATGAATATTTATTATATACACTGAATTTTTATACATTGAGTGTCTGGAAAAGACGGCGCTTAGAAGTCACCGTCTCATCTATTAGGCGTTCTGCAGGTTTTTTTCCTGTTCCACAAGGGATGCCTTGATCAAAGCGGCCGCCCGCTGCAGTTCGTCCGTTTCCACCGTTAATGGGGGAAGCAGTCTCAGGACATTCGGTCCGGCTACAACAGCCAGCAGTCCTCTGCCTCTGAGGGAGTGGACGAGCTCAATAGCCGGCGTGTCCACCTCCACTCCGATCATCAATCCTTTTCCACGGATATCCTTGACGCTGTTTAAAGAGCCAAGCTCTTCTTGGAGCGCTTGGACGAACGTGCGTCCCTTCTCCTCTACGTCGGATAAGAAGGAAGAAACAAAAATCTCTTCCAGCGTCGCCTGCACAGCGGCAGAAGCCAGCGGGTTTCCGCCAAATGTAGAGCCGTGGGACCCGGCTGAAAAGGAAGGAGCCAGTTCTTCTTTTCCGATCATGGCTCCGACCGGAAACCCACTGCCAAGCCCCTTCGCTGTCGTTACGATATCCGGGTTCAGACCATGATGCTGGTAGGCGAACGATTTCCCTGTCCTGCCGATCCCTGTCTGTACTTCATCAATGATCATAAGTGCCCCGAGTTCGTCACACTTGGCTTCAACTGCCTGCAGAAATTCTGTGGTACCAGGGATGACGCCCCCTTCCCCTTGGATCACCTCAACCATGATGGCGGCAACTGAACCATCATGAACGCGCTCAATGGCTTCCTTGTCATTGTAAGGGAAGTATTCGAACGTCTGCAGCAGACTTCCGAACCCTTCCTGAATTTTCGCCTGGCCTGTCGCACTCATCGTCGCAAAGGTCCGTCCATGGAAGGACTGTTTGAAGGAAATAATCTTTTCCCTTCCTGTATGCTTGCGGGCCAATTTAATAGCCGCTTCATTCGCTTCCGCCCCGCTGTTGCAGAAGAAGGCATAATCCAGACCCGATCCTTCACATAAAAGCTCCGCCGCTTTCTGCTGAGCAGGAATTTCGTAAAGGTTGGATACGTGCCACACCTGATCGAGCTGCTTCTGAAGGGCTTCCTGGACCTTGGGTGGACGGTGTCCGAGATTACAGACAGCGATCCCTGATACAAAATCCAAATATTCCTTTCCTTGATCGTCCGTCACTTTTGTACCTTCTCCAGATACAATCGTTAACGGAAAACGGTTATATGTCGGAAATAAACTCATAATACGGTCTCCTTTCGTCCAGAACGGATGGAGGTCCCTTTCAAATGGCTGCCCTGTACAAGACGATCCCCGCCGCTTACAATCCACACTTCCTGAAGCCGGTCCGATAAGGCTTCTACGGCGGACTGCACCTTTGGAATCATCCCCCCATAAATGACACCTTCCTGGATGTACTGATTAATTTCCTCCGGGGTGGTACCCTCAACCAGCTCCCCTTCTACTAAAATACCGGGAACATCTGTGACAAAGAGGAGCTTTTCTGCTTGAACAGCTCTTGCTACTGCGGCGGCAGCGGTATCGGCATTGATGTTTACCGTGCGTCCGTCTGTCGTTTTTCCAAATGGAGCGACGACTGGTACGTATCCACCCTCAAGCAGGTGATCGAGCACGGATGGATCGATCTCTTTCACTTTTCCAACGAAACCAAGCTGTGCTTCGTCCACAAAGTCAGCGGTCAACAATCCGGCTTCAGATCCTTTCACACCGAGAGCCTTTATCCCTCGTCCGGCAAGCCTTCCTGTAATCTGACTGCTCACGGTACCACCGAGGGTCATCTCAACAGCCTCCATCGTATCTGCTGTCGTTTTCCTCAACCCTTCAATAAACTCCCCGTGGATCTGCAGACGATCAAGCAGCCGGCTGATAGCAGGTCCTCCACCGTGCACGATGATGCAGCGGTAATGGGTAAGGAGTTCCTGGAAACTGTCATAAAAATCGTCTGTCAGCTTATCGAGCATACTGCCGCCGAGTTTGATGACAATGGTTGGTTTATGTTCGGTAGCTGGCGTTGATTTTGACGTAGTCATACGTTAAGTCACACCCCCAGGCCGTTCCAGCTCCATTTCCTTCATCAAGGTGTATGGAAATATGCACTTCTTCATTGTCCAGATCCTCCGTTGCCTGCTCTTCTGAAAACGGACACGGCGTCCCTTTGCTGAAGACGAGCTGATCCTCAATATAAATGTCACACGCTTCCGCGTTCACTTCAGCTTCACTGTGACCAATCGCGCCGACAATCCGGCCCCAGTTGGCATCCAGCCCGTAGACGGCCGTCTTCACAAGACTTGAGCCGACTACCTTCTTAGCAATGATCCGTGCCTCTTCATCTGAACGAGCACCGGAAACGTTCACTTCGATGAGCTTGGTAGCTCCTTCCCCGTCTTTAGCGATCTGCTTGGCCAGATCCTCGCACACCAGTTGAAGGGTCGCTTGGAATGCATCCCAGTCTTCGTGATCCTCATCAAGCGGTTCATTATCCGCATGGCCGTTGGCAAGCGTCAAAACCATATCATTCGTGGAAGTTTCCCCGTCCACAGTAATCTGGTTGAACGATTTATCTATCGATTGGCTGAGCGCGCGTTGGAGCGCTGCGGGTTCAATAGCCGCATCGGTCGTAATGAAACCAAGCATCGTCGCCATATTCGGGTGAATCATCCCTGAACCTTTGGATGCGCCGCCGATGGTCACGGTTTTCCCATCAATCACCACCTGATAGCAGGCGGATTTCTGACAGGTATCTGTCGTTAAAATCGCCTGTTGAAAATCGCTGTACCCCTCTTCCGATACTTCAACGGTTTCACACCCGTAGGATATTTTCTCCATAGGAAGCTGCTGTCCGATTACACCGGTGGAAGCGACGGCTACAAAATGTTCAGGCAGACCAAAGCGTCCGGCGATCATTTTTCTCATTTCATAGGCGTTCTGCAAACCTTCTTCTCCTGTACAGGCGTTCGCTACAGCACTGTTAATGACAATCCCCTGGAGTTTCCCTGCTTCATTGACACTCTCCTGAGTCACCTTCAATGGAGGAGCCTGGAAATGACTCTGGGTATAAACGGCTGCAGCAGAAGCTGGTGTTTCACTTAGCAGAAGGGCAAAGTCTTTTTTACGGTAGCGGAGGCCGCTGTGAATCCCGCCTGCACGGTACCCTTTTGGAGACAAAATGGAGCCTCCCGTTACTTTTTCCATCTGCTTTGATTTATCCACTTGTATCAAATCATTTCTCTCCTTCTTTAGTTAGGGATAGACAGGATGTGGCGCAAGTCCTGTTCTTTCGTCAAGCTGGAATAATAGATTCATATTTTGAACGGCCTGACTGGCTGCACCTTTCATTAGGTTATCAATGACACTGACGATGGTCACCCGGTTCGTTCTTGGGTCGACCGTTACACCAATATCACAATAATTGGACCCGGATACGTCTTTCGTAGCTGGGAATTCCCCCGGCCTTCGCACACGGACGAATGGTTTGGATTCATAGTATTTGAGAAAAAGAGAATGCAGTTCTTCGGCTGTCTTTTCTTCTTTTAATGTTACATAGATCGTAGCCATGATTCCTTTCGTCATCGGAACCAGATGGGTGGAAAACGTCACCGGACGCGTGTCTCCACTCCATACAGAAAGCTGCTGCTCAATCTCCGGGATATGCTGATGCTGATTCACTTTATAAATCTGGAAATTTTCCTGGGCATGAGCGAAATGCGTCAATGGATTGGCATTTTTACCTGCTCCGGAAACACCCGATTTCGCATCGATGACAATAGATGATGGGTCAGCAAGGTTTTCGGATATCACTGGACCGAGTCCGAGCAGAGAAGCCGTCGGGTAACAACCCGGATTAGCGATCACTCCGGCTGCACGAATGGCTTCTGCATTCCATTCAGGAAGTCCGTAAACAGCTTTCTGAAGGGTTTCAACAGGAGCGGGCGGCTTTTTATACCATTGTTGATAAGCTTCAGGATCCCGCAGGCGCAGATCTCCGGATACATCGATAATTTTAGCTTTTCCTCCAAGCAGTTCAGGTGTAAGTTCCGACGACACTCCTGAGGGTGCTGCCAGGAACAGGACATCCTGCTCTTCCTTCATCTTTTCAGGGACAAGATCCTGTAATTCATGACGGCTTCCCCCTGCAAACTGAGGAAACATTTCCTCATAAACTTCTCCTGCCCTTGATGAGGAGTACAGCGTTATTTGACTGATCTGCGGATGGGTGCTGAGGATCCGGAACAGTTCCATGCCTCCGTATCCTGTCGCCCCTACAATTCCTGCTTTCAACGAAAAAACCACCTTTATGTATAAATATGATAAGGTCTGTATATTTACAATATTATTAACCCTTAGAAGTCATCTGTCAATAGGTTGTTGCCACATTCTGACGATTTTACAGTGTCGTAATCTCATAGACTGCTGTTGTTGCAATTCATCCAGCTTTTCCAGCTCAAAGTTATCCACATGTGCATAACTGACACCTATTCCTGAAAATTTCTGTTTTTATTCACATATACACACATTTATACACAAAAACCACAATCAAAGTCTTATATGCCCTTCCCTATCTAAGAAAAGGTAAGGATCTTTCCACATAAAAGGTTTGACGGTCACGTTCCGCTTATCGGTGGATGCTTGCCGCGGGCACGACCTCAGCTAACTTGGACAGGAAAACCATCTGTCCAAGTGGATCTTTGGTCCGTGCTGTTCCCGCAGGCGTCACCACCGAACGCTCCTCGAGACCTCACCTTATGACGGAATGAAAAAGAGGAGTTTTTCTGTTCACCAGAAAAACTCCTCTCTTATCCTATAAAGTCATAGGTGCGAAAAAATGTGCTTCCCCTTCACCGGAAAACCATCCGTATGGATCATAACAGCCAAAGCAGAAATCACAGGGTTGTCTATACAATGAAATGGTCCAGCATGTGCCACGCCGTTTCGGTTATTAGACGTCAAAGGTTTGGAAAACGTTGGTCTCATTCAAAGGATAAACGTTTCTCTTCGTCAGGTGGTTAATAATCACCTTATTCCGGTGTACCGACAACCCGAGGTTTGTGGAACCAACGCCATGGGTGTGGGAAATGCCGCTGTGGACATAAATATGATTGGAGTTCGGTTTCTGCTGCACCAGACGGTAATCCTCTGTCACTTTATACCGGCCCTCATCGTCCCACACCAATAGATCGGTGAGTTCCGTGACAAAGTCCGGAACATATGGCTGATAACCTGTGGCTGCAATAATCACTTCAGAATCATGACTGAATGTTTCACCCTTCTGAATATGACGGCCTTCAAGGGTGAAGCCCCCCGATTCATTTCTTTTTATTCCATTGATTTCACTGAGCACTTTCAATCCGACGTTCAATGTCTCCCGGCCGACCGAATGCTCGTATAACAAATTATAGATATCATTAATGGTATGATTGCTGATTCCTTTGTAATACAATCCCTGCCCGGCAAAAATATCATCTTTCTGCTTTTGGGGAAGCTGATAAAAATAATCCACATAATCCGGAGAAAAGTGCTCCAGACTCAACTTTGATTCTTCCATCGATTCAAATCCGGCAGAACGGGTGATCCAATCCAGCCGGTAGCCCCCGCTCTTCTGCTCTTTCAGAAGTTCGCGAAACGTTTCGGCAGCACTCTGTCCTGAACCGACAACTGTAATCGATTCCGCATTCCTGCAGTGGTCGTAGTGGGATAGAAATTCAGACGTATGAAAAACCCCCTCGCCTTCCACTTTTCGGAACGAGGCCGGCATCACAGGGACACTGCCTGTGCCGAGCACAAGGTTCTCTGCGTAATACGTGCAAACCTCCTGTGTTCCTACATCACGGACTTCAACCGTATACAACGACTTTTCTTCCTCGAGCGTCAATCCCACAACTTCTTTTCCAAACACACAGCTGGTCAGCTGTTCAGCGGCCCATTGGCAGTAATCGTTATATTCCCTCCTCGGGATATCCAGGCGCTGCAGAAAATAAAAAGGATACATCCGTCCATGTTTATTGATGTAATTCAAAAAGCTGTACGGGTTTGTCGGATCCGCCATCGTTACTAAGTCAGCGAGAAATGGGACCTGCATTTTCGTCCCTTCGATCAACATCCCTGGGTGCCATTCAAAGGCGGGCTGTTTTTCAAAAAACAGAGCCTCTACATCTTCAAGCGGCTCAGAAAGTGCTGCTAAACTGAGGTTGAATGGTCCTACCCCTACACCGATTAAGTCAAAAACCTTTTCTTGTTGCTCCATCATCCACGACTCCTTATCTGAAAAGTGATAGATTTCAGAATTTGATCTACTAGTCTTATGTTATCATATGCTCAGGATGTTCGTAGAGAGGAGCAGATATACTTGAACGATGAAGTGAAGATACATAAAAAAGAACCCGCTGCTTACATGGACGTCCTTCTGCTGGCTGATGAAAGCGAAGAGCTGATCCGGTCGTATATGAACGAGGGCGATTTCTATGCGATTACTGTAGACGGCAGAACAGCAGGGGGATGTGTATGTACGTTCCCGGAAGAATCTACCATCGAAATTAAGAATATCGCTTTAAAGGAAGCTTTCCGCGGGCAGGGAATCGGAAAAGCAGCGATTAAAAAGATTGAAGCCTTTTACAGGAGCAAAGGAAAAACAAGGGTGATCGCCGGAACATCCAACTCCAGCATTGAGAACCTCTTGTTTTACCAGAAAGCCGGCTTCCGCTTTCATTCTATAAAAAAAGACTTCTTCCTGTCCTATCCGGAACCGTTCTATGAAAACGGCATACGGGGGATCGACATGATCGTCTTTCAAAAGAAGCTTTGACAAACCAAAGAACCCCCGGAGAGCTGTTCCCAAAGAGAGATGAACGAGATTCATCCATCAAAAAACTGCCGGAAACCTTTCCGACAGCCTTAAGGATCTGCTTTGATAGATCCGTCTGCTACAGCCACCCGGATCTTCCAATGAGAAGACATGCTTCAAATCCGAATTTCACTCCATAATAAAAGAGAACAAGTCCGGCCGTTCTCTGAACCCATTTCAGCAGAGTAAAGGTCATGATGGATCTGCTGAAATGGACAATAAAAGCGAGATTCATGTTCCACAATCCGATTCCAATAAAGACCATGGAGCTGATCAAAAAAGAGTGAAGAACATCCTCTTTCTGCAGCGCACCGCTTAACACAGATCCGTAAATGCTTACCCAGAAAAGAATATTCATGGGATTGGTGCCGGCAATCAGCACGCCGCGGGCATAGGAAACCAAGGAGGCACCACGGCTGCTCCTGTTTCCTTCCGCTGCGTCCCATTCCGCTACGACAGGTTTACGGAAGCTTGTCCACCCGGCATGCGTTAAAACCAAACATCCAAGAAGCAATAAAGTAATCTGCACCCAAGACCATGACAGCACAGTGCCTGCTCCTAAAAACATCACAAACATCAGCAGTAAATCGGAAGACATCCCGCCAAGCCCTACACATAACGCCGGCCAGAAGCCAAAGGTCAGCCCTCTCCGGATAATTTCTATGTTAATGGGTCCGACAGGGGCTGCTATAGATAATCCCAGGACAATGGAACCTGCAAGAAGAGTAACCATCCATTCTCCCCCCTGCAGATTTAATCAACGACAATGTAGGCAATCATAGGTCCGTCGGTATCGATCTCTGCATGCGTTGTACAGATCAGCCGGTAGATGCCTTCCTTATCAAATTTCAAATCCACCACCGTTTCCTTGCCCTGCTCCACCACTCCTTTGATGTCTGTACCTTCAATATAGAAAGGATGCTCTTTCCCATTCACTCCATAAATGGATAATTGGACATCCTCTCCCTTTTCAATAAGAATTGTTCCCGGGTCCCATCGGTAGGCTTCCATTTCTGTGCCATCCGCTTTTTCGGCTTTGAATTCCCCTGTTACAAGCTGGACCACCCGCGGTTCTCCACCTGACGGGGCTGTCGTTGTCGAGACGGCACTTTTCCAAAAGAATGATCCGATAAAATAGGCGGCCAGTGCTATAACAAGGGCACCCCCGATCAGACCGATTTTCTTCGCCGACCATATCCATGCTTCCATGTTTATCCCTCCTGTAGATGTTCCTTACATATATATGCAGGTCCTCCAGGGGAACTTGTCTCTTTTTTCCCATACAAAAAGAACAGCCGTCCGGCTGTTCTCTCTCATCCATATTAAAAAAAGAGCTTTGGATCAATCCATTCCGTATAGGACGAGGATTCATCGTCTTCGCTGAGAAGCAGGGACCGGCACCGCTGATCATAATCAAAGGGTATGGCCTGCGTATAATCCGCAGGGTACACGTCCGCATTTCTATACTGGGTGAAAGGTCGATCGAGCGGGACACCCCGGACTTGATCCTTCTTCAATTCTTCAACAACGATGCCGCCGATCTGGCGCCCCAGTCGAAGGCCCTGGTCGTTGTCGACAGGATAGTGAACACCAGCGAGCAGCCGTGACCGGGCATTTTCCTCCGCGAGCTCCCTGATTTTTTTCCTTTCTGCCGGAAAGAAGTAGGTTAATATAGCTTCTGCGGCTCCGGATACGGTTGCATGGCCGGACGGATACGAAGGATGGTCCGGTGTGCAGATGACGGTGGCCAGAGATGGATCAAGCTGGTTCGGACGCGGCACCAGCCACTTATACTTCAACGACCAGCAGACGACGAACGCATCATTCATCCCACTGAACAAAGCCCCTAACATCCGGGCAGCCCGTGGAGCTTCCACCCCATAAGTGTCGATTAAACGATCAGCAATCGGAAGCCACTGCTTGGAAGCCGGCCCCTCCCCCCAATATTTCGCTACACGGATGTCATGGTCCGTCAAACCTGCCAGTACTTTCTTCACTTTCTTTAACTCTTCCTGCCAGTGGATCGTTTCCGGGTCCTGGATCATTAAACGGATTGGCTGTCCATCAAGCCGTTTGAACCCATGCCGGCGGCTGTGGTGAATAAAATAAGTCTTCCATTCACCTGCCTCCACTTCAACACCGGAATCGAGCTTCGGAGGATGATCTTCTCCTGCGTAAGGCAGTTCCGTCCAAAGTGGATAGTTGTGATTACGGGACATACGCTTCCCCTCCCTTATGTCATACCATATGACACAGGGACCACGGTGGTGTATTTTTCACCGAGCTGATGAACGCTGAGTCCCGGACTGAGCTTGAATCAATCCCGCATATCTGCCGCCCTGTTTCATTAAGGACGTATGGGTCCCCTGCTCTACGATGGCCCCATTCTCCATAACAAGAATCACATCCGCCGATCGAATCGTATGCAGACGGTGGGCGATGACAAAACTTGTCCTGTCTTTCATCAATTCCGTCAGTCCTGCATTGATTTTGATTTCCGTCACTGTATCAATACTGCTTGTCGCTTCATCAAGGATCAAAAGTGCCGGGTCAGCGATCATGGCCCGGGCGATAGAAAGAAGCTGGCGCTGCCCGTGGCTGACCCCCTTCCCATCCGAATCGAGTTTCGTATCATAGCCGTCCGGAAGCCGGACGATAAAATCATGAGCATGTGCAGAAATGGCGGCTTGCTCCACCTCTTCATCCGAAGCACGAAGACGGCCGTACCGGATGTTTTCCCGAATTGTCGTGTTAAACATGACAGCGTCCTGGAGAACGACTCCCATCTGACTGCGCAGACTGTCCCGGCGGATATCGCTCAAAGCTGTACCATCCAGCAGGATGCTTCCTCGATCCGGTTCAAAATAGCGGGATAACAAGGAGATTACAGTGGTCTTCCCTGCCCCTGTCGGTCCTACAAGGGCCACTGTCTGCCCTTGTTTCACCTTGAAGCTGATATCCTTCAAGGTATCCTGTCCTTCCTTGTAGGCGAAGGAGACATTCTGGAACTCCACTTCCCCCTGCAGAGGAATCGATACAGACCGGGATTCATCCTCGGTTTCCATCTGTTCATCCATCACTTGAAAAACTCTTTCCGCTCCTGCAGCAGCTGACAGGATCATATTGAATTGGTTGGCAAGATCATTAAGAGGCCGGGTGAACTGACGGGAATAGGTCGTGAAAGTCACAATGATTCCAATCGATATGAATCCATTGACCGCGAGAAGGCCGCCTGCTCCTACAATAATGGCAAAGCTGACGTTATTCAGCATGTTCATCAGTTTGGGGATAAACCCGGTATATACCTGCGCGTAATAGCCGGACTCTCTCAACGCTTTATTTTTTTCAGCAAAGTCCTCAATGACGCGGGGTTCTCTTGAGAACATTTTTACGATGAACTGACCGGTGAACATTTCCTCTACATATCCATTCACGTCACCGAGATTCCGCTGCTGTTTCTTAAAAAAAGGGCCTGTCCGGTTCGTAATCCATTTCATACCGGCATACATGACCGGAACGATCGTCAATGTCAAAAGAGTCAGCACAGGGCTCAGCCAAAGCATCATTCCGATTGTACCCACAATGGTCAACACGCTCGTAACGAATTGGACAACCGCTGTGTTCAGCGTCCGACTTACATTTTCAATATCGTTGGTCAGACGGCTCATCAGCTCCCCCTGCGGCATTGTTTGAAAATAGATGACAGGCAGCTGCTGAACATGGGCAAATAACTGGTCCCGCATACCCTGCACAGCCTCCTGGGCAATCCCGATCATCCAGTAATTTTGGAGCCATAAAAAGACAGAGTGCATCAGATATACACCCAAGAGAAGCCCAAGCATGATGAGCAGCTGTCCTCTACCTGGATCCTCAATGACGGTATCTACTGTTCTTCCGAGCAGGTAAGGTCCGAGAAGAGAAAGACCCGCACTTAGTACAATAGCTGTTATAACGAGGAAAAAAGCCCACTTGCGTCCACTCATATAGCTCCAAATCCGTCTTAAAGTCGAACCAAATTGATCCGCCTTCTGTCCTGACATTCCGATTGAGTGATGGCGGCCTCCCCCTGCTTCCTGGCGCTTCATGACATCACCCCTTCCTTTTGTGACTCAAAGACCCGCTTGTAATAGGCATTCGTTTCAAGCAGTTCCTCGTGTGTTCCTTTCGCAGCAATCCTCCCCTGATCAAGCAGCAGAATCAGATCCGCCTGCTGGATGGAACTGATCTTCTGCGCTGTAATGAAGACCGTACAGGACTGATCATCCAGACTTTTCAACAGCTGTTTTTCCGTATGGGCATCGAGAGCACTGGTGCTGTCATCCAGCAGCAGAACAGACGGATTCCGCACTAAAGCCCGCGCAATGGACAACCGTTGTTTCTGCCCGCCGGAAAAAACGACGCCCTTCTGCCCGATTTGTGTATCATACCCACCAGGAAGTGATTCAATGAAGTCAGCTATCTGCGCCTGAGCGGCCGCCTCCCTGATTTCTGCTTCGTCCGCTCCCGGTCTGCCCCAGCTGATATTTTCACGGATCGTTCCTGAGAAAAGCTGGACCTCCTGAGGAACAAGACTGACGGACTGCCTTAACACCTCCAGGGAATAATCCTCCATATCTTTTCCGTCCAAAACAATTCGACCGGATTCTTTTTCGTATAATCGGGGTATTAAATGAAGGAGAGACGTTTTACCTGAGCCTGTTTCTCCTATGATTCCCACGGTGCTTCCGTTCTCAGCTTCAAAGGAAATGTTGTTTAGAATACGTTGCCCGCCCCGGCGGAAAGAGACATTCGAGAAATTTATTCCACCTTCGACATGGTCAAGCGAACAGGACCCGGCCGCACGGTCGGTCTCCACAGATGATAAAAGAACCTCTTCCACCCTCCCGGCAGAAGCCTGGCCGCGGGAAACCATCACAATGAGGAAGGTGAACACAGAGAATGTGAAAAGAATTTTAGTCGCATAATTGATGATGGCGACAAGCTCTCCCGGCTGCAGACTTCCGATGGCCAGAAAACCGGAGCCCGTCCATAACAGAACGAGAATGACCACATTCATGCCGAGCATGACCATCGGCATAGCGGTTTCCATCAACCAGAGCGCCTTTTTATTCTCAGCGACGAGCCCCGCATTAGCCGTGCGGAACTGCTCTTCCTCGTAATCTTTGCGATTGAATCCTTTCACAAGACGGACGGCAGATAAATTCTGTCTGATTACATTATTCAAAGCATCAAGCTTTTCCTGCACTTTTTTAAAGTACCGGACCCCTTTCATTAAAGTGAAAAATAAGAATACGAGAAATACAGGAACACCCCCAATCAAAATCATGGAAAGCCGGACATCAATGGTCAGTGCCATGATAAGGGCAGAAATGATGAAAAGAGGGGCGCGAAGCCCGATTCTGACCAGCATGAAAAGCAGGGACTGCAGCTGTATGACATCGTTTGTAATTCTTGTAACGAGACTCGGTGTCGAGATCCTTTGAAATTGATCATCGGTAAAATACTGGACTTTTTCAAATAAGTCACGACGCAGGTCATGCCCCACTCCTTGACTGAAATCGGCGGCATAAAAGGAATTTGTTATCCCGGCAGCAAAGGCGGCGAACGATAACCCGAGCAGAACAAGTCCCCAGATCGTGACCTCCGATAAATCACCCGGGACAATTCCATCATCGATAATTTTCGCCATAAGGACGGGCTGAGTCAGTTCGACGATCAACTCAATCACCATCAGCAGTAAAGCGATAACTACGGATTTCTTATATGGAATGGCATAAGAAAATATTCGTTTCATATTTTTTCCTTTCCGGCTGTGTCCACTATACAAGCTGTTCCGTATACAGCCCCTGTGTTATGTATGGTCCGACGCATGCACTTATACAAAAACCCCGAAATTCATTATATAAGTATAACTTTTGTATAACCTGTACACCCCTTTCCAACAGGCTGTACAAACCAAAAACACGGACTTAGTTGTTGCTTAACCAACTATTTTTAGTTCATAATGGTCTATGTTGAAACTAACCTTTTTGTAACTACTTGTGATGTGAATAAAAAGGAAATAGAATTATAGTAATAGCGTTTTCCGATTTATCAGGAAGGTGATCCATTTGGACAATATAAAGCCAATTTTTCCGGTTACGGAAGAATTGCTCGAACTTGTGGACTTGTTGAATCAAATATCTCAATCAGAGGAAGAAAAAATCATTCCTCAAACAATGACGGTATTAAATAAAGTATATGCCCAGGGCATCATGGAAGGCTATGAAAAAGCCATGCAGAAACAGGGGCAGAAAAAATAAATGGAAAAGAGGCGGGACTGATGGGAGGCAGAGTCGGCATTAGTGTCACACTTGAGGTCGTCTGTGGGAAATGGAAGGGGTTGATTCTCTGGAAGCTTCTTCAGGCTGAATCCATGCGGTTTAATGCGCTGCGTCGTACTCTTGATGGTAATATTTCTTCGCGGATCCTGGCACGTGAGCTGAAACAGCTGATGAATGACGGACTTGTGGAAAGAATTGACCATCAGACCGTTCCGCCTCATGTTGAATACCGCTTATCCCCTTACGGCCGCTCAACAGCTTCCTTCCTCCATGCTATGAACCAGTGGGGAATCAAGCATCAGGAAGAATTGGAAGCTGCACAGCCCTATCCTGACCGGGCAGGTGACGAATCCACATCTTAAGAAAAAAGAGGCACGTTCATACACGTGCCTCTTTTCTCTTCGTCTTATTCATCTGCGGGATATAGGAGACCAATCTGTCTGCGGGCTTCCTCCATAATCCGGGCAGTGATCAACGTGTGTTCGAAGGAATTTACAGAAGACTGTTTCGCCCCCCGTCCAGTGACCTCAATAAACTCAGCCACTTCATAATACATAGGAGGAAAATCACTCTCGACCGTCAGTTCTTCCCGTTTTCCGTCCCGGTATAGGATGTGGATGTTTTCCGGTTCAGATATGTTCGGAATGATCATGGTCCCTTTTTCTCCTTGAATTTCTGAAGGAGAATGGGAGTCGATAATCTTCGAGTGCATAACGACCCCTTCCATATCGCCGTAGTCCGCTGTTACAGATCCTTGGCCGTCGACACCGGATTCCAGAAACAGGCCGTTTGCTTTAATGGAGCGTGGTGCCCCGAATAAAGCCGCCATCGGATAGATGCCGTAAATCCCTAAATCCATCAATGAGCCGTTGGATAATTCAGGTTTGAAGGCATTCAGGACCTCCCCTTGCTTATACGCGTCATAGCGGGAGCTGTACTTACAGAAGTTCCCTACATACCGGCGGACAGGGCCCAGCTTATGGAGATGCTGCTTCACCGCTGAAAATCCAGGCATCAGCGTGGACTTCATCGCTTCCATCAGGACGACCCCTTGGTTTTTGGCTGTATCAATCATACCGGCAATTTCCTGCTGGTTTGACGCCATCGGCTTCTCACAGAGTACATGTTTTCCATGCTTCATAAGAGTGACCGCATGTTCGGCGTGGAGAGCATTCGGACTGGCTATGTAGACGGCCTCGATTTCTTCACTGAGAGCCAGGTCTGTTATTTTTGTGAAACGGAGTGGAGCTCCGTACTGATCGGCGAACGCATCGGCCCGCTCCTGGTTTCTTGAATAAACCCCTGTCAATTCAAATTCCGGATGGCTGCGCCCGGCTTCAATCAGCTTTTCGGTAATGGTATTTGTTCCTATGATGGCAAATTTCAAAACGATACACCGCCCCTTCTTTATGGTCATTATACATGAAACCATAGGAAACCCCTATATTTACCGCTAGTTTTTCAACTGATTCCAGCCCAGCTCAGCCAGTTTTTCCTGTCCCTTTTTGTTCGGGTGAACATCCCGTTCTATGATATATTCCGGATGTCCTTCAAAAGCTCCATACGCATCAATCAGCGTAACAGAGGCAAAATGACGGACCAGTTGGACGAGTGATTGATACTGCTGATTAATGTAGGAGAGGGGGGCACTCAACTGATCAGAGGCTGCCGGATAGGGATTATATAAATTATAGACAAGAATTTCCCCGTCTGACAAATCGTCAATTTCAAGGATTGTCGAATACACATTATAAATAAGATCTCTGATGACAGGTGCCGCTTTCTCCAGATCCACCCCTTGTAGGTTATCGTTTTTCTTGAGGAAATTGAGCAGGTCATTCCCTCCAATATAAAGAAGGATATAATCCGAATCAGCGACCGCTTTACGGAAGACCTTATTTGTTTTCAACTCCTGAAGCAGTTCTCCTGATGTAAGTCCCGGGACACTGAGATTATTGACGGCCATGTTCCCTTTTTTCCCAATCAAATAAGGAAAAGCATAAGGTGATGGCTGTTTATTGACGGGGGTAAGGTGATACCCATATGGGATGGAGTCACCAAGCGCTGTGATCTGCTTTTCAGGGAAGCTGTAGACATGGACAGCTCCCGTCATCCATATGAGCAGAAACAGTAGTAGTCCTGTCTTCTTCATGTGTATCGTCCTTTGCTGGTTTATGTAGAAAGGCGCCGGCAGAGCCGGCCGCTTTTCTTTACTTCGCTATGAACATCTGCACCCAGTAGTTCCCATCCTTGGCATAGCCTACACCAATGTGGGTGACACTGTTGTTCATGATATTTTTCCGGTGTCCGGAGCTGTTCAGCCATCCATCCACAACGGATTTTGGAGACTGCTGGCCTGCAGCTATGTTTTCAGCCGCTGTAGAATAATCGACATCAAAGTCCTTCAGCATATCGAACGGACTGCCGTAGGTTGGAGACGTATGGGAAAAATAATCATTCTCCGCCATATCCTCTGATTTCACCTGGGCGACCTCTTCCACTTCTGCACTATTCTTCAATGGCTCCAACCCATTCTTTTTACGGGCTTCGTTTGTTAACTCGATGACCTTTTTCTGAAAATCACCGGATGCTGCCTGGCTTTCGCTTGGGCTGGAGTCTTTTTCAGTTTGGTTCTTGTTTTGCTGAGCAGACTCCGGCTGTCCTTGGTTATCCCCGGATGGTGCAGCCTGACGTTGGTCATAACGGCCTTCCTGATCGAAAAAGTACGGGCCTTCCATCCTTCCATTCGGACCATTGGGATTGATGCCCTCAAAATAGACGTTGGCATCGAAACGGCTCTGTTCATTGGAACGGGGGTCTACGGCATACCTTTGTTCCTGCTGCATGTTCTCATCTTCCGGATCGAAGGTAACCTGGTTCAAATTGTTGCGCTGACTTTCACGCGCACGTTCTTCTGTTGTATTACAAGCAGCCAGCAAGCCGAGAAGCATGATGACTGATAAGATCACAAGGATATTCTTCCTCATTTTCATCCTCCTTAAGGAATAGGTTCATCTATACTATCTGCTCTTTCCATAACCTTATCCCTGAAAAGAAGTACCAGCATCACTCTTGCTTTTCCACGAAAAAAAAGACTGCGGAACCCCACAGTCTTCGTACTTATCACCGGTGATTCAATCGGAAACAGACGACCTTCTGCTCGGTCATTGCTTCCATGCTGAAGCGCACACCTTCCCGGCCGATCCCCGATCCCTTGGTTCCACCAAACGGCATCTCATCAATCCGGTAATCACTGCTGTCGTTGATCATCAGTCCTCCAACATCCATATACTGAATAGCTTCAAACGCTTGTTGAATAGTATTGGTGAAAATTCCCGCCTGCAGCCCGTAGTTCACAGAATTGGACAATTCAATCGCTTCATCCAGACTTCTCACCGGGTGTACGAGCACAACAGGTCCGAATATTTCCTCCTTAGCCACTTTTGCATCATGCGGAACGCCGGTCAGAATGGTCGGATAGTAAAAGGCTCCTTCTCTTCTTCCACCAAGGACGATCTCCGCCCCTTCGCTGACCGCTTCCTCCACCCAGCTTTCCACCCTGAGCGCCTCTTTTTCCTGAATCATCGGCCCGACATCCGTTTCTTCCTCCATTTTATCGCCAACATGGAGAGCAGCTGACGCGGCTGCGAACTCATCAAGAAAAGCTCCATACTGCTGTTCCTCCACATAAATCCGCTGCACACCGATGCAATTCTGCCCGGCCGCTGAAAAAGCACCTGAAACGCAGGCTTTTACAGCTTCTTCCCGGTCTGCGTCGTTCAAGACGATAACAGGGGAATTGGATCCGAGCTCCATACTTAATTTTTTTGTCCCTGCTTTTTTCGTAATCGCATCACCTGCTTCGGGTCCACCGGTAAATGAGATCATCTGAACGGCCGGATGAGTGATTAAAGTGTCACCAATATCTTTTCCTGATCCTGTAATGACGGACAAATACCCTTCTGGAAGCCCTGCGGCTGTAAACGCCTCAGCAAGTTTCAAAGCACTTAAGGGGGTGACAGAGGCCGGTTTCAGGACAATCGCATTACCCGCAGCGATCGCAGGGCCGATCTTATGCGCCACTAAGTTGAGGGGATCATTAAACGGCGTAATAGCTCCGATGACACCGATCGGAAAGCGCTGATAATAGCCGACTCGGTTTTCACCGCCTTCATTCTGATCAAAATTGATGGTTTCTCCTTTTAACCGCCGCGCTTCCTCGGCACTGATTTCAATCGTCTGAACCGCCCGCTTCACTTCTCCCCTGGCTTCGGTAATCGTTTTGCTTCCTTCCAGGGCGATCACTTCAGCAAAGGACTCTTGATTCTCCCGCACGTAAGCGGCAGCTTTTTTCAACACTGTCATCCGTTCATGCGTCGGCCAAGGGCGCCGGGAAGTAAAAGCACGATGCGCCCCTTCCACCGCCTCTTCCATATCTGATTTGGAGGCGGAAGGTACTTCGGCGAGTAAACGCCCGTCCTGAGGATTGTAGACCGGGAAAGTGGAATCGGCTTCGACCCACCGTCCCGCGCACAGCATTTTTTCAACAACAGGATTCGTTTTCATGGCTCTGCTCCTTTCCTACACTTTTATTCTTGACTGCTGTTTATGGTAATGGATCAAATCAATCAACAAGGCATACCCGGTTTCCTTCAGTCCCGCTCCTGCTCCTGTCATAAAAATGGGGCCGGACATGTCACAGTCATATAAAATGGCATTCAAGGCTCCTGATACTCCCGCAAGAGGCTCATGAGCGGAGATGCGTTCCGGCTTGACCACCCCTGTAACACGGTCACCGTCCAAGGTTAATGTACCGATCAACCGCCATTTCTTTCCCGCTTTTTCCGCTTCCTGTATATCCGATGCACTCACTCCCGTAATCCCTGTACAAGGAATATCTTCCGGGGACAACGCCACACCAAAGACATGACTGGACAGGATGGCGAGTTTATAACGGACATCATAACCTTCCACATCACTGGTGGGATCAGCTTCTGCATACCCTAGGCCCTGCGCCTGCTTCAAAGCCTCTCCATAGTCCAGACCCTGCTCCATTTCCGTCAAAATATAATTGGTCGTACCATTCAGGATGCCCTTAATTTTATGGATCGTATTTCCTGCAAGTGTCTGCTCTGGAAGACGCAGCGCAGGTGTTCCGCTCATGACCGTGCCTTCAAAACCGAAAAATGCAACTTTCTCCTCCGCTTTCCGGGTCAACTCCTCATACGCATGGGCGACAGGTCCTTTATTCGTCGTGATGACACTTTTCCCTTGATCCAGAGCCCGGCGGCAGTGGGTCAATGCCGGTTCGCCTGTTTCCACATTCGTATAAGTGACTTCCACGATGACGTCTGCATGAGCGTGATCGATCATCTCCAAACTGTCCCAGCCTTTAACGACACCCGCGTGTTCCGGATAGGTTTCCACAGTCCCATGATCGCTGAGCCCTTTCAAAAGAACGGGAATATCAAGCCCATCCGGATGATATACCGCCCCTTTCATAACATCACTGACTCCGACAACGACAGTATCCAAGCCATACTCCTTCCTAAGGCGGAATCTTTTCTCTTCGATGATTTCCGCAAGTGCGCGTCCGACTCCTCCAAAACCGATAAAGGCGATTTTAACAGGCATTGTCATCCCCCTCGCTTTAATAGTTCATAAGCACTCCCCAAAAGGACTTGAACACCATGGGGCAGTGCTTGTTCGTCCAAATCAAAATCGGATTGATGCAGACTTTTCTCTTCGGTCAGCCCACAGCCAAGGAAAAACATCGCACCGGGAATGGTTTTCGTGTAAAAACTGAAATCTTCACTCCCCATGCCGAAGGGTTCTTCAATAAGCTTCAGAGAACCTGCGGCTGTTTTGATGGCTGTGTTGATATCGCGGTCGTTTACAAGGGCTGGTTCTCCCCGCTGGACAGTAAGTTCATATTTCCCGCCAAGGGCTGTCACGATGGCAAGGGTCTGCTTCAATTCTTCCAGCAGCTGTTCTCGGACGGATTCCTTATAAGAACGGATCGTACCCTCCAGATAAAGCCGGTCGGGGATAATGTTTCCCGCTTCACCAGCCTGAACCCGGCCGACGCTGAGTGTCCCGACTTCCAATGGGTCCATCCGGCGCCCATTCAGGCTGTATAAAGCTCCCAGCAGCGAGGAGGCCATCCAGATTGGGTCTTTCACTTGCTGTGGATAGCCGGCATGGCCGCCGGAACCATGGATGACAATGGAAAATTCATCGTTGTTTGCCATACTCGGCCCGTCATGCCACTGCACTTCCCCTGGTTTACGCCACGGACACATGTGGAGCCCCACCATTTTTTGAATATCATCCAATCTTCCTGTCTGCAGCATTTTCACAGCTCCGGTTTCCCCTTTAGAGTCGCAGCATTCTTCGGCCGGTTGAAAGATCAACTTCACTGTGCCTTTGAAACGCCCTCGTTCTGCATCTTCATGCAGCAGCTGAGCGGTACCCAGCAGTACAGCCATATGGGCATCATGGCCACAGGCGTGCATCACCCCTGGAACCCTGGAAGAGAACGAATGGGTGGTCGTTTCTTGAATCGGGAGGGCATCCATATCTGCCCGCAGTCCGACCACCGGACCTTCTCCATGACGAATGGAAGCAACCACGCCATGGCCGCCTACTTTTTCTTCTACCTTAAAGAGTGGAAGCTTCTTAAGTTCCGCAGCAATCGTTTCACTCGTCCGCTTTTCCTGAAAACTGAGTTCAGGGTGGCGGTGGAAATCCCTTCTCCAGCTGACCAGCTGCTCAAACAATTGACGGGATCTCAAGGCCAAGTCCGGGTTTCTGGTCTCCACACCGCTCCCCCCTTAAGGATTCACATAGGTTTTCAGCGATTGGAATGCCTGGGCTAAGTCCGCCTTCAAATCTTCTATGTCTTCGATTCCCGCCGAATAGCGGATCAAGCCTTCAGGAATTCCCATAGCCGCTCGTTCTTCTGGTGTACACTCCACATGACTCGTCGTTCTCGAAGGGCCGACAACGGTTTCTACAGACCCTAAGTTGGCGGCTCTATTGGCATAATTCAACTTAGGCAGTAAATCACGGACACCTGCCACTCCGCCTTTCACAGAAAAGCTGAGCATGCCACCGAATCCTCTCATCTGTTCTTTCGCTGTCTGGTGATGCGGATGCTCCGGAAGGCCTGGATAGAAAACGGCTTCCACTTCGTCAAAGGATTTCAAGTATTCAGCGATGGCTGCAGCATTCTTGTTTTGTTGATCGACGCGCAGCTTCAACGTCTTCATCCCGCGCAGAAGCAGGTAGGCAGCCATCGGGTCGAGGGTGGCTCCATTGATTTCACGGTAGTGGTAGATCGGTTCAATCAATTCTTTTCTGCCACAGACTGCTCCCCCAAGAGCATCAGCATGGCCACCGAGGAATTTCGTGGCACTGTGGATGACAAGGTCTGCCCCTAGCTCCAGTGGGTTTTGGTTGACCGGTGTCGCAAATGTATTATCGACGATGACAAGGGCACCAGCAGCCTTTCCAGCCTCAGCCATCCGCTTGATATCCGTAATCTTCACGGTTGGATTGGTCGGGCTTTCCAAGTACAACACCTTGCATCCTTTGGCAATCTCCCCTTCAATCAACTCGTGATCTCCAGTCTCACAAAGGACAACCTCGACCTGCTGTTTGGGAAGGAATTCAGTAAAGATTTTATTCGTTCCGCCGTACGTATCTTTAATGGACACCACCCTGTCGCCCGGGAACAAGTACGTACTGAGCGTATTGCTGATGGCCGCCATCCCTGTGGAAAAGCTTGTGGCTGCCTCCGCTCCTTCCAAGATACGGATTTTGTCTTCAAACGCCTGCACAGTCGGGTTGGTGTTCCTGCCATAAATATGACCGGGCTTAGCGCCTACAGCAACGTCATACCATTCATCCATGTCGTCATAACCAAAAGATACGCTGTGGACGACAGGTACCTGTGTCGCTCCGAAAGCCAGCTGTTCCTTTTCACCAGCCCAGATAGATTTTGTGCTCATTTTAGCTTCTTTCACGAAGATCATCTCCTTTATTTTTCAAAGCTTTCCACGCAAACCTTGCGATGGCTGTGTCCTGCACCCCTGTTCCTGTTAAATCACAGACCGTAATATCCTCATCGGAAGTTCGGGCCTGTTTACGGCCGCTAGTGAGCTCCCCGAGTTCCAGAGCCTGTTTTTCCAGATCCGGTACCCCTCTCAGTTCCCCGAGACGTCTGGACTGATGGATGACATCACAGGTGATGCTGTCCGCTTGTTCCAACACCCCGTGGTCAAGCTCCTGCTTATGTTCCGCATCCGATCCCATTGCTGTGATGTGAAGGCCGGGTTTTAACCATGCTGCATAAATCAGCGGCTCACGGGACGGGGTGGTCGTTACAACGATGTCGCTTTCATCGACGACCTGCTTCACGCTTGAGCAGATCGTTACCGGCAGGCCCAGTTCGTTTTCCACCTCTTTTTTATACGCTTCCGCCTGTTCCACTCTTCGTCCATACACATATACGTGATCGATAGGACGGACGAGCGTCAAAGCTTTCAATTGGAGTCTTGCCTGGGCACCTGTCCCGATGATACCGGCCCGGTGTGCGTCTTTTCTGCTGCAGAACGCCGCTGCCACGGCCCCCGCGGCGGCGGTACGCAGATCTGTCAATAGACCCTCATCTGCCAGCACGGCAAGCGGCTGTCCGGTACGGCTGTCAAGCAGAATCATCATGCCTCCGGATGTCGGAAGGCCTGCGGAAGGATTGTTAAAGAAGCCGGTGGATAATTTAACAGCAAAACTGTCTTCGCCCTCAATATAG
This sequence comes from Halobacillus sp. ABH2_015, assembly GCF_056158945.1. NCBI lineage: Bacteria > Bacillati > Bacillota > Bacilli > Caryophanales > Bacillaceae > Halobacillus > Halobacillus sp. ABH2_015. The sequence goes on from NZ_JBSWUG010000002.1 coordinate 3,310,187, forward strand.
GCGGACTTGATGTCCACTTCCCCGTTATGCTCCGGCACGTCTATACGCATAATCGGCGGCATCGTCACCTTTTTCGTGACCAATGCCGTAAAGGCTTGTTCGATGACTTTGAGTAATGAAGGATCGAGACGTATGAGGCGCTCGATCTCCTCCCTGGTATACAAGTGAATCACGGCCACTTCCTTTCAGCTGATTTGTCCGCTCAAATCCAAATGGTCACGAATGACTAATTCCTGAGGATATGTGGTGAAGCGTTCACTGCCTGAGTCCGTCACCCGGAACGTTTCCGATATTTCTATCCCATCTGTATCAAACCAGAGTGCCGGGATGAGGTGGAAGGTCATATTAGGCTGAAGGACAGTCGGGTCCCCTTTTCTAATACTGGCTGTATGCTCGCCCCAGTCCGGAGGGTAATTCATGCCGACAGAATACCCGAGACGGGCTTCTTTTTCATATCCGTATTTTTTGATCGTGTGCCGCCATACTTCTTCAAGCTCTCCACAGGTGACTCCAGGCTTCGCAAAATCAAGCACCGTCTGAATACCTTCGAGAACCACGGGAGCGACCTGCTTCATCTTCTCATTCGGCTGTCCGATGGCTACGGTTCTTGCAAGTGGAACATGGTACCGCTTATAACACCCTGCCAGTTCTATAATAACGGCGCTTCCTTCTACAAACGGACGGTCCGTCCACGTTAAATGAGGAATCGATGTATGGTCTCCGGTCGGCAGAAGCGGCACGATGGATGGATAATCCCCGCCGTATTCCGGCGTCCCTTTTACGAGATGGTAGTAAATCTCCGCTGCCGTATCACATTCTCTGACACCGGGCCGGACGCTTTCCACCCCTTGAGTCATGGCAAGATCCGCAATCCGGGCTGCCCGCCTCATGTATTCAATTTCCTGGTCTGACTTGACCATCCTCACTTGGTTGACCAAAAGCGAACCATCCGCAAAAGAAGCGTCCGGAAGTCCCTGCTTCAGCCGTTCCAGAGCCATACCCGTGAAGTAGTAGTGATCCATTTCCACACCGATGCGTCGTTTCCCCTGACCGATCTGCCGGATGATTTCCGCTGCAAAATCCATCGGATGGTAAACGGCTGAATGGACATAGTAATCCGGATAGGCGATGACATTTTCATCGTAGATCCATGTCGTCACTTTGGCACCGCCGGCATCCTGGTATCGGCCAATCCAGAGTGGCTGAGGTTCATCAATCAAAATTACGAGCATTTGATGGACATAAAAGGACCACGCATCATAACCGGAGAGATAATTCATATTGGCAGGATCCGTTATCAGCAGCACATCGATCCCTCTGTCCGCCATATTTCCTTTGACGGCCTGCAGACGCTTCTGGTACTCCAAAATGTCAAACGGAAGAACCATTCCATCCCCTCCATCCAAGTAGTCAGAATTTTAAATCTTCATTACGTCCATTGTATTCAACAGAAATTTTTTATGTAATGTAAAAATTGTATGAATTTTCAAGGCTGTCCTTGCTACATAATGGACACAGATGTCCCCTTTGGTGTTATGCTCTTTATAAATGCTTGTAGGAGGATGATCCATGACGTACAGTTACATCTCTCACCTTTACTGCCCGAAATGCTCGAAAACCTACAACACCTCAGAACCTCACCACTTATGTACTTGCGGCTCACCACTGCTTGTAAACTATGATTTGGAAGCGCTGTCTACATCTTGGTCAAAAGAAAGCCTCAGGGACCGCAATCCCGATCTCTGGCGCTATCATGAACTTCTTCCACTACAGAACCCTTCTTACCGGGTCTCCCTGGGAGAGGGGATGACACCGCTCCTTTCTCTGCCCGCTCTTGGAAAAGACATGAACATCCCCCATCTGGATATGAAGGATGAAGGCGTCATTCCGACGGGCTCTTTCAAAGCCCGCGGAGCAGCTGTCGGGGTATCCAAAGCCCGCGAACTTGGCGTGAAGGAACTGGCTATGCCGACAAATGGCAATGCAGGAGCGGCTTGGTCCCTCTATGCCGCCAGAGCGTCCATCACCCCCACCATTGTTATGCCGGTCGATGCCCCGAAAATCACACGGAATGAGTGCGCGGTTTCGGGAGCACGCCTTTTCCTTGTCAATGGCTTGATCAGCGATGCCGGCCAAATCATTTCACGGGCCGCTCAGGACCCGGACATCTATGATGTTTCCACATTGAAAGAGCCTTATAGAATCGAAGGAAAGAAAACAATGGGGCTTGAAATCGCAGAACAGACCGAATGGAAGCTGCCGGATGTCATTTTGTATCCGACCGGAGGCGGCGTCGGTTTAATCGGTATTTATAAAGCGATTCGGGAGCTCCAGCGACTGGGATGGGTAGAAGACGGGCGGATGCCGCGACTTGCTGCTGTCCAGTCAGAGGGCTGTGCCCCCATTGTGAAGGCCTGGGAAGAGGGACGGACAGAGTCCGATTTCTGGGAGGATGCAGATACGATGGCGTTTGGAATCAACGTTCCGAAAGCCATCGGTGATTTCCTTGTGTTGGAGGCGATCTATGAGTCCAATGGCTTTGCGGCTGCTGTATCTGAATCATCGATTCTGGAAGAACAGCAGCGGGCGGCGGAAATGGAGGGAACATTCGTCTGCCCGGAAGGTGCGGCTGCTTTTGCTGCTGCCCGGCAGCTGCGTCAGAAGAACTGGATCAAGGAAGAAGAGCACGTCGTCGTATTGAATACCGGAGCCGGCATCAAATATCCGGACACCGTAAACCTTGATATTCCAATCCTTCAACCTGGTGACACTTTGAAAAGAAAGGTATGATGAAAGTATTCTTAAAGAAAGTTGGGATAGAATGGAACGCATACAAATAGCAGAAGACCTCTCTTATTCACGCATTGTACACGGATTATGGCGTTTAGCCGACTGGAACCAATCGAAGGAAGAGACACTGGACTTGATTGAACACAATATCGATCAAGGCATAACGACATTTGACCATGCTGATATTTACGGAAGCTATACTTGTGAGAAGCTTTTCGGAGAGGTACTCAGTCTGAAGCCATCTCTCAGGGATCAGATGGAGATTGTAACGAAGTGCGGCATCGTACTTCCTTCAGAAAACCGCCCGGAGCATATGTCTCATCACTACAATACGACGAAAGAACATATCATCAAGTCGGTGGAACAGTCGCTTACCGATCTTCAGACAGAGTATGTAGACACTTTGCTGATCCATCGTCCCGACCCGTTCATGGACCCTGCATCCACAGCTGAGGCCTTTATTCAGCTGCAGAAAGAAGGAAAAGTACGTACCTTTGGTGTGTCCAATTTCAAGGATCATCAATGGCAGATGCTTGAATCCTATCTGCCGTTTTCTCTTGTAACCAACCAGCTGGAACTTTCCGCCTACCAACTGGAAAACTTTGAAGACGGTACGTTAAACCTTTGTCAGCAGAAACGCGTCGCGCCCATGGCCTGGTCCCCTCTGGCCGGCGGAGAAGTCTTTACATCCAACGATGATAAAGCCGTGCGGCTGCGAGACACACTGGCGAAGATCCAGGAGGAAATCGGTGCCGAGGGCATAGATGAAGTCATGTATGCCTGGCTTTTGAACCATCCGTCCCGGATTATGCCGATCGTCGGATCCGGTAAAAAGAACCGGATCGCCGGTGCCGTTAGAAGCCTGGATTACACCCTTACTCATGATCAGTGGTTTGAAATTCTACAGAGCTCCATGGGCCATGATGTACCGTAATTCATTTACAAACGTTTGATTCTATAAAAAGGACCGGAACGACGCTCGTCATCGCGTCGTTCCGGTCCTTTTCAGCGTTTATAACTCTCCAACAGCCTTCCGGATATCCTCCGCTTTCGTAATGGCGGATATGACAGCTGTGCCGGATGCGCCGGCTTCCATCACTCTGTGTGCATTTTCCGTCGTGATGCCCCCGATGCCGACCACAGGCATGTCCGGCTGTCTATCTTTTAATTCTTTGATCCATTCCGTACCGGAAACCGGGTTGGCATCCTTTTTACTCGTTGTAGGATAGACCGGTCCTGCTCCAAGGTAATCAACGAGATCAACGGGGCTGTTTTCCCATTCATCCAGGTCGGAGACGGACAGACCGATCACCGCATCAGGATGTGCCTCCCGGATCCCCTTGACGTGTTCATCCGACTGACCGACATGGATGCCTTCCGCGTTCAATCGGCGGAAAAGGTCCACATCATCATTTACGATGAATAAAATACCGGCGGATTTACAGCGCTGCTGCAATGCAGCCGCCAGCTGATATTTTTCATTCCCCTGCAGCGCCCCTTCCCCTTTTTCCCGGAATTGGAAAGCCGTAATGCCCCCTTCAATCGCTTCGTCCAGGATGGATAAAGGGTCCCTGTCACAGTCCTGACTGCCCATGATCAAATATTTTCTGAGCTGCTGTTCCAAATTCACCGGTCCGCCTCCTCTTCTGCTCCCAGAGCATCGATAAACGCAGGAACAAATGTCCCGGGTCCTGACACATGAGGGTGAGAAGCGGCCTGTTCTGCTGCTTTACCAAAATGATAGAGACCGGCCCGGACGTTTCCTGCGCGGTCTCCTTCAATGGCAAGAAACGCAGTGAGAACGGCACCAAGCAGACATCCGGATCCTGTGACTTTTGAAAGCCATTGGTGTCCTGTATCGTTTTTGAAGACTTCTCCTTCATACCCGATCACATCGGTTTTGCCTGTGCAGACAGCCATCGTCTGATAAAGTTCAGAAACTTTGAGAGCAATCTCATCGGTATTGGAGGCTTCTCCAGAGTCCACCCCTTTTGTTTCGACTTTCTCTCCAGCAAGGAAAGCCAGTTCTCCCGCATTGCCTTTGATCACATCGACATGAATTGTCGACAATATTTTCCTACAGGCCTCTTCCCTGTAGGAGGTGGCAGCGACTCCTACAGGATCCAGAACGACAGGGACGCCGGCTTCATTCGCCGCTTTTCCCGCCTCCAGCATCGCTTCCACCTGCTGCTCGTTCAATGTGCCGATATTCAACAGAAGGCCGTCTGCCAAACGAGCGACATCCCCGGCTTCCTGAACGGCATTCGACATAATCGGCGAAGCGCCGAGAGCAAGCAGGCCGTTGGCTGTATAATTCATGACGACTGCATTGGTAATGTTATGAATCAAAGGGCGTTCACTCCGCAGCTTCTGGATCAATGTTTGTGTCATGGATGAAAAACCTCCCTGCGTACAGCGAAATGATTGGTCGGGCCGTCCCCTTTACCAAGATCGAAAGAATGGCGAATAGCCTCTGTCACAAAATGCTTGCCCTTCTCTACCGCCTGCGCGAGCGGATATCCCTGGCTCATATAAGCGGCTATAGCAGCCGAGTACGTGCAGCCTGTGCCATGGGTATTCGCTGAATCAATCCGTTCTTCTTCGAAGGTGTGCAGCTCATATCCGTCATATAGAAAGTCGACCGCTTTCCCTTTTAAATGGCCGCCTTTTACAAGCGCAGCACCGGCTCCCAGCTGTTCTACAATTTCCACAGCTGCTTCCTTCATATCCTCTTCATGATGGATCCTTCGATTGAGAAGGGTTTCTGTTTCCGGAATATTGGGGGTGACAAGCGTCGATTCTGGTACAAGATGCCTTTTTAAATAGATCTGTTCTTCCTGCTCTACAAGCGGATCTCCACTTTGAGCAATCATGACAGGGTCCATAATATACGGAGCATCGATGGTCTGCATCCAGTCTTTAATGACCTGCATCATTTCCTTATTGGCAATCATCCCTGTCTTCACAGCGTGCACCGGCATATCATCACTTACCGCAAACAGCTGCTCACGGATGAAGGAGTCAGGGAGATGATGCACATCTTTGACTCCTGTCGTATTTTGGGCGACAACCGAAGTCACCACACTCATACCATAGCTTTTCAATTCCTGGAATGTTTTCAAATCGGCCTGGATGCCGGCTCCTCCACTTGGATCCGTACCGGCAATTGTTAATACACATGCGGGTTTCATTGAACCACTTCCTTTCCTATCAATCATTCTTTTCAATTGGATTTCATCAGGACTGCGGGAGCGGGCTTTCCACCTTCACTCTTGATAAAAGGAACACAGCAATGACCGCTCCTGACAGACTACTCACTAGAAACGACGGAAGAAACGCAAAGACCGCTGCTGAGCTTCCCATGAACCAGCTGGCGAAGGGAACGGCGGCCAGAGCACCAATCACACCTGTGCCCAGCACTTCTCCTGCTGCTGCAGAAAGCTTCCGTGCATAAACCTTATAAAATACACCGGCAAAAAACGCCCCGAACATACCTCCGGGAAAAGCCAGAATCGTCCCAAGTCCCAGCAGAAAACGCAGCAGGCCGATGACAAAAGCGACCGCCACCGCTGGAATCGGACCGAGCATTACGGCTGCCATGACATTGACGGCGTGCTGGACAGGGTAGGCTTTGGCTGCTCCAGCGGGAAACCATAAAAACTGCGAGCCTAGTGTACCTACGGCCACAAGGACGGCCATGAATGTAAGAATTCTGGTTTTATTCATCAGTCAGCTCCTTCCTGGGAATAAAATAAAAAACCAGGTCCACCGGGGACCTGGTTTTGATAGAAGAAGTCGATCAATGACGATCATGTGACTACTTCCCTCCGCTGGTATTAACCAGATCAGGTACGTAAGAGTCAGAAAGCGTCCATGCTTTCCTCTCAGCCTCTTCAGGCTCCCCTAGTAGTTTTGAAATCTATTCACTTGCATCCATCATAACAAAACTGGTTGAATCTGTCATCATCTCCTGCCTCATGCAGCCAGGCAAAAAGACTTCCGTTCACTGCGGCCCGGGCTTCTCTACTTTTTTCAGGAGCCACAGCCGCACACTCAGCTCCAGTAAAAATAAATCATCCGCGTTCAACAAGGACAACCCCGTCAGCTGTTCAATATTCCTCAGCCGGTGCAGAAGGGACTGCCGGTGCAGATTCAGTGCCCTCGATGTCTGGCTGACATTGCTGTTGTACTTGTTATAAACCATAAATGTATGAAGAAGCTCCGCCTGCCTTTTCTGATCATAATCAATCAGGGGCTGGAGAGTATCCTGAACAATATCCTCGATTTCTTTTTTATGGGATAAGGCCATCAAAAGCCTGTTCATCCTTGTCTCCTTAAAGAATGTCCGGCCCCCGGCCTCGTTCTGCTGCTCTCCCATCTGCAGGGCTGTCCGCGCTTCCTCATAGCTGTGATGGAAGACTTGATACCCTTCTTTATGACACGAAATCCCCCATTGGATCGTGACACCAGCCAGCAGTTCGAACAAACGCCTTTCGACAAGGTCCAGAAATTGATTCGCTGCTTCCTCACTGCCTGCTTTATCCGCCTCCAGAAAGATGATGACTCTCTCTTCATCAAAGGTCGTCATCACCTGCCGTCCCACCATGTGCCCGGCATAAGCGGCCTCCTTCTGGATGTAATAGTTGCGGCTCTGTAGAGAAGAAGAAGAGGGAAGCTGTCCATCGTTTCCTACTGAACGGCTTGCCGGCCGATGGAACAGAACCTCTCCGACAAAGCAGACGTAAGGTTTCTCAAGATCATAGCCGAGAAGCCTGGCTTTCGACAACAGCTGCTTGTCCATGCGCTGCTCCTGCTTCGCCAGTTCCAAAAGAAAGTTATCCTTGAGACGGATTTCTGTCATTTCGATGGCATTTTCCTTCACGAAATAAAGGGCACAGGCGGTCAGCGTGTGCTCAAGAATCGTCATCATCTCTGTTGTTACCTCTTGGTCCTTTTCCGGCTGAAACAACAAATATCCCTGTTTCTTATAGTTGGATAGAATCGTAAGCTGATAACAGCATTCTTCACCGATTTGATAAGCTTCTATAAAATGTGTAAGCGGGTGCTCCACACGGAAAGGATGCTCAATTAAAGAAACAACCGCTTCTTTACGCCCGTTCAACGCTTCAATCAGGGAAGAATCAAAATGCTGATTGGCCCGGATGTGCTTCAAATGGTCACTGATGGCATTGGGCAGCCCTGTGTATTGATAGAGGATGGTCGTGATTTCCTGAAGTCCCTTCCCATTCAGCACGCAATTGATCAATTCCTGACGGATCCCTTCGACATGCCTGTGAATCTTCTGTTTCTCATCATTGATTAACTGCAGCACGCCTTGAAGAATATCCGCAAACCGTACTTCCCAGGGGATTTCCACAAGCACGAGCTCATGTTGTTCAGCTAGAGCAATGATACGATCAGGGATTTTAAACAAATGACGGCCGGTGGCAAAAGCCAGAATGGAAGCATCTGACCGGATGACATCCTTCACGTAGGCCTCCAGGGCCGGGATATCCTCCCCGCATCCCACTCCCGTGCTGAGAACAAATTCATTGTTTCTCACAAAATTTTCGACAGGCGTCTCTATGACAGAGATCCACTCCACATCACGCTCATAAACAGGCGTCTGCACGTTCGCTTTCTCTAACATCGGCAGCTTCAATACCTCTTCCACAGGTACACCCATCCCCACTCCCCCTTTTTCAGTTGTCCATCCACGTTCGAACCGTATCTGTATCTACATTGTTTCCCGTAATGATCAAGACCACAGGCCCTTCCAAAATCGGCTGATCAAGGAGATAGCCGGCTCCAACAGCGGCTGCACCCTCTACGATAATTTTATGATGATCAAGGAGACTGTATAATCCTTCTTTAATACGGTCTTCCTGTAAAAGCACACCTTTATCCATCAACGACCGGGTCATAGAAAATGTATAACGGTTATCCTCACCAATGCCACCCAGCAGACTATCGGCCAGGGTATCCTCTTCTTCCAGCCTAACGACCGCCCCTTTTTTCAGACTGGCCTGCATGACGGCACTTCGTTCCATCGTCACCCCGGTGACTGAAACAGCAGGATCCATCTTTTTCAAAACGAATCCGATCCCGGATAAAAGGCCGCCTCCGGACAGCGGGATCACCACTTCTTTCAGTTCAGGAAGCTGTTCCATCAATTCAAGACCGATGGTTCCCTGTCCAGCAATCACCTCGGGGTCATCAAAGGGCTGGACGATCGTCATTCCATACTTAGATGCCAGCTCCCTGCAGCGAACAGCAGCTTCATCCTGACTGACCCCCGTCCGTTCGATATCCGCCCCCAGACGCTTCAGACGTCTAAGCTTCGCTTCTGGAACACGACGGGATAGGCAAACCGTACAAGGAATACCCATCTGCCGTGCTGCGTAGGCGGTGGCGATTCCATGATTTCCTGTAGAAAATGTTGTCACACCACGCTTTTTTTCATCTTCTGTTAAAGATAGCAGCTTGTTTGCCGCCCCCCTTATTTTAAAAGATCCTGTAGGATGGGATTGTTCCATTTTCAAGTAAACCGGCTGCCCTGAGCGGTCGGAGAAATACTCCGAATACACAAGCGGCGTCGGTTTCACGATGCTCCCGATACGTTTCCTCGCTTTCCACACATCTCTCAACAACAGCTGTTCCAAAGAATCCCCCCCTGAAATAGATAAAAAATTCTGATTATTACTTATTATAGGGGATGGATTGATAGTCGGAAAAGGGGCAGAGAGGGGAATCTTTGTAAAACCCTCTAAAAAAAGCCCTCCCATGACGGGGAGGGCTTGATGTATTCAGGATGATTTCTTCTTTCCAGACGTCGTTGTTTTCGTTCGTGCTGCTTTGGTCTTGCGCTTTTTCGTGGGTCCTTTTGTCTTTTCAAGGGATTTTTCCAAGGCGTCCATCAGACTTGTAACGTTATCCGGAGCCGGTTTATCCTTCGCTGTTGTAATTTCTTCATTATTTTTCTTCGCTTCAATCAGTTCCATCAACGCTGTCCGGTAGTCATCTTTATATTTCCCAGCATCAAATTCGGTGGTCAGCTGGTCGATCAATGTAACAGCGGTACTCAGTTCTTTTTTACTTAAATCAGATTCTTCAGGGACATTCGGGACATCCTGGACACTCCGCACTTCATCAGGATAATGGATCGTCTCCATGACTAAGGTGTTCTCATACACCCTTAAAACAGCCAGCTGCTCCTTCGAGCGGATGATGATTTTGGCAATCCCGATTTTACCGGTATCCCCGAGTGCCTGACGCAGAAGGCTGTAGGCCTTGGCCCCGCCTTCGTTTGGAGAGATGAAATAGCTCCGTTCAAAGTATATCGGGTCGATCTCCTCCAGTTTTACAAAATCGAGGATTTCCACCGCTTTATCGTCTTGTTCCTTTTTCAGCTGCTCTAAATCCTCGTTGTCCAGGACAACAAACTTATTTTTCGCATACTCGTAGGCCTTAACGATTTCTTCACTTTCGATTTCTCTGTCACAGACAGGACAGCTCTTTTCATATTCCACCGGCGAATGACACTCTTTATGCAGCTGCCTCAGCTTAATATCCTTATTTTCTGTAGCAGCATGCAGTTTCACAGGAATGTTGACCAGACCGAAACTGATGGTTCCTTTCCACATGGTGTGCATAGTGATGGCTCCTTTTTTCTTAGCTTTTGCGTTCAAAGTGAAAATATGTTCCATCCTGAAAGGACAACCTAAGGGAAAAAGGAGGGAACGTATGAAACGCCCGATGCTGCTTACCCCGTCCGACGATCTCCCTGAAGGCGGGGAGTGGATGTATGAACCAAAATATGATGGCTTCCGTGCATTCCTCGAATGTACATCTGAAGGCATCCGCCTGATCAGCCGGAACGGGAAGGATTTAACAAATAAATTCCCTGAAATCAGTGAAGCCGTCCCTCCTCCGCATACAAGTCCCTTTATTCTGGACGGGGAAATTGTCATTCTGAATACAGCTTTTCAAGCCAATTTCGACCTTCTCCAAAAGCGGGGACGTTTAAGAAAGACAGCGAACATTCGAAAAGCAGCGGCGGAGCGGCCTGCCTTATTTGCAGCTTTTGATTTCGTTCAGGAAAAAATTCCGTTAAAAGAAAGAAAACAACGGCTGACGGAACTCCTTGCCAAGTGGGAACACCCACGAATTGAAATGGTGGCCGTTTATCAACATGTGGATAAGCTGAAAGACATCATCCACCTGCACTTTGGTGAAGGAATCATCGCCAAACGGAGCACCAGCACCTATCAATTCGGAGAAAGGACCCGGCACTGGCTGAAGTGGAAGCAGTGGAAAACAGCATCCGTATTCCTCACCCGCTTCGACCCGGGCAATGGATATGTGGATACAGGTGTGTATAACAAGGGGCAGATTCGAAAAGCTGGACGCTTCAAACATGGTCTTCCACATGAAGAAGCTGCCACTCTTCGTCAATTTTTTAAGGAGAAAGGGAAAAAAGAAAAGAACAAGTGGACACTCCCGCCGAGCGTCTGTGCTGACATCCACTGCTTAGGAGCTGAAAGTGGAGAGTTCCGGGAACCGATGTTTCACCGTTTCCGTTTCGATCACACACCAGAAGAATGTACATCAAGGAAGATGACGTGGGATTTAAGTTTGTTCCCCGGCCGTTTTGAGCCGACCAGCCTTGAAAAAGAGCTGTTCCCAGGTGTGACCAAGCGGGACTATCTTCTGTACACCCGTCATATCGCTCCTTATATGCTGCCTTTCATGAAAGAAAAGAAATTGACCGTGATCCGCTTTCCTGACGGCATTCATAACGAATCCTTCTTCCAGAAACACCGGCCGGATTATGCACCGGATACACTGAAACTGTGGATGGAAAAAGGAGAGCCCTATATGATCTGCGAAAAACTTCATGGTCTTCTCTGGCTGGCGAATCAGGGAGCCGTAGAATTCCATCTTCCCTTTGAAAAAGCAGGCGGTGTTCACCCGGATGAAATCATTCTTGATCTGGATCCTCCAGAAAAAGAGGCTTTCCCTCTCTGCCTCACAGCCGCTCTTCTCTGCCGGAAATGGCTGGATGAGCTGGGCATGATCAGCTTCATTAAACTATCAGGAAGCAAAGGGATGCAGCTTCACATCCCGTTCCAAGAGGGAGATCTTACTTATGAAGAAACGCGGGCCATCACAAAGACATTAGCCCGGCTCCTCGTTGAGACAAAACCGGATCTTTTCACTGTGGAACGATTGAAAAGAAAGCGTAAAGACAGACTGTACATCGATTATGTCCAGCATGGGGAAGGGAAGACGATCATCGCTCCCTATTCTGTACGGGCGAAGGACGGCGCTCCGATTGCCGCCCCTTTGCACTGGGAGGACGTACAGGATGGACTGGACCCCCGGTCATTCACGGTGGAGAACATGCTTGAAAGGCTCCAAAAAAGAGGGGATCCTTTTCAGGACTATGAAAAAGCCAGAGCCCTCCAACCGATGGATCAGATTCAAGCCCTGCTCGACTATTGATGTCGGATATTGCCCGGGAAATAGGAAAATACACCATTCTTCTTTCATACAGACGGATGTCGAGGTTCCATTTTTTATGTAGAGGTGTTGGAAAAAGGAGAAATCCAGCGGTCGATTCTCCTTTTTCCCAACCTTCCCGCATGCCTCAGATGCCTTCATGACTTATAATTCAAGCTTTTAACACCTGTTTCCGGGTTATGACAGCAAGCAGAACAGCGACGAACATTTCCGCAAGAGGCAGAGACAGCCATACCCCTGCAGCTCCAAACCAATTTGGAAGCAGCCATAAAAGCGGAAGGATGAATACAAAGCTCCGCAGAACAATAATCGTTGTCGAAGGGCGGATCTGACCTACGGACTGGAAATAGGTCATATAAACGAAGTTGAAGCCTAAAAACAAGTAACCGGTAAAGAACAGCCGGATGCCGTTCACCGCAAGATCCGTGACATCTTTGGACTCCACTCCAAACAAGGAAACAAGAGGACGGGCAGCTAAAACTCCTATGATTAGCAGCACGATGCCGAGACCTGCAGCTGTCCGTTCACCTATCCTCACTGAATCCTTGATGGCATCCTTGCTCCCAGCTCCATGGTAATAACTGATCATCGGCTGGAGGGCCGACTCAATACCGAAAAAGGATAAGAACATAAAGCCGTGCAGGTAATTCACTACTGAAAAAGCGGCGACGCCTTCCGTTCCAAGTAACGCCCCGATCGCTATATTATATCCAGCGACAAATACAAGCGTCCCCGCCTCTGCAAGAAAGCTCGGAAAACCGATGGTCATAACTTCTCCAAGAAGCTTCCATGACCATAGAAAAACCGGTTTTCGCAGATGGGTATTTTCCTTGAAAAAGTGAAGCAGCAGCACAACCAGACCTGCCACACTGGCAAGCACGGTCGCCAGTGCCGCTCCAAACACCCCTTTTTCCAAAATGAAAATCATATAATAGTTCAAACCAATGTTCACGATGGCGGTTACCCCAAGCGCCACCATGGAGAGGGTAGGACTTCCATCGTTCCGGACGAAGATACTGAGGAGCTGCTGAAGGGCAATCAACCACCCCAGCAGAAATAAAACCGTTAAATAGTCCACGGTAGGAGCGAACGTATCCGCATTGGCCCCGAGCCAATAAGCGATTGGCTCAATGAAAAAGTATCCGGCTGTTCCGATTACAGCCAGTATAACGAGAGAAGCCGCAGTGGAAAGCGAAAAGACACTCCGCGCTTTGTCAGGCTCTCCACGGCCGATATGCATGGAATAAATCGTCCCTCCTCCGATTCCGATCCAGAGGGAAATGGAGAAGATTAATGAGAAAACCGGCATAGCAAGATTGACACCAGCCAGTCCTTCTTCGCCTACACCGCGGCCTACGAATATGCCATCGATCAGGATGTTGATCGACATCAGCATCATCCCGAACAACGCCGGGAAGAAATATTGAAAGAATACCTGTCTTACTGGTTTGGTTCTCAACGTCTCATGTGTTCCACTCATCTTTATGACCTCCTGCATCTGTTTGCAAGAGAAAGTATAAACCTTAAAGTGACTTTAAGGTCAATCCTTTTCTGTTACAGGAATTTGAATCCAAGTAACATAGGCAGATGAATCGTTGGTTACCGATTCATCAAGAACCGCCACTTCCAGAGGTGTCCCTGATATCTGCCTTCCATCCTCCTTCAAGTGATCCAGCATCACGGCATAACTGTCTTTAATCGTCTCATAAGGCCCCCGGTGGGGGTAGCAGGCATATGTCCCTTCAGGAAGGCTGGGACTCGCCGGTGTTTCCTTGTCTTTTGCTAAAAATATGAACACAGCGAAATATTTCGCAGGTCCTTCTCCATGAAGACTGTCCATGTCGACCATCGTCCCCATATCCCCTGTGAAAAATCCATCATAACCGCCTCCAGCAGATGCGAGTTCTTCCAGATCCTGAAGAAAAATGGCGTCTGATGCTACAAAAAGATCCACCGGTTGATCATTATACAAATACGTAATCGGGCGCTCAGGAAAATAACGATAGACGAAAGAAGGCGACCGGCGGAGCGCAAGCCCCTCATCAATGGTCTCAATTTTGCTTTGAATCATTGCGGAAACCTTCTTCAGCCTTACCATTTCATTATCGATTTCCCTTTGTTTGCTCTCCAGCAGCTCTTTTGTATTTTCAGCTGTCCGGTTTGCCAGCTGGTGGTGGATATCATCGATGGAAAAGCCGTTCTTCTTTAGAAATATGATCGTATCCAATACGACAAACTGTTCAAAGTTATAATAGCGGTATTGTGTTTCCGGATCCACATACCCCGGACGAAACAGCCCGATTTGATCGTAATACCTTAACGTAGAAGCAGAAATCTGAAATAACCGGGCCATTTCCCCGATACGAAAGCGCCGCTTCATAAGTATCCCTCCTCCCTTTCATCTCTCCCCCCTATCCTATATCATATCCTAAACCGATCGCACGGGTCTCTGGGCTGGATTTTTCCATTAGAAAAGGGTGCCTTGATCAGGGGCACCCTTTTTCTTTCTGCTATTCTGTTACCTTTTCCACGGTTTCCCTCAGTTTGAATTTTTGAAGCTTCCCACTGGCATTCCGCGGCAGTTCGTCCACAAATTCATAGCGTCTCGGCCTTTTATAGCGGGCAAGCTGCCCACTTGAAATACAGAATTCATCGAGCTCCTTCTCCGATAGTCCGGGGTCTTTTCTGACGATATAAGCGGCGACCCGCTCTCCCCAAAGCTGATCCGGCTCACCGATAACAGCGGCATCCAGGACACCCGGATGTGCGAATAAGCAGTCCTCCACTTCCCGCGAGTAGATGTTCTCCCCGCCGGATAGAATCATATCCTTCACCCGGTCACTCACCCACAAATAGCCGTCTTCATCAAAGGAGCCGATGTCCCCGGTGTGGTACCAGCCTTTATACAACGCTTCCTTCGTCGCTTCCGGGTTGTTGTAGTATTCCTTCATCATACTCGGCCCCCTCACGATAATTTCCCCGAGTTCCTGAGGCTTACAAATTTCATTGGGCTCCGCAGGACCGTGTTCATTCGTCCGTACGACCCGTATGTCATGATGGAAAATCGGCCTTCCCGCCGATCCGGCTTTCTCGATCTGCTCGTGGTCGAACAACGCCGTAATCGCCGGTCCCATTTCAGTCATCCCGTACGCCTGGACCAGTTCCACCCCGAGCACTTCATGCAGTCTTAAAGTAAGCGCTGGAGCCATTGGTGCGCCGCCATACAGCCCTTGACGCAGTGTTGAAAAGTCCTCATGGGAGAAGTCTTCCTGCAGCAGCATATTCCACATTGTCGGTGCAGCGAAGAACGTTGTAATCTGTTCCTCTCTTACGGTCTTGATCACTGCCGGGGCATCAAAATGATGGAGAAGAACATTGGATGCACCAATCATAACTCGTGGGAAAAAGGCACAGTGCAGTTCCGCGCAGTGGAAGATAGGTGCCGCGGTCAGCCCTCTGTCTTCTTCCTGCAGACGCATGGAAGCCGCTATAATGAGCGCCTGGTCCACCATATCCCTGTGGGTATGAATGACTCCTTTCGGCAGACCGGTCGTCCCTGATGTATACATGATTGCGTAAGGGTCATCCTCCTGGACCTCACAGACAGGGGGGCGCTCCAGGACTTGTTCCATACGATCGTAATAATGAGAGGCAAAAGAAAAGGCTTCATCAATCGACCAGAACTCCACTCCCGGCATCCCACCAGCCACTTTTTCCACTTGAGGGGCCGTCGCTTTTTCAAACAGGACAACTTTCGGACCGGCATCCTGCAAAATAAAGCGGATCTCTTTTTCTGTAAGTCGGAAGTTGATCGGGTTGAATACAGCACCGATTTTCATGCAGGCAAACAAAACCGTGGCGAATTCTGCTGTGTTGTACAGGACGGTTGATACTTTATCCCCCTTCTCCACACCGGAAGCAGAAAGCGCTGCGGCTGTCCTGTCCACTTCATCCTCCCACTCCTTGAACGTCCACCGCACTCCAAGCCGAACATCTACAAGGCCTTCTTTATCCGGATACTTCGCAGCAGTCTGCTCAAACATGCTCTTTAATGTTGGTCCCATTTTCATCGACTCCTTTTCGTTTTTACCAGTGGCTTTTCTGCCGGTTCAACAAGAAATCCAGGACACGGAAGGATTATTTCGGCTGCATCCGTATGGCTCCGTCCAGGCGGATCACCTCCCCATTCAACATAGAATTTTCTATGATGCTTACAACCAGATTGGCAAATTCATAAGGTTTTCCCAGCCGCTTCGGAAATGGTGTCATTTGACCAAGAGCTTCTCTTGCTTGTTCCGGAAGACGGTCAAACATCGGCGTTTCAAAAAGTCCGGGTGCAATGGCCATCACACGGATACCCCAGCGGGCCAGCTCTCTGGAAACTGGAAGCGTCAGCCCGGCTACGCCTGCTTTTGAGGCACTGTAGGCCGCCTGACCAATCTGGCCTTCAAAAGCAGCGACAGAAGAAGTATTGATGATGACGCCTCGTTCCCCGTCCTCAACAGCTTCATTATTCTGCATAACTTCAGCAGACAGGCGGATAACATTAAAGGTGCCTGTCAAATTGACCTGGATCACCCTTTGGAACGAATCCAGCGAGTGGGGTCCCTCTCTGCCTGTTACTTTTTCAGCCGTGACAATACCGGCACAGTTGATAACCGCCTGAATGCCCCCAAACACATCCACACCCTTCTCTAAAGCCTGTTGGACTTCTGTCTCAGATGTTACATCCGTCTGGATAAAAAGCGACCGGCTCCCAAGTTCGCGGGCAAGAGCCTTTCCGTTCTCTTCATTCTGATCGACCATCACGACACAGCCGCCCTGCCGGATGATCTTCCGGGCAGCGGCCTCTCCAAGGCCAGAAGCTCCGCCTGTGATGAACGCTGTCACACCTGAGACATTCATGAGTGTCCTCCCACTCTTTCCACCACTGTGGCATTAGCCATGCCGTGTCCTTCACACACAGCGAGCAGTCCGTAACGCTTCTCCGTCCGTTCTAATTCGTGAACCAAGCTGGTCATCAATTTGGCTCCGGTAGCCCCGAGCGGGTGGCCTAAAGCGATCGCTCCACCGTTCCTATTCAATTTCTGATGAGATACTCCGGTCTCTTTCATCCAGAACATAGGGACGGGCGCAAAGGCTTCATTCACCTCAAACACATCCACATCCTCTATTCTCAAACCGGCTTTTTTCAACACCTGCCAGGTTGCTGGAACCGGCCCCGTCAACATGAGCGTTGGATCTGATCCCACCACTGCACGGGCAAGGACTTTTGCTTTTGGAGTCAGTCCGAACTGTTCCGCTTTATCTTTCGACATCAGCAGGATAGCTGCCGCGCCGTCACTAATTTGGCTGGCATTCCCTGCTGTAATGCAGCCGCCTTCCTGAAAAGCCGGCGTCAGGGTGGATAAAGTTTCCACAGATGTACCTGGTCTGGGTCCCTCATCCACTTCAACCCGTCCAGCCTCTGTTTCCACAGCCATGATCTCCTTATGAAAATACCCTGCCTGGATAGCTGCCAAAGCCCGGTGATGGCTTTCTGCTGCATAAGCATCCAGCTCTTCCCTCGTAAGCTTCCATTGTTCGGCGATTCTTTCCGCTGATACCCCTTGATTGATCATGTCAAAGCGCTCCGTCAGCATCTCGTTGAAGGAAACGCCTTTCATGTTTGAAAACATCGGGACGCGGGACATGCTTTCAACACCACAGGCAATGACGACATCCATGTCACCGGATGCAATCGCCTGTGCACCGAAATGAACGGCCTGCTGGCTGGAGCCGCACTGACGGTCAAGGGTTACCCCTGGAACTTCAACAGGAAATCCGGCCGTTAAGGCTGCAATTCTGGCAATGTCACCGGCCTGCTCCCCCACCTGTGACACACAACCTGCAATCACATCCTCCACGGTTCCCTTTGGAATATCGGCTCTTTCTACGACCTCATTCAAAACGCCGGCCAGAAGCAGATCCGGGCGGATAGAACTTAGCACGCCATTCCTTTTCCCTACAGGCGTTCGAACCGCTTCAACAATTACGACTTCATTCATGCTTTGATCCTCCCAATCCCATCTTCTTCGCAATAATGGTTTTCATGATTTCATTGGAACCTGCATAGACAGCCGTTACAGGGGCATCACGAAACCTCCTGGCAATCTCATACTCTTCCATATATCCATAGCCGCCGTGGAGCTGCATGCACTCCAGGGCTGTCTTTTTCACGAGTTCTGTCGTCCACCATTTGGACATCGATACTTCCTTTACAACGTCTTCTCCCTGCATATGAGCTTCAATCGTCCGGTTCAGGAAAGTGCGGCCGATTTCAATTTCTGTATGAAGCTCAGCCAGTTTGAACTGAGTATTTTGAAACGAAGCGATGGACCTTCCGAAAGCTTGACGCTGGGTGACGTAATCCACGGTTATTTCCAACATCCGTTCGCAGGCCGCAACAGCTCCGATGCCTACAATCAGCCGCTCCTGCTGCAGCTGATTCATCAAATAATAAAATCCCTCTCCCTCTTTTCCCAGCAGCTGGGAGGAAGGGACGATGGCATCTTCAAAAATCAATTCCGCGGTATCCTGGCTGTGCAGTCCGACTTTTTCAAGTTTCCTTCCCCTTGAAAAACCGTGCGTCCCCCGCTCAACAACGAACAGGCTGATCCCTTTATGCGGCGGGGAAGCATGAGGATCTGTCTTACAGACGACGACAATTAAATCCGCATGAATCCCATTCGTAATAAATGTCTTTTCTCCATTCATGACATACGTATCATTTTTCTTTACTGCTGTTGTACGAATGGCAGCAAGGTCCGACCCCGCTCCCGGTTCCGTCATGGCAACAGCCGTGATCACCTCTCCTGTCACACATTTCGGAAGCCACCTTGCCTTCTGCTCTTCCGTACCATAGGCTTCCAGATAAGGAACGACAATGTCATTGTGAAGGCCGATCCCAATCAAACCGGTTCCTACTTTTTCAAGCTCCTCATTAATGATGACAGAGTAACCGAAATCTGCCTCCATCCCGCCATAGGTTTCACTAAGCCATGGACACAAATAGCCCTGCTCCCCGAGTTTTCTCCAAAAGGACCGGGGCACTTCCCCCTTTTCCTCCCATTCTTTGTAATAGGGGACAGCTTCCTTTTTTAAAAATTTTTCAAAGGAATCCCGGAGCATTTCATGTTCTTCTGTTATGTATCCCGCTTTCATGTCCACCCTCCCCGCCTTTACTAAGCACCTATTTCTCCTCTCTTCCTCGTTTTTCCTGCCCTTAACGGAAAACGCTTACAAAAAATTGTTTTTCTGCATCGAATGACAAAAAAACCAGCCCTTGCCGGACTGGTTTTGTTCGTTATTCTATAACTTTTTTAATCGCTGCGGCTACGCCGTCCTCGCTGTTTGATTTCGTTACAAAAGAGGCTTCATCTTTGACAATCTGCTGTGCATTGCCCATCGCTACACCAAGACCCGCTTCCCGGATCATGGCTATATCATTCATGCTGTCGCCGACAGCCATGACATTCTTCATATCAAGATCCAGCCACCGGCACACTTTCAACAGGGCAGCTGCCTTGTTCACGCCTACGGGATTCACCTCAATATTGGTAGGACTTGAATTCGTCACTTCCAACGCATCATTAGCCTGAAGCTCATCCAGGATCACTTGACGGACCTCATCATCTTCGATATCGAAACCGAATTTGAGCCAGTCGTAGTCTTCAATTTCATTATCAAAAGGGTTCTGCGTATTGTACAGCCCCTGGACTGTTGATGACCAGAAATAAAGGCCGTGTTCCTGTTTCATTTCCCACAAACGGTTCACATGGCTGTGATCGAGTTTCGTCTGATCCACCAGTTCGTAATCATGATTATAAATCTCTCCACCATTAATGGTGACGATGTACGACGAACGGCCAAGCGCTTCAGAAATATGCCGGCACCGGGAAAGGGAGCGTCCCGTGCTCAGGACCACATGGATCCCCTTCTCCTTCGCCTCTTTCACAGCAGCAGCGTTGGCTTCTGACACCTCTCCTGCGTGATTCACTAACGTACCATCAAGGTCAAGAGCTATTAATTTGATATCTTCTGTCATTCCAATCACGTCCTCTCTTTATCCACACTCCATTTTAATATAAGGACGGCCCTCTTACAATTCACACCTTTCCAATCCTCCATGATTAACAACATACCACAATGGGTATGGTAAAGAAGAATTCATAAGGAGGGAGAACATGTTTCATTATACGGTTGAAACAGAAAAAAGCGTAGAGCAGGCCGTTGAAAGCCTGGAAGCGAATTTGAAAGAGGAACAGTTCGGTGTCCTATGGAATTTTGACCTGAAGGGAAAATTGAACGAGAAAGGCTTGGATTTTGAGGACGATTTCCGGGTTCTTGAAGTGTGCAATCCAAAAGAAGCCCAGCGTGTCCTGGAACAGAACAAAATGGCTGGATACTTCCTGCCTTGTAAAATGGTTGTTTATAAAGAGCAGCAGCAAACAAGGATCGGAATGCCCAAACCATCCTCCCTTACACAAATGGTGAATGACGACCAAATTCTTGCCATGGCTGAAGATATTGAATCACGTTTGATCCGCTGTATGGACAAATCGATATAAGGGTGAAAAGAGCTGCCTCGTGGCAGCTCTTTTTTAATGGTTCAGCGGAGGCAGATTGTCTGGAGGATTCCCTTTTAACGAGTAATGAAATTCCCCTTCACTTGTTATAGCTCCGAAGAAAACATCTGTTACCTGATGATCTCCAAGCGCTGATTCCAGCCACGCACGGTCACGCCCCATCCTCTGGAGGATATCAAGCTGGAGGGTTCCATCAAGAATGACGGGGATATCATACCCCCCTCCCCTTAAAGGCATCTGGAATTCCTCACGTGTGGGCGGTTCTTTTTCAGGCACTAATTTCACAGATAACTGGCCGTTGGCCTCCACGATTCCGAGCTCCACCTGAGTGAGATCGAAAACCTGCTGTTCGCGAAGCATTTGAGTGATGTTATCAATGGAATAGCGGATCTGCTGGAGGTTTTTCTCCACCATTTTCCCTTCATATACGACAATGGTCGGTTCAAATGTCAGCAGTCTGCCCAGCTTCCTGTTTTTCAGCTTCACCGTAACAATGAATTTCTGGAGCAGGGCTATAACAATAATGGCAGCAACCGTATGTATATGATCGATATCAGGATCCGCGATATCTGCGCCAACGACAGAACCTAACACAAGCACGACGAGAAAATCAAAGACCGGCAGTTCCCCGATCGACCGTTTCCCCATGAAAATACCAACCCCGAGCATCAGCGGGAGAATCGTAACAATCCGAAGGACGACAATGAACAGGTCTTTCCATAAATCCATGGACCCTCACCTCCTTTCCTAGCTTCACCCTTCCTTCTCGTCCTATCCATTCATTCAAACGAAGGTGTTGACATTATACCTATAGGGGTATATGATATGTCATGTACTGTTCAACAGCAAACATCTTCACAAGGAGGGGAAAACATGGAATATAATGACGCCATGAAGAACAGAGTCAAGCGTCTCGAAGGCCAGCTGCGTGGTGTATTGAAGATGATGGAAGAAAATAAAGACTGTAAAGATGTCATTACGCAGCTTTCTGCTTCGCGGAGTGCCATTGACCGAGCGATTGGACTTGTGGTAAGTTCCAACCTTGTGGAGTGCATCCAGGAAGCAGATCAACAGGAAGATAAAGAAGCCTCCATTAATGAGGCCGTTCAACTGCTCGTCAAAAGCAGATAAATTTTTAGATTTTAATATACCCTAGGGTGTATTAATTCAAGGAGGATATAACATTGTCTGAGACAAAAAAGACGAATATCATTTTATTCAGCGGGGATTATGATAAGGCAATGGCTGCCTACATCATTGCCAACGGAGCAGCAGCTTATGATCATGAAGTCACCATTTTCCACACGTTCTGGGGATTGAACGCTTTACGTAAAGATGAACCCATCCAATTGAAAAAAGGGTTTATGGAGAAAATGTTCGGCCGGATGATGCCTAGAGGTGTAAATAAAATGGGCATTTCTAAAATGAACTTTGCCGGATTTGGACCGAAGATGATCAAAGACGTCATGAAAAAGCATAACGTTATGCCACTGCCGGATTTGATCGACATGGCCCAGGAACAAGATGTGAACCTTGTAGCCTGCACGATGACTATGGACCTTTTAGGTCTGCAGAAAGAAGAACTGTTGGATGACATTCAATATGCCGGCGTAGCCGCCTATCTCGCTGATGCTGAAGACGGCGCTGTAAACCTGTTTATATAATCGAGGAGGAATCAAGAATGAAGACATTGACGGCAAAAGAAGTAGAACAAAAGCTGAATGAAGGAAAAACATTAAATATTGTGGATGTTCGCGAAGATGAAGAAGTCGCTGAAGGTATGATTCCAGGTGCTAAACACATTCCGCTGGGATCCATTGCAGACCGCGCAGATGAACTTGATAAAGAAAAACCTTATCTTATGGTCTGCCGTTCAGGTGGACGCAGCGGCCGTGCCAGCGAGATCCTTGAAGATAAAGGATTTGATATCACGAACATGGAAGGCGGCATGATGAGCTGGGAAGGACCGACGAAATAACCAAGTGACCCTTATGGGTAGAGGAGGAATTGCAATGGAATTGAAAACAGATGTAACACTGGACGCTAAAGGATTAGCCTGCCCGATGCCGATCGTGAAGACGAAAAAATCGATGAAAAACATGGAATCCGGACAGGTACTTGAAGTCCAGGCCACTGATAAAGGATCAACGGCAGATCTGCAGGCATGGACGAAGAGTGCCGGTCACCAGTACCTGGGTACCATTGAAGAAGACGGAATCCTCAAACACTATGTACGCAAATCAAATGATGAAGAAACAGCAGAGAAAAAGCACCCGGATGTCGTGAACAACGAAGAACTGGATGCTGTTCGCTCAAATCCTGAATCCATCATTGTTGATGTTCGCGAAACAGCAGAATATGCCTTCCATCACATCCCTGAGGCCATTTCTATTCCTTTGGGTGAAATCGACGATCGTGGCAATGAACTCGATCAAAGTAAAACGGTCTATGTCGTGTGCCGCACAGGCAGCCGAAGCGACCTGGCCGCACAAAAGCTTGCCGCTAAAGGGTTTCCTGCTGTTTATAACGTAGTTCCCGGGATGAGCGGCTGGAACGGTGAAACGAAATCACTGAATCAATAATTTTTTGATAAAAATATACCGCAGGGGGTACTAGAATGACAATGAAAAATATGTCGATCCAAGACATTGCTCATAAAGTCCTGAATAACGAAGAGCTGTTCCTTTTGGATGTCCGCACAGAAGATGCCCATCAGGACTGGAAAATCGAAAGTGAGCATTTTTCTTATTTAAACGTTCCCTATTTTGATTTGCTGGACGGTGTCGATGAAATTATAGGACAGCTGCCAAAAGATCAACCGATTGCTGTCGTTTGTGCCAAAGGTGGTTCTTCACAAATGGTTGCAGAGATGCTTGTTGAAGAAGGAATGACAGATGTTTATTCAGTGGAAGGCGGTATGAAAGCCTGGAGTGAGCATCTCGAGCCAAGGAAAGTCAGTGATCTGAAGGACGGCGGTGAACTGTATCAGTTCGTCCGTCTCGGAAAAGGATGTCTTTCCTATATGGTCACATCCGGAAGCGAAGCAGCCATCATTGATGCAGTAAGAATGACCGAAGCCTACACGGATTTTGCTGAAAAACTCGGAGTAACGATTACGAATGTCTTTGATACCCATCTTCATGCAGACCACATTTCAGGCGGTCGTAAGCTTGCAGAGGAAACAGGAGCTGTTTACTGGCTGCCACCGGAAGATGCCGGTGAAGTTGTCTTCAACTATCAGCCTCTAAGGGATGCCGATCACGTCCAGATCGGTCATTCGAACATTGATATTCATGCGTTGTACTCACCAGGACACACAATCGGATCCACTTCTTTTGTCGTGGACGATACGTTTCTGATGACGGGAGATATTCTATTCATCGATTCCATCGGCCGTCCTGACCTGGCTGGAAAAGCAGAGGACTGGGTAGGGGACCTGCGCGAAACCCTTTATACACGCTATAAGGAACTCTCTAATGAACTCGTCGTCCTCCCCGCCCACTTTATGATGATGAACGAATTGAACGAAGACGGCACGGTAGCAGAGAAACTTGGAACTCTGTTTTCCCGGAACCACGGCTTGAATATATCCGATGAAGGTGAATTCCGCCGTATGGTTACAGAAAACCTGCCACCACAGCCAAACGCCTATCAACAGATCCGTGAAACGAATATGGGCAGAATCAGCCCTGACCACGAAGAGCAGCGGGAAATGGAGATTGGTCCAAACCGCTGTGCTGTAAGATAAACCATTCTGACATGCGTCCGTCCACTACGGACGCATGCATCAATCAAAATTGAGGAGGAAACAATATGAACGCAGCGAAAGTACTTGATGCAAAAGGTCTGGCATGCCCAATGCCGATTGTAAAAACAAAAAAAGCGATGAAAGACGTTGAAGCCGGTGAAGTTCTTGAAATTCACGCCACAGATAAAGGTGCGAAAAGCGATTTGACAGCATGGGCAAAGTCCGGCGGTCATGAACTGCTGAAACATGAAGAAGAAGACGGCTTATTCAAATTCTGGATTCAAAAAGGCGAGTAAGCACACAGATTCACGTATAAAAAATGCAGAGGGAACCGGTAGAGGTTCCCTTTTTTAAGGAGGTCATCTTCATGGAATTTGGATTTATTCTTACGATTTTCCTTATCGGTTTTGTCGGTTCCTATGTATCAGGCATGCTCGGAATTGGCGGGTCGATTATAAAATACCCGATGCTGCTTTATATTCCACCCCTTGTCGGTTTTACAGCCTTCACCTCTCATGAAGTTTCCGGGATCAGTGCGGTCCAGGTTTTCTTTGCCACCATCGGCGGTGTGTGGGCCTATCGGAAAGGCGGTTACTTAAATAAGCCGCTGATTATTTATATGGGAATCAGCATTCTGATCGGGAGCTTTATCGGAGGGTACGGGTCGCGTTTCATGCCGGAAGCAGGTATCAACCTTGTTTACGGTATCCTCGCCCTGATTGCTACCGTTATGATGTTCATTCCGAAAAATGGACTGGATGACCAAGAGATGGATGAAGTGACATTCAACCGTCCGCTGGCCGCCGGGCTTGCCCTGATTGTCGGGATTGGAGCCGGGATCGTCGGTGCAGCCGGTGCTTTCCTGCTTGTACCCATTATGCTTGTCGTATTAAAGATCCCAACAAGAATGACGATTGCTTCTTCTCTGGCGATTACGTTCATTTCTTCCATCGGCGCAACGATTGGAAAAATTACGACCGGACAGGTGGAATACGCGCCTGCTGCTATTATGATTGTGGCCAGTCTGATTGCGGCCCCTCTCGGAGCATCCGCTGGTAAGAAAGTGAATACAAAGATTCTCCAGACAGTCCTTGCTGTACTGATCCTGGCATCGACGGTTAAGATCTGGATGGACATCTTTTAAAAAGCTCTGTTATTGCTTGGTGTTGTTATTTAACATGTGAGCTCCTATCACCCCTTTCTGTCATGGGATTTGTATGAGGCGACCTTGGAGTTCGAGGAGACTCATCGTTCCCAGCGGAAAGCGGACGGTTTTCCCTGCCGTCCCATGCTCTGAGTAAATAGCAGACCGGACCCCTAATTCCAGACGGAAACGATTTAGTACTCGTTTAAAATATCAACAACAGACTTTAACAGAGCTTTTAAAAAAGGACCTTCCCAGGTCCTTTTTTCGTTGTTATCTTTACCCGCCCCTCTACCCCCGGAGGATTTCCGGGATGGAGGGCCGTCGCTTCTGGTCCGTTACCGTGAACCTTTCTATATTTGAAAACCTTCTTATGCACTCTGGACATAAAAACCCCTCTGCCTGACAGCAGAGGGATTTGGTTTATTCTTCGTTTGATTGGGGTTGTTCATCTTCTGTGACCAATTCCGTTTCGTCCAGATAGCGGAGCAGGTCGCCGTATACGATGGAGTCGGACATCTCCAATTCTTCCTGTGCGGCCGTGAAGCCATCTTCACAGGCAGCTCCATCTTCGACTTCTTCTCCTGTTTCACGATCATAGCATGTGCCTTGAATACCAACGTATTCTTCGTTGGCAAAGTTTCCGTCTCGTGTGATCATCAGTTGACGGCGGTCTTCATCCAACAGATCATGACCAAATTGGACAGGGTTCTCATCTTCAATACCTAAAAGATTCATGAGGGTTGGACGCAGGTCAACTTGTCCACCAACCGTATGATTCTCCTCAGATTCGATGTCTTTTCCGTAGATAAGGAAAGGAACACGTTGAAGCTGGAACTGTTCATACTCATTTATTTCTTTTCCTAAATACTCACCCATCGCTTCCTGGTGATTCTCGGAAATCCCGAAGTGATCTCCATAAATGACGAGGATTGTATTGTCATACAGCTCTGAGTTCTTGAAGTCCTCGACGAATTTTTTCAACGCTTCATCCTGATAGCGGATGGTTTGGAAATAACGGTTCAATGTGCCGCTGCTCGTTTCTCCTTCTTCAATGAGTTTCAACTCTTCAGGAAGTGTGAACGGGTAGTGGTTGGTCAGCGTAATCATTTTAGAATAGAACGGCTGATCCATCTCCTGCATTTTGTTCAAGGAATCTTCAAAGAAGTATTCATCAAGGTACCCCCACCCGTGGGACTTTTCTGTCGTTACCTCATAATCTTCCTTGGAGAAGAATTCATCATACCCCAGCGAATCATACATTACGTTTCTGTTCCAGAATGTCTTATCGTTGGCGTGCATGGAATTTGTAAAGTAGCCATTTTCACCAAGTACTCTCGGCATCGCTTTATATTCGTTACCGGAGTGCGTAAAGAATACGGCGCCACGGTTCAGAGGATAAAGGGAGTTCGCCAGTAGAAATTCGGAATCAGACGTCCGTCCTTGTTTAACCTGGTGATAGAAGTTATCAAAGTAGATCCCCTCTTCTTTCAGGTCGTTGAAGTAAGGAGTCAGCTCCTCGCCGTGCAGCGTATTATCCACTACAAAGGTCTGTGTACTTTCCAATGAAATGGCAATCACGTTCTTGCCTTCAGCGGCACCTTCCAGTCTGTCGCTGTCTTCTTTCTTGTTTTCGTTCAAATAGTTAATGACCGGGACGAGCTCATTGCTGTCCGCCAGCGTTTTCTTCATTTCGGTCTTCCCTTGAAGAACAATATCATACACATGATAGTTCAATACACCAATGTATTTGACAAGCATGTTGCGGTCAAATGTTCGTTCAAGCAGGTCCGTACGTTCTGTCTCCGCCCATTGAAGGTTTACAATGAACAGGGGAATAGCAACGATGGCCAGAACGATTCCCTCCGGCCGCTTCGGTGTGAACGCCTGGAAGCGGGAAGGTTTGAGATAAAACAACAGAAAGCCTGCAGCAATCACATCAACGAACAACCATAAGTCAGCAGGACTCATAATCGTCGTAATACTTCCCCCGAGGTCAGCCAGGTTGGCTACTTGATTTAACATCGGAATAGTGATGAAATCATTGTATTCACGATAAAACAAAACATTCACATAAAGCAGGATGGATCCTAGAATGTAGGCAGCAAACATCCCTCGCCGGCGTCCAAGCAGAATTCCAACTCCGAACAATAGGAATATACTGCTGAGCGGGTTGAAGGCCAGAATATTCGCCTCATTCGCATTCTCGACACCCAATGTGAAAATGTTTGTTTGAATATAATACATTTTCAACCAGAATAGACCGATCACAAATGCATAGACTAGTAGTTTCAGTCCTGTTTTTTTATTTATATATTTATTTCCTGTAAACATTGTAAAACCTCCGTTAATTTTACATTACCCTATTTTAACTCATCTTATTTCATTTTTGTACCATTATGGCGATAGTTTTAAAACTCTGACACATTTATCCTTGGTTTATTACAGGTTTGTCATGGAAAAATGAACCTCTTGGCCTATGACACTTAAAAGTTACTATCTATACATGAATTTTTCATCGTTTGTCATCTCTCTCCTCTTTTTATGTTAACCTATTATAAAATAAGTTTACAAAAGGAGGCTGCTTCATGTCAGACGAAAGCAGAAAGCTTCGATTTTTGTTGAATAGTGCGATTTTCGCCGCATTAACGGCCATCATGGCCCAAGTTGAAATCCCTCTTCCCGTTGTACCGATCAGCGGCCAGACACTTGCTGTCGGCTTAACCGCCACGATTCTCGGGAGCCGCCAGGGCGCAGCAGCTATGGTTGGATACATGGCTTTGGGTGCGGTAGGGATGCCTGTATTTGCAGGGTTCAGCGGAGGGCCCCAGGTTCTTGCCGGACCGACGGGAGGATACATTTTCGGATTCATACTCAGTGCATTTATAACTGGATATATCCTCGAAAAAACGTCATTCAACTTAGGATGGGCGTTGGCGGCGAATACGGCCGGGATGGTCATCACTCTTCTATGTGGAACCCTGCAGTTAAAATTCGTTCTTGATATCAGCTGGACCGCAGCCCTTGCCACCGGTGCCTATCCTTTTATCGCGGTCGGATTGATCAAGGCGTTTCTTGCCTCCTGGCTGGGCATTACGGTCAGAAATAGACTCGTGGCCGGACAGTTCATTCAGCAATCCGTACCAAAGGAAGCCTCCTCGTTCTATTCCCCGGGAAATAAGGCCGGCTCATAAATGCCGGCCTTTCGGGAACCCTATTCCTGGAGGTGATCGATTTGAATCCTTATTTATGTCCAGGATGCAGAACAAACCGTTCTCGCTTTAACGTCATTGAACAGCAGGCAATGCCGGTCAAGATGGACCCGCAGACTGGAGAAAAAAATCCTTCTTACACTGCAGAAACCATGGATGCCTTTCATCTCGCTTATCAAGGACCAGCCATTAAGGTCCAGTGCGGGGCCTGCGGTCTGATTGAAGATGAAGCCTCTTTCATAGCCTTTGCTGGACACCACCGTATGAATGGAACCCCCTGAATAGAATCAGAGGGTTCTTTTTCGTCGTATATTCAAACGGAACCCTCCCCGGGTGAGGAAGAAGACTATAAGAAGGAGAGCTGAAGGTGGATACACCATAACGGCGGCTGTGAATACATATCCCGCCAATCGATTCCACGAAGCGGGATAAAAGGATTCTTCATTCACTTTCCTCATCTCCTCCAACACGCTCCCTTTCAAGTCATACCCCGTCCAACAAGCAATGGCCAATGCCTGGATACACGAAGAAACCAAAGAGAAACCGAGCATCCCCTGAATAACCATCACCGCACATCCATAAATAACAAGCAGGGGGGTCATCCATTTCACATACGTAAGGGCGAGCAGTTCATCCTCAACTGGGATAAATCGAAATACCGTCGGCTGTTTAAAAAGATTGTGAAAGATACTGGTCGACACTTCAACAAAGATAAAAGCAGCCAGCGGCACCGTGAAAAATCTCATCCAGTCCTCCTGGAGTGGGACAACGATGATAATAAGGACGCCCGCTGTTAGAGCAGACAGCAGATAGTTGTAGGATTCTTTTCCATGGGACAGCCAGATCCGATCATACAACCGCTTAGGATAAAACCTACTGTTTCTCCTTCTCTGGACCGCAGAAGTAAACCGTCTGGGTGGTTTCACAGCGACATTCGTCACTTGATTGACCAGCCACAGGTTCCAAACCTTTGCGTCGTTCCGTTCCGCGATCCTGCCCCAGGAAGGTTCATAATAATAAAAGCAGGCACTGGAAGCTGCGGCAGCCCATACCAGTGTCCCGATAACCAGACCAAGGAAGGATCCTGCTGTATAGCCGGCCGTTATAACCATTCCCCCTGCAGCGGCAAGCACCAGTTTGATATACCACGGTGTGCTGTATAATCTCCATTGAATCCACACCTCAAACAGATGACTGACTCCATATACCATAAGAAATAAAAGTGTAAAGGCTGACGATAGTGGGGTGATAGAACCGGCTGCCAATAGCAAAACGGCTGCCAGAAGGAGGGTTTTCCCTGCCTTCTCCTTGTATAAATATAAAAGAATGTCCCGTCTGGAATGAGGAAGAAGGCTGAGGTGAAGTTCTGATGAAGTAAAAGGCAGCGAGGAATCCTTGAAAGCTGCCATACAAGCTCTCACCCACACAGCAAGGGGAAGAAAAGGGAGATACATCAAGGCACGTTTTTCCAATGTTTGAAAAAACGGGGTGAATTCTTTCAACCAATCAAGGCTGATAAAGAGCAATATAACGGCCATGACCCCGGCATAAAGAAATACCACAGGATCATACAACGTCTTAAACGATTTTCGGTACAAATGCATCTTTTTCTGCCGACGACTACGCTGCAGCAGCCGAAAAACCTGCCTGCTCTCCGGCCTGTTCATTTATGCCCCCTTCTTTCCAGCTTCTCAAAAGATTCGACAGGGCCGGAGGAAGACACAGAACCATGTTTCAACATAACGTATGTATCTGCCAGAGCTTTCACTTTGTCCAGCTGGTGAGTGGTCAGAATAATCGTCATGCCCTGTTCTTTTCTGCGAATCAACTCTTCTTCTAAATATTGACCAGCGTATACATCCAGACCCATAAAAGGTTCGTCAATAAACAAAACAGGAACATCCGGCAGGAGGGCACAAATCGTCTGAACCTTCTGCCTCATTCCTTTGGATAACGCTTCTGGATAGTCATCCTTTTTGTCCGTCATTTCAAAGGCGGCCAAATACCCTTCAACTCTGGCTGCAAAAATATCTTCATCGATGGAGTAG
This sequence comes from Halobacillus sp. ABH2_015, assembly GCF_056158945.1. NCBI lineage: Bacteria > Bacillati > Bacillota > Bacilli > Caryophanales > Bacillaceae > Halobacillus > Halobacillus sp. ABH2_015. Next base: position 3,341,278 of record NZ_JBSWUG010000002.1, read on the forward strand.
CTCCGCCTGTATAGATCAAAATGCTGCCGGGTCGTTAGTTCACTGAACAGCAGCGGCTCTTCCGGGATATAACTGAATAAACGCTTATAGTTCTTCAAATGGTCATCCATACTTTCCTGCTGAATCATAATCGTCCCTGTCAGCTTCCCTCTCATACCAATCATCGTTTTCATCAACGTCGATTTGCCTGCTCCATTATGACCGACCAGAGCAAGGATTTCTCCGCGTCCGGCCTGGAGACTTACGTGTTGTAAGATCGGATTTCCGGCGATTTCCACTGAACAATTCTCTACACGAAGTACCAAGTATATCCCTCCTCGTATAATGGTTTACGTAATTTTCCAGTAAAAAGTTTCAAAAAAATAAGCCCTCTCCTGTGTTAAGAGCGGGCTTACGATTATTGATTCATCCTTGAAAGAAAATCTCCGAGCAGGTCATCATCCTCTTCCTCGGCTTCCCCCGACGACTCCGCATCACGGAGGTCGTCCTGGAAATGGCCAAGGTCCAGTCCATCCAAATCATCGTCTCCGGTTGTATCCAACACCGGCTCCTTCAGCTCTTCTCCTTCTTCCTCTTCATCAGGAATAACAGGAACTTGAGGCTCATCGGATGCAGCGGTTTCTTCCTGAAGATACAGGGCGTCGTCTATATCATAGGCGCGGCTGTTCAGGGAAGCCAGTAGTGTTGTAGCACGGACGGGATCCATAATGAGTTGATGGAGGATACTGCCGATCAATGCTTCGGAATGTTCATGCTTCATCCAGTTTCTCTGCTCTTTCGACAAGGCTTTCGGAAGGGGGACTGTAATCGTTTCTTTATCCTTGGAAAGAGATTCATTCACTCCGTCCATAACGAACTGAGCAATACGGCTGGAAAAATTGCGCCGTTCTGTCTCTTTCAAGTGCGACAATTGTTTCAATAAATGATCCGGAGTGTCCGAGGGGACACGAAATGTAATGGACTGCCCCCGTTCGACACTTTTTCTAGATGAACTCATGAATGATCACCTTACTTGGAAGATCCGGTCTGTTGTTCCACTTTTTTATTCGCCGGTTCGGCTGGTTTTTTGTTCGTTTTACGGATAAAGTCGGAAATCAGCTTGTAATAAGCGTTTGCCATCATCCAGATGCTTTCTTCCTCATCCTCGAAGAATTCAATATTAAATCCGTCCAGTTTATTGTTCAACATCTTGATGTATTCCTTAAGAACGGCAGAGCCTCCACCAACAAAATAGCAGATTTCCGTCTGGGAATTTTTCTGCCACACGTTGCGCAGGTATCGGTATTGTTTCTTAGCCAGTTCAAGGAGAATACGATCGGTTATGTCATGGACACTTGTACGGCTCCCGCGAACCATAATGTGGTGACGGTCGTTCTTCCTCGTAATAATATCGACTACGTCCCGGCGGCTGTCGAGTTCCACTCCATGCTTCGTCAAAATTTCATCACGAATCATTTCCAGCGATTCAGAAACACCGAGGTTGAATCCCTGTGCCTTGTCATCATCCACATTACGGTTGCGGATGACCGCGATATCTGTGGATAATCCACCAATATCCTGAATAAGAATCTGCTTGTCCACAAGCTCCTTGTTGATAATGTTCAAATCATTATCCATAACAAGGTTGACATAGGCGGCGAAGCCTTCCGGATAAACTTTCACTTCGTCAAACTTAAGGTTGACTTTCATCCCCTGGTATTTAGGGGTTACTAAAAATTCAATCTGGTGGACAGATCCGAGGAGCTGGGAACGGTATCCTACGTCCTTCCCTTCTTTGACTTCACGCAGGGGAAGACCCGTACCGAGCGTATAGTTGGCTTCTACTACATTATTTTTAGCTTGCTGAGATCCTTTTCCAGAAACCGCATCAAGGGCAAGGGACGCAAACAGCATAATCAGGGTCTGATCTTCTTCCGATTTATAGCTTCCTGGATCAAGCTCGGTGGAGTTTGTTGTTTTTGTCGCCAGATTACCTACGCGGTAAATCGCATTATTTTCCCTGAGGGCAGGGGAATGCACCCGAATATGTAGATTATCGAGTGGATTTTTATCATCCAGATCCTCAATCCCGATAACCGGGCGGTCCTCCAAATCTCTCGCTACTACGTTAGGAATATAAAGGGAAGATTCCAGTTTCCCGAAGTTTGCTTTCAAAGCATCATTACCAACATCAATGGCTGCAATTCTTGAATGTGTCATAAACAGTTCTCCTTTTATAAGTTATTTAAATGACCTCTCCTTAGTTAGAATCTATTAAACTATCAGAGAATAGTCAATCCTCCTTTTTTCGTGTTCATTTATGCATACAAGTAAACAATACTGTGTACTTGCACACATAATTGCACACTTCCTTTTATGACGGCATGTACACGCTTTTGTACGCATGCAATCATAAACGCAAACAAAACGTTTTCTTTTTGTACACTTGCAAACATTTTTGTATACATAAGATCATTTTTACGTTTTTTACATTTTTCTACACAAAATCACGGACTGAGTTTTCATCACTGTTTCTATTACATGGACTGAGATCCATAAAAAGAAGACGATGCTATCTGCATCGTCTTCTTTTTACTGCTTCATATAAGTACTGAACAAATCCTCCAACTTCTTCGTTAAAGCCAAAGTCATCAACCCATTGCCCTCTGCTGTTTTTGAATATCCAAGAGGAGTCGTACGTTTGATAAGCTGGGAGAATATTTCTGATTCTGTCATCGATCGATTGAATTGCTTCTCAACTAATGGAATAAGGAGAGCGAGTCCCCCGGAGACGTGAGGCGTGGCCATTGATGTACCAGAGAGCCTCGCGTATTTTCCTTCTAAATAGGTGGAAAGGACATCCACTCCGGGAGCCACAAGATCAAGCTGGGTGTTCGTATTCGTAAAATCAGCCAGTTTCCGCCGTTCATCTACGGCTCCTACTTGAATGACTTCATTATATGCTCCAGGGTAACCGTACTCCATCGTGTCTTCCCTGCCATCTCCCTCGTTACCAGCAGCACAAACGACGGATACATTTTGGCTGACAGCGTTTTTAACAGCTTCTCTCAAGGCTTTTGTATCTTGAGGACCTCCAAGTGACATGGATATGACTCTCACCCGTTCCTGATTGGGTCCTCTCCAGTTAACGGCGTAATGAATGGCATCAATAATCCATTCATACTCCCCTCCCCCATCCTCTGATAAGACCTTTAAGATGAGAAGTTTTGACTTGGGTGCCGTTCCTATGACACCTTCCCCATTCTCTACGGCAGCAATGGTCCCTGCTACATGTGTCCCATGGCCATTGTTATCTGAGTAATTATCAGGATCCCCTCCATAATCATCCGTAAAGTTATGTCCATCCAGGATGTTTTCTTCAAGATCAGGATGATCAAGCTGACAACCTGTATCAATGATCGCTGTAACGCTTCCATTTCCTTGATCCGATTCTTCCCAGAGGCTTTCAGCTTCCACCATCTGTATACCTTTCGGCCGCTCGTTTGTTGTTTCTATAATCGCTTCTGTACGGTACGGAATCAATTTCATCCGACTCATGGACATCCTCCTCCATTATGGTAAAGGGTGTTGGTGTACAATCTTGGAGTCATTCTTCCTTTCATTATAACATCCAGATATACCCACCTCGGACAGGTTTTTGAAATAAGGACCTTAGAATCACAAATGATATAAAGAACATATGTATTTTATATTGAATCCAACGCGCAATGGAGTATAATGAAAGAAAGTTCTTTATAAAGAACAACTATTCAAGGAGTGACCTTGCCTTATGTACAGGAAAATATGTCATCATTGCCACAGGGCATCCTACAGCTGTCAGAACGAACATTGGACCTGCCCCTTATGTGGCAGAGATTTAAGCCGTCAGGCACGCTTACCAGTTCCATTACATACATCAGGCCACCGAGGCATCAAGCAGTATAAGAAGCAGGCAGCAATGACAGGGTCATCACCGGTTTGAAAAGTATAAAAAAGAGCTGCACCGATTCATATCGATACAGCTCCTCTCACTTATGGGAGATACTTTCTAGGGTTTACAGAGTTTGAACGGCTTCCATTCCAGGAACCTTCGTGAATTTCGAAGTGAAGGTGCTGTCCTGTAGAATCACCGGTACTCCCCATATTACCTAGGAATTGGCCTTGAGAGACCGTTTGACCGGCAGATACAGCCGGTGTACTTCTCAAGTGTGCATAAACAGTTGTGAACGTCTGACCGTTCATATAGTGGGAAATCATAACCACGTTTCCGTAACTGGATGAATAGTTTGCCCGGATAACTGTACCTGATGCGGATGCATGAATCGGAATCGTGCCTCCGGCAGCTAAATCAATCCCTGAGTGAAGACGAGGCGTTCCGTAAATCGGGTGGATTCGGTTACGGTCATATTCAGATACGGCCGGTGCGTTAGCAGGCCAGATGAATCCTGAGCTGTTGCTGCTGGATGACGAACTGGACGTGCTTTCAGACTCACTTGAATCAGATGAGCTGGATTTATCCGAAGATGAAGAATTGGAAGAGGCACTGCTTACAGTCTCCTCTGCTTTTTCTTCCTCAGCCGCTTTTTCTGCAGCGGCTTCTTCAGCTGCGGCTTTTTCAGCTGCAGCCTTCTTTCTGGCTTCTTCTTCAGCTTTACGCTTCCGTTCAAGTTCGAGCTGGCGCTGACGCTCGATTTCCTTTTCAATAGCGGCTTCCTGTGCAGCAAGCGTTTCCTGTTCTTCTTCCACGCTGACCATGTGGTTATGAGCATCTGCTTCTTCCTGCTCAAGTGTGGACATCAAGGCTTCCTTTTCTTCTTTCTTACTTTCAAGCTCCTGCTTTAATGTTTCAAGCTCGGACAATTTACTTTCAAGGGAAGATAATTCCTCTTCCACCTGGGCTTTTTTTTCTTCCACAGCCTGCTTATCAGCAAGATGCTCTTCCAGAATTTCCTTATCCTGTGTAGCAATCGTATTCAGGCTCATGACACGCTCCAGGAAGTTTCCGAAGCTTTCAGCGCCCATGAGAACATCAAGGTAATCCACGCTTCCACCATTTTGATGCATGGATTTCACCCGTTCTTTAAGAAGTTCATCACGCTCTTCAATCCGCTTTTCAAGCTCCGCAATTTCTTCTTTCAGCTGATCGATGTTCTCTCTTGTCTGTGCGATTTCATTTTCCTTCGTCTGGATCTTATCCAGTGTATCCATCGTCTGCTCGTCCAGACGTGCAATCTCAGCATCTACTTCATCCTGATCTTCCTGAAGCTCAGCGATTGTATCTTCTTTTTCTTGAATTTCCTGCTCATTTTCAGACTGCTGTTGTCTATTCTCTTCCAGTTTCTCCTGATTTGTTTCAGCATTCACCGTTGTTGAAACAGGTAAACCGGATAGAATCAGACCGGCAGTAAGAGCGGCAGTTATGATTTTTGATTTCACTCTTCTTCCTCCCCCGATTCCTCACCTGTGTGTATGATTCATCTATTTTTTAAACCTTCAAATACTTACGGATGGACGTAAAGCTTCCCCAAAGTCCAATGGTGACCCCCATCAGGACAAGCAGGGCAGATACTTCAAAAACAAACGGATAAACCGGCAGTAAGTCTATAAATAAAGTAGGATATCTGGCCGTAATCTCATTGTAGAGAGCCTCATAACCAAAGATCACAAAGGCGATAGGTAAAATCGACCCGAGAATTCCGATTAGGATACCTTCGAATAAGAAAGGCCAGCGTATGAACCAATTGGTCGCTCCTACCATTTTCATAATCTCGATTTCACGTCCCCTGGCTACGATAGTGATCCTGATTGTATTCGCAATCAAAAACATCGCTGTAAACAAAAGTCCTGCGATAATCGCCAGTCCGACGTTTCTGGCTACATCCATAACGCTGAACAAACGTTCTACGGTCTCTTTGGCATACTCGACTTTGTCCACGTTTTCAAAGCTTTCAATCGATTCAGCTACCTGAATCGTATCCTGTGGATCTGCCGTTTTTACTACGTAAACGTCATTCAATGGATTTTCATCTTTGAGAGATTCAAAGGCTTCCCCTTCATCTCCCATGCTGTTGATCAGGTTATCCAGGCCTTCATCCTTCGACTGGAAATTCACACTGGATACACCCGATACGTCTTCCAATTGACCCTGCAGGTTCTCACGGCTTTCCTCATCTGCGGTACGGTCGATGAAAACACGGACTTCGACGTCTTCCTCGATTTGTTCTCCCATATCATTCAAGTTCAGGAGAAGTGTCGCGAAAACTCCTACAAGCAGAAGGGTTACGGTTACCGCTGAAATGGAGGCTACCGACATCCACTTGTTTCTCGTTATGTTTTTGACGCCTTCTTTTCCGTGCCGGCCGAACGTTTTAAATTTCATAATTCCTGTCACCCCGGCACTTCTGATTTATAACGGTTTGAAAGTCCCTCATCCTGCCTGCGTCTTCGGTTATACGGTGATGTGTTTCAAACAATTTCTATCACTTCCTACCAATCTTTCATATTTGTTGATCTATGTTGTAAAAAATTATGTAGTCTCAGTCGTCTCGTTCAATTACCCTACTAATTATATCAAATATATTCGCTAAATAAAGACAAATTATTATTACATTTGTGTTTCATAAGTTTACAGAACCCTGTAATATCAGGGTTTCTTTTCGACATCATCCGTCATATTCACGAGTCTTTACAGGTAAATATAATCAGGTCTATAGACCCTGAATAAGCATAAAAAAATAAGCTGTCCTTGTAGAAAGACAGCTTATTTTTTCAGGTGATGATTCTTTAATTTTTCAATTTCCCTCTTGAGCAGGAGGTTTTCCAGTACTACGGAATCGTACGACTTCCTCGTCCGGGCGTCCGGATCCAGGTTTACTTCGTACCATGATTTTCGGAGCACGGCATCCACCGGGCTCGTCTGTTTAATCTCAGCCGAAGGGTAGAGTTTCTTGAGACGTGTCACCTCTTTTTCAGACAAGCGGAGTTCCCTGAAGAAGATACCTTCTTGAAATGACTCGAACAAGAATCGCTCAAACGCTTTTTTTGCCAATGCCTTTCCCCCTCGAGTGAATCGTCTTAGTTATATATAAGACGAAACGGGAAGGTTCATGACTTCTGGAATACAGATTCTTTTACTACGGCATGGGCTACGACTTCCATGGGATCAAGCAGCGGCACAGGAAGATGGTAGGGTTTTAGAACCAGACCGATTTCTGTGCAGCCGGAGATGATCACTTCTGCGCCCTGATCGAGCAGTTCCTCAGCAGCAGCTTTTAAAAGGGAGAGCGGTTCTGCATCCGTGTTGCCGCTTTTAATGCCATTGCTTCCATAGATGGATTCCATCACTTTCTCGTTCTGTGTCACCGGGCGCGGTTCAATAACATCAAGGTGCCCAAGGTGCTTTTTGAACAATCCGGTCTGCAGTGTGCCGGACGTTGCCAGCACCCCGATTTTACGAACCGCGGGATAATGATCCTCGATGTATTTTTTTAACTCTTCAAAAGCATTCATAAGTGGGAAGGATACGGCTTTTTGAACATCTTCGATAAAATAATGGGCTGTCATACACGGAATACAAGCCACATCCACATTTACTTTTTCCAGATTTTTAGCGGCATCGATCATTTGCGGGACAGGATTTTCCCCGCGCCCGGATATGGCCGCAGTACGGTCCGGGATTTTAGCATTGCTGTCAATAATCACACGGTAATGATCCTGATCCTTTTCGGCCTGTGTCGCGCGGATAATCTTCATATAATATTCAGCCGTAGCCTCAGGTCCCATCCCCCCGAGTATGCCGATAATTTTGTCGTTCATCGTCTGCCTCCTTACAAAAGACCCGATACGTGGCTGAGAAGCCATTCACAGAACACCGGCCACCCGGTTTTTCAACGGTTTGAACAGCTGATCTTCGTCGATGTCTGGTCTTTTTGTACTTAACTGTTCTAAAGCAATCTTTGCGCCGGGATCCATGCCCTGACATCCTGCAAGCAGCAGCACATCGTTTTCCTTCACTTCAGATATAGCGTGGTTCACAGCGTCATCAAGCTCTTTATAAAGATGGACTTTGATGCCGGCTGCATCCATTGCTTCTTGGAACACACGGACCTCTTCGTCCGTCACAACATCCTTCTCAGTCACATGAGAATGGCTCACTGTAGCAATGATTTCCGTCAAGCCAAGACGCGGAGCCCATTCAACAATGGCATTCGCGTTCTCTTTGTTCACTGTGACCCCGCGGCTTCCACGGATAGCATAAACAAGTTTCAAGTCTGAGTAGTCCATCTGCTGCAGCGTACTCAGTGTAACGTTGATATTTCCATAGTTGGCGAAGTGATCATCCAGCATTTTGAAGTCATCTTCAAAAACCATTTCAAAGCGGCGCTCCACCCCGCCAAAGCCTTTAATCCCGGACTGGATCGTTGGAATCGGTACCTCATTCAGAAGTGCAGCTGCAATGGCCACCATGGAATTGTAAACGGAATGATAACCCGGCGTGGACAATTCAATATCGAATTCCTGTGGAGCGTACCCGGTATTCCCGACAGAGAACGGGCGGCGGATTTCCACTGTGAACTTAGCTCGTCCCGTTGAAAGATCAAGATTCTTACAGACGAGATCCCCATCGGCGGTTTCCACACTGAATGTAAGGACATTGGCTTTCGTTTCTTCAACTAAGGATGCCGAATAGGAATCATCCAGGTTCAGGACTGCCCAGCTCCCTTCAGAAGCGTTCCGGATCAAGCTGGCTTTACTGTTAAAGTATTCCTCAAAAGATCCGTGAAGATCAATATGCTCTCTGCTGATATTGTTCAATGAGACGATATCAAAATCGACACTGCCCACCCGGCTTAAATCAAGGGCGGAGGATGAAACCTCCATCGTTACGTGGGAAACATCCTGGTTTCTCATTTCTGCAAAATATCTGTGCAGATCCAGCGATTCAGGTGTCGTCAGCTTGGTCGGTTCGGAATAGTCGCCGTATTTCACGACTACGGTCCCGATCAATCCTGTTTTCAATCCGTGCTCTTCCAAAATGGCATCAGTCATAAAGGAAGTGGATGTCTTTCCATTCGTGGCTGTAATCCCGATGGTTTTCATAGCCTGGGAAGGGTGGTTGTAGTAGGCATCGCTTAACGCAGCCAGAGCCTGACGGCTGTCCGCGACGCGGTATTGAGGAAGATCGCCCCATCCGTCCTGGTAATCTTCTACAACTATTGCTGCTGCACCACTCTGGACCGCATCTTTCACGTAGCGGTGCCCATCCGTCTTAAAGCCTTTAATGCAGACGAAGACGTCCCCTTCGTTTACGTTTTTAGAATTGTAGGCAAGTCCCTGGACATATATGTCTTTATCATTCCAGGCTTCCAACACTTCAATCGATGATAATAACTGATTAAGCATAGCCATTGTTATCTACCTTCCCTGCTCATTTTTGACTGATTTCCATTTCGATGATCATCCGCATATATGTTTCGTACACCGCAGAACGTTTCCTGCTGTCCCCCGGCATATATTTCCTGTTTTTCTACGCTTTTTTCGTCACACGTCCAGCGACGAGGCGTGCCAGCTTCTTCCCGAAAGCAAAGGCCGGTTTCGGGTCTTTCGGGTCCCAGATTGCATGGGCTTTCGGTCTGAAATAGGATTTCATCACACTTTTCGGGGAAAGCTGACCCGTCTTGATATATTCCCTTACGGCAAGAAGATCCTCATAGGCATACCAGAATACGATGTTTTTATCCTCACGTACAGCTTTCGGCTCAAGTGGACGGCCTGTAAGCTCCCGGTAGGTGATATAAGGAATATTGATTCCTGTCTTCTGCAGCAGGTGGTTTAAGTTTGTAATCCTCACATTGATTTCAATCAAATAATACTGCCCTGTTTCGGCATCTTTTTTGAACTCGATTTCGGCAAATCCTTTGTACTGGATCCCTTCGAGGAATTTCGTTCCAAGCTCGTACAATTCCGGAACGTATTTCTGCTGAGTGTAGACAGAGGCCCCATAATTCACAGGAAACTGCCGAAGCTTCTGGCAGGTCACCCAGTGGGTCACTTTCGAATCCTGATCCAGATAAGCATCAAATGTGTACATATGATCGTCAAAACCAGGAATGATGCGCTGTACAATCACTTCGATATCTGCCGCTTTCGCCTCGTTGACTTTCTCCAGCAGTTCCTCCTGATTGTGTACCGTGAAGAGCTTTCTTCGAAACTTGGCCACAAATGCCGGTGAATCCACCGGTTTGACAAGGCACGGATACTGAATGTCCTTTTCCACACGCTCTACGAAATTCTCTTCATCGACATTGACGGTCTCAGGAACCGCCACCCCATGTTCAGAAGCCAGGGTATGAAGCGTTCCTTTGTCCATTATCTTAGTATATAACCCCTGTTCCTTTTGAGGAATAAGGAAATGTTCCCGTAATTCCGGCAGATGTTCATCGACGAACTCCACGTACGGATCGGCTGTCGGAATGAGAACAGGAGGACTGTCCTGTTTCTTAGCATAATCCACGAGGAAAGCAGCAAGTCCAGCCGGATCTTCTTTATAGTGAGGTCCGATCAGCGCTTCCGAACAATATTTAGATTCCAGCCCGTAAGCCCCTTCCCACGCGTAATCCACAGCAGCAACATGGACACCATGAATACCCAGACACCGGATTGTACTCAGTCCAATATAATAATTCGCACCTAAAACGACCGCTTTATTCGTCATGAGATATCCCCTTTTACCTTTTTATTAACTATACACGACCCGTAATCTAAGGCGTGAATCTTCCGATATGTAAACATATATATTTTACCACAATCCACGGGGGAACAAAACGCAAACCGGTTCCCGGCATAGAAAAGGCGGCCCGGACACGGGACGCCTTCAATCTTTCTATCTATTTGGCAGATGGCGGCTGAACATCCAATGGATTGGACGGAGCAGCGGCTGTTTCCTGTCCGCTTTTGCGGAAACGGCGCACCCACGTATCAGCTGCATACATCACTAAGAACAGAAGCAGGACGGTCAGTGACAACATCGCAAATGATGTAACCATTGTTTTTCCCCTTTATTCGTTAAATTTCCTCAAATCACTACAAATCCTTATATATAATACCAAATATACGGCTGTTGTAAATGTTTATTTCTATTTTCTCCAATATTCTATGGATTCTTCAAAAAAGCCGCCTTCCATGTAAAGGAAAGGCGGCCTGGAATCAGGACCATTCAAACTCCCAGTCTTCTTTTAAAATCAGGTAGGAGGCAAAAAGGCGGTCCTCTCTGTCCAGATGGTCTGCACGGTCTTCCAGCTGCAGTTTCGGTAAAAGAATTGCTGCAACATCTTCCGTTAACTCTTCCTGTTCCACGGCATTCAAACCAGGGTAGCGGTGAACATACGTCCGAAGCAGTTTCCAATCTTCTTTTGAAAACCGCTGGCGTTCCCAATCTCCTATGTGCACCGTCTGCGCCGTAATGTTCCTTTCCCTGAGAAGCTTGTTCAGCTTTTTATCCGAACTCTTCTCTGCCTTTTTCTTCTTCTCATGGATGACAATCGTTCCAGCTACCACATCACCAAGACGTTTGTGGGACGGATGGAAAAAGACCATCAGCATACCAAGCAGGTAATAGAAAGGAAGCATATCAATAATCCGGAGCAGATTTCGAATGAGAACAGAAAGAGCGGTCGGACGTCCGCCATTCTCCCTGACCACTCGCAGTCCCAGAAGCATCTTGCCCGGCGTCCTTCCGTTTGCAAGCCATTCAAATAAAAAGAAGTACCCCCAGTTAATAATAAAAACGATCACAATGATGACAGCAACGATCACGCTCTCTGCCTGCCAGAAGTAAACACCCATGTAGTTATCCATCAGCAGGATGACTGTCAGCAGACCGGCATTCATCAGCGTAGTAATCAACGTATCTGTAATCTGTGCCGCTCCCCGGCTGCCCAGTCCAGCCAGTCTGAAATTAAGAGTCACATGCTCCGGTGTTTTCACTTGTACATTTTCCTGCATACGCCATCTCCTCTCCCGGGTTTCCATTAAAGGCAATCTTGCTTATAATTAAACTACGTTGTAAAAAATTTCCGAGCGGCAGGTGACCCTATGAATTATCGTACATTTATCTCGCAGAACCGCCAGGATTGGAAGCGGCTGGAGAATCTGATCCATACGCTGCAGCAGAATAAGAAAAAATGGACAGCCGGGCAAGTGGAGGATTTCCAGCGGACATATCAGAAGGTTACCCAGCACCTGGCCTTCAGTCAGACGTACTTCCCTGAAGAAGAGAGCACGGATTACTTGAATACGCTGACATCAAAAGCCCACAACACCCTGTATCAGGAGCAGACCTCCAACTGGAAACAGGTGAAGCATCTGTTCGGCCACACCTTCATCCATCTTCTTCGTGAGCAGTGGGCGTTTGTCATCATCAGCATGTGCCTGTTTCTTCTTGGAGGAACGGCTGCGTTTACAGCCGTCTACCAGGACCCAATGAGCCTGTACACGATACTGCCCGCCAACATCGCTCAAAACGTGGACCCGTCACAGATCGGCAGTGACGGTGGGGTGAATTCACCAGTGATGTCGGCTGAAATTCTGACCAACAATATACAGGTGGCCTTCCTTGCGTTTGCCGGTGGTGTAACCTTTGGTCTGGTCACCGTCTATGTGCTTATTTTTAACGGCATCATCGTCGGCGCGCTGGCCGCTCTTTTCTTCACCTACGGAAAATCCTATGATTTCTGGGCCTATATCGTCCCTCACGGAATCATCGAGCTGACAGCCATTTTCATTGCCGGCGGAGCCGGACTTCTGATGGGCTTTAAATTATGGGTCCCCGGCTCACGAACCCGTGCCTATCAATTGAAAACGAACGCCTACCGCTCCGTGCTGCTGTTAATCGGAACGCTGCCCTTGTTTATCATCGCCGGGATTATTGAAGGATACATCACGCCTTCTGCACTGCCGCTTGAAGCTAAGTATGCTTTTGCTGCACTGACTGTGATCGGACTACTCGTCTATATCGTTCTTGGAAGCCGACCGCTTAAAGCAGCCCGCGGTTCATAATATCAATGTAATAGGATACCGAGGCGGATGCGAGAGCCTCTTCCGGAGCTTCAACCATCGGAAGCCCACGGCTCTCCCAGCGTCTCATTTCCTCCTTTTTATCCATCAACTGCTTCTGTGCCATACTTTTCACCATTGTGGATGCAACATCTTCCGGGATGCGCCTCGCAGCCTCATCCACTGTCCTGTCCTCAATACCAACCATAAGAAATAAATGGGCACGCCTTAACCTCATCAAGTAATGCAGCGCTGTTTCTTCATATAGAAACGTGGTGACATCGCTGAACAAAAGATAAAGGCTGCGCTTATTTTGGACGGATTGTAAATATTGAAAAGCGGAGGCGTAGTTCGATTCATAACCTTCCACCTCCAAATGATAGACTTCCTGTAGAATGGTCTGCATATGGGCCATTCCTTTTCCAGGAGGCACATAGACATGAACACGCTTTGAAAAAGCAGCCAGAGAAACATAGTCGCCTCGCTTTAAAGCCGCCGTTGTTACAGTAAGAGCCGCTTCCAAGGCTTTTTCGAGGCGGTTATTTTCTTCAAGCTCCACTCCCATCATTCTTCCGCAGTCAATAAGGATCGTCACATACTTCCCATGTTCCGGCTCATATTCATTCATCATGAGCTCCTGCTGTTTCGCCGTCTGGCGCCAGTTAATCTTTCGAATGTCATCGCCTGTCACGTACGACCGGATCTGACTGAACTCTCCTGAGCCGACCCGGTCTTTCCTAATGCGGGTTCCTTCATAAAGCAGAAAACGCTGGGCATCTTTCAGAAAGTGCCGGCTGCCGCTTAAGTCCGGGATGACACGCACCTTCATTTCCTGATCGACACGTCCCTGTCTCGCCCACAGGCCGATGGATGAACACCAGCGATAGGAAATGGACGGAAGTCTATAATCGCCCCGTTGTCCGGCCGTAAACGAAAACGGGAGGTCTTTTCCTTCTCCTCCCTTGATCCATCCTTCCAGTGGAAAAGGTCTGGAGAACGATGGAGGAAAATGATCGATCACTTCTACAAACATCCGGTGATCCGAGTTGTTTTTTATGACAAGGGCAGCTTCACTCTCTAACCCACGTTCAATCTCCTCCTCCATTGAACGATGGAAGTGAATTTGTTTTTTCCCTGGCATCAGCATCAAATCCAGAAGGCTGAGGAGAAAAACGACAGCATTTAAGGAAAGCAGATACGGCCAGGGAACACCCAGGGCCGCCAGTCCTGTCACTAAAACCAACAGCACAGCTGCAAGAAGAAGCAGCCTTCGCGTTGGTACGATCCCCCTATCGCGGAACAGGAACAGATCCCACCAGCTCCTGAATGATCTGGTCATAGGTGGCTCCCTCCAATTCCATATGAGGCGCAAGTAAAATCCGGTGCCTCAGTGCAGGTACGGCTACTTTCTTCACATCGTCCGGTGTCACATAATCCCGCGACCCTAAATAGGCCCAGGCTTTTGCCGCACGTGCCATCGCTATAGCCGCCCGTGTACTCGCCCCGTTCCGGATCGTATCCGTCTCTCTTGTTTTCCTTACCAGCTGTGTGATGTACTCATAGACGTCATCCGTTACGGTAATCGCTGCAATCTCCCTGCTTACCTCCTGGAAGATATCCATAGACAGAACGGAAGTGGTCTCAGCATCAGCTGTCCCACCACTGACGATACTCTTTATAACATTCACTTCTTCTTCGAGAGCAGGGAAATCGACAGTCAATTTAAACATAAAGCGGTCCTGCTGCGCTTCCGGGAGTGGGTACGTGCCTTCAAACTCGACCGGATTCTGTGTAGCCACAACAAAAAACGGAGCAGGAAGCGTATAGGTATCCCCCTGGATGGTCAGCTGTTTTTCCTCCATCGCCTCAAGCAGTGCCGCCTGTGTTTTAGCGGGCGTACGATTGATTTCATCTGCCAGAAGAACGTTTGTAAAAACCGGTCCCTTCAATGTTTCAAACATGCCGGACTTCATGTTGTAGATCATGCTCCCTGTGATATCACTCGGAAGCAGATCGGGTGTGAACTGAATGCGTTTGAAATCGCCGCCAAGCAGGTCAGCGAGCGTCCGGACCATTTTCGTCTTCCCTGTACCCGGCACACCTTCCAAAAGGACATGGCCTCCGGAAAATACCGCTGCCAGCATCAGGCGGAGATTTTCCGACTGTCCGATGACTTTACTTTCGTAGGATTCGATTAATTGATGGATCTGCTCTTTCATCTGTCCTGCACCTCTTTCCTCATCTGTTCAAGTACACCTGACCATTCCAGGTAGGATTTTTTATCGACATGACTTTGATGTTCCAGCGGTTCAATCCGGCGGGACATCGTCGTCCACCTTTCCAACGAATCCGGGTCGATCCGCCCGTCCAGACGCTCTCTCGTTTCTTCCCATGATATGTGGACCGGTACACCGAAGCGCTCCTGCAGCAGCTGGCGGATATAGGATTCCTGGATCGCCAGCGACTCCCGGTAAAACTCCCCTTTTTTATACCAGCTTGCAACGGCCTGAAGACGTTCATCCCCAAAGCGGACGACATCCTCCCGCGGTGTGAAGAATGGGCCGAAACGCTTCCCTTTCCACCACAGCCAGGCCAGCGTCAACAAGGCCAGCTGAAAAGTGAAAAACAAGAGCCAGGAAGGGTAAACACCTGCTTTATCAGCGAACCCGTTCCGGGTATGTATGTATTCATCAAACCAAAGACTTCCGCCGCTGCCCGCTGTATCCATAAGTTTCGTGACAAGGGTAAAGTGATCCTTTTCTATTATCCGGTCGTTAACAAGCCAGGAGGGCGTTAAACCGACAATCAGCCTCCCCTCGCCGTAAGATCGTTCAATGGCAACCGCTCCACTTTCGTCCTTCAGCAGTATTTTATCTGCTTCCCCGGTCTGCAGCCGGTGGGGAGCAGGGATATCTGCCTCATACTGATTTCCGCCGGCATCTGTGATGAGCGAAGATCCCTGGTCGGAATCCGGATACTCAACAGCCACATCAAAATAACCGGCCGGATGCTGTTTCATCAGCCAGATGGTGTTGCCCGCCTCCATCCACTCCTTGTACCGCTGCATCTCCTCCCCACTCACCGTCGTCACAGGCTCCGCCATCAAGAGGGTCTGGGAGGTACCGGCCGCCGGAAGCTGTCCAGGGGCTGCATTCCAGCGCGCGGCATCCTGATCCCGCTCTTCCAACAGCGTGTAGAACCCCTTCAATCCGTTTGGTGCCGGAGATTCGGATGTGTACGGAGGATAGACTTCCGGTTCTTCTTTTGAGCTCCAGTAAATGACCCCGGCAAACAGAAGGAGAGCCGCTCCGATTCCCAGCCATGTTTTCCTTTGGTTCATCAGGCCTCCTCCTTTCTTCCTTCCTTCACATACCATGCTGCATCAGAACGGAAGGTATGGTAGTCCTTTTCATTCAGCAGCCGCTCTCCGTAGGTCATCTGGTCATACATTAAGGCCAGACGGCGGAACGCTTCCACATAATCCGCTCCGGTATGAGCTTTCAATTCCTTTTCATAATCCCCATTGGTTTTCCATGACTGCACATCTACAAACCCTTGATCATCAAAATGAAGCAGGAGCCCCAGAAAAACCTGACGGGCCGCAGCAGTCCATTGTTGCTGTTCCGCCCATTCATCTGCCTGCCGCCAATGACTATCGAGCGAAAGCGGTCCTTCTTCACCTGGAAGAAACGTCCGGTTACTACGGGCATGCTTTTCGCCCGAGAGTCTGCTGAACAGCCGGAAAGCCAAAAACACGAGAACACCGAGGCCGATGGCTCCAATGAAATACAGCACACCATCCACCGCAGATCCTGTGATTTCCGCCCCGGGAAAAAGAGTTTCCAACAAGTCTCTGACCCATGCGGAAAGCAGTTCGCCGATCCGGCTGCCTGCACGCTCCGGCTGCTCTTCATACGCTTCATATTCCGTCCTGCTCAAAATATCGCTCAAGTGTTCCTTTTCCTGCTGTATTGCGCTCATACTGCCACCCACCTTCAGCCCTTCGCAGATTACGTGTTTTTATAGGAAGCAATCATATCCTTCAAGTCTCCGCCCTCATTCCGGGTCTTCAAATCGTACAACAGGACCGTGTAACCAACCATTAAAAACAATGTTCCGAGGAGTGTAGACAGGTCGGTCAAAAGTTTGCCGGCTACACTTCCTCCAAGAAGAATAATGGAAACCGCATCAAATATAGAAGTTAGCAGGAATATGATGATGCCGAAGACAACAAATAACCCGAGCGTCGCCCAGAATCTTCCTTTCGTTAATTTCCAGCTTTCTGTGAACCCAGGCGCTGCTTTTTTGTAAACAACCGATCCGAAGAACATACTCAGTCGTGTTCCAAAAAAAGCGAGCAGCGCGATAAAACCGAGGACGAGGAGAATGATCGGAATAAATCCAGCTCCGTCTCCAGCCGCCAGGGTCAGTCCGATCCCGCCAAATCCAATGACAATAAAGAAAACGAAAAAGACTCCAAAGACGATGACCCCAAGCAGCAAAGAGCTTCCAATCAACGGCCAGAACCTTGAAAAGGCCCCTTTTACTGCTGTTTTTTTCGTCCAGCTTTCTCCTTTGATGACTTTGCCGGCTGCAATGATGACCGCAGCCTGAGCCATTGTATAGAGCACGAGATTCAAGATGGTGTTCAACCCCAGGTACACCATTTCCATTCCAATTCCCAGGTTAGCAGCAACCGAAGCTTGTATGTTTCCCGCACTGTCCAGGTTGTTCATCAGCTGCTCTCCGAATCCTCCGCCGGATGTTTCGCGGAAAAGATCAATACCGCTTACAATCATGAACAAGTAATCGACTATGAAAATCGGGCCGATTAAAAATAACAGCATAAGAAATAAAGACGGGAAATGCTTCTTCGATATGCTGAACGATGTATCAAGAATTTCCCCAAATGATTTAGGTTTCAGCTGTGTTGGTTCCATAACCTTCCTCCTCTATAAGCATTTACTATTAGTTTAACACGGAGAAAGGGTTATTTTGACAAAAAAAGACAATGATCTCGTGATAGAATCATAGGAACGTCCCCGTAAAGGAGGAAAAGGATGGACGATATCCAGCTGCACAACTACCAGCACGTATGGCCTGAGATATTTGCTGAAGAAAAGGCTGAAATCTTGAGCTTTCTTGATCAGGACTACCCTGTCGAGCATATAGGGAGCACAGCTGTCTCCGGGATGAAAGCAAAGCCGGTGATTGACCTGATGCTCGGTCTTCCCCGCCTTGATCTAAATGGTTCCTTCATCCATGCTCTGCAGAAAGCCGGCTATACATATGTGCCAAAGCTCGAATGGAAGGAGCGGTATTTTTTTCGTAAAGGAGAGCCGGGGAACGGAACGTGTCCCCTTCACATCACAGCGTATGAAGGAAACGAGTGGCGGGATAAGCTTGCCTTTCGCGACTATCTCATGAAACATCCGGAAAAAGCCATGGACTATCAGAGGTTGAAAAGCCGCCTTGCCGTCACACACAAAAAGAACCGCTCCCGCTATACCGCAGCGAAGGAACCGTTCATTCAGCACATCCTCCATCTCGCTGAAAAAGAAAGCTGACACCCGTGTGGGTGCCAGCTTTCTTTCATGATAACTTCTGAAGATATTGGGCGGCCGTTTCGATTCCTTTTGTGAAATTATCCAGATGGAAGTGTTCATTAGGGGCATGGAGATTCTCTGTCGGAAGACCAAAACCCATCAATACGACAGGGGCATCCAGGACACGTCCAAATACTTCCACGATGGGAATGGATCCGCCTTCTTTCGGAAACAGCGGACGCACCTTGTAGACATCCTCATAAGCCTCTGCCGCAGCCTGGATAAAGGAGTTTTGAGAATCCATGGCGACAGGGTCCGCTTGAATGAATTTCTCCAGACTGACTTTGGTCCCGGCAGGCTTATGCTGCTTCACATGGCGTTCTATTGATTCATAAACCGCCTGTGGATTTTGATCACCAACGAGACGGCAGCTGATTTTGGCGGAGGCTTCCTTTGGAACAATCGTCTTCAGTCCCTCGCCCTGGAAACCGCCTGTCATGCCATTGATCTCGAGCGTCGGGCGGATGCCTGTTCTTTCTTTAAATGAAAACCCGGCTTCTCCGTAAAGGTCGTCTATATCCAGTGCGCGTTTCGTTTCTTCTTCGTCAAAAGGAACGGCAGCGACTTCCCGGCGGAGTTCTTCGGTCGGTTCCGGAACGCCTTGATAAAAGCCCTCTACAGAGACTCTCCCCTCTGAATCATGAAGGGAATCCAACAGGTTGACGAGCGAATGAACCGCATTCGGTACGCCGCCTCCATATGTACCAGAGTGAAGATCAGAGTTTGCGGTCCGGACCGTCATTTCCATCGCCAGCGCCCCACGAAGGGAGGTGCAGATCGCCGGCTGGTCTTTGCCGCTGAAGGAAGTATCACTAATCACGACAGAATCACAGGATAAACGCTCTTGATTTTCCTCAATGAAAGGACCGAGATGCGGACTGGCCACTTCTTCCTCCCCTTCGATGATAAACTTCACGTTCACAGGCAGCGCTCCATGCTCTTTCATCAGAAGCTCGGCCGCCTTGATATGAATGAACAGCTGGCCCTTGTCGTCGGTCGCTCCACGTGCATAAATCCTGCCGTCTTTGATGACCGGCTCAAACGGCGGTGTGTCCCAAAGGTCAACAGGGTCTTCCGGCTGGACGTCATAGTGACCGTACACCAGCACGGTCGGCTTATCAGGGGCATGGAGCCAGTCACCATAAACAAGTGGATGACCATTCGTTTCGATGACTTCCACATGCTCCATTCCGGCCTTTTCCAAAGCTTCGGCGGTCCATTCCGCCGCCCGGCGAACCTCTCCTTTATATGCAGACAGCGACGAAATACTCGGTATACGCAGATACTGCTTGAGTTCTTCGATAAATTGTTCCTTATGTTGTTCCACAGCTTCTCTCACTTTATTACCTCCCTTTTTCAAACCATATCCTCATTATACATGATGCAGACGGCTGTCCTTCTTTCTCCCATTGTCATCCTGCAGAAGAAAACGGACGGTGCAAGTCGAATGCACCGTCCGGATGTACTTCTTATATAAGAGAGATAATAAAGCTGATTACTACTATTAAGCCGATAATCATCAGGATCGTACGAATCATGCGATCACCTCATTGTGTTTGGATTTTCTTTTACTATTCCCTTAATCCTGCATTTTTGAAACAACGAAGAAAAAAAAGCTGCCGGAAAAATTCCCCGGCAGCCTGAGAACGGACAAATCCATCCTCCATTTTATTTTTTACATGACTTCACGATCCCAGAAGCGGTGGGCGGCAACAGCTTCACCAAACTGTTTGGCGAACTGCTCTGCGTTGTCTCCTGTAATGACGCCGCTTTGGCCGTCCATATCGTTCTGCTGCACATATTCCACACCTTCGTGAGTCGCTCCAATTGGTTTGAAGTGCATGAACGCTTCAGACAGGAAGTTACCGGACTGTTTGGCGAACGTTTGATCCGCATCAGCACCTCCGACAGCATAAATCGCATCATAAAGAACGGAATCCACCGTGAGGAACGTATGGTCCACTTTCAGTTCTGAATTGTCATCACCTTTCAGCATCCCTTGACGGTTACTGATAATGTTTGTGATGATCCCTTGGGATTCCAGCTGCTCCAATGTCTGTCTCACATCCTGACCATTAAAACCGTCAGCAAGAATGACACCGACCGTCCTCGTTGCCGGAGAGTGAACCGTATTCGCCTGGCTGAGCGCCGGGGAAGATTTCGTCACGTTCGAACCACCGGATTCCGGAGGGGTTACACCGATGTTCTTCGCAAAAGACTGGGCGAGCTCAAGGCTTACGTTGGAGAACATCTCTACGATTTTCTCACGCACATCCTCACTCTGTACTTTTCCAAGTTCAAAGCTGAATGCATTGATGATGTGATTCTTTTCATGATCACTCATGCTGTTCCAGAACAGGGTCGCCTGGGAGAAGTGATCCTTAAAGCTTTCACTTCGTGCACGGACTTTATGGCCGTCCACTTTTTCCTGATAATGCTCAAAGCCGCCTTCTGCTTTGCTCGCAGGTGCCGGCGTGTTGCCAGCCAGACCATTTTTGTGATAAGCCACAGGTCCTTTATTGATCGTCTGACGTCCATAGCCGTCACGCTGATTGTTAAAGAACGGGCAGACCGGACGGTTGATCGGCAGTTCGTGGAAGTTCGGGCCGCCGAGGCGGATCAGCTGCGTATCCGTGTAGGAGTGAAGACGCCCCTGTAGCAGCGGGTCATTCGTAAAGTCGATGCCTGGTACAAGATGGCCCGGGTGGAAGGCGACCTGTTCGTTTTCAGCAAAGACGTTATCGACGTTGCGGTTCATCGTCAGTTTACCGACGATTTCGACAGGTACGTCTTCTTCCGGCCAAAGCTTCGTCGGATCAAGAAGGTCGAAGTCAAACTTATATTCATCTTCTTCCGCAATCACCTGGAAGCCAAGTTCATATTCCGGATAATCCCCGTTTTCAATAGAGGTCCAAAGGTCACCCCGGTGGAAGTCCGGGTCTTTTCCATTAATTTTCTGAGCCTCGTCCCAAACGAGGGAATGCGTTCCAAGAACAGGTTTCCAATGGAACTTCACAAAGTGTGCGACGCCTTCTTTGTTCACAAGGCGGAAGGTATGTACACCGAAACCTTCCATCATACGCAGACTGCGTGGAATGGCACGATCGGACATTGTCCACATCACCATATGCGCAGATTCCTGGTTATGGGCAACAAAATCCCAGAACGTATCATGGGCGGATGCCCCCTGCGGCATACCGTTATGCGGTTCAGGCTTAACAGCGTGAACTAAATCGGGGAATTTGATCGCGTCCTGGATGAAGAAAACGGGAATGTTGTTTCCTACAAGATCAAAGTTCCCTTCCTGCGTATAGAATTTCGTAGCAAAACCTCGGGCGTCACGAACAGTCTCCGCAGAGCCCTTGGACCCCTGCACGGTAGAAAAACGTGTAAACGTCGGGGTTGTCTTCGATGTATCCGTCAAAAAGTCAGCACTCGTGTATTTTTCAAGTGATTTATATAATTGAAATTCTCCATGAGCAGAAAAACCTCGGGCGTGCACAATACGCTCAGGGATACGTTCATGGTCAAAGTGGGTCATTTTTTCGCGAAAGTGAAAGTCCTCCATAAGAGTAGGGCCGCGCTCACCAGCTTTGAGGGAGAATTCATCCTCAGATACTTTCACTCCCTGGTTGGTGGTCATATGTTTACCAGAATCATCTACTCTGTACTGATCCAGCTGCTCATCCTTTTTTGTACGCTTGTCGCTCATTGTGCTCCTCCTCTGATTATGTTTAGAATGGTAAGTAAAAAATAACCATTACAATCTAAAAGTACCCGAGGGTCCGACAACTTAAACGACATTATTATTATTTTTAGAAAACAAAAACAATGAATCAGGTAGACCATAAAAAAAGGGGGACATCGTTGTCCCCCCTTTTTGATAGTTAAGGCAGCTGCGTCGTACCCATCAAGTAACGATCACATTCACGGGCTGCTTCACGGCCTTCATTGATTGCCCACACAATCAAGCTTTGTCCGCGTCGCATGTCGCCCGCTGCAAACACGCCATCTACATTGGTCGTGTATCTGCCATATTGTGCAGCTACATTGGAGCGGACGGTCGTTTCTATGCCCAGCTTCTCAATGAGATCCTGCTCCGGCCCGCTGAATCCAATCGCAAGCAGGACAAGGTCCGCCTTCCACACTTTTTCCGTCCCCGGAATTTCCGTACGTACTTTGTTCCCTTTTTCATCATAGGAAAGAGCGACATCAATGGTATGCACTTCCTTGATGCGGTTGTTCTCGTCACCGACGAATTTTTTCGTCATGACTGCATAAGCTTTCGGATCTTTACCGAATTCAGCTTCCGCTTCTTTCTGCCCATATTCCACACGGTGGATAATTGGATACTGCGGCCACGGGTTTGTTTCATTATCGCGGACGCTGCTCTTCTTATCGTAGATATCAAATTGGGTCAGACTTTTACATTCATGGCGCATGGATGTGGCCATACAGTCTGTTCCTGTATCTCCCCCGCCGATCACGATCACATTCTTACCCTTGGCACTGATATAGTTGCCGTCTTCATGGTCCGAATCCAAAAGACTTTTCGTATTGGAATGAAGGAAATCCATCGCATAGTGAACGCCTTTCAGACTTCTTCCACTTACGTCGATGTTCCTCGGTGTCGTAGCACCGCCGCATAGAATGACCGAATCATATTCTTCATTCAAGCGGGAAACAGGGTAGTTACGCCCTACCTCTGTGTTGGTCAGGAATTGAATGCCTTCCTGCTTCAGAATGTTCACACGGCGTTCCACGACGGAGTACGGAAGCTTCATTTCCGGAATGCCGTAGGTCAGCAGTCCGCCGACACGGTCATTCCGCTCGTATACCGTCACCCAGTGCCCGGCTTTGTTCAACTGCGCAGCGGCAGCAAGGCCGGCCGGACCGGAACCGACAACCGCCACTTTTTTACCTGTGCGGGAGGCCGGCGGCTGAGGAGTTACCCAGCCTTCCGAAAAACCTTTTTCAATGATTGAACGCTCTACACTACGAATCGCAACAGGCGGCTCATTTATGCCAAGCACACAGGCGCCTTCACATGGAGCCGGACAGGCAAATCCGGTAAACTCCGGGAAATTGTTCATTTCATGTTCTTTCTCAAGAGCTTCCTTCCATTTCCCTCGATAGACGAGGTCGTTCCACTCGGGAATCAAGTGATAGACCGGGCATCCAGTCGTAATGCCGTTGATTTCCATTCCGGAATGACACGTCGGAACGCCGCAGTCCATGCAGCGGGCCCCCTGCTTTTGTACTTCTTCATCTGAAAGGGGAAGCGTGTAATCTTCCCAGTCTTTCGTTCGAACTTCAGGATCACGCTCAGGTATAGCCTGGCGCGTATATTCCATAAATCCAGTTGACTTTCCCATCAGGTCTCCCCCTCCGCTGTTATTTGACGGTTTCCACCGGTTTGTTTCTCTCTTCAAAAGCTGTCATTTCTGCGTCAAATTTGTCCAGTCCGCTCTCTTTCAGGCGCTGAATGCGTTCCTGCATGTGCAGGTAATCTCTTGGAATCACTTTGACAAATCGGCTCACGTACTGCGGCCACTCCGCAAGGATCTTCTGTCCCAACGGGCTGTTTGTATACGATACGTGACGATCGATCATATCATAAAGCTCCTGGATTTCCTGTGAATCCTGCAATTGCTGCAGAAGCACAAGCTCCTTGTTGCACTTCGTTTCAAAACGGTGGGCTGTTTCATCAAGAACGTAGGCGACCCCTCCGGACATACCAGCAGCAAAGTTACGTCCGGTACCTCCAAGGACGACGACCCTTCCACCCGTCATATATTCACAGGCGTGGTCCCCGACACCTTCGACGACGACATCCGCCCCACTGTTCCGTACACAGAAGCGTTCCCCGGCAAGACCGTTGATATAGGCTTCTCCAGCGGATGCTCCATAGAAAGACACGTTTCCGATAATCGTGTTTTCTTCCGGACGGAACGAAGACTTGGATGAAGGGTGGACGATGATCTTCCCTCCGGACAGTCCTTTACCGACATAGTCATTGGAATCTCCGATCAGGCGTAGTGACATCCCTTTAGGAATGAAAGCTCCGAAGCTCTGACCTGCTGAACCTTTGAATGTCAGGTTGATCGTATCTTCAGGCAGGCCTTCTGCGCCGTAGCGGCGGGTAATCTCACTGCCCAAAATCGTCCCTGTCACCCGGTGGATGTTGCGGATCGACCCGGTATATTTCATCGGTTTACCCGTTTCGATCGCATCTTTACATAACGGGAGCAGTTCTTCCATATCGAGGGTCTTATCCAGACCGTGATCCTGCTTACGCACAGCAAATAAACCATAGTTGTCCGGTACATCGGGCTGGTAAAGAAGCGCAGACAAGTCCACACCCTTCGCTTTCCAATGATCGATGGCTTCGTTTGTTTCAAGCACATCCGTCCGTCCGATCATTTCGTTGATCGTACGGAAGCCGAGTTCTGCCATGATCTCCCTCGCTTCCTGGGCAATGAAGCGCATAAAGTTTTCAAGGTGATCGGCTTCACCGGTGAATTTCTTCCGAAGTTCAGGATCCTGGGTGGCTACACCAACAGGACATGTGTTCAAATGGCAGACACGCATCATGACACAGCCTAGGACAACAAGAGGGGCTGTGGAAAATCCATACTCCTCCGCTCCAAGAAGAGAGGCGACAACGACATCTCGGCCGGTCATCATCTTACCGTCTGTTTCAACGACAATGCGGTCACGAAGCCGGTCGAGCACAAGTGTCTGGTGGGTTTCAGCCAGACCGATTTCCCACGGAAGACCGGTATGCTTAATACTTGTACGCGGCGCAGCCCCTGTTCCACCGTCATAACCACTAATCAGAACGAGATCGGCACGGCCTTTCGCTACACCAGCAGCAATGGTTCCTACACCGACAGCCGATACAAGCTTCACGCTGACACGAGCCTTTGGATTGGCATTTTTCAAGTTGTAGATCAACTCAGCCAGATCCTCGATGGAATAAATATCATGGTGCGGAGGCGGTGAAATCAACTCAACGCCTGGCGTGGAGCCGCGGACTTCGGCTACCCACGGGTACACTTTCTTACCAGGAAGGTGTCCACCTTCCCCGGGCTTCGCCCCTTGGGCGACCTTGATCTGGATTTCATCGGCATTCACTAAATAGTGACTATTTACGCCAAATCGTCCGGAAGCTACCTGTTTAATAGCGCTTCGTTTCAGGTCACCATTTTCTTCCGGTTCAAAACGGGCCGGGTTCTCCCCGCCCTCTCCGGAGTTACTGCGGCCTCCGATCCGGTTCATCGCGACAGCAAGCGCCTCGTGGGCTTCCTGACTGATGGAACCGAAGGACATCGCACCGGTTTTAAAGCGCCGGGTAATGTCTTCAACCGATTCCACTTCATCCAACGGAATGGACGGCCGTTTTTTAAAGGATAAAAGTCCACGCAGGGATTGAAGGTTATGCTTTTCATCCGTCAGCATCTGCGAGTACTGCTTGAAAAGATCATAATCATTGGCACGACAGGCGTGCTGCAGTGTCGCGATCGTCTGCGGATTGTACTGGTGATCCTCACCATTTTTGCGGTATTGATAATCATCACCCGCATCAAGCGTACGGTTTCCGCCACGGCCCTCACTGAAGGCTGTTTCATGACGCATCAATACTTCTTTTTCAATGATGTCCAGACCGATTCCGCCGAGACGGGAAGCCGTCCGGGTAAAGTATTGATCGATCACATCCATCCGAATACCGACAGCCTCAAAAATCTGGGCTCCCCGGTAACTTTGGATGGTTGAAATCCCCATTTTGGAGAGGACTTTAATAATACCGTCTGTTGCCGCTTTAATGTACGTCTGTACAGCTTCGTTATGGGAAACGGCTTCAATCTGACCGGTTTCAAGAAGGTCACGCAGCGATTCATAGGCAAGGTAGGGGTTGATCCCTTCTGCCCCGTAGCCCAGAAGTGTTGCAAAATGATGGACTTCACGCGCTTCCCCTGTTTCCACAAGCAGACTGACTTTCGTTCTCGTCCCTTCGCGGATCAGATGGTGGTGGAGACCTGAAACAGCAAGCAGCGTCGGGATGGCTGCATACTCACCATTCACACCGCGGTCAGAAAGGATAATCAGTGTCGCTCCGTCTTCCACCGCTTGATCGGCCTCTTCAAATAAACGGTCGAGCGAAGCTTTCATTTCATTTTCTTCCGCTTTAAATAACATCGACAGTGTGACCGGTTTGAATCCTTCCACCGTCTGCTGGCGAAGCTGTTCGAGCTCTTTATTCGTCAGAATCGGTGTCTTCAGACGAATTTGACGGCAGCTGTCCGGTTTTGGAGCCACCAGGTTCCCTTCGGCACCAATGGTCGTTTCCACCATCGTAATCAGTTTTTCACGAATGGCATCGATTGGAGGGTTGGTCACCTGGGCAAACAGCTGCTTGAAATAGCTGTAAAGCAGCTGAGGTTTCTTGGAAAGGACAGCCAGCGGAGAATCATATCCCATCGAACCGACCGGATCTTTTTTATCCGTCACCATCGGCATGAGGATCTTATTCAATTCCTCTGTCGTGTATCCGAAAGCGAGCTGCTGATCGATCAGATTTCCGATCGGTCGGTGTTCTGCAGCCGGCTCAGGCAGGTCTTCCAAATCGAATTTATGATCATCAATCCATTCCTGGTACGGATGCTCACGGGCAATCTGAAGCTTGATCTCTTCATCCGGGATGATTTTCCCTTCTTCAAGATCGACGAGCAGCATTTTGCCAGGGTGCAGTCGATCTTTGTACAAAATATCATCAGCGAAAATATCGAGCGCACCAACTTCAGACCCGAGCACGATCATGCCGTCCTTCGTTACATAGTATCGGGCAGGACGCAGACCATTACGGTCCAGACAGGCACCAATCTGCTTCCCGTTCGTATAGGCAAGGGCTGCCGGGCCGTCCCATGGTTCCATCAGCGTACTGTGATATTCATAAAAGCTCTTCTTATCTTCCTGAATCGTCTCATCATTGGACCATGGCTCAGGGACCATCATCATAGCCGTGTGGGCCAGAGAACGACCGGATAAGTAAAGAAACTCAAACGCATTATCGAACATGGATGAGTCACTTCCGTTGGCATCAATGACCGGCAGAAGCTTATCCAGATCTTCTTTGCTGAAGTATTCAGACTCACAAAGCTCCTGCCTCGCTCTCATCCAGTTCACATTTCCGCGGAGGGTGTTAAACTCTCCGTTATGGATGGTATAGCGGTTTGGATGTGATCGTTTCCAACTCGGGAAGGTGTTCGTACTGAATCGAGAGTGTACTAAGGCGAGGGCGGTTTTAAAATCAGGATGGTTCAAATCAATATAAAAGGAGTCCAGTTGTTCAGGAATCAGCATGCCCTTATACACAATCGTATTGGAAGACAGGCTGCTGATATAAAAGTCATCATACTGGTCCAAGGAAGCAATTTCGCTTTCCGCACGTTTGCGGATGATGTATAAACGGCGTTCCAGATCCATCTGCGTCTGGATATTTGCAGAAGGAGCTACAAAAGCCTGACGAATGAATGGCTTCGTCTTTTTCGCATCTTTTCCTACGAAGGAGTCGTTGACGGGTACAGTACGCCAGCCAAGGAACTGCTGTCCTTCTTCCTCAACGATACGCTGAAAGCGCTGCATGCAGTCGACTCTCAAGCCATGATCTTCCGGGAAGAACACCATGCCGATCCCGTATTTCCCAGCCTCCGGAAGGTATATATCTTCTTTCTCACATTGTTTTTCAAAGAATTTATGAGGAATCTGGGTTAAAATACCGGCACCATCCCCTGTACTGATATCCGCGGACTGACCGCCCCGGTGCTCCAGATTACATAAAATCGTGATGGCATTTTCTACAATACTATGACTCTTTGTCCCATCGATGTTGGCAATAACTCCGATACCACAAGCTTCATGCTCATTTTCCGGATGATACAGCCCCTGCGGAACAGGATATCCGTGTTTTTGCATTATCTTTCCCCCTAGCGGACTTATTCTTGAAGGTTGCAGGCAATAATAGAAAAATTCTGTCTTTTCAGTTTCTTACTAGTATAGCATGAACATATGGAAGAATCACGCCCTCATCAGGCATAACCGCTGAATTTTCATGCAAATACGACAATGACAATCCTTTACAAATCCACTTATAAAAACGATGTAAGCGCAACCAAATATTTTTTGAGATTTTTCAAAAGAAAATTTATTTTATTCACTTTTCCATACAAAAAACCTTTATATACAAGCGTTTGAACGTATATTAAAACCGAAGGATGTATTTTCATACATAAAAAGGAATTTCATCTCTTCATTTAGAAAGTAGTAGGAAGGCAGGGAGGGTTTATGGATGGGAACAAAAACAAGAACATACGGAATTACAATTGGAGAGATGCAGACGGGGAGACGAAATCAAATTACCGATGTACCCGGTGTCAAAGTCGGTCATCAAACACTGACAGACGGAGACACACGCACAGGCGTAACGGTCATCCTTCCTCATGAAGGGAACCTTTTCAAACAAAAGCTGCTGGCCGCCTCGCATGTCATCAATGGCTTTGGGAAAACCACCGGATTAATCCAGATCGAAGAAATGGGGACGTTGGAAACCCCTGTCGCCTTAACCAATACGTTCGCAGTCGGCCGGGTTTACGATGCCCTCGTTGATTACAGCTTGGAGCGGAACCCTGAAATCGGACGGACGACAGGGACGGTCAACCCCGTCGTCGGGGAGTGCAATGATATGCATTTGAATGATATCCGAAACCGCAGTGTAGCGAAGGAGGATGTATGGCATGCGCTGCAAAGAGCGGAAGATGAGTTTGAAGAAGGAAGTGTGGGAGCGGGGACAGGCATGGTATGTTACTCCATGAAAGGCGGCATCGGGTCAGCTTCGCGTAAAATCGACCTCGCCTACGGATCGTATACCCTCGGCGTTCTGACATTGACCAACTTCGGGACGCTGAGTGACCTGCGGATCGATGGAAGAGCGGTTGGGAAAGAGCTGAACGAAGCACATCAGGTACAGGAGAAGGACCGCGGTTCGGTGATGGTCATCTGCGCGACGGATCTCCCGGTCACAGAGCGGCAGTTGAAGCGGATACTCAAACGGGCAGCAGCCGGATTATCGAGGACGGGGTCTATTATCGGTAACGGCAGTGGTGAAGTTGTCATCGGTTTTACAACCGCTGGAACCATTCCGCATGACAAACCGGACCAGCCCCTGTCTTTAGAAATGCTTCATGAAGAGGATATCGATGCGGCATTCCGAGCTGTACGCGAGTCCTGCGAAGAAGCTGTATTGGAATCACTGCTTCATGCAGATCCCGGGAAAGGAAGAAATGGACATGACCGGCCGACGCTGTCTGAACTTCTTGAGAAATTCAACCTTTCCCTCCATTAAAAAAGGAGGTCTCCTCATAGGACGGGAGACCTCCTTCACATTTAAGCCGCTTTTGATTTCCTGCCTCCGTGGCGTCGGTGATAGACGACATTGATTTCCGCACCGACCATTAAGATGATACCGGTCAGGAAGAACCAAAGCATAAGAATGATGACACCACCGAGACTTCCATACGTTGCAGAGTAGTTTCCAAAGTTCGTTACGTAAAACGAGAAAGCCAGGGAAATGACCTGCCAGAGAAGCGCAGTAATCACTGCCCCCGGAAGAATATGCTTGAATGGAATGTTCTTGTTTGGGGCGAAGTGATAAAGGGCCATCAATACGAGACCGATGACCGATATACTGATCACCCAGCGCAGCACCTGCATCAGTATTTCCGTCTGAGCTGGAAGGTTGATGAAATCAATCAAGACTTGTCCGAACACCGGGAGCGCAAGAGCGACGACAATCGCTACTATCATGCCTATCGTCAACGCGACCGCCAGCAGTCTCACTTTGATGAACGACCTCGTTTCTTCTACTTCATAAGCTTCATTGGCCGATTGTATGAACGCATTGATGCCACTGGAAGCGGACCAGAGCGTACCCAGAATACCAACTGTAAGAAGCCCCCCGTTCGGCTGTTCCACTACTGCAACGATATTTTCACGGAATACATCAACGGTGCCGCTCGGAAGAACGTTGCCCATGGCCTGGATCGCCGTTTCTGCATCAATATTCAAATAGGGGAGTATAGATAATAGCAGAATCAACATCGGAACAATGGATAGTAAGTAATAATAAGCCTGGGCAGCCCCAAGCAGAGGGACGTTATCTTTTTGAAATTCCTTGATGACCGCTTTCGTATAATCAATGATCTTCTTCAACGTTTCTCTCCTCCTTCACTCCACTTTAATAGTCTATCCCCCATTCAGGAGAATATTAACCTAGGAATGTAGGAGGTGAAGCTTTTTGGACGTGTCCTTCCTGCGTGAGGAGGATGGAATTTTCATAGTTTCCCTGTATTTGGCTACCGTCCTTCTGGATATGTGAAGACCTTCCTGTTGAAGCAGGAGGCGGCTGATGCTTTGGTCGGAATATGGTTTCCTTTTATTTTCCCCCTGGATCATCCCGGTGATCTTTTCTTTCACATAACCCGATGAATATCCTCTTCCGTCCTCCCCTTGATACCCCGTGACGAAAAAGCTTTTCAAGGGATACAGTCCTTTTGGTGTCTGCATGACTTTATTGGCAGCCGCACGACTGATGGTGGACTCATGCACACCGAGCTGATCTGCCACATTCTTCAGCGTCAACGGCTGCAGCGAACGGCCCCGGAAAAACTCCTGCTGATGACGGACGACGACCTCGGCCGTCTGCAGGAGAGTGTTCTTCCTGCTTTCCAGGCTTTGAATCAGCCATCGGGCCCGTTTATAGTCTTCTTCAAAAAAACCGGCGGCCTCTGCTTTGGTATCGTATAACTCAAGGAGTTCGTGGTCCCACCCCAGGTATTTCGTCATGGAATAAGGGTCGTGAAGCTGATACCCTTCTGCCGTTTCTTCCATTATTAAATCAGGTGGGAGAGATGGAATGGATGGAGATAAAGTGGAAGCCGGCGGTCTCGGATTCAACTGCTTTAACCGCAAAAGTGCTTCCTCTCCTTCCTTCCGCTGTATGCCTGCAGACTTTTCAATCTCCTCCCAGTTTCCAAGGGCCAGATCATCCAAGTGATGCCGGATGATCAGCGGCAGTTTTTCATCCTCAGGAAAGCGCCGGGCAGCCTGAAAAACCAAATACTCCCTTATGTTCCGGCAGCCTACACCTTCGGGATCCAGGTTGAACATAGACATGCGTATGCTCCTCGCTGATTCCAACGTCGTATGAAAGGTTTCTGCTGTCTCCTCGTCCGATGCTTCACAAAAACCGTCATCATTCAGATGCCCTGCAAGAAAAATCAGCATCTCTTTCGTCTCTGCAGGCACCTCCAGCAGCCTGATCTGGTCCCCTAGATTATCCCTCCATGATGCTTGATCAGGAGTCATCTCTTCCATAAAATTCATCGATGCACCTTGCTTGTAGAACACGGATGAAGCGTCGACAGAAAAATGAAGGAGCGGGTTTTCATCAACCTCCCGCTGCACATACTCCCATAACTCACCCGCTGAAAATTGAAGCATTTGAACGGCCTGGCGCATTTCCGTTGTCATAAATAACCCTGTCGTTTGTTTCTGAACAAGCTCAAGCTTCATGAGAACACCTCTTTGGTAACGCTTTCATAATGATGTACTTCTATGATGCTTGAACGGCAGTCATTTTTCAATAGCAAAAGCCTTCTTCCTTTATACGGAAGAAGGCTGCAAAGGTCATAATACATGTTCAGCCAGTGTTTGTTGAACGGATTCGATCGGGCTGTCCTTCTTGAAAAGTTTTCCGATCGGCTCGGATGACCCTGAAATCCATATCTTCAGCTCAGCATCCATATCGAAGCTGCCCGCTGTTTCTACGCTGAAATGGGTGATGCTTTTATACGGGATGGAGTGGTACTCCACTTTCTTCCCCGTCATGCCCTGCTTATCCACGAGAAGCAGCCGTTTGTTTGTGAAGATAAACGAGTCGCGGAGCACTTTATAACCGCTCTCTACCTGCTCTCCACCGGCAAGGATATCTTTCAAATCCTTTTCAAGCTTCGTTACGTCCACTTCGGACGCGTTTCCCATTAATCCATCTAAGAAACCCATTGGTTACGCCTCCTATTTCATTAACCGTAGAATCATATTCTCTGACGGATCCAGTTTGATCGTCAGCCAGTTATTTTTCGAACTGAATATACTTTTCTTGTTCTCCAGCTGCTGCCATTTCCCTTTTTGAATGGGGATATTAATCTCCCGCTTTTCCCGGAGGTTCCGGTTGAACAAAAAGAGAATCCGCTCGTCCGCCGCTTCATTTCCAAAATGGTCGACATTGTTTTCATTCCATCTCTCAAATCCGATAACATCATCATCCAGGGCAAAGGACTTCCAATGCCCTGTACGAAGAACATCATGCTCTTTCCGCCAACTCCCGATTTTGGTATACCAGTCAAGCAGTTCCTGGTTTTCTCTTCCCCACGGATAAGGTTTACGGTTATCCGGATCTGCTCCGCCTGTCAGCCCGGCTTCATCGCCATAGTACAGGGAAGGCACACCCGGAAAAGCATAGATCCATAGACTGAGAGCCTTGATCTGCTTGAAGATGAGCTGCTCTTTCTGCTCATCGGAAAAGTCATCCGGCAGAAAGTCTGCCAGCATCGTATAAATTCTTTCGACATCATGACTGGAGAGCATGTTCATGACGGCATAGAAGTATTCTTTCGGATAGTGCTCACATAAAGTCATCAAGCGCCTGTGCACCGTGTAGGCATCCATGTCCCCTTTAATAAAGTCGAGCAGGATCCGCCGCATCGGGTAATTCATCACTGAATCCAGGACGCCCCCGAGAAAATAGTCGCGGCGTTTTCCATAGGCTGATTTGTTGGACGCATCCTCCCACACTTCCCCAAGCAGCACACTGGATGAATCCTTCTTCTTCAGCTGGGTATAAATCTGCCGGATCAAGTCATCGGTCAACTCGTCCGCTACGTCAAGACGCCAGTGCTTCATCCCTGACTTCTGCCACGTTTTGATGACACTGTCTTCATCGTGAATCAGGAAGTTCTGGTAATCTTCATTTTCCTTCCGGAGTGTAGGGAGAGTCCCTACTCCCCACCAGGCATCATATTCGTTGGGATAGTTGTGGAATGTATACCAGCTGTAATAAGGGGAATTTTTGGATTGATAGGCACCAAGGGAGTCGTACTTCCCTTCCCGGTTGAAATAAATACTGTTGCTCCCGGTATGACTGAACACCCCGTCCAGCATAACTTCCATGCCTCGTTTTTCCGCTTCTTCAATCAGCGCCTCGAAGTCTTTCTTTGTACCGAGTAGTTCATCAATCTTATGATAATCCCCCGTATCATACCGGTGATTGCTTTCGGCTTCAAAAATTGGATTCAAGTAAAGAACGGTAATGCCCAGTGTCTCGAGGTAATCAAGTTTTTCCGTAATGCCTTTCAGGCTGCCACCGAAAAAGTCCCAGCGGATGACTTCTCCTCGCTCATTGCGGATATAAACAGGGTCATTCTCCCAATGGGCATGTACAAGGCTCGTTTCCGGTGCTTTTTTCATATCAATGTCACCGGCTGCATAAAAACGGTCGGGAAATATTTGATACATCGTAGCATTCTTCCACCATTCCGGCGTTTCGTAAACAGGATCATAAACCGTAATCTGCCAGGAAGGGGGGATATGATCATAAATACGGCCTTCCCCGCTCTCATTACTCCGCTCCCGTCCGTAAAAAAGGGTGCGGTCTTCGGAGATGATTTCAAAGAAATACCAGATCAGCTGTGGACTTTCCGGCATTTTTATAGTCGTTTCATATGTCGTGCACTGGTGTTCCTCGCTGCATACGTCCATTTCCTTCGTCTTTTCATGATCCGTACGGTCAAGGATATAGTGAAGGATGACATGGGATACACGATGGCGGTTGAGCACATCCAGTTTCAGTGTAACAGCAGAACCTTTCGGCGCAGCACCGAAAGGCTCTCTATAGGATTCCTCAAAGCTGTTATGATACATTTCCTTTTGTCTCACAAATCCGTCCCCCTATATAACTACTTCAGCGCCCCGACACGATTGATTTTCCAAATCTCCTCTGCGTATTCCTGGATCGTGCGATCACTGGAAAACACACCGGATTGGGCGATGTTTACGAGACTCTTCAAGTTCCACTGACGCTTTCTCTGATAATCCTGACTGACTTTCTTCTGAGCCAGCAGATAATCTGGAAAATCTTTCAGTACAAAGTACTCGTCATTATAGGTGACCAAAGCATCGTAAATGGCCTGGAATTCCGTTTCGCCTTTAGAAAAAGGACTGTAATGAATCAATTCATCGAGAATACGGCGGATCCGGTCGTCATTATGATAAATCTCACTGGAAGAGTAGGAGCTTTGATTGTAATACTCCCAGATCTCCTCAGAAGTGAGACCGAAAATGTAAATGTTATCATCCCCGACGTGGTCGTGGATTTCGACGTTCGCCCCGTCCATCGTCCCCACGGTCACCGCGCCGTTCATCATGAATTTCATATTCCCTGTACCCGAAGCTTCCTTCGTAGCCATGGATATCTGCTCACTGATATTGGTCGCTGGAATGATTTTCTCTGCCATGGACACGGAATAGTTCGGAAGGAACACCACTTTTATATAATCGTTTACAGCAGGATCATTGTTGACCACTTCTGCAATACGGTTGATCAATTGGATGACCGTTTTCGCGAAATGATAACCCGGGGCTGCCTTGGCTCCGAAAAAGAAAGTCCTCGGTACCATTTCCATGGCAGGGTCTGCCTTCAATTCATTGTATAAATGCATAATATGAAGAGCATTAAGCAGTTGACGCTTATAACCGTGGAGCCGTTTAATCTGGACATCGAATATGGAGTGCGGATTGACGGTGATTCCCTGCGTCTGCTGCACCCACTCTGCAAATTCCACTTTATTCTGGTGCTTGATATCGTGAAGCTGATCAAGGAAGCTTAAATCATCTTTCCGGCTCATCAGCCGGCTTAACTGCTGCGGCTCGTGGATCCAGGTGTCGCCGATCGCTTCCGTAATGAGTGACGTCAGTTTACGGTTGCTGTGCATCAGCCACCTGCGGTGAGTAATTCCGTTGGTTTTATTGTTGAAGCGATCCGGGAAAGTATGGAAGAATCGTTTCATTTCGCGATGTTTTAATATTTCTGTATGGAGTTTTGCCACACCATTAATGCTGTGACTTCCGACAATGGATAAATGGGCCATTTTCACCTGACCGTCCGCTACGATGGCAAGGTCGGCAATGCGGTCGAAATCGCCTGGGTAAGTGCTCCACAGCTCCTGACAGAAACGCTCATTGATTTCATTGATGATCATGAAAATCCGTGGCAGCAGCGAGCGGACAAGACCTACAGGCCAGGACTCAAGCGCTTCACTAAGGGTTGTATGATTCGTATAGGAAACCGAGGACCGGGTGATCTCCCATGCCTCCTCCCAGCCGATTCCTTTCTCATCCATAAGGATCCGCATCAGTTCAGGAATGACGAGGGCCGGATGGGTATCGTTGATATGGAGGGCTGCTTTTTCAGGGAAGGAGGACCATGGCACTCCCAGTTTTTCAAAATAGCGAACAACCGACTGGACACCGGCGGAAACGAGGAAATATTCCTGCTTTAAGCGGAGGCGTTTACCGTCTTCTGTAGAATCATCCGGATATAGGAAATCCGAAATAGATTCCAGCGAACGTTTATGGCCGAGAAAATGACCGAACTCCCCTTCTTTTTCAGCACGGGACATTGTGTCTCCGACAGATGGTTCTGCAGACCACAACCGGAGCGTATTCACGGTTTCGTTTTTATATCCGGCAATCGGGACATCATAAGGCACCGCCTGGATCGGTTCGTAGTGCTCATACTTAAAATGCAGCTTTCCGTCCTTGTCACGGGTGGAAGATACCTGTCCGCCAAAACGGACTTCGATTGCTTCATCCGGGCGCCTCACTTCCCAGACGAAGTCTTTGGAAAGCCAGTAATCAGGAAATTCCACTTGTTTCCCGTCGATGATATGCTGATCAAACATGCCGTACTTATACCGGAGGCCATAGCCGTGACCAGCCATCTCCAAAGAGGCCAGGGAATCCAGAAAACAAGCCGCCAAACGGCCGAGACCGCCGTTGCCGAGTCCTGCGTCACTTTCCTTCTCTTCCAACCCGGACAGGGACAAACCAAGCTCCTCCAGTCCTTCTTCTACAAGTGTCAGAACATCCATGTTTAATAGATTGTTCCCAAGCAGACGCCCCATAAGGAATTCCATCGAGAAATAAAACACCTGCTTCGTTTTATTACGCTTGTAATGCTGCTGGGTGTGAAGCCATTTGGCATTGATTTTCTCCTGAATCAGCGCCCCTAACGCGCGGTAGGTATCATACTCCGAAGCTGTCTCCAGCGTCCGCCCATACCGGTCCTCCAACTGCTCCTTAAACGCGGCCTTGAATTCCTCTTTGCTACTGAACATCACCATAAAGGTTCCTCCTATCAGCTCTACCGGAACATCGTTTGATACAAATCCATGTACTGCTCCGCAGAGTTTTTCCAAGTGAACTTACTCTTGCAGATGTTTTTTACAAGATTCTGCCAAGAAGCAGGCTCCTGATAGAATTCGACGGCCCGGCGGATCGTGTACAGCATGTCGTGGGCGTTATAGTTTGTAAATGAAAATCCGTTCCCTTCCCCAGTCTCTTCATTATATGGCTGGACGGTGTCCACAAGTCCCCCTGTTTCCCTTACGATTGGAGCAGACAGATACCTTAAGGCAATCAGCTGACCAATCCCGCACGGTTCGAAACGGGAAGGCATGAGGAACATATCACTGGCCGCATAAATCTGACGGGATAATGGTTCTGAAAAACGGATATTCGCTGACATTTTTTCGGGGTGTCTGTGCTGTACCCATTGAAGCAGCTGCTCATATTGATATTCACCCGTACCAAGCAGGACGACTTGAACATCATCATGATAAAGCAGCTCGTCAATCACCCTTCCGATCAAGTCGAACCCTTTTTGTTCCACCAATCTGGAAACGATGCCAATCATCGGTACTTCCTTACGTACAGGCAGACCTAATTCAGCCTGCAGCCACATCTTGTTCTGAGCCTTCTTGATCAGGGAGCTGCGATACGGAAAAGCAAGGGCTTCGTCTTTCATAGGGTTATAGTTATGCTCGTCGATGCCGTTGACGATTCCGATTAATTCGTCAGTCCGTTTTCTAAGTACTCCGTCTAGGTTTTCCCCATAATAGGGCGTTTGAATCTCTTTTGCATAAGTTTCGCTGACCGTTGTAATAAAATCGGCGTAGTTCAAAGCACCCTTCATGAAGTTGATGTTCCCGAAAAATTCGAACGCATCATCTCTCATCATGCTTTCATCAAAGTCCATCAGATCATGCAGGACAGACTGCGGATAAATCCCCTGATACTTCAAATTATGGATCGTGAAGACCGTTTTCATACCTTGAAGCTTTTCCACATCCTTATAATGGGTATGTAGGTAGACAGGGATGAGACCGGTCTGCCAGTCATGGCAGTGCAGGATATCCGGAGTCCATTCCAGCGTGCAGATAAAGTCCATAACCGCTTTATTGAAGAAAACGAACCGCTCGGCTTCATCTCCATACCCATAAAGATTGGAACGTTTAAAATAATATTCGTTATCTATGAAATAGACGGGAATGCCCTCATAGTTGATATATTCGATTCCTGCATACTGGCTCCGCCACCCAAGCGTAATATCCAGTTCATCCAGGTGGGTCAGCTGTTCCTTCCAGTGATCATCCATGTTCTCATATTTCGGCAGGACGACACGGACATCGGCGCCCTGTTTCTTCAAGGCATGCGGCAGAGTACCGAGCACATCAGCAAGACCACCGGTTTTTACAAAAGGGGTGCATTCTGAACCAACCATTAAAATATTCACGTATATCCACTCCTTATCTTTGTTCAATCCATCACTTAACCATTGTTAAAGAAAAAGGACTGCCCGAGCGGTAAGGTCCAGACAGTCCCTGACAAAGGGGATTACATTGATCGCCGCTTCGCTAGTACGTACGGCTTTTCAGGTGCTCCAATCAGCGTCTTGCCACTGGAAATGGTGCAATCCTTATCAAGAATGACATTTTCCAGAACCGCTCCTTCTTCAATCTCGCAGCGCTGCATGATGATGGAGTTTTTAATGACCGCCCCTTCTCCTACTTTGACACCGCGGAACAGGATGCTGTCCTCGACTTCCCCTTCAATGACACACCCGTTGGCCACCATTGTATTTGTCACGTGTGATGACTGGGTATAATTCGATGGTGCTTCGTTTTTCACCTTCGTGAAAATCGGTGCATCCTCTTTGAATAACTCATCATGCTCAGAGGCATTCAACAACTTGGAGCTGTTGCGGTAATAACTTTCCACCGAATTGATCAGCGCATGAGTGCCGTGGTACTCATAAGCATTGATATGAATGTTCGGAAGCTTTCCTTTGATCCCATCCAGGAAGAAGTTGGAGCATCCATGGGCAATGCACTTCTCAATCAGATTGTATAGAAATTCCTTGTCAATGATGTACATATCCATATAGACGTTATGGCTGCTTCGATCATTGTGAATATTCGTCACACGGTTATTCCCATCGATATCGAGCTTGTGAGCGCGTTCATGCTCGGAATACATTTCGTCTACTTTTTTATAAATGACCGTTACGTCCGCCCCTGATTCCTTATGCTCCTGCAGGACATCCTGATAATCGATGTTGCAGATGTGCTGGGAACCGGAGATGACGATATAATCCGCCAGCGTCCGGTTGATGAAATCGATGTTGTTATGGAAATGCTGCAGATCCCCGCGGGAAATATCGGTCGGATCATTCCAGTCAGGGGGCAGGATGAAAAGACCGCCCCGTTTGCGGTCCAGATCCCAGGCTTTTCCTTGTTCGAGATGGTCCATCAGCGAACGGTATTTTCTTCTTGCAAAGACAGCTACGGATTCAATCCGGGAGTTGGTCATATTGGAAATAGCGAAATCAATCATCCGGTAGCGTCCGGCAAAAGGAACCGCTGCCCCGCAGCGGAAGTATGTGAGTTCATCGAGCATATCCTGCTCATGGTCCAGGTTAATAATTCCAGCGATACGATCCATAAAATCCTCCTCAAAAATCAGTTTGTAGCATAGCTTGTTGCCAGAACACTTCCTTCATCTGCCACCAGCGTGATTTCGCTGTCTGGTGAAGGATCACCGATCACGGCTCCATCCTCAATCACCGTTCCTTTGGAGATGATGGCACGGTTGATCGTGACATTTCTGCCGATTTTGACATCCGGCATGATGACAGAATCTTTCACAACGGAGGATTCACAAACGTGAACACCATAGAAAATCACCGATGTATCCACCTTGCCGTAAATCCGGCACCCTTCATTAATCAGCGCATTTTTCACAGAAGCTGACGGTGCAATATACTGCGGCGGCTGGTTTGGATTTTTAGAATAGATCCGCCATCTGGAATCACTGAGGTTCAGTTCAGGATTCTTCTTAAGCAGGTCCATATTGGCTTCCCAAAGGCTGTCGACCGTTCCGACATCCTTCCAATAGCCTTCGAATGTATAGGCCATCATCTTTTTATAATCGTTAAGAAGAGATGGAATGATATCCTTCCCGAAATCATGGGAGGAATCTTCTTTTTCCGCATCATCAATCAAGTACTGCTTCAGTACATCCCAGCGGAAAATGTAGACGCCCATGGAAGCCAGGTTGCTCTTCGGATATTCAGGTTTCTCATCAAATTCTGTAATCTTCCCGTTATCGTCGGCGTTCATAATTCCAAAACGGCTCGCTTCCTCCCAAGGAACTTCAATAACAGAAATCGTCACGTCCGCATCCGTTTCCTTATGGTAATCAAGCATCGCACCGTAATCCATCTTATAAATATGATCCCCGGACAGGACCAGCACGTGCTCCGGATCATACTGGTTCAGGAATTTCAGGTTGCGGTAGATGGCATTCGCCGTTCCTGTATACCATCCTCCGCCTTCCGACTGCATGAATGGAGGGAGCACCGACACGCCTCCGAATTTACGGTCCAGGTCCCATGTATCTCCAATGCCGATGTAATCATTTAAAATAAGCGGCTCGTACTGTGTAAGTACGCCGACTGTATCAATGCCGGAATTCGTACAATTGCTCAGCGGAAAATCAATGATCCGGTATTTACCGCCGAAATATACGGCAGGTTTGGCGATCTGTTTCGTCAATGATTTCAATCTGGTCCCCTGCCCACCAGCTAGAAGCATCGCTACACATTCTTTATTTTTCATGATTCTCCTCCTTGATTTACTGATGTTCTTTTCAGGAAGCTCACACCGAGCGGGGGAACCGTCATGGTGACATGCTGGTTCTGGCCCTGCCATGGAGAGGATATCGTGTCCAGGGGCAGTCCATTTCTCTGCCCGGAACCACCAAAGTGCTCCGCATCACTCGAGAAAATTTCCTCGTATGAGCCTTGTTCAGGCACTCCGACTTTATAATCGTGGTAGACCTCCGGAGTGAAATTGCATACAATGACTAATTGATCGTTTGATGTCCGGCTGTTCCGTACAAAAGATATAATGCTCTGCTCATAGTTATTCGGATCGATCCATGTGAACCCTTCTGGTTTATGATCGAGCTCCCATAATGCAGGCATCTCCTGATACATCTGGTGAAGCTGTTTCGTGTACTCCAAAATGGAGGCGTGGGAATCGTATTCCAGCAGCTCCCAGTCCAGGTCCTCCAAGTCCTTCCACTCGTCGAATTGTCCGAATTCACCTCCCATGAATAGAAGCTTCTTACCGGGATGGGCGTACATATAAGCGAGAAATGCACGCAGGTTGGCGAATTTCTGCCAATAGTCGCCCGGCATTTTATTTAATAACGATTTCTTTCCATGGACGACTTCGTCATGAGAAATCGGTAATACAAAGTTCTCGGAAAAGGCGTAATGAAGAGAAAAGGTAATTAAATTATGATGGTACTTCCGGTGGATCGGGTCCATTTCCATATACTTGAGCATGTCATTCATCCAGCCCATGTTCCACTTATAATTGAACCCGAGTCCGCCGATATGTGTCGGGGCACTGACAAGCGGCCAGGACGTCGATTCCTCCGCCATCATCAGCGTATCCGGAACTTCTTCAAAAACGGCTTTATTCATTTTTCTGATGAAGTCGATGGCTTCAATATTTTCACGCCCGCCGTATTCATTCAGCTCCCACTCTCCGTCTTCCTTACCGAAATCGAGATAGAGCATACTGGCAACAGCGTCCACACGCAGTCCATCCAGGTGATACTCTTTCAGCCAGTACACAGCATTGGAGATGAGAAAGCTCTGTACTTCGTTTCTGGCAAAATCAAACGTAAGCGTCCCCCACTGTGTTTTCTCAGCTTTACTAGGGTTGGCATATTCATAAAGCGCTTCCCCGTCAAACCTGCGAAGCCCGTGTTCATCCTTGCAGAAGTGGCCCGGTACCCAGTCCAATATGACACCGATTCCAGAATTGTGACATTGATCGACAAAATATTTGAAGTCATCCGGGGTGCCGTAACGGGAGGTCACGGAAAAGTATCCGGTCGCCTGATAGCCCCAGGAGCGGTCAAACGGATGCTCCGTCATGGGTAGAAGTTCGATATGGGTATAGCCGAGTTCTTTCACATAAGGAATCACCATATCTGCATATTCACGGAAATTGTAAAAAACCTCCGACTCTATGTACTTCCAGGACCCTAAATGAAGTTCATAGATCGACATGGGTGATTCATAGGGATTACGTCCTTTCCGCTGGTTCATCCAGTCATGGTCTCCCCATGCATAATCATCCAGCGGATAGACAACCGAAGCGGTATTTGGACGGAGTTCGCTTGAAAATGCATACGGATCAGCTTTCAAGCGGAGATGTCCGTGAGGAGTTAAAATTTCGTATTTATAAATCGTTCCTTTTTCCAGACCGGGAAGAAAGGCGATCCACACGCCGTTGTCATTGATCTTTTCCATTGGGTGTTCCCGTCCGTCCCAGTTGTTAAATGGACCGACGACACTGACCTTAACGGCGTTCGGAGCCCAGACCGCAAAACGGATGCCCTGCTCTCCGTTTCTCGTATCCGGATGAGCCCCCAGCAGTTTGTGGCTGTACCGGAGGTTCCCCTCATGGAATAAATAAATATCATGTTCTAAAGATGTATCCTGGACCACACCATCACTCCTCGTCTCAATAATCAAACTTTATGACTAGACCTGCTGCCTATCAATCAATTCGGAAACGTTTGTTATCTCCTATATTCATCATAAAATCACCTGTATAGATTTACAATTACAATTGATAAAAATATTCTGAAAAGTTTTGTCGAAAAATGTCGAATAACCATGGCATCCGTCCATTTGTTAATTTTTCGTTAAGAACCTTTATAAGTAAGCGTTTACATTTTTTGTTCTATTCCCCGGCTCACAAAATTAGAAACCACCGATTCTCTGAGTCTATGGGCCCCCTTCCTTTATCTTCTATCATGGACTGGCAGATATTTTCTTTTCCAGAAGCGTTTCAGCAAAAAAGAATAGTGGTATAGCTTTTACAAACCGAATTTAAGAGAGGTGGAACGAGATGTCATTAGCAGGACTTGGACTACTCATCATCGCAATTGCATTTGCCTTCATCAGTATCTTTGTTGTGAAAACATTAAAGACAGCATCCCATACGATGTCCAGTGTTTCCAATACATTGGAGAAAGTGGAAGGCCAGATTCAGGGGATTACATCTGAATCAGAGAGCCTGTTGAAAAAAACCAATTCAATGGCGGCTGATCTTGAAGAGAAAACCCAGAGCATCAACGGCTTGATGGATGCCGTCAACAATGTGGGCTCGACCGTAGGAAATGTGAACAGTTCCCTTCAAGGGGTTTCAGAAAGTGTGGCCCACGCCTCCCACGAGCGTAATGAGAATGTCATTAAAGCCATGCAGT
Organism: Halobacillus sp. ABH2_015; assembly: GCF_056158945.1. Taxonomy (NCBI): domain Bacteria; kingdom Bacillati; phylum Bacillota; class Bacilli; order Caryophanales; family Bacillaceae; genus Halobacillus; species Halobacillus sp. ABH2_015. The sequence goes on from NZ_JBSWUG010000002.1 coordinate 3,384,939, forward strand.
GGGGCGATGCAGCCATTGATTTATATGTGAAATGGAAACGAAAGAAAATAAAGGAGTGAGGTTGGCATGGATTTTCTAGGAATCGGCGTACTCATCATCGGAATCGCTTTTGCTGTGGTCTCTATTTTTCTTATTAAAGCTCTTAATAACCTTGCCGGTGTTTTAAGCGGGGTCCGCGAAACCGTGGATCAGCTCCCGGAACAGTTGGACTCCGTCATGAAGGAAACGACCGGCGTCCTGCATAACAGTAATGATACACTGGCCGATGTGAATGAAAAGATTAAAGCATTGAGCCCGTTATTCTATATCGTTGGAGATATTGGGGAATCCTCCAGGAAGCTCACTTCTTCTCTTGTAGATATGACCTCTTCCTTGAAGAATACCACCTTTGAAGGCGAACAAAAAATTAATGAAGAAGGCTGGCGGGGCATTTATGGAGCGCTTGCCATGACCTATTACCTGTCTCAGAAAAGAAAGGCGCTCAAATCAGCCGCCCAGCTGGACCGTACGACATCATGAAGACTCTTGAATGGATATCAGGATTGACGGCAGGAGCTCTGACAGGCGTACTTATCCACTCCCTTACGCGTGATCCATCCATTGCCAAAATGAAGGTGGAGCGTAAAAAGGGTGAATTTTACCAGGCAGGCAGAATTCAGTATGAAGACATTCAGACCGCCAGAGAAACAATGAGGAATGAAGCTCAAAAAAATATAAGGATAGAAAGGTGATTCAATTATGACAACTCAACAGACGACCAAAAAAAGCGGGAGCAAAAAGCTTCCTATCGCTATTGTAACCGGAGCTCTTATCGGAGGTGCGATCGTTCTGGCGAAAGACCCTGAACAACGCCGCCGTTTGAAAGAAGGATCCCGTGCCAAGAAGGATTCTGTAACGGAATACGCTTCCGAGGTAAAAGAAAATCCATCAGAGAAAAAAGATGATCTTGTTACACGTGTCCGCAATATCGTCAATATCGCATCTGAAGCCGCTGCCACAGTACAGGAGGTTTTCAACAACCAAGGCAGAGAAATCACCGACAAAGTGAAGGACATTAAAGAAGAGTCTGAAGAAATTGTTTCCACAGCTAAAGACGCCGGTGAAGAACTACAGGAAGTCGGAGACAAAGCCAGAGAAGCGAAAGAAGAGCTTTCCAGCGATGAGGAAGAGCAGACCACTCCAACAGCAGGAAAAACCTTCACCCCTTCCAACACACAGGACAACGTCACTGAAATCAATACACGCTCTTAATAGAAAAAGTCCCTGAGACAGCCGTCTCAGGGACTTTTTTTAGGAAACGCTGAGCTTCCCTTTACGAACAAATCATTCAATCAGCCATCGCTGTCAACTGCTGGGAAGAAGCCGCTACTTTACCAACGGCATCATTGATTTCATCAATAACGTGCGAAAAATGCTGCAGTTCCTCTTCCATACCTGCATTGTAGGCTTTGTTCTGCCCCATCGCCGTAACAATTTCCGTAAAGAAGTGATTGATCTGTTCCATACTGTCCGCACCCTCTGCAATCATCTCATCGATACTGCCTACATGACCAGACACGTTATGGATCTGTCCGCTTGTAGAATGAATCAACTGGGAAACTTCTGCAGCAGAGGTTTGTGTCTGCTCCGATAATTTACGTACTTCAGCGGCTACAACCGTAAACCCTGCTCCATGCTCCCCTGCGCGCGCAGCTTCAATCGAAGCGTTCAGGGACAACAGGTTGGTCTGTTCAGCGATGGAAGAAACGATCGTCACAATTTTACTGATTTCTTCAGCGATCCGGCTCAATTTTTCCATATCCCCGGAGATTTCCCTGATGGTCTGTTGAATCTGATTCATCTGCCGCTGGTGTACTTCCAACTGCTTCTTACCATCAAGCGACTGCTGCTCCACTTGGCGGGCTACCGTTGTTCCATTTTTAGAGTCGGTGACCATTTTTTCCGTTTGATCGGTCAGCTGTTCGGTAGAAGCACTGGCTTGCTGGGAAACAGCAGCCACTTCTGCGGACATCTGATCCACTTTCAGGTAGGCTTCTTCTCTTTTCTCTATTTCTTTTTCCCGTAAAGCATCCGCTTCTCTTTGAAACATTTCCAGGACGAGCTGCTGTTCGATGCTCAGTATTTTTGTCGTCGCTGCAACCGCCTGCCGGTAATCGTCTTCTTCCAAATGCCTGTCGTATACCTCCAGGAAGGAGAGCAGTAAATCCTGAAAGGCAGACATATACCATTTAGGCTCCAATCCGATTTTCAAGTGTACCGCGGCAATACGCTTCCTTTTTTCAATATATGACTCATCGATGACACCCGAAAACATCTCTTCCATATGAACAGCCAGTGTTTTCCGCAGGCGCTCAACGGTACTGTGTTCCTCAATCATTTTTTGAAGCGCCGGCTCACTTTCGAGATTCACGTAAAATTTCTTCACAACCGCTTCCATTTCCACGCTTACCAGCGGCTGCAGGTCCTGCAAAACAGCGAGGTCATCTGTCGTCAGCTGAATCATTTCACATTGACGATGAACAGCCGATCCTTCCGGGACGTCGATCACCCCTGTTTTTCCCTCTCCCAGCTTCTTACGCACGGCCTCTTTTCTCTTATCCCACCAACCCATTCTAAATCCCCCTGCATGTCTTTTTTTCTTATATCGTCGTCTTTGTAACAACAGTTAAGGGGGAAAGGGCTGTACTACTCCTCCAGATGGTTTTTGATTTTTTGCAGCATCTCCTGCATCTGCTTGATTTCTGTGGGTGTCAGCGGATGGGTCACTTCGCTTTCTAAATCGTAGCGGATATGCTGAAGCTGCTCCTTCCGCTCCTTACCAAGAGACGTTAAATGAATCAGTTTCGTGCGGGCATCCTTTTCAAGCGATGCTTTATAAACCAGATCCTTTTGGATAAGTATATCAATCAGCTTGGACAAAGAAGAAGCTTTGATTCCAAGCTCTTTTTGCAGATAGGACTGCGTCACCCCGTCCTTCTCATAAAGAACGAACATGACATTCACATGAGAAACGCTCAAATCTTCCTTTTGGAGCCTCTCGTTCTGAAGCTGTTTGATTGAATGGGATATTTTCTGAATCTGATAGCCAATATCCTCATTGTGTGATTCATTCATCGCGTTCACCCTTTCTGCCGCTATTTTATCACAAACCGACTGCATTGGATGATCATTTAATTAGTTTCCTAACTAAATATGTGTTATGATGATTTCCGAATGGCTAAAGGAGGTATGTACGATGAAACCATTATCCAAAGCGGGAGTATTTGCCTTAATGCTCGCGGCCAGTCTGACTGTCATGGTCGGCAGCGCCATTACTCCCGCCTTACTTGATATATCCCAGCACTACAATATGGAGGACTCAGCCGCCTGGTTGACGACACTCCCTTCGCTCGGCGTTGTCCTGTTCGCTCCGCTCGCCGGTAAATTCATCGACAAGTCCGGACCCTACAGGGCTTTGTGTACCGGGCTGATTTTATACGGAGCATTGGGGATAAGCGCCATCTGGCTGGACGGGACGGTGTTGGTCTTCGCCGACCGCATTCTCCTCGGCGGGGCAACGGCTGTCGTGATGTCTTCGGCTACCGGGCTGCTTGCCGAATTTTTTGAAGGAGAGCAGCGACTGAAGATGATGGCTCTGCAGGGCATGTCCATTGAAGCTGGAGGTATCATCTTCCTGAGTATCGGAGGCATCCTCGGAAGCTTCGGATGGCAGTTCCCATTCCTGTTGTATCTTCTCGGTTGGATCGCTCTTGTTTTTCTATTATCTTTCGTGCCCTTTACAAGAAAAGAAACCGGAGGGGAAGAGGAAGCCGATGGTGGAACTTCTTCCGAAAAAATCTGGCCGGTGCTGTTATCCGCTATGCTCGCCATGACCATCTTTTTTGTAACGATGGTCTCTGTGCCCTTTTACCTGGCTGAGCACTTTCACATGACTTCCACAGGAACGGGATACTTTTTGGCGATGATCTCTCTTGTGGCCGTCATATCAGCCAGTCAGATGCCTAAGGTGGTCAATAAAATCAGTGACTACTCCACGCTGATGACCGGGTTCTTTTTATTCGGAGGCGGCTATCTGCTGCTTGGGCTGAACCAGACCTCCCTCCTGCTTGCCGCAGGGGCGGGAATTTTGATTGGCTTTGGCTTTGGCTTTACCATTCCACTTGCCAACCACATGACCGTGGAAAAAAGCAGCGCCGCCAAGCGCGGGAAAAATCTCGCCTACTTTTCTTCCGCTGTTTTTCTTGGACAGTTTTTATCCTCTTTTGTAGACAGTATTTCCGACGATCTGTCCGTCGTCTATCTTTTAACGGCTTCGGCCGGATTGTTGATCAGCGCCATTTACTTCATCACAATGAAAAATGTGCGCACGGGAGTGCAGAAAAAGAAATCCCCTTCTGAAGGGTGACAGCAAAAGGCCTGTCCATGAATGGACAGGCCTTTACTTATGCGTCGCCTTTATAGCCAAGGCGGGCACGGTCGATATATTCATCCGGCTCGGAACCGAATTCAGTACTGTGATTCTTAAATTGAGCCAGCCGCCCGTTACGGTGCTCACCGTGACTATTGCGTTCCTTGAACTGCCGGTCGTGCTTCTTGTCCTTCTTGCTCATCCCAATCACCTCATACAAGCTTAAGTGTTACACGCTTAGTTTGGGAAAAGCGGGCATCGCTTATGCATGGTGAAGAACGGTGGAACTTCCCCATTTCTCCAAATGCTTCCTGAATAAGGCCATCACCACAAGGTGTGCTTTCGCCTGGGTGTATTTATAGAAAAACCAGGGCAGCGAAGGCATGTAGTCGTGAATTGCTACAATGGCTTCCTGACGGCCGGGGATTTTCCTGAATTCCAGGCGGCCGCGCACATTTTTTCCGCTGTCGGCGAGCATACCTCCGGAAATGTAATAAAGAGCACGGTCCCCGGTACTTCTGTCTTTGGCATAATCGAAGGATAAAAGCGGAGACTGTTTAAAGACGACCCCGATTTTACAGCAGTTGTCTTCATCCACTTCCGTTTTCACCCACGGATTGAGTGTGTTTTCCAGCCATTTCACATAGTAACGTCCAACCCAGTCTGCATCATATCCTTCTGGAATCGGAATACGCTGGACAGACCGGACATCCTGCTGCATCGGTTGAAACATCGGAAGGGCTCTCTTTCCATCTTTGTTCTCTTCTTCCTTTGCAAGAGCTTCCCTGGCCGCCTCTTCAAAAGAAATGCGGCCTTCACTTAACCCTTCCACTTTATTTTCCTCTTGTGTGACCATAGGATGGGTCAAGCTTTCAATCAGGGGATAGACCATTTCCTTCGGCGAGCCCGTGACAAGACGCACCCACAATTTGGAGAGTTCAACGGTTAAAAAAGGAACGTTAATGGTGAGCGGCTTTCTACCCATCACAGCAGCCGTCCGTTTCATCATCGTCTCGTAGGTCATGACATCCGGACCGCCCACGTCTACCGGACGTCCTTTCACCTCTTCATTTCCAATGCTGCTGTCCAGGGCATGCAGCACATCCGGAAGGGCGATCGGCTGGGTCTTCGTCCGGGTCCATTTTGGCAGAATCATAAACGGCAGCCGTTTAACCAGCTTTTTCAGAATCGGGAAGGAAGATCCTTTCGGCCCCACAATCAGCCCGGCCCGGATCGTGGTCACGGGTACTCCGTAGGCTCCAAGAATTTCTTCCACTTCCAGTCGGCTCTTCAAGTGTCGGGACAGCTTTTTTTCCTGCTCCGGGATGATACCGCTCAAATAGATGATTTGGCGGACCCCTTGTTTCTTTGCAGCCTGGGCAAAGTTATCAGCTAAAATGACATCCATATCTTCAAACTTTCCCTGGGTCAGCTTCGCAGAAGGCAGCATGGAATGAACGAGGTAGACCGCGATGTCCACCCCCTCCAGGCCTTTTTCAGCATCCACCATGGAGTAGAGGTCACAGGAACGCCATGTTACCTGTTCCTCATCTTCTTTTTGGTCACCACTTCTGGAAAGGGCAATGATGTCGGCGTGCTTTCTCAACTTTTCCATCAGGTTCTGTCCTATATATCCACTCGCGCCTGCAAGCGCAATGACCGGTCTTTTTTCTGCCATGCTCGTCACGTCCTTTCAGGTATAATGTACGTGTACCCCGTCTGTCATCACTCTTAACCCTTCAAGAACGTATATAAAAAAAGGTGAACCACCCACACAGGCGGTCCCCCTTCTCACATTGTCCAGATTCGCATCCAATTTTCCCACTTTGGAAAGAGCATCCACTTTTATCTTCCCTGAATGAAATAGCACACCGGTACTGTAGAGACACCTTTCCGCCCCCCCTCGTGTTACGTGGAGCGTTCGCTGGTGACGCCTGTGGGAACAGCGCGAGCCGAAGATCCACTGGATCAAGTGTTCTTCTTGATCCAATTAGCTGAGGCCGTGCCCGCGGCAAGCATCCACCGATAAGCGGAGCGTAACCATCACTCTTATGTGCAGATCGGTCACGACCTTAGTGCTGACTGGTAACGTTTGTAGTAGTGTTCGACGTTATTCAGGAGCAGGAGTTCAGTATAAAGGTACGCCTTCATGTTGAAATCCTGGAAATCGATGGTCGTCATTTCCTGGATCTGTTTAATTCGGTAATTGAGTGTATTGGGGTGGATAAACAACTCTCCGGCGGTCTGCTTTCCTTTCCCATTGTTAGCAAGATAGGTTTCCAATGTGAGCAGAAGTTCCGTCTGTTTATCCATATCATTTTTCATCAAGGCCAGCAGATCTTCACTGTAATAATCCTCGGAACTGTTTTTTTCATAAAGGGCGGCCAGGTATCTGTACAGGCCGAGTGTCACGAATTCCCGCGGCATCGTTTCCGGGCGCGGGTTAATGAAGTTGGCCGTTTCAATGACCTCGAGCGCCTCCAAAAAACTTTTCCTCATCAAGGACAGTGTTGTATATTCCTTGCCGACGCCAATCAGGAAATGATAAAACGCTTCTTCTCCTGTTTCTTTTTTCACTTCCTCAATAAAATCCCTCGCTGTCGTTCTTGATGAAAAACGGTCGGACGCCCTTCCCTCCACGAGCAGAATAAGCTGGAATTCTGTTTTCAGCACATACATCGGACGCGTGATCCGGAAGCGGTGCACCGTTTGTAGAAGATCATCAAGCATGCTCTTATATTGAGGTGCGGTGACCGAAAAAACGACGACGGAAAAACGGTCGGCCAGATTCAGTTTGGCGAGGGCGGCTTCGTGACGGAACTGGCTTTCACTGCCGTACTCATGCTGCAGCAGCTGCCACAAAAGCTCCTCTTTCCGTCCTTCCTTAGCATTGTCTCTCATGAACTGATCATAAATGAGTCTGCCTATATGATTGGTGATGTCTTCAAGGAACTGAAAGTCCGCGTCATCCAGCAGCAGGCCGGCCTCCTGCACCCAGACATACCCCATCGTATGATTCAGGTGCCTGGCTGCCACGACGACACGCTGCTGGAAGCCAAGCTCTTCCATCGGATGGACACGGATCGGGTCCGGCTGCATTTCCAGGCGCTGGACGATGCCCTCTTTTTTCAACCGGTCAATAATGAAGATCGGGCATTTTTTGGATAGAATGGTTTTCTGCTGAGTTTGATCGAAATCATCATGAGTGGAGCTGTAGGCGATCAATTCAAAGTTTTTGTTTTCAATAATCACAGGCTTACCGAGTCTGGAGCTCAGCAGCTCCGTCGCTTTATGGATATCTTCTGCCTGCAGAATCCTATCTTTAACTTCCATGGGAATCCTAACCTTTCTAAGTAGGCTGAATGTCTTCATTCGTTACCCTCCATTATATCGGTTGTCACTGGAAAGAAAAAGAAAATGGTCAAAGGGGCGGGAAAAAGAGCCGACTTCCTTCAAATAAAAAAGGCTCCCCTGAACGGAGAGCCTTTATGAGCATGGTTTAAAACATCTCGGAAATGGTTTTCGCCTGCATGTGAAGGGCAATATAATCAGGCCCGCCGGCTTTAGAATCTGTACCGGACATCTTGAAGCCGCCGAACGGCTGGTAACCGACAATGGCACCTGTGCAGTTACGGTTGAAATAAAGATTTCCGACGTGAAAATCGTATTTCGCTTTTTCAAGGTGGTCGCGGTTATCGGAAATGACAGCACCTGTGAGGCCATATTCGGTATTGTTGGCAATATCAATCGCTTCATCAAAGTTTTTCGCTTTTGTAAAGCAGACGACAGGTCCGAAGATCTCCTCCTGCTGCATGCGGGAATTTGGATCAAGATCGGCAAAGATGGTCGGGTTGATGAAGTACCCTTTGGAATCGTCTCCTTTGCCGCCGGTGACAAGGCGACCTTCCTCCTTGCCGATTTCCATATAGCTCATGATCTTGTCATAAGCTCCCTGATCGACGACAGGCCCCATGTAGACATTCTCTTCAGAAGCGTTGCCGACCGTTAGTTTTTCAGTGGCTGCTTTGACTTTCTCCAGTACTTCGTCATACACATCTTCGTGAACGACGGCACGGGAGCCGGACGAGCATTTCTGTCCGGAAAAGCCGAACGCCGAAACGACGATGGCATCGACAGCTGTATCAATGTCTGCCTCTTTGTCAACGACAACCGTATCCTTACCGCCCATTTCAGCAATCACCTGTTTCAAGTGATTCTGGCCCGGCTGGCGTACGGAAGCCCGTTCCATGATACGCAGACCGACATCGCGGGAGCCCGTAAAGGAAATCAATGCGGTTTTCGGATGATCGACGAGATAGTCGCCGACTTCGCCGCCGCTTCCCGGTACAAAGTTCAGAACGCCTTTCGGCAGACCGGATTCCTCCAGGACCTCTACAAACTTAGCAGCGATGACGGCACTGTTACTGGCCGGTTTCATCACCACCGTGTTTCCGGCAACAAGCGGAGCGACTGTTGTACCAGCCATGATGGCGAGAGCCAGGTTCCAAGGAGGGATCACGACCGCTACTCCAATCGGCTGGTAGACATAGCGGTTTTCCTCTCCCGGGCGGCTTTCTATTGCTTTTCCTTCTTTCAGTTCAATCATCTGACGGCCGTAATACTCAAGAAAATCGATCGCTTCAGCTGTATCTGCGTCGGCTTCCTTCCAAGGCTTACCAACTTCATAAACGAGATAGGAAGAGAACTCGTGCTTACGGCGGCGGATTTTGGAAGCAGCGCGGAATAGAATTTCTGCACGTGCCCTTGGATCCCATTTTCTCCAGTCTTCAAAAGCATCGGACGCAGACTGTACCGCTTTTTCCGCCAGCTCCTGATTCGCTTTTGAAATCGTACCCACAACCTGCTTCGTGTTCGCCGGGTTGGTGGACGTAATTGTATCATCGGTCCGGACACGTTCTCCGTGAATCAGAAGGTCATGGTGCTGCCCCAGCTGCTCCTTGACCTGCTTCAATGCATCTTCAAAGGCTTTCTTGTGCTCCTGCTGTTCAAAATCCGTGAATGGTTCGTGTTTGTAAGGCTGTACCATAATAATATTCCCCTTTCTGATTGTGTGGTTTTATTTAGAGAAAATCCCTTTAACGGCAAAGGCAATGTTGGCCGGACGCTCGGCTAAGCGCCGCATGAAATATCCGTACCAGTCCTCACCATAGGGAAGATACACGCGTACTTTATATCCTTCTTCCACCAGATCCTTCTGCATTTGGTTTCTCATGCCGTACAGCATTTGAAACTCAAACTGTTCACGTGGGATGTTGTGCTCTTCTGCGAGAGCCTTTGTATACTCCACAATCCGGTCATCATGACTGGCCACAGCCGTGTAATGTCCGTTCAGAAGGTTTTTCTTGATCAGGTGCTTCAAATTATCATCCACCAGCTTTTTCTCGGAAAAGGCGACTTTCGGTGATTCTTTATAGGCCCCTTTTACAAGACGAAGATAAGGATCGCAGTCATTCAGGGCATCCAGATCTTCATCAGAACGGTATAAGTAAGATTGAACGACCGTGCCGAGATTTGGATACTTCTCCTTCAATTCTCTATAAATATCAAGTGTCTCCCCGCATCTGGAGGAGTCCTCCATATCGATGGTGACCGTAATATCGTGCTTCTCCGCTTCCTTCAAGATCAGGGACAGATTCTCGATAACGAGGTCCCGGCTGATATCAAGCCCGAGGGAAGTAAGCTTCAGTGAAACTTCCGATCGGAGTCCTCCGGAAGCAATCTGCTGGATGGTCCGGATACACTCCCCGGCGCGGTCTCTCGACTCTTCTTCACAATCAACAAATTCCCCTAAATGGTCTACAGTGACCTCGAGCCCGTCATGGTTTAACTGCTGTATAATTGGAATTGCGTGGGAGAACGTCTCTCCCCCCACGATCTTGTCAGCCCCGAACTTAGCGCCAAAACGCTTTGCAAAGCGATCTAACAGCTTGTTGTTGGAGAGGTATAAGAAAAAATTCTTGCTGATGGCTTCCAAGAACACCACACCCTTTCATCATTCTCCTATCGATTACCATGCGGGCCGTTAGGTGGAATGTCGTATTTTAATTGTTAAGAAAATTGTAACGAATAACGCTTACATTATACAACGTGCACCAACCACAAAGATAAGCACGGCAATTTAGTGTTTAAACACAACGGATGGCTTTTTACACTCCATATATTATATCGATAAAATAAATAAGACCCACCGGATGAATCATTCCGGGGGTCTTATTCACTTTTCATGCTACGCTTTTTTCCAATAGGCCGCTTCCTTGTTGGAGCGGATCGGCGGGAACTGATCCCCGTTTTCCAGTTCAATATGTTTTTCATCTTCGGTTACGTCGTTCTCACTGCCCCCATCAACTAACCCATCAAATTGATATGTTCCTTTTTCAGGTGCTTTTTCGCCAGTTTTAAAACGGTCTGCCATCTTAAAAAACTCCTTTCAAAAAGTTGGTTGTTGTTGTGTACACATCCTTTATATATCACAGAAATTCCCATGATAAACATTTTTCTCATATAAAAAAGTGTAAAAGTCTTACAAATTATAGAGGACCCTCTCCCAACCCGCCCGGAGTTGGATTGGTTTACATGGACACAGGCCGGATACTACCGGCGATGTCACAGACACCTCCGATATCAAACGGGTGGTCGAGACCATCTACCATGACTTCGGACAAATCGATATTCTTGTAAACAATGCAGGAACAGCCGCGTTCAAAGATATCAACAATCTGACCGAAGAGGATTGGGACACAGTGATGAACACGAATGCCAAATCCATCTTCTTCATGACTCAGGCCGCTGCCCCTTATATGAAAGAACAGGCATACGGACGCATTATCAACACAGCGTCTGTCGCCGGTGAAGTGAGCCTGTCCTTCAGCTCTGTGTACGGCACAAGTAAGGCAGCAGCCATCCACCAGACGAAGCAGCTCGCCCTTGAGCTTGCGCCTTACAACATTACGGTGAACGCCATCAGCCCATGGTTCTTCAAAACGGATTTGAACGAAGAGGCACTTGCCGATGACAGCTTCCGTTCTGCCCTTGAAGATCGTTCTCCAATGAAACGTCTCGGACAGCTGGAAGAGCTTCAGTCCTCCATTCTGTACCTCGCTTCTTCAGGTTTCAGCTATGTATCCGGCCAGAATATATTCATCGACGGCGGGATGACGTCCTACGGTTTATAAGAAGAAGCGGAAAATAGAACTCATAGAAACAAAAAGACTCTCCTCTGTGTATGCAGAGGAGAGTCTTTTTTCATCCATTTGTTATTTCATGACAAGGACCGGACACGAGGCCTGTTGGACGACTTTGCTGCTCACACTTCCGAGCAGCATTTTTTTCATGTTTCCGAGACCGCGGCTTCCGATAATAATGAGGTCCATGTCGTGCTTATTGGCATAGGCAACAATCTGGACGGCCGCGTTTTCTTTCACAGGGCTGACTACAACTTCTGTAATGACATCGATGTTGTGAGATTTGAATTCCTGTTTGAGCTCTTCCATTTCCGATTGAAACCGGTCGGCCATTTCCCGGCCAAGACTTTTGGATACGGCAGCGTTTGTAGCCGGCCCTGTTGGTGTGACGACAGCAAGCAGGTGAATCTCGCGCTGTGGAGCTTCCACCGCCTGAAGATTCGCCTCGGCCACAGCTCTTTTACTCATTTCACTTCCATCATAGGCAACAAGAATGCGTTTTGTAGTCATAGAAAAACCCTCCCGATCAAGATGGTATTCACACTTCTATCATACCACGTTGTAAGCGCTCGCTTAAGAGGATAGGTCTATTTTCTATCCGTTATGACCAAAATGATGGAAGAAACGTAACAAGGAGCTGAAATTAATGAGCCGCTTTGATATTGTTATGCACTATTCCTATTCAGCCATCATGTTTATTGGAGCTGTCACCTTTTTTATATGGAGCCAAAAGCCACGCGGAGTTTCCAAGGGAGAATACATCATTGCGATGATCATTCCTCTTTGGTCAGGAACCGCCTACTTATCCATCGCCCTCGGTCAGGGGGTTTTACTGGAGCCGGATCAAACCATTTACTTTGCCCGCTACCTGGACTGGGTGGTCACGACCCCTCTCCTGCTGCTGGCGCTTGCATTGACAGCGATGTTTTACGAGCCGAAAAAAGATAAGGCCCTGATCGGCGGTCTGATTACAGCCGATGTGTTTATGATCTTAACCGGACTGATCGCTGATTTTTCGAACGATACGCTGAAATACGTCTGGTACGGACTTGGTATAGCCGCCCTTTTCATTGTTTTGTATATCATCTGGTATCCCCTGCGGAAGATGGCTGCCAAGAGCGGGGACGGGCTGAAACGTCATTATGGGCAAATGGCCGCCTACTTGACGTCTTTCTGGGTACTCTATCCGACGGCGTGGGTTCTCGGCCCTTCAGGTGTAGGGGCATTTGAAGAAGTCATGGAGATTACAGCATTCATCGTGCTGCCAATCCTCTCCAAGCTTGGGTTTACGCTGCTTGATTTAAGAGGGCTCCGCAGGTTGAGAACCCCCGGCGTGGACGCCTGACGACCTGTTCCACGTGAAACACATCCAGAAACAGGGAAACACCCATGACAAGTGTCATATAAAAGTGCTGACGTTTATGTCTTCTGATACGTCTCCTTTTCCCCTATTGTTAGAATTACGAATTACTATGAAGGAGTCGTTACGATGGATAAGGAGAAAGAAAAAGAGCTGAAGAAAAGCGTCGCCCGCTTTGCAGAACCAGATCGAAACGCCGGCATCCGCCAGCTGATCAATACACTCGTTCCATTTCTAATCATATGGGCCGCAGCCTATCTAAGCATGGCTGTCTCCCCTTGGCTCGCCGGCGGACTCGGCGTGCTTGCCGGAGGTTTTGTCGTCCGTCTGTTTATCATTTTTCACGACTGTACCCACCAGTCCTTTTTCAAAAATAAAAAGGCCAACCGCGTGATCGGGACGATTACAGGGATCCTGACGCTGTTCCCTTTCGATAAGTGGAAGCGGAGCCACTCCATCCACCACGCGACAAGCGGCAACCTCGATAAGCGTGGAACAGGTGATATCTGGGTCATGACCGTAGATGAATATGTACAAGCGTCCTTCAAAGAACGCCTCATCTACCGTCTGTACCGAAACCCTGTCATCATGTTTGGTCTGGGACCGATTTATTTGTTCCTCGTGTCCAACCGTTTCAACCGCAAGGGCGCAAAGCGAAAAGAGCGTGTGAACACCCACGTGACAACGGCTGCTGCCGCATTGATATACGGAATGATCATCTGGATGGCCGGATGGGAAGCCTTCCTGATTGTACAGCTGCCGATCCTTTATATATCCGGTGCACTGGGCATCTGGTTGTTTTACGTCCAGCACCAGTTTGAAGATTCCTATTTTGAAGAGGAATCCGAGTGGAATTTCGTAAAAGCAGCTGTTGATGGAAGCTCTTATTATAAACTTCCGAAAGTCCTGCAGTGGATTTCCGGCAACATCGGCTTTCACCATGTGCACCACTTGAGCCCGAGGGTTCCCAACTATGCACTGGAAAAAGCACATGATGCAACACCGCCGCTCCAGTATGCAACAACGATCACGCTGAAAACGAGTCTTGAGTCCATCAAATTCCGGCTCTATGACACCGAGAACAAAACGTTCCGGACGTTCAGGGAAGTCCAGCCGCTCCTGAAGAAGAAAGCAAGTGCAGCGGTCTCCCGCCGCGTGCAGAATGAAAGTTGATTCAAAGCCCATTCGTTGAGAATGGGCTTTTTCCTTCATGACAGCCGCCCGAATTTCCCATATGCTAGACACAGGAGGTAGCGTTCATGCAGAAGTGGTATCATATTATCCCAAAAAACACAGGACTCAGCATATACGTCTGGATCATCTTTTGTATCCTGCCGTTTTTCTTTATCTTCCGGGCATCTTCCATTTACGAAATTTTGACCGGACTTCTTCTCGTCTTCATTTTCTTTCTGGCCTATCGGTTTTCATTCGTATCGGACAGCCGTCTCGTTTATCTGTGGGTCAGCGTTGAGATGGCGATCAGTCTTGGAATGACCTTGTTGTTCGGCTACATTTACTTTTCCTTGTTCCTGGCTTTTTTCATCGGGAACATCCGTCATTTCGGAGGGTTTCTTTCTTTATATATTGTTCACCTGACTCTTACACTTGCAACGATCGCCTACACTTTCGTGCAGGAGCTGGATTCGATTTTTCCGAACCTTCCATTTATCATCATTACCGTCATCGGGGTGATCCTGCTGCCTTTCACTGTCCGTTACCGCAACCAGCAGCAGGATCTTGAAAATAAGCTGGAGGACGCCAACCAGCGGATTTCCCAGCTTATGGTGATTGAAGAGCGGGAACGAATTGCCCGTGACCTCCACGACACACTCGGGCAGAAACTGTCCATGATCGGATTGAAAAGTGACCTCGCCGCCAAGCTGATGACGGCCAAGCCGGACAAAGCGCAGAAAGAAGTGGAGGATATCCAGCAAACCGCCCGCAACGCTCTCAAGGAGGTCCGGGAGATGGTTTCCAACATGCGGGGAATGAAATTGAAAGATGAACTGATCCGGGTGCAGCAGATCATCGAAGCTGCGGAAATGAAGTTCACCTATGAAGGCAACCTCGGGAATACTTCCATCCCTGCCTTAACGGAAAATGTTCTCAGCATGTGCCTGAAGGAAGCCGCCACCAATATCGTCAAACACAGCCGGGCCACCCATTGTCACGTCCAGATTGCAGCCTCTGCCATGGAGTTGACGGTCACCATCGAAGATGACGGCATCGGCCTTCCGGAAACGATGGACCCGTTCCAGGGACACGGCCTGCAGGGAATGCGGGAACGACTGGAGTTTGTAAATGGACGGCTTGATTTGGAAAGTGACCAGGGAACGAAACTGACCCTTCACATTCCCACAGTCATTCAGCAAGGGAAAAAGGAGGAACTCTTATGATTCAAATTGTCATTGCCGAGGATCAGCGCATGCTGCTCGGTGCACTCGGGGCGCTGCTTGATTTAGAAGAGGACATGGAAGTCGTCGGCCAGGCTTCCAACGGTGAAGAAGCCTGCAGCCTCGTCCGCCGTCTGAAACCGGATATCTGCATCATGGATATTGAGATGCCGGTCAAAGATGGGCTGGATGCCGCGGAAGAGTTGTATGAGGAGCCCTGCAAAGTGATCATCCTGACGACTTTTGCCCGTCCCGGTTATTTTGACCGTGCCAGAAGAGCAGGCGTCAGCGGCTATTTGTTGAAAGACAGTCCAAGTGAAGACCTGGCAACAGCCATACGTAAAATTACAGCCGGACAGCGCATCTTCGACCCTGAGCTCGTCGACCTTGCCTTCGCCGATCAAAACCCGCTCACAGAACGGGAGCGGGAAGTGATGCAGCTGATGGCGGACGGCCGAAATACGAAGGACATATCTAAAGCTTTGTTCATTACCCCCGGAACCGTCCGGAACTATGTATCTGTCATTCTGGAGAAGCTGGAGGTTTCCAACCGGATTGAAGCGATTTCCATATTCAAGGAGAAAGGCTGGTACAAAGGACAGCGCTGACGACGAGAACCGGCGTCACCAGTGTCTGTATACAGATATATGTAAAAAAGAGGGTGGTCTTCTGCATACCGGAGGATTCCCCTTTTTTTAATAGAGAGAACTTCAGTCCAGTTCGCGAAGCTCCCTGAAGCGCACATAGACAAAGAGGACATACAGCGTAACAAGTACAGATCCCCCGGCCATGATTTGATGGATCGGCACTCCTGCCGCCAGTATAAGAGAGGTCACGCCGTAGCTCACTGGAACGAGACCCATCGATGCAAGCGAAACAAGACCCATCACCCTGCCCATCATTTTTTCTTCAATGAAACTTTGAAGCACAGAGATGACCGGGATGTTGCAGATAGAGAGACAACATCCGAAGACGACGAGGCACCCAAGGCTGAACCATACCCCTTCTGTGAAGCTTAAAGCGAAAAAAGCGGCTCCGGCAGCCATGAGGGCGGTGAGACTCGTTTTCCCTCTTCTTCTTTTCAAATTAAGGATACCGATGACTACAGATCCGAGCAGCATTCCCACTGCCAGACCTGCCTCAAGAAAGCTGAAGTCAAGGGCCGTGCCATTCAGACGCTGCTTCACAAAGAGAGGCAGCCCCATCGTCATCGGCCCGACCATGAACAGATTCAATAAAATGCTCATTCCAATAATCAAGGAAAGCACACGCGAGTTTTTGACGTAGCGCACGCCTGCCTTGAAAGAGTCCCAGAACGCTTCCTCCTCCTCTCCGGCTTTCTTCTCTTCCTCCACCTTCATAAGAAAAATAAACAGACTTCCGGTAAACAGCATCCCAGCGGTGACCGTGAATACGAGCGCATAACTGCCAAAGGAAACGAGAATGCCTGCCACCATAGGCGCTAGAATGAACGACGTCTGGTTCGTCATTTGAATCACTGAATTTCCACGGGTCAATTGATCCCTGGAAATGATTGACGGTAGAACCGCCCCCTCTGCTGCCCAGAAGAACGCATCTAAAATACCAAAAGCAAACGCAAAGCCGACGAATGTCCAAAGACTGATGTCCCCGAAGAAATACCAGCAGACGAGTCCTGTTAACAGCACCCCCCGCGTGAAATCGGACAGGAACATCAGTTTCGTCCGGCTGAACCGGTCGGCGATTGTTCCACTGACAATCATAAAGACCAGCCGTGGAATACTTGCTGCCACGTACAGCACACCGAGCGAAGCTTCCAGACGAAGCTCATGGACGACATACCAGCTTTGAGTAAATAAAAAGAACGAAATACCGAAACTGGACAACAAGGCCGCTCCCCATAACAGGAGAAAATTTCTATTTCGAAAAATGGAACGCTGTTCTGCCAACGGTGTATCTTTAGAAACGGTAATGGATGAACCGGACATGACTACCCCCACCTTTTTTGTAAGTTCCTTTAAGTGTAAGGAATATCCATGTCCTTCTCGATGTGCCCGGGATGGATTCTTCCTCCGCCTGCAGACGGATTTTATAAAAGGCTCTGTTATTGCTTGGTGTTGTTATTTAACATGTGAGCTCCTATCACCCCTTTCTGTCATGGGATTTGTAGGAGGCGGCCTTGGGAATGACTCCCTTTCCGCGGGGTACCGTGAGCCTCCTCAAACTTCGTTCCCCGCGGAAAGCGGACGGTTTTCCCTGCCATCCCATGCTCTGAGTAAACAACGGACCGGACCCTTAATTCCAGACGGAGACGATTTAGTAATCGTTTAAAATATCAACAACAGACTTTAACAGAGCTTTATAAAAAAGATGAGTCGGACATCGGTGCCTGGCGACCATTTTTGTCTAATAGCATGATTTTAGCACTTCCCTGTTGTAAGCAGACGTGAATTTTGGTACTATTTTTATTAACTAAATAGTTTCTTATTTCAAATTTCATTTGAAGTAAGGATAGAGGTGCAATGACAAGAGTACGCATGTGGAGGAGAATGAGATCCATGGATGCATGCGGAAAGGGGAAATTGCCGAAGTGTACGGACTCTCATGGTCCTGAAGCTGGGTCTGATGCTCAACAGGCACAGAACTGTCATATAGGAAACTATATGGAGGGCTATCTTACGCAGGAACGGTATAAAAGTTTCTACGGCAGCATCGAAGCCCTTGATGCTGTCGTTTTTGATTTTACTGCCGTATGGCCCTCACGACCTCGAACGTACAAAATACAAGAAAAGGTGTGAGGTTAATGAACTTCGGGCAAGTACTGACAGCGATGGTGACCCCTTTTGACAACGACGAGAATATGGACCTGGAAGCAACGGGAGCTTTAGTCAACCACTTGATCGAGAACGGCAGTGACGGCCTGGTTGTCGGCGGGACGACCGGTGAATCCCCGACACTGACAACGGATGAAAAACTCCAGCTGTTTGAACACGTAGTAGAAGTTGTAAACGGCCGCGTCCCGGTCATCGCCGGTACAGGATCCAATAACACCCGCGCATCCATTGAATTGACGAAAAAAGCCGAACAGACAGGCGTGGATGCCATCATGCTTGTGACTCCTTATTACAACAAGCCGACACAGGAAGGACTGTACCAGCACTTCTCAAAAATTGCCGCAGCCACTTCCCTTCCGGTCATGCTGTACAACATTCCGGGACGCAGTGTCGTCAACATGGAACCGGAAACGATTATCCGCCTTTCTGAGATTGACAACATCGTTTCCGTAAAAGAAGCGAGCGGTGACCTGGAAGCCGCGGCGGAAATCATCCGTGAAACAGACCGTGACTTTTCGGTATACAGCGGGGAAGATTCCAACACCCTTCCGTTTGTCGCCATCGGAGGAACCGGCATCGTCTCCGTCTCCTCCCATATCATCGGGAATGAGATGCAGCAGATGATTCAGAGTTTCAGAGAAGGAGACGCCCCATTTGCCGCGCGTCTTCATCAAAAGCTTCTCCCTGTCATGCACGCTGTTTTCTCAGCGCCGAGTCCCTCCCCGGTCAAGGCGGTGTTGAATGAAATGGGCGTTCATACCGGAGGCGTCCGCCTCCCGCTCCTTCCCTTAACGGAAGAAGAGACCGCCCGCGTCATGGAGACCTACAACAGTCTTCAGCCTAAAGAAGCACCAAAAGCCCATATGGTCGGTTGACAGAAAAAAGGCTGCCGGGAACATGTTCCCGGCAGCCTTTTTCTGCTTTCTTATACTTCGATGGTCCAGCCGAAGCTGTCTTCTTTTCTTCCACGCTGAATGCCTGTAATCGTATCATACAGCTCCTGGGAGAGCGCACCGATTTCGTGGTCGTTGATCACCATTTTCTTCCCAAGCCAGTTCAACTCACCGACGGGAGAAATGACGGCCGCTGTTCCAGTTCCGAACGCTTCCTCCAGTTTTCCCTGTTCATACGCTTCATACAACTCTTCAATAGAGATGCGGCGTTCGGTCACTGGAATGTCCCATTCTTTCAGTACTTCAATGATTGATGTTCGTGTAATCCCCTGCAGAATGCTTCCGCTCAAAGCAGGGGTCACAATTTCCCCATCGATTTTAAAGAAGATGTTCATGCTGCCGACTTCTTCAATGTAGCGCTTTTCCACACCATCCAGCCAAAGGACGTCAGCATTGCCTTCCTTCGCTGCCTTCGCCTGGGCCTGATAGCCGGACGAATAGTTACCGGCGGTTTTAGCCATTCCGGTTCCGCCTTTGACGGCTCTTGTGAACTGGTCTTCCACATTAATGGTAACCGGCTTGATTCCTCCGGAGAAGTACGGACCGACCGGTGACATGATGATCATGAGCTTATACGATTTGGACGGAGCAACAGCGAGGCTCGGTTCCGTAGCGATGATGAACGGACGGATGTATAGCGAAGTTCCCTCAAATTCCGGTACCCAGTCCTTTTCCAGAGCGACAAGCTCCTTCAAGTAGCCCAGTACCTCGTCTTCATCGACAGGTGGGATGCTGAGACGGTCACCGGATAGGTTCAGGCGCTCAAAGTTCTTTTCCGGACGGAACAGCAGGACACGTCCGTCGTCTGTACGGTAGGCTTTCAATCCTTCAAATACAGTCTGCCCGTAATGGAAGATCATGGCGGCCGGATCAAGCGTCAGGGGCTCGTAAGGAACGATGCGGGGCTCGTGCCAGCCCTTCCCTTCTTCATAATCCATTACAAACATATGATCCGTGAACGTTCTTCCAAAAGGAATCTGCTCCGTTTCGGGTTTCTCCTTTTTATAGGCGGCTTCGACGATTGGTAGGGACATAGATAAGACTCCTTTTCGATTGGTTTCACCTGCCATCACAGGCGGAAATATTAGTACTCATTGTACGCCCTCCTTCAAACAAATGAAAGAGGAAGATGCTGAAATGTTCAAAAAATTCACCGCGGTCAAGCGTTACAAAAGTACAATAGGGAAACCCTCGCTTGTCTGCTATAATAGCAAAAGGTAAATAACGGAAAAACGGAGGGATCGATGTGTTTGATGTACTGTTGATTGAAGATGACCGGACATTGTTTCAGGAAATGCAGGAAAGGCTGTCCCAGTGGTCGTATGCGGTTCACGGGGTGCAGGATTTCAGCCGGGTGATGGAAATATTCACGTCCGTTGAACCGCAGCTTGTGATCATCGATATCCAGCTCCCGAAGTTCGATGGCTTCCACTGGTGCCGGATGATCCGGGAGCATTCCAACGTCCCCATCATCTTTCTTTCCTCCAGGGATCACCCGACGGATATGGTCATGTCGATGAATCTTGGAGCCGATGATTTTGTACAGAAACCGTTCCACTTTGAAGTATTGATCGCTAAAATCCAGGCCATTCTCCGACGTGTCTACAACTACAACACCCACGCCTCTGAACTGCAGACTTGGTTTGGCGCAACGGTGGACTTTGAGCGGGGCCGGGTGACGGCAAACGATACGTCCATTGATTTAACAAAAAATGAAAGCTTCATTTTAAAGCAGCTGCTCGAAAAAAAGAACAAAGTGGTCTCCCGTGAGGAAATCATTCAAAAGCTGTGGGAGGATGAACGCTTCGTGAGTGACAATACACTCACAGTCAATGTGAACCGGCTGCGCAGACGGCTGAATGAGATTGGTCTGGAACACGTCATCGAAACAAAAGTCGGGCAAGGGTATACAGCCAGAGACGAGGCAGGCTCATGATTTTCACCTATATGCGGGAAAAGCTGAGCTGGATTCTTCTGTTCATGTCCCTTCAATTGCTTGCCCTCCTTATTGGATACCTCGACTCGTCCCTCCCATTCCGTGCCGTTACGTATTACGTATTTTTATCGCTGATCATTTTCAGCTTGTTTCTGCTCCTCCGTTTCCAGAAGGAGACCCGGTTTTACAAGCAGTTGGTGGAGCGGGACAATGACCTTGATCTGACCACGATTCCTGAAGCTGAGAGTCCCTTGGAGTCCGTCATTGAAACGAGCATCCGGGAGCAGCTGGAACGATTGAAAAAGGAAGCTGCCCATCATCAGGATCTTCTGCAGGAGGAAAAAGATGACCTGCTCGGATGGATCCATGAAGTGAAAACGCCGATGACTGCGATGAAGCTGATGATCGAAGGGATTGAAGACTACCCGCTGCGCTCGCGTCTGACCTATGAATGGATGCGGATCCATCTTCTGCTCGACCAGCAGCTGCACCGGAAGCGGATCCCTTTTATTGAAAATGACTTATACATAGAAGAAACCGCGCTCGAGCCTTTATTGTTCAGTGAAATTAAAACCTTGAAATCGTGGTGCATGCAGAAAGGCATCGGCTTTGACCTTGAGCTGGATCAGAAATCTGTTCTGACGGATGCGAAATGGCTCTCCTTTATGATCCGTCAATTGCTATCGAACGCCATTAAATACAGCCCTTCCTCAGACATTACGGTAACAAGCGGCAGAAAGAGTGGCCGATCTTTTCTTACGGTTGCTGATCAAGGGCGGGGCATAGCAGCACAGGACAGGCCACGCATTTTCGAAAAAGGGTTCACGTCAACAACCGCTCACCAAACTGAAGCAGCATCGGGGATGGGCCTTTACCTCGTTGACCGCATCCGCCGCCCGTTGAACATTGAATTGGATGTTCAATCGGAACCCGGCCTGGGATCCACGTTCACGCTTTGGTTCCCGGAACCGAATACGTTCACCAAGATCAGGAACCGCCCGGATCGTCCCCCACAACAGGATAGAAAGTGATACACTCATAGTTATTCTTTACCACTGTTTTTTGAGGGAGTGTTAACATTGAATCAAACCAGTCCGGCAGCCAGCCTGCTTGAAACCATCCAATGGTTCGTCTTTCTGCTTGCTAATGCGGTTGCGCTGCCGATTGTGATCGGATCGATTTATCAATTAGACTACATAGAAACCGCCGGATTGATCCAGCGGACCTTCTTTACCGTTGGGATCGCTTCCATGCTTCAAGGGCTGTTCGGCCACCGTCTGCCGATCATGGAAATTCCCGCAGGCATCTGGGTCAGTATCTTTACCGTTATGGCCATGACCGGTGCAGAAGCAGGCGGCAGTTATACAGGAACACTTCAGGCGCTGGAGATGACGATGATCATGACAGGCGGTTTTTTGTTCCTGTTTGGGGCGTTTAAAGTGTCGCAGAAAATCCTGCCCATCTTCACTCCTCTTGTGACAGGGGCATTCTTCCTGTTCTTGACCGTACAGCTGAGTGGAACGCTGCTGAAAGGGATGCTCGGTCTGCAGGGAGACAGTGGAACAATCCAGGGAACGACCGCAGTCCTTGCCTTTCTGACGTTCTTTATTGTGCTCGGATTATCGACGTTTGCCAGAGGATGGCTGAGCAGCTATGCCGTTTTCATCGGCATTGTGATCGGCTGGGTCATTCACCGTTTGATTCTCGGCGGGCAGATGACGGAAGCGGAGATGCCGGTATTTTCAGTTCCCGAGCTATTCGCTTTCGGTCTACCAACGCTGGAGTGGAGCCTGCTGCCGATGGCGTTCATTACAGCTGTCATTTCGATTTCGAATATCGTCGCCTCCATTACAGCAGTGAAACAGACAGTAGGAGAAGGTAAAGAAAATAACGGCGTCCAGGTCGACAGAGGAACGATGTTTTCCGGAATCAATACGATGATTGCCGGCGGCATGGCAACCGTCGCCAACGTCCCGGGAGCTACGTCCGCAGGTTTTATCGCCATTACCGGGCAGAAGCGGAAAAACCCGTTCATCTACGCTGCCATCCTGCTGTTGTTTACAGCCTTTTTTCCGCCGGTGACACGGGTGATTTCAAGCATCCCCTCCTCGGTTGCCAACGCGGCGCTTATGGCGACATTCGTCCAGCTTGTGGGAATCGCGATTAACAACTTCACGCTGGAGCCTCTGGATTCCAGAAAGATTACCATCGTCGGCATTGCCTACCTTTTCGGGATGGGGACGATGTTTCTTCCGGCGGAAGTGTTTTCTGCGATGCCTGCGCTTGTGCAGAACTTAATGAGCAACGGTCTGCTCGTCGGTACCGCCCTTGTCATTGCCATGGAACAGCTGTGGCGTCCTAAGAACTAACCGCTATCCTTCTACCTGATGGTAGAAGGATACTTTTTTATGGATTCTCCTCCTCGTGAAACGTATAGAAGAGCCGCATCGTATAGACTAGCAGCCACATGAATAGGGAGCGGATCGTTCATGTTTATTTTTACACTCTTGTCCGGGTTGTGTTTACTCTTTTTCCCTTTACAAGGGATAAGAGATTTTAAATCGGAAAAATGGTCGTACAAGATCACCCGGATGATTTTCATCGCTTTGGCTCTATTACTCATTACAGCAGGTATCTTAGGGATTATAGACTTTGTTCATAACCCCAGGGGTACTTTTTAACGAAACAAAAGGACCACTCATGTAAAACCCTGAGTTATTCTGCACCTCCAAAGTCGACGTACGAACGTGACTTGAACCTCATTTAAGCTTCTAAGGTGAACCCTGGTCTGCTTTTTCCAAACCTATCGGGAGAGCTCTTATTAAATGAAAACCATGTGACAAAAGTGTCACTTCCACCCCCTCTTTTGTTAGCTGAATCGAAGGAAACACGTCCCCGGTAAACGTACAATGAAGTCAGATGAAAAAGGAGGTTGAATGAATGAGTTTATTAGAAGCAAGAAAAATCCATAAGAGCTATGGAAACAAATTTATGAAGCAGCACGTTTTGGAAGGCATCGATGTCACGATTGATAAAGGGGAGTTTGTCACCATCATGGGCGCATCGGGTTCCGGGAAAACGACCTTGTTGAACGTCCTCTCTTCTATTGACCCGGTCAGTCACGGATCGATCGTGATCAACGGGCAGGAAATTACCGGACAAAAGGACAAACAGCTGGCAGAGTTCAGAAAGCATCATCTCGGGTTCATTTTTCAGGAATACAACCTGTTGGACACACTGACGGTGAAGGAAAACATTCTGCTTCCGCTTTCTATTTCGAAAACGGATCGTATAGAGGCGCAGCGGAAATTCAACGCGCTTGCCGAAGAACTTGGCATCGAGGATGTCCAAAACAAGTACCCGAACGAAATATCAGGTGGACAGAAGCAGCGGACTTCAGCGGCGCGGGCCTTCATCCATGAACCGAGCATCATTTTTGCCGATGAGCCGACAGGGGCATTGGATTCCAAGTCCGCATCCGATCTGCTGGGCAAATTGAGCGGCCTGAATGACACACGGGAAGCCACCATAGCGATGGTCACGCACGACCCGGTAGCTGCGAGCTACAGCAGCCGCGTCATCTTCATCCGCGACGGGCAGATCTACACCCAGTTGAATAAAGGTGGACAGACGCGGGAGGCATTTTTGAAGGACATCATGAAAACCCAGGGTGTATTGGGTGGTGTAAGCTATGAGCATTAATCAGCTGATCCTCCGAAATTTGAAAAAGAATATCAAGAACTATTACTTATACGTTTTCGCCCTCGTCTTTTCCGTCGCCCTTTACTTTTCCTTCGTGACCCTTCAGTACGACCCGGCGATGAGTCAGGACGGATCTGTGAAAGGAAGTGCAGGATTGATGGTCGCTTCGGTTCTATTGATTGCCATCGTGGCCGTTTTCCTCCTTTATGCCAATGCTTTATTCGTGAAAAGGCGCAGTCAGGAAATCGGACTGTTCCAGCTGATCGGCATGACGAAAAACCGGATTTTCCGGCTGTTGGTGGTAGAGAATCTAATTATCTACTTCGGATCGATGGCGGCCGGCATTTTTATCGGGTTTGCGATTTCCAAGCTGATTCTCATGGGCTTTTTTAAGATTGTCAATGTTGATGAAGTGGCCGACCTGCACTTCTCCATGGCGGCCCTTGCCCAGACGGTGATCGTATTTGCGGGCATCTTCCTGCTCATTATGGCGACGATGTACATCTTTATTCGGAAGCAGTCCATCCTCTCCCTTTTCCGTGTTACCTCGAGCACGCAGGGTAAAGTGAAAAAACTCTCCGTGTGGGAACACATCATGGGAGTGCTCGGCATAGGAATGATTGCTTCGGGCTATTATGTGTCCACACAGCTGTTTGAAGGGGATATTACCTCGATCAACGGGCTGTTTATCGCCATGACGTTCATTCTGGCATCCACGATCATCGGCACCTACTTTTTCTACAAGGGTTCTGTGCGCTTTGTCAGCAACCTGCTTAGAAAACGGAAAGCCGGCTATATGAACATCAACGAAGTGCTTTCGCTGTCTTCGATGATGTTCCGGATGAAATCCAATGCCTTCCTGCTCACCGTGATTACGACCGTTTCCGCCCTTGCTATCGGACTGCTGGCACTGAGCTATATTTCACTGTACTCAGCGGAAAGCCTTGCGGAAAATAATGCTCCTGATGATTTTGCCATCACCAACGAAGAAAAAGCGATGGCCTTTTCCGATACATTGGAGGAAGAAGGTTTTGACCATTCCTACAGACAGGTGGAGGTGCTGCAGGCGAAATTCAATGTGGAGGATATTCTGGATGTGGACCTCGAGGATATGAATTTCAACGCAGAAAATACAACCATTCCTGTCATCAGTGAAACCGCCGTGCCTGAGCTCGACTTGGAAAGAGGAAGCATGATCATGACCGGCTACAACGATATTATGCAGTCCTATATTTCCTTAAAGGGCGATGGAAAAGTGGAATGGCTGTCTGAGAATGACGCCGTGGATCTTTCCTATCAAGGACTGCGGGAAGACTATGTGATTTCCTCCTATTATACCGCCGGCGGTCTGCCGATCGGCGTCGTGTCCGAGGAACAGTTTATGAACATGAAAGAGCAGCTGGAACCTTCTATTTATACCGGGATTAATCTGGAGGATGACAGCAGGAATGAAGCAGCTTTTCAATTGTTTGAGGAAGCCGGTTTAACAGAAAGTTTCGAGCACCGGTCCCAATGGTACGTGGAAACCTCCCAGAAACAGAACATGGGGGCCGTCATGTTTATCGTCGCCTTTTTAGGACTCACCTTTCTCATCACCTCCGGCTGCATCCTCTACTTCAAACAGATGGATGAAGGGGAAGACGAAAAGGAAAGCTATACGGTACTGCGGAAGCTCGGCTTTACAAGGGGCGATCTTCTGCGCGGCATTCAAGGCAAACAGCTCTTCAACTTCGGGGTGCCGCTCTTGATCGGTCTGCTGCACAGCTACTTCGCCGTGAAGTCCGGATGGTTCTTTTTCGGTAATGAAATCTGGACACCGATGCTGATGGTGATGGGCGTCTACACAGCTTTATATTCCATCTTCGGTCTCCTTTCTGTCTTATATTACAAAAAGGTGATCAAAGAAGCGCTGTAATTGTCGAGCGGCTCTTTTCCTCCCGGACGGTGCGGTCTGGTATAGTAAAGGCATGAGGTGAAACGATGAATTCGAAACATATACTCGATCAAATGAAACAACACCAGCCTTCTGTGCTCGGTCACGAACAGTTCCGTAAATTCTCTGTCCTTCTGCCGCTCATGGAAAAGGATGGAGACATCCACGTTCTGTTCGAGGTACGGGCCAATACACTAAGGCGCCAGCCCGGAGAGATCTGTTTCCCAGGCGGAAAAATCGATCCAGATGATTCTTCTGCACGTCAGGCCGCCATCCGGGAAACGGAGGAAGAATTAGGCATCCGCCGCGGACAACTGTCCGACGTCCATCCGCTCGACTATCTCGTCTCCCCGTTCGGAATGATCGTCTACGCTTTTGCAGGGTACTTGAATACCGACGAAAGTGCCTTTGAAAAGAATCCGGATGAAGTGAAGGAGCTCTTTACCGTTCCGCTTTCCTTCTTTATGGACCAGGATCCGGAAATCCACTACGTCCATTTCGAGGCCCAGCCGGCGGAAAACTTCCCCTACGAGCTCATCCCGGGTGGTGAAAATTACAATTGGCGCACGCGTCAGATGGAAGAATATTTTTATCAATATGGAGACAAGGTGATCTGGGGAATGACCGCAAGAATCCTCGCCCACTTTGTTGACGTGTTGAAAAAGAAACAGTAAATTCAAAAGAAAAGCCTGTCCTGTGATCAAGGTTTGATCACAGGACAGGCTTTAGATATAGGGTTAAAAGCTGGCTGCACAGGTCTTATGTATTATGGTAAAGCATCAAAAAAGGACCGCCCTTCTTCAACAGCCTCCTGGAACATAAAGAACGTAAACATCAACAGAACGAATAGAAAGGCGATCGATCCCCATTTGATTACATTCTCCCACCTCTTCGGCAATAACCCGGTACTCTGAATACCAAGACGTTTAAGAACAACATCCATCAGCAGGAATAATGGAAAAGCTGCGATAATCGAAATGAGAAGTCCAAACGCCTCTTTCAATTCCATTTCAACAATAAGAGTGCCGTTGTGGGAAACATTCTCAGATGGAAGCGGGGCTGTTTCAACAACCTCCCCCCTCCAATTATATTTTTCAACGGTTTCCCCCTCCATCCCTACACCAAACGGAACGTGATAAGAACTATATTCAAGCGTCAGCTGAATACCAAAGATCATGAGAACAGCTATCGGCGCTGCCAGCCATCGAATTATGTTTTTCAAAAGCTCCTCCTCCTTTTCCATAATCAGGATAACATTTGAATTTCCATTTTTACCATCATAGGGTTAGAAAAACATAGAGTAAAATCTGATGTTACCATAAAGGAACAGGAGGCGATGATGTGACAGAAGAAGAGATGTGGATGCAAATCGAACGCCTGCGGGCTGTTGAAAAAAGACAGAGCGAAACATTGAAGGCATTAACCGGAAAAGGCCTCTACGAAACACGCCTGAAGCCTGACGAGCATGGTACGATCTTCATTGATCCTGACGATCCTGTGCAGCAAAAGTTGTGGAACCTGGAATAAAGCATACAAAAAAACGCTGCGGTCTCACGCAGCGTTTTCTGTTTCTAAAAGATCTTTATACTTTTCCTGGATGAATCCAATGATGGTTCCAAGCGTCTGTCCCTTGAAAGCATCCGGAACCGATTCACCGTTCGGATCAGCGTAATAAAAGGCGCCTTTTTCTTCACTATAGGAGAAGCCCAGCTTGGTCAAACGATTGTTCAATTCCTCTGGATTTTCTTCAAGGCCCGTCTGCTGCTTGAAATACTCTGTCGGATATACCCACACATCCACATCATCACTGCCGGTCTCTACAATGAATAAGTCCGTATCATACTGCGAAATCCACTGATTTTTTGAGAAAAGGGCAACTCCCGTTCCTTCCAATCCTGCAATGCCTACTAAATTCACTCCAAAGATTTCATTGATCATCGTATACCGTTCCTCGGCCGTCAGTCTTTCTTCAAATGACAGCCAGTACAACTGCATCACGCGGACTTTCGAAAGCTTCGCAATCCGCTCATCGCTCAGTTCCCAAGGGGATGCCGTTTTCCTGATGCGGTCCAGGACATCATCTGAATAGGTGGCTGTCTGCTTTCCAACCCCCAGATCAGATATAGCCTGAAGATCTATGCCGTACACAGCATCCACTACTCTCATCAATGTATAAGGCGTGACCCTGCGGTTATTTCGATCCAGATAATGGTCCATAACTTCCGATTTGCTCATCTTATCGATAGAAGCTTTGGTTTCTTTATACGAGAGTGGGCCCCGGGTCTCCTGCTTCAAATCCTTGTAGACTCCGTATACGATGAGATCCGGGTATTTTCCTTCCTCTGTATGAACTTCCTGTTTCCAGCTTTTCGCCTCTACCTGATGAGGAATTGCAGCCGATGCTCCTGCTGTGAACAAAGTGAACGCCGTCAATATTACTGCAGACTTCCGCATCCATTTTTTACGAAAACGCTCCATTTCTTCCTCTCCCCTATCGTGTGTCCGCTACCCTCCCAGGCCGTACACAACAAAATATAGATGATGTACTCTTTCGTTGAATGGTCTATTTTAACTATACCCGATGTTGTCGAATAAAGACACATCCAACCGATGAAAAGTGTGAACAAGCGTCCTCCACAGGGTACACTAGGAGAAAAAGGGAGAGAATGACGATGAGCACCTATTCGATTGTCTGGTTCCGGAATGACCTGCGTGTCCACGACCATAAACCCTTGACTAGAGCTGTCACAGCAGGGCATCCGGTCATCGCACTTTATATTTTCGATCCATATGAATACAGAGACCTTTCCTATGGTTTTAAAAAAACCGGGCGTCACCGGGCACAATTTATCCAGGAGAGTCTGGAGGATCTGCGGACGAATCTCGCTGAACTGAACGTCCCCCTATTGATTAGGTACAAGGACCCAGCAGAAGCTTTCCTCGAGCTTTCCGATGATTTGACTATTAACGGTGTGTACCTTCATGAAGAAATCGCAACGGAAGAGCAGCAGACCGAAAGAGGAGTTCGAAAGGCTCTGCCCGGCGTACCTTTTTACGTCGATCACGGACATAACCTGTTTCCGCCGGAAGACCTGCCGTTTTCCACCCGGGATGTGCCGGATACGTTTTCCCAGTTCAGAAAAAGAATCGAAAAAAATGGGGTGACGCCGCCTAGAGCGATCGCTCCACCTCAAGCAGCTGTGAAAGTGGAGCTTCCAAATAGGATAGAGGAAGGGAAGATTCCGGACGTAGCTGCCTCAGGCCTGGAGAACGAGTGGAAAGAGCCGCGTTACCATGGCGGATCGACAGCGGCTAAACAACGGCTCCGGGACTACATCTTTACTAAGGACCGCCTCCGGGTTTATAAGGAAACGAGAAACGGGATGCTTCTAGAAGACGATTCCTCTAAATTTTCTCCATATCTGGCGAACGGCAATTTGTCCCCGCGGGTCGTGTA
Source organism: Halobacillus sp. ABH2_015 (assembly GCF_056158945.1). Taxonomy (NCBI): domain Bacteria; kingdom Bacillati; phylum Bacillota; class Bacilli; order Caryophanales; family Bacillaceae; genus Halobacillus; species Halobacillus sp. ABH2_015. Next base: position 3,415,096 of record NZ_JBSWUG010000002.1, read on the forward strand.
TGAGCAGATCCAGCACTATGAAAATAACCATACGAAAAACAAGTCGACCTATATGCTATATTTCGAACTGCTCTGGCGGGACTACTTCCACCTCGTTCACCGGAAATACGGCGATCGTCTCTTCTACAGGACAGGGCTGAATGGTTTGGAGATCCCCTGGAAAACAAACGAGGAGCATTTGCAGGCGTGGATGGACGGCCGCACGGGCTATCCGCTCGTAGATGCGGGCATGCGGGAATTAAAACAGACCGGTTTCATGTCCAACCGGGCACGCCAGAATGTGGCGAGCTTTTTTACAAAGAACCTCGGTCTGGACTGGCGGATCGGGGCCGCCTGGTTTGAATCACAACTCGTCGATTATGACGTAAGCAGCAACTACGGCAACTGGCTGTATATCGCGGGAGTCGGAAATGATGCTGTTTCCTTCCGGGTTTTTAACGTGGAAAAACAGGCGGAGGATTATGATCCTGATGGCGATTACCTGCGCTGGTGGGTCCCTGAGCTTCGTGAACTGCCCGTACCTTGGATTTTCAAGCCGAGGGCAATGGGAATGATTGAACAGGAACAGTACGGGGTTCAGCTCGGAGAAAATTATCCGTTTCCGATCATCGACTTGTACGAATCGATGCGGGAGATGAAGACCGCTTTTGAAGAAGGGACAAAATAGAGAAAAGCCGCGGACATCCTCATGTCCGGCGGCTTTTTTCAGTCCTGCCTCGTTTTCCGTTTTTTCCGTAGATAAAAGAGGAGGGATCCAATGATCAGGAGACCTGCGACAGCGGTAATGATGATGTTCCGAATGTTAGGGACGGCGAGTTCCACCATCATATTCGTTGTACCGGCAGTCTGAATATCCCACTGCAGTTCATTTCCGTCTGTCCGGTCGGCGTTGTGGTCTTTCGGTGCGATCGGAAGGTCGAGTGTGAACGTCAGATCCAGCTGATCCGAAACCATCTGCTGCATCCCGCCCATGATTCCGCTGTTTTCAAGATTTATTTCACCTTCCACCTGATATGTAGTCGTAAACCACCCGGGCTCCTCCGACCATTCTACGGGTAGACCTTCCATCACATCCCCGATTCCAGCGGCTGCCGGTTGTTCCAGCTGATCCGGAACCTGGATTTCCTCGACGTTTTCAAAAGCCTTTCCGGCGGTAAACCCGGTGTAGCCATCTTCTTCGTAAGGTTCCACCTGATAGCCGCGGGATTCGAGGTCCTGTTCCGCTTCATCAATCACACCCTGCATCCGCTCCATGAACAGACCCGCCTCTTCCTCGTTCACACCAATCTGCACCTGTGCCTCACCGCTTTTATCTTTGTTGACGGTCAGCTTCACATCGCCTTGCACACAGCCGCTTATTACAACCAGACTGAACAGAAACAGCACTCCCAGTCTCATTCTCATACTCCTTCTCCCCTTTTCAAAAAACACTCTCGAATATATGCACCGATATCCCTCTGACTTTCCCGTTTTCCATACCGCCCGTGATGTGCCCCACGATCATCCACACGGCTGCCTAGGCCCAGAAACGGCTCGGACGGCTTGAAATCGAGGCCGATGACAGGTACATCAAAGGTGGGGGATGTACCGAAATGAAACCGGGCAGAAGGGAATCCTTCTACGTTCATGGATGAATCGTAGGACACATCATAGACATCTGTAAACCTTCTCCTGTGTTCTCTGCCAAGCAGCAGGATAAGGGAAGGTTGTAAATAATGCAGCGTTTCTTCAAGCATTGCCGTTACTTCAGGAAGACGCAGCAGCTTCTCTTTCTTTTTTATTTTACCCATAAACTGGAGCGTCGGAAAAGGAAAAGCATCGACATGAACAAGAGGGGGCTCGTTTTGATAAAAAGAAGCTCCCATCCCGTTCATAAACCCCTCAAGCTTCGCTCCACCCTTTCTGCCAAACCATCGGGTATACGCCTCTTCCCCCTTAAAATAATCCTCATATTTCCTGATGACGGCTGTCTGCCGGTCATCATCTTCTTGAAAAGATGCGAGTAGATCTGCACTTTCCTTGTCAAATGACTGCGCCGTCGTCTGCCATTCAGCCTGGTCGTTCAAAACATATCGGGACGTCGGGTTTGTCCCAATGGTGACGATCGGATGATCCCGCCTCTCCCCGAGCCATAAGACAGGCACCGACCGGTGGATGAGCTCGTTACGGACATCTGAACGTCCCAGTCTGCTTTGAATATCAACCGCCCTGCTGAGCAGCTGGCGGGCTTCTTTTAAATCATCGGCCATCGATTTCCCTCCTCCCCCTTCCATTCCCCCCGCGACCACTATTTAACAGCGTAGAGCGGGTTTCCTTTGGAGACGATAAAGTCAGGAGGGATCTCATCATGGATGGACAACCATTAACGATTGAACATTTCAACGAACGCTTCCAGCGATGGAGCGGTGCCGATATTGTCATTACGAAACTGGAACTGAACGATAAGGATACAACAGAGATGCATCTGGATCACATCGCTTACGGGACGGATGCTGCACGTCTGGATGAATACCTGCCTATGCATTCCCTGTTTTTATATGGAGATGGCGAAGCGGAAATCGGCCCTCAGCAGATGGAGCCGCTCCCAGCACCCTATTACGAAATTCCTCTGCAGGATACGACGCAGTACCTATACAGTCCGGAGGGCTTTATTGTCACGACGGACCGGGCAACCTATATCATTCAGAAAAAATAACGGCCTCGGCAGCGGGGCCTTTTTACAAAAATAAAAACAGGGAAAATCCCTGCCGTCAAAATTTATATCCGAACACCACAACATCCACGGCATTCAGCCCCGTTCCTCCATCTGCCTCTGTTTTTATCGTCAGTCCCGTCCCAGGTACATTAAAAACCCTTGTAAACTGCTGTCCCGGAATGACCCGGAAAGAATCCAGCAGGAGGAAATTCACACCTTCCACTTTCACAATCAATTTGAACGTGACAGGCCCTTCCGATACCACCCGGTTGCCGCCGGCCACCCGGATGGAGTAGAACGGGCGGACATCAATGCCGCCGGGCAGATCTTTCGTTACATCCACGGTAGCCCCTGATTCAACCGTCTGACCTCCCGGCTCCGTCATGAAAATTAAATTATTCCCGCGTGAAACAGCCTCAGCCACCTCAACCACTCCTCCCCTCCTCTATCCTATGAAACCATGGGGGATTTAGGGAGTAGAAATCACACCTTTTCGTTTTCTTCCGCTCCTGATGCAGACGCTCCTTCCCTTCCCGGACTTTCTGCCTGTTTCCAATGCACCTTGTCAGATTTTCCAGGTTGCGTACGATAGAAATGGTGGACACCCCTGGATCAAACCTCATGACCTCCTCAATTCAATTGTGAAGGAGAATGTACATGGATCTGCTGACCAAAGGTCTCTTTACCTGCGCTTTCCTGCTTTTCTTTTTTCCCATCACCAGCCACGCCGGCTCCATTAAAGATGGAGCCTCCGGGAATCCCGGGGAATGGTACGTGGGAGACACGCCCGCCTCTGTAACAGAAGAGAAACGCCCCATTCTTTTCATTCACGGCCTCAACAGTTCATCAGAGACGTGGTACGAGAGTAATGATATGTATATCACCGCTCTCGATAACGGCTACGAAACAGCCTTTATCGATTTGTACCCAACAAAAGATATGTGGGACAACGGGGAGCTGCTGGCCGGAAAAATCGAAGACATGTATCATCATTTCGGTGAAAAAGTCGTTATCGTCGCTCACAGCAAAGGCGGCATTGATACACAGGCGGCGCTTGTTCATCACAGTGCGTCTCCCTATGTGGATCGTGTCATTACCTTATCCTCCCCGCACCACGGCTCGCAGCTTGCCGATCTCGCTTACAGCAGCTGGGCCGGATGGCTTGCGGGAATCATCGGCAGTAAAAATGAAGCCACCTATTCCCTGCAGACTGGATACATGAGCTATTTCCGCTCCACCACCGACAGCAGACCAGGAATCGATGCCGTCCCGTTTTACACGTTCGGCGGTACGGAATGGGGCAGCTTCGGCAGCTCCCTGTACTGGGGAGGCTTGTACTTAAGCTCTTACGGCAGCAACGATGGGGCGGTCACAGTGAAAAGCTCACGCCTTCCTTACGCCCAGGAATTGAAAGTTGGAAAATGGGATCACACGAGCATTAAAGAAGGCTCCTCCACGTTTCCCCTTTTCCGTCCTTACTTGAATGAGACCGCTCCGCTGGCGGCATTCGGACTCGAAACAGCCGCTGTGTCAGAAGAATCCGAGCCGGCGGCCGGCCAGTACGTCTCAGGCGGCGAATACACAGGACGCACACGGGAGACCGTTATTGTAGAATCCGGAGCAGACGCCGTCACCTTCGACTGGATCAGTTCCAGCCCGGATGTTGACTTGAAGCTTGTCTCCCCTGATAAAAAAACCTACAGCGGCTTTAAAGCCGCGAAGGATGAAACCGAGGTGCTTGAAGGATCCTATCATCACACATTGAGAATCGATGACCCCGCAGCAGGCAGATGGAAACTGGAAGCCCGGAGCCCTGGCGGAGAATCCTATCTGCTCAACACCTCCTTTGACAGTGAGTTGAACGATAAAATCAGCGCCTCCATGAATGTGGACGAGCTGAAAGTGAAAAACAAAGATACCCGTCTGAAATATAAGACAGATATGACCGTCACCCACTATAAAAACGGACGGGAAAAAGAAACAAAACTGAAAGCGAAGAAGCAGTCGGACGGTGTCTACCAGCTTCCGAAGCTCGGAGAAGGTGTGTACAGCCTGACCATCGAAGTACAAGGAACCTACCAAAAAGAAAAGTTCGCCCGGACGATGATTTCCTCGGTCTATATCGACCAGAACGGCAGAGTATACAGCGAGGACTTTTAAAACGGGTGGACAAATAAAAACGGCAGGAGAACATGTGACGTTCTCCTGCCGTTTTATCAGGATTGTTTCTGCAGCGCTTCCTCTAAAGGCTCCTTCAATGCGGGCGCAAGGGTTTTGGAGTAAGCTGTACTCAAGTGGTGCTTGTCGCGGTAGACAATCACATTACCAATGACAGGCTCACACACTTCTTCCCCGCAGAAGTAATCCGACAAATCCACAAATGTGACATTCTCCGGGATCCCATCCGTGTTTTCCCATGGAACGACATCGGATAAAGCTTCATCTCTGGAAACCGAGCAATCCTCGATCGACCCCTTTTCCTCAATGCAGAGCGGCGTATCCTCTTTCATCCGCGGATTATCACGGACAGCCATGATATGGGTCGTCCCTTCAAGTTTCTTCCACTGTTCAAGATAGCCGTCCGGCACCGTCGTTCCACTGTTGACGGTGGATGTTGTAAAGACAAGGTCCGGCGGGTCCTCCTGGAGATCCTGCAGCACTTTTTCATTCCAGTCCATACACGTTTCGTTCAACAACCCGTCAAAATCATCGTTGGAGAACCGGCAGGCATCCTTATTGTAAAGCTCGATTTTCAAATTCAGGTCATCAGACAGTTCACTGAGGGCCGGGAACCAGTGTCCCGAATGGGATCCGCCGACGAGGGCAACCGTATAGTCGGGATTCTCCGTTTCTCCCATTGAACAAGTTTTCATCCCTTCTTCACTCGTATACATGAAGCATTCTCTGTCCTCATAAAAGGCCGGCAGCTCCTCCTGCACTTCAATAGTCGATGGATAAGGATCCAGTTCTTCCGCATCTACGTTATAGAAGACGGCCTGAGCACCTGGATAGTCCCCCGCCTCATAAGCCTTTCCCTGCATCTGACTCACGTAAAAATTCCATCCGCCATTGACGAGAAGAACAGGGACAATCAAGGCGGTGAGCGCTTTTCCGATTTTCACCTTCGACGTTTTCACGCTCAAGTTACGAACAGGCGCTTCAATGTAGGTTACCGTTACATAAGCAAGCACAAGGGCAGCTGCTATAATGACCGCCCCGGCGAATATCGATGCCTGACCGGTATCAAACCAGGCAAAATAGAAAATCAAAAGCGGCCAGTGCCACAAATAAAACCCGTAGGAAATGCTTCCGAATTTGAGGAAAGGCTTGGAGCCTAACAGACGGTCCACACCGAAGCCACCGCTGTTTTCAGCCGATATAATAACAAAAATCACGCCGGAGGCCGGTAAAAGAGCGACCCACCCGGGAAAAACAGTAGATACCGGAAGCAGAATACCCGTAAGCGAAATAACGGCCAGGCCGGTCCATCCAAGAATCACAGACACATGTCTGTTCAGCTTCACATAAGGCAGCAGCAATGCGACGATGCCTCCGAGACTGAACTCCCACGCACGCGCAAACGTATCAAAGTAGGCCCACGGCTGGTTTACAGCCGTTTTGTAAACAGAGTACGAGATAGATAGCACGAACAATGTGAGCAGCACACCGAGCAGTGTTTTCCGGACCGGCGTTTTCAAAACCTTCCGCGCAAGAAAATACGCGGCCGTGATGACAATCGGCCAGGTTATGTAAAACTGTCCCTGTACAGATAAGGCCCAGAAATGCTGAAAAGGGCTTGCCTGGTTGTTCTGAGCCAGGTAATCAACGGAACTGAAGGCCAGCTGCCAGTTCTGGAAATAAAACACCGAAGCGAATCCTTCAGAGATGATCTGCTTCCACTGGGCCTGCGGAAGAATCCAGATGGAGCCGGCAAGGGTGAACAGCACGACGATAAACGCCACCGGGAACAGCCGGCGTCCGAGCCCCAGCAGGTATTCTCCTAAATGGATATTTCCCTGCTTGAGCATTTTGGAAAGCAGGGAGGTCGTTATCAAGTAACCGGAAACGATAAAGAATACATCCACACCGCCGGAAACCGATCCAAGCCATATATGGTACACCGCCACAAGGAAGGCGGCAACCGCACGCACGCCTTCGATTTCCGGACGGAATCTTTTCTCAGGGGTCCTTAAATCATTCACTCATCACCATCTCCATTTCTCTCTTCCTCCTATGTATCCCTTCAGCTTATCGGACCCCACCAGAACTGTGAACCTATCAGGAGAGATTTTTACTGGATTTGCAGAGTTTTTACAAAAGGAATCAGAGGTTAATCGCCTGCCCTATTGGCAGGTTTCATTCAAGGTTCTTTGACATCCACGACAATCCCCCCCGCCAAGAAGGATATAATCGCGGACCGTACGCTTTCGGACCGCTTCCTCAGGGAGCCTTGGGAATCTAATCTTTTCTCACAAGCAGAAGTGGGGCACCTTCCCTGACGGCTCAGTCTTTTCCTACACTCCTCCGGTCTCCCTAATCATCTATAACTCTACCATTTATAAAAATAATTGGAATACTTGTGAGAAAATCTGCCAGCTGATCTTTCACAATTGTACTTTTATAACAAATTCAAAAAACCACCGGCTCTTATGAAGAGCCGGTGGTTCAATCGAAGTTATTTAATTTTTCCCGGATGGCCGTCCTTGATGACTTTGGTTTTGTCATTCTGGATCGCGAGCTTGATGGTCGGCGCCAGTGTACCACCGAAGTGGGACATCTGATACTCCGGAGTCGTTCCTCCAAGATCTGAGATGTTCTTTCCATCAAGATCATGGAAGTTATAGAAGCTGATCACTTTTCCGTTTGGAAGAACCATCCAGGAGTAGGATTGGTACGCGTGTTCTTCCGGATTGGCCAGGACTAACCCACTGTCATTCAGCGGCTCATAGCCGGACGTCAGCTCATCGGATGAAAAGCCGTACAGGCCGTCCGGTGCATCGAGGTCCGGACCAAATTTGTGTTCATGTGTATTCGTGAACAGGTAGTATTGATTACCCTTGGTTACGATATGGGGACGCTCAAGCTCCTGGTTGACGTAATTCGCTTCCAGAATTGGTGGTAGAGCTTCATATTCGGTGTAGGAATCGTTCGTTGCTTCAGCAATTCCGATCGCCCCGTTGAATAATTTTGCAAATCCTTCGTCTGTGAAGCTGAAGTCATCCTGGAAAGAACCGCTTCCGATATAATCGGTATCCAGCGTACGCTCCGCTGGTGTTCCGGCTGAGTTTCCTTCAAACAAGATATAGTCTTTCCCTGTTTTTGGATCTTCAAAGAACCATGGATCACGGAACGTGTAGCCGATGTCACCCTGTTCTGCCTGCTCCTCAGTCTGATAGTGCTCGCCTTCAGGCTCAAGGATGATGGAGTGATCGAAGTTTTCGAAGGAAATGCCTTCAGAAGATGCGTTCACTTCCCCTTTAGCAAGAGCAAGACGCTGTTCATAGGTGACGCCCTCCTCCCCTTTACGACCTGTAGCTGTATAGAACAGGTTCAGTTCACCGTCTTCAATCATCGCAGAGCCTGCCCACTGCCTTGAACCGTAGGCGCCTGTTGGATCAAACGCCTCTCCGCCAAGCTCCCAGCTCTTGCCGTCTTTGGAATAGAAGTAGCGGATCGTCGCTACATCATGTCGTTTACCTGGAAGCAGGTCGGACGGAGCCGTCAGGGAGAAAATCACGTAGTAGCCGTTCACTTTGGCGACCGAGCCGTCTTTGTTACGAAGCGGCCACGTATCCCAAACATGAAGTTCTGGAGCCATTTTTTCAAAATCCGGCTCGATATAAGGGGCGGTTGTATCTTTCGTGCGCTCAATCTGTGAGGCATCTTCAATCGTCCAGTTGGAAGTCTGACTGGTTTCTGCAGAAACAGAACTGCCAAATGCCAACGTGGAAACAAGAGCGGTCGTCACTAAAAAGGAACGTTTCATCCATGTATTTGTTTTCATCGTTCTCCTCCTTATTTATAAACAGGGAGCCGGCAGGTCGTGCCGGCTTTGTTCATCAAAACTTACCCGTGAATTTCACCTTCACCCATCTCACGCTTAATTTCAGAAGTATCACCTTTCAACTTCAGTTTAAGCGTTGGGGCAAAGGATCCACCCTGTTGGAAGTTTCCATTTTCATCATGGTATTCGTTCACAAAGCTGATCACCTGTCCGTGTGGAAGCACAGCCCAGGAGTATGCCTGGAATGGATCTTCAGCCGGGTTGGCTATAACAAGCCCCGTATCGTTCATCGGCTCGTAATCACCGAAAAGGGAGTTGGCGTGGAAGCCGTAAAGACCATCCGGACCTTCAATTCCAGGAGCAAATGTGAACTCATGGGTAATCGTGAACAAGTAATAGTCATCACCCTTCTGGACAACGTGTGGACGTTCCAGCTGCTGGTTCACACCATTCGCTTCAAGAAGAGGCGGCATTAATTCAAATTCTGTCAGATCCTCGTTTTCTGCCTTAGCAATCCCGACATTTCCGTTATAGTCTTCAGCGCCGGCAGGAACGTCTTCGTCTACATCACCAATGTGTTTCTCTTCGAGTGTCTTTTCATCGCCACCGGTATTTCCTTCGAAGATGATGTATTCTTCGCCGGTTTCAGGGTGTTGGAAGAACCAAGGATCACGGAAAGAATAGATAATGCTTCCGGTCTTTTGTTCCTGTGTCTCGTAATACTCGCCATCTGCTTCAGCAAGAATCTGGTGGTCGCCATTGTTTGTTACCTGGAAACCTTCTTTGTTGTCGTAATCCATTTCAAATGTCGTCTTAGCCAGACGCTGTTCGAATGTCGGACCTTCATCCTTACGTCCTGCAGCCGTGTAGAACAAGTGGATCGTGCCGTCTTTCTCCATCATAGCTGATCCGGCCCACTGGCGGTAACCAAGCGCCTTGTCCGTGTCATAAGGGACCGTACCCATTTCCCAATCTTTACCGTTCTTAGAATAGAAGTAGCGGATTTCCGCATGATCGTGGCGGCCGCCCCATGTGTATTCTTTGCTCGCTGTCAGCGCGAACTGTACATAGTACCCGTTGATCTTGGCGAAAGAACCATCACGGTTACGAAGCGGCCATGTGTCCCAGATCCAATAGTCCGGGGCAACATCAGTAAAGGAATCAATGTTTGGGGCTGTGTTTTCGTCTGTTAACGTGAAGTTCTGCGCGTCTTCACGGGACCACACAGGTGTGTCATCTGTGGATGCTGCGTGAGAAGTTGTTGGGAGCTGGGCAAACGTGCCGGTCAGGATAAAAGCAGAAAGCGCCAGTTTAGATAAGATCGAATGATTTCGTTTCATGTTTTCTTTCCCCTCCAGAATTGTTAAGTATATGAAGTGTGCTCCGGAACACGTCTTAACTTTACGTGGTAAAACAGGGGTGGTCAACGCCGGAAATCCTGCCATTCACGCTTATGCCAAAAGTCATGAAAGGGCACCTTTCACAAGGATGACAGCGATTTCCCCACTACTGTGCAAAGGATTGCACAAAATGTAAAATTAGGGGAGAAGAGGGATGTGCGTTGTAATAAAATTCCATTTAAATGATTCTAAAATCCAGTTTCATACGTCCTTTATACCCCTTCTTAATTTTTATGAATTGAATATAAAGAACCAATATTCCAACGAATGTTTGTTCTTTTCCGAGAATGGTAGAATTACGATTAAATCCTTTCATATCAGTGTTTTCAAGCCGTTTATAACCATTACAATGTGAAGCGCTTTATAGGAAATAAGACATAAAAAAAGACAGACGGGTCCCGTCTGTCTTTTGCACATCTATATACCTAGAAAACTTTTGCAAGGTTCCATTTGTGAAGATAGAAGCTTGCAGCTGCTGAACTGCTGAAACGAATGCTCGTGTCCTGAACAGATGGATAGAACCGGGCGGTCATCACGCAGGCACCATCATTAGCGAAAACTTCGATAGAGGACGTATCTACATATATCCTCAGACTATCAAGCTGCGGTACTTCGACCTGGCGCTTTTCGACGGTTCCATCCACATAGCTCTGACGTTCCAGGGTGAGCACCTGTTGATCGCTGGAATATAGAATCCTTGCATCTCCACCGATGGCCACACTCATCCAGCCCTCTGCAACGTCGATATCACTCATCATCAGTTCAACGACCTTCCCATGAACACCGTCCAAGGTACGGCTCTCGTTGTGGAGGCTGACCTGATGTTCAACGGCTTCTCCCTGACGGAGTGCTTCCAATTCCTGAACCGGCTGTTGGTACAGCTGACCGTCCTGCCATGTTAATTCCCGCGGAAGCGTCATGTTGTGCAGCCACTTGTGGGCAATCGTCGGGTGATCCTGCTCATTCTGGTCCGGTACACTCATCCAGCCGAACATCAGCCGGCGGCCGTGCGCATCCAAGGTCGTCTGCGGCGCGTAAAAGTCAAAACCGTGATCAAGCTCTGTAAATGCACCATGCTCGTATATCCCTTCTTCCGGATCGAAGGTACCTGTCACATAACCGGCTTGATAAACGTTTTGATAGTTCATCCCTTCCGCTTCCAGTCCCTGCGGAGAGAAGACAAGCACATCACGTCCATCCAGTTCAAATAAATCCGGGCACTCAAACATATACCCGAACTCCCCGAGAGGTGCCTGACCAGCGCCGGCAAGAATACCGGCATGGGTCCAGTCCATCAGGTTCTGTGAGGTGAATAGAGCGACTGCCCCTTTCTCATCTTCCGTCTGAGCGCCGATGACCATAAACCAGCGGCCGTTCTGCTTCCATACTTTAGGATCGCGGAAGTGGGCGGTATAGCCGTCAGGCAGATGGGCGACAGGACCTTTTTTATCAAATTGAATGCCGTCTTCGGATACAGCGAGACACTGGTACGATTCCCGGTTTCCATTTTCATCTTTGACGTTTCCTGTGTAAAAGGCATAGAGCTTTCCGTCATGCTCGATGGCACTGCCGGAATAGCAGCCGTTTTTCTCAAACCACTCGGACGGGGTCAGAGCGATCTCTTCATGCGTCCAGTGGACAAGGTCCTCAGACGAATAATGCCCCCACAGTTTAGCACCGTGGTCGGTTTTATACGGCATCCACTGATAGTACAGATGGTACGTGCCCTGGAACTGAATGAAGCCGTTCGGATCGTTCAACAGTCCGACCGGAGGCATGATGTGGTAATGGAGACGATACGGATCACTCTCTACTAGAGACTGATGCTTTTCGATTTCTTCATAAGCGCTCTTTCGCAGTTCTTGATCTTTAGACATCGGTTACTCTCCTGACTGATGAAGGCGTGTTTGAACTTCTTCGATAGTCGGAAGGGCCGTCATCGCTCCCTTTGTCGATGCAGCCAGTGCTCCGGAAACGGATGCAAACTCTGCCATTTTCACAGCTTCCGAAAGCGTCAGCTCCTCCATGTTCCCCTCATAGCGGTTCAGCTGATAAAGCATACCGGAGACAAACGCATCTCCAGCCCCTGTTGTATCGACCGCTTTTACTTTCATAGCCGGAACGTGCTCGACGCCTTCTTTCGTAGAAACATAGCTTCCGTCCCCGCCCATCGTAATGAGAACGAGAGGGATTTCATATTTCTCGAGAGCTTTCAGGCCGGGCGTGATCTCTTTTTCTCCCGTAATGAATGCCAGCTCTTCTTCAGAAAGCTTAAGCATATCCGCTTCCCCGAGCATGGAAATGATCGTTTCGCGGGCCTGTTCTTCAGATGGCCAAAGCATCATGCGCAGGTTGGGGTCATAGGAAATCACCATCCGGTTTTCTTTGGCCAGCTCCACAGCCCGCTTCGTCGTATCTTTTACCGTATCTCCGATCATGGAGATGGAACCGAAGTGAAGCACCTTGTGTGTATCAAAGTCAGCTTCCTGAAGATCGGAGCGCTCTAAAAACTGATCTGCACTGGGATGAATATAAAAATCGAAGCTGCGTTCTCCGTCTTCCGCGTTCGTTACGAACACCACACCTGTACGCACATCACCCGTCAACGGCATGGCGTGGGTCTGCACACCGAAATCTTCGAGGGTGGTCTTCAGGAACCGTCCGAGAACATCATCGCCGACCTTCCCTAAGAACGTGGATGGAACCCCGAGTCTTGCGAGACCGACCGACACGTTGGCCGGAGCACCGCCGGGACTTTTCTGGTAATTCACATTGTTTTTATCCAAGGGAATAAAATCGATTAACGCTTCACCGAGCGAGATGACACCATTTTTCATCACTAATTCCTCCTTTGAACCTTTGTATGAATCATACGAAACAAATCCCTACCAGACAAGCTGGTAAGGACTTGAAAAAAAGGGGTTTACTTCGCTTCTTCCTTCCATCCAAGAAGAAGAGTGGCAGTAACCGCACCGCCGACAGCGATCAGACAGCCGATGCCGTAGTTGATCGGGTCCTGCGCAATCGCAAACATCGGTATACCTGTCAGACCGATACCGTTTGCCATCACTTTGGTGAAGACGACGTAAGCTCCGCCGAGCGCACCACCAATAGCTGCACCGATGAACGGGCGGCGGTGCTTCAAGTTCACACCGAAGATCGCCGGCTCTGTTATCCCGAGGAATGCGGAGATAGCAGCTGGAAGAGCGATTTCTTTCGTTTTCTTGTTGCGTGTTTTAAAGAAGACGGCAAGTGTCGCTCCCCCTTGAGCAATGTTGGCCATCGCCCAGATTGGAAGCAGGTAGTTTCCGCCGACATTATTCAACAGCTCCGCCTCAATGGCGTGGAAGCTGTGGTGAACCCCTGTCAGTACGATCGTAGAGTACAAGCCCCCGAAGATCAGTCCGGCAATCGGACCGGCCGTTTCATAAACGACATCAAGAGCGGTTGTCAATCCATTCCCAAGCGCACGGCCGAGCGGTCCTACAACTAGAAGCGCTACGAAACCGGTGAAAATAACAGTCAGGAACGGGGTAAGCAGAAGATCGACCGCGTTCGGAACGATCTTACGGAAATTCTTTTCAAGCCAGGACATGACGTAAACCGTCAACAGAACAGGGATAACCGTACCCTGATAACCGAGCATTTCAACGCCGAAGCCGAAGAAATCAAGGGTTTCCGGCTGGGCATCAGCAAGCCCCCAAGGGTTTAACAGGGCCGGATGGGTCATAATTCCCCCGATAACCGCACCGAGGTACATGTTTCCTCCGAATTCCCTGGCTGCACTGAAACCGATCAGGATCGGAAGAATGATAAAGGACGCTGAGGAGAACATATCCAGCATGACAAACAATCCACTTGCTGGATCCATCCATTCGTACGTACGCATTAAGCCGAGCAGCCCCATCAGCATACCGGCAGCTACGATCGCCGGGATGATCGGAACGAAGATGTTGGAAAGGGTCCGCGCAAAACGGGCGAACGGGTTCATTTTGCTTTTCGCTGCATCTTTATGGGAAACAGAGGCGTCTTTCTTTTCCTCTTCCTCCCCCATGGACGCGCCTACAAGCGGGCCGAAGTGGGCGAATACTTTATTCACGGTTCCTGTTCCGAAGATCACTTGATATTGGCCGGAGCTTGAGAACGCCCCTTTGACTCCATCAAGTTCTTCCACAGCCGATTTATCTATTTTGCTCTCATCATCCATAACAAGGCGTAGACGAGTGGCACAGTGAGTGGCGCTGACAATGTTCTCTTTTCCACCAAGCAGTGGGACAAGCTGTTCAGCAACTTCTTTGTGATTCATGGTGATTCCTCCTTTATTTTTCCAATAAAAAAGACCTAAAACGCATAAAGAATGCAGATAGGTCCCTGAAAAAGGATACACCTATGCTTCTTTACACATTTTAGGTCTTGCCTGCTTCCGCAGTAACAATCCTACATTATTGAACTTTGGATTGACTCCTATTCTATACGGTGAAAACGCTGTCGTCAACCATTTTCAATTAAAAACAATCACTTCATTAAACGCTGAATATGGAGGGCGATATAGGCGATTTCAGACTCTGGAAAATCGATATTGTACTCCGCTTTCAAGAAGTCTGCCACTTCTTCAGACGTCCGGAATGCGTCGCTGTATTTCATTTTTATCAATTCGAGCATATCTTCGTCAATCGGTTCGAACTGACTGCCTTCCTCCACACGGCTCAGTGCAAAGCGCAGATGGGTGACCAGGCGCTGATAATTGATACTTGTCTCTTCAATCGTAATCCCTGCAGTCTCTTCCACTTTCTCAACGACATCCCTGAGGACCGTCGCTGTCTGAAGCGATTCCCCCATCGACGGAGATCCCATTTTCGCAGTATGGATATGCAGCGCGATATGCGCGACTTCATCAGGAGGAATATCAACACCCATCACTTTCCTGATTTCTTTTTTTGCCCACATCCCCGCCTCAAATTCCTTCTTATAGAGAAACTTGATTTCATGCGTCAGCTTATTGTGAATCGGAAACCCCTGCTCCAGACGTTCAAGTGCAAACGAAAGGTGATCGGTGAGTGCAATATGAATGTGGTCATTCAAAGGCGCTTCCAAATGGCCTTCTGCATAGCTGATGATCCGTTCAGCGAGATCTATGTGAGCTTCAGGGAGAGTCGAAAGCAGCTGCTGGAACTTCTCTGATGACTGATCCCGAAGCAGGAAGATCTTTTCGATTTTATTTTTCGGGACGATATCGTTGCGCCTCTTTTGAAAGGCAAGCCCCTTCCCCATCACAATCTTTTCCTGTCCTCCGTCGTACACCACAACAGCGTTGTTGTTCAAAATTTTAAAAATGCGCATAAAGCCCCTCCGGTCCATAATATCTCCTACCAGTTTACCACGAATGTATCCCCTTATGACACATTCAGGCCCCATCAGCACAGGACCTGAAGAAAGCGTTTCAAAAAAGTTTATTAAAAGCGTTTTCAATTTTTATGATCTATGCCATAATACTTGTATACAAGTTAAACAAGTATACGAAAATCATTAAAGAAGGTGAATCGATGACAGATTCCATCCCTTATTTATATCCTGAAAAATGGCTGAATAAAGCATCGGCCGGCGAACGTGTCGCCTCTGAGCTTCGGATCCGGATTATTGCCGGTTTGATTGAAAGCGGTTCAAAGCTGTCCGAAAACCAGATGGCTTCCGAATTTTCCGTCAGCCGCTCCCCTGTCCGTGAAGCCCTGAAGCTGCTCGCATCAGAAAACCTGATCCGTCTCGAACGGATGGGGGCGGTTGTTCTTGAACTGTCCGAGAAGGAAATCCAGGAAATCTACGATGTCCGTCTTTTAATCGAAACATTCGTATTCGAACGGCTCGTCAAAATGGACACAGCAGGTCTCGTGAAAGAACTGAGCAAGACACTGGAAATGATGAAGATTGCGATCAAGTACAAAGATGCTGATGATTTTTCATTTGAAGATGTCCTGTTTCACGAAACGATCATCCGCGCTATTGATCATTCCCACATTCTCATGATCTGGAAGAACCTGAAGCCGACACTGGAAAGCCTGATCCTCATTTCCATGCGCATGCGCTTCAAGGAAAAGTACGACGATTTCGACCGGATTATCAACAACCATGAATTGTATATCGAAGCGATCCGTCAGAAAGACCGCGATCTTATGGTCAAATCGCTGCACAAAAATTTCGATGACGTCCAAGGAAGTGTCGAGGATTTATGGAGGTCGCAGCAGATCTATTCAAAAGGAGTCGAAAGCGATGACTAACTATATGATGGGTGTCGATATCGGCACCACCAGTACAAAAGCCGTCTTGTTCACCGAACAGGGAGATGTCGTGGAGAAAGCGAATGTCGGCTACCCTCTTCATACGCCGGACATCTCAACAGCTGAGCAGGACCCGGAGGAAATTTTTCAGGCTGTTTTGGAAGCGGTCACACTTGTTAAACAGAAGCATACGGACAAAGCCGTATCCTTTGTATCCTTCAGCAGTGCGATGCACAGCCTGATTGCTGTCGATAAGGACGGCAGTCCGATCACCCCCTGCATCACATGGGCGGACAACCGCAGTGAGAAGTGGTCGGAAAAAATCAAAACCGAGTGGAACGGGCACAACATTTACCGGAGAACGGGGACACCGATTCATCCGATGAGCCCGCTCAGCAAAATTACATGGCTTGTCCAGGAACAACCTGAAATCGATTCCAAAACCTATAAATATATCGGAATCAAAGAATATGTCTTTTATAAACTATTCGGTACCTATGTGATCGATCATTCCATCGCTTCAGCAACAGGGATGATGAATCTGGAGAAACTCGACTGGGATGAAGAAGCCCTTGAGGTTGCCGGCATCGGCCGTGAAAAACTGTCCGAGCTTGTTTCCACGACTTCTCAGTTTACCGGACTGAAAGAAGAATACGCCAAGGTCACCGGTCTTGATTCCAACACTTCCTTTGTGATCGGAGCCAGTGATGGCGTTCTATCCAACCTTGGGGTCAACGCCATCAAAAAAGGAGAAATCGCCGTTACCATCGGAACAAGCGGAGCGATCCGGACCGTGATCGACAAGCCGCAGACCGATGAAAAGGGCCGGATTTTCTGCTACGCGCTCACCGAAGATCAGTGGGTCATCGGAGGACCGGTCAACAATGGCGGCATGATTCTCCGCTGGATCCGTGATGAATTTGCTTCATCGGAAGCAGAAACAGCGAAACGTCTCGGCATCGACCCGTACGAAGTGCTGACGAAAATCGCAGAAGGCGTCCGACCAGGATCTGACGGACTGCTCTTCCATCCTTACCTGGCTGGTGAGCGGGCCCCGCTTTGGAACCCGGATGTACGCGGATCCTTCTTCGGACTGACGTTATCCCATAAAAAAGAGCACATGATCCGGGCTGCTCTGGAAGGGGTCATCTACAACCTGTACACCGTTTTCCTTGCGTTGACGGAATGTATGGACGGACCGGTGACAAGAATCCAGGCGACCGGCGGGTTTGCCCGCTCGGAAGTGTGGCGCCAGATGATGGCCGATATCTTCGAATCCGAAGTTGTCGTGCCGGAAAGCTATGAAAGCTCCTGTCTTGGAGCCTGTATTCTAGGACTCTACGCTACAGGCCGGGCGGATTCACTAGACATTGTATCCGGGATGATCGGCAGCACCTTCAAGCATACACCGGAGGAAGAAGCGGTCCATGAATACCGCCAGCTGCTTCCGATGTTCATCCAGCTGTCCAGATCTCTGGAAGAAAACTACGCCACCATTGCCAATTACCAACGAAACTTAACCAACTAAACAAACGGAGGGTTTACGATGCCATTATTAATGGTCGCTATAGGAATTGTCGCGTTACTTATCTTGATTATGGGACTCAAACTGAACACGTTTGTTTCCCTGATTATCGTCTCCTTCGGTGTTGCCGTCCTGCTCGGCATGCCGCTTACGGATATTGTACCAACCATCGAGGCCGGTCTCGGCGGAACACTCGGCCACCTCGCCTTGATTTTCGGTCTTGGAGCTATGCTCGGTAAACTGATTACAGACGCCGGTGGTGCCCAGCGCATTGCCATGACCTTCGTCAATAAGTTCGGAGAAAAGAACATCCAATGGGCCGTTGTCGCCGCATCCTTCATTATCGGGATCGCGTTATTCTTTGAAGTCGGCCTCGTGCTGTTGATCCCGATCGTTTTTGCGATTTCAAGAGAACTGCGCGTATCGATTTTGTATCTGGGAATCCCGATGGCAGCCGCCCTGTCCGTCACTCACGGCTTCCTGCCGCCTCACCCGGGGCCGACAGTGATCGCTGGTGAGTACGGGGCAGATCTTGGTGAAGTGCTGCTGTATGGAATTATCATTGCTGTCCCGACGGTCATTCTTGCTGGTCCGATTTTTACAAAAATGGCGAAGAAAATTGTCCCGGACTCTTTCAAAAAGCAGGGGAACATCGCTTCTTTAGGCGAACAGAAATCCTTTAAGCTTGAAGAGACACCAGGCTTCGGTATCAGTGTTTTCACAGCTATGCTGCCCGTCATTCTCATTGCTATTTCTACAATTATTACATTGATTCAGGAAACCATGGGTGTAGAATCCGGCGGTTTTCTCTCTGTTATAAACTTAATTGGAAACGCATCCACAGCGATGATCATCTCCCTGCTTGTGGCGGTTTACACGATGGGGATTGCTCGTAACATTCCGATGAAAGACGTGATGGACTCCTGCTCCACAGCTATCGCCCAAATCGGTATGATGCTGTTGATTATCGGGGGCGGCGGTGCCTTCAAGCAGGTCTTGATTGACGGCGGTGTCGGTGATTATGTGGCGCAGATGTTCGAGGGCTCTTCCATGTCTCCACTGCTGCTTGCGTGGATTATTGCTGCGATTCTAAGAATCTCTCTCGGTTCTGCTACAGTGGCTGCTTTGACGACGGTCGGCCTTGTCACACCGCTTCTCGGGCAGACGGATGTGAACCTGGCACTGATGGTGCTTTCCACAGGAGCCGGAAGCTTGATCGCTTCCCACGTCAACGACGCTGGTTTCTGGATGTTCAAGGAATACTTCGGCTTAACGATGAAGGAAACGTTCGCTACATGGACGCTTCTGGAAACGATCATTTCCGTTGCCGGTCTTGGATTCGTCCTTCTGTTCAGCCTTTTTGTTTAACGAAAAAACCCGTACGAGGATCCTCCTCGTACGGGTTTTCCTTTTATACAGCCGTCATGACAGCCAAATAAAACGATACAATCATTAAACTCCCTGCAGCCGTCACTATCCCAAGTGAAGGCCTCTTCACTGCGGAAGCGATAGTGAGCAGCAGGAACAAAGAGCCGATCAGACCGAGCATCCAGCTGACCGGTCCGAACGACATCGTCACTTCAATGAGTTCCGAGCCGCTTTCCCCTGTAAACGCCCGGTACAAAAAGGAAGCTTCGTCTCCTATCGTTCCCTCCTGATTTGGGGTACCTGCCCGCCCCATGGCAGCCGTCAAAGCAAAAGCGCCGAGAGCAAACCCACTTTCCGCCTTCGTCCACGGAAGCGGATTGAAACGCTGATCACCGGCTTTTTTACGGAACAACACCCCGTTCATCAAGGCGAACAAAAGGATGCCGATGACAAACAGGTGCTTGACGAGAAGGGCCTGACCGTAGTTCGATGGCAGGGCTTGAGAATAGCCTTCCAACGCATTCATATCTGGAGCACCGTAGCTGTACAAATCCACGGACATCGTGAAATACCCGGCGGCAAACACGACAACCAGACTGAAGACAGCCGTCGGTGTGTACCACCGTAGAAAGGAACCCCAGTTCTTCTTAGACACCGCAAACCAGCTGACCATCAGGAGCAGGCCGATCCATACGGATGCCCCGAGAAAATGCAGGGTATGAAACACATGCCCGGACGCTCCTCCGATGGATGCCGCATGAGCAGCCATCGAGTAAGAAGCCGTCATCGCAGCGACAAGCCCTAAAGATAGATAGAGCAGACCCGCTTTTTCCTTTACACCCTTTGTTGTCCAGATAAGAAGAAGGAGCATAGAGAAAAGGGCGGTCAGTAAAAAGGCACGTCCGACGGCAAACTCAAAAATCACCTGAATGAAGGCGCTCCCCCACCCTTTTGATGATGCAAGCAGATCGACGATGGGCAGCACCGGCAGGAAAGATCCGAACGTCACCAGCAGGGCACATGCCTGAATCAGCCTTTGATCTATGCGTACCGGAGGTTTCAGATGGTCCGGCACAAGCAGCAGGATCAGAGATCCCATTAATAAGGAAAACGAAAGGTACAAAAGCAGCTCAGTCAATCCAATCAGAATCCCCATTGGTACCGACTCACTTCTTGCTGCTGAACAGCTTCACGGCAAGTACGATGACAATGACAAGAAGCAGGAGCGCAACAACAATCATGAACACAGGGAGGCTGTTTTCCTCTTCTGTTTCCTGTTCGCTGTCCACATCTGTTTCCGTTTGTTCCGCATCGGTGTCCGTTTCTGTACCGTCCTCCTCTTCAGGAACCACTTCTTCAGTCGTTTCTGTGTTTTCTTCAGGAGCTGGTCCATCTACAGTAAAGCTGAACTGTTTCTCAATCACATGACCGTCGGCACCGATGATTTCCCAGTTGACGGTATACTCACCGTTTTCAAGGGCATCATCAAACACGGCGGTCATCGTCTGATCAGAGATCGTCACCTCGGACGGTGCAGGAGCCTCTCCTTCCGCTTTCGATAATTCAAGCGTGCTTCCTTCTTCAATGACTGTATTGAAGTTCAGTTCGATCGTATCCAGCGGTTCTTCCACCGTCTCCCCTTCAGCGGGCGTCGAGTTTTCCAATGATGTATGAGCATGGACTGCCGGGGTGAACAACCCAAGAGCGACGACCAGTGCCAGTAACGCAGTAGAAATTTTGTGCATAATTTTTCCATCCTTTCTCCATATTAAGACTAAGTAAATGAAAGCCTTATGATTGGCTATTGCAGCCGGAGTATTTTACTATAGAGATAACGGGTATCATCCCTTTACGGATCATCCATCCCGTGATGACAGACTTCCGTAACCAAGCTAAGTTTATGTGATAGAATCATTCAAAGTCAAAGTTTCTCATCGTTTGTCACAAAATCTCCATGTTCCCCGTTCTATGGGATCCATCCCCTACCTATCCCCTACTCTGCTGAACCGCTCTACACAGCTCTTCAGAAGAAATTCTGACAAAACCTTATAAATGTTGACAAATAAAACAATGTATATAATAATAGTTACTGGATAATAATTATTATAAATAACTGCGCCCATTTTTCTGCAGTTAAATCTCTACCTATATCAGGAGGAATTTTACTATGTCCCTAATCGGAAAAGAAGTACAATCATTCCAGGCGAAAGCATTCAAACAAGGTGAATTCATCGACGTTTCCAACGAAAACTTCAAAGGTCAGTGGAGCGTTGTTTGTTTCTACCCGGCAGACTTCTCTTTCGTATGCCCGACAGAGCTTGAAGACCTGCAGAACAACTATGCAGCTCTTAAAGAACTAGGTGCAGAAGTATACTCTGTTTCTACAGATACACACTTCGTACACAAAGGCTGGCACGACAGCTCTGAAAAAATCGGTAAAATCGAATACGCTATGATCGGGGATCCTTCCCAGCAGCTATCCCGTCAGTTCGACGTTCTTAACGAAGAAGACGGCCTTGCTGACCGCGGAACATTCATCATCGATCCAGACGGCGTTATCCAGACGGTAGAAGTTAACGCAGGCGGAATCGGCCGCGATGCAGATAACCTGATCGGCAAAATCAAAGCCGCTCAATACGTTCGCAACAACCCAGGCGAGGTTTGCCCTGCCAAATGGGAAGAAGGCGAAGAAACACTTACACCAAGCCTTGATCTAGTTGGTAAAATCTAAGGAGTGTCTTAATCCATGGTTCTCGATGCACAAATAAAAGCACAACTGGAACAGTACCTGCAGCTTTTAGAAGGTGACATCGAGCTGAAAGTCAGCGCGGGGGACGACAAAGTCTCCCGTGACATGCTGGCTCTCACCGATGAACTTGCATCCATGTCACCGAAAATTACTGTCCAGAACACAACACTTAATCGCACACCAAGCTTCAGCGTAAACCGCCCTCAGGAAGAAACGGGCATCACGTTTGCCGGCATTCCTCTCGGTCATGAATTCACCTCTCTCGTCCTCGCCCTCCTTCAAGTGAGCGGCCGTGCTCCGAAAGTGGATGACACGATGATTGAGAAAATCCAGAACATCAAGGGCGAGTTTCATTTCGAGACATTTGTCAGCCTGAGCTGCCACAACTGTCCGGACGTCGTACAGGCCTTGAACATCATGAGCGTGCTGAACCCGGGCATCACCCATACGATGGTGGACGGTGCTGCCTTTAAAGAAGAAGCAGAAAGCCGCAACATCATGGCGGTTCCATCCGCTTTCCTTAACGGTGAATTCTTCAATGGCGGCCGCATCAGCCTTGAAGAGATCGTTGCTAAAATCAGTGAAGGCCCATCTGCTGAAGAATTTACAGAGCGTGAACCTTATGACGTTCTTGTCGTCGGTGGTGGACCAGCTGGTGCGAGTTCTGCAATCTACTCCGCTCGTAAGGGAATCCGTACCGGTATCGTAGCGGAACGCTTCGGCGGACAGGTGCTGGATACGATGACGATTGAAAACTTCATCAGTGTGAAAAGCACGGAGGGACCAAAGTTTGCTGCAAGCCTTGAAGAACACGTCAAAGACTATGATATTGATATCATGAACCTGCAGCGTGCCAAGGATCTGCGCAAAAATGAGGAAGGCATGTTTGAACTTGAACTTGATAACGGCGGCGTACTGAAAAGTAAAACCGTCATTCTTTCCACGGGTGCCCGCTGGCGCGAAACCGGCGTTCCGGGAGAAGACGAGTACAAAAACAAAGGTGTCGCATTCTGTCCGCACTGTGACGGTCCTCTATTCGAAGGCAAAGACGTAGCGGTCATCGGCGGAGGAAACTCCGGCGTGGAAGCAGCGATCGACCTTGCCGGTATCGTGCAGAACGTCACCGTCCTTGAATTTGCAGACACGTTGAAAGCTGATGATGTGCTTCAAGATCGTCTCCACAGTCTGCCAAACGTCGAAGTGAAGACAGGCGCCCAGACAACAGAAATTACCGGCGATGAGAATGTGAACGGCATCACGTACATCGACCGTGCTTCCGGCGAAGAACAGCACGTGGACCTTGAGGGCGTCTTCGTCCAGATCGGTCTCGTGCCGAACACGGAATGGCTCACCACAGATGTTGAAACGAATAAGATTGGTGAAATCATTACAGATAAACACGGATCTACAAGCATTCCTGGTTTGTTTGCTGCCGGTGACGTTACCGACAGTCCGCATAACCAGATCATCATCTCCATGGGAGACGGTGCCAACGCAGCGCTTGGCGCATTCGATTATCTGATCCGCAACTGATCTTTCTATAGAAAATCCCGCATCCAATAAAGGATGCGGGATTTTTTTATGCCTGCTTTCGTTGTTTCGATTCTGACTTAGATGTAGAACGTTTCCTGAAGATAACCCAGCCGCCGATGAGGGCAACAATGACTGCTGCACCTGACAACCAGAAAGCACGATATTTCTGCCATGCATTTTCCTCACGAATGGCCGTGTCTACTCCTAAAGTCGTCAGAACTTCTTCCGCTGGTACATAGAGCTCGCCATTTTTCTCATAAGGGGCTTCTGTGAGCACCGGGGCAGCTTCCAGCTGATCTTCATCACCAGGGGCGCCGCTTCTGGTCACTTTAGCGTCTTCTTTATAACGCTCCATATTCATGCGGTACGTTTTTTCTCCCGGGGTCAGATTCATCGTTTGGTTGTTCACGATAAGCGTCCAGTAATCTGCCGGCTGCTCCGAATCACTATCATACAAGTGAATCGGATATACATCCGCGCTCTTCTCATAAAGTTCCTTGACGCTGGATAGTGCGACCATCGTCGTTCCATTTACGACTTCAGTATTCTGATCCAGCTTTACCTGCTCTCCATTCGCTGCGGCACGGGCACTTTCTTTATAAAGGACGGCCGTGTCAGCAGTTTCTGCATTCTCCTCTGCCAGCTGGTCTTCGAAGAAATCAAAAATCGGTTCAAGAACAGCGGCATACGAATAGGAATGATCTCCGTTTTCCACTGTTATGTAACGGGCATTCTCAAGCTTCGGCATGACGGAGGAAACGATGGATCCAGGCGATTCTCCACTTCCAATCTGCACCTTGAAAGAGGTGGTCGTATCTGCGGTCCCCTGGACAATGAGCGCGGGCAGGTCCTTCACAGCACTCAAGTCATAGTCTGTTCCCTCAATGTTCACCATCGTCCCTCCTTCGGGAGCACGATCCGTAATCTTCGGAGCTGTCGCCGCCATCGCCTGGAAACGATCAGGGAAGCGGGCCGCAATTTCCAGCGTGCCGCGTCCCCCCAGGGAGTTCCCGGTTATGAACAGATGATCATCCGGGACAGGGAACTGCTGCTGGGTTTCCGCCAGTGACCGCTCTACGGAATAAAGCGCCTGCTTCTCCCTCCACACCGGGTTCTGCGTCCATCCATTCGGAGACAGAAGGATATAATTGTACTCTTCAGCATAGGTCTCTACAGGAATGCCCTCTTTCATCAGACGGTAGGTCGGGGTATGCTCATTCCCCGTTCCACCATGCAGCATATACGTCAGCCGTGTCTTTTCCGGATCATACGTAGAGGGCACGTAGAGGGAAAATGGCACGATACGGTCAGCTTTCACATGGACAGGATCTCCATCTTCATCCTTGAAGGAAGCATCGGAAGCAACATGAAACGACTGCCACAGCCAGCCGGTTTGACGCTCGCCATCATCGACATCTTTCATATAATCCGCCCATGTGTAGGTCTCATCATCCCCGCCCTGCCATGTATTGGACGGCTTCGGAACGACAATATCACTTACCTCGACATCCGGGCGGTCTACAGAAGTGGTCACGTCTGCCAGACCCTCAGACTGGACAGTCAGATAACCTTGTTCCTCAAAGGAGGTTTTGCCCATCCATTCCATCAAAGATGCAAGAGGAACATATACACCACCTTCCTTCTGTTCAATCGAACCGGACGAGAGTGTGAAGGATTTTCCAGTAAAGCCAGCCTCCTCAATCAGCTCATCCGGCGTAACAGCGCCTTTGTTCCTGCCACCTTCCACCGGCTGAAACTCACGGTAATCATAAGTGCCCTCTACTTCAGACAGATCAATCGAAAGGTCCCACACCTTTTTCGTATACTGTATCGTCGTAGATCGTTCACCAATGCCGGAGGTTAACAGCTTGTCAAAAGCGGTGTGCCGGATGCGGAGCGTATCCTCTTCCATCGTGTAATCGAAATACGGGTCGTACATTTTCTTCATATCCTCGATGTGAACCATGAGAGCGTCATCTTCCCCGAAATAATAGCGATGTTCCAATTCGTACGAAGTTAAAGGATCATAGCCTTCCACTTTTACGGTCGGATCAAACGGTGAGAAAAAATCAAAAAAGGCCGTACTCCTATCTCCCCCATCCGTACGGAAAAACCATGTAGAACGGTCACTGGAAAAATCGACGTACGAATGTTCCGGAAGTTCTTCCGCCTGTGTTTTCGTATGTACAGCCAGATCAGCCAGTCCAAAAAGGACCATCGTCACCAGCATATGCTTCATCAAATGCTTCATTGTTATCCTCCTCATAATGATTATGATAATCATTATCATCTATAAACCGAAGACTTTCAATAGGCTTTAGCCTTTTTGTCCCACAAAAAAGCTCCCCTTTGTAGAGAGGAACTTTTGGGTTCCATTATTTCCAGACATCTGCACCCATCTCGAGAACATGGCGGATATTCGCCCACTGCAATAAAAAAGGAAACCGCCGATGCGGTTTCCCAAGGCTGTCGATAAAAATAGCGACCGCTTATTTTAGTTCCGAAAAGATAAGATGAACCCTTTTCGTTTATTTAGGTAGTGGTGCCTGCGGGGAAATGAAGCCGCGCTCCACGAGTTCCTGCCAGAAAGCTTCTGGAATGTCGCGCTGGATCATTTCAAGATCCTCTTTAATGCGTTCCGGACGTGTGGATCCAGGAATGACGGATTTCACAGCCGGATGGGCAGTAGAAAACTGCAGGGCCGCCGCTTTCAAGTGGACACCATGCTTATCACCGATTTCCTTCAACTGGTTCACACGGCCGATGATGTCTGCGCCCGCTTTTTCATAGTTAAAGTGGTCACCGCCGAACAAAGCACCGGAGTTGTAAGGGCCGCCGACAACGATATCAATGCCTTTTTCCTCCGCCGTCTTCATCATACGCTCAAGCGCACGATCGTGCTGAAGCAGGGTATACTGGATGGCTGACAGGTTGATGTCCGGACGGTTTTCCTCCAGCTCCATCGCGATTTCGATTGGCTCGGTCGTATTCACGCCAAGGCCCCAGCCTTTGATGATGCCTTTTTCACGCATCTCGGACAGCACACGGAAAGCTCCTGTCCGTGCTTCCTCAAACTTGGAAATCCATTCGTCGCCGTGAAAGTCCGGCGATAAGTCGTGCACATAGACGATATCGAGGCGGTCCGTCTTCAGACGTTCCAGGCTCTGTTCAATTGATTTTCTCGTTGCCTCTGCGGAATAGTCCGTGATGACCTTGTTATTGCGTCCATGCGCAAACAACCCATCTTTGTCTTCTTCCTCCTGCGTCATGTAGCGGCCGACCTTCGTACTTATCACGTACTCATCACGGTCATATTGGGACAAGACATCCCCAAGACGGCTTTCCGCCAGACCCGCGCCGTAAAAAGGAGCCGTATCAAAATAACGGACGCCCTGATCCCAGGCAGTCTGAATCGTTTCCCGTGCTTCTTCCTCCGGGACATCTCGGAACATGTTGCCAAGCGGTGCGGTTCCAAGACCTACTCTATGTTTTAATGCGTTTTCCAACGTTTTCATAATGAAGATTCCTCCTTTAGAAGACTATATTTCTATATCCGTTCCTATCTTATTTCAAACGAACCTTCAGGAGCAAAGGTTTCCACTTGAGGCGAAAAAGGTATAGATAGAAAAAGAATAGTGAAATGGAGGAGAACACCGTGACGACGTGTATCCAGTGTAAGCAGAGATGGAGCTTTCGGGCAGCGTTCAGCCAGCAGCCACTCTTGCTGCAGGAGAGAAAGGCTGCCTGTCCCCACTGTGCTTTCGAACAATATTTGAGACTGGATGATTCTGTTTTCCTGTTCTTCATTTTTCTTCCTATCGTCCTTGTGATCTTGAAAGTCACATTCGGGCTGCCCGGATCGTTTTACGGGTTGGGAGCCGCAGCGGGATTCATCTCCCTCTCTCTATTGACTCCGTTTCTGACCAAAGCAAGGGCATGGAAAGAACCCTCCCCATGGGAAGGATTCCGAAAAAGGAAAGCCTGAAAAAGCAGCGGACATCAAGCGTCCAGCTGCTTTTTTTGACTTAATGACCAGCCTGCCACGGCCGGGCTGTTATCTGGCGCCGCGGGCGTGAAGCTGGAAGGTCCTCACGCCTGACGGTCCGGGGCTCCATGCCGTTTTCGATCCGCTGTTTGACGCGGCTGTCCATCCTGGACGTCATCGGCGGCTTGAAAACCCGCTTTGAAACGCCCTGACAATCCGGACAGGAAGCCTCTCTCCTGCTTTCTTTCATGCCGGTCATCCAGATTGTGAATTCTCCGCACGCTTCACATAAAAAAGAAAAATGGGCCAACACGTATCCGCTCCTCTACTTCGGCAGAATATCTTTCGTGAAAATTTCCTTCGGCAGAGCCAGTGTACAGCACGAATTCGGGATATCGACGACGCCGGCCAGATGCCCCTGCACAGGTGCCGTTCCAAGCAGCATGTACGCCTGTTCACCCGTGAATCCGAATGTCTTCAAAAATTCAATGGCATTCAGACAGGCATTGCGGTACGCCGTATTGGCATCCAAATACGTCTGCTTGCCGGAAAACTCGTTGACGGACACGCCCTCAAAGACGAGGAATTCGTTATAGTGCGGCATCACGGGACCGGGGCGGAACGCCGGATTTCTCTTAATCTGGTATTTGTTCATGCCGTCCTTGATGACTTCGACCTTCAAATCGATCCATCCGGGCATCTCTATTCCGCCGCAGAAGGTGATTTCGCCGTCCCCCTGGGAGAAGTGCAGATCACCGACAGACAGCTTGGCCCCGTCCACAAAGACAGGAAAATAGATTTTCGAACCTTTAGAAAGATTCTTAATGTCACAGTTTCCTCCGTTTTCACGCGGGGGTACTGTCCGTGCTCCTTCTCTGGCGACTCGGTCAAAGTCGGCTCCCTTCAGACTGCCTGCAACGGCGTTCTCCTTAGTCGGCAGGTTGGCCAGTGGAGGAACGCGGTCCGGATCCTGGCTGACGAGCTCTTCTTCTCTTCTGTTCCATTCATCCAGCATCTCCTGGGACGGGGCTACACCGATGAGGCCCGGGTGGATGATGCCGGCAAATTTGACGTTCGGTACGTGGCGGGAGGTGGCGTAAATCCCTTCAAAATCCCAGATTGACTTAGCGGCTTCCGGATAGTGATCCGTCAAAAAGCTGCCGCCGTTTTCCTTGGAAAAAATCCCGTTAAAGCCCCACTCATGGGAGGAAAACGTGCCGATATCGAGAATATCGACGACTAATAAATCTCCCGGCTCCACGCCATTGACGTGGACCGGTCCACTAAGTACATGCACCCGGTCGAGATGGACGTCCCTGATATCTGAAGGGTCATCATTGTTCTTAATCTGTCCATCCGTCCAGTCGAGGCATTCCATACGGAACGATTCTCCGGGATTGACAGAAAAGACAGCGGGAATATCCGGGTGCCAGCGATTATGTCCTACAACATCCTGTTCATCCATACGCTTGTTCAAATCGACTTGAAAAATCTGCTTCGTCATCGACTCATCCTCTCTTCATAGATCGGTTCGAGCGCCAGTGACTTCCGGAAATAGGACATACACCTCCCCCATACCACAAATTATTACACTTCTTCCCCCGCTTCTGGAAATCTAAACGGAAGATTTTGTCACCAATCACCTGGCGATCTGCTTTAAAGCTTGTAATAATCCCTTACAATCGTCTCCAGTTTTATTTTTTTCAGGTAGTGGGCCGGTGCAAGGAACGTCACCGTAACCACACCAGGGTGCCGGCCGATATCGATTGATCCGGTAATGGTGGAACGGTTCATCACTTCAGGAACATCGATTCCAAAAGCCCTGGCTGCCCTTTCCATGCCATTCGCTGTCGCTTCATTCAAACCCGCCCCTGTTCCGATGAAGGAAACGGGATAGGAATCCTCCAGCTGTCCCACCTGCCATTTCTCCGCAAGTTTCAAGGCCCGCTGTTTTTCTTTTTCTGTGAAAGGCTTGGCAAGGTACGGCAGGTCTTCCTCCACCGGAAGCAGCACCGGGCCCTCCAGATTTACGCCTTTCAACACATCGACCTTCAAGCTGACAATACCCGAAACATCTGTCGTGTGGCCGGCGATTTCGCCGTTCCCCTGCATCGCATGCATATCGCCCACATACACACCTCCGCCTTCCACTTTGACAGGGCAGATGAGGACAGCCCCTTCGCGGACACGATTGATGTCCATATGTCCGTCCGTTCTCTCTTCAAGCTCCTCAGCTGTTAAGCCGAAATCGTGAGGGGCATCAATCAAAAATTGTCCGAAGTCACCAGCGTTGTGGGAATCTGGAATCGGACGGGAGGGTGTAGTTCCGAGCTGTCCTAAAAACGGACGCAGACGAGCCACGGCTCCGACGATATCATGGGGAGCGAACGTGACAACCGGGTTTTGGATTGATTCCTCCGGTGTCCGCATGTAAGCCTTGGCATCGCGGGCCACTTTTTCAGCGGCTTCCTGGTGGAGCGTGAGTCCAAGTTCTTTCTGTTCATCGAAAGCCATCGTGTACGCATTCGTAAATACAAAGGGGGTGACGTCTTCTCCACACACTTGACAGCGGACCGCCTGCTGGCCGATTCCTTCGATATACGTATCCGGATTTTTCGTCCCGCAGCTCGGGCATTGGCCATCGACGAAGGGGTCGCCTGTGAACCGGCCTTCCACCGGCTGATCATTGCCGGAGGCTGTGGCCATCGACGTCACTTCTATGGACTGGATATGTATGACAACAGCGTCCCCCACCTCGGCCCCTTCAACATACACAGGCTTCGTCACTTCATGACCGCCCTTCAACGCCGGCGTAATCATCGGCCCCCAGCACCCGGGCGTCGTATTGGCGATAATATGTCCGCCGTCCTTCACTTTATATTCCATAGCTTTACCGGGATCCAGCACTCCGTCCGTAAAGGTATTCACATACACGGTCTGTTTCGCTTCCACATGATCTCCTCCTTTTCTAAAATTGTAAAATTATTCCGATATTTCTACAATAAAAGTGACTTTTCTACATACAAAGCTTTGTTAAAGTCTGTTGTTGATATTTTAAATGATTACTAAATTGTCTCCGTCTGGAATCAGGGGTCCGGTCCGTTGTTTACTCAGAGCATGGGATGGCAGGGAAAACCGTCCGCTTTCCGCGGGGAACGATGAGCCTCCTCGAACTTCGTTCTCCGGGGTCTCCCCTTGTTCCTTTTTCCCACAGGAGTCTACCTGTTTTCCCTGCCATCCCTTTCGTAGTGGTGTAACGGACTTCGGTTATGTCCTTTCTAACCACCCTTCTTTGAAGAGGCGGCCTTGGGAATGGCGAGACTCCTGTGGGATGAAGGTACATCGTGAGACCCCGGAAGGCGCTGCCTGAGGAGGCTCACGGTACCCCACGGAAAGGGAGTCATTCCCAAGGTCGCCTCATACATATCCCATGACAGAAAGGAGTGATATAAGCTCACATGTTAAATAACAACACCAAGCAATAACAGAGCCACATACAAAAAAGCCCTTCATCCGACAAAGATGAAGGGCTTTGATTTCTCATTCAGCTGCTGAGGCGGTCACCTCTCCTCAATTCATTACGAGCTTTTTTTCCGTCAGTCCGAGAGCTTCGCCTGTCTCGGCATGGATCTTCTCAACGAGAGACGGGTCGTTCTGAAGGGATGTGCCGTAGCTCGGAATCATTTCCTTCAGCTTCGGCTCCCACTGGGCGAACTGGTCCGGGAAGCAGCGCTGCAGCACGTCAATCATGACATGGACAGCGGTGGATGCTCCCGGGGATGCTCCAAGCAGGCAGGCGACGGTCCCATCGGAGGAACTGACGACTTCAGTACCGAACTGAAGCGTCCCTTTTCCTCCATCCTCGGTATCCTTGATCACCTGCACACGCTGACCGGCAACAACAAGCTCCCAATCTTCACTTTTCGCATCGGGAACGAACTCCCTCAATGCTTCCATCCGCTGCTCCTTGGACTGGAGCACCTGCTGGATCAAATACTTCGTCAGGGCCATTTCCTTCATACCGGCGGCCAGCATCGTCATGACATTGTTGGCATTGACCGATGTCAGGAGGTCCATATTGGATCCGGTCTTCAGGAATTTCGGTGAAAAACCGGCAAACGGTCCGAAAAGAAGGGTCTTCTTATCACCGATGTAGCGGGTGTCGAGGTGCGGCACACTCATCGGTGGTGCGCCGACCGGTGCTTTGCCGTACACTTTAGCGTGGTGCTTTTCTGCGACCTCCGGTTTGTTGCAGACGAGGAATTGTCCACTGACAGGAAAACCTCCGATGCCTCTTCCTTCAGGAATCCCCGATTTTTGAAGCAGATGGAGACTTCCTCCGCCTCCTCCGATGAAGACGAACTTCGTTAAGTAGCGGGTGGTCTCCCCGTTGGCATTTTTCACTTTCACACTCCACGTACCACCGCTCGTCTGCTCGAGGTTTTCGACGCTGTGGTTATAGTTCATCGTCACGTTCTCATGCTCCAGGTGGTCGAACATTTTGCGTGTGAGGGCGCCGAAGTTCACATCCGTACCGGCATCGACTTTCGTTGCGGCTGCAGGCTCTTCCGACGTGCGCTCCTGCATAATCAACGGCATCCATTTTTTCAAGGTTTCCGGATCATCAGAAAACTTCATATCTTTGAAAAGTGGGTTCTGCGCCATCGTTTCATGGCGTTTTTTCAAAAACTTGATGTTCTCGATTCCGTATACGAGACTCATGTGTGGAAGCGGCCGGATGAATTCCTCCGGCTTTTCTATACGGCGGTTGTTCACGAGATAAGACCAGAACTGCTTGGAAACTTGAAACTGTTCATTGATTTTCACGGCTTTCGTCATATCAATCGAGCCGTCCGGCTTTTCGCTTGTGTAATTCAATTCACAAAGGGCTGCGTGTCCAGTGCCTGCGTTATTCCATTCGTTTGAGCTTTCCTCACCTGTGCGGCCGAGCTTTTCAAACACGGTCACCTTCCAGTCCGGGGCAAGCTCGTGGAGCAGCGACCCAAGTGTCGCGCTCATGATTCCAGCGCCAATCAAGATCACGTCTGTTTCGATTGCTCTGTTGCTCATGTCTACCATCCTTATAACTATGATTTTGCAGAAAAACCACCGCCGGATGCAGCCGCTTTTCTGTTAAGATATACTCGTTATCTCTATGATAACGCTTTATAGATGGAAAAGTCACGATAATCTAAAAATTCCCCACACGAATAATGTAAGAAAAAACACCTCGATCCGTGACGATTCGGACGAGCATACCCGGAAAATTTTTCATTTCCTTCTTATTCTTCTTATAACCTGTCCGGTTTATTCCAAAACGAATGGATGCCTTTTCCATAAATGAAGTCCGTGTGAAACGATATCTTTATTGATTCGTATAGAAATGGGAACGTATTCCTGCAGAATATAAGGTTTAGAGAGATGGGAGATGCTGACGACCTACAATTTCCCACTCAAGAAAGGCTGACAAAAACATTTGATAGGTATGGGTGAGATGGTTTGAAGAAATTAATATATGCCATAGTTCTTCTTGCGGTGAGTTTTATCAGTTGTACAGGGTATATAAATACCCAATACACCATCGAGGCTGGTGAAATGGATGTACAACAGAATATAAAGGAATGGCTGAATAGAACATCAGGGAGTGTGGAGCCGGAGATGATCACGATTGTTCAATTGGACGATACAACATCCTACGCAGCTTTATTTGAAACACAGCAGCATGATCTTGGGTATGCCCACTTGATTAAGGGGTGGAATGGGAAATATAAAATCGACCATTCCGGATATGGTTCCAACTCCGTTTCCTACGAAGAAATAAAAACAAATCAAGGCAGTTATGCTATCCTGACAGGGAAAAATCCTGATTTAAAAATAGAACACGTAAAAGCTGTATCAATGAATGAGAACTACACATTCGTATCGGATGTCTCCAGTGATGAAAGATTTTTGAAGTATGAGAAGCTGCCTGCTGATGTGGACCATACTTTTCCGGCAGAAGTGACGCTTTACGATAAAAATGATGATGTCATTAGATAATGAATCTTGGGTTTTAAGTCTTTTTCAATGTTCCTATGAAAAAATCTATCAACGTTATAAATACCCGCGGAATATGACAAAAGAGGCATGCCAAGTAAACTTGGACTGCCTCTTCTTTCTTATCAACGCCCTCTTCATAAGGGAGGGTCCTTTTCACATGAACAACAGCGTAAGACCGGGAGCGATGATGGAGACGATGACAGCACTCAGCACCATCGCCACGGTGCTGATCGATCCTTCCAGCGTATCGCGCTCCATCGAAGCGGATGTTCCAATGGCGTGGGAGGCGCTGCCCATGCCGACACCACGGCCGATCCGGTGCGTCAGACCGCTCACTTTCAATACGAACGGGTGTATCAAAAGGCCGCCAATGCCGGCAATCATGACGAATACGGCTGTGAGGGGCATGACCCCGCCCGTCGATTCTGAAATCGACATCGCCACAGGCGTTGTCACCGATTTTGGAACGATTGAATGGATGATCAGGTCACTGAACCCGGCCCATTTGCTGAGCAGCAGTCCGGAAACGATTCCAACCACCGCACCAATCACGGTTCCTGTCACAATCGGAACGAACATCTTTTTCAAAATGTCCCGGAATTGATAAAGCGGGTAAGCGAGCGCAACGACCGCGGGCCCGAGCAGCCGGTCAATCCATTTTCCGCCGGTCATATACGTTTCATATGGCAGGTGAAAGACTAATAGAATGATGACAATCAAAGCAGTAGAAACGATGACGGGGGTTGTGTACAGCCGCCTGTGTCTGCGGTAGACGAACAGGGTCACCATGTAAATGGCAACTGTCATCACCATCATCAAAAGAGCGGTACTCATGCCTCCTCCCTCCTTTTGACGAGCGTCTGGGTCACCCGTCCGGAGACAGCCATGACCAGCGCTGTACTGAAGAGACCGATGGCAACAAGCAGCAGGCCTTTCCCTTTAAACACGTAGGCGTAGCTGATGATTCCGACGGTTGCCGGTATGAAAAAGAACGGCAGGTGACGGATCATAAACGCCACGCCCTGTTGGAGCAGCCGCTCCGGAATAATTTTCAAAGATAAAAGTACAAACAACAGCAGCATGCCGATCACACTGCCCGGAATGAACAATCCAAGCGCCTGCTGGATCCACGACCCGGCAAGATACAGCGCGTAAAGACCGGCAATCTGCAAGACGACAATGACAACTCTATTCAACGTACATCCTTCTTTCCCATGGTTAGAATCTTTCATTATGATAACACTATTTCAGGAAAAACAGGCGGCCAGCCATGGAAGGAAGCATTCAGGATTTATTTTTATTCATCTCTGTAAACGCACGCTGGACAACGAACCGGACGATGAATCCTGCTGCCAGTCCGGTACCCATCACGACAAAAATGTTTTCCGAGAAAGACATCCCGGCGAGCACCCCAATAAACAGCGCTGTTCCTATCGCCAGCCCTAAAATGATCTGCTGCGTTTTATTCAAACTCCATCCCTCCCTCACACGTGTTACTAACGGTTTCCCTTATTTGGAAAAAACGACACACGTATGCTCTACTAGAGATAACACGGATACATAAAGGAGGCGGAAGCTCCCATGAAAACAATCGCTTCGATCATTATTTTTCTCTTCTACTTTTCTGTTTTATGGAAAATCACAGGGGAGATCTGGGAACGAATGGTGCCATTAACCTGGAAAACGAACCTGATTGCCCTTCTGGTGGTTCCTATACTGGTCATGGCCGCCTATCTATTTTCTTCGTTGACAATAAAATGGGTGAAGTACGGGCGGAATTGAAATCCATTGATTGAATGAAGACCGTTATGGAAGGAAATAAATTTCAATCGATTGAAACGTAAGGTTGAATGTGCGGGATCAACCATAAATAATGAGCAGAGGAGTGGTTTGAACGTGGTTTATATGAAGTATGGCTTATTTCTTTTGATAGGTGCTTTTGCTCATTACACCCTGGTCATGATGTATACCCAATGGATCATGTTACAAAGATTAGACATAGCAGGATCTGCAGGCCCGCTGGAAGCAGAAGTTTTCCCGGGATTCTCCTTGATTTTCAAAGTAGAAATTGGAATTGCAATGGTGTTCATCGCATTAGGCATCTACCAGATCATCAAAGAAAATCGATAGTTACACAGCATAGTGGTGTATAAGTGTAAGGAGCTGTCTATCGTAGGCAGCTCCTTTGGCTGTAGAAAAAGCCTGTGTTAATCAGTTAGAGTTGGCCATTTGTCGTAGGAAGGGTCACGTTCCGCTTATCGGTGGATGCTTGCCGCGGGCATCACCACCGAACGCTCCTCGTGCCGACGTTAGTGTATAGGAAAGAGATTGTGCCCTATGCAGATTCAAAAGAACAGGCGCTGATGACAGCCGCCTCCCGTACTATGAAAAAGATTATCCTCCATCCAGCAAGGGTGAGCGGGGTGAAGGAGACTTTGTCGATGTTAAAGAACTCCCAAGGAGCGGTTCCCCCTTCCACTCCTGCGGAAGAACGAGTGATCCGAGATCGCCGAGCGTGGGTGTTGCGAGGAAGCTCGGGCGCTCGTACGCGGAAAAGGAAGGGGCTTTCGCTCCTGGCGGTAAGAAAGAAAAAAGCTTGTAGAGAAACCTCTGAAGCCAAAAGGCCGCCCCTTTTCAGGAACGGCCTTTCTATTATTACTCCGTTAAAAATTCACGCATCAACCGGTTCACTTCGTCCGGTTTTTCAAGGTGCGGCGCATGTCCGACACCCGGGAAGCGGTGGATGGTCAGATCAGACAGGTACTCTTCCATCCCATCGAGGTTGCTGTTTTCAAAGGCGGCGTCTGCATCGCCCCAGAACTGCAGCACCGGCTGATGAAACTGCTCATAAGGCAGCTGTACCGGCTGCTTCACATGCTCTTCAAACGGATAGAACGAAATCGCACGGTAATAGTTCAGCATCGCCTTCATAGCACCGGGCTGCTTCCAAGCCTCTATGTACTTCTCGACCTCCGCCTCGGTCATCGCCCCTTTTGCCACGAGTGGATCAAACAGCATCTGGCGCAGCTTCTCTCCATCGTTGGCTAACAGACGCTCGTGGGAATCCAGGCGCTGGAAATAGCCCATATAGCTCGACGCCTCCCGCTGTGCCGGATTTTCAGCCAGCTCACGGCGGAATGTGTACGGATGCGGCGCATCAAACATGATCAGTCTGCTGATGTATTCCGGACTTGAGTAGGCAAGTGTCCATGCGACCGCTCCGCCCCAGTCATGTCCGACGAGGATGCATTCCTTTTCCCCAAAGGCTTCAATCAGCTTTTTTACATCATCCACGAGAATTGACATGTCATAGGAAGCCACATCCTCCGGTTTGTCCGACAGGTTGTAGCCCCGCATATCGACAGCCACCACTTGATAATCCTTGGAGAATTCTTCGATCTGATGGTGCCAGTTGTACCAGAAGTAAGGAAAACCGTGCAGGAACAGCATCAGCTTCCCCTCTCCGGCTGTAACATAGTGCAGGTCCACGTCATTGATGGTTACGTAATCTTTTTTCCACATCGCTATCCATCCTTTCTGAACATTCTATCATCGAGACACATTACGCCTCTTGGATGAATTTCACAAACGAGAAGGCAGGTGATTTGGAAAAATAGGAATTAAAACCCAAGAAAAAAGGACTGTGTATGACCAGTCCTTCAGGCTCCTCTTTTCCCTTGTTTAGATTCCTGATAAAGCAGAAACAAAAAGTATGGGGCTCCAATCAGGGAGATGACGATGCCGGCTGGGATTTCCAGCGGTTGCAGCACACTGCGGCCGATCGTATCCGCCAACAGGAGAAGAAAGCTTCCGACGAGGGCCGCTCCGGGCAGAACATAGCGGTGCTGCAGGCCGACAAGCTGCCTCGTAATATGGGGGCTGATGAGACCGACGAAGCCGATCATCCCGACAGCCGACACACTCACACCCGTCAGCAGGGTGCTCAATCCGAGCAGGAGCATCTTCATTTTTTCCACGGAGACGCCAAGGCCCATCGCGATCTGTCCGCCGAGCTTCAAGGAGTCCAGCGTTTTCGTAAACAACAGCAGGACTATAACGATGCCGAATGTGATGGGTGCGAGCGTCAGCACTTGATCCCATGTGCGACCGAACAGGCTTCCGTTCAGCCAGAGCAGGGACGTCTGAGCGTTGGCGTCGAGCTTCAATAGACTAAGCTCGACGCCGGAGCCGCAGAGGGCGCTGACCGAGACGCCGACAAGGGCGAGCCGGACTGGATTGGCTCCGTCTTTATAAGCCAGGGCATAGACGATAAATGCGGCAGCTGCTCCCCCGATGAAGGCCGCTAAACTCACAGACGTGATTGACATGGACGGAAGAAGGCTCGCTGTCACAAGCGCTGTCACCGCTGCTCCTCCGGAAACTCCGAGCGTATCGGGGGCCGCCAGTGAGTTATTCAATATCGTCTGCATAATCACACCGGCTACAGCCAATGATCCCCCCACCAGCACAGCAAGAACGATCCGCGGTGCCCGGTAGTTGAACACGATATATCGGAGGTCTGCGTCTCCCTGTCCAACCAGCATCTGCACGATTTCCAAAGGGGGGATAAAAACATCACCGATGCCGACGTTGATGATGGCCAGGATCAAGACAGCTGCAGCCGTAACGGTAAGAATGAAAGATGGATGACGTCTCAGCATACAAGGGTTTCCTTTCTAACGTTGAGTCTTTCGGGCGAGATAAATGAAATAAGGAGCACCAATCAGGGCTGTGACGATTCCGACCGGTGTTTCAGACGGGAAGGAAATAAACCGCGACCCTACATCGGCCAGGACGAGAAGAGCTGCTCCGATCAGGGCACTTGCCGGAAGGACCAGCGCATGCCGGGGCCCGACAAGGTAACGGACGATGTGTGGAACGATCAGTCCGACAAATCCGATCGGTCCGGTAAAAGCGACCGACGCTCCTGCCAGCACGACGACGAGGAGAATCACAGCAGTTTTCTGAAGGCGTACCTGCTGCCCAAGACCGCGGGCGACATCCTCTCCCAGTGACATCACGGACAAGGCTTTTGACATGATGACTGCCGTAATCAGACCAAGGAGCGTCAATGGAAGAAGAATCCGCACATCTTCCCAAGTGGAACCCGCGACGGTCCCTGTGAGCCAGACGAGTATCTGGTGGATCGACTCTTCATTGAACAGCATCAGCGACTGTGTCCCGGAGGCGAACAGCGACTGGATGACGACACCGACGAGGGCGATTTTCACAAGCATCCGCCCGCCCTGAAGAACAGCACTCATCAGGAAAATGACACCGGCAGCGAGCGCTCCACCTAAAAAGCCGGCACCGACAAGAGATAGTCCTGTCAGAGACGGCATGAAAAGGATGCCGGCGACCACGAAAAACGATGCACCGGCATTAATCCCGAGGACACTCGGAGAGGCCAGCGGGTTCTGGGTGAGACTCTGGACAAGCGCCCCGGCGACGGCCATGTTGGCTCCTACAAGAACAGCGGTGATCAGTCGTGGAAGACGCACATCGTATAAGACGAGCGCTTCATTCGTTGAGCCGCCTTCCTGCAGGAAGCGAACAAGCTCTTCGGTTGTAAAGGAGAAGGCGCCGATCTTCAAGGAAAACCAGGCCCCCGCCAGCAATAGTAAAAACGATGTTCCATATACAAGCATCAGTTTCCGGGCACGCATATACTCACCTACGGTTTAAAAAATTTCAGTGCGGTCACTTCTGGGACGCAAATATCTCCTTCAGTTGGTCCATCTGCTCGTTGACTGCCGGAATACTGCGGCGGCGGGACCAATCATTGTGGTCCAGCTCAAAGACACGGTCTTCCTTCACGGCTGTCAGCTGGTTCCACAGCTTATCATCCTTCAACTGTTCCTTTACGGAAGGATCATCTTCGTTCTTCGTCAAAAGAAGCGTGTCCGGATCTATTTTCAGAAGCTGTTCAATAGTCAGATCCTCGGAAGTCTCCTCTTCGTTCTGGAGCGCATAATCCAGTCCGGCTTCCTCCATGAAGCTCGGCATAAAGAAGGAGGATGTCGGAGCTCCGAAGATATTGCTTTCCGTATACTGCGCCTGCAGGACCGTTCCTTCCACACCCTCGAGGTTTTCCTTCAGATCATTGAGCATCGTCTGGTGCTCATCGAGAAGCTCTTCTGTTTCATCTTCACGATCGAGCGCTTTTCCAATCGTTTCTGTAGCCGTTAACACATCCTGATAATCCGCGGCATCGTTCACGACGGCCACGGTTGGTGCAATCGCGCTCAGCTCTTCGTAAATGGCCTCATGGCGGTCCACATCCGCAATAATCACATCCGGCTGAAGCGTACGGATCAGTTCCAAGCTGGGCTCAGAACGAGCGCCTACAGATTTGTAGCCTTCAATGACTTCCATTGTTGATGCGGCAATCCGTTCCGGGCGGTCATCATCCGCAACCCCGACAGGTTTTATCCCCAGTGCGGCCACCGTTTCTGTCACTCCAAGCTCCAGAGTGACGACATCTTCAGCGTTTTCCGGTACAGTCGTCGTACCAAGCTCATGCTGAACCTCGATTCCTTCTGTTTCTTCTGATGCAGCAGATTCTTCTTCCTGCTGCGAGCAGGCAGCTGCCACGACAAGGATGAGAACGATCCCAATCCACTTCAACCACGATTTCATATAACTTCCTCCTTATGTAAACTGATAATGATTATCAATGTTACACCAACTGTTCTGGATTATGCAATATAAAAAAAGCAGGAGGGCTCACATAAGGCGCCCTTCCCGCTTATCCTTATACATTTTCTGATCGGCTGATGTATACAGATCTTCCATCGACATGCCCTCTTCGTAACAGGACCATCCATAGCTGAACTGAAGGTTTCGGATGAATGGATCCTGGTACGTCTGCAGACGGGCAGATACTTTTTCCATGGATTCCCTGACCAGATGTTCTCCTTCATGAAAGACGATGACGAACTCATCCCCGCCCAGCCGGGCCGGCAGCCCATGGTTTTTGAACGTTTTCTCCAGCACCCCCGCAAACTCAATAAGCACCTGATCCCCCTGCTGGTGGCCGAAATGGTCATTGATTTCCTTGAAATGATCGAGATCGATGAGAATGATCCCGAAAGGCCGGCGGATTTCGGTCATATGATTGAGGTAGATTTCATAGCTCTGCCGGTTATACAGTTTTGTGAGGAAATCCTGCTCTGACGTCGTCGATTCCAAAAACGTATAGGCGACGAGAATTCCAAGCACGATCGACGTCCACGAAAAATACAGCTTGGAATCGAACAGCTGGACAATCATGCCGCCAATCGGCAGTGCAAAGAAAACGGTGAAAATCCAGTACGTCGAGCGGCTGACTCTTGGTTTATTCTTAATCAGTAACCGGAACATCGAAATGTAAATGCCGGCAAGGATGAGGTAGTGAAATTCTTTGAGCGGTCCGCTGCTGAAACCGTTGACGACAGGGTCCACGTCAAAGTAAACAGGGTAAAATACATTGATCAGGAGAACAACGAACGTGAAGATGGTCATGTGCAGATAAAACAGCTTCTTATACACACGCGAAGGGGCTTTGAAGAGATGATAATCCACATACGAAAGCATCAGACCACCGAGGACAGGGCCGATGAGAAACAAGCCGAAGTTCGTCCAATACTCCAGCAGATACGCTCCGAAAAAAAGCTTCCGGTCGAAGATCCACGTGAGCGGTTCAAGGATGACAGCCGCTGCAGTGGCTGCCATAATCATCCGGAGCAGACGCTTTCCGAAGCTTTCCACCTTGGATTTCGTTCTCATAATGACATACAGGACAGCCAGACAAAGAAGCGCAAATACGTTCAACTGGAACTGTACAAAATAGTCCATCACCCTGCTCCTCTTTTTCGATGCCTTTCGTGGTGCTTTCCGCCTATTTTTCTATATCATACTTCGAAAATTCAGGCTAGTCAAAACATTATAATGAACAAAAAGAGTAAAAAACACCCTCCTCTATTAGGAAGGTGTCTGCTTTATCTGTACTGTTTACGTCTCACCCACATCGTTGCTGCCCACTTTTCCCCTTCAATGACAGGCGATCCGCCGTGAAGCGTCCGTTCATTCAACTCCCTATCATTGTAGAAGTATTCAAAGTAGACCGCCATCCCTTTTTGCGGGGATACCGATAGATTCATATGCGGAAAATACGTCTCTCCGCCTTCCTCGACATCGTTCAAGTAAATCACCAGCGTAGAAATCCTCGGATTGGCCGCCGCTCTTGAATTGGCACGGAAATAATCATAATGGGCCTTATATTCCTGGCCGGGCTTATAGTTCAACATGTGAAGTCCTTCTCCATGTTCGACGGGTACGTTCATGATCTGCGCCATCCGCTTCTCGACTCGTGCCTTCACATCGTCTTCCGGAATAAATGTGCTGCTGCTCGTCCGGATCTCGCTCACATCACGGCTGGAGCCGATTTTGGAACGGTCCATCCGGTCTTTGGACAGCTGGATGAGACTGTCGCATTCTTCATCACTGACCACATTTCCCAGAATGACGATTTTCGGATCCTCCATCTTCGCAATCACAGAAATTTCACGGTCGTCGGTGACAATCCGGTTTCCCTTATGGTCGAAAATAGATACTTCTTTCACTTGCATATTCACGTGTCCTTCACCTTTTCCTCATAATGATGAAACGCTTTCAAAAAAGCGTTCGCTCCTGAATGGATTTTCAGGATATGAGAAGTATTTTACCATCTTTTTACTTAAATTTCCTTAATTTTTCAAAATATTTTTGAAATTGGTCACAATTACCCTTCCTTCTTTATTGAAACCACACGCCTTCCCGGGCTCCCCTCATGTTTGATATGTACAGCCTGTGGGAATTCATCTCTCATGCGCAGATGCTTGATAACGAAAAAGTATGGTTCCCTATATATATTTTGAGGAGTGGTTACGATGACAGATAGAAAATTAGTAATGATCACAGGATCTACATCAGGGCTCGGTTTTGAACTGGCTAAATTATTTGCGAATGATGGCTATGACGTGGCAATGTCCGGGTCCAGTGAAACCATCTATCAATCCGCAGAAGAAATCGAAGAATTAGGAGTGGAAGCTTATCCATTCCAGGCGGATGCATCGACGTATGATGGGGTGGAGGCTTTCTGGCAGTTTGTGAAAAACAAAGAAAGAAACCTGGATGCGGCTGTTCTCAATGTCGGCATCGGCATGGGAGGATCCTTCCTGGAAAATGATCTACAAGAAGAGTTGAAGCTCATCGACATCAATGTCTCAGGAACCGTCCATATGGCTAAGCGCGTCGTTCAGCATATGGTTCCGAATCAAGCAGGCGACATCATGATCGTCTCTTCGGTATCAGCGACATTACCTACGCCTTACGAAACGGTCTACGGTCCATCCAAGGCATTCGGATTCATGTTTGCTGAAGCATTAAGAGAAGAGCTGAAAGAAACCGGCGTCAATGTGACCGCCATGCTTCCTGGTGCCACAAACACAAGCTTCCACCACAATGCCGGTATGGATGATACTTACTTTGGAGACGAGAACAACAAAAACGATAAAGAACTAGTCGCCAGGCAGGGGTATGAAGCTCTGAAGAACAAAGTGGATCAAGTCGTCGGTGGAGATGAAGCGACGAAAAAAGAAGCCGAGGAAAATAAACGAACGGCCGAAGATGTTCTGGCAGCGAAGCATGCGGAAAAAGCCAAGCCTCAGCAGTAATATTTTCTTTTCATAAAAGGGGGGATCTTCTGTTTAACAGAAGATCCCCCCTTTTGTTCAATTCTCATTTTCAAAAGGATATGAAAATACGCTTCTATTATCCTCTCAAAGCCAGCTGAATCATCAGCTCAAGCCCCGTCGGAATGGTATCTTCATCCACATCAAACTTCGGATGGTGATGGGGATACGCACTCTTCTCCCCTGCCATCCCGACATTAATGAAAGCTCCGGTTTTCTCCTTCAAGTAATAGCCGAAGTCTTCCGCTCCCATCGTCGGTTCCACCTCTGTAAACACATCGTCTCCGAACGTCGACTGGATGATGCCGCGGGCCGTGGCACAGGCTTCCGGATGGTTGTACACCGGCGGCGTGCCTTCGATGTAATGGTAGTGGCCGACAGCGCCGAAGCTGTCGCTGATTTTTTCTGTCAGCTCGACCGTGCGCTTGTACATCAGCTCCTGACCTTCAAAGCTGAGTGCACGGATCGTCCCTTTCAGCGTCACCTGGTCGGGAATGACGTTGTAGGAATTGCCCGCTTCCATCTTGCCGAACGAAATGACGCCCGGGTGAAAAGGATTCAGGTTCCGGCTGATGATCGACTGGAAGCTCTGGATCAAATGTGTCGCGACATAAATCGGATCGACCGTATCCTGCGGAATGCCGCCGTGGCCGCCGTTTCCTTCGATGACAATGTCAAAATCGTCACTGGACGCCATCGAAAAACCTTCCGCAAAGCCGACTTTCCCCAAAGCTACATTGGACATGTAGTGCAGGCCGTAGATGGCATCCACGCCTTCAAGCACTCCATCTTTGACGAGCTGCTGGGCACCACTTGGCGATTCCTCCTCCGAGCTTTGGAAAATGAGCACGATGTTGTTTTTCACAAGCTCCGGATGCTCACTCATCCACTTCGCTGCTCCAAGCAGTGTCGCCGTGTGGGCATCGTGCCCACAGGCGTGCATCACGCCGGGAACCGTGGAAGAGAACGGCTTTTCCACCTGCTCGTGCACCGGCAGGGCGTCCATGTCGGCTCTCAAGGCAACCGTCCGGCTCCCTTCGGTTCCTTTGAAGAACGCCACGACGTTCGGCGCTGTGAAGCCGTCAAGCAGGGGAATGCCGAACGCCTCAAGGCGCTCCTTCACATAGGCGGCGGTATTATGTTCTTGTCCGGAAAGCTCCGGATGTTTATGGAAATGACGGCGCTGCTGCACCGTCCATTGGGTCAATTCAGCTGTTGT
This sequence comes from Halobacillus sp. ABH2_015, assembly GCF_056158945.1. NCBI lineage: Bacteria > Bacillati > Bacillota > Bacilli > Caryophanales > Bacillaceae > Halobacillus > Halobacillus sp. ABH2_015. The sequence continues at coordinate 3,459,598 of NZ_JBSWUG010000002.1, forward strand.
GTGTGTCATGACGTGTTCCTCCTGTTATAAAGACTGATCAGAATGGGCCGTACTGGATGGTGTGGGCGATGAATAAAAATACAAGCGCAAGTCCCACTTCAATAAGGATGAATGGGAAGACCCACTTCGCCCATTTCGTATAAGGGATGCCCGCCATCGCAAGGCCGGCTATCAAGACGCCGGAGGTCGGGAAGATCGTATTGGAAATCCCGTCCCCAAGCTGGAAAGCAAGAACAGCCGTCTGCCTCGTCACTCCGACAAGGTCCGCCAGCGGCGCCATGATCGGCATCGTAAGCGCCGCCTGTCCGCTTCCGGATGGGATCAGGAAATTCAAGAACAGCTGGACGAAAAACATGCCGGCTGCGTTGAACACCGGAGGCAGCTGATTCAGTACGGAAGACGCAAAATACAGGACAGAATCCATCAGCAGTCCTTCCTGGAAGACGACGAGGATCGCCTGGGCGAACCCGATGATCAACGCCCCTGTCATCACTTTTTTCGCCCCGTCCATCAAGCTGTCCGCCATTTCGTTCGGCTTCAATTTCCCGATGGCGCCGACGATGATGCCGAACAACAGGAAGAGAGCGGCGATTTCGGTAATGTACCAGCCAAGCTGAAGCACACCGTAAATCAGCACGACAAAGTTTAATAGAAAAATAGTCAAAATCACTTTGTGACGCGTTTCAAGCTTCGCCGGTCCGGCCATTTTCGGCTTGTTCTCGGAAAACGTGCCCATGTAGCGGAGCTCCGGATTTTTCTTCACTTTTCTTGCATAACGGTAAATGTAAAGCACAGCCGCCACGTAAAAGGTGGCCAGCAGCACGAGACGCAGCCCCATGCCGGAAAACATCGGCAGTTCTGCGACACTCTGGGCCACACCGACGTTGAACGGGTTGGTCAAAGCACTCATAAAGCCGATGTTCGCCCCCAGGGCAACCACCGCATAACCGACGATCGCATCAAACCCGAGCGACATCGCAAGCGGCACGACGATGGCAATGTAAATGATCGTCTCCTCAGCCAGCCCCATCAATGATCCCATCACCGCAAACAACAGCGTCAGTGCTGGAATCAAAAGCAGCTCCTTGTCGCCAAGCTTTTTCGTCAGCGTCCGAATCAGCGCATCAAGCGCACCAGTCGCACTTAAGATCCCGAAAGACCCTCCGACGATCAATACGAAAAAGATGATGCCCGCGCTATTGACGAGCCCTGTATGAACACTTGTAAAAATATCAAAAAATCCGACCGGCGACTGTTCGGTGAACTGGAACGAATCGGGTACGACGACGGTACGGCCGTCCTGATCGACTCTTTCATACTCTCCTGCCGGCACGATGTACGTCAAGATGGCAGCCAGGACGATCACAGAGAAGATCAGTACAAAAGCGTTGATGTTGATGCCTTTTTTCTCCTGTTTCTGCTGTGGCTCCCGGGCAGTCTGTTTTTCATTCTGTAACATGTTGTGCTCCCCCTCTTTTTCTATCCAAACAAAAAAGCAGCGAGGACCCGCTGCTGAACCATACTCATTGCCTCTATACATATTGAAGTCACGCTTCACTTGTATCCTACTACTGAGTGTCTGGCTGTCTGTTTGTCCTGATGTGTGAATCTATGAATTTTTATTCATGTTATTGTATTTCATATTCATAGATTTTGCAAGCCCTTTTTCCCAATCGATGGCAGAAAAAAATGAAGATCCTTCCAAGAGAAGACGGAAGCAGATCGGGCGGCTGTGGTACACTACAACTAAAAAACGAAAGCAAGGAGGGCGGCTGATGATCCATATTCTCGTCGTCGACGACGATCCACATATTCAGCAGCTGATCACGATGTACATAAAAAACGAAGGCTACGAAGCGCTGACCGCCGATGATGGCGAACAGGCGCTTGACGTGCTCGGCTCCACCGCCGTCGACCTCGCTGTCATCGACGTGATGATGCCGAACATGGACGGCTATGAGCTGTGCAGAGAAATCCGCCGCTTCTATGAAATCCCGGTTCTTATGGTGACAGCGAAGGGAGAGGTCCAGGATAAAGTGAAAGGATTCGAACTTGGGACCGATGATTACATCGTGAAGCCGTTCGAGCCTGTGGAGCTGATGATGCGCATCAAAGCGCTGCTGCGGCGCTACCACATCCGTGCCTCTCATACGATTGAAGCCGGAAATGTCACGCTCTACGAAACGAACAAAACGATCACCATCAACGGAGAAAGTGAACTGTGGCCGCTGAAGGAATTCGAGCTGCTGTATACCCTCGCTTCCTATCCGGAGCAGATCTTCACCCGCAACCAGCTGATTGAGCGGATCTGGGGATTCGAGTACGAAGGCGACGACCGCACCGTTGACGTTCATATCAAACGGATCCGCGACAAACTGAAGAAAAAAGGCGCCGGCATATCCGTGAAGACGATCCGCGGTGTCGGCTACCGGATGGAGGAGGTCACGTCTTGAAAAGCTTGTATGCTCAAATCGTCGTGACATTCATCGCTGCCATCGTCATCGGGCTCGTCATCACGTTTTCGATTTCCGGACGGCTCCACGCCCTGCAGGTGGCGGAGAAACTGGAAACCCAGATGGTGAATATCGGGAAGGAGTTCATTGAGCTGTATAAAAAAGAGTCGGACACCGATGCCGACCTCTATCTCGACGCCATGAGCTCGGGCAGCTTTGAAGTGCTGCTGTTTAAGGACGATGCGGAGAAAAGCCTTTATTACGAGGAAGGACAGGACTGGGATATCGATCAGGCCGACGTCGAGCGCGTGCTGAACGGCGACGTCCATAACGAGTACCTGCTCCCTCCCCGGATCAACATCGGACTCCCTTTTGAGAAGGACGGCAGCTCCTACGCGTTGTTTCTGCGGCCGGATTTTGAATTCTTTTTCGAAGGCTTCCGCCAGATCGTCCTTATCCTTTTTCTGACCGTTCTGTTGATTGGAAGCTTCGTGTTCATTCTTTCGACGCGCTGGATTGTCAGACCGATCAAAGCGATGACGGAAACGGCCGGCGAGCTTGCCAAAGGTAACTTCGATGTCCAAGTGGAGACGAAGCGGAAGGACGAGCTCGGCAGCCTGGCCCACAGCTTCAATCAGATGGCCCACGGGCTCGGTGAACTGGACGGCATGCGCCAGCAGTTCGTCTCCAACGTCTCGCATGAAATCCAGTCTCCGCTCACATCCATCCAGGGCTTTGCCCGAGCCTTGAAAGACGGCGTCGCCACAGATGAGGAAAGCAGGCAGGCCTACTACGACATCATCGAAAAGGAAAGCCGCCGTCTGTCAGCCCTCAGCCAGAATTTATTGAATCTGGCCACTCTCGACAGCGACCACCCGCCGTATGAGCCATCCTCCTACAAGCTGGATGAACAGCTCCGGCGGGTACTCGCCCACATGGAGCCGCAGTGGTCGGATAAAAAAATCACCATCGACGCAAATCTTGAGGATTGCAGCCTTTACGGAGATGCCGACCAGCTCGAGCAGGTGTGGGTGAACATCCTCAGCAACGCCATCCGCCATACAGAGCCGGAAGGAACGATTGCCGTTCGTCTGAAGGCAGATACGGATGGTGCAGAAGTGACCATCATAGATGACGGTGAAGGCATGAGCCCCGAGGATCAGCAGCGGATTTTCGAGCGTTTTTACAAAGCGGACAAATCAAGGACGAGAAAACAAGGCGGAAGCGGCCTCGGCTTATCGATCGCCGAAAGAATCGTCCAGCTTCACGACGGAACCATCGACGTGACGAGCCGTCCCGGAGAGGGCGCAGCTTTCACTGTCCATCTCCCCTGCCGCTGAAAAAATTGTGGTTGTTCATATTCAGTTCATACAACGGTTTTATGATAAGGCTACCATCTTGAAAAAGGAGCCCTGATGTATGAACTGGTTAACTAAATTCAGCTTAAAAAATACGGTCGCCGTCCTGATTCTGACGGTCCTTGTGATCGCCATGGGGATCTTTGCGACGAACAAAATCAAAGTGGAAACCTTCCCGGACGTCAGCTTTCCTGTCCTGACGGTCCAGACGGTCTATCCGAACGCCTCGACGGAGGAAGTGGAGGAAAACGTGACCACGCCTCTCGAGGAAGCCCTTCTGAACATGGAAGACTATGACGCGATGACGAGTACGTCTCAGGAGAACGCGTCTTTTATCACCATCACCTATCCATTCGGTGAAGATATCGAAGAAGCTCAATCAGACATCACCAATGCAATCGCCGATGTAACGACACCGGAGGATGCGGAAACCGAGGTGACCGCCCTGTCGATCAACTCGACACCGATCTACCAGGCCGCACTTTCCTCCGAGGACCTGCAGGCGCTGCAGGCCGATGTAGAAGATACGATCGTTCCGAAGCTTGAGAACCTTGAAGGTGTAGCTGGTGTGCAGGTGACAGGAAGTGAGGAATCGAAGCTGCAGATCGAAGTGGATGAAGAAGAAGCTTCCACGTACGGACTGACCCTGTCTTCCATCCTTGAGGCTGTTGAGCAGTCCGAATACAAGCTTCCCGCCGGATCCCTCCAGCAGGACGGTCTGTCCACGCCGGTGGAAATCACAGGAACACTTGATGATGTGACTGCTCTTGAAGACCTCACCCTTCCGGTTACATCGGCCGGTGCTCAACAGCAGCAGCCACCACAAAATGCAGGTGCTGAGGCTGCCGCAGAATCACAAGCAAATGCAGCTGTAGAGGCGGAAGCCCCTCAGGAAGTGACCCTCGGGGAAATCGCCGATATCACTCAAGTGACCGAGCGCAGCGAAGTCTCCCGTTTCAATGGGGAAGACAGTGTATTGATTGAAGTAACAAAAGCCCAGGACGCCAACACCGCCGATGTTGCTGATGCGGTGAAGTCCTATTTGAATGAAGAAGTGGATGACAGCGGCTATGAGCTGTATACCGTTCTCGACCAGGGCGAAGAAGTGAACAAATCTATCTCCGCGCTGTTGAAGGAGGGCGGGTTCGGGGCCTTGTTCACCGTCATCGTCATCCTGCTTTTCCTAAGAAACATCCGGGCGACGATCATCGCGATTCTGTCGCTGCCGATTTCAATTCTCGGATCGATCGCCCTGCTTGAAACATTTGATTATACGTTGAACATTATGACACTCGGCGGTATGGCCGTCGCCGTCGGTCGAATTGTCGATGACAGCATCGTCGTCATCGAGAACATCTACCGCTGGAAACAGCAGTATCCGGATATGAAGCAGCGGGATGTCGTCTTCAAGGCGACGAAGGAAGTGCTCGGCGCTGTCGCCTCTTCCACGATTGCGACACTAATCGTCTTCCTGCCGCTCGCCTTTGTCGGCGGTATTCTCGGCGAGTTTTTCCGACCGTTCAGTCTCGCCGTCGTGTTCTCGATCACCATCTCCCTGCTGGTCGCGCTGATGCTCATCCCTGTGCTCGGCAAGTTCTTCTTCAAGGACGTGAAGCACGAGGAAAAATCGAGCCGGCTGGCCACATGGTATGAAAAATTCTTAAGAGGATCCTTGAAGAAGAAAGGACTCGTCTTCACCCTTTCGTTCGTCCTGTTGTTCGGATCGTTCTCCTTCATTCCGGCACTCGGCGTATCGTTCCTGCCGAGTGAAGGCAGTGAAACGTTCGAAGTCGAACTGACCCTTCCGGATGAGACGACGTTTGAAGAAACGACAGCGCTTGCGCAGTCAATGGAAGCCACCCTTCTGGATGACGATCAGATCGACTACACGCAGGTATCCATCGGCTTTTCCAGCCAGCGGCAGCTTCCAGGCATGAATGCATCTGTTTCTGAAAACATCGCCCGCTTCTACGTCCAGCTTCAGGAGGACGTCCAAGCCGATGCAGTAATGAACGACTATGAGGAAGATCTGCTTGCCCAGGCGCAGGAAGCCTATCCGGAGGCTGTTGTAAGTGCTGCGGAAGTCCAGCAGGATGGACCGCCATCCGGCAATACGATTGATGTGAATTTGTACAGTGATGAGAATGAAGATTTGAGAGAGGCCGCCAACCAGGTCGCCCAGCTTTTTGAACAAAACGATCAATTAAAGAATGTATCCAACGATATGGAGGATACGCAGACGAAATACGATATTTCCCTTAATGAAGATGGCAGAGAGCTCGGTGTGAGTCCGTATCAGCTGATGCAGCCGATCCGCGAACGGCTTCAGCCCCTTGATGGCGGCACGCTCACCCTGACTGAGGAATGGGAGATGGAGCTTTCCTTCGATGAAACCTTCACAAAGAAGGCGGATATCGAAACGTATACCATCATGACACAGGACGGGGCCAAAGAGCTGCAGGAAATCGCTTCGATTGAGGAAGTGGAGGTGCCGAAATCCATCAAGCACCAGGACGGTGAAACGGCAAGCACGGTCTCCGCGACGATCATCGGAGACGACACCGCTGCCGTTTCCCGTGACGTGGAGGCCGATGTCGATTCCCTCACCCTGCCGGACAGCGTGGAAGTGGAACTGACCGGAGGACTGGAAATGATTAATGAAGGCTTCGCCGACCTCGGGCTTGCCATGGCCGCTGCTGTCGGACTCGTGTTCCTTGTACTCAGCATTACGTTCGGGGGCATCCTGACACCGATTGTCATCCTATCCTCCCTGATCTTCATCCCGATCGGCTCGCTCGCCGGCTTGTTCCTATCCGGCCAGACGCTGTCAATGAGTGCAATGATCGGAATGCTGATGCTGATCGGAATCGTCGTCACCAATGCCGTCGTGCTGCTTGACCGCGTCGAAAGCAACCGCCGCGAAGGCTACGAGCTCACAGAAGCGATCGTCGAAGCGTCCCGTACGCGTCTGCGTCCGATTCTCATGACCGCCCTGGCCACGATCTTCGCTCTCGTGCCGCTCGCCCTTTCGAACTCGGCTTCCGGGCTGATATCCAAAGGACTTGCGATTACGGTCATCGGTGGCCTGACGACATCGACGCTGCTCACCTTGATTTTTGTACCGGTCTTCTATTATGCGGTTGGGAAGTTCCGGAGAATGGAATAGATGATGGAGCCCGCAGGCCTTTGAGGTCTGCGGGTTCTTTTATCGCGTTTTTTGAAATTTTTTATCGTGATTTCAAGCGACAAAAAGCTGATTATTAATAAGAATATACACAGCGCTGCTTATGTATTTAATTCTCTTTTTCTTGGATTTCAATAGATTTGTTCGTTATTCATTCATAAACTAACTACCTTTACTGACATTCACTATAAGTATTTAAAAAGGATATCTAAGTATGAAAAAATAACCAAAGAAACAGATATAAGAGAGAATGAATTATGAACCCGGCAGCCTGTTGCCGGGTTGATCACCATAGGCCAAGAAAATTTACATGGGAGTGGAAATGATGTCATCGATGGAGAGGAAAGCCCGAATATTACAAGTCTTATCTATTATTATATTAATCATTGCCCTATTCTTATATATTAACGGAGCAGGAGAAACGGTTTATTTTGCATCAGCAATGATAGCTGCGCTGGGAGTACTTTTAAAGTGGTCCATGATCGACCACAAGATCAAAAAGCAGGAACGAAGCAAAAGTGAGTGATACGGATACACCTAAGCTGATCACCTCATCATGAATCGACGTATTCAACGATAGCGGCTTTAGTTAAATAAGCCGAAATCATTTAGACTGACCTTTCTTCATGTGAACTCTGTATACGAATATCTCTATTAAAATTAATATCAGCACCCCTAAGATAAACACAGGCAGTTGATTCCAGATTAATAAGAAAGATAGCACGAATACTAATAGTAAACTTCTTATCCACTGTTTATATAATAAACTCATATAGAACCCCAATCCTAATGTGAATTTCTCTTATGGCTTATATACGAAGCCTATTCTTTTTCGTTTCATAAAAAAACCGGAAGAGAACCCTCTTACGGTCACCCATTCACTTTACAGTCTGAAGATTCCTCCACCCGCCAAGCTCTGAAATATCTTCTGCGATTTCCCCCGCATAGCCTTCACAAATAAACCCGGACACTTCTGATCCATCTTCCAGTTCAACCTTTCCGATACCCAGCGGCGCAGGAATGGAAGTGGTGAAAGCACCGAGCGAACGGAGAGGCATGTCCCAGATTTCCACCTCCACCGAAGTGCCGCTGTGAAACTGCTTGATCATGCCCGGCTTTTCCGGTTCACCTGGAAGCTTCACAAGCTGATAGCGATTTTTAATGGAATTTAATTCCATACCAAGCAACCTATGATACACTAAGATTATCCAAAACGTTAATGGAACCCAGCCACTGGAGGACCACTTATGAAAGAAAAATACTTGATACCCATCCTGATTTTTTTCGTCTTAGGATCCGCTGCAATTAGTCGTATCCATTCGCTCAGCCAAACGGTTAAATCGTTCTTTTACGGTACCGCTTTAGTCGTTCTCCTTGTGATAGGGATGATACGCACCTATCACTATTTCAAATCCTGATGGTAAGGAGTTGATCGTAAATGAAGCTGCTTAGAATCGGTGCAGGCGGGCTCAAAACCGCCATTCTTTATATCGTTCTCATCCTCCTGTCCCCTTTCGTCCTTCATCTGACAGGTAATCGAAATGTCCTGTCCGAGCCTGAATGGATGGGCGGAAATCTTTGGTTCATTGAAGTGAGTGAACATCAAATGTATGCAACAGCAACAGCGATGGGAATGGTTGTTTCTTTTCTTCTTGGAGTTCTTTTGTATACCCTGCTTCACTTTGTCTCTTTCCGCGGAAAAAAGAAAGATCATCCAGCGATGTAAATAACTCATCTTTGTTTACTCCGTGCATGATTGCAGGGAGTCTTTTTTTAGAGACTACTAAAGTTCATAGTTTGTTCAACATTTCACAAACTTTTTTCCGTTTATGGTGCTATGATGAATATGTAAGGAAGATCTTCTCCACACACCATTTCATTATTCATTGAATATAAGGGGGAAACGCATATGAAAGCTGTTGTAGTCAATCCACATGCGAAAGCCAACGTTGAGGTTATCGAAAAGGATGTCCGTCCACTGCAATCCGGGGAAGCCCTCGTCGATGTGGAATACTGCGGGGTCTGCCATACGGACCTGCACGTCGCTGCTGGTGATTTCGGTGATGTCGAAGGGCGTGTTCTTGGGCATGAAGGCATCGGCGTTGTTTCACAAATCGCTGATGATGTCACAAGCTTGAAGGTCGGCGACCGGGTGAGCATCGCCTGGATGTTCCATGCCTGCGGACGTTGTGAATACTGCACGACCGGACGGGAAACGTTCTGCCGGAATGTCCAGAACGCCGGATACAGTGTCGACGGGGGTATGGCCGAGCAGTGCATCGTGACAGCTGATTATGCGGTAAAAGTACCCGACGGACTCGATCCGGCGCAGGCCAGCAGCATCACCTGCGCCGGCGTGACGACGTATAAAGCGATCAAAGTATCTGACGTGAAAGCCGGTCAATGGATCGCCATCTACGGCTGCGGCGGCTTGGGCAACCTTGCCATCCAGTATGCCAAACACGTCTTCAACGCCGAAGTGATCGCAGTCGATATCAATGACGATAAGCTCGCCCTCGCCAAAGAGATCGGCGCCGACATGACGATTAATCCAACAACGGATGGAGATGCAGAGAAAATCATCCAGGAGCAGCTCGGCGGTGCGCACGCCACTGTCGTTACGGCGGTTTCTAAACAAGCGTTCAACTCTGCTGTCGATGCCGTCCGCGCCTGCGGTAAAGTCGTAGCGGTCGGACTGCCGTCTGAAACGATGGATTTGAACATTCCACGACTCGTCCTTGATGGCATTGAAGTGATCGGCTCTCTCGTCGGTACGCGTAAGGATTTAGAAGAGGCCTTCCAATTCGGAGCCGAAGGAAAAGTCGTTCCTGTCGTACAGACACGCCACCTTCACGAAGTTCAGGACGTCTTCGAGGAAATGGAGCAGGGTAAAATCCAAGGCAGAATGGTGATCGATTTCCATCAGCACTAAACATAAAACCGCCCGCGCCTGCTCCGGCACGGGCGGTTTTTTTATGTCGTCTGCTTTCTTTTTTCCATAAAGGTATGAATCACGATATACAACAAGATCAGCCCTAAAGGAAGGAACGCCTCAACCATCAAGCTCGTATCGGCCTGGACGCCTGCTGCTTCCATGAGTAAAGGCGGCACATAGTAAACCAGCGCCACGAAAACCAAGAAGAAGCTCTTCCACTTCCATGCGAGCGCCACAAGGGTCAGAGCGGATAAAACGAGGATAACCACCTCCGCTGTCGGTCCAGCCGTCCATACAGCCGGTATCGAAAGCATTTGATCCATGAAAAACAATCCCATGAACAACAGCATGAACCCGCTGCTGATGACCGCATAGAAGGTGAACTCCTTTCTCTTCGTCGGACGCTTCGAGGATACGTAGCGGAAGGACAAAATAATGACTCCTAAATAAAGCAGGGCGATGACAGGATAGCCGATCAGTTCGAGAAGCGAATACGACAGCTCCCCTTCCAGAGCATCTCCAAGCAGCAGGAAGGCGACGATACCGAGGATAAACCCCTGGATCCACCCGGCGATCTGTTTCTTATCCAAAGGCATCTCCCCCGCCAGTTCCTTTATATACGTTTCCGGAGACTTTCCAGTGATATGCTCCGTGCTTTTTCCTTCTTGTTCAGCTTCAAGGAGATGATCCTCAAGCTCTTCTGTAATCTCCTCCACCTCGGCTTCATTCCTGCCACTCGTAAGCAGATACAGCCTTAGATGATCGACGAATTCCCGGCTTTCCTCTGATAAAGTCATATACGCTCTTCCCCTTCCAGTAAATTCTCAACGCCACCAGAAATGCTTTTCCACCGGATTTTGAAAGCTTCCAGTTCGTGCCGGCCTTCTTCGGTAATGGTGTAGTATTTCCGCTGCGGGCCGCCGGACGGATGCTTTTTCTTCGTCGTAGTGACCAGCCCTTCTTTTTTCATTCGGAGAAGCAGCGGGTAAATGCTCCCCTCCTTGACCATGGAAAAGCCATAGCCGTTCAGTTTTTCGATCATTTCATAGCCGTAGGTCTCCCCTTTTCCGATAATGGTGAGCAGACAGTCTTCAAGAATTCCTTTCAACATTTGGCTCGACGACATCCAGACGTTCCCCTCTCCATCATTCTTGCATTGCAAGGTAGTCAGGTAAAAAAATAAAAACGTTCTATATTGTTATGCAAGTTAGTTTAAGCTTACAGGTTTAACCCATTTATTTCAAGGATACTTGTAAATATTTCCTATAAATACTTTTGAAGCCTTTACAGGTACTACTCTAATGATGGAAGGAGTTTCAGAAAGGACATGGGTAACGTGATTCTTCGATTGCTTAGTGTTGCAATAGTGGAAATACCTTTTATCTTGTATTATGACGACCTGCCTGAGGAAACGATAGCCTTAAACTATTATTTTTTAGGCTTTTGTGGTGTCTATATGTGCTCCGAAGCCTTTGATCCCTTTGGCAAAAGAACGCACTGGATCCACATCTTTCAGATCAGTGCGCTCATCATTCTGACGACCGGAATGCTCCGAAACTTCGATTTTATAACAAACACCATGTGGAGGGACGTATTTTTTATATTGTATGGTGCCTATATCGTATTTAAATTGATCGAGGTTATTATTTTAAGAAAAAAGCAGAAAGAAGATTATTCTTCGGAGTAAAAGCAGAACAGATGCGTCCTCTTCCTGTTCTGCTTTCAAACGTTCTCAATACTCTTCTATAATATTTTCCTTTTCGAAACTTTGATCATCCACTTTCAGCCCGGCATGAGGGATTTCGAGCTCATTTTTCAAGATATCCATTAACTCATCCACTCTTCTTTGATCGCCCTCTTCCGCGTCCCGATCGAGCCAGACGATGATGGACGGAGAAGCTTCCAGTTCACGAATCTCCGGAAGGTCTACTTCACCCTGAAATTTTCTCTGGATCCCTTCATCGTATGAAACCGTGACCATCCCAATAGGACTAAACCTCTGTTCTATATCGTCAATGATCATGTCATACAATTGATCTTCGTAATATCTGACCGCATAGTCGTCGACCATCCTTCCTGTACTTCTATCTTCATAGACTAAGAAACTCACGTCGTTATCGTTATTCGTTACCTTGGCAGCGTACTCAAACCCAGCGAAGTTTCCCATGTTATCGTACAGCGTATCGTAGATTTCCATTTGACCGGAATACGTCTCTTCCAAGTAAGCGGCTGCTTTTTCCTTCACCTTTTCTTCTTTTGATGAATTTGGTGTCATATCGATGATAAAGATAACGATCAGGAGCCCGATACAAGCTGCCATAGAACCAATCGTGATTAGAATCCATTTCCCCGCTTTATTCATAAGTTTCCTCCTGCCCCTCCGGATTACTCATGCGTAAATTTTACCATAATAAGGAATTTGATGTGCCGGAATTTTGAGTAAGACCTATTCCATAAAAAAGATACCCCTTCACCCATTACGCAGACTATGACTTCATGTGCATTTATACCCAGCCAAACCATCTCGTTCCCTTGCACTTTTCGTAAGATACTATTAAAGTATATACTGGTTGAAATCCATTCAATATGGTAATGGATATAGATAGCGTCGCTTTTTAGCTTTGGGAATCAAACTTCTCATAAAGAAAGGGTTCAGATATATTATGAAAGATAATTTTTGGCATGAGCTGCCCCGGCCGTTTTTCATTCTAGCGCCGATGGAAGCCGTGACAGATGTTGTGTTCCGTCATGTGGTGACGGAAGCGGCACGACCTGATGTGTTTTTCACTGAGTTTACAAATACAGAAAGTTACTGCCATCCGAAAGGGAAGGACAGCGTGCGCGGCCGCCTGACGTTCACAGAGGATGAACAGCCGATCGTCGCCCACATTTGGGGAGACAAACCTGAATACTTCCGCGAGATGAGTATCGGCATGGCGGAGATGGGCTACCGTGGGATTGATATCAACATGGGCTGCCCGGTTCAGAACGTAGCCGGTAACGGAAAAGGCTCCGGCCTGATCCGCCGTCCGGAAGTGGCTGCTGAAGTCATTGATGCAGCGAAAGCCGGCGGACTGCCTGTCAGCGTGAAGACCCGTCTTGGCTACACGAACCTCGACGAATGGCGTCCATGGCTGAAGCACCTCTTGGAACAGGACATCGTCAACCTGTCCATCCACCTTCGTACGAAGAAGGAAATGAGTAACTACGATGCCCACTGGGAGCTGATTCCTGATATTATGGCGCTTCGCGATGAAGTGGCTCCGAACACGCTGATCACGATCAACGGAGACATCCCTGACCGTCAAAAGGGACTGGAGCTCGTTGAAAAATACGGCGTCGACGGCATCATGATCGGACGCGGTGTGTTCCACAATCCTTTCTGCTTCGAAGTGGAAAAGAAGGAACACACAAGTGATGAACTGCTGGATCTTCTACGTCTGCAGCTGGATCTTCACGACAAGTACTCTGAAGAGCTGGAGCCGCGTCTATTCAAACCGCTCCGCCGCTTCTTCAAAATTTATGTCCGCGGCTTCCGTGGAGCCGGTGAGCTGAGAAATCAGCTGATGGGCACCCATTCTACGGATGAGGTACGTGCGCTGCTGGATGAGTTCGAGGAAAAAGGCGGCATAAAGGAAGAAGAAGGATTCACGATTTCTTAATCAGACGAAAGAGGAGAGCCTTATCGGTTCTCCTCTTTTATTATTTGGGTTTTTCAACTAATGCCTCCAATCCTTGAAGACTTAGTCGTGAGATCTCCCACCTTTTGCTATCCTTCATTTTTATAACGTTCCTCATTGAAGAAGTTTGATATGATTAACATCAATATTCCTATTACAATCATTGGGATGGATGCAGACCTTAACAAACTTGGAGTACCTTCAATTCCTATAATTTCACTAAATGCAAATCCCGCAGCAAACATCCATAACCCTAAATAAGCCAGCCATTTTCCCGTTGTGGTTTTCCCCTTTGAAAACATCTGCATTCCCCTCTCTCAGCTATTGTGGTTTCACTTCATTTTTCAAAGTGATTTGATGAATGAATCAATATGATGTAAATGTATCATACCAAATATGCAGTTTTATGGAAAAATCACCCATGTTAATTGTATGCTTATTCTCCCCGCCACCGATTTTTGCACAACCCGGGCCTATTTTCAGTTTAAAAAAAGCGATTATATTTTGAATAATCGCCCCGGTTTTATAAAACTCCATTACAAGATACATTTTTAAACGATAACAAACATCCCCCACTTAGTTTTACACAGAAAGGAAAAGGATACTGGATATGTAAAAGGAGGTGAATGAGTGGAAGTATTAGCTGTCGTTTTAGTTATGATTGGTATAATAGCTGTCCGAGTGATCAGCTTTTTTTATCCAGATTGGAAAGCTGTTAAAGGGGAGTACTTGTCAGAACGTAAACATCTTGGATACAGTTTGTTAGGCATTGGTCTATTACTTGTAATGTTTATACTGAGTCAATTCATTCTAAGAATATAGGACAATGGCTTTAATTTAACAAACGTCCCTGTTACAGGGAGAATAGAATTCGCGATACTTCCATCGCTGCGGTACTCCATTCTATAGGATAGATACGAGCACATCGACTAACAATGGTGCCAAAAGTAAAAGTCCGGCAATGCCGACTACAATTATAACCGGCGTTGTGAATGGACTAGGTTCATTTAATTTATCAAGCTTTTCATTCATTTTCTTCATTTCATGTAAGATTTCTTTTTCATTCTCTTCAGACATAGGATCACCCGTCAGCTTAAGACTTAAATTATAGGTGAATATTGGATAAATAGTTCTTAACTTTCTATTTTATAACTTTATACATAATGACATGGGGACCAATTGGATGGTAATCAAAAACTTCTCCAAAAGGCTTAAATCCCAGCCTTTCATAATATTTTTGGACAGAAGTTCTTCCTTTACACCAAAGAAAGTCAGCTTTACGTTCTCTCAAATCCCTCTCGGCGAAATTCACTACCTCCCTCCCCGCTCCCATACCTCTAAACTCTTCCACAGTAGCCATAGCCCTTAATCTATATTGATGAGAGCTTCGAAATTCAGGATGGGATTCAAGATAAAAAGAAGCCACACTTATCAAACCTTCATCATTAAACGCCCCGATATGGAAAGCATCATCGTCATGATCTGTATGATATTGACATGCCTCGAACGGTTGATGAGGTCTAAGTATTTTGTGTCGGAGGTTATAAGTTTGTTCTGCTTTTATCCTTTGTACTTTCAACTTGATCTCCCCCGTTAACAGTTGAGTTATACATTCTGGATTTGGTAAAAGAGACGTTTTCCTTTGCTACAGTAAATCCGACGTAACAGGAAGGTTTGGTTTCAAGATGTTCATTACTTATTCCTTGTTCAGAAATAATTTATATAAATGATAAGTTGTGCCCAAAATCGCTAAAACAATGGTAAGGATTAGTAAAGCCGTGTTATCTACAGATATACCGTTATCATTTACTAACACAAAAGTCACTAACCCCCAAAGAGCAAGTAAACTTATGAATCTATTGGCAAACTCAGACTTTAGCAACTTCTTCTACCTCCCCATATGTAGAGAATGAGCAACTTATAAATCAATTCCAATTATTTCAAATAATTATTTTCAACTCAAGTCTATACGAAATACATCTTAAAAGAATATCTGGAATCAGGCTCTTCAAATAACCTGACCCTTAAAGAATCGATTGCTTATATTAAAAAATCGCTTCTTTTAGGGTCAGTTTCAAGACATTATATTTTGGCTTTTAAAAACGGAGGATGTTTGGTAAAGACAAATGAAACGAATAGTCCAACAGCAGAAAAAATAGCTGAGTTGATACCTTCAAACCCACTCAGAGTAAAGGTTTTATAAATAGACCAAGCTGTAATTACACTTATAATAAAGGCAGGTATATAATGTTTGATATGTTTATCATTTTTAACTTTTACCGATAAATATAAGAGTTGGAAAAGAAGAAGCGTTAAGAGTACCACCTTAATGTTCATTTTCTTTCCCCCACTCAATAGGATAACCTTCAATGTTTTGTTTGTTGGCTATAGAATCATTGAACAGTTTATGTTGGCTTCCAGTATTCATAACGGTCCAACACCTCCATTTTAGAAGTACGATAGTTATCCTCGTTCACCTATATTGAAACTCCTCATATTACTCATACGCTACTTCTCCAATTTAGTTTCAAAATACCTAATATAAGGAAGTTGAGTCTTCAAGATTAGCAAAAAACAGTGGTGTTAGAACATTAGACACTTACCAATATTGAACCCCCATCAGCATCGACGGCTTGTAAGCATTCGATGCTGATGGGGGTTCAAAGGTCAATTTCATTAGTTAAAGATGCAAAACATTTAACATATGATTCTAATATCCATAATTCTAAAATTGCGCTCGCTAAAATTTACTCCAGTGTTAGTTTTTCTGTTTGCTGCGGACGGCCCCATTGAATTTCCACGCTGATAGGTTCACCTGTTTCAGGCGTACAGCCTGAACATTGAGAAGAGATCGTCACTGTTCTTTTATCCAATTCTGCCCATGTTTGAACAGTTTCTCCCTCATTGATCGTAATTTTCAAGTCTTTCAATTCTTCCTCTTTATTGTAATGGAACGTAAATTCCCCGTTTTCTGAATCTGGTGCGTTATCTGCTATGTATTTTCCCTCCCAGCTGCTGGATTCACCTGACAACATGATGGTTTGGTTTGTACACCCAGCCATGACAAACATCACAATAAATAAATAGAAAAATAATTTCTTCAAATTCTGTACCTCCATTGCTTTTACCGTCATTTACTATTGGTGATTATGATTCAACGTAAGCTCTGTCCTGTAATCTCCCCCAATGCCGTTTAAAAGAATCTTCATCCATCATACAAGTGAAGTCACCCTGATAAGTCTTCCTCGTATAGAACGTTTCCCTCTTGATCGAGTGCCCTCACGGGTGGCGCGTTATTCGGGGCATAAAAAACCCTCCCCATCCCCGTGTCATGCAGGGGGATTTGTGTATAGCCATCATCCGTTTCCACTTCAATGGAATCGATCTCTCTGCTGTTGACCATTCCATATAGAACATTGAAGGGATCCTCCTCAGGCAGCACGCGCCACCTGCTGTGCCTTGCGTACAATTCGTTCTCCGAGGCAGAAAAACCTGTGGTGCTCCTTAAGTCCCAGCCATGCCACTTCTTAACAAGGGCACTGACTTTGATATTTACTCCTTCCTGATCAGTAAGATACAAAAACCATTTTCGCATCTCCAAAGTCTGTCACATCCACAACTTCCGTCACTTCTATAGACGAACTGTGTCCAGTTTCAATCACGTCTTCCACAGATTGATGCTGACAACCCGTAAGCAGAATAAAAATAAAAGCTGAACATAGGCCGTGTTTCAAACGTTGTTACCTCCCTGCTTCTTATGTATGAAAACTCCTTAAACCGTATCATCAAGATTCATAGGCGTGAAGGGGTAACTAAGAAAGGTGGGTTCGGACCATCGTATAAGCATTATTTTTACATTGGGAATTTATTGAAACAAAAGAGGTGATTATCCGTATACGTAGTAAGGAGGCTGAAGGATGTTCATTACAGGTGTAGTTTTGATTCCGATTTTCGTCTATTTTCTCGTCATTTTGTTTACGTTTGCGTGGGGAAAAGCAGGAAGAACCGAACAGGGAAAGAAAGTCCTCAACAAGTCGATGGCCACCGCCGCTCCTATTCTGCCGATTGGCTGGCTGCTTCTCGAGAGTTATCACTCCATCATCCAGAGCCTCACCCTGTCTACATACCGCGACACGATGTGGGTGTTGATCATGCTGACGTTCATCGTCGTTGGAGCAAGCATTTTACGTAGGAAAAAGTCCACTGTTCCTGCGTAATCAAAGAAAAAGCAGGCGGTCATTTTTACATAAGAAGAGTATCTAAAAGAAATTCTACCCATTGTAGTTAACGAAGGAGATTTGCCCTTATGCTGACCATTAGTCTGAAAGAATTTAAAAACCTATTTCAAAGCATACGTTCCATCATAATCATCTGCATCCTCTTTGGAGTCACCTTAGGAGCCGCCAAACTAGTCAGTAATTTTCAAGGCCAGCTTGATCAACTAGGTTTTGGAAACAATGCTTATGCCACTGGAGCGACTATCATTGTGATCCTTGCCGGACCGCTTTTCGTTTTAAGCTTATCGCATAATGTGATCAATCAAGAGCTCAGTTCCAGAACAATAAGATTTATAGCTACCAAAACGACGAGGTTTAACTTTGTAACAGGTAAAATGCTGGGCGTTACCCTTTTTTGGATCACCTGCTTACTCATCGCTTTCCTCCTTATCATTCCGTTTTCCAAAGCATTCTTTTTCCTGGAATTCGCTCAAACCTTTATTTTCATCTTATATTACGTCGGTCTTTCGATTCTGTTATCGACGCTGATTCCTAAACCGTCCTTATCCATGTTTATAGGGGTTAGCGGCGCTGTTGCTTTTACTGCGCTGGGGTTCTGGAGTATGGCTTCCGATAACATTTTTCTAAAAATATTCAGCTTTATCACTCCTTATTTTTACTATAGTCATGGGGAGGAGTATATGGCGTTTCCTGTCCTTTTGTTCCCGATTATATTTCTAGCTATCAGCCTATTTGTTTTTAAGAGGAGAGATTTGTAATGTACGCGGTTGAAACCTACCAGTTGTCGAAAGTCTATGGAGATAAAAAAGTCGTAAATGAAATCAACTTACAAGTGAAAAAGGGAAGTATCTTCGGTTTCTTAGGTAAAAACGGAGCCGGTAAATCTACTTTCATTAATATGATAACCGGATTAACCAACCCTACTTCAGGTTCTTATACTCTCCTGCCAGACCAAGGGTCCAGTGCAGATGAATTACGCAGCAGGATCGGGGTATTACCTGACTACTCTACGTTCTACGATGATTTAACAGCCCTGGGACACTTGAAATACTTCAGCAGAATATTAGGACTGAAGGTAAGCAAAAGCCACATGGAAGACTTATTAAAAAAAGTGGGACTGGAGGATGCAGTCAACCAAAAGGCGAAGAAATTCTCATTCGGTATGAAAAAGAAACTCGGCCTTGCGCAGGCTTTAATCAATGATCCTGAACTTCTTTTTTTAGATGAGCCGACTTCAGGTGTGGATGCGAACGCTATTCTGAATTTCCACGAAATCATTCAAGATATTGCGGCCCAGGGAACCACCATCTTTCTAACCTCCCATAACCTCGATGAGGTAGAAAAGTTGTGTGATGAAATCGCGATTATGGATCAAGGAACAATAAAAACCCAGGGAACTATGGCACAGTTAAGGGACGATTTTCAAAGTAATATCACGGTTCATATCAAACATAGCGAAATACAGGCTGATGTGAAAACACCTCTCATCCAAGAGCTTAAAACCTATGGTTCCGAAGTGGAAGTATCCAGTAAACATACGGGCCTTGTCGTATCAAATGAGCAGACCATTGCTGCAATCAACAGGCTTTACTTAGAAAAGGGTATTGATATATTCAGAATAGAAGTTAATGAACCTACATTGGAAGAAATATTCTTAAGCACAGGTGAAGATAAACAAAGTGCTTAACTGTCCTTCAGAAGACCGGCCGATGTGTGAAGCCTTCAGGGCCGGCTGCCACCGATAAACGGAACATGATCCTCCCCATTTAAGATAGACATTAATCCATGAAAAAGAGGTGGAGAAAATTCTCCACCTCTTCATTCAAAACATCCCCGGGTTAATCATTTCCGGAATATAGAACGCGACACTCGGAATAAATGCGACGACGAGCAGGACAATGACGACGACCGTAATATACGGAACGACAGCCTTAAACGACCGTTCAATCGGCAGTTTTCCGATTTTCGCTGCCAACAGCAGACACAGCCCATACGGTGGTGTCACCAGGCCGACGGCGAGCGTCATGATCGTTATGATCCCTAGCAGGACAGGGCTGATATCAAACGTCAGCGCCACTGGAAGCACAACAGGAATGAACAGGATCATCGCTGGTATCGCATCCATGAACGTACCGACGAACAGGAAGAAAGCGATGATGATCAGCAGGAAGACCCACTTGCTGTCGATGTTATTGGCAAAGAACTGCTCGGCCCACATGGACAACTGGTAGTAGCTCATCAATTCTCCGAGTGCGTTGGCAGCAGCCAGAGCGAACAGGGACAAGGAACTCAATGTGAGCGTATCAACTAGGATTTTCGGGAAATCCTTCAGCTTCAACGTCTTATAATAGAACATCCCGACGATGACCGTATAGATGGAGGCGAACGCGGCCGCTTCGGTCGCTGTGAAAATCCCAGTGATGATTCCGCCAATCAGGATGACCGGCGTCATCAGTGCAGGAATAGCGTCGAGAAACTGTTTCATGAAGTTGGACATCGATGCTTTCTGATACGTCGGATACCCGCGTTTCAGCGCCAGTATGTAGACGATGACCATCATGCTGATCCCGATAAGCACGCCTGGAATGATCCCGACAAGGAACAAAGCTCCGACCGACACGTTCGTCAGCCCGGCATAAATGATCATCGGAATACTTGGCGGGATGATGACTCCGATTGTTGAGGAGGCAGCGGTCACACCGACTGCGGTACCTGTGTCATACCCCTGCTTTTTCATATTCGGAATCAAAATTTTCCCCACACCCGCGGTATCCGCCTGGGACGCTCCGGATACACCAGCGAACAGCATCGATACTAGAATATTGGCGTGGGCAAGTCCTCCGCGGATGTGGCCGACCATCGACAGTGAAAAGTCGATGAGCTTCTGCGAGATCTGGCCGCTGTTCATCAAGTTCGCGGCGAGAATGAACAATGGTACCGCCAGCAGCACGAAGGAATCGAGTCCGTTCAGCATTTTGACAGGGACGGTGACTTCAGGAATGTAAGGCACGTTGATGATCCCGGTCATGGCAACGATTCCGATGACAAAGGCGATCGGAATGCCGATAATCATCAACAGGACGAACAATAAGACTAAGATAGGACCAATCATTCTGCCACCTCCTCTGTGTTGAAGTTTTTAACGTTGCGAATGATATGGGCGAGGGTGTAGATGGCCATCGTACCACCCATGATCGGAACGGAAATCCAGACGTAGCCCATTTTCACCTGTGGCAGGGAGACCCAGTTGTAGTTCCAGAAATTCTGGCACGCTTCGATGCCGTAATAGAAAATGGCGATACTGAATACGAGAAGAATGAGATCATTAAGCAGGTAAAGACTGTTTTTCCCCTTTCCTTTCAGCTTCTTCAACAGGAAGTCGAATTGGAAATGCTCTCTTCTGTTCAACATGACAGCTGCTCCCATAAAGACGGACCAAATGAATGAATACGTGGCGACTTCTTCTGTCCAGACAGCGGAAACCCCCATGAACCGGGTGGCCACCTGGATGATGATGGTGACGAAAAAGGTGATCAGAAACAGGACGCCGACGGTCAGCTGAATTCTTTCTAACCATTTAATCAATATCAGAACCTCCTTGGTTCAAAGAAGATAAAAGGAAAGGGCACAGCGACCGTGCCCGGGCTTCCCTTCTTTACTTTATTTCTCTAATTTTCTCTAAAAGATCGGTCACGCCGATTTCTTCGGCACGTGTATCCTGGATCGGTTCAGCAATCTCCATGAACGGCTCACGGTCGATTTCGTTCACTTCTGCTCCGTCATCGATCGCCTGCTGTTTGTATGCTTCTTCCTGCTCATTCACCTCAGCACGTTCTTTTTCTACAGACGCCTCAGCAGCATCCATGATCGCCTGCTTCTGCTCGTCACTATAGTTCTCGAACTTCTTGCCGTTGATCAAAAGAAAGCGTGTCGTATAGTCGTGGCCGGTTTCTGTGATGTATTTGCCGTTATCTGTTTTGTGATGGTTCTGCTGCACGAAGTATGGATAGGAGTTTTCTGCTGCATCGACAACCCCCTGCTGGAGACCTTGATACAATTCACCCCAGGCGACAGATGTCGGAACAGCACCGGTTTCTTCCCAGTAGTTCGCGACGGCACCGGACGTCTGTGTGCGGTATTTCATCCCTTCCAGATCAGCCATGGATTCGAGCGGTTTTTTGCCGTAGTAGTGACGGACACCCGCGGACCAGTAGCCGAGCAGTTTGAAGTCGTTGTTGGATTTCTCATTGATCGTCTCGGCCATCGTTTCACCGACTTCCCCGTCCACGACACTTTCCCAGTGGTCATAGTTTTCGAAGACGTAAGGAAGGGCGAAAAGATCGATTTCCTCGATGCCCGTCTTGGACATGAAGCCTGGAGATACGAGCACAACATCTGCTGCACCGAGCTTCAATTTTTCCACAAGTTCCGATTCACTCGTTCCAAGAGTTCCGGCGTGAACTTCCACTTCGATGTTGGCGTCCGCGCTTTCAGCCGTTTCCTTAAAGGCTTCCATTCCCACTTGATACGGGTTCTCCGGAGACGTCTGGTTGTGGGCGGCGACGATTTTCAGCTTGTCTCCGTCACCCGTCTCTCCGCTCGCTTCCTCCTCGCCACCACTGCATCCCGCTAAAACGAATACCCCGGCGAACAACATGAACAACAATAGAGATAAGGTCTTTTTCACTTTTTACGTCCTCCTTTATATTTGAATCCGCTTACACATGAAGCGCCAATTGCTCGTAAAACTGCTGGGCACGATCCACATACATTTCCGCTTTTTCCTGGAGTGCCTGATAATCGCTGTCGGTCTTCAGTGCAGAAGCTTTCACAAGCTGGCTTCCGATGCCGACGATTCCGGCTCCATTGGCGAAGTACTCTTCCATATTCTCGAGATGGATGCCGCCGGTCGCCATGATGGACACTTGCGGGAGCGGGCCGAGCACATTTTTGATATAGGAAGGACCGACTGTGCCCGCGGGGAAAATTTTCACCGTTCCGGCTCCTGCTTCCAGCGCGGTCTGGATTTCCGTTGGTGTCAAAACGCCTGGAATACACGGCAGACCATATCGGTGGACGAGCTCGATGGTTTTCACATTCAGTGTTGGAGCAACGACAAAGGCCGCACCGGCTGCAATCATTTCTCTCGCTGTCTCCGGATCAAGCACCGTTCCTGCTCCAACGAGCAGCTTCCCTTCAAAAGCATCGGCCGTTTTACGGATAAGCTTCGCCGCACCCTTCGTTTCTGCGGTGATTTCAATCGCCTGGATACCGCCGTTGACGAGAGCTTCAGCAATCTTCAGGATATTCGTTTCATCTGCCTGGCGGATGACCGGGATGATCCGGGCCTGCTTCAAACGTTCTGCTGTATTCATTGGCTTTCCCTCCTATTCCAAATTCGCGTGGCGTGCCGTCATTTGTTCGTTGGAATCTTCCTGATCCGATACCGCCTGAATGATTACGGCATCCAGCAACAGATGCACCGATTGATCGAACTGGTTGCCGAGTGGCTGAATGGTTGCCGGTTCATCCGGAAGTCGTTTTTTCGTAGCTGCCGGGATGACGAGTGCCGAGTCACTGAGCTCAGCGATGGGGGACGTTGGATTGGTTGTCACAGCGGCAATGGCTGCTCCTGCTTCCTTCGCTTTTTCGGCAAAGGATTTCAAGGATCCGGTCGTTCCAGATCCGGAAATGACGACAAGCAGGTCACCTGCTTCGATGTTCGGTGTAATCGTCTCTCCGGTAACGTAGACGGTATAGCCGGCGTGCATGAGACGCATCGCGAAGGCTTTGCCCATCAAGCCGGACCGCCCTTCGCCGGAAACGAAAATCCGCTTTGCTTTCTGCAGCTGATCCGCCAGATTTCCGGCCTGGGATTCATCTACATTGGCCAGCACTTCCTGGATTTCACCGCTGACTGTACTGATGGTGGTTTTCATAGTCATTCATGGCTCCTTTCAGGGACTCCGCCGCTTTTTTCGTGTTGGCTTGTTTCGTAATCGCACTACCGACAATGATCGTATCCGGCCCTTCCTTCAAAATCCCGGGAAGGGAATCGGCGTTAATCCCACCGGCGACCGCGACTTCCAAATCCGGGTGTTCCTTTACGAGCGAAAACAGATCCTCTTTTTTCATATCACCGGTCTGCTGCATGTCTTTACCGAAATGGAGGCTGACTAGATCGACACCCAGTCCGGTCAGCTCCTTAATGCGTCCCGGGTCGGTGACGCCAAGCAGATCAATCATGATTCTGCCTCCTGTTTCTTCCGCTACCTTCAGCGTATCGACGATCGTCTGATCGGCGGAAAACGCCATGACTGTCGTAATATCAGCACCGGCGCGGAACGCCTGGGCAGCTTCATGTTTTCCTGCATCACACGTTTTCATATCTGCGACGAGCGTTTTATCCGGGTATCTGTCTTTGATCTCACAAACGACCGCCATCCCGTATTCCTTGATGACCCCTGTTCCAACTTCGATCCAGTCAATAGTTGAAGCGGTTTCATCAAGAATGTGGAAGCATTCTTCCCTAGTCAGGCGGTCGAGGGCCAGCTGCAGGTTCATCTTCTCACCTCACCTTTCCACTAATTTTCGTTCACCTAATTGAACAAGGACATCTTCCAGTTCCGGTAGGCCTTCATTATCTCCGTACACACTGACGACCATCGATCCAATCGTGTTGGCGAACTGCAACGTCCGCTTCAACGACCAGCCGTGCAGGACGCCGTAAATGAAGCCGGCATCAAACCCGTCTCCTGCACCAACCGTATCGACGACCTTTTTCGGAGGGACCGCGGCCAGCCGCAGTGATTCTCCGTCCATCGAAGCGAACGCTCCTTCACTCCCCTGCTTGATCGCAACCGTTGAAATGCCGTAGCGCTGGCACGCGGCAACGATCTCTTCCTCACGCTCCACACCAAGCAGCAGTTCCGCTTCCTCTACGCCCGTCAGCATAATATCGACGTAAGGCAGCAGCTGCGTCAGCGCTTTTCTCGCTTCCTCACGGCTCCACAGTTTGAGACGGATATTCGGATCGAAGGAAATGAGAGCACCGTGATCTTTGGCGACGGTCATCGCCCGTTTCAACAGCGGTATGTTTTTCTCCGGCTCAATGGCCGCAAACACCCCTGTAATATGTAACACCTTCGTCCTGCGGAGGGCTTCAATGTCGAGCGTCTGCTCAGTCAGTGTCTTCGTCGGGGAGTTCTGCCTGTAATAAAACGTACTCCCACTCCCATCCTCCTTGATTTCCTTAAAATTCAAGGACGTTGGATAGCCGTCCATCAGCTTGACCGCGGAAATATCGATGCCTTCCCCACGGGCCGTGTTGCGGATGTACCGGCCGAACTCGTCATTTCCGAGGCGGCTGATCCACCCCGTTTTCAAACCAAGGCGGGCACAGCCGATGGCGACATTGAATTCCGCCCCTCCTGCTTTTCGTTCGAATGTATGCACATGCCGCAGCGGGCCGTTCTTTGATGGATCGAAGGTGATCATCGCATCCCCGATCGTCATCACGTCGTTCATGTCCATTCCTCCTCCCTGTAGACTCGTTAGACGGAATCCCGGACCATCAGCTTCGGCTCGAAGCGGTAGAACGGACTCATCTGTTTATCCTTCTTCTCGATCTTATCCAGCAGAAGCTCTGCACCCATGCGTCCCATTTTGAACGTCGGCTGGGCGACCGTTGTAATCGACGGCGTATAGAAGCTTGCGAACGATACGTCATCGATGCCGATGATGGCGAGATCCTCCGGTACCCGTAGACCTTTGTGCTTCACATATTTCAATACTTCGATCAGTACGAGATCGTTTCCGGCAAGAATCGCATCCGGCGGCTGTTCCGTCTGCAGGAGCTTCTCCAACGCCTCCTGCATCTCATCCTGATCGGCGCTGACGATGTATTCCTCCTCAACGGCCAGACCGTTTTTTCGGAGGGCGCTTCTATACCCTTCAATCCGCTCCATCCTCGGCGTGACATGATTGAAAATCGATGTCGTCACCATGCTGATCCGCTCGTATCCCTTCTCAGCGAAGTGGTCGACCGCAAGCTCTGCCGCCCTTTCGTTATCCAGCATAACGGCGGTCACCGGCATTTCTCCCACCTTCCTATCCAAAAAGACGACCGGATAAGACGCGTCCAGCATCTGCTGGTACAAGTCGCGGTTATCTCCGGTAGGGAAAATGATAAGCCCGTCCACTTGCTTGGCCCGGAGCATTTCGATGTAGTGCTTCTCCTTCACCGGATCATCATCCGCATTACAGATGATCGTGTGAAAATCTGCACCGTGACAGGCGTCTTCAATTGCCCTTGTCACTTCTGTCGTGAAGTTGTGCAGGATATTCGCCACGATGACGCCGATCGTCTTCGTGGACTTCTGCTTCAAGCTCCGTGCCACGAAGTTCGGCTGATAGCCAAGCTCCTCAATGGCCTTCTGGATGCGTTGCTTCGTTTTTTCTCCCATGTAGTCATAGCGTTTATTCAAATACTGCGAAACGGTACTTTTAGATACTTCTGCTTGTTTCGCAACGTCTGCGATGGTTATCTTTTTCATTGGAATCTCCACATTTCTGTTTTACTAAATCGGTTTAGTAAATCGATTTAGTTGTATTATAGATTTTGTGTAAGCGTTTTACAAGGGGTTTCTTAGTTTTTTCTAAATTTATAGAAAATTATAGCGTCAACTTTACAAATAGTGGATAAAAACACAGTATTAACGACTTTATTTTGGTATATATGGCGGAAAGAGGATATTAAGATAAAAAGGAAAAGCATCCCCTGCTTTCCCCTTCCAAAAATAAAGTCCATCATCCACGTCCAATTTCAATCCTATCGCTCACCCGTTCATAACGCATAAACCGGCTGTCATCCGGAGAAATCCCGGCCAATCGGTAGACTCCCACGAACCGGTAGCGGTGAAAACCGAGGTTGTCCTTATACTTCGCAAACACCGCCCGTTCCTGCCCAGACTCCACCTCTGTTTGATACGTTTCTTTCCGCTGCGTTACAATTTCCTCATCTTCATGCGACTCATCAATATAGGACCAGTCATCAGCAAGGATATTCAGCCAGCCCGCCGCTGCCGATTTTGTCTGCCCTTGGTCAACGATTGAAAGCTTGGGGCACCAGAGCCACATGTTTTCACGTATCCGAAAATAACTGCGCTGGTACCTTTTCGCGTTCTTCCCGAAAATCGTATTGGCAATATCTTTAATATCTTGAAAGGTGATGGAATCATAAATGGACAAATGCGACTGCCCCCGGCAAAGCTCTAACTCTTCTTCATACGTATGCCAATGCAGCGGTTCTTTTTCCATCTGCTCACGAATACGATCCGTTACTTCAACAATCCTCGCATGCAGGGCTTCTATAGACAGCGTTGCATCCAAGCGGAACACTTGGAAATTCCCGATTTCCTCTTCCTTCACTGCTGATAGGATGTCGTCCATCCGCAGTCGATCCTGTGTTTGATGGTTTTTATGATAGGCTTCATCCACTTCTATCCCGATCTGCAGCTGTGGGAAATACAAGTCCATCAGCGCATAGCCCTCACGACGCTTCACATACTGCTGGGTGACAGGTTTGAGGTTGAGGTTGTCCAGCTTGTGCCAGATCGCTGTCAGGATGTAATTTTCATAGTCTTTCTTTTTTGTTCGAGCAAAGGTTTTCACTAGGTATTCCCGCTTGTTCACTGAACATCATCCTTTTCACATAAAAAAACAGCCCGCATCGGACTGCTTTTCATTATATCTTATCCGCTCCATCCACCAGTGTCTTAAAATGATAGACCGCTCCAACGATATTGGCATGGGCCCCGTACCGGCAGATCCTCAGGTTCGGAATAAGCTGTGCCTCTTCTATCGAATGACGCAGACCACTCAATTTCTCCTCCACATTCGCCACTAGATCATGGCGGGCGCTGATGCCGCCTCCAATTAAAATCACTTCAGGATCATGAGCATACTGAATGTTGTGGATTCCTACAGCAAGCATCGTATAAAATTCATCAATGACTTCCCTACAAAAAGCATCACCGTCTTCCGCCATCTGAAAGACCTGTTCTCCGGTGATCGAAGAAGTCTCGACACCTTGATGCGCTGCCACCTTCCGGACCATCGATGAGGTCGAAGCGGCCTCACTGAAGGTGTTCAGGCCATTCCCGAGATTTTCCCCATTTATGATCATATAGCCGAACTCCCCACCGTGGAGATGGGCCCCTTTTTGGATGCGTCCGTGATGAAGAACCGCACCGCCGATGCCTGTCCCGAGTACGACAACCGCAACGTGCCCGATACCAACTGCTGCTCCGGACCAGTATTCAGCAAGTGCCGCACAATTGGCGTCATTTTCAATCGTAACGGGACGTTGAAAAATCTGCGCCATATCTTCCTTCAAGTTTGGACCGTGGATATACGGGACAGCACTGGAACCTTCTATAATCCCCTCTTCCGTGACCGATCCGGGGGAGCTGACGGCTACGCCTTGTAGGTCCCCAGAACATTTTTCGAGAGCCGACTGGATGAGAGCATACAAGCCTTTCAAGGAGGAGGGCGTCCGTTCTTTCCAATGGCTCAGAATTTCTCCGTCCATCGTCACCTCAGCAAATTTCACATACGTTCCGCCGATGTCTACACCCAGCAGCTTAGAAGCCATTGTTCTTGCTCACTCCCTTGAACCAGTGACCGCTTTTTTTCAGGGAACGCTGCTGGGTCTCCACATCCACCCTGTAAAAGCCGTAGCGGTTTTTATAGGCGTTCAGCCAAGACCAGTTATCGATGAATGTCCACATGTGGAAACCATAGCAGTTTGATCCCTCCCCGATCCCTTTATGGAGCCACTTCAAATGCTCTTCGAGAAATTCGATCCGGTAATCATCATGAATCATACCGTCCTCATCCATGAAGCGCTCTTCATCTGAAACCCCCATCCCGTTCTCTGCGACGTACCACGGGATGTTGTTGTAGTGATCTTTGATATTCAACGCAATATTATAGAGTCCCTTTTCATAGATTTCCCAGCCTCTGTATGGATTCATCCGGCGCTCCGGCCATACATACGGATCGAAGAAATGCTCAGGAAGAGCCGGATTGGATACCGGGTGTTCTTTCGCCTGTACACGGCGCGGCTGATAATAGTTCACACCTAAAAAGTCCACCGTATGAGAAGCGATCGTCTCCATATCACCCTCCACATAGTCGGGAAGCATGTGATGCTGGTTTAACAGAGCGGTCAGCTCCGCTGGGTAACGGCCGAGCACTGAAGGATCCAGAAAGCTTCGGTTGAAGAAAAGATCCGCTGTTTCCGCCGCTTTTTCGTCAGCTTCATTATCGCTGCGCGGATACGAGGGTGTAAGGTTTAAAATGATGCCGATCTTTCCATCGTGGCCCAGCTTTCTATACTGTTCAATAGCTTTGGCACTGGCAAGCATGGAGTGAAAAGCGACTTGGACCGCCCGCTTCATATCAACGACACATGGGTAGTGATAATGGTTCAGGTAGCCCATTTCCACGGGAACGATTGGTTCGTTGAACGTCGTCCAGTCTTTCACCTGGCCGCCAAACAGCCGGAAGGCCTCCTTCGCATAATGAACGTAGGCTTCCACGACTTCCCGACTTTCCCAGCCACCTTTTTCCTGAAGATGCAGAGGCATATCAAAATGATAGAGGTTGATGATCGGCCGGATGCCTTTTTCCAACAGTTCATCAATAAGCGATTGATAAAACTGGACCGCTTCCGGATTAACGTTACGGCCGTCCGGAATGAGGCGCGCCCATGACAGGGAGGTGCGGAAGGAGTTCATGCCAATGTCCGCCATCCGCTGGACATCCGTTTTGAATTGATGATAGAAATCAGAAGCGGTGCCTGGACCGACCTCGTGAAAAAATTTCTCCGGTTCGATAGTATACCAGTAATCCCAGATGTTCTGTGCTTTCCCGCCTTCCTGTGAAGCCCCCTCCGTTTGTGTGGCGGAGGATGCGGCTCCCCATAGAAATCCTTCCGGAAATGAATAGTCCATTTCAGTTCCTCCTCTCATTTTAGATGGCTTTGTTGTCGAGGGCATGAAGGATGGCCCTGGCACACATGCTGTTGGACCAGGCAAACCATTCCCTCGTATACATGGATGGGTCATCCGTGTGGAAGCCTTCATGCATATAGCCGGTGCCCGCATCTGTCCGCTCGAGCATATCAATCAAGCGCTTCAGCTCCTCCCGGTCGTTCGTCGTGAGCGCCTGCATCGAGATTCCGAGATGCCAGACGTATCCTTCCGGGGTATGCGGACTCCCAAGCCCTTCAGCATACGCTCCTGTATAAAAGTAGGGATTATCCTTACTCAAAATAAAGCGGCGCGTATTTTGATAAATGGGATCATCCATCGAGCGGTAGCCTATATATGGAATCGATAACAGGCTCGGTGTGCCCGCATCATCCATGAGTGCGTAGCTTCCGAACCCGTCTGTTTCATACGCATAAATCTTCCCGAATTCGGGGTGCAGGTACGTGCCGTGAATCTGGATTCCTTGATCGATCTCCTTATGCAGCTTGGTCAGGCGTCTTAACAGTCTCTGCTGGTTGCCCTTGTAGCGAAGCATTTCTGCCATTTTTCCAAGGACGACAACAGCGAACATGTTGGCCGGGATGTGATAGCCGTACGCGCACGCATCGTCGCTCGGACGGAAGCCGGACCACGTCATTCCTGTGTAGCGAACCCGCGTCCCCCTTCCATTGTTTTTCAATGTATCAATATCGGGACAGTCGTCTCGTTCAAATGTATAGCTCGATCTCTTTTCATGATCCTGTTCGATTTCCCACACCGTCACAACCATATGAAGCGCGTGCAGAAACGATGTGCCAAGGATCGTATCATCTCTCGTCTGTTTCCAGTATTCATAAATCAGGTTCAGGGAGAAGCATAAGGAATCGAGCTCATACTTACGCTCCCACACCCAGGCGGTCATCTCCGCTTTATCGTCGTCATTCCAGTGCGCATGGTTGGGCGCCTCATTGAAAGCATTCGTGTAAGGGTCGTGCTGAATGTAAAACAAATGCCTGTCGATTAATCCTCGAATCAAACTCCGCAGGTCCCTGTCGATGGACAGATACGGAAGGTATGGGCTGACCTGCTCGGCCGAATCCCTCAGCCACATGGCCGGGATATCTCCGGTAAAAACGAAGGTCGTGCCATCATCGAGCAGTTTTGTCGTCGTTTCCAGCGTGTTCGGAAAGCAGTTTTGAAAAAGCTGCTGCAATTGAGGTCGATGGCTGAGCTGTTCAGAGGTCTGGTCGATTACATCATAAATAACTGGTGGTAATTTCATCTGCTTATCCTTTCACGGCACCTGCCGTCATGCCTTTAATAATTTTCTTATAGAATGCGAGGTAGACGATCAGGACAGGGAGCACAGTGACCGACATGGCCGCCATCATCTGCGGGTAGTTCACGGTATACTGGCCGTTGAAATTCGTCAGCCCGACCGGCAGTGTCCGCAGCTCCGGGCTCTGGATCAGCACGAGAGCGAACGGGAATTCATTCCAAGCGGTTAAAAAGCTTAAAATCGTAGCGGTGGCGATGACCGGACCGGCCATCGGGAATATGACTCTGAAAATAACCTGGAACGTATTACAGCCGTCCATGATTGCCGCCTCTTCGATCTCTTTCGGAATCTGCTTGATGAACGTTTCGAATAAGAAAATTGCAATCGGCAGTCCGAACGCGACATACGGAAGAATGAGCGTATACGGCTGGTTCAGCAGTCCAGTGCTTCGAAACTCAATAAAAATCGGGACGAGAAGGCCGTGAATCGGAATCAGCATCCCGAACAAAAAGAGTACATAAATGATCGTTCTCCCTGGAAAGGCGAAGCGGGCAAGCATGTACCCAATGATGAACGCGAGAAATATGATTAAGAATACCGAAATGAAACTGATGTAGACGCTGTTAAAAAAGTAGTTGTGCAGCTGACCAATTTTGAACGCCTCCACGTAGTTGGAGAAGTTCCATTCCGACGGCAGCGACAAGATGTTCAGCGTAAACTCGGACTGCGTTTTAAAGGATGAATAGATCATCCAGACAATCGGAAAAATGGCCGAAAGGGAGAAAATGAAAAGCAGAGTGTTTAACGTCGATTTTCCAATCCAGGCAAAAGCCCTCATTCTTCTCCCCTCCTTCCTATCCATTGACTGATGCCGATCAGCAGTAGACTGAGGACCAGCATTCCGATGGAAACGGCACTGCCGTACCCTAATTCAAAGCGTTCAAAGGATACATCATAGGCATACTGCGCCATCACCGTCGAACTGTTTCCAGGTCCGCCACCGGTCATGACGAAGATGTGATCGAACACTTTCATGTTGCCGGCAATACAAAGCATGATCGCGACTTTAAAGGTGTTTTTCAGCATTGGCAGCGTAATGTACAACGTCTGCTTCCACGAGGAAGCTCCGTCGATTTCGGCTGCTTCATAGAGCTCATCCGGAATATTCTGCATCGCTGCCATGAAAATGATCATGTAGAAGCCGATAAACTGCCAGATCAGCGGGATCGTGACCGCTCCCATGACGATATCCGGATCATCCAGCCAAGGCAGCACCCAGCCTTCCAGCCCGACCGCCTTTAGGACAAAGTTCAAAAGCCCGTAATTCTGGTTGTAGACCATCGACCATAAAAATCCGATGATGACCGCGGCCAGCACGTTCGGAATGAACAGGACCGTTCGGTGGAACTGCTTGAAATTCACCCAGGACCGTGTCAAAAGGACACTGATGAAAAAGGCGATGCCCACCTGCCCGATGACACTCATGATAATGATAAATATGTTGTTTCCAAATGACGTCCAAAACACCTGATCCCTCAGCAGCTCCCTGAAGTTATCCAGCCCCACGAAGGTCAGGTTCGGTCCACCCGACCAGTCGTAGAAGCTGTACCGCACAGCCATTAGCAGCGGTATGAGGACAACGAAGGCATAAATCGCAAGCCCCGGGAGCAGGTAAAAATAAATTTTGTGGTTACTCGGTTTGATTGCGCTTTTACCTACCATCCAATCACCTTCAACCCAATGTTATTGGCTTCCCTTCTCATACTCCGCCTGAATATTGGCAGCCGCTTCCTCCGGTGATACCTGACCGATCGTCATGTTCTGAAGGTTGGTATTCATCACTTCGATCAACGCCGGATCAAGCATCGTGTCATAAATCGGTACGTACTGATTGTTTTCAACAACACTCAAAATCTTCTTCGTCATATCCGGAATGTCCATCTCTTCTTTTCCAGGAACCGTCACAGCCGGAATCTGTCCTTTTTCAAGAATCAGCTTCCCTGCTTCCTGATTCGTTAAATGCTCGACAAGCTTCTTAATGTCCGCCAGCTTCTCATCGGAGACATTGGCGTTGACCGCATAAGCCCAGCCCCCACCACCGGAAAGGGTATCCGGCTCAGCCGCACCCGGAAGCTCTGGGAAGATCGCCACTTCGGTTGCTGCAAGAACATCCTCAGGGGCACTGCTTGTGATCGTACCCGCAGCCCAGTCTCCTTCGATAAACATCGCCGCTTCCTTGTTCATGTACATTGCCTGTTGTTCACTGTTATCAATGCTGTTCATGTTGTCGTTAAAGGCATCGTTTTTCGCAAGCTCATCAATCGCTCCCAGCGCCTGGACGAACGAATCATCCGTAAAGGCCGCACCTTCATGATTCAAGATGCTCTGGAACCAGTCTGTCCCGGTGTAGCGGCTGCCGAGCGTACTGAGGTAGCTGGAATTCAACACCCATTTCCCTTTGTTTCCGAGAGCAATCGGCGTAATGCCTTCTGCCTTCAGCTTGTCGACCGCTTCCATGAAGCCTGCCCAGTCCTGTGGAAATTCTTCGATACCGGCCTGCTCAAACAGATCTTTGTTGTAGTAAATCAAGTGTGTCGCCCCGCCTGATACCGGAATGCCGTACGTGCTGTCCTCCACTTGGAACGGTGTCAGCGTACCATCGACAAAAGTATCTTCACGCCCTTCCAGAAAATCGTCGAGCGCGATGATCTGCCCGTTTTCTGAGAAGGTCTTCGTCATCGAACCCTTAATGAGGAACAGATCAGGAAGTTCGTTCCCTGCCGCCAGCGTCTTGATTTTCGTTTCGTAGTTATCGTGGGACTGGATTTCCTCTTCAATTGTGATGTCCCCGTTCCCTTCCTTGAATTCCTCCAGCTTCTCCAGCTGTGCAGTTGGCGCCGGTTCATTCAGCTCTTTATTGTAATAGTGCATCATGGAAACAGCGCTGCTTCCCCCGCCCTCCCCGTCGGCTTCCCCCTGTGAACACGCAGCCAGCAATAAGACCAACATCATGAGAAGAACACCTTTAACAGATAACGACTTCATGATTCCATCCCCCTTAGGAAAATAAGATTATAGACAAATTATAGCGCTTACATTTTGATCTGAATGCCTCCTATTTTGCGCATTCATCTTCATTTTTGTTCAAAAAAAGACATTCATATCGAATGCCTTTCCAAATTCGCCTTGTATTCTTTTGGCGTCAGGCCGACGTTTGCTTTAAAGACCTTCACAAAATATTTATAATCCGGATAGCCCGTTTCCTCGGCCACCTTGTAAATCGGCAGCGCCGGAGAGGCCTTGAACATCTGCTTTGCCTTCTCCACCCGGTATTCATTCAGCCACTTCACAAACGTCGTCCCCGTCTCCTTTTTAAACATCCGGCTCAGATGCGAAGGCGAAACGAAGGAGTACTTCGCTAGTTCATCGAGTGTGAGCGGCTCATCATAATGCGCCTCCAAATAGTGAATCGTCCGCAAGACGAGCGCATTGCCGTGATTCTCCCGCCACGCCTCCGCCTCTTTCAACAGCTCAGCGAAGCTGGTCACCATCAACTCCTCCATATCCTTCAAATTGTCAAAACGGTTCAACGCTGTAAAAAGATCCTCCGCTTTTACCGGCAGCTGGGTGTCCTCCCTC
Organism: Halobacillus sp. ABH2_015; assembly: GCF_056158945.1. NCBI lineage: Bacteria > Bacillati > Bacillota > Bacilli > Caryophanales > Bacillaceae > Halobacillus > Halobacillus sp. ABH2_015. The sequence continues at coordinate 3,494,399 of NZ_JBSWUG010000002.1, forward strand.
GTGTAGAGGAGAAGCTTCAAGCACCACGTCCGGACTTCGGGAAGCGGAGTACGCGAAAGTTTAAAAGCACGGAACTGCTGCCGGAGCGCTTTTTTCACGTGCCCCGTATTTCCTTCGTTGATGGCTTTCATAAACGAAGGACCGTCAAAAAGAGCGCCGTCGCCGGCATGCGTGAGCTCCTCCCTCTGACCTGCTGCCATATAGATCGTATCTTTTCCTTCATAGCGTTTCCGTAAGAGCGCTGCTTTCGCTTCCTGCATCGGAAGTGGAAGCACCCGGGCATCCTGGAACTCGCGGCTCATGCCAATGGTAATACTGACCTGATAAGCTTTCTTCACTTTGTGGCGGAGCGCATGAAGGAGCGGCTTCACATTCAAGCTCTGAACACTACTGACGATAGCCCCGCACCGGAATGCATGAACAGGCCAGAACTGTACGGTATACTCAGGCAGCATCTCCTCGTCCAGAAAAAGCTGAACATCACGATAAAGCCTTTGGAAATCCTCCCCTTTCCACGTTTCTTTCAGGATCGGGTAGTCATCCACCTCTACAAAAAAGAGGCGGTGCTTTCCTTTCGTGAAGGAAATGCCCAGCTCACCCGACCGCTGCCAGAGAGTGTCGGAAACAAAGCCGTCCTCCTTCATCAGGCTGTTGAACCACTCTGTCCGCTCCTGATCCTGTGCTTTCGCCAACGTCTCGGACTTCGACTCGCGGTCCTTCTTCTGCATGGCAATCCTTGCCATCACGGCGGCAATCTCTTTTTTATCAATCGGTTTGATCAAATACTCCGTCACACCGAGACGGATCGCTTTTTGGGCATAGTCGAATTCCTGATAGCCGCTCAGTAAAATCGTAAAAAGGCCGGGGGAGTCTTCCTTCAGCTTCTGCAGAAGGGTTAAGCCATCCATCTTCGGCATGCGGATATCGGTCATGACCACATCCGGCCGGAAATGAGGCAGCCTGTCCAGCGCCTCCTGCCCGTTTTTTGCGGCTTCCACTTCGGTCACCCCAAGCTCGTCCCAGTTCATGGATGTGACCAGCCCTCTCCGGATGACCGCTTCATCTTCAACAATCAACAGCTTCATTCCGCCACCTCCCCTTTTTGTTTCACTACGACCGTCAGGCCGCCTTCGCTATTTCTATGAAAAGAAAGCCCGCAGTCCCCGCCACTATGAATGAGCACCCGTTCGTGGATATTCTTTAAGGCAAAGCCGCGTTTTCCTTTGATCTCCCGCTCCAGCAGCTCCTTCAATTCCTCCGGATCGGCTCCGACGCCGTTATCCTCCACAGTCATCTCCAGTTCATCCGCCACCCGCTGGATACGGATGCGGATGATGCCCTCGCCCTGCGGCTCGATGCCGTGGGAGATCGCATTTTCAATTAAAGGCTGAAGCACCATTTTGACCGTCGGCAGCTTCGAAGCATCCGGATCGACGTCAATGTCAAACTGGATCGTATCCTCGAATCTAACCTTCTGGATGTCCAGGTAGTGCCTTGCATAATTCACTTCCTCTTCGACTGTCCACACCTCTTTTTGATCCTTCAGAAGAAGACGGAACAGACGCGACAAGGCATGGACCATTTCTGAGGATTTCACCGCGTTCTCCATCTGGCCCATCCAGTAGATCGTATCGAGCGTATTATAGAGAAAATGAGGATTGATCTGCGCATATAATGCCTTCAGCTCCGCTTCCTTGCTCTTGATTTGAGCGAGGTACACCATATCGATGAGAAACGTGATGCGTTCGAGCATCGAATTGAAACCGGCACCGAGGTTATCTATCTCTCTCAACCCCTTCGGTGCATAACGGACGTTGAACTCCCGCTGCTCCACCTGCTTCATCAAGGACTGCAGCTCCTTCATTGGTCTCACGATGTATCTCGAAAACTGATACGCGACAAACGCACAGATGAAAAGGCTTACAATTAATGCCATAACAACAACCGCCGGAATGATCGTGCTGTCCTGCATCAACGCATCGAGGGATACGAGGTGAACCACCGCAAGCGACGTCCCTTCAATGGCACGGGTAGACTGGATGTACCGGTCCTTTTCGATCGTCCGCACCTCTGTCCCGCTGGACTGCACCGTCTCCTCTACATTTTCCAATATTTCAAGCGTGTCCCGGTCGTTGTAGAGCGTTCCCTTGGAAACGACGGTTTTGCCTCCGTGTAAAAGGAAATACCGGTCATAATCACCGGTCACCTTGCTTTGGAACAGCTGATCCAGATAGTTGCTGTGAATCGTGATCGTCAAATACCCCAGAGGTTCCGTCACGTTGTTCACGTTCTTCACGAGTCTTGAGTACGACAAACTGGAGGCGTCTTCATGGACAGTAAGCAGCCCTGCCCCGTTCAACTCATCCAGGCGCGCATGCTGTTCCTCCGACATCGCCGCTGTACGCGGACCGGTATGCACAAGTACGTCTTCCTCTTTTTCAATCTGCACGGAAAAAATGTAGTCCTTCGACCCGATTAAATGAAGCAGAAGCTGTTCGACGCTGCGCTTGTTTTCATTCAATTCCGCGGGTGTCACCGGCTCATTCGTCAGTAAATCCTGCCCCTGATCACTCTGGATGAAGAACAGCGTTAAATCATGAACATCCTCCAGCACGAAGGACAGGTTGGAGCCGATCTGCTCGACGACATTCTCATCCGCTGCTTTAAGCTTATCGATTGTCAGGTTCATTGATTGATAGTAAAAAAACACCCCTAAGGCGGTTAACGGCACAAAGATGATGAGTAAAGTGAATACGAAGATTTTCCCCTGCAGGCTGTCCTTGAATAATCGTCTCACGTCTATCAAATCCTACTTTTTTATCTTATTTTAGAGGAATTGTCGAAAAAAGCAATGCTTCTACGAGACTATAGTAATGGTTATATTTCCCTTATGGAGATTTGCTGTCGATGCACTAAAAAGCCATACATGATTTAAACAGCGCACATTTATAATTCATCATAAGGCTCCTTTTTGAAGGTATGTTATTCTAACAGTAAAAGATTTGAATAGTCACTATGCTACGATAATCGTAGATCAAGTAGGAAAGGACGTTCTTCAATGAAAAAAACCGTTAAAGTCGTGGCTGCTGTTATTGAAAATGAAGAAAATGAAATACTTTGCGCCCTTCGCTCACCAGAGATGTCAATTCCAAACATGTGGGAGTTTCCTGGTGGAAAAGTAGAAGAAGGTGAAGACCTACAGGAAGCTTTGGAACGGGAAATTCAAGAAGAGCTATCCTGTGAAATCGAAGCTCAGGATGTAATTAAAGATCACACACACGAGTATGACTCCTTTATCATCCAATTGATTGCTTTACGAGCTAAACTGATTGAAGGCAATCCTACAGCTCAAGAGCACTCCAAGCTCCTATGGCTACATAGAGAGAATTTACCTTCGTTAAAGTGGGCTCCTGCCGACATACCGGCTGTTGAACTATTGATGAAGAATTAGTAATAAGAAATCCCCTTCTGTATGAAGGGGATTTCTTATTACTCATGGAGATAATCATAAATTTTTTGATTCACTTGATGTTCAAGTTTCATATTCATGCGAACTACAGGAATTTCCTTATCCCCATCATTCATTGTGGTTTGTTCCACCGTGTTTTGGTCCGGGATCGCTTGCCCAAGGTAATAAAAATCACTACCTTCCCCGTTATCCTTCTTCACAAAAATGTGAAGATCATTCTCTCTTTGCTCCGCTTCAACGATTTGGACGACTTCATTGGATTGTAAGGTCCGTTTACTTCTGGAATACCACGTGAGAACTTCAGGATTTAAGAATTCATCCTCATAGTTCACACTAGACTCCACTTCTTCAGGCTTATGATAAGTCACAAAGATCGGACATGTTCCATACTTAGGCTTGTATCCATAGACCGTTGAGCTTTCATCATTCTCCCAATTCAGAAGCTTACAAGCATCCTTACGAGAGTATTTTTCAAAAAGAGTAAAAGGTTGTGCCGGAGTATAGATCTTGCTTTTGGTCATAGCAACATCCACAACATCTTGAACAAATGTACGGAAGGTAGCATTCTCATTCAAGGATGAGGCGATTTCCTCTTCCCAGCTAATTTCATCCCCATCGAAGATAATAATAGGCTTGTTTCCATACTTTTTTTGATCGGTAATCTTGAAAAACTCCAGACTAAACATCCGCTCCACAGAGTGTAGCGTTTGTTCATCCACCCGTCCTCCGCGCTCCAATACTTTTTCTTTGTACTCAGGATAGGAGATCGACGAGTGGTCTAATAACAAACGCAACAATAAGGGCTCGTTGATTCTTTTTCCATTTAACACTTCCTGAGAGAGCATGGTTAAGATTTGTCTTTCCCTATGGGTTAGGTGGCCCACTTCTTCTTTGACTCCCTCCAAAAATTCTACATAGTTCCCTTTTTTATCTACCAAAACGAGAGGATCAATAGAGTGGTGCTTCTGAAAGTCTACTAGCATTGGAATGCGACCGATCCTATTCTTCAGTTCTTTATAAGCATCACGCAACACCTTCATTTGCGTTAGGTTAGCTGTTCGAATGGACTCGTAAATTCTCTCTTTAGCTACTTCTTCAAAATTGATTGTGGATTTTCCTTGAATATAACTCGTATCAATGACTCTTCTTCGGATATTATCTTTGTTCTGCGAATGATCCCCAGACAAGGCAATGGGAATCAGGTAATTGTTTTCGTAGTTCCCAATAAAATCGATGACAGTAACAAAGTCTTTTGTATCATGCTTCCTAAGACCTCGTCCAAGCTGTTGAATGAACACAATACTGGACTGTGTTTGTCTTAGCATAACGACTTGGTTAATGCAGGGGATGTCGATCCCTTCATTGAAAATATCTACTGTTAAAATGTAGTCCAAAGCACCGTTTTCTAGCTTTTGAACCGCTGCTTGCCTTGTTTCTTGAGAGTGATCGCCTGTGAGAAAGTCGGTGTTATAGCCACGCTGGTTCATAAGATGTGAAAGCTGTTCAGCCTCTTTCTTCGTACTACAAAAAATCAATCCAGCTACCCTTTCACCTGAATAGCCATAGTATTCTACCTTCTCCAAAACATGATCAACCCGCTCATCTGCTTTTAGGTAGGTAAACATCTCATTTTCTGTAAACCCATGGCCCTCGATAGAAAGATCGGTTACCCCAAAATAGTGAAAGTGTGTAAGCATATCAGCTTCTAGCGCTTCTTGGAGACGAATTTCATAAGCCACGTTATAATCAAACAGCTCAAAAAGGTTGAAACCATCCGTACGCTCAGGAGTAGCCGTCATACCAAGCAGAAATTGGGGCTTAAAGTAGTCGATCAGTTTCAAGTAAGACTGCGCGCCGGCTTTATGAACCTCATCAATTAATATGTAATCAAAGGCTTCTTGATCAAAAGTTCGCATGACATTGGATTTTGATATCGTTTGGACTGTCGCAAATAAATAACGAGCATCTGTTTCACGCTTAGTACCTGAAAGGATTCCAAAGTCTTTATCCTCACCGCCCAGCACTATCTGAAAGTCACTTTTCGCTTTATGTAGAATTTGTTCTCTATGCACAATGAACAACATCCGTTTGGGTCGTGTTCTACGGACATCAAAAGCGGATAAATACGTCTTCCCTGTACCCGTGGCAGATACGATCAGAGCCTTTTCTTCATTCTCAGTTCTTACCTGCTGAATGCCTTCCAATGCAGCCATCTGCATTTGGTTAGGCTGAATAGATAGAGAATAGCCTAGCTTATTCTGCTCATATGGCGCTGCTTTTTCAGCAACCTTGAAGAACTGAGGAGGCTGATAGCTTTCTTCATACGCCATGATCCAAGCCATTGAAAGATGATCCGCTTGATCCCACATGACTTGGAATTGGTCATTAAAGTGATGAATAATCTCCCCATTTTCATGAGAGGTTAACTTGATGTTCCATTCATAATTAACTTTAAGAGCATTGGTTGTGAGATTGGAGCTTCCTACAATAAGAGAGACATGAGTGTCATGTTGGAAGATGTATCCCTTTGAATGGAAACCTTCCACATCAGCAATTCGCACTTCCACATTGTCGAGCTTTAGTAGCTCTTTAAACACCTTAGGTTTATTAAACATTTGATACGTAGAGGTTAGTATTTTGCCTCTCACACCTTTTGATTTTAAATCTAATAAGTGTGATTTCAGAGTCGCTAATCCACTTTCCGTAATAAAAGCTACAGAAAACATAAACGAGCGACAATTTTTAAGTTCATCCACTAATGACGTAAGAACGTCCTTACGTTGATGTTGATTGTTCACTAACAGTTCGGGCCGAAAACGAGTCGAAGTTGAGAATTCACGGTCAATGAATCCCTTATGAAAGGAATTCTGTAACTGCTCAATAATGGATTCCATCTTAACCCTCCATCCTATTGATCTACTTTTATTTCTATCTTAAAAACTAGGTATGCACCATACCTGGATATATATAACATTAAAGTAGATAAGCAATAGAATAAAGAAAAAGAACGAGGTCCACCCTCGTTCTTTCCAACTTGATCTGTATGAACTATGGTACACCCTTGTCTTCTTACAATTATATCTTGAACCTATCTGTTTTGACCTTCTATAGATACATGTGGACTTTTTAGGCTTAAGAACCAAAAATAAACGCAATTGCACATACAAATACTCGACAGCTTATAAGCTATCGAGTATTTATGTTTAAATCCCAGGCAGTATACCGCTGAACAAGCTTAATACAAACACCATAACAAGCGCACTGATCCCTGCTACAAAACCACCTAATGTCCAAGCACGCAGGGTATCCGGAACGGACAGTTTACTGAAACGACTGACCACCCAGAATCCAGAATCATTCGGCAGGGACAACCCTACACCACCCGCACAGATCGCGAGGCCGACGAGAACAGGAGAGACACCTAGTTCTGCAACCATTGGACCGATGATACTGGATGTTGTGACCAGGGCAACCGTTGTAGATCCTAAGGAAGCACGCAGAATTTGCGAGAAGATGAAGGCGAGCAGGATAACTGGAATGCTCCAGTTCTGCATCGTCTGGATTAAGTGGTCACCGATACCACTTTCATTAATCACTGCTCCGAATCCACCACCGGCACCCGTGATAAGCAGAATACTTCCTGCTGTATTGATAGCCTGGCTGTATAACGTTTGGTTCGATTCTTTAATGTATTTAGGGAGAACGATAACAGCAACGATGACGGAGATAAAGAGGGCAACGTTTTTGTCACCAATAAAGCCGAAAACCGTCGCTAATCCTGTACCGCCAGCTACAAGATCCGTGATCGTATTCAACAAAATCAATACGATAGGAAGGGTAAGGATGGCATAGGATAAACCTGTGCTGATCGTCGGTCCTTCCACTTCTTCTACAGCAGCAGCGGTTTCTGCTAAGCCCTGCTCTGGGTCCTGTTGTTGTTTTACTCTTCTTCCAATGAACATGCCATAAAAATAGCCGCCTACCAGTGTTGCTGGTATGGCACATATAAGGCCGTAAACAATAAACAACCCTAGATCTGCGCTTGTATTTTCAGCAACGACTAACGGCCCCGGCGTTGGAGCAATCATACTGTGGGAGACAATTAATCCTACCCCAAGCGCCGTCACAAACGATACGATGGAGATTCCTGTTTTTCTAGATAAGCTTTTTATAAGTCCAGTTAAAATAACGAAGGCAGCATCAAAATAGACAGGAATCCCAACCGTTGCACCTGTTAAAGACAGTCCTGCAGGGGATTTTTCTTTACCAAACACCTTTAAGATGGACTGCGCAATCTTTTCGATTGCTCCAGATGCAGCAAGGAACTGTCCAAAGATGACACCTAAACCAATAAGAATCCCTACACCAGCCAATGTATTACCGAAACCGCTTACAATGATGCCCGGAACTTCAGCTGCGGGCATTCCTATGATCAGGCCGGTAAGAAGAGCGACAGCGATCAAGGATAAGAATGGCTCCAGCTTTACTTTTAAAATAAGGAAAAACAAGAACGCTAAGGATAGGAAAAAGATCAAAATCAACAGGTTACCAGACAACATGGACTCACTCCTTTTTTAGTGGAGAAGCCAACCCGTTCTTCCCTCTCTCTACAAAAACGGGTTGGCGCCTCGTCAAGAAATTGACTCTACGATATTCTTTAATGTACTTCGGTCTCCAACGTTTCCTGGAAAAATAATATACGGAAGGTTGGGAAACTTGCTTTCTTCATCCGTCTGCCAAACGGGTATCCCCGGGGCGACCTGGCCCATGACATTCGCTCGGGTAACGCCTAACCCATGAGTACCGATATCGCTTGAAGTAATGCCGCCTTTTGCAATCATATACTTTGGTTGACTGGACAGGGAACGTACGATGTTCGTAACCGCTTTTGAAATATCCACGGAAAGCTTAAGTTCCTCCTCTTCCTTGCCTTCCCCAAGGTCGAGACGTTCTCTTCTTGTATAAACCACCGTAGAAAGACCGCTTTGAATAGTCTCATCCACTTCATTAATCACGCGTTCCACTTCTTTTTCCAATGCTTTCTTATCTAACACGAGGTGGCTGTCAAATTCGATGACGTGAAGATCTTCAAGCTTTTTCAATTCATTCAATTGCTCGGTTGTCTTATTCACGTGTGACCCTACGATGATAAGCCCGCCATGATTGGAGTGCTTATGAACGAGCTGTTCTTTCGTAAGCAGAGGTTTGGAAGAAATATTTCCAATGACTTTTGTAAAGGAGGCAGCTGTTCGGAACAAGAATTGTTTCCCTGCTTGGATGGAGCGAATTAAGGCAATAGAGAATACTTGAAGATCCTCTTCAGTTAAAGCGTCGACAACCACTTTCCCAAAGTCGGACACCTTCTGTAACTGGGAGTGGATCGTATCTATATCCATCGCTCTTAAGGATTCTAAGGTTATCGTTGTTACATCTTCGCCAGCGTATGCCCCTTTTGTTTTTTCTTCCACGTAGGATCGCAAATCGCTCGATTGAAAACCAAACGTACGGTCTTTGGCAAATTCGGTCTCACCAGCTGGAATATAATCATTCCCGCTTTTTACATAGTGAACCCCTTCAATCGTAAAGCGGCCCCCTTCTTTGAAAAAGGGAATAAGGATTTCTCCGTCCACGGAAGAATGTGAACGGTCTTCGATTGCGTTTCTTAACGTATCCGTCTCCAAAGGGTAATGCCCTCGTAAAGTAGAGTCCCCTCGACTAATCAACATGTATGGCATATTCGTCTGGTTAGAGATGGACTCCACACGCTCAGCTATAGTCTGGTGAACATCAGCCGTTTGTTGTTCACTGAAGGACCTCGAATTCGTCAGGATAAAGAACATTTGATTGTCCTCTTGAAAAGCTTTGTGAATAGTATCTCTCTCCCAATCTGTGTAGACAGCTACGTCATGGACGGTTTGAACACCTGTAGGGTCATCATCCAACACAACGATCTTATGTTGAAAAGAAGCATAGGCCTGCTCCCACTGCTGCTTCACGCTGCTCTCTTCATGGTTATTCAAGCTGTTTATATACTCTTTCACATGTATCGTTTGATTCATGTTTTCACCCTTTCTGCTTCGCTTTTAAAGAGTCCCATTCGTTTGAAATTGCTTTTCATAATATTGGATCAAGCCAGCATGATCGTCGCCTGCTTTCCCTTCTTCTATTAAACGTTCAAACATATGAAGCACCTGCTGGGAAAGAGGCAGGTCCAAATCGAGCTCTTCTGCTGTTCCTATCACATTGGTAAGATCCTTAGCGTTGATATCTATGCGGCCGCCGGCTTTGAAGTTGCGCTCCAGGACAAGAGGCGTCTTCGCATCGAGTACAGCACTTCCAGCAAGTCCTCCACGTACAGCTTCATACATTTTCTCTAAATCAATACCGGACTTGGCAGCAAGAGTAAAGGCTTCAGACATAGCAGCGATATTTACATTCACCATCACTTGGTTGGCAAGCTTTGCTGTGGTTCCACTTCCAACCTCACCCACTAATACGATGTTCTCTCCCATTACCTCAAGCAATGGTTTAACTTCTTCGAATTTTTCCTTCCTTCCACCAACCATAAAGGAGAGTGTTCCATCAATCGCTCTTGGCTCCCCACCACTAACAGGGGCATCAATGAGGGATAGTCCTTTATCTTCCAATTGATCTGCAAAGGCTCTTGTATCGACCGGCGAAATGGAGCTCATATCCACAACCGTTGTACCGGCATCCGCCCCTTCTATGATACCGTTTTCACCAAACAGAACACTTTTTACATGCTCCCCCTTAGGCAGCATTGTGAAAATAACATCACTTTCTTTTGCTACGTGAGCGGCATGCACCCCTGTAGAAGCACCAAGGCCCTTCACTTCCTCGGTCGCACGCTCATTTACGTCAAAGACGATTAAGTCATAACCTGCATTCAATAAATTCGCTGCCATCGGCTTTCCCATAATACCTAATCCAATAAATCCAATTCTCATACTGAAGACCTCCTGTAATAGCGCTTTCATAATTCGTTAAAGCCATTGTATTACACCATCGCATTTTTGTATACATTATTTTTAAAATTGTATACAAAAATAATCATTTTGTGACCAGTCATTTTATGACAGGATAGAAATGTTATACTAAAACCAGCAAAAGGGGGCGTGAGTGCTGATTCAATCCATGCTTTTAAAATTATGAATTCTGATTGAAGAAGCCAACCGATTATGAGTACATCTAAACGCGCTTCCGCTTATACTCAGGCCTATGAATATATTCGGGAGCAAATTTTAAACGGGGAAATCGAAGGAAAAACCAAATTAGTCGAGGATCGCTTTGCAAAAGCACTCGGGGTAAGCCGCACGCCGGTTCGTGAAGCCTTACGAAAGTTGGAAGAAGAAGGACTTGTAAGGGATAAACGAGTCGTCCAGCCAACAGAATCCGATCTGCGCGATATGTTCCGGGTCCGGATGCTCCTCGAAGGGGATGCCGCTCGTCTAGCAGCAAATTATATGGATCCATCGACCTTAGCCATTTTGAAAGACTGTATTGATTCGAGTAAAAACGGGAACTACGAAGAAACCATGACGTCAAACAAACAATTCCATGATGTCATTGTGGAAGCAAGTAACAACACATTTATGATCGAAACCATTAACCGCATGCAGTCCATCATCTATCTATTTCGTAAAACGGTTGTGTATCATAACCGACCTGGATTAATTGAAGAGCATGAGGACATATATCAGGCCATCCTTAACCGCGAGCCTGATCGAGCAGAAACACTGATGAAGGATCATTTACAAGCAGATCTGGACTTCTTCCTACATATATCCAGGAACCGGTGACTGGAGCTGCTAAGATCATTGAATTCTAAATAACGAAAGAGAAGGTTATTCACTTTGGAATAACCTTCTCTTTCGTTTTAGGAAACTAATAGCCTTACTTATGATACGGCTCATTCCGATTAATCTTAAACGCCCTGTACACCTGCTCCACCAGCATCAACCGCATCAACTGATGCGGGAACGTCATATTTGAAAATGACAGTCCGAAGTCACTTCTCTCCAGTACCTCATCACTAAGCCCCAGGGACCCTCCAATCACAAACGCCACTTTGCTCTTTCCGTACGTCGCAAGCTCGTCCATCTTTTTCGCAAGCTTCTCAGATGTCAGCTGCTTCCCTTCAATTTCAAGCGTAATAACGTACGTATCCTGGGAGATCTTGCTCAGGATACGCTCGCCTTCCTTCTGCTTCACTTCAAGCATCTGCGCTTCACTCAGATTTTCCGGAGCTTTTTCGTCAGGTACTTCGACGACCTCGACTTTGGCGTAAGGTCCGAGACGCTTCACGTATTCGGCGATTCCCTGCTTCAAATACTTTTCTTTCAGTTTTCCTACCGTGACAATCGTTAATTTCATGGTGCTTCCTCCCGTACGTTCTGTTTCCTCTAGTTTACCATGACGATTCCAGGAATAGAAAAACACCACAGGATACCTGTGGTGTTCATTCAAGCTTGAGAGGGTGTTTACTCTCTTTTAAGTTAAGGTCACGAGCAGCGTTCGGTGGTGACGCCTGCGGGAACAGCACGGACCGAAGATCCACTTGGGCAGATGGTTTTGCTGCCCAAGTTAGCTGAGGTCGTGCCCGCGGCAAGCAGCCACCGATAAGCGGAACGTGACTATCACCATGACCAGTTTTACTCTCTTTATAGAATGCCAATCGTATTCAACAGAATGACGACCGCAACAGAAATGACCGGGATCAGAAGTGCGACGACGAAGATATCGCGGTAGCTGTCCTTGTGGGTCATGCCGGTGATCGCAAACAGCGTGAGCACCGCTCCGTTGTGCGGCAGTACGTCGAGGCCGCCGGAGGACAGGGAAGCGACGCGGTGGAATGCTTCGGCGCTGATGCCGGTGTCCTGGGCGATTTGATAGTACTTGGAGCCGAGCGCTTCCAGGGCGATGCCGAGGCCGCCGGAAGCAGAGCCTGTGGCGCCGGCGAGGACGTTGACGGCGACCGCTTCCGAGATGAGCGGGTTGCCTTTGATGCCGACGAGGATCTGCGTGAGCTTCTCAAAGCCGGGCACTTCGCGGACGACGGTCCCGAAGCCGACGGCGGCACTGGTATTGATGATGGCAATGACCGATCCGCTCGCCCCTTTGTTGATGGATGTGACGAACTTTTTGAACAAGGTAATGTTCAACAGCATAATTAAAAGAATTCCTGCGATTAATGCGGTGACGACATCCCATTGCAGCAAGTTGAGTGTTAGTAACACGGTCAGCAGCGGTAGAATCGACAGAATGAAGTGCGGCTCGCGCTCCACGTCACCGAGTGAACTTTTATCCTCCGGTTCGACGAAGATGTCGCCTCTGTCGCGCAGCTGTTTCTCTCTAAAGCGCAGGTACAAATAGCCTCCGACCGCCATGATGATGGCGGCGACGATCCCCATGACCGGAGCCGCGGATGCGGTTGTACCGAAGTATTCCATTGGAATGAGGTTTTGGATCTGCGGTGTACCAGGCAGGGCCGTCATCGTGAAGGTGAAGGCGCCGAGCCCGACGGTCGCTGGTATGAGCTTCCGGCTGATGTTGGCTTCCCGGAACAGCGATAAGGCGAGCGGATAGACGGCGAAGACGACGACGAACAAGCTCACCCCGCCGTACGTTAAGACGGCGGCGGAGACGAGTACGCCGAGGATGGCGCGCTTGGTGCCGATCACTTTTGTGAATGCGACGGCGACCGAGCGGGCCATGCCGGTGTCCTCCATCAGTTTTCCGAAGATCGCCCCGAGCATGAAGACCGGGAACCATGATTTCGCAAAGGCGACAAAGCCGCCCATGTACGTATCTTTATAAGCATCGAGCAGGTCGAGGCCGCCGGTGACGGCGACGACGCCGGCAGCGATCGGTGCGACCCAGATGATCGACCAGCCGAGGTAGGCGAGCGCCATCAGGACGATGAGGCCGAGTAATATCCCGAACATTGGTGTTTCCCCCTAAATGATTTTTACGTTAAGATTTTAGACGGTTTCGACGACCATGGCAATCCCCTGTCCGCCTCCGATGCAGAGCGAAGCAACGCCATAGCGTCCACCGCGCCGCTTCAATTCCTTGATCATCGTATACAGCACGCGGGTCCCGCTGGCGCCGACCGGGTGGCCGAGCGCGATCGCACCGCCGTTGACGTTCACTTTCTCACGGTCGATCCCGAGCTCTTTTTCCACCGCCAGATACTGCGCGGCAAAGGCTTCGTTCACTTCGATAAGATCCATATCCTCAAGGGAGAGCTCCGCTTTTTCAAGCGCCTGACGGATTGCCGGCGCAGGGCCGATGCCCATGTAGTGCGGATCCACACCGGCCACGGACCAGGAGACGATTCTTGCCACAGGGCTTAAACTGTGGTCGTGTACGTAGTTTTCACTGGCCAGAACGACCGCTCCAGCGCCGTCATTGATGCCGCTCGCGTTTCCGCCTGTGACACTGCCGTCTTTTTTGAAGGCGGGCTTCAGCTTGGCCAGCTTTTCTGAATTCGTGTCTTCCCGGATGTGCTCGTCCTGATCGACGACGGTCGTGCCTTTGCGTCCCTTCACTTCCACTGGAGCGATTTCCTCAGCAAAACGGCCGGAGCGGCGGGCTTCGGCGGCACGCTGGTGACTGCGGGTCGCATATTCATCCTGGGCTTCGCGTGAGATTTCGTAACGCTCGGCCAGATTTTCTCCTGTCATGCCCATGCCGGCACCGATGTACTCATCGGTAAGCGCAGACCAGAGCATATCATCGACCTTCGGTGTGCCGAGCTTCGTACCAAAACGGCTGCCGCGCAGGGCGTACGGGGCGAGACTCATGCTGTCGACACCGCCGGCAAGGGCGGTTTCCCCTTCCCCGAGGAGAATGGACTGGGCTGCGGATACGACGGACTGCATGCCCGAACCGCAGAGGCGGTTGACGGCAAGGGCCGGGCTTTCCATCGGGATGCCTGTTTTCAGCGCGATGTGGCGCGCCATGTACGGTGCATTTTGAGATGAATGAATGACGTTGCCGATGACGGAAAAGTCGATGCTGCCGGCGTCGATACCGCTCCGCTTCAGCGCTTCTTTTCCTGCAGTGATGCCGAGGTCTGTCGGCTCCACGTCTTTGAGGGCGCCGCCGAACGTACCGAACGGCGTGCGCGCTCCTTCTACGATATATACGGGTTTCATTGAAATACCCCTTTCGGTTACTGAGTCGTATAGCCGCCGTCGATGACAGCCGCCTGACCGGTAATGCCTTTCGCTTTATCACTGGCTAAAAACAGCGCGTAGTCGGCAATTTCCTGGACTTTTAGGAGACGCTTCTGCGGGACGAGCGGATAGATAACTTCCTCGAGTGCCTTATCGAGCGAGACGCCGCGGTTGTTGGCGAGATCCTCAAGCTGGTTGCGGACGAGCGGTGTATCGACATAGCCCGGGCAGATGGCGTTGACGGTAATGCCGTCCTCCGCGCCTTCCAGAGCGGTCACTTTTGTGAGACCGATGACGCCGTGCTTGGCGCTGTTGTAGGCGGACTTGCCGGCGAATCCGATCAGGCCGTTGATGGAGGCCATGTTGAGGATGCGGCCGAAGCCCTGCTTTTTCATAATCGGGAACACATGCTTTGTCGCCATGAACGGCGCAACAAGCATGATCTTCGTAATCAGCTCGAACTTCTCTGTCGGAAACTCCTCGATGGACGAAACGTGTTGGAGGCCGGCGTTGTTGACGAGCACGTCGAGACGGCCGTACTTTTCCACCGTCTTATTGATGGCGTCCTGGATATCCTTTTCCTTCGTCACGTCACAGACGAGCCCTGTGACGTCATACCCTTCTGAAGACAGCTGCTTTTCGGCTTCCTTCACTTTTTCCTCGTTTATATCGCTCAGGACGACCTTGGCGTCGTTCTTGGCAAACTCGGTGCCGATTTCATAGCCGATGCCGCTGGCCGCGCCTGTAATGAAGACGACTTTATTTTCTACCATCCGGTGTTCCTCCTCACGTGTTGGACTGGATTGTCATCAGCTCGTCGCTGACGATCAGATCCGCTTCTGTCGATGCCTTGATTTCATCCACTGTCCAGCCTTCGGCGATTTCGATCAGCTTCAGACCTTCCTCTGTTACGTCCATGACGGCACGCTCGGTGATGATGCGGTCGACGACGCCTTTTCCTGTGAGCGGGAGACGGCATTCCTTCAGGATTTTCGGATCGCCGTGCTTGTTCACGTGGTCCATGATGATGACGACTTTTTTGGAGCCGTGGACGATATCCATCGCCCCGCCCATGCCTTTGATCATTTTTCCGGGGATCATCCAGTTGGCGAGATCGCCGTTCTCTGCGACTTCCATGCCGCCTAAAATCGCAAGGTCGAGGTGCTCACCGCGGATCATCGCGAACGATTCCGCACTGTCACAGTAGGCGGCGCCGATGGAGGCGGTGACGGTTTCTTTTCCGGCGTTGATCAAGTCCGGGTCGACTTCCTCTTCGTACGGAGAGCGTCCAATGCCGAGCAGTCCGTTTTCCGACTGCAGGACAACTTCCTTATCCGCATCGATGTAGTTGGCGACCATCGTCGGCATTCCGATTCCAAGGTTCACATAGTAACCGCTTTCAATTTCCTTTTCAGCACGTCGGGCAATCAGTTCCCTGACTGCCGCTTTATCCATTTCTACGGCCATAATAGCCCCTCCTTTTGTTATGCGTGAGTGCGTACGGTCCGGCGTTCGATGCGTTTTTCCTGCTGTCCTTCAATGAGTCCCTGTACGTAGATGCCCGGCGTGTGGATCTGATCGGCATGCAGTTCGCCCGGCTCGACCAGCTCTTCGACTTCGGCGATCGTGACCGCACCGGCAGCGGCCATCATCGGGTTGAAGTTGCGCGCCGTTTTGTTATAAATGAGGTTGCCGTGCTTGTCACCCTTCAGGGCACGGACGAGGCTGACATCAGCGGTAAGTCCGGTCTGCAGCAGATAGTCTTTGCCGTCGAAGGTGCGCACTTCTTTTCCTTCCGCAATCGGTGTTCCGACGCCTGCCGGTGTATAGAAAGCCGGAATGCCGGCGCCGCCTGCGCGGATGCGTTCTGCGAGCGTTCCCTGCGGCGTGAGCTCGACTTCCAGTTCACCTGCGAGCACCTGGCGTTCGAATTCCTTGTTTTCGCCGACGTAGGAGCCGATCATCTTATCAATCTGTTTGTTTTCCAAAAGCAGGCCGAGCCCCCAGTCGTCAACGCCGCAGTTGTTGCTGATGACGGTGAGATGCTTCACGTTCGATTCGACGAGTGCCAAAATGAGATTTTCCGGGATTCCGACGAGTCCGAATCCTCCGACCATAATCGTTGAGTGATCGTTTATGTCCTTAACCGCTTCCTGAAATGATGTGTACATGTGTTTCATATTGGTTTCCACCCCTTCCATCCTTCTACATGCAAGTTTCATGCCAACTTTTCAACCGCGGTACTAAAGGAATCTGGTTTTCCGGTTTCCGGATTTATGGAAAAACTGATTTACCATTCATGAAAACCCTTACAAAACGGCATAAAAAAACCCATTCCGGATTTCCGGAACGGATTCCTGAAATCTGGAATGGCTTACAGGTCGTACTTTTTCACTTTGTCGTACAAGCTTGATTTGCCGATGCCGAGGCGGTCGGCGGCTGTACATTTGTCACCGTCCGCTTCTTCGATTGCGCGGAGGATCGCCGCTTTTTCCGCTTCCTCAACGACGTCCTTGAGCGTCTGTCCGGCGCGCTGACCGTTTCCGGATGATGACAGGTAATCCGGCAGGTCGCCGTAACGGATTTCCCCGTCGTCCGTCATATGAATGGCGGATTCGATGACGTTTTCCAGTTCACGGACATTCCCCGGCCAGTCGTGTTTGTTAAAGCGAGCCTCCACGTCCGGGGCGAGCGTCTCGACCCGTTTGCCGGTCCGGTCACTGAGCTTTTTCAACAGAAACTTCGTGAGCACCTTGATGTCGCCCCGGCGTCTGCGGAGCGGAGGAATATCGATCTGGACGACATTGATGCGGTAGAAGAGATCCTCCCGGAATTTGTCCTCCTTGATAAGCGCTTCGAGCGGCCGGTTGGTGGCAGCGATGATGCGGACGTCGATGGCCTGCGGCTTCTCTGCGCCGACCGCTTCGATTTCGCCTTCCTGCAGGGCACGGAGGATTTTCACCTGGGCGTGGAGCGGCATGTCGCCGATTTCATCAAGAAACAGCGTGCCGCCGTGGGCGAGCTGAAATTTGCCCGGCTTACCGCCTTTTTTCGCACCGGTAAACGCTCCTTCCTGGTAGCCGAACAGCTCCGCTTCGATCAAATGCTCCGGGATGGCCGCACAGTTCACCTTGATGAAGGGCTGCTGGCTCCGCTCACTCAAGTGATGGATGCTGTGGGCGAACAATTCCTTGCCTGTCCCGCTTTCGCCGCGGACGAGCACCGACACGTCGCTGTAGGCGGTTTTGCGGATCTTTTCCTTGACCTGCAGTACTTCCGGTGAGGTGGTGATGATGTCATGAAGCGAATACTTGGCGCCGTTCACGTGCTGCATCTGGCTGCGGTATGTCTCGAGCTCAAGCAGGAGGTCCTTGATGTGGGTGTTCATAATTTTCCATTCGTCGGTATCGCGGAACAGCACCATGCCGAGGGCGCCGATCACCTCGCCGTCCTCCTGGAGCGGAATCCGGTGGGCGATCATATAATCGCCGCGGATCTTCTGGAGATCGGCCATCTCCTCCTCCCCGGTGTCGACGACGATGTGCATCCGCGTATTCTCGATCACTTCGGTCACGTGGCGGCCGGTGATTTCTTTTTGGTCGACTTCTAAAAACCGGCCGTAGCTTTCATTCATATAGGAAATCCGGCCGGCCCGGTCGACGACGACGATACAGTGCTTCACATTGCCAAACAGCGTCTCCAGCACATGATTGCGCTCCTCAAGCATCGATGGCATCCTGGGTCACTCCTTTACTATGATAACGTTTTCAATAGTCGCTACTTTGAGTCTATCAAAAGAGAGCTGGCGTTGCTAGATACCCCACCTCCTTTTTTTACCATGATAGGATGGGAAAGGGAGGTGTTTGATATGGACTGGTTGTGGAGCTGGTTGGCCTTATCTTTGGCCGTCGGAGCTTTTTATACAGCGGAACAGGCGAAAAAAGAGAATAAGAGGTTGAAGGAGCGGCTGGACCGTCTGGAGCGGGAAAGAGACGAGGACCATTCCTTATAATAGGTTATACTCTTCCTATGTTTTAGTAAAAATCACAGCTTTCCCTAAAACAAACATGGATATGTAAAAGCAAATACCTATATCATGCAATAAAATCAATAAAAATACCCACAAAAGGAGCGTGAAGCCGCCAAAAATAAAAAAACGGGAGACCGCATCCATACAACCTTTCGGCCCGGACCAGTCAGAAAGAGAACCGGGATACACTTGAAGGAATACGAGGTGGTTGTCTTGGTTTATATCGTATGGGCAGAAGCCCTGATCATTGTCGTGTTTACCGTGTTATTAATGAAAGATCTTCTTAAGAAAAAGGCAGCGGACGCTCCAACAGCTGCCGATCCCCCCGCAAGAAGCGGCCCCCCGTCGAAACAACCGTACGTACAAAGAAGCCTCCGGGTCGATGTACCCCATGTCGAAAGTAAAATCATCATCATTGATATCGATACCAAACGGTTCAAAGCCTTGAACCAGAAATACTTTATCAGCTACATCGAAAACATCAGCCTCACCGGATTGAAATTTTCATCACCGTACAACATCCCCATCCAGGAGAACATCACCATTGCGCTGCACTTTTTCTTGAACGACGAAGAGTTTGACCTGCAGGCCCGGATGGCCCGGAAACACGAGGAGTTATCAAGCTCCGCCGTTGTCTATGGGGTGGAGTTCATCGAAATCAGCGAAAAGAACCGGGAGCGCCTGGAGCGCATCCTGTATCAGCTGCAGATTGTGAAAAATAAAAAGGCACTCTGAATAGAACAAGCCCCCGGACACCCGGAGGCTCTTGCCTACTTCTCTTCGCTCAGCTCATAGTTTTCCAGCATATAGATCCGTTCCATCATTGTCGGATGCCCGTAGCGCAGGTACTTCACGAGCGCCGGTGGATCGACGTCACTCAAACCGTTGACGGTGAGCTCCTGGAAGGACCCGACGGCCGCTTCCGTATCCTGTGTCATCTCGATCGCATAACGGTCGGCATCCGCTTCCGCATTGCGTGATATCGCAAGCTCCACAGGACTTGCAAGGAAAGAGAGCAGCGTCAGGATCAAATAAAACATCGGCAGACTCGCGATGTCGGACACTTTCGTGAAGCCGAGCTTTTCCCCGTAGCGCCGCACCGCCCACCGCAGCAGGTGATAGGTCACCAGCAGTCCAAGGAAGGTGGCGAAGATGGCCCCGGCAAGATTCCAATACAGGTGGTTCATGACGTAGTGGCCGATTTCATGCGCCATGATGAAAAGCACTTCGTTTTCCTGAAGCCGGTTCAGGGTCGTATCCCATAAGACGATGCGGAGATTGGATCCGATGCCGTTCACATAAGCGTTCATGCTGTTCGTTTTCTCCGACATGTTCACTTCATAAACACGATCAGCAGGAATATCCGCTTCATCGGCGAGTGTGAGAATTTTTTCCTCGAGCTGTTTGTCCTGCAGTTCACCGAAATCATTATACAGCGGGTCGATGACGACCGGCTGCAGGTACATCATGAAAATGAGAAACGGGATCATCAGCAGCCAGGCGATCAGCCACCAGCGCTTTTCGAATTTTTTCATGAGGAAATATAAGACAGTAATGAGAACGGCCATGATGAGCCAGCCGATCCAGAAGCTGAGCAGCTCATCGCGCATCCAGCTTGAAAAGCTCTGGGTGGAAATGCCGTACTCCACCGACAAGCGCCGCTTTACGTAATCGATCGGGAATAGCAGGATCGATGTCAGCGTCGATAACAACAGCACAAACAACGGAATCTGGATGATGCGGAAGCGTGACACCTTCTCCCCGAACTGCTTGAAGACGATCGACGCGCCGAAAACCATCACACCGAGATAGACGATCCATTCCAACGGCTCGCCGAGAAAGGAGAGGAAGTTCTGATAGGTCGAGTATTCCTGACTGAGTTCAAGCTCCCTCGCGGTCATAAATGTCGCCGGATCGGCGGCGGTCCCTTCGTATTCCGGAGGCACGCCGGGGTTTGACCACTGGAAAAAATACAGGCCCAGCACCAGACTATAGAGGCCGTAGAGAATGAACGTCCATGTGATAAATTTTTTCTTCACTGCCTGCCCTCCCTGACATACGCATTCGTCATAGTGTACGAGCCCGCCCGTCCGCTTAGAACGTTTCCTTCAGGATCAGATGCATCAGATGATCTGGAATTTCCAGCAGCGACTTCTTAAGAAACGCCGGCTTCACCTCATGCAGGGACAGATCATCCAGAGCAATCCACTGATAGATAAGACGATCGCCTTCTTTACCGGAAAAAGGACCGGTCCTGAACTGTGGCTCCTTCGTTTCCAGCGCATAGTAAAAAGCCACCTCATGAAGCGCTTCCCCGCGGTGAGGGAAAAAGCTTTCGGCAATCCAGACCGTACGCTCGACCTCGACCTCCCAGCCGAGTTCCTCCCTCATCTCACGGATGATCGTATTCATCGAATCCTCGCCGAGCTCAATGCCACCACCCGGCAGGGACCAGTGGGCATCTTTCTTTTGTTTATGTAACAGCACATGCCCCTGCTCGATCAGTATGCCGGCGGCGCGGTGATTGAAAAACCGGCCGTCGCTGCGGAATCGTACATCCATCCGTCTGCCCCCTTTTTTCGTTAACAAATCCCATTCCTATTACTTACGCCGGACGGGGGCGGGAGTCCTTTATTTTTTTGGAGCAGCTGTGACTTAAATGAATATAAGGATTTCCACCTATTCAAGGATATATGGGTAAACAGAAGGCCGGCTGGTGCTCCCCTCCCTTTTTTCAGCATAAACCCCCCCAAAAAAAGGACGTTAAGACGGACGATCTTGTTTTGGAAAAAAATCGTTTATAATTGATTGTTTTCTCAAGGTTGTATGTCTCAGGCAAACCATAAATAATTAGATGATGGAAGTGTGGTTTAGAAGAGGAGGTGATATAACGTGAACTTTATAAAATATGGTGTCTTTCTTTTATTCGGTTCTTTTGTTCATTACAGTATAGTGATGATGTACAGCCAATGGCTCATGTTGCAGAACTTAGAGACTTTGGGGAGTGGCGGACCGATGGAGGCGCATGTCTTCACTGGCTTTCCCATGATATTCAGGACCGAACTCATCGTCGCAGCTGTACTGCTTGTCCTTGGTACCTACCAGATGTTGAAGAAAAATCGTTCGTAAAAAACCGGAGCAGCTTTTTGTTAAGTCCCCCACTTTCCGGGACTGAATCAATGTATCTTCCGGTTGTACAACAAGGAAGAATATCATGAAGAACTCTAACAGGTTGGAGATACGTTTACATAAGTTCAGATACAATAGCACTCATCATGACTGATGTTGCTGCTGTAAGAATGAAAGAATGCAGAACCCCCGGAAGCAGGTCGCTTCCGGGGGTTTCTCTTTACCAGATCTGTTCCACATATTCCGGGTGGTCGATGAACGGGTTGCGGTTGCCTTGATAGTCACTGAAAATGATCTCGTTCCGGTTACGCTCAAAGCTGTCGACCGGATCGCTCTCGTGCCACTGTTTCAATGTGGAAAGCTTCCCTAAGTATGGACCGCTCGTACCGGTGTAATCCGCAATTTCAAGGTCCAGTTCGCCCTGATCGCCTTCGTAGCGGACGGCCATATAGAAAATCATCCGGGCCACATCCCCTTTGACCTCATCACGGGGCTCCCAGGAGTCACTGTCTGAATACGTATCCGGAGCGTCGGCATAAGCGGATCCGCCATTATCAAAATCTAGGTTGCTGCGGGCAGAGTTCACCGATACATCGGTCGGACGCAGGTGATGAATGTCGGTGCCGGCTCCCATGCTTGTGCCGAAATCGCCGTGGGACTTCGCCCAGACGTGCTCGCGGTTCCAATCATCGACATACCCGCCGTTGTCATACTTGGACATCGAGTTCCCTGTATACAGGAGCAGGACATTGCCTGTGTTGCTCGGATCTTCATCAGTATGGCGAAGCGCATCCCATACGTCGGAATATGTAAGCTCATTGTGATCGTCGATGACGTTGTGCAGCTCCTGCTTCAATGCATCTCCTGTTAATCCATCCGCACTGCTGTAGTAGTCATCGGACGTCGAGCCGTCTCCGTCCCCGCTCCCGGTGTCGCCGCCGCAGTCGCCGGACGTTTTGGCGATCGAGCTTACGTATTCGACGCCTTCATGGCCGAAGTAGGCATCACGGGTGCCGTCCACGACGATTTTTTCACCCATCAATCCGGGGTTGTTCTGAAGTCCCCATTCATAGCGGTATTCAGAATCCAACTTGACCAGAATCATGTCATTCATATCCGTTTCACCGGCGTCATCCGCAAGCGCAAGAGCATAATTGGAGGAAAAATTGCTCTGCTCCACGGTCGACTGGGATACCGGAACGCCGACAATGTACCCTTCAACAGTCACATCGGTCCCGTTGGACGTCTGCATCGCTTCCTGGACAGACAGGTTTCCAGCGGCGCTTACAGCTGGTCCCCCGGTAAAAAAGACAAGACTAAAGACAATCAAAAATAATTTCTTCATCATGTACACTCCCTTGTTTGTCATGTGGCCTTACACCGCTTCTTTCCATATCGACCTTTGATTTCCTGCCTGAAACCGTGAAGTTAGCACGATTCTCACAGAGCGTTAACATCCGCTTCATAATGAGGACCTCCGGCGCATGACGTCCGAATCAGATTTCTTTTCTCCTGTCATAGGAACATCACGGGTACATATGTATAAAGGGTAAGCCATTGATTCCAAGGAGGAGATGTTCACATGAGTGAAAAGCGCAGCTCTAAGGAAAAAGACGGCTTCTTCAAGCAGGTGGCCAAAGAGGCCAACAACATCGTCCACCAGACGGTCGATTCGTCCGGGAAGGTCATCAAATCGATTACCGGTGAAGGCGGATTGATTGGCAAAACCGTCGATTCATCGGGGAACATCATTAAAAAAGCGTCCGAAAAAAGCACCGAAGCCATCGACAAAACGGTGGATACGTCCTCTGAGGCCTTCAAGAAAGTGAAAAATAAAACGTTCCCCCGCAAGGATAAGGAATAACTCCTGCCCCGCCGGCTTTCCGGCGGGTTATTTTTATTTTGTGAAATAGTGAGCAAAAGGGTTGTATTCTTCTTCGATCCGTCTTATAATACAATTACAGTTAACATGTGAAGTATTTCACATGAGCTTATAAGGAGGATCTATTCCATGAAGATTGCAGTAATTGGAAGTACCCACGCAGGAACCGCTGCGGTGACGAATATGGCGACCATGTATCCTGAAGCTCAGATTACCGTTTATGAACGAAACGATAACGTCTCCTTTCTATCCTGTGGACTCGCTCTCTATGTCGGCGGAGTCGTCGAAGACCCGCAGGGACTCTTTTATTCTTCTCCGGAGGAGCTGCAGAAGCTCGGCGTTACGATCCGGATGCAGCATGACGTGAAAGACATTGATGCTGAAGCGAAAACCATCTACGCTGAGAACCTTGTGACCGGTGAACATCTCACCGATTCCTATGATAAATTAGTGATCACGACCGGATCATGGCCGGTGACACCGCCGATCGAAGGCATCGATCTTGAGAACATTCTGCTTGCGAAAAACTACAACCAGGCGAATACCATCATTGAACGGGCTGCACACGCTGAAAAAGTGACTGTCGTTGGAGCTGGTTATATCGGTGTCGAGCTTGTTGAAGCCTTTGAAAAAGCAGGCAAAGAGGTGACATTGATTGATGGTGCCGACCGGATTTTGAACAAATATCTGGATGAGGCATTCACGTCCATCGTCGAAGAGGACTTCATAAACCGCGGCATGACGTTAGCGATGAATGAAACCGTCCAGCGGTTTGAAGGCAGCGACGGCCAGGTCGGGCGTGTGATCACGAACAGCAGAAGCTATGAGACCGATCTTGTCATCATGTGTGTCGGGTTCCGTCCGAACACCGATCTTGTCAAAGGAATCGTCGACATGCTCGATAACGGTGCAATCATCGTCAATGAATATATGCAGACGAGCCACCCTGATATCTTCGCAGCAGGAGACTGCTGTGCCGTGACGTACAACCCGACTGGAAAACATGCCTATATCCCGCTCGCAACGAACGCGGTCCGTATGGGAACACTCGCCGCCCGTAACATCATGGAGCCGGTCATGCCCCACGGAGGCACCCAGGGTACATCCGGGCTGCACATTTACGACTACAACATGGCATCCACAGGGCTGACAGAAACATCTGGTCAACTTTTAGATGTTCATGTGAAAAGTTTCACAATAGAAGATACTCACCGCCCGGCGTTCATGCCGACAGCGGAAAATGTGAAGCTGAAAGTGACGATCGATCCGGAAACAAGGAAGATTCTCGGCGCCCAGGTGCTGTCCAAAGCCGATGTGACGCAGTCCATCAATACGATGAGCGTCTGCATTCAGGCCGGGATGACGATCGACCAGCTTGCTTACGTCGATTTCTTTTTCCAGCCGCACTTCAACCAGCCGTGGAACTTCTTGAACAAGGCGGGGCTTGAAGCGCAGCAGGATTACAACCGGACACCAGCCCTCGTCTAAATGAATCAATCCCCCGTGCCCATTCACGGGGGTTTGTTCATTTTTTCTTACAGCCTTTCTGCCGGTTCGTCAACGTCCGTCGCAGATGATGACCGAGTTCATCCAGAGGGATATTGTCATTCATGTACGGATCGCGCTCATATAACTCCACACATTCACGTTCTGCAGCTGACGTACGCTCACCTGACCGGAATGGAATGACATCTGCGATCAGAGCCCACCTCCAAGTGTGTTGTAGTCTCTGTATACTCGCAAACCTTCCATTTCCAACCAGTAAATCGGCTGGGTCAGCCTATCCGTTCGATATCATCCAGCACGTCGTAAATCTCCTGCTCTGTCACATCATAATGGGTCACAAACCTTACCACATAAGGTCCGAACGGGACAGCGAGAATGCCGCGTTCCTTAAGCTTTTCAACGAATGCTGCAGCCGTCATTCCGGTCGCTGTGACATCAACTAGGACGATATTCGTTTCGACCGGAGCGGCCTCATACCCCGGTAAACGGGACATTCCATCAGCAAGCAGCCGTGCTTTTTCATGATCGTCCGACAGCCGCTCCGTCATTTCCGTCAATGCAATATAGGCAGGCGCAGCGATCATCCCGACCTGCCGCAGACCACCTCCGAGCCGCTTCCGCCATTTTCTCGCCTGACGGATAAACGAGGACGAACCGGCGATGATCGACCCCACAGGTGCGCCCAACCCTTTCGATAAACAGATCTGCACGGTATCCGTCCAATCAGCGTACGCTTTCACAGACTTCCCTGAGGCAGCTGCGGCATTGAACAGTCGTGCCCCGTCCAAATGAACCGGAATGCCGTGCTCCCGGGCCGTTTCGTAAACCCGGCGCATGTTTTCAAGCGGGACAACGGCTCCCCCTGCTTTGTTGTGCGTGTTTTCCAGACAGATCAAACCAGTTTCCGGAAAATGAATATCATCCGCACGGACAGCCGCTTCAATATCATCCGGGTTCATCACTCCCCGGTGGCCGACGATCGTGCGGGGCTGAACGCCGGCAAGGGCGGACATGGCGGCCCCTTCGTAGAAGAAAACGTGCGAGTCGGCTTCAAGAATCACTTCATTCCCCGGTCTTGTATGGGTCAAAACGGCAATCTGGTTGCCTTGGGTACCGCTTGTGACAAACAAGGCGTCTTCCTTTCCGAGTGTCGCAGCCGCTTCGGCTTCCAATTTTTTGACGGAGGGATCTTCTTCATACACATCATCCCCCACCTCCGCTTCATATGCGGCCCGGCGCATCGCTTCCGTTGGTTTGGTTACTGTATCGCTTCGTAAATCGATCATCGTCTCTCCCCTTTTTCTTCTATTGTATAGAAGGATCTGACAAAAAGGAAAGACAGGGATGTGAAAAAACAGTCAAAAATCGCTTGAAATCGCCGAGTTTTCAATAAATGTCACTTGCTGTGAAACGCTTCCACGTGCGATACTCTTTTTTATGGTTATACATTAAAGAAAGAAAGGACATTAAAAAAGTGGAACAGTTGACGCAACTTTTTAAAGATATAAACAGTGTTCTGTGGGGACCTGTCATGCTCGTCTTCCTTCTCGGAACCGGTGTATGGCTCACCTTCCAGCTCCGCTTCATCCAGGTGCGCTTCCTTGGTAAAGGCTTCAAGATTACCTTCGCACCGCTTTTCAAGAAGGAAAAACAGGAAGGCATCCATTCGTTCAAAGCGCTCGCCACGTCGATTTCTGCGCAGGTCGGAACCGGAAACCTGGCTGGTGTCGCCACAGCGATCGCTGCCGGTGGACCCGGTGCGATTTTCTGGATGTGGATCAGCTCGTTCTTCGGCATGGCGACGATTTTTGCCGAAGCGGTCCTCGCCCAGCTCTATAAGGTAAAGAAAAATGGATCCGTCCACGGTGGTCCGGCCTATTACATCCGTGACGGTCTTGGCAGCAAATGGCTGGCCGGCTTTTTCGCTGTAGCCATCATCATTGCGCTCGGCTTTGTCGGAAACATGGTGCAGTCCAACGCGATCGCTACAGCGATGAATCAGGCGCTGGATGCCTCCTCGTTCGGTCTCAATCTCGGTCTTGGTATTGTGATTGCTATTTTAATCGGTCTTATTTTATTCGGCGGGATTGACCGGATTTCCACCTTTGCCGGAAATGTCGTCCCCGTCATGGCGCTGTTGTACATCGGCGGAAGCCTCGTCATTATGGTGCAGTACTGGGATCAGGTGCTGCCGACGCTGCAGCTGATCGTGCAGGCTGCGATTAGTCCGGAAGCCGCCGGCGGTGGTGTGCTCGGTGCTACGGTGAAAGAAGCGATCCGGTACGGCATTGCCCGCGGCTTGTTCTCGAACGAAGCGGGTATGGGTTCCACCCCGCACGCCCATGCCGTCGCTCAAGTGAAGCGCCCGTCCCACCAGGGGCTGGTGGCCATGGTCGGTGTATTCATCGATACTGTGATCATCTGTACGATGACCGCCCTCGTCGTACTTGTAACCGATGCCCATCAAACAGGGCTTGAAGGAAGTGCGATTACGCAGGAAGGGTTCGCCCGCGGACTCGGTGAATTCGGTATTCCGTTCATCGCGATCTGCCTCTTGTTCTTCGCCTTTACGACGATCCTCGGCTGGGCCTTCTTCGGAGAGGTGAACGTGAAGTTCCTGTTCGGGGAAAAAGCCGTACCGGCCTACCGTGCGTTCGTGCTGCTGTTTATCGTCACAGGAGCCGTCGTCCAGGTGGAATTCGTCTGGCAGATGGCCGATACGTTCAATGCATTGATGGTGGTTCCTAACTTGATCGCTGTCCTTGCCTTAACGAAAATCATCAAAAAGACGTGGAACAGCGACCGTCTTCACTCCTGAAACAGAAAAAAGCCAGCCTGATGCCGGGCTGGCTTTTTTTCTATCCTCAGTGCGTTTGCTTTTTTCTTCCGGAACGCATGTGATAAAATGATTCTGATTTGGCTGGATCCTTTCGTGTGCTGTTTTTTGGTCGAAACTCGTATACGAAAAGGGGTCCTTCCAAGTCACCTTCACATGAATAACGCTCCATTGTATATCCCTCTTTCTATAACCGCTTTCAGTTAAGCTTTTCTTTCTTCCAGTGTAGAATAGGCTGCAGATGATTGATCCTCCGCTTTGCTTGTCCAATGTTCTTCAATTTCCTCGAGTGTTTTTCCTTTCGTTTCCGGAACGAGCTTCCAGACGAATAGGAAGGAAAGGACACACATCACGCCGTAGAAACCGTAGGCGACGCCTGCACCGATTTCAAGCAGCGACGGGAATGTGGATGAAATCAACAAGTTACTTCCCCAGTTTGCTACTACAGTAATCGCCATGACCTGTCCGCGAATCTTGTTCGGGAACAATTCCGATGCCAGCACCCAGACGAGCGGCCCGAAGGAAAGGTTGTAAAAAGCGACGTACAGGAGAATGAACAATAATGCGCCAAGTCCAAGTGAATCAGCGAAGGACAGGGCGGATATCCCGAACATCCCCACACCCATACCGACCGATCCGATCAGCAGGAGCGGTTTTCTTCCGACTTTTTCAACAAGCAGCAGCGCAATCAATACGAAAATGAAGTTGACGACACCAATCAGAACGGTCTGCATCATCGATCCGTCTGCCGATGCTCCCATGTTGGCGAAAATACGCGGCGCGTAGTACAGGATAACGTTGATACCGACGAACTGCTGGGCAGCAGCCAGTAAAATTCCGACGATGACGACAAGCTTGCCGTAGGAAAAGACGCGTGCTTTCTTCGTGCCTTCCTTCTGAACGGTTTCTTTGATCTCATCGAAGATCGCTTTCGCCTTTTCTTTTGAGCCGTTGACCTTCGTTAAAATATCCATCGCTTTTTCATCTTTGTTTTTCAAGATTAAGTAGCGCGGTGTTTCCGGTACTAAGAATAACAATCCGAAAAATAACAGCGCAGGGATGGCTTCAGAAGCGAACATATAGCGCCAGCCGATATCATGGATCCACGCGGTACTCTGTCCGGCAGCAATCCGCCAGTTGATGATATAGACGACGAGCATACCGAAAATGATGGCCAGGTTGTTCAGCGTCACCAGCTTGCCGCGGATCTTGGCCGGTGATGTTTCACTGATGTAAAGCGGTCCAAGACCGGAGGCCAGTCCGACACCAATCCCGCCGATAATGCGGTACAGGTTAAACATAATGAAAAGTCCGATGGATGGATCGCCTTTCGTGAAAAATAAAAATTCAGGATACGCCGAAAGCAGAGCGGACAAAAAGAACAGGACAGCGGCTGTAATGAGGGAATTCCTCCGTCCGATGCGGTTGGAAAGCACTCCGCTGATCAGTCCGCCGATGATACATCCGAATAAGGCACTGGAGACCGTCAATCCCTGGAACAAGCTGTTCAGGCCTAGACTGTCGATGAAATACACCTCAAGCGACTGCTCCGCACCCGAAATGACAGCCGTATCATATCCGAACAACAACCCGCCTAAAGCAGCGACGACAGATAAAAAGATCATATACTTCAAATGCTTTGTCATAATTACGTGAACCCCACCTTTATACGTAATGTGATATAGACAGCGCTTTCAAATTTCAAGTGGCTGTCAGCCTTTGACCTCTGCGCCTTCCCACTGCTTCAATTTCTTAAGTGACGTCTCGTAATAGCCGGTGACCACATCCAGATAATCAGCGCCTTTGACCGGTGTGAACGGATCCGGTCCTGCAGCGGTCATTTCCATGATGATCGGTCCTTGATAGCCGATGTCATCGAGTGCCTGAACCTGCTCTGCCAGATCGGCGCTGCCGTTTCCGACAGCCTGTCTGTTCGAGTCGGCGATGTGATAGACCCCAAGCTGGCGACCGGCTGCCTTCAACGCCCCGGCCGGGTTCTTTTCTTCAATATTCATATGGTAAGCATCAAGCAGCACCTTCAAATAGGAGCTCCTCACCGATTCAATCAGTTCCAGGGCTTCTTTTCCTGTAACGACCTGGTGGTTTTCATACCGGTTCAAGACTTCAAACACCACTTCCATGTTGTGGTCTTCCGCTTTTTTCATAATTTCAGAGGTGCTTTCTACAAGAAGCTGCCAGTCCTTCTCTTCATCGCCGCTGCCGCGGACTTTCCCGACGTCACCATGCAGGCAGATTCTGTCCGCACCGAGCTCATCGGCCCAGCTGATCAGATCCAGGAAGTATTGGACCGCTTCCTTTCTCACTTGATCTTCGGCACTGGATATATCGACATTGTCCGGGGTGATGGATAAAATTTTAAGCCCGTACCGGTCGAGAACACCCTTCAGCTCTTTCGGGTTCCGGGAGACATCCCCCTGTACTTCCACGCCGTCCACCCCTATGTCAGCAGCAAGGCGGCACTTCTTATCAAAATCGATATCTCCAAACGTCCATAAACACAAGCCGTAATCTCGATTCATTGGATTCCTCCGTTCTATAGTTCCCGTCTGTTCTATGTAAGACGGGCGGTTGATTCCCGTTCGATCAGCGACGGGGTGAGTACCAGCCGCTGTACGATTTTTTCTTCCTGCTCCTTCTTATTAAGGAGCTCTTCGACGAACAGCTCAATCGCTTTTTCCCCCATTTTCTGAGCCGGCTGGCCGATCGTCGTCAGCTGCGGATCGGTAACCTGGGCAAGGATGCTGTTATCAAACCCGATGACGGATAAATCCTCCGGCACCTTCAGCCCTTTTTCCTTGGCTGCCTGCAGAACGCCGACGGCCAGAATCTCGGTGGATGCAAAAATGGCTGTAGGAGCGCTTTCCTGTGACAGCAGATCAAGCGCCGCTTGTTTACTTTCGGCAAGCGAATGGGGAGCATAGCGTGTGAACGCTTCCGTCATAGGCACGCCGCAGGCCTGGAGGGCTTCTTTCAATCCATAAAAACGCTGTTTGATGGACGGTACATCTACATCCTCCATCAAGGCCGCCACCTGTTTGTGTCCAAGTTCAGCCAAGTGAGTTCCTGCATCATAGCCGCCCTGAAAATCATCCACCATCACCGAATGCGCTGGAAACTTAGGGACGTCCCTCGTCAGCAGTACAACAGGAACTTCACTTTTCTTCAGCTTGTTCAGCGCACGGCTGTTTTTCAAGCCGGTGGCGATAATCATGCCATCGAGGTATTTTTGCTGCAGCATCGTGATATATTCCTCTTCCTTATCCGGATCGTTGTCTGTACTGCAGATCATGACGTTGAAGCCTTTCTTCCGGCCGCTGTCCTCCACGGCTCTCGTCACTTCCGCCATGAACGGATTGGAGATATCCGGGATGAGGACACCGATCGTCTTCATTGCTTTTTGGACAGAAAGGACGACACTCGGCTTATAATCGAGCGCCTTGATGGCGTCGTATACCCGCTGTTTCGTTTTTTCGTTAATGTTTCCTTTTTCATTCAACACCTTGGATACGGTGGAAATCGATACGCTGGCTTTTTCTGCTACATCATAAATGGTGACTTTCATTATTTGCTGCCCCTTTCTCTCTGCTGCCTGAGTGAGGGCAGCTTATGGTTAAACGAGTGCTGGTTTTGGTATTTGAACAGGCTGATTCGTCTGGACGGATTCAATACAGGCAAGCGCAATCTTCAGTGCCCATCTGGCATCTTCAGCTGTCGCATAGGAAGGATGCTTGTGTACGACACCGTCGACGAAGGCCCGCAGCTCTTCTACATACGCCTCGAACAATAAATGCTGGTCATAACGGCTTGTATCATAGCTGACTCCGTCCTTATTATAACGTGTCATACTGGATTCGCGGATGCCTCCGGCTGTAATCATCCCGTCAGATCCGAAAACTTCGGCTCTGACGTCATATCCATACACAGCCTGGAAGCTTGCTTCTGCTGTTGCAATGGCGCCGTTATCAAACTTGATCGTCGCTACGGCTGTATCCAGCAGGCCGCTTTCCTTAAGGTCAGGACGGACAAGCGCATCAGCGGCCACATAGACTTCCACCGGCTGCGCGCCCGGGTTCAAGTAGCGGAGGGCGTCAAAATCGTGGATGAGCGTCTCCAGGAAAATCGTCCACTGCGGCTTCGACTCTGCTCCCTGAAGCTCCGGATCCCTCGTATTCGATTTCAGCAGCTGTGGTGTACCGATGTGACCTTCCGTTATCTCCCGGTGCGCAGCCCGGAAACCTTTTTCAAAACGACGGTTGAAACCAACTTGAAGGAATGTTTGATGCTCATCCGCCGCCTGAACGATTTCATCCGCTTCCTCCATTGTAATTGCCATCGGCTTCTCACAGAAAACCGCTTTCCCATGGCGGATGGCGGCAAGAACATTCGCAGCATGCGTTTTTGCCGGAGACACGATGACAACAGCCTCTACTTCAGGGTCCTTGATCAATTCCAAAGGATCGGTGTACACCTTCGCTGTTGTATTCAGCGTGTGGACAAGCTGCTCTGCTGCGTTGGGTACCGGATCTGCAACCGCATACAATTGTGCGCCGGGTAAACGCTGGGCTATGGTTTCTCCGTGAAAGGCCCCCATTCTTCCTGCTCCGATCAATCCAATGTTCAATGTATTCAAAACAAACGCCTCCTAGATAAATAAAATTTAGGAAAGAACTTTCCTTAACTTGGATTGTAAACCTTTTCATAAAGCTAGTCAAACAGAATTTTAAATTGTTTGAAAACTAAAAGTTTTATTAAAGAGCAAGAAGATTCGTTTAAATCAAGGGATAAACAACAACACAAGACGGAATATGTTTCATGAGGAAAGTTCTTTCCTTTTTTATGTGAATGTTTCCTAAGACATCGTTCATCACCCCTCCACATAAAACGACAAACCCGTGTCCTGTGACCAAGGATTTGTCGTTTCTTTGTAAAAATCGTTAAGAATGCAGGAATTCCCTTCTTACGCTCCGTATAACTGGTAGAGTAGAGAGGAGTGAAAATCATGTCTTTATTTTCAATCATACTCATGCTTCATATTGCCGCAGGGTTTACCGCGCTCACCGTATTCTGGATTCCCCTCGTCACGAAAAAAGGCGGCCGTGCGCACCGCAAAATCGGCTGGGTATACGTCTGGGCCATGTATACAGTCGCGGGCAGTGCGCTGTTCATGGGGTTGTACCGCCTGTTTATCGATCAGGAAAGATCATCAGCCGAACAGGCTTTTTCCTTTTTTCTTTTGTTTATCGCCGTCTTGAGTGCAGCGACAGCCTGGATGGGCATCCGTGTACTCCGCTTCAAACGCCGGACAGACGCTCACCGCAACCCTTATGATTTGGGGATATCCGGTCTGCTCGTCATCATGTCCCTCGTTACTATGGTGGTCGGCTGGATCGATGATTTTGCCCTGCTGAAATTTTTCCCGATCCTGGGCCTCGTGCTCGGATGTGGTCAGCTTTCCTATTGGCTCACCCCTCCCAAAACAAAAATGCACTGGTATTTTGAGCATTACGGAAACTTGATCGGCTGCTCAATCGCCACCATTACGGCTTTTGTCGTTTTTGGTGCTCCAAGATTATTGAATATCTCAAGTGTGAGCATCTGGCTCTGGTTTCTGCCGGCGGCAGTCCTGACTCCTCTGATTTACAGCTTCAATTTCTATTACCGCAGGAAATTCAATCTTCCAAGAGTTAAAAAGTCAGCCTCTTAAACAGGTACTCACGAATGACGTTAGCATTAGACATTTTTTTCACAGAACCGATGGAGAGAACGTTTGAAATTCATACACATGTGGAAAACAGCCACTAACGAAAGCAGTTACCCACAATTGTCCACAGACTTATGCACAAACCTTGTTAATTTTCTGATATTCACAGGCTCCCCTTAGATATAAACAGGTTATACACAGATTTTATCCACATATTCACATGGCTGATGGCTATATGGTATCGGAATATATGTTCCCTACCATATATGACAGTTATCCAGAACTCTATACACAGGCTGTGGATAATCATATGTTGAACAAAAGAGAAGAATGTCGATTCCTGACCATAAAAAGAGTACCTTCACAACGAAGGTACTCTTTTTCATGATTTATTCCTGTGAGCCGAGGGTAATGGATGTTGTCTGCTGCTGTCCATCACGGTAGTAGGTGATTTCCATCTCTTCGCCAGGATTTTTCTCATTGTACAAATACTTTCTGAGGTCAATGATATCCTCAACTGGTTCGCCATCAAGAGCGGTAATGACATCAAGTGGCTCCAGTCCGGCTTTTGCGGCTGGTGACATCTGCCGGATGCTGCGGATGTAAAGGCCGCCTTCCACGTCCTCAGGAAGGTTC
Organism: Halobacillus sp. ABH2_015; assembly: GCF_056158945.1. Classification (NCBI taxonomy): domain Bacteria; kingdom Bacillati; phylum Bacillota; class Bacilli; order Caryophanales; family Bacillaceae; genus Halobacillus; species Halobacillus sp. ABH2_015. The sequence continues at coordinate 3,528,810 of NZ_JBSWUG010000002.1, forward strand.
AACGTATTGCCCCATTCGGATGTCGGCACTTCATTCAGGCCATAGGCTTCAATGCCGATATAAGGGCGGTCGACCTGCCCTTTCTGCTCCAGCTCATCGATGATCGGCTTGGCTGAATCGATCGGAATGGCAAAACCGATCCCTTCTACAGAGGACTGGGCAATTTTCATCGAGTTGATTCCGATCAGCTGTCCTTCGATATTGATCAACGCCCCTCCACTGTTTCCGGGGTTGATGGCGGCGTCGGTCTGGATGACTTCCGCCTGCCAGTCTTCCAGGCCGTCTCCGTTGAAATCCTGCGGAATGGCCCGTTCTTTTCCGCTGATGATGCCCTGCGTGACGGATCCGGCGAAACTCAAGCCGAGCGGGTTCCCGATAGCAATAGCCGGTTCACCGACTTTCAGATCTTCAGAACTGCCAAGCTCAGCCACCTGCTCCACCTGATCCCCCGGCATTTTCAATACTGCGAGATCTGTGAAGACATCGCCGCCGATCAATTCGGCTGTGATCCTTGTTTCATCGGCGAGCACGACTTCGATTTCACTGGCGCCTTCAATAACGTGGTTGTTCGTTACCACATAAGCGGTCCCGTCTTCCTTTTTATAAATGACACCGGAACCGACGCCTGCCTGTTGGGAGGAATCCTCTGCGCCTTCCTGCCAGAAATTCTCCCTCGTCTGCAGATTGACGACGCCGACAACCGTCGGTGTGACCTGTTCGACGACATCGGTAATCTGTGTCGTTACATCCACAGATACACTCTTCGTATCGCCGGTCAGGCCTTGGTTGTCCTCCACAAGGCCGCTTTCATCCTCCGGAATCGTCATATCGTATGGAAGCAGCTCGGTCTGAACGAGTGCCGGGAGAGCAAGCAGGACGAGCACAGCACCCAGAACACCTCCGACGATGGTCGGCATGACCCAGCGCCTGCGGGTTCTTTTCTGCTGTGTCTGGGGTGAATGGTCATCGTAATAACCCACTCCGCTTCACCTTACCTTTCCTTCGTTCCTATGAACTTCAATAGGTATTGTTCCCTTATGTTTAACTAAATCAAACCTTTTAAACCTCAAAAATCGGTGTGGCTTCAGCGGGATCAGTATCATACAGCGCTACTTTCGTGCCCAGCTCGAAACCACGCTCCTCAAGAATGTTGGAGACGGACATCCGGGCTAAGTCCTTCATATTGTTATCCAGACTCAGGTGGGCCAGGTAGATCCGCTTCGTCTGATCGGTGATGATATCCGTCAAGGCAAGCGCGGCATCTTCATTGGAAACGTGCCCGGAATCGCCGAGGATCCGCCGTTTCACATTCCAAGGATACCGTCCCATCCGAAGCATGCTGACATCATGATTGGATTCAAACACATAGGCGTCGGCGCCTTCCACTGTCTTTTTGATGCGCTCCGACACGTAGCCGAGGTCGGTGACCAGCGCCACTTTTTTCCCGTCCTGATGGAACGTATAAAACATCGGATCCGCCGCATCATGGGATACCGCGAAGCTTTCCACATCGATGCCCCCGAATGTCTGCACTTCCTCCATTCCGAAAAGGAACTTCTGGTCCAGAGACAGCTTGCCGATCTGCCCTTCCATCGCCTGCCACGTCTTCTCGTTGGCATAAACAGGCAGGTTGTAGCGGCGCGCCATGATGCCGAGCCCCTTAATATGATCACTGTGCTCGTGCGTGACGAGGATCCGCGACAGCGATGCGGGGTCGATGTCCACCTGCTCCATCAACCCTTCCATTTTTTTGCCGCTCAAGCCGGCGTCCACCAAAATCCGTTCGTCCCCTGATTCAATAAAAAACGCGTTCCCCGTACTGCCTGAAGCCAGTACACTAAAGCGTAAGGTCATGATGTAAGACACTCCATTTAATTGTTTTCACTTTCTTCGTTCTCCTCTGTCGTACTTTCTAATGGATTTTCCTGCAGATTGTACGTTTGTAACTCTTCTTCGATAAATTCTCCTTCTTCGACATCAATGACGCCGCCCGACAAAGCATAGACAAAGTGGCTGCGTTCTCCATTGACGGTCACTTTCCAGGCAGGGGCAAAGACCTGCTCCCCTTTTTCCTCACTCGGTTCAACAAAAATTTCTGTGTAATACCCGATGCTCATCGAGGTCACTTCGTCTCCGCTCTTCAGCATCCCCTGGTTACGGAGATTTCTCATTGCACTGAGGGGCGCTATAACCGCCCCGTCCTGTTCGGAATCAATGATCATTTCCCCTTCATTGAACGCAAGCATCGTCGCTACATAACCGGTAATCTCCCCGTCCTCAATCGAGACGAGCAGGGATCCGCTGTTATTGAAGTAGATCGTCCGGTCGTTGGCTTTCTGGAAAAACAGCGCTGCTCCTTTTTCTTCATTCCATCCCCAGAACGAATACTGGGAATAGAACGGCACGAGCGCCCGGACTTTTTCGATCAAATTATCCTTTGTGACAGGAACCGGCTCGTCCAGTTCGACTTTCAGTACTCGGTTTTCATTCAGCACTTCGACGGTCTGGTTTTCTTCGTCCATATCTTCGATCTGTCCAAGAATTTCATCAGAGAACGTGCTGCCTGAGGACTTGATCGTCGACACTTCTCCCGGCTCCTGCGGGTTGGCGTCATCGGCGATCGTTATGCCATCTTCTTCAAGCTCGGTTTCAATATTTTCTTCAGCTGTTGAAATCTGTCCCAGAACATCCTGCGACTGTTTGGTGATAAACTGCTGCAAGAGGAAAAGGTCGAGAATCAAGAAGCTGAGGATGAACAACAATTTTATCTGGCCCCACTGCATTCGTTATCCCGCCTTCCTCTTAAGGTGCCGCGTCGCCATTCGGCATCGGCTCTTCCTTGAATAATGGTGCCCAGCTTTCGGATTCCGTTTCGATATACCATTCCGGTATCAAGTTGTACGCCAGATTGTTCGTCTGCTCTTCCAACGTGTAGCGAATCCCGATATTTTTGATGCTGTTGAAGTCATACGTGTTGGAATTCTGTACTTGATTAATGACTTCATCGACAGACTGCAGTTCAGCCATGGAATCTGTTTCATACGGCGTCCGTACGAACTTGATCAGCGGCCGGTCGTAGCTTTGGATGTCACTATCCTCATACGTCATGGATATCTGCGCGAACCCTTCTGTAGCCTCGTCTTCCATGACCGGGAATTCATTGAAATACATCCGGTATTTCAGTTCATCCAGCCCGGTGGATAAGGATTCGATCCTGAATTCATTTGTCCAGCCAAGATGACTGTTGATGTCCTGCACACTTTTCGTCAGCAGGTCATATTCGGTCATCCCGGATTCATTGATACTCTTCGTTGTTAAAAATAGAAACTCCATCAGCCGGTCATCCATTTTCTGATCCAGCCTCCGGTCATTCGTTTTCGTCCGTTTGATTCCTTCTCCCGCCTCATAGAAGATGGTGCTGGATGGCGAAGGGAACAAATCATTCTGCAGCGGTGTGACCGGCACAGCCGTCGTCTGCAGGACGACCTGAGGCACAGAAATATCATCCTTCGGCAGATAGATATGATTGGCGCCGGTATTCGCGGCGTCGACGGCCGGCATTTCATCGGCAAGACGGACAATTTCCGTCAGGTCGTTCCGATCTTCGAACGCCTTCAGTGCTTTGTCCCCTGCACTCGCATTGACACTTGCCTTCAAGGTGACTTCATCCCCCTGGCTGCCGGCCTGGACGAACCAAAGCTCATAAGTAGAGGAAGAGCGTTCCTCATTTTGGATAAGGAATACCCGTTCAAAATTCTTATTGATATTATCAAGAATGACATTGTTGTTGACGGTAAACAGGTCTTTGATCACTTTTAACGGAAGAGAGGTCGGAAAAATGACTTCTACACCTTTTTCGATCGTATTCAGATCGATTTCACCGGGTGTTGTATCAAAATTGGATAACGACCATTTTTTGAATTGGTCATTAAAGCTCGTCTTTCCATTCGGTTCAGGAAATGTGAAGTGTCCTTCATTTTCATGATAGACGACCAGTTCAGGAATCAATAACTCGGAAAGATCCTTTTCGGTGCCGAGGCCTTCCAGCTTGTTGTCGGCTGTGCTTCCACCCTCTTCCAACGTTTCCGAAGCCGGCTGGTAACTCCAGAGGGCGACGGTCAACACGAGACTGAAGGCAATCAGAATAACGAGAATGATTGACTTCAACGTTTCTCTATTCATGATTTATCCCTCCGCTTCTGACTCATGAGCGGGAGGGTAAAGTAAACGGTTGTTCCTTTCCCTTCACGGCTTTCCGCCCATATTTTCCCGTGGTGGGCATCAATTATTTCCCGGGCAATTGCAAGACCAAGACCAGTACCGCCCATTTCCCGGGCCCTTGATTTATCTACACGGTAAAAGCGGTCGAAGATTTTATCGACCGTATCCGGCGGCATCCCGATGCCTTCATCGGTAATGCTGACACGCAGCTGTTTCCGCGTTGAAGAGGCTTCAAAGGTAATCCGCCCGCCTTCCGGGGAATACTTGATGGCGTTGGAAATCACATTATCCAGCACCTGGGTGATTTTATCCTTATCGATCCATACATGCATCTTTTTCTTCGTCAGGCTGCGGACGAAGTTCACTTTATCATCCTTGTTCATTTCAAAGCGCTCGATAATGCTTTCATAGAAGCTGACGAATTCCACCCGTTCTTTCATAAGGGTCGTTTCTTTATGATCCATTTTCGTCAGCTGGAGCAGATCGTTGACGAGCCGGATCATCCGGTCCGTTTCATTCTGGGTGACATCAAGGAAGCGCGGAGCGATCTCCGGATCCTGCCATGCTCCATCGTTCAGTGCTTCGATGTAGCTGCGCATCGTCGTCAATGGTGTGCGGAGTTCGTGGGAAACATTGGAAACGAATTCGCGGCGCTCCTGCTCGACGCGCTGCTGCTCGGTAACATCACTGATTACCGTGATGAATCCGTCCATTTCATTGTTTTCATCCTCCACCACCGAGAAATTCGCTTTCAATAACAGATGATCATCGTCGTTGCTCAAATCGATAATCATCGAGTTGGTTTCTTCGACTTCGTCCATTTCTTCAATCTGGTCGCTCAAATCGAGCACATCGATGAGCGACTGCCCCTGGATATCCTCAAAGCGCTGGCCGACCAACTTGGAAGCCGGCGCGTTCATTAAAATTATCGCGCCCAGCCGGTCCGTGGCAATGACGCCGTCCGACATGTTGGAAAGCACGGAACTCAGCTTCCGCCGCTCTCCTTCGGTAGTCGCCTGAGCCAGCTTCAATTTATCATTCATATCGTTGAACGCATGCCCCAGTTCGCCGATTTCATCATTTCCCCGGACATTGACCTTCTGGGAAAAGTCACCCGTCGCCATAATCTGGGCCTGACGCTTCATTTCCGTCAGCGGCTTCGTAATGGTCCGGGCCACCAAAATCCCGAGCAGAGCCGTTACGACGATGGCTAAGACCGTCCCTTTGGCAAAAATACTGCTGATCTCCTGCATCTGTGTCGAGATTTCATCCCCGTAGATTTCATAATGGAGAAGACCGAGGACTTCCTCGCCCGTTTCATCGGTGATCGGGCGCGTGCCTACATACACGCGGTCATTGCTGCCCTCTTCCCGCTTGAACTTCGGTTCGGTCGCCTCACCGATAACCAGCACGTTAGTCAGCTGGTAATCCGTGACCTTTTTTCCGATATCCGATGAATCATCCCGGTTGCCGACCGAGGCGATGATGTTGGAGTTGCTGTTCAAAATCTGCAGTTTGCGGGGATTGATGCTCTGCGTTTCTTCTATAAAGTCACTGATCAGCCCCTGCACTTCATCCTCCAGTGTCGGGCTGTCTTCGTCCCGTTCGGCGTTAAACGCATTCTGCAGGCTGAAAGTCAGAGAATTCAGCTGGTTATCGATGGAACTGGTGAAATTGCTTGTCAGCTGATTATCAAGCTGACCAACAAAATAGGCCCCAATCACTTGGATGCCTAATAATAAAAGCAGTATATAAACAACAATCAGCTTCAGCCGGACCGACTGAAAGAAACCCACTTTCTTCATAAAGTCAGTCCTGCTCTGGATTTCTCAAATAGTAGCCGACCCCTCGTCGTGTCACGATCCACATCGGGTTACTCGGGTTCTCCTCAATTTTTTCACGGAGACGGCGGACAGTCACATCAACGGTACGGACATCACCGTAGTAATCGTAACCCCATACGGTTTCAAGCAGGTGTTCACGCGTCATCACCTGTCCGATATGGCGGGCTAAGTAGTGAAGCAGCTCGAATTCACGATGGGTAAGCTCGATATATGTCCCATCACGCGTCACCGTATAAGCATCCGGATGGATCGCCAGGCGGCCGATTTCAATATCCTTCGTCTGCTGGGAGGAATCCTCGGGCTCCTGCTGCTGGCGGCGCAGGTTCGCTTTGACACGGGCAATCAGTTCACGGTTGCTGAACGGTTTCGTTACATAATCATCCGCACCCATTTCCAGTCCGAGCACTTTATCAATTTCAGCGTCTTTAGCCGTCAGCATGATGATCGGCATATTGTGGCGCTTACGCACTTCCCGGCACACTTCATTGCCATCTTTATTCGGAAGCATAATATCAAGCAGAATCAGTTCCGGCTCTTCCTCATCCGCTTTAGCGATCGCTTCGTCCCCATCATAGGCACACACGACTTCATAGCCTTCCTTCTCAAGGTTGAACTTCAATATATCAGCAATTGGTTTTTCATCGTCTACAACTAAGATCTTTTGAGCCATCTTGTCTCATCCCTTTCATCGACTTCTGTTCTTTCCCTCATTTTAACTTATTTCCTGCTAAATGTCTTATTTCATCTGAAGACACGACAGGAAATCATCCGTTCATCCTATCTATAGGCCTCCATGATTAGTCATTCCCATGAAAAAAGCCGCTATGACTCTGCATAGCGGCTTTTCATTATTGAGATACGTGGGAAAGCGGGTTTTCCAGGCCGCCATCCTTATGCACTTCAAAGTGGAGATGGACACCGGTGGAATGGCCGGTCGTTCCCATATCCCCGATTTTTTCACCCTGCTGAACCTTGTCCCCTACCTGGACATCGATGGAAGACAGGTGGGCATACAGTGTCTCATAGCCGTTGCCATGATCAATGACGACTTTGTTTCCAAAGCTCTCCTGGTAACCGGCTTCGGTCACCTTCCCGTGATCGGCGGCTTTGATGGTCAGATCGGAAACGCCGGCGATATCGATCCCTTTGTGATAACGCCCCCAGCGTTCTCCCTGTTTACTCGTAATGACTCCTCCGACTGCCGGCCACACAAATTTCCCGGATCCGGTGGATGGCGACGGCTTCGTGCCTTTCAACACGACTTGTGTGACGGGATCCTCGACGACTTCCTCTTCAAGGACTTCCTCCTCTGTGGTCTCGCCGTTTTCCGTCACCGTCTGAATCAAGGTTTCCTTCTTCCCATCCTGTCCTTCTTGATGGATTTCCGTTTCTCCTTCATACAGGGCATCCGTATTCCGGACTTCGACCTTGTGGGCAATCATTTCTGCTTCCCGTTCCTGTTCGGTTACGATCACATCGACCAGCGGTTCGCCGCTGCTCAGCGACACCTGCTCTGACATGTTACCGGTTTGAATGCGGTCCACCGTCTCCTCTACGGTATTGATGGACGAAGGAGCCGCTTGAACAGGGGCATAGTCGATCACACCATTGACGTAGACGTTTTCAAGTTCTGTTGCGCCGGCAGACACGTCCTCTTCCTCCGAGCCGCGCTCGTCATTGACGTATTCCGCTTTTAACGTCTCCATCACTTCCTCTACATCTCCGGCCTCCGGAAGGTAAGCGATGGACTGCCCATTCACTTGGACTTGTACCGCTTCCACCGCGTACGACACGTCCTGCTCCAGGCGTTCAAGCACCTCTCCCTCGTCTGCTTCAATAGAAAAGACGCGCTCCGGCTTGAATGTAATATCTTCAGCCACCGTCAAGTTCCAATCCTCATGTTGCTCTTCCTTCTGTTTCACCAATGCTTCCAGTTCATCCTGAACGACAGCTTTCTCTGTCACGGTACCGATCTCCCGGCCATCCATCTGGACGTGATAAACGGTCTGCATGGACTGCTCTGCATAAACCGTTCCGACTCCGAGTACAGCGATTCCAATTCCCGTGATGACAACCTTCTTCCACATGTTTCCTTCCCCCTGGATTTTTATGTGTATCGATCTATAAAAAAATGTAAAATTCACTTTCATTAATCTATCATAGCCAAACTTTTAATAAAATAGATTTTAAAACTTGTAAAAAAGATATAATTTTCCTGGCAATTTTACGAAATAGATAACAATCTTATATATATTGATATAAATTAGCATCAAAATGAGGATGTGGAAACACGGATAATATTTTCCTGTAAATGAACACAAAAAAGCCTGTAGAGGAACATAAAGTTCCTCTACAGGCTTTTTAAAGAAGTGGCTCGGGACGGAATCGAACCGCCGACACACGGATTTTCAGTCCGTTGCTCTACCGACTGAGCTACCGAGCCCTAGGAAGATGAAATTTTTCAAAACCGATGAAGCTCCTGCAATTACCGAGCTTTCGACTTCTTCTTTCCATTACTGAATCACATTACGTGTGAATTCGACTACACAGAATGATATAATGAAAATGGCGGTCCGGACGGGACTCGAACCCGCGACCTCCTGCGTGACAGGCAGGCATTCTAACCAACTGAACTACCGGACCAATACGGCTCGTTCACCGCAACGATATCTATCGTACCACACGGTCAAAGGGGAAGCAATAGTAAATTTCATAGAATGTAAGATATTCTTCAGTCCTTTGTCTGAACAGCTGCCATTATACATAGAAAGGAGGATCTCGTTGACGAGGATATGGTTCCGCTATCTGGTTTACGCCCTTATCTTTTTATTGGTATCGTTCATTGCCTATCTGAAGCTGAATCCGCCGCTTGAGCACGGATCGATTGGATCGACAGAGGACAAACAGTCGGTCATTGTTGCTTTAGGAAACAAAAGCATGCTGGGAAGTATCCACATTACGGATGTTTCCATTAATGATGATGAAGCTCCTTCCCACGTGAATGTTCAGATCAGCGACACAGAACAAGGTTTCACCCTTACGGATACACATGCGCTCCTCGGTGAGAACCAACGCACGCAGGATTTCGCCTCATTCTCACTAGGACCCGATACCTCTCCTCTTGCTGCTAAAACCGTTGCCGCTGCCACTGATCCAGCCCCTGCCACCATCTATGGCCTGAGCATTGCCGAAGAAACAACCATCAGCAAAATTAAAGTGACATACCGGTACTTCGGGTTGATCTTTTCAAAAACGATTCACGTATAAGAAGGAACCGGACCTCAGCGAAGGCCCGGTTTTTCTTTTGCTTCCATTTCATCCAAAAGCTGGTGCGGATCCGAAGAGGCTGCCATCAAGTCCTGGTGCTCCTCTTTCACGAATCCGGCCTGGACACTGTGTTCCACGAGCTTCATCACGGGGGTATAGTATCCTTCAATGTTGAAGAGGGCGACAGGCTTTTGATGAATGCCGATTTGTGCCCAGCTGACCGTTTCAAACAATTCCTCAAGCGTGCCGAAGCCGCCGGGAAGAGCGATGAATCCATCGGCCAGTTCACTCATTTTCGTTTTTCGCTCATGGAGAGTGTCCACTTCAATCATTTTCGTAATATCCGGGTGGGGAACTTCTTTATCAAAAAGATGCGTCGGCATGACGCCTGTAACGGACCCGCCATGTGCAAGGACTTCATCAGCCGCAGCGCCCATCAGACCGCTCCGGGCTCCTCCGTAGACGAGTTCAATCCCACGGGAAGCGAGGGCCTGTCCCAGAATTTTTGTCTGTTCAGCGAAGACCGGGCTGCTTCCGGCACTTGACCCGGCAAAAATACAAATGCGTTTCACATGAAACACTCCTTTCCTTTATCGTTATCCTATACAAAAACACCTGACTGATAACAGCCAGGTGCTCGTTGATTATTCGCTGTACACACTGCGGACGACGTTCGTTTGGGAACGGTCAGGACCGACAGAGAAGACAGAAAGCGGAATTCCTGTCAGCTGTGACACACGTTCGATGTAATGGCGTGCATTGGCCGGCAGTTCGCTCAGGTTTTTCACACCCGTGATGTCTTCCGTCCAGCCCGGCATTTCTTCATAGACCGGTTCACATTCAGCGAGAACTTTCAAGCTGGCCGGGAACTCCTCGATGATTTCACCTTTGTACTTATAGGCCGTACAAATCTTCAGCGTTTCGATGCCTGTCAGCACATCAATCGAATTCAGGGAAAGATCCGTGATTCCGCTCACACGGCGGGCGTGGCGGACAACAACACTGTCGAACCAGCCGACACGGCGCGGACGTCCTGTTGTCGTTCCGTATTCACGGCCGACTTCGCGGATTTGGTCGCCGGTTTCGTTTTCAAGCTCCGTCGGGAATGGACCGTCGCCGACACGCGTCGTATAGGCTTTGGATACACCGACAACGTGCTTGATTTTAGATGGACCGACACCGGAACCGATCGTAACTCCACCGGCAATCGGGTTGGAGGATGTGACGAACGGGTAAGTTCCCTGGTCGATATCGAGCATCACACCCTGGGCGCCTTCGAAAAGGACGCGGCGGCCGTCATCAAGGTTGTCATTCAGGACGACAGACGTATCGCATACATAAGAAGCGATCTTCTGACCATACTCGTAGTATTCATCAAGAATTTCATCCACGGTAAATGGTTCTGTTTCATACACTTTTTCGAACAGACGGTTCTTCTCGGCAAGGTTCTGCTCCAGTTTCTCTCGGAAGCTCTCCTTGTCCATGAGATCTGCTATCCGGATTCCTGTACGGGCCGCTTTGTCCATATAAGCCGGTCCAATTCCTTTTTTCGTCGTTCCGATCTTATTGGCGCCCTTTTCCTCTTCCTGAAGCGCATCCAGCTTCAAGTGGTAAGGAAGAATGACGTGCGCACGGTTGCTGATCCGCAGGTTGTCTGTGGAAACACCTTTATCGTGAAGGTATTTCAATTCCTCAAGAAGCGCTTTCGGATCAATGACCATGCCATTTCCGAGTACGCAGATTTTATCATCAAAGAAAATCCCTGATGGAATCAGGTGAAGTTTATAAGTTATTCCGTCAAATTTAATCGTGTGTCCCGCATTGTTACCACCTTGGTAACGCGCAACCACTTCGGCATTTTGTGAAAGAAAATCGGTAATTTTGCCTTTACCTTCGTCCCCCCACTGGGTTCCGACTACAACTACTGAAGACATAAGGCACCTCCGCAATGAATTTGGTTATTGGTTTGAATTTCCTTCGTCAGTTTACCAATTCCCGACGTGAAAGTCAACGCTGAATCCGAACATTAATTTCAATAAAATATTTCAATGTTCGATAATAGCCTATATATCAGGCTTTTCTAACAACTTAATAAAACTTATTATCCATTGATTTTGATTATAAAATTACTTATAATCACTTACAAGAGGATAGATATGGAAGGGGTTCTCCCATGTATCAGGAAGAAAGACTGATCGGCGTCATTGAATACTTAAAAAACAACCGCCGCATCACGATTGATCAAATGTGTGAGATGTTCGACATTTCACGAGATACCGCCAGGCGTGACCTGGTGAAGCTGGAAGAGCGCAAAGCCATTGTACGGACGCGGGGCGGAGCCATCCTGCCGAAAACCCATGCGGCTATTCAGGATTATACCCATCGTTTGAAGGCTGTATCCTATGAAAAACAGGAAATCGGCAGAAAAGCAGCTTCGCTGATCCATTCGGGGGATCATATCATTTTAGACACATCCACGACCGTACAGGCCTGCGCCAGTCAGATCTCGCCGATGGAGATCAAGGTGATCACCAATTCGATTCACCAGGCGGATATTCTCTCCAATGTCGGTCTCGTCTCCATCCAGCTCCTCGGAGGCTACCTGCAGAAGGAGCACCAGTTCCTTTACGGCGCTTCTGTCATTGAACGCCTGAAAAGCTATCATGTTGATAAAGCCTTCATCGGCGTAGTCGGCATCTCTGAACACGGACTGACCCTCGGACATGAAGAGGACGGGATGGTGAAGAAAAATATGATCAAGCAGGCCGGGGAAGTGATCGTCCTTGCTGATCATACGAAATTCGGTATGACGGAATTCTTTACGTTTGCAGGACTGGAGGATATCGACATGATCATTACCGATCAGGCACCGGAGGAACCTTTCCAGCGTCTATTGAAGGAATGCGGAGTAGAATTGATTGTCACAGAAGAGGAGGAGAAGGATTTATGGACTTGATTGCCATTGATCTCGACGGAACGCTTTTGAACAAGGAAAATTCGATCAGTGACGGAAATGCAGAAGCGCTGAAGAACGCACGGGAAAACGGCGTGGAAATCGTTATTGCGACAGGCCGGGCCTACTTCGATGTCCAGAAGATTTTTTCCAGTCTTCCCCTCCAGCCATGGGTCATCAGTGCAAACGGAGCCGTCATCCATACACCGGACGGCACCTTGTTTGAAGAAAAAGCACTGAATCGGCAGGATGCCGGGGAAGCCTTGGAGTGGCTGGAGCAGGAGGATTATTATTATGAGGTGTTCAGCGGCTCATCGATTTACACGCCGCAGAATGGACGGGAACTCCTTCACGTGGAGATGGACCGCCTCATCAGCGCCAATCCGGAAACTGATCAGCAGAGCTTGAGGCATGCACTGGATAAGCAGTTCAGCCAAAACGGCTTCGCTTTTGTCGAATCTTATGAGGAGATCGTCGAGTCCAAGGACCCGATGTACAACATCCTCGCTTTCACGTTCGACCTGGATAAACTCGAAAAAGGCAGAAACAAGTTCCGTGACCACCCATCGTTCACGATGGTGAGCTCTGCGGAGCATAATTTTGAACTGGAAGACCGAACAGCCTCCAAGGGCAATGCCTTAAGATCCGTAGCGGAGCACCTTGATATTCCGATGCACCGGACAGCGGCCGTCGGAGACAGTCATAACGACCTTTCCATGCTGAAGGCTGCTGGAAGAAGCGCAGCCATGGAAAACGCGGTCCGTGATGTGAAAGAAGCAAGCGATTACATCACGAAATCCAATGATGAGGATGGCGCAGCCTACGCCATCACCCACTACTTTTCTTAAGATCACCCACGACCCAGCGTGACTCTCCGGGAGGCGTGATGGGTGGTGATCATCATACATGGCTTCACAGAAGCTGATAAAAAAGACGCTCCTCCAGATCTCCCCTCTGGATGTGAGCGTCTTTTCGTTTCTTTCTCTTGTCAGGCCGGTGGTATATCGGCATCGGTATAACGGTGGTCAAGGTCGACGAACTTGTTGTACTCCTTCACGAAGGCCAGTTCGACGTTTCCGACCGGGCCGTTACGCTGTTTAGCGATAATGATTTCAATGATGTTCTGGCTTTCGGATTCTTTATCATAATAGTCATCACGATAAAGGAATCCGACGATATCAGCATCCTGCTCAATCGATCCGGATTCACGAAGGTCCGACATCATCGGGCGTTTATCCTGACGGGATTCCACACCACGGGAGAGCTGGGACAGGGCAATCAACGGCACGTTCAGCTCACGGGCCAGACCTTTCAGGGAACGGGAGATTTCAGAAACCTCCTGCTGACGGTTTTCTTTGGAATTCGCGCTTCCCTGGATCAACTGCAGGTAGTCGATCAAAATCATGCCGAGGCCGTGTTCCTGCTTCAGGCGGCGGCATTTGGAGCGGATTTCACTCACGCGCACCCCGGGGGTGTCGTCAATGTAGATGCCGGCGTTGGACAAGCTTCCCATCGCCATCGTCAACTTGTTCCAGTCTTCCGTTTCCAGGCTTCCGGTACGCAGACGCTGGGCATCGATGTTTCCTTCTGCGCAGAGCATACGGGAAACGAGCTGGTCAGCCCCCATCTCCAAACTGAAGATGGCCACGTTCTCATCTGTGTGCACGGCGACGTTCTGGGCGATGTTCAAGGCGAAGGCCGTCTTACCCATCGATGGACGCGCAGCGATAATGATCAAATCATTCCGCTGGAAACCGGAGGTGATGTGATCGAGGTCACGGTAGCCCGTCGGAATACCTGTCGTCGATCCATCGTTCATGTGCAGCTGTTCAATGTTGTCATACACATCGATCAGGACGTCTTTAATGCTTTTGAACGCACTGGAATTTTTCCGCTGGGAGACTTCTAAGATGTCCTTCTCTGCGGAGTTCAGGACATCGTCAATCTCTTCTTCCTCCGAATATCCTGTCGTCACAATGTTCGTAGCGGTTCGGATCAAACTGCGGAGCGTCGATTTTTCACCGACGATGTTCGTATAATAACCGACGTTGGCTGCGGTCGGCACCGAGTTTGCGATATCTGTCAGATAGGAAACCCCGCCGACCTCCTCCAACACCTTATTGTTGGAAAGAGCCGTGGTGACCGTAACCAGGTCGATTGGCTCGCCTCTGTCCGCAAGCGTCAGCATCACCTCGAATATCCGCTGGTGGCTTGCTCGATAAAAATCTTCCGGAAGTAAATTTTCTGCGGCTGTCGACATTGCTTCAGGTTCTAAAAAGATCGCACCGAGCACCGCCTGCTCTGCTTCTATATTATGAGGCGGGGTACGGTCGTTCCACATTTCACTCACTAGCTTTTCCTCCTCTAAATCGTTAACACCAATACATCATATTAACTCATATTCTGACCGCTGTCCATATGGCGGAAAGGGCAGAAAAGCGCCCTGTTCATCCGGACAATGGACAGGGCGCCTCTTTGATACATTTATTTTTCAGCGATGTGGACACGGATTGTGCCTGTCACTTCCGGGTGAAGCTTTACAGGAACGTTGGAGTATCCAAGCGTACGGATCGGATCATCCAGCTCAATTTTCCGTTTGTCGATCTTGATGTTGTGATCCTTCTTCAACTGCTCGGCGATCTGCTTGCTCGTAATCGACCCGAAAAGACGGCCGCTGTCGCCGGATTTCGCATCAAGCTTCACTTCCAGATCAGCGAGCTGAGCCTTGAGGCGCTTCGCTTCCTCCACTTCTTCCTGAGCCTGCTGCTCAACCTTGGCATCCTTGGCTTTTTGTGCCTGCATGTTGCCTTTGGTCGCCTCGACAGCCAGGTTGTTCTTCAGAAGGTAGTTACGTGCATAACCGTCGTTCACTTCTTTAATTTCGCCTTTTTTCCCTTTACCTTTTACATCCGTTTTGAATATGACTTTCATTCTGTGTCTCCCCCTTCAAAATATTCGTCAATAATATCCTGCAGCAAATCTCTGGCATCTTCAATCGTTGTGTCTTCCAGCTGTGTCGCCGCATTGGTCAGGTGACCCCCGCCATTCATCTTCTCCATGATGACCTGGACGTTGATGTCGCCGAGGGAGCGGGCACTGATGCCGATTCGGCCGTCACTGCGTTCAGATATGACAAACGATGCGACGATTCCACTCATCGTAAGCAGCGTATCTGCCGCTTGAGCGATGATGACAGGACCATAGGATTCACCGTGGTCGCCTGTTGATATGGCTATCCCATCTCTATATATGGACGCCTTCTCAATCAACTTGCTCCGCCTTACATAGACATCCAGATCCTCTTTCATGAATTTCTGGACCTGGACGGTATCCGCTCCTTTGGAACGCAGGTAGGAAGCGGCATCAAACGTTCGTGAGCCCGTACGGAGTGTGAAACTCTTCGTATCGACGATGATCCCGGCAAGCAGGGCCGTCGATTCAAGCATGGACAGCTTCAGCTTCTTCGGTTGATATTCCAAAAGCTCGGTGACAAGCTCGGCCGTGGAAGAAGCATATGGCTCCATGTAGACGAGCGTCGGATCCTTGATGAACTCCTCCGCCCGCCGGTGGTGATCGATGACGACGACATGCTCGGTCTTCGACAGCAGTTTTTCCTCCATGACCATGGATGGTTTGTGCGTATCGACGACGACGAGCAGTGTATTGTTCGTCACCATTTCGAGCGCATCTTCCGGCGGGATGAAGTACTCCCACAAGTCTTCATCCTTTTCAATCTCTTCGACCATCCGCTGCACGCCTGTATCGATATCATCCGGATCCAGGACGATGGCTGCTTTTTTGTCGTTGGCCTGAGCGATTTTCAGTATGCCGATGGAAGCCCCGATCGAGTCCATATCCGGGGATTTATGTCCCATAATCAAGACCTTTTCACTCGCCTGGACGAGCTCCTTCATAGCGTGGGAGATGACTCGTGCCCGTACACGCGTCCGTTTCTCCATCGGGTTGGTTTTACCGCCGTAGAAGCGGACCTTCCCGGAATCATCCTTGATGGCCACCTGGTCGCCGCCGCGGCCGAGAGCAAGATCCAGACTCGACTGAGACAGCTCCCCGAGTTCAGGCAGGCTGATCGGCCCGACACCGATACCGAAACTCAGTGTCAGTGGAACGTTCTGATCGGTAATCAGTTCGCGGACATCATCCAGGATTTCGAACTTCGCTTTTTCAAGCGTGTAAAGAATCTCTTGGTTCATCACAGCCATAAACCGTTCCTGTGAAGTGCGTTTCAAGTAGATGCCGTAGTCCCCGGCCCATTTGTTCAGAATGGAGGTTACCTGGGAATTGATATGGCTTTTCGCTGTATCATCCATTCCCTGCGTAATTTCCTCATAGTTATCAAGGAAGATGATCGCAAGTACCGTCTGTTCATTTTCATAACGGTTATGAATCTCGGTCTGCTGTGTCCGGTCAAACAGATAAAGCAGGCGCTCCTCCCGTTTGACAACCGTCTGGAATTTATAGCCGTCGATCGTAATCCACACCTCATCCTCCTCTTCCTTCAAAGCAGGAATCAGCTGATCCGACAGCTTTTTCAGCGATTCGCCGACGACCGTATCCTCATTCGTGAACCGGTTCATGTACGGGTTGGCCCATTCGACGGTGTAATTCTCGCTGTACAGGATAATTCCGATCGGCATTTCCAACAGAGCTTCCTCGCCCACCTTTTTCACCCGGTAGGAAAGGGTCGATATATATTCCTCGGTTTCATTGATCATGTGCTGTTCGGTGCGGACACTGTAGAATATCGATGCAGCAAGGAACAGCGTCATCAATAACCCGAGCATCCACTGATAATACCAGATAAACCCGAGCAGAATTAAGGAAATCGCATAGATGATCCATAAGTGTCCGCTCATCGTTGGTTTCTTAAAAAAGTTCGGCATTGCATTCAGCTCCTACCATCTTCTCCGAGCTAGTTTTTTTTCTTCTCACTGACATAGCTGCGCAGTGGAAATCCTAAGTCAATTATACCTAAAATTCGAACAAGATACATGATCAATCCCGGAGAAAGTAATGAAAAAACGATCACCAGGACAGGTACAGCCTTCGGCCACTTCTTCTGTGATGCGTAATAGAAGACGAATGAAAAGCCTTGGATGGCAAGCAGTGTGCCCGCCACAATGAAGACGTTGATGGCTCCGAAGTACACCCAGCCTTCCCGGTCTGCCACCACATAGTTCAAAATCATCGCAAAGAAGTAATACCACAGAATAGACGTCGGCAATCGGAAATTTTTAAACGAAGCAAAGGCATAGGATTTATTTTCGATTCTGTTCATGAGCTTGAACGTCAGCCACAAACTGATCAAGGCCGTGATGACGCTTGTCATGACGAAAATACTTGGGATGATGTCCGGGATGAAGGTGATCGCTTCACGGACTGTGTCCACAGCTTCCTCTGAGCTGTCCCCTTGTCCGAAAATACCCATCGTAGATTCCACCGTGTCTAAACTATCGCTCATCCCTGCGGTGAGTTCATCAATAAGATTGATGCCGAGAAGAAGCTGGACAAGCCCCATACCGAGGACCAGTCCTCCCGTATACCCGACGGTTCCAAGAGCAAGAGACTCATAGGCTGAACGGCCGGCATGCAGGACGCCGCCGGATACCACGCCCCCGATTCCCGCTGTGAGTGTAAAGGGAATGGAAAGGACCGGAACGATCAGCAGACTGAAGATCATCGTTAAACAAAACAGGAGCAGGCCGGGCTTCCAGCCGTGACGGCTGCTGTAATAAATGTATGGCACCGGCAGAACGAACAGCAGTAACGATCCGATTCCTCCCGGCAGGAAAATAATTACCAATAACAATAGCAGATATATCCCTGCCATTAAAGCCCCTTCGGTTATTCTTTTTGAGTTGTTCATATTCAGGTTGCACCTCGACTTTTTTCGCGCTGTCTTAACCTCCCTATTTTAACATATGTACGGTTTGTACGGGTTGTTGTTTACTCACACCTGTTCTGTCTTGGTGAACAGGTGTGAGTCTGGTATGATGAATGAAATTCCACCTGAGGAGGATATTCATGCTGACCGATTATCACGTGCATATGGCTGAAACAGGAAATTTAGACGTCGACTATCTGAGAACCTACATACAAAAAGCAAAAAACGAAGGCATTCAGGAATTAGGCATTTCTGAACATGCGTATTTTTTCCAGGAGACAAAAGAGATTCTCTCCAATCCGTGGGTCAACAACCGGCGGACCCTCGATTTCGACACCTACCAGCAGATGTTTGATGAAGCCGAAAAGCAGGGACTTCCCATTAAAATGGGCATCGAGATGGATTACATGCCTGGTAAGGAAAAAGAGATGGAAGCCTTTATCGAAAACCATCCCTTCGATTATGTGATCGGTTCCGTGCACTGGATCGACGAATGGGGCATCGATCTGGCCATTTACCGCGAGGAATATGAAAAAAGAGATTTGAAAGAAGTCTATGAGCAGTATTTCGACCGCGTCGTCACCCTCGCTGAATCCGGACTGTTCGACTTTGTCGGCCATATCGATGTGATCAAAGTATTCGGCTACCGTCCGGATGACCGTGATTTTCTTATCGGGCAGTACAGGCGGGCGGCGGAAGCACTGGCTTCTACGAATACGTTGATTGAAATCAGTACCGCAGGTCTGAGAAAACCGGTCGGAGAGCTGTATCCTGATCCTGATCTACTGAGGATCTGTAAGGAAGCCGGAGTTGGAATCGTTCTCTGCTCCGATGCCCATAAGCCGGACCATATCGGCTACCGCTATGATGCCGCCATCGACCTTGCGAAATCAGCCGGCTATTCGCATGTCCATACATTTACGAACCGAAAGGCTGAACGTCATCCGATCGGGTAATTAAAAAGGCCGGGCGCTCTCGACGAGCATCCGGCCTTTTCAGCTTGGAGAAAAACTTTTTTTCTAGTGACTCCAATACCTGGTCATGGATAGGATTTTTCCCACGCAAGCGGCAGTAACGACCCCTGTAATGTCCTATAAAACGGCGAAGGAGCGATGCTCAACGTTCTCTTTTATCAGAGGGTAAAGCTGTTTTCCCACAGGCGTCGGCACGAGGAGCGTTCGGTGGTGACGCCTGCGGGAACAGCGCGAGCCGAAGATCCAATTGGTCAAATGGTTTTCTTGACCAATTTAGCTGAGGCCGTGCCCGCGGCAAGCATCCACCGATAAGCGGAACGTGTCCCCCTGAACACGACATGCGGACAACTCTAACTGGATAGGACGAACTTTTTCTACAGACTGAAAGGCCGGACTCCTTATAAGGAGTCCGGCCTTTTTTTCATGATCTGTGTTGATTCATTAATAGCTGATTGGAGCTCCTGGTCCGACTGGGATGCCAAGAATGACCCAGACGAGCAAGAGCAGCAGCCATGCAAGCAGGAAGGCGACCGAATACGGAATCATCATGGAGATGAGGGTACCGATGCCGAGCTTCTTGTCATAACGCTGAGCAAATGCAATGACCACCGGGAAGTACAAGAGCAGCGGGGTGATCATGTTGGTCACAGAGTCCGCGATCCGGTACAGCAGTGTCGTGAATTCCGGGGAATATCCGAGATTCATCATGATCGGCACGAACACCGGTGCAAGAATCGTCCATTTCGCCGAAGAACTTCCGATAAAGAAGTTGACGACCATCGTCAGGCCGAGGAACGTCAGAATCAACCCGATACCGTCAAACCCTGTGGAATCAAGAAAATCGGCGCCTCTGAAAGCGATGACCGTTCCAAGGTTGGTCTCACGGAAGTAAGCGATAAACTGACCAGCCGTAAAGGCGAGAGCGATGTAGCCGCTCATCGTGGCCATCGTTTTTCCTAACAGCTTGGTCAAGTCTTTGTCATTGGTAATCTCCTTGACGACTATCCCGTAAATCAGTCCCGGGACGAGGAACAGGATGAAAATGACAAAGACCAGGGCGTTGAAGAACGGTGATTCGATATAAGCCCCGTCCCCGCGCAGCGGCCCGAACGAAAGATAGGCCATCAAAGCGAAGGTAAGCAGGAAACCGATACCGGCCCGGCGCATCCCTTTTTTCTCCAGGGCTGTCAGTTCATCAATCTCCCCGGCTTCGTCCCCTTTATAAGTGCCAAGACGCGGTTCTACAATTTTATCAGTTACGAATGTACCGACAATCGTAATCAACGCAACCGAAGCAGCGGCAAAGAAATAGTTCATCGTCACCGTGATCGTATCAGCGTAGGCAGGGTCAATGGTACCGGCCGCATCAGCCGTCAACTCAAGCAGAATGGCATCCGTGGACGTCAGCGCCAGGTTGGCACCGAAACCACCAGACACACCAGCGAAGGCCGCAGCCAGACCGGCAAGCGGATGACGTCCCAGTCCCAGGAACAGGACAGCGCCAAGCGGCGGAAGAACAACATATCCGGCGTTAACCGCCACACTGGACATGACACCGGCAAATACAAGCGCAGCTGTAAGCAGGCGGCGCGGGAAGGAAAAGACGATGCCCTTCAGTGAGGCGTTGATCAATCCTGTCTGTTCCGCAAGCCCGATACCAAGCATCGTTACAAGAACAGCGCCAAGTGGCGGAAAACCGATGAAGTTTTCAACGGCACTGTTGAATATATAATCCAGTCCACTGAGACTGAATAGGTTTTTGACTTCGACCACTTCTCCTGAGGTCGGGTTGGTGACAGATACACCGGAAAAGATGCCGGAAATCACCACGACAAGCGCTGCCAGAATGGCAAACAGCAGCAAAGGAGAGGGCAGTTTATTCCCCAGCCACTCGATCCCGTCTAATATACGGAAGAGAAGCTTTTTCGGGGCAGAAGCTTCTTTTTGTTGAGCATTCATAATGGTCCTCCTTGTTTTTTTATTTAATACTTACAAATAAGGTCGGCATTAAATTTAACAAGGGATTGTCTCAAAGTCAAAGTTTATGATTCACTTTTACAAAAACCACACCAAAATGAACCCACTGGCAGACGATTAGACGGCAAGATCGTCCGTTCCTCCTTATAAAGTTCCCCCTATACGGAGCGGCCTCGTTCCACTTATCGGTGGATGCTCCTCGTAACCTCACCAAAAAAAGAGAACGATTTTCCGTTCAACAGAAGATCGACCCCTAATTATTAGACAGAAAATAATCGAAAATGAACTTTTTCCAATTACGTATGGGCCGCAGACCGTTCCGGAAGAACGAGTGGTCCGGGATCGCTGAGCGTGGGTTTTGCGAGGAAGGTCGGGCGCGGAAAGGGAAGGGCTTACGCTCCTGGCGGTAAGACAGAAAAAAAGCTTGTAAAGAAACAGAGGTTTCTCTACAAGCTGAGACCGGCCTGCTCAGGCCGGTCTTTAGTTATTTGAGGGTTAAATAATCCACTTGGCGGATGTCGGCAATCTCAGAAAGCTGATCAGCTGCCTGCTTATCTATGGCTTTATCGACGGTTAAGACCATGACCGCTTCTCCACCTTCATTCGCACGTCCCACCTGCATCGTTGCAATGTTGACGTCCTGCTCGGCAAGCAGGCTGCCGACACGCCCGATGGCTCCAGGCTGGTCCGTATGGTGAATAACAATCAAATGACCTTCCGGAACGATATCAATGGAATATTGGTCGAGCTGGACGATCCGCGCCCCAAGTCCATTCAAGCGGGTACCGGCTGCACTGCGTGTTTCCTGATCGGTTTCAATTTCCACCGTAATGAGGTTCGTGAAGCCTTTCGTTTTCGTAGACTTCTGCTCATTGATTGTAATGCCTTTATCTGCCGCTGTTTTATAGGCGTTAACATCGTTGACCCGGCTGCCGATGTATCGACCGAGGATACCTTTCACCGCAATTCTCGTCAGCGGCGTCGTATCGATGTCGAGCAGTTCCCCACTGTAGTAGACATTGATTTTTTCAAAGGTGCCTTCTGCAATGCGGGACACAAACGAACCGAGTCGTTCGGAAAGCGTAAAGTATGGCGACAGCTTCTCCATCATTTCGGTAGACACCGAAGGCAGGTTGACCGGATTTCTCACGGTTCCTCCGCGCAGCAGTTCAAGGACGTCGGCACTGACATCGGTCGCCACGTTTTCCTGCGCTTCCACGGTACTTGCACCGAGGTGAGGAGTGGCAATCACTTCAGGCAGGGACAGCAGCGGATGCTCCGTAGCCGGTTCTTCTTCAAATACATCGAGAGCCGCTCCCGCAATTTTCCCGGATTTAACTGCTTCATATAAAGCATTCTCTTCCACGATTCCTCCGCGGGCACAGTTCAAAATACGGGCACCGTCTTTCATGAGTGCAATCGCTTCTTCATTAATCAAGTGCTTCGTTTTTTCAATCAGCGGCGTATGTACAGTCAGGAAATCCGCCTGCTGGAGTACTTCTTCCAGTGTACCGTGGGTGACGCCTGCCTTCTGTGCTTTTTCTTCATTAAGAAAAGGATCGAAGGCAACGACTTTCATGCGGTGCCCTTTGGCGCGCTGGGCCACCTCGCGGCCGATCCTTCCGAAGCCTACAATTCCAAGCACTTTATCCTTCAGCTCCACACCGACGAATTTCTTGCGTTCCCAGCGTTTCTGCTGAAGCTGGTGATACGCCTGCGGGATGTTGCGGGCCAGAGACATGAGCATCGCCATGGTGTGTTCGGCTGTGGAAATCGTATTGCCATCCGGGGCGTTCACGACAATCACACCATTGTCGGTGGCCGCATCCAAATCGATGTTATCAACACCGACACCGGCACGGCCGATGATTTTCAGGTGGGTTCCATGTTCAATGACTTCACGCGTTACCTGCGTCTGGCTGCGGACAATCAATGCTTCTGCGGAGCCGACCGCTTCCAACAGTTCCTCATGGGACAAGGACGTTTCCTTAATGATTTCGATATCATCCGCTTCACGGAGCGGTTTAATGCCTTCCTCACTCAATGGATCACTAATTAACACTCGGTGCATGGATTAATCCTCCCTTGTAAAATCGAGGTACGCCGCCTGAGCTGCTGCTGTACCCGCACCCGGTTCAAACGTATGACCAAGGCGCTTCAGAATGATTTCGATAATGCCGATATACTGCAGAACATTGGCCGGACGGGAGTACCCCATGTGACCGACACGGAAGATTTCGCCCTTCAGCTGTTTCTGTCCGCCGGCAAGCTGCAGGCCGAATTCTTCTCTTGCCAGTTTTCTCAACTGCTCGGCTTCGAACGTTTCCGGCCGGACGGAGGTGACCGTCGTGGATGCCTCTCCATCGGAAACGAGCAGGGGAATCTGAAGAGCCTGAAACGCTTCACGTGTCATCTGCTTCATTAATGCATGACGTTCATACACTTTTTCCAACGTTTCTTCCTCTAAAAGACGCAGCGCTTCCTGCAGGCCGAACAGCAGGGAAAGAGCAGGAGTGTACGGGGTCTGACCGGCCATCAGCTGCTTACGGTAGACGCGCAGATCCAAATAAAAACGCGGCCTCGGATTCTGATCGATGACTGTCCAGGCAGCATCCGCTACGGCAACAAACGCAAGACCCGCCGGGAGCATCATCGCCTTTTGCGAACCTGAGACTAAGATATCGATTCCAGAGGCGTCCATATTCAAACCAGCGCCGCCGATCGAAGAGACACCATCAACAATAACAAGCGCCTCACTGACTTCCTTCACTTTTTCAGCGACGGCCTCCACCGGGTGCATGACTCCGGTCGATGTTTCACAGTGCGTCACGAATACAGCCTTGATATCAGGGTTCTCCTGGAGGGCCTGTGTCACCTGATCGACCTTTACAGCCTCTCCCCATGTGACATCGAGGCGGTGGACATTCAATTCATAGGTTTGACAAATCTGGGCAAAACGATCACCGAACGCACCGGCCACAACGACAAGCACTTCATCTCCCGGCTGGGTGACATTGACGACAGCAGATTCCAGCGCGGACGTCCCGCTTCCTGTTATAACGAGAACGTCACCGGATGTACCGAAGACCGGCTTCAACCTCGGGGCGATGTCCTGCATCAATTCCTTGCATTTTTCTCCTCTGTGTCCAATCATCGGCTGACTCATACTGCGGTCCACACTCGGCGGGATCGGCGTCGGTCCCGGAGTATGAAGCAAATCCCATTCACGCTTCATTCGACTTGTACCTCCTATTTATTCAATGCTCTCTTTTCATCTTTTAGACGCGTTAAAACGTTAGAAAAGAATTGGATATTCTATAATCCTATCAGAAGTAAACCCGATGTCAATGTAATGGGAATATTCTGTTTAAAGCAGGATAAGCCGGTGTTTTCCCGCGTATGCCAAAGGATTAGACAAAAATAGACTTTGCTTTTTTTCTTATTTATTTGTATAATTCAAAAAGTAATTATTTTTAGAAAATTTAAACTATAGGGGGAGTCACTTTGAGAAAACATCTGTTGGTGCTTTTCGGATTGATGTTTGTGCTTGTACTGGCAGCGTGCAGCGGCGGGGACAGCGAAACATCTTCTGAATCAGGGGAAGGTAATGAGGAAACATCAGAAGGAACAGAAGAAAGCAGTGCTTCGGGAGAACAGGAAATCACGATTACATCAAAAAGTGAGATCCCAAGCATGGACCCGTCCTTGATTACGGATTCTGTCGGATTCCAATGGGCAGGGGAAACCTACGAGGGACTTTACCGACTCGATGAAAACAGCCAGCTTGTCAACGGAATGGCGGAAAGCTCTGAAGTGAGCGAAGACGGCCTGACGTGGACATTCAACCTGCGTGACGCCGAATGGTCAAACGGCGACCCGGTTACCGCTGACGATTTCGTTTATGCGTGGAGAAGAGCGGTTGATCCGGAAGTGGGATCCGAGTACGGTCCATACTTCCTTGGTGGCATCATTAAAAATGCAACTGAAATCAGCAACGGGGAAGCTTCTCTGGAAGACCTCGGAGCAACAGCTGTCGATGATAAAACGCTTGAAGTCGAACTGGAAAAGCCGGTTCCTTACTTTGAGTCCATGACGGTCTTCATCACGTTCATGCCGCTCAATCAGGAGTATGTTGAAGAACAAGGGGACAAGTTCGCAACAGAAGCGGAATATACCATTTCCAACGGACCGTTCGAAATGACTGAATGGAGCCACGGCGAAGGCTGGTCCATCGAAAAGAGCGATTCCTACTGGGATAACGAAACGGTGCAGCTTGAGAAAATCAATGCCAAAGTCGTAAAAGAAGTTTCCACCGGTGTGAACCTTTATGAGTCCGGTGAAATTGATCAGACAGAATTGAACGCGGAATTTGTCGACCAGTATCGTACGAACGAAGCGTTCAACGTCGTCGAAAAACCATACTTATATTTCTTCAAGTTCAATCAGGAAAATAACGAGGCGCTAGCCAATGTAAACGTACGTAAGGCCATTTCCTACGGGATCGACCGTCAAGGTCTTGTCGATGTTATCCTGAATGACGGATCTGTTCCGGCAGAAGGTTATGTCCCATCCAACTTCGTGTCCATGCCGGACAGTGAGGAAGATTTCCGCGAGGCACAAGGGTCACTTGTAGAATCCAATGTTGAGAAAGCAAAAGAGCACTGGAGCAAGGCGCTTGAGGAACTCGGTACAGATTCTGTTGAAATCGAGCTGCTGGGTGATGATACAGGGACATCCAAAGATGCCCTTGCGTATTACAAAGGACAGCTTGAGGAAAACCTGGACGGCCTGACGATCAAGCTTCTGGAAGTACCATTTAAGGAACGTGTCCGCCGTGATAACAATTCCGAATTCGAAATCGAAGCGGCTACGTGGGGACCGGACTACGTGGACCCGAACACGTACTTGAACATGTATTTGACAGATGGTCAGAACAACAACATGGCGTACTCCAGCGAAGAGTATGACAGCTTAATTGACAAAGCCAATTCAGAGTATGCCCAGGATCCGGCGAAGCGTTTTGAAACCTTCCTGGAAGCCGAGAAGCTGCTTCTTGAAGAAGATCAGGCCGTGGCTCCTATTTATCAGGATGCCAAAGCACAGCTGTTCCGCCCGTCCATTAAAGGCGTTTATTCTACAGCAACAGGCCCTGAATTCGAATTCAAGTGGGCTTACGTTGAAGAGTAATAGATATCATAGAGAAAGCAGGAGCAATAAGCTCCTGCTTTTTTATATGTAGATAACTCCCATTTACCCCAACGCCTCCAGTCTTCCTTATTCAAGTAAAATGCTTTCGATTACGGTAAGTGGACGTCTCCCTACACGTATACAACACATCGTTCAGGGTTCCTGTCATGACCCGTACGGCATGTTCTTGTAAAACAAGGATCGTTTAGAAACTTCATATCCTTCATCATTTGGTGAAGTCACGAGGAGCGTTCGGTGGTGACGCCTGCGGGAACAGCACAGGTCGAAGATCCACTTGGGCAGGTGTTCTTTCTGCCCAAGTTAGCTGAGGCCGTGCCCGCGGCAAGCATCCACCGATAAGCGGAACGTGACCGTTCACCCAAATGGTGGTCAAGGTTCCTCACTCACCAGCTTGAAAGGCAGGAGCCATAAGCTCCTGCTTTTTTACTTTCATTTACACCCTCCCTCTTGAAATACGGGTGACTCCCGCTGTATAGTCTAAGGATAACGAGAAAAGGGGTGGTGTCATGAAACGCCATTACATCCGAGGCTTGTATTATATGGCAGGCCTTTTCATTATGACCGCCGGTATTGCCTTGACGATTCAATCCTCCCTCGGTACCTCTCCTTTTGACGCCCTTCTTGTAGGACTGCACCGGACATTCGGATTGACAATCGGCAGCTGGGAAATTGTTGTCGGCCTGACGATGATCCTGTTTAATGCGGCGGCATCGAAGAAAAAACCGGAACTTTTCGCTGTCATCACCTCGCTGATGACAGGGGCAGGGATTGATTTCTGGGTGTTTCTTCTAAGAGAATCCATCCAGCCGGAAACAGCAGCCGTACAGTTTATCTGCCTGATCAGCGGCATGATCATTGCCGGTTTCGGGATTGCGATGAACCTTCAGGCAGATTTTGCACCGAATCCCTTCGACCGGATGATGCTTGTGATTAAGGATTTAACAGGATGGAACGTTTCGATATCGAGAGCCTTCATCAGCATCATTCTTGTCATTCTGGCGGCCTTGTTCGGAGGAGCGGTGGGAATCGGCACCGTGATCATTACCATTTTCAGCGGGTATATCATTAACATCTTTATGAAGATGATCGACCAGTTCGACCAGCGTACCTTCCAGGCCGCTCCACTGAGAGAATCGTAACGTTACGATTCTCTCAGCACCAATGCTTCCTGAGGACCGAAAAATTCATAGTGCATCGCATCCTCCTTCACACCCCACTCGGTCAGACTCCTGTACACCGCTGTCATAAACCCCTTCGGTCCGCAGAAATAAAATTCAGCATCTTTCGGAACCGTACGCTGAAGGATATCCAAATCAACGAAGCCCCGCTCATGAAACGCGTCCAAGCGGATATCTTCTTCTGTCGGCTGTTCATAAACGAAGCAGGACTTCTCTTTCAGCATATCTTCTTTGAATGCGTGCACCCTGCCGTTCCTAGCCGCATGAATAACATAAATATCCCGTTCAGGCTGCCGTGCTGCAGCTTCCTTCTGCATGCTCATCAATGGAGTCAATCCTGCCCCTCCGCTGATCAGAACGAGCGGACGTTTACGGTCATCCAGGTGGAAATCACCGGCCGGAACGCTTACTGGAAGCGTATCTCCAACATTCACATGGTCATGCAGCCACGTTGAAACGATTCCGGCCGGAACATCCTCGGATCCTGCCTCACGTTTGACGGTGATTCTGAAATGATCACTGCCCGGAGCATCAGATAAGCTGTACTGACGAAGATGATCATAGGACTCTCCTTCGATCTCAGCTTTCACCGTAATGTATTGACCAGCTTTGTAACGGGGCAGTGGGCGCTCATCTTCCGGCTCCAGGTAAAAGGACGTCATTTCATCACTTTCCTTCACTTTATCAACGACCTGCATCAACCTCCAGTCTGACCAGCCACCTTTCTGATCCTCCGCTGCTTCATATAAATCTTTTTCAACATCGATGAAAACACCTGCAATGACACCATAAGCCTCTCCCCAGGCTTCAATAACTTCATCCGTCGCCTGCTCGCCAAGCACTTCCTTCATCGCTTTCAGCAGATATTCACCAACAATGGGGTAATGTTCCGGCTGAACATTCAAGCTTCGATGCTTTTCCGCAACTGTTCTGACCTGAGGAAGCACCTCGCCAAGGTTTTCGATATGAAGAGCTGCCATGTAAACCATATTTGCCAGGGCTCTCGGCTGATCTCCCGCCCGTTGGTGGGTCTGGTTGAAGATATTTCTAAGCTCCGGATAATTTTCAAAAAGTCGTTTGTAAAACAAGGTCGTAATCGTCTCTCCATGCTCCTCCAGCACAGGAACCGTTGCCTTAATAATCCGTACCGTTCTTTCATCAAGTGGATGTTTAACGTGATTGGTCATCATTCAAACCCCTTTAAAAGATGTATTTTATATACACCTTTATTGTATCGAAAGATAATTCTTCTGCAACGTCTTTTCCACAAAAAGATTTGACAATTCGAAGGCAGTCTTCTCTCCGCTTTTCATAGAAATGCATGTGGTATGATAAAAGAAATAGAAAACAAGAAGGGGTGCCGGACATGCAGCTAAAGAAATATACGGATTATGCCCTGAGGGTACTGATGTTTGCCGGGTCCAAGGAAGACGGTGCCCTGGCGAACAAAAAGGAAATTT
Source organism: Halobacillus sp. ABH2_015 (assembly GCF_056158945.1). Classification (NCBI taxonomy): domain Bacteria; kingdom Bacillati; phylum Bacillota; class Bacilli; order Caryophanales; family Bacillaceae; genus Halobacillus; species Halobacillus sp. ABH2_015. Next base: position 3,557,794 of record NZ_JBSWUG010000002.1, read on the forward strand.
CCGAGGTGTTTCATATATCTGAAAACCATCTGGGGAAAATCATTCATGAATTGAGCAGGCTCGGTCTGATTGAAACGATCCGGGGAAGAGCTGGAGGAATTCGTCTGGCTGAAGAACCGAAAGATATAAATATTGGAAGCGTCGTACGGGCGATGGAGGATAATTTACATCTGTTGGAGTGCTTTGACTGTGGATCGGATTACTGCGTCCTTACACCGGCGTGCCGGCTGAAACGTGCCCTGCACGAAGCTCTGGCCGCATTCTTTCAAGTGCTGGACAGCTATACACTGGCGGACTTACTGGATAATCGGGGAGAACTGCAGAAGCTGATGGGGCTGGCCTGAACATAAAAAAACCGTGAAGTCTATAAAAGACTTCACGGTTTTTAGTAACGCTGCTATTACTCAGTAGAGTAAGGAAGCAGGGCCATTTGACGAGAGCGTTTGATCGCTTTTGTCAATTTACGCTGATATTTAGCAGAAGTTCCAGTTACTCGACGAGGAAGAATTTTTCCACGGTCAGAGACGAAACGTTTCAGCAAATCAACATCTTTATAGTCGATGTGTGTGATTCCGTTAGCTGTGAAGAAACACACCTTTTTACGTTTTCCGCGTCCACGACGTGCCATGTAGCATTCACTCCTTTCTGATTAAAATGGTAGATCGTCGTCTGATATATCGATGGGTTCGCCATTATCTGCGAATGGATCATCGTTTCGTTGATTATTATTATTGGAACCGAAGTTGTTTCCTGATGGTTGATTCTGATTTGGCTGGTATCCTGAACCTCCACGGTTTCCTCCGCCCTGCGAAGAACCACCCTTGGATTCAAGGAATTGTACGCTGTCTGCAACGACTTCGGTTACAAACACACGCTTGCCTTCCTGATTGTCGAAACTGCGGGACTGTAGACGTCCGTCCACTCCGACAAGACTGCCTTTACTCATGAAATTCGCAAGGTTCTCCGCTGCTCTTCTCCAAACGACACAGTTGATGAAATCGGCATCGCGATCTCCCTGATTGTTTGAGAACGGGCGGTTCACAGCGATCGTAAAGTTGGCGACAGCTACTCCGTTTGGCGTATAGCGTAAATCAGGATCCTTCGTCAATCTGCCGGCTAGTACGACACGATTTAACACCAGAATCACTCCTTATTTGTCATCTTCGCGTACTGCGATGTGGCGGATAATATCATCCGTGAACTTCGCCTGACGGTCGAATTCATTGATCGCTTCACGTGTACCGTTGAAATCAACTGTTACGTAGATTCCATCACGGTGGTCGTTAATTTCGTAAGCAAGACGGCGCTTGCCTAGTTCTTTAACTTCCTGGATCTCCGCTCCGTTATCTGTAAGGATTTTGCTGAAACGATCTTTGACAGACGTTTTCGCTTCCTCCTCGATATCTGGGCGGATGATATACATGATTTCGTATTTTCTATTCATCCGTTTTCACCTCCTTATGGACTTAACGGCTCCTTTTTCGTAAAGAGGAGCAAGGAGTAATTCGTTTAATTACTCACAATATAGTATTGTAACAAACTTGTCCCCACTTTACAACCTTTTGCGGAAGGTTCCCCGTTTATACGTTGAAACGGAAATGGATGACGTCGCCGTCTTTGACCAGATATTCTTTTCCTTCAAGGCGGACACGGCCGCGGTCACGAGCAACGCCCATTGTTCCAGCATCAACCAGATCCTCATAGGACACTGTCTCAGCACGGATGAAGCCGCGCTCGAAGTCCGTGTGAATGATACCGGCCGCCTGTGGAGCGGTCATGCCTTCCTTAAAGGTCCAGGCGCGCACTTCCTGTTCGCCGGCAGTAAAATATGTCGCCAGGCCGAGCAGGTTGTAGGTCGCTTTGATCAATTGATCAAGACCGGATTCCTCGATTCCAAGATCGTCCAGGAATTCGTCCTTTTCATCGCCATCAAGCTCAGCGATTTCAGACTCGATTTTTGCACAGACGACAATGACTTCTGCGTTCTCTTTAGCCGCAAATTCACGGATCTGCTTCACTTTGTCATTGTCACCTTCGCCAATTTCATCTTCACTTACGTTAGCCACATAGAGGATAGGCTTGGAAGTTAAAAGATGGAGACCTTTCACGACTTTTTCCTGATCGGTGCTGAATTCGACAGCGCGGGCGGGTGTTTCAGCTTCCAATGCTTCCTTCAGCTTTTCAAGAACGGCATATTCAGCAACGGCGTCCTTGTCCTTCTGACGGGCAAGCTTAGCTACACGGTCCAGACGCTTCGAAACCGTCTCAAGGTCGGCTAGGATCAGTTCGAGGTTGATCGTTTCGATATCGGTAATCGGATCGACCTGACCGGAAACGTGGGTGATGTTTTCATCTTCGAATGCGCGTACAACGTGGCAGATCGCATCCACCTGGCGGATATGGGAGAGGAACTGGTTGCCGAGACCTTCCCCTTTACTTGCGCCTTTGACGATGCCGGCGATATCAGTAAACTCAAATGCGGTCGGAACAGTTTTCTTAGGGTTCACGAGCTCGGTCAGCTTTTCCAGCCGCGAATCCGGTACTTCCACGATCCCGACGTTCGGATCTATTGTGGCGAACGGATAGTTGGCGGATAAAGCGCCTGCCTGTGTAATTGCGTTAAACAACGTAGATTTCCCTACGTTCGGTAAACCTACGATTCCAGCTGTTAGTGCCATATGAGACTTTCACTCCTTAAGGATTTACATACATGCATGTTAGTCCACTTTATTATAGATTCTGTACTTGAAAATAACAACCTGCGCCGTCCCGTCCTTACGGGGAAAAGCACAGCCCAAAAGTCCATTTTCCACTATAACAAATTCACCCTTTGCAAAGAAACAGACCGAATAATGGAAGTTTGTCCTTTTTTTCCTCTTTCCATAAAAAAACCTCCCCTGTCAAAGGGAAGGCTTTCGTTCATTCACTCGGTTCCAACACTTTTTTCATCTTCGTTTCAAACTTCCGGCGCGGGACGAGGACACTGTGTCCGCAGCCTTCACATTTGATCCGGATATCCGCCCCCATGCGGATGATTTTCCAGCGGTTCTCGCCGCAGGGGTGCGGTTTTTTCATCTCCACCACATCATTGAGTTGATAGGATTTCTCTGCCATAACTGTGCTCCTCCTTATTGATCGACCGCTTCATTCTCGTTCTCGTTATGCCGGGAATACATGACCATACGAGGAAACGGAATTTCAATGCCTTCCTGATTCAGCCGGTTTTTCACTTCTTTACGGATCACCCGTGCCACCGCCCAGTGCTCCATCGGGTTAACCTCAGCGATCACACGCATCACGACTTCCGATGCTCCGAGGTTCTGAACACCAAGGAGTTCCGGCATAGTGATGATTTCCTCATAACGTTCCGGCAGTTCCTCAAGCAGTTTTGAAATGACCTGCTCGGCCCGCTCGATGTCCTCCTCATAGGCCACTTTCACATCGACGACCGCCACACTGTTGTGCATGGAATAGTTGGTCACCTGAGTTACATTGCCGTTCGGCAGAATATGGACTTCGCCTGTCCATGCTTTCACCTTACACGTCCGGAGACCGACTTCTTCGACGAAGCCTTCGACACCGGAGGTCTGGATATAGTCGCCGACGGAAAACTGATCTTCAAAGATAATGAAGAAGCCGGAAATCACGTCGCGCACAAGGTTCTGGGCCCCGAAGCCGATCGCAAGGCCTGCTACACCGGCACCGGCAAGGAGTGCAGCGATGTTGATCGTCAGCGTCTCCAAAATCATAATAAAGGCAACAAAGTAGACGACATAGGACAACGCATTGACGACCAGCTTGTTCAGCGTCGCTTCCCGGCGCTGGGTAATTTGAAATGGCCCCCTGCGTTTATTCGCAAAAAACTGCGCAATCAAACCGCGCCCGATCCGGATAATCAGCAGAGACAGCACAATGATCATAATGATCTTCAACGCGCCGATTCCGTAACTCCACCAAATCTCCGGATCTTTGACATAACTGACAAGTTCCTCCCACTGTGTTTTGGCATCCTCCACAGCTTTCGTTGGCTCACTCACCGCTTTCCCTCCTGTACGTCTATGAATATGACATTCATTTTAACAGGTTTTCAGCGAATTTTGAATCTGGAAAGAACGGGGTATAAAAGAAGGGCAAGGAGCACGTATAAATTCAGGATGCCGTACAGCGGATACAAGTATTCAATTAACGTGGAGAAACCGAAAGAAGTGAAAGGAAGCATGATGGCAATCACCATCATCGCCAGAATCCAGAGCGGCTGCCGGACGTAATCCCGGAACCTTGTGACGAGCCCGAGTGTGCCGGAGGCCGCGGTGGTGAAAATGGCAATCCAGAGCATCACCGACATGAAGATCATCATTTCGTACGGATAATGTTTAAGAATCGCGAAAAGGGGGATTTCATACAAAATGATGTCTTCTGCAATTTGGATCAGACTGTTGTTATAGAGATAGGAAACGACTCCGAGGACCACACCGCTTCCGATACTGGCCACCCAGATCTCTCCTTTGCGTCTGACCTGGTTGCCGATCGCCCCGAGGACAGCAATCAAAGGCAGGATGTTCAGTGCGGTAAACGGAAACGCCGCCAGCCAGTTGCTCATCTCATGCACATGGCCGAAAAGGGACAGGTCCTGATCTTTGATGAATAAGATGAGGACGAATAACAGACCTGCAATCAGCAGCGGCAGAACAAAGCTGTTCACGACGACGATCCCTTTGACGTCCCATACAAACAGGAGAATAAGCGGAATGATAATCAGAACGACCCCGAACTTATAAGAGAAGTTGAAGGCCTGCAGAGTCGCTCCACTGCCTGCCAGCATAATGACCGTCGTCGTAAACAGATAGACGATGATCATCCAGTCATATACGCCGGTCAGACGACGGCCGACGACCGCGCGGAGGACAGGGAGATAATGGCCGCTTTCCAGCTTGAAACTGATCGACAAAATCACCCAGCAGCAGAAGATGAACATAATCGAAAACAAGAGGATGGCCAGACTGCTGTCATCACCAAAAAACTGCCACAGCTCTCTTCCGGAAGCATAGCCGGCCCCTATCATCGTTCCGACAATCAAAAACATCCACTTACAACCCGCTTTTATCATGACCGTTCCTCCACATCTATGTATTTGCGACGTATAGAACCAAGGACAACCTTATATACTGTTACTACTATGTGTCTGGAGGAGAAGCTATGAATTTCAAGGACAAGTTTTCCAAAGAAGAGAAACGCGTCAGCACTGAAGACCCGGCCATGAGTGATCAGCTTGCCGACTATTTGAATGACTGGCTTCCCCCGTCGAAGGACATTGTCGTCGCCTGTATCGGAACCGACCGTTCCACGGGAGATTCCTTCGGTCCGCTCGTCGGGTCGATGCTTCACGATCAATTACTGGATACCTTCCATATATATGGCACACTGGAAGAACCGCTTCACGCCCTGAACCTGAAAGAACGGCTGTCTGCCATCCACCGGGAACATGTAAACCCGTACATTCTCGCTGTTGACGCCTGCCTCGGCAAATCTTCCTCTGTTGGTTCCGTTGTTCTCGGTAAAGGGTCCTTGAACCCGGGCTCCGCATTAAAAAAGGACCTGCCCCCGGTAGGGCAGATCCATATCAGCGGGATGGTCAATGTCAGTGGATTCATGGAGCATGTCGTCCTGCAGAACACACGGCTTCACGTCGTCATGCAGATGGCGGCTAAAGTGGCCGCAGCCATTCAGATGACCGAAGCGAAGCGGAAGAAAACAAGCATGGAGACACGGCCGTTCCAGGCGTTCACAACGTCCCGGCCGGTCATTCACAAACGGATCCAGTAACATTAAAACCACTGGTAGACCCAGAGAATCACTCCAACCATCAGCAGCGAAGGCAGCAGGTTGGCTGTGCGGATTTTGGTTATATTCAGCATATTCAGCCCGATGGCTGTGATCAGCAGACCGCCGGCTGCCGTCATTTCCACGATGAATTGATCCAGGATCGCTTCCGGCACCCAGGCATTGATCTGCGTCGCCAGGAGGGCGATGCCTCCTTCATATAACACAACGGGTACGACGGAAAACAACACGCCGAATCCGAGCGTCGAGGTCAGGACGAGCGCCACAAATCCGTCGATGATCCCTTTAGTGATCAGCACTTCATGGTCCTGGCGCAGACCACTATCCAGGGCACCCAGAACCGCCAGCGCCCCGATGACGAAAATAAGGGAGGCGGTGATGAATCCTTGTGCGATCCGTGTTTCCTGACCCGGGCGGCTGAATTTTTCCTCCAGCCACCGGCCTGTGGACTGCAGCTTTTCCTCAAGAGAAGCTGCCTCCCCGATCAAGCCGCCGAGCAGCAGACTAAGCAGAACGATGACGATGTTTTCTGTTTCGAACGCCATCTGCAGCCCGATCAAAAGAACGGCAAGACCGATCCCGTTCATGACCGTTTCCTTAAACCGCTCAGGGATTTTTGTGAAAAATAGACCAAGCCCTGTACCTACAGCGATACAGAGTCCATTGACGAGGGCTCCTGTTAAAACCATCGGCTTTCGACCTCCTCACACAAAAATAAACCAGAGACCCTGAGGCCCCTGGTCTGTACGCGTTACTCCTGGAACATATCGAGAATTCTCTCCAAATCCGCTTCATTGGTGAATTCGATCTCAATTTTCCCTTTCCGACGGCCTTTTTGGATTTTCACAGCCGTACCGAGCCGGTTTCTCAGATCGGTTTCGCGCTCCTTCAAAAACACATCGGCCGGTTTCGGCTGCTTTTTATCTTTCGCACGTGTCTGGTTCTTTTCGTGGATCAGCCGCTCCACCTGCCGGACATTGAGGGATTCTTTGACGATCCGGCCGGCGAGTGTAATCTGCTCCGACCGGTCTTTCAACCCGAGCAGAGCCCGTCCATGGCCCATGGAGAGGCTGCCGGATTCGATCAGCTCGATCACTTCCTGTGGAAGCGACAAAAGACGGATGAGATTGGCAATGTGCGAGCGGCTTTTCCCGAGTCGTTTGGACAGAATTTCCTGCGTGACGTTCAGTTCCTTGATCAGCTTTTCATAGGAACGGGCTTCCTCCACCGGGGAGAGATCTTCACGCTGCAGGTTCTCCAGCAGAGCCAGCTCCATCATTTCCTCATCCGTCAGATTCTTGACGATGGCAGGAACCGTCTCCAGCTCCGCCTGCCTGGCTGCCCGCAGACGGCGCTCACCAGCAATAATCTCATAGCCTTTGATGCTTTTCCGGACAATTAAAGGCTGGAGGATACCGTGGGTTTCAATCGACTGCTGAAGTCCGTCAAGGGCCTCTTGATCGAACTGTCTGCGGGGCTGGTACGGGTTCGGCCGGCATGCGCCCACAGACACATCAATCAGTTCATCATCCTCCATGGAGCCGGTAATCAGAGAATCCAGCCCTCTACCTAACCCTCTCACCATTTGTAATCACTTCCTTTGCTAATTCTAAATAGACTTCTGCTCCTCTTGATTTCGGATCATACAGGATTGCCGGACGTCCGTGGCTGGGAGCTTCGCTCAACCGGACATTACGGGGGATGATCGATTGATAGACCTTATCCTGGAAATATTTTTTCACTTCTTCGATCACCTGGATGCCGAGGTTGGTCCTGGCATCGAGCATCGTCAGCAGGACCCCTTCAATCATCAGCTGCTTATTTAAATGCTTCTGGACAAGCCGGATGGTGTTCAACAACTGGCTCAATCCTTCAAGCGCATAATATTCACACTGGACTGGAATTAATACCGTATCAGAAGCGGTCAGGGCGTTCAACGTCAAAAGGCCTAAAGAGGGCGGACAGTCAATAATGATATAGTCGTAATCCGCTTTCAATTGATCCATGGACTTTTTCAACTGCGCTTCTCTTGAAATCGTCCGCACCAGTTCAATTTCTGCACCGGCAAGCTGGATGGTGGCGGGGATGGCATCGAGGTTCTGCACGAGCGTTTCCGTCCGGACCTTGTCCGCCTTCACATCATCGATGAGAACGTTGTAGATGCATTGATCCACTTCCCCCTTTTCCACACCTATCCCGCTCGTGGCGTTTCCCTGCGGGTCGATATCAACTAAAAGGACTTTATGATGGAGATAAGCCAAGCATGCACTTAAATTGACGGCTGTCGTCGTTTTACCGACGCCGCCCTTTTGATTTGCGATGGAAATCACTTTCCCCATGGTGTCACCTGCCTCTGTTTTAGTATAATTCTACCATTTCCCCCGGAAAATAGGCGGAACAGCTTAAAAAAAGCCCCATCTCCACTAAAAAAGTCAAGATGGGTACGGGACGTTATGATTTTTTCTTCGGAATTTTAATGGTGATTTGATAATAATCATCATGATCCTGCTCGTCTGTTTCCAGATCGATTCCGGTATCTGTCACCATATTCAACGACTGGCGGATCGTATTCATCGCAATCCGCATATCCTTGTTCACCCCTTTGAGGGTAGGTTTCTTTTTCTTCGGTTTTGGATCGGAAAGCTTGGCAATCCGTTCCTCCGTCTGCTTCACGTTCAGCTGCTTTTCAATGATTTCCTTCAGTACCTGTTCCTGTACTTCCGGATCCTTTAACGCGATCAGGGCACGGGCGTGACGCTCCGTAATCTGCTTGTCCATGATGGCCTGCTGGACGGATTCCGGCAGCTTCAGAAGCCGGATTTTGTTCGCAATGGTCGACTGGCTTTTACCGAGACGCTGAGCCAGGGCCTCCTGTGTCAGTTGATGAAGCTCAATCAGCTTCGCATAGGCGAGCGCTTCTTCAATGACGGTTAATTCCTCCCGCTGCAGGTTCTCAATCAAGGCCACCGACGCCGTCTGGGAGTCATTCATATCACGGATGATCGCCGGTACGGTCTCCCATCCGAGTGACTGGACAGCGCGCCACCGGCGTTCACCGGCAATCAATTCATATTCTTCTTCATTTAACCGACGGAGAACGATCGGCTGAATCATCCCATGCGTATGTATCGTCTGGGCAAGTTCGCTGATCTTCTCGCTGTTAAAAATCGCTCGTGGCTGATAGCGGTTAGGCTGTACACGATCTACGGGAACCTGTACAACTTCATCGGGACTGTAGCCTTGTTCCTCATTGTTGTCATTATCCGATTCCGGTTTGTCCCCAAGCCCGAATAAACGACCAAAAGGATGTAACACGATCAGACACCACCTTTATACGATCAAGCATACGCCTTTATTATTAAGAATGAAAGGAATGGTTTGAAACATAAAAAGCGCCGCAGGCTGTAGACGCTGCTGCGCACACGTATGCCGTTTTCTTTTCTCTCATTATTTTATCACATTTATACAGGGAAAAGTATCTTGATGAACGAAGATTTTACATCCTTCCCCTGTCGAAACCGGCGGGATCCTTGAAAATCCGTGCCGGTTTGATGCGTTTTTCCCTTTCTCTCCCTATGACAGATTTCGTCGATAAATTTTGTTCTATGCCTGTGCCTCGCAAAAAAACGCCTGAAAGCAGGCGCTTTTGTTTCACATGGAACGTCGCTGTGATCCACGAACGAGTCCGTACACGTCAATATCCTTGAATTCCCCTCTATGAAGCATATCCTCCTTCAAGGTTCCTTCGTAAGTGAGACCGGCTTTTTGCATGACGCGCGTAGAGGCCGGGTTGTCGGAAATCGCTGCAGCCCAGATACGGTGCAGGCCGATGTCCTCCAAACCGAACCGGACGACCCGCCGGGCTGCTTCGGATCCATAGCCGTGTCCCCAGTAGGGCCGGCCGATCCAATAGGCGAGTTCGCCTTTTTGGTGTGCCTCATCGATACGGAGCGTCATCGTCCCCAGCAGTCCATCATCTTTCTTCTGCTTTACGGAAAAAGGAAAAGCTTTCTTTTCCTCCATCCAGGAATCATGGGAAGCGATCCATTCCTTCGCGTGTTCGATCGTATAGGGATGGGGAACGAATGTCGTTGCCGCCACTTCCGGATCTCCCGCGAGTTCTGCCGTTTTCTCTATTAGATCTTCTGTAAAAGGCTCTAACATCAGACGTTCTGTTCTCAAAAGCCATGTCATACATCTCATCCTCCTGCTTTCCCTTTTCTGGACAGGAGACTGGAATTCCTTTTATTAACATCGAATTTCATAATAAAAAAGCTGGCTTAGTGGAAACATGAGCACAAATGGACAAGGAATAGCAGCATAACCAATTTTATGAGAGCAGGTGTCCGTATGGAAATTCAACCGTCCTATAAGGCGGGAGATGTCGTATATGTCATCTACCGCAATCCACACACGTATGATGTGGCGAATGTACAAGAAGCAGCCGTCGTCAATAATCCGGAACAGCCGGGCGAACTGGCTCTGTTTTTGTACGAAACGTATTTTCCACTCGACGAAAACATCGCTGTGTATGCTTCCGAAGGCGAAGCGGAAAGGGCCTATTACGATGCCTTCGGCGGCGGGGCTGAATCGGAGGGACAGCTGTGGTAAAGCCATTCGTACCAGAACTTGTTTATATTGAACCCCGGGCCCTGGAATACCCCTTAGGCCGGGAATTAAAGGAAAAATTCGAAGACATGGGAATTGAAATCCGGGAAACCACCTCCCATAACCAGGTCCGGAACCTGCCGGGGGAAAATGATTTCCAAAAGTACCGGATAGCCAAATCCACCCTTGTCGTCGGTGTAAGAAAAACATTGAAATTTGATACGTCCAAGCCGTCAGCAGAATATGCCATCCCTCTTGCGACAGGCTGTATGGGCCACTGCCATTATTGTTACCTGCAGACGACGATGGGCAGCAAGCCGTATATCCGTACGTATGTGAACGTCGATGAAGTGCTCGACTCTGCGGAGCAGTACATGAAGGAGCGGGCACCGGAAATGACCCGCTTTGAAGCCTCCTGTACGTCTGACATTGTCGGCGTCGATCACTTGACTCATTCCTTGAAACGGGCGATCGAATATTTCGGGCAGTCTGAATACGGTCAGCTCCGGTTCGTGACAAAATTCGCGCATGTGGATCACCTGTTGGATGCGAAGCATAACGGACGCACACGGTTCCGCTTCAGTATGAATGCTGATTATGTCATTAAATATTTGGAGCCGGGCACATCAAGGCTCGATGACCGTATCGGTGCCGCCGTGAAAGTGGCCGAAGCCGGTTACCCGCTGGGCTTCATCATCGCCCCGATCTATCTGTATGAAGATTGGAAGGCAGGGTACAAAGAGTTGTTTGAAAAACTTCAGGACAGACTCCCGGACCACGCTGTACAGGATCTGACGTTTGAACTGATCCAGCACCGGTTTACAAAACCGGCCAAACGCGTCATTCAGAAAAACTATCCGATGACAAAACTTGAAATGGACGAAGAGAAACGCAAATACAAATGGGGGCGCTATGGCATCGGAAAGTACGTCTACCAAAAAGATGAACAGGAAGAGATGAAGAATGTCCTCGGCGGCTACATTGCCAAATACTTCCCTGAAGCAAGCCTTGAATATTTCACGTGAAACAAAAAAGGCCTCCATCCAGAGGCCTTTTTTTGTTTCACATTCAAATCAGGAGAAGATGCCGTATTCGGTAATTTCCACATCGACGGTGAACTGGATATCCATATCCGGATAAAGATCCTCCCACCGTTTTTCATCAAAGTGTCTCGTTCTCGTTTTAGCAAAATGACCGAGACCAAGCGGATCAATGCCTTCCTTCTTGAACAATTCGATCATCTCCCCGGCATTCGTCTTGAAATACTCCACAAATGCATCTTCCATTTCTTTTGCAAGCTTCGGCGACGGCTTTTCCTCCACCCCGACCATTTCATTCACTTCCGATTCCAATTTCACGTGGATGTCCACACCGGGGTTTTCCGGCGTGCCCGTCAGTTTGTAATCCACTGTCGAACCGATATTATCCAGCATGATGGTTCCATTTTGAAAAGGGAGGTCCTGCATTCCCCTCGCGAAATTCTCTTTCATCATTTTGAATGTAAAGACTTTCGCATCCGAGAGCGTGGTTACGACTTTTCCCTTATCGAAAAAAGCAATGCCGGAGACTTCTACAAACGTCTCCTTTTTCGACAAAATCGGGAGATAGGGATCCATACCAATCGCAAAGTAGGCATATAAAAATTCGTGCAGGCTTGTCGATGGAAAGTTGTGATGGACATTATTCTCAATCAATCCCTGCAGGTGCTTGGACGTTGTCTCATCCTGTGTGTATCCATTCTCAATCAAGTCCTGCGTCTGTCCATCCACAATACCGAGATACATGTTCCGGCTTAGACGGGCGTCCCTGCTCAGCACGTCTATGACGTCGGAAATGCCTTCCTGAGCCAGCTCCATGCTGTACAACGTGACTGCCAGTTTTCCGATGGAAATCGGTTTGGAGGATTGTTTCTGGATTTCCTTCTCCACATCCTTGATGGAGTTGGCATCAACGGTTAAGTAAAGCTCAGAGGCGGCGGTTTTCTTCTCACTTTTGCCGTACTGGGGGATGGATACAGTCCCTTTAATCCTTCCTTTATCGCCGCCTTTATCATAGCCGGATATTTGGACGATGGCATTTTCTTCAACGCTCTTGCTGGGTACACAACCTGTGAAAAGAAAGAAGCTGCTGATCAAAACCAGTACGTTCCACTTAATTTTCATATCGCTTCCTCACTTTGTCCGAGATCATTTTTAATAGAAGAAGAACCGGGATGTAAAGCAGGACGTAAAAACCGACCGTGCCGGCAAAATTGTTAATGGCGTTGATCGGGTCGCGGCCTGCAACTAAAGCGACGGGAAAGAACAGGGAGATACAGACAACTCTTAAAAAGTGAATCTGCTTCACAGGGAAGATTCTTTTCATTACACGCGTCGCCCCCCAGATGCCGATACAGATGTTGGGCAGGATCACATACAGCCACATCGCAATCCCTACATATTCAAAACGTTCGATAAAAGGAAATTCGACAATCTTCCATGTCGAAATCGTCCCCCATACGACCTGTTTCAACTGTTCCTCACTAAAATAGACAAACGTGACGAGGACACTGATGAAATAAAGCATCGTCGTGTAAAACACGGCAAAGTGGGCCCATTTTTTCGATTTAGCCGGGTTTTTGATAAAGGGATAGAAGATCAATAGAAATTCAAGGCCCAGAAAGCTGAGCGCACTCTGCTTTGCTGCGGCAAGAATCTGACCGGGGCTGTGGTTGATATTCGGATAGATGTTCATCGTGTGTCCTGCCTGAATCGGGAAAAATTTCAGCAGCAGAATCGGCAGCCCGATCACGACGCTGATGAGTGCAATCCCGGTAATCACCCGGAACCCACCGGAAACGATGTAGTAGACGAGGCCGATCATGACAAAAGCAAAAATCCAGACCTGGAGCCCGGGGAACATCCACACCTTGATCACTTCAATAAACGTAATCATGACATCAAATGACAACAGCAGCGCGTAAGCCGCAAAGAGAAGACTTAGAAAACCGCCGATATATTTCCCGAACACCTGCTTATGGATATGGACGATATCTCCGCCTCCATTTTGAAGGAGACGGTACATCATCCATACGAGGATGTGCAGAAATACGCCTGCAGCCAGTACCGATATCCAGGCATCAAACCCGGCTTTTTCCACTAAGTACCGCTCAAACCCGAGAATTCCGATTCCCACCTGCATCGTAAAAATGATGAAAAAGACATAAAAGGGGCTCACCAGATAGTTTTCCGATATGTTCAATCCTTGGTTTTCATTTAATTTATTCATCAATATCCCTCTTTGCTTTCGCCCTGTCTTCATTCATACGCTTTGGGTCTTCGGATCTCATCAATACCGGACGGTCCACCTGTTTGGTAAAAGGCAGGCGGATAAAGGCATCTTTCAAATCTTTGAACCGGAGCGGATACAACGGTTCAAAAAATGGACGACCGATAGACTGGAGCTTGATCAAATGGCCGATAAAGAAAACCATACACATCGACACCCCGACGAGTCCCCAGAGCTGCGCACCCATTAAAAACGGAAAGCGGATCAGCCGGATCGTGTTACCAATTTGATAGACCGGCGTCGTAAAGGAAGCAAGGGCGCTCAGTGCGACGATGATCAGGAGTACATTACTCGTCAATCCGGCATCAACAGCTGCGGTACCGATTACGATACCACCTACGATACCGATGGTCTGCCCGATTTTCGTTGGAAGCCGTGCTCCCGCTTCCCGGAGGAGTTCAATCGTCAATTCAAGGATGATCACTTCAAGGATCGGCGGAAAAGGGATGTCGGACCTTGACGAAACAATGGTAGCCATCAACTCAGGGGGAATCATCTCGAAATGATACGTCAGAACAGCGACATATAAAGGTGTGCTGAGAACGGAAAAGATAACGGCAAATAAGCGGATCAGCCGGAACACGGAAGCCAGATGCCACGGTAGAAAGTAATCATCCGAGGCCCCGAAAAACTCGACGACCGTTGTCGGACACGTGAGGGCGTGAGGTGATCCATCGACTAAAATGGCTACTTTTCCTTCAACAAGGCTTGAGACGACCCTGTCCGGCCTTTCCGTATCAAGCAGCTGGGGAAAGGGAGAATGATTGTTATCAGCAATCATCTGTGTGACGAACGAGCTGTCGATCAACTGGTCATACTCGATATCCTGGAGTCTTTGAATGACGGTTTCAACGTTATCCTGATCCGCTATCCCGTCTACGTAAACGACAGCGGTCCGGGTGCTCGTCATTTTGCCCACCTGCAGTTCTTTCACGGTCAGCTGCGGAAGCGGCAGTCGTTTCCGGATCAGATTGATGTTGGTATTGATCGTTTCCACAAATGCTTCCTTCGGCCCGACAACACTGAATTCGACTTCCGGTATGCTCACATCTCTCGATTCCAAGGAAACCGCCGGAACGAGGAGCACCTGTTCCATAGAGGATTTCACTTGGATCATAATGTAACCGAACATCACTTTCGTCTGGATCACTTTCAGATCATCAGTAATCAGAACGTTCTCAACAGGAATCGTCTCTTTGATTTCCTTCAATCCGTGCAGGGCATGACTGTTCAACGTGGTGAGCACAGAACGGTTCAAAATTTTCGAATCGCTCATCGTCTTCAAGTAGGAAACGGTACATCGGGTCATTCCGTCGAGTTCAAATTGAATGAAATCCTCGGAATGACCCAGCACTTCAATAAATTCAGGCAGCGTGTCGCTCTGGTTATACGACGGCTTCTGCCCGCCCTGCTTTTTTTTGTTTTTCCGCATCCATTTCCACATGATGAGCTCCTTACGTTAAGTCTGACTTCTTCTCTCTTATCATCCGCACCTCGTAATAATTTATACTCAAGCGGACAGGATAAGGGGGATTAAGGAGGGCGCGACATGCTTTATGCCTATCTTTCCCCATTGTTTTTGATCGTCTGCATCTTTGTTTCGACCCTGTTTGTAGTCGACTGGCTCGCCAAAATGTTGATCTATGGATTTCTTGTGAATTTCATATTCCTACCATGGCTCCTTCTTTACCGCCATGAAGATAAAGATACGCAGGAGGGAAAACGCAATGCCGGAGAAGAAACTAACAGCCAATGAAATCGGGCTGCTGTGGACGCAGTACATCCAGAACAGTATGGCCGTCCCTGTACTCGAATACTTGAAAAATACATGTGAGGATGAGGAAGTAAAACCACTGATCCAGCTGTCGAGGGATCTGGCGGATAAGGGAATCGAAACGTGCAGGACATTTTTCCAGAAAGCCTGTCTCCCTGTCCCCAACGGATTTTCCCTCGACGATTTAAACCCGAGGGCGAAGAAATTGTTTACGGATGCCTTTATTTTGTCGTTTTTAGAGCATATGGGAAAAGTCGGACTAACGTCGGACGGCTACTCCCTCGGGGCTTCTGCGAATAGTGATGTCCGCGCTTTCTTTACCAATCGGATCGATCAGCAGGATAAACTCTACAATCTGAGCGTGCGCACGGCGCTTGAAAAAGGGATCTATACGAGAGCTCCTCAAATTGAAGTTCTGAATGAGACGGAATACATCGAAAGCAAAGCCTACTACCATCCGTTTCACAAGCGTTCCTTGAATACGATAGAAATCACCCATATTTATGAGAACGTCAAAAACAATGCCCTCGGGGAAGTGGTCTGTCAGGCCTTCGGGCAGACCAGCAAAAATAAAACCGTGAAAAAGTATATGAGACGTGGAAAACGCATCTCCATCGATCATCGGATCTGCCTTTCCAATATCCTTGAGAATTCTGGAATCACCGTTCCCATGACATCTGCGAGTTTATTGACTACGAGTACCGACCCGGTATTTTCCGACAGGCTCATGATGTATATGATCAGCGTCCTCATATCCGCCGGGCAGGGGAACTATGTCAACGGGGCAGCCGTAAGTCTGCGCTATGACATCGTTTATCACTATCACAAGCTCATGCTGGAAGCGGCCATCTACGGAAAAGACGGCTTGGATATTATGATTGAGAACGGCTGGTTTGAAGAGCCTCCGCAGGCACCGGACAGACAGAGACTCATCCAATAAACTCAGCGGAAGAGGAATAGACATGAAGGAAAAACGATTGGAAATTATACTATGGAGTATTGCGTTCCCGGGGTTCGGGCAGATCCTGAACGGACATTTTATCAAAGGGCTCTCCTTTATCATCATTGAAGTGATTTTGAACTACAACAGCCGCTTCAATATGGCCATCATACACAGCTTTCACGGGGATATCGCCAAAGCGGTCGATGTGACCCATTACCAGTGGCTCATGTTTTATCCGTGTATCTATATGTTTGCCGTATGGGATGCCTATGCCCATGCCGATGGAAAGGTTCCGGCCTATTCATTCCTTCCGTTTGCTTTTTCTGCCTACTTCGTCACGGTGGGATTGATTTTTTCATCCACTCTTCGCTTATTCGGCGTATTGATCGGACCGATCTGGCTGCCGATACTCTTCCTTATCCCAGGTATTGGAAGCGGCCTGATTCTGAGGAGGCTGCTTCTCCGTTATGCTGATCATTCCTCCTGAATATGCCCCCGGCTTGTTTGAACATTCCATGATGGTGGAATGAGCACACTAAAACAAGTTGGAGGAGGAATTGAAATGAATCGACAAGAACGTCAGACACAAGGTCAACCGGGTCAGGAGCAGGAGCGGCAGCCAGGTACAGAGGGAGCGATGAACCCATCTCCCCTCCAGGCGGATGACGATTACAAAAGCGGAAATAAGCTGCAGGGGAAAGTCGCATTGATCACAGGCGGCGACAGCGGCATCGGTCGTTCCGTCGCCATCGGTTATGCGAAAGAAGGCGCCGATGTAGCGATTTCCTACTTAGAAGAGCATGAAGATGCGGAATATACGAAGAAGCAGGTCGAAGCCGAAGGACGCCGGGCGATTTTGATTGCCGGGGACGTCGGCGAGGAGTCCGTCTGTCAGGAAGCCGTGGAAAGAACCGTGAAGGAACTCGGTCAGCTTGATATTCTTGTGAACAACGCAGCTGAACAGCATCCGACCGACGACCTGCTGAATATTTCAACGGAGCAGCTGGAGCGTACATTTAAAACGAATATCTATTCGGTCTTCCATATGACGAAAGCTGCCCTGCCTCATTTGAAGCAGGGAAGTTCCATCATCAATACAGCTTCCGTCAACCCTTATGTCGGAAACCCCGATCTTGTGGACTATACAGCTACGAAAGGCGCGGTCGTTGCGTTCACACGTTCAATGGCGAAACAGCTTGTCGATAAAGGCATCCGCGTCAACGGGATTGCGCCGGGGCCGATTTGGACACCACTCATTCCATCCACCTTTTCTGAGGATAAAGTGGAACAATTCGGTACCAACACCCCGATGGGACGCCCGGGACAGCCGGTGGAGCACGTCGGAAGCTATGTGCTGCTGGCCTCTGATGACTCTACGTATATCACCGGACAGTTTATCCATATCAACGGCGGCATGTTCACGTCCAGCTGAGGAGAGGAAGAGACCTATGCCGGAAGGACCGGAAATCCGCCGTGCTGCGGATCAAGTAGAAAAAGCACTCAAAGGTCGGGCTGTGCTCGACCTTTTTTTCGCCTTTGAGCGATTACAGGAATATGAGGAGATTTTACAGGGGGATGTCGTTGAAAAAGTGGATACGAAGGGAAAAGCGATGCTCATCCGCTTTCAAAGGGGCTACACGATTTATTCGCACAATCAGCTGTACGGCAAATGGATGATCCGGAACGCCTATAACTATCCGGACACCAACCGCCAGCTCCGCCTTGCGCTGCACAATGAAAAAAAGTCCGCCCTGCTATACAGTTCCTCGGATATTGAAGTGCTCCGCACAGAGGAGGCAGAGGAACACCCGTTTATCCGGAAGACTGGGCCGGACCTGCTCAGTGAACCGGTAACAGCAGAAGTTCTGTTCGAACGCTTCATCAGCAGGAGGTTCCGGAACCGCAAATGGACGTCCCTGCTGCTCGATCAATCATTTATCGCTGGAATCGGCAACTATCTGCGCAGTGAAATCCTATTCAAGGCCGGCATCTCCCCTTCCGCCCGCCCTTCTGATTGTTCAGAGGAACAGCTTCGGAAAGCCGCCGAAGCGTCGATCGACCTGACATGGCAGTCGTACCGCCATAAAGGCATCACGAATGATCTTGAACTGGCCGGTCAGTTGAAAAAACAGGGCATCAAGCGCCGGGACTACCGTCACTGGGTGTTCAACCGGGCAGGTAAGTCCTGTCGGATCGATGGCACAGAAATCGAAAAGATCCAGGCGGCTTCCAGAAGGCTCTATTACTGTCCGACGTGTCAAAAACACCCGGAACGCTAGCGGAAAAAGATATGCTCGGCATGAATGCCCTCCTCCCCAAGGGTAAGAATACCAAAAGAATAGAAAGGCAGCCGGCGTTTGTCCGTAATGGATCCCGGATTGAACAGCAGTGTCTTTTTAAAGTAACGGAGAACAGGGATGTGGGAATGGCCGTAAATAATAAGGTCCGGGGGATGTTCCTGAAAAGCTTCCACCGCCCGCTTTTCCGTCGTTTTCTTATCCCCGTGTCCGTGGACGACGCCGATGAAATACCCGGCCCACGTTACGAGCTGTCGTTCGGGCACGATCTCTTTCATATCTTCACCATCAACGTTACCGTACACCCCTGTGACAGGAGCAAAGCGGCTCAGTTCTTCAAAAACGTCCGGCGTCTGCCAGTCGCCGGCATGAATGATCTGGTCCGCTTCTTGTAACGCAGTCACCAGACGATCAGGCAGACGGGACGCTTTTTTCGGCATATGTGTATCAGACAGCGCGACAATCTTCATATAGATCCCTCCTAAAAAAGCCACCCTATCGGTCTATGATAGAGTGGCTTGCTGTTATTGAATCGGTGTTTTATTCGGTGTGCCCGCTTTACGCGGGTATTTTTTCGGTGTCTTCCGCCGTTTTTCAACGATGGCAATATTCCGTTCACTGCCCTCTTCCGGAAGCTCGAACGTGTAGATATCCTTCACTTCGCCTCCGACCGTTTGAATAGCGATCTCGGCCTCTTCCATTTCGTCTCTCAGGTTCGGTCCCTTCATAGCCATGAAGCGGCCGCCCTTCTGCGTTAACGGCAGACAAAGCTCACTGAGGACGGACATCCGGGCGACGGCACGGGCCATCACCAGGTCATAGCTTTCCCGAAAGCCCGTGTTTTTCCCGAAGTTTTCGGCACGATCATGGTAAAAAGCGACATCATCCAGCCCCAATTCGTGGGCTAAGTGATTCAGGAACGTGATCCGTTTCTTCAACGAATCGACAATCGTCACCTTCAGATGCGGAAAGACGATTTTCAGCGGCAGACTAGGGAAACCAGCCCCCGCTCCGACATCACAGATACGGAGGGGTTCGGAAAAATCATAGTAAAAAGCAGCTGTCAAAGAATCATAAAAGTGTTTCAAATACACGCCTTCCTGATCGGTGATGGCGGTCAGGTTCATTTTTTCGTTCCACTCGACGAGAATTTCGAAATAACGCTGAAACTGGTGCTGCTGCTGTTCATTTAGTTCAATGCCTTGTTCTTTTAAAGCGTTCAGAAAGGTGTTCGTATCCATAAACCCATCCTTTCGAGTTATTCTCCAGACACACGAGCGATTCTGCCCTGCTCAATATACACAAGCAGGATGGAAACATCCGCCGGGTTCACACCGGATACACGGGAAGCCTGTCCGACTGAAAGTGGACGGACCGCTTTCAGACGGTCACGCGCTTCTGAAGCCAGACCGTGGATGGCATCGTAATCGATGTTCTCTGGAATTTTTTTCGTTTCCATTTTCTTCATACGGTCAATCTGCTCGATCGCCTTCTTGATATAACCGTTATATTTCGTTTGGATTTCAACCTGCTCTTTGACATCATCCGGCAGTTGAACCTCACTGGCACTTAAGCGCTCAATGTGGCTGTAATTCATTTCCGGACGTTTCAAGAGATCTACCGCGCGGATGGCGTCTTTCAGTTTCGAGCCTCCGGCTTCTTCGATGACGGCCTGTACCTCATCGGTTTCCTTCAAAATCACTTTATCGAGACGTTTTTTCTCGTCTTCGATCAAACGCTGTTTCTCAAGGAAACGGTTGTAGCGGTCCTCAGGAATCAACCCGAGTTGATACCCGATTTCGGTCAGGCGGAGATCCGCATTATCATGACGCAGCATGAGACGGAATTCCGCACGGGACGTCAAAAGACGATACGGCTCGCCGGTTCCTTTTGTGACAAGGTCATCAATCATGACACCGATATAGCCCTGGGAACGGTCAAGAATCAGTGTATCAAGATCAAGGGCTTTGGCAGCGGCGTTGATTCCCGCCATCAGCCCCTGCCCCGCGGCTTCTTCATAGCCGGACGTTCCGTTCAGCTGACCAGCTGTGAAAAGACCATCAATTTTCTTCGTTTCAAGTGTCGGCCAGAGCTGTGTAGGGACGATGGAGTCATACTCGATCGCATAGCCGGCCCGCATGATTTCAGCGTTTTCCAGTCCCGGTACTGTCCGCATCATTTCGTTCTGGACGTATTCAGGCAGGGATGTCGACAAGCCCTGGACGTACACTTCCTCCGTGTCACGACCTTCCGGCTCAAGGAAAATCTGGTGCCGCGGCTTATCATTGAAGCGGACGATTTTATCTTCGATGGACGGGCAGTAGCGCGGCCCTGTCCCTTTGATCGCCCCGGAGTACATCGCTGAGAGACCGAGATTATCATTAATGATTTTGTGCGTGTCTTCATTCGTATACGTCAGCCAGCAAGGGATCTGATCCGTAATGAATTCGGTCGTTTCATAGGAAAAGGAGCGCGGCTCTTCTTCCCCCGGCTGGATTTCCGTTTTGGAATAATCAATGGTATGGCTGTTGACGCGCATCGGTGTTCCAGTCTTGAAGCGGACCATCTCAATGCCCATCTCTTCCAGCTGTTCGGAAAGAGAAACGGTGGAACGCTGGTTGTTCGGTCCACTTTCATAGGATATGTCACCGATGATGACGCGTCCGCGCATGAAGGTTCCTGTCGTTACGATAACCGTCGGCGCATAGTACGCTGCCTTCGTTTCTGTGACAACACCTTTTATCTGATCGTCCTCGACAAGCAGCTGCTTCACCATCGCCTGGCGCAGCGTCAGATTTTCCTGATTTTCAAGCACACGCTTCATTTCCTTGATATAAAGCGGCTTATCCGCCTGGGCACGCAGCGCACGCACAGCTGGACCTTTTCTCGTGTTCAATAGACGCATCTGGATGTGGGTCTTATCAATCACCTTACCCATTGCGCCTCCTAATGCATCAATTTCCCGGACGACAATCCCCTTAGCCGGACCCCCGATGGACGGGTTACACGGCATAAAGGCGACAAGGTCGAGGTTCAGGGTCAGCATCAATGTCTTCGCCCCGCGGCGCGCTGCTGCAAGTCCTGCCTCTACGCCCGCGTGACCGGCACCAATTACTATTACATCATAATGCCCTGCATCATATGTCATTTGGATGTCTCTCCTTTAAATAGTTGTTCCAAAATCACTCTATATTTACGAACCAACACTTATTTACCTAAACAGAACTGGGAGAACAGTTGATCAATCAGGCTGTCATGTACCGACTCACCGACGATCTCCCCGAGAATTTCCCACGTACGGGTCACATCGATTTGAACGACATCCAGAGGGACGCCCATTGCCATCCCGTTTTGTGCGTCTTCAAGCGCCTGCTTGGCCTGCTTCAGCAGCTGCACGTGGCGGACATTGGAGACATACGTCATATCACCGGCATCAAGATCTCCTTCAAAGAAGGTCTCGCCGATTGCCTGCTCAAGCTGATCGATGCCTTCTTCGCGAATCAGCGCCGTCGTAATGACCGGCTGATCGTTCGCGAGCTCCTTCACACGATCAAGATCGAGCTTTTTCTCAAGATCGGTTTTGTTCACGATGACGATCACATTCATGTCGCTGATTGCTTCAAACAACTTCTCATCTTCCTCGGTCAGTTCATCGCCATAGTTTAACACAAGCAGGATCAAATCGGCTTCCTTCAGCACTTGACGGGAGCGCTCCACGCCAATCCGTTCGACGATATCTTCCGTTTCCCTGATCCCCGCCGTATCGATCAGCCGCAGAGGCACCCCGCGGACATTGACATACTCTTCGATGACATCCCGCGTCGTCCCCGGGATTTCCGTTACGAT
This sequence comes from Halobacillus sp. ABH2_015, assembly GCF_056158945.1. Lineage (NCBI taxonomy): Bacteria > Bacillati > Bacillota > Bacilli > Caryophanales > Bacillaceae > Halobacillus > Halobacillus sp. ABH2_015. Next base: position 3,580,430 of record NZ_JBSWUG010000002.1, read on the forward strand.
GGCTTTGTTTTCATGAACAAGAGCGTTCATCAATGAGGACTTCCCGACGTTCGGACGACCGATAATCGCAGTCCCGAGACCTTCCCGCAGGATCTTGCCCTGCTTGGCCGTCTCTAAGATCCGCTCGACTTCCTCGTGCACTTCCTTCGTTTTCTGCTCCATCATGTCATGGGACATTTCTTCGACATCATCGTACTCCGGATAATCGATGTTCACTTCGACGTGTGCAAGCGTCTCTAAAAGCTTCTGACGCAGATTGTGAATCAGATTGGACAGGCGTCCATCCATCTGCTTCAGCGCAACATCCATCGCCCGGTCTGTCTTGGCACGGATCAGATCCATAACCGCTTCGGCCTGGGAAAGATCGATCCGCCCGTTCATAAACGCACGCTTCGTGAATTCCCCCGGTTCAGCAAGACGGGATCCCGCAGCCAGTGCGATTTCAAGCACCCGGTTCACAGACACGAGTCCACCGTGGCAGTTGATCTCAACGATGTCTTCTCTCGTAAATGTTTTCGGGGCACGCATGACAGAAACCATCACTTCCTCTGCCATTTCACCGGTTTCCGGATCGATGATCTTTCCGTAATGCATCGTATGGGAATCAACGTTGTTCAAATCCTTCCCTTGAAAAAGACCGGCGGCTGTCGAAACAGCCTGGGGACCGCTCAAACGGACGATGGCAATGGCTCCTTCCCCCACCGGGGTGGAAATCGCCGCTATTGTATCTGTTTCCATACGTTTTCACCTCCTGGAATGATTGGTTATCTATAGTTATCCGAAATATTTTTCACTAGTCACTAACATACTACCTTACCACACACCCGTGTGTTTTGAAAAGATATGCGGACCGAAATCCGCATCAGGCGGTTATCCACATGTGCATAACCTGCCATCTATCATCTTTTCCCCGCAAGAGGTCTCCAATACCCCTTGTGGACAACCGTACAGCCAAAAAAATACTCCTGCCGGCTTTTCGGGCAGAAGTATTTGTTGAAATCAGCGTGGGTGAATGACGACATGCCGGCGCGGATCGTTTCCGTCCGACGATGTTTTCACCTGGTCATGCTGCTGCAAAGCATTGTGAATGATTTTTCTTTCATAGGAAGGCATCGGCTCAAGCCGTACGTCCCGGTTCGTCCGGACCGCTTTATCTGCCAGCCGTCCAGCCAGGTTCTCAAGTGTTTCTTTCCGACGGCTTCGATACCCCTCTGCATCAAGCATAACGGTATAAAAAACGTCAGATTCACGGTTGACGACGAGCTGAGCCAGATATTGAAGTGAATTCAATGTCTGACCACGCTTGCCGATCAGGACAGCGATCTGTTCTCCCTCCAGGTTGAGGAAGATATCCCGCTGCCGCACTTCTGAATGGACCTGAACAGGAGCTCCCATTTGTTCTGCTACTTCATAGATGAATGTTTCAGCATCCTGCAGAGGATTTTTCTTGATGGCTACTTTGACAATCGCTGGTTTGGAACCAAACCCAAGAAATCCTTTTTTACCTTCATCAATGATATCAATGGTGACTTGATCTTTTGATGTCTGTAATTGTTCTAATGCAGATTGGACCGCTTCATCAATGGATGGACCCGTAGCAGTTAATTGTTTCACTCACTTGCTCCTCCCGTCGCATCTTTCATCATTGGTTTACGGATGAATACCGTCTGCAGAATCATAACGATGTTACCGACGATCCAGTACAGGGCAAGGGCAGATGGGAAGAAGAATGCGAATGTACCAATCATCAGCGGCATCACATAAAGCATCATCTGCATCTGCGGGTTCTGCGCTGCTGCGCCGCCCGCCATCATTAGTTTTTGCTGCAGGAAGGTCGTTCCAGCTGTCAAAATGGCCAGGAATGGATCGGATGAACCGAGTTCCAGCCATAGGAAGTTATGCGTCTGAATCTCCGAAGTTCTCATAATGGCATGATAGAATCCGATCAAAATCGGCATCTGCACGATAATTGGCAGACAGCCCGCCAGCGGGTTCACGCCGTGCTTTTGGAACAGCTGCATCGTCTCCTGCTGGAGCTTCTGCTGTGTCTGGGCATCCTTGGATGAATATTGTTCACGAAGACTCTGTAATTCCGGTTGAATATCCTGCATCGCTTTGGAGCTTTTCAACTGCTTAACGTTCAACGGAAGCAGAACCAATCGAATGATAATCGTTACAACAATGATCGACAATCCATAGCTGCCACTGAAAAGGTCCGCAAAAAATAGTAGGGTTTGAGACAATGGCCATACGATATACTCGTTCCAAAAACCTGTGCTATCCGAGTTGATTTCCTGGTTTACCTGCGTACACCCGGATAGGAACGTAAGCACGCCCGCCATGGCAAGCAGTGCTATCATTTTATTACGCAACGTTCCTTCCTCCTTAAATGACTCTTCACTTTTTCTTCTATCAAAACGATCGTACTACGACAATCATAAGTTTAGCATTAATGACTGTCCTTTTTCTATAACGATTACGTGCGAATTTTCTTATTTAGAAGCTTGGACCTCATAAGTACATGGGTCAGGCTTTTCTTTATTTCATGAAAATCCATCTGGCTGGCCGGCTTACGTGCAATGACCACCAGATCATAGTGAGGATGGATATCGTCTTCCAGCTCATGAAAGGCCTGGCGCAGGTAGCGCTTAATCTGGTTGCGCTTGACCGCATGTCCCAGCTTCTTGCTGACGGAAAGACCAATGCGGAAATGCGTCTGCTCTTTTTTCTTCATGTAGTAGATCACCAGCTGCCGGTTGGCGAAAGACTGGCCGCCTTGAAAGACCTTCTGAAATTCCTCGTTTTTCTTAATTCGATTTACTTTCTTCATCGAACACCCTCCAGATGAGTGAACATAGAGGGAGATACTGCCCTCACATTCCGATCAATCCCGTTAAAACGTTCTCAAATTATCCTTAAAATAAAAGCGGGACGTTCGATCCGCCCCACTTTCGACTTTCCCTATTCTGAAAAAAAGACCACTGATAGTTTTCAGTGGCCTATGCGGATAGAACTTTTCTTCCTTTACGACGACGGCGTGCAAGAACTTTACGTCCATTTGCAGAGCTCATGCGTGAACGGAAGCCGTGTACTTTTTTACGCTTACGATTATTTGGTTGAAACGTGCGTTTACTCATTATATATACACCTCCTGGGCAATAATCCAATAAAACAATTAAAAGGCAGTCTTGAACAGTATAATAAAATGACCCCTGAATTGTCAACTCGATTTTCAATCTTCCTTTTTTCGATTCTGCACGACGTTATATAACAGGCTGTAGTATAACACATCAAAAATACCCACGGCAGCGATCTTCATTCCTTTCACATGACGAACATTCACAGCCATTGTGTATAATTTTTCAGCGGTTTTTGACTGTCCACAACAAATATCGACAAGAAAATCACAAAATCCAGTGCTGTGGATGAAAGTTTTCTACAAGCCCTTGATATTGTGGATAAGTTACGCCGACCCATTGCAAGCCGTGTTTTTATCTGGTATCATATTTGTGTTTAACAGCGATTGACTTCAAAACAGTTGAGATCTTTTCCACAGACTGTGGATAACATGTGGACATTTATTAACAGACCTGTTCATGCAGTTATACACAAGCGTGTGGACAATGAAAATAACTCTCTGGAAGTCTAGTAAAATCAACATTCAAACATCCACACCCGTGCAGCACTGATGAGGATGTACAACCTTATACAAACCTTATACGAGCGCCTTTCGATCCTTTTGCTACGTTCGAAAAAGAGAACGAAAGGTGTTTTTGTTTTCCAATGAAACAGAGAGGGGTGAAACAATTTGGAGAACATCCACGAACTATGGAACAATACGCTGGACCATATAAAAGAAAAAATAAGCAAGCCCAGCTTTGAAACATGGCTTAAAGCGACAAAAGCCGACTCCCTTAGTGAAAATACGCTGACAATCGTCGCTCCAAACGAATTCGCCAGAGACTGGCTTGAAAACCAATACGAAAGCTTGATTACAGAAACATTATATGAGGTAACGGGGGCCGAACTGGAAACAAAGTTCATCATTCCAGAGTCCAAGGACGATGCCCTGGAGGACGTGAAGCTGTCTTCCAAAAAGGTTCCGAATGTAAAAAATAACGGAAATGAAGAATCGCCTCAGAGCATGCTCAATTCCAAATATACCTTTGATACATTCGTCATCGGATCCGGCAACCGCTTCGCCCATGCAGCCTCACTGGCTGTAGCCGAAGCACCGGCAAAAGCCTATAACCCGCTGTTCATCTACGGAGGGGTCGGGCTTGGGAAAACACACCTGATGCACGCCATCGGCCATTATGTGCTTGATCATAATCCGAATGCCAAAGTCGTTTATCTGTCCTCGGAAAAATTCACGAACGAATTTATCAACTCGATCCGGGACAACAAGGCCGTCAATTTCAGAAATAAATACCGCAGCGTTGATGTCCTTCTTATTGATGACATCCAGTTCCTCGCAGGCAAAGAGCAGACACAGGAGGAATTCTTCCATACATTTAATACGCTCCACGAGGAAAGCAAGCAGATCGTCATCTCCAGTGATCGTCCGCCGAAAGAGATCCCGACCCTGGAAGATCGTCTGCGTTCCCGGTTCGAATGGGGATTGATCACAGACATTACACCGCCGGACCTGGAAACAAGAATTGCGATTTTGAGGAAAAAAGCGAAGGCAGAAGGGTTGGATATCCCGAACGAAGTCATGCTTTACATCGCCAACCAGATCGACACCAACATCCGTGAACTGGAAGGCGCCTTGATTCGTGTCGTTGCCTACTCTTCCTTGATCAACAGCGATATCAATGCCTCTCTGGCAGCTGAAGCGCTGAAGGATATTATTCCAAGCTCCAAGCCGAAGGTGATTACGATTGAAGCCATTCAGGAGATGGTCGGAGAAAAATATAATGTGAGGCTGGAAGATTTCCCTGCTAAAAAGCGGACGAAATCCGTAGCCTTCCCCCGTCAGATCGCTATGTATTTATCAAGAGAACTGACTGACTTCTCTCTGCCGAAGATTGGGGAAGAGTTCGGCGGCCGGGACCATACCACCGTCATTCATGCTCATGAAAAAATTTCAAAAATGGTCGCGGATGATCAGCAGCTCCAAAAAGAGCTCGATGAAATCAAAGAGCAGCTTAAATCCCACTAGTGGATAATGTGGACAGGGGTTGCAGGTTCATCAACAACCTATCCACATGTGTATAACAAGCCATGCAAAGGCTTTGATAAGGTTATCCACAATTCCACAGCCCATACTAGTACTATTACGACCTTTTTTATAAAAAAATATATAATACAAGCTCATTAGGAGGAGTGTTCGGAAATGAAATTTGTCATCCAGCGGGATCAGTTGATGGATAGTGTGCAGAATGTCATGAAAGCCATATCTTCAAGAACAACGATTCCAATCTTAACGGGAATGAAATTAGAAGCCACTTCAGAAGGAATTAAATTAACAGGCAGTGATTCAGATATCTCGATCGAATCTTTTATCCCTGCAGAAGAAGATGGCATCGTGTATGCAGAAGATATTGAACCAGGCAGCATTATTCTTCAGGCTAAATATTTTCCTGATATCGTAAGAAAGCTCCCGCAGAACACGGTGGAAATCACCAGCGATGAGTCGAGAAATGTCACGATCCGCTCAGGGAATGCAGAATTCCACTTGAACGGCCAGGACCCTGAAGAATATCCACAGCTTCCCCAGCTTCATACGGAGGACAGCTTTGAACTGCCGATTGATCTTTTGAAAAACCTGATCAGACAGACGGTATTTGCTGTATCCACTTCAGAAACGCGCCCGATTCTTACAGGGGTCCATGTGAAAATGGATGAAGGCAGCCTTGAGTTCATTGCAACCGACAGCCACCGCCTGGCGTCAAGGAAAGTCTCCCTTGACCAGCCGGAAGGAAAATCCCTGCCTGCGGTCGTCATTCCAGGAAAGAGTCTGACAGAATTGAATAAAATTCTTGACGATTCGGATGATAAAATTGAAATCAGCGTAACAGACAACCAGGTTCTTTTCCGTACGAAGCATTTATACTTCCTGTCCCGTCTGCTGGACGGAAACTATCCAGAAACATCCCGCTTGATTCCGGAGCAAAGTAAAACCGTCGTCAAGATCGATGCCAAGGATCTTCTTCAGTCCGTCGACCGTGCCTCTCTATTAGCAAAAGAGAACCGCAACAACGTCGTAAGACTTGTGACTAAAGAATCCAACCATCTTGAAATTACCGGGAACTCACCGGAAGTCGGAAATGTCGTGGAAGAAGTAACGGCGAATGATGTCGATGGGGAAGACTTGAAAATCTCTTTCAGTGCGAAATATATGATGGACGCTCTGAAAGCCGTCGACTATGATCAAGTCAAAGTCGAATTTACGGGTGCCATGCGTCCGTTCCTGATCCGCCCGGTTGATGATGATCAGATTCTTCAGCTGATTCTTCCCGTACGGACATACTAAAATATAAAACGTTGAATAAAAGAAGGTGCTCGATAACTTTCATAGGAGCACCTTCTTCTTTTTGTCCTCAAAAACAGGAGGAATCCGCAGAAAAAGCACCTGTGGAAAACCGCAGGGAAGAAGAAATGAAGTTATCCACATTGGGGATATCCGGTTTAAACAACCGGCAGCAGAAGAGTTCGAGGGATTGGACTTTCCTTACACCTTTATCTTTAGTAAAATATAGAGATAGGTGAATTCATGAAATAGGGTGAAAATATATGAGCGAAGAAATTGGTATCAGCACAGAATACATCCCACTCGGGCAGTTTCTAAAATTAGCGAACGTTGTCGAATCTGGTGGAATGGTGAAAATTTTTCTGGCTGAATTTGAAGTGAATGTAAATGGTGAACCGGAAAACCGCAGAGGACGGAAACTGTACGTGGGCGATACAGTGGAGATTGAGGAATTCGGCAGCTATAAAGTTGTAAGCGAAGGGTAACCCCCTCCATCTATGTATATCCATGAGCTGTCCCTGCGTTCTTATCGTAATTACGAGCAGCTTTCATTGAGCTTCGACCATACGATCAATGTGATTATTGGTGAAAATGCCCAAGGAAAGACGAATTTGATGGAAGCCATCTATACGCTTGCCTTTACCCGGTCCCACCGGACGCCGCGGGACAAAGAATTGATACAGTGGGACCAGGAATATGGTAAAATAAAAGGGACGATCTATAAACGTAACCGCCGCTTTCCTCTGGAGATCATCATTTCCAACAAAGGGAAAAAAGCGAAGTTGAATCATATTGAGCAGAAGCGTCTCAGTGACTATATCGGCGCTTTGAATGTTGTCATGTTTGCACCTGAGGATTTGAATCTCGTCAAAGGGAGTCCTCAGGTGCGTCGTCGGTTTATTGACATGGAAATCGGCCAGATCCAGCCTGCCTATATCTATCACCTCGGGCAGTATCAAAAGATTTTGAAGCAGCGGAACCACCTGTTGAAGGATCTTCAGCGCAAACCGCAGGCGGACCGGACGATGCTCGGTATTTTGACCGAGCAGCTTGTGGAGCACGCCGTGACCATCATTGAACGACGCTTCAAGTTTCTCCAGCTTCTCAGATCCTGGGCAGGTCCGATCCATGAAGGGATCAGCCGCAGCCTTGAACAGCTTGAAATTTCCTATGATGCAAGTGTGAAAGTATCAGAGGATATGAATTTGGAAACAATAAAGAAGACGTATATAGAGAAGTTCCAGGAAATCGAAACGAAGGAAGTCGAACGGGGGACCACTTTGGCAGGCCCTCACAGGGATGATCTGGTTTTCTACGTAAACGGAAAAGACGTCCAGACATACGGGTCGCAAGGTCAACAGCGGACGACAGCCTTATCTTTGAAACTCGCTGAAATTGAACTGATTCATAGTGAAGTAGGAGAATATCCGATTCTGCTGCTGGATGATGTTCTAAGCGAACTGGATGATTTCCGTCAGTCCCACCTGCTTCATACAATCCAGGGGAAAGTCCAGACGTTTGTATCGACTACGAGCATCGACGGGATTGAGCATGAAGCTTTGGAAGAAGCAGCCATTTTCCGTGTGAAAGAAGGAACGATCGAGATAGAGAAATGAGGTGTACCGCATGTTTATTCACATTGGGGATGATCATGTGATTCAGTCGAAGGATGTCGTGGCTATTATCGATCATAGTTTGATTTCCTCCTCATCCATCATCGAGGAAATGATCGTCAGCCAGCGGAAAAACAGACGCGTCATAGAATCACAGGAACATCAGGCAAAAGCCATCGTCATTACCAGTGATGTTATTTATTTCAGTCCTCTTTCCGTGTACACGCTGAAAAAGCGGGCGAACATGATGACGACGCTGAACAAGCTCGAGGATTTTTCCGAAGAGCCGATGGAATAGATAGAGAGAACATTTGGTGTAAGAGATTACTGTCAAACCACTTGAGAAATGTAGGTGAGTACCATGAAGGAAGATATTATCGAAGAACAGCAGACCTATGATGAAAGTCAGATACAGGTGCTTGAAGGTCTGGAAGCTGTTCGGAAGCGTCCCGGCATGTACATTGGATCCACTAATGAAAAAGGGCTGCACCACCTCGTGTGGGAAATTGTCGATAACAGTATCGATGAAGCGATGGCCGGCCATTGTGACCACATCCAGGTCATGATTGAAAAAGACAACAGCATCACCGTTACGGATAACGGACGCGGGATTCCTGTCGGTATTCAGGAAAAAACCGGACGTCCGGCTGTCGAGGTTATTTTGACGGTTCTTCACGCCGGAGGTAAATTCGGCGGAGGCGGTTATAAAGTCTCCGGAGGACTTCACGGTGTTGGTGCTTCTGTCGTAAACGCCCTGTCTACAAAACTGGAAGTCTTCGTCCACCGTGATGGTCAGATCCACTACCAGTCCTACAAGCGCGGCGTACCGGAAGAAGACTTGAAAGTAGTCGGGGAGACCGATCAAACCGGTACCCGCATCCATTTCATCCCTGATGATGAAATCTTCCAGGAAACGCAGGAGTACAAGTTTGAGGTCCTGGCCAACCGGCTGCGTGAGCTTGCCTTTTTGAACAAAGGCCTGACGATCACGATTGAAGATAAACGTACGGATGAAGATCCCGTCGATTACTACTACGAAGGAGGCATTCTTTCCTACGTTGAACATATGAACCGCACCCGTGAAGCGATTCATGATGCGTTCTTCATCGAAGGGGAGCAGGATGAAATCTCGATCGAAATCGCTATGCAGTACAATGACGGTTTCGCCAGCAATATTTATTCCTATGCCAACAACATTCATACGTATGAGGGCGGGACACACGAATCCGGATTTAAAACCGGACTGACCCGTGTCATCAATGATTACGCGAGAAAGAACAGTATGTTCAAGGAGACCGACCCGAATCTGACCGGTGATGACGTTCGTGAAGGTCTGACAGCGATTATTTCCATCAAGCACCCGGATCCCCAGTTTGAGGGGCAGACGAAGACGAAGCTCGGAAACAGTGAAGCCCGTACCGTTACCGATGCGCTGTTCTCGGAATCCTTCTCAAAGTTTCTGTTTGAAAACCCGACGATGGCGAAGACGATTGTCGAAAAGGGTCTGATGGCTTCCCGGGCCCGTATGGCTGCGAAGAAAGCTCGTGAACTGACACGTCGTAAAAACGCGCTGGAAGTCTCCAACCTGCCTGGTAAACTGGCGGACTGCTCCTCCAAGGATGCCAACATATCAGAACTGTATATTGTTGAGGGTGACTCCGCGGGTGGATCAGCCAAACAGGGAAGGGACCGTCATTTCCAGGCGATTCTTCCGCTGCGTGGTAAAATCATCAACGTGGAAAAAGCCCGCCTTGATAAAATCCTGTCCAACAATGAGGTCCGGGCCATTATTACAGCCCTCGGTACAGGAATCGGGGAAGAATTTGATATTTCCAAAGCCCGTTACCATAAAATCGTGATCATGACGGATGCTGATGTGGACGGCGCCCATATCCGGACGCTGCTTCTCACTTTCTTCTACCGTTATATGCGTCCACTGATCGAATCGGGCTACATTTACATTGCCCAGCCGCCTCTTTATAAAATCCAGCAGGGGAAAGCGGTGTACTACACGTACAGCGACAAACAGCTGGATGCGAAACTGGCGGAGCTCTCCAGTTCACCGAAACCAAGCGTCCAGCGTTATAAGGGTCTTGGAGAGATGAACCCGGAGCAGCTTTGGGAAACGACAATGGATCCGGAAACACGGACGATGCTGCAGGTCAGCCTGGAAGATGCGATTGGAGCGGATGAAACGTTTGATATCCTGATGGGAGACAAAGTGGAACCGCGTCGTAACTTCATTCAGGAAAATGCGCAGTATGTTCAGAACCTTGATGTGTAAGAGATAGATCGGAGATGGAGCTTTTTTCATAAGGCTCCTCTCTTCCTTTAAGGCAACTAGGAGGTAAATAGAATGGTCGATCAACCCGAGCGCCCGCGCGTGCAGGAAATCAATATCAGCCAGGAGATGCGGACATCCTTCCTGGACTATGCGATGAGTGTTATCGTCGCCCGGGCTCTGCCTGATGTCAGAGACGGTTTGAAACCTGTACACCGCAGAATACTATATGCCATGCACGACCTCGGTATGCATGCAGACAAAGCTTACAAGAAATCCGCACGTATTGTCGGAGAGGTGATCGGTAAGTACCACCCTCACGGTGATTCCGCCGTTTACGATACGATGGTGCGGATGGCGCAGGACTTCAACTACCGCTATATGCTTGTCGACGGACACGGAAACTTCGGTTCTGTCGATGGCGATGCAGCGGCAGCGATGCGTTACACCGAAGCCCGGATGTCGAAGATCTCCATGGAGATTCTCCGGGATATCAACAAGGATACGATAGACTACAACGACAACTACGATGGCACGGAGCGGGAGCCGGAAGTGCTTCCAGCCAAATTTCCGAACCTTCTCGTCAACGGAGGATCAGGAATTGCCGTCGGTATGGCGACCAACATTCCGCCCCATCAGCTTGGGGAAGTGATCGACGCGGTGTTGGCGTTAAGTAAGGATCCGGAGATTACCATCCAGGAATTGATGGAGAACCATATTTACGGACCGGACTTCCCGACAGCTGGTAAAATTCTTGGTTTAAGCGGGATTCGTAAAGCGTACGAAACCGGAAAAGGCTCACTGACCGTCCGCGCCCATGTGGAAATCGAAGAGCAGTCCAATGGTAAACCATTCCTGATTGTCACCGAGCTTCCTTATCAGGTGAACAAAGCCCGGCTCGTCGAAAAAATCGCCGACCTCGCCCGTGATAAGAAAGTGGACGGAATTACCGATCTTCGTGACGAATCAGATCGGAACGGCATGAGGATTGTCATTGAACTGCGCCGGGACGTCAACCCGAATGTACTGCTGAACAACCTGTACAAAATGACGGCCCTGCAGTCCACATTCGGCATTAACATGCTCGCCCTCGTCAACGGCCACCCGAGAGTGCTTAACTTGAAGCAGTGCCTGGAATATTATCTGGATCACCAGAAGGTCGTCATCCGGCGCCGTACAGAGTATGAGCTGAAAAAGGCCGAAGCCCGGGCCCACATCCTTGCTGGTTTACGAATTGCTCTTGATCATCTGGATGAAGTGATCGCGTTGATTCGTGAATCCCAGACGACGGAAATCGCCCGCACAGGCTTGATGGAACGCTTCAGCCTTTCAGAAAAGCAGGCCCAGGCGATCCTTGATATGCGTCTGCAGCGTCTGACTGGTCTTGAGCGCGAAAAGATCGAAGAAGAATACCAGGATATTATGAAGCTGATCGCTGAATTGAAAGCGATTCTTGCAGATGATGAGAAAGTATTGGAAATCATCCGCGGGGAACTGATGGATATTAAAGAGCGCTACAATGATGAGCGCCGCACAGAAATCGTGCTCGGCGGTACAGACTTCATTGAAGACGAAGACTTGATTCCTGAGGAGACGGTCATTGTGACTCTGACCCACCAGGGATACATCAAGCGTCTTCCGGCCAACACTTACCGCTCCCAGCGCCGCGGCGGACGCGGAGTGCAGGGCATGGGTACCCATGAAGAGGACTTTGTGGAGCATCTGCTTTCCACATCCACCCACAATACGCTGTTGTTCTTCTCGAACAAAGGGAAGGTCTATAAGGCGAAGGGCTATGAAGTACCGGAGTTCAGCCGTACAGCGAAAGGAATTCCGATCATCAACATGCTGAACGTGGAGCGTGATGAGTGGATCAACGCCGTGATTTCCGTCAACGAATTCGCTGATGACTGGTATCTCGTTTTCACAACGAAGAACGGGATTACCAAACGGACGACCCTTTCCCAGTTTGCCAACATCCGTAAAGGCGGTCTGATTGCCCTTGGACTGCGTGAGGATGATGAATTGATTTCCGTCCGCCTGACAGATGGAAACAAGGACATTATGATTGGAACGAAGAACGGGTACCTGATCCGCTTCAACGAAGATCAAATCCGTGCCATGGGCCGTACAGCAGCAGGAGTGAAGGGAATATCGCTCCGTGAGGACGATGATGTCGTATCCATGGAAATCGTTGATGATTCCCTGCAGGTGCTGACCGTGACAAGTAAAGGTTACGGCAAGCGTACACCGGCAGATGAATACCGCATCACCAACCGTGGTGGTAAAGGAATCATCACATGTAACCTGACGGATAAAAATGGCTATGTCGTCGCAACGAAAGCCATTAACGGTGAAGAGGATATCATGATCATCACCGAAAGCGGCGTCTTGATCCGTATGCCGATGGAAACCATCTCTGAAACCGGCCGGAACACACAAGGTGTCCGTCTCATCCGCCTCGGCGACGGGGAGGAAGTTGCAACGGTTGCACGAGTGGATTCCGAGAAGGAAGAAGAGGAAGCAGCAGAGCTGATGGACCCGGAGTCTCCGGAAGAGACGCCGGTGGTCGAAGGTCAGCCGGAAACAACAGAAGATCCTTCAGATGAATCATAAAACAAATGATCGTCGCCTGTCCCTTTGCGGCAGGCGGCTTTTTTTATACCTTATTGGAAGGGTGGAGGAAAATAATGAAAGTGGCTTCTGAAAAAGTGGAGACCGGCTGCCTGCTTATCAAGGATGTGATGGGGCGTACCCATCGACCGATCATCCCTAAAAATACGACATTAACCCCGGTTCATATTGATGTTTTGAAAAGCTTCCAAATCGAGTACGTGGAGGTGGCCACCCGTAAAGCGGACGGCCGTCCATTTACAGCCGGGGAAGCGGGAGAGAAGAAAGGTTCTGCAGCCTCCTCTCTTTCCGGAAGGCAAACGAAGGCCGTTCTTTCCTTCCAGGATGAATACAGGGAAGCCGTCGAAGCGTGCAGGGAGTGGTTCCGTGCATGGCAGGGCGGGGCGCCTGTCGATATGGGAGCCGTCCGCAGCGTCATGGTCCCTCTATTGGAAAGAACGGCGTCTGCTTCCAAGGAAGTCTTTCACCTTCATCATCTAAGCACAAGCGAGGACTATATCTATCACCACAGCATAGCGACAGGCGTGATGGCCGGATATCTGGCCTCTAAACTTGGGTTCCATTACGGAGAGTGGATTCAGGTCGGCCTGGCCGGCGTGCTGTGCGATGCGGGAATGGCGAAAATCGATCAGCGTATCCTTCATAAGCAGGGCGCCCTGACGGAACGGGAATACGAACAGGTGAAAAATCATCCGACCTATTCCTACCGCGCCATTGAACGCATTCCGTCTCTGAGCAGTCAGGCAAAACTCGCCGTCCTCCAGCACCATGAGCGTCTCGATGGCACCGGCTATCCGCTTGGACTGACGAAGAAAAAGATTCATACGTTCAGCCAGATCATTGCTGTCTGCGATATGTTCCACGCGATGACGAGTGAGCGGATCTACCGTTCGAAGCAGTCCCCGTATAAAGTATTAGAGGAACTGCTGCATGAACATTTCGGCAGGTATGACCATAAAGTCATAGAAACGCTGAAAAAAGAAATCGCCAATTTCTCAACAGGCGTAAAAGTCCGCCTTTCGGATAAGCAGGAAGCGGAAGTTCTTTTTGCGGAAATGTCCCATCCGACCCGGCCGATGATCAAGCTGTTGGAATCCGGGGATATCATCCAGCTGAAGGAATATCTCCAGCTTCATATTGAAGAAGTGTACGATTGAATCAAAGACCGGCCTCTGTCATTGTATGGACAGGTGCCGGTCTTTTAACCAGGTGCTGATCAATGCCGGCACCTGATCCATCGCGGTCTGCAGAAAATGAACGATAAAGACGTAATCCTCCCTGTCCCGCATCTGTTCCATCTCTCCCCACCAATCCCCTTCATAGCGGACGAGCATACTGAGGTTGTAGAGAACGGCGAAATAGCTGAGCAGTTCCGGCCATGCCGTCCCTTCACGTTCCAGCTGACATTTTTTCAACGAGTAAAGCTCCTGCATAGCTGGTAAAGGACGGAGCAGTTCATCCATGGCTGCCTTTTCTTTTTCTGCGGAAAAATCGAACAGATGAAAGGCGGCATGGGGAAACAGCCCGTGCGGCTGAATTCGGATTTCGTCTTCAAGAAAACGGTATTGCTGCTTCTTTCTTTTCCTTGTTGATAGACCATGGGCAAGCACTTTGGCTGTAGCCGGATAGCCGGGATCCACCGTCAATAGACAAGCCTTCAAATAATGGTTCAGGCCGTAATATAAAAGGAGAGGCTGCACACTTAAGGGGGTGGAGGAAGCAGAACTGACATACTCTCCCCCGAGAGTGAGGCCGTACATGAACCGCTCCGCATTGTTGTAGGCATGGTGCTCCACTCTGGAATGCTTCCCATCCGTATAGCAGGCATGCAGAAATGGACGGGTGTGAGAAGTTACCTGCATGTACTGCAAAAAAGAATCCGGCCGTCTCATGATCGTTCTTCCCTCCTTCTTTATCCGCTGCTCCGCCTTCATTTTTATGGTTGAAAAAGGGCGGTCATTGTCGTATTGTAAATAACAATAAGAAATGGTAGCTTCCTGCTGTTCCACTTATTTTACCCACTTATACCCAGATTATTTTTAAGAAAAAGGAGAGGTCAAGCATGCGTGAAGACAAGTTTGCAAAAGAAGGATTAACGTTTGATGATGTACTGCTTTTACCTGCGAAATCTGATGTACTGCCCCGCGATGTATCCCTGAGGACGGAACTTTCCCCGACGCTCAAGCTGAACATGCCGATTATCAGTGCCGGTATGGACACTGTGACAGAAGCGGCGATGGCCATTGGAATGGCACGCCAGGGTGGTCTTGGTGTTATTCATAAGAACATGTCCATTGAAGAGCAGGCGGAACACGTCGACCGTGTCAAACGCTCCGAGAGCGGCGTCATCACGAATCCATTCTTTTTAACTCCCGAGCACCAGGTGTTTGATGCCGAGCATTTGATGGGCAAATTCAGGATTTCCGGTGTTCCGATTGTGAACAATGAAGAAGAGCAGAAGCTTGTCGGCATTTTGACAAACCGTGACCTCCGTTTTATTGAAGACTATTCCATTCAGATCCAGGAAGTGATGACGAGCGAAAACCTTGTCACAGCTCCTGTAGGGACAACACTCGATGAAGCTGAAAAGATTCTTCAGAAATATAAGATCGAGAAACTGCCGATGGTCGATAATCAGGGTATCCTGAAAGGTCTGATTACCATCAAGGATATCGAGAAAGTGATTGAATTCCCGCAGTCGGCCAAGGATGAGCAGGGACGCCTGTTGTGTGCAGCCGCTGTCGGTGTCACAGCCGATGCGATGACACGGATTGATAAGCTTGTCGAAGCGGGTGTGGACGCTCTTGTTGTCGATACAGCCCACGGCCACTCCCAGGGCGTCATCGCACAGGTGAAACGGATCCGCGACCGTCATCCGCACGTCAACATTATCGCTGGAAACGTGGCGACTCCTGATGCCACCCGCGAACTGATTGAAGCAGGAGCGGATGTGGTTAAAGTCGGTATCGGACCTGGATCCATCTGTACGACCCGTGTTGTCGCTGGTGTCGGCGTGCCGCAGATCACAGCGGTATATGACTGTGCGAGAGAAGCGGCGGAACTTGGTAAGCCGGTCATTGCCGACGGCGGTATTAAATATTCCGGTGACATCGTCAAAGCGCTTGCTGCCGGTGGACATGCGGTTATGCTCGGAAGCCTGCTTGCCGGAGTATCCGAAAGCCCTGGAGAAACAGAAATCTTCCAAGGACGCCGTTTCAAAGTGTACCGCGGTATGGGTTCCGTCGGTGCGATGGAGTCCGGCTCCAAGGACCGTTACTTCCAGAACGAATCGGAATCGAAAAAGCTTGTACCGGAAGGCATTGAAGGCCGTATGCCGTATAAAGGACCTCTGGCCGACAGCATCCACCAGCTGCTCGGCGGTCTTCGTTCTGGGATGGGGTACTGTGGAACACCGGACCTTGATTCTCTGAGGTCGGACAGCCAGTTCACACGCATCACAGGAGCAGGACTCAGAGAGAGCCATCCCCACGATGTCCAGATTACAAAAGAATCGCCGAACTACTCCGTTTGACCTAGATAGACAGGGACTATTCCCTGTCTATTCTTTTATATACGCATGTGATAAAATAACAGGGATGCATAATTAAAGGGTGGAGGTAGAGAAAGTGACACAAAGATTTAAAACATCTATCGCCTTAATCATGTCCTTGTTGATCGGGATTTTCGCTGTAAGTGCCAATCCCGGACATACATACGCAAGCGTAGATGTTGGGGCAAAATCAGCGATACTTGTAGATGCAGAAACCGGGAAAATTTTGTTTGAGAAAGAAGCGGATTTGACACTGCCGCCGGCCAGTATGACGAAGATGATGACGGAATATCTCGTCATGGAGGCTGTGGAAGAGGGGAAAATCAGCTGGGATCAGAAGACCCCTGTCAGTCAGTATGCTTTTGATATATCAGCCAATCCGGAATTCTCCGGTGTCGGCTTACGTTTAGATGAACAATACACGGTTCGTGAGCTTTATGAAGCGATGGCGATCAACTCGGATAACGCAACGACGATTGCGCTTGCTGAACTGGTAGCTGGAACCGAAGGCGAATTCGTCAAGATGATGAATGCCAAGGCAGAGGAAATGGGACTGCCGGATTATGAGTTTGTCAATGCCACCGGGTTGAACAATAACCATCTGGGGGACAACTATCCTGAAGGCACCGATCCGGATGCCACCAATATGATGTCGGCCAAATCGGCGGCCTTGCTGGCTTATCATTTGACGAACGACTATCCGGAAGCGTTGGAGGTTTCCAGCAAGCCTACATTGGAATTCGCCGATCAGACGGTGACCAACTGGAACTGGATGCTTCCTGGTATGCCGGGGCAGAACTTGAAGCAGTTTGAATACGAAGGTATGGACGGCTTGAAGACGGGTTATACAGAACTTGCCGGCAACACATTTACAGGTACAGCTGAGCGTGATGGCCAGCGGTTCATCTCTGTTGTGATGAAATCGGAAACACGTTCCTCCCGTTTCAATCAGACACGGACGCTTCTTGATTACGGATTCAACCAGTTTACAAGGCAGGAACTTCTGGCTGCCGGTGAAACAGTTGAGGATCAGGATTCTCTTTCTGTGACGAAAGGAAAAGAAGAGTCTGTTGCGATTGAGACGAGTGAAGCTTTGAGCACCCTTTTAAAGAGCGGCGAACAAGAACAATATGAGGTGGAGTTTGTCATCTCTGAAGATCAGCTCAACGAAGACGGCGAGCTTGTGGCGCCTGTTGAGAAAGGTCAGAAAGTCGGAACAGCCAAGCTTGTCTATACAGGGGACGAAAGCTACGGAAACCTTGTGAAGGAAGAAGGACAGACGGTTGATATCGTCACTTCAGAAGCGGTGGAGAAAGCCAACTGGTTCATGCTGATGCTTGGTGGAATCGGTGAATTCTTCAGTGATATTTTCACAGGGGCCGTCGATATGGTGAAAGGCTGGTTCTAACGGTAAAATCCCTATTTAATGAGTGGGAATTAAGGCTGAGATGCGATACAATAGAGAGTAAGAATCTATGATTCAAAAATAAATGCTTGAACGATATAGCTGTTAGGGAGGAAATTAACATGTCACAAACAGGTACTGATCGCGTAAAACGTGGAATGGCTGAAATGCAGAAAGGCGGCGTCATCATGGACGTTGTCAATGCAGAGCAGGCGAAGATTGCAGAAGAAGCAGGTGCGGTGGCGGTTATGGCCCTTGAGCGTGTTCCAGCCGACATCCGTGCGGCCGGCGGCGTAGCTCGTATGGCTGACCCGACAATTGTTGAAGAAGTGATGAATGCTGTATCCATCCCTGTCATGGCCAAAGCACGTATCGGCCATATTGCAGAAGCCCGTGTCCTTGAAGCGATGGGTGTCGACTACATCGATGAAAGTGAAGTACTGACTCCGGCTGATGAGATCTACCATATCAAAAAAGATGATTACACGGTTCCATTCGTCTGCGGATGCCGTAACATCGGTGAAGCTACACGCCGTATCCGTGAAGGCGCCTCTATGCTTCGTACAAAAGGTGAGCCGGGAACAGGAAACATCGTGGAAGCTGTCCGCCATATGCGTCAGATCCAATCAGAAATCCGTCACCTTCAAAGCCTTGCAGAAGACGAAGTGATGGTCTTTGCCAAGGAAAACGGTGCACCATTCGACCTTCTTATGGAAATCCGTGAAGAAGGCCGCCTTCCTGTCGTCAACTTCGCTGCAGGCGGAATTGCGACACCAGCTGATGCTGCGCTTATGATGCAGCTTGGTGCGGACGGCGTATTCGTCGGTTCCGGCATCTTCAAGTCCAACAACCCTGCTCAGTTTGCCCGTGCGATTGTAGAAGCTACCACTCACTACGACGATTACAAACTGATCGGTGAATTGTCCAAAGGACTCGGCACAGCGATGAAAGGCATGGAAATGTCCACGCTTACTCCTGATCAGCGTATGCAGGAGCGCAGTCAGTAAGAAAAGGAGAATGCAGCATGACTACTATCGGTGTATTAGGTCTGCAGGGAGCTTTTCGTGAGCACATCCGCTCCGTAGAAGCCTCTGGTGCCACCGGCGTTGTTGTTAAGAGAAAAGAACAGCTGGAGGACATTGACGGACTGATTATTCCCGGCGGTGAAAGCACAGCGATCCGCCGTTTGATTGATAAGTATGACTTCCTTGAACCGATCCGTGAATTCGGAAAGCAGGGGAAGCCGATCTTCGGTACGTGTGCAGGGTTGATCCTGCTTGCCTCTGAAATTGACGGCTCGTATGATGTCCATCTCGGACTCATGGATATCAAAGTCCGCCGTAATGCATTCGGCAGACAAAGGGAAAGCTTTGAAGCCGACCTGAATATCGACGGAGTCGCCGATCAGTTTACAGCTGTGTTCATTCGAGCTCCTTATATCGAGGGAGTAGGAGAAGAGACGAAGGTACTGGCCCGCTATGATGGTCATATTGTGGCTGCCCAGCAGGACCATTACCTCGCCTGTTCCTTCCACCCTGAACTGACAGATGACCACCGGTTAGTTTTACATTTTGTAAAAATGGTGGAGCAATCCCGAAAAAGCCTTGCAATGTAAGGTGAATTCAGCTAATCTAAGATCACCAAATAAGAATGAACGCGATGACAGGACATAGTAGCATGTTCCTCTTCCTCCAGAGAGTCAGTGGCTGGTGAAAACTGACGGAAGAGCCATGTGAATCCATCCTTGAGTGTCCGGCTGATAACGCTGGACCGGCCCCTCACCGTTATGAGTCGAGCCGGAAGGTCATGAACCTTCAACCTGGGTGGTATCGCGGGAAGCATAAACAAAGCTCTCGTCCCTTATATGGGACGGGAGTTTTTTTATATGAAAAAAAGGAGGACATACACATGTTGGATATGAAATTTTTACGTCAGAACTTTGATGAAGTGAAAGCAAAGCTGGAGAAGCGGGGCGAAGATCTCTCTGATTTAGATGCCTTTGGTGAACTCGACAGCCGGCGCCGTGAGCTGATTCAGGAGACTGAGGAGCTGAAGGCGCGCCGGAATGACGTTTCCAAGGAAATCTCCCAGCTGAAGAAAAACAAAGAGGACGCCGATGACAAGATTAAGGAAATGCGTGAAGTCGGCGACCGTATCAAAACGCTCGACACGGAGCTGAAGGAAGTGGAAGAGAAGTTGGAAACGCTCCTCTTATCCATTCCGAACATCCCTCATGAAAGCGTACCTGTCGGAGAGGATGAAGAGGATAACATCGAAGCCCGCCGCTCTGGAGAAACGCCTGTCTTTGATTTTGAAGCGAAACCCCACTGGGATATCGCCACAGACCTTGGTATTCTCGACTTTGAACGCGCAGGAAAAGTAACCGGCAGCCGGTTTGTCTTCTATAAAGGCATCGGTGCCCGCCTGGAGCGTGCGCTGCTGAACTTCATGATGGACCTGCATGCCGATGATCACGGCTATCAGGAAATGCTTCCGCCACAGATGGTCAACCGTACATCTATGACAGGAACGGGCCAGCTGCCGAAATTCGAAGAAGACGCCTTTAAGATTGAAGACTGGGATTACTTCCTTGTCCCGACCGCAGAGGTGCCTGTAACGAACTACTACAGGGAAGAGATTCTGTCCAGCGAGGACCTGCCGCAGAAATTTGTCGCCTTCAGCACCAACTTCCGCTCTGAAGCCGGCTCTGCCGGACGTGACACGCGCGGACTCATCCGTCAGCACCAGTTCAACAAAGTCGAACTTGTCCAGCTGGCAAAACCTGAGGAATCCTACGATGTGCTTGAGGAATTGACCGGGCATGCTGAAAAGGTCCTTCAGCTGTTGAAGCTTCCCTACCGCGTCATGAGCATGTGTACCGGTGATCTTGGATTTACAGCCGCCAAGAAATACGACATCGAAGTGTGGATCCCGAGTCAGGAAACCTACCGGGAAATCAGCTCCTGCTCCAACTTCGAGGATTTCCAGGCGCGTCGTGCCGGGATCCGTTTCCGCCGTGAAGAAAAAGGACGGCCGGAATTTGTCCACACGCTGAACGGTTCCGGCCTTGCGATCGGCCGTACCGTCGCCGCTATTCTTGAGAATTATCAGCAGGCGGACGGTACCGTCGTTGTACCGGAAGTCCTCCGCCCATATATGGGTGGAAAAGAAGTCATCCGATAAAACAGCAGAAGAGCGGCGGGAGTGCCTCCACGCCGCTCTTTATTATAGGGAGACACAGGTTTGACTGCAGCGCCGGGGCTTTGTATAATTACGAGGTGGCATCATCTGGATCCTTTCGACAAATTTTTATAAAAAATTTACGGAGAGTGTTGACGGTCACTACAGGCCATGATAATATATTACTTGTCGGTCACACGGAGGAGTACCCAAGTTTGGCTGAAGGGAGCGGTCTTGAAAACCGCCAGGGGGTTTACGCCCCGCGGGGGTTCGAATCCCTCCTCCTCCGCCATTTTATTTATAACAATCGCGCATAAATATTGGAGATTTATAGAACAGAAATCGTTACTACGTGTAACGATTTTTTTTTGCCCAAATGATGCTGATATAAAAAAACACCCTGCCTGGATCAGGCAGAGTGCTGATGTTTATAGAGAATGCCCCCGGCAGGATTCGAACCTGCGGCACACGGTTTAGGAAACCGATGCTCTATCCCCTGAGCTACGGGGGCCTGAGAAGCGTACGAGTCATATTATACTAAAGAATCCAGAGATTGCAAAGGA
Source organism: Halobacillus sp. ABH2_015 (assembly GCF_056158945.1). Taxonomy (NCBI): domain Bacteria; kingdom Bacillati; phylum Bacillota; class Bacilli; order Caryophanales; family Bacillaceae; genus Halobacillus; species Halobacillus sp. ABH2_015. The sequence goes on from NZ_JBSWUG010000002.1 coordinate 3,602,131, forward strand.
ATCCTTTTGATGAAAATGCATCTCCGCCTGTTACTTCCGACAGGTGGATGTGATAAAATGATACCTGTCTGTCAAAAAGGATCGTTTTTTGTAGTCGAAAAAGAACAAGGGTAGGCCGCTGAACGGCTGATCCCGCTTGAATAGAGTTTGAAGGAGGAACAGCGATGGGAGATCTACCTTTCATATCCGTTGAAGGGCCCATTGGGGTTGGGAAAACGTCTCTGTCTAAAAAGCTCGCCTCCCAGTTTGATTTTCACTTGTTAAAGGAAATCGTTGAGGAGAACCCGTTTTTAGGCAAGTTTTATGACAATATTGAAGAATGGAGCTTCCAGACGGAAATGTTTTTCCTTTGCAATCGTTTCAAGCAGCTGGAAGACATTGAACGTAAATATCTGCAAGCTGGCAAGCCTGTTGTAGCGGATTATCATATTTCAAAAAATATGATTTTCGCCCGTCGAACCCTTAGAGAAGAACAATTTGATAAATACGCACAGATTTTTGATATATTAACACATGATATGCCTAAACCGAATATGGTCGTCTATCTTCATGCAAGCCTTGATACATTGATGGACCGCATCCGTATGCGGAACCGTGATGTGGAGGCCAATATTCAGCCCGCTTATCTTGAACAGCTTTCCCAGGATTATGAGGATTTCATGAGCCATTTTGAAGCCTTGCATCCGGACATTCCTGTGATCCGCCTCAATGGAGATCATTTGGATTTCGTAAAGCATCAGGACGATTTAAACTACATTGTTGCTCAAGTTGAACAGCATTTAAATAAAGGAGAAGTTATCAAATGAATGCACGTGAACGCTACGGTATTCCACATGATAGTGTGATCACGATTGCCGGTACCGTCGGTGTCGGAAAATCTACGATGACGAATGCGATTGCGGATGCTCTCAAATTCCGGACATCTTTTGAAAAAGTGGAGACCAATCCGTATCTTGATAAATTTTACCAGGATTTTGAACGCTGGAGTTTTCACCTGCAGATTTATTTCCTGGCTGAACGCTTCAAGGAGCAGAAGAAAATCTTCGAATACGGGGGCGGATTCATCCAGGACCGTTCCATTTATGAGGATACCGGCATCTTTGCCCGGATGCACTATGAAAAAGGGACGATGTCAGGAACGGATTATGAAACGTATCGTAATCTGTTCGATGCCATGGTCATGACGCCCTATTTCCCTCATCCTGACCTTCTCATTTATCTGGAAGGTTCCTTCGATGATGTTCTCGGCCGTATTAAAGAGCGTGGACGTCCGATGGAACAGGAAACACCTGTCGAATACTGGGAGGAAATGTTCAACCGTTATGACAACTGGATCGACAATTTCAATTCCTGCCCTGTGCTGCGCCTGAACATTGCGGACTATGATGTCCTCAATGATGAAAACAGCATTGAGCCGGTCCTTGAAAAAATCGGTCACTTTATCCAGCAGTCCCGTAAATGGCGTTCCAGCCGTCTGCTTACGTAATATGGGTATAAATGAAGAAACCGGTACGATGATCACCGCTGATCATCGTACCGGTTTTTTTATGGTTTTTTTAAATAGTCATGGATCATTTTCCGGTGGCTGCCGACCATGGAAGCAGGAAGCTTATCGGGCGGCGTAAACTTAAACTGGAGCGACTCTCTCGGGTCCATGCGGTAATCACCGGAGTATGTGTCCGTATCATAGGCCGTTGTGACAACGTAAAACTCATCGCCATTATCAGCCCGGATAAATTGGTCCGCCCCGGAGTACACATTGAATAGGTTCAGCTTGTCGACCGTCAGCCCCGTTTCCTCAAGCACTTCCCGTTTGGCTGTTTCTTCCGTGCTTTCCCCGAGTTCCATCAATCCTCCGGGCAGCCCCCAGACGCCGTGTGGGGACGTTCGCTGCTGCAGGAGGATGCGCCCCTGGTCATCCACGATAACGACGACAGCCCCGACGAAGATCAACGGCCGGTGACCGACAAGCGCCCTTAAATCTTCTACATATCCCATATGGCTGTTCTCCTTTCGAAGCGTTAATCAGCGAGTCCTGTTGTTTCCTTTACATAGGTGCCTTCTTCAAGTGCGTGAAGCAGAAAATGGGCCACATCCCCTCTGGAAATGCTTCGGCCCTCCTGCGGCACGGTTTCGGACGTCCGGTAATTCCCTGTGACAGGTCCATCCAGGAGGCGCATCGGACGGGCAATCGTATAATCCATATCCGCTGCTATGATTGCATTGACCGCCCGGCGGTGATCGTGCAGGACGTTTCTTAAAATTATCCGGCTCATCCACCCGGTCAGTCCGGGAATTTCATTGTACAGCCCGGCAGAGGCGACGTAGAGAAGCCGCTTGATGTTATGCTGCGCGGAAGCGGTCAGGATGTTTTCCGTCATAGTGGTCAGGGTGCTGCGGTCTTTCAACGATTCTGAACCGAGACAGGAGACAATGGCCTCCTGTCCGAGGACGGCCTGGCGAACATCCTCCTCATTCCTTGCGTCCCCTTGTACCCTATTCAGTCGTTCATGATTTATGCGGAGCTTTTCGGGATCCCTCAGAAAAGCGGTAACGTCATGGCCGGATTCCAGAGCTTGTTCGACAAAGGCCTTTCCTGTTCCACCGGTAGAACCAAAAACAACAATTTTCATGATCTCACCTCATTGATTTATTTTAGAAACGCCCATTCAGGAAGAATGATGCCTGAAAAAATTGATTTTCCGTCTGCTCCATGTCTGCAGCCAGTATACAGCACTGAATCCGAGTGCGATAATTGTAAGCACCCAAAGGAGAGCTTCCTCCATCCGTCCGGATTCGACGGCAAAGTAGATGGCAAGAGGAATGGTGTCGGTTTCTCCCGGAATATAGCCGGCCACCATCAACGTCGCTCCGAATTCTCCGAGAGATCGGGCGAATGTCATGACAAGGCCGGCGAGCAGTCCCGGCCAGGCCAGCGGCAGCGCGATCGTGAAGAATACCTTTGCTCTGGAAGCACCAAGATTATGAGCCGCATTTTCCAGCTGAGTATCATAGTTTTGAAAAGCAGCCGCCGCACTTTGATACATCAGCGGGAAGGAGACGACGGCGGAAGCGATGACAGCTCCTGTCCAGCTGAACACCACCTGCAGGTCAAACCAGTGCATCAATAACCGCCCAGCCCAGCCATTCCTGCCGAACGCATATAGAAGACAAAAGCCAATGACGGTCGGCGGGAGGACAAGAGGCAGGAGAAATAATGATTCCAGTAAACTTTTCCCGGGAAATATTTTCCGGGAAATCAATCGTGCTGCAAGCGTCCCGGATATGAAAACGATCATGGTGGCGATGGCTGCTACTTTTAGGGAGAGCAGGAGAGGACTGATGCTCATCATTCGTTCGTTTCATCCCCTGCAGCGGTAAAACCATAGTTTTCTAAGGTTTTACCGGCCGCTTCTGTAGACAGGAAGGTTATAAAGTCAGAGGCGGCCTCCTCAGCCCGGCTTTTTGTAATGACGGCGGCAGGATATATGATCGATTCATGTAAAGACGGGTCGACTTCTGCGGTGACGTGTACCTTGTCCGATGTGAAGGCATCACTGGCATAGACGACACCATAGTCCGCGTCGCCGGATTCTACATAAGTGAGCACCTGCCGGACATCTCCGGCAAAGACCATGTCATCTTCCATCTGATCCCAAAGGTGAATCGTTTCCAACGCCTGTTTCGTATATGTACCAGCAGGGACGCTGTCCGGGTTACCGATGGCTGTCGTTTGATCTTCCGCTGCCTTTTTCAATGCGTCCAGGGAGCCGGCCGCTGCGTGTTCCTGATGACTGATAACGACGAGCCGGTTTTCCGCAAAGGTTTCCATCTGCGCATCATCCGTGTATCCACGTTCTTTCAAGTAGGTCGTCCATCGGGTATCGGCAGATAGAAAAACGTCGACAGGAGCCCCCTGCTCAATCTGACGTGCCAACTTACCGGAACTTCCTAATAATAAGGTCACATCGACGTTGTAGGCCTCTTCATAGGATGGAACGATTTCCTCCATAGCATCTGTCAAACTGGCCGCAGCAGCTATGGTCACGGTCGGTTTTTCACTGGCACTCGCGCATCCGGCTGAAAAGAAGAGAAGGATTACGGAAGCAGCCCATATGCTTTTTTTCATAAACAGTCTCCTTTCGGCCTTTGTTGATTCGGTGACAGGGCATAAAACATCCATGATAAAGAAAGGTTGAATAGCATGAAACTCCAAATCATCACCGCGCTGGTTCTGGCGCTTTTGTTGACCCAGCTTCCCGTAGCAGGTAAATATTTTGCAGTCTTGAATACTATGATACATGAAACCGGTCATTCTCTCACAGCTTTATTGACAGGTGGGGAAGTGAGGCATATCTCTTTATTCCCGAATACGTCCGGTGTTACGCTGACCGGTCACAGTTCGTGGCTGAGCTATGTGGCGACAAGTCTTTCGGGATATATAGCGGCCTCCTTCACAGCCTTTGTTTTTTTCTATTTCATCAGTAAGGGATACTGGTCATGGGTGATGTATATCCTGCTTGCCATCCTTGCTGTGAACCTGCTCTTCTGGGTCCGGAATATCTATGGAGTGTTCTGGATCGTGACCTTTGGGGCCGGTTTTATCTGGCTGCTTCGGACCGGTCATGACACGATTGTGCAGTATGTCCTTCTTCTGCTCGCCTCCCTCGTCCTTGTCGAGTCCGTAACCAGTGCGTTTGAAATCATGTGGATCAGCTTCGTGTCTCCGGGGCAGGCTGGTGATGCCGCCAATCTGGCCCGCGCCTTCCGGATCATCCCATCTCCGGTATGGGGCGTGCTGTTCTTTCTTCAGGCTGTCTATTTTGCTTTTCTTTCCCTGAAGCGTGTCTTTACTTTTTGAAAATGTGCAGACACGGGGGGAATTCTTTCAAAATCCGCACCTGCCCTGTCTTTCCTTATCCACCTGAATAAGGTAATAAGGTAGGAAAGAGAGGAGGGGAAGAAATGAGCGGAGGATACGGCGGTGGTTTCGCACTGTTGGTTGTTTTGTTCATCCTTTTGATCATTATCGGTGCTTCTTACATGGGCGGCCGTGGATACGGTTATTAAATAGACAGCGGGATTTTTCCCGCTCTTACATATATAAAGTTTGTATAAGGTGCAGGAAGGGTAAAACGTACTATAAAAAAAGGACGGGGGAGTCCACTATGGATTTAAAGGAACATTTATTGACGGAAGGATATAACCAGATTGATATTCTTCTCGTCCGCGAAGGGGAAGACCAGACCACAGTACCTGGAATTACGCTTCATAAAGTCACAGATTTGGAGTACAAGCTTTATCTGGACCCTGGAACGATCACGTATCACCTGAAGGAAGAACACCCGTATTTCCAGGGAGATCAAAAAGTCGAATCCGGGGAAATGAAGCAGGTGAAGGGATATATTCTAGAATGGTAGGAAGCCTTGATGTTCAAGGCTTTTTTATATGGTCCGCTGAAACTTTAACACATTCTGTCGTTTAGTTGAGGAAACAAAGTGGAACGAAGGAGACAAAAAGCATGGAGGAGGATCATCAATGAAGGAACATCAATTATACATGAATGGTGAATATACACAGTCACATGGATCGGAGTGGATTGACGTCGTTAATCCAGCCACAGAGGAAGTCATCTCCCGTATTCCCAAAGGGACGGAGGAAGATGTGAACAAAGCAGTGGAAGCAGCAGCTGCTGCGCAGAAGGGCTGGGAACTGACTCCGAATATCGAGCGTGGTAAAATCGTCCGGCGCCTTGGAGATAAAATTGAAGAAAACCGTGACCGGTTCATTGATCTTCTTCAGGAAGAGCAGGGGAAAGATTATGAGCTGGCCAGCGGAGAAATAGATCTCGCAATTGATTATTTCCGGTATATGTCGGAATGGGCCCGCCGTATTGAAGGGGAAATTGTCCCGAGTGATCGTGCAAACGAAAATATATTCATTTATAAAAAGCCGATTGGTGTCGTAGCCGGAATCGTCCCTTGGAATTTCCCGATGTTTATTCTGGCAAGAAAAGTAGCGACAGCGCTTGTTACCGGCTGTACACTCGTCTTGAAGCCAAGTCAGCAGACACCGAATACAGCTGTCGAATTCACGAAAATCATCGACAGCATGGAGGATATTCCTAAAGGGGTCTACAACCTTGTCACAGGAACAGGCTCTGAAATCGGCAATACCCTTGCCAAGCATAAAGATGTCCACATGATTACGATGACGGGGAGTGTGGGAGCCGGAACGAAAGTCATGGAAGCGGCTGCTCAGAATATTACGAAGGTCAACCTTGAACTCGGCGGTAAAGCACCGGCTATCGTAACAGCCAGCGCCGACCTGGATGTAGCGGCGGAAAACATAACGACTTCCCGTTTAGCTAATAATGGACAGGCGTGTACAAACGCCGAGCGTGTCTACGTACACGAAAGTGTCGCAGAAGAACTGATCAGCAAGCTGCGTCATAACTTCGAAAATAAAACACTCGGTAACCCGCGTGAAAATAAACAAGCCGAAGTTGGTCCGCTCGTCAGTATGGACCGCATCGAAGAAGTGGAATCCATGGTCAAAGAGGCTGTGGATGCTGGTGCCCACATTGAAATTGGCGGGGAACGCGCAGACATGGACAAAGGGTTCTTCTATAAGCCGACCATTTTGACGAATGTCACCCATGATATGAAGATTATGCATGAAGAGATTTTCGGTCCGGTCATTCCGATTTCCACATTCAAGACGCTGGATGAAGCGATTGAAAAAGGAAATGACACGGAATATGGTCTGTCCTCTTCTGTTTATACGGAAGATATGAATGAAGCGATGCGTGTCGTGAACGAGCTGAAGTTCGGGGAGACATTCGTGAACCGTGAAAACTTCGAAGCTGTTCAAGGCTATCATGCGGGTATGAAGAAATCCGGCCTCGGTGGTGCCGATGGTAAACACGGTATGGAAGACTTCCTCGTAACCCAGGTCGTCTATATGCAGTATAAAAACGATAAGCAGTAAACCAAAAGGAGCTGTCCCACCGGGGCAGCTCCTTTGTATAGGATCGTCTCTGACGGAACGCTTGGTCTTTCTTCAGCGGTTGTCGACTTTTTCAGGGTAGAGATCGTGATTCATCAGACGGTGATCGGCCATCTGCTCATATTTTGTTCCAGGCTTTCCATAGTTACAGAACGGATCAATGGAAATACCGCCTCGTGGTGTGAATTTCCCCCACACTTCGATGTAGCGCGGATCTATGAGGTCAATCAGGTCGTTCATGATCGTGTTCACACTGTCCTCATGGAAGTCGCCGTGATTGCGGAAACTGAATAGATAAAGCTTGAGTGATTTACTTTCCACCATCTTCACATCGGGGATGTAGCTGATGTAAATCGTCGCGAAGTCCGGCTGTCTCGTTTTCGGACAGAGCGTGGTGAATTCCGGACAGTTGAATTTAACAAAGTAATCACGGTTCGGATGCTGATTGTCGAACGTTTCCAATACCTCCGGATCGTATTCAAACGAATAGCTTGTTCCCTGGTTTCCGAGCAGGGAAAGGGGAAGCTCCTCTTCATTTCGTCCTGGCATAATATCGTCTCCTCCATATAAGTAAAATAAAAAGCCGCTGCCTCTAAGGGCAGCGGCTTGTGTCGTCTACATCCTTAGTTTTTTATAGAGGGGTGGGCTAAGAAACCTCTTTGTTCTGTTGGGTTTATTATATAGAAGGGAGGAGAAACCTGTCAATTTCCTCCGGCATCCGACCCGTTTCTGTAAATCTTTGGAGAATACTCTTTAAAAATCATTCGTAATCCCCTACAATAGAAGTAATTCGTGAAATTTTCAGAAAAAATGCGCGGCTCTGATTTCCTTCAGAGCTTTGTTTTGCCACATGCAGAAAACGTTTACAAAAAACATTCTAATGAGGTGATTTAATGGACATGCAGCCAATTCCAGCTCGATCAGGCAATCACAACATGGAAAACTACAAGCAGACGTATGAAAATTTTCAGTGGGACGATGCAAAGCAGCATTTTACTTGGAACGACACCGGACGGGTCAATGCCGCTTATGAAGCGATTGACCGCCATGCGGAAAACCCGGACAAGAAAGATCAGCCGGCGTTGATTTATTCCGCACCGGACAGGGAGGAAACGCTGAGTTTCTCAGACCTGAGCAGAAAAAGTAACCAATTTGCCAACGTGTTGAAAAAACACCATATAGAAAAAGGGGACCGCGTCTTCCTTTTCATGCCGAGAAGCCCGGAATTTTATGCGGCTTTCTTTGGCATTTTGAAGGTGGGAGCGATCGCAGGCCCGTTGTTTGAAGCCTTTATGGAGCAGGCGGTCCGGGATCGTCTGGAGGACAGCGAAGCGACGATGCTGATCACGACACCGGATTTGCTGGAGCGTGTACCGGCCGATGATCTGCCGCACTTGAAGCAGATTGTCCTTGTGGGCGGGGAAGCGCCTGGCAACTACATTTCCTATGAAGAGGAAATGAAGGCCGCCTCTGAATCTTTTGATGTGGAATGGGTCGACTTGGAGGATGGAATGCTCCTTCATTATACTTCCGGCTCAACAGGAAAGCCGAAGGGTGTCTACCACGTTCACAATGCGATGATCCAGCACTATCAAACCGGAAAATGGGTGCTCGATCTGAAGGAAGGCGACGTGTACTGGTGTACCGCCGATCCCGGGTGGGTGACCGGTACAAGCTACGGAATATTCGCCCCGTGGCTCAACGGAGTGACCAACGTGATCCGCGGTGGACGTTTCAGCCCGGATGACTGGTACGGGACAATTGCGGCCTATGATGTGTCGGTATGGTATTCGGCGCCCACAGCCTTCCGTAAATTGTTGAGTGCTGGTAAAGAGGCGGCAGGAAAGCATGACTTATCATCACTCCGACATGTATTGAGTGTAGGAGAACCATTGAACCCTGAAGTTGTGACATGGGGATTATCCGCCTTTGATCTGCGGATCCATGATACGTGGTGGATGACGGAGACCGGCGGGATGCTGATCTGTAACTATCCGGCAATGGATATTCGACCGGGATCGATGGGTAAGCCGTTCCCGGGTATTGAGGCCGCCATCGTAGATAACGAAGGAAACGAACTCCCGGACAATCAGATGGGGAACCTCGCTGTTAAAGAAGGATGGCCGTCCATGATGCGTGCCGTCTGGAACAACCCCGGAAAGTACGAAAGCTACTTCCTGAACGGCTGGTACGTCTCCGGAGACAGTGCTTATAAGGATGAAGATGGCTACTTCTGGTTCCAGGGCCGTCTGGATGATGTGATCAACACGTCCGGCGAACGCGTAGGGCCTTTTGAGGTGGAAAGCAAACTGATTGAACATGAAGCGGTGGCAGAAGCAGGGGTCATCGGTAAACCCGATCCAGAGCGGGGCGAAATCATTAAAGCCTTTATAACACTGCGGGATGGATACGAGCAGTCCGATGAGCTGCTGGAGGACATCCGCCAGTTTGTGAAAAAGGGACTCAGCGCCCATGCCGCCCCTCGTGAAATCGAAATCAAGGACACGATACCGAAAACGAGAAGTGGTAAAATCATGCGGCGGTTATTGAAGTCGTGGGAGCTCGGGCTTCCGACAGGTGATACGTCCACATTAGAAGAATAAGCAGGAAAAGCACAGCCTTCCGCTGTGCTTTTCTATTTGTCGTTTCACGTGGAACGATGACGTTTTATGTAGAAAAATCAGTGTAGACAGCAGGTGGATAGAATGGAAAAACAATCAACGCAATGGATGACAGAGACGCTGGAAACCGTCCAGTGGTTTGTGTTTCTTCTGGCAAGTGCTGTCGCCCTGCCGATCGTGATCGGCTCTTTGTTCGGCCTTTCCTTTCCGGAGGTTGCCGGGTTGATGCAGCGGACGTTATTTGTAGTAGGGGCGGCATCCTTTCTTCAAGGAGTGATCGGTCATAAGCTTCCGATCATGGAAGGTCCGGCCGGTATTTGGATCAGTATTTTTGCCGTTATGGCTTTCAGTGGAAAACAGAACGGGGATACCTATATGGAGACGCTTCAAGTGCTGGAGGGGACGATGCTGTGGACCGGACTGTTTTTAGTTTTATTCGGCTTGTTCAAATTGTCCCACCGGGTTTTGTTCGTCTTTACCCCTTTTGTGACCGGCGCTTTTTTATTTATGCTGACCGTTCAGTTGAGCGGGACCTTTCTTGAAGGGATGCTCGGCCTTCAGGAAGGAGCGGAGGGTATTGACGGGACAGATGCGTGGACGGCTTTTGTCACGCTTGCCCTTGTTCTCGGGCTTTCTATCACTGGGCGGGGATGGATGAAAAGTTTTGCTGTCCTGATTGGGATCAGCGCAGGATGGGTATTGTATGAAATAGCTGTTCCGGCGAAGGGCGTTGAATCTACAGCCGTCGAGTGGTTTGCCCTTCCCGAAGTTTTTGCCTGGGGACCGCCGGCCATGACTCTCGGTACTCTTCCCCTGGGATTGATTACTGCCGTGATTCTACTGTCGAATTTAGTGGCTTCGGTCATCGCTGTCAGCCAGACCATATATGGAAAGCCCCGGTATACATATGAGCAGATCAACCGGGGGAGCGGCTTTTTGGGCATCAACCACGGCCTGACCGCCCTTTTTTCTGCGGTGGCCAACGTCTCGCTGGCTTCCTCCTCCGGATTTATGCAGCTGACTGGACAGAAACGGAAGCAGCCGTTCCTTTATGCTTCCCTGCTCCTGACCGGTCTGTCTTTCTTTCCGCCTGTGGTCAGGTTCATATCTTCTGTGCCTGCTCCGGTGGCGAATGCAGCGCTTTTAGCCACGTTTGTACAGTTGATGGGCCTCGGTTTGTCGAACTTGACGATGGAACCCCTCGATCAGCGGAAACTGACGATTCTAGGCCTGTCTTTTCTGCTCGGGATCGGACTGATGTTTCTGCCGCCGGACGTCTTCACAGGACTCCCGGGTGTGCTGCAGAATCTTCTAAGCAATGGACTTCTCATTGGAACAGTACTCGTCATTACATTGAACCAGTTATGGAAGGAACCAAATTAATTATCCCGGCTTATGGGATGGATAGAGGAAGTGTATTTTATGGCTGAAGAAATCAAAGACATCATCGGTATCGGTATCGGGCCTTTCAACCTTGGACTTGCCGCACTTGCCGACCAGACGGACGAAGTGGACGGTTTGTTTTTTGAACAGACAATCGAGTTCAACTGGCATCCGGGCATGCTCATAGAAAAAATGGATCTTCAAGTTCCGTTTTTGGCCGACCTTGTAACATTTGCTGATCCGAAGAGTCCTTATACATTTATCAATTACCTGCACGAACACAACCGTATGTTTCCGTTTTTCTTTCACCGCCACTTTGAAATTCCAAGACAGGAGTTCAATCATTATATGCAGTGGGTGGCTGGTCAGGTGGATGGCCTGCACTTCGGTCATACGGTTATAGATGTGATCGATCATAACGAAGAAAAGACGCCGCACTATGAAGTGATTGTCGAAGAGACGACGACCGGTGAAAGAAAGCATTACCGGTCCAGGCACGTCGTGATGGGGACTGGGAACGAACCGATCGTCCTGGATGGCATGGACCGCCTACCGAATGAAGATGTGCTTCATACGAGCCGTTACCTGTTCCAAAAGGATCAGCTGCTGAAGTCGCGCCATGTTGCGGTTATCGGCTCCGGTCAAAGTGCACTTGAAGTTTTCCTCGATCTATTGGAGGAGCAGGAGCGCAGTGATATGAAAGTGACGCTTTTGACGAGATCGGGCGGATTGTTCCAGCTCGATACGGCAAAATTTGCCCAGGAGATGTTTACTCCTGATTATGTGGATTATTTTCATAGTCTGAGCTTTGACCAGCGGAAAGAAGCGTTAAGTACGCTTGATCCGCTCCGTAAAGGGATTGCTCCGGACACGCTCACACGGCTTTATACAAAACTGTACCACCGGACGACAGCGATGGAAGACAGCCGTGTCCTTATCCAGCCGATGACAGAGATCAACGGTATTGAAGCGTCAGAAGAGGGGGGCTATGATCTTCAGTGCCGCCAGTGGCAGGAGGAGTATGACTATACGTATCATGCCGACAAAGTGGTGTTTGCCACCGGCTACAAGCCTCATCTTCCTTCATGGTTTATGGACCGCTATAAGGATCAGGTCGAATGGGAAGCCGATCAGATGTATAAGGTGTCCCGTGACTACCATCTGGAATTCAAGGACGGCCGTGATCATCACTTCTTCACCTTGACGAACCTGGTGCATTCCCACGGAGCAGGGGCGACGAACCTCGGCCTTTCCGTTCACCGCAATGTTCATATCATCAACACCATTGCCGGCAGGGAAGTGTATAAAAATCAAAAGGATACCACATTCCAGACCTTCTCCATGAAGCATCCGAAGTAACCTGAACCTGTCACCGGTGTTTAAAAGCCTGCCAAACGGGAAGACAATCTATGGAAAAAATAATGGACAAATCTTTCAAGGAGTTGAGTTTTCATGAGTAAGATTGCATGTCTCGTAACGTCCCATTTTGAAGATGTCGAATATACACAGCCGGCGGATGCCTTTTCCAAGGAAGGTCATGAAGTGACAACCATTGAATGGGAAGCCGGAAAAGAAGTGGAAGGCAAGCAGGGAGAAGCCTCGGTCAAAATCGATACGTCCATTGATGATGTAAAACCGGAAGACTTTGATGCCTTGTTCATCCCGGGCGGATTTTCCCCGGATATTCTCCGCGGAGATGAGAAGTTCGTTTCCTTCGCTAAACACTTTATGGATGAGAAGAAGCCTGTCTTCGCCATCTGCCACGGACCTCAGCTGTTGATTACAGCTAAAACACTGGAAGGCCGTACAGCTACAGGGTTCAAATCCATCGCTGTCGATATGGAGTATGCGGGCGTGGATTATAAGGACCAGGAAGTCGTCGTCTGTCAGGATCAGCTGGTGACCAGCCGACAGCCGGATGACATCCCTGCCTTTAACCGCGAAGCATTGAAACTTCTTAAATAATCTGCGTCACCATGGGGCCGCGGGGGATTCTCCCCACGGCTCTTTTTCTATCAATCGGATCCAGCGGTGGTGAGTGGTCGTGTGATCCTATATAATGGAAGGACAAGTCTGCCTACATAATGGATGAAGAACTAGGAGGATCGTTTATGATTGTTATTGAAAAGACGGACCACTTCATCATGATACCCCAGCACGAACATGCCGGCATTTCAGGAAGCCTCGTTGATCATTGGAAAAATCATTTTCTGCTGCGCTCGAAGCTGAGGGAAGAAGCGGACTGGGCCATCCGTCAGCATGACCGGGCCTGGATTCCTTTGGATGAGAAGCCTTTATGGAATGAAGAGAAGAACCACCCGTATACGTTTGTCGATTATCCGCTCCAGGAAAAACTCCAGGCTTATGAGCGTGGGATTGGAGAAGTGGCTTCCCAGTCCTTTTATGCAGGGATGCTGTGCAGCATGCATTATGCCTCCTTCTTTCAGGAGGACAGCCATGATCCTGTGATTGTCGAATTCCTGAAGCAGGAGGAGAAACGGCGGAAGGATTTGTATGAATGGATGGAAATGGACATTCCCTACGACGTCTATCATCTTCACTTCAAACGCCTTCAGTTCTGTGATGATCTTTCTTTGTATGTGTGTATGCAGGAACCGGGAACACCGAAGGAAGAGGAAATCCCGTGGTTTAAGGACGGGTTCAGACAGACGTTCGATTTTGCGCCGGAGGGGATATATCCGCAGTGGGACAGCGCACGTCAGGTCGTCCTCGATCCGTTTCCATTTGAACAGTCCTTCCATGTGCAGATTCCTTACCGGAGAGTATCGAAAGAGGACATCCAGCGCCGTGGATTGACCAAGGCTTTCCAGGAGGCTGATATTGATCCGGTCACGGTCACCTTTGTTGGAAAAGAAGAAAAGCCGCCTCTCTCATGAGAAGCGGCTTCTTTTATGGATTTTTTTTCACGCTGAATTGATTGCTGAGAAGGACCCAGTTCTGGGGGAAGGATAGTCCGAGCTTCCAGTAGCTGATTCCAAGCAGGTTCTTTTCCTTAATCAGATCGAATTTCTTTTGTATGGATCTGGCGTCTTCGAACCACACCTCATGCTTTTTTCCATCTCCATCCGTATACGTGAAATAGGGGGCCTGCTCCTTCTGGTCGTATGAAATTGCCACATTATTTTTCCGGGCTGTCTGAATGGCCTGCTGCGGACTGAGGGCTTTGGCGAATTCTCCCCCGGGTTCGTACGGAAGCGTCCAGTCATATCCATAGAGGTTCTGGCCAAGCAGAATTTTCTGAGCCGGCATTTCCGACAATGCATAATTCACAACATCTGTGACAGGGCCGATCGGAGACACGGCGCGTGGCGGACCGCCGCTGTATCCCCATTCGTAGGTCATCAAGACGACGAAGTCTACGATTTCCCCGTGGGCTTTATAATCGTGGGCTTCATACCAGTCGCCTTTCTGGTCGGCACTCGTTTTAGGAGCGAGCGCTGTCGAAATGAGCAGTCCTTCCTTGGATAGACGCTGTTTTGCTTTGCGAAGAAATTGATTATAGGAATCTTTCATATCCGGAGGAAGGAATTCCATATCAAAATGGACATCCTTGAATCCTACCTGTTTCGTAATTTGAATGATTTCATCGAGCAGTTTGTCTTGAAGGGCCTCGTCGCTGAGAATTGTTCTGCCCAATTCTGCACTGAACCCGTCATCAGCCAGGTTGGTGACGACCATCATGAGAGTCGCATCGTTTTTCCTGGCAATTTCCTTGAAATTGTCGAGCGGAGGTGCTTTTAATGTGCCGTCCTCCTGGATTTCATAGCTGAAGGGGGCCAGATAAGTCAGGTTCACGGCCCGGCTCTCTGCTGACTGCCGGAGGGTGTCGGAGACGGTTCCTCCATAGGGTTCAATGTACGCATTGCTCGTAATCGGTGTCGGGGGCTGGTCCGGAATATAAAGCCGCAGCCCGACAGCGAGAGCGCTGTCCGTATTCAGTCCATTGACGGCTGCCAGGCGATCCGCCGTCATATTGAATTGTTCAGCAATCGTATATAAACTGTCTCCCGACTGAACAAAATAGTATTGTCCGACGATAGGAACCACAAGAGCCTGACCGATGACAAGTTCTCCCGGCGTCTCTAATTCGTTTGCTTCGATGATGTCGTTTGGCGTACTATCATAAAGACGGGCGATCGAATACACAGAGTCTCCCTCTTGAACAATATGAATCTGCACATGTCTCACATCCTTTCTCATCCTTTATCAATGTATGAAACAAAAAAACGGATTTATTCTTAAAATCCATTTCTGGATTCGAGGAACAGGATTTTTTCTATCAGTCTTTCTATAGGAAAAGGAGGTGGTCCGGATGGAAGATGAGCACTTTATGGAGCTTGCCATGGTGGAAGCGGAAAAAGCAGAGGCGGAAGGAGAAGTGCCGATTGGTGCTGTTATCGTCAAAGACAATCAGGTGATTGCTTCCGGGTACAATCAGCGCGAACAATCCCAGCGCGCTTCTTCCCATGCCGAATTCATCGCAATTGAGCGTGCCAATGAGCATGAGGGCAGCTGGCGTCTGGAAGACTGCACGTTATATGTGACCTTGGAGCCCTGCCCCATGTGTGCAGGAGCCATTCTGCAGTCGAGAATTCCCCGGGTCGTATACGGAGCGGCCGATCCTAAAGCCGGCTGTGCCGGAAGCTTGTACCAGCTTTTGGAGGATAATCGTTTCAACCATCGATCTGAAGTTGTGCCCGGTGTTCTGGGAGAAGCATGCGGGGAGATGCTGTCTCATTTTTTCCGCAGCCTCCGGTCGAAGAAGAAAAAGAAACCGGCTGTAGATAATTAACAGTATGAAACCATTGCATTTTCTGCTGAAAATCGCTATACTTGTTTATGCCGTGCTAAGCGGGGAGGTAGCGGTGCCCTGTACTCGCAATCCGCTATAGCGAGGCCGAATTCCCACCCGAGGTGGCACAGCTTTAAGGTCTGCCTTATGTGAGTGGTGTTGACACTCAGGTCCTGCGCAATGGGAACCAGTGAACCCTGTCAGGTCCGGAAGGAAGCAGCAGTAAGCTGACCCTCCCGTGTGCCGCGGGAGTGCCTGGGTCGAGCCACAACCATAAGTAACGCTTAGGGCTCTGCCATCGAAGGTGGGTGCACGGCATTACATAAGTCGTACACACATGATTCACATATAAGGGGAGCCGTTATGATACGTTCATAACGGCTCCTTTTTTCTATCATTTATAGACGATCCCCCTGACTGTCTTCTTGTCTGCCGGTAATGGTTCACAGCAGGAATGTCTATCAGGTATAATGGGAATGAAACTAAAAAGGGAGAACGGTTTTATGAGCTACCAGGCTTTATATCGTGTATGGCGTCCCCGGGATTTTGAAGGTGTCGTTGGGCAATCGCACATTACGCGGACACTGCAGAACGCAATAGTACAGGAAAAGTTTTCACATGCGTATTTATTTTCCGGACCCAGGGGGACGGGAAAAACGAGTGCGGCCAAAATTTTCGCAAAGGCCGTCAACTGCGAACGCTCCCCTGTGAAAGAGCCGTGTAATGAATGCGATGCCTGTCTTGGCATCCAGGATGGCTCCATCTCTGATGTCATAGAGATTGACGCTGCTTCCAACAACGGGGTGGAGCAGATACGTGAAATCAGGGACAAGGTTAAATATGCCCCGAGCGCGGTGCCGTACAAGGTCTACATCATTGATGAGGTTCACATGCTTTCCATGGGTGCGTTCAACGCCCTTTTGAAAACATTGGAGGAACCTCCAAAGCACGTGATCTTCATTCTGGCGACGACTGAACCGCACAAAATTCCGTTGACGATCATATCCAGGTGTCAGCGGTTTGACTTCAAACGAATTTCCCAAAAGTCGATGGTCGACCGGATGGTGAAAATCACAGCAGCGGAAGAGATTGCCGTGGTCCCTGAGGCTTTGGAAATCATTGCTCTAACGGCAGAAGGCGGCATGCGTGATGCCTTAAGTTTGTTGGACCAGGCCGTTTCCTACAGTGAAGAGGAAGTGACGATGGACGATGTCCTGGCTGTGACGGGGTCCGTATCGCAGGCAAAGCTTACCGCTGTCTTGAGAGCCTTGAACGATCAAGAAGCCAGATCAGCTCTGGAAGCGGTGGATGATCTGATCCAGCAGGGGAAAGATCCGGGCCGTTTTGTTTTCGATCTTATCTATTATTTAAGAGACCTTCTGCTGTATCAAAGTGCTCCGGACCTTGAACAGAACCTGGAACGTGCCATTCCGGATGATTCGTTCCGGAACCTTTCCACAGAGCTCACACCCGGATGGATTCAGCAGGCGATCCGTGAATTGAATCACTGTCAGCAGGAAATGAAATGGACGACAAGTCCGAAAGTCTTCATAGAAATCGCCATGCTGAACATGGTCGAAGTACAGGCAGGTCCTCCGTCAGCACAGGCGGTTGATTCCAGTGCTGTCGAAAAGCTGTCCGGGAAAATCCAGGAGCTTGAAAAACAGCTGGCAGCTCTAAAGGAAAGCGGACCGGCGCCTCAGGCTTCTGCCCAGCCTGCTAAAAAACGTGCGCCTGCAAAATCAGGAAGAAAAGGGTATAATGTTCCATATGAGCGGATCAGGCAGGTCCTGAGTGAAGCTTCGAAGGAAGAGATTAAAAATATCCAGAGTCGCTGGGCTGACTTTATGGAGGCGCTCAAGCAGCAGAATGCGCCGGCTCATGCGACACTGTTAAACAGCAAACCGCGGGCTGCATCACCGAAGGCGCTCGTCCTGGCTTTCCGCTATGATATTCACTGCTCCCTGGCTCTGGAGCATCAAAAGACGATCGAACCCCTTTTGACGGAGTATGCAGGAAAGCCGATGACAATCATTCCGATTCCTGAACAGAATTGGCAGGAACTGCGAGAGGAATATGTCCGGAAGCAGAAACAGGCTCCGGATGAAGTGCCGGAAGTGGACGGGGAGGAAAACGGAGAAAGTACGCCGCAGGAGCCCCAGGAGGACCCGCATATTTCAGAAGCCCGAAAACACTTCGGGGATGACCTGATTGAAATCCAGGACTAACAATCCCACAAGGAGGAATGCCCCATGCGTGGTGGTGGAAACATGAACAATATGATGAAACAGATGCAGAAAATGCAGAAGAAAATGATGAAGGCTCAGGAAGAGCTTTACGAGATGACTTTTGAAGCTTCTGCAGGAGGCGGTATGGTTAAAGTGGCGGCAAACGGGAAAAAAGAAATTACCGATGTTGTCATTGATGAGGAAGTAGTCGATCCGGATGATGTGGAAATGCTGCAGGACCTTATCATTACGGCGACGAATGATGTCATCAAGCAAGTGGACGATAAGACTAATGATACTATGGGACAATTCACGAAAGGGATGCCTGGAGGAATGTTCTAGGAGGAATTCTCATGTATTACCCGGAACCAATATCAAAACTGATTGACAGTTTTACAAAGCTGCCAGGGATCGGTCCGAAAACGGCGGTCCGCCTGGCTTTTTTCGTGCTGGAGATGGAAGAAGACGACGTGCTGGACTTTGCCAAGTCCCTCGTCAATGCCAAGCGTGAACTGACCCACTGCTCGATCTGCGGCCATATTACAGACCAGGATCCATGTTCCATCTGTCAGGATGAATCAAGGGATGAAAAACTGATATGTGTGGTGCAGGATCCCAAGGATGTAATCGCCATGGAGAAAATGAAGGAATTCAGTGGGAAGTACCATGTCCTTCACGGGGCGATTTCACCAATGGACGGGATTGGACCTGAGGATATCAATGTCGAGAGTCTAATCAACCGGCTTAAGGATGAAGGAGTCGAGGAACTGATCCTGGCGACGAATCCGAACATTGAAGGGGAAGCCACAGCGATGTATATCTCCCGCCTTGTTAAACCTTCAGGGATTCGGATGACAAGGATCGCCCACGGACTTCCAGTCGGCGGCGATTTGGAGTATGCCGATGAAGTAACGTTGTCGAAAGCGCTGGAAGGTCGGAGAGAACTATAGAAGAAGGTGATGGATTTGTTCGGTAAACAGAAGAAGATTAAAAAAGAAATGGATCAGGAGCTTCTCCTTCGTATCAGGAAGATGAAACACGAATGGGAAAGCTTAAACACCATTATCGAACAAAGCATTGAACCGAGTGAAGAAGGTTTGAACGATCTGGCTTTAGTCAAAGCGAAGTATTTCTATCTATTAAGAGAAGCAAGATACAGAGGAATCAACGCATTATCCTGAACCTTTGTACTAGCCCCCTGTCTGATTTCATATACTGTTCCCAGAGCAGTTAATCAGACAGGGGGTTTTTTATGGATCCGATACTGGTCGTATTATTGTTGAGTCTCGCTGTACCTCTTTTGTTAATCACCGGCATGCCTGTGAAGCCGTTGAAGTGGTTGGGGGCTGGGCTTACGCGGTTGATTGTAGCCGTTATTCTTCTGTTTTTTGTGAATCTGTTTGGAGCGCAGTTCGGGCTGCATATTCCAATCAATGGATTTACAGCCGGTGTGTCCCTTCTTTTAGGGCTTCCGGGTGTACTGTCGTTAACAGCCATTCATATCTGGGTTTTATAAAAGCGGCGGGTTTCCTGCCGCTTTTATTTGTGGAACAAAAAGAATATGAGAAAATAACGAAAAACTATTGCGTTAGGTTCGTATCCGTGATAAATTATTACTTGTCGCTTTAAGAGAGCGGCGCGGTGTTGAAAAACGCCAAAACGAATCATGAAAAAAGTTGTTGACACAAACGGCTTCCCATGATAAATTAGTATTTGTCGCCAAAAACGACAGCCAAACGCTTTCTCAACTTAACGAAAAAAAGTTGTTGACATGAAAAACAACACATGTTAAGATGATTAAGTCGCTGTTTTCAAACGGCCGACAACATTTGATCTTTGAAAACTGAACGAACCAACCAGTACGTCAAAACATTTCTTCTTTAATGAAGAAATTTGAAACAAGCACATTCGGTGTGCAAATGAGCAAGTCAAACTACTTTTATGGAGAGTTTGATCCTGGCTCAGGACGAACGCTGGCGGCGTGCCTAATACATGCAAGTCGAGCGCGGGAAGCGAGCGGATCCCTTCGGGGTGAAGCTCGTGGAACGAGCGGCGGACGGGTGAGTAACACGTGGGCAACCTGCCTGTAAGATCGGAATAACCCCGGGAAACCGGGGCTAATGCCGGGTAATACTTTTCTTCGCATGAAGATAAGTTGAAAGATGGCTTCTCGCTATCACTTACAGATGGGCCCGCGGCGCATTAGCTAGTTGGTGAGGTAACGGCTCACCAAGGCAACGATGCGTAGCCGACCTGAGAGGGTGATCGGCCACACTGGGACTGAGACACGGCCCAGACTCCTACGGGAGGCAGCAGTAGGGAATCTTCCGCAATGGACGAAAGTCTGACGGAGCAACGCCGCGTGAACGATGAAGGTCTTCGGATCGTAAAGTTCTGTTGTCAGGGAAGAACAAGTACCGTGCGAATAGAGCGGTACCTTGACGGTACCTGACGAGGAAGCCCCGGCTAACTACGTGCCAGCAGCCGCGGTAATACGTAGGGGGCAAGCGTTGTCCGGAATTATTGGGCGTAAAGCGCGCGCAGGCGGTTCCTTAAGTCTGATGTGAAAGCCCACGGCTCAACCGTGGAGGGTCATTGGAAACTGGGGAACTTGAGGACAGAAGAGGAGAGTGGAATTCCACGTGTAGCGGTGAAATGCGTAGATATGTGGAGGAACACCAGTGGCGAAGGCGACTCTCTGGTCTGTTTCTGACGCTGAGGTGCGAAAGCGTGGGTAGCAAACAGGATTAGATACCCTGGTAGTCCACGCCGTAAACGATGAGTGCTAGGTGTTAGGGGGCTTCCACCCCTTAGTGCTGAAGTTAACGCATTAAGCACTCCGCCTGGGGAGTACGGCCGCAAGGCTGAAACTCAAAGGAATTGACGGGGGCCCGCACAAGCGGTGGAGCATGTGGTTTAATTCGAAGCAACGCGAAGAACCTTACCAGGTCTTGACATCCTTGGACCTCCCTAGAGATAGGGATTTCCCTTCGGGGACCAAGTGACAGGTGGTGCATGGTTGTCGTCAGCTCGTGTCGTGAGATGTTGGGTTAAGTCCCGCAACGAGCGCAACCCCTAATCTTAGTTGCCAGCATTCAGTTGGGCACTCTAAGGTGACTGCCGGTGACAAACCGGAGGAAGGCGGGGATGACGTCAAATCATCATGCCCCTTATGACCTGGGCTACACACGTGCTACAATGGATGGTACAAAGGGCAGCGAAGCCGCGAGGTGTAGCAAATCCCATAAAACCATTCTCAGTTCGGATTGCAGGCTGCAACTCGCCTGCATGAAGCCGGAATCGCTAGTAATCGCGGATCAGCATGCCGCGGTGAATACGTTCCCGGGCCTTGTACACACCGCCCGTCACACCACGAGAGTTGGCAACACCCGAAGTCGGTGAGGTAACCTTTTTGGAGCCAGCCGCCGAAGGTGGGGCCAATGATTGGGGTGAAGTCGTAACAAGGTAGCCGTATCGGAAGGTGCGGCTGGATCACCTCCTTTCTAAGGATATTACGGAAACGTACTGTGTTGGTTGTTCAGTTTTGAGAGATCAAAGCATCTTTCAAATTTGTGAACCTTGAAAACTGGATAAGGAATTATGACTCATCTAGCGATGAGATCATGATGACAAGACATCTAATTGATTTATATAAACGTCTTTTCACGAAGATAGTTAAGTGAATAAGGGCGCACGGTGGATGCCTTGGTACTAGGAGCCGATGAAGGACGGGACTAACACCGATATGCTCCGGCGAGCCGTAAGCAGGCTTTGACCCGGAGATTTCCGAATGGGGAAACCCACTGTTCGTAATGGGACAGTATCCTATACTGAATACATAGGTATAGGAAGGCAGACCCGGGGAACTGAAACATCTAAGTACCCGGAGGAAGAGAAAGCAAACGCCATTTCCCAAGTAGCGGCGAGCGAAACGGAATCAGCCCAAACCAGAAAGCTTGCTTTCTGGGGTTGTAGGACACTCCTTTGGAGTTATCAAGGAGGAAGATAGACGAATCGATCTGGAAAGATCAGCCGAAGAGGGTAACAGCCCTGTAGTCGAAATCTTCCTCTCTCCGGAGTGGATCCTGAGTACGGCGGAACACGAGGAATTCCGTCGGAATCCGGGAGGACCATCTCCCAAGGCTAAATACTCCCTAGTAACCGATAGTGAACCAGTACCGTGAGGGAAAGGTGAAAAGCACCCCGGAAGGGGAGTGAAATAGAACCTGAAACCGTGTGCCTACAAGTAGTCGGAGCCCGTTAATGGGTGACGGCGTGCCTTTTGTAGAATGAACCGGCGAGTTACGACCGTATGCGAGGTTAAGCAGCAGAAGCGGAGCCGCAGCGAAAGCGAGTCTGAACAGGGCGAATGAGTATGCGGTCGTAGACCCGAAACCGTGTGATCTACCCATGTCCAGGGTGAAGGTCAGGTAACACTGACTGGAGGCCCGAACCCACGTAAGTTGAAAATTACGGGGATGAGGTGTGGGTAGGGGTGAAATGCCAATCGAACACGGAGATAGCTGGTTCTCTCCGAAATAGCTTTAGGGCTAGCCTCAGAATAGAAAGTCATGGAGGTAGAGCACTGATTGGACGAGGGGCCCCTATCGGGTTACCGAATTCAGTCAAACTCCGAATGCCATAGACTTTGTTCTGGGAGTCAGACCGTGGGTGATAAGGTTCATGGTCGAGAGGGAAACAGCCCAGACCGCCAGCTAAGGTCCCAAAGTGTGTGTTAAGTGGAAAAGGATGTGGAGTTGCTTAGACAACCAGGATGTTGGCTTAGAAGCAGCCATCATTCAAAGAGTGCGTAATAGCTCACTGGTCGAGTGACTCTGCGCCGAAAATGTACCGGGGCTAAACACACCACCGAAGCTGCGGATTGATCTTATGATCAGTGGTAGGAGAGCGTTCTAAGTGCTGCGAAGTCAGACCGTAAGGACTGGTGGAGCGCTTAGAAGTGAGAATGCCGGTATGAGTAGCGAAAAAAGAGTGAGAATCTCTTTCACCGAATGCCTAAGGTTTCCTGAGGAAGGCTCGTCCTCTCAGGGTTAGTCGGGACCTAAGCCGAGGCCGAAAGGCGTAGGCGATGGACAACAGGTTGATATTCCTGTACCACCTCCTTTCCGTTTGAATGACGGGGGGACGCAGGAGGATAGGGAGAGCGTGCCATTGGATGTGCACGTCCAAGCAGTGAGACGGTCGGAATAGGCAAATCCGCCCGACAACGTCAAGCTGTGATGGGGAGGGAACTATAGTACCGAAGCTCCTGATTTCACACTGCCAAGAAAAGCCTCTAATGAGGAAAGAGGTGCCCGTACCGCAAACCGACACAGGTAGGCGAGGAGAGTATCCTAAGGTGAGCGGGAGAACTCTCGTTAAGGAACTCGGCAAAATGACCCCGTAACTTCGGGAGAAGGGGTGCTCCTCTGCCGAGGAGCCGCAGTGAAAAGGCCCAAGCGACTGTTTACCAAAAACACAGGTCTCTGCGAAGCCGTAAGGCGAAGTATAGGGGCTGACACCTGCCCGGTGCTGGAAGGTTAAGGGGATGCGTTAGCTTATGCGAAGCGTTGAACCGAAGCCCCAGTAAACGGCGGCCGTAACTATAACGGTCCTAAGGTAGCGAAATTCCTTGTCGGGTAAGTTCCGACCCGCACGAAAGGTGCAACGACTTGGGCACTGTCTCAACGAGAGACCCGGTGAAATTATACTATGTGTGAAGATGCACATTACCCGCGACAGGACGGAAAGACCCCGTGGAGCTTTACTGCAGCCTGATATTGAATGTTGGTACAGCTTGTACAGGATAGGTAGGAGCCTTGGAAACCGGAGCGCCAGCTTCGGTGGAGGCGCTGGTGGGATACTACCCTTGCTGTACGGACATTCTAACCCAGGACCGTAATCCGGTCCGGAGACAGTGTCAGGTGGGCAGTTTGACTGGGGCGGTCGCCTCCTAAAGAGTAACGGAGGCGCCCAAAGGTTCCCTCAGAATGGTTGGAAATCATTCGCAGAGTGTAAAGGCACAAGGGAGCTTGACTGCGAGACCTACAAGTCGAGCAGGGACGAAAGTCGGGCTTAGTGATCCGGCGGTACCGTATGGAAGGGCCGTCGCTCAACGGATAAAAGCTACCCCGGGGATAACAGGCTTATCTCCCCCAAGAGTCCACATCGACGGGGAGGTTTGGCACCTCGATGTCGGCTCATCGCATCCTGGGGCTGTAGTCGGTCCCAAGGGTTGGGCTGTTCGCCCATTAAAGCGGTACGCGAGCTGGGTTCAGAACGTCGTGAGACAGTTCGGTCCCTATCCGTCGTGGGCGTTGGAAATTTGAAAGGAGCTGTCCTTAGTACGAGAGGACCGGGATGGACACACCGCTGGTGTACCAGTTGTTCCGCCAGGAGCATCGCTGGGTAGCTACGTGTGGTCGGGATAAGTGCTGAAAGCATCTAAGCATGAAGCCCCCCTTGAGATGAGATTTCCCTCTGCTTCGAGCAGATAAGATCCCTCAGAGACGATGAGGTTGATAGGTCCGAGGTGGAAGCGTGGTGACACGTGGAGCTGACGGATACTAATGGATCGATGACTTATCTATATATACTTCGTGAATGATGTTTTAATCAATAGTTGTTTCCTTATCCAGTTTTGAGGGTTCACCTCAAACTTTATATTGATGTGGTGGTGAAGGCGAAGAGGTCACACCTGTTCCCATGCCGAACACAGCAGTTAAGCTCTTCAGCGCCGATGGTAGTCGGGTTTACCCCCGTGAGAGTAGGACGCTGCCACGTCACACAAAACCTTCAGGATTGTCCTGGAGGTTTTTTTCTATCTTTTTTTGCATGTACATAGACCTTGAAAGTATAAGATTCATAGTTTTGGACATACTAAGGCTGTAGCATTTAAATCGCACGGAAAGAGGGGGATAGCGATGAGTAGGAAAGATCGATGCAGCATTTGTGAGAGGAAAACCGACCAGGGATTATATTTATTGAAAATTTATATCTGCGAAGCCTGTGAATCAGAAATAAAAGACACACCGGCGGATGATCCGAAGTATGTGCATTTTGTGAAGAAAATGGCAGAGGCACAGAAGTCCATGATTCCCTCCTGACGTATGGTGACTTGTACCAACAATGATCTTGAAGTGGTTTGTCTTTACCAGTAGAAAAAGATCGCGGATTCTCAAGCCGTGCGGCCGGTGGATACCAAGGCTTCACTTACCAGACGGGCATCGCTGATGCTTGGAACATTATCAAATGATCATTTGAAAAGGAAGATTTTCTGTTAAACAGAAGGTCTTCTTTTTTTCTGTTTCAAATTTATAGAGTAAAAGGACAGACTTGCTCTTTAAACCCTGCAGGGGTCGGCAAATCTTCGGTGGATTGCCTGAGGAGGCGATCTCCGGTAGTGTAGAGGAAGAAGAAAGGATGGAGTGCGCGTGAATTTAAAATCGACGCCTCTTTATGAGGCGCTGCAGAAAAATAGAGAGAAAGAACCGATTTCTTTTCATGTTCCAGGTCATAAATACGGGCAGATATATAAGGGAGAGGATACCGGCTTTCTTGGACTGGATGCGACAGAAATCAGTGGATTGGACGATCTGCATGCTCCGGAGGGCGTCATACGCGAGGCGCAGGACCACGCGGCTCGTTTTTTTGGAAGTGAAGAGACGTTTTTCCTCGTGAATGGTACGACGGTTGGAAATATGGCGCTCCTCTTAACAGTCTGCGGGCCGGGTGATGAAATCATCGTGCAGCGGAACTGTCATAAATCTGTTCTGAATGGTATAGAACTGGCGGGAGCAAAACCAGTATTCATTGCCCCTGAATATGAGGAGGATACGGGCCGCTACAGCCGGGTCACACCATCGTCTATCCAAAAAGCGCTCGACCAATATCCGGACAGCCGTGCTGTTTTTTTAACCTATCCCGATTATTTCGGCCGGACGTATCCTTTGAGAGAGATCGCTTCCGTTGTCCACAGCCGGGATATTCCTCTGCTGATTGATGAAGCTCATGGTGTTCATTTTCATTTAGGACCTCCATTCCCGGAGCCGGCCTTAAAAGCGGGGGCCGACGCCGTCGTCCAGTCGGCCCATAAAATGGCCCCGGCGATGACGATGGCTTCTTACCTGCATATAAAGGGGTGCCGCGTCTCTTCAGCCCGTCTGCGCCACTACCTGCAGATGCTTCAATCAAGCAGTCCTTCCTATCCATTGATGGCGAGTCTTGATCTGGCAAGGGATTACTTACAGCAGTGGTCTACAGAGGATCGGAAAACGCTTGTTTCTTTCATTAAGGATGTGCGGGCAGTATTTGAAGGTTATCCGGAGCATTGGCGTGTTCTTCCCATCACTCCTTGGGACGATACAATGAAGATCATTCTTGAGCCTGAGACGAACACAGGCTTTGCTGTAGCTGATGTATTGGAAAAGCAGGGACTGGTCCCCGAGATGGCTTCAACGGACCAGGTGCTGCTCGTGTTAGGGCTGGAGCCTTATTTTTCCTTGGCTAACTTAAAGAAACAACTGGCTTTCGTCGATAACAAATTAAAAAAGACGGAAAACCATGCTACAATAAAGCAAGATCAAATATCGTTTCCACCTATTCAAACATTGGAATGGAGTTATTGGGAGATGAGGGAAAAACCGGTCGTTCTTATGGACTGGAACGAAGCGGAAGGACAGGCAGCCGCCGAAGCCATCATCCCTTATCCACCCGGAATCCCTTTGATACTCAAAGGGGAACGCCTTTCCAGTACACATATCCAGGCCGTCCACTCTTTGGTGGAGAAGGGCGCACGTTTTCAGAACTTAGATATGGCAACAGGGGTGCGAGTGTTTAAAGGAGAATGATTGTGAAGGGATTGTTTGTAACATTTGAAGGCGGCGATGGGGCTGGAAAGTCATCCATGCTGAAAGAAATCGCCGCTGAACTTCGGAGTGAGGGATACCCGGTCATGGAAACTAGGGAACCGGGTGGAATCCGTATTGCAGAAAAAATTAGAGAAGTCATCCTGAATCCGGACCATACAGAAATGGATGCACGGACAGAGGCACTGTTGTATGCAGCAGCCCGGAGGCAGCACCTTGTTGAAAAGGTTTTACCCGCTTTAGAGAAAGGGAGCATTGTATTGTGTGACCGTTTCGTCGATTCCAGTCTGGCCTACCAGGGTGCTGCCCGGGGGCTTGGTATGGAAGAGGTCTATCAAATCAATGAGTTTGCGATAGAAGACTGCATGCCGGACCTGACTCTGCTGTTTGATATAAACCCGGAAGAGGGTCTCGACAGGATTGCACAGAACAAAGGACGGGAACAGAACCGTCTCGATTTAGAACATCTTGCTTTTCACAAAAAAGTCCACGAGGCTTATGAGGAACTTGCCGCACGCAGTAAAGACCGTATTCAAATCATTGATGCCGGCCGGTCGTTCGACGAAGTGAAAAAGGACGCCTCAAGAATTCTACGTGCGTCCTTACCCTCATAATCCTTCCGCGATTTGTTATAATAGGAGAAAACACCCAAACAGGAGGGCTGTTCTCATGAAAATGATTATTGCGGTCGTCCAGGATAAGGACAGCAGCCGTTTAAATGATGCGTTATCCAAAAATGACTTTAAAACAACTAAACTTTCGACCACCGGTGGTTTTCTCAGGGAAGGAAATACGACATTCATGATCGGCTGTGAAGATGATCACGTCGATCGTGCCCTCGATATCATCAGGGAAAATTGCAGCCAGCGCGAACAGATGGTGGCACCGATTTCTCCAATGGGGGGGAATGCCGACTCGTACATTCCGAAACCTGTGAAGGTGGAAGTCGGAGGAGCGACGGTGTTCATCTTACCTGTCGATTCCTTTTTCCATTTTTAAGAGGCTCTTATGAAAATCAATCAGGATATAAGAGCAAATGTGGAAGGCCCTGTTAAAAACACAGGAAAGATACCTCAGGGAAACCGGACGTTCGGTACGATCATCCAGACCCAGACTCAGCAGCTGCAGCAGAATCAGCTGGACCGGCTTGTGGAGACGATTACGGCCCAGGGGGAACGCGTTGCGCGCTCCCGTTCCTTCAGGGATCTTGCTAAATATAAACGTCTCATCAAGGATTTCATTAAAGAATCCGTGCAGTACGGCACAAACCTCAAGCAGTCCCAGCAATGGAGTCCTCATGGACAGACGCGCAGGCTTACGCTCATTGAAACCATTGATGAGCAGCTTCTGGAACTTACGGAAATGGTGATGGATCAGGAGAAGCGTTCGGTCGACCTGCTTGGATTGATGGGTGAAATGAAAGGTCTGCTGATTAATCTTTACACATAAGGACGGTATGTACATGCAGACGTGGCAGGATATGAAACAATTACAGCCGTTAGCGGCTCAGATGCTGGTCAACAGCTTCAAGAAAGACCGCATCTCCCACGCCTATCTATTTCAGGGAGATCGCGGCACTGGAAAAAAAGAAATGAGTTTACTATTTGCGAAAAGTATTTTCTGTAAAAATAAAGACGGGGCGGAACCGTGTCAGAACTGCCGCGACTGCCACCGTATCGATTCGGGGAACCACCCCGATCTGCACTGGATAGAACCGGATGGACAGTCTATTAAAAAAGACCAGATCCTTCATCTGCAAAAGGAATTCACATACACAGGACTGGAGTCCAACCGTAAAGTCTATATCATTGTGGATGCAGAAAAAATGACCGTCAACGCGGCGAACCGCCTGTTGAAGTTCCTCGAGGAGCCGAGCCGGCAGACAACCGCGATGCTGTTAACGGAAAACGGCGCCACGATTCTGGATACTATCCGATCCAGATGCCAGCTGCTGGCTTTTCAACCGCTCCAGGCGCATATCATGGAGAAAAAATTAATTGAAGAAGGCGTTTCCAACTCAAACGCCCGCCTGCTTGCGGCTTTGACGAATAACATGACGGAAGCACTGGAGATGAATGAGGATGAGTGGTTTGCGAATGCTAGAAAAATAGTGATACAATTAATTGAAGTGCTTCAAAACAAACCAAATGAAGGACTTTTGTTTATCAACCATCAATGGATGCCTCACTTTAAGGAACGCACCCAGCTGCAGCGCGGTCTTGACGTGCTCATACTCTGGTTTCAGGATATGATCCATCAACTTTTGGACCGGGAAGATTCGATCGTTTTCATTTCAGAGAAAGAGAAATTGAACCAGTCGGTCATGAGATGGTCACGACAGTCGGCAGCCAGAGGTCTTTCCAGCATTCTTGAGGCAAAACGAAAGATAAATCAAAATGTCCATCCTAATTTAGTGATGGAACAACTTACCCTTCAACTACAGAGGTGATGATCGTATGATCGAAGTTGTAGGTGTCCGATTTAAACAAGCCGGTAAGGTCTACTACTTTGATCCAGGTGGACTGCGTATGACGACGGAAGACTACGTCATTGTGGAAACGGTCCGCGGGATTGAATTCGGAAAAGTTGTCATTGCTAATAAATCCATAGATGAAGAAGATGTGGTGTTACCTCTTAAGAAAGTGATCCGCATGGCGGATGACAAGGATAAACTCACCGTGGATGAAAACAAAGACAATGCTCAAAAAGCCTACCAGGTTTGTGTGAAAAAAATCCGTGAACATAAATTGGACATGAATCTTGTCGATGTTGAATATACATTTGATCGCAATAAAGTGATCTTTTATTTTACTGCCGATGGACGCGTCGATTTCCGGACACTCGTCAAGGATCTCGCGTCTGTTTTCAAAACGAGAATCGAGCTTAGACAGATCGGTGTCCGTGACGAAGCCAAGATGCTCGGCGGCATCGGTCCCTGCGGAAGAATGCTCTGCTGTTCTACGTTCCTCGGGGATTTCGAGCCTGTATCTATTAAAATGGCCAAAGACCAGAATCTGTCGCTCAACCCAGCCAAAATTTCAGGCCTCTGCGGCCGCTTGATGTGCTGTCTGAAGTACGAAAATGATGATTATGAAAATGCGAAAAAAGAGCTTCCGGATCTCGGTGAGAATATATCAACTTCTTATGGGAAAGGCAGAGTGGTCGGTCTCAACATGCTTGAACGCATGGTTCAGGTTGAATTCCGCGAGAAGGAACGTGTATTGGAGTATTCCCTTCAGGAACTGATTGATGAAGGCGTCCTTCAAACCGAAGCCTCAGAATAAAAGGGTGAAGTCGACCGTGAATAAGAAAGCCATTTTTGAACAAGTATCCCATTTCGAAAGCCAGATCGGCGAGTTGTATGAACAGCTTGGAGATCTGAAAAAGCAGCTGGCCTATCTATTGGAAGAGAACCAGCATTTATCGCTTGAGAATCATCATCTGCGGCAGCGGTTGGAAAAGGAAAATGAGAAACAGGAGACCCCTTCCTCACCCTCGTCGAAACAGGACAAAGGCACGGTCGTCGGAGAAGGCTATGATAATCTGGCCAGACTCTATGAAGAAGGCTTTCATATTTGTAATCTGCATTTCGGCAGCCCGAGAGACGAGGATTGCTTGTTCTGCCTATCATTTTTGAATAAAAAGAAATAAATCCAGGTCCAGGCCCTTTCCTTGCTCGTTCGAGGAAGGGCTCTCTTTATATCGGAAAGAAAGGAAACAGACGGATGGTACAATTGAAAGATGATGAACGAATCGATGATTTATTAGCCAAGGAAGAACGGAGGATTATCCAAAGCCCGAGCGCTTTTGCCTTTTCGCTCGATGCTGTTCTGCTTGCCGACTTTACGTACGTACCGAAAACAAGAGGAAAGATTCTCGACTTGTGTACGGGAAACGGGGTCATTCCGTTGTTTCTATCCACACGCTCTTCCGTACCCATAACTGGAGTGGAAATCCAGGAGCGTCTGCATGATATGGCGGTTCGGAATGTTGAATTGAATGAACTCGGTGATCAGCTTCAGATGATCCATGGGGATTTGAAGGAGATGCCGGCCTATTACGGTAATAACAAGTTCGATCTGGTCACCTGCAATCCTCCTTATTTTCCAACACCCAAAACAGAGGAACATAACTTGAATGAATACCTGGCTGTCGCCCGCCATGAGATTCACTGTACTCTTGAGGATGTAGTATCTGCATGCAGCCGGCTTGCAAAATCCGGTGGGAAAGTATCCATGGTGCATCGGCCGGACCGGCTTGTGGAGATTATCCAACGTTTCAAAGCCCATAAGCTGGAGCCGAAGCGGATGCGGCTTGTCTACCCGAAAGCAGGGAAGGAAGCGAACATCCTTTTGATTGAAGGGGTGCGGGACGGTCGTCCTGGATTGAAAATCCTTCCGCCATTCTATGCGCTTCAGGAAGATGGCGGTTACACCGATGAACTGAAGGATATTCTAAATGGACGGTAGTCATTATGTCTATATGCTTCGTTGTGGGGACGGGAGCCTTTATACCGGGTATACGAATAACCTCGAGCTCCGTCTGCAGAAGCATCGGGAAGGAAAAGGAGCTAAATATACCAGGGGCCGGGGACCGCTCGTACTGGAAGCGTGGCAGTGTTATGATCATAAAAGAGAAGCCCTCCAGGAGGAATACCGTTTAAAGCGGATGGCCAGAACGAAAAAAGAAATATGGATTGAACAGCGGAAGGAGGAAGCTGGTGAAAATTCAAAAGAGCTTTAATGAACATCCAACAGGTACCCTTTATATTGTACCTACACCAATCGGGAATCTGGAGGATATGACGTACCGGGCTGTATCCACCTTAAAGGGTGCTGATATGAT
Organism: Halobacillus sp. ABH2_015; assembly: GCF_056158945.1. Classification (NCBI taxonomy): domain Bacteria; kingdom Bacillati; phylum Bacillota; class Bacilli; order Caryophanales; family Bacillaceae; genus Halobacillus; species Halobacillus sp. ABH2_015. The sequence continues at coordinate 3,633,896 of NZ_JBSWUG010000002.1, forward strand.
TGCGGCAGAAGATACCCGGAATACAAGAAAGCTGCTGAATCATTTCGATATTCACACATCGTTGGTCAGCTATCATGAGCATAACAAATACACCAAGGGATCTCAGCTGGTCGAACAGCTGCAGGCAGGGCAGACCATTGCTCTTGTCAGCGATGCGGGGATGCCGGGGATTTCAGACCCGGGTACAGATCTTGTGGCTGAAGCGGTGGAGGAGGACGTTCCAGTCGTTGTTCTTCCAGGGGCGAATGCCGCCCTCCCAGCCTTGGCCGGGTCCGGTTTACCGACGGATGAATTTTACTTTTGTGGCTTTCTGCCACGTAAAAAGAAAGACAGGGCAGCTGTATTGGGACGTCTGAAACCTTATGGAGCGACGTTGATCTTTTATGAATCTCCTCATCGTCTGAAGGAAATGCTCGCGCATATGAATGAGGAGTTCGGAGCAAGAAGAGCATCGCTCGTGCGGGAATTGTCCAAGCGTTTTGAAGAATATGTACGCGGGACCCTTCCTGAACTCGCCCAGTGGGCTGAGGACGAGGACCTGCGTGGGGAATTCTGCATCATTATAGAAGGCTCTTCAGAAGAGGAAAAGCAGGAGGAGGCATGGTGGGCGGGGATTTCCCTGATTGACCATGTGGACCACTACATCGAGAAAGAACAGATGAAAAGCAAGCAGGCGATTAAACAGACCGCCCTGGACAGAGAACTTCCAAAACGGGATGTTTATCAGGCTTATCACGTCATCCAGGATGAATAGATATAAGAAAATCCCTTACTGTCAGGCCTGTCCAGTAAGGGATTTGTTTTGGAGCATATGTCAGACTGATTATCTCTCTATTCGCTAACCAGTGATTGTCGTCGTCTTTTGTTTATCTCTTTTTTTATTTAAGGTTGTCTTGAAGTTCGTTAAGAAGCATTTGAGCGCCTTCTTTACTTAGAACAAGGTTGCCGTTGGCCAGTTTCATGTTGTCGTCTGAAACTTCACCAGTAATATGACAAGTCATATTCGGCTTATACTTCTTGAGAACGATGCGGTCATCGTCCACGTAAATTTCTAATGCGTCTTTTTCATTGATCCCCAGTGTGCGGCGAAGTTCGATCGGAATCACAACGCGACCAAGCTCGTCCACCTTACGTACAATACCTGTAGATTTCATTTTTCTATCTCCCCTCAATCAAAAGTTTGATCGTCATGTTTCGACATATGTCTCGACATAATAGTACCAACCATTCCCAGACGTGTCAATTACTAAAAAAGGTGCAGAGATTTCCATATCCCTATACGAGGTGAGGTATATAAAATGGGGGAGAGGAGTGATTTCCGCAGGCCTGATTTCCTCTTCTCCATTTATATCGGTTCCAAAAATGGATAGTTTATCCACTTCGGTTATATATGTCCTATTTTACCACGGTATTTACAGATGTGAAGCACTAATGTGTGCTTCTTTTGACAGTTTTACACAACTTTCGGTATATTTTAATGTTAGGAATGGAAATAAAAGAAATAAATCGATAGAATGATACCATGACCTTTCATGGCGTTAGGATGATTTTTTGAGGAGGGAACAGGATGCCAGAGGAAAAGAATACGTTCTATATTACAACACCAATCTATTACCCGAGTGGTAATCTGCATATTGGACATGCCTATACAACGGTGGCCGGCGATGCGATGGCCCGTTATAAGCGCCTGCGGGGGTACGATGTGATGTACCTGACAGGGACGGATGAGCACGGACAGAAGATTCAGCGGAAAGCCGAGGAAAAAGGGGTTTCGCCACAGGAGTACGTCGACGATATCGTCAGCGGAATCAAGCAGCTGTGGGATAAGCTGGATATTACGTATGATGATTTTATCCGTACGACACAGGACCGCCACAAAGTGGTCGTGGAGAAAATTTTCGACTATTTAATGAAAAAAGGGGATATCTACCTCGACGAATATGAAGGATGGTACTGTACATCGTGCGAGTCCTTCTTCACAGAACGCCAGCTTGATGAAGGGCACTGCCCGGACTGCGGCGGTGAAGTGGAGAAAGTTAAAGAGGAGTCCTACTTCTTCAAAATGAGCAACTACGTGGATCAGCTTCTTGACTTTTATGAGAAGAATCCAACGTTCATTCAGCCGGAAAGCCGGAAGAATGAAATGATCAACAACTTCATTAAACCAGGACTTGAAGATCTGGCGGTTTCCCGGACGACCTTCGATTGGGGAATCGGCGTGCCGGGTAATGAAAAACACGTCATTTACGTGTGGATTGATGCCTTGAGTAACTACATTACAGCCCTCGGTTATGGTACGGATGATGATACACGCTATCAGAAATACTGGCCGGCCGATGTCCAGCTGGTAGGGAAGGAAATTGTCCGTTTCCATACGATTTACTGGCCGATCATGCTGATGGCGCTGGATCTTCCGCTTCCGAAAAAAGTGTTCGCCCACGGATGGATTTTGATGAAGGACGGCAAGATGTCCAAATCAAAAGGGAATGTCGTCGACCCGGTTCAGCTCAGTGACCGCTATGGTCTTGACGCCCTGCGTTACTATCTGCTTCGCGAAGTACCGTTCGGATCTGATGGCGTCTTCACTCCGGAAGCGTTCGTAGAGCGGACCAATTATGACCTGGCCAATGATCTTGGCAACCTGTTGAACCGTACAGTGGCCATGATCAGCAAATACTTTGATGGACAGATCCCGGCGCTTACACTGGCTGAGGATACCTTTGATGAAAGCCTGGAAAGTCTTGCCCGTGAAACGCTTGACGGCGTCGAAGAGTCGTTGGAAAATATGGAGTTCTCCGTTGCGCTTTCCACGTTGTGGAAGTTCATCAGCCGTACGAACAAGTACATTGATGAAACGCAGCCATGGGTGCTTGCGAAAGATGAAGCGAAACGGGAGCGTCTCGGAAATGTCATGGCGCACCTGGCCGAAGCCCTCCGTCATACCGCAGTGATGCTGCAGCCATTCCTGACGCAGACACCGGACCGGATTTTCCAACAGCTTGGCTTGAATGAAGAGCGTTTCAAGTCATGGGAAAGCCTTGCAGAGTTCGGATTGATTCCAGCAGGAACGACTGTTCAAAAAGACGAGCCGATTTTCCCGCGTCTTGACGCAGAGGAAGAGACGCAGATCATTAAAGATATGATGAAGCAGCCGGCTCCGAAGGAAGAAGAGAAAAAGGAAGCTCCAGCCGATCTTGCTGATGAAGTGACGATTGAGGACTTCGCCAAACTCGACTTCCGCGTAGCTGAAGTTTTGAAAGTCGACAAAGTGAAAAAAGCGGATAAACTGCTGAAAATCCAGCTCGATCTTGGCTTTGAGCAGCGTCAGGTTGTCTCAGGCATTGCCGAACACTATTCACCAGAGGAACTCGTTGGTAAGAAAGTGATCTGTATTGCCAACCTGAAGCCGGTGAAACTGCGCGGTGAATTGTCCCAGGGGATGATTCTTGCCGGTGAAGACAATGGAAAGCTTGCTCTAGCTTCTGTCGATCAGACCTTGAGCAATGGCACAAAAGTGAAATAACACAGGACTAAAAAGGGAAAGCTCTAATCAGCGCTTTCCCTTTTCCAATGAAAAAAGAAAGGCGGGACAACGATGCTTTTTGATACACACGTTCATTTGAATGCCGATCAATTTGAAGAAGACCTTGAGGAAACGATCCAAAGGGCACGCGAAGCTGGTGTGACGTATATGACTGTCGTCGGTTTTGACAGAAAGACGATTCCGAAGGCACTGGAAATTGCGGAATCGGATGAGAATATCTATGCGGCTGTGGGGTGGCACCCGGTCGATGCGGTCGATATGACTGATGAAGACCTGGCCTGGATTGAAGAGCTGACTTCTCATCCGAAAGTAGTGGCTCTCGGCGAAATGGGACTCGACTACCACTGGGATAAATCGCCGGCTGATGTGCAGAAGGACGTCTTCCGGAAGCAGATCAGGCTGGCGAAAAAAGTCAAGATGCCGATCATCATTCACAACCGGGAGGCAACGGAGGATATTGTGCAGATCCTGAAAGAGGAGAACGCAGCAGAAGTCGGTGGGATTATGCACTGTTACAGCGGCCCTGTAGAAACTGCTCAGGAATGTATCGATATGAATTTCCTGATCTCCCTGGGCGGACCTGTGACATTTAAGAATGCCAAGCTTCCGAAAGAAGTCGCCAAAGCCGTTGATTTAAAGCATATGCTTGTGGAGACGGACTGTCCGTTTCTAGCTCCTCATCCAAATCGAGGCAAACGGAACGAACCGGCTTACGTAAAGCTTGTAGCCGAACAGGTCGCTGAATTGAAGGGGATCTCTTATGAAGAGGTCAGCCGTGTCACGACAGAGAATGCCCTGTCCTTCTTTGGTATTTCCCATTCGTAATGGAGGACTTTGGTCATAATATTACAGCTGTTTGAGAATTGTATGGGAATTGTAACATGCCTGTTATGTTATTCATCTGGGCATAAATGCATAATGGAGGAGTCAGTGATTGTCATCTGACTCCTCCATTTTATTTAAAGGGGAGTTAGTTGACATCATTTTGTCACTTGAATACAATGGAACGCGTGCTTAAGAGAGGGGGCCTTTAGGATGAATAGAAAAGAAATTGTAAAAAAAGCTGTCAGTCAAACGACTTTCTGGGCTGTATTATCTGTTATCCTGGCATCCGCCTTTTTAGTGACCGTTACCTATGAAGCGACCAAGGCTTCTGTCCAGGTGACTCAGAACGGAGAAAAAGAATTGATTCGTACTCATGCGGATACGGTAGAGGAATTATTGTCTGATCTGGACGTTTCCATACAATCGCATGATGAATTATCACATAAATTATCTGATTCAGTTGAATACGGAATGGATGTTGAATACATAGCATCAAAATCGGTTCACCTGGCCATCGATGGCGGGGAAAAGAAAGACTATTATACAACGGCAGCTACTGTCGGAGAGTTTTTCAAGGAGAATGATCTGGAATTCAAGGAACACGATCAGCTGTCCCACCAATCCAGTGAGCATCTCGCTGATGGCATGAGTATTGAGGTCGCTGAAGCCTTTCAAGTTACGTTGAATGATGGCGGAGACGAGGAACATATATGGACGACACCTTCCACTGTGGAAGAATTATTGAAAGAACAGGGAATTGAACTCGATGACCTGGATGAATTGAACGTTGATGCGGATGCATGGGTATCTGCGGATACACCGCTGGAAATCACGCGGGTGGAAAAGGTGACTGACATTGTCGAAGAAGAAACGGATTATTCGGTTGAAGTGAAAAAGGACGACTCCCTTCCGAAAGGGGAGCGCAAGGTGCTGGAAGACGGGCAGGAAGGTCTTGTGACGAAGGAGTATGAAGTTACGATTGAAAATGGCGAAGAGGTCAGCCGTGAGCTTGTAGAAGAGACGGTCGATCAGGAAAGCCGAAGGGAAATCGTAGCGCTTGGTACAAAAGTGGATGAACCCACACCACAGCCTGTGTTGGCAGCCTCCACTTCAGATGCTGAAAAAGACACAGACTCTTCCCGCGAAGTTGTGCAGACATCTGCCAACGTTTCAAAAAGCAGTCCGGAAACAAGCCGTGAAAAAGAATCGAGTCAAACGATGCGGATGCACGCTACAGCGTACACGGCGGAGTGTGCCGGATGCTCGGGCGTAACAGCAACGGGAATTGATTTAAATGAAAACCCTGATAAGAAAGTCGTAGCTGTCGATCCGGACGTCATTCCGCTGGGCAGCCGTGTCTGGGTGGAAGGCTATGGAACTGCCATTGCAGGAGATACGGGTGGAGCAATCAATGGGAAACGGATTGACCTTCATGTCTCTTCCAAGAGCGAAGCTTACAACTTTGGTTCAAAAACGGTACAAGTGAAAATACTGGATGAGTGAAGACAGCAGAGGAACCTTTCCTCTGCTTTTTTCCGTGTATAGACTCATGGTATGCTAGGGAGAGGTTTATAAACGGACGTGCAGGGAGGATATACCATTGAAAATTAAAGAGGTCATTGTCGTTGAAGGAAGAGACGACACGGCCAAAATTAAACGGGCCGTGGATGCAGATACCATTGAAACGAACGGATCGGCTATTGATGAAGAGGTGCTGACACGCATCAAGCATGCGCAGGAGAAGCGGGGCATCATTATTTTTACGGACCCCGATTATCCGGGAGAGCGGATCCGTCATATCATTGCGCAGAAGATTCCGGACTGCAAGCACGCCTTCCTTCCGAAGCATCAGGCCAGAGCGAGGCAGGATAAAGGGATCGGAATAGAGCATGCTTCCATTACGGACATTCAAACAGCTTTAAGCGCTGTCTATGAGCTGATGGATGAGAAGGCAGGGGAAATTTCAAAGCAGGATCTGATCGACCTTGGTTTGATCGGAGGCCCGCATTCTGCTGACTTAAGAGAAAAGATAGGCATGGACTTAAACATAGGCAAAACCAATGGAAAGCAGCTGCTCCGCCGGTTGAATATGTTTCATATCACCCGCCGGCAGCTTGCTGAAAGTATAGATAGAATCAATCAGGAGGAAAGCTATGAACAGTAAAGCGGTTGCGACACCATCACGTACAAAGGAAATACTCGGGAAGTATGGATTTTCGTTTAAGAAAAGCCTCGGCCAGAACTTTCTTATCGACGTAAACATTCTGAAGAATATTATTGAAGAGGCTGGTATTCATGAAGAGGCAGGAGCCATTGAAATCGGTCCGGGAATCGGAGCGCTTACAGAACAATTGGCCCGTCATGCCGATCGTGTCGTAGCCTTTGAAATTGATCAGCGTCTGCTTCCGATCTTGGAAGATACACTGAGTCCATATGATAATGTGCATGTCATCAATCAGGATATTCTTCAAGCCGACGTAGAACAGGTCATTCAGGAACAGTTCAAGGAAGGACAGCCGGTCAGGGTTGTCGCCAATCTTCCTTATTACATTACGACGCCTATTCTGATGAAGCTGTTGATGAGTCATCTGCCGATTGACAGCATAACCGTCATGATCCAAAAGGAAGTGGCCGACCGTATGGCCGCCGAACCGAACACGAAGAGTTATGGATCGTTGTCGATTGCTGTCCAGTACTATACAACAGCGGCCGTAGCCCTGACTGTTCCTAAGACCGTCTTTATGCCGCAGCCGAACGTGGATTCTTCTGTCCTGCACCTGGAGATGCGTGATCAGCCTCCGGTCCAGGTGGAAGATGAAGACTTTTTCTTTGATGTGGTCAAAGCCACTTTCGGGCAGCGCAGGAAAACGTTGATGAATAACCTGGCCCGTCATTTCAAGGGCCGCATGGATAAGAGTGAACTGCGGACCCGCCTGGATGAAGCCGGCATTGATCCTTCCCGCCGCGGAGAATCCTTGTCGATGGAAGAGTTTGCAGCTCTTGCGAATGAGTTGTATAAGTAAGACACAAAGCCCATCTTTTCACATACACTAATGTAGTGCTTAGAGTAAGGTGGGGAAGAAATGATATCAAATGGAGACCTCGTTACGAGGAAGTCTTATCAGCACGATGTAATTTTCCGTGTGAAAGAGAAATCCTCTTCCGTCGTCCAGTTGATGGGTGAACATATCCGTCTCGAGGCGGACGCCCCGCTGGATGATGTGGAAGAAGTCACAGGCGCGGAGTACCACCGTAGAAAAAGCCGTGTAGAGGAACAGGAAGCCTTTTCCTACCGCTTATTCAGACAGGATTACCGGCTGTTAAGGGAACAGCGGGAAGCGGATGCAGGAAGTGGATACGGAACCGATGAAGAAACGAGCTATTTTCAAATCCCGCCGCGTATCCTCCATATTGATGGGGACCCGTTGTTTTTAAAAAAATGCATTGCCTTATATGAACAGCTTGGCCTGCAGGTACACGGACAGTATCTCCATGAGAAGGAAATGCCTCACCAAGTCCTGCCTTTAATAGAAAAAGTTCATCCGGAAATCGTCGTATTAACGGGACATGACTCGTATTCGAAAGCGAAAGGTCCGGTCAGGGAACTGGAATCGTACCGCCATTCCAAGTATTTTGTCGAAGCGGTGAGGAACATCAGGCGCAGCTACCCTAATTTCGATCAACTGGTCGTATTTGCTGGAGCCTGTCAGTCGCACTTTGAATCGATCATCCGTGCCGGGGCCAATTTTGCGAGCTCACCATCCCGGGTGAACATCCACGCCATTGACCCTGTGTATGTAGCAGCCAGAGTGGCATATACGTCGTTCAAGGATCATATTAATATATGGGAGGTTATCCGCAACACCATCAGTGGTCAGGATGGGCTTGGCGGAATAGAGACGAAGGGACTTCTTCGGATCGGCATCCCCTATACGAAAAACCAGGAAGAATTATAGCCGTTGTTTCCAACAAACAACGGCTATTCACTTTTGGGATGGCCCGACGTGTCGTCATCCTTTGTTTCGAATCATCCGGCACTGGATTCCTGCTGATTCAATCCCGCAGAAATGCCGCAAAAAACTACATACTTTTCCTACTTATGGATAACCTAACCAAGAGTAATTATTTATATCATTCTGTTGCAATGTTTTCGATCAGTTGGTATAATTGATAACTTTATTTGACTTTGTCCATAGTCTGTGGTATTCTTATAAACAGTGAGGTGGAGTGCAGTGGCTAAAACGTTAGGTGAAATTAAGCAGTCCCTAGAAGGACAGATTGGTAAACGACTAACTTTGAAAGCAAACGGCGGGCGCCGCAAGACGATTGAGCGTTCCGGTGTTTTAGCAGAAACTTATCCTGCGGTTTTCATTGTCGAGCTTGACCAGGAAGAAAATGCATTTGAACGTGTATCATACAGCTATGCAGATGTACTTACAGAGACAGTCGAACTGACCTTTGATGACCTTAAGACTTTGGCCCTTGAGCAGTGAACCTTCCGTTTGCTGCTTTTTTATTTTGCCTTCATGACGGAAAGCCATTCGTCAGCCTACAGCAGGCGGCTTTATTGTAGAAGTTCCTGCCAGTATTGTATAGAACTACCGGTTTTCCGGTGAGTGGTTTGGCACATACTAACGTTGTCGTAGCTGAGTGAAAGCGAAAGGAGCTGAGAACGATGGGACGTAAGCGCAGCATGATGTCCGATTCGTTTAAAGAAGAGATCGCGAAGGAACTTGGGTTTTACGACAAGGTACAGAAAGATGGCTGGGGCGGCATCTCTGGGCGCGATGCCGGCAACATGGTCAAACGGGCGATACAAATGGCAGAAGAACAAATGGTGAAAAACCAAAACTGAACGTTCCCCTTGATGCCGGGCATCAAGGGGTTTTACAGGTTTGTCTGTTTTACAGGTCCTTCTTCCTCTTCCAGGTGCGAAATATGGTACAATGCTTTCAGATAATCCAGAAGAAGAGGTGCTTATATGCAGATTTTAGAAAAAGCTCCTGCCAAGATAAATTTGTCCTTAGATGTTTTACATAAACGACCGGACGGCTTCCATGAAGTTGAAATGGTGATGACGACCGTTGATTTAGCGGATCGTATCCAGCTGACGCTTCTACGTGAACCTGTCGTAAGAGTGGAATCTGAAAGCCGCTTTGTTCCGAATGATGAACGAAACCTTGCCTACCGGGCGGCAAAGCTGATCCAGGATCGTTTCCGTGTAAAAAAAGGTGTGCATATTCATATTGAAAAAAACATTCCCGTTGCGGCTGGTCTTGCCGGGGGAAGCAGTGACGCAGCGGCTGTCCTGCGCGGAGTGAACCGGATGTGGGGACTCGGCCTGTCTATGGATGAACTGGCCGTCCTTGGTGCTGAAATCGGTTCGGACGTGTCGTTCTGTGTTTACGGAGGAACAGCACTTGCGACCGGTCGTGGTGAAAAAATTCAATCACTGCCGGCTCCGCCGCCATGCTGGGTCGTCCTTTCGAAGCCGACTATCGGCGTATCGACCCAGACGGTTTATCAGAACCTGGATCTTAAAGGGGCGCTTCATCCTGATACCACGGCGATGGTTGAGTCACTGAAGGTTGGAGATTACGACGGGATCTGCTCTCATGTCGGCAATACACTGGAAGGTGTCACTCTCGGTCTTCATCAGGAAGTCGGCCAGATCAAGGAGCAGATGAAGCAGGCAGGAGCGGACGCTGTGCTCATGAGCGGAAGCGGACCGACCGTGTTCTGTCTTGTCGATCAGGATGCCCGTGCCCAGCGGATTTACAACAGCCTGAAAGGGTTCTGTACGGAGGTTTATATGGTAAGGATGCTTGGTTACCGGGAAACCACTTGATAAATTCCGTACATATTTGTTATATTTAACTAAAATATTCGGATTTTGAGGTGTCCTTACTATGAAAAGAAGTGAAAGGCTCGTTGCGATGACGCATTTTATCCTGGACCAGCCGAGAACGTTGATTTCCCTCCCCTATTTCTCAGAAAAGTACGGAGCGGCCAAGTCTTCCATCAGTGAAGACCTTGGCATCATTAATAAAATGTTCCAGCATGAGGGGATCGGGTGTTTGGAAACGATATCCGGTGCCGCCGGAGGAGTGAAGTACATTCCTGTATTCTCTGAAGATTACAGCCGCACGTTCGTGAATCAGCTCTGTGATCGTCTGGAGGATCCGGAACGTCTGCTTCCCGGAGGGTATTTGTTTATGAGTGATATACTCGGGGACCCGGAGACGACGAGGAATATCGGCCGGATGTTCGCCTCCGCCTTCCGTGATAAAGGCGTTGACGTCGTCATGACGGTGGCAACCAAAGGGATTCCTTTAGCCTATGCCGTCGCTTCGTATTTGAACGTCCCAGTCGTCATTGCCCGCCGTGATCCTAAAATATCAGAAGGTTCCACCGTGAGCATCAACTATGTATCAGGCTCCACCCGTAAAATCCAGACCATGGTGCTGACGAAGCGTTCTCTCCAGGAAGGATCCAGAGTCTGCATCATCGATGACTTTATGAAAGCGGGCGGAACCATCAACGGCATGCGGAACCTGTTAAAAGAATTCAACGCAGAACTTGCCGGCATCGGCGTCCTCGCAGAAGCGGAAGATGAAGAGGAGGACCGGGTGGTGGAAGAATATTTATCCCTCGTCCAGATCGTCAATGCGGACGACCGCCGTTCAACCATCGAAGTCCGTCCGGGCAATCTGCTTGAAAATATCTAACCTTTTCCAAAGCTCTCATTCTTTCGTATGAGGGCTTTTTTCATGGCCGGAAAACCGTCGGGTAGTCTGGAGTTCATCGAATATAAAAATTTTTTAGAAAACAGGCAGGAATTTTTCCCGTTTTGTGGAATTTGTGTTACATAAGTTCTTTTGGATAAAAAAGGTGGTGAAATTAATGGAAGTAACTGACGTAAGACTGCGACGCGTGAATACCGATGGAAGAATGCGAGCAATTGCTTCTATTACCTTGGACCAGGAATTTGTTGTCCATGACATACGGGTGATTGATGGCAACAACGGATTGTTTGTGGCGATGCCGAGCAAACGGACTCCGGATGGAGAGTTCCGTGATATTGCACACCCGATCAATTCAGGTACACGTGGAAAGATCCAGGACGCTGTACTTGAAGCCTATCACCAGGCTGGTGAAGAGGAAGGAGCAGAGGTGGAATTCGAAGAAGCCGGGGCCTCCTGATACTTAGGAAACAACAAGAGTCTAACCGATGTGGTTAGGCTCTTTTTTCTGTTCTGGTAAAACCTTCATGCATTGTCCTATATTGTTGAAAATACCCCTGGATTAAGATATGATTCAAAGTGGATAATTAGGATGGAGGTTCTTTCATGACGAATCGATATGCCGTCGTACTGGCAGCTGGACAAGGGACACGTATGAAATCGAAACTGTACAAGGTTCTGCACCCTGTATGTGGGAAACCGATGGTTCAGCATGTCGTCGACCAGTTGAATACATTAGATCTAAGTGAATTGATTACAGTTGTAGGATTTGGAGCGGAAAAAGTTCAGGAACAGCTTGGTTCGGACAGTCATTATGTCGTCCAGAAAGAACAGCTGGGCACAGGCCACGCCGTTCAACAGGCCGATGACATCCTTGCTGATAAAGAAGGAACGACTGTTGTCGTCTGTGGTGATACGCCTCTATTGACAGCTGAAACCCTTCAGAAACTTCTCGATCATCACGAAGCGCAGAACGCAAAAGCCACCATTTTAACGGCTCACGCGGATGACCCTCATGGATATGGACGGGTCATCCGTGGCGGAAACGGCCAGGTGGAACGTATTGTTGAGCAGAAGGATGCATCAGAAGATGAACAGGCGATTCAGGAAATCAATACAGGAACGTACTGCTTTGATAATGCTCTGCTTTTTGACGCACTGAAAAATGTTTCCAATGACAACGTCCAGGGAGAGTATTACCTTCCGGATGTAGTTGAAATTCTTAAAGACCGCGGAGAAACAATCAGTGCCTATCAGACACCGGAATTCTCTGAATCACTCGGAGTCAACGACCGTGTAGCTCTGGCAAAAGCAGAAAAATTAATGAAAGCACGCATTAACGAGAAACATATGAGAAATGGTGTCAGCTTGATCGATCCGGATCAGACGTATATCGGTCCGGATGTCACCATCGGACAGGATGTCACCATCTATCCGGGGACCGTCATTGAAGGAACGACAACGATTGAAAATGATGCTGTCGTCGGTCCTCATACGACAATCAGCAGCTGTCACGTCGGAGCGGAAACGACGATCAAGCAGAGTGCGGCTTCAGACAGCCGGATTGGAAACCGTGTGCAGATCGGGCCGTTCGCCCATATCCGACCGCAGTCTGATCTCGGCAATGATGTAAAAGTCGGTAATTTTGTTGAAGTGAAAAAAGCCTCCTTCGGAGATGGAAGCAAAGCCTCCCACCTCAGCTACATCGGAGATGCAGAAGTGGGAAGCGATGTGAACATCGGCTGCGGTACAATTACTGTCAACTACGATGGTCAGAACAAGCATTTGACGACAATCGAAGATGATGCCTTCATCGGATGCAACTCCAATCTGATTGCACCGGTGACGGTCGGCCGTGGATCCTACGTGGCGGCCGGATCCACCATCAATCAGGACGTCCCGTCAGAGGCACTGTCTATTGCCCGTTCAAGACAGACGAACAAAGAGGGCTATGCTAATAAAATGAAATCGATCAAAAAAGATTAACGGAGGGTAACATCCATGCCAACTGGATATAAAGATTCAAAACTGAAAGTATTCTCGCTTAACTCGAACCCGGGCCTTGCGAAGGAAATAGCGGACAACATTGGAGTGGAACTTGGGAAATGTACAGTTACAAGCTTCAGTGACGGAGAGATTCAAATCAATATCGAAGAAAGTATCCGCGGCTGCGATGTCTATATCGTCCAATCGACCTGCGAGCCTGTCAACCAGCACATCATGGAACTGTTGATTATGATCGATGCTCTGAAGCGTGCATCTGCCCGTACTATCAATGTCGTTATGCCTTACTACGGTTATGCCCGTCAGGATCGTAAGGCCCGTGCCCGTGAGCCGATTACGGCCAAATTGATTGCCGATCTGCTTGAAACAGCCGGAGCTTCCCGTGTCCTGATGCTGGATCTGCACGCACCGCAGATCCAAGGGTTCTTCAACCTGCCGATCGATCACCTTGTCGGAGTCCCTATTCTTTCTGATTACTTTGAAGAGAAGAATTTTGATGATGTCGTCATCGTATCCCCGGACCACGGTGGTGTAACCCGTGCCCGTAAAATGGCCGACCGTCTGAAGGCTCCGATTGCGATTATCGATAAACGCCGTCCAAGACCGAACGTCGCGGAAGTGATGAACATTGTCGGAAACATCGAAGGAAAGACGGCCATTCTGATCGATGACATCATCGATACAGCGGGGACCATCACCCTCGCTGCCAATGCGCTCGTGGAAAACGGAGCGACAGAGGTTTACGCGTGCTGTACGCACCCTGTCCTATCCGGACCTGCGATTGACCGGATTGAGAACTCTAAAATTAAAGAATTGGTCGTGACCAATACCATCCCGCTCGGCGAAGAAAAAGCGAGCGATAAGATTACGGAACTTTCCGTAGCCGGCTTGATCAGTGAAGCGATCATCCGTGTCCACGAACGCCAGTCCATCAGCATACTATTCGATTAATTTACGAAAATACGTTTAGCTCTTTGTTTTAATGGGAAACTTTTATTAATGATTGGTAAATTAATGGAGGTTGATTATTTTGGCTATTACGTTGAAAGCGAAACAAAGACAAAATCTCAAACAATCCGTCACGCGTGAACTGCGCCAGGAGGGAAGTATCCCAAGTGTTGTTTACGGAAATGACAAAGAACCGATCACGGTTGCTGTTAACAGCATAGAGTTACTTAAAACTGTTCGTGATGAAGGGAAGAACGCAATCATTTCCCTGAATATCGAAGGTAAAGATACAGTTGATGTGATGCTGCATGACTATCAGGTGGATCCTTTGAAAGATGAATTGATCCATGCCGACTTTTATGTCGTGAACATGTCCCAGGAGATGGATGTGGAAGTACCGGTTCGTCTGGAAGGAGAAGCCGCCGGCAGCAAAGAGGGCGGTGTCGTTCAGCAGCCGCTTTATGACCTTGCCGTTCGTGCAAAACCTGCGGATATTCCGGAAGAAATCGTCGTGGATATCTCTGAATTGAACATCGGTGACAGCGTGATGGTAAGTGATCTGAAATCTTCCCGTAATTATGAAATTACAGAAGATGACAATACGACCATTGTTTCCGTAACACCACCGGAAGAAATGCCGGAGGAAGAACCGGAACCATTGGATGTTGATGCAGATCCAGAAGCGTCCGAAGAGAAATTCGAGGACGAAAAAGCTGGAACGGATGAAGCGAAACAGTAAAACAGGATCCCATGGATCAAGGGGCGCGGCCATAGAGGCCCGCCCCTTTTCTGTGTTTAGGAACGATGGAAAAGGGGATGGTAGGAATACATCGGCCTTTCCAGCGTGTTTTGACATTATTTTTGATTCAGCTTTGCTATAATAGATGGTAATAGAGAAAAAGGGAGTTCATTATGAAATGTATTGTTGGTCTCGGCAACCCGGGAAAGAAGTATGACCGGACCCGTCACAATGCCGGGTTTATGGTGCTTGATGAATGGGCGGAACGCAACAACTGGTCATTCAGTCAAAAGAAATTCAATGGCTTATATACAATGGAGCGTATGGATGGCGAAAAAGTGGTGCTTCTGAAGCCACAGACTTATATGAATTTGTCAGGAGAGTCGCTGAGACCGCTGATGGATTATTATAATCTGGATGTGGAGGATATCCTTGTCGTCTACGATGACCTTGATCTTCCCCCTGGCAAAATCCGCCTGCGCAAAAAAGGCGGCCACGGAGGTCACAACGGCATCCGCAGTATCATCGACCATCTCGGAACGAAGGAGTTCAAACGGCTTCGTGTCGGCGTAGGACGTCCGGAAGGCTCCAAAACCGTCATCGATCATGTTCTCGGAACGTTCACAAAAGAAGAGGTCCCTCACGTTGAAGACAGTATCGATTACGCTGTGAAGGCGTGCGAGGCATGGGTCGGTCAGACCTTTGACGAAGTGATGAATACGTACAATATGAAATGACACCTGTTTACTTCTGAGTTCGTATAACGGACCACAAGGACGGTAACACTATCTACCATCACCCCTTCAAGGAGGATGGACATGAAAATACGATACTTCTGCCGTCATTGTGAGAATCAGGTTGGAGAATTAGATGCAGCACACGTGGATGTTTCTCAACTAGGGTTTGATCTGTTGAATGATCAGGATCAGGAACAGATGGTTCATATGACCGCTGATGGCGGTATGAATATACGGACGATCTGTGACTCGTGTAAAGAATCATTGGACGAACATCCACATTACCATGAACTGGACCATTTTATTCAGTAAATCCCGACCCCCAGCTTCTGCTGGGGGAAAAGGTGGTGGAGGAATTCGTTATGCAAGGGATAAAGGATTATTTACATCCAAAGGAAGATGTACAGTCCGTGATTGAAGGCTTTCAATCCGGAATGAAAGAACAAATGGTGGCCGGTCTTTCCGGAGCCTCCAGGAGCCTGATGATTTCTCTTCTTCAGCAATCCCTGGATCGTCCGGTTATTCTTGTCACCCATCAACTGATACAAGCACAGCAGCTGTATGACGACATGCAGGAGCTTGCAGATCCTGATCAGGTTCATCTGTATCCAGTCAATGAACTGATTGCATCGGAAATCGCTGTGGCGAGTCCTGAACTCCGCAGTCAGAGGATCGAAGCGCTCAGCCAGTGGCTGAATCAGGAAAAAGGTGTATTGATCGCACCTGTAGCTGCTTTGAAACGTATGATGCCGCCGCAATCCTATTGGGAGCGTAACCTGCTCCCTTTTCGTGTTGGGGAAGAAATCAACCTGGAGGATTACCTGGAACGGTTTATCAGCATGGGGTATGAGCGTACGGAAATGGTGGCGACCCCGGGGGAGTTCTCGCTTCGTGGGGGAATTCTGGATGTGTATCCGTTAACGGCAGAGTTTCCGTACCGGATCGAATTGTTTGATACAGAGGTGGATTCTATTCGTACCTTTGATTCAGAAACCCAGCGCTCCCATCAAAAGGTGGAGGCTGTCACCATCGGCCCGGCAACAGAACTGCTGTTAACGTCCGAGGACTTTACAAGAGCCCACCATCGTCTGGAAAACGCGCTGGCTCATTCATTGAAGAAGCTGACGAAGACCGAATCCAAGGAGACGCTGAGCCGGGTCATTGATCATGATCTGGAGCGTCTGAAACACCACGAACGATTCCAGGAAATGTATAAATACATTGAAATGTTCTATGAGGAGCCTGTCAGTCTACTAGACTACTTGTCTAAGGACGGACTTATCGTTTTAGATGAGATGAGCCGGATCCAGGAAACCGCCCACCGTCTTGATCAGGAAGAGGGTGAATGGCTGCAGAGCATGCTCGAGGCGAATCAGTCGGTCCGCGATCTTCACTTATCCTTTGACTGGCAGGATACGTGGAATAAAATGGAGCACCCCCGTCTTTATTTATCTGTTTTTATGCGTCATATTGCCAATACCCAGCCTCAGAACATCGTCAATATTTCCAGTCGGCAGATGCAGCAGTTCCACGGCCAAATGAATTTATTGAAAAATGAGATGGACCGCTGGGAGAAGCAGGATTACTCTGTCGTGATTCTCGCACCGGATGAGAACCGTCAGGAGAAGATCCAGGGAGTCCTGGCGGATTATGACATTGAAGCTGTTCCTGCTAAAGGGGAACCGGAACTCCCACTTGTGAAACCGACGATTGTCATCGGCAACATCAGCAGCGGTTTTGAATGGCCGATGCACAAGGTGGCCGTCCTGACAGAAAAGGAATTGTTCAAAAAGCGGACGGCCAAGCCGAAACGCAGACAGAAAATGTCCAACGCCGAACGGATCAAAAACTATCAGGAGCTTAAAGTCGGCGATTATATTGTGCACGCCAGTCACGGGATCGGGAAGTACCTCGGAATTGAAACGCTGAAAATGGGAGGAAGTCATAAGGACTTCCTGATGGTGAATTATTCGGGGAATGACAAACTGTATGTCCCGATCGATCAGATCGATATGATCCAGAAATATGTCGGTTCTGAAGGCAAGGAACCGAAAGTGTATAAACTGGGCGGCAGTGAATGGAAAAAAGTCAAAAGCCGTGTGCAGTCCTCTGTTGAAGATATTGCTGATGACTTGATCGAACTGTATGCCGAGCGTGAAGCATCCAAAGGGCATGCCTTTCAGGAAGACGGCGAAATGCAGCGTGAATTTGAAGCAGCTTTCCCGTATGAGGAAACCGAGGATCAGCTCCGCTGTATCGAAGAGATCAAGGCAGACATGGAACAGATCCGTCCGATGGACCGGCTGCTCTGCGGGGACGTCGGCTACGGGAAAACCGAAGTGGCGATCCGCGCCGCCTTCAAAGCGATTGCAGAAGGCAAACAGGTGGCTCTGCTCGTTCCGACGACGATTCTTGCGCAGCAGCATTATGAGACGCTTCAGGAGCGCTTTCAGGGCTTCGGAGTCAATGTAGGCCTTATGAGCCGCTTCCGTACGAAAAAGCAGCAGAAGGAGACGACAGACCGGTTGAGAAAAGGACTGGTTGACGTCGTCGTCGGTACCCACCGGGTTCTTTCCAAGGACGTCGAGTTCAAGGACCTTGGTCTCTTAATTGTGGATGAAGAGCAGCGTTTCGGAGTGAAGCATAAAGAGAAAATCAAACAGTTGAAGAACAATGTCGACGTTTTGACCCTTACAGCGACGCCGATCCCACGAACCCTGCACATGTCGATGCTCGGCGTTCGTGATTTGTCCGTAATTGAAACGCCGCCGGCCAACCGATTCCCGATCCAGACGTACGTACTGGAATACAACCCGATCTTCCTGAGGGAAGCAGTGGAACGGGAGATGGCAAGGGACGGTCAGGTGTTCTTCCTGTTCAACCGGGTGGAGAATATTGAACGGATGGCGCAGGAGATTGCTGAACTTGTCCCGGAAGCACGGGTGAGCTTTGCTCATGGGCAGATGAATGAAACTGAGCTTGAGAACGTTATGTTCTCCTTCCTCGGCGGAGAGTCCGACGTGCTTGTCAGTACGACAATCATTGAAACAGGGGTGGACATTCCAAACGTGAACACCTTGATTGTCTATGATGCGGACCGGATGGGTCTCAGCCAGCTGTATCAGCTGCGTGGACGTGTCGGACGTTCCAACCGTGTAGCCTACGCGTACTTTACGTATCAGAAGGACAAAGTGCTCACAGAAGTAGCGGAGAAAAGGCTCCAGGCGATCAAGGAATTCACCGAGCTTGGATCCGGGTTCAAGATTGCCATGCGTGACTTGTCCATCCGTGGAGCCGGTAACCTGCTCGGCTCCCAGCAGCACGGGTATATCGATTCGGTCGGGTTTGATATGTATTCCCAAATGCTGAAAGATGCGATCGAGGCGAAGCGTCAAGGCAAAAAGCCGGAAGAAGTCCAGCCTTTCCAGCCGGAGCTTGACTTGAGCGTGGATGCCTATATTCCGGATGATTACATCGCTGATGAAAAACAGAAAATCGACATGTACAAATTGTTCCAGGCGGTGGAGTCTGTCGAGGATATTCAGGATCTCAGGGATGAACTGATCGACAGGTTCGGGGACTACCCGGGAGAAGTGGAAAATCTCTTCCGCGTCTCCAGCATCAAGCTGCAGGCGAAGCGGGCCAGGATTGAATCCGTCGCAGAGAAGAAGAAGAAAATCGAAATGGTGATGGAAGCGGAACAGAGCCGTGACATCGATGGTTCCAAATTGTTCGACTTTGCCAACTCTTATGGAAGGATGGTTCAGCTCGGCACCGAGGACAGCCAGCTGAAGGTGACCTTCACGTGGGACCGCAAACAGGAATTCGACCGCTACAGGCTTGTGGAAGAATTCATCGGCCGTCTCCCGGAGATGATGAGAGAAACGACAACAGCCTGATAATAATCACCCTGTGGCTGCAGGGTGATCCGGCCTGGAGAGAAACCCCGTGTTTTTCTCCAGGCTTTTTTCATGCCTCCAGATGTATCGATCATTCCTTATCCGCGGACGAGCGTCCATGTTTGAAGCTGACTCCTGCCAAGTTGAAAAACAGAGGGGTTCTATCCTGCTTGAGGATAGGTTTACATTATTTATGAAAAAAACCAGACCAAGGGTGTATAGGTTTTTATTGCTGACCCATACTATCGTTAATCACCCGCTTGTTCTGCTTGCTCTTCAACAGGAGAAGGAAAGGTAGTCATCACAGAAAAGGAGGCAGCATAAAAGAATGAAAGCAACTGGTATTGTACGTCGTATTGATGATCTAGGCCGTGTTGTTATTCCGAAAGAAATCCGCCGCACCCTCAGAATCCGTGAAGGAGATCCTCTGGAAATATTCGTGGACAGAGAAGGGGAAGTCATTCTGAAGAAATATTCCCCGATCAGTGAACTGGGTGATTTTGCGAAGGAATATGCGGAAGCCTTAAGTGAGTCCCTGGAATCCCCTGTTCTTATATGTGACCGGGACGAGTATATTGCTGTGGCTGGTGGAGGCAAAAAAGAATACATGAACCGGTCGATCGGGTCAAAAGTGGAGGAAGTCATGGACTCGCGGTCCATGGCTTCTGAAAAGCATCCGGATCCAGTGGAATTCGTCCGCGGGCAGGAAGAAGACGTCATTTCCTATCTTATTCATCCTATCATCGCCCAGGGAGATCCTATTGGCTGTGTGATTGCGTTCAATAAAGAAGGAGCACCTCTTGAAAGCGACGCAGATAAGGCGGTCCAGACGGCAGCAAGTTTTCTCGCCAAACAGATGGAATAACACGAAGGTCAGGCCGATGGTCTGGCCTTTTCCTATGATATAATGGAAGTTCTGAACACATACATATGAGGAGAACGTTCCAAAATGACTCGAACATCTACACCATCTATTTTAAAAGGCGCCTTCATTCTTTCTATGGCTGGTTTGATCAGCAAAATCATTAGTGCCGGCTACCGGGTGCCTCTGCAGAATCTGACCGGGGATCTTGGTTTTTACGTATATCAGCAGGTCTATCCGATTCTCGGAATGGCCCTGGTGCTGGCCTTGTACGGTTTCCCCGGTGCGATTTCAAAATTCATATCCGACCGGGACCACAACAGCAGTCCGGCGTCCCTTCCATCTTTTTACCTGCCTGTATTCCTTCTGCTTACCGCCTTTAGTTTGGTCATCGTGGCTGCGGGCTGGATGCAGGCTCCCCGGCTGGCCCGGTGGATGGACGATCCACATCTGACCCAGGCCGTCCGCACATCTTTTTGTGTCTTTTTGTTTATTCCTGTGATTTCTGTTCTCCGAGGCGTTTTTCAGGGAAAAAATGATATGACTCCGACCGCTGTATCCCAGATCGTGGAGCAGGTCTTCCGAGTAGCTGTTATTATCACCACGGCTCTTGTGGTTTCCCGAAGCGGGGATTTGTACCACATCGGAACCGGAGCGGCCTATGGAAGTATGGCAGGAGCGGCAGCAGCTTCTCTTGTACTTTTCCTTTGGATGGTTAAAAAACGGGGGATATGGACTTTTCAGCGCTCTCCTGTCCGGGCTTCCTTCAGCAGACACATCCTGCTTTACGGAGTATTGATTTCCTTTAACTATATGCTGCTGTTGTCCCTGCAGCTCGTCGATGCCTTTACTCTTGTTCCGCAGTTGGTCCAGAACGGGTACCATCCGGAAGAGGCGAAGGTTGTCAAAGGGATTTATGACCGGGGGCAGCCATTGATTCAATTGGGAACGATCCTGGCTTCTTCCCTTGCTCTTGCTTTGATTCCTTCTGTGACACGTCGGCGGATGGACGAGAATCCGGAGCTGGTCCGGTCTTCGATTACGAGTGCCGGAAAAATCACACTTTACATAGCCACCGGAGCCGCCGCCGGGTTGATCTTCCTTTTTCCTGACGTGAACGAGGTATTTTTCCAGGATGCTGCCGGGAGCGGTTATTTACGTATCCTGATGCTCGTTATCATTGCCAGTTCACTGTCCATTACGACCGCTTCTGTCCTGCAGGGACTCGGCCGGATTCGTCACACAGCTGTTCTTGTCATAGCCGGGATCGGTGTGAAGGGGGCAGCTAATTTTCTATGGATCTCATCAGCCGGTATCTACGGAGCTTCTCTTGCTTCGTTAACCGCTGTTACTTTTGTTTTGTTTGGAAATATCGTAATCTTAAGGAAAGATCTTTCATTATGGAGATGGCGGTGTCTTCCGTGGGGCTCCCTGGTCTCTGCCGTGGCAGGAATGTCTGCAGCATTGTACATAAGCAGAGGAGTAATCAAAGCTTTATTCGCCCTGGATGACCGGCTGCCTCTTCTTCTTTATATTCTGACTCTTTCAGTCGGGGGAGCTGTAGTCTTCGGACTGATTCTGATCAGGACCGGCGGTTTTACAAGACAGGAGATAGAAGCTCTTCCCTCGAGTAACCGGCTGATTCCATTATTACCGAAAGGATGAAAACGATGCAGACGATTAAAATTTTCGGACTGGGCGCCTCCGGGCTGGACCAGCTTCCGCTTGGTGTTTACAGGCAGCTGACGCAGGCCGGTGCCCGGCTCACTGCAAGGACACTGGATCATCCTGTCGTAACAGAGCTCCTTCAGGAAGGGCTCTCGATCGAAAGCTTTGATGAAGTGTATGAGGAGCACGAAAGCTTCGGCAGCGTATATGAAGAAATCACCAGCCGTCTTCTGGAGCGTCCGGAAGACGAGATTTTCTATCTTGTGCCCGGCCACCCGATGATGGCGGAAAAAACGGTGCAGCTTCTTTTAGAAAAGGAAAAAGAAGGGGAAATAAACGTAGAGATTGAGGGAGGGCAGAGCTTCCTGGATGCCACCTTCACCACCCTCGGCATCGACCCGATTGAAGGTTTCCAGCTCGTCGATGCGACCGATATCAAGCGCGAGCAGCTGATGTATACAAGCCATCTGATTTTATGTCAGGTCTATGATGCGATGACCGCATCTGAAGTGAAGCTGACGCTGCTTGAGGATCTTCCAGCTGCGCATCCGGTAACCATTGTCACAGCAGCAGGGGGAAGCGGCGAGCTTGTCCGTACGGTTCCTTTAGAAGAGCTCGACAGGAGTGTGGAGGTCGACAACCTGACAAGTGTCTATGTCCCTCCTTTGCAAAAGTCCCTTCTCAATCACCAGTTTTTCCGGCTGAGGGAAGTGATCCGGATTCTCCGGAGCCCGGAAGGATGTCCATGGGACAGGAAGCAGACCCACGAGTCCCTGCGGAAGTATCTGATCGAGGAAACCTACGAGTTCATCGACGCCGTCAACCAGGAGGACGATGATCAAATGGTGGAAGAGCTCGGGGATGTGCTTCTGCAGGTGATGCTGCACAGTCAAATCGGTGAAGATGAAGGATATTTTACCATTGATGACGTAATAGTATCGATAACGGATAAAATGATCCGCCGCCATCCGCACGTCTTCGGGGAAGTTCAGGCAGACACGACGGATGAAGTGCTGACGAACTGGGACGCGATCAAACAGCAGGAAAAGGGAAACAAATCCCCCCGCCTTTTGGACTCCGTACCGGAAAGTTTCCCAGCTCTCCTGCAGGCGGAGGAACTGCAGAAAAAGGCGGCCAAGGTCGGCTTTGACTGGGAGGATGTTGCCCCTGTTTTAGAGAAAGTGGAGGAAGAGTGGCAGGAGTTTCAAGAAGCGCTAACCTCCGGGGACCGGGAGGAAATGGAGAAGGAGTTCGGGGATTGGTTGTTTGCCATTGCCAACCTTGCCCGCCATTACCGCCTGAACAGTGAAAATGCCCTGCAGCGGACCAACCGTAAGTTCCGGATGAGGTTGTCGTCCATGGAAGAATCGGTGGAGCGCAGCGGCAGGAAACTGGAGGATTACGAGTTGGATGCTTTAGAAGAGTTATGGGTACAAGCGAAAGCCAAACATAAAGGAGCGGAATAAAGCATGCGTTTAGATAAATTTCTAAAAATCTCGCGGTTAATTAAGCGTCGGACGCTGGCTAAGGAAGTAGCCGATCAGGGACGGATCAGCATCAACGGCGCGCAGAGCAAGGCGGCCAGTAACGTAGCCGTCGGCGATGAGCTGACGATTCAGTTCGGCCAGAAGGTACTGACCATTGAAATTAAGGATTTGAGAGAGAACGTCAACAAAAATGAAGCAGCTTCCTTATATGAAATCAAAAAGGAAGAACCTGTGAATCAAGATTAATCTGATGAACCACCTCCCCGGGGGAGGCAGGCGGACTGTCGAGGGCATTCTCGACAGTCTTTTTTACGTGTGAGCCCTTTCGATCAGAGAGGCAGGCTCCAAGTCATAATCCTTCTCTTTTTTTCATAGTTTGTACAAGAGAAGGAGGCTGTTAAGATGGAGAGCTATGAGAAAAACCACGGGAGTAGGACTCAGCAGCAGGTCGATCATCATGTAAAGGTTATGAACCGGAGAAATATTGAAATATCAGGCGTCAAAGAAGTGGACAGCTTCGATAGTGAAGAGTTTCTACTGCAGACGAATATGGGGTATCTCGTCATCCGCGGCCAGAACCTGCAGATGAAAAACCTGGACCTTGATTCCGGGGTGGTTTCCATAAAAGGAAAAATGCATGAAATGACTTATTTGGACGAGCACCAGGGGGAGAAAGCTAAAGGTTTGTTTAGCAAGCTGTTCAAATGACCCTCACGACGCAGTTTATGACGATCCTGTCCATGATCGGGGGAGGGATGTTCGTGGGAGCATCCCTGGACACATTCGAACGTTTTTTTCATAAGCGCAATAAACAAAGCTGGCTTGAGCTCCTGTATCAGCTTGGTTTCTGGCTGGTTCAGGCGGCCTTTCTTTTTTACCTGCTTTATCTTGTGAATTACGGTGAGCTCCGGGTGTATGTATTTGTAGCGGTCGTATGTGGGTTCGCCGCTTATCGTGCATTATTTCAGAGCCTCTACTTACGTTCGCTTGAGCTTTGGATAAAGATCTGCACGGCTGTTCTCACCTTTTTGAAAAAAACGGTGTATTATCTTGTATACATCCCTGCGAAATCCATCATTTTCCTTATTATTTCTTTACTTCTTGGCGTTTATAAGATACTTTTAAAGGGTATCATTATATTGTTTATTGTCGCTTTTTATCCAATCAAACTGCTTTTTCGATTGATTTGGCGTTTCCTGCCGAAAAACATGAAAATTTACTTAAGTGAATCAGCAGGGTTTTTGGAAAAGATGAAGAATATAATGGTCAGTTGGGTAAAACGATTCAAAAAGTAAAGGAGGACGAACTTACATGGCAAAGAGACAGCAGGAGTCGGTGGCACGTCTGGATTCTACATACATGCAGCATTATGATGCCTATATGGACAGACATCAGCGGAAGAAAAAGCGCCTGATACGCCGTCTCGCAATGTTTGCCCTGTTAGTGTCGATCGTAGCTGGATCCATGGTGTTTTACCATGTGAAACAGCAGTCACTTTATGCACAGAAACATGAGGAATTCGAACAGTTGAAACAGGATATGAGTGTTTTGGAAAAAGAGGAGAAGGATTTGAAGGAGGAAATTGACCTTCTGAATGATGAGGAGTACGTTCTCCAAATCGCCAGGACCAATTATTTCTTCTCTAAAGAAGGCGAAATTATCTTTAAAATGCCTGATGAGGATCCATCTTATTGACACTCTTTTCAAAGCTTATATATAATATATAAGAAGATATATTCTTATCGAAATTTTAAGGAGGAGCATTTTTTTTATGTCAATTGAAGTAGGCAGCAAGCTGCAGGGTAAAGTAACGGGAATCACTAATTTCGGAGCGTTCGTCGAGCTTCCGGATGGCAAGACGGGTCTGGTTCACATTAGCGAAGTTGCCGACAACTACGTAAAAGACATTAATGAGCACCTGAGTCAGGGAGACCAGGTGGAAGTAAAGGTTATTAATGTCGGAGATGATGGAAAGATCGGTCTTTCCATTAAGAAAGCGAAAGAGAACCAAAACCGTCGTCCGCCAAAACCTCGTAAGCCGGCTGAATCATTCGAACAGAAGATGAACCGTTTTATCAAGGATAGCGACGAACGTTTAGCATCACTGAAGAAGCACACGGAGTCCAAACGTGGAGGTCGAGGTGCTAAAAGAGGATAGCTTGCTGTCTAGGACAATGAGTAAAAGGTGCGCATCTTTTATATAAAAGGAACCCATCCAAATGTGGATGGGTTCCTTTTTTTATTTTTCTAGGGCAGGAGCCGTTTACAGGGTTGAAATGATGGAATCAGTATGAATATATTATTTCATAATAATTTGTATATGAAATAATAATCTCAAAATGTGGAGGGTTTTGTTTTGAATAACCAGAAAGAGCAGCCGGACCATAAAAGGATGCGGCAGTCAGCCGAAGCCTATGCGAGAGCTGAAAAGGTCATCCCCGGCGGTGTGACCGCGAATATCAAATATTTCGAACCACACCCCATATTTATGAAAAAGGCCTCAGGCAGCCATCTGTATGATGCTGACGGCAATCATTATGTGGATTACCTTCTTTTCTATGAGGCGCTGATTCACGGGCATGGCCATCTTTCCATCAAAAAGGCTGTCATCCGGAATATGGAGGAGGATGGAACGACGATTTACGGGACACCTCACGAACGGGAGGTTGAGATGGCGGAACGGCTTTGTTCGTTATATCCAGGCATGGAACGGGTCCGGTATACCAACTCAGGACTGGAAGCCACGCTGCTCGCACTGAGAGTCGCTAAAGCCTATACGGGCCGGCCGAAAATGGCAAAGTTTGAAGGGCATTATCATGGAGGATATGATCAAGTATTATGGAGTATCCATCCGGAGGAGAAGGAAGCAGGAGATGCGGAAGAGCCGAATCCGGTTCCCGAATCGAGTGGTCTTCCAGAGTATTATCAGGATCATACCATCATTCTTCCGTTTAATGACTTGGAATCGACAGAACGAATCCTGCGCCGGCATGCCGGGGAGATTTCTGCGCTTATGATGGAGCCTGTTCAGGGTGGGTACATACCGGCGGATCCGTCATTCATGGACGGCGTGCGCCGCGTGACGAAAGAGCTTGGCATTCTGCTGATTATGGACGAAGTGAAAACAGGCTTCCGCTTATCTCTCGGAGGGGCTCAGAAAACGTATGGCATCACCCCTGACTTGACGGCACTCGGAAAAGTGCTGGGCGGAGGTTTCCCTGTCGGGGCCCTCGGAGGAGCAGAGCACGTCATGGAGGTCCTGAATCCGAAGCGGAGTTATGATGTAATGTCCGGCAGTTCGTCCAATCAGCCGCGTGCTCTGTTCCACAGCGGTACCTACAATGGTCATCCGACCGTGCTGGCTGCCGGGATGGCTGCCGGGATGGCGACGATCGATCTGCTTCAGCAGAGGGACGTCATGGAAAACCTGATGACCAAGACGCACAAACTGCGCAAGCACCTGGAAGACTTGTATAAGGCTATGGGAATACCAATGAAAACGGTAGGGACAGGGAGTATTTTTAATGTGATGATGACAGACGGGGATATCCGTAACTACCGTGATCTTCAACATGTGGACATGACGTTCAGGAAGCGCGTAGATGAGAGGCTGCTTCAGCTCGGTGTGTATACGAAACCGCTCAACCGTTACTCGATGTCAACGGTGCATACGGAAGCAGACATACAGTTTACTGTAGATGCGCACGAAAAAGCGGTGAAGAATGTGAAAGGGTGACAGCTGCTGTGAAGAATGAACCGAATGTATATGAGACGATCCACCGGTCTCTTCCGGAGATGAGCCGCTCCCACAAAAAAGTGGCGGCCATTCTGCTGGACCGGCCGGATGAAGTTGTTTTCCTGAATGTCAGCCGGCTGGCTGCTATGGCCGGGGTGAGTGACGCGACAATCACACGGTTCGCCGTTTCTCTTGGCTTCCGGGGGTTTGCAGAATTCCAGGAGGCCATCCAATCATCCTTAAAACAGCAATGGAAAACGAGTGAACGGCTGATAAAGACAACGAACCCTTCTCCTTCATTTGAATCTGTGCTCAAAGAAGACATCCGGGAAATGGAAGAGACGATGAACAGGCTGGATGAAAAGGAGCTGATGAAAGCGGTCCATGCTTTATGGCAGGCTGATAAAATATGGATTGCTGCGAACCGGAGTGCAGAAGCATTAGGGGGATTCCTTCATTACTATTTGGAAAAGGTGGTGGATGATGTCCGCATGATCCACTCCGTGGAGAGGGATGCGGACCTTCTGGCACGTCTGGGAAAACAGGATGTGGTGATTGGGATCAGTTTTCCACGGTACAGCAAAAGCACCGTCGACATCCTTGCCTACGCTTATGAGGAGGGTGTGGAAACAGTGGCACTTACAGACACCCTTTCCTCCCCTCTTTCCGCTTATGCGGATACGGTTCTCACAGCAAAGAGCCGGATGCATTCTTATATTGATACGTTTACAGCACCGCTCAGCGTCATTCAGGCACTGCTCGTACAGATCGGGAGGGAAAAAGAAGAAGAAACAGAAAAGCGTCTCGAGCATCTGGAATCGATCTGGGAGAAATTCGATGTGTTTTATTGAGGACCTGCAAAGAAAAAGGACATAGAAAAAACGCCTTCCAATTTGGAAGGCGTTTTTCTGGACAAGAATGTTTCCGATGACCCGTACGGGATTCGAACCCGTGATACCGCCGTGAAAGGGCGGTGTCTTAACCACTTGACCAACGGGCCAATATATCGTTTTTGAAAAAATAGTAGCGGCGGAGGGGATCGAACCCCCGACCTCACGGGTATGAACCGTACGCTCTAGCCAGCTGAGCTACACCGCCATGTGTTTGAAGTGATGTTGTCTCGCAACGTCACAAAAAATATAGTACACCATGATAGAAAAAGAGTCAACAACCAATAAAAAAATCAGACAACTCTGTTTATTTCGCTAGGGAAAGAAGGGGGTTTTTGGGAGGGGGTGGAAGTGCCCGGCATACATTTTGTAGAATCTGATGCGGCTTCTGAGAAAAGCATCGAAGTTTTTGTTTCTGCTCTCTTGTTGTTTTGACAAAATGCTTCTTCTTCATGTGGTTTAATAGGTTTCACAAAGAAGGAGTGATAAACATGTTAGAAACAGTTTCGAAGCAGGAAAATCGTCCATCAGCCGTCCGAGGTTCAAGAATGGTTCAAGGCTTCCAAAGAGCTTCTTTCCGCACAGTTTCGTTTATGGCCGACAAAGGAGTCTTCCACATGGTCCTCGCCCTGCTGCTTGGACGAGCTATCATTCTATCATCCATGGCCCCTTTCGGTGTCGCTTTCCTGTCGGTGATCTGGTGGATGAAACGTCCGCTCGTCATCCCCGTAACGATCATGATGGCAGCAGGGGCATCTACATACAGCTACGCGCATGCGGGGTTTATTGTAGGGGCGTCGACGGCTTTTTTGCTCTTAAGCCTGGGGCTGCGCAAAACAAGTCACCCCCAGAAGTGGCTCCCGGCTTTGGCATTAATGGCAAGCTTGATTCCCCGCACCGTCAGCCTCGCTTTACTGGACCGCTGGCAGCTCTATGAAATTACATTGATGGCTGCCGAAGGAATACTGAGTTTCATCCTTGTCCTTATCTTTATGCAGAGCATCCCGATTTTAACACCTCAGAGGTTTCAGCCTACGTTGAAAAATGAAGAGATTGTCTGCCTCATTATATTACTCGCTTCCGTTTTGACAGGATTGATCGGGTGGCAGATCCAGGGCGTAGCCGTCGTGGATGTATTTGCCCGGTACCTTGTCATTCTGCTTGCCTATATTGCCGGCGCTGCCATCGGTTCAACCGTTGGAGTCGTCACAGGACTGGTACTGAGCTTATCGAATATGGATCATATCTATCAAATGAGTCTGCTGGCTTTTTCCGGCCTGCTTGGCGGGCTCTTGAAGGAGGGGAAAAAAGCAGGAGTCAGTGCCGGTCTGGTGGTCGGCACCCTTTTAATCGGTTTTTATATGGGCAGTGACACAGAACTGCCGGCTTCCTTATGGGCAACGGCCTGGGCTGTGGCGTTGTTTGTTCTCACGCCGAACTCCTGGGTGAAACAATTGTCCAAGTATGTTCCGGGCACAGATGAACATTTTTCGGAACAGCAGAAATACTTACAAAAAGTCCGGGATGTCACGGCTGTGAGGGTCGGGAAGTTCTCGGACGTTTTTCAGGCTTTATCAAGAAGTTTCACATATTTAGAGTCTCCAAAGGAGGAAAGCGGTGAAGCGGAGGAGATCGATTACTTCTTGAGCCATGTCACAGAAAAGACCTGTCAGTCCTGTTTCATGAAGGAAAAGTGCTGGGTGCGGAACTTTGATGACACCCATAATTTGATGACGGATTTGATGCATGAACTGGATGAGAAAGGAGAGGCGGGCAGGGGCCTGCGGAAAAGTGTGGACCAGCACTGCGTGAAGCCGCAGAAGCTGATCGATACGATGAATCACGAGTTGTCTTTTTATCATGCCAACCGGCAGTTGAAACGGCAGGTGCTGGAGAGCCGGCGCTTTGTGGCGGAACAGCTGCAGGGGGTTTCGGAGGTGATGGATAATTTCGCTCAGGAGATTGTGAAAGAACGCGAGCACCACGAAAAAAAGGAGCATGTCATTTATCGTGCTCTTGAACGAATGGGGATGGTGATCCAGAAACTCGAAATCTATTCATTGGATGAAGGGAACATGGACCTTGAACTGATTGTAGAAATTGATAATTACCGCGGAGAAGGAGCGAAAATTATTGCGCCGGTATTGTCCGACATTCTGGGGGAGACGATTGTCGTAACGATGGAGGAAATCTCTCCTTATCCGCAGGGCAGGTGTTACCTTTCGTTTGGCTCTGCCAAACATTACGCCATCGAATCCGGAGTGGCGCATGCAGCCAAAGGAGGCGGGTTTGTATCCGGAGACAGTTTTACGATGATGGAACTGGGCAGAGGGAAATATGCCCTGGCGATCAGTGATGGAATGGGTAACGGGGAACGTGCTCATGAAGAAAGTATGGAAACGCTGCGTCTGCTCAAGCAGATCTTACAGTCCGGCATCCAGGAATCAGCAGCGATCCAATCGATTAACTCCATCCTGTCGCTTCGTACGAATGATGAAATTTTTTCAACGTTGGATTTAGCTGTGATTGATCTGCATCAGGCGACATCCAAGTTCATTAAAGTCGGGAGCACCCCGAGTTTTATAAAAAGAGGAGATAAAATCCACACCGTTGAAGCCGGGAATCTGCCGATGGGCATTATCCCGGACGTGGATGTAGACGTAAGGAGTGAACAGCTGAAAGCCGGGGACTTCCTCATCATGATGAGCGACGGCATACTGGAAGCGCCGCGTCAGATTGAAAACGTGGAAATGTGGATCAAACGGAAGATCCGCGAAATATCGAGTCAGGATCCACAGGTGATGGCTGATCTGCTCCTGGAAGAAGTGATCCGTACCCATTCGGGTGACATTGTCGATGATATGACGATCATCGTCGCGAGAATCGATCATTATCTGCCGGAGTGGGCGTCCATTCCCTCAGAGAAAAAAGAGGCCTGACCGCGTATAGAACCCCTCCTTTTCGGCGAAGATGGAAGCAACGAAACAGGAGGGAGCATCATTATGAAAACAGGGCGACTGAAGCAGATACTTTTGTTAACCGATGGATGTTCAAATCACGGGGAGGACCCTGCCACAGTGGCGGCACTGGCAAGAAGCCAGGGGATAACGGTGAACGTGATTGGTGTTCTCGACGACCGGCAGAACAGCAGGCCGCAGGGGCTTGATGAAGTAGAGGCGATTGCCGAGGCAGGCGGGGGCATCAGTCAAATCGTGTATCAAAAAAGTCTGTCCCAGACCGTGCAGATGGTGACAAAACAGGCGATGACCCAGACGATACAGGGAATCGTCAATAAAGAGCTGCAGGAGATTCTGGGAAAAAATCAATCGCTGGAGGAACTTCCTCCTGAGCAGCGGGGAGAAGTTGTGGAAGTCGTTGATGAGCTTGGGGAAAGCAGTGCTCTGGAGGTGCTTGTACTCGTGGACGTGAGTGCAAGCATGCATCATAAGCTTCCTACAGTGAAAGATGCTCTTTTTGATTTGTCCTTAAGCCTCAATGCACGATCAGGGTCCAATCAGTTCAGTGTCTACACCTTCCCGGATCCGAAACATACGATCCTGCAGATGGTGGACTGGACGCCCGAACTGGGAGCGGTCAATCGTTTGTTTTCTAAATTGAACAGCGGCGGCTATACACCGACAGGACCTGCACTTCGAGAGGCGCTGTATGCTTTTGCTGCCAAATCAGCCCCTTCCCGCCTGGAAGATGGAGAAGATCCTTATGAAGAAACAGGCTGGTAACTTCTCACCGGGCCATCAGGTCCTCGGCAGGTGGAACAAGAACCCTTACATCATCATGGAAAAACTCGGTTCAGGAGCGTGCGGCACCGTTTATAAATGCCGCTCGACACGGGGGGAGACGTATGCGCTCAAAATGGGAACCGACAGCTCCAGAATGATGCTTGAGGTGAACATGCTAAAGAAATTCAGCAAGGTCCAAGGGGAAAAACTTGGGCCTTCTTTTGTTGATGTGGATGACTACCGGATGTCCGGGGGGCATCAGCTGCCTTTTTATGTGATGGAATACATAGAAGGAAAGCCCCTGCCTCAGTTTTTGGCGGGGAAGTCGAAAGAATGGATCGGTATTTGCGCAGCTCAAATTCTGGGTGATATCGCCAAACTTCACAAAGCCGGCTACGTGTTCGGCGATTTGAAAACAGACAACCTGCTCGTGTCCGGTTCGCGGGTCCGGCTTATTGACGTCGGAGGTGTGACAGCAGCGGGCAGGGCGATAAAGGAATACACGGAGTTCTATGACCGCGGGTACTGGGGGATGGGTTCCAGGAAGGCCGAACCTTCCTATGATCTATTCGCGCTTACGATGATTATGCTGGAAACCGCAGGGGCGGGGCGTTTTGAAAGGGGGCCTTCCCCGAGAAAGATGCTCGAACAGAAACTGGCAGCTGCTTCTGTACTCAAACCATACCGGACAATCATCCAAAACGGCTGGAAGGGAAAGTACAAGGACGCGTCGGAAATGGAAAAAGATATGGCAGGTGTGCTGCTGCACAAAACACCGCCTCCAACACGTGTCCATTTCCGCGCAGATCAGAAGAAAAAGACCACCGATTCCGGGGAGTTAACGGCCATCACCTTATTTTCCGTTCTGCTTATGGGAGGGTCCCTCCTTACTTTTTTCTTGTAACAGCTATTCTTTTGCAGATGGTGAGAAGAGTGATACGATAGGGGAAGATAGAGATAGACAGGAGGAACGTCTGATGGATCACGTTGTCCATTCGTTCATCTCAAAACATCAGTTAATTCAGCCGGGACAGACTGTCCTTGCTGCTGTATCCGGAGGGCCGGATTCAACAGCCCTTCTCCATATGCTGACCCAGCTGAGAGAAAAGGTTCCGTTTCACCTCACAGCTGTGTCCGTGGATCACGGCCTGCGGGGAGAAGAAGCGCGGGAGGATCTGACCTTTGTTCAGATGCTGGCGGATCAGTGGGGTGTCGAATTTTATGGAACCTCTGTCGATACAGGTTCGTATAAAGAATCATCGGGAAAAGGGACACAGGAAGCGGCCCGCGATCTCCGTTATCGTTTCTTTGAAGAGCAGATGTATGCCCGGCAGGCGGATGTCCTCGTCATGGGGCATCACGGAGACGATCAGGCAGAAACACTCATGATGCAGATGGTCCGTTCCGCCAGGCCCGAAGCGGTCCGGGGAATCCCTTTGCGTCGGCCGTTTGCCTGCGGTGAAATCGTACGGCCGCTGCTATGTGTCTCCAAGGAACAGCTTCTCCATTATATGAATGACCGTTCTCTTCCAAGCCGCCATGATCCCTCTAATGACCGGACGGATTACACGCGCAACGCATTCCGTCACAGGGTGATGCCTTTTTTGAAGGAGCAGAATCCCCGGCTTCATGAGCATGTGCAGGCATTCAGTGAAAGGGCAGCGGAAGAGCGTTCCTACATAAACGAACAGGCTCAGAAGGTGTTGGAATGTGTTCATTTTTCGGAGGATGTTGAGAAATTCGTACAATTTTCCAAACAAACTTTCAAAACATTTCCGCTTGCTTTACAAAGGACGGCCTTTCATCTAATATTGAACTATCTGTATGTGAAGCAAAACGAAGACATTTCCTATCTTCATGAAGAAATGTTCATGGACCTGTTAAGGGACGAGAAACCGAACCGTTCCCTTGATTTTCCCGGAGGGTTGAAAGTGGTCCGCGCTTACGATGAGATCACCTTCACATTTGCGGATGAAGACGAGGATCCGTCCTTTCGTTTCATGCTGCACCCCGGGTCTTCTGTCTCCCTTCCGGATGGTTCGTCCATGGAAGCGGAATGGAGCTGGTCGCCGGAAGAGCCTGATGCCTTCACCTATGTATGTGAGGACTATCACGTAAACCTTCCGCTCATCGTCCGCTCCAGACAGCCTGGAGACCGTATGGAAGTCAGAGGGATGAAGGGGTCAAAAAAAGTAAAAGATATTTTTATTGATCAGAAAATCCCTGCCCGCACCCGCGGGACACTGCCGGTCGTTACCGATCAGACAGGGGAAATCCTCTGGCTTGGCGGACTGAAGAAAGGCGGCAGGCAGGGAGGCAGGTCCTCAACAGGTCCATGGCTTCGGTTACATTATAAAAACAAAGCAGACGCGTAGGAGGAGCAATCATGCACAACGAAATTGAAAAGGTCTTGATTTCCGAAGAGGAGATCCAGCAGAAATGCAAAGAGATGGGAGCCCGTTTATCCGAGGAGTATAAGGATCGATTTCCTTTGGCTATCGGAGTGCTGAAAGGGGCAACTCCTTTTATGACAGACCTTTTGAAACGGATGGAGACGCATTTGGAAATGGACTTTATGGATGTGTCCAGCTATCACGGTGGAATGGAATCCTCCGGTGAGGTCAAGATTGTCAAGGACCTTGATACAAAAGTAGAGGGCCGGGATATCCTGATCATTGAAGACATTATTGACAGTGGCCGCACGCTTGCCTATCTTGTCGACTTGTTTAAATATAGAAAGGCGAATTCGATTAAGATCGTCACTCTTCTTGATAAACCGACGGGACGCAACGCTGATGTAATAGCAGACGTTGTCGGCTTTGAAGTACCGGATGAGTTCGTTGTCGGGTATGGTCTGGATTATCAGGAGAAGTATCGGAATCTTCCTTATGTAGGGGTGTTGAAACCTGAAGTATATGGCGGATAGTCCCAGATACTCCGTAAGTGGTTTCAAACGGTTCGTTTCAAGGGTAATTAGTTGTGTCGTCCGATTTTGTTATGGTAGTATTTACTATAGTTTTTCTCGTTTGGGAGGAGGTAGGCAATGAACCGGATCTTTCGTAATACCATATTTTACTTACTTATCTTCCTCGTTGTTATCGGCGTGGTCGGTTTATTCCGAGGTCAAGGTGATCCGCAGCAAGAGTTAAATGTAAATCAGTTTTACGATAAATTAAACAGCGGTGCCATCGAAGAGATGACAATTCAGCCTGTTAATGGAGTGATTCGAATCACTGGTCAGCTGGAGGGTGCAGAAGAAGGGGAGGAAGCCTTCACCGCACAGATTACAGCGAACGACCAGACACTATCCAACATTACAGAAACGGCTCAGGAGCAGTCGATCTTAAATGTTGAACAGGAAGAGCAGCCGAGCGCATGGGTGACATTCCTGACATCCATTATTCCGTTTGTCATTATCTTCATTCTCTTCTTCTTCCTGCTTAACCAGGCTCAGGGCGGCGGAAGCCGTGTCATGAACTTCGGTAAGAGCAAGGCGAAGATGTACACCGAAGAGAAGAAAAAAGTACGTTTTAAAGACGTCGCTGGTGCAGATGAAGAGAAGCAGGAGCTTGTGGAAGTAGTTGACTTCCTTAAAGACCCGCGCAAATTCTCTGCTGTTGGTGCACGTATTCCAAAAGGTGTCCTGCTGGTAGGGCCGCCGGGTACAGGTAAAACATTGCTGGCCCGTGCCGTTGCCGGAGAAGCGGGAGTTCCGTTCTTCTCCATCAGTGGTTCGGACTTCGTTGAAATGTTTGTCGGTGTCGGGGCTTCCCGTGTCCGCGACCTGTTTGAAAATGCGAAGAAGAATGCCCCTGGTATCATCTTTATCGATGAGATCGATGCTGTTGGACGTCAGCGTGGCGCAGGCCTTGGTGGCGGTCACGATGAGCGTGAGCAGACATTGAACCAGCTTCTTGTTGAGATGGACGGTTTCGGAGTCAATGAAGGAATCATCATCATTGCTGCGACCAACAGACCGGACATTCTTGACCCGGCCCTTCTTCGTCCCGGCCGTTTTGACAGACAGATTACTGTCGATCGCCCGGATGTTAAAGGCCGTGAAGCTGTTCTCGCCGTTCATGCGAAGAACAAGCCGCTGTCTGAAAATGTCGATTTGAAGACGATTGCTCTTCGTACACCAGGATTCTCCGGCGCAGACTTGGAGAACCTGTTGAACGAATCCGCACTTGTAGCTGCCCGTGGAGACAAGAAAAATGTCGACATGGATGATGTTGATGAAGCCATCGACCGGGTTATTGCAGGACCGGCTAAGAAGAGCCGTGTCATTTCCAAGAAAGAGCGCGACATCGTGGCCAACCACGAAAGTGGACATACGGTTATCGGTATGGTGCTTGATGATGCGGACATGGTTCATAAAGTAACGATCGTCCCACGAGGTCAGGCCGGCGGTTATGCGGTCATGCTTCCGAAAGAAGACCGCTACTTTATGACAAAACCTGAACTGTTTGACAAAATTACAGGTCTTCTGGGCGGCCGTGTAGCTGAAGAAATCATCTTCGGTGAAGTAAGTACCGGCGCCCACAACGACTTCCAGCGTGCGACAAGCATTGCACGCAAGATGGTTACCGAGTACGGCATGAGTGAAAAACTTGGACCGCTTCAGTTCGGTTCCAATTCCGGAGGTCAGGTCTTCCTGGGCCGTGACATCCAGAACGAACAGAACTACAGTGACCAGATCGCTTACGAAATCGATCAGGAAGTGAAGAACTTTATCCAGTACTGTTATGATCGCGCCAAGACGATTCTGACAGAAAACAGAGATAAATTAGAGCTGATTGCCAAAACATTGCTGGAAGTAGAAACTCTGGATGCTACTCAAATCCGTTCCTTGTTTGATAAAGGACGTCTTCCAACAGATGAAGAGCTTGAAGCCCTTGCTAGAGAACACAACGCTAAAATCAAGAACAATACTTCTTCCGGAAGTGACGAAGATGTACGCGTAAACATCCAATCCAAAGATGAAGAAGTCTCTGAAGAGGAACAGGAAACTGAAGATTCCTCAACAAATAAAGAAGAAGAAGAGAGCGGATCAGATTCCGAAGATCGTCGTTCTTAATTCAACGAAAAAACCACACCAGCTCCGGCGGTGTGGTTTTTCGTGTTTCATTACAGCAGACGGTTCGGCTCTTGTGGTATGATGGTAGCCGAAGGAAATGACACAGGAGGCTTTTTGTATGAATTTTGTCCTTGATGTGGGAAATACCAATACTGTCTTAGGTGTGTTTGAAAATGGTGCGTTAAAGTATCAATGGCGTATTAAGACAGATCGACATAAAACAGAAGATGAGTTCGGAATGCTGATCAAATCCCTTTTTGATCATGAAGGTCTGGCCTTTGAAGATATGGACGGGGTCATCATCTCTTCCGTGGTTCCGCCCATAATGTTTGCACTTGACCGTATGTCTCGTTATTATTTTAAAAAGCAGCCCATGATTATCGGAGAGAATAATGTCGACCATGGTCTGCCTATGAAATATCCGAACCCTGACGAAATAGGGGCGGACAGGGTAGTGAATGCTGTCGGAGCCATTGATGAGTACCCGCTTCCTTTGGTCATTATTGATTTCGGAACAGCCACAACCTACTGCTACATCAATGCAGAAGGCGAGTATCTGGGAGGTGCCATTGCGCCTGGAGTCAACATATCCATGGAAGCCCTCTATGCCAAAGCAGCTAAACTGCCGAAGATTGAAATTAAAAGTCCGGAACATGTCATCGGACAAAGTACTGTAGAAGCGATGCAGTCCGGAGCGTTTTACGGATACGTCGGACAAGTGGATGAAGTCGTACGAAGGATGAAGGAAACTTCCGACCGTACGCCGACGGTCATTGCTACCGGAGGCTTAGCGAACTTAATTGCCGGCCAGTCCAGGACCATTGATCATGTAGATCCCTATCTTACATTGAAGGGGCTGCATAAGATATATCAGCGCAACAAAGAGAAAAAAGCATTTAAAGGAGAATGATGATTCATGTCAGATTATTTAGTGCGGGCGATGGCCTTTGATGGACAAGTGAGAGCGTACGCTGTTCAGTCCACCAACACCGTCGAAGAAGCAAGACGCAGGCAGGATACGTGGGCGACAACATCAGCCGCTCTGGGTAGAACCTTGACGATCAGCTCTATGATGGGAGCTATGCTTAAAGGAGATGACAAAATCACAGTGAAGGTTGAAGGCGGCGGCCCGG
Source organism: Halobacillus sp. ABH2_015 (assembly GCF_056158945.1). NCBI lineage: Bacteria > Bacillati > Bacillota > Bacilli > Caryophanales > Bacillaceae > Halobacillus > Halobacillus sp. ABH2_015. The sequence goes on from NZ_JBSWUG010000002.1 coordinate 3,671,928, forward strand.
TGGGTGCCATTGTCGTGGATGCCAACGCTAATGGGGAAGTTCGCGGCTATGCGAAGAATCCTCATGTTGATTTCGAGTCCAATGCCCAAGGAAAGCTGGACGTATCACGTGCGGTCGGTACGTCCGGGACATTGAGCATTGTGAAGGATCTTGGGATGAGGGATCATTTTACCGGCCAGGTACCGATTGTGTCCGGAGAAATCAGTGAGGACTTCACTTATTATTTCGCGAACTCTGAACAGGTCCCTTCCGCTGTAGGGGCGGGTGTGCTCGTGGATACAGATCACAGCATCCTTGCTTCCGGGGGCTTTATCATTCAAATGATGCCGGGCGCTGACGACAAGACGACGACAGAAATTGAGAAACGTCTCTCTGATATGCGCCCTATTTCCACGCTTGTACAGGAAGGAAAAACACCAGAGCAGATTCTTCATACCGTTCTAGGGGAAGAAAATGTCCAGTTGTTGGACACAAAGCCTGTGAATTTCCAATGCCATTGTTCACGCGAACGGGTCGAGATGGCCATTTCCAGTCTTGGTGATGAGGAAATTGAACGCATGATTGAAGAGGATAACGGTGCGGAAGCGAAGTGTCACTTCTGCAACGAAGATTATCAATTCTCTGCGCATGATCTGGAAGAACTGAAATCTCAGAGCACCAGCTGATTTTTTCATCAACAGCAGCCGATAAGGATATAAATAAAAGACGGGACTTTCGTTCCGTCTTTTTCTATTCTTTCAGCATGAATTGTTTGACAATTGTAGTGGATTTCAGTAAGTTAAAGTTAAATCCTATTTAAATACTTGGTTTTAGGAGTGATGGTGTTGAGAATCGTTAATAACGTAAGTGAACTTGTAGGACAGACTCCGCTGGTAAAACTGAACGGCAGTGCTGACGAAGACAGTGCAGACATTTACCTTAAACTGGAGTACATGAATCCAGGGAGTTCCGTTAAGGATCGTATTGCCCTGTCCATGGTGGAAGAAGCGGAAAAAGACGGCCGATTGAACGAGGGCGACACGATTGTGGAACCAACGAGTGGAAACACGGGGATTGGTCTGGCTATGATTGCTGCAGCCAAAGGCTATAAAGCGATTCTCGTCATGCCGGATACGATGAGTCAGGAACGTCGGAACCTTCTGCGTGCCTACGGGGCGGAACTGGTTCTTACACCGGGAAGCGATGGTATGAAGGGAGCGATTAAGAAGGCGGCTGAGCTTCATGAAAAGCATGGCTACTTCATGCCTCAGCAGTTTAACAATGAAGCGAACCCTCTCATCCACGAAAAGACCACAGGACCTGAAATCATCGAGCAGATGGGTGATCAATTGGATGCTTTTGTTGCTGGTATTGGCACAGGGGGAACAATTACCGGTGCTGGAAAAGTGCTGAAGGAAAAGTACCCTGACATGAAGGTTTATGCAATTGAACCGGAAGAATCCCCGGTATTATCCGGCGGAAATCCCGGCCCTCACAAAATCCAGGGGATCGGTGCCGGCTTTGTGCCAGGAATCCTGAACACAGAAATCTACGATGAAGTCGTAACGGTTTCAAAGGAAGACTCCTTTACGGCTGCCCGCGAAGCAGCGCGTAAAGACGGAATCCTTGGAGGGATTTCTTCCGGTTCAGCGATCCACGTAGCGAAACAAGTGGCTAAGCAGCTTGGAAAAGGTAAAAAAGTGGTAGCGGTCATCCCTAGTAATGGAGAAAGATATCTATCCACTCCTCTTTACCAATTTGATGAAGAATAAAGCCTGACGCACTCCTTTTAGCAGGGGGTGCGTTTTTTCGTAGGACAGGAATTCCTGTCATGATAGAACTTATGAAATGTTGTAAGATAGGGGAAGAGTAATAAAGAAATGAGGGAAATACATGTCCTTATACTTACACACGCGCGTAAAAACCTATGATTTAACGGAACAGACGCTCGTTATGGGCATTTTAAACGTCACTCCTGATTCCTTTTCGGATGGCGGGCTGTACACAGATGTTGACAGGGCTGTCCAACAGGCTGAAGCTATGGTGGAGGCAGGAGCCCACATCATTGACATTGGTGGTGAATCAACCCGTCCAGGCCATGACCCTGTACCGGCGGATGAGGAGTTGAAAAGAGTTCTTCCAGCGATAGAGGCGGTGAGTCAGGCGGTCGATGTACCCATCTCCATTGATACGTACAAGTCGGAAGTGGCTGACCGGGCAGTCCAGCATGGCGCCTCCATCATTAACGATGTTTGGGGAGCTGTAAAGGATCCAGCTATAGCTGATGTCGCTGCCCGGCATGACGTTCCACTTGTTTTGACCCACAACCGGAACGATCGGAATTACACCTCGTTAATCGATGATATCAAAAAGGATCTGACGGAAATGGTGAGCCGTGTGAAGGCGCGGGGAGTGAAGGATGAGCAGATCATCCTTGATCCGGGTATCGGTTTTGCCAAGAGCCAGCAGGATAACCTCGTCGTCATGCGTCACCTGAGCGACCTTCGTGACCTCGGTTACCCGGTTCTTCTCGGTACTTCAAGGAAATCTTTTATCGGTACAGTGCTGGATCTTCCTAAAGAGGAACGAATGGAAGGGACAGGCGCAACGGTGTGCTACGGGGTGGCCCAGGGAGTGGAAATGGTAAGGGTGCACGATGTGGGTCCCATGGTCCGTATGACGAAAATGATGGATGCTATGATTGGAAAGGGTGGAGGAATTGGATAAAATCTACGTTAATCAAATGGAATTCTGGGGCTATCACGGCCTTTTCCCGGAAGAAAACAAACTGGGGCAGCGTTTTTATGTAGACCTTGAATTGGAGCTGGACTTAAAACCGGCCTCCCAATCTGACGATATGACAAAGTCCATTGATTATGGGGCGATTTATGAAACAACCAAAAAGATTGTAGAAGGGAAGGCCTATAAGCTTGTGGAGTCTGTAGCTGAGCAGATATCCGGAGAGTTGTTCTCCTCCTTCCCGCTGTTAGAAGGGTGCCTTGTAAAAGTATTCAAACCGGACCCGCCCATTCCCGGCCATTATCAATCCGTAGCAATTGAGATATACCGGAGCCGGTCTGATGAATAAAGCTTATATCGCACTCGGCTCCAACCTTGCTGAAAGGGAACAGTACCTTCGTGATGCCATTACTTTACTGGATGAAAATGAAGCCGTTCAAGTAGAGGGGAGATCGGGGGTATATGAAACGAGTCCTGTGGGTTATACAGATCAGGGGGATTTCCTGAATATGGTGATCATCGTGGAGACATCCCTTCCTCCTGAAGATCTGTTGGCGGCCTGTCAGGCGATTGAAGAAGGGCTGGGAAGAAAAAGATTGGTGAAATGGGGGCCGCGGACTATTGATCTCGACATTCTTTTGTATAACGAAGAAAACAGAGCAGCTGCCGACTTGACGATTCCCCACCCCCACATGCATGAACGGGCGTTTGTTATCGTCCCTCTGGCCGATGTAGATCCACAGGCCTACCTTCCCCATCTGCAGAAGCAGGCGGCCGAACTGCTTCATGAACTTCCCGATGCAGAAAGGGAGAGCGTCACGTTATGGGGGCACCTGTGAAGAGAAAGCCGTGAAGCAGCAAGGGCATCAGCCGGGAAAGCTGTGGTTCCCGTGAGCGTTGACACACCCATAAGACTTTTTTATACTAAACCATAGTTAGATGCTGCCAGTCCTTTGCTGGCAGTTTTTGTTATTGTGGCGGCACAGTACAAGGAAAAGATGAGGAATGGAGTGATAGCAGTGTCAGAAGAACTGAATGAATATATGCAGGTGCGCAGAGACAAGATGAACGCTCACCGTGAGCAAGGTCTGGATCCGTTCGGCGACCGTTTCGACCGGACCCACTATGCGGATCAGTTAAAAGAACAATATGATACCTATACAAAAGAAGAATTGGAAGAAAAGCAGTTCCCGGCGACCGTAGCTGGACGAATCATGACCAAGCGCGGGAAAGGGAAAGCCGGCTTCGCGCACATCCAGGATGTCACAGGGCAGATCCAGTTGTACGTCCGTAAAGATGAAATCGGCGAAGAAGCCTATGACAATCTCTTTAAAACAGCAGACTTGGGGGATATTGTCGGAGTAACCGGAGTGATGTTCAAAACAAACGTCGGAGAACTTTCTGTAAAAGCGGAGGAATTCCAGCTGCTTACGAAATCCCTGCGCCCGTTACCTGAAAAGTTCCACGGACTCCAAGATGTAGAACAGCGCTATCGACAGCGTTATCTTGACTTGATTACGAACCCTGACAGCAGGGACACGTTTGTTCTGCGCAGTAAAATCATTCAATCCATGCGCCGTTACCTGGACGGTTTAGGTTTCCTTGAAGTGGAGACACCATTAATGCACGGCATTCCGGGAGGAGCTTCCGCCCGTCCGTTCATTACCCATCACAACGCTCTTGATATGCAGTTGTACATGCGTATAGCCATCGAGCTACACTTGAAGCGTCTCATTGTAGGCGGCATGGAGAAGGTATACGAGATCGGACGTGTCTTCCGTAACGAAGGCGTATCTACGCGTCACAACCCTGAATTTACGATGATTGAATTGTATGAAGCGTATGCGGATTATAAAGACATTATGGCCTTGACGGAAAACATGGTCGCTCATATCGCTAAAGAGGTGCTGGGTACGACAACGGTCATGTATGACGATCAGGAGATTAACCTGGAACCAAACTGGGCCCGCCTGCATATGGTGGATGCAATCAAGGAATATACAGGCGTTGATTTTTGGAAGCACATGAGTAATGATGAAGCTAAAGCTCTTGCTGAAGAACATGGCATTGAAATTAAAGACACAATGACATTCGGTCATATTGTCAACGAGTTCTTTGAGCAGCGTGTCGAGGAAAAGCTCGTCCAGCCGACCTTTATTTATGGACATCCAATAGAGATCTCTCCACTTGCCAAAAAGAATCCTGAAGATGAACGCTTCACGGACCGCTTTGAATTATTCATCGTTGGACGCGAACATGCCAATGCGTTTTCTGAGTTGAATGATCCGATCGATCAGCGCGAACGGTTCGAAGCTCAGCTTAAAGAGCGTGAAGAAGGTAATGATGAAGCCCACATGATGGATGAGGACTTCCTGGAAGCTCTTGAGTATGGTATGCCGCCGACCGGTGGATTGGGCATTGGCGTGGACCGCCTCGTTATGCTGTTAACCAATTCAGCCTCTATCCGTGACGTCCTGCTGTTCCCGCAAATGCGACATCGCGAATCCTGATCCAGCTATCCTCCGCCGGTTATAAAGGCGGGGGATTTCTTTTTACAATAAAATGATAAGATATTTTAAAAAAACTATTGCGTTGGATTCATATCCGTGATAAATTATTACTTGTCGCTTTAAGAGAGCGGCGCGATGTTGAAAAACATCAAAACGAATCATGAAAAAAGTTGTTGACACAAACGGCTTCCCATGATAAATTAGTATTTGTCGCCAAAAACGACAGCGAAACGCTTTCTCAACTTAATGAAAAAAGTTGTTGACATGAAAAGCAACACATGTTAAGATGATTAAGTCGCTGTTTTCAAACGGCCGACAACATTTGATCTTTGAAAACTGAACGAACCAACCAGTACGTCAAAACATTTCTTCTTTAATGAAGAAATTTGAAACAAGCACATTCGGTGTGCAAATGAGCAAGTCAAACTACTTTTATGGAGAGTTTGATCCTGGCTCAGGACGAACGCTGGCGGCGTGCCTAATACATGCAAGTCGAGCGCGGGAAGCGAGCAGACCCCTTCGGGGTGAAGCTCGTGGAACGAGCGGCGGACGGGTGAGTAACACGTGGGCAACCTGCCTGTAAGATCGGAATAACCCCGGGAAACCGGGGCTAATGCCGGGTAATACTTTTCTTCGCATGAAGATAAGTTGAAAGATGGCTTCTCGCTATCACTTACAGATGGGCCCGCGGCGCATTAGCTAGTTGGTGAGGTAACGGCTCACCAAGGCAACGATGCGTAGCCGACCTGAGAGGGTGATCGGCCACACTGGGACTGAGACACGGCCCAGACTCCTACGGGAGGCAGCAGTAGGGAATCTTCCGCAATGGACGAAAGTCTGACGGAGCAACGCCGCGTGAACGATGAAGGTCTTCGGATCGTAAAGTTCTGTTGTCAGGGAAGAACAAGTACCGTGCGAATAGAGCGGTACCTTGACGGTACCTGACGAGGAAGCCCCGGCTAACTACGTGCCAGCAGCCGCGGTAATACGTAGGGGGCAAGCGTTGTCCGGAATTATTGGGCGTAAAGCGCGCGCAGGCGGTTCCTTAAGTCTGATGTGAAAGCCCACGGCTCAACCGTGGAGGGTCATTGGAAACTGGGGAACTTGAGGACAGAAGAGGAGAGTGGAATTCCACGTGTAGCGGTGAAATGCGTAGATATGTGGAGGAACACCAGTGGCGAAGGCGACTCTCTGGTCTGTTTCTGACGCTGAGGTGCGAAAGCGTGGGTAGCAAACAGGATTAGATACCCTGGTAGTCCACGCCGTAAACGATGAGTGCTAGGTGTTAGGGGGCTTCCACCCCTTAGTGCTGAAGTTAACGCATTAAGCACTCCGCCTGGGGAGTACGGCCGCAAGGCTGAAACTCAAAGGAATTGACGGGGGCCCGCACAAGCGGTGGAGCATGTGGTTTAATTCGAAGCAACGCGAAGAACCTTACCAGGTCTTGACATCCTTGGACCTCCCTAGAGATAGGGATTTCCCTTCGGGGACCAAGTGACAGGTGGTGCATGGTTGTCGTCAGCTCGTGTCGTGAGATGTTGGGTTAAGTCCCGCAACGAGCGCAACCCCTAATCTTAGTTGCCAGCATTCAGTTGGGCACTCTAAGGTGACTGCCGGTGACAAACCGGAGGAAGGCGGGGATGACGTCAAATCATCATGCCCCTTATGACCTGGGCTACACACGTGCTACAATGGATGGTACAAAGGGCAGCGAAGCCGCGAGGTGTAGCAAATCCCATAAAACCATTCTCAGTTCGGATTGCAGGCTGCAACTCGCCTGCATGAAGCCGGAATCGCTAGTAATCGCGGATCAGCATGCCGCGGTGAATACGTTCCCGGGCCTTGTACACACCGCCCGTCACACCACGAGAGTTGGCAACACCCGAAGTCGGTGAGGTAACCTTTTTGGAGCCAGCCGCCGAAGGTGGGGCCAATGATTGGGGTGAAGTCGTAACAAGGTAGCCGTATCGGAAGGTGCGGCTGGATCACCTCCTTTCTAAGGATATTACGGAAACGTACTGTGTTGGTTGTTCAGTTTTGAGAGATCAAAGCATCTTTCAAATTTGTGAACCTTGAAAACTGGATAAGGAATTATGACTCATCTAGCGATGAGATCATGATGACAAGACATCTAATTGATTTATATAAACGTCTTTTCACGAAGATAGTTAAGTGAATAAGGGCGCACGGTGGATGCCTTGGTACTAGGAGCCGATGAAGGACGGGACTAACACCGATATGCTCCGGCGAGCCGTAAGCAGGCTTTGACCCGGAGATTTCCGAATGGGGAAACCCACTGTTCGTAATGGGACAGTATCCTATACTGAATACATAGGTATAGGAAGGCAGACCCGGGGAACTGAAACATCTAAGTACCCGGAGGAAGAGAAAGCAAACGCGATTTCCCAAGTAGCGGCGAGCGAAACGGAATCAGCCCAAACCAGAAAGCTTGCTTTCTGGGGTTGTAGGACACTCCTTTGGAGTTATCAAGGAGGAAGATAGACGAATCGATCTGGAAAGATCAGCCGAAGAGGGTAACAGCCCTGTAGTCGAAATCTTCCTCTCTCCGGAGTGGATCCTGAGTACGGCGGAACACGAGGAATTCCGTCGGAATCCGGGAGGACCATCTCCCAAGGCTAAATACTCCCTAGTAACCGATAGTGAACCAGTACCGTGAGGGAAAGGTGAAAAGCACCCCGGAAGGGGAGTGAAATAGAACCTGAAACCGTGTGCCTACAAGTAGTCGGAGCCCGTTAATGGGTGACGGCGTGCCTTTTGTAGAATGAACCGGCGAGTTACGACCGTATGCGAGGTTAAGCAGCAGAAGCGGAGCCGCAGCGAAAGCGAGTCTGAACAGGGCGAGTGAGTATGCGGTCGTAGACCCGAAACCGTGTGATCTACCCATGTCCAGGGTGAAGGTCAGGTAACACTGACTGGAGGCCCGAACCCACGTAAGTTGAAAATTACGGGGATGAGGTGTGGGTAGGGGTGAAATGCCAATCGAACACGGAGATAGCTGGTTCTCTCCGAAATAGCTTTAGGGCTAGCCTCAGAATAGAAAGTCATGGAGGTAGAGCACTGATTGGACGAGGGGCCCCTATCGGGTTACCGAATTCAGTCAAACTCCGAATGCCATAGACTTTGTTCTGGGAGTCAGACCGTGGGTGATAAGGTTCATGGTCGAGAGGGAAACAGCCCAGACCGCCAGCTAAGGTCCCAAAGTGTGTGTTAAGTGGAAAAGGATGTGGAGTTGCTTAGACAACCAGGATGTTGGCTTAGAAGCAGCCATCATTCAAAGAGTGCGTAATAGCTCACTGGTCGAGTGACTCTGCGCCGAAAATGTACCGGGGCTAAACACACCACCGAAGCTGCGGATTGATCTTATGATCAGTGGTAGGAGAGCGTTCTAAGTGCTGCGAAGTCAGACCGTAAGGACTGGTGGAGCGCTTAGAAGTGAGAATGCCGGTATGAGTAGCGAAAAAAGAGTGAGAATCTCTTTCACCGAATGCCTAAGGTTTCCTGAGGAAGGCTCGTCCTCTCAGGGTTAGTCGGGACCTAAGCCGAGGCCGAAAGGCGTAGGCGATGGACAACAGGTTGATATTCCTGTACCACCTCCTTTCCGTTTGAATGACGGGGGGACGCAGGAGGATAGGGAGAGCGTGCCATTGGATGTGCACGTCCAAGCAGTGAGACGGTCGGAATAGGCAAATCCGTCCGACAACGTCAAGCTGTGATGGGGAGGGAACTATAGTACCGAAGCTCCTGATTTCACACTGCCAAGAAAAGCCTCTAATGAGGAAAGAGGTGCCCGTACCGCAAACCGACACAGGTAGGCGAGGAGAGTATCCTAAGGTGAGCGGGAGAACTCTCGTTAAGGAACTCGGCAAAATGACCCCGTAACTTCGGGAGAAGGGGTGCTCCTCTGCCGAGGAGCCGCAGTGAAAAGGCCCAAGCGACTGTTTACCAAAAACACAGGTCTCTGCGAAGCCGTAAGGCGAAGTATAGGGGCTGACACCTGCCCGGTGCTGGAAGGTTAAGGGGATGCGTTAGCTTATGCGAAGCGTTGAACCGAAGCCCCAGTAAACGGCGGCCGTAACTATAACGGTCCTAAGGTAGCGAAATTCCTTGTCGGGTAAGTTCCGACCCGCACGAAAGGTGCAACGACTTGGGCACTGTCTCAACGAGAGACCCGGTGAAATTATACTATGTGTGAAGATGCACATTACCCGCGACAGGACGGAAAGACCCCGTGGAGCTTTACTGCAGCCTGATATTGAATGTTGGTACAGCTTGTACAGGATAGGTAGGAGCCTTGGAAACCGGAGCGCCAGCTTCGGTGGAGGCGCTGGTGGGATACTACCCTTGCTGTACGGACATTCTAACCCAGGACCGTAATCCGGTCCGGAGACAGTGTCAGGTGGGCAGTTTGACTGGGGCGGTCGCCTCCTAAAGAGTAACGGAGGCGCCCAAAGGTTCCCTCAGAATGGTTGGAAATCATTCGCAGAGTGTAAAGGCACAAGGGAGCTTGACTGCGAGACCTACAAGTCGAGCAGGGACGAAAGTCGGGCTTAGTGATCCGGCGGTACCGTATGGAAGGGCCGTCGCTCAACGGATAAAAGCTACCCCGGGGATAACAGGCTTATCTCCCCCAAGAGTCCACATCGACGGGGAGGTTTGGCACCTCGATGTCGGCTCATCGCATCCTGGGGCTGTAGTCGGTCCCAAGGGTTGGGCTGTTCGCCCATTAAAGCGGTACGCGAGCTGGGTTCAGAACGTCGTGAGACAGTTCGGTCCCTATCCGTCGTGGGCGTTGGAAATTTGAAAGGAGCTGTCCTTAGTACGAGAGGACCGGGATGGACACACCGCTGGTGTACCAGTTGTTCCGCCAGGAGCATCGCTGGGTAGCTACGTGTGGTCGGGATAAGTGCTGAAAGCATCTAAGCATGAAGCCCCCCTTGAGATGAGATTTCCCTCTGCTTCGAGCAGATAAGATCCCTCAGAGACGATGAGGTTGATAGGTCCGAGGTGGAAGCGTGGTGACACGTGGAGCTGACGGATACTAATGGATCGATGACTTATCTATATATACTTCGTGAATGATGTTTCATCAAAAGTTGTTTCCTTATCCAGTTTTGAGGGTTTTCAAAAAAACTTTCAAAAACACCTTGATTTTCAATGCGAGACACGGTATAATAGTTCTTGTCCTTGAAAAAAGGTAAACAAAAGATCTGGTGATGAAGGCGAAGAGGTCACACCTGTTCCCATGCCGAACACAGTAGTTAAGCTCTTCAGCGCCGATGGTAGTCGGGTTTACCCCCGTGAGAGTAGGACGTCGCCAGGTCGATACATATTGGAGGATTAGCTCAGCTGGGAGAGCACTTGCCTTACAAGCAAGGGGTCGCAGGTTCGAACCCTGCATCCTCCACCATTTACATTTAGTTAGCCGGCCTAGCTCAACTGGCAGAGCAACTGATTTGTAATCAGTAGGTTGGGGGTTCAAGTCCTCTGGCCGGCACCATGAGTTGCCTGTTGCTAACTTAAAGTTTTCGAGAGCCATTAGCTCAGCTGGTAGAGCATCTGACTTTTAATCAGAGGGTCGAAGGTTCGAATCCTTCATGGCTCACCATGTATTCTATGCGGGTGTGGTGGAATTGGCAGACACGCTAGATTTAGGATCTAGTGCTTCACGGCGTGGGGGTTCAAGTCCCTCCACCCGCATTATTAAGCGGAAGTAGTTCAGTGGTAGAACATCACCTTGCCAAGGTGGGGGTCGCGGGTTCGAATCCCGTCTTCCGCTCCATTTACTAAGCTAAGTTACTTAATGATATTATAATAAACAACACGACATATACGAAACTGCCGAGCCGGGGTGGCGGAATTGGCAGACGCACAGGACTTAAAATCCTGCGGTGGGTTTCCACCGTGCCGGTTCGAGTCCGGCCCTCGGCACCAAATATATACATGCGCCCGTAGCTCAATTGGATAGAGCGTCTGACTACGGATCAGAAGGTTAGGGGTTCGACTCCTCTCGGGCGCGCCATTATAACGGGAAGTAGCTCAGCTTGGTAGAGCACTTGGTTTGGGACCAAGGGGTCGCAGGTTCGAATCCTGTCTTCCCGACCATTCCAAATTTATAACGGGGCCTTAGCTCAGCTGGGAGAGCGCCTGCTTTGCACGCAGGAGGTCAGCGGTTCGATCCCGCTAGGCTCCACCAATTATTTTATTTGATCTTTGAAAACTGAACGAACCAACCAGTACGTCAAAACATTTCTTCTTTAATGAAGAAATTTGAAACAAGCACATTCGGTGTGCAAATGAGCAAGTCAAACTACTTTTATGGAGAGTTTGATCCTGGCTCAGGACGAACGCTGGCGGCGTGCCTAATACATGCAAGTCGAGCGCGGGAAGCGAGCGGATCCCTTCGGGGTGAAGCTCGTGGAACGAGCGGCGGACGGGTGAGTAACACGTGGGCAACCTGCCTGTAAGATCGGAATAACCCCGGGAAACCGGGGCTAATGCCGGGTAATACTTTTCTTCGCATGAAGATAAGTTGAAAGATGGCTTCTCGCTATCACTTACAGATGGGCCCGCGGCGCATTAGCTAGTTGGTGAGGTAACGGCTCACCAAGGCAACGATGCGTAGCCGACCTGAGAGGGTGATCGGCCACACTGGGACTGAGACACGGCCCAGACTCCTACGGGAGGCAGCAGTAGGGAATCTTCCGCAATGGACGAAAGTCTGACGGAGCAACGCCGCGTGAACGATGAAGGTCTTCGGATCGTAAAGTTCTGTTGTCAGGGAAGAACAAGTACCGTGCGAATAGAGCGGTACCTTGACGGTACCTGACGAGGAAGCCCCGGCTAACTACGTGCCAGCAGCCGCGGTAATACGTAGGGGGCAAGCGTTGTCCGGAATTATTGGGCGTAAAGCGCGCGCAGGCGGTTCCTTAAGTCTGATGTGAAAGCCCACGGCTCAACCGTGGAGGGTCATTGGAAACTGGGGAACTTGAGGACAGAAGAGGAGAGTGGAATTCCACGTGTAGCGGTGAAATGCGTAGATATGTGGAGGAACACCAGTGGCGAAGGCGACTCTCTGGTCTGTTTCTGACGCTGAGGTGCGAAAGCGTGGGTAGCAAACAGGATTAGATACCCTGGTAGTCCACGCCGTAAACGATGAGTGCTAGGTGTTAGGGGGCTTCCACCCCTTAGTGCTGAAGTTAACGCATTAAGCACTCCGCCTGGGGAGTACGGCCGCAAGGCTGAAACTCAAAGGAATTGACGGGGGCCCGCACAAGCGGTGGAGCATGTGGTTTAATTCGAAGCAACGCGAAGAACCTTACCAGGTCTTGACATCCTTGGATCTCCCTAGAGATAGGGATTTCCCTTCGGGGACCAAGTGACAGGTGGTGCATGGTTGTCGTCAGCTCGTGTCGTGAGATGTTGGGTTAAGTCCCGCAACGAGCGCAACCCCTAATCTTAGTTGCCAGCATTCAGTTGGGCACTCTAAGGTGACTGCCGGTGACAAACCGGAGGAAGGCGGGGATGACGTCAAATCATCATGCCCCTTATGACCTGGGCTACACACGTGCTACAATGGATGGTACAAAGGGCAGCGAAGCCGCGAGGTGTAGCAAATCCCATAAAACCATTCTCAGTTCGGATTGCAGGCTGCAACTCGCCTGCATGAAGCCGGAATCGCTAGTAATCGCGGATCAGCATGCCGCGGTGAATACGTTCCCGGGCCTTGTACACACCGCCCGTCACACCACGAGAGTTGGCAACACCCGAAGTCGGTGAGGTAACCTTTTTGGAGCCAGCCGCCGAAGGTGGGGCCAATGATTGGGGTGAAGTCGTAACAAGGTAGCCGTATCGGAAGGTGCGGCTGGATCACCTCCTTTCTAAGGATATTACGGAAACGTACTGTGTTGGTTGTTCAGTTTTGAGAGATCAAAGCATCTTTCAAATTTGTGAACCTTGAAAACTGGATAAGGAATTATGACTCATCTAGCGATGAGATCATGATGACAAGACATCTAATTGATTTATATAAACGTCTTTTCACGAAGATAGTTAAGTGAATAAGGGCGCACGGTGGATGCCTTGGTACTAGGAGCCGATGAAGGACGGGACTAACACCGATATGCTCCGGCGAGCCGTAAGCAGGCTTTGACCCGGAGATTTCCGAATGGGGAAACCCACTGTTCGTAATGGGACAGTATCCTATACTGAATACATAGGTATAGGAAGGCAGACCCGGGGAACTGAAACATCTAAGTACCCGGAGGAAGAGAAAGCAAACGCGATTTCCCAAGTAGCGGCGAGCGAAACGGAATCAGCCCAAACCAGAAAGCTTGCTTTCTGGGGTTGTAGGACACTCCTTTGGAGTTATCAAGGAGGAAGATAGACGAATCGATCTGGAAAGATCAGCCGAAGAGGGTAACAGCCCTGTAGTCGAAATCTTCCTCTCTCCGGAGTGGATCCTGAGTACGGCGGAACACGAGGAATTCCGTCGGAATCCGGGAGGACCATCTCCCAAGGCTAAATACTCCCTAGTAACCGATAGTGAACCAGTACCGTGAGGGAAAGGTGAAAAGCACCCCGGAAGGGGAGTGAAATAGAACCTGAAACCGTGTGCCTACAAGTAGTCGGAGCCCGTTAATGGGTGACGGCGTGCCTTTTGTAGAATGAACCGGCGAGTTACGACCGTATGCGAGGTTAAGCAGCAGAAGCGGAGCCGCAGCGAAAGCGAGTCTGAACAGGGCGAGTGAGTATGCGGTCGTAGACCCGAAACCGTGTGATCTACCCATGTCCAGGGTGAAGGTCAGGTAACACTGACTGGAGGCCCGAACCCACGTAAGTTGAAAATTACGGGGATGAGGTGTGGGTAGGGGTGAAATGCCAATCGAACACGGAGATAGCTGGTTCTCTCCGAAATAGCTTTAGGGCTAGCCTCAGAATAGAAAGTCATGGAGGTAGAGCACTGATTGGACGAGGGGCCCCTATCGGGTTACCGAATTCAGTCAAACTCCGAATGCCATAGACTTTGTTCTGGGAGTCAGACCGTGGGTGATAAGGTTCATGGTCGAGAGGGAAACAGCCCAGACCGCCAGCTAAGGTCCCAAAGTGTGTGTTAAGTGGAAAAGGATGTGGAGTTGCTTAGACAACCAGGATGTTGGCTTAGAAGCAGCCATCATTCAAAGAGTGCGTAATAGCTCACTGGTCGAGTGACTCTGCGCCGAAAATGTACCGGGGCTAAACACACCACCGAAGCTGCGGATTGATCTTATGATCAGTGGTAGGAGAGCGTTCTAAGTGCTGCGAAGTCAGACCGTAAGGACTGGTGGAGCGCTTAGAAGTGAGAATGCCGGTATGAGTAGCGAAAAAAGAGTGAGAATCTCTTTCACCGAATGCCTAAGGTTTCCTGAGGAAGGCTCGTCCTCTCAGGGTTAGTCGGGACCTAAGCCGAGGCCGAAAGGCGTAGGCGATGGACAACAGGTTGATATTCCTGTACCACCTCCTTTCCGTTTGAATGACGGGGGGACGCAGGAGGATAGGGAGAGCGTGCCATTGGATGTGCACGTCCAAGCAGTGAGACGGTCGGAATAGGCAAATCCGTCCGACAACGTCAAGCTGTGATGGGGAGGGAACTATAGTACCGAAGCTCCTGATTTCACACTGCCAAGAAAAGCCTCTAATGAGGAAAGAGGTGCCCGTACCGCAAACCGACACAGGTAGGCGAGGAGAGTATCCTAAGGTGAGCGGGAGAACTCTCGTTAAGGAACTCGGCAAAATGACCCCGTAACTTCGGGAGAAGGGGTGCTCCTCTGCCGAGGAGCCGCAGTGAAAAGGCCCAAGCGACTGTTTACCAAAAACACAGGTCTCTGCGAAGCCGTAAGGCGAAGTATAGGGGCTGACACCTGCCCGGTGCTGGAAGGTTAAGGGGATGCGTTAGCTTATGCGAAGCGTTGAACCGAAGCCCCAGTAAACGGCGGCCGTAACTATAACGGTCCTAAGGTAGCGAAATTCCTTGTCGGGTAAGTTCCGACCCGCACGAAAGGTGCAACGACTTGGGCACTGTCTCAACGAGAGACCCGGTGAAATTATACTATGTGTGAAGATGCACATTACCCGCGACAGGACGGAAAGACCCCGTGGAGCTTTACTGCAGCCTGATATTGAATGTTGGTACAGCTTGTACAGGATAGGTAGGAGCCTTGGAAACCGGAGCGCCAGCTTCGGTGGAGGCGCTGGTGGGATACTACCCTTGCTGTACGGACATTCTAACCCAGGACCGTAATCCGGTCCGGAGACAGTGTCAGGTGGGCAGTTTGACTGGGGCGGTCGCCTCCTAAAGAGTAACGGAGGCGCCCAAAGGTTCCCTCAGAATGGTTGGAAATCATTCGCAGAGTGTAAAGGCACAAGGGAGCTTGACTGCGAGACCTACAAGTCGAGCAGGGACGAAAGTCGGGCTTAGTGATCCGGCGGTACCGTATGGAAGGGCCGTCGCTCAACGGATAAAAGCTACCCCGGGGATAACAGGCTTATCTCCCCCAAGAGTCCACATCGACGGGGAGGTTTGGCACCTCGATGTCGGCTCATCGCATCCTGGGGCTGTAGTCGGTCCCAAGGGTTGGGCTGTTCGCCCATTAAAGCGGTACGCGAGCTGGGTTCAGAACGTCGTGAGACAGTTCGGTCCCTATCCGTCGTGGGCGTTGGAAATTTGAAAGGAGCTGTCCTTAGTACGAGAGGACCGGGATGGACACACCGCTGGTGTACCAGTTGTTCCGCCAGGAGCATCGCTGGGTAGCTACGTGTGGTCGGGATAAGTGCTGAAAGCATCTAAGCATGAAGCCCCCCTTGAGATGAGATTTCCCTCTGCTTCGAGCAGATAAGATCCCTCAGAGACGATGAGGTTGATAGGTCCGAGGTGGAAGCGTGGTGACACGTGGAGCTGACGGATACTAATGGATCGATGACTTATCTATATATACTTCGTGAATGATGTTTTAATCAATAGTTGTTTCCTTATCCAGTTTTGAGGGTTCACCTCAAACTTTATATTGATGTGGTGGTGAAGGCGAAGAGGTCACACCTGTTCCCATGCCGAACACAGCAGTTAAGCTCTTCAGCGCCGATGGTAGTCGGGTTTACCCCCGTGAGAGTAGGACGCTGCCACGTCAACCAAAAAACCAGAAGTATTTACTTCTGGTTTTTTTCTATTAAGAATATATTGTTGAATAAAGGAGGTTATCCATGAACTGGTCCTACTTTTTCCATGAAGATATACTTATGTTCATCTTTCGATTATTTTTCGCGTTACTATTAGCAGGACTCATAGGTTTTGAGAGGGAATTGAAAAATCATTCCGCTGGATTCCGGACGCATATCCTTGTAGGGGTGGGTGCCTGTATGATGATGCTCCTTTCTTTATATGGATTTCAAGCGTTCATAGAGGAATATGATCAAGTGCGCTTTGATCCCGCCCGTATTCCATCTTATGTAATCAGTGGGATCGGCTTTTTGGGAGCGGGTACGATCATCGTCAACGGCATGACCATCCGGGGGCTGACAACAGCTGCCTCTATTTGGACGGTTGCTGGCATCGGTCTCGTTGTTGGAGCGGGAATGTACGATGTTGCAACAGTAACCACACTGTTTGTGCTGATCAGTCTGATTCTTTTAAACAAAGTAGAAAAAGAGAAATTGAACGGTGGTCCTACGTACCATATTACAATAAAAAAAGATCTGCAGATTCATCAGCTGCTTTCTTTGTTTGAACAGGAGGACCTGGACATCCGCAGTTTGGATGTAACGGCTCTTGATGGCGAGCAGAAGAGAGTGACCGTTCAGATTGAAAAAAAGCCCGGCCTCGATCGTTCAAAGCTGCTGGCGGAGATTACATCTATTAATGGAGTGGAAGGCTGCGGTCATGATCGGTCATGAAATCTACACAGACATCTGTGTAGATTTTTTGTTTTAATTCAAGGTCAATCGGGGAAACATAGATGGTGTGTATCAAACAAACAAGATAGTTGCGTACGGATAAAATTTGAGTATAATAAAATTAAAGTCAAAGATAGTCAAAGTCAGAAGAAGGGGGAGGGGCGATGCGGAACATATCCGATGTCATTGAGGATTATTTAAAAGATATACTGGATCAAAGTCAAAAGCAGATCATTGAAATTAAGCGAAGCGAACTGGCAGAAAGGTTTCAGTGTGTGCCATCTCAAATCAATTATGTGATTAAGACACGTTTTACAGTGGAAAAGGGTTATATCGTAGAAAGTAAACGTGGAGGTGGAGGGTATATCCGCATCAGCCGGATCCAGCATCGCAAGGATTCTGAAATGATCGAAGATGTGATGCACCTCATTCACCCACGTGTCTCTCAGTCTCAGGCGGAGGACGTTCTTGCGCGTCTCGTAGAATTTGATGTGATTACGTTAAGAGAAGGGAAACTTCTCCAGAGTGTCATTGACCGCGATGTGCTGGCTTTTCCTCTGCCTGTCAGGGATGAAATTCGATCGCGGATTATGAAGGCGATGTTATTTACCCTTAAATACAAATGCTGACTGAAGGGAGAGATTCAGATGGAATGCCAGGAATGTCATCAGCGTCCGGCAACGGTGCATCTGACGCAGGTTGTGAATGGTCAGAAGACAGAGATTCACGTCTGTGAGCAGTGTGCAAAGGAAAGTGGCTATATGAACTATGGTGAAGAAAATTTTTCGCTGAACGATCTGCTTTCCGGTCTTTTTCATTCTGAGGGCCCTTCTCCATTTAAGGGGCAGAGTCCTCAAACGTATCCTAAAAAAGAAACTCTAAAATGTCCGAACTGCGGACTTACTTATAATGAATTTGCTAGAATCGGCAAATTTGGCTGTGCCGTCTGTTATGAAACATTTAATGATCGGCTTAACCCGATTTTAAGACGTGTACACAGCGGGAATACCCGTCATGATGGGAAGATTCCAAAGAGAGAAGGCGGAAACCTTCATCTGAAAAAAGAAATCGAAGAATATAAAATTAATCTTCGACAATTAATCGAGCAGGAAGAATTTGAAGAAGCAGCGAAATGTAGAGATAAGATACGTTCATTAGAGAACGAACTTCATCAGGATGAGGGTGGTGAAGAGTAATGTCCCTGAAGCAGTTTATCAATGAAGCCATCAGTCCATGGATGAAACAGGAGGGACCGGACAGCGATATTGTGATGAGCAGCCGCATACGCCTCGCCCGGAATTTTGCAGAACATCCTTTTCCTATCATCGCAAAGGAGGACACCTTAAGTAAGGTCCTGGCTCATTTTGAAGAAAATTTTCAGCAGACGTCTTTCCGGGACTATAAGGATTTTGAATTGGTCCGGATGCGGGACCTTCAACCTGTAGAGAAAAGGGTGCTTGTAGAAAAGCACTTGATCAGCCCTCACCTTGCTGAGCACTCAGAAAACTCAGCCTCACTGATTTCTCAAAATGAACAGGTCTCCATCATGGTTAATGAAGAAGACCATGTACGCATACAATTATATTTCCCGGGTTTTCAGCTTGATAAAGCACTGGAACAGGCGAGTCAGCTTGATGACTGGCTCGAGGAAAAAGTAGATTATGCCTTTGATGAAAACCGAGGATATCTTACGGCCTGTCCTACAAACGTAGGTACGGGGATGAGGGCTTCCGTAATGATGCACCTCCCTGCTTTATCGATGACTCAGCAGATCAACCGGATGATTCCGGCGATCAACCAGCTGGGGCTGGTGGTAAGAGGTATTTACGGGGAAGGCAGTGAAGCACTGGGGAGCATTTTTCAAATATCCAACCAGATTACTCTCGGAAAGTCGGAGGAGGACATTGTGGAAGATCTCCATAGTGTCGTGAAGCAGCTGATCGACCAGGAGAGGAAAGCAAGAAAGACGTTGATGCACCGCTCCAGTATCCGTCTGGAGGATCGGATTTTCCGGTCGTACGGGGTGTTGACAAACAGCCGCATCATCGAATCGAAAGAGGCGGCGAAATGTCTGTCCGACCTGCGGCTCGGTATCGATCTTGGTCTCATTGATCATATTCCAAGAACCATTTTGAATGAATTGGTGATTTTGACACAGCCGGGCTTCCTTCAGCAATACGCTGAAACATCGTTATCCCCTGATGAGAGGGATGTAAGGAGAGCTTCGCTTATCCGTGAGAGGCTCCAGCTTGAGCATAAAGAATAATGTTAGGAGGGAATGTCCATGATGTTTGGGCGATTTACAGAAAGAGCACAGAAAGTACTTGCTTTAGCGCAGGAAGAAGCTGTCCGTTTAGGACACAACAATATTGGAACAGAACACATTCTGCTTGGACTTGTCAGTGAAGGGGAAGGCATTGCAGCCAAAGCTTTGACGGCTTTAGGTCTGGAATCCTCTAAAATCCAGCAGGAAGTCGAGAAGTTAATCGGCAAGGGAGAGAAAGTATCCCAGACGATTCACTATACGCCGCGTGCGAAAAAGGTGATTGAGCTTTCCATGGATGAAGCACGCAAGCTTGGTCATTCCTATGTCGGAACCGAACACATTCTTCTCGGTTTGATCCGCGAGGGAGAAGGAGTTGCGGCCCGTGTATTGAACAACCTTGGTGTAAGCTTGAATAAAGCCCGTCAGCAGGTTCTTCAGCTGCTTGGGAACAATGAGTCCACCGGCGGTCAGAATCGCAGAGGCGGCGGCTCAGGAGCTCAGGCGGCGAATGCGAATACGCCGACCCTTGACTCCCTTGCCCGTGACTTAACAGCAATTGCCAAGGAAGGTAATATCGACCCGGTCATCGGCCGCAGTAAGGAAATTGAGCGCGTGATTCAAGTATTAAGCCGCCGTACGAAGAACAACCCTGTTCTTGTAGGTGAGCCTGGTGTTGGTAAGACCGCTATCGCTGAAGGTCTTGCCCAGCAGATCATGAATAACGAAGTGCCCGAAATCCTTCGTGAAAAACGCGTCATGACGCTTGATATGGGAACCGTTGTCGCTGGCACGAAATACCGCGGTGAATTTGAAGACCGTCTGAAAAAAGTGATGGAGGAAATCCGTCAGGCCGGCAATATCATTTTATTCATTGATGAGCTTCACACGCTGATCGGCGCCGGTGGTGCTGAAGGTGCCATTGATGCTTCCAACATCCTTAAACCGTCGCTTGCCCGTGGTGAGCTGCAGTGTATCGGAGCTACGACACTTGATGAGTACCGTAAGTATATTGAAAAGGATGCGGCTCTTGAGCGCCGATTCCAGCCGATTCAGGTGGATGAGCCGACGCTTGATGAGTCTGTTCAGATCCTTCAAGGACTGCGTGACCGCTATGAAGCGCACCACCGTGTAACGATTACAGATGAATCCATTGATTCTGCCGTCCGTTTTTCTGATCGTTACATCACAGACCGGTTCCTTCCCGATAAAGCGATCGATTTGATTGATGAAGCAGCATCCAAAGTGCGGCTGCGTTCCTACACGGCTCCACCGAACTTAAAAGAGCTCGAACAGAAGCTTGAGGAAGTTCGCAAGGAGAAAGATGCAGCGGTACAAAGCCAGGAATTTGAAAAGGCCGCTTCCCTGCGTGACAGCGAGCAGCGCCTTCGTGATGAACTGGAGCAGACGAAAGACGAATGGAAGGAAAAGCAGGGACAGGAAGACTCTGAGGTAACTGTTGAAGATATCGCAGCCGTCGTTTCTGTTTGGACCGGCGTTCCTGTTTCCAAGATGACGAAAGATGAAAGTGAGCGTCTGTTGAACCTTGAAGAGACGCTTCACAACCGTGTCATTGGTCAAGAAGAAGCCGTTAAGGCCATTTCCAAGGCGATCCGCCGTGCCCGTGCCGGTTTGAAAGATCCGAAGCGTCCAATCGGTTCCTTTATTTTCCTTGGACCTACAGGTGTCGGTAAAACAGAACTCGCCCGCGCCCTTGCAGAAAGCATGTTCGGCGAGGAAGATGCCATGATCCGTATTGACATGTCCGAGTACATGGAAAAACACAGCACGTCCCGTCTGGTCGGCTCTCCTCCAGGTTATGTCGGCTACGAAGAAGGCGGCCAGCTGACTGAGAAAGTGCGTAACAAGCCTTACTCCGTCGTTCTGCTGGATGAAATCGAAAAGGCGCACCCGGAAGTCTTCAACATCCTTCTCCAGGTTCTGGAAGATGGTCGTTTGACAGATTCCAAGGGCCGTGTCGTTGATTTCCGTAACACGGTGCTGATTATGACATCCAACGTTGGAGCCCAGGAGCTTAAGCAGAATAAATATGTTGGATTCTCTATGGGAGAATCGGGCCAGGATTACAAGGACATGAAGTCCAAGGTTACGGATGCATTGAAGAAAGCCTTCCGTCCTGAATTCCTGAACCGTATCGACGAGACAATCGTCTTCCATTCTCTTGAGAAGAAACATATGAAAGACATCGTTGTTCTTATGGCTGAAGAACTCAGAAAACGCCTGTTGGAACAGGAAATCGACTTTACGCTCACAGACGCAGCCATTACCTATATTGCAGATTCCGGTTTTGATCCGGAGTACGGTGCAAGACCACTGCGACGTTCCATTCAGAAAAACGTCGAGGATCTGTTGTCTGAAGAGCTTCTTAAGGAAAACATCGCTAAAGGCCAAAAAGTTAAAATTGATCTGGACGATGAAAAGAACTTCGTCGTTCATAAGCAGCAGGAGTCTTCAACAAGCTGACTGCATGAGTAAAGAATCGGAAGGTGTCTGCCTTCCGATTTTTTTCTTATTCCGGTATGATTTGAATCACAACATTTAATAAAAATGATAAGACTGTGAAACTTCCTCACAATCTTTTTCGTATACACTCATAGGAATAGAAGAGGTGATCTCTTGGCAAAAAGAAAGACAAAGTTTGTCTGCCAGGAATGTGGATATGAAACACCGAAATGGATGGGGAAATGCCCTGCGTGCCATCAATGGAACACGCTCGTGGAGGAAATGTCGGCTCCGGCTGCCAATTCCCGTCACGTTTTCCAGACCAGTTCCACTTCTGCAACGACAAAACCTGAAAAAATTACACAGATCAAATCACAGAAAGAGCCACGGCTGCCGACAGATATGCCTGAATTCAACCGCGTGCTCGGCGGTGGTATTGTAGCAGGCTCCTTAGTTTTAATCGGGGGAGACCCGGGTATCGGTAAGTCAACATTACTCCTTCAGGTTTCCGCGCAGATCGCTGATAAGGATTTTCCGGTCCTCTACATATCAGGGGAAGAATCTCCCAGGCAGACGAAGCTGAGGGCGGAACGTTTAGACATCACATCTGACGAGCTTTATGTACTGTCGGAGACGAATCTCCAGGACGTGACGAACCAGATTGAACAGATCGATCCGAAGTTCGTCGTCATTGACTCGATCCAGACGATATTCAAAGAGGATGTCACATCTGCCCCGGGGAGCGTTTCCCAGGTGAGGGAATGTACGAGTCAGCTGATGAGAATTGCCAAAAGCAAAGGTATCCCGATTTTTATTGTGGGGCATGTTACGAAAGAAGGATCCATCGCGGGGCCGCGGCTTCTGGAGCATATGGTGGATGCCGTCCTTTATTTTGAAGGAGAACGCCATCACACCTTCCGAATTTTGAGAAGTGTGAAAAACCGTTTCGGAAGCACGCACGAAATGGGTATATTCGAAATGAAGGAAAAAGGACTTGAAGAAGTGCTCAACCCTTCGGAGATCTTTCTTGAGGAGCGGTCCCAGGGGGCAGCCGGCTCAATTGTTGTTGCTTCCATGGAAGGAACGAGACCCGTGCTTGTGGAAATTCAGGCCCTCATTTCACCAACGGCCTACGGGAATCCGAGGCGTATGGCGACAGGACTTGATAACAGCCGGGTGCCGCTGCTTATGGCGGTTCTTGAGAAACGGGCCGGTCTTCTGCTCCAAAACCAGGATGCGTATGTCAAAGTCGCCGGTGGTGTCAAACTGGATGAACCGGCTATTGACCTTGGCGTGGCGATCAGCATTGCCTCAAGCTTCCGCAACCAATCGTCCAATGGGGATGATGTCGTAGTAGGGGAAGTGGGTCTGACCGGTGAAATCCGTCGTGTAGCAAGGATTGAACAGCGTGTTCAGGAAGCGGCTAAGCTTGGCTTCAAGCGGGTCATCATTCCTAAGAAGAACATGGATGGCTGGACACCGCCCTCCCAGATTGGAGTGATCGGAGTCAGCACCGTCCAGGAAGCTATGAAGGTCACATTGGGGGACACATAAATGGAATGGCACGAAATCAAGGAAAACGGAATTGGAGACATTTTGAAGCTGGTGGCTCCGGGGACACCACTTAGGGACGGCATTGACAACGTCCTCCGTGCAAATACGGGGGGCTTAATCGTCCTGGGCTATGGAGACGGTATGCGGGAACTCGTGGATGGTGGTTTTCACATCCAGTCAGACTTCACACCGGCGCACTTATATGAATTGGCCAAAATGGACGGAGCGCTCATCCTTAATGATGAAGGTACGAAAATTTTATACGCGAATGCCCAGTTGATGCCGAACCCTGATATCCTCTCCAATGAAACAGGGATGCGTCACCGGACAGCTGAGCGGGTGGCCAAGCAGACAGGTTCACTTGTGATTGCCATCTCCCAGCGGAGGAATGTCATAACGCTGTATAAAGGATCGCTCCGTTATTCCTTGAAAGACATCGGCGTCATCCTGACGAAGGCGAATCAAGCGATTCAGACATTGGAAAAGTATAAAAATGTGCTCGACCAAAGCGTCACCAACCTTGGAGCCATGGAATTCGAGAACATGGTTTCCTTTTCCGAAGTGGTCCAGGTTGTACACCGGATTGAAATGGTTCTCCGCACAAAGACAGAAATCTTAAATTATGTGAATGAGCTTGGAATTGAAGGACGTCTGATCCAGCTTCAGCTCACGGAACTGGTCTCCAACATTGAGGAAGAGGCAGAGCTTCTCATGAAGGATTACAGCCGCCGGCCTGATTACGAACCTTACTATATGTTAAAGAAGATGCAGGAAGTGTCCAATCCGGAACTTCTTTCTGATGAGCAGGTATTAAAACTACTGGGGTATTCAACCGGAACGAAGCTTTCTGATGCCGTTCATCCACGAGGCTACCGGATTCTCAGCCGGATCCCGCGTCTTCCGTTTTTAATTATTGAACACCTGGTGCAGCGGTTCAGCACCCTTGATGATCTCATCCAGGCTTCCCCCAAAGAGCTTGTCAAAGTCGATGGCGTCGGGGAAATCCGGGCAGCAAAAATCAGAGACGGACTCGACCGCATACAGGAACAACTGTTTGTAGACCGTCATATATAAGAACATTGACTTATTTAAAATAAATGTGGTATGATGAATGTTTTGCTCATTGACTAAAAATGGAAGTTGTGCTAAGTTTAAGACCATCATTCCTTTTTATATGATTAATGGTTGTGAGGTTTGGTCATACTGTGTTTGAGGAGGTGAATACAAGTGCTTAAACGTATTGTACAGTTGTTTATTGTTATTACTGGCGGAACCATCGGTTACCTCTATTTCCCTGAACTGTTTACAACCATGGGGCTTACGTGGCAGACCTGGATTCAAGCTGTCATGGGAGCTGTAATAGGAGCACTTATTTTATTTTTATTAACATTCTGGATCGTAGATTATATTGTCGATTTCATTCGATGGGTGGAGGATTCTCTTGTCCGGGCCCCTGTCGCTGATTTACTGTTCGGAAGTTTAGGTTTAATTGTTGGACTGCTGATCGCGTATTTGATTAATGTGTTTGTCCAGGATATTCAAATTCAGGTCATCAACCAGGTCGTACCGATTGCTCTTACCGTTCTGCTTGGCTACCTCGGTTTTCAGGTCGGATTCAAACGTAAAGATGAATTCTTGAATCTTGTTTCCAAAAAGGATAAAAAAGCGGACGAGGACGCGGAAAGCTCTTCCGGTACAGCGGTGGATGAGTCGTTGATTCCAAAGCAGAAGATTCTTGATACCAGTGTCATTATTGATGGTAGAATCGCAGATATCTGTGAAACTCACTTTCTGGAAGGTACGATCGTGATTCCCCAGTTTGTTCTTGAAGAACTTCAGCACATTGCTGATTCCTCTGACGGACTGAAAAGAAACCGCGGACGCAGAGGTTTGGATATTCTGAACCGGCTGCAGAAGGATCTTCCTGTTAATGTGGAGATTTATGAAGGTGACTTTGAAGAGATTCAGGAAGTGGACAGCAAGCTTGTCAAACTCGCTAAAGTCACGGACGGTATTGTCGTGACCAACGACTTCAACTTAAATAAAGTCTGTGAGTTTCAAAATGTTCAAGTGCTGAACATCAATGATCTTGCAAATGCTGTGAAGCCTGTTGTGCTCCCTGGTGAGGAAATGACCATCCAGGTGATCAAAGACGGGAAAGAACAGAATCAGGGTGTCGCTTATCTGGATGACGGAACAATGATTGTCGTTGAAGAAGGGAAGGACTTTATCGGTAAGACGATTGAAGTTGTGGTCACCAGTGTCCTTCAGACATCAGCGGGCCGCATGATTTTCGCAAAGCCTAAATCACTTGAAAAAGCCCTTTAAAAACGGTATAAACTAAATAGAGAAATACAAAAGTGATAACGCGTATGTTATCGCTTTTGTTCTTTTATGGGGAATTTCACAACACTATCCCGCTCAAGGTGGCTATTATGATAAAATACACAGCGATTGTGCTTGCGGCCGGACAAGGAAAGCGGATGGGTGCAGGTCACAATAAACAATTCATTAACATCAATGATAAACCTCTGATCCTTCATACTCTGTCTGTCTTTGAACAAGATGAGTGGTGTGGGGAAATCGTTCTCGTTACGAATGAACAGGAGCAGGACCAGATGGAGAGACTGCTTGAGCGATTTCCTTCAACCACACCCATCAAGGCTGTGAATGGGGGAGCAGAACGGCAGGACAGTGTACATGCCGGACTATCTGTCGTGCAGAGGAAAGACATCCCTGTACTGATCCATGACGGGGCGCGTCCTTTTGTCATGGAGGAAAGTCTTCATCAAATAGCAGAAACAGCTGTGGAAAAAGGAGCGGCGCTGCTGGCTGTTCCGGTCACGGATACGATTAAACAGAAAGAGGGAAGGACGCTTACAACCCTCGACCGTAACAAACTGTGGGCTGCCCAGACGCCGCAGGCTTTTCAGTATGATCTGATTACCGAAGCGCATGAAGAAGCGCAGGAACGTGGATACTATGGTACAGATGATGCATCGTTAGTGGAACAGTCTGGTAAAGAAGTGGCGGTCGTGCAGGGAAGTTATGACAATATTAAGCTGACAACTCCTGAGGACTTACATAAGGCAGAAGCCTATTTGAATAACCAAAAGGAAAAGGAGGCACATTCAATGTTTCGAATCGGACAAGGTTTTGATGTGCACCAGCTGACAGAAGGTCGTCCATGTATCATCGGGGGAATTGAAATCCCTTATGAAAAAGGACTCCTCGGACACTCGGATGCCGATGTTCTGCTTCATACCATCGCGGATGCTTGTCTTGGAGCTGTGGGAGAAGGAGATATCGGCAGGCATTTTCCGGATACCGATCCGGAGTTCAAGGATGCAGACTCCGGCCGTCTTCTCCAGCATGTATGGGAAATCATTAAGAAAAAGGGGTATACGCTTGGGAATATGGACTGTACTGTGATTGCCCAGGCACCGAAAATGGCCCCTTATATTGAACAAATCAGAGAAAACATTGCGGATCTGCTCCAGACCGAAAAAGATCTCATCAATGTCAAAGCCACAACAACAGAGAAGCTTGGTTTTGCCGGACGAAAAGAAGGAATTGCGGCCCAGGCGGTTGTTCTGTTGCAAAAGAATCCACAATCCTAAGCAAAAAATGATAAAATGAGTCAAGGATTATGACCGGTTACCGGAAAGGAGAACAATTATGACAAACGAAGTACGTGTGCGGTATGCACCAAGTCCAACGGGGTATCTTCATATCGGAAATGCCCGAACAGCTCTGTTCAATTACCTGTTTGCTAAAAATGCAGGGGGGAAAATGGTCGTTCGTATTGAGGATACGGATGAAAAGCGGAATGTCAAAGGCGGCGAGCAAAGCCAGCTGGATTATTTGAAATGGCTCGGGATTGAATGGGAAGAAAGTCCGAACCTTGGTGGGGAATATGGACCTTACCGTCAGATGGAACGCCTGGAGATCTACAAGAAATATGTCGATGAACTGATGGAGCGTGGACTAGCCTACAAGTGCTACATGACGTCTGAAGAACTGGAAGCGGAACGTGAGGCGCAGATGGCCCGCGGTGAGGCACCTAAGTATTCCGGCGCACACAGCAGCCTGACAGAGGAACAAATGGCGGCATTTGAAGCCGAAGGCCGTGAGCCGAGTATCCGCCTGCGTGTGCCGGAGAACCATACGTATACGTTCAACGATATTGTACGCGGAGACATCACGTTTGAATCCGGCGACTTTGGAGACTGGGTCATCGTTAAGAAAAACGGTACACCGACGTACAACTTTGCTGTAGCCATCGATGATTATCTAATGAAAATCACTCACGTGCTGCGCGGAGAAGAGCACATTTCCAACACACCAAAGCAGATGATGGTTTATGAAGCATTCGGATGGGAAGCTCCGAAATTTGGTCATATGACGTTGATCCTGAACGAAGACCGTAAAAAGTTGAGCAAGCGTGATGAGCACATTCTTCAGTTCATTTCCCAATACAACGATCTGGGGTATATGCCTGAAGCGCTTTTCAACTTCATCACCTTGCTGGGCTGGTCCCCTGTAGGTGAAGAGGAGATCTTTACGAAGGATCAGCTGATCGATATTTTCGATGCTGAGCGCCTTTCCACATCCCCGGCTGTATTTGATGCAGCCAAGCTGAAATGGATGAACAACCAGTATATTAAAGCGGCTGACCTTGATCACGTCGTTGAACTGGCTCTTCCTCACCTTGTGGAAGCTGGCCGTGTATCGGAAGACATGAGTGATGAGGATCGCCAATGGGTGAAGGAACTCATCGGCCTTTATCAGGAGCAGTTGAATTACGGAGCGGAAATTGTCGAATTGACAGAGCTCTTCTTCAAGCAGGAAATTCAGTATGATGAAGCGGCTATGGAAGTGCTTCAGGGCGAGCAGGTGCCTGAGGTGCTTGAAACGTTCAAAAAGAACCTTCAGCAATTGGAAGAGTTCACACCGGCCAATATCAAGGCACAAATTAAAGCGGTGCAGAAGGAAACCGGCCATAAAGGGAAGAAACTCTTCATGCCGATCCGTGTCGCTACAACCGGTCAGACACACGGTCCGGAGCTGCCTAACGCGATTCATCTGCTTGGACTTGATACCGTTACGGTTCGACTGAACGATGTATTAAGCAAAGGACAAGCTTAAATCGTTCACAGGAAGGAAATAATATCATATAGTAGAGTTACCTATACGAAACGTTGATGAGGAGAAGTAAAGGAACCACTCTTCTGCAGAGAGAATCACCTTTGGCTGGAAGTGATTTGGAGAGAGTTCCTTGAAATGCACCTCGGAGTCTTCCGCTGAATATCAGTAGGCGGAAGCGGCTGCCTTCCGTTATCAAGGCTCGAGAGGGGAAAGGATTTCATGTTTCCCAAACAGAGTGGAACCACGTTCAAGCGTCTCTGTGCTTAAGGCACAGGGGCGCTTTTTTTCTGCTTTGTGTTATTCAAAGGAGGGAGCAAGTATGGGGCTTTTTAAGATGTTCAAGGAAGATGTGGATGTGGTGTTTGATCAGGATCCTGCTGCTCGTTCTTACATTGAAGTCATTCTTACCTATTCCGGCCTCCACGCCATCTGGGGGCACCGGGTGGCCCATGCGTTTCACAAAAGGAAATTCTTTTTTCCTGCCCGGCTGATTTCCCAGTGGAGCCGCTTCTTAACCGGTATTGAAATTCATCCGGGCGCGAAGATCGGCCGCCGTTTTTTCATTGACCACGGCATGGGAGTCGTTATCGGGGAAACGTGCGAAATCGGTGATAACGTGACGATATTCCAAGGCGTGACCCTCGGAGGGACTGGGAAGGAGAAAGGGAAGCGGCACCCAACGCTGCTCGATAACTCCCTTGTTGCTACAGGAGCGAAGGTTCTTGGATCCATCACTATAGGAGAGAATTCCAAGGTAGGGGCTGGGTCTGTCGTGTTGAAAGATGTCCCTGATAATTCCACAGTCGTCGGAATCCCTGGTCATGTCGTTATCCAGAACGGCAGGAAAGTCCAGAAAAACCTCGACCACCATAAACTGCCGGATCCTGTTTATGACCGGCTGAACAATCTGGAAAAAGAACTACAGCAGCTGCGTGATCAGCTGAAAGCGAAAGAAGGAGTGAAGACTAATGGCGATTAATGTATACAACACTTTAACGCGTAAGAAAGAACCATTTACACCCATTGAAGAAGACAAGGTAAAAATGTATGTGTGCGGACCCACCGTGTACAACTACATTCATATCGGAAACGCGCGCCCGGCCATCGTCTTCGATACGGTCCGCCGTTATTTTGAATACCGCGGCTACGATGTGCACTATGTGCTCAACTTTACTGATGTGGATGACAAATTGATTAAAGCGGCCAACGAAATGGGCGAAGGTGTGACAGAAATCGCCAACCGGTTTATCGATGCCTATAAGGAAGATGTCGGTGCCCTTGGAGTTAAAGAAGCCGTCGATCATCCCCGGGTAACAGAAAACATGGAAGAAATCATCAGTTTCATTCAAGGACTTGTTGATAAAGGATACGCCTATGAAGCAGGCGGAGATGTTTATTTCCGCACCCGCTCCTTTGACAATTACGGAAAGCTTTCTCATCAATCCGTCGATGAGCTTCGTTCCGGATCGCGTATTGAGGTTGGAGATAAGAAAGAAGATCCGCTTGATTTCACCCTTTGGAAAAATGCGAAGCCGGGGGAAATTACATGGGATAGTCCCTGGGGCACCGGACGTCCGGGCTGGCATATTGAATGCTCGGCTATGGCGAAAAAGTATCTTGGAGATACGATTGATATTCATGCAGGCGGACAGGACCTTACCTTCCCCCACCATGAAAACGAAATAGCACAGTCAGAAGCCCATAACGGAGAATCCTTTGCTCGTTACTGGATGCATAATGGGTATATTAATATCGACAACGAAAAAATGTCGAAATCCCTCGGAAACTTTATTCTTGCTCATGATCTTGTGAAAAAGCATGATCCAAAAGTCATCCGCTTCTTCATGCTGAGTGTCCAGTACCGTCATCCGATCAATTTCAGTGATGAATTATTGAAGGGCGCAAAGAGCAGCTTTGAACGAATTCAGAATGCTTATGAAAACCTTCGTCACCGTAAAGAAACGTCGGTGAGCCTGCAGGCCGATCGTGACGAGTGGATGGAGAAAGTACAGGGATTCAAGGATCAGTTCATTAAAGAAATGGATGATGACTTCAATACAGCGAATGCAATTTCTGTCATTTTCGACCTGACCAAGGCCGCCAACCTTTACCTTCAGGAAAGTCAGACACATGTCGATGTGCTTGATGCATTCGAACAGACGCTGGAAGAATTGCTGCGTGTGCTTGGTATTCAAATTGGAGAAGAAACAGACCTTCTTGATGAAGAAATCGATGCTTTAATCGAAGAGCGTAAACAGGCAAGGAAAGACCGGAATTTCGAGCGTGCCGACCAAATCCGTGATGAGTTGAAAGACCGTCATATTATCCTGGAGGATACATCACAGGGAACGCGCTGGAAGCGGGGCTGAAGACCATGAAGGATGTTAAACAGATGAAGAGCCTCGCCCTCGCCTACATGGGGGATTCCGTGTATGAACTGTATGTCAGGCATCACCTTTTGGAAAAAGGAGAAGTGAAACCACAGCAGCTACATCAGGCGGCGGTCCAGTTCGTATCAGCTGGATCGCAGGCCGCTGTTGTCCAAGCCTGGCAGGCGGACGGACTTTTGACGGAGGAAGAAGAAGGGGTGCTGCGCCGGGGGCGCAATGCCAAATCCGGCTCCGTACCGAAAAGCACGAATGTCCAGACCTATCGTTATTCCACAGCTTTTGAAGCTGTACTTGGCTTTTTGTATTTGTCCGGTCGTACTGAAAGACTGGAAACTCTGATCGACTATTCCATTAAGCACGTAGAAGAAAGGAGCGAGCATTCATGACAAACGGAGAATGGATCATAGGAAAAAATCCGGTGCAGGAAGCGCTGAGAGCCGGACGATCCATCAACAAGGTGATGGTATCCGATCAGCTCCAGTACCAGGCGTTTAAAAAGCTGGAGCTACTGGCTAAAGAACAGGGCGTCAACGTTCAGAAGGTACCGAAAAAGAAAATCGACCAGCTTGTGGACGGAAACCACCAGGGGGTGGCTGCTTCTGTAGCCGCCTACGAATATGCAGACCTTGAAGATCTTTTTGCTAAAGCGGAGGAAAAAGGGGAGGCGCCGTTTTTCATCATCTGTGATGAGATTGAAGACCCTCATAATCTGGGATCGATTCTGCGGACAGCAGACGCAGCAGGAGCTCACGGAGTGATCATTCCGAAAAGGCGGTCCGTTGCTCTTACGGCGACTGTGGCGAAAACGTCAACAGGAGCGATTGAATACATTCCTGTGGCCCGTGTAACGAACCTTGCCCGTACCATTGATGAATTAAAGGAACGGTTCGTCTGGGTTGTCGGCACAGATGCAGAGGGTACGGAGGATTACAGACAGCTGGATGGCGGTATGCCGATTGCCCTTGTCATCGGAAGTGAGGGCCGGGGGATGAGTCGTCTCACCAAAGACAAGTGTGACTGGACCGTCAGTCTGCCGATGGCTGGCAGAGTAACCTCCCTGAACGCTTCTGTTGCCGCATCCCTCCTTATGTATGAAGTCCATCGCAAACGGCATCCGCTGGGTGAGTAACAGATGGTTGTACTAATTGTTGATGGCTATAACATGATCGGAGCCTGGCCGGAACTCGTGAAATTAAGGGACAAGGATCTCGGACAGGCCCGGGATCTATTAATTGAGATGATGGCTGAGTACCAATCCTATACAGGTGACCGGATCATCATTGTATTTGACGCCTATCATGTGCGCGGCCTCGAAAAAAAACAAAAAAATTACAAAGTGGAAGTCATCTTTACAAAAGAAAACGAAACTGCTGATGAGCGTATTGAAAAATTAGCCGGTGATTTGAATGATGTCCGCACACAGGTCTATG
The DNA here is from genome assembly GCF_056158945.1 of Halobacillus sp. ABH2_015. Classification (NCBI taxonomy): domain Bacteria; kingdom Bacillati; phylum Bacillota; class Bacilli; order Caryophanales; family Bacillaceae; genus Halobacillus; species Halobacillus sp. ABH2_015. The sequence continues at coordinate 3,704,347 of NZ_JBSWUG010000002.1, forward strand.
TGGCGACATCGGATTATGCCGAGCAGCGGACGATCTTCGGGCAGGGAGCTTTCCGGAAGTCGGCCCGGGAACTTTATATTGAAATGAGAAATATAGAAAACCAGATTGAGAAAGATGTAGAAAATCATAATCTATACCCGTACCAGTCCAAGATTCCCATCGACAAAGAGATGCGGGAAATCTTTGAGAAATGGCGGCGAGGAGATAAATAATTCTGACAACTTGTTGACGCTTTTCAAGCGCTTACTGTATAATATTGCTATATTTAGGTAGCACGGTCGGAGGGATCCTGTGTGAGCATCTTACAAACGGAGAAAAGCAGCAGTGAGTTGGATCTTAGCAAGCTTGATGATGAAGCGATCGTTGAAAGGATCAATCAAGGACAGGTCCAGGCGCTTGACTATTTGATCAATAAGTACAAAAATTTTGTTCGCGCAAAGGCTCGAACCTACTTTCTTATTGGAGCAGACAGGGAAGATATTGTTCAGGAAGGTATGATAGGCCTTTACAAAGCGATCCGCGATTATCGTGAAGGCAGACTCTCGTCTTTTAAAGCATTTGCAGAACTGTGCGTCACCCGTCAGATTATCACCGCCATTAAAACCGCCACCAGACAGAAGCATATCCCTTTAAACTCCTACGTTTCTTTGGACAAGCCGATTTACGACGAAGAGTCAGACCGGACTCTGCTTGATGTTATCGCCGGTTCCAAAGCCATTGACCCTCAGGAATTAATTGTGAATAAAGAAAAATTCGCCGATATGGAAGAGAAGATGTCCGAGCTGCTGAGCGATCTGGAAAGAAAGGTTCTCACGCTGTACTTGGATGGACGTTCCTATCAGGAAATTTCAATAGAGCTCGACAGACACGTGAAGTCTATTGATAATGCATTGCAGCGGGTGAAGAGAAAGCTCGAAAAGTATTTGGAAGTGAGTGAAATCACCCTCTGAACGCTGCATTGACACGGTAACCTTTGAATGCTACATTAAATGAGTATGTGTAAACCTCTTAAAAGAGAGGCGACGGAAATGCGGAAAAAAGTGATATTAGCTTGTACAGAATGTCTCAATCGAAATTATAGTTCATATACAAATCGTTCCAACCAATCTGAACGTCTCGAGGTACGGAAGTTCTGCAAAAACTGCGGGAAACATACGTTGCACCAGGAGACAAAGTAGAGAAGCAGCCGGATGGCGCAAGTTTGGGGGTATTGCAGCATGTTTAAGTTCTTCAAGAATGTAGCTCGGGAGATGAAGAAGGTAAGCTGGCCGAAGGGTCAGGAACTGACACGTTACACCATCACCGTTCTCGGAACGGTCGCTTTCGTAGCTGTGTTCTTTGCTATTGTAGATCTTGGGATTTCCCAAGTGCTTGAACTCATTGCTCAAGAATAGTAGAGTGGATTTTATGCTATAATAGGAGATAGACTTACAAAAAACCCGTTCCGCGGGTTTTTTCATGTTGGAGAAATTTTCATCACTCTAATACAAGGGAGGGAAGGGCAAGCACTTGTCCTGTGATTATGGAAAAAAGATGGTATGTAGTGCACACGTACTCAGGTTATGAGAATAAGGTTAAGACAAACCTTGAAAAGCGCGTGGAATCAATGGGTATGGAAGATAAGATTTTCCGTGTCCTTGTCCCGGAGGACGAAGAAGCTGAGATTAAAAACGGCAAAAAGAAAATCGCAAAGAAAAAGGTCTTCCCAGGCTATGTTCTTGCGGAAATGGTGATGACGGATGATTCCTGGTATGTTGTTCGTAATACGCCGGGGGTGACCGGCTTCGTCGGTTCCACAGGTTCAGGGTCCAAGCCGATTCCTCTACTCCCTGAAGAAGTAGAAACGGTGCTTAAGCGGATGGGCATGAATGAAGAGCCGAAGGCAGAGGTTGACTTTGAGGTGAAGGAAAGTGTTACAGTAACAGATGGGCCTTTTGCCAACTTCACAGGTACGATCGAATACATTGACACGGATAAACAGAAAGTCAAAGTCCACGTGAATATGTTCGGACGTGAAACACCAGTCGAGTTGGACTTTACTCAAATCGAAAAATTATAAAATTCATCTCTCCCCTTGCATATTAGAGTTAAAGATGCTAGAATTTTTATGTTCTATATGCGCCCTGTAAAATACAGGTTTCTGCATATTGCAATGGAGTGGGAGGGTGAATCCCTATTACCACATCACGGACTTTAAGGAGGTGTGTCTCGTGGCTAAAAAAGTAATTAACGTAGTTAAGCTTCAAATCCCTGCGGGTAAAGCAAACCCAGCGCCGCCAGTAGGACCGGCACTAGGTCAAGCAGGTATCAATATCATGGGTTTCTGTAAAGAGTTTAACGCTCGTACACAGGAACAGGCGGGTACGATTATTCCGGTTGAAATTACGGTATATGAGGACCGTTCATTTACATTCGTTACTAAAACTCCACCTGCTGCTGTTCTTCTTAAGAAAGCGGCTGGTATCGAATCAGGTTCCGGTGAGCCAAACCGTAACAAAGTTGCTTCTGTTAAACGTGACCAAGTTCGCGAAATCGCAGAAACAAAAATGCCTGATTTAAATGCGGCTGACGTTGAAGCTGCTATGCGCATGGTTGAAGGTACAGCGCGCAGCATGGGAATCACAATCGAAGACTAATCCCACAGCGTCACATGGAGATAGGAGAAGGTTGCGGAAATGGAGCTTGTGACTCTTTCGCAACCTTTATTCGTGGGAGGAAAATCCGTTAAAACCACAAGAGGAGGAAATTGAAATGGCTAAAAAAACGAAAAAGCAGCAAGAACTTCAAAAACTTGTTGACCGTACAAAAGCTTACGATGTACAAGAAGCGATCAAGCTTGTAAAAGAAACTTCAAAAGCTAACTTTGATGAAACTGTTGAAGCAGCTTTCCGTCTGGGTGTAGACCCTAAAAAAGCGGATCAGCAGATCCGTGGCGCGATGGTGCTTCCACACGGTACAGGTAAATCCCAGCGTGTGCTTGTTTTCGCTAAAGGTGATAAAGCGAAAGAAGCAGAAGCAGCTGGTGCAGACTACGTAGGAGAGCAGGACCTGATCAACCAAATCAACCAAGGCTGGTTCGATTTTGATGTAGTTGTTGCAACTCCAGACATGATGGCTGAAGTTGGTAAACTTGGTCGTGTACTTGGACCAAAAGGTCTTATGCCAAACCCTAAAACCGGCACGGTAACGTTCGAAGTTGAAAAAGCTGTCAATGAAATCAAGGCTGGTAAAGTTGAATACCGCGTTGATAAAGCAGCAAACATCCACGTCCCGATCGGTAAATCTTCTTTCGATGAAGAGAAACTTGCTGAAAACTTCGCAGCGATTACAGATGCGTTGGTTAAAGCGAAGCCGCAGGCTGCTAAGGGAACTTACATGCGTAACGCTGCTGTTTCATCTACTATGGGTCCTGGAATCAAAGTAGACGTTTCTGCTTACACGAAGTAATAAAAAGTGTTGACTTTCCGCTATTAGTGTTATATACTAAGTAGCGTTGTATAAAAAGAATACGTTATACCGTAGACAGCAGGGGCGGTTTTCCGCTTAAAGTCCTGCCGAGGTGTGTGATATATCATAGAGCAGCGCCATCTGCCCTGCTCTATGAAAAACACCTCCATGTCTATGTGGAGGTGTTTTTCTTTATTAAGAAAACCTTCGAACGGTATGATGAAAAGTCAATAGGAGGTGGAACGATGAGCGGTATTATCGAACAGAAGAAACAGATTGTATCTGATCTAGCTGAAAAGTTCCGCAACAGTAAATCTGCTGTATTAGTAGATTACCGCGGTCTTGATGTAGCTGAAGTCACTGAACTTCGTAATCAGCTTCGTGAAGCCGGCGTAGAATACAAAGTGCATAAAAACACGATGATTCGCCGTGCGGCTGCAGAAGTTGAACTATCTGACCTTGATGAAGTGTTACAAGGACCAACAGCGATAGCTTTCCACACAGATGATGCGGTAGCTCCTGCTAAAATCTTGAACAACTTCGCTAAAGATCATGAAGATCTTGAAATCAAGGGTGGCGTAGTTGAAGGTCAGGTCGCAACTCTTGAGCAAATCCAAGAGCTTGCCAACCTTCCGAACTACGAGGGTCTTGTATCTATGTTCCTAAGCGTACTACAAGCTCCAATCCGCAACTTCGCTTATGCTACACAAGCAATCGCGGATCAAAAAGAAGAAGAAAGTGCGTAAGTTAGCATTCGTTTAAAATAAACCAACAAAACTAAGGAGGAAATTTCTCATGTCTAACGAACAAATTATCGAAGCGATTAAAGAAATGTCTGTTCTTGAGCTTAACGACCTAGTTAAAGCAATTGAAGAAGAATTTGGTGTATCTGCTGCAGCTCCAGTTGCTGCTGGTGCTCCTGCCGGTGGTGCAGAAGCTGCTGAAGAGCAAACTGAATTTGATGTAGTACTAGAATCTGCTGGTTCTTCTAAGATCAAAGTGGTTAAAGCTGTACGCGAAATCACTGGTGCTGGTCTTAAAGACGCTAAAGAAATGGTTGATGGTGCTCCAAGCGCAATCAAAGAAGGCATTTCTAAAGAAGAAGCTGAAGAGATCAAATCTCAGCTTGAAGAAGCAGGCGCTACTGTCGAACTTAAGTAAGGAAAACCTTGGAGAAAAGCTCGCTGATATATCGGCGGGCTTTCTTTTTCTTAATAGACATTTTATTCTCTAAAATTCAGACAATGGAGAAGGTGTTCGGATATGTCGGAGCATTATTATTCAAAAAAGACATCAACGGCTAGTGAAGAGAAAACATGGTCCTTTGAATTGAAGGGGTTTCCATTTTCTTTCACAACAGATCATGCCGTCTTTTCCAAAAATGAAGTGGATTACGGCTCAAGGGTCTTGATTGATGCCTTTCAACTCCCTGAAGTGGAAGGGGAAATCCTTGATCTTGGATGTGGGTATGGCCCTATCGGGTTGTCTCTGGCTAAAGCTTTCAGTGACCGCCGTTTTGTGATGGTGGATGTAAACGAACGGGCCCTCCATCTGGCGGGAAAGAATGCGGCTGCCAATCACATTCATAATGTAACCATTCTGGAGAGTGACCGCCTTCAGGGTGTCCGGGGCAGGAAGTTTGCTGCTATTTTAACCAATCCACCGATTCGTGCCGGTAAGTCTGTTGTGCATGCGATGTTTGAAGAAGCATCGGAAGCGCTGCTGCCAGGCGGGGAGTTGTGGGTTGTGATTCAGAAAAAGCAGGGGGCGCCATCTGCTAAGCAGAAACTCGATGAATGGTTCGGTTCATCTGAAGTCGTTTTGAAAAAGAAAGGTTACTACATTCTCAAAGCAAAAAAGATTGACTAGCAAACCCACTTGTGCTAGTATTGAAAAATGCCAATATATCTGATATCTGTCAAGTCTTTTTTACAAAATAGTATAAAAAACTTGCGGACTGGTCAGAATGGTAAAATCGAACGCTGAAAGTAAATGAGGTTTTTAATGTATGAAAAGCCTTTTTCTTTTTTGTCTAACGTTAGAGAGAAATGAAGAATCACCATCTGCAATTGCCGCAGATGTTTAAATATGCTTGTGGCAAGATCAACCGCAAGCCTGTTCGGCATGTCTTGCCGGACCCTTTTTTCGTTATTAAAATGCTTGATTTGAGGGGTGAATCAGTTGACAGGTCAACTAGTTCAGTATGGACGACACCGCCAGCGCAGAAGTTATGCACGTATCAGTGAGGTATTGGAATTACCAAACCTGATTGAAATCCAAACCGCTTCTTACGATTGGTTCTTAAAAGAAGGTTTGAAGGAAATGTTCCAGGACATTTCCCCGATTGAAGATTTCACAGGTAATCTATCGCTTGAATTCGTAGACTACAGCCTTGGCGAACCAAAGTATCCAGTCGATGAGTCAAAGGATCGCGATGTAACATATAACGCACCGCTTCGAGTGAAAGTACGCCTTCTAAACAACGAGACAGGTGAAGTAAAAGAGCAGGAAGTTTTCATGGGTGACTTCCCATTGATGACAGACACAGGTACCTTCGTAATCAACGGTGCTGAGCGTGTCATTGTATCTCAGCTCGTCCGCTCTCCAAGCGTGTACTTTAACAAGAAAATAGATAAAAACGGTAAACGCGGCTATACGGCAACCGTCATTCCAAACCGCGGAGCGTGGCTGGAATTTGAAACAGATGCCAAAGATGTCGTACACGTACGTATTGACCGTACGCGTAAGCTGCCGATTACAGTTCTGCTGCGTGCTTTAGGATTCGGAACCGACCAGGAGATCATTGATCTTATCGGCGACAACGAATACTTGAAAAACACGCTTGAGAAAGATAATACGGAGACTACAGAGAAAGCGCTGCTTGAAATCTACGAGCGTCTACGCCCTGGTGAGCCGCCTACAGTAGAAAATGCGAAAAGCTTGTTGGTTTCCCGTTTCTTCGATCCAAAACGCTACGACCTAGCGCGCGTTGGACGATATAAAATGAACAAAAAGCTTCATATTAAGGACCGTTTGTTCAATCAGACACTGGCGGAAACGCTGGTCGATGAGGAAACAGGCGAAGTCATCGCTGAAAAAGGCGATAAGATTGACCGCCGTCTCCTGAATAAACTGATCCCTTACTTCGATGATCAGGAAGGTACATTGAGTGAAGAAACACTTGAACCCGTTGAAGGCGTTCTTGAAGATCCGATCCAAGTACAGTCTGTGAAAATCGTTGATCCAACTGACCCGGAAGGGGAGCGTTCCATCAACGTTATCGGCAATGCTAACATTGACCGTGATGTGAAGAACATTACTCCTGCTGATATTCTTTCTTCTATCAGTTACTTCTTCAACCTGCTGCATGATGTAGGCGGTACAGACGATATTGACCACCTTGGTAACCGTCGTCTGCGTTCTGTAGGTGAACTTCTTCAGAACCAGTTCCGTATTGGTCTTTCCCGTATGGAGCGTGTCGTTCGTGAGCGTATGTCCATCCAGGATACATCGTCCATCACGCCACAGCAGTTGATTAACATCCGGCCTGTGATTGCGTCCATTAAAGAGTTCTTCGGAAGCTCGCAGCTTTCACAGTTCATGGACCAGACCAACCCGCTTGCGGAATTGACGCACAAACGCCGTCTATCCGCTCTTGGACCAGGTGGTTTAACTCGTGAACGCGCAGGATTTGAAGTTCGTGACGTACACTATTCCCACTACGGGCGTATGTGTCCGATCGAAACACCGGAAGGTCCAAACATTGGACTGATCAACTCCCTTTCTTCCTATGCGAAAGTGAATGAGTTCGGATTTATTGAAACGCCATACCGTCGTGTCGACCCGGATACAAACAAAGTAACGGCTCAAATCGACTACCTGACTGCCGATGAGGAAGATAACTACGTGGTCGCCCAGGCGAACGCGAAGCTTGATGATGACGGTGGATTCACAGATGAAGAAGTTATCGCACGTTTCCGCGGGGAAAACACGGTCGTAGCCCGTGACCGCCTTGACTACATGGACGTATCTCCGAAGCAGGTAGTATCTGCTGCGACAGCTTGTATCCCATTCCTTGAGAATGATGACTCCAACCGTTCCCTTATGGGTGCGAACATGCAGCGTCAAGCAGTACCATTGCTGAAGCCGGATGCGCCTCTTGTGGGTACTGGTATGGAATATGTGTCTGGTAAAGACTCCGGTGCTGCCGTTATTTGTAAGCACGAAGGAATTGTTGAGCGCGTGGAAGCGAAAGAAGTCCGCGTCCGCCGTATTTCTGAAGTAGATGGCAAAGAGGTTGAGGGAGATCTTGACCGTTACCGTCTTCAGAAATTCATCCGTTCCAACCAGGGAAGCTGTTATAACCAGCGTCCAATCGTTTCTAAAGGTGACCGTGTTACAAAAGGGGAAATCCTAGCTGATGGTCCATCCATGGATATGGGTGAACTGGCTCTTGGACAGAACCCGCTTGTGGCCTTCATGACATGGGATGGTTACAACTACGAGGATGCGATCATTATGAGTGAGCGCCTTGTTAAAGACGATGTATACACTTCCATCCACATTGAAGAATATGAATCAGAAGCCCGTGATACGAAGCTTGGACCTGAAGAGATCACTCGTGATATTCCTAACGTCGGTGAAGATGCTCTTCGTGACCTGGATGACCGTGGAATTATCCGCGTCGGAGCAGAAGTCAGTGACGGAGATCTGCTTGTCGGTAAAGTTACACCTAAAGGGGTAACAGAACTGTCTGCAGAAGAACGCCTTCTTCACGCTATCTTCGGTGAAAAGGCTCGTGAAGTCCGCGATACGTCTCTTCGTGTTCCTCACGGTGCCGGTGGTATCGTTCTTGATGTGAAAATCTTCAACCGTGAAGACGGAGATGAGCTTCCACCAGGAGTGAACCAGCTGATCCGTGCTTATATCGTTCAGAAGCGTAAGATTTCTGAAGGGGATAAGATGGCTGGACGTCACGGTAACAAAGGTGTTATTTCCAAGATTCTTCCGGAAGAGGACATGCCGTTCCTTCCAGATGGAACACCGGTTGATATCATGTTGAACCCACTTGGTGTACCATCTCGTATGAACATCGGTCAGGTGCTGGAGCTGCACATGGGTATGGCCGCCCGTTTGATGGGTGAAAGAATTGCCACCCCGGTCTTTGATGGTGCCCGCGAGGAAGATGTTTGGGAAACATTACAGGAAGCAGGCATGGCTCGTGATGCGAAAACGATCCTGTATGATGGACGTACCGGGGATCCGTTTGATAACCGTGTATCTGTCGGTGTCATGTACATGATCAAACTGGCACACATGGTTGATGATAAACTCCACGCCCGTTCAACTGGACCTTACTCTCTCGTTACCCAGCAGCCACTTGGTGGTAAAGCCCAATTCGGTGGTCAGCGTTTCGGTGAGATGGAGGTATGGGCCCTTGAAGCATATGGTGCTGCCTATACCCTGCAGGAAATCCTGACGGTTAAATCCGATGATGTTGTTGGCCGTGTGAAAACATACGAAGCCATCGTCAAAGGTGACAACGTACCGGAACCTGGTGTGCCGGAATCCTTCAAGGTTCTTATCAAGGAACTTCAAAGTCTTGGTATGGATGTGAAGATTCTCTCCGGTGATGAGGAAGAGATTGAGATGCGGGATATTGAGGAAGAGCAAACCAAAGAATCCGAGAATTTGAACTTAGACGATTAAGTTAGAAACACTGCTGTCGCTCGTGTTCTAAGCTTAGGGTAAAACCTGGATACTGAAAGGGAGGTAGGCCCCTTGCTAGATGTTAACAACTTTGAGTATATGAAAATCGGCCTCGCTTCACCGGATAAGATTCGTTCTTGGTCCTATGGTGAAGTTAAAAAGCCGGAAACCATCAACTATCGTACGTTGAAACCAGAGAAAGACGGTCTTTTCTGTGAGCGTATCTTCGGGCCTCAAAAAGACTGGGAATGTCACTGTGGAAAATACAAACGCGTCCGTTACAAGGGCGTCGTTTGTGACCGCTGTGGCGTTGAAGTAACAAAAGCGAAAGTACGCCGTGAGCGTATGGGGCACCTTGAACTAGCTGCCCCTGTCTCTCACATCTGGTACTTCAAAGGTATCCCGAGTCGTATGGGTCTTGTATTGGATATGTCGCCAAGAGCGCTTGAAGAGGTTATTTACTTCGCCGCTTACATCGTGACCGATCCAGGCGAGACAGCTCTTGAGAAGAAGCAGCTGCTTTCTGAAAAAGAGTACCGTTCATACCGTGAGAAATTCGGACAAGGCTTTCAGGCTGCTATGGGAGCGGAAGCCATCCGTAAACTTCTATTCGACATCGACTTGGATGGAGAAGTAGACACACTGAAGGAAGAATTGAAAACTGCCCAGGGTCAGCGACGCACACGTGCGATCAAGCGCCTGGAAGTGTTGGAGTCCTTCCGTCACTCTGGTAACGATCCTTCGTGGATGATCCTGGATGTTCTTCCTGTCATCCCTCCGGAACTGCGCCCAATGGTGCAGCTGGATGGTGGACGTTTCGCCACATCTGATTTGAACGACCTTTATCGTCGTGTCATCAACCGTAATAACCGTCTGAAGCGTCTATTGGATCTTGGAGCCCCTACGATTATCGTTCAGAACGAGAAGCGTATGCTTCAGGAAGCTGTTGACGCCCTGATCGATAACGGCCGACGCGGCCGACCGGTTACAGGTCCTGGTAACCGTCCACTTAAATCTCTTTCCCACATGTTGAAAGGGAAGCAGGGACGTTTCCGTCAAAACCTTCTTGGTAAGCGTGTTGACTATTCCGGACGTTCCGTAATCGTTGTAGGACCATCGTTAAAGATGTACCAATGTGGTCTTCCGAAAGAAATGGCTCTGGAGTTGTTCAAGCCTTTCGTTATGAAGGAATTGGTTTCCCGCGGACTTGCACACAACATCAAGTCAGCTAAACGTAAGATTGAACGCGTTCACCATGAAGTATGGGATGTTCTTGAGGATGTCATTAAAGAGCACCCGGTTCTTCTTAACCGTGCACCAACGCTTCACCGTCTTGGTATCCAAGCGTTCGAACCGACGCTTGTAGAAGGACGCGCCATTCGTCTGCACCCGCTCGTATGTACGGCTTATAACGCCGACTTTGACGGTGACCAGATGGCTGTACACGTACCGTTATCCTCAGAAGCTCAGGCTGAAGCGCGTATTCTGATGCTTGCGGCTCAGAACATCCTGAACCCGAAAGACGGAAAACCAGTTGTTACGCCGTCACAGGATATGGTACTTGGTAACTACTACCTCACTCTTGAGCGTACCAACGCAATAGGAGAAGGTATGTTCTTCAAGGACTTGAACGAAGCGCTGATGGCTTACCAGAATGGTTATGCCCACCTGCACACACGTGTAGCTGTTCAGGCGAGTTCCTTGAATAACGAAACATTCACAGAAAAACAGAACCAGCAGCTTCTTCTGACTACGGTCGGTAAGTTGATCTTCAACGAAATGCTGCCTAGTTCTTTCCCTTATATCAATGAACCAACAAAAGAAAACCTGGAGATCAAGACTCCGGATCATTACTTTATTGAAAATGGAACAGATATCCGTGCGGAAATTGCGAAGCGCGACGAAGTCGCTCCATTCAAAAAAGGAATTCTTGGAGACATCATTGCAGAAGTGTTCAAACGCTTCTCCATCAGTGAAACGTCCAAGATGCTTGACCGTATGAAGGATCTTGGTTTTGCTTACTCTACGAAGGCCGGTATTACAGTCGGTGTATCCGACGTTGTCGTACTTCCAGAGAAACAGGAAATTCTTGATGAAGGTCAGAAGAAAGTCGATAAGGTCATGAAACAGTTCCGCCGCGGTTTAATTACCGAAGAAGAACGTTATGACCGCGTCATTGAAATCTGGGGAGCAGCCAAGGATGATATTCAGAACCGTCTGATGAAATCCCTTGATCCGCGTAACCCGATCTTCATGATGAGTGATTCCGGAGCCCGTGGTAACGCCTCTAACTTTACGCAGCTCGCTGGTATGCGTGGTCTGATGGCCAACCCGGCTGGACGTATCATTGAACTACCAATCAAGTCCAGTTTCCGTGAAGGTCTGACTGTACTTGAATACTTCATCTCCACACACGGTGCACGTAAAGGTCTTGCTGATACAGCCCTTAAGACAGCCGACTCAGGTTATCTGACTCGTCGTCTTGTAGACGTTGCGCAGGATGTCATCGTCCGTGAAGATGATTGTGGAACGGACCGCGGCTTGACTGTTGCCGCCCTTCAGGAAGGCTCTGAAATCATTGAGCCGCTGATCGACCGTCTCATTGGTCGTACAGCGTTCCAGAAAATTGAACACCCTGAAACAGGTCGTGTTCTTGCAGAAAGAAATGAAGTTATTTCCGAAGATACTGCGAAACAGATTGAAGATTCCGGTATTAAGGAAGTTGTCATCCGAACTGCCTTCACTTGTAATACGAAGCACGGCGTATGTAAGAAATGTTATGGCCGCAACCTTGCCACTGGTGATGAGGTTGAAGTTGGAGAAGCTGTCGGAATCATCGCAGCGCAGTCCATCGGTGAGCCTGGTACACAGCTTACTATGCGTACCTTCCACACAGGCGGGGTAGCCGGAGACGATATCACACAGGGTCTTCCTCGTATCCAGGAGATCGTGGAAGCTCGTAATCCGAAAGGTCAGGCTGTCATCACTGAAATCGATGGTACTGTCCACGAAGTGAATGAAGTGAAAGAGAAACAGGAGATCGTCGTCCAGGGCGCGGTTGAGTCCCGCTCCTATACTGCTCCATACGGTGCCCGTATGAAAGTAAGTGTCGGTGACGAAGTGAAGTCCGGTGATGCGTTGACGGAAGGTTCCATCGATCCGAAGGAACTGTTAACCATCAAAGGTCTCGACGGAGTTCAGGAATATCTTCTTAAAGAAGTTCAGAAAGTATACCGTATGCAGGGTGTAGAAATTTCTGATAAGCACGTAGAAGTTATGGTCCGTCAAATGCTCCGCAAAGTCCGTGTTCTTGACTCTGGTGACACAGATGTTCTACCTGGATCCCTTCTTGAAATTCACCAATTCAAAGAAGCGAACCAAAAAGTGCTCATGGAAGGTGGTCAGCCGGCAGTCGGCCGTCCAGTCATCCTGGGTATTACGAAAGCGTCTCTTGAAACAGACAGCTTCCTGTCCGCCGCGTCCTTCCAGGAAACGACTCGTGTCCTGACTGATGCAGCTATTAAAGGCAAGCGCGACGAGCTGCTTGGCTTGAAAGAGAACGTCATTATCGGTAAACTTGTTCCTGCAGGTACGGGCATGACCCGCTACCGCAAGATACAGGCTCAAGCCGAGGGTGCGCAGACCGAAACTTCGGTAACACCTGAAGAGGTTACGCAGCCATAAAAAGAGAAGTAGATGTTAACAAAGGGTAAAAAATAAGGAAGCACCAAAAATCTCACCCGAATGCAGTTGACATGCATTTGGGTGAGTGATAATATTATCAAGGTGCTTCCATTTATCCTTGTTACTTTGGAGGATATGAAGATGTCTTATGAAAAAGTAGCACAGGCAGGTTTCGATATCATTATCGGAACAAAGCAGACACTGAAAGCCATGAAAAATGGTGAAGTGAACGAAGTCATAACGGCTGACGATGCCGATCAGTCCATGACATTTAAAGTAGCTGAACTGGCCCGGCAACTGAACATTCCCCATACACGGGTTCCTTCCATGGAAGAGCTCGGGAATGCATGCGGTATTGACGTTGGTGCGGCTACAGTGGCGATAAAGCAATAAAGTTTTGGCGTTTCAACGCGAAAGCTTTGTTTTTTGCCTTTTTATGAACCACCTGGATGTGTGGTATTAAAAAATGAAGGGAGGATACAACCATGCCAACTATTAACCAATTGGTACGTAAAGGTCGCGTGAGCAAGACAAAGCAGACGAACTCTCCAGCTTTGAACAAAGGCTATAACAGCATGAAAAAGCGTATGACAGATCTTGCTGCTCCACAAAAACGTGGTGTCTGCACACGTGTTGGTACAATGACACCGAAGAAACCGAACTCTGCACTTCGTAAATATGCACGTGTTCGTTTGACTAACCAGCTTGAGGTTAACGCTTATATCCCTGGTATCGGCCACAACCTTCAAGAACACAGTGTTGTTCTTATCCGTGGCGGTAAAGTTAAAGACTTGCCAGGTGTACGTTACCACATCGTACGTGGTGCGCTTGATACTTCAAGTGTTGACGGCCGTATGCAAGGTCGCTCCAAGTACGGTACCAAAAAGCCAAAAGCTAAAAAATAAACGATATGAATATATCGCTTAAATAAACTAAAACAATTGTGAGAAGGGAGGGGAACATATGCCACGTAAAGGTCCAGTAGCAAAACGTGATGTGTTGCCAGATCCAATGTATAACTCTAAGCTTGTTACTCGTTTGATCAACCAAATCATGGTGAACGGTCAGCGCGGAAAAGCTCAAAAGATTCTTTATAAAGCTTTTGAACTTGTTCAGGAGCGCAGCGGAAACGAAGCAATGGAAGCATTCGACGAAGCAATGAAGAATGTTATGCCTGTATTGGAGGTTCGCGCACGCCGTGTGGGTGGTTCCAACTACCAGGTACCAGTTGAGGTTCGTCCGGAACGTCGTCAGGCTCTAGGTCTTCGTTTCATCGTAAACTATGCGCGTCTACGCGGAGAGAAAACGATGGAAGAGCGCCTTGCTAACGAAATTCTTGATGCATCGAACAACACTGGTGCTTCCGTTAAACGCCGCGAAGAAATGCACAAAATGGCAGAAGCGAACAAAGCATTCGCTCACTACCGTTGGTAATCACCAAAAAAATAACTGTTCAAACAGGAAGGAGAAAGATTCATGGCTAGAGAGTTCTCCTTGGAAAAGACTCGGAATATCGGGATCATGGCTCACATCGACGCTGGTAAAACAACGGCGACTGAGCGTATTCTTTTCTACACAGGACGTATCCACAAAATTGGTGAAACTCACGAAGGAGCTTCCCAAATGGACTGGATGGAGCAGGAACAGGAGCGCGGAATCACAATTACTTCCGCCGCTACGACTGCTCAGTGGAGAGACCACCGTATTAACATCATCGACACTCCTGGACACGTAGACTTCACTGTTGAAGTTGAGCGTTCCCTGCGTGTACTTGATGGATCTGTAGCTGTTCTTGACGCCCAATCCGGTGTTGAGCCTCAAACAGAAACTGTTTGGCGCCAGGCTACCACGTACGGTGTTCCACGTATCGTGTTCGTTAACAAAATGGACAAAGTAGGGGCTGACTTCATTTACTCCCTTGGCACATTGAAAGACCGCCTTGGTGCAAATGCCGCAGCTGTTCAACTTCCTATCGGTGCAGAAGATGAATTCGAAGGAATCATCGACCTTGTAACGATGGAAGCCTACTACTACATGGATAACCTTGGGACTCGTGCAGAAGCACGTGCCATTCCGGATGACTACAAAGATCAGGCTGAAGAGTACCGCGGCAAGCTTGTAGAAGCTGTTGCTGAACTTGATGAAGACTTGATGATGCAGTATCTGGAAGGGGAAGAAATCACGAACGAGCAGCTGAAGACGGCTATCCGTACAGCTACTCTAACTGTAGACTTCTACCCAGTCTTCTGTGGGTCTGCCTTCAAGAACAAAGGTGTACAACTTCTAATTGATGGTGTTATTGATTATCTACCATCTCCATTGGATGTACCTCCAATTGAAGGTCACGTACCACAAACTGAAGAGCATGTTGTCCGTAAGGCTGATGACAACGAGCCATTCTCTGGTCTGGCTTTCAAAGTTGCCACAGACCCTTATGTAGGTAAACTGACATTCTTCCGCGTATATTCCGGAACACTTTCCGCTGGTTCTTACGTGAAAAACTCCACGAAGGATAAGCGTGAGCGTGTAGGTCGTATCCTGCAGATGCACGCAAACTCCCGTGAAGAGATTTCCACAGTATACGCTGGTGATATCGCTGGTGCGGTAGGTCTTAAAGACACGGGTACAGGTGACACTCTATGTGATGAGAAGAGCCTTGTTATCCTTGAATCTATGGAGTTCCCTGAACCGGTAATCTCTGTAGCTATCGAGCCTAAATCCAAAGCTGACCAAGATAAAATGGCCATTGCCCTTGGTAAGCTTGCTGAAGAAGATCCAACGTTCCAAACGGAAACAAACGTTGAAACAGGACAAACGATCATCGCTGGTATGGGTGAGCTTCACCTTGACATCATCGTTGACCGCCTGAAACGTGAGTTCAAAGTTGAAGCGAACATTGGCGCTCCACAGGTTGCCTACCGCGAAACATTCCGCGCTAGTGCACAAGTGGAAGGTAAGTTCGTACGTCAATCCGGTGGTCGTGGACAATTCGGTCACGTATGGGTTGAGTTCGAACCAAACGAAGAAGGCGCTGGTTTCGAATTCGTCAACAAGATTGTTGGTGGTGTTGTACCGCGTGAATACATTCCATCTGTAGAACAAGGGATTAAAGAATCCTTGGAGAATGGTGTATTGGCCGGCTACCCAATGGTAGACATCAAAGCAACTCTTTATGATGGTTCCTACCACGATGTCGACTCCAACGAAATGGCCTTTAAAGTTGCTGCTTCCATGGCACTTAAAGAGGCTAAAAACAAGTGTAAGCCTGTTCTACTTGAACCAATGATGAAAGTAGAAGTTGTTATTCCTGAGGAATACATGGGCGATATCATGGGTGACGTAACTTCCCGTCGTGGACGTGTTGAAGGTATGGAAACTCGTGGTAATGCACAAGTGGTTAAAGCATTCGTTCCACTATCTGAAATGTTCGGTTACGCAACAGCGTTGCGCTCCAACACTCAGGGCCGCGGAACTTACACCATGCACTTCGACCACTACGAAGAAGTTCCGAAGAGCATCTCTGAGGAAATCATCAAGAAAAATTCCGGACAATAATTGATTTTTTAAACAAGTTACAGTATAACTTGTAATGTAAGCTTAGGAGTGCTTGTCACTCCTTGGCTGCATATAAATCTTAAACTAATAATTGTTACTTATCTAAAGGAGGAAATATACAATGGGTAAAGAAAAATTTGACCGGTCCAAGTCCCACGTTAACATTGGTACTATTGGACACGTTGACCACGGTAAAACTACTCTAACTGCAGCGATCACTACTGTACTTCATAAGAAATCTGGTTCTGGTGAAGCTATGGCCTACGACATGATCGACGGTGCTCCTGAAGAGCGTGAGCGTGGAATCACTATCTCCACTGCACACGTTGAGTACGAAACTGAAACTCGTCACTATGCACACGTTGACTGCCCAGGTCACGCTGACTACGTTAAGAACATGATCACTGGTGCTGCTCAAATGGACGGCGCGATCTTGGTTGTATCTGCAGCTGACGGTCCAATGCCACAAACTCGTGAGCACATCCTACTTTCTAAAAACGTAGGTGTACCAGCTATCGTTGTATTCTTGAACAAAGTTGACATGGTAGACGACGAAGAGCTTCTTGAGCTAGTTGAAATGGAAGTTCGTGATCTTCTATCTGAATATGACTTCCCTGGTGACGATGTACCAGTAATCAGCGGTTCTGCTCTTAAAGCTCTTGAAGGTGAAGAGAAATACGAGCAGGCGATCTATGACCTTATGGACGCTGTTGACGAGCACATCCCAACTCCAGACCGTGACACTGACAAGCCATTCATGATGCCTGTTGAGGACGTATTCTCCATCACTGGCCGTGGTACAGTTGCAACTGGCCGTGTTGAGCGTGGTCAAGTTAAAGTCGGTGACGAAGTTGAAATCATCGGTATGGCTGAAGAGTCCTTCAAGACTGCCGTAACTGGTGTTGAAATGTTCCGTAAGCTTCTTGACTATGCAGAAGCTGGCGATAACATTGGTGCTCTTCTACGTGGTGTTAAGCGTGAAGACATCAACCGTGGTCAGGTACTAGCTAAGCCTGGTTCCATCACACCACACACAAACTTCAAAGCTGAAGTTTATGTACTAGCTAAAGACGAAGGTGGACGTCACACTCCATTCTTCTCTAACTACCGCCCACAGTTCTACTTCCGTACAACGGACGTAACTGGTGTTATTCAACTTCCTGAAGGCGTAGAAATGGTTATGCCTGGGGACAACGTTGAAATGACAGTTGAACTTATCGCTCCAATCGCGATCGAGGACGGAACTCGTTTCTCCATCCGTGAAGGTGGACGTACTGTAGGTTCAGGCGTTGTATCTACAATCACTAAATAAGATTTCTCTTATTTTATAGGAAGCAGCAGCCATCCGGCTGCTGCTTTTTTTATGTTATCACTTGAAAGAACCGGCTGAATTTGTTTTAATGTATTATGGAATTTTCGTGGTGCATCGATCGGATTATATATAGAAGAGATGGTTGAAATGTGCCGCAAACATCAGTATAATAGTAAAAGTGTCCGTAGATAAATTATTTATGGATTTTCCTTGCATTGACCCGAATTATTCTATATAATGAGTAATGTTGGTCATAAAAGGCGATGAAGCGAAAGGTTGTTGACACACCCGGCCCCTTTGCCATGGCTGGTGTTCAAGTTTTTTCGCGGAGAATGTCTATTTTAAAAATGGGCGAAGAAGGAGGGAATATCATGGCAAAAGAAAAAATTCGTATTCGTTTAAAAGCGTATGATCACAGAGTGCTTGATCAGTCAGCAGAGAAGATCGTTGATACAGCTAAGCGTTCCGGCGCGGAAGTATCTGGTCCGATCCCGCTTCCAACTGAGCGTTCTGTATATACAGTACTTCGTGCGACTCACAAGTATAAAGACTCTCGTGAGCAGTTCGAAATGCGCACGCACAAACGTCTGATTGACATTGTTAATCCAACACCACAGACCGTTGATTCACTAATGCGTTTGGATCTACCATCTGGTGTGGATATCGAAATTAAACTATAATATATCGTTAAGATAATAGGAGGTGTAACGGATGACGAAAGGAATCTTAGGACGCAAGGTCGGCATGACACAGATTTTCTCAGACAACGGTGAATTGATCCCTGTAACTGTTATTCAGGCTGAGCCGAACGTAGTTCTTCAAAAGAAAACTACAGAAAATGATGGTTATGAAGCGATCCAGCTTGGATTTGCTGATGAAAAGTCCAACCGTTTGAAGAAAGCTGCTCAAGGGCACGCTGACAAAGCAAACACAACACCTAAGCGCTACGTTCGTGAATTCCGTAATGCGAACCTTGATGACTTTGAACTAGGTCAAGAGGTTAAGGTAGATATGTTTGAAACTGGTGACGCAATCGATGTGACAGGTACTTCTAAAGGGAAAGGTTTCCAAGGTGCAATCAAGCGCCACAACCAATCCACTGGACCTAAAACACACGGTTCCCGTTTCCACCGCCGTTCCGGTTCTATGGGACAAGGTGCAGACCCATCTAAAGTCTTCAAAGGCAAAGGTCTTGCAGGACAAATGGGTGGCGAGCAGGTAACTCTTCAAAACCTTGAAGTAGTTAAAGTAGACGCTGAGCGTAACCTGCTTCTAGTCAAAGGTAATGTACCAGGCGCGAAAAAATCTTACGTTAAGATTACAAGTGCAAATAAGGCTAGCAAATAATCAACGAAGGGAGGATATGTCATGCCTAAAGTAGCACTATTAAACCAAAGCGGTTCTAATGTTGGTGAAATCGAACTGAATGAAGCCGTATTTGGGATTGAACCTAATACTCACGTATTACACGAAACAGTGTTGATGCAGCGCGCGAATCTTCGCCAAGGCACACACAAAGTAAAAGGACGTTCTGAAGTATCCGGCGGTGGCCGTAAACCATGGCGTCAAAAAGGTACAGGCCGTGCACGTCAAGGGTCTATCCGTTCACCACAATGGGTTGGCGGTGGAACTGTATTCGGTCCTACACCACGCAGCTACAGCTACACGATGCCGAAAAAAGTTCGTCGTCTTGCACTTCAGTCCGCTTACTCTTCTAAAGTACAGGAAGGTAACGCAATCGTTCTTGAGAGCTTGTCTCTAGACGCTCCAAAAACTAAAGAAGTTGTAAATATGCTTAGCGCACTAGACGTAAACGAGAAGGCTTTGATCGTTACAGCAGGAGAAGATAAGAACGTAGCTCTATCTTCTAATAACATCCCTACAGTAAATGCTCTCCCTGTAGAGCAGGTAAGTGTGTTAGACTTGCTGACGCATGACAAGCTGATCCTTACTAAGGAAGCAGCTGAAAAAGCAGGGGAGGTGCTCTCATAATGAAAGAACCACGCGATATTATTAAGCGCCCTGTCATTACAGAACATTCTGCTGATCTTATGGGAGAAAAGAAATATACGTTTGAAGTTAGCCCGAAAGCTAACAAAACTGAAATTAAAAATGCAGTTGAAGAAATCTTTGGCGTTCAGGTTGAATCTGTCAACACAATGAACCTTAAAGGTAAATTCAAGCGTATGGGTCGTTACGGCGGCTATCGTTCTGATCGTAAGAAAGCAGTTATTAAGTTGACTCAGGACAGTGAAGAACTAGAATTCTTTGAAGTATAATTGACTAATTGATAATGAAGGAGGGAAATAAAGATGGCGATTAAAAAGTTCAGACCGATTACTAACGGTCGTCGACACATGTCAGTTTCTGATTTCGCTGAAATTACGACTGACAAACCTGAACGCTCCCTTATCGCTCCACTTCACAAAAAAGGTGGACGTAACAACCAGGGTAGGCTGACAGTTCGTCATCAGGGCGGAGGCCACAAGCGTCAGTATCGTATGATCGACTTCAAACGCGACAAAGATGGAATACCTGGACGCGTTGCTACAGTTGAATATGATCCGAACCGCTCCGCTAACATTGCACTAATCAACTATGTTGATGGTGAAAAACGCTACATCCTTGCTCCTAAAGGTGTTAAGGTTGGCACAGAAATCATTTCAGGTGAAGGTGCGGATATCAAACCTGGTAACGCTCTTGCACTTAAAGATATTCCAGTTGGTACAATCGTACACAACGTAGAACTTAAGCCGGGACGCGGCGGACAGCTTGTTCGTTCTGCTGGTGCTTCTGCACAAATCCTTGGCCGTGAAAACAAATACACTCTAGTACGCCTGACTTCTGGTGAGGTCCGCCTGGTACTATCTACCTGCCGTGCAACAATCGGTCAAGTTGGTAACCTTGAGCACGAACTTATCAGTGTTGGTAAAGCTGGACGTTCTCGTTGGAAAGGCAAGCGCCCTACTGTACGTGGTTCCGTAATGAACCCTAGTGATCACCCACACGGTGGTGGTGAAGGACGCGCACCAATCGGTATGCCATCTCCTGTATCTCCATGGGGTAAACCAACTCTTGGATACAAGACAAGAAAACGCAACAAGCCGTCTGATAAATATATCGTACGTAGACGCGGTAAAAAATAACGGGATTGTCGGGCGGGCAGTAGGACCCGTCTCTCAATCGCGAAGGGAGGTTTATTCATGGGCCGCAGCCTGAAAAAAGGACCTTTTGTAGATGATCATTTGATGAAGAAAATCGAGAAGCTTAATGAAGATAGCAAACAGCAGGTCGTGAAGACTTGGTCTCGTCGTTCAACTATCTTCCCTAACTTCGTAGGACACACCATTGCTGTTTATGATGGTCGCAAACACGTACCTGTCTATGTTACAGAAGACATGGTAGGTCATAAACTAGGTGAATTCGCGCCAACCCGTACGTTCAAGGGACACTCTGGCGATGACAAGAAAACAAAACGCTAATATAGAGAGGAGGCACTCTAATGCAAGCTAAAGCAGTTGCTAAAACCGTTCGTATCGCTCCTCGTAAAGCTCGTCTTGTAATTGATTTAATTCGAGGAAAAAATGTGGGTGAAGCTCTAGCTACACTTCGCCTGAAAAACCGCGGCGCATCTCCAGTAGTTGAGAAACTTCTTAACTCTGCGATCGCCAACGCTGAACACAATTATGAAATGGATCCGGAAAACCTATATGTTTCCGAAGCGTTTGTAAACGAAGGCGTAACACTTAAACGTTTCCGTCCTCGTGCAATGGGCCGCGCAAGCCAGATCAACAAACGCACAAGCCACATCACTGTGGTCGTATCAGAAAAAAAGGAGGGATAATCAGTGGGTCAAAAAATTAATCCGGTAGGTCTTCGTATCGGCGTTATCCGTGACTGGGAGTCCAAGTGGTACGCTGGTAAAGACTACGCAGACTTGTTACATGAAGACATTAAGATTCGTGAATATGTTGAAACTCGTCTTAAAGATGCTGCTCTTTCCACGGTCGAAATCGAACGTGCAGCAAACCGTGTAAACATTACTGTGCACACAGCTAAGCCAGGAATGGTTATCGGTAAAGGCGGTTCTGAAGTCGAAGCACTTCGTAAAGCTCTTAACCAACTCACTGGTAAACGAGTTCACATCAACATCGTTGAAGTGAAAAAGCCAGATCTTGACGCTACACTTGTAGCTGACAATATTGCACGTCAATTGGAAAACCGTGTATCTTTCCGTCGTGCTCAGAAACAAACTCTACAACGCGCAATGCGTGCAGGAGCTAAAGGTATCCGTACCCAGGTATCTGGTCGTCTAGGTGGCGCAGATATCGCTCGTGCTGAATACTACAGTGAAGGAACTGTACCACTTCATACACTTCGTGCAGACATCGATTACGGTACTGCTGAAGCAGACACCACTTACGGTAAGCTTGGTGTTAAAGTGTGGATCTATCGTGGTGAAATCCTTCCAACTAAAACTGATAAATAAGGAAGGGGGAACAGCATTATGTTAATGCCTAAACGTGTTAAATATCGTCGTCAACACCGTACAAGCTTGAAAGGCCGTGCAAAAGGCGGTACTGAAGTTGCATTCGGTGAATATGGTTTGCAAGCTATCGATCCAGCTTGGATCACAGCCCGTCAGATCGAGGCAGCGCGTATCGCGATGACTCGTTACATGAAGCGTGGCGGTAAAGTTTGGATCAAAATCTTCCCTGATAAGCCTTATACTGCTAAGCCCCTAGAAGTACGTATGGGTTCCGGTAAAGGTGCTCCAGAAGGTTTCGTAGCAGTTGTGAAACCAGGGAAAATTATGTTTGAGATCGCAGGAGTTTCTGAAGAGGTAGCCCGCGAAGCACTTCGTCTTGCTTCCCACAAACTTCCGATCCGCACGAAATTCGTAAAACGTGAAGAAATTGGTGGTGAAATCAATGAAGGCTAATGAGATCCGTGAATTAACCACTGCCGAAATTGAACAAAAAGTTAAATCTCTTAAAGAGGAACTTTTCAACCTACGCTTCCAATTGGCAACAGGTCAACTTGAGAACACTGCACGTATCCGTCAAGTTCGCAAGTCCATCGCCCGTATGAAGACTGTTGCTCGTGAACGTGAGCTAGGCGTAAATAACTAATAGATGAGAGGAGGTCACCCTCACATGACTGAACGTAATAATCGTAAGGTTTATACCGGCCGTGTTGTTTCTGACAAAATGGACAAAACAATCACTGTTATGGTAGAAACTTATAAGTTCCACAAGCTTTATGGCAAACGCGTAAAGTATTCTAAAAAGTTCAAAGCACATGACGAAAACAACCAGGCGAAAAACGGCGACATCGTGCGCATTATGGAAACTCGTCCATTGTCCGCATCCAAGCGTTTCCGTCTTCTAGAAGTTGTTGAAGAGTCTGTTATTATCTAAATAAAGTTCGCTCGGAGATGATCCGAAGGGAGGTTACATGGTATGATTCAACAGGAATCTCGTCTGAAAGTTGCAGACAACTCTGGTGCACGTGAAATCCAAACGATCAAAGTCTTGGGTGGATCCGGCCGTAAAACAGCTAACATTGGTGATATCATCACTGCTACTGTGAAACAGGCAACACCAGGAGGCGTTGTTAAAAAAGGTGAAGTAGTTAAAGCTGTTATCGTACGTTCTAAGAGCGGTATGCGCCGTAAAGATGGTTCTTATATCCGTTTCGACGAAAACGCAGCAGTAATCGTTCGTGATGACAAAGGACCACGCGGTACTCGTATCTTCGGACCGGTAGCTCGTGAACTTCGTGATGCTAAATTCATGAAGATTGTATCTCTAGCTCCAGAAGTATTATAAAAGCCTGAATGAAATGCCTTGTTAAGGAGGTGCGCGTAGAATGCACGTAAAAAAAGGTGACAAAGTAATGGTCATTAGCGGTAAGGATAAAGGCAAGCAAGGTACAATCCTTGAAGCTTATCCAAAGAAAGATCGTGTTCTTGTTGAAGGCGTGAACGAAGTGAAAAAACACGCGAAGCCGTCTCAAGAAAACCCACAGGGTGGAATCTTGACTCAGGAAGCAGCGATCCACGTATCAAACGTAATGCCGATTGATCCTAAGACTGGCGAACCGACCCGTGTTGGTTACAAAGTCGAAGACGATAAGAAAGTTCGTATCGCGAAAAAATCCGGTGAAGCGCTGGACAAATAACCCATAGATGAAAGGAGGGCCACACGATGAACGAACTAAAGAAACAATATAAAGAAGAAGTTGTTCCATCCCTGATGAGCAAATTTGAATATGAGTCCATCATGCAGACACCAAAAGTTGAGAAAATCGTTGTCAACATGGGTGTAGGCGATGCTGTTCAAAACGCGAAAGCACTTGATACAGCTGTTGAAGAACTAACAATGATTACTGGTCAGAAACCAGTGATTACGAAAGCTAAGAAATCAATCGCAGGCTTCCGTCTACGTGAGGGTATGCCGATCGGTGCGAAAGTAACCCTTCGCGGAGAGCGTATGTACCAATTCCTACAAAAGCTGATCGCCGTATCACTACCACGTGTGCGTGACTTCCGTGGTATTTCTAAGAAAGCTTTTGATGGTCGTGGAAACTACACTCTTGGTGTTAAAGAGCAATTGATTTTCCCAGAGATCGATTACGATAAAGTAAACAAAGTGCGTGGAATGGATATCGTTATTGTCACTTCTGCTGACTCTGACGAAGAAGCGCGTGAACTATTAGCTCAATTCGGCATGCCGTTCCAAAAATAATGAGCTGACATTAAGGAGGGAAAATAGTGGCTAAAAAATCAATGGTCGCGAAGCAACAGCGTAAACAGAAGTACGAAGTACGCGAATACACTCGTTGTGAACGCTGCGGACGTCCGCACTCCGTACTACGTAAGTTTAAGCTTTGCCGTATTTGTTTCCGTGAACTTGCATACAAAGGACAAATCCCTGGTGTCAAAAAAGCCAGCTGGTAAACCCGTAACAGGGAAGGAGGTAAAAGAGTTATGACAATGACAGATCCAATTGCAGATATGCTGACTCGTATCCGTAATGCGAATATGGTTCGCCACGAGAAGCTTGAACTTCCAGCTTCCAACGTGAAAAAAGAAATCGCTGATATCCTTAAGCGTGAAGGTTTCGTACGTGACTACGAATTTGTAGAAGACAACAAGCAGGGTGTTCTTCGCATCTTCCTTAAGTACGGCCAGAACAACGAGCGCGTAATCACTGGTGTTAAACGTATCAGTAAGCCAGGTCTACGTGTGTATGCGAACTCCGAAGAGCTTCCTAAAGTTCTTAACGGACTTGGTATTGCCGTTGTATCCACATCAAAAGGTGTCCTAACAGATAAAGAAGCTCGTGAACAAGCCATCGGCGGCGAAGTTCTAGCTTACGTCTGGTAATAAAACGAACAAGACAGGAGGTGCAAAAATATGTCTCGCGTAGGATTAAAAACTCTTGAGATTCCTGAAGGTGTAGAAATCATTCAGGACAACCAAACGATTACAGTGAAAGGTCCAAAAGGGGAACTGACTCGTACGTTCCACGAGGACATCACTGTTACAGTTGAAGATAACGTTCTATCTGTATCGCGTCCAAGCGATCACAAAGAGCACCGCGCTCTTCACGGTACAACACGCAGCCTGATCGGCAACATGGTTGAAGGTGTATCTAAAGGTTTCGAGAAGAACCTTGAAATCATCGGTGTCGGTTACCGTGCTCAGAAGCAGGGCGAAACAGTTGTTGTGAACGCTGGTTATTCCCACCCTGTAGAAATCGAAAAACGCGAAGGAATCGAAATCGAAGTTCCTTCCAACACAAAAGTTACTGTTAAAGGTATCGACAAAGAACTAGTTGGTGCTGTTGCTGCTAACATCCGTGCTATCCGTCCTCCAGAGCCTTACAAAGGCAAAGGAATTCGTTACGAAGGCGAACGTGTACGCAGTAAAGAAGGTAAAACAGCTAAATAAGGTTCTAAGGTAACGTATAGAAAGGAGTGACCAAGATGATCACGAAGGCAGATAAAAATGTCGTACGTAAGAAGCGCCACGCCCGCGTTCGTAAAAATGTTGTCGGCACAGCTGAACGCCCACGCTTGAACGTATACCGCTCTAACAATCACATCTATGCTCAACTCATCAATGATGAGAGCCAGGTAACAGTAGCAAGTGCATCTACTGTAGATAAAGGTTTTGACCTTGACCAGACTGGTAACGTGGAAGCTGCTAAGAAAGTCGGTGAAATGGTAGCACAACGCGCAATCGATAACGGCTTTAAAGTTGTTGTATTCGACCGCGGAGGTTACTTGTATCACGGCCGTGTCAAAGCACTAGCTGAAGCAGCCCGCGAAACCGGACTTGAATTTTAATAGTTAAAGGAGGGACACAAATGAATTTAAACATCGACCCTAACAAACTTGATCTTGAAGAACGCGTAGTCACTATCAACCGTGTAGCGAAAGTAGTTAAAGGTGGACGCCGTTTCCGTTTTGCTGCGCTTGTTGTAGTTGGAGATAAAAATGGTCATGTTGGTTTCGGTACAGGGAAAGCCCAAGAGGTACCGGAAGCAATCAAAAAAGCCATTGATGATGCTAAGAAAAATCTAATCACAGTACCAGTGAAGAACACGACGATTCCACACGAAATCAACGGACGTTTTGGTGCAGGTAACATTCTTATGAAGCCGGCAGCAGAAGGTACTGGAGTTATTGCTGGTGGACCTGTCCGTGCGGTACTTGAGCTTGCAGGTGTTCAAGACATTCTATCTAAGTCTCTTGGTTCTAACACGCCAATCAACATGGTACGTGCTACACTTACTGGACTTAGCGAGCTTAAGCGCGCAGAAGACGTTGCAAGACTTCGCGGTAAGTCTGTACAAGAACTAGGATAAGGAGGGAAATAAAATGGCTAATCAGTTAGAAATTACCCTCACGCGCAGCGTTATTGGTAGACCACAAGATCAGCGTGCTACGGTCAAGGCTCTTGGTCTTAACAAGATCCGACAAACTGTCGTAGTTGAAGATAACCCGGCGATCCGAGGTATGGCTAATAAGGTGTCTCACCTAGTTACGATTAAGGAAGTTTAATAGAAGAAAAGTAATAAGGAGGTGCAACGCATGAAACTGCATGAACTTAAACCGGCTAAAGGTACTCGTAAAGAGCGTAACCGTGTAGGCCGTGGTATGGCTTCTGGTAATGGTAAAACATCCGGACGTGGACACAAAGGTCAAGGTCAGCGTTCCGGCAGCAAAACACGCCCAGGTTTCGAGGGTGGACAGATGCCACTATTCCAGCGCCTGCCTAAGCGTGGTTTTACAAACATTCACCGTAAAGAGTTCGCAATCGTTAACCTTGATGCCCTGAACCGTTTCGAAGAAGGTACAGAGGTTACTCCTGAGCTTCTACTTGAATCCGGCGTGGTAAGCAACCAAAAAGCAGGAATCAAAGTATTGGCTAAAGGTTCTATCGAGAAGAAACTTACAGTGAAAGCTCACAAATTCTCTGCTTCCGCAAAAGAAGCGATTGAAGCGGCGGGCGGTCAAACTGAGGTGATTTAATGTTCCGGACAATCTCCAATTTTATGCGCGTGGGTGATATTCGACGGAAAATCATTTTCACTTTGCTGATGCTCGTTGTGTTCCGCCTGGGAACCTTCATCCCGGTGCCTTTCACAAACAGAGACGCCATCACTTTCATGGATGAACAGAACGCATTTGGGTTTCTGAATACGTTCGGAGGCGGGGCATTACAGAACTTCTCCATCTTTGCTATGGGGATCATGCCCTACATTACAGCCTCCATCATCATGCAGCTGCTGCAGATGGATGTTGTCCCGAAATTTGCTGAGTGGAAACAGCAGGGTGAAGTTGGCCGTCGAAAATTAGCTCAGTTTACCCGCTACGGAACTATTGTTCTCGCTTTCGTTCAAGCCATTGGTATGTCCATTGGTTTTAACGCTTTGGCAGGAGGTCAGTTGATCTCGGATCCTGGTGTTACCAAGTTCTTAGTCATTGCGCTTGTGCTGACAGGCGGAACAGCTTTTCTAATGTGGCTTGGCGAGCAAATCACTGCACATGGCGTAGGAAATGGTATTTCTATACTGATTTTCGCAGGTATCGTTGCGGCGATTCCGAATGGTGTGAATCAGTTGTATGATCAGTACATCTCCGGTGCAGGAGACGAACTGTTCATCAATCTGGTTATCATCGCGTTGATTGCCTTGGTCATCGTTGCGGTCGTGGTTGGAGTTATCTTCATCCAGCAGGCCCTTCGTAAAATCCCAATCCAGTATGCGAAGCGTTTAGTGAATCGTTCCCCTGTAGGTGGACATTCCACTCACCTTCCACTCAAAGTGAATGCTGCAGGAGTTATTCCGGTCATCTTTGCGATATCCTTTATCATCGCTCCGAGAACCGTCGCCGGCTTCTTTGAAGACAGTGAAGTAGCTTCTGTTATCCAGTATATCTTTGATTACCAGAACTGGCCGGGAATGATTATCTATGTTGCGTTAATTATTGCCTTCACGTATTTCTACACGTTTGTTCAGGTTAATCCGGAACAGATGGCAGAAAACCTGAAGAAGCAGGGCGGTTACATTCCGGGGATTCGTCCCGGGGCTAATACTGAAACGTATCTGACCCGTGTAATGTACCGATTAACCTTTGTAGGATCCATTTTCCTTGCAGCTGTCTCCATCCTTCCAATCATCCTTGGTTCCCTGGCGCAACTGCCGCCGACGGTCCAAATTGGAGGAACAAGCCTGCTCATCGTTGTCGGGGTTGCCCTTGAAATGATGAAACAGCTTGAAAGTCAGCTTGTAAAACGCCACTATAAAGGATTCATTAAATAATAAACATCCTGCTATTGAATAAATGAGAGCGAGGGGAAGACGTTGAATTTAATCCTAATGGGTCTCCCTGGTGCCGGAAAAGGTACTCAGGCAGAGAAAATAGTCGAAAAATATGACATCCCTCATATCTCAACTGGAGATATGTTCCGTTTAGCTATCAAAGAAGGAACATCCCTTGGTCAAGAGGCCAAATCATATATGGACAAAGGCGAACTCGTTCCCGATGAAGTTACCATCGGAATCGTTCGCGAACGTCTAAGTAAGCCGGATTGTCAGAAAGGCTTTCTGCTCGATGGTTTCCCTAGAACCATCGCTCAGGCAGAAGCCCTTCACAACCTTCTGGCCGATATGGAACGGTCACTGGATTATGTTCTTCATATCGATGTTCCAAAAGAGAAGCTTATCGAGCGTCTGACTGGACGACGCATCTGCCCGACCTGCGGTGCTACGTACCACGTTGTGTTCAACCCTCCTAAAGAGGACGGGATCTGTGATAACGATGGTTCAGCATTGACTCAGCGGGAAGACGATCAGCCTGAAACCGTTAAGAAACGCCTCGAGGTCAACGTAGAACAGCAGCAGCCTCTGCTTGATTTCTATCAGGATCAAGGCTACCTGGTCTCCTTCGAAGGTGATAAAGACATCAAAGAAGTATTTGTTGACATTGATCAAAAGCTTGGAGCACTGGCTGAATGATTATATGTAAGACTCCGCGGGAATTAGATATTATGCGTGAAGCAGGTCGCATTGTCGCCCTGACGCACCAAAAGATGAAAGAAAACATCCGACCAGGTATAACTACTGGAGAATTGGATAAGATTGCTGATAAATTCATACGCAGTATGGATGCAATCCCTTCTTTTAAAGGTTATAATGGATTCCGTGGCAGTATCTGTGCATCTGTCAACGAAGAACTTGTTCATGGTATTCCTGGAGACAGGGTCCTGAACGATGGTGATATTATCAGTATCGATATTGGGGCAAAATATAAAGGCTATCACGGTGATTCGGCCTGGACGTATCCGGTCGGCACTGTTGATGAGGGCACATTGGAGCTGCTGAGAGTTACCGAGCAGTCATTGTTCAAAGGACTTGATGAAGCAAAACCAGGTGAACGCCTTTCAAATATATCGCATGCCATCCAAAGCTATGTGGAGCCTGAAGGTTTCTCCATAGTCAGGGAATATGTCGGTCACGGCGTTGGTCAGGAACTTCATGAGGATCCACAGATTCCTCATTATGGACCTCCCAACAAAGGCCCCCGATTGAAACCTGGAATGGTATTAGCTGTTGAACCGATGATCAATGCAGGTTCACGTTATGTGAAAACCCTGAATGATCAATGGACGGTTGTAACGCAGGATGGAAAGATGTGCGCACATTTTGAGCACACCATCGCGATTACGGATGAGGGTTACGAAATATTAACAAAATCCTAAATGAAGGTGATCGTTTTTGAACGAATCTGAGTCGAGTCCGCGAATAGGTCAAATTGTTCGTATTGTGCAGGGGCGTGAGGCAGGACAGTACGCAGTGGTGATCGGTGTGCTGGATGGCCGCTTTGTGCTGCTTGCCGACGGAGAGAAACGTAAGTATGATCGACCAAAGAAAAAGAATCTGCAGCACGTTGAGCTTATGGATTTCATCTCTCCGGAAGTCCGGGACAGCCTTCTGGAAACTGGTCGGGTCACAAATGGCAAGCTTCGATTTGCCGTAGCAAAATATGTCAATGAAGCAGTGACTGATTTGAAGAAGGGAGATCAACTCGATGGCGAAAGACGATGTAATTGAAGTAGAAGGGACCGTCGTTGAAACCTTACCGAACGCTCAGTTCAAGGTTGAACTTGAAAACGGTCATACCGTTCTTGCTCATGTTTCCGGTAAAATTCGCATGCACTTTATCCGAATCTTACCTGGGGACAAAGTAACGGTAGAACTTTCTCCTTATGATTTGACAAAAGGACGTATTACGTACCGTTATAAATAAAACTCCGATCTTAAAGGAGGTATGGATGATGAAGGTAAGGCCTTCTGTAAAACCAATTTGCGAAAAATGCAAAGTCATCAAACGTAAAGGTAAAGTCATGGTTATCTGTGAAAACCCTAAGCATAAACAAAAACAAGGTTAATCTTAAAGGAGGTGCACGTAACTTATGGCACGTATTGCAGGTGTAGATATTCCCCGCGACAAGCGCGTGGTTGTTTCATTAACTTATGTCTATGGTATCGGTAAATCCCTTGCTGCAGACATCCTGGCTGATGCTGGTGTATCTGAGAGTACCCGCGTTCGCGATCTTACAGAAGACGAACTAGGTAAGATCCGTCAAGCTGTTGAACAGCACAACGTAGAGGGTGATCTTCGTCGTGAGAACTCTCTAAACATTAAGCGTCTGATTGAAATCGGTTCTTACCGTGGAATCCGTCACCGTCGTGGTCTTCCACTTCGCGGACAAAAGACGAAGAACAACTCCCGTACACGTAAAGGTCCACGTCGTACAGTAGCTAACAAACGTAAATAATAATTAATACAAAGGAGGTAAACTCATCCTATGGCACGTAAAGGAAACACTCGCAGTCGTAAACGCCGCGTGAAAAAGAATATAGAGACGGGTATGGCTCATATCCGTTCTACATTCAACAACACAATCGTAACGATCACTGATGTCCAAGGTAATGTTATCAGCTGGAGCAGTGCAGGTTCTCTTGGTTTCAAAGGTTCCCGTAAATCTACTCCATTCGCTGCACAAATGGCTTCCGAAGCAGCAGCGAAAGATGCTATGGACAACGGCATGAAAACTCTTGAAGTTACAGTAAAAGGTCCTGGTGCAGGTCGTGAAGCTGCGATCCGTTCACTACAGGCAGCAGGTCTTGATATTACGGCAATCCGTGACGTAACTCCAGTACCACACAATGGTTGCCGCCCACCAAAACGTCGTCGCGTATAATAAGTTCTGAATAGAATTTGTCACCCTGTCTATAATGGGTTATGATAGCTTTTAAATCAGCACCGCAGTAGACAGAGCCATTAAGCAGTTATCTTATATCGGGACTGCCTACCTGAGGAATTTCGGTTAGACCTGTCGTCTAACCGGGGTTTCGACGTTTTGAAGGAGGGTTTTGAGTAAATGATCGAAATTGAAAAGCCAAAGATTGAAACGGTCGAGATCAGCGATGAGTCTACTTTTGGTAAGTTCGTCGTAGAACCGCTAGAACGTGGATATGGTACAACTCTAGGGAACTCCTTGCGTCGTATCCTATTATCCTCACTTCCCGGATCTGCTGTCACTTCTGTTCAAATTGACGGTGTACTTCATGAGTTTTCCACGATTGAAGGCGTCGTTGAAGACGTAACAACTGTTATTTTGAACCTGAAGAAACTAGCTTTGAAAGTTTATTCTGACGAAGAGAAGACTTTAGAAATTGATGTGCAGGGTGAAGGCAAGGTTACCGCGGCTGATATTACGCATGATAGTGACGTTGAAGTTCTAAATCCAGATCTTCATATCGCTACACTCGACAGCAATTCCAGCTTCCGTGCTCGCATTACAGCAGAACGCGGTCGAGGATATCGTCCGGCTGAAGGAAATAACCATGAGGATCTACCCATCGGCGTGATTCCCGTTGACTCTATTTTCACACCGGTTTCCCGTGTGACGTATCAAGTAGAGAATACTCGAATCGGTCAAACATCTAATTTTGATAAATTGACATTGGATGTTTGGACGGATGGCAGCATTCGTCCAGAAGAGGCGATCTCTCTTGGAGCTAAAATTTATATGGAGCACCTCAATATTTTCGTCGGCCTTACTGATGAAGCTCAAAAAGCTGAAATCATGGTCGAGAAAGAAGAGGACCAAAAAGAAAAAGTTCTTGAAATGACGATCGAGGAACTTGACCTTTCCGTTCGTTCCTACAACTGCTTGAAGCGCGCAGGTATCAACACTGTGCAGGAGCTTGCCAACAAGTCTGAAGAAGACATGATGAAGGTGCGCAACCTTGGCCGCAAGTCACTTGAAGAAGTGAAGCATAA
The DNA here is from genome assembly GCF_056158945.1 of Halobacillus sp. ABH2_015. Classification (NCBI taxonomy): domain Bacteria; kingdom Bacillati; phylum Bacillota; class Bacilli; order Caryophanales; family Bacillaceae; genus Halobacillus; species Halobacillus sp. ABH2_015. The sequence continues at coordinate 3,736,919 of NZ_JBSWUG010000002.1, forward strand.
ACTGAACGAACTAGGTCTTGGACTAAGAAAAGACGATTGATAGAACACATCTAAGAGATCCAGTTAAGGGAGGGATTATCAATGGCTAGAAAACTAGGACGTACTACAGATCAGCGCATGGCTTTGCTTCGCGGCTTGGCAACTGACCTGATCGTACACGAACGTTTGGAAACAACAGAAGCTAAAGCGAAAGAGCTTAAGTCTGTTGTAGAAAAAATGATTACACTAGGTAAACGCGGCGATCTTCATGCCCGTCGTCAAGCGGAAGCATTCCTATATAATGCACAAGCTGATGAGGAAGGAGAGCAGACTGCACTGCAGAAGCTATTCTCTGACATCGGCCCACGCTACGAGGACCGTCAAGGTGGTTACACTCGCGTATTGAAGCTTGGCGAGCGTAAAGGTGATGGAGCTAAAATGGCAATCATCGAACTAGTATAATGATTACCATCGGGGTAAAAGGGCAGGAGTGAATCTCATTATGAGGTTACATCCAGCCCTTTTTTTATACTTTTTTATACCGATGCGGGAATACCTCCCGTTATGAAAGGGAAATTCTCTTTATAACGGGGAATGGTGTCATATTTCCCGGGAAATCGTCAGCTGAGCAGAGGAGGAACAGAGATGGGAGAGAGACAAGTCGAGTTCCGGAACGTATCTTTTCGCTACCAGGAGGACATGCCCTGGGTGTTGAGGAACGTAAGCTTTACAATCGGACCGGATGAATGGGTGGCTGTAATCGGTCATAACGGCTCAGGAAAGTCGACCATAGCGAAATTAATGAATGGACTGCTGTTTCCACAGGAAGGGGAAATCCTGGTAGATGGGATGCCCGTCAACGAAGAAACCATCTGGGATGTTAGAAAACAGGTAGGCATGGTCTTTCAAAATCCGGACAACCAGTTTGTCGGGACTACTGTGAAAGATGATGTCGCTTTTGGTATGGAGAATCACGGCATGCCCAGGGAGTTGATGCTTGAAAGGATCAAAGAGAGCCTCTCAGCCGTAGGGATGGCTGATTATGAGCAGCAGGAACCGCACCGTCTGTCAGGCGGACAGAAGCAGCGGGTAGCTATCGCGAGTGTCCTTGCCGTGTCACCGAAGTTCATCATTCTTGATGAGGCCACTGCTATGCTCGACCCGAAAGGGCGCAAGGAAATTATGAACACGGTCCACCGCGTTCAGGAAGAACGGGACCTGTCCCTGATTACCATCACTCATGATCTGCATGAGGTTACTCAGTCTTCCAGGGTGATTGTCATGAATAAGGGAGAGGTTTGGATGCAGGGATCTCCTAGAGACGTATTTTCCAAAAAAGAACACTTACAAGAAATTGGCTTGGATACTCCATTTGTTAGTAAATTGGCCGACCACCTGAAAGCAGAGGGTGTGCCGCTTACCCGTGAGCCATTGAATCACCAGGAGTTGTTGGAGGAATTATGGACATCACGTTCGATCATGTAAGTTATACGTACCAGCCGAATACACCATTCGAACACAGAGCTTTGGATGATTTGTCCTTTACCATCCAATCCGGTTCTTTTGTAGCGGTCATCGGTCACACCGGGTCAGGTAAATCCACATTGATTCAACACCTGAACGGGCTGCTTCAGCCGACAGAAGGGCAGGTGCAGGTGGGCCCGTATACGATGGCAGCCGGGCAGAAAAACAAACAGCTGATGAAGCTTCGGGAAAACGTCGGCGTCGTGTTCCAGTATCCTGAGCACCAGTTGTTTGAAGAAACTGTGGAAAAAGACATCGGCTTCGGTCCGCAGAATTTCGGAGTTGGACAGGACGAAATCAAACGCCGGACGAAAGAAGCGGTCCAGGCGGTAAAACTGCCGGAAGAGCTTCTGGAACGCTCTCCCTTTGATTTAAGCGGAGGACAGATGCGCCGCGTTGCCATATCCGGTGTTCTCGCCATGGCTCCTGAAGTGCTTGTGTTGGATGAACCGACCGCCGGACTTGATCCGAACGGGCGTAAGGAAATCATGGATATGTTTTATCACCTGCATCAGGATAAGGGTCTTACAACCGTGCTTGTAACCCACAGTATGGAGGATGCTCTTGCCTATGCCGATCATATTATCATCATGAATCAAGGGAAGGTTTACAGGGAAGGGTCCCCGCTGGAGATTTTTAAGCAGCAGCAGGCACTGGAAGATGTGCAGCTGGATGTACCGGAAGTCGTTTCCTTTTTGAAAATGGCCCGGGATTACGGCCTTGATCTTGAATACGAAGGCCAGACGATAGCGGAGTTAGCAAAGGAAATAGCCCTGAAAGTGAAGGGGGGCGGCGATCATGAGTAGTTCCCTGATTATCGGTCAATACATTCCATCGGATTCTGTTATTCACCGCCTGGATCCCCGCTCCAAAATCGCTGTCATCTTTTTTTATGTCGTGATCGTCTTTTTTGCTAACTCTGTTATGAGTTATGGGGTGCTCGCCTTGTTCGCTCTGTCGAGTGCTGTTTTATCGAAAGTTCCATTTTCCTACATCATGAAGGGATTGAAGCCGGTCTGGTTCCTGGTCATCTTCACGTTTCTCCTTCACTTGTTCGTGACAAGGGAAGGGGAGGTTGCGTTCAGCCTGTTCGGCTGGGCGGTTTATGAGGAAGGGTTGATCCAGGGGGCAGCGATTTCCCTGAGGTTCTTCCTGTTGATTCTCGTTACCTCCCTGTTGACGTTGACGACGACGCCGATTGAGATTACCGATGCCATTGAGGAGCTGCTGGGTCCTTTGAAAAAAGTGAAATTCCCTGTCCATGAACTGGCGCTGATGATGTCGATCTCCCTGCGTTTCATCCCAACATTGATGCAGGAGACAGAAAAGATATCCAAGGCACAGGCCTCAAGAGGTGTAGACTTCCGCACAGGCGCTTTTAAAGACCGTGTGAAGGCCGTTGTACCTCTGCTGGTCCCTTTGTTCGTCAGTGCCTTTAAACGCGCAGAGGAGCTCGCTATGGCGATGGAAGCGCGTGGGTATCAAGGGGGCGAAGGAAGAACGAAGCTGAGAGAATTAAAACTGGAGCGGAGGGACTGGCTGCTCTTTGCTGTTTTCATTCTGCTGGCCGCAGCTCTCTTCCTGACCCGTTCATGATCGGAGGTGCTGGGTATGAATCGTATACGTATGACCATCGCCTATGATGGCACCGGTTACGCAGGCTATCAGGTTCAGCCGAATGGCGGCACGATTCAGGCAGAGCTTGAGAAGGCTTTAAAAAAGATTCATAAAGGAAATACCGTAAAGGTGACGGCTTCGGGCAGAACCGATGCCCGTGTGCATGCTGTCGGGCAGGTGATTCATTTTGATACACCGCTTGAGATTCCCGTCAGTAACTGGCGGCGGGCGCTGAACTCCATGCTGCCGGATGACATTCAGGTGAAAGAAGCTGAGCAGCCGTCCGGTGGTTTTCATGCCAGGTATGATACAACCGGAAAAGAATACCGGTATTTTGTGAGGAATCACCCTGATCCAGATCTTTTCCGCCGTCACTACACTTCTCACGTCAAAGCTCCCCTTGACATCACAGCTATGAAAAAGGCGTGCGGCTATATCGAAGGAGAGCATGATTTTACATCCTTCTGTTCACCGAAGACAGATCTGAAGGGGAGCAAGGTACGCACGATTTTCAAAGCGGATGTAGAAAGTCGTGGAGAAGAAGTGGTGTTCACCTTTAAGGGATCCGGATTTTTATATAATATGGTAAGGATTCTTGTCGGCACACTTCTCGAAATAGGAAAAGGAGAGCGTGCCCCGGAGGATATTCCTGTTATCTTAAAAGCCCGCACACGGGAAGCGGCAGGCCGGACGGCTCCTCCTCAAGGGTTGTTCCTATGGAAGGTCGATTATTAAGAGGTTCTGAACAATTTCCATTCATTGGGTCCTCTGTCTCAGAAAAAAACAACGAATCCAGGTGTGCATTCCCTTGACACATGAATATAGAGTGTTATATTATATTCTATGGCATTTTATTTCTGTACCACGGTTAGCCCCGGAAAACTAATCGTACTTTGAGATAAATGATAAAGCAGTTAATCAGTCTATGTGATAATAAAACATTTCAGGAGGGAAACCGATATGCGCACAACTTTCATGGCAAATGAAAACAACGTTGAACGTAAATGGTATGTTGTGGATGCTGCAGGGCAGACACTCGGCCGTTTAGCGAGCGAAGTTGCTGCGATCCTTCGCGGTAAGAACAAACCAACATACACACCACACGTTGACACTGGTGACCACGTCATCATCATCAATGCTGGTGAGATCGAACTAACAGGTAACAAAATCAACGATAAGGTTTACTATCGTCACTCCAACCACCCTGGTGGTCTGAAGTCCCGTACGGCTAACGAAATGCGTACGAAATATCCAGAGCAGATGCTTGAACTTGCTGTTAAAGGCATGCTTCCAAAAGGAAGTCTTGGACGTAAAATGGGCAAGAAACTTCATGTATTTGCAGGATCTGAGCACAAACATGAAGCACAACAACCAGAAGTTTACGAACTTCGCGGATAATTAAAGGAGGTAATCTAGTGGCACAAGTACAATACTCCGGTACTGGTCGTCGTAAGAGCTCAACAGCTCGTGTACGTCTTGTTCCAGGAACTGGTCGTGTAGTAGTTAACAAACGTGATGCTGAAGACTTTTTCCCATATGAAACCCTTCGTATGATTCTTAAACAGCCTCTTGCTGTAACAGAAACTGAAGGTAACTATGATGTCTACGTAAACGTAGACGGCGGTGGATTCACAGGACAAGCAGGAGCAATCCGTCACGGTATCGCCCGTGCATTGCTTAAAGCTGACCCAGAATACCGTACACCACTTAAACGCGCAGGTCTATTGACTCGTGACGCACGTATGAAAGAGCGTAAGAAATACGGTCTTAAAGGTGCCCGTCGCGCGCCACAATTCTCCAAGCGTTAAGTTTTGGACGATCCGAAAGACTCCCGACCATTATGGTCGGGAGTCTTTTTTTTGCTTTCCTATACGTTCAGGGTGTATCCTCCAGTTCCTGCGTTCAGTTTCCAAGCTGGTAGCTGAGGTTGACCTGCTCATATTTTTGTCTCTTGTCCCATACAATGATTCAGGGGAAGTACAAGGGAGTGTGAGCGATTGTGAGTCGACGATTGAAGACCTTTTTGTGGCTGGCTGGTGTGATTGTCCTTGTGTGCATGGTTTCCTATCCGATTCAGGAAGTGAAGGATGCATGGACGGTTTGGTCATCGCCGCTTTCCGGAAAAGTGATCGTTCTTGACCCGGGACATGGCGGTCCGGATGGTGGGGCGATAGGCGGGGATGGTACAGAGGAAAAAATCATCACCCTGAAGATGGCGGAATACCTGCAGGATTACCTCCAGCAGGCAGGGGCCCTTGTATATATGACGAGGTACGAAGATGCTGATCTTGCTTCGGAGGGAACATCCGGTCTTTCCAGGAGGAAATCGGAAGATATACGTAATAGAGTGGAGTTTATCGAAGAAAAAGAAGCGGACTTATACTTAAGTCTGCATTTGAATGCCATTCCATCTGATAAGTGGAGCGGGGCACAGACGTTTTATTATCCGGAAAGCGAGGAAAGTGAATATCTCGCCAAGTTCATTCAAGCTGAAATACAATCCAACATGGGCAATACAAAGCGCGAGGCTCTCGGGCTCAGCAATATCTATATCCTGAAGCATGCACAGGCTCCCGGCGCCCTTGTAGAGGCGGGGTTTTTGTCCAACGACCGTGAACGGGAACTGTTGAAATCAGACGATTATCAAAGGCAGATGGCTGCTTCGATCTATCAAGGGGTGCTGCGTTTTGTCACGGAACGGGATTTCCCTGAGGAAAATGGATCGTGAGCAAATCACTTAGAAAGCGTTTCATGTATGTTATACTACAGGAAACGATCATTTTCTAAGGATGGTGAACCGGCTTGTTGACACAAGAGAAAGTACTAGAAATCCTGAACCCTATTCAAGATCCATTTTTACATAAAACACTGGAAGAAACCGGTGGAGTGGAAGAAGTAAAAATCAAGGAAGAAAAAAATCATGTCAGCGTGAAGATTCTGATTGGAAAGACGAATACAGCGGAGCAGATGGAACTGCAACAGACCATCGTCAATGCCCTGAAAAGCGGGGGAGCGGCGACAGTCGGTCTTCGTTTTGATCAGCTTCCGGATGAGGTTATTCAGAAATTACAGCCGGCCGATCAGCAGTCGGAGGATGCCTCTTTACTGAGCGGCAATACGAATACAAAGTTCATTTCCATCGCCAGCGGTAAAGGCGGGGTGGGTAAATCAACCGTAACGGTGAACCTTGCCGTAGCCTTAACACGTCTTGGGAAGAAAGTCGGCATCATTGATGCGGATATCTATGGTTTCAGTGTTCCGGATATGATGGGCGTGGAAGAGCGTCCGGTCGTCCGCGGGGAAAAAATCATTCCTGTTGAACGATTTGGAGTGAAAGTCGTTTCCATGGGTTTCTTTGTGGAAGATAACTCTCCGATCATCTGGCGTGGACCGATGCTTGGAAAAATGCTGACAAGCTTCTTTAAGGAAGTGGAGTGGGGAGACCTTGACTACCTGCTTCTAGATCTGCCGCCTGGTACGGGAGATGTAGCGCTGGATGTCCATTCGATGCTTCCTTCTTCCAAGGAAATCATCGTAACGACCCCGCACCCGACAGCTGCTTTCGTAGCCGCGCGTGCTGGTCAGATGGCGATTAAGACGGAACACGAGATTCTTGGTGTTGTGGAGAACATGGCTTACTTTGAAAGTAAAGAAACAGGAAACAAAGAGTTCATCTTCGGCCGTGGAGGCGGAGTGAAGCTTGCGGATACGCTGCAGACAGCTGTACTTGGCCACGTGCCACTTCAACAGCCATATGAGGAAGAAGAAGTCTTTGCTCCTTCTGTTTATCAGTCCGATCACCCGATCGGTGTCATTTATCGGAATATGGCCGCTAAAGTCATTGATAAATATTAATAAAAACCACGCGTCCCTTCACGGGGCGCGTGATTTTTTATAGACTTAACCGCTTTGTCCTTCTTCGCCGCCACTTTCAGATTGACTTCCGCCACTCTGCTGGCCGCTTTCCTCGGAATCGCCGCCTTGTTCTTCCCCGCTTTTCATTTCCTCTGCGGCTTTTAACAGTGTTTCAGTCATTTTTGCCTGGAAGACAGGACTATTCAACGTTTCCTCGATGGTGGTCTCCAAGTGTGCCTTGAACTTCTGTCCCTGCATGACAGTTACCATCTGCTCCATCATTTCAGGGTTTTTATAAATATCGATCATCAACTTCTGATATTCTGCATCTTTCATGAGCCCTTTCATCAATTCTTTCTGCTGATCCTCCAGAACTTTGCTGAATTCCTGGACGAACGCAGGGTCTGAAAAAAGCTTGCTCCAAAAAGCTTTACCTTCTTCAGATATCAACGTCTGCTGGACAGCTTGAGAGACGACTTCGGACTCTAAAGCCATGGACTGCTGCATCTCCTCATCGGAAAGGACTTCAGTCATCGCCTTTTTTCCATCATCGGACTTGAGGATATCGACCATCATTTTCTTGGTGGTATCGTAGTCCGCCTGTTCACTTGCTCCTGATGAACCATTACAAGCGGCCAGGAAAACAAGAACGAGAACGGGCAGCAATATACGGAGTCTGGACATCATTGCATGTCCCCTTTCTTATGTTCTCCATAGCCTTACTATTCGCGTTTCGACAAATTTTATACGTTCGGAGGCAAAGAGACAGGCTTCATGATAAAATACGGGGAGAAAGTTTTTGTACATATAGGGGGAGCGCTTGTGAACAGTCGTAAATGGGTACAGTTATTTTTATCAACGTTATGGATCGGCGGCGGGGTGACCCTGGCGGCCAGTTTCTTTTTTAAATTTGATTCGTACGCCGAGTTTTGGCAGCCCTTTCAATTATTTGAGCTGTTCGGTCTGCTTTTATTTTTTGCGGGTATGGGCTTTATATTCAGTATCATCAGTCAAATGGGTTTCTTCGCCTATTTGACCGTCAATCAATTTGGAAAGGGCCTGTTCCGTTCTGTATGGACACCGGTACAGCTGTTTTTAATTGCCTTTACTCTTTTTGATTTGGTGTATTTTCGATATCAGGCAGCTGAAAATGGGGCATCTGTCTGGGGATATGTCGTGACAGCGGCTGTGCTTTTGGTTCTATCGCTGATTGTTGCTTACATTAAAACAAAAGAGACAAATACCCATGCATTTATCCCCGCCCTATTCTTTATGGTTGTCGTTACAACGGTGGAATGGGTGCCGGCACTTAGAGCGGCAGGGAGTGATTATGTATGGTTGATGGTCATTCCTTTATTTATCTGCAATGCCTATCAGCTTCTTCTGCTGCATCGCCTTACGGGGCCTGCCCGTAGTGAAAATGCCTGACAAAAGCCGCCGTATCCTACGGCGGCTTCCTTTTATTATTGGATCTGACTCGTCCTGGCTTCGCCGCCACTTGCTAATTCGGTGATACTGACGAAGGAAAAGCCTTTTTGTTTCAATCCGGGGATAATGACCTCAAGGGCTTTAGGCGTCTGTTTGACCGAATCGGAAGCATGCATAACAATGATATCTCCTTTAGAGCTTTCGTTTAACACGGCATCGATGATGGCATTGGTGCCTGGATTTTCCCAGTCCCTTGGATTCAAACTCCACTGGACGGCCTGCAAATCATTTTGTTCGATGGTTTTTAACACTTCTTTATTCATATGACCATGCGGGGGCCGGATCCATTGCATGTCTTCAAAGCCAAGCTTGGCAAACACCTCATCTGCCTTTTTCAAATCGCCGGCTACCTGGTCTGGTTCTTTCTCAAGGTAGCTCTCATATGTGTAGCCCATCATCCCGATTTCATGTTTTCCTTCTTGAATGGTTTTGACGATATCCGGGTGTCTCTCCGCCCATTCTCCGCTCAGGAAGAATGTAGCCTGGACTTGGTGGGCTTCCAGCTGCTTTAACACTTCATTGACCTTTTCCGTTCCCCAGCTGATGTTAAAGGTCAGCGCGATATGGTCCTGATCGCTGCTCCCTTGTGTAAGAGCGCGCGGCTCCCCATTATTAGAGAAAGCGGGCAGCTGCTCCCAGCGGCCGATCCACAGGGCGAAAGCACAAAATAAAGCAAGAAGAGCGATAATGCCGTAACGCTTAAGTCTTTCTGTTTTCCACGTGTAAAAGCTCATGGATCGACTTCCTTTCCTACCAATATGTTCTATACATATGAAAAAGCGGACAACCTATGCTAAAAACAATGAAATTAGGGTAGAAATAAATAGAGTCGTTTATCAGGGAGGTACTTTCAGATGCATGGGTTAATTATCAATGAACAGGAGCGTCGTGAAATAGAGTACTTATTAAAGCGGGAAATGGAAGAGATCACTTTTGATATGGGTGATCACCGGATTGATCAGGGAATGAAGCAGGCGATGGAAGAAAGGTATGAAGTGCTTTTTCAGATCTTCCGACGCTTTGCCGCAAGGGAAGAATGCCTGCAGTATATGCCAAGGAAAAAGAAGCAGAACTAACAGCTCGATAAATCCTGTCATCCGCACAGGATTTTTTTATTAAAAAAACATTAAAAAGTATTGCATTTGTTTTTTAACCTGTGCTATATTATTAAACGTTGTCGGGAAACAAAACGACTTGCCAAGCAGTATGAAATTGAATTGAAATTGATTTGAAAAAGTTGTTGACACTGCTTCCCACAAATGATAAATTATTACTTGTCGCCGAAAACGACAGCCAAACGCTTTCTCAACTTCATGAAAAAAGTTGTTGACATGAAAAACAACACATGTTAAGATGATTAAGTCGCTGTTTTCGAACGGCCGACAACATTTGATCTTTGAAAACTGAACGAACCAACCAGTACGTCAAAATATTTCTTCTTTAATGAAGGAATTTGAAACAAGCACATTCGGTGTGCAGATGAGCAAGTCAAACTACTTTTATGGAGAGTTTGATCCTGGCTCAGGACGAACGCTGGCGGCGTGCCTAATACATGCAAGTCGAGCGCGGGAAGCGAGCGGATCCCTTCGGGGTGAAGCTCGTGGAACGAGCGGCGGACGGGTGAGTAACACGTGGGCAACCTGCCTGTAAGATCGGAATAACCCCGGGAAACCGGGGCTAATGCCGGGTAATACTTTTCTTCGCATGAAGATAAGTTGAAAGATGGCTTCTCGCTATCACTTACAGATGGGCCCGCGGCGCATTAGCTAGTTGGTGAGGTAACGGCTCACCAAGGCAACGATGCGTAGCCGACCTGAGAGGGTGATCGGCCACACTGGGACTGAGACACGGCCCAGACTCCTACGGGAGGCAGCAGTAGGGAATCTTCCGCAATGGACGAAAGTCTGACGGAGCAACGCCGCGTGAACGATGAAGGTCTTCGGATCGTAAAGTTCTGTTGTCAGGGAAGAACAAGTACCGTGCGAATAGAGCGGTACCTTGACGGTACCTGACGAGGAAGCCCCGGCTAACTACGTGCCAGCAGCCGCGGTAATACGTAGGGGGCAAGCGTTGTCCGGAATTATTGGGCGTAAAGCGCGCGCAGGCGGTTCCTTAAGTCTGATGTGAAAGCCCACGGCTCAACCGTGGAGGGTCATTGGAAACTGGGGAACTTGAGGACAGAAGAGGAGAGTGGAATTCCACGTGTAGCGGTGAAATGCGTAGATATGTGGAGGAACACCAGTGGCGAAGGCGACTCTCTGGTCTGTTTCTGACGCTGAGGTGCGAAAGCGTGGGTAGCAAACAGGATTAGATACCCTGGTAGTCCACGCCGTAAACGATGAGTGCTAGGTGTTAGGGGGCTTCCACCCCTTAGTGCTGAAGTTAACGCATTAAGCACTCCGCCTGGGGAGTACGGCCGCAAGGCTGAAACTCAAAGGAATTGACGGGGGCCCGCACAAGCGGTGGAGCATGTGGTTTAATTCGAAGCAACGCGAAGAACCTTACCAGGTCTTGACATCCTTGGACCTCCCTAGAGATAGGGATTTCCCTTCGGGGACCAAGTGACAGGTGGTGCATGGTTGTCGTCAGCTCGTGTCGTGAGATGTTGGGTTAAGTCCCGCAACGAGCGCAACCCCTAATCTTAGTTGCCAGCATTCAGTTGGGCACTCTAAGGTGACTGCCGGTGACAAACCGGAGGAAGGCGGGGATGACGTCAAATCATCATGCCCCTTATGACCTGGGCTACACACGTGCTACAATGGATGGTACAAAGGGCAGCGAAGCCGCGAGGTGTAGCAAATCCCATAAAACCATTCTCAGTTCGGATTGCAGGCTGCAACTCGCCTGCATGAAGCCGGAATCGCTAGTAATCGCGGATCAGCATGCCGCGGTGAATACGTTCCCGGGCCTTGTACACACCGCCCGTCACACCACGAGAGTTGGCAACACCCGAAGTCGGTGAGGTAACCTTTTTGGAGCCAGCCGCCGAAGGTGGGGCCAATGATTGGGGTGAAGTCGTAACAAGGTAGCCGTATCGGAAGGTGCGGCTGGATCACCTCCTTTCTAAGGATATTACGGAAACGTACTGTGTTGGTTGTTCAGTTTTGAGAGATCAAACTATGAAAATAGCATGTTCTCCATTATTGAATGGGCCTGTAGCTCAGCTGGTTAGAGCGCACGCCTGATAAGCGTGAGGTCGGTGGTTCAAGTCCACTCAGGCCCACCATTCAAAAATGGGGCCTTAGCTCAGCTGGGAGAGCGCCTGCTTTGCACGCAGGAGGTCAGCGGTTCGATCCCGCTAGGCTCCACCATTTAAATGTTCCATAAAACACAAGCGTTCATGTTGTGTTTTATATGTAACCTTAAAATGAATTGAACCTTGAAAACTGGATAAGGAATTATGACTCATCTATCGATGAGATCATGATGACAAGACATCTAATTGATTTATATAAACGTCTTTTCACGAAGATAGTTAAGTGAATAAGGGCGCACGGTGGATGCCTTGGTACTAGGAGCCGATGAAGGACGGGACTAACACCGATATGCTCCGGCGAGCCGTAAGCAGGCTTTGACCCGGAGATTTCCGAATGGGGAAACCCACTGTTCGTAATGGGACAGTATCCTATACTGAATACATAGGTATAGGAAGGCAGACCCGGGGAACTGAAACATCTAAGTACCCGGAGGAAGAGAAAGCAAACGCGATTTCCCAAGTAGCGGCGAGCGAAACGGAATCAGCCCAAACCAGAAAGCTTGCTTTCTGGGGTTGTAGGACACTCCTTTGGAGTTATCAAGGAGGAAGATAGACGAATCGATCTGGAAAGATCAGCCGAAGAGGGTAACAGCCCTGTAGTCGAAATCTTCCTCTCTCCGGAGTGGATCCTGAGTACGGCGGAACACGAGGAATTCCGTCGGAATCCGGGAGGACCATCTCCCAAGGCTAAATACTCCCTAGTAACCGATAGTGAACCAGTACCGTGAGGGAAAGGTGAAAAGCACCCCGGAAGGGGAGTGAAATAGAACCTGAAACCGTGTGCCTACAAGTAGTCGGAGCCCGTTAATGGGTGACGGCGTGCCTTTTGTAGAATGAACCGGCGAGTTACGACCGTATGCGAGGTTAAGCAGCAGAAGCGGAGCCGCAGCGAAAGCGAGTCTGAACAGGGCGAGTGAGTATGCGGTCGTAGACCCGAAACCGTGTGATCTACCCATGTCCAGGGTGAAGGTCAGGTAACACTGACTGGAGGCCCGAACCCACGTAAGTTGAAAATTACGGGGATGAGGTGTGGGTAGGGGTGAAATGCCAATCGAACACGGAGATAGCTGGTTCTCTCCGAAATAGCTTTAGGGCTAGCCTCAGAATAGAAAGTCATGGAGGTAGAGCACTGATTGGACGAGGGGCCCCTATCGGGTTACCGAATTCAGTCAAACTCCGAATGCCATAGACTTTGTTCTGGGAGTCAGACCGTGGGTGATAAGGTTCATGGTCGAGAGGGAAACAGCCCAGACCGCCAGCTAAGGTCCCAAAGTGTGTGTTAAGTGGAAAAGGATGTGGAGTTGCTTAGACAACCAGGATGTTGGCTTAGAAGCAGCCATCATTCAAAGAGTGCGTAATAGCTCACTGGTCGAGTGACTCTGCGCCGAAAATGTACCGGGGCTAAACACACCACCGAAGCTGCGGATTGATCTTATGATCAGTGGTAGGAGAGCGTTCTAAGTGCTGCGAAGTCAGACCGTAAGGACTGGTGGAGCGCTTAGAAGTGAGAATGCCGGTATGAGTAGCGAAAAAAGAGTGAGAATCTCTTTCACCGAATGCCTAAGGTTTCCTGAGGAAGGCTCGTCCTCTCAGGGTTAGTCGGGACCTAAGCCGAGGCCGAAAGGCGTAGGCGATGGACAACAGGTTGATATTCCTGTACCACCTCCTTTCCGTTTGAATGACGGGGGGACGCAGGAGGATAGGGAGAGCGTGCCATTGGATGTGCACGTCCAAGCAGTGAGACGGTCGGAATAGGCAAATCCGTCCGACAACGTCAAGCTGTGATGGGGAGGGAACTATAGTACCGAAGCTCCTGATTTCACACTGCCAAGAAAAGCCTCTAATGAGGAAAGAGGTGCCCGTACCGCAAACCGACACAGGTAGGCGAGGAGAGTATCCTAAGGTGAGCGGGAGAACTCTCGTTAAGGAACTCGGCAAAATGACCCCGTAACTTCGGGAGAAGGGGTGCTCCTCTGCCGAGGAGCCGCAGTGAAAAGGCCCAAGCGACTGTTTACCAAAAACACAGGTCTCTGCGAAGCCGTAAGGCGAAGTATAGGGGCTGACACCTGCCCGGTGCTGGAAGGTTAAGGGGATGCGTTAGCTTATGCGAAGCGTTGAACCGAAGCCCCAGTAAACGGCGGCCGTAACTATAACGGTCCTAAGGTAGCGAAATTCCTTGTCGGGTAAGTTCCGACCCGCACGAAAGGTGCAACGACTTGGGCACTGTCTCAACGAGAGACCCGGTGAAATTATACTATGTGTGAAGATGCACATTACCCGCGACAGGACGGAAAGACCCCGTGGAGCTTTACTGCAGCCTGATATTGAATGTTGGTACAGCTTGTACAGGATAGGTAGGAGCCTTGGAAACCGGAGCGCCAGCTTCGGTGGAGGCGCTGGTGGGATACTACCCTTGCTGTACGGACATTCTAACCCAGGACCGTAATCCGGTCCGGAGACAGTGTCAGGTGGGCAGTTTGACTGGGGCGGTCGCCTCCTAAAGAGTAACGGAGGCGCCCAAAGGTTCCCTCAGAATGGTTGGAAATCATTCGCAGAGTGTAAAGGCACAAGGGAGCTTGACTGCGAGACCTACAAGTCGAGCAGGGACGAAAGTCGGGCTTAGTGATCCGGCGGTACCGTATGGAAGGGCCGTCGCTCAACGGATAAAAGCTACCCCGGGGATAACAGGCTTATCTCCCCCAAGAGTCCACATCGACGGGGAGGTTTGGCACCTCGATGTCGGCTCATCGCATCCTGGGGCTGTAGTCGGTCCCAAGGGTTGGGCTGTTCGCCCATTAAAGCGGTACGCGAGCTGGGTTCAGAACGTCGTGAGACAGTTCGGTCCCTATCCGTCGTGGGCGTTGGAAATTTGAAAGGAGCTGTCCTTAGTACGAGAGGACCGGGATGGACACACCGCTGGTGTACCAGTTGTTCCGCCAGGAGCATCGCTGGGTAGCTACGTGTGGTCGGGATAAGTGCTGAAAGCATCTAAGCATGAAGCCCCCCTTGAGATGAGATTTCCCTCTGCTTCGAGCAGATAAGATCCCTCAGAGACGATGAGGTTGATAGGTCCGAGGTGGAAGCGTGGTGACACGTGGAGCTGACGGATACTAATGGATCGATGACTTATCTATATGAAGAAGGCGAAAGCGACTGGTCAAATCCGACTGGCTAAGCAAACATTCGTAAAGGCTGTGTTTTTCAGTCTTGAAGAAGGTGTGCTTAGAACAGCGAGGATTTAGGAGCTGCAGCCGGACTGAACTTCGTGAATGATGTTTCATCAATAGTTGTTTCCTTATCCAGTTTTGAGGGTTCACCTCAAACTTTATATCGATGTGGTGGTGAAGGCGAAGAGGTCACACCTGTTCCCATGCCGAACACAGCAGTTAAGCTCTTCAGCGCCGATGGTAGTCGGGTTTACCCCCGTGAGAGTAGGACGCTGCCACATTGATTCTCTTTCCTTATTGTTTTGAAGACTTTTATGATTCCAACGTAGCTCAGTGGTAGAGCAATCGGCTGTTAACCGATCGGTCGTAGGTTCGAATCCTACCGTTGGAGCCACTTGCTTCCATAGCTCAGTGGTAGAGCACTTCCATGGTAAGGAAGGGGTCGCCGGTTCAAATCCGGCTGGAAGCTCTGAAGGTTTTGTACGACTGGCCCGTTGGTCAAGTGGTTAAGACACCGCCCTTTCACGGCGGTAACACGGGTTCGAATCCCGTACGGGTCACCAATATGGAGGATTAGCTCAGCTGGGAGAGCACTTGCCTTACAAGCAAGGGGTCGCAGGTTCGATCCCTGCATCCTCCACCATATTTTAGCCGGCCTAGCTCAACTGGCAGAGCAACTGATTTGTAATCAGTAGGTTGGGGGTTCAAGTCCTCTGGCCGGCACCACTTTTCAAGTGGAGGGATAGCGAAGTTGGCCAAACGCGGCGGACTGTAAATCCGCTCCCATCGGGTTCGTAGGTTCGAGTCCTACTCCCTCCACCATTTTTATTTTATTGTTTCATAAGAAGCTGACTTAATCATCAGCTATTTTTTATGAAAAAATTCCACATGATTGTATAATATTCTTAAGTTGGTTATACTAATTTTGTACTTGTTGGGCCATAGCCAAGCGGTAAGGCAACGGTTTTTGGTACCGTCATGCGCTGGTTCGAATCCAGCTGGCCCAGCCATATTTCCTTTAAGAATAAGACTACCATGTGTTGAGCATATTCCATATATTGAGCGCATTGCTCATAAAAAACGAGTATCATTCTTCATAGGAGCCATTAGCTCAGCTGGTAGAGCATCTGACTTTTAATCAGAGGGTCGAAGGTTCGAATCCTTCATGGCTCATCTCTTTTTCGCGGGAGTAGTTCAGTGGTAGAACACCACCTTGCCAAGGTGGGGGTCGCGGGTTCGAATCCCGTCTCCCGCTCCATATGGGGCCTTAGCTCAGCTGGGAGAGCGCCTGCTTTGCACGCAGGAGGTCAGCGGTTCGATCCCGCTAGGCTCCACCATTACATAGAACCAAATAGATCCTGGCGATCTTTTATACGATAGAAAGTCTGACATAGAACTTGTCAGGCTTTTTTTATATCTGGTGATCGTTGTTTTGGCAGGCAGCTTGTAAACATGCATGATTACCACTATAAGGCAGTAAATAACGTATATATATACACAATGATGTCCAGTTGAGTCATCTTTAATAAAACGGATACAATGAAAATAGTGTAAAAAGGAGGAACTTTAATGAATAAACAGCTTTCAGTAATCGGAGTACCCATGGATCTTGGTCAAATGCGCAGAGGAGTCGATATGGGTCCAAGTGCTATCCGGTATGCAGGGATGGTTGAACGTCTAGAGCAGTTGAGTTATACCATTGAAGATCTAGGAGACATTGAGATTCCTCGTCCGAAGCATCAGACGGATGTAAAGCATGATAACCTCAGGAACCTTCACGAAATAGCTGAAGGAACGAGCAGACTGGCTGAAGCGGTCGATCAGGTCATCGAAAACAACCGTTTCCCTCTTGTATTAGGAGGAGATCACAGTATTGCTATGGGGACTCTTGCAGGAGTCGCAAAACACTACAATAATCTCGGAGTGATCTGGTATGACGCTCACGGGGATTTAAATACAGCGGACAGTTCACCGTCCGGAAATATTCATGGCATGCCGCTGGCAGCAAGTCTGGGGATCGGGCATGAAAAGCTTACGGGTATCCATGGCTATTCTCCTAAGATTAAGCCTGAGAACATTGTCATCATCGGTGCCCGCTCTCTGGATGAAGGAGAGAAAGTACTGATTAAGGAGCAGGGAATTAAAGTCTATACGATGCATGAAGTGGATCGTATGGGGATGACTAAAGTCATTGAAGAAGCTGTGGACTATTTGAAGGACAGGACAGACGGCGTGCACCTCAGCCTTGATCTGGACGGTCTGGACCCGAATGATGCGCCGGGTGTCGGGACACCTGTTATGGGCGGCCTGAGCTATCGGGAAAGTCATCTGGCTATGGAGATGCTTCATCAATCGGAAATGATTACCTCCGCAGAATTTGTGGAAGTCAATCCTATCCTCGATGAAAAAAATAAAACCGCCGGCGTAGCGGTCGGTTTGATGGGTTCTTTATTTGGAGAAACTCTGAAATAAGTTCGATCATTAACAGTAACCTGCTTTACTTAAGGCGGGTTGCTGTTTTTTATATTGTACTTCGTCATATTCATTAAGAAGCTGATCCAGCTTAACGCTCACTTTGACAACTTCGGGGGATGTTAAGTGATGGAGGCGGGCTAAACGGCTCATTTCCAAACGACAAGCTTCGATTTCTTCCGTCAACGAAGTCACTCGCGTCATGTTTTGTAGTCCTCCTAAGAAATTTTTTACATTTACAGCTTTATATCCGATACTAAAAAAAGTTAAACTTATATTTAGGAAAAAGATATATATTTTTTTATATGTTTTTTTGAAACTTTGAGGCGAGGTCATCCGTAAAGGATATCGACCGCACATATAGCGGAGGTATAACAAATGGAAACCATGATAAAACAGAAAATAAAACAAGTGAAAAAGGGAGATCAGGCAGCATTTGAAGACATTGTTTCTTTTTATCAGAACAAGGTCTATCATATATGTCTGCGGATGATCGGGAACTCATACGAAGCTGAAGATCTTGCACAGGAAGCATTTATCCGGGCCTATACAAACCTCCACACGTTTGATGAGCGGCGCAAATTCTCAACATGGCTCTATAGAATAGCCACCAACTTATCGATCGACCGCATTCGGAAGAAGAAGCCGGACTATCACCTCGATGCTGAAGTGAAGGGCACGGATGGACTGGATATGTACTCTCAGCTGGCTGCAGACCAGGCACTGCCTGAGGAAGAGGTCGAAAGCCTTGAGCTGCAGACGTACATCCATAAGGAAATCCTTGCTCTGCCTCCGAAATATCGGAGCGTGATTGTTCTGCGGTATTTGGATGAGTTAGCTCTCCAGGAAATCGCCGAAGTTCTTGATATTCCCGTAGGGACGGTGAAGACAAGGGTGCACAGAGGAAGGGAAGCACTAAGAAAACGGCTTCGCCATGTATGAAGGAGTTGAGAGGGAATGAATTGCAGTAAAGAAGCCATTACACTCATGCATAAGTATTTAGACGGCGAATTAAACACAGAGGAAGAACGACGACTGAGAGATCACCTGCAGAGCTGTCCGTCCTGCCAGAGCCATTTTCATGAATTGAAGCGGACGACTACGCTGATTACCAATACATCTCCAGTTTCTGCACCGCCTCGGTTCACGGCAAATGTGATGAACAGTCTTCCAAAGCAGAAAAAACGGAGAAATTATATACGCCGGCTGCAGCAGCATCCGATTCTGACCGCCGCTGCTGTATTCTTTATTCTCATGTTCAGTGGCATTTTCACAGCATGGAATCAGGATCAGCAGGTAACGGTATCCAAACAGGAAAACCTTGAAATCAGAGAGCACACGGTGATTGTACCGGATGGTGTCACGGTTAAGGGGGACCTTGTCGTTCGAAACGGAGACCTGCGGATTGACGGGGCTGTCGATGGAAATGTGACCATCATTAACGGAGACATCCTGGAAGGAACATCCGGGGACCAGGGATCAGGGGAACTGAACCGTTCTGATCTCAGAGCCTACTCAGGGGAATTGACCGAAGTGAACCAGATTTATGAATGGGTTTGGTATCATACGAAACAAACCGTGTCAGATATTTTCTCCTTCGGGTCCGAACAAGAAGACTAAAGGCAGGATGACATAGGTCATTCTGTCTTTTTTTTGGGTATGATAAGATCAGGACAGGTTCTGATATATTCAAAAAAACTTATGTGATATAATGGTAAATGTGAATTTTTCAGATTTATTTTATTTAAAAGGAAGTGTAGGCATGCTTGATGGGGGACTGGATGTTTTAGATTACCTGCTGATAACTGTGGATATCGCCCTTGTCTGGTTTGTTGTATATAAATTAATCATGCTGATCCAAGGGACGAAGGCGGTCCAGCTTCTAAAAGGAATCTTCATTATCCTGGGGATATGGCTGCTGAGTAATTTATTTGGACTAACCACACTGCGATGGCTCATGTCACAGGCCATCACCTGGGGTTTCCTTGCTATTATCATCCTATTCCAGCCGGAGCTGAGAAGGGCTCTGGAACAGCTCGGGCGGGGAAGCTTTTTCAGCAGGAATTCGTCAGAGGAAGAAGATACGGAAAAAACACTGCAGGCAATCATTAAATCCTGCAACTATATGGCCAAGCGCAGAATCGGAGCCTTGATTACGATCGAGCGCGATACGGGCATGGGAGACTATGTGGAGACAGGGATCCGGGTTAATGGACATTTATCCAGTGAGCTGCTCACCAACATATTCATACCGAATACACCGCTTCATGATGGAGCCGTCATACTTAAAAATGATGAAATCGTAGCTGCTGCCTGTTATCTTCCGTTGTCGGAGAGTCCTTTTATCTCGAAGGAACTTGGAACACGGCACCGGGCGGCGATGGGAATCAGTGAAGTGACAGATGCGCTGACAATTGTTGTATCTGAGGAGACCGGGGCGATTTCCTGTACGAAAAATGGTGAGCTGCACCGCGAGCTCGATCAGGTGAAGCTCGAGGAAATGCTGCGTACAGAGCTTGATTACTCTGCTCCTGCCGTTAAAAGCTGGAACTGGAGGGGGAAAAAGAATGGATAATTGGTTTAAAAGTGTATGGTTTATCCGGATTATCTCCCTTCTTTTAGCCGGTCTGCTCTGGGTGACGGTCAATGTCGATAACAACATGGATTCTGACTCGCTGTTTTTTAATGAGACATCGTCGGAATCTGAAACGATGGAAAACATTCCACTTGAAATCCGCTTTGACAGTGAAGAATATGTGGTCAGCGGGATCCCTCAGGATGTGACCGTGACGGTCGAGGGTCCAGCGGGAGCTGTAGCCCCTGTTTCACGTCAGAAGAACTTCAACGTATTTGTCGACTTGAATGACCTTGGACCTGGAACCCATGAGGTATCCCTCCAGCATTCAGGAATCAGCAGCCAGCTGGCTGTTTCCCTTGAACCGAAAATTATTGAAGTGGAAATTGAAGAAAAAACGACCGAAAATTATGATGTAAGCATCGATTATGCAAATGAGAACAATCTGGACACCAGCCTGGAGCTTGGAACACCGGAAGTCTCTCCGGCTCAGGTGGAGATTACAGGCGCAGCATCGGTCGTTGAACGGGTAGCTTCTGTAAGAGCCATCGTTGATGTGGGCGCAGCTGAAGATACCGTTGAGCAGGGAGAAGCCCCTGTAAAGGTTTACGACAATCAGGGCAATGAACTGAACGTTCTTGTAGAGCCTGCGGCTGTTGATGTAAGCGTCCCTGTATCCAAACGAACGAAAGAGGTCCCTGTGACGCCGGAAGCAAGCGGCGGTACTCAGGAAGGGGTTCTGATTGAAGAAGTAACAACGGAAGTCGAAAATGTAACGTACCAGGGCCCTGAAGAGGTCCTGGCCGGTATTGAAGAACCTGTTGAAATTCCAGTGGATGTTACAGAAGTGACCGAAGATCAGGTGGTTGACGTTGATGTACCCCTGCCGGACGGCACGACAGCCGTATCACCGGAAACGATTGAAGTCACCATTGACGTCCTTGATGATCAGCAGGGAGAGTAAACCAGAATAATTATACTTAATTGATATGCATAGGACAGAAAGAGAGGTTCGTTGAAAATGGGTAAATATTTCGGAACAGACGGCGTTCGTGGGATCGCCAACAAAGAATTAACACCAGAACTGGCTTTTAAACTAGGACGTTACGGCGGTTATGTTGTAACCAAAGGGGTGGAACGTCCGAAAGTTTTAATCGGCCGTGATACTCGTATTTCCGGCGAAATGCTGGAAGGGGCACTTGCTGCTGGTCTTCTCTCTATTGGAGCGGAAGTGATGCGTCTCGGCGTCATCTCCACACCAGGGGTGGCCTTTTTGACCAAAGCGCTTCAGGCAGAGGCTGGAATTATGATTTCTGCTTCCCACAATCCAGTGGAAGACAACGGCATCAAATTCTTCGGTCCGGACGGCTTTAAGCTGACGGATGACCAGGAAGCGGAAATCGAAGCACTGATTGATGCAGAACAAGACGATCTTCCACGCCCATCCGGTGCGGATCTTGGTCAAATCAATGACTATTTTGAAGGCTGCCAGAAATACCTGCAGCACTTGAAGCAGACCGTGGATTATGATTTTGACGGCCTTCATATTGCGCTTGATTGTGCACACGGGGCGACGTCTTCACTCGCTTCTCATCTGTTTGCCGATCTGGAAGCGGATATTTCCTCCATCGGTTCGTCTCCGGACGGCCTGAATATTAATGCTGGGTTCGGGTCGACGCACCCGGAAGCTCTTCAGGCCCTTGTTAAAGAGAAAAAAGCGGATATCGGACTTGCTTTTGACGGCGATGGGGATCGTTTGATTGCTGTCGATGAGAAAGGAAATATTGTAGACGGCGACCGTATCATGTTCATCTGTGCCAAATATATGAATGAGAAAGGTCTCCTTAACCATTCTACAGTCGTATCCACTGTCATGAGTAACCTTGGATTTTATAAAGCTGTGGAAGCCAACGGCATTAAGAGTGATAAAACAGCTGTCGGCGACCGCTATGTGATGGAAGAAATGCGCCGTGGCGGCTACAACCTCGGTGGAGAGCAATCCGGACACATCATCTTCCTTGAACATAACACGACAGGGGACGGGATGCTTTCCGCTCTGCAGCTTGTAAACGTCGTTAAAGAGACAGGAAAGCCTCTCTCAGAGCTTGCTGCGGAGATGGAGAAGTTCCCACAGGTTTTGATAAATGTAAAAGTCATTGATAAAAACCGTGTACAGACTCACCCGCGCATTCAGGAAGCCATCCAGGCAGTGGAAGAGGAAATGGGAGACAGCGGCCGTGTCCTTGTCCGCCCTTCCGGAACAGAACCACTTGTGCGGATCATGGTGGAAGCTCCGACAGAAGAGCAATGTGAAACTTACTGTAACAAAGTCGTTGCAGTCGTTGAAGAAGAATTAGGTATGGAATAAAGCATGGACGCGCAGCTCTTCACAGGATAGGAGAGCTGCGCATATTCTATTACAAGGTCCTTACAATTCATGATCGCCTCTAATTTTTATTGACCTTTTTCACAAGGCTCAGGTAAAATATGACTTGTACTTGAAAAATCTGTCGAAATCCTTTTAATAGGGAAAAGCTAAGGGTAACAGATGAGAGAGGCTTTATTTTGAAACAGATAGGGAGGATAGAGGTCATCAATCATTAAAAGCGCCAGGACTGTGCAGATGGAACGTTTCTATGCGCAGTTGACGAGGTGGAGGTTCATCGAGCATTCGGCGGATGCCTCCCGGCTGTGACACTTCAGCCGTTGGTTCAGCTGTAAAACGGAAAGGCGACTTTTCGAACAATACGGCTGGATAAAGTGCACAAGATATAGATCGTTGAGGGAGAGGGGCAGCGAATAGCCCCGTGCTGACATTCGTTGCCCTTCTCGTAAATTAAGGAGGACAACAATTATGTGTGGAATTGTAGGATATATTGGACAACAGGATACAAAGGAAATTTTGTTAAACGGACTGGAAAAGCTTGAATACCGCGGATATGACTCTGCCGGAATTGCTACCTTGAATGATAACGGCGTTGAAGTAACGAAAGTCAAAGGCCGTATTGCAGCGCTGCGCAGTGCAGTCGATGAAAACGTAGCATCCACTCACGGCATCGGCCATACACGCTGGGCCACTCACGGAGCTCCAAGTGAAGAGAACGCCCACCCGCATCAGAGTACTTCCGGCCGTTTTACACTCGTTCATAACGGCGTTATCGAGAACTATGTAGATGTGCGTGATGAATACCTGGCAGGCGTTGAACTGAAGAGTGAAACAGATACAGAGATCATCGTCCAGCTGATCGAAGTCCTGCACAATGAAATGAACGATGTAGCGGCTGCCTTCCATAAAGCTGTGAAGCTTCTGACAGGTTCCTATGCGATTGCTCTCATCGATCGTGAGAACAAAGACACGATTTATGTAGCAAAAAACAAGAGCCCGCTTCTTGTAGGTCTTGGTGATGATTTCAACGTTGTAGCGAGTGACTCTATGGCGGCGCTTCACGTAACGGATCAGTTCCTTGAGCTGATGGATAAAGAAACAGTGATCGTCCGCCGTGACGGTGTTGAAATCCTTTCTCCTGAAGGTGACGTGGTCACTCGTGAGCCGTTCACAGCTGAAATCGACGCGACAGATATCGAAAAAGGCACCTACCCTCACTTCATGCTGAAGGAGATTGATGAGCAGCCTTTCGTTATCCGTAAAATCATCCAGGAGTACCAGGATGAAAACGACGACATTAAATTGGATGCTGACATCCGCAATGCGATGAAGGAATGCGACCGTATTTACATCATTGCTGCGGGAACAAGCTATCATGCCGGTCTTCTCGGCAAACAGTTCATCGAAAAACTGGCGAATATTCCAGTTGAAGTCCACGTGGCAAGTGAATTTTCCTATAACATGCCGCTCTTGTCCGAGAAGCCGTTGTTTGTATACATCTCCCAAAGTGGGGAAACGGCAGACAGCCGTTCCGTTCTTGTTCAGACGAAAGAACTTGGCCACCCGGCCCTGACGATTACCAATGTTCCAGGATCCACCCTCTCCCGTGAGGCGGATTATACACTGCATCTGCATGCGGGTCCTGAAATTGCGGTAGCGTCCACAAAAGCTTATACAGCCCAGATGGCTGTCCTTGCGATTCTGGCTGTGGATACAGCCCGCGCTAAAGGAATCGAGCTTGATTTTGATCCGATGCAGGAGCTTGGAATTGTAGCGAATGCTATGGAAGCCTTGACGGATCAAAAAGAAGAGCTGGAAGAGCTGGCCCGTGAATACCTGCCGGTGACACGGAACTGCTTCTTCATCGGTCGTGGAATCGACTTTTATGTCGGTCTTGAAGGTTCATTGAAGCTGAAGGAGATCTCCTATATCCAGGCGGAAGGATTCGCTGGTGGAGAGCTTAAGCACGGAACCATCGCTCTGATTGAAGAAGGCACGCCGGTTGTAGCGCTTGCGACACAGGAAAACGTCAACTACTCCATCCGCGGAAACGTACAGGAAGTGGAAGCACGTGGAGCTAACAGCATGATCATCAGTATGAAAGGTCTGGATAAGGAAGGCGATGCCTTTGTCATTCCTCACGTTCATGAGATCCTGACACCGCTTGTATCTGTTGTACCGCTTCAGTTGATTTCCTATTACGCAGCACTGCACCGTGACTGTGACGTAGACAAACCACGGAACCTTGCGAAAAGTGTAACCGTCGAATAAGACCAAAAAAGCTTCAGAGGAATCGGTCCTCTGAAGCTTTTTTTATTCTCCGAACATATAGGTTTTATGATGGTACGATATCGAGAAAGCGATGCCGAGGGCCATCAGGTTTCCTAAGAGGGCACTCCCCCCATAACTGATGAATGGCAGCGGAATCCCTGTAATAGGAAGGAGCTGCACAGACATGCCGATGTTTTGGAAGACGTGGAAGGCGATCATACTGATAATCCCTACCATGACATAGGAGCTGTAATGACTGTTCGCTTTAAAAGCGATTGTCGTGAAGCGGTAGATCAGGAAGAAAAACAGGATAATGACGACACACGAGCCGAGAAATCCATATTCCTCCGCAATGATACTGAAAATAAAGTCCGTTTGAGCTTCAGGCAGATACACTTCCCTTTCCCCGAAGCCTTTACCATACAGCTGCCCCGATCCTATCGCCCGCATGGCTTTGACGAGCTGATAGCCTGAGGAATCTTCATATTTGGTCGGCTGGAACCAGGAATAGATCCGTCCCAGCTGGTATTCCTTTACCCCGAGGTATTTATCCAGAATTTGTGGAGCTTGGATCGCCAGCCAGATCAGGCTTGTCCCCAGTGCTGAAATGACAGCGAATATCGGCAGGATAATTTTCCATTGGATTCCGGAAACCAGGACAAAACCTGCAAGTATGGCTAGAAAGACAAGGCCTGTCCCTAAGTCAGGCTGCTGCATGACTAAAAGGAATGGGACGCCTGCAGCGGCTCCCAGCTTAAGAAGGAGCAGAAAGTCCGACTTCAGCGTCGAGACGCTTTTGCTGTTATGATTAACGGCAATTCTTCCGAGAACGAGTATCGTAAAAATTTTAACAAGCTCTGCAGGCTGCAGAGACAAACCTGGCAGGGTGAACCAGCTTTTCTGTCCTTTAATGACAGGAGCGATGGATGATGGTGCCAGGATCAAGGCAATAAGTAAAACAAGACCGAAACCATATAAGTACCAGCTGATCTTTTTAAAATCTTCGGGATCCACGATCATCATAAACCCAATAACGACTCCGCCGACCCCGTACCAGACCAGCTGTTTGAGTACGAAATTCTCATTGTACTGCGTACTTTGCTGAGCGCTGAACAAGGCGACGGAGCTGATCGCAATAAAACAGCAGATAATAAAGAACAGCTGCCAGTCAAACCTTTCTTCGAATTTCATGATTAGTCCTACATCCTCTCGTGTTGGCGACGCATGCAGAATAAGCGTGCTGTTGACTATTATAAGCACAGAATTGGGTTTTGAAAAGTGACGGCGGCCTATATTTCATAATAATTTCCTTAGGATCAAACCATAAAAAAAAGAAAGACAGCTTCCTTTGTCTTTTTTAAAACGAACAGGTGAACAGGCGTTGGAATTTCATATAGTTATACATCGCACGGGCGTGACGTCCCTCACGGGTCCGTGGGTTCTGGAGCTGTCCTAAACGACGAATGAAAGCATCATCACAATAACAGTAATTCTTTGTATAGCGGTAGCACTCATCATGTGCTTTACAGGCAGCATCGACGGCATTGACCGGCTCTCCCGGGCCGCTGCATCCAGGACCGCAGTATTTGTAACCGGGAAACACACAAAATCCAGGGCGGCGTGCAGGTCTTCTTCGTCCAGGCATAGAATCACCTCCATATCCATGATCTGATGATAGTGTATGCTCAAAGCGCCGATTTGGGGTGGTCACTTGTTTATCCCTGTTTAAAAAAGTAGAAGGCAGCTACGGGTCCGTTTTAAAAGTGGAAGAGGAAACCTCCCTTGTTTATGGAAAGCGGGAACGTCTGATGAGAGGGGGCTTCCCTGCCCCCATCTTTCATCAGTTCCTAAGGGAGAGGCATGACTTTAAGCAAAAAGGGATATAACACTAATACGAGTCATTTTAAAGGAGGCACTTCTATGACCTACAAATCTGTCATCTTAGGAACAGGACCGGCTGGTTTGACAGCCGCCGTCTATCTTGCACGCGCAGACATAGAACCCCTGGTGATCGAGGGACCTGAACCTGGAGGTCAGTTGACCCTGACCACGGAGGTGGAGAACTTCCCCGGTTTCCCGGATGGCATCATGGGGCCTGAACTTATGGATAATATGAAAAAGCAGGCCGAGCGGTTCGGCGCTGTTTTTAAACGGGGCTGGGTAACAGATGTCCAGGTGAATCAGCGGCCATTTACCCTTCAGGTGGATGGCATCGGCGAAATACAGACGAACAGCCTGATTATCTCCACAGGGGCTTCCGCCAAACTGCTCGGTATTCCCGGCGAGAAAGAGAATATCGGAAAAGGAGTGAGCACCTGTGCAACCTGTGATGGGTTCTTTTTCCGCGGGAAAAAAGTTGTGATCATCGGCGGCGGCGATTCGGCGATGGAAGAAGCGACCTTCCTGACCAAGTTTGCGAGTGAGGTGCAGGTGATCCATCGAAGAAATGAACTGCGTGCTTCTAAAATCATGCAGTCGCGGGCACAGGAAAATGATAAGGTGACGTGGGCTCTAAATAAAACGCCGGTGGAGATGGTCTCAGACGGGATGAAAATTTCGGGCATCAAAGTGAAGGATAATGAAACTGGTGAAGAGGAAGTTATCGATACAGATGGGATTTTCGTTGCCATTGGTCACAATCCAAACACAGATTTTCTGAAAGGAAAGCTGGATATGGATGAGAAGGGTTATCTTCTTGTGGAACCAGGAACGACCAATACGAATATCCCCGGCGTCTTCGCCTGCGGGGACGTCCAGGATCAAAAGTACCGTCAAGCCATTACGGCAGCCGGCACAGGATGTATGGCTGCAATGGATTCTGAACGCTTCCTGGAAGGGGAAGCGGCTGTCGATTGGAGCCAGAACCTTTCTTAGTAAAAGGCTGCCCTGGAAGGGGCGGTCTCTTTTTATTTCCAGATGCATACATTTGAATATTTTGAAATTAGCTAAAGGGGAGTATCAGACGAAGTTCTGAGACATGTTCATAGAAGGAGCATTTCTTCTGAATCCAACTGCACCACATAAACAGCCTCATGCCTTTCAGGAGAAATTTCTTGCTGAGGTGGACCCATTCTTTATTCAAACCGCTCCTGCTCTCATATATAAACGAATATCTGTGTTGTTCCATAGGGTTTTATACATAGGCCCACATCCCCGTTGATTGTAAGGTAGATAATGGAAAAATCGTCTGAAATATTGGTGGAATAACAAGCAAGAATCATAAAGGGTGAAAAGCTTTGAACGTTTATTTAGATTCAAACATCATTTATTGATCCATTTTTTTAAGAAAACTATAGTCTTTTGACTTTAGAGTTAAGCAAGGATTCATAGATATTTTCACGCCTACATTAGTATATGATGAAGCTTGGAATAACTACAAAGAACAAATTGAAGGTATATAGACCATGTAAGCACCCCTCATATCTTTTCTTGATCCATAAGAAGATCAATGAACCAGTGAAACATTAAATATATGGACAACACCCCAATAATATTATGAGATCAATCTCTAACCACCAAGTCCAGTAACTAAACTATATACTCCAAACGACGATAATATAATTCCAGAAATGCGATTAATCAGGCTCAAATAATCATTCTCTAGTCGATTGCCTAATGTTCCTGCAAGGCTACTTAATAATAACCACCATAATGATGAACCTATAAAAATCCCTGCGACTAAAATTAAGCCGGGTGCCGTTGCATTGTTAGTTGTAATTCCTAGGCCTGAGATAATGGCGATAAATGATAAAATTGTAACTGGATTAGTAATAGTTAAAAAGAAAGTAGATATGAAAGCTGAAAACGGTTTGTTACCTTTGGCTTCAGCTGATCTATTTGAAGGTTTTGAAATAACTATTTTCACTCCTAAATAACATAAGAATATACCGCCAATAAGATGAAGCCACAATTGTTGACCAATTAAAAAGTTTGTTATAAATGTTAAACCGAGACCAGCGATTATTCCATATATTCCATCTGCTGTTGCAGCCCCTAATCCAGATACAAATCCAGTTAACTTACCATGTTCAAGAGTTCTGCGGATACATAACACCCCAATTGGTCCAACTGGAGCAGCAATACTAATTCCAATGAACAGTCCTTTTAGTAATAGTTCCCCGAACATTACTGTTCACCTGATTTATTAAATTTTGCTTTTTGTAAGGGGACCCGCAAAGTTTCTTTTGTTGTATCCATCACAATTGTTGTTTTTGTCCTCCGTACACCTGCAAGGTTTTTAATTTCATAACTTATTACTCGGTCCAAATCCTTTGTATTTTGGCAACGAATTTTCAATAAATAATCATCTTCCCCGGCAATATGATGACATTCCTGCACTTCTTCCAAATCCTTGACAAGCCTTAAAAAATCTTTCCTGAATGTTGGTTTTTCTAATGAAACTGCCACAAATGCTGTACATTCTGTTCCTACACTTTCCCCATTTACCATTGCGCCAAGTTCTTTTATTACTTCATTGTTTAACAAACGATTAACACGGTCTGCAATAGATGGAGCAGATAATCCAGTTTGGGAAGCTAATTCAGCCCAAGTAACCCTTCCATTATCAATTAATGCTTTCAATATTTTGTAATCAAAGTTATCCAACTGATTTTTCCTCCTTTTATAAATTTTTTACTATCATATTATTTATAAAATAAAAAGTAAAGGTTATTTCCATTAACCTCCTGAAAGGTTTTCGGCATACTAATCCTCATCACAGGTTTGATAAGGTGTTTGCGACGATAAGCGACCGGGGTAAGTTATCCGTTGAGATTGTATGACTGGCGGCAGAAAAGGGGACGATGTTAAAGAATTGTCATAGAATCCTCAGGCTTCTCTTTAGAAAAAAGGGTGTCTTTCCTTTATAATAAAAGTAATGTGAAAAACTTCACAAAAAATACGTGTAAGGAGTTTTCTATAGATTATGAAGCATCTCAGCCGCTTTGCTTTTGCTGATCGAAAAGGGATGACGCTGTTAATCCTCACGTCTCTTCTCATCGGAGCCAGTGTCATCGGTCAATCCTATTATTTCGTTGCGATTGTGGATCGGATTTTTCTTGGTCAGCAAAGCCTCCAGGATGTTCTGCCTTTGTTTGCCGGGCTGTTTCTCGTGTTGGCTGGACGTACTCTCTTCACATGGCTCAATGGAAAAACGGGCATCCGTCTTGCTTCGAGAGCTAAAGAGCATTACCGGCATCGTTTGATTGAAAAAATGTCCAGGCAGTCGATCTCCACATCGGTGACCGGGCGGTCCGGACAAAAGGTGAGTGTACTCATGGATTCCGTGGATGAACTGGACGGCTATTTCAGCCGCTATATTCCACAAATGATACAGACCCTCATTATCCCTGTGATGATTTTGGCCGTTGTGTTTTCCGCCCATCTTTATTCCGGGCTGATCATGGTAATCACAGCTCCTTTCATTCCGATGTTCATGGCGATCATCGGTGTGATGACGAAGAAGAAATCGGAAGACCAGATGGAGAAGCTTTCGGCTTTTTCCGGACAGTTTCTGGATACCCTTCAAGGACTTGTTACGTTGAAGCTTTTCAACCGCAGTCATCGCCAGCAGGAGGAAATAGAATCGAGCAGTCTCGGATTTAAAACGGCTACGATGGAAGTGCTGAAGGTGGCCTTTGTGTCCTCCCTCATGCTTGAGTTCATCTCCATGCTCAGTATTGGCCTGATTGCTCTTGAGATTGCCATCCGCCTTGTTGTGTATGAAAGTGTCTCTTTTTTCACCGCTTTTTTCATTTTGATTCTTGCACCGGAGTTTTACTTGACACTGAAGGAGTTCGGCAGTGCGTTCCATACGGGACGTGGAGCTTCCGGGGCCTCCAAGCAGCTGGAGGAGACGTTGAACGAAGAGGACCATTCGTTGGTATGGGGAGATCAGGGGCTCACGTATGAACAGCCTCCGGCCTTGTCTCTCCGCGCTGTTCAGTTTCAGTATGAGGAAGGATTCGCTCTTGATCCGGTATCGGTGGACATTCCAGCAGGGAGTCAACTGGCGGTGGTCGGAAAGAGTGGATCAGGCAAGACAACCCTGCTCAATATTTTTTCGGGACTGCTTGCTCCTTCATCTGGTGATGTAGACGTGAACGGACGTCCGCTTTATTCGTACAAGGAAGCGGACTGGTTCAACGGTGTCAGCTACATCTCCCAGCACCCGTATCTTTTTTCGGGTACGATTGCAGAGAATATGGCGATTGGAGTTCCCGGCGCCTCCAGGGAAGAAACGGCCCGTGCAGCGGAGAAGGCCGGCCTTTCCCAGCTGCTTGAGACGTTGGAGGATGGATTGGATACATCAATCGGTGAGGGCGGAAGAGGTTTATCCGGCGGGGAGAAGCAGCGCATTGCACTGGCCCGTGCCTTTTTGAAAAAGCCTTCCGTCATTCTGTTTGATGAGCCGACAACAGGGCTGGATGTGAAAACAGAGACTGTCCTTCAGCGCTCCATTCAAGAGCTGTCGGAGACGGCGACTATGATTACGGTCGCCCACCGCCTCCATACGATTCAGGCGGCCGACCAGATTCTTGTACTCGATGAGGGACGTGCTGTGGGTACAGGCACCCATGAACAATTAAAAGCTGAGCTGCCTCTATATCGGCAGATGGTCACAATGCAGAAAGGAGGAGAGGGGGCATGAAAGATCTCAAAGAAGTCATTCGTCTCGTTACGCTTGAGAAAAAAGATATTCTCCTTTCGATTCTCTTTGGTTTTCTCGCTGGTCTCTCTGCTGTAGGCTTGTTTGCTTCCAGCGGGTACTTGATATCCAAAGCGGCACTGCTACCTCCTTTATATGCGCTGACTGTCCTGATTGCTTTTTTAAAGCTGTTTGGGTTTGCCAGGGCGCTTGGCCGGTACGCCGAGCGGTACTTTTCCCACAGAGCGACCTTTTCGATTCTGAGCCATCTGCGGGTTACGTTTTATAAGCGGCTGGAACCGATCGCCCCGAGGCTGTTTCAAAAGTATCGGAGCGGAGACCTGCTTGCACGGATTGTCGGAGACGTGGAAAGTCTGCAGAACTTCTTTTTACGAGTGTATTATCCACCCGTCGTGCTCGTCATCATTTTCTTAGGGACAATGGTGTTCACGTCCATCTTTTCGCTTTCGGTGGCCGTGGTTCTGCTGCTCGGACTCGTTGTAACGGGACTGGTGATCCCGGCCTGGTACAGTGTGAAGCAGAGGAAATCGAGCCGGTTTGTCCGCGAGTCCAGAGGACAACTTTCTACAGAGGCCACTGAATTCATCTATGGATTCAGAGACTTGAAAATTCATCAACAGCTTTCTGAAAAACAGGAGATGCTGCAGCAGGCTTCACACGTTTACCTCCAACAGCAGGAGAAGGACAGCCGTGAGATGCTTGCCAGCCATTCCTGGAACACGTTCGTGACGCTGATCGTTTCATGGGTCGTCCTGGGCCTCGGAGCGTTTCTCGTCTCTTCCGGGGACTTGAACGGGTTGTTCCTTGCGATGCTTGTGATGATTTCCCTGACTGTTTTTGAAAATGCGGCACCTATGGCTGTTCTGCCTGCGCATTTGGAGGACAGCCGGAGAGCATCTGCCCGGTTATTTTCCCTGGTGGATGAAGAAAAAACAGAGAACGGGACAAAGGAAATGGATGATTCCGATGCCCCCTCTATCCGGATGGAGAACGTCAGCTGGCGGTTTCCTGAAGAACCGCGCCAGGCGTTGACGGATGTTTCCTTTTCCATTCCTTCCGGCAGTAAAACAGCCATCGTAGGAGCAAGCGGCTCAGGGAAGTCGACGATCTTCCAGCTGCTGTTGAAGTTCCATACGGCAGATGCGGGCGTCGTGAAAGTCGGTGGAGAGGATATCCGGACCCTTGACGAAGAGAGTCTCTGGGCCCACACCAATGTGATGCTGCAGGAGAACCACTTTTTCTTCGGTACCATCGGTGACAATTTAAGTATGGCAAATGAGGGTGCGACAGAAGAGCAGCAGCAAGCGGCTCTTGCTTCTACAGGGTTGTCCTTTTCCCTCGATAAACAAGTCCTTGAAAAAGGAGAGAATTTATCAGGAGGGGAAAAACAGCGTCTGGCGGCTGCTCGTGCCTTCTTGAAAGGGAAGCGGCTGTGGCTGCTTGATGAACCGACCTCTTCGGTGGACACGTTGACGGAGAGAGGCATTTACGACCGCTTATTCCACCAGGCTTCAGATGATACCGTCATTCTGATAAGCCACCGGCTGAACGGATTGGAAAGGATGGACCAGATCATCGTTATGGAAGATGGGAAAATTCAGGAATCCGGATCCTATGAGGACTTGATGAGCCGCCGTGGTCTATTTTATGAAATGAAACAGATTGAGCAGACGATTCTTGCGTGAATGAAAAAAGGCCGCCACACGATTGTGGCGGCTGTTTTAAGTTCGTTTGAGATAAGACATAAGCGTGATTCCCTTAGTAATAGTATGGATATGGATAAGGGTAGTAATAGGGATACGGACGGAAGGCGTAAGGGAACAGAGCTAAGGTGGCGAGACCGGCAATCGGATAAATGCCTCTTCGGAACCGGCGGGCCCTTCTGCGTCTATATCCATATTGGCGCTCATCCATCACCTGTCCTTGCTCATCGACGACGACGTCTTCGCTGATCAGGATGGTGAAGCTGTCTCCGGAAACGTCTGTGAGGATCCCATCAAAGGACCGTCCATCCTCCATCTCGACCATCACGTGAAAGTGCTTCATCTTTTTACAATCGCTGTACCCCGGTTTGGAAGGGGTTTGTGGATGACGTTCTTCAGTCATTGAAACCAACTCCTCACCACCCATGATATTCACCCAGCCCATTTTTGTGACTCTTTCTCTAAACAAGAAAACGTTATCATTTTATGAAAACTTCTAGTAAACTGAAGATAAATCTAAGGGAGAGGTGAGCCGATTGGAAAAGAAAGCACCCACAGCATTAGGCGAGGATCTGTATCTGATTGACGGTTATGATTTAGGCTTTGAGGGACGTACAGGTACATATGTGTTCAAAGAGGAGTCTCCGGTGTTGATTGAAACCGGACCGAGCCCATCCATTCCATATGTGCTGGCTGGACTATCAGATCTGGGGATCCGCCCGGAGGATGTGACGTCGATCATTTTGACTCATATTCATCTGGACCATGCCGGCGGGGTGGGGCTGCTTTTGAAGGAATGTCCCAACGCTGAGGTGATTGTCCATAAGAAGGGGAAACGCCACCTGGCCGATCCGTCCAGACTGGTGAGGGGAGCCCGTATGGTGTACGGGGATGTTTTTGATCAGCTGTTCGACCCTGTCCTTCCTGTTCCGGACGAAAGGCTGGTTGTAAAGGAAGAGGGGGAGACTTTGAAGCTGTCAGATCACCGGACATTGACGTTCTATGACAGCCCTGGTCATGCCGGCCACCATCTCGCCGTCTACGATTCACGAAGCAGAGGGCTTTTCACCGGTGATACCGCAGGGATACGTTATCACCACGTGGAGGACCGGATGGAACCGTTCTTCCTTCCTACAACCTCTCCCAATCAATTTGATCCGGACGTGATGATTTCCTCGATCGAAAAGATGGAGAGCCTTCAACCCGAACGCTTGTATTTCGGTCATTACGGGGCGTCGGAGGATCCTGAACGAGCGTTTGATCAAGTGAAGAAATGGATTCCTGTTTTCGTAAGTGAAGCGAAGGACGCTCTGGAACAAGGAGAAGGTATAGAAGGAATACAGAAGCGGCTTCATCTGCGTGTGTCCGCCTACCTCAACCGAAATGGCGTTCCCGATGATCACCCGGTATACCAACTGCTTCAGCTCGATTTTGAAGTGTGTGCCATGGGTCTTGCGGATTATCTCCAAAAACAAAATGTCTGACCTCTTGATCTTCGTTTGATAGATCAAGGGCGCTTCCTCTATCCGTCCTTCGGAAAACTTTTTGAAACCAAAGAAGGGCGGATACGTAAATAAGCTGTAGACATAGAAAGGAGTTCTGACTTTTATGATAGGAATGCTGATTACAGCTCTATTATCTTTTATTTTATTTTTCATCCTGACGTTCATCGTCTATTGGAAAAACCGTATGAGAAGAAAGAAGATTATGAGGACAGCCGCCGGCGTATTTATTTTCGGCTTTATCCTCATGTTCGCGATTGCCTATGCGTTCATGCCGACCATTACGATTCCGAATATGCTGATCTTGAACAGTATTACCGCCATCCTGTTCGTGCCGCTTGTTTATGGCGGAGCCAAGGTGCCTGTGCAGTATCAGACGATGCACCGCTCGTTATCGGGCGTCATTGTTCTTGTGACCGCTGTTTTAATCGTAGGCGTATTCGTCTACAGCATTTTTGCCCTGCAGGACAGCCATGATTCGATCGCCAAATCGGAGGAGGCGGAGGCCCGCCCATTGAATGAGGAAAATACACCGATTTCTGTCGCGCCTGAATCGGCCCGTAACAAAGTGCAGAAAGCGATGAGTGTCGTCCCGAACACCCAGTTTTATGATCTTGGAAAGCTTCAGGCGCAGCAGGTGGACGGGGATATCGTCTACGTCGCTCCAGTGGAATTCTCAAGCTTTTGGCGCTATGTAAGGGGAAATGAGACGGAAGGATACTTCACGATCGCAGCGACGAACATTAATGCCCAGCCTGAGTTCGTCCAAAGCAAAATGAAGTATACCAACTCGAGTTATTTCAACCATAACGTCCAGCGCGTCGTTTACAGTGCCCACCCGGACCATATTCAAAGCGGGGAAGCCCAGATTGAAGTGGATGATGAAGGGAAGCCATGGTACGTACAGACAATCTACAAACCGCTGTTCTTTTCCAACCGGCCGGATATGCAGGAAATCAAAGTCGCCGTTGTAGACCCGGTGACCGGCGATGTGGAAACCTATCCGGCTTCAGAAGCGCCGGAATTTGTTGAAGGATCGGTCAGTTCCGAACTGGCTGCCACGGAGAATGAATACTTCGGGAAGTACATCAACGGATGGTTGAACTCCATTTTTGGTAAAAAAGATGTGAAAATCCCGAACGAATCCGGAACAGAGAGCAGTGTGACCCCGATATTCGATGAGAACGGGGCCATGTACTACTTTACGGATATGGCTTCACCTAAAGAAAACATCGATTCAGCCCTTGGTTATACATTGATTGATGCCCGTACTGGTGAACTGACGTATTACAACGGTCAGCAGAACCAGGGGATCATGGACAGTAAAGGGGCAGTGCAGATCGTGAACAAGCAGTATCCAGAGAAAAACTGGACCGGAACGATGCCGGTGCTTTACAACGTGGACGGACACCCGACGTGGATTGTCAACGTTCTGGATCCGAACGGCCTCTTTAAGCAGTACGCCTACATTAAGGCCGCCGATTCTGATTTTGCTGTCTTCGGGGATACGGCCAAACAGACGCTGAACGCCTACCGTCTCCAGATTGCCCAGGACCCAAGCAATGTGGAAGGTAGTCAGGAAGTGGACCTCACGGAGAAGAGCGGCGTCATCAAACGTGTACTCGTAACCTCCACTGAATCCAGACAGTCGGTGCAGTTCCTCCTTGAAGGAGAAACGACCATATATACCGTTACGACCAGCAAGGCTCCGTTATCGATCTTCCTGAAAGAAGGAGATCAGGTGAATCTTGAAGCGCGTATCCGGGAAAATGGAACCGGTACGGTGGAAACGATGCAGATCGAAGGCATCAGCAATTAAGAAGGCAGCAGGGGTTTGGCCTCCTGCTGTTTTTTCTTTATGATAAGATAGAAAACATAGAAAAAATGAGGAGGAATTTTTATGTCTGAAAAAACGTTTGCCACCGCTATCAACTGTATGGATGGAAGAGTACAGCTGCCGGTTATTTACTGGATGCAGAAAAAATACGATACAGCCTACATCGATATGATTACAGAAGCCGGCCCGACGAAGTTCCTTTTGGAAGGATCAGAAGAGCAGCTGGCTGCTGTGAAAACAAAAATCAACATCTCCACCGATAATCATGGATCCAATGTTGTCGCTGTTGTCGGCCACCATAATTGTGCCGGAAACCCAGTCGATCGTGAAGTGAAGGAAGGGCAGATCAAACAGTCTGTCGACCTTGTGAAGTCCTGGGGCTTCGGTGTAGAAGTCATCGGTCTGTATGTGAATGATCAATGGGAAGTGGAAGTCGTTGTAGGATAGAGGATTTTCCTTCCCCGCATCGAATGTATACCGTACAACGGGGGATCGGCCCGCGGTTATACATTTGATACGGTAAGGAGTGGGGAAATGGAGCAGGTGAATGGATTTGACTTCGTTGGCAGCGCGCACGATCCGATTTTTTTGGAATTAAGGAAATTGACAGAGGGTTGTCCAACCGTCACCATCGCTTCCTACACCGTCACGCTGAATGCTTTTTCACTCTTTGAGATTGAAAGCGTCGGCATCCATGACTGTGTAAGTACCTTGGAGCAATGCTATCGCTACTTATGTACACACACAGCGGAATGACTGGGAAAAGGCGTCTCAGGCTGTAGAAAAGTCCGTGTTATCCAGTTAGAGTTGTCCGTATGTCATGTTGAGAGGGCACGTTCCGCTTATCGGTGGATGCCTGCCGCGGGCACGGCCTCAGCTGACTTGGTCAAGAAAACCATTGGACCAAGTGGATCATCTCTCGCGCTGTTCCCGCAGACGTCACCACTGAACGCTCCACGTGCTGATGCCTGTGGGAAGACAGCTTTATCCTATGATAAAAGAGAACGTTGAGCATAGCTGCTTCGCCGTTTCAAAAGGACAGGCTGCGTTACGGCCGCCTGCGTGGGAAGATTCTATCCATGACCACTCCTTTGGAGGCACTGGAAAAAAGGTTTCTCCACAGAAAAAGGCGTCTCACAAGGAGACGCCTTTTTCTATGGAGAGATTTGAGTCCCGGCGCATTGTCCTATACAATAGATGCAGACAATGAGCGTGAAAAGGAGTTCGTTATGAAGAGATATATCATCGTAGGAGCAGGTATTTTAGGAGCCTCGACCGCTTACCATCTGATCAAAGAAGGGGCGGACGTCACTATTGTGGACCGGAAGGATGAGGGCCAGGCCACAGAAGCCGCTGCAGGCATTGTCTGTCCGTGGCTCGCACAGCGCCGGAATCAACGGTGGTACCGTCTCGTCAAAGGCGGCGCAAGGTATTATCCTGAGTTGATCCAGCAGTTGGAAGCGGATGGCGAGCACGAGACCGGTTATAAAAAAGTGGGAGCAATCAGCCTGCACACCAACCCGGAAAAACTGGAGAAGACCATTGAACGGGCGGAAAAACGGAGGGAGGATGCACCGGAAATCGGTGAAATCACACGACTTTCGCCGGAAGAAACACGCACCTATTTCCCTCTGTTATCAGAGGAAAGCTATGAAGCGGTTCATGTCAGTGGCGCGGCCCGTGTCAACGGCCGCGCGCTCCGTGACGCATTAATCCGAGCTTCAAAAAAGCGTGGAGCCGTCATGATGCATGGCGATGCCTCCCTCACTTTTGAAGGGGATACCGTGACAGGCGTGGAAGTGGACGGACGGAAGCTGGAAGCGGATGAAGTGATCGTCACCGCAGGCGCCTGGGCGAAGCCGTTGTTCCAGCCGCTCGGGATCCAGTTCCTTTCCCGTCCCCAGAAGGCACAGATTGTCCATTTGGATGTAGAAGGTACGGAAACCGCAGACTGGCCGGTGGTTATGCCGCCGAACAACCAATATATGTTGTCTTTTGGTGGGGGACGTATGATTGTTGGAGCCACGCACGAGACAGATGCCGGATTCGATCAGCGTCAGACAGCCGGAGGCCTTCATTATATTTTAGATAAGGCTCTGGAGGTGGCTCCTGGTCTTCAAGACAGTACTTTTGTGGAAAGCCGTGTCGGGTTCCGGCCGTTTACGCCGGGTTCTCTGCCGGTGTTTGGCCGGATTCCTGGATGGAAAGGCGTGCTGACGGCCAATGGTCTCGGGGCTTCCGGTCTTACCTCCGGCCCCTATCTTGGCGCAGAGCTTGCCAGGATGGCCCTCGGACGTGATACAGAATTGGATGCAGAAGACTACAGCGTGGCAGAAGCACTGGAAGAAGCGTAAAAGACCGTGTATTCAGTCAAAGTTGTCCGTATATCGTGTGGAGAGACATGTTCAGCGGGAGAACATTGAGCACAGCTTCGCAGACTCAATGGAACCTGTCGTTTGTGTGAGACAGGTCATGTTTGTGAACAAGCGCTGCTGAGGCTTTTAGAGGCACTGGACAAGAACGTGGTTTCTTTACAAGTTGAAAAGACAGGGGACCAAGAGGTTCCCTGTCTTTTTTATCATTCCTGCTTGTTCGGATAGTCGCAGTATTCAATGATGGTGCCCTCGGTGTCGGCGGGATTCAGATAAATGAGCCGTCTTCCGTGCTTGTTTGTTCTCCGGGACCATTCCAGGGTGCGTATCCCTTGAGCATGAACCTCTTCTATGGCTTCATCCAGGTTCTCCACTTCGTAGGCGACGTGGTGGACGCCTTTGCCTTTCTGCTTAATGAAGCGGGCGATCGGCGAGGTGGTGTTATTCGTCGGCATCAGCAGTTCTGTGCGGCTGCCGTGCACATCCATCACAGCAATTTCACTTTCCACGCCTTCGGCTTCATTTCGATAGCGGTCAATCAGGGTTCCGCCTAAAACCTCTGTGTAGAATGTAATGCTTTCTTCAATAAGGCGTACGGCAACGCCGATATGGTCGAGTCTTTTTTCCAACATGGATTCTCCTTTACAATCTGCGTGCGTTTATTGTAGCACAGCTGCGGATGTGCGGCAGGCATCTGCCCTTTTTATCCGTTGTCCACTAAAACGTACAAGCTGATTTGGAAAAAATACATACTGTAGAGCAGGAGGTGAAAGTTCATGCCTGCCTGGATTAGTCACAGTATGAAAGTTCTGCTTTCCATCCTGCTGTTTATCTTTTCTACAGCGGTGCTGACAGCAGGACTCCTTTTCGCCTTTCTTACAGGATGGACATTCCTGAAGGGGGCGGGGGCGGCAGTGCTCCTCGTTTTCTGGCTGATCACTTTCGGGGTTCTCTCCCGCCGGCTGTACCACTATTTGTTTCACCCACCAGGGGAGGACCAATAAGAAAAAAGCTTGTAGAAAAACACCATGTTTTTCTACAAGCTTTTTCCATGTCTCCATCCTTCTTTTTGGACAGCCGAAAGGGACCCTGAATCAGGATCCCTTATTTCTTACTGATTTAACTGTTTTACGACTTCTTTGGCTGCGGCTTCTGTGGATTGAGGGTTCTGCCCGGTAACCAAGCGTCCGTCTACTTCTACATGCTCTGCCCAGTTGGCCCCATTTCGGACTTGTGCACCAAGTTCGCTCAGGCGGCTCTCCAATAGGAAAGGCATATGCTCATCAAGGCCTGTTTCTGCTTCTTCCGCGTCTGTAAAAGCACTGACGCGTTTCCCTTTTACGAGAGGGTCGCCGTTGGATAATGTGGCACCGACAAGACCTGCGGGGCCGTGGCAGACAGCAGATACGACTTTTCCATCTTCATAAAATCCTCGAAGCAGTTTCTGCAGTTTTTCGTTATCTGGAAAATCAAACATCGTCCCGTGTCCGCCTGGGAGGAAGATGGCATCGTAATCGTCCGCTTCCACGTCGATCAGCGGGGTCGTATTTTCTAAATGAGGTTTGGTATCCAGGATTTCCTGTGGTTCGTCGTCACTGACACTGTTCGGATCGATCGGAATTCCGCCGCCATTTGGACTGGCGACAGTAATGTTGTAGCCATGCTTGTTAAATTCATTATAGGCTTCTCCGAATTCAGACAGCCAAAGACCTGTGGACTGTTCTTCCGTAATCGTGTCGTGGTTCGTGACGACCATTAGAACGTTTTTAGACATAAACGATTGTTCCTCCTTTATCGGTTCTACAGTAGAAATTCCCGGCAGGGGCGGAGAGTAAACGTCTCCCTCCATTGACAAAAGGAGGAGAGGGACATACGATGAATTTACATTTCTCTTCACTATGGTAAAGGAGGCAGCAGGATGGCTGACGAAAAGGAACAAACGATGACAGAAGAGGACCAGAGCCCCCTGGATGAGGAGACGTTATTCGTCGTTTCCCAGACGTTTAAGGCATTGGGCGATCCAACGAGAATCCGTATCCTGCATTTGTTGTGCGAGAAGGAGATGTCTGTCAACCAAATTGCCGATCAT
Source organism: Halobacillus sp. ABH2_015 (assembly GCF_056158945.1). Taxonomy (NCBI): domain Bacteria; kingdom Bacillati; phylum Bacillota; class Bacilli; order Caryophanales; family Bacillaceae; genus Halobacillus; species Halobacillus sp. ABH2_015. Next base: position 3,777,679 of record NZ_JBSWUG010000002.1, read on the forward strand.
TTGAACCTAAGACAGTCCACCGTGTCTCATCAGCTGCGTTTTTTAAAAAATTTAAGGCTGGTCAAATACAGAAGAGCAGGCACGACGATTTATTATTCCAACGATGATGACCATGTCATTGACCTTCTGCAGCAGACGATCAGCCATGCCAGGCATAATTGATAATTGTATGAAAATGGAATGTTTCTCCTTCAAACGATTCAGTTTCCCTGCCATACAGCAGAAAGGTTTCAATGTCTTTGAAGAACGGGTAAAGTACGTAGTAAGGTATGTACCCCATGAGCGGTAAATAGTGGGTCAGCTTCCGTTAATCCCACGGAGGAACCGTACATAGTTCACCTGCAAAAAGACGACGATAAAGTTATATAAAGAGTGAGGAAAATGAACATGAATCTTTCATTTGATCAAATCCCCCAATTGAATATAGAGGCCCTTTACGGCCCAACTGAGCAAACGGTTTCCTCCCTCGCCTTTCATTCCGGACGTATACAGCCGGATGCCGCTTTTTTCTGTTTAAAAGGAGAAACCTTCGACGGCCATGAGTATGTTGAGGAGGCGATTGCCGGCGGGGCCAATGTCATTATCGGGCATGAGGATGAGCTGTTCCGGCGTATGAGTGAGGTCTATACGCGGACAACGTTTATTGTCACTTCCCATGTACGATCGGCCATGGCTGGTTTCTCCAAGTACTTTTATGGAGCAGCCGATGATGAGCTGAAGACGATTGGTGTCACTGGTACGAACGGTAAAACGACTGTAGCCGCCTACGTGCGGTCTCTGCTTACGCTTCTTGAACTTCCGGCAGGATCCATCGGAACGACAGGAATCTGGACATCCAGCAGAAAGCTCTCCTATAAAAAAAGTACGCCGACCACACCGGAATCAATGGATCTGCATCGCATTTTCCGTGACCTGCGTACCCACGGAGATGAAGCAGCCGTGATGGAAGTATCCTCCATTGCCCTGGATCAATCCCGTGTGGAAGGCATTCAGTTTGATGTGGCGATCCACACCAACTTTTCTGAGGAGCATTTGGAATACCACCATACCATCGACCACTACAGGGAGTGTAAAATGCGTCTCTTCAAACAGGCCGATCACCGCGTCGTGAATATCGATGACGACGGCATGGCCGCTGAACTTCTCGCAATGGGAAGGGAAGGGCTGCTGACGTACAGTATAGAAGGCCGTCCAGAGGCTGATATCAGAGCGGAAGACATTGAGGTGACAGAGGCGGGCTCCACCTTCACACTACAGGTGTACGGACGTTCGGAAAACGTACAGGTACCTGTGTACGGCACCTATAACGTCGCGAATGTTCTGTCTGCCATCGGCACAGCTCTTCACCTTGGATTCACCATCGATCACATCCTCTCCGTCCTCCCGGCCATGCAGGGACCGGAAGGACGCTTCCAAGTTATCGATACTCCAATGAATCAGAAGGTGATTCTTGATTACGCCCATACGCCTGTAGCTTTAAACCGTCTCCTGGAAGAAGTGAAAAAGCTGAGACACCGCCGTTTAATTGTCATGATTGCCGGGATCGGCATCCGTGATTTCAATAAAATGCCGAAGATGGCAGCGGCGATTGAAGGCCGGGCCGACGAAATCATCGTAACGGTCGACCATCCCGGCTACCACGATCCGCAGATTATCGTTGATCAAGTCTGCACAGGATTTTCCCATCCGGAATCTCCGCATGTCCATCAGACCCGCACGCGGGAGGAAGGCGTTCTGCGTTCCCTCGAGCTGGGGGGAGAAGGCGATATTATTCTTCTGACCAGCGGGTGCATCAATAATGCGCAGATGGTGAAGGGAGAGGAAATCCCTCATTCAGACGAGGCGATTATAGATAGCTTTTATGCCGGAGTGGCTCAATAAAAACATCCAGTTCCTGTTTGGGAACTGGATGTTTTTTTAATCAAACGTTTGTTCAACCAGTTCTGCGTACTCTTGAAAAAAGGGAGGAGCGTCCTGTTTGGAGAGACCATTGTACATAGCTGAAGCCACCGATTGATAATACCATTTCTGCTGGGAGTATCCCGCGTTGAAGTTATCCCACACCTTTTCCCCGAGGCGCTGCTGGGCCGTATGGATGGAGCGCAGGTTATCAAGCTTATCTGCTGCAATCAGGGACTTGATTTCCATACGGCCGTCCCGGACCACGTTGATGGTGTGCTGTTTGCGCTGCTGCCAGGGAAGCCGTTTGTCCTCCGTATGCGCCGCCACAAGCTCTGTCACCTGATTACCAAACTGCTTCTGAATATCCTCAATGGTCACCTCTGTATCTTCTACGACATCATGGAGCCACCCTGCACAAATAAGTGCTTCAGAAGCTCCGCATCCTCTGAGGATTTCACTCACTCTCTGCGGGTGAACAATGTAAGGGTCAGCTGAGTTCTTCCGTTTCTGCCCTCTGTGGGCTCTGGCTGCCAGCCGTTCCGCCTGCTCAATCATGCTTTTCCTCCTTTTCTTTTGATCATAACAGAAGAACAAGGGCAGAATCATTGCAAAAACTGTCCAAGGTTGATTAAATAAGAATGGATATTATATAATTAGAAGGTTTAATCAACAGGTTGAAGGGGATGCTTTGTTAATGGAACTGATTGAAGTACAAGGACGACCACCTGAGAATCAAGAGCCCGTTGTTTTAATTATCGGGAAGATGGACGGCGTACACCTGGGGCATCAGTCGCTTCTACAGGAAGCAGAGAAGCTGGCCCGTCCGGATGATAAGATTGCGGTTTATGGTTTTTCTGATCATCCCAAATGGGTGCTGCGCGGCGAGGAATCCTTTAAGTATGGGTTGTCTACACTTGAAGATAAACTGGCCCGTCTGGAACGGTTCGGGGTAGATCGTTACTATCACGTCCATTTTACAAAAGAATATGCAAAAACATCTCCCGATGAATTTGTACTGGAGCATTTGAACCGCTTGAATATCCAGCATGTGATTGTAGGAGAAGATTTCCGATTCGGAAAAGGCCGTGGCTCTGACGCGGAAGGACTGGCAGAGCTGTGCGGGGAAATCGGAGCCGGGGTATCGATTGTACCCGGTGTGATGCTTCATGATTCTAAAGTGAGCAGTACCGATATCCGCACGCATGTATCCAACGGAAGGATGGAAGCGGCCCAGGCGATGCTCGGGCGCCCTTATGAAGTTACAGGTTTCGTTGAAAAAGGGGAGCAGCTTGGACGCACGCTTGGTTATCCGACCCTGAATGTCGGAGGAATCGATGACTACATCAAAGCCAAGCCGGGCGTCTACCTCGGTCTTGTGAAGCTTGTACAGGATTCTCCTGAATATTATTACACATTAATCAGTGCCGGTTACCGCCCGACGGTAAACGGTGATTCTTATAAAGTCGAAGCTTACCTTCTGGATTTTTCCGGTGATCTCTACGACAGGAAAGTGACCGTTCAGTTTTTGCGGCACTTGAGAGACGAGGAGAATTTTGACGGGGTCGATGCCCTTGTCACGCAGATGCAGAAGGATGAGCAGAAGGCCCGTCGAATTTTAGGCTTACCCGAATAATACACCTTAGAAAGGAGTACACCTGATGGGAATCGTTGTTGTTGAAGTATGTGACGGCAACTTGATCAATGAACTGGACATCGAAAGCATCATTGAATCCGAATATCCAGAAGTCGCTGTACTCATGAACGAATGTTTATCGTTCTGCGGCATGTGTGCCGTCCGTCCGTATGCCATTGTCAATAATCAGCGCGTTTTCGCAAAAACACCCGAAGACGCCCTGGAGAAAATCCGTACGAAGATTGAAGAAGAACTGGCCATTTACGCTGAATAAGGCAGGAGAGACTCATGGGGTTTTTTGATTCGTTGAAGAATAGTCTGCGCCTTCCAAAAAAAGAGGCGATGTTCCATTTGAATAGAAAAGGCATTACACAGACGATCGGTTATTTGTTTGTGCTTCTGTTTGCTTTGTTCCTGCCGGATATGGTTTTTTCGATTATGTATCTGGAGACGAGCGTTACAGAAGTATCCAGAGGAATGTACATCGTGCAGTTCCTCGTCTTTTATCCGCTGTTGATTGTCTTTTTAATCCTTGTCGGGGTTTCCATATTGGCCGGAGGTGCGCTCCTGCTTTGTAAGGCCCTTGAGAGAAAATTGAGATATCAGCTGCTGTGGAAGCTGACCGCTTATGCTGCCACACTGCCGTTGATTCTCAGCGTCGTGCTGAAATATGCAGCGGTGCCGAACGTGATCAGTGCTCTTATTTTTTTCATTCTTTTCAGCTTTTATATGTACCGGATGATCATCATCTATCCAAAAGCACCTGTCCGTTCGTAGGACTGGTGCTTTTTTATGTTGCTTTTTTCAAATGAATTATTTAGAATGTTCCTAATTTAACAGGATGGAGGTTCTGCGAATGGGAGCACTCGTATTTCAATCGGATTTCGGACTCGGAGATGGTGCAGTGAGTGCCATGCACGGGGTGGCGCATGGAGTGGATGACTCGTTGAACATCTTTGATTTGACCCATGACATTCCACCTTTTCATATATGGGACGGCTCATACCGGCTGTGGCAGACGATGGGGTATTGGAGAACAGGAACAGTCTTTGTGTCTGTCGTGGATCCTGGCGTCGGATCTGCCCGAAGAAGCATCGGGGTCCGGACCGGGTCCGGCCATTATGTCATTACACCGGACAACGGAACGTTGACGCATATAATGGCGGCCGAAGGAATCGTCGAGGTCAGGGAGATTGACGAGCGGGTCAACCGTCTTCCGCGCTCCGGTGAATCGTTTACGTTCCACGGCCGGGACATTTACGCCTATACAGGAGCAAGATTGGCTTCCGGAGTGATTTCTTTTGAGGAAATCGGTCCTCCTCTTGATCCAGCGGAACTTGTGAAGCTCCCGGTGAAAGAGCCCGTGCTTCAGCCTGGGTCTGTATCGGGGATCCTGGATATCCTTGATGTGCGGTTTGGAAATGTATGGACCAACATTCCCCGTCGGTTATTCCTTCAGACAGGCGTCGATTACGGCAGTCAACTGGATGTGCAGATCACTCACAATGGCCAGGAGGTGTATCACAATACGGTGACGTTCGGCCGTTCTTTTGCAGCTACGCACATCGGAGAGCCTCTCTTATATGTGAATTCGCTCGATCATATGGCCGTCGCCATTAACCAAGGCTCCTTTTCCAAGGCGTATGGTATTCGGACAGGATCGAATTGGGAAATACAATTGAAAAAGCCGTGAGCAGATTAGAAGCCCGCATGAAAGCGTTATGATACACTACAATTTGAAATCCCTAAGCAGAAAAGGAGAATGACAATGAAGACGGTTACGCTACATAGGCAGATTGAAATGCCTCAGCTCGGTTTCGGTGTTTGGCAGGTAGAAGAAAAGGAAGCAGTGCCTGCGGTAACAAAAGCCATCGAAACAGGTTATCGTTCTATTGATACAGCAGCCATTTACGGCAACGAAAAGCAGGTCGGGGAAGCCATCCGCCAGAGTGGCGTTGCGCGCGATGAATTGTTCATTACGACAAAGGTATGGAATACAGACCAAGGGTACGACAATACATTGAAAGCTTTTGAAACTTCTCTTGATAAGCTTGGCCTCGACTATGTGGACCTTTATTTGATCCACTGGCCGACACCGGAATTCGATGAGTACGTTGAAACCTATAAAGCACTTGAGAAACTGTATAAAGACGGTAAGGTAAAAGCTATCGGAGTCTGTAACTTCGACATCGATCATCTGCAGCGTCTATTGGATGAATGCGATGTGAAGCCTGCAGTCAACCAGGTGGAATGCCATCCATATCTTGCACAGAATGAGCTGAAGGATTTCTGCCGTGATCATGGTATCCTCGTAGAAGCATGGAGCCCTCTCATGCAGGGGGGAGAAGTTCTGAAAAACGAAGATGTTCAGTCCATTGCCAAAAAGCATGGGAAAACACCAGCGCAGGTGATCATCCGCTGGCACCTGCAGAACGATACGGTTGTCATTCCGAAATCCGTGACACCATCCCGCATCGAAGAGAACTTTGATGTGTTTGACTTTGAATTGACGGCCGACGATATGGCGGCCATCAACAAATTGGACCGTGGAGAGCGTAAAGGTCCGAAGCCATCAGAAATGAATGTAAGATAATCATGAGGAAAGGGCTGCCGGACGCCGGCGGTCCTTTTTTTATTGGAAAAACAGAGGGATCGTTGATTACATTATTAACCTTTTCCATTATGGGGAAGATAGAACTATACCATTTTGTGAGAAGGAGTATGTTTATGATCATCCGCTTCGGCTATGTATCCCACGCTCTATCGCTGTGGGAGGCCGCGCCTGCAAAAACGATGACTTTTGCCCGCTACGAGAAACTTGGGCGGGAAGAAGCGTTGAAACAGCTTCATACGATTGCAGAAATGAATCTGCGCCGTACCATTCGGATTCTCCACTATAATGTGGCCCGGCAGATCCACCTATACCGGATGTCTTCCTCCTTAATTCCGCTTGCCACCCATGATGATGTGGAGTGGGACTATATTACACCCTTTGAGTATTTGTTCAGGGAAATCGGGGATATTGTCAGAAGGCACCGGATGAGGACGAGTTTCCACCCCAATCAATTTACGTTGTTTACCAGTGACAGGCCTGAAGTCACGATCAATGCCGTCAAGGATATGACCTATCATTACGCGATGCTGGAAGCGATGGGCCTGCATGAGGAAGCCCATATCAACCTTCACGTGGGCGGTGCCTACGGAAATAAAGCTAAAGCACTCGGCCGTTTTCACGAGAATATCAAGCAGCTCCCGGATCCAGTCAAACAGCAGATGACGCTTGAAAATGATGATAAAACCTACACCACATCGGAAACACTTGACGTGTGCGAAAAACACAACATTCCAATGATGTTCGATTATCATCACTATAGGGCCAATCATACAGATGAAGAATCACTGAAGGATCTCCTGCCCCGCTTTTTCCGGACGTGGGAAGGCATGCATGTGCCTCCGAAAATCCACATCTCCTCCCCGAAGTCGGAGAATGCTTTCCGTAGCCATTCGGATTATGTGGACGCTGATTTTATTCAGCCGCTTCTAAAGGAATTGAAAGCAATGAACCAGCCGGTCGATTTTATGATTGAAGCGAAAGGAAAAGATCTTGCTCTCATGAAGCTGGTGGAGGACATGGCTGCTGTCAGAGGTGTGAAAAGGATAGAAGAGGCCGTGCTCGATCTATAAAACAGTCCTTTGCATGCTGCTTCTATCCGTTTATACCGGATTGCTTTTAAGATGAGCATTCACTGACAAGAGGTTTGTGAGCATTTATTCTGCAATCAAAAAAGAGCTGCTTCTTTGCTTCGCAAAAGAGCAGCTCTTTTTTCTCGTCTATCTCTGTCAAAGTCTCCGGGTATTGGAGAGGGATCTTACTTCAGAATTTTGGCTGCTTCCACAAAACGCTGGATGCCTGTGAATAGTTCTACGGCAAAGAACAACAGCGTTGACCAGAGCAGATAATCCGGAAACAACATCATAATGCTGAATAAAAGGAAGCCTTCTGTCCGTTCGGCCGCCCCTGCCTGATAATAGAAGGACTTCACCCCTGCTTTTTCAGACACAGCTCCAACGACAAGGAAAATCGTCATCGAAATGATGATGGAGGCGGTAAGAAGAAGAAGCGGCCACAGCACGTCCGGGTGCACGTAGGCGATCGCAAGAATGATTCCGACTTCGACGACCCGGTCGAACGTAATATCCATCACGGTGCCGAAGGGGGATGTTTTCGTGTGGCGGGCCATTGTCCCATCTACGGCATCGAGAAATCCGGAAAACCATAAAAGGACGACAGCAGCCACCGGATGGCCGAGCATGTAAAGGATACTGGTGCCCAGACCGATGAATAGAGCGGTGATGGTGATTTGATCGGCTGAACGGCCCTGTTTTAATAAATAGTGGGCGGTTTTATCAATGGAAGGCTGTACATATTTCCTGGCGTGGGTATCGAGCATGTGAACACCTGCTTTTCGTTGTTTTCCTGCGTGTTTATCCAATATCCTATCCTCTTAGACGATAGCATAATCAGGGCTGGGAAGAGAATTGAAAAGGTCCATGTGTAAGCTTTCTTACAATCGGAGGACAGCCCATAAAAAAAGCTGACGGGAAAAGTCCCCGTCAGCCGGCTTCCGTACAGGAAGGGTTCAGCTGGCATCTTCCTCTTCCTCAAACAAGGAGATGTTCCGTTTGGAGGTTTTCTTTTTATACACCCGGTTTACGTAGTCATCGGTCAGTGCCGCGATTTCCTTGTGCAGGAACAGGAGCGGGATGATATTCGCAAGAAGGACAAGGGCTAGAAGCAGATCAAGGAACTGCCATACAAACTGAAGGCCTCCGAGAGCTCCGACGAAGACGGCTAGAATATAAACGATTCTCATCCCTTTGGCCGCTTTCAGCCCATATAAGTATTCCGCCTGCTTCTCTCCGTAGAATACAAGAATTCCAATCGTTGTAATGACGAAAAAGAGCAGGAAGACACTGATGAAGCTTCCTCCGAACGCGTCGCCGAACTCACTGCCGATGGCGACGTTGATCATGTTGGAGGCGTCGCTGCCATCGACTTCTGTCCAGGCCCCTGTAACGAGCACGACAAGGCCGGAAACGGTACAGATCAGAATCGTATCTACAAAAACGCTGAAGATCCCCCACAGCGCCTGGCGGGAAGGGTGATCGGTCTGAGCAGCAGAATGGGCGATCGAAGCTGTCCCGAGTCCTGCTTCGTTGGAGTAAAGACCGCGCGCAATTCCCCAGCGGAGCGCCTGGGCTACGGCGGCCCCGGCAAATCCGCCCGTAGCGGAAACAGGGGTGAAGGCGTGCTGGAAAATAAGAGCAAAGACGGCAGGGATTTCACCCATGTTGGCAAAGATGACGTAAAAACAGACAGCAAGGTAAATCAGCACCATCCCCGGCACCATTTTATCGGTGACTTTGGCGATGCGCTGAATGCCACCAAATACCACGAGGGCAATAGCCACGCACATGATGGCGCCGGTAACTTCCACCGGCCACCCAAAGGCTCCTTCGGTCTGGGTGGCAATGGAATTGGACTGGACCATGACACTTGGTATCAGTTCAATCATAAGGAGAAAGGCAAAGGCGGTGGAGACCCATTTCCAGCCGAGTGCTTTTTTTATGTAATACTGCGGGCCGCCGACCCATACGTTCTTTTCATTCTTTTCCCTGTATTTCACCCCGAGAAGAATCTCGCTGTATTTTGTTGCCATTCCAATAAGCGCTACCACCCACATCCAGAAAAGTGCCCCCGGCCCACCGAGCGATATGGCTACCGGAACCCCTACGATATTTGTGGCGCCCGCTGTTGAGGCAAGGGCTGATGTGAACGCCTGGAAAGGAGTGATGCTTCCTTTCTGTTTGTTTTTCTTGAAAATCTGGCCCACGGTTTGATGGAGAACATGGCCGAAGAAGCGGAATTGAAAAAACTTGATGCGGAACGTGAGGAAGATCCCGCCGAGAATTAAAATAATAGCAAGAGGGTATGTCCATAAAAAGTTGGATACAGTGGCTAATGCATCTTTAAAGGCACTCCATAAATCTCCCAATAAAAGAAACTCCTTCCTATTTTTAAATGTTAATCATACATTCCCTTTACCATTTACTGTTAAACGGTGAATTACTCTACATGATGTGGAAGAACATGGATTCTAGTACAATGAAAAGAAAAGGAGGAGAAGCAGGATGAAAATCGGAGAAAATCAGTTTCATGAGCATCGTATGAGTAAGCTGGTGAAAGGGGCCGTCGTCCCTCGTCCCATCGCATGGGTGTCTTCTCTCAGCTCTGATGGTGTGGCCAATCTGGCTCCGTTCAGTTTTTTTACAGTGGCTTCCATGGACCCGGTCACGCTTTGTTTTTCCATTGGTGATGGAGCACGGGAGAAGGATACTCTTGTCAACATAAGGGAAACCGAAACCTTCATTATTAATCTTGTGACAGAACAACTGGCTGACCAAATGCACGAGAGCAGTAAAAATCACAGCCCGGATGTAGATGAGTTCCATGCCGCCGGCGTGGAGTCGGAACCCGGAGATTTTGTAAATGTTCCGAGAGTGAAGGAATCTCCTGTGCATATGGAGTGTGCGCTGTCACAGGTTGTAGAGGTGGGGTCCGGTCATTTAGTGCTCGGCCGTCTTGTTGGTTATCATGTGAAGGACGATGTCTATGTGGACGTGGATAAGATCGATCCCCATAAACTGAAACCTGTTGGAAGGATGGCAGGAGATTATACATACGTCCGGGAGTTTTATTCCCTGCCCACCCACGGAGAATAATGGACAAACATCGAGACGGCCGGGATTTCACCCGGCCGTCTTTTTTTATGATCCGGCAGCTAAAAGTGGGAAGTTGTTATTTTTTCAAACCGGGACTTCTCAAAATATGGAGTGACGTGTATACTACTGTATTAGTAGTAATAATACAGTTAATACAGAAGGGGCGGAGGTGGATCTATGTTTGAGCTGGATATCAGGAGCCGTAAGCCGATTTACGAGCAGCTGATCGACAAACTGAAGCAGCTGATTATTCACGATGTGCTTAAGGAGGATGAAAAGCTGCCTTCTGTGAGGGAACTGGCGCAGCAGTTGACGATCAACCCGAATACGATTCAAAAGGCATACCGGGAGCTCGAGTCCCAGGGCTACATTTACTCGTTGAAAGGGAAAGGAAGCTTTGTTCATCCTTCAAGTAAAAACGGACGGAAAGAGGAGCTGGAAAAAGTGAGGGAAGAGTTGAAGAAATTATTTGCAGAAGCGATGTATTTAGGTATGAGCCGGGAAGAGATTGCTGAACTTTTAAAGGATGTGGAAGGGGGAGAACGTCATGATTGATGTGAGAAACGTCGATAAATCGTTCGATAAACAACAGATTTTAACCAATGTCAGCTTTCATGTGAACAAGGGATCGATCTACGGGCTGCTTGGGTCCAACGGGGCCGGTAAAACGACGATGATGCGGATGCTCGCAGGAATCCTGCGGCAGGACGACGGTCAGGTCCATATTGACAATGCTGGAATTTATGAAAATACGAAAACAAAGCAGCGGCTCATTTTTCTGCCGGACCACCTGTATTTCCTTCCTCAATATACCATTCGGCAGATGGGGGACTATTATCGATCCTTGTTTCCCGGCTGGGATGAAGAGCGGTACGAAAAGCTGAGAACGCTGTTTAAGCTGGACGACAAGCAGAAGCTCAGCCGTTTTTCAAAAGGGATGCAGAGACAGGCAGCGTTCTGGCTCGCATTGTCCACCGTGCCGGATGTATTGATTCTTGATGAGCCGTTTGACGGCCTGGATGCTGTCATGAGACAGAAAATCAGAAACTTGATTATCCAGGATGTGGCTGAACGTGAAATGACGGTTTTGATTTCTTCTCATAACCTGAAGGAAGTGGAGGATATCTGCGACCACGTCGGCATCCTGCATAAGGGCGAGATCCTGCTGGAACGTGATTTGGACGACTTGAAGGAAGACGTGCATAAAATTCAGGCCGCCTTCAAGGAGGATGCGTTCGATCCTGATGAAACAGATCTTGACGTCCTTCATGTAGAAAAACGGGGAAGCGTATATGTTCTTATCGTCCGCGGCACAGAGAAGGAAGTGGCACAGGAAATTCAGTCATGGCATCCTGTGGTTTATGACCGCCTGCCGTTAACGCTTGAGGAAATTTTCATTTATGAAATGGGAGGTGCCGGATATGCGTTCGAAAACATCCTTGTTTAATAAGGAAATATTCAAGCAGGATTTCAGAGCTGTAGGGTGGATCAGCATCGTCTATTTTCTTGGACTTTTCTTTCTCGTTCCGCTGCCGTTGTTTATGGATTTGAATACAGCCGCTCCTATGGCTTCACCGGTGGATAATGACGGAGGGCTCTTCGGTTCGATGTTCGCCTTTGTACTTCAAGCCGTTTTTCTATTGATTCTGCCTGTCTTGATGGCTGTCTTTTTATTCCGGTATCTCCAAACGAAGGATGCCTCGGACTTTGCTCATAGCTTACCGATCAGCCGCGGCAGGCTCTTGAACCATCATCTGGTGTCAGGGATTGTTCTGCTGCTCGTCCCGGTTCTCTTGAATTTCATCATTCTAGTTGTAACTTCACGGGTCGCGGACGTATCGGGTTATTTCACGATCGGAAATGCCGCCTACTGGCTCGCTGTTTTCTGTGTCATGTCCATCCTTTTATTTATGACCGGTGTCTTTGTAGGGACGCTGACCGGTTTATCCGCTGTCCATGCAGTAATTACGTATATTTTCCTGCTATTTCCTGCCGGGATGTACTTATTGATCAGCTATTACCTGGACATGACAGTCAATGGTTTTTCAGGCGTCATCGCTCAGGAAGAAACGATCCAGCATTTATCACCAATCACAGATGTGCTGACGGCGTCCTCTTCCGGTGGTGAAGTCTCCAATCTTCCATTATCCCAAGTTTCTTTATGGACGTACGGTTTGGCATCTGTCGTCATGTATGGCCTTTCTTATGTCATTTACCAAAGGCGTGCGTTGGAAACGGCCACAAAAGCTGTGACTGTACCAGCGCTGCGCCCTGTCTTCAAGTTTGGTGTCACCTTCTGCACCGCGCTGCTTGGAGGGATGTATTTCGGTCTCAGCCTGAGTTTGTACGGCTGGATGGTGTTTGGCTGGGTATTGGGCGGAACCTTCGGATATATGGCAGCAGCTATGCTGTTGGAAAAGACATGGCGTGTCTTCCATATCCGTCTCATGAAAAACTGGCTCATCTATACAGGAAGCGCAGGTGCTGTCCTGGCTCTCCTTCCGTTAGGCTGGCAGAGCTACGAAGCTTACATTCCGGAGCAGGAAAAGGTTGTGAAAGCTTATATCAGTGAGGGGTATGGTGAATACGAGCAGTACCAGAACGCCGAAACGCCGATCCCTTCTATCACTTCCGGAGAAGGAATTGAGTCGGTGCTGAATTTACATGAAGCCCTTGTCGAATATAGTGAACCTATGGAGATGGGAGAAGACTATTACTTTATCAACTATGAACTGGAAAACGGTCGGAAGGTCCAGCGGCAGTACCAGACGGGTGATCGAAGAATCGAAGCCGCCCGGCAGGCGGTTTATGAAACAGATGAAGGTAGAAACATCCGTTATCCAGCTATAACGCTGGAGAGTGGACAGGTGGACCGCATCCATCTTGATCCTAATGGGAAAGGAAGTCCGCATACAATCGTGGATGAGGAGAAAGTGACCGGCTTGTTGAAGGCTTTGAAAGAAGATCTGCGCAGCCAGTCTTATGAAGAGATGGCCCATCCAAGCGGCATGTATTCATGGATTTCCTTCCGTGTGAGGGACGAATCCAATGAAATCATAACCAATCCTTATCAAACGACCGTATATGAAGGATATGAACAAACGACGGCCTGGCTTAAAAAGGAAGGGTTATATGAGGACTTCATGGTCGGACCCGAGGACATTGCCGAAGCGGAAGTGTTTGAATGGCCGGAGGAACAGTTCGCCGAGGATTACCCGAGATTTATCTTTGATCGTTTATTGGAACAGGGCGTGGAGCCACTGGCCGTGGAAGGGAAAGAGAAAATAGAGCCTCTGCTTCAAGGCGGACACAATCAGGATGAGGGCGCCTATATAGTCGCCCTTTACTATGATGATACCAACAAAGACTATAATGAAATTGTGACGTTCACCAAAGAAAATGCTCCCGATTTCGTTCGTCAGCATTTTGAGTAAGGGGGAGATCCGGATGGATATTTATGAACTTTATGAGCGTTATCACCGGCGGGTCTTTTTCTCTGCATATAAAGTGGTGAATAACTACAGCCTTGCTGAAGATGTGGTGCAGGAAACGTACTTGAAAGCCTATCACAAACTGGATGAACTGACGGATGAGGAAAAAGCAGGGGCCTGGTTGTCGACGATTGCCGCAAGAAAAGCGGTCGATCTGCTGAGAAAAGAGCGGCGTGCCGTTGTAGTATCGCTTGAACATTTCCCGCTGCCCGATTCTTTATGTCAACAGGGCTCTCTCGTTGAAGCAACGTGTGAACGGCATCAGCTTGAGGAGGAGATCCTATCATCCATCGGCTTATTATCCCCTAAAATAAGGGAGGTTCTTCAGTTAAGCTTTCAGTACAGCATGAAGGAGAAGGAAATTGCGGACCTTCTGAACATAACCCAGAGCGCGGTGAAGTCGAGACTGCACCGCGGTCGTAAACAGTTAAAACAGAAATTCGAACAGAAGAAGCCGGTGGAAAAGACGGCATGAAAGATTTGTTCTGAAGATGGACTCCCTTCAGCTTGTAGAGGAACCTGTGCTTTTCTATTATCCCCATAAGTCCGGATCATTGGGTGACCTCGGACGCTCTCTGAGTACCATATGCTGTTTCTGAATAAACAAAGGCCGCCCCGGTTTCCGGGGCGGCCTTTGTCGTTCATTTTAAAACGATCTGATTAAAGAGCAGGGGTTGGAGTAGGTTCTGCATACCCGTTTTCATATGCTTCATCAATATCTGCACGGATGTCCTTGATTGATTTCCCCTGCTGATAATCGTTGATGGAAGAGGCAGCAATTTCAAGGCAGACCCCGCATTTCGTTCCGTGGTCATCCCACATGATCTTGCCGTCGTCATGATTTTCATGAACGAAGCAGTCGTAATTATCTTTATGGCCGGCGCTTTCTCCGCAGCCACAGTAACAAGGGATGTTTTCAAGCAGATCGCGGTGCTGGGCAGCAGCCAGGTAGATGTTCTGGACATTTTCAGGTTTTCCGTCCATGAAGTCTGGGAGGACATCCGCTGAAGCCGTTTCTTCACGTAGATCTCCGTTCGCATGTTCAACATGACTCTCTTCACTTTCCGATGCTCCACATCCTGTGAGGGACAGTCCGGATACGAGTATACCCACGATGAGTACATTTTTCAGCAAAACAAAGCACCCTCTTTATATAGATTATCTCTATCATAAAGAGGGCGCAGGAAAGATTCAATCGTTTTCAAAAAAATGACAGACGTTTATAGATTTATTTTCCGAAAGAAGAAAGGAATTTGACTCTATCGCCCATAGGCGGGACATTGTCATCCACAAGGGAAATCTCAAGAACAGCTGGTCCGCTGCTGTTCAAAACCTCTCCGAGTGTTTCTTCATTCACATCTTCCATGGAATGGACGGAAACGGACGGCACACCAAGAGAAGCGGCCATAGCCGTAATATTGACCGCTTCCTGACCAAACCGCTCATGCGCACGCTTATACTGCAGCGTATGCCCGTGATGGACCATGCCGAGCCGTGCATTATTCATCACGATAAACAATACGGGGATGTGGTATTCTTTGGCTGTCAGCAGTTCCATCCCGTGCATGAAGAAGCAGCCATCTCCGGTAAGGCTTACTACAGGTCTTTCCGGCTCTGCAAGCTTGGCACCGATGGCACTGCCGATGCCGCTTCCCATTGCTCCGAAATGGACATTGATATCAAAAGAATCTGTGGAACGGACGTTCATATAGTGAACGACATAAGCCATGAATTCTCCGATATCCACTGTATAGCGCGTATTCAAAGGGAGGAGCTTCTGCAGGGAGAGCAGCACGTTCCGGGAGTTATACTCCGATGTGATTTCCTGTGAGCGCTGTGGGAAGGCAGGCATTCGTTTCTGTCTGTGTCCAAGCTGGTTCAAAGCTGTAATCAAAGAAGATACCGTCACATTGATATCCCCGTGTACAGCCATGTCTACCGGATACTTCCGGTTGAAAACCGTAGCATCGTAATCAACCTGGATAAGCGTACGGTTGGCGGCCAGATTGGGATTCCAGTTGTTCGTAGCCGTTTCTCCGAGGCTCGACCCAAGCACAAGGATGGTTTCAGCTGCATTCGAATGAATGAATGCGGAAGCCTCTTCGTGCCCGGCAAATCCGAATATCCCTTTCAGAAGCGGATGATCATCCGGGATGAATCCCTTCGCCTGAGGGGTCGTGATAATCGGCCATTCCAGTGTTTCAGCCAGTTCCAGTACGTCTTCGACAGCCCCTCGGATCCCTTGGCCGGCGAAGATGAATCCACTCGTTCCGGCGAGTTTTTCAGCCGTTTCCTGGATTTTATCATCATCGGGAAGAAGGGGGACGCGTTCAGGAAAAGCCGGAAGAGCGGGGGGCATAACGGATGAAAGCTGAACGTCGATCGGCATAGCGATATGCACAGGGCCTGGAACACCGGTCAGGGCAATTTCCACCGCTTTATGAATTTCTGGAAGCAGGTCCTCTGCCCGGTCCACACGCTGGCTGTATTTTGTAACCGACTGATACAGAGGGTCCGCATGCAGTTCCTGGGACGCGTTCAATCCGACCGTATCCACAGGGACAGCTCCGGTGAGAAACAGGACAGGTAGGTGCTCCCGCATCGCATTCGCCGCTCCTGTCACCAGGTTTGTCCCTCCGGGTCCACTGCTTCCGATGCACACACTCAGCGAACCGGAATACTTAGCATAGGCTGCGGCCATATAGGAGGCTGCTCCTTCATGCTTAGCAATTACAGGTGTAATGGAAGGCGTATCATAAAGCTCATCAAAAAAGGCATTCACCGATCCAGCCGGAATTCCGAAAATATAAGAGACATTTCCTGAAACTAAATAATCCAGTACAGCTCGAACAGATTTCATTTCGTTAGCTCCTTTGTGATTGTGATGGGACATACCGTTTCTCAAATTCAGATACAGGAAGAGGGCGGCTGTATAAATATCCTTGAATCCAGTAGCACCCGTGCCGGGCAAGGAAATCAGCCTGATCTCTGCTCTCGACCCCTTCTGCAATGACGTTCAGTTTCAGACTGTCAGCCAGAGTGATGATCGTTTTGATGATGGCGGCATTGTTCGCATTCGTTGTCATATGATCAATAAAGGATTTATCAATCTTAAGTGTATCCACCGGGAAATCCTTCAAATAGCCGAGAGAGGAATACCCCGTGCCAAAATCATCAATAGATATCTGCACACCCAGGTCCTTCAGTTCCCGGATCGTTTTAAGGGTTTGATTGGTATTGTTGACGATTAAATTTTCGGTCAGCTCCAATTCCAGCAGCTGTGGTGGAAGACCGGTCTCTTTAAGAATAGCAGCTACCTTGGACGCAAGATCGGTCTGCTGGAACTGCTGCGGCGACAGGTTGGCGGAGACGGCGAGCTGCGTGCACCCTTTGTCGTACCATTTTTTCATCTGACGGCAGGATTCTTTGATGACCCATTCCCCAAGGGCAGTAATCAACCCGGTTTCTTCCGCCAGCGGAATGAACCGGCCGGGGGAAAGCAGACCGAATTCCGGATGATTCCATCGGATCAGTGTTTCCGTGCCGATCAATTCATCGGAGCGGACGTCGAATTTGGGCTGATAATACAGTTCAAACTCTTCCCCGCGCTGGAGGGCTTTGAATAAGTCATTCTCCAGCTTGATCTGTTCAACCGAACGTTCTTCGATATCATTGGAAAAAAGCTGATACCGATTACCTGCGTAATCTTTCGCCTTATACATCGCTACATCGGCATGTTTGATCAGCGATTCGACATTGTCCCCATTCTCCGGATATAAGCTGATACCGATGCTGGTTTTTATGCTTACTTCCTGGGATTGAATCGTAAAGGGCGTATCGAAAGAAGCCAGTACCCGCTCTGCGCATGCGACAGCATCTTCTGTCCGGTCGATTTTAGGAAGAAGGATGATGAATTCGTCGCCTCCCTGTCTGGAAACCGTCGCCTCCTTCGGAATGGCATGCTCCAGACGCTGGGCGGCCTGCTGGAGCACCATATCCCCGAAGCTGTGTCCGAACGTATCATTGATTTTCTTGAATCGGTCGAGGTCCAGAAACAGAATGGCCAGCGATTTTCCTGTTAATTCTGCATAGCTGAGCGCCTGCTTCAGCCTGTCTCTGAACAGGACACGGTTCGGAATATTGGTGACGACATCGTAATAGGCATGGTACTTGATCTTTTCCTCCATCTGCTTGCGTGATGTCACATCTTTGAAGGTCACTACGTACCCGATGGTCTCATCGTTTTCCTGCTTAGGTGTAATGACATATTCGACAGGAAACGATCCGCCGTCTTTTTTTATGAAAAAGTGCTCCTGCCCGCTGTAAGTTTCCTTCCAGAGATAGAGATCCTTGAAGGAGTGGATGTCCACACTCGGATCTTCCCACTTGAAAATCCGTGCGTAGGACAAGCCTACTACATCGGTTTCATCGGCGTAACCGAGCAGACTGGTGGCAGAAGGGTTCGCAAAGGTGATATTTCCATCAAGATCGATGCCGAAAATCCCTTCGCCCGCTGAATTCAAGATCAAATCCTTTTCGCGGCTGATCTGCTTCAATTCTATGAAAGCTTCCTCCAGTTCCCGGTTTTTCTCTATTAATTCAGAGGTGCGGTCCTGGATGATAACCTCCTGCTTTTCTATATACAATAGATTGAATAAAACGGGGGCTGTGGTATCCACGATGGATTCAGCGAGCTGGCGGACAGAGGGGGTGAAACGGAAGTTCGTTTCAGTCAGATTGACGATGGCGATGGCTCCAAGGACTTCTCCAAGTGATACAAGAGGAATCATATACAGTCCTTTAATTCCAAACTCCCTGCAAATGTGCTTGTTGACGCGGTCATCTTCATACACATCCGGGACAAGCACGGACTTTTTCGTTTCAATCACTTCCTGAAAGATCAGGTCTTCCTTATGATCGAACCGTGTCTTTCGGTGAGTGGCGATCCAGTCTTCCTCGGTCCAATCACTATTTTTGTTCAGGCTCGCAGGCTTCAGGCGGTCTTCTGCTACAGGATCGATAAAATGGGCGCCGATGTTCTGGTTTCCAAGGACTTCCCCAAGGTAATAAAAACATTTATCAAGAGCTTCCTGCAGCGAAGAGCACAAAGATAAATCGCGTGTCACGTTAAGGAGAAGCTGCTTTTCTGAAATCAGTTTTTCTTTTCTTGTCAGGTTGTTGGCATTTCGCAGCGCTACAGCGGCCATGTGAATATAGGCTTTGACACTTTCAATCTCAGAGTCCGTCAAATCCATGGGGATCCCGTAGTCAAACAAGAAGACGAGTCCATACAATTCATCTTCATAGGAGATGGGAGCGACAAGCAGCGATTTGATTTTAAACGCCTGGACCGCCCGCTGGTCCGGGCGGTCATCCTTGGAAGTGTCTGGAATATAAATTGCTTCCCGTGTTTCAATCACTTCTTTGGCTAACAGATCCTGTTCCGGATCGACAATGTGCATATCCAATGTCATGCCGTTAATGGTATTGGGTTTTCCTACATACCCCTGGTACGTGCCGTCTTCCCGCGGCAGATAAATCCCCACGGAATCGCACCGCATGATTTCTTCTGATATGGCTGTTACTACATGCTCTAATACTTCGCGCAAATCCAGCTTGGTGTTGATCAGCTTGGTAATTTGAGCTAGTCGAGAATATCTGGTTTGCTCTTCAGCCATGCGTTTCCCTCCATAGTTTCATCTTTTGATAAAGTTCGACTATTATAGTGAACTTCCTGCATAAGATCCAAAGTTTTTTGAATAAGATCGAAAATAAAAGGCACAAAAGAAAGTCTTTTGTGCCTGGTTTCTATAACATATTGAGCACAGCTCCGGCAGCAACCCCGATGATAACGATGGCCCATGCCGGGACTTTAAAGAAATGAAGCAGGGAGAACAGGATGGCGGCGAGAGCGAAATCTTCTCCGCTTAAAATCGAGCTCTTAAGGACCGGATCATAAAAGGCAGCCAGCAGGATGCCGACGACGCTGGCGTTGACGCCTGTTAGAACCCCTTGGAAAGCCGGCCGCTTTCTAAGTTCGTTCAAGAACGGGAGCGCGGCTACAAGAAACAGGAAAGACGGAAGGAAAATCCCTGCCGTCGCGGCGACAGCTCCAGGTATTCCCTGAATCATCGTACCGAGATAGCTTGAAAACGTGAACAAAGGTCCGGGAACAGCCTGGGCCATTCCATATCCGGCCAGAAAATCACTGGCAGATAAAAGCCCGGTCGGAACAACTTCCCGTTCCAGCATCGGAAGGACGACATGACCACCCCCGAAAACAAGAGACCCGACCCGGAAGAATGTATCAAACAGCTGGATGAACAGATTGTCTGTATTCCTGGCCAGCACAGGCAGGAAAATAAGCAGGCCGACAAGAATGCTGAGGGACGCGATTCCTGCTTTTTTAGAAAAGGTGACAGGAAACGGCTGAATTTTAGATGGATTCAATCCGGAAAACATCTTCCATCCGAAGACGCCCGCAGCGAATATGATGACCAGCTGCATCCAGGCGGATGGATAAAGCAGCAGAATCAAGGCGGCTGCCAGGGCCATCGCAATTCTCGGCTTGTCCGGGGTCAGCTTTTTACCAAGGCCCATCAATGCATGCAGGACGACAGCTGCGGCAACGACTTTAAGGCTGTGGATGAAACCGGCATCTGCCAAGTCAAAGGATTGATAAAGCATAGCGAATAGAATAAGAACCAGAATGGACGGCATCGTAAAACCGAACCAGGAAATCAATCCTCCAATGAACCCTCCGCGCAGCATACCTATGGCAATCCCTACCTGACTGCTTGCCGGGCCGGGGAGAAATTGGCAGAGGGCAATGATATCAGCATAGGTTTTATCATCGAGCCACTTTTTACGATCGATGTATTCGTCCTTAAAATAGGCAAGGTGCGCGATAGGACCGCCGAAGGACGTGAAGCCGAGTTTTGTCGACGTGCGCAGAATTTCCAGCCAGTTACTTTTCTTTGATGGACTCATCTGAAATTTCCCTCCAATCTTTTCCTAAGATTTCTTCAGCAAGTTCCTGGACCTGCTGTTTTCCTTCTTTCAGCATCTGCTGCCCCTTACTTGTAATGACATAGTATTTGCGGATTTTCCCTTCTACCTTCTCCTCGTATTTTTCCAGCAGCTCATCCTTGTGCAGCTGCTTGAGCGTAGGGTAGAGGGTCCCCGGGCTGATGTCATAACCGTGGGAAGCAAGCTCCTCCATAAGAAACGCGCCGTATATCGGTTCTATACTGGCGTGATAGAGGATATGGATCTTAATCGAACCAAGAAAAAAATCTCTCAGCACATCGATCACCTCCATTATCAAAATCCGATATCATAATACGATAACGGTCTGGAGAAAGCAATGGAATACCTGTAACCTTTACAAAAGATTTACTTTTGCATTCTATTTCCGCCCTCCGTACAATGGGAGGTAAACACGTGTACGAACATATATGAAGCGGAGAAGGTGACAGAGATGGAAATGTATGATGTAACCATTATCGGCGGAGGTACGACGGGGATGTACGCCGCTTTTTATAGTGGGATGAGAGGGCTGAAGACGAAGGTGATGGAAGACCAGCCGGAAACAGGTGGCAAGGTTTCGTTCTTTTATCCGGAGAAACTAATTTATGATGTCGGCGGTTTTCCCGGGATTTCCGGGGAGGAACTTGCGGCAAATGTGGAAAAACAGGCACAGAGCATTCAACCGGCTCTTGTGACAGGGACGAAAGTAAAAGACCTTCAGAAACAGGAAGATGGGACGTTTCTTCTCGTGACCCATGATGGGTCCGCTCATTATACAAGGACCGTCCTGATCGCTTCCGGACTGGGGACTTTCCAAATGCAGCCTCTCCAGGTGAATGGCGCCGCTGCTTATGATGGCACACAGATCCACTACACGATAAAAAATAAGGAACAGTACAAAGGACTGAAAACCGCTGTTGTATCAGAAAACCGTGTCGGAATCGACTGGGCGCTTGCGCTGGAAGAATCCGCTGATGAAGTGACGCTGATCAATAGGGGCAGCGCCTTTAAAGCTGTTTATGAAAAGGATGAGGAAAAACTGCTGGCATCTTCTGTCCACGTCCAGTACGGCCGGACTGTTCAGCAGTTGAAAGAGGCAGACGGACAGATGACAGGGGTGATTCTGAGCGATGGTACAGAGCTTTCTCTTGATCACCTTCTCGTTTATGAAGGGCTGCAGATGGAGAAAAGTGTGTATGATCAGTGGGGAATCCATACCGATAAAGGACGGATTCCTGTAGAAACGGACATGTGTACCAATATTCCCGGAGTATTCGCAGCAGGGGATGCGGTGGTCTATCCGAGTAAAACGATGCTGATTGCTTCCGGATTCAATGAAGCAATGGCTGCCATCAACAGCGCTGCCATTTTCCTGGATCCTAAAGCGAAGACGCAGGTATACAGTACCGTCATTTATAAATACCGCGATGACAAATAATTCGCGTCACAGGTCTTTTGTTCTGTAAAAACGGCCATTCGTGGACGAGCGCGGCAATCAAAGGATAAACCCGTACAGTGACTCAGAAATCTTGGTCTCTGTACGGGTTTTATATCGGTATAGAGCTTTTCCGCTTCGTTTTAATGAACGTTGAAGTAACGGGCTTCCGGATGGGCAAAGACCATCGCTGTTACGGAAGCTTCCGGTTCCATCATGCATTCCTCTGTCAGATCAATACCAATATCCTCTGGTTGAAGAAGTCGGAACAGCTTCTTCTGATCTTCAAGCTCTGGACACGCCGGGTAGCCGAAAGAATACCGCTGTCCCTGATATTTGGCTGAAAATCGTTCCTGCATTGTAAAGTCTGTCGCATCCGGGAATCCCCAGCGGTCACGCATTTCCTGGTGAATCTTTTCAGCCAGCGCTTCGGCTGTCTCCAGAGCCAGTGCCTGCAGCGCATGGCTCTCCAGGTACCGGCCGTTATTTTTCAGTTCCACGGACCGCTGTCTGATTCCTTTGCCTGCGGTAACTGAGAAAAAACCGACATAATCCATCTCTCCGCTTGAAACGGATCTTACATAGTCTGCCAGGCAGAGGAACGGTTCTTTCTGCTGCCTTGGAAACGTAAAGCGTTCCATGAGACGGGTTTGATCCCGGGGGTCGTAGATCAGGACATCATCGCCGTCGGACTGCGCGGGGAAAAACTGGTATAAGGCAGAAGGTTCGATCCAATTGTTTTGTTTGGCCTGCGTCAGCAGTTGATTGACGACTTCGTTTAAATGGACGGCTTTTTGATTTCCTTCTGCCAGCAGCTTCTCGAATCTACCCTTTAATCCGAGGTGGTGTCCAATCAACATCTGCTTATTGATATACGGTTCAACGTGTGCGACTGGGTGTCGGCTAATCAAATGCCGCTGAAAGTCATGTGGCTGGTAGACGGGTCCATTTGCAGCAACCGTTGAGACTGGGCGGACAGCCGTGGTTGTGCCTCCGCCTCTGTTTTTTTCCGGGGCTGGACGGTTCGATCGCTCGACTGCAGCTGCCTGTCTTTCAGCCTGTTCACTCAGAAACTGTTCCCTGGAGTCTTCACTGCTTAATTGATTGGATATAGCCAGCCCGTCCATGGCATCCTTGGCATATAAGACAGGCCCTCCATATTCCGGTGAAATTTTTGTATGGGTGAACTTCCGCGACAGGGCAGCGCCGCCGACAAGAATCGGCAGGTGGATGTTCTGCTGTTTCAAGTCCTGAGCGGTTAATACCATCTGCTGGGCAGACTTCACAAGAAGACCGGAGAGTCCGACAATGCTCGGTTTTTCTTGCTGTATCTGCTGAATCAGCTCTGCGGGTGTCACTTTGATTCCGAGGTCGACGACTTCAAAACCATTGTTGCTTAAGATGATTTCGACCAGGTTTTTGCCGATGTCATGAACATCTCCTTTGACTGTCGCAAGCAGAACCTTGCCTTTTTTATTGGAAGCATCCCCTTTTTCCATATGCGGCTCAAGGTAGGCGACGGAAGCCTTCATGACTTCGGCACTCTGCAGAACCTCAGCGACAATCAGCTGGTTATCATTGAACAAGCGGCCGACTTCAGCCATGCCGGTCATTAATGGACCGTTAATAATCGAAAGAGGTGTGTCATACTGTTGGAGGGCGAGGTTCAAATCAGGGATCAGCCCTTCCTTCGTACCTTCCACGACATAATGAGCGAGCCGCTCCTCAAGAGTCATGGTTGATGTCGGCGTTTTGGATTCCTTTTTCTTTCCGCGGTAAAAAGCTGTGAAATCTGCCAGTGTTGCGTCATTGGTATGAAACAGCAGTTCATCGGCGAGGGAGATTTCATCCCCGCCGATCGAGGCGTACCGCTCGAGCTTTTCCGTATTCACAATCGCGTAATCGAGACCCGCTTTTGTACAGTGATACAAATAGACAGCGTTCAGCACTTCCCGGCCGACTGGAGGAAGCCCGAAAGATACATTACTCACCCCGAGGACAGTCTGGCAGAGAGGAAGGTGCTGCTTCATCAACCGGATGCCTTCAATTGTCGCTTCTGCTGACCCGATATACTGCGCATCTCCGGTACCGACGGGGAAGACGAGGGGGTCAAAAATAATATCACGTGGGTTGATTTCGTATTCGTTTACGAGAATATCAAAGGAACGTTCGGCGATTTCCAGTTTCCGCTCCGCCGTAACGGCCATCCCCGTTTCATCAATCGTCCCGACAACAAGTGCCGCTCCGAACTGCTTAGCTAGGGGAAGCACCTCTTTGAAGCGCTCTACACCATCCTCCAGGTTGATGGAGTTAATGATCACTTTCCCCTGGGAAAAGGTAAGTGCTTTCCGGATGACGTGATAATCCGTGGAGTCGATTACCAGAGGCACCTTCACCTTATTGACGACCTGCTTCATGAAGGCTTCCATATCCTTGATTTCCTCCCGGTCCGGGTCGGCGAGACAGATATCGATGACCTGTGCTCCTTTTTTCACTTGGGCGCGGGCAATTTCCGACGCTTCCTCGTATTTTTCTTCTGCAATCAACCGTTTGAACTTTCTGGACCCGATTACGTTCGTCCGCTCCCCTACAAGGATCGGGCGGTCAGCGGGGTCATCATAAATCAACGGCTCGATTCCGGCTAGTGCGTGGGCATGGTCTTCCGGGGCGGTTCTTGGAGTGTACTCTTTGACGGCTTCCGCTATGGCACGAATGTGATCCGGCGTCGTGCCACAGCAGCCGCCGACAATATTCAACCATCCTTTTTCAGCAAAACCTGCCACTTTAGATGCGAGAGAAGCCGGGGTTTCATGATAATGTCCTTCTTCATCGGGCAGTCCTGCATTGGGGTAGCAGCTGACGGAGGTGGCAGCAAGATCCGATAGAGAGCGCAGGTGATCCCGCATAAACTCCGGCCCTGTGGCGCAGTTCAACCCGACGACAGCCGGATTCATATGTTCCAGCGATAAATAAAAGGCTTCTATGCTTTGTCCGGCAAGGGTCGTTCCCATCGGCTCAATCGTACCGGAAATCATAAGGGGCAGCTCGATTCCGAGTGCATGACCGGCTCGTGTAATCCCGAGATAGGCCGCTTTGACATTCAGCATATCCTGGGACGTTTCTAACAACAGAAGGTCGACGTTTCCCCTCATTAATCCGCGTGCCTGTTCCTCATAGGTGTCCGCCAGCTGCTCGAATGTCGTCCCACCGGTGACGGATAAGGTTTTCGTCGTCGGCCCCATCGCTCCTGCAACAAAGCGGGGGTGATGTTCTGTGCTCATTCGTTCTGCAGCCGTTTTAGCGATTTGTGCTGCTTTGATATTGATTTCCTCAGCCAGGTGACCGAGATTGTATTCATCGAGGACAAGGCTCGTCGCACCAAACGTGTTGGTTTCGATAATGTCCGCTCCCGCTTCCATATACCGGGTGTGGATGGTATCAATCAACTCCGGGCAGGTGAGGTTCAAATATTCATTGCATCCGTCGTAGTCCTCGCCGCCAAAATCCTCAGGGCTCAGGCCGACTTCCTGAAGCATCGTCCCCATGGCTCCGTCCAAAATGAGAATCCTCTTTTTCAGTTGTTCGTCAAACCATGTGGATGCCATCGGACATCTTCCTTTCCTGTTCCTTTGTTTTCTGTTTAATGTACTTCGTTAGTTCCACCGTCATCTCGTAGCGGAGGAACGGGGTGATCAAGTAAATGCCGTTAAACAGGTCAACCGCTGTATCGATGAGGGACTTTGCTATGCTGATGCCCTCGGCCTGTGCTTGTTTCCGGTCCTGTCCGGCTTTTTCCATTTTTTCCAGTATGGAAGGAGACAGGGTGATGCCGGGCACTTCATTGTGAAGGAATTCAGCATTGCGTGCGCTTGTCAACGGCATGATGCCGATGTAAAGAGGGGCTTCCACTTGTTTTGTCGCTTCATAGACTTCGAGAAGCTGCTCTTCGTTAAACACAGGCTGACTGATAAAGTAATCGGCGCCGGAGGTAATTTTCTTCTTCATTCTTCCGACGGCACGGTTCAAATTTCTTACATTCGGATTAAAGGCTGCAGCGACTGAGAATGATGTTTGGTTCCCGAGAGAATTTCCGGAAAAAGAAATGCCTCTGTTCATCTGCTTAATATAGTGAATGAGATCCAAAGATGACAAATCATAGACAGACGTCGCTCCAGGAAAATCCCCGATCTTCGTGGGATCGCCGGTGACCGCCAGGACTTGGCGGATGCCTTGTGTATGAAGACCCATCAAGTGGGACTGCAGACCGAGAAGATTGCGGTCCCGGCAGGCGATATGGACGAGTGGATCGACATCATATTTTTCTTTAATGATCGAAGCCATGACAGAGTTGCTGATTCGTGGAGAGGCTAGGGAGTTATCCGCAAGGGTGATCGAGTTAACACCAGCTTCCTGAAGCGCTTTGGACCCTTTAAGAAAACGATCGATGTTCAACTTTTTCGGGGGATCCAGTTCGACAATGATGGACCGGCCTTTCTTCGCCGCTTCATGGAGGTGTGGTCGTTGATCTTTAGTGGATTGGACGGCTGTTTCGGCCTTTTGTCGGACAACTACAATCTTTTCTTTGATCGGTGCTTTTCCTTTTACTTTGGATGCGATGGCTTCAATGTGCTCCGGTGTTGTGCCGCAGCACCCGCCGATGATCCGCGCCCCTTGGTCGTAAAGCGCCCGGGCGCTTTTTTGAAAGTAGGAGGGATCTGTCGCATAAACCAGTCTGCCATCCTGAAAGGCCGGCAGACTGGCATTCGGATAGACCGATAGAAAAGCTTTTTCGGGTAAGGGCACTTCTTCTAAGGACTGGATCATATGGTACGGGCCGAGACGGCAGTTGATGCCTGTCACGTCCGCTCCGATTTTTTCCAGATGAGTGAGCGCGTCAGGGAGTGGTGTACCATCCTGCAGCACCCCGGGTTCATGCATCGATACCTGGGCAATCAGAGGAAGGTCTGTTTCCTTCCGGGCGATCGACAGAATGGTGGAGAGTTCCTCTAGATCATAGAAGGTTTCAAAAAGAAGGCCGTCCACTTGTTCAAACAAAAGACAGTAGAGTTGTTCGCGGAAGCTTCGTTTTATTTCCTCAAGAGAAACAGCTTGTTTCTGAACCCCCCGGATGCCGCCGACCGTTCCGAGTACATACGCCTTGTCGCCGGCGGCATGTCTTGCGAGCTGGACAGCGGCTGTATTGATCTCCTTCACGTGATCCTCGAGGCCGTAACGGCCAAGCTTGATGTAATTGGCGCCGTACGTATTGGTTTGAATCAAATCGGCTCCTGCCTGGACGTAAGCGTCATGAACGCTTTTCACTTCTTCTGGATGCGAAAGGTTCAGTTCCTCGAAACACTGGTCGACCCCGTAGGAATAAAGAAGAGTCCCCATCGCCCCGTCTCCGACCAGTGTTTGTCTATGGAGGGCTTCACGTAATGTCATATACTCACCCTCCTGTCTTCAGTAGTCCGTTCGATTTGGTTCAAAGCCTGCGAAAAGTCTGCGATCAGGTCCTCCGGCTTTTCCAATCCGACCGATAAACGCAGCAGTCCGTCCGTGATGCCGCGTTTGGCCCGTTCCTCCTTAGGCATGGAGGCATGGGACATCCGCGCCGGGTACGATAAGATCGACTCGACAGCTCCAAGACTTACGGCATACACCGGAATTTCGACCGCTTTTGTGAATTGGCGGACCGCCTCCTCGTCACGGAGGCGGAACGATAGAACGGCTCCATACCCGTCGGATTGATACGTGTGGGTGGAATTCCCCGGATGACAGCGGAAGCCTGGGTAGTACACGTGCTCGACCAGAGGGTGACTGGATAAAGCTTCTGCGACTTTTGCCGCTGATTGAGATGATTGGGTGATTCGGCAGTGGAGTGTCTTCAGGCCGCGGAGCACGAGCCAGCAATCGTGTGCGCCCAGAATAGATCCGAAAGAATTCTGTAGAAAAGAAAGAGCCTCTGCGACATCTTCCCTGTTGGTCACAGCTAAGCCGGCAACGACATCACTGTGTCCGGCAATGAACTTCGTTGCACTATGGAGGACAAGATCGGCGCCAAGGTCGAGCGGACGCTGCAGGGCTGGTGTCATAAAGGTGTTATCGACAAAGGTGAGGCAGTTGTTCGCTTTGGCGAGTTTTGCCACTGCCCTTATATCAGTGATTTCAAGTGTTGGATTGGAAGGAGTTTCAATATATAACAGCTTCGTATTCGGCTTTATGGCTGTAGCCACTTCATGAAGATCGGTCATGTCAACAAAGGTGTGATCGATTCCAAAGCGGTGGAGAACATCGTGGATCATTCGGAAAGTCCCCCCGTATACGTCCTTGGTTATAACGATGTGATCCCCTTTGGATAAAAGCATGAACGCTGTGGAAATCGCTGCCATTCCGGAGGCGAAAGCAAAGCCTTTCGTGCCGTTTTCAAGGCCGGCGATCGTCTCTTCCAACGCTGTTCTTGTCGGGTTTCCCGACCGGCTGTAGTCGTAATCCCCCGGTGTGTCAAAATCCTGTTGGTGAAAGGTTGAGGCCTGTTGGATCGGGACACTCACCGCTCCGGTCTGCGGATCGAACTTCTGGTCGTTGTGAAGCAGGCGGGTCTGCAGGGAATGGGTATTCATTGGACGGATTCCTCCTTAGGTAATTGACTCAAAGTAGATTGAAGATCTCTCAAAAGATCATCGATGTGCTCCACGCCTACGGAAAAACGGAGCAGTTTATTGCACACGCCGTAGCGGACGCGTTCTTCTTCAGGGATATCGGCGTGGGTCTGGGTGGCGGGGTAGGTGATGAAGCTTTCCACACCTCCGAGACTTTCCGCGAAACTGATTAAATTCAATCCTCTTAGAAAAGGATCGATCCAGGCTTCTTCCTTTAGTCGGAAGGACACCATGCCGCCTTTTCCTGGGTAGAAAATATCACTCACACATGGATGATCCTCCAAGAATTGAACGACGGCTTTCGCGTTGCCTTCATGCTGCCTCATTCGTAGAGGCAGGGTTTTCATGCCGCGCATGACGAGCCAGGAGTCAAACGGCGACAGGACAGCTCCGGATGTATTTTGATGAAAAGCGAGCTTTTCGCTGATGTCTGCGCCTTTACTGACAAGCAGTCCGGCCAGAACATCGTTATGTCCGGCCAGGTATTTCGTCGCGCTGTGAATGACGACGTCCGCTCCTTCCTTCAGCGGCTGCTGGAGAACTGGTGTATAAAGGGTGTTGTCGACTATCAGCAGGAGGTCTTGTTTTTCTGCTAGTCCGGCCATCTGCCTGATGTCGGTTTGGTGCATGAGCGGATTTGTCGGAGTTTCAATGTAAACGGCTTTCGTACGTTCGGTCACATAAGAAGGCAGGTCATTCAGCTTTTCGTTTTCCAGGTAGGTAAACTGCAGACGGTAACGCTCCTTCATATGTTCAAATAAGCGGTAGGTCCCTCCATATAAATCTTCGGATACGAGAATTTCATCTCCTTCGCGGAAAAGAGAGAGGACGGTCTGGATGGCGGACATTCCGGAACTGAAGGCAAAACCTGCATCACCTTCTTCGATATCGGCGATGGAGGCTTCCAGGATTTTTCTTGTCGGGTTGCCCGTCCGCGTATAATCAAACCCTGTAGATTCCCCGAGCCCTGGGTGCCGGTAAGGGGTGGAAAAGTAAACCGGTGGGTTGATCGCTCCATACGGTTCGTTCCGCTGGTTTCCTGTCTGGACGAATTTTGTTTCCGTGTGACACATAAAAATACTCCTTTCGTTTATGAACCGATCAAGAGAGGAAGCAGTGTGAAAACAAAAAGGACGCCTTCTCTAAGAAGAAGGCGTCCTGGATATCCAAGGCTTCTTCTTATCTTTCAAGTTGATCAACAACTTGCTGGAGTTAGCACCCTTCTGGTCGATACCAGGGGTTGCTGAGGCTTCACAGGGCCAGTCCCTCTGCCTCTCTTGATAAGAATATAATTGTAAGTTCATGTAAATGTTGATGACTACTCTACACTACTCAGAAAGTTTTGACAATATGCATGCGGAAGATTTTCCAATTTTTAATCGGAACGTCCTGATTTTATCCGTATTCCTTTTGGTGGGCCCGTTTTTTCTCAAGGTATTCTTCATCTTCGCGGACTTTGATCCATTTCTCTTCGAAAATCCGGGCTGATTCTGCTTTTTCCTCATCTATATCCC
This sequence comes from Halobacillus sp. ABH2_015, assembly GCF_056158945.1. Taxonomy (NCBI): domain Bacteria; kingdom Bacillati; phylum Bacillota; class Bacilli; order Caryophanales; family Bacillaceae; genus Halobacillus; species Halobacillus sp. ABH2_015. Next base: position 3,808,128 of record NZ_JBSWUG010000002.1, read on the forward strand.
GGTCATTGATATCTCCATCGTCATCGTATTTTTTTCCGCCTTTATAATTGGCGTACCGTCGCGAGCGTGTATACCCCATCTGGAGGAATTTACGGGCCATATCCATGCCGACAAAATCATCGTTTTTCTTATACTCTTCGAACATGGCGTAGATTTTTTCTGACGACTCTTTTGCGATCTCAGGTGTTTTGAAGCGCCAGTGCTGCAGAATTTCACTTTTGTAGGGCTCGACGAGAAGCACCCCCTGTTCTCCGCGCCCGACGCGGTATTTTCCGGGTTCTTCTCTGAAATCAATGGAATCAAAATCCAGATCGTAATCAAAAGGCATGGTCCTTCGTCCTTTCTGTATTTTCTATGCCGAACATATTTAATTTCAGGTCCCTGGACATTTTTTTGATCAAAGCGCCGCCGGCTGTACTGTTTCCCTTTTCATCAATGGCAGGGCCGACGACACCGATGCCCATTCTTCCAGGAACCGTACCGATGATGCTCCCGGATACTCCGCTTTTACACGGGAATCCAGCTTCGACTGCGTAGTGACCGGAGGAGTTGTACATCCCGGAGGTCATCATGATGGCTTTTACGGTTCTTAGGTGGTGGGCAGGAATCAAGCTTTCTTCCGTATCTGGATCGAGACCGCCTTTAGCAAGGAACAAGCCGACCCGGGCAAAGTCATGACAGCACATCATGACTGAATTCATACGATAGTATAAATCCAGCGCTTCTTCCACATCGGTCACAAGGGTTCCTGTGCTGTGCATAAAGTAGGCGAGGGAACGGTTGCGCGAGCCGTTCGCCTTTTCTGCTTCGTACATCTCACCGCTCATTTCTAGATGATCGTTGCTGGTGATTTTCTTTAAGAAATTCATGTAGCGGTCGAACCGGTTTTCCACGCTCTGTCCTTTAATAAGGGAAGCTGTAGCGATGGCGCCCGCGTTAATCATCGGATTGAAAGGCTTGCTTGTGTCATAGGATTCCAGCTGGCTGATGGAATTGAAGAAATCTCCCATCGGCTCCATTCCTACAGTTTGAAAAACACGGTCCTTTCCGAAGTCCTGGAGAGCAAGCATCAAGCTGATGACTTTTGAGGTACTCTGCATCGGAATGTATTTATCATGATCCCCGGCGCTGTAACTCGAGCCGTCTGTCGTGATGATGCTGACGCCGAGGTAGTCTTTATTTGCCTCCCCGTAATCAGGAAGGTTCATATTCACCTTTCCTTGAGAAGCATAGGGACGGCTGTCTTCAATGGCTTCTTCCAAATAGGAGTTCGATAGTTCTGTCATAGCGTTTCTCCTTTTTTGTAGTTCAGTACCCTTTTACAGAAAGTGGGTAAACAAAAAAGAGCAGCCATCCCCGCAGGGAAGTGGCTGCATGTGCTTACTGCTGCTTTAAGTAGCGCCGGTCTTTCAGGAACAACCTCCAGAATAAATAGAAGGCTGGAATCAAAATTCCGAACCCGACGGCGTAAACGATCAGCATCGGATAGAAGGTGGACGCGTTGGTGAACCCATCGCTGACTGTTAAATCCGGGTAAATCAAGTACGGCAGGTGGGCGGATCCGTAGGCATAAATAGCGAATCCGTACTGCAGCACGATCATGATGACGGCAGGTCGGGCCCGTCCCTTTCTTCCGTCCGGTTTTTTCAAAAACAAAAGAACATAGCCGATCAGGAAAAACAATAAGGAAAGACCGAAGATGAGCCAGTTCTGCTCAATATTATCAACGATCCAACCAGCTTCTTCAGGAAACGTTCCAATGGTCAGCATAGCGACGGCGATGCTGACAGGTCCGAGCCAAAGAGCATGTTTCCGGAAGGTATCATACGCGTCCCAATCTTCGGCTTCCTTGGCATAATCCATTAAGAAGACGGAAGAAATGAACAGTTCTGTCGAAAGGCCGAACAATACGTGCATGTACAGCGTCGGATGGGTCAGAAGATCTCCGTATTCCAACCGTGGATAATCATCTTCGAAACTGATGAACCCACCGAGGGTGATCGGGAGAATACTAACGAGCAGGGCAGGAATGATCAGCCCTGTGACCCCGGAGGTGACACGAAGGAGTCCGACAAATTTCCCAGCATAGTGCTGGAACACCATAAAGGTGGTGCGGATCGTCAGGAGCAGCAGTCCGAGCGCGACAGGAACAAGCAGGACACTGCTCAGAAGCGTCGTTGCATAAGGGAAAAACGTGACCACAGATACGACGAAGATGACGAGGAATACATTGGTGACCTCCCACGTCGGAGATAAAAAGCGGTTCGCAATCTGGGAGGCGCTTTTCTCTTCACTTTTTCCATAAATCATCCCCCAGAACCCTGCTCCAAAATCAAGAGAGCCAAGCATTGCGTAAATGAACAGCAGGCTCCACAAAATGGTGACGGCCAGTGTTGAAGCTTCCATGAAATGTTCTTCCTTTCTCTGCCTTTATTGAGAGCTCAAGTCCCGGCTGACAGGGTTTCTCTTGAAATAGAACCGGAGGACGAATCCTGTGACGAACAACAGAGTGATGTACAAACCCATGAACAAGTAAAAGAGAAAACCGACACTTTTGGATTTTGTTGCAGCTTCCCCTGTTCTCAGGACATCTGTAATCGTCCACGGCTGACGCCCGATACAGCTGAAGCACCAGCCGGCTTCAATCGCCAGCAGAGCCAGCGGGCCGCTGACGACAAGGATGGCGAGAATCCATCCGGGAAACTCTTTTTTAAGAACAAGTTTCCAGAACAAGGCGGCAAAAGCGACGGCAATCAGGACGGTACCGATGCCGACCATGACATTGAACAGAATATGGACATACAAGGGCGGCCACAGCTCCTGCGGGTATTCATTCAGACCGATCACTTCGGTATCAAACCGGTCACCAGCAAGGAAGCTCAGTCCGTATGGAATTTCAATGGCGTACTTCACCCGCTGGTCCTCGAGGGATGTGTAGCCTCCGACAGAAAGCGGGGCATAACGCTGAGTTTCGAACAGCCCTTCGGCAGCTGCCAGTTTTCTTGGGTTGTATTCATGCAGCATTTGAGCGGTTTCGTGGCCGTTGATCGCTGTTCCCAAAGACATCAACGCGCCGAAATAAAGGGCGATCATCAACGCTTTTTTATGGTAGGCCCGCTCCTGATCAGTGATTTTTGATTTCATCAAGCGGAGGGCGGCTACGGAAGCCACAAGAAAAGCCACCGTCATGTAGGCGGAAAGGGTAACGTGAATGGCGGTGACGCCGAAGCTCGGGTTGAAAAAGGCCGCCCACGTATCGATGTCTGTAATCTCCCCGTCCGGCAGCATCCGGAATCCCGCCGGGGTGTTCATCCAGGCATGCACATCCGTAATCAGTATGGCCGACGCAGTCGCTCCAAGAGCAACAGAGATGATGCTCACAAGACGGAGCGTCGGCGGCAGGCGGTCCGCCGCATATAAATAAATCGACATGAAAACCGCTTCAATCAGGAAAGCGAAAATCTCCATCTGGAACGGCAGGGCGATGACTTGGCCGACGATTTCCATGAAATCAGGAAACAGCAGGGAAATCATTACGCCGACAATTGTTCCGGATGCGATCGATACAGCAAGCAGGATGGCGAAAGCCTTCGTCCATCTTCGCGCCAGCAGGGCATAATCGCTGTCTTTTTTAATGAAATACATAACTTCCGCAATAATGATCATCACGGGAAGCCCTACACCGATAGTGGCGTAGATGATATGGAAGCCCAGGGAAGTTCCGAAAAGGGCACGGGCCATGACGACGATATCCATTTGATTTCCCACCTCACAACAAGTTTCAATATCCTTTGGTTATTCTTCCTATGAGGTGGAGGATTATTCGTTAGCAGGAACCTTTTTCTACAAGAACCATATACTCGTCGATGGAAAAGTGTTCAACACCTGAATCTGATGATGTAATCGAAAAGTAGGCTTTCGTATGGCTGTCGGCCGATAATAAATCCTGTTCTATGGCGTGCTGTTCTGTTGGAGAAGGCTGGGTGCGGGCCACCCACGACGAAAAGGGGAGGGTCTTCTGTCGTCTCAAGTGTTTCTTCACAATCAGCGATTGGTCGTTGAATAAGGCCTCCCATTCCGATACCTTCAAGGCGCGGACGTGGCTGGGGTCCCTCCTTTTTTCAAGAGCGTTGTAAAAATGATCAAGCCGATCATCTTCAGGGGCTGTGTTATCGATCATGAGGAAGCGGCCGCCAGGTTTCAGGACGCGGGAGACTTCCGATACAAAGGTATCGGGTTCAGGAAAGTGGTGGGGAGCAATCCGGCAGGTGACCGCATCGAAGTAATCGTCAAGAAAAGGAAGCTCTTCAGCATCCGCTATAATGAACGCGATATTGGCCATGCCGGAAAGATGGGCGGCTGTGTTCTGAAGCATTTCCTTTGTCAGATCCGCCGCGTAAACACGGTTCACGAACGGCTGCACGGCCTTGGCCACATGACCGCCGCCTGTAGCTGTATCCAGCACCCTCCAGTGTTTTTCCGGCTTCAGCCATTCGACCAACAGTCTCAAATCATCAGGGTTGTTATGGGTGGTGCTTTGGACATAGGCCTCTTTGTTTTTTGAGAAAGTTTCCTGTACACGCCGTTTCTGTTCGTTTTTCATCACAGACACCCTTCCTTCAATGGAGTTGTTTATAGTGTAATCCGAAGCTTTGGTTTTGGATAATACCAATCTTTGATCTGCCGTGATCACCAGAACAAATCAAAGATCCAATCGTAAAAAGTGACAGAAAATCAGTGGGGGTGTAAAGTGAAATCCACACGTATAATCCGTAGGGGAATGGGCGAAGATGGGGGTAAGAAACTTTTTGACATCCCTGACGTTCCATTGTACGATTAGAGAAGATACGTATAGTTTCATTGACGGGAAGAGTAAATCGATCACCTGACCTGTAGAGAGTCGCTGGCTGGTGGAAAGCGACGGCGGAATCGGTTGAAGATCATCCCTGAGAAGTTCTGCTGAAATGATTGAGAGTAGGTGGAACCGGCTGACGTCCGTTATCCGTTTTTTACCGAGCGCCGTGCGGCTGAACCTGCACGGAATATGGGTGGTACCGCGGAATGAACATCCGTCCCTGTTTTCATACAGGGGCGGATTTTTTGTTTTTTTCAGGGAAACTGTATCCAGTTGTGTCCCATGTGATTATCTATACAAAATAAAAGGGTAAGAGGTGGAAGAAATGCGCAGTGTCAATACGAAGGAAGTGGCTTTAGACCGCGAGAATCGTGTCAAAGATTACTGGAAACAAGAAGATGTCTTCCGACGCTCCATGAATGAGCGCGAAGGCGCAGAAACTTTCGTTTTTTATGAAGGACCTCCGACAGCGAACGGACTTCCGCACGCGGGTCACGTCCTCGGCCGGGTCATCAAGGACTTTGTGGGCCGTTACAAAACGATGCAGGGCTATCAGGTGCTGCGTAAGGGCGGCTGGGATACTCATGGTCTTCCGGTTGAACTGGAAGTTGAAAAGCAGCTCGGCATTTCCGGAAAGCAGCAGATCGAGGAATATGGTGTAGAGAAGTTCATCGAGAAGTGTAAGGAAAGTGTCTTCAACTATGAAAAAGAGTGGCGTGAATTCACGGAATCCATCGGGTACTGGCTCGATATGGATGATCCGTATGTAACGCTTCAGGACCGTTATATTGAAAGCGTCTGGTACATCCTGAGTGACCTTCATAAGCGCAACCTGCTATCCAAGGGTCACCGGGTTACTCCGTACTGCCCGAGCTGTCAGACAACCTTGAGCTCCCACGAAGTGGCTCAAGGCTATGAAGATGTGAAAGACTTGTCCGCGACAGCGAAGTTCAAGGTCAAAGGGACAGAGAATGAATTCTTCCTTGGCTGGACGACGACGCCTTGGACACTTCCGGCCAACGTTACCCTGGCTGTCCATGCAGATCTCGATTACATCAAAGCAGAAAAAGACGGCGAAGTTTACATCGTTGCTGAAGCTCTTGCTGAGAAAAATCTTGGCGAAGATTATACGGTCGTATCCAAGCATAAAGGAAGCGAGTTCAGCGGTGTATCCTATGAAGCACCATTCCCGTTTGTAAAGCCTGAGCGTGGTCATTTCGTTGTCGAAGCAGATTTCGTCAACGCCGAAAGCGGTACGGGTGTTGTTCACATCGCACCTGCCTACGGGGAAGATGACTACAACCTCGTCAAAGAACACAATCTTTCCTTCTTTAACGTTGTAGACGGACAGGGACGCTACACAGCAGATATCCCTCCATTCGAAGGACGCTTCGTGAAAGACTGTGATGTAGATATCGTGAAGTACCTGGCTAATGAAGGTCTTCTTTTCCATAAAGAAAAATATGAGCACAGCTATCCACACTGCTGGCGCTGTGATTCACCACTGCTTTATTACGCAATCGAAAGCTGGTTCATCAAAACGACAGAGCTTAAGGATCAATTCCTTGCCAACAACCAGCAGGTCGACTGGCATCCGGATCACATCAAAGACGGACGCTTCGGAAACTTCCTCGAGAATATGGTCGACTGGAACATCGGTCGGAACCGTTTCTGGGGAACACCGCTGCCGATCTGGATGTGTAATTCCTGTGACCACCAATACGCTCCGCACAGTAAAGCGGACCTTCAGGAAAAAGCGATCGGAGATATCGGAGACGTTGAGCTGCACAAGCCTTACGTCGACCGTGTTCAGGTTTCCTGTGAAAAATGTGGCGGCACGATGGACCGTGTGCCGGAAGTCATTGACGTCTGGTTCGATTCCGGTTCCATGCCGTTTGCCCAGCAGCATTACCCGTTCGAAAACCAGGAGCAGTTTGAAAAGCAGTTCCCGGCTGATGTGATCTGTGAAGGAATTGACCAGACACGTGGCTGGTTCTACAGCCTGCTTGCGGTTTCTACGCTGTTCACAGGCAAAGCACCGTATAAGCGCGTCCTTTCCACCGGCCACATTCTTGATGAAGAAGGCCGTAAAATGTCGAAGAGTAAGGGAAATGCCCTTAATCCGACAGACATCGTCAATAAGTTCGGTGCCGATCCGTTCCGCTGGGCGCTTCTTGCGGACAGTGCCCCTTGGAACAACAAACGTTTCTCTGAGCGTGTCGTGATTGAAGCCAAGTCCAAAGTCATTGATACCCTTGTGAACACGCACGGTTTCTATACGCTGTACGCGAATATCGACGGCTACACGTTCAATAAGGATGAAACCGGGGAGAAGACGCTGCTTGACCGCTGGGTCCTTTCCCGTTTGAACAGTGTGACAGCTGTCGTGGAAGAAGCCCTTGAGGATTACGACTTCACCAAAGGAGCGAAGGCTCTTGAGAAATATATCGATGAAGTGAGTAACTGGTACATCCGCCGCTCCCGTGACCGTTTCTGGGAAGAAGGCATGACCGAGTCCAAAAAAGCGGCCTACCATACGCTTCATGAAGTGCTGACGCAGCTGAGCCAGTTGATGGCTCCGTTCACACCGTTCTTGGCTGAGGATATCTACCAGAACTTGACGGGTGAAAGTGTGCACCTGGCCCACTTCCCGAAAGTGGACGATGCTGTCGTCAATAAACAGCTGGAAAAAGATATGGACGCTGTCCTGCAGGTGGTCGAGCTTGCCCGTGGTGTGCGTAATACAGAAGCGATCAAGACGAAACAGCCGCTCTCTGAGCTTGTCGTCATTCCGGTCAACCCGGATCTGGGCAAGGCGCTGGAGGAATACAGCAGCATCATCCGTGATGAGATCAACGTCAAAGAAGTTGTTGTTAAGCAGTCTTCCGAGGATCTTGTCCGTTATGAAGTGAAGCTGAACTTCCGCGCAGCCGGCCCGGTACTTGGTAAGAATGTCGGTCTCGTCAAAGGCTATCTGGAAAAGCTGTCGGAAGAAGAAGCCGCAGCCGTTGTCCAAAATGAAAAAGCAGTCGTGCCAACAGCCGATGGTGAGGTTGAAGTACCGATGGATCTGTTGAACGTGGAACGTGTGGCCGACGCCGGCCTGTCCATGGGGTCCAACCAGGACTTCCACGTCGTTCTTGATACATCCATCACAGAAGAGCTCCGCCTTGAGGGCCTTGCCCGTGAAGTGATTCGTGTGATTCAGGATGAGCGGAAGCAGCAGGACCTGCCGATCGATCTTCGTGTCGACATCGCTCTTGCCGGTGATGAAGAAGTACAGGAAGCCATTAAGCAGAACGAACAGCTGATTCGTGAGAATGTCCTCGTTAAGGAGCTCACGGTCGGCGAAAAAGAGGAAATGAAAGAGTATACCGTTGGTGATCATACACTGAAACTGGCTCTTACACAGTAAGGATGGAAAGTCCCGGCTCCGGCCGGGGCTTTTTTGCCGTTCCGGTGTTTTGACTTTTTTTGCAGGATGTCCCAAAATAAGAAGCAGATGAAGAGGTGAAATCATGGCAGAAAAGGTATCAAGCACACGATGGTTTGGGATGGCTGTTCAGGCCCTTGTCGTCCTTGCTGAAAATGAAGGACTCTGCCCGAGTGGAAAGCTTGCCGAAAAGCTGGAATCCAAATCTGTGTTCTTAAGAAAGATCCTCCGTCACTTAGTGAAGGCGGGATTGATTCACGCCAAAGAAGGTAGAGAAGGGGGCTATTCCTTAGTGAAAGACCCCGAAGATATAAAGCTGTCAGAAGTCTATGAAGCAATGAGAGCGGAAACTTTTCCGAAGGGTTTCTTTAATGTCGGAGGCAAAGAATGCTTTGCGCCTTCTACAAGGGAATCCTTGATTGAACTCCGTAATGATATGGAAAGCTGGGTTGTAGCCGGGCTTGAAGAGAAAACCATTGCCGACCTGATTCAAAAGGAATCGTAATGTTGTTTTAGACGGACTGTCGAGAGAATTCTCGGCAGTCCTTTTTTTCTGTAAAATCCGAGATGTTTTTTGTATGGAAAATGGACGACCTTTTATTCAACAAAGGGCACCCTCAAATTCAGCTCATGATTAGTAAGGTCACGTTCCGCTTATCGGTGGATCTTTTTCCCACAGGCGTCACTACGGAAAGCTGGAGTTGATCTCGCCATTCCATTCGTAAAAAGAGTCTTATGAACAGAAACGGATGGAAGCGAAACGTTATGCCGGGCTTTTCTTGGGTTATCATAAACTGTAGTTGACAAAGGAACAGTTAAATCATATACTGTTCTTGTGATAAATACAGTTTAAAGGAGCATCATCATGTCTCAAAATACAATGAGTAAAGAAGAATACCTAAATAAAGTAAAAGAAATCGATACAACGAAAGAAGCACCGAAGCAGCTGGAGGATACGGATTTTCTAACCGTAGCCAAAGAACGCCGCTCTGTCCGCCAGTATGATCCTGAATTCAAAATGGAAGAAAGTGAAATCCGTGAGATTCTGGAAACAGCGGTTCTGGCTCCATCTTCCAGTAACCTTCAATCGTGGAGATTCCTTGTCATCGAAGATCAGGCGGAAAAAGAAAAGCTTCTACCTATCGCCAGCAATCAGCAGCAGATCGTCGATGCATCCGTCGTTGTGGCTGTTCTTGGTGACCGTGAGGCCTATAAAAACGCAGACCAGATTTACAGCCAGATTGCTGAAAAAGGCAACATGCCTGAAGATGTGAAAAACATGTACGTCAACAGCATTTTTGATAACTACGGAAACTTCCCGACAGAGCGTCTTGCGAAAATCGCTCACATTGATGGCGGAATCGTGGCCAACCAGCTGATGCTTGCAGCAAAAGCGAAAGGCTATGACACCGTACCGATGGGCGGTTATGATGAAGCGCAGTTCCTGGAAACTTTCAATGTTCCTGAAAACTATGAAGCTGTTATGCTGATTTCCCTTGGAAAAGGTACAAAAGCTGGTTTTCAAAAGACCCGTCTTCCATTGGACGAAGTGGTGCAGTGGAACCGTTACGAATAAATAAAGCATGCCGTTCCGATATGGGGACGGCTTTTCTTTTCGGGAATTTTCTATCCACGGAAGGGAATGGACGTTGTCTGTCGAATGATGTAGAAGAAGAATTTAAAGGAGGTTTTCCTATGTTTAAAAAGCTGGCCAGTGATGCCCTCGGGTTGAGTGATATTGGGAGAATTATTTCTAAAGAAGATTTTGATAAGACCCAGTCGGATGATTTTGTCCTGACGGAAGATGGAGAAAAGATCCACTTTCTGATCAAATCAAAAAGTGATGAGTACTGCTTTACCAACCGGGCCCTCATTCACCTGGACGGGGAGAAAGCCTCCAGCAGCAAACGGAATATTCTGCGCTACGACTATTACAAAAATCCGATTCGAAACGTAACCATAGAAACCGCAGGAACCATCGACCTTGATCTGGAAATCAAATTTGCCATCGGCAGTCAGTCCATGAGTATTGATATTGCTAAAGATGAAGGCGAGGCCATTGCCGATCTTTATAAATCCCTTACAGCGATTTCTCAGATTCAGGAAGACCATCAGCTCCATGCGGAATATGCGAGAGAAAGTCTGGAGGCTGCCCGTGATCTTCTGCGCGAAAACAGGTTCCATGACAATCAAGTCTCCTCTGAGTTTAAGGAATCCGTAACGTTCACCTATGATTGGCTCGCTCAAAAGCACACCGAGCATACACGCAAGGATTTCAGGGAGATCTTCGAAAAGTACATCCAGAATTAAGTTCTCTGCGCAGTATAATAAGAGGGCCGTCCTCTGATGATCCTGGTTATAAAAAAGCCTGTAAAGACATCGTGTCTTTACAGGCTTTTTGTATATTTAGTTATTCATCCCGTTCACTGATCCAGTTCTTTGAGTTCGTACAACGGAACTTTCTGAACGATATTCGGCTGATCCGTCGGGTGAATCCTCGCCATTTCACTGCGTTCTATCACTTCTTCAATATAAATTTCCCGGTCCTTATGATGGACCTGGATCCTATCAGGGGAATGAAAGATTTCTTTGGCGCGTTCTTTGTTCATCATGGAGAACTCCTGTCGTTTACGTTTACTGTCTGCCTCCACGACGGTTTATATGCATCACCGCCCGATAATGAAATCGAGCTTTCTTTTGATTCCGTTCAAAAACATCTCCAGGGAAACTTCCTCTTCATACACGTACAATAGAAACTCGAAAGCCAGGGAACTGTATATGATTTCGGCAGCCTGATTGGCGTTAAAATCCGCGGGCAGGAGCTCTTTTTCCTTCATCTCATTCAAAAGAACGATCATTTCGTCCACCAGCATGAAGTCGATACCGATCATTTTTCTGCGATTTTCGGCGTCGCCTTCCATCACGGGGAAGAGGCTGTTCATCATTTCTTTGAACACGGATTTATCCATCGACGTGAACTCCTTCATCCGGTTCCATAAGTACATATAAATCATTTCCGCCGGCTCTTGATTCGTCGATGGATGGACCTCTACAGAGGTGGTCTCCAGCTGCTGAATAAAGCTTTCAGAAAAGGAATCAATAAACAAATCCATCAGGGATGGGTAGGTACGGGCAGCTGACACTTCAGAAACTTCCGCTTGTCCGGCGATTTCCTTTACGCTCGTTCCACTGAATCCTTTGGTGGAAAAGAGGCTGTAGGCCGCCTTCAGCATCCGCTGCTGTTCTTCTTCGTTCATGTGCATAGGGATCAGCTCCTTCAAAACAGTAAGTACTCTCCTTTTGAGTGTACGCTCTTTTGCAGGAAATGCAACGGAATCTAAGCGTGATCCAACATCCGGTTCAGGGCAAGACGTGCCGGCCCGGCCACTTGTTCGGCCACTTTGATCCGGTTCGGAGGTTGGCCTTCAGCCAGCGATTCGAGAGCCCATGCCAAATGGGGGAGGTCAATCCGATTCATCGTCAAGCATGGACACATCCTTGGGTTAAGTGAAAGGATATGCTTGTCCGGGTGCTCCTGGATGATCCGGTTTACGAGGTTCATTTCCGTTCCGATTGCCCATGCGCTGCCCGGAGGAGACTGTTCGATAGACTGGATAATCATATTAGTGGATCCGGAAATGTCAGACGCTTCGACAACCTCTCTTGAGCACTCCGGGTGGACGATGATCTTCATATCCGGATATTCCGCACGAATGTGATCCACATTCACGGTGGTGAAATTTTCATGAACAGAGCAGTGTCCTTTCCATAAGATAACCTGGACCTCATCCATGGGGCCGCTGCCCACCAGCTCTTCCTGAACCGGATCCCATACGGCCATTTTTTCTAGAGGAATTCCAAGCTCGAAGGCTGTATTCCTGCCCAGATGTTGATCAGGGAGGAATAACAGGCGCGGTTTTTGGTTGAACGCCCACGTCACCATATCCGCTGCATTCGATGACGTGACTGTCGCCCCGCCATGTTCCCCGACGAACGATTTAATCGCAGCTGTGGAATTTACATAGGTGAGAGGAAGAATCGTGTCTCCAAACAAAGCCGTCAACTGCTCCCATGCCCGTTCCGTTTGGCGGATATCAGCCATGTCAGCCATGGAACACCCTGCCCGCATATCGGGGAGGAAGACGTGCTGATCTTCTCTTGTTAAAAGGTCCGCCGTTTCCGCCATAAAGTGAACACCACAAAAAACGATGGCTTCCGCCTCGTGCTGAGTGGCGGATAGTTGGGCAAGCTTTAACGAATCTCCGCGGGCATCAGCAAATTGGATGACTTCATCTTTTTGGTAGTGGTGTCCGGGAATGAATAACCGAGGACCCCATTCTTGTTTCACTCGTATAATCATCTCTTCAAGCTCTTCATCAGCCATCCTCTTGTACCGTTCAGGCAGGGAGGGGCGTGTCGAATTCAAAGTTTCAAAAAGGTTCATAACATCTCCTCCTTCATTAAAACCGCCCGGGCGCTGAAATCAAGCGATCGGACGCTGTGGGTTAAAAAGCCGAGGGAAATGTAGTCCACGTTCAAATGGCGGTAAGTGGAAAGGTTGTCCAGATGGATGCCGCCGGAAACTTCGGTCGTGATGGTCTCTGGAATAGAAGGAAGCATCCGTTCAATGTCTTCAGGAAGACGGTTATCAAACATAAGGACGTCCACCCCCGCATCCACCGCTTCCAGCACCTGTTCGTCTGTCTCGGTTTCCACTTCGATGTTCACCATATGGCCGGTTTTTGCTTTGATATGCTGGACGGCGTTTGTAAGAGATCCATAAAAAGCGATGTGGTTGTCTTTTAACAGGACAGCATCATATAGTCCGAAGCGGTGATTGTATCCGCCACCGGCGCGGACGGCTTCCTTTTCAAACATCCGCAGCCCCGGCGTCGTTTTCCTCGTGTCACAAAGACGGATCTTTGGATTCCCGAGGGTCCGGACAGCTTTCCTGGTCAGAGTGGCGATGCCGCTCAGCCGCTGAATGCAGTTAAGGACGACCCTTTCCCCTTTCAGAAGATCCGTCATCGGTCCGTAAACCTCAGCCAGACAGGTGCCCGGCTGGAATTCGTCTCCGTCCTGGACAAGCACCTTTGTTCTAACCTTTTCGTTGAGGAGATGGTAGCTGTCTGTAACCACCCATCCTCCGCAGAATATTCCTTTTTCTTTAGCGGTGATGCGCAGCATGCCGTGCTGATCGGCAGGAAACAGCAGATCCGTACTGACATCGTAATCTCCAATATCCTCGATTAAGAAATCCTTCAGTTTATCCAAGCGTTTGATGCGGTTCATCATTCGTCTCCTTTGTGTGGGATTGAAGCAGGATGGTCTGGTCCTTCCACTCTGCCTGTTCTTCGGGATAGTCAGAACGAAAATGACTGCCTCGGCTTTCCTTTCGTTCCAAAGCAGCGGTCGTAATCAACCGGGCTGTATGGAGCAGGAATAAAACCGTTACCTGCTCCTTCGTCAACATCCCTTTATCAAAACCATGACCCGTTGGGAAAGAGTCCAGCCATTTTTTATGGGCATGCAGATCCTTATGGTTTCTTACAATTCCTGCTGCTTCCATCGTCCGCTTCTGAATAACCTGCCGTTCAGGGAGATGAAGGGGAACGGCAGGCGGCGGACTTTTTTTCCGTCGCTGCGAGGGGAGAGAGGATGACAGGGAGTTCAAAAACCGTGCGGCTCTTCTGCCGAAAACGAGGCCTTCCAACAGGGAATTGCTCGCCAGTCGGCTGGCACCATGGACTCCTGTACAGGCGTTTTCTCCAACAGCATATAATCCGGGAACGTTCGTCCTGCCCCTGTCATCTGTTTTGACCCCTCCCATAATAAAATGACACCCAGGTGCCACAGGAATCAGACCTTGCTGAAGGTCGACCTGATGCTTCAGGCAGAGGGCGGTGATGGAAGGAAACCGTTCCTGAAAACGAGGCACGTGCCGGATGTCCAAAAAGACCGGCCGGCCTTTTTGACGGTGGTGAAAGATGGTCTGAGCCGTCACATGGCGCGGGGCAAGATCTTCCATCGGGTGGATCCCTTTCATGATTCTTCTGCCGGTCTCATCGACAAGCACAGCTCCCTCTCCTCGTACAGCTTCGGAAATTAACCCGGCGCCCTGCCCGTTAATGTAAAGAAGGGTGGGGTGAAACTGGATATACTCCATATCAATCAACTCCGCTCCAGCCTCAAAAGCAAGAGCGATGCCGTCCCCTTCAGCGGATGCTGCATTGGAAGTACAGGCATACACCTGGCCGCACCCTCCTGCAGCGAGGACGGTATGGGGAGAAAGGAAGGTATGGATCTTCCCGTATGCATCCTTACTTCGTGCACCAAAACATTCTCTCTGATCGTTGATAAGTAATTCAAAAACGAACTGATTTTCCAGAACAGTTACGTTTGGCGGCAGCACATCTGCCAAGCATTCCACAAGCCTCCTGCCGGTTTGATCTCCCCCTCCGTGGACAATGCGGCTTTGTCCATGGGCGCCTTCCCGTCCCAGCTGAAACTGTCCCAGTGAATCTTTATCGAATGCGCAGCCGATAGAAGCCAGATCATGGATGACGGAGTTCGCTTCCCGGATCATAATGTGAAGGGGCCGCAATGCATTGGTAAAGCGGCCGGCTTTAACGGTGTCGTTGTAATGGGAGGAAGGGCTGTCATCCCCGCCAAGTGCTGCCGCAACTCCGCCCTGCGCCAAGAAAGAATTGCTGTGTTGTAATGTAGACTTTGTGAGTAATATCACATTCATTGTCGGACGAAGGTGTCTGGCAAGCTGTAAAGCAGAAGCGCCGCTTCCAATGATCAAAACATCTGCATCCATGTCGTTCCCTCCTGTTAATGTATATACATATGTATTGACACTAATGTTCACATAAATTTAAACTGAAGGCAAGCGTTTGTTGAACAGGGGGATCGATCATGAATCGATATTTTGATTATGCGGCCACAAGTCCGGTGGATCCAGAGGCATTGGAGGCTTATGTCCATGCTGCCACTCACTACTATGGAAATACGCAAAGTCTCCACGATGCAGGAACAAAAGCTTCCTCATTATTGGAACACTGCCGGAAGAAGCTTGGGGAACTCCTTCACGTCCCGTATGAAGGAATTGCTTTTACGAGTGGAGGAACAGAAAGTAATGAACTGGCTGTATCGGCATTAATAAGGGCACTTAACAGTCAGCATCTTGTCATTTCCGGAGGGGAACATTCTTCCATTCACAATCTGGCAGAGCGGATGAAAGGACAGGGCATCCGAGTGACGATCATCCCGCTGCATCCAAATGGGCAGGTCGATCTTACAAAACTGGAAAAAGCCCTGTATGATGAACCTGCTGTCGTCGCTCTTCACCATGTCAATGGAGAAATCGGGTCCATTCAGCCAGTGGAAGAAGCTGTCCATACGGCAAGGAAGTATGGATCTCTGCTCCACTGTGACTGCGTACAGTCCTTTGGGAAAATTTCCTTAAGCACCATCGGATCCATTGTGGACAGTTTATCGGTTTCCAGCCACAAAGTGTCCGGGCCCAAGGGGACAGGGGCTGTATACATACGTCCTGATCTTTCCTTTCAGCCTCTTACCCCAAACGTGACCCATGAAAAAGGGGTACGCCCGGGAACCGTGGATGTACCGGGGGCCGCCGGATTCGTTACGGCTGCGGAAAAAGCAGTCAAGCACCTCCCTGTACGTGCTGCTTATCATCAACAATTAAAAACATCTTTTCTTGAGGAGTTAACAACTGGATATTGGCAGCTGGCCGGAGACACCGAACATCAGCCTGTGCCCATCATAGGTCTGATGATCGATAACCATCAGGGGCAGTGGATGATGCTGGAAGGCAGCCGGAAAGGGTACTTCTTTTCGACGGGCAGCGCCTGCCGCACCCATACGCAGCAGCCATCGTATACGTTAAGCGCCATGGGGGTGAAAGAAGAAGACGCGAAGTCTTTTATTCGGATATCCTTCAGCCATCACCATTCAAAAACGGATATCCTCGATCTTGCCCATCATCTGAATCAGTATCTGCCTCGGGAGCACGTTTGAAAGGCAGGGACATGCTTCCTATTTTTCTTTCATACAATGAGGGAAAGGGGGGATAGGATGGGGATTTTTCATGAATTCAAACAGTTCACCATCCGGGGAAGCGCTGTCGATATGGGGGTTGGAATGGTGCTTGGAGCTGCATTCAGCGGTTTTATCGACTCCCTCGTCACCGACCTGCTTCTTCCTCCCATCGGTGTTCTGTATTCCAGTATGAATTTCGAAAATATGTTCATCAGTCTGGACGGCTTGTTTTACCCTTCCCTCGCGGCAGCGAAGGAAGCAGGAGCGGCAACCATCAATTATGGACTTTTTCTTACCGCTTTCATCCGTTTCGTCATTATTCTATTTGCTGTCTTCCTCGTTGTAAGGCAGATGAATCGTTGGAAGAAACCACACCAGCACCCGCTGGACGGCCTGACAAAAAAAGAGTGTCCGTACTGTTGTCTTCCTATTCCGCCCCGGGCAGTCATCTGTCCGCATTGTTCATCCTCGCTGGAAGAGCAGAAAATTTCCTCCCGGACACATGGCACGACGTGGAGAATCAAATAAAAAGGCGCAGTGATGACACTGCGCCTTTGGTTATGTGCGTTATTCAGCTGATTCTTCCTCAGATTCTTCTTCAGAACCCTCTTCGGAATCTTCGCCTTCCATTTCAGAGGAATCCTCTGATTCTGTATCACCGGATTCCTGCTCTTCTGTCTGCTCTTCCTCTGTGTTGCCTTCCTCTTCACTTTCTCCGCCGCATGCTGCCAGTGTTAAAACAGAAACCATACCTAAAGCCAGTAACCATTTCTTCAACATCAATAAACTCCCCTTTCAAAATTGAGGTACGTCCACAAGATACCTCCTCATTGTTAAGATAAATTGAATAACTTGTTATATTATGGTAAAGTCTGATAATTTAAAAAGATTTGGTTCATTGGTCGGGTGACTTTAGGAGGGATTTATTTCCTGAGGAGTGGAGGGAGAGATTCAATGATTTGGGACATCCTACAACTATGAAGATGTAGGAGGTGCCGCTTTGGATAACAAAGTCAGCGGCTGGTGTCTCGTCAGTATGGCTTCTATACCTCTTGTGATGACGCTTGGCAATTCCATGTTGATTCCTGTACTTCCGATTTTTGAAAAGAAGGTAGGCATTACGTCTTTCCAGTCCAGTACGATCATTACCAGCTATTCCATTGCTGCTATTATTCTCATCCCTATTGCCGGTTATTTATCGGACCGCTTCGGGAGGAAGATGATCATCCTGCCCAGTCTCGTACTGGCTTTTATCGGGGGTTTGATTGCTGGTTTTGCATCCTGGAAGCTGGAGGAGCCGTTTCTATGGATCACCATCGGCCGCGTCCTTCAGGGAATGGGAGCAGCGGGAGCAACGCCCATTATCCTTCCGCTTGTGGGGGATTTGTACAAGGATGATGATGCAAAGGCAAGCTCATGCCTGGGGATCATTGAAACATCCAATACGTTCGGGAAAGTGCTCAGTCCTATTTTGGGAGCAGCTTTTGCAGCCGTCTTATGGTTTTTACCATTTTTCTCGATCTCTTTTTTCAGCCTCATCTCAATTGTTTTAGTCTTTTTCTTTATTCAGGTGCCAAAAGGCGGGGAAGAAAAACCCCGGCCTTTTAAGCAGTTTATTAAAAAAACGAAAGAAATTTTTAAGCGGGAGGGGGCATGGTTATATCCTGTTTTTCTTATTGGTGCCTATGCCATGCTCGTTTTATTTGCCGTCTTGTTTTTTATGTCGGATATGCTGGAGAAGGTCCATGATATTAAAGGAGTAAAAAAAGGATTTGTGCTGGCCATTCCTTTATTCACCTTGTGTATGTCTGCTTTCATCACAGGGAGAAAGATTAAGGGAGATACTGACGTCATGAAAAAGGTGCTCCTTTTTTCTCTGCTGACGGCCGCTGGTAGTGTCGTATTTACAGGCTATATGCATGAGCGGCTGGTATGGCTGCTTGTCGTAACAAGTATCCTCGGCACGTCTATCGGGGCGATGCTGCCTACGCTGGATGCTTTGATTACAGAAGGGATTGAGAAGGAGGAAAGGGGGACCATCACCTCGTTTTACAGCTCTTCAAGGTTTATCGGAGTAGCCGCAGGTCCTCCGCTGATGTCTCTTCTGATGAAAGAATATATGAACGTCAGCTATATGGCGGCAGGGGCAGCAGGGGCTTTGTTGTTTATCATCGTATGGAAGCTTGTGCAGCCTGACAACCAAAAAACAGCATAAACCAGACGGTCGATAGTGTTCGCGGCCGTCTTTTTTTGATAGAGATCATCCGGCCCCGCCCTTAAAAGTCATCCTTTCTGGAAGGATGAAAAAAGCCTGCAGGAAAACATGCGGTTTTCTCTGCAGGCTGAAAGGTTTCAGCAGTATTCGTTGTAGGCCTTCGTCAGGTTCGCGGTAATTTCCTCGACCTCATAATCTTCGATGTCTTCTCTTGGAATGAAGTGGACGACCTGTCCGTCTTTCAATAAAGCCATGGAAGGAGAGGAGGGTTCGTACCCTTCGAAGTAATCACGCATACGCGCAGTCGCTTCGCGGTCCTGTCCGGCAAATACGGTAACAAGGTGTTCCGGTGCCTTTTCGTTGTTCAATGATTCTCTTGCAGATGGGCGCGCAAGTCCTGCAGCACAGCCGCAGACGGAATTGACGACAACGAGGGATGTTCCCTTCGTTTCGCCGATGAATGTATCGACTTCTTCCGGTGTTGTTAATTCAGTAAAGCCGGCGTTCGTTAATTCATCACGCATCGGCTGGGAGATTTCTTTCATATACTGCTCATATGGGTTCATGGGGTGGACCTCCTATTGTTGTTTTTGCTGAGTGGCCTGTGTCATCTGATGCCACACAGATCCTTTGGCTTCTTCTCCGCCTTCAATTCTTTCTATAGCCATATTCACCTGCAGGCGTACTTCGAATTCCGGGTCATCCGCCGCTTTTCTTAAGGCAGGCAGAGCAGATTCATCTCCGAGTTCGTAAAGGAACATGGCTGCACGCCAGCGGACAAGCTTGTTGGAATCACTTAGAGATTCCATCATTTTGGGCATGGCTTCCTTGAAGCCGAGGTCGGATAAGCAGTCGCCGGCTGTGCGCCGGACAGTGACTGTCTTATCATTCAATGCTTTGTACAAATAAGGAAGGGTTTCCAGCTCTTCGATCATGCCGAGATAAGCAGTCGCAAGCCTGCGGATCGAAGCTTTCCCGTCATCAAGCGCTTTATCGAGAATCCGGTAATCCTCAGCTGTCGGATCCATTTGATCCAGAGCGGCATACCGGACCTTCCAATCGTCATGATCCAGAGTCTCCAAGGTAATGGAGGCTTGTTTTTCCTGATTATCTTCGACAGGAATCTCCTCATCAAACGCTTGTTTAACGAGCGTTTCCAGTCGGTTTTGATCATAGCTTGCGGAAATCTCTTCTTTTACCTGTTCCCCGATTTCCTGGACATCACCGTAACGCGGGCTCTGCTCGACCCACTTTCGTTCCATAATCATGTTTGGAGAGGCAGGAGAGGCTTTCATAGCCGCTTCCATAAAACGTTCAGGAAGTCCTACCCGCGTCTCCTCGTCCCCTTCTTCGAGTTTCACCTGCATCGGAAGTCCTTTGAACATTTGGATGAAGACGCGTACTTCGCCGAAATGCTCGTCCGGCTGAACGGGTTCTTCCGTCTGTTCTGCCGCTTCTGCCTCGCCAAAGACTTCACGTACTTGGGGAAGAATAGCTTCCCAGGACACACGGGCATTTCTCTCGAGGGCTATGAAGTCGGTCACATGATAGGCTCCCTTGACGCCTTCCACAGCAAAGAGCTGCTGGATGAAATTCGGGGATTGTTCATGGTCGTCCCCTTTTTTGTAGTTATGCGTTTCGCCGTCCGGGAGTGTCTCACTTAAGTTAATCTTCATGGAGTTCGGACTGGGTGTTGGTTCAATCGAAACAATTCTCATTCAACATTCCCCCTAAACGTTCCTTATCTTTTCATTTTACCAAAGATAAGCAGCAGCATCCAAAAATCCTCCTTCTGTCCATTCGGGCATTTGGATGAAGGGGGAACAACGAAAAATGAAACCATTTGTGAAATAAAGACGTATGTATATTGGAGACTAAGAAAAAAGGAGGGGAAAGAAATGTCGGAAGCAGTCATGCAGCTGAAGAATGTTAAGAAGACCATCGGCAGGAAAGAAATCATCAAAGGGTTGGATTTTGATATCCATGCTGGAGAGGTTTTCGGTTTTCTTGGTCCGAACGGGGCTGGAAAAACAACTACAATCCGAATGATGGTCGGATTGATTGAAATGACCGAAGGCGATGTTGTAATTAAGGGACACAGCATAAGCAGAGAATTCAAGCAGGCGGTCCGCCACGTTGGTGCCATCGTTGAAAATCCGGAGATGTACCCGTTCCTAAGTGGCTGGAAAAACCTTGTTCACTATGCAAGAATGATGCCGGGGATTACAGAAGAGAGAATTCATGAGGTGGTCAAACTTGTCGGCCTTGAAAATCGGATCAAGGAAAAAGCAGGGAAGTATTCCCTCGGCATGAGACAGCGTCTTGGTATTGCCCAGGCCCTTCTCCATAATCCATCCGTATTGATTCTGGATGAGCCGACCAACGGACTGGATCCATCAGGTATCAGGGAAATCCGTGCCTACATAAGAAAACTTGCGGAAGAAGAAGGAGTGGCCGTCATCGTATCCAGTCACATCCTTTCCGAGATGGAAATGATGTGTGACCGGATGGGCGTGATTAAAAATGGCGAGCTGATTTCCATCCAGATGGTTCACGAAGCACACCAGAGCGAGGATGTCGAAGTCGTATTCACGGCATCACCGGTCGGTCAGAGTGCCGCAGCCTTGAAAGAGTTGACGGGTAAAGACGTAGAGGCCGGGGAAGAGACATTGACCGTCCAGATGACAAAAGAGGCGATCCCTGACGTCGTTTCCGGGCTCGTTCAAAAAGGGATCCGGATTTATGGAGTAAATATCCACCGCTCCACACTCGAGGATAAATTCTTAGATTTGATTGGAGAGGGAGCCATTGAGTAATTTTTTTCAATTAGTCAAAAATGAATGGATGAAGCTGCTCCATCAGAAATCCACCTGGATTATGATGGTAATCCTGGCCGTGCTGGTTTTAGGGGCGGGCATCCTTTTTAAAGTGGATGCAGCCTTTACGAACGGCGACGTGCCGAGCGGGGATAACTGGAAGCAGGAATTGCAGGAGCAGAACGAACAATTGATGGAGGATCCCACAGGAGAAGTAGAATATCCGAACTACCGGAATATGGAGGAGAACCAGTATCGGATTGATAACGATCTTGCACCGACCGCATATAACGGCTGGGACTTTGTCGGAGATAATCTGGGACTCTCTGCACTTGTCGGCTTGTTTGCTATTATTGTAGGTGCGGGAATTGTTGCAAATGAATTTCGCTGGGGAACGATCAAGCTGTTATTGATCCGTCCGATTACTCGGCTGAAAATTCTATTGTCCAAATACGTTACAGTCCTTACATACGCGCTGGCCATGATGGTGTTTTTGTATGTGTTCTCGTTGATTACGGGCGCTGCTCTGTTCGGTCTCGAAGGTTTTTCAGAAACTTACGTCTATCAACAGAATGGTGACTATCAAAACACAGGGTTGTTTTCTTTTTCATTGTTGAAATATGGTTTGAGCTTTATAGAATTAACCATTATGACGACTTTTGCATTCATGATTGCTGCTATATTCCGGAACACATCGCTTGCCATCGGTTTAAGCATTTTCTTGATGATGGCCGGAAGTTCCATCATTTTCTTCCTTATTGAAAAGGAATGGGCGAAGTTTATTCTTTTCGCTAACACGAACTTGAACCAGTTTTTCGAGGGATCACCGATCATTCCCGATCTGACTCTTGGGTTTTCTGTAACGGTTTTAGCGGTATATTATATAGTATTCCTGCTATTATCCTGGGTATTTTTCACGAAGCGCGACATCGCTGGATCATAATTAAAGGAGGAATTGGATATGAAACGAACAGCAGAAATTGTACTTACGGTTATCGGTATTGTCTTGTTTGGACTGCCTGTTATTTTGAGCGGGGTCCTTTTGAATGCAAAGGATAATCCGCAGGTGCGTCAGGAACTAGAGAGCTTTATGAATTCTCCGGAAATGCAGATGGAAGGTCAAATGAACATCAATCAAATTGTAGACGCTATGGGATCTTTTGCAATGTTTGTCCTCATCGCTTCGCTGATTGCCATCGGCTTGGGAATACTGGCAATCGTCTTCCTTAAAGGGGATAAAAAGCCGAAAGCCGCGGGTATCATTCTGATCATTACCGCTGTCATCTTCACCTTTGCCACCTTCGGCATGGGTCTTTTCGGAGCGGCAGCCTTCCTGATTGCAGGAATCGTCGCTCTTGTTCGTAAGAAGAAATCTACCGTAGAAGATGGAGGCACAATCGATTATTAAGGAAAAAGCACAGCCGCGGCTGTGCTTTTTTTAATCCATGTAGCGGTTCTGCTCGTCCACTTCGGCAGCCTGGCGGTCATACACACGCCCGTACTGGGGTTGGAATCCACTCCCTCCACAAATCCGGCACGTGTAACGCCATGCCTCATCGTCCATTAATAATCCTTCGCCGTTACAGGCGAGGCACAATTTGTCCTGTGTCATCACTCAGATCCATCCTTCCTTTCTCCTGCTTTCCTGCTCTTACTTTTTCACAGGGAGAATTTGTTATGCAGGGATTATGTTTTTTCAGAACGGGGAATGCAGTAATCATTGGAGGGATGAGTCATGAGCAGGGAAGAGGATTACGTGGAAGAACAGGAAGAGCATGAAGAGATAAAAAACGGAAAAAAAATAGACCGGCCCGGCCGGCAGTTTTATATTCCATCCCAGATCGTCGACGAATTCGGGGAAAAGGGAAGAGATCACTTAAATAAACCGTTCAGGGCCCAGTTTCTGCTGGCTTTGACAGCGGGCTCCTTTATGACCTTCGGGGCGGTGTTCTCCATCCTTCTTGCTGTTGGAGTGGAGACGAAAGGACTTTACCATCTGCTATCCGGCCTCGGATTCGCCGCCGGGTATTCGATGGTGTTCATTTCGGGAGCGGTTTTGTTTACAGAAGTCAACGTTCTTCTGCCCTCCTACTTATTTAACAAGCAGGGATTAATGAGCAGGAATATTTATAAATTCTGGCTGTCCTCTTATGTAGGTAACATTCTTGGTGCCTTTATGGTAGCTGTACTCATTTATATGTCCGGCTCTTTATCCACTACGTTCAATACTGAACTATCCATGTATCTGGATCACAAAATGAAATTTCTTGATCATGGATGGAAAGGTTGGTTCCAGATTCTGATTTCCGGGGTGCTGGCCAACTGGCTGATTGGTATGGCCGCGTTCCTGACAACGGCTGCCCGCGATATTACAGGGAAAATACTGGGAACGATGCTGCCGGTTATCCTGTTTGTTGCTGGTAACTTCCAGCACAGTGCAGCAAATATGGGCTATTTCAGCATGGGTTTTCTAATTTCAGATCAATACACATGGTATGAATACATCCTTCTTAATCTGCTTCCCGCCAGTATCGGGAACTTGATTGGAGGAGGGATTCTCGTTTCCCTGCTGTTTTCCTACGCCTATAAGGAAGATATCCAGACCACACTCGGGAGAACCAATGGTTCAAAGAAAAAATAAGACAAAAGCCTGCGGAGAAACCCCTGTTTCCCCGCAGGCTTTTTTTCTTGCCGTCAGGAGCACCACTTCTTGAAAGTACCTTAGGCATCCACTGATAAGCAGAACGTGCCCCTCCATACGACATACGGCCAACTCTACCTGGATAACACGGACTTTTTTCCGTGGAGACTTCGATGTTTAGAGGCGCTTGGTGATGATGACTATGAAAACAGGTCTCTATTTTCATTCAAACAGCAGCACTTCAAGGTCTTTGTTGTAGGAATGCACCAGCATAGCCTGCAGCTGCCCGCGGTGATGGTACATATGAGCAACGATCTGGACGAGCCATTCATACCGGGTGTAGCGTACGTCCCACCAGGAGGTCGTCTCTTCCTGGAGTTCTTCTTCTGTATAATATTCAAACTGGGCTTTCAACTGGGCAAAGTTATGAAAAAGATGATCGAGAATTTCCTCTTTCGTTTTCATGTTGACCGTTTCATAGAACCTCTCCATCTTTTCTTTTGAGGCCCCTTCTGTTATGTATCCGTCGGCCGCCGGAATAGTGGCCATATGGGCCAGCAGTTCGCCGATGGAGTATTTGCCCCGGGTCGGCCTTAACTGCATATCTTCTTCTGTCAGCTGACCAATAATTTCAGAAAGGGAGGCGATGACTACTTCCAACTGATGAAACGCACTTTGGCAATACATATTCATAAGAACACAACCTCATTTATAATGGTATTTCATGTTTTACTTCTGCGGATTCTGTCTGAATTCCTTTTTGAGGTGAAAAACTACATAGAACGACGAAATAAGTGTTTTTTTTCAATGCCTTGTTTCGTGAAAAAGGATTGACCCTTACGCTGCGTGAGCGCTTATGGTTAAAGAGGAGGTGATGATCGATGTACAAAGTGAAGGAAATGGCGGAACTTGCCGGCACCAGTATCCGGGCGCTCCATCATTATGATGAGATCGGCCTGCTCACGCCCAAATGGACAAACGAGAAAGGCTATCGGTTTTACGGAGAGGATGAAGTGAAAAAACTTCAACAGATTCTTTTTTTCAAAGAGATGGACTTCCCGCTTGCCAGGATTCAGCAGATTATCGAAAATCCGGATTTCAATGAAGCGGAAGCCCTGTCCCAGCATAGAACGGTGCTCATGAAGAAAAAAGAACGACTGGAAAAACTGATCTCGTCTGTCGATCAATCCCTTCAGTCCCTGCAAGGAGGAAAAGAGATGACACATGAAGACAGATTCACGCCCTTTAACAAAGAGGAAATCGAAAAGCACCAGCAGCAGTATACTGCTGAGGTAGAGGAGCGGTGGGGGCATACGGATGCCTACAAAGAGTCGAAGAGAAGAACAGATCAGTATAAAGACGAGGACTGGAAAAAAATCCAGGAAGAAAGCATGGCTATTGACCGGAGCCTCTCGGCGAGAATGAAGGATGGACCCGGTAATTCAGAGGTGCAGCGGTTGATTGGTGAAAAGCGCAGACATATAACCGATCATTTTTATCCGTGTACACTGGAAATATTCAGGGGACTGGGAAGCATGTATGTGCACGATCCGCGATTCAAGAAAAATCTGGATCAGTGGGGAGAAGGGTATGCCGCTTTTCTTCATGAAGCCATCGACATCTATTGTGACCGAGTGTCCTCGTGAAAAAAGGTGGAGGCGGCCCGTATGGGCGGCCTCCATCTTTTTTTACCGCGGGCGGCAGATCAGTCCGTTATGAACTTTGATATAACCGTGCCTGAGGATGTCAAAGCCGTTCTCATACATATATAAACCCATCTGTTCAACGGTCATCAGTTCTCTGTAAGTATGATTCATCACATCAGCCATTACATGGTAATACAGGCGGGACCGGAGCTGGTTCCTCGGAGTTGTAAGAACGGCATAGCCGTTGTCCTTCAAAAAACGCCTGTGCCAGTCTACCGCTTCCTGTTTATACTCATCAGGGAAATGCTCCAGCAGACCTACCGAAAGTACGATGTCGAATTCTTTTCCATAAGGAAGGTTCCGGATATCGTCCACCACATATTCAATGTTCAAGTCATCCTTGTAGACGATTTTATCCTGGCCTGTTTTTGGGTTGTGTCCGAGAAAAGGGTAGCTTTCCGGAAACTCAGCAAAACGTGTCGTTTTGCAGTATTCATCGTAATCAACCATGACAATTTCTGCACCGGGGTACATGGCAGCGAGCTGCATGGCTTCATATCCTTCCGCAGCTCCGAGAAAAAGAATACGGGGGCGGTGGACGAGCAGTCCCTGGAACAGGGCTCTTTTTCCCCGTGGATCCCAAATGCCGTCCTGGATTCGGTGCACGTAGTTCCATAAGTGCAGTCGTACAAGGTTTCCGAGTGCCTGATTTACTTCAGACGGTTGAAACGAACGAAGACTGCTCAGGAATTCCTGTTTGGTCCGGTCTTTTTCCTTGGGTACATCTTTCATGAACCACTCATGAAAGGCTCTGTTGAAATAGGTCCATGAGGTGTGAGGATCCATCGTTACTTCGTTGGATTGTTCCCATTCCTTCCGTTCTTTAGCGTACCTTTTTACTTCGAAAGGTTTTCCGACGTCTTTCCAGGACAACAGTGACCAGTCGGACACCGTATTGACGCGGACGAACTTATTGTATTCCTTTTCCGAATACTTCCTGAGGTCAACGCGATGCCGGGGGAGGACAACTGTATTTCCGATATCTTCTTCATGGTAAGGTTTGGATGACTGGTTTTCGAGTACGGCTTCCTTCATCAACGATCCCACCTTTTCCTTTATAAGGTTCACTATACTTATTTTTGTAAACGTTTACAATATTTCGCTTCATTATATGGGCACCCTTCTTTCTTCTATATATTACAGACCGGTAAAGTCCTTGTAATGTATGAAACGTATTTGTTGCTCTTCTGTTATTGGAATCCTTGCTGTACATGTTAGAGTAGGTCTTGTGAATTTAAAGCAGCGCTTAGCCGAGAGCTGAGCGAGACTGTTTACCAAGGAGGAAATTGAATCATGATGAAAAAAACTATCGTTTCTTTGGCGGCGGTCGCATCGGTTTCGGCAGTAACAGCAACAGCAGTAAGTGCAGAAGAAGTAACAGTGAATAAAGGAGACACACTTTGGGGCATTGCTCAAAACCATAATGTGTCTGTGCAAGATATAAAAAATAACAACGGATTAAACTCTAACTTAATTTTCCCGAATCAAACGCTGACCGTAAACGGAGGCAACAATAATGGACAAGCTTCCTCATCCAGCGATGTCCACAAAGTCGTTTCCGGCGACACACTATTCAGTATTGGTCAAGACAATGGCGTGAGTGTAGAACAGCTTCAGGCCTGGAACAACATTGATTCCCATTTAATTTACCCTGGCGAAGAGCTTTCTCTTCAAGGCTCGGCTGTAGAAACGTCTACAGAGCAGAGCGCTCCTGAAAGCCATTCATCTGATCAAGAGGCAGAAGCTGAACAGACATCAGCAAATCCTGCCGGTGGGGACGAAGCCGTTAAAACAATGACAATGGAAGCGACAGCTTATACAGCGTTTTGTGAAGGCTGCTCCGGTACGACAGCAACCGGTATTGACCTTAGAGCCAACCCGGACCAGAAAGTGATCGCTGTCGACCCTGATGTGATTCCACTAGGTACAGAAGTCTATGTAGAAGGTTACGGCAAGGCTGTAGCCGGCGATATTGGTGGTGCGATCCAAGGGAACCGTATCGACGTCTATATGGAAGACCGTTCTGACGCGCTTGATTTCGGACGTAAATCTGTAGAAGTAAAAGTTTATGAATAATATAGAAGAAAGACGGCCCTGATCCGGGGCCGTCTTTTTTTACATTTGTTTGAGAAATGCTCTCCAATTAACGAAAATACGTTTAAAAATCAAACACAGCGGAAACCGTTGAGTAAGGATGATTCCTGATATAAAAGGATGTAATAGAAAAAATGCTATAAAACATAAATTTTGCTTGCATTAACGTCGTTTTACTAATAATATCAAGAGGAATCATTTCATATCCTAAAAAGAAAAGGAGGACACCACGATGACTCTGCTCTATTCAAAAGCCCGTGAGTTGTTCGATCAGGACTACAAAAACAGCCCTGAAGGTCAGGCACAGGAAAAAGGTAAAGGGGTAAAACGCACACGGAGTGGAAAGGTTCTTTTCTCTTTCCGTAAGCAGAATAACAAACGTAAATAACTTTAGACGTGGTGAAGCCAGCTATGAGAAGAAATATGAGACGAATAAACATGGCCGACTATTTAAAAAATAGAGTCCCATGGATCAGCGCTTATTTGACGGAATCAGTCAATAGGCGCTGATTTTTTTATGCAAAGGTTTAGGTCGTCCTCGTTGCGGTAATGGTGTAGTCACAAGGAGGCGGACAAGGATGACCATTTTTTCTAAAGAAGCTCTGAAGGGCGAACATATCATCGTAACGGGAGCAACAGGTGGAATTGGATATGAAGCAGCGAAGGAAATTGTCCGTGCAGGAGGTCATGTAACCATTACCGGCCGGAACGAGGAAAAGCTTTCTTCATTGAGAGAGGATTGCGCCAGCATCAATGGGGCGGCACAGATTTATGTAAGTGTAGCGGATCTGAACAAGACGGAGGACCGAAAGAAAATTGTCCACGATGCAGCACAGGCCATCGGGCCCGTTACCGGAGTTGTCAACTCTGCGGGGATCATTGGCGGCGGGCCGCTGGAAGACCTCACAGAGGAGGAGATGCGGAAGGTCATGGAATTGAACTATTTTTCCACGGTTCTTTTTACTCAGGAAGCTTTTCAAATGATGAAGGCACACGGGAAAGGTTCGATCGTAAATTTGTCTTCACTTTCTGGTCTGCGAGGAACGCACAGCAATACAGCTTACAGTGCCTCAAAGTTCGCGATCACCGGCTTTACACAGTCTTTTGCGTTTGAGGCCATTGAACATGGGATCCGCGTAAATGCGGTCTGCCCGGGGTACGTGGATACAGCAATGGGGCAGGAAGCCATCCGTACAAAAGGAGAGAGGGAAGGAAGAAGCTACGAGGAGCAGCGGGCACTCGCTGAAGAGGGCATCCCGTCTGGGAGGTTAAGCAGCCCGGAAGAAGTCGCACGTTCAATCGTTTACTTGCTTTCTTCTGCTTCAGAAAACATTGTTGGAGAATCATTGAAAGTTTCAGGTGGGACGGTCATGAGATAAGGAACGGTTTCCCACTCTTTTGTTTTCCAAAGACTCAAACAGGGAAAAGATAACTATTCGCCTATTCTATAAGGAAAGGAGTGATTTCGATGGGACGATTGATTCGAAAAGTAGCCAAGTATGGACCCATTGTCTATCCACTGATTAAGAAGTTTATGAGAAAAAGAAAAGGAAGATATTAAAACGTGCTGATACCAGCGCGTTTTTTTGTAGGAAGATCACCATGTATACGGTATTCTTCATCCTAATCTTAAAAAATATGAAAATACCACTTGTGTAATAAAGGACAGCCATGGTATATTATTAAACGTCGCATTAAGAGCGACTCAACGGAAAGAAATACGCCGTGAAAAACACAAAAATAGTTGTTGACTTCAATAACCATGCGTGTTAAATTAGTATTTGTCGCCGAAAACGACAGCCAAACGCTTTCTCAACTTC
>NZ_JBSWUG010000003.1:0-31922 GCF_056158945.1 Halobacillus sp. ABH2_015
GATGAAGATACTGTAGTGGATCTAGCTTCTGAACGCATGGGAGATTTATTGGACGATGTGAAAAATGCTGATCGACAGCTGTTATTTATGACATTCACGCTTGTTATTTCAGATCGGGATAAAGAAACTCTTGAAAATAAATACCAAGCACTGCAAACGATATTCAAAAATACAGGATTTAAACTAACTCGTCCTCTTGTTGATCAGTTAACGTTGTTCTCTCAATCCTTGCCAGCATCTTTTACTAATTACAATTACTTTGAGCAAGTCGTCGATGAAACTTATTTGGCTCAGTCCTCTATGGACGTAACAAATAAGATTGGAAACCGTTTCGGCATGGTTCTCGGAAAGGTTGTAACTGGTAAAAAATTAAGCAGCGTTGAGCAATCCAGAGACATTAACAACAACATTGTGGTTTTCAACCCTACACTTACTAAAAAAGCGATCAAAGGTGCTGTTCATACGAACGGAAACATTCTGATAACTGGACCGCCGGGTAGCGGAAAAACCATGTTAGTTAAAAACTTCTTTACGTGGTCCACCTTCTTTGGAACCAAAGTTTTATATGTAGACCCGAAGAATGAATTTCAAAATTACTACAAAGATGCTTTGGAAACTTATGGTGATATTCCCGAGTTTCGCAACCTTTATGAGCGTATCAATTTTATTCATTTGTCCGAAAGTAGTGAGTTTGCGGGTGCTCTTGATCCCCTTGTATTCCTTGAAGGTGATAAGGCTATCCAAACAGCTATGATGATCTTAAACACGCTTGCGGAAGTGTCAGTATCAGGTTCTCGAAATGAATCAGTTCACATTTATGATTCGATTTTAGATGAGATGAACGATTCTGATTTCCCTACTCTTACTGGAGTGGTTGAGCGTATTAAAGAGAAGGATGATACGTTAGGAAAATATATCAGTAAGTTTAAATATGGCTTAGGTCGAATGGTATTCGGAGAGAAAGGCTCCCAAGGTCTTGATTTTAAGCGACAGATCAATGTCCTTGGATTGCAGGGATTGAAGCTCCCAAGTTCCGACAACATGAATGATGAAGAGCGTATAGGTCTTTGCTTGATGATGTCCATATCGAAGTATGTTCATACGTTCTCTACAAATGAGCAAGAAGATGCTCAAATCATCTTTGATGAAGCATGGACATTAAAACGTTCTTCTGATGGCCAGGAACTTATTGATGAAATGTTACGAACAGGACGGTCCCTAAAGACAGATATTGTTCTTGTGACCCAAGCTTATGATGATTTCAATGTCAGCACTACAAAAGAACAAATAGGCGTGAAATTCGCCTTTAGACCCAAATCTGATGAAGCCATTAATCCGATTCTAAACTTCTTCGATATGGAGGAAAACGAAGAGAATCGAAGTGTCGTGAGTAGTTTGAAACCGGGCATGTGCTTATTTCAAGATCACTTTGCAAGAAACCAAGCCATTGCCATTGATATTCTGTTTGACGAATGGTTTGAAGCTTTCAAAACGACTAATCGATCTGAAAAAGCTGTTGAATATGAAGAAGTTTATAGTTAAGGAGCTGATGGTGTGAAGAAAATCATTACTCTCTCCGTTATGGCGGTTCTCCTAACCGCCTGCGGCGGGAATAAATTAGAGCTTGATTTGGAAAAAACAGAAAATGCTATTGCTGCAGAAGCAGTTGGCCAAAACGTTATTGAGGATGCTGGATATGAAAAAGAAGATATAGAAGTCATTAAAGTATGTGAAGCTGTTGAAAGTGGCAAAGAAGAGCAAGGGTTTAGTGGACAATACATTGTTCATTGGCAGACTACAGATGGTGAATATAAAAGAGAGTTGTCAATGACGAGTGAGTATGAAACAGGATACAGCACAAGTCGTTTAGATCCAGTGGAGGACCGTTGTATCACTGTTGACTAAGAGGGGTGATTCTTTGAAGAAAAAAGTGAGTTTCCTCTTGTTATTCACGTTCCTTCTAATGTTCATTCCCTCAACGGAAGAGTTTGTCTTTGCCGATGATGGAGAAGAACAACGTGAATCACAAGAATATGGGGAATCTCGTTATGATCTGATGACCTATGCTGATGATAGTTGGTATGAATGGGTTGATAAAACAGGAACAGCTGCAGTTTCCAGTATTAAAAATTTCTTATGGCAGATCAACATTGTAATTACTCAAATTACATTAATGATCATTTTCCAGATGTTTTCCCTAGATATAGTTGAACTCACTAAAGATTCAATAATGGAAATTGCATCGGGAACGGCAGGAGCATTGATTACAAACTTAGGTATGTTTGCCTTCGCAATAGCTTGCTTTGGAGTGGTCATTCGAGCGTATATCCAACAAAATTGGCAAGCCTTCTTTAAAATTGTGACTCTTGTAGTCATCAGCATGGCTTTACTATTCTCAATTTCAAGTGAAAAATTCAACTATGTGGATCTTGCTCATGGTATTTCTGTCAGCTTTGAAAATGCTGTTATGCAGGTGAATCCTTCCCTTACGGATTCGACTAACTATGAAGTGGCCGAAGATGGAAACATTGGCCAACAAGTTTCTGTAGAGGTCGAGAATAAAGCATTTGATGCTTTACTGTATAAACCCTATTTACTACTCCAATATGGTACGACAAATGAAA
This sequence comes from Halobacillus sp. ABH2_015, assembly GCF_056158945.1. NCBI lineage: Bacteria > Bacillati > Bacillota > Bacilli > Caryophanales > Bacillaceae > Halobacillus > Halobacillus sp. ABH2_015. The sequence goes on from NZ_JBSWUG010000003.1 coordinate 2,625, forward strand.
AAAACATTAATGATGAAGGAAGTTTGAACGGAGAAGAATCAAGGATTGAGGAATACTTGAAAGCTAACCCAGCTACAGAAGATGGAATGGAATTAAGACAGGACATAGCGGAACGAGAATTTAATGAAATTCAAAATGAAAATATCTTTGCCGGAAATGCCTTTAAAATTTCCGCCTATATAATGGGGACCATCTTTTCAACCATTATTCAGGCGATTGTATTCTTTTTCCTAGCTCTAATGAGAATCATGTTACAGTTTGCTTTTGTCTTTGTGTTGCTGTTAGTACCGTTTATCCTCTTCATGAGCATTTTCCCGACTTTTGAGGGACTTGTGAACCAATATCTAAAAGGAACTTTTATGCTAGTGATCTTTAAAGCCATAACAGTTTTTCTTGTACTGGTTTCCACCAGTTTCATCACATTAAGTTATGAAATGGTAAACATGTCAGACGATATTTACTATCGAATTTTCATCCAGACCATTTTCAGTATTTCGATCATCTTCATGTATATGAAACGTCAATTCATGATCGACATGTTGAATGGTGCTACACCATCCCTTGCAGGTATGGGAGTAGGTGAAGGTATGGGCCGCCAGGGTATGCGCAGATTTGGAAAGGGTGCTGCTCACACTAAAAAAGGTGGACAAAAAGCATTAGCCGGAACAAAGAAAGGTGGAAAAGTTGCTAAAAAAGGCGTTGTAGGAACAGGAAAGGCATCTAAATCCATCGCTCAAAAGTCATCTAGTATGTACGATAAAGCGGGACAATATGCTTCTGCTAAATCAGGTCGAATTGGTCAGAAATTAGGCGGTAAAATGCAACAGGCCAAAGAACACATCAAAAATACTCAATATGGTGAAAGTCCTAATCAAGAAAGACCTTACCACAGTAAAGATCAGAAGGATTATGGACAGAGTAATAGACAAGAAACTGCCGTTCAGAAGGATAAACAGCAGAATGTTGTTCAAAGCAATATTCAACAAACTGAACAATCTTCTAATGGTAACGTTACACCTATTCACCGTTCTAATGAAAGGTCCATGAGGAACCCAAGGGTTGCTAAACAGAATCTTCAAGATTCGTCACAGCTTCAAGCTGTTTCATCCAATAATCAAAACAAGCAGACCAAACAATCATCACCGAACCCCGGCAGGAAGTCAGATAATAACACCCAAAGTAAACAATCACCTTCTAATGGGAAATCCGGAAAGGAAAATCATAGCCAACCTACTTCATATAATCGTCAAAACTCACAATCTAGCAATATAAAGAACAATCAAAATCAAACCCAATCAGTGAAGAAAAAAAATCAAAGCAGACATACAGGCCGGAGTCCTTATAAAAGGAAACAATTTAATGAGGGACAGCTAAATAATGGAACAGCTGAAACACAAAATGCAGACCGGAATCAATCGAAGATTAAGAATAACTCTTCCGCACGCTTAAATAAAGAAGGCCGGTTAAACAGATCATCGTTACTGCATGATAATGATCACTAATAGGAAAGGAAGGTCTAGATAATGGAATTGGTTAAACAATATGCGAAACGTAAAGCACAAGCAGCTGCTTTAGCTATTTTCCTTAAAATCATCCTTCCTATCCTTTTGTTTTGTGGCCTTATATTCGGGGTTATCTTTATGATTTTAGCCATTCTAGGAGGTTCCACAGATAGTGATACCGGAATTGAAGGAGGACAAGCTATAAATTTAAGTTCGGAAGTCTTGTCCTATAAGCCGGATGTGGAGAAATACGCATCAGAATACGGTGTAGAAGAGCATGTAGGGGTTATTCTTGCGCTCATGATGCAAGAGTCCGGTGGACGTGGGAATGATCCTATGCAAGCTTCTGAAAGCCTTTGTGGAGCCGTCGGTTGTATTGATGACCCTGATTTATCCATTGAGCAAGGTGTTAAATATTTTTCCGGTGTAATTGAACGTGCTGATGGAGATATAAAGTTAGCTTTACAGAGTTATAATTTTGGCGGTGGATTTATTGATTATGTAATGGACCATGGCGGGAGCTACAGCCAGGAGTTAGCAATTGATTTTTCAGCTATGAAATATCAAGAGTTGAAGCATACAGGAAATTATTCTTGTATTCATCCGGAAATGCTTCCCGAGGGGGCCTGTTACGGTGATGTTTATTACGTTGATAATGTTTTACGCTACTACGACTATGCGGTAGCGGTGGATGGTAACGGTGAATTTGCTATCCCGATTCAGGGGGCCTTGGATACTACAAGTGAATATGGCATGAGATACCATCCGTTATCAGGAGAATATAAAATGCACACAGGCATAGATTTTGCTTGTGTTGGGAGCGTAACACCTATTTACGCCGCACAATCAGGTAAGGTTGTTTATTCCCAGTTTCAAGGAGCAGCAGGTTACGGGAATTTAGTTATGATTCAGCATGGAGACCAGTTAATCTCCGCATACGCTCATTTATCTTCTTTAAGCGTTGATGTGGGTGATACGGTAAAACAAGGTCAGAAAGTCGGTGTGTGTGGTACAACAGGGTCTAGTACAGGTCCTCACCTCCATTTAGAAATGAAAACCTCCTTATGGGATGGACATATGAACCCGGCTCAATTCTTTGGTTTAGGAGAATCATAATGAAGAAGGATATGGTATTAAAAACGATTGTCTTAGTTATTGGGATAGGTTTTGCGGTCCTGACTTGGTTTGGTTTTCGCACTATTGACGATCAGGCCCAACAGATTGACAGCTTAGAACAACAGATTGAAAAGAAAGATAATCAGATTAGTTTTTTAGAAGAAACTAATCAAGAGAAGACGGAAGTAAATGAAGGTTCTTCCGACCAGAAAATTCAAGACTCAGTTGAAATCTTTGTGGAATCCGTTTTTGAAGTTCAAGAAGGGAACTATCAAGATCGAAAAGGACAAGCAGAAACAGTCTTAACCCAGTCCATGCTTAATGAAATCTTTCCAGAAGATGATGAATATACGGTGATGTATGAGTATGCTGTCGATGAAATTCATTCTTATGTTGATCAAAAAGAAGAAGAAGCCAGCGCTTTTGTTACTTTTGAGCAAGAGGTTACAAATACAAAAAATAAGAAAGAAAACGACAGTTATGTAACGATCGAAGTTTTTCTTCAGAAAGAAGGAGAACGTTGGTTAATCAATGAGTTTAAACAAATCCAATCTGAACCTTTATAAATACTGAAATAGGAGTGTTTAGATGAAAAGTACGGGCATTGTACGTAAGGTCGATCATCTCGGGAGAATTGTTGTTCCAAAGGAGATCAGAAGGACTTTAGGAATAGAAGATAAAGATCCATTAGAAATCTTTGTAGAAGATGACAAAGTTATTTTACGTAAGTATCAACACCTAAAAGCTTGTGCCATAACTGGGGAAATCAGGGAGGATAATGTTGAATTAGCTGGGGGAATAACTTTAAGTCCTAAAGGAATCAAGGTTTTGAATGATCAGTTAGAAGATCTTAATTACTAGCCCTTAAAATAAACCATAGCCTAAAAATTCGAGTGCGGGTGTTAAAAAGAAGTAATCTCACATGTTCTCAGTTGCATTGAAATGGACGATACCCCGAAAGAGTTTATTTCGATGCAACACAGAGGATGTGAGAAACATCGAAAATTCCAATATACCAAAAAGATAGTACCATAACGTTGTAAATTCGCATTTTCCTGACCTGGGTCCAAGCAGAAAAATTAGGAATCAATCTTGATGACCTTGTAGACGGCATCATAGCAAATGTGGATATTGGTGATGTGATTAAGGAAGCACTTGGTAGTGAGTTACATGTGGATGTGATTGACGATATTTTGTTCCAAAACGGACAGGATGGACAAACTGCCGAATACACGCTTGGTCACATCATTAATTAGGGGGAGCGTCAGGAAAATGCGGATTTACAACGCTAAGATATAGTGTTGCAACACTATAATTTATTTGCTTTATCTCGAAACTGAGTCTTTCGCTAAAGGGCAGTTTTCTGGAAGACTCAGTTTCGAGATAATACCCAGTTTTGAAACGATTTATGTACTCATTCGTATATGGATTAAAACACTTTTTAGGAGTGGTAGTTATCTTAGACCTTGTGGTAGTTGTTGCGGTTGCCGTTGGGGGGGGGATAATTGCACTAATTGGGCTTTTGGTCATATTAGGGAGTAAAGTTGCTGAACCTAATAGAGATTTGAAGCGAAAAGTGGAGCGTCTGGAAAGTGAAGTTAAAAGTCTCAAAGATAAAAGGTGAATTAGAAAGTAGTGGTGAACTAATTGGTAAAAAGCAAATTATTGATTCAAAGTGTATTAGTTCTGCAAATCATATGGTTTGTTATGTTTTTAACTAATTTGCTTGGATACATAGGTTCTAGAAATGAGATAGTACAGGACATCGTATGGTTAGGAATACCGATAATCGGTATTTTTGTTTCATTGAAATTTTTACTTGAGAAACGTTTTACTTTTCTAGGCACACTGACCATAGCTTTATCTTTAATTATCGTTTTCATATGGTTTTTAATATCTGGATTAAGTGAAATGTGAAAATTAATTTCTTTTAACTAACAGGTATCTTTGTTGAAAGTTAGTACGACGACTCAAAACCAAGTCTTACGGAAACGGGGGCTTTAGCTTAATAAACTAAATCAGAAAATCGGTTCCTAAACGTTGTAAAGGAACCGATTTTCTAATTTGCTTAACGTTGTATATCTGCATTTTCCTGACGCTACCCCAATTATGAAGAATATTTAAACCGGGAAGAAGGCGGCCCTTAATGGGCTGCTTTTTTTTGTTCAATTTTTTCCACCTCTTATTGTAGTGGAGAAAGCTTATTTATGGGGGTTTTGGCCGTACTATCCACCCTTATAGAGAGAGGGAGGTTTTATGGATGGATTTATAGACTTGTTAGGCTTTTAAATTTTTTATAGAATTTGGTCTGATTTTTAAGAGAATATTGTGTAAGTAGTAGGGAGATTGTACAACAATAAGTGTATCAAACAGAGTAGTCGTTTAGGAAAATTAGATTCTGATGTAATTAAATAGATTTTTTTCCATGAAGCAAACCAAAATTAGTTATAATTACCACAGCAAGAAAAAAGACACTCCATAGTAAGAGTGTCCGAGTATCTTCATCGTGTTTGTACCAGGTATTGCCGTACCTGATATAAATAAATTTAAGTTAGGAGATGAGAAAATGACCATCATCCAAGCATTATTGGTCACTCTGGTTCCACATCTAGCCATGTTCATCGGCCAATTAACGGGGATGTTAATTGGAACTGAATCAACGTTGTTTACGAATGGCTTTGCAGTTGTCCTGATCCTTGTAGTAATATCAGTCTTTGGGGTAAGACGACATTGCGCCATGGCAAAAGAACTAAAGGAACTCAAAGCAAACCAGAGTTCATGATGAAGATTTCAGCCCTTCTCTTTTTAAAGAGAGGGGCCTCCTTATTATAGTCAACAATATCATGTACTAAAGCTAAGAACCAAGCTATATTTTTAATTAATACCAAGATCGGCGTTGAGGTTCATAAGGTTTAGCATGCGATCCATAAAGATACTCTTCCATACACTTCTGTGTTTGTTCCTTAAGTTGAGCAGAAGTAAATTCCATCCGACCGGTTTGGTTTCCGGCTTTCCATTGGTAGCGGGAAATTCCTTCATCATGTCGTAGTAAAGTAATGTCTACATGATGGACTGAATACATTTGTTGTTTAACATGACTTAGATCGTTTTGAACGGATCCGATCATCACGTCTAATTTATCTAAATACACATTCTTCATCTTAAAATCTTCAAAAAGCTTCTTATCGTTTTGAAAGACCCTCAGCACAAAAGGCAAAATAACAGCTTTAATTAACAGTTTCTTAATTGTTTGGTCCAACAGTTTCACCTTCATTTTTTTAGTCGAATGATCACCACTTCCAGAACTTCCAACCTTTGCGTTCTCTTCTCATTTCCTCAAGATCATTCAATACTTTCGTTAGTTTTTTATCCATTTCATTCAGACCTTCGTCTTTTTCTTTAGCAGCTGCACTTTCTAATGGAGCCACTAAAAACTTTTCGATCCTCTTATTAATGCCATCAAGCAAATGACGATCCCGGGCTTCCAGGCGCTCGTCCAATTTTTTAATGAGCACTTGTGATTCATGCTTTCCATCTTCTTTTCCTTTTAGATATGCCCTTTCGACAGCTTCATCAATAAGCACTTGTATATCTTCTTTAGAAAACGTGTTATGAACGGGTTTTTCTTCAATAACGCTTAGTGTCTTTTCAGCGTTTTCTCGATCCTTATACAGCTTTGCAATAGCATTTATAGCGTCTTGGCGATTTCTCTTCTTTTCGATCAATTTCTTCAACTCAAAGAACATGCTAATATCTCGATCATAATAAATGCGTTGGTCCTTTTCATTCCTTTGAAATTCATAGCCTTTTTCTTCTAGTGCTAACGCCCATTGTCTTAAAGTGCTGGGCTTAATATCAAGCTTTAGAGCAACATCTTTAGCAAAAAAACCAAAGTTTTGGTTCACGTTCATAACGCATTCACCTCTTTAATTAAACGTACCAACGTAGAACAGAAACAGCAAGATAAATCTTTCTCTATTTTATGACTAGCTTTGACGTTATTTTTACCGATCCATTCGCCTTAAGGCGGTTGTTTTTTTCTTGAAGAAAACCACTGTCCATAAAATGGAATATAGGAAGGTCCACAGCTATTACGATCGTGTTTTGCTCTTGGTATCCAATGAAAAACGTAAAAAACCACCCCTATACTTAGAGGTGGTTTTTTGCGTTTTATTGCGTCCTTTGAATGTGAAAAGAGAAGAACGGACTGCTCTTACCGTTCGGGAAATTGTCTCTTTTGTCAAATTTTGCTCAACATGCGTTTTCCTATTTTTTCATTGTTACCCTGGAAACCAAAATAGCACCGTATGATTAGTTTCTATTATGTTTTCTAAAAAAGTTTGTTAAGTACATGACATATAACAAAATGGTAGTTGATATAATAAAAACTATTTTACCAGACAAGCTCATATCATTATAAAAAATTACTTCATACAATGAAATGAACAAATATACAAGAATAGGAATACCAATGACTTTTATTAAAGTCTCCTTCTTCATAACAATCCCTCCTAAATAAAGTGTTTCCCTGTCAAATATTAAAAAAAACAGAAGAAGGGGCTAAAAAGCCCCTTCTTTAATCACAAAAATATTCATCAAATACTTGAGTCAATACCGCTCCTCCTACAAGGATCACAATACCTGGTGCTGTTCCACCGGCTAGCAAAGCGCCAGCTGAAACTGCCGCTGAATTGGCCACGGTTGCTCCCATCCCCGCTAAGGCAGGACAAGATGTAAGGTCAATTCCCATTGCTTGAACTTGTTGTGCTTCCTCCCATCCTTCACTAAATGCAGTTTGCAGAAGAACTTCTTCATTAGATAGTTCTAGAAAGGTCTCTTCTAACCCACCTATTTGTGTACCCTCACTATCATATACAGTCAATGTGATTAGGGCATCATAAGGTGTTCCCTCGACTTCAATTACGCCGATAGAATAAACCTCATTAGATTCCAGAGCGACGGTTGCAAAAATAACTGTGGTTTCATTACTTTCTAAGGGGCCAAAAATTGTAGCCAATCCTGTACTATCTCTAAAAACTTCTACTACGAAAGGGTCAACTATGGTTTTGTTACTTTCTGATAAAACTTCTTTATATACAGAGTTACTTTCTAGGATTTCAACATATTTGTTAGCTTCAACTTTACTAACCTCTTTACTAGAAAAACCCTTTGAAGCGAAAAAGTCTTCAAGATCATCCTCTGAGAGAGGATGAGTTGCTTCTAAATCCAGTAGATTCATGGTGAAAGGGCCTACCATTCCATCAACTTTTTGATCTGTTGCATTTTGAAACTTTTCTACTGCAGACTCCGTACCAGGTCCATAATTACCATCTACAGCAATGGAAATTGAGACTTCCTCTTGTTCATTCAATTGATTTTGAATACGTCGTACGTGACTACCATTATCTCCGCGTTGAATTAAGAGAGTGGTAATATACTCGTCCATAGTCTTGAGAGTGCTCGGACCTGCATTTCCATCGACTACTAGGTCATTAATTAATTGGAAATCTCTCACACCTTGTTCTGTTGCCGGACCATAGCTCCCATCGACTGTACTCTGTTGAATGTAGAAATACAGCAAATCCTTTTGGAGCAGTTCGATACCCCTGCCCGTCATGCCTGGAAGTAAAGCGATAGCGGAACGTAAAGTTGATAACGTGTTCGGCCCCGCATTTCCATCAACGACAAGACCTTTACGGCTTTGAAATTTTTCTACCCATTCTACAGTTTCAGGACCATAAGATCCATCCACACCATATTCAGGTAGTGCGCTCGGATTTTCACGAATGAGTTGTTTTTGGACCATCTCGATCCATCTTGTAGCAGCTTTCGAGTTAATTGATTGGTTATCAATGTTCATTTAAAATCTCTCCTTTTTTGTTGGTCTATTTATAAAAGAAGAAGTAATAGTATTTTTTCAACCACTATTAGTTTTTTTCTCGAAGTTCCGTTTAAACGTCCAGAAGGATATAATATCCATTTCATGAGCAACCTTAACAAGGCGCATATGGATATCTTGCTTTAAATCTTCTCTATCCTGAAAACCCGTGCCCTTTGCTCCTTTTTCTATTCGCATATTCATTCCGTCTAATACTTCCATGATAATTTTATTCTTATTCAATGACAGTCACTTCCTTCTCGTAATTGGTTTAATGCTTTATCTTTTAGCTTGGAAACATTTTGGGGGGAACAATAAAGTGTTTCTGCGATTTCTTTAATGGATAACTGAAAATAAACCCATAGGTATAGAACCATTTGTTTTTGTTTACTAAATGACTTATAGATCTGGACCATTTTTTTTGTGGGTAAAATATCTTCAATAGAGCGTGTAGCCTCATCTATAAGATGGAGCTGAGGATGAGGATACAGATCTCTAATTGATACCTTCCCTTCAGGACCATCTTGAATAGATGTGTCGAACGTTAACTCTGAATAAAGTTTCCTCCGTTTTTCACCATAGGATTTTACGTATAAACGAGCTAATTTATCTGTGTAATGAATCAATCGAACCTTTAAATAAAATTCCTGAAAGCGTTGATCCAGAATATGAGACGCTTCAAGGTTATTTTCATAAACGGATTTCCTAAATAGTTCTTCATTATCCTCTTCACTCATAAATGATTGGATCAAGGGATCCGAAAAAAATTGGAAATTTTCTCTATGAAAAGGTTGAAGGATATTCTCCTGTTTTTTCTTCACCATAAAAGCCCTCCTTATCATGCAACTACTATATAAAGAAGAAAAACAGAACGAACATCAACCAATTATACGAACAAATGTTCTCGTTTTAATTATTTTACTACAAATTTTGCCACATTTATACAAGCATTGGTTGATTTAATTAGGCTTTTATATCTTTCTAATGTAAGTAAGGGGGAAGTAGATATGGAGAATTTACCAGATTGGGCAGTATTACTAGGTAATTATGGTTTTCCTACCTTGGTAGCTATATATCTATTAACTAGATTTGAAAAGAGAATAGATAGCCTAACTACAGCTATACGCATTCTGGAGAACGTGCTTGAAAAGAAAAAATAGGAGGGTACTATATGGAAATCAAACAAGATCTAATTCCCGTCACGAATACAAATCGTCCAGGAGACCATCTAAATGCAACACATATCACCATTCACGAAACAGCTAATATAAACACAGGCGCCGACGCTGAGATGCATGCGATCTACGTCAAAGGGAAAGACGCTCAAGAGCGCCAAGTTTCTTGGCACTATACAGTAGATGATAAGCAGATCATCCAGCACTTACCTACCAATGAAATAGGTTGGCATGCAGGTAGCGAAGGGAATGCTCGGTCAATAGGTATTGAACTTTGTGTAAACGAAGATGGATCTTTTTCTAAAACAAAAGAGAAAGCTATTGAGCTGATTCAATTATTAAAAGAAAGTCTCAATGTCTCTAACTCTAATGTAGTTACTCATAAAAAGTGGACCGGAAAAAATTGTCCCGATCGTTTGCTTAATAATTGGGAGGCTTTTAAGGATCGCATTCAATCAGATGATCCATCCTCAATTTCAGGAAAACGTTTGATTGTGGAAGTTTCTTCCTTGTGGGTTTACGATCAACCTAATTGGGACGCAAAATATATGATAGTAAGTGAAGAAGAAGTCTTTACGATAAAAGAGGAATTGTGGGTAGATGGATATAAAATGTACCAATTAAAAAGTGGATTGTATATTACAGGAAACACAGATTATGTGCGACTAATCGAGTAATTTTCATAGAGAATATAAAAAGGAAACCCTTGACCACATTGTAGTCAAGGGTTTCCTTTTACTTTCGGATCTTTGAACAGAGCGTTCATGGTATTAAGTAAAAAAAGAGACGAATCTTCTCCTTGTAGGAGTCAAGTTAGAAAAATGCGGGTTTACAACCTTAAGACTCCACTAGCATTATTTTCTTTGACATAAAAAAACACTGGAATTATCGTCGTGTAACAGATTATCAGTTATTTTTGTTGGTGTATTTGTTAGGGTCGAACCTTTCAAGTTGGTTTAAAGTATCCAACTTTTTTTGGTGATTTTCTACAGCGATTTTCTTAAGTAATTTATTAAACTCATCTGGTACTTTTGAAACGCCAAAACCAAGAGGTTCCTTTAATTCTCCATTTTCAATCATTTGAAATATTTTTAAGAGTTCTGGATTGTCCTTCTTATTCTTATTAACCAAGAAAAACCTAGGAAAAATCCAATAACGGCACCTATAGCAGCAGCAATAATGGTTTCTTTCATCTCCCAACTCTTTCGTTTTCTATTAGGAATATTATACCATTGGTTTTAATTAGGAAGTTGTCTAAAGGTGTGATTTTTTGATGTTTGTTCATTTTAAGTACACTCTGTACAAACAAATGAAAACCCTGTAATATCAAGACATATAATGTTCAATCAGGGTTGTTCAAATGCGAAGGGGGGATTTTATGATATTTGGTTACGCCAGAGTAAGTTCGAGTGAACAAAACTTGGATCGCCAATTGAAGGAGTTAGAAGCTTATGGTTGTGAAGATATCGTAGTTGAAAAACAAAGTGGTGTTATAGTAAGACAGGAATTTGAAAAACTTTTGCAACATATACGGAAAAATGATGTGGTGGTCTGCCATGACTTAACTCGCTTTGGTCGATCGCAAATTCATATCTTACAGGTGATTCAGGAATTACGTGAAAAACAGGCCGGACTTGTGACCTTGAAAGAACGTATAGATACTCGCGAAGATAATCCATATAGTGATTTAATTGTTTCAATATTTTCTGCAACAGCAGAATTTGAACGAAAGATGATTAAAGAACGACAACAAGAAGGAATTGAAATAGCTAAGGCGAAAGGCGTATTCAAGGGGGGAAAGAAACGTTACCATAAAGGAGCAACTGGTAAAGATAAAATCATCTATGATGAAGTTATTCGATTGTTAAAAGAAAAGGAATCTGTAATGAATATACATAGAAAAACAGGGTTGTCTCGAAATACGGTGTATAAAATTCAATCTGAGATAGAGGTAGCAGCTGGAGAGGAAGAAATTCATGGAAACGAAACTATTACAAGAAATACATAAGGTGTTAACTGATTTTCCTGAATACTGGGAAGAGAAAACACTTCTCAAAAATAGGTTAATCGAAGACATTAGGTCTTATAACGAAACAATTATTGAGGCACTTTTATCGAATGAAATGTTGAAAACCACGTACTCACTGCAATTGAAATCGGGAGTGGTTTTTAAAACAGAAGATTTTATTAGTATGCTTCGCTATAAAAATTATTGGGATGACAGCTACACAAAATATACAAATGAAATTGGCCTTACAAGTGGAGGAAAGTATTTGAAGTACAACACGGACGTGGTATTAGATTTCCCACACAAAGATTCTGTTTTGGAAGGCGGGATGACAAAAGAGGAAATTGGTAAAAAAGAAATTTACTACCATAATGTGATTGCAAAAGAAGAGATAGACACATTGTTAACTAAAAAGGTACTTACGGACATAAAGAAATATGATGCACATGATAGTTTTAAAATTGAAGGGTTACGGGATACAGATAATTTAATTATGAAAGGAAACAATCTCATTGCCTTAAATTCATTAACAGGTAGATATTCAGGGGGAATAAAGTTAATTTACATAGACCCTCCATATAATACTGGGGGAGATAGTTTTAAATATAATGACCGTTTCAATCATTCTACGTGGTTAACTTTCATGAAATCACGTTTAGAAATAGCTAAGGAATTACTCTCAAAAGACGGTGCCATTTGGATTTCTGCAGACGATGATGAAGCTCATTATCTAAAAGTTCTCTGTGATGAAATTTTTGGAAGGAATAACTTTGTTAGTAATGTAATATGGGAAAAAAAGTTTTCGCCCCAAAATGATGCCACATGGTTATCTGATAGCCATGATCATATAATGGTATTTGCTAAAAATAAAGAGATATGGCGTCCAAATCTTCTCCCTAGAACAGAAGAAATGGATAAGAGGTATAAAAACGCTGATAATGATCCAAGGGGCTCTTGGACTTCTAGTGATTTAACTGTTAAGACTTATTCTAAGGAGTATGATTACCCCATCCAAACACCGAGTGGTAGAATCGTTAATCCTCCCAAAGGAAGGTGCTGGAACACATCAAAAGATAGAATGGATGAGTTAATTTCTGATAATAGGATCTGGTTTGGAAAAAACGGAGACAATGTTCCAAGGTTGAAAAAGTTTTTATCTGACGTTAAAGGCGGTATTACTGCCAAAACAATATGGAAGCAATCAGAAGTTGGTAATAATCAAGGTGCTCGAAGAGAAGTTAATGCAATTGAAGATGTGGATCAATTTTCAACTCCGAAACCTGAAAAACTTTTACAAAGAATCATACATTTAAGCACGGATGAAAATGATATTGTTCTAGATTTTTTTATGGGATCAGGTACAACTGCATCAGTAGCAATGAAAATGAATCGTCAATTTATTGGAATTGAACAAATGGATTATATTGAAACTGTTTCTGTTCCACGTCTTCAAAAAGTTGTAGCAGGGGAACAAGGGGGCATTTCAAAGGATGTTGAATGGCAAGGTGGAGGAAGCTTTGTTTATGCAGAATTGTATAGCTTAAACGAAGAATTTCTTCGTGACATTCAATCATGTCAAAACATCGATGAATTACAAAACGTTCTTGAGAAGATGAAAGAAGCAGCTTATTTGAATTTTAAAGTGGATTTAGAAAAAGTAACTGCGGAAAATGCGGACTTTAAAGAATTATCTTTAAAGGAACAGAAGGATATACTCATTCAGGTGCTGGATATGAATCAGCTGTACCTTAATTATTCGGAAATTGAAGACTGTCAATATGGTATCTCTGATTCGGTGAAAGCTTTTAACCATTCCTTCTATAAAAAAGAAGGTGTTGCTCATGAGTAATGAAATCCTTCATCGAAGAATAGAAGACCAGTTCAATTCCTTATTTGTTACCCCTCCAGAGGTTGCTGATTATATCAAGGATAATTTAAGTCATTCATTAAGAGGATACCAAGAACAAGCCTTACGCCAACTGATTTATACTCAAAGATTAGATAGTGCAGACTTGTCATTCAACCATCTCCTGTTTCATATGGCTACCGGGTCTGGAAAAACGCTTGTGTTAGCTGCAACCATTCTGTACCTTTTTAAGGAGCAGGACCAACAAAACTTTATTTTCTTTGTGAATAGCGATGCAATTATTCGAAAGACCTATGATAATTTAACAAATGATCAATCTTCGAAGTATTTGTTCAGGAAGGAAGGCATTGTCATTGATGGTCAATGCATTTCTATTCGAGTCGTGGATGTATTTCCGGCTTTTCCTGATCCAAATACCATTTATTTAAAATTAACAACCATACAAAAGCTTCATGGAGATCTAACAGAACCAAAAGAAGACTCGTTGACGTATGAGTCCTTGGAAAATACGAAACTGGTCTTACTAGCAGATGAAGCTCACCATATCAACGCTTGGACGAGAAGAGACAAACGAAGGTTAAATACTAAAGAAGCTGAAGAGAAGACATGGGAAAATACCATTAGCAGCTTATTACGACTTCATCCATCGAACCGTTTATTGGAATATACAGCTACGGTCAATTTAAATCAAGATGTATTGTTCGATAAATATAAAGATAAGATTGTGTATCAATATGATTTACGTCGCTTTATGGAAGATGGTTACTCGAAGAACGTTGTATTACTTCGTGCAGACGAAGAAGACGACAATAAAATGTTAAATGGTATCCTTTTAAGCCAATACCGTAAATATGTGGGGAAAGAACAAGGCGTTCAATTAAAGCCCATTATCTTGTTTAAATCTAATAAGATTGCTACATCTTTGACAGCAAACGAGAAGCTTTTAAGTATGGTACAAGGGTTAAGTCTTCAAGAGTTATCACGAGTCATTGACCTTGGCTATTCGGTTTATAAGCATGAGAACAGTATTTGGAGCAAAATGTTCCAGTATTACAAGGAACAACCTCTTGAAGAGGTGATCCGTGATTTACAATGGGATTTCACAGAAGAAACGATTCTTAACGCCAATGACAAAGCTTTCCTTTCAGAAGATAACGCTTTGTTATTAAATACACTGGAGGATCAAAACAATCCGATTCGTGCGATTTTTGCGGTGGCCAAGCTAAATGAAGGTTGGGACGTATTGAATCTATTTGATATCGTGCGAATCAGTGAAGGTGCTAGTTCGACAAAAAACACGACGGATAGTGAAGCTCAACTGATCGGCCGAGGAGCTAGGTATCAACCCTTTGAATATAAGGGGGAACGTTCGTACACACGCAGGTTTGATCGACAGCAGACCGATTTGAAAGTGATTGAAAGTCTTCATTACCACACTATTAATGATAATGCGTATATCAAGAACTTAGAGAAGTCCCTGGAGTCTGCGAGTATTCAAGTCAAAGAAGATGAATACGATCGTTTAGAAGCCAAGGTAAAACCTTCGTTTAAGAAACACCCGATTTTCAAAAACGGGAAAATCTATATCAATAAGCTGGTAAAGACGACAGCTGATGATTACAAATCCTTAAAGCAATATAACGTGACGACTGATTATGAAATACCTTATGAAGTAACGGTTGAACAACATTATGGCAAGAAAAAACAACGGATCATCACAGGACAGAAGCATGAACGAACGTGGGTCGTGGAACGAAAGTTTATTCAGAAGGCAATTCAAAGAAATCCTTTCTTCCACTTCGAGAATTTTAAACACTATGTCCCTGCTTTAACGAGTATGAAAGATTTTATTGAAAGTCCTTCATTTTTGGGTAATCTCACCTTTTATGTTTCTCTTCCTTTGGAAGTTGAGATGGAGCATTTAAAACCTTTAGCAAAACTCAAGATGGTTGAGAAATACATGGATTATGTAGAGAAAAAAATTCGTTCTAATTACATGAAAGAACGTGGAACGCCTGTTTTTGAAGGGGTCTCTATGCCAGACTTGATCAACGATTATTACATTGAACTAAATAAGGTGAATACAAAAATATCTAGCATTAATGAAGCCGTCCAGCCAAGAAGTATGCGTGAAAACCATTGGTATATCTATGATAAAGCGATCGTTAATAATTTGGAAAGTTCTTTCATTGATTTCATTAATGATTACATTGAGCATCTGAAAGAAAAATATCAGGAAGTATTTTTGATAAGAAATGAACGTAAAGTGAAGATTGTTGAAATTAATGGCACTCGTGGATTTATGCCTGATTTTCTTCTTTATCTTCAGGATGAGGAATATACGTATCAGATTTTTCTTGAGCCAAAGGGAGATCATCTACGGTTACAGGACCAGTGGAAAGAAGATTTCTTGACCTCTTTATCTTCGAGAACCGATGTTGAGGTTTTAACGGAGAATGAAGAAGTAAGGCTTCTTGGTGTGAAGTTTTATTCTAATGATAAAAATTTAAAACAGGATTTCCGCGAAAATTTTAATGAGACTTTATTTAATTTATCGCCTGTGTAATTGAAAAGTAATGAAAAAGAACCCTTCATATTAAGGGTTCTTTTTCATTACCTCTAGAAGGAGATACACTTTAATAAGGTAAAAATCGAAGGTCAAAGAGCTTTTGGGCGGTGATACTACAGACTGATCAGGAAGCAAAAAACACTTCCTGTCATTCTGTACGTATCGCTGCGGTACTAAATAGATCGATAACCACGGACTGTAAGGCTCATCCTTCGCCTACATTCCGTAGGTTCCTGATCTATTTGCCTTTGGCCGCACCGCACGAACCGGAAATCAATATCGATATCAGAGTGGAAAGCAGGCCAACGCCTGCTTTTTTATTTTGGTTATTTTTCCTTTTGCACTCCGAATCGTACAACGTCCTTGAATCTTCTAAGTCTCCAATGGGGCAGGAACCGTAAGCCTTTCCCCATTGGAAACTAAGAAGATTAGGAAGCCATCAATAAACTTTCACGGCATAGCCTCCACTCCGTTTCGGTATTCCATGGTCTTATTGACGGCTTCCTATAAGGAGTTGTCACGTTCTCCATAGCAAAAGGGAAAAATAATCCCCTTTGGGGAACTCACTTCGTTTCGGAGTTTCAGCCCAAAGGAAAAATAAGGAGGAAAACCATGAGTAAAAAAATTTATGAAATGATTACAGATCAAATCATTGAAAAGCTGGAGGAAGGGGTCATTCCTTGGAAGAAGCCTTGGGAGAACGGCGTTGCAGTGAATTGGAAAACTGAAAAACCTTATCGTGGGATAAATACAATGCTTTTAGACGGTGGAGAATACGCAACTTTCAAGCAGATCAAGGAAGCCGGAGGGAAAGTCAAAAAAGGAGAGAAATCGCATATTGTTGTTTTCTGGAAGATGCTTAAAGTGGAAGATGAAGATACAGATGAAGAAAGAAAGATCCCTTTTCTCAGATACTATCGTGTTTTTAATGTAGGTACTCAGGTGGAAGGATTAGAGACTAAAATGAGTCATCACACATATGAGCATGATCCTATAGAAGAAGCTGAAAAGATCAAAGAAGAATACTTCAATGGTCCATCTTTCAGTTTTAGAAGTGGCCGAGCTTATTATGTCCCTTTTGAAGATCGAGTGAATGTTCAACCTAAAGAAGATTTTGAAGATGTTCATGAATTTTACAGCACCCTTTTTCATGAAATGGTTCACAGCACAGGTCATAAGGAACGGTTGGATCGTAAAGGAGTAACAGGAAAAATCAGTTTCGGAAGTGAAAGGTACAGTAAGGAAGAACTAATAGCAGAGTTAGGAGCTTCCATGCTTTGCGGCGTAACTGGAATTGAAGTTCACACCATAGATAACAGCGCAGCTTATATTCAATCATGGTTAAACAAATTGAGAGAAGATAAAAAACTGATCGTAAATGCTTCTCAGAAAGCACAAAAGGCCAGTGATCGTATTTTAGGGGTGGAATTTTCATAAAAAAATCCCCTGTATGATAACTCATACAGGGGGGATTTAAACTTCATAAAACGCTTTAAGAACGTTTTATTTTTTAATAACGCTTAGTGTTTTTGGAGCGTTTTTAAAGGTGTGAGATAGCATGGATATAGGATTTTGCGTGTCCTACCGGACTTTCATTTTTTGGGGGGGATTTCCACCTCAAAGTTCACGCTAATATCTCGATAAGGAGAGAGAACATGAATACATGTGCTTTTTGCGGATCGCCGGTTGAGAGATTATATTGTACTTTCTGCCAGATGGATTTAGAGCCACGGTATGTCTTAAAGAATGGAAAGCGTGTTTCCAGTACAATCGAGCAACTTCCAGGAGAACAGGATATTTTTTTAAGTACCCCCGAGTTAATGCAGCGGGACACCATTGAGTTATTGTGTTTACTAAAATATGCCCGTAAGCATCGAACGGATGTTTATAATTGGCGTTTCCTTACAAATAAAGCTAATGAGTTGGAAGATGTTAAAGAAATGAAGGAGAACAGCTTTAAAGAGTACGAAAACGCTACAAGGAAGGTTTGGGTGATTGAGAACATCCTTAAAGAACGCATGGGCTATTATCCAAAAGCCATTACTGATGATTTTATTAATAGGTATCATTTACGCATGAAGCAGTCAGAGAAAAAACGAATGACTATGAAGAAATCGATAGCAAAGAAAAATAAAGCATGATTGTAGTGAACTGAATCATAGGAGGTCTGGATGTGTTTAATGAAACTCAGTATGTAGATGCAAAGCGGCGTTATGAACGTGAAAATACCGCGAGTGGATTAGTATTCTTGGAATCCTTGTTTGTGACGCTGATGATTGGATTTCGCTTTGATTCTTGGAAGGTTGGTGTACTGGTGTTTTTTGGGTTGATTTTTCTTTGTTGGTCCCGTCCTGTTTCAATAACCTTTGCTATTGTCTTTAGCTTATTCTGGTCTTTGATCGGTTTAGTAATAGGGATCGGTTTTCTCCAGTCTATTTTATTTGCGGCAATCTTTGCAGTTATTTCTTTTATCTTTTCCATAGTCCTTCATTTGGAGTATTTCCGAGTCCTTTAACTATGTTAGTTTACCAGTAAAGAGGAACGGTAAATTTTAACCTCCTTTCTCGCCGGAGGAAATCTGGTAAGTAGAGAACAGAACAGGGAGTCATATAGTATAAAAAATAACCAATATGCCGTCGGGCTATTGGTTATTTTTTAGAATAAGAAGAACCATAAATTTATATGCATGTCGTATAAATACGTTCTTTAGGGAATAAGATAGTACCTGTGGATAACTTTTTCAGAAGATTTAAACTTGATGGCAAATTTAGTTGTGACTCTCCGCAAACCGGGGTATAATGTATAATAGAATCATGATATGAGCACAGCAAAAAATCTCCTCGTACTATGTAGGAGAAGTGCCTGATCGTGATATCGAGTTTTGGAGAAGGGATTATGTAGAGATGTGATTTTAAATCAGTAAACTGGTTTCAGGAAAACTAGGATTTTAAAGTCAGTCTCTCCTTTCAAGCCAGAAAGGAGGGTATGTATGAAACAAGTAAAGTGGTTGAGCCTTTTCCTAAGTGCAGCAATGACTTTCATCACCGAACTGGCAGTGTACACGCCATTGGAAGTACGATTGATTCTACTTGTATTCACTGTAATCTGTTTCACAACGGATCTAGCCGACAAAATCTTTGGAGCAACTGTCCTATACGTCTGGATCAAATGGGAAACTTTTAGCAACTATGTGAGAGCAAACTCGAAGTTGCTAGTGGTGCTATTGCTTGCAGGACTGTTCGTGATAGAATTAGCTAACTTCATTCTATCAAAGTAATACAGACCGGATCGGTGCAACGATCCGTGAGACTCTTAAGCTCGTAACTTAGGAGTCTTTTTCTTTTGGTTTTTAAGGAAAAGTTCCCCAAGGCCAAACGAAGAATTATAACACAATTTTTGTAAGAAGTAAAACACACTTGTTACAACCTACATATACCATACCATAGCTATCTTAAAATGTGCAATAAAGAAATTCTAAAAAACTTTGACTAATAAAGCATAATCGTCTAGAATAACGCAGCACTAAAAATCAAAAAAACAAAACACATATTAAAACTATATACAGGTATCTTCTTTAGGATGTTCTTAACGATTTTTTTTATACGGTATTTAATTTTTTTTACTGGGTATACTGTTAAGTTAGAGCAAAACCGTTTTTACATTATACGTAGTTATCTTACTTAAGTGTATTAGTCCTAGAATTTCCCTTTCTAACACCTTAAAAACATATGTATGTGCAAAAAATAAATAAAACACCCTTCAGTTTAAAAAATCAAGACCTGGGGGTGTTTTTTGTTACCTAATCTAATTCTTTCGAAGAATATGAGGCTCCTGTTATGTTTGGAAGAACTCTCTTTTTCTCAGGATTTAGGCTTGGTTCACTAACTTCTCTTTTTGTTTTTGATTTTTGATTTTTTTCGGCTGATTGCTGCAGTATGTTTTGTTGGCCCATACTTTGCATCGCATTCATATATTGACGAATAACCGACTTTATAAATCCGGCTCTAGTGGTTCCGTTGTCGTCAATGAATTGGAGAAGATCAGCTTCCTTCTCCATATTAAATTGAAGTTCAACACGTTCCTTTTTCTTTTCGGGCATCTTTAGACACCTGCTTCCTCAAGTTGTGATGCCTTTCCGAATTTATAAAATCCGTTTGCATTAGCTGTTTCACTATTCTCTACAAAGATCGCATGTTTATACGCATTTAAAATTTCTTCATGATTGATCAGGTTTGCGCCTCCACCAGTAAATAGGAAGGTATCAATTTTGGATGTTCCTTTAAGAGTGGAGTTGATTGTATTAATAAGTTCTCTTGTATATTTTATTTTAGCCTTCTTAACGTGTTTGGTTATATTGTAAGATTCATTTTTATTTGGTCTGAAAAAGTACTGGTCATTATCACTTTGACGCAATATCTTTTCTACGTTACTACTGGTGATCCCATGGATATTATCTTTTAAGCAGCTGTTCGTGATCATTTCATAAACCTTATAGGCTCCATTCTCTTTTTGAGCACGTCCAGTATCGGAAAGGTTCATATTCATTAAGGTATCAATGAGTATGGTTCCTCCACCAATGTCTACAATCGTAACCTGTTCCTCTAAGTAATTTTCATTTTCCAAGTAACCATCTGCATCAAGCATTTCATTGTAAATCGTTCCGACCGGTTGGGGAAGAACTTTAACTTCTTTAACGCGGACGTTTAGGCTTTCATCATTTATAGTTACGTTGTGATCTCCTTTAAGTACATTCATAATGCCTTTTACCGAGGATTCATTGAAGTCATTAGTTGGAACACCAGTAACAATTAGAACCTCCAGAATCCCATTTTTCGCTTCCTCATAGTTCTTGGCCAGTTCACCGATCGCAAATGAAGAAAGAAGCTTAAACTCATTTGTGTTGTAACGATCTTCAAAATGAATGGTATCTATAAAATTGCCTTTTGAGTGAGCATGATAAAGATCTTCCCCCCAGGCATATTCAAACATTGAATCAAAGTTTGTTTCGTATTTATTCACTTTCAGTTTGGAGTTGAATATAGACGTGCTTTGATCCCCTAGATCATCGTAATCTAAAAAGCTACTAGGTAAGACCTTTTCTGTTTTGCTAGACTTAATTTTCGTTTGTAAGTTCCCTAGATCAAGAGAAAAGATTTCCATTAAATGTTCCTCCTTTAAAATAACGGTATTTTACCGTATTGTTTCTAAATAATACCGTTAAAATAACGGTAAGTCAAATTTGAATATAAAAAACACCGTTAAAATAACGGTGTTTTTTTATTGAATATATGTAAAAATAACGTTAAAATAACGGTATAAGCAATCTGTTAAATTTTCAGTCAAAACTAGACAAAACTAAATTCAAGCTTTAAGATAATATGTAATTAGATTTTGACAGGTTACGAATTTTAAAATACATAAAAAAGACAAATTAAAAGAGCAGTGCTGGTAACACTACTCTTTTGATAAGCTAGCCCAAGGCTGACAACCACGCTAGCTTTGAAAACAAGGGGAATACCCCTCGTTTGTTAATATAGTTATACGTATATATTAGCGAATGAAAGCCGGTTTTGCAAGTAATGAGTGCATCTTTTTCTCTACATTATTCGGCAGTTTTCAAAGTATAGACTGGTAGACCGTTAGGGCGAGAGCTTTGGCGGTCTTTTTTGTGTGGAAAAAGAGGTGAACATGATGCAGCAGTTAAATCCAGAAACCTTAAGTGTTATTCAAGCCATGACTAATCAGGATTTATTACCTTATAAGAAGAAAAACTCCCGATTTACAGTGGCGGATCAAGCTTTACAGGATACATATTTGAGCAACAATAAGCATGGTGTGGTTTTTGTCGCTCCTACAAAAGAGCAATTAAGCCAAGGGAAAGGGTTTGTTGTGACCTCTTATGAAGCTTTAGAAAACGTTTATCAAGAAGTTACGCATTGGACACCAAACCTTTTCCGTTTTGGAACTTATTCTGACTTTAAAAAGCAGTATATCAAGGGCCATAAAAAAGAGAACTTAAAACAGATAAATGTTATTGGCTTTGATATTGATACAAAAGAAATGAGTGTATATGACTTGTTCTTAGGGTGCCAGGAACTTGGATTACCTCAACCAAATTTGATACTGGAAACGCCGAAAGGGTATCAAGGTTTCTTTATTTTGGAAACGCCTTTTTATATCCATAATCAGCAGAATTATAAAGCACTACGTGTAGCTGAACGTGTGGCTTCAAATTTATTAGATGCTTTAAGTACATATGCTCCGATCGACCGAAACTGTAATCCTTTTGGCTTTTATCGTATGCCAAATGATGAAAACATTGTTTGCTATCAAGATCAGAAAGCAAATACAGATGATTTAATAAACTGGTCCATAAATTATGAAAAAGAAGTGAAGAAGCAATCTTTTCACGTGATTTATGGAGGCCAGCATGCTTCAGCATGCCATAATACATCTTCAGATTGGTACAAGGCTCTTCTAAGGAATGTGACGATTCAATCAGGGGAGTATGCTTCTAGCCG
This sequence comes from Halobacillus sp. ABH2_015, assembly GCF_056158945.1. Classification (NCBI taxonomy): domain Bacteria; kingdom Bacillati; phylum Bacillota; class Bacilli; order Caryophanales; family Bacillaceae; genus Halobacillus; species Halobacillus sp. ABH2_015. The sequence continues at coordinate 25,261 of NZ_JBSWUG010000003.1, forward strand.
TAATAACGCTCTTTTAACGCTTGCTTTAGCCAATTATGCAGATGGAATACCATTTGAACAGGCGTATGATGTATTGGATGAATGGAACAGCTCTCTTCATTTTCCTTTGTCTCTTCAAGAGTTCAACCGCACTCTCAAGAGTGCTTATTCAGGCAAGTATCAAGGGGTTCAACGTTCTTATGTTGAGTCGCTTTTAGAGAATTGGACCGATGGATCCATTAGCTTTCACGGTGGTCATGGATGGTATAAGTTTGCGAAGCCTAGAGAAGAACGAGAACGCAGTCATTATCACGAATGGGAAGAAGATATTATAGCCTATTTAAACGCTCATACAAGCGCTGAAAAGCCGGTTATGGAGTGTTCTCTTCGTGTGCTTGCAGATACTCTTAGCATGCCACTATCTACGCTTAAACAGGTATTTAAGAAATCTAAGAAACTATATAAAAAATCTACCGGAAAGGGAAGAGCTGCTAAAACTATTCTAGCTTCTAAGTCTATTTTATTTGATCACTTGATGTTCCTTAAACAGCAAAAAGAAGGTCACTTTCAATCAAAACAATTGGTTCAGTTGTTGTTCCCTTATGAAGAAAAAAGATCATCTTTTATGGGGGTTATTAATGCTTTATCTATGTATGATACAAGTTAAATTTTAATGGGCCAGTCTGCCAATACATATCTATGTACTTGTTTTACCCGTGCTGTTATCCCCTTAAAATATATTTAAATTATTAGGATAATTATACTTTTATTTTTAGCAGGGGGGAGTGTTTCTGCTTTTGACTTTATGGTTCTTTTTATTACTTATAGGTCTTTTATTTTGGTTTGATCCCGAGCTGCTACCCTCTAAATTTTGATAGTTTATATATATATGTTTCCGTTTTTAAATGAGATATGGCAGTCATTATGTAATTGAGTAATTAATGTACTTACCTTATAAACATTTGAGTGGTTAAGTATTTAAATAACCTTTAAAATGTATTTAATTAAAATATTTTATGAATTAAAGACAACCGCCCCTCCATATCATTGTAATGATGCGGGTTATCCATCTTATTTTTTCTTCGCTATCGCTACGAAAACTTACTGACCTCACACACGGAACATCATGTGTATGAGGTCAGTAAGGCATAAGATAGATAACCCTGTATTTTTTTAGTGGAGGGGCGGTTGTCTTTGTATTTTTATTGTGATAATATGGAAAATAATTTAAAGGTTATTTAAAGATTTATGTAATTTTAAGGTCAAGAGAAAGGGGGGTTCTGGTGAAACCCAAGGAGGTTTTTCTAGGGAAAAATAAGTTCAAGAGCAAGTTTAAAGAAAGATAAGTATAGCTGGGTAGTTGTTTTTGGTTCTGTGATTGGAAATATGGATTTTCTTTATTAAATTTAAATGTAAGATTTCGTTGTGTAAACTAGAGAGGAGGATAATATCTAGGGAGGAATTTTGTTGACTTTGTTGAGAGAAAAGCAGGAAGAGATTTTGAGATCAATAGATAGGTTTGGAGTGGTTACATCTTCTCAGTTGATTGAATATTTAAAGGGGAGAGTAAGTCATGTATCTGTCTATAATACAAAAAAGAAATTGTTGTCATTAGGATTTATTGAGGAAGAGAAAATTGGATATCAGTTGTTCTTATATATAAAGCCCAGAGGGGTTGATTATTTAGGAAGTAAGTTGACAGCTTTTACCAAGATTAATGTATCACAGCTGAAGCATCAATTATGGATGAATGATTGTTTATTAGCTTTTAAAGTGATAGCTGCTAAGAAGGGTAAGGATTTTGAATTTTTAACTGAAAGAGAGTTGAGAAGTAATTATCTTACTCAGAATTTTTCGAGCAGAGAAAGGAAGAACACCACTTTACTAAAGAAAGTCCCAGATCGGATACCTGATTTTGTGATTTTTGAAAATGGCAAAAGGATTGCGTGCGAAGTTGAATTAACTCAGAAATCATCGAAAAGGTATAAGGAAAAGTTCGCAAGGTACAAAGATGAGATTTTAAATGGTGAGTATGATGTGGTTCGTTACTTATGTGATGATGAACAGATTATGAAAACCGTTGAAGAGTATGCTATTTCGGCCGGTTTGGAAAAATCCATGTTTCAGCGTGAGCTTATATGGAGGTTGTTAGATATTGCCCAAAAAGAATAACGATGAAGTTGCTAAAGAATTAAGTTTAGGCGTTGCTATGTTGCTTGGAATTTTGTTGATCTTTCCATTGTTAATATTTGCGATTCCCTTTTTCATAGCTGCCCGAGTTTTAAAAAAGCCTAAGATTCATTTGATTGTAAGTGTTTTATCAGGTGTGGTACTTGCTTTTTGTTTAATGTACCGAAGCTTTGATTACTTTGGAATTTATCAGTATTTGCCTTTTGGAGTTTCCTTTTTGGAAGAAGTATTTGGACAAACCATTACTTTTACGAATGTCTCCTGGGTGATTTATATATCTGGAGGTATTGGTACTTCTTATGTATGGGATCTGATTACCACTTATATTCGTTCCAAAAAAGTGCGTTCCATTGAACAAGAACAAGATGAATTTAAGACTTCAAATGAATTTAACCGAGTTTATCAGAAACGTCATGACCTGAATAAGAAAGCCCAAAAGCGTTGGCGTAAACAGGTTATGGATGGAAAGACAGAACAGCTTTTATTGGGAGTTAATCAACGTGGTAAGCCCTTCTACATGGACTTCAAAGAGGTAAATCAACACATGTTCGTTCCAGCTACTACAGGTGGTGGTAAAACCGTTTTACTTCTGAACTATATTGAATATGCGTTAATGAAAAATTATCCGGTTGTTTTCATTGATGGAAAAGGTTCAGCTGAAAGTATAGACGATGTGAAAGAAATTAGTGAGAAATACGGAAAAGAAATAAAAGTCTTTAGTGATGTGGATTCACTAACATACAATCCGATTCGTCACGGTAACGCCACTGTTATTACCGATAAGCTGCAGGCTTTAGTTGAAACGGAAAGCCAGTATTATGTAAAAGTTAATGAGGTATTGGTCCAAACTCTAATTCAATTTATTGATGCTTATGATTTCACTAGGGATTTATGGACGTTTGAAACGTATTTAAATCCCAAGAAGATTAAAGAAGTTCTGAATGATGATTTGATTGAAGTTGAAGAAGAGTATGAAGAACAGGAAGAAAGAGAGGACAAATACAATTACTCTAGCTTTCTTGATGAAGAGCCGGAAGAGGAACCAGAAACGGAAACAGTCACAGTTACAAAAAAACGCAGTAAAAAAGTTAGAAGTGATCGAGCTGATCGCTTTTATAAACGTTTCTTTGAAGATTGGGAAGCTACTGAAGAAGGTGAGCTTTATTTATTTGAAAATGCTTCAGTTGTTCGATTGGCCATTACAGCATTATTAGAGAAAGAGTTGGGCCAGTTGTTTAGAGAAAAAGAAGATGGATTGGATTTATTGGAGGTTAGTGATAACAAGGATGTATTGTTCATTAGCTTTGATGGTTCAATTTATGATAAATACATTAAAACGATTGCTCGTTTTATAATTTATGATTTGAATTTTCTCGTTTCCTACCGGAACCGGCAAAAGATGAAGGAAGAGCCAATTTTAGCTGTGTACGATGAATTTTCGGTTTATGCGAATGACAAGATTGTTGATACCGTCAACAAATCAAGGTCAGCTGGGTTCCACTGTATTATTGCTACTCAAACGATCGCTGATCTAAGGAAAGTAGATAATCATCTGCCGGATCAGGTGATTGGAAATACGAACACTTACGCTATAGGTCAGACAAACAATGACGATGAACATGAAACGTGGGCCAATAAGATTGGAACTTATAAGGACCCGGACATTACCACTGTTACTGAAAGGCAAGAAGGCCGTTTAAAACGTGTTGATCGTAAAGCAGATCAAGGAACTGTACGACTTGTTCAAAAGTATAAAATTACTCCTGATGAAATTAGGAATTTACGTACAGGGGAGTTTGTTGTTTTTCGTAAAGCTGCTAAAGACAAAATTGATCCGGAAGTAGTCTATGTACGGCATCCGTTGATGGATTAAGGAGGGAGCTAATGAAAAAACTTTCTCAAATGAAAGCAAATTTCAAGAAAAACAAGAAAAATAAACCATCTAAACAGTCTACGGATCGTGAAATACGCTTTTCAAGGACCAAGGTAAGAAAAGTTTTAACCATTACCATTTTCGGGGTTATCTTTTTGTCCTTGTTCTTCAATCTTATTTTTTTCATGAAGTATCAAACGATTAGAAATAACGTTGAAGCTTCTGAAAACAAAATTGATGATCAATTACATGAAGTTGAGAACCGAAAAGAAGGTTTTACGGATTCCGTTGTATCGTTTGGACAAGATTTCTTAGATGAATATTATGATGTTCCGGAAAGTCCAGAAGATCGAGAGAAACGTTTAGATACTCTTGGTCGTTATTACGTAAATGGATTTCAAACTTCTGATTTAGAACGTCTGGACGACTTTAAAGGTAGTCGATCTTTAACTGACGCTCGTTATATGGAAACCGAGTACCTGGATGAGAATAAAGCTAATTTGATCTTTGAAGTAAGCTATGAAATTAAAGAAGTTGAAACGGTGGAAAAAGAAGTCACTAAAAAAGATGGTGATGAAGAGAAACAAGAAACCGTTGAGGAAGAAGAAGTTAATGAAGTGAGGGAAACAGAGCAAATTGTTGTTCCTGTTGTAACAGATGGTGAAGGATATGCCGTAACAGGCAAACCTAGCTTGGTTAATCACCGTTATGTAAGTGATATTACCTTAGACGATCAACCGTTGGAGGGGGATGACCTTACAGCTGCAGAGAATAAACAACTTAACCAATCTTTAACAGATTTCTTTACAAGTTATGGTGTAAGTGACGATAAACTACCGTTCATGGCCAATGTGGAGCAAGGATTGAACGGTCAAATTTTTAATGACTTAAACATCCATAAAGTTACAAAAAAGGAAAATGGAGACTATCAAATCATAGCTGATGTTAGTTATCAGAATGAAGAAACATCTTTCAATAGTGTCTACACCTACTATCTTGTAGGTACAAAAGAAAAAGATAAATTCTTTATCGAATCTATTAATCAAGGAGGATTTTAAATGTTTAACTTACAAGATCTTGCCGAAAATCTCATTACGCAGATCGGGTTCATTGTTCTAATCATTATGGTGGTTCGTGCTTTGGTTGCTTACACAAGAGAAGACTGGGGACAGTTCATGTCCGGTTTAGCTCTTGGCGTGCTGTGCTTAGTCCTTGTATTCTTCGGACCTCAGATTGAAGAACTAGCTCGTTCCATTGGTAATGCCATCTTCAACTAATGGAGGTGCTCAAATGAAGGGCGAAAACTTTACGAATGAATATAAATATCCGATTAAGATTTACCGGATAGGTCAATCCATTGAATTTGCAAATGGTTTAGAGCTTCGAAAACTTGTTTTTTCCATCATTTTAGCAGGTGGGATGTTAGGTGTTTTCCTCGTTGTTGGCTTTACGAGTGAAAGTAATGTTATTCGGTTCATTTTGCAAAACTGGTTAATCATGGTCACACTCATTCCGGCTTTGATTACCTTCATCGTTTTCAATTTGAAATATGACGGTAAAGGGGTTCTCCCTTATATCAAAGATCGTTACAAGTTCTATAAAACCCGAAAAAAAGCGATTGAGCATTTTATTGAAGTGCCGACTTCTCAAATGCACAAAGAAATGAAATATGAATCATTCGTTGTTAAAGATAAGAGGGGAGGTAAATATGAGTAAAAAACCCTTGCTGGAGTACCCGATTGATCACATTCATAACAATATGGTGTTCAACAAAAACAATGAAGTTTGGGCTTTTTATCAACTTCAAGAAGAGTATTTGAGACTAAATAGTGAAGTTGATTTTAATAGCTATATTGAACGCACAGCTGATTTCCTTTCAAATCATCAATATGATTATCACATCATGATCTTACCCAGACGGTTTGATTTTGAAAATTTCACTGATGTAATCCAAGAAAACATTGTAAAAGGAGAATTTGCAGACATTGGCCATCGTTATTTTGAGCGAGCCAAGGTTACTTTAGAAAATGAAGTTTTCTTGCATGATTATAAAGTGTATATAGCCATTCATATTAACAAAGGTGATGCTGTTGTAACTACAGACGTTTCCGACTTCATGAAAAAGCTTATGAAGCGGATTCGAGAAGATATTTCAAAGGTCATGACTTTCCAATCGGATGTGGAAGATGATTATTCGTATTATGAGCAGCTGGAGCAAAATTTCAGAAGTAAAACAAGACACAGTAAGACCTATGAACCCGTTAAGGAAAATGAGATTTACAATCTCTTATACTATCAATTTCACCGTACTAGCGACATGTTTGAACTTCCCGATAATCCATATGACTTAACCGAAGGCGTTATTCAAAATCATTATGGATACCTCACGATTTCACACCAAGACTACACAGAGTATATTAGCTTTTTGCCGATGCAGGAAATGCCTGTAACTGTAGAAAACAATCAATATATTCTCGACATTATAGAAAATGTGGACTTCCCCGTTGAATTACAAATCAAATACCATTTCAAAGAGAATCACACGAACATTAGACAGGTGCGAAAGCTTAAAAAAAGGTTTAAAAACTTTGACCATGAGATTCAAACTACGAACACCGCA
>NZ_JBSWUG010000004.1:0-54314 GCF_056158945.1 Halobacillus sp. ABH2_015
TCCTATATTCAGGATTTGCATTTTTTGCAATATCATCAGCAAATGTATTGGCTTTTTTAATTGCCCCCTTAGCCAATTACGCCAAATACAAAAATGGCTTAGTATATAGCAACTTTATTAAAGCGCTCATTCTATTCACAATACCTTTATTACATTACACAACTGGCTTAAATGTTTGGTACGTAATTGGTTTATTATTTATCACTGCTTTATTCACACAATATACTTATCCAATTGAATCAACGATTTTACCAATCATTGTAGGTAAAGATAATGTTGTTGAGGCAAATTCTTATCTGCAAACAATTCGTGAATCCATGGATATTGCTTTTATCGCGGGAGCAGGCATTATCATTACACTTGTTGGCACGATTCCGGCCATTATCATTACTGCTACCTGCCTAGTATTAGTATCTATAATATATTCATTGTTCACTTTCCAACAGCCTGACTTTCAGAATGAAAAGCCTCAGTCTATTGGGTCTGCAGTTAACTTCTACTTTGTAGACCTTAGAGCAGGATTCAACTACATAAAAAATTCATTAGTGACTAAAATGCTTGCTTCTTTAGTATTTATCAATATCGCTATGGTGATTATGACAACTAATTTACCAGCATTTTCACTTGAAAAAGGCGATGGTCTAGAAGCTGTATATGGGTTTTATTTAGCTGCAATGTCTCTAGGTATAATGATAGGTGCGATCCTTTCTCCAAGAGTAAAGAAAATCAACTTTGGCAAGCTAATTATCTTTACTTTTATTGGGACAGGTATTATGTGGATGGGAGCTTCAACATTACCATTGATGGCATCGATGATTTTATTCTGCTTAGGAGCAATATCTATTGGGATTATAAATATACTCGTCTTCTCATCTATACAGCAGCAAGTAGAAACAGCGTATGTAGGGAGAGTCATTACTGTCATAACTAGTGCAGCTTCTTTAGGGATGCCTGTAGGCTCTTTAATCGGCGGTTTTCTAGGTGAGACATTCGCCCCTTCAGTATCTATAATGGTTTGCGGTATTTCAATGGTCCTTTTCAGCATTTTTTGGTTGAGCAGCTCGGTTTTACGTAAACTCCCTAGTATAGACCATATAAATCTATTTACTGATTATAAAGCTAAAGCCTGATACTCAATGATTACTTCGACAGGCTTATACGAATTAACATTTTAATTTTTCTGAAATATCAGACTTGATAAATAAATACGACTCCGTTATTATAGTTATTGACCCGTTAGTCAAGTGGTTTAAGACGTCGCCCTTTATAGGCGAAGACATAGGTTCAAATCCTATACGGGTTATCCATAAAAAAGCTCTGATCATCTAAAATTGATGGTCAGAGTCTTTTTTTTACAAAAATATCCTGAAGGTTCTCCTGAAATTTTGAGTTATTCAAAATTAAACTTACTACCTTCTTTTCTGCCTCTTTTAAAATAAGTCTTCTTTCTTGCGATACAAGGCACCCGTTCATAAGATTGAAAATTCAAACTTCAATGTATTTTAAAATACACCCCACACTAAAGAAACCCTATATCATTTTGATTAGAAAAACTCGAGGGAGTTAGAAAGGGGGTTTTCTCATGGAAAACAAAAAGAGTGTCACAGCACACGATATCAAAGTTGAACTAGAGGACTACAACGTTGATGCATCTCCAGTTATGCAAGAGATGGAGGCTTCCTACGTTGGTTCTGTCATCATCGTTACTAAGTAAGGAACATGACTCTACAGAATGGCTGTAGAGTTGATCGCTACACTACTTCGAGAGGAGGCTATACTCATGGAAAACAAAAAGAGTGTCGCAGCACACGATATCAAAGTTGAACTAGAGGACTACAACGTTGATGCATCTCCAGTTATGCAAGAGATGGAAGCTTCCTACGTTGGTTCTGTCATCATCGTTACTAAGTAAGGAACATGACTCTACAGAATGGCTGTAGAGTTGATCGCTACACTACTTCGAGAGGAGGCTATACTCATGGAAAACAAAAAGAGTGTCGCAGCACACGATATCAAAGTTGAACTAGAGGACTACAACGTTGATGCATCTCCAGTTATGCAAGAGATGGAGGCTTCCTACGTTGGTTCTGTCATCATCGTTACTAAGTAAGGAACATGACTCTACAGAATGGCTGTAGAGTTGATCGCTACACTACTTCGAGAGGAGGCTATACTCATGGAAAACAAAAAGAGTGTCGCAGCACACGATATCAAAGTTGAACTAGAGGACTACAACGTTGATGCATCTCCAGTTATGCAAGAGATGGAGGCTTCCTACGTTGGTTCTGTCATCATCGTTACTAAGTAAGGAACATGACTCTACAGAATGGCTGTAGAGTTGATCGCTACACTACTTCGAGAGGAGGCTATACTCATGGAAAACAAAAAGAGTGTCGCAGCACACGATATCAAAGTTGAACTAGAGGACTACAACGTTGATGCATCTCCAGTTATGCAAGAGATGGAGGCTTCCTACGTTGGTTCTGTCATCATCGTTACTAAGTAAGGAACATGATTCTACAGAATAGCTGTAGAGTTGATTGCCATGCTACTTTGAGAGGTGGATAACTCATGGAAAACGAAAAAAGTGTCACAGCACACGATATCAAGGTCGAGCTAGAGGACTACAACGTTGATGCATCTCCAGTTATGCAAGAGATGGAAGCTTCTTGGATGGGTTCTGTTATTACAATTGACCGATAAGCTACTTTGAGAGGAGGTTTTCTCATGGAAAACAAAAAGAGTGTCACGGCACACGATATCAAGGTCGAGCTAGAAGACTACAACGTTGATGCATCTCCAGTTATGCAAGAGATGGAAGCTTCTTATGTTGGTTCTGTCATCATTGTTACTAAATAAGGGCTGTGACTTTACTTAGAAAACTAATAGCAGCAGTCGCTGCAATATTGGCAAAAAAGCTCGACTATCTCCTTCAGATGGTAGAGCTTTTTTGCTTCTTTACTTAACGTCTATTTCTTTTATCTCTGTTATGAACTGACCTATCACATATTTAGGCAGAAACGTAGCACTCCTCTCGAAGCGCGCCAGCCTTTATCACTACTAGAAAGCACCTCTCGATTGCTAAATTCCACGCCTGCACACCTTAAGATCCTGTTTGTCTAATGTATATATTCTTCATTGTATTATAAAATACAACACTGATTAGGAGAGCAGTTTATTCTTAAAATAAACCCCCAGTACATATTAACGACTTAAAATTTTCAAAAGCATAATACGGAGGGATAAAGATGATTAAACGTAAAACTGCTATGAAATTTAATGTTACAAAGCATTTATTTACTGAAAACGAAGATTCCTACTTGTATGAAATAATTCAAGATACTGGTTTTTTAGAAAGAATTCTACTCAATAGTGAATCTTTGTATAATAAGTTGAAAAAGATAGTAACTAACAACAAAAAAATAGATGATAAGACCAGAAATTCCCTAGTAAAGTACTTGTTAAGAATGGCAGCAAGGCCACAACCTAATCGTCTGAATTCTGGAATTTGCTTAGATCAAGAAGACGCATTTAATGATAAGAAGCAATTTAAAAAAGCTGAGATCTCTTTAGAATGGGAATACAAACTCATGCAAAAATTAGAGAATTCATTGACCATGAATTCCGATATTAAAGTCGTATTAAACCCTACATTATACAAGAAAGACCGACAATACATTTTGGAAAAGTCTATGAAAGGCAACAAATCATACGTTTATGTTAATGATTCAGATTTTTTGGACATTTTATTTGAATCTTTGAAAAACCCTACTTCTTTAAAAAGAATTTTAGAGGAGTACAACGAAGAAGCTCACAAGAAATTGGTATTAGGTGTGGTGGAGGACCTTATCAAAAAGGATGTTATCAAAACGGAATTGTCCAGCTACTCAATTAATAGGGATTCTGAAGCCTTCATCCGAAAATTAAAGCAGTGTTGTAATGAAGATGAAGTACTTATATCAAAATTAGATGATATACAGGTTGGTTTAGAAAGGTATAGAGCTGCTGAGATTGGCGAAGGAATTGAAATATACAAAGATTTAACGAAAAAAATGGCATCACTATGTAAGAGTTCTTCCTATTTAATTGTAGATCTCTACATTTATGACACAATGAACGAGAAAAAAGAAGTTACAAATAATGTTAATGTAGATGAGTCATTAAAGATTATGCAATTTTTCAATAAACATCAAGCTTTTGATTGGAAGGAATATCATAATATCTTCGTAGGTAAGTATGGCTCTTTTACCAAAGTTCCTTTACTCCAGATGATAGATAGGGATATAGGAATTGGCTTACCTAAATACTCACCAGTAAACAATACGAACAAAAAAATCGAAGAGTACCTTTTAAACAGAATTATGCAATTCAATTTTTTGGACGAAGATAAACTAAAGCTATCATCAAATGACTTTTCAAATCTTAAAAGAATTTACGGAGATGAAGGGGAAGATCGAATTCCAACTTCATATGATTGTAAATTAGTATCATGTGAAGATCAATTACTTTTACCACCAAACGCTTTCTCATTTCCACGTCATTCATTCACCGGTCGTTTTTCATTATCGGAAAAAGAAACACCAATTAGCCAACCTAACTTTTCTGAAGTGAATTATGTCAGTAACTACTTTAAAGACCTAGGATTAACACATAAAAGTGAGTCTAGTACCTTTATTGATTGCACAGGAAGAACTGATAATACAGTTAATCGAATTCCTTTAAATGAAATAAACGTAACAGCACACAATAATCGTTTCTACTTAACATATAAAGATGAGACCGTTTACCCGGTATCAACTCACCTATTTGGCTATAGAAACTTTAATGAGCATCCTGCTGCGGTCTTTCTAAATGAGTTCTATAGGTATTGCTTTGAATACCCTAGTGACTTCCCAGTTGACAGTTTCTCTTATTTAGAATTCATTCCACGAATAGAATACGAAGATTTCATTTTATCTCCAGCAAGAGTAAACATCAAATTCAACCTAGACAGTACTGAAGAAGAACGCCTCAACAAGATAAACCAAATAATCGACAAGTATGAACTAAACAAACTTAAGTATATATACCTTCTAGAAGGAGACCGTTCCTTGCCTGTACCTAATAACAACAATTCAGCTATTAGTTTTTTGGAAAGCTGCAAACGTAATGTAGGAGAAAGCTATGAATTAGTACTAATGGAGGCTCCAGAACTAGAAAACGCCGAAAATAATGATGTATGTGACTGGATTTATTCTTCTAGCAGCGATCTTTGTACAAACGAAGAACATGAACACAAACATTTAAAAAAAGCACTTGAAGTATCTAGAACCTTTTTGGATGAGACGGATCCTAACGTTAGTTCTTATTATTTATACTATAGGAATGGAAAGAGAGAGAAGATTGAACAGTTTATTTTAAAACTTAACGAAGATGGTGTGACCTTAGAAAATTTGTTCATAGTAAATTTCATTGATGAGAACAACAGAGAACATATTCGATTACGATACAAAAAGGACTATAAGAACGATATTGAGCTAGAAAAGAGGTTAGTAGATTTGATTACCTCTGGAGATCTTTACGATTATAAAAAAACACTATTTCATCCTGAGATCAACAGATATGGAGGAAAAGATGTTTATGAAAAGGTTTATAAACTATTCTCCGTTGACACAACATCCATTGGAAAAATCAAGTCTCTTTATTCAAATTATAATGAAATCGAACGCGCACTCTATCTTTCTAGTTATGCTTTGTACGGGTTGCTGGGTGACGATACAGATTTACTTTATGAGTACCTTGAAAACAGCATCTCAAAAAATCCGAAGTACGTTAAGCCTTTTTCTAAACGTCGCAATGAATTTCGAAAAATAGTATTACAATCATTGCAGGATTACGAAAAGGAATTCGATGAACTCTCATCTAAACATAAGAGTTTATCGAAGGAGGTTCTTAGCTCAATCAATAAAGCTGGCATAAGTAAAGAAGAACTCTTCTATCTGATTCGAAGCATCATTCACATGTCAATGAATAGACACTTTCCTTTTAAGAGAGACTTAGAAGAAGAAGCTAGTCAATATATGCGGTTTGCATTTTCTAACATAAGCTATTACCTAAGAGGGGTTGTTTAACTGTTATGGACAATTATAGTATTAAGTGTTTTGTAGTAGATCCTTCAGAAGGATTAAGAAGTACAATCACAAAACTCATAACTAACCACAACTTCATAGTCGATAAAGGCTGGGAAAATGGTTATCACCTACATCTGAGAGGTGAACTTGACGTTACCACTTTACAACCATTCGTCAGTGAATTAGAGAAAGGCGTTTCTGAATCATTAACAAATTATGATGACTCAGAATTTATCCATAAATATGAGTCTACTGCCCGTATACTGGATAGTTCGATGCCATTTAATCCGATACACAAAGATAAAGTTATCGTTAATATAGAGAATTCCATTTTTTCTAAGGATTTGGAGGATAATTTATTTAGACAAACGAATCATATTTTTGATTCGTATTATTGCAACGAATATTTCAAGGAAAATTCATTATACCAAGTCATCGAAGAAGTCATGAAATTTCATAGTTCGTTAGAAGAGTATGAAGAAAGAGGATACCTAGATGGCCTAGCTTATAATTGCCATCTTTCCCATTATATCGCCTTTATTAATCGCTTAAATACGAAAGAAAAAGAAAGGGTTGAGCGAGAATTCAGACGTAAATATGAGAAGGATTTTGAAGAGGGATTATTAAATTTCAATTTAGGACAAACTCCTTTAACTAAGGATCTAATGGAATTCTTCCATCAAATCAGACCTCTTGTTAGAAAAAAGGAACTGAACTTCTATATGCCTTTTAGACGAGAACAACTCAACCAAAAGTTAGAATCTGCATCCCAAAGACATAAAGCGACGTTCTCTGAAGATAATACCCACTATTTCCTTTACAATGATGTTGTAATTGCAAATAGATGGGTAACTAATGCGTTATACAAAAAACTCCTACTTCTAGGTTTAAGTAATTTAGATAGGTTTTATATGAATTATGTAATTTCAAGGCTAACTTATCCAGAAAGAGAATTGAACGACTATGCAATGCAATAAGAAGTTAGAAATTTGAATTGAATAACCTTATTTAGATACGAGGAGGGCAGGCTGAGCAGCCTGTCTTTTTTGCGGAATGCATCAATGTAGTATTGTGTCTCATGCCTTGTTGAAATCCTATCGATAGAAGGACCCTTGATGGATATCATCAACAAATGAAAAACACCCTAAATTGGTTCCTTCAATCGTCGAAATACCAAACTAACAAAGCGATCACCAAATGGTGATCGCTTTGTTAGTTTATAAAAGATGACTTTCTAATACCTCACGAGCTCCTACAACCATCTAATGGGATGTTCATTCCAACAAGACCAAAATGTGGAGCTTATTCACACCTTTTTCATTCATGGCATTCGCTCGTAGAATATTAATTAACGAACAATGATTTGAATTACATGATATCGCATGCATTCTTCGGTTTCTTTATGTTTAGAAAAGGAGTACTATTCCACTTGGAAATCTTATTACCCGTCGTACTAATGGAGGTGATAATTATCTAGGTATGCTATAATGCATTAAATAAGAACCATTACTTTCAAATCACAACACAAGTCCTTAAGTATATTGTTGTTTATACAACTATCCATAGTTACCTTAAAAAAAGACAGAATATTCAGTTTCCGAAAAAGGGGGGAGGACTATGAGTATTAGTGTAGGAGAAAGGATAAGACATTTGAGAATACATAGACAAATGTCACAGTCTGAACTAGTTGAAGGAATATGTTCAGTCCCATACTTGAGTAGAATAGAAAATGGAAAAACAAACCCATCTAATCAATTTTTAAAAAAAGTATCGCTTAAACTTAATGTGAATTTTGAAATGTTCAATAATCAAAATAATGATAATTTTCAAAAAGAAATAAAAACAATTCTGTCTAAAATTGAAGAAGAAAATAGTAGCCTTTCTAAAAACGAGGAAGCTTTACTAAAGATGGCATTGATAGAGTTCATTCCTCCTCAGTTACTTATTAGAGTCTTCACCTCGTTGTTAGAAAACTCAGTAAGAAAAAAAGCAATGAATGAAGCAGATACGATTTATGGTTCGTACTTCAAATTAATTGATGCTACAAACGCTCTAGAATTAACAGATCCAAAAGAACAGGCAATTTATTATCGACTACACAGCGCTTTAGGTAAGTATTTCTACACTAAACAAGACTTCAATAAATCGGACTACCATTATTCAATTTCTGAAACTTTAATACCTGATAAAAAAAGTATAGACAGCGCCAAATTATTTTATAACATCAGTCTAGTTAAACAACGGATATATGAAGATACAACAGCAGCTCTCTACTACTGCAAAAAAGCTTACGACATATTTCAAAGGGAAAATGATTTAGAAAACTTGGTTAACGTACTAGTATCCATGGGGGTACAATATCATATGCTTTCAAAATATGATGTTTCTCTTGAAATGCTCAATGAAGCAGAAAGCTATTTAGATAGATTACAATCAACGAATAAGCTTGCTTTATCCACTATGATTACATATAACGCAGGAAGAGTCTACCAAAAAATGGAAGAATTTGATAAAGCAATTACATATTATACTATGAGCTCTAACAATACAGATAATGATGTTCACAAGGCCTATATCTTTAAAGGCCTAATAGAAATCAAACTACACAAAAAGGAATGGCTATCTGTTAAAAACCTTTTAAATGAGGCTTTCGCTATAGTAGAAAAACACAAATTACCTCATATAGAAATTGAATTACATGCAATAAAGGCTATGGTTTATAAAAAGAGGGGGGATTATTTAAATTATGAAAAGTGCATGAAATATGCTATAAAATGTGCTGAGATAGAAAAATATCCCCCTTTGATAAAAAAAATGTCTAAAGAATTAGCTGGTTATTATCATGAATTGAGGTTTTATAAAAAATCTTCAGAATATTATTTGCTGGCACTCAATAATTCATGAAATAGAAGTACGAAAGTGATCAATCCAATCCATGTCGGTTGATAGAGAAGAAATGGTTCGTTAAACAACGCCAGAACTTTCATAATTATCAGAATTTTCAATGAAGTCTTCCCTTAAACAGATATGTCCGTGAAGATATGTTATTAGGTTTTCTTTCTTAAGCTCATTTAAAATCCTAGTTACAGTGGTACGCGTTGAAAGAATCAGACTAGCAATTTCCTCATGAGTCAACAAAAGCTGAATCACAGAGTAGTTATTTTTCCATCCTTCACCATGCTCATAAACTAAGTATTGGAGCAAAGAAATTAAACGATCTCTTACAAACTTTTTTCGCTTAATAAGGTTTAATAATTCCGTTCTCATTAATGTCGTTGTTACTTTATTAAGTAAAAAGTATTTTTCTTCTAGAGAGTTAACCGGATCCCATTTGTAAACTAAGAAAAATGCATCTTCTTTGACTGCCCTAAACTCATATACACTATTAAAATTAACGTTCTTTAACCTTATAGCGTCATCAGCCTTCAGTACACTGATTAATATTTCTGTACCATCACTATGTAGTTCCCATAACTGAGCAGTCCCTTCACTCAAATAATAAATATACTCTGGTTCTACGTTAATGATTTTACTTTTCATTAGAGCAGTTTCCCTATAGTTACTTATCATTTTTCATCACATCATTTCTTAGTAATCCAGTGAAGTAAGTTAAGTCTAAACGTTTTATCTAGTAGCGTTAATTCGACTTCTTGAGAACCATCTAAAAATGTATGCTTTCCATAAAGATTTCCATGAAGGTCTAATAAACAATCTAATTCAGTTGTGTACCTTCGTTTAAAATCTGTTTCAAATACAAAATCACTTATATAACTAAGAAGTAAAGGGGTATCTATTTGTAAATCCATTCTAATTTGATTAATCTCTTCAAAAAATTTCTCTTGATCTTTTGCCCCAAATAAGTAAATAAATTGATTATTAGTACTGTCTAAAACATATACCCCTTTACTTTCCATTCGATTAACTGTACTGTCTCTAAGAGCAATAACGATAGGAGTACAACATTGAGTTAAATCAAGCTTATTTAATAATTCATATATGATTTGACCTAATACATCTTTATCAACAATATAAGCAGGTTTCTGCAAATCCACATAATAACAATCGGTATGTTTAAGAATTGGACAGGGGATTGAAACGGGATAGTTATTCGCTGCTTGCGTAATCAATACATTCAAATTTAGTTGAGACTTTAAATCCCTCATGCAGTTTCTTCTTCAGGAACATCACCATATGGTCCTGGTTGCAATTCATCAGCTGTAAACTCTCTATCTACCCCTCCTAGACAAAATAAACAAAGCAATACAATTAGAGT
This sequence comes from Halobacillus sp. ABH2_015, assembly GCF_056158945.1. Taxonomy (NCBI): domain Bacteria; kingdom Bacillati; phylum Bacillota; class Bacilli; order Caryophanales; family Bacillaceae; genus Halobacillus; species Halobacillus sp. ABH2_015. Next base: position 10,384 of record NZ_JBSWUG010000004.1, read on the forward strand.
GAGCTTTTTCATTTGTACATCTCCTTTAATTAGTTCTTAAGATAATTGTACTTACAATTAACGATTAAACAGAAGAGGTTAATTTAGTTAAAAGTAAATACACTTCAAATGATATATCCCACCACTTTTTTAACTAAAAAATATGTATTCCATTCAAACGACAAAGATATAACCCTACAAACAGCAAACCATACTCAAACTGTGCAACATAGTACAATTCGACATCTACAAATGAGTTATTGTGAAATTGTGTTATTGTAAAATCGGTTTCTCAATGGTATCATGAAGACAAGCTAACCAATTACTTACGTAGTAGATTAATGAAGGATTTTGCTCTTGTAGCAGATCTGATAAGGCTAGAATTTAGAACAGGATTAACATGTTTATGTTTCGAATACTTAAATTAGACGAATAATTTTAAATTCATTAGTTAGATCCCTTAATTCTACACTATTTTGCATTAATGAATTATTGTGTTATTGCATTCATTTGCATGTGGAGGAGGAACGTTATAATGGCGCAGGTAATTACTTTTGGCAACTTCAAAGGAGGCGTAGGGAAGACTACCTCCTCGGTAATGTTTGCCTACATCCTCCAAGAACAAGGTTATAAAACCCTCTTGGTGGACTTGGATCCTCAAGCGAATAGTACCAGCTTTTTAGCCAATACGTTTGAAGTATCATTAAATAATTTTGTGAGTATTTATGAAGCTATGGAAATGGAAGACTTAAGCAAAGCTGTCCTATCCATGAGTGCGAACCTCGATCTTCTGCCAAGTGCAGTGGACCTGGTTAAGTTCGGTGACTTACTGAATCAAAAGAACAAAGGCCATGCAGGAAACAAGCATTACTACTTTGATTATCTGTTAGGTGAGTTGAAAGATAATTACGATTTTGTGATTATAGATGTTCCACCAACCATCTCAGAAAATACAAACAACGCTTTAGTAGCGTCCAACTATTCCTTAATCATCATGCAATCAGAACCCGATTCTCTTGCTGGTGCCATCGACTTCAACGATTACATCAAAGGAATGAAGCAATTCAATCCAGATCTTGAAGTCTTAGGGGTTCTCCCATACCTCGTAAACAAAAGAAGTAAAATCGACGAATACATTCTTGAAAAGTCCCTGTCTGAAGATTTGAATATAAAGGACCTTGTATTCAAGTCTCATATATACGAAAGGGAACGAGTGAAAAGGTTCCGTATTAACGGCATCACTTCTAGTAATAACCGTGATTTTCATGATAAGAAGACGCTGAAGATGTATGAAAAAGTCGTTAAAGAATTTCTAAAAAGGATGGATGAGAAATGACAAACAAAGGATTTAAGGATATCTTCGGTGACAATGACAATAAGCCGAAAAAAGAAAACCCGTTCACAAAGCAGAAAGCTCAAAAGCAGCAATATAAGTCTGTCCGTATCTATCCGGAAGACTTTAAAGAATACAGGCGTCTGGCCTTCCATCAGGAGAAAACCATTGTAGAAGTGATCTCTGAGTCCTTGAAGCTGTACAAACAGAAGTATGAAGGTGAAAGTGAGGAAACAGACAATTAGGAGTGTGAGGAATGGATGTAGCAAAAAAAGACACCACTTCTAATAAAGTGATGTCCTTGATAATGAAAACTGTTCTTTTAGGATTATTAGGCTTGGCACTATACTTAATCGTAACGAATATCAAAAGCATACTGTTGATAATTCTTGCCTTGGTCGGAATAGTCCTAGTAGGCACAGTAGTTATCAAGATTGCTTATTTCCTTTTTTCCATACTACTTCTATTAGCTGGAATAGTCGTCTTTTTATCCCTCACTGGATGGGTTATACACTGGTTTGGGTAAGGAGGAGAGCCTTCCCTGTTGGTTCTTTATTCCTTTCACAACGTTACAATTTTTTCTAATCTATGGTAAACTATCAACATAATATGCTTTACACAAATGAATTTTAAATTACAAAAAAATGCCCTGCAATCTATATAATTGCTTTCCATCGCCAAACAGACAGCAATTATATAAACCACAGGGGCTTGAGAGTATTTTTCTATCTTTGATTATATAGGATAATATTTGGAAAGTAAACTGATTTACAATGAAATCCATGTAAATCTGCTTACCTATATGCTATTTTCCATATATAAAACCTCTCAGTCCCCCTGTGCCTTTTTGCGGGGTTTGGGAGGTTATTTTTATGGATTCAGTAATCCAATTTGAAGGTACAATTTACGAAAATGGTTATGGCATGATAGCACAGAAAGTAATGAGGGATAAAAAGCTTCCGAAACAATCCAAACTTATCTATGCATATATGTGTTCATTTGCAGCTGTAGATAAAAATGGAGAAAGAACGGCCTTCCCGTCCATTAGTTTACAGTGTGCAGAATTAGGTATGACCCAAGATACTTATTATAAGTGGAGAAAGTATTTAGTTGATGGTGGATACATCACAATTAAGAGACAAAGGCAAGAAGGATCCAGGTTTGATAAAAACATCTACTCGATACTAGCTGTTCCGGTAAAGCCAGATACCCAAGGAAACAAAGAAAAAGAGCCATACCCTAAAAATTCGGGTACGGAAAATCCATACCCTAAAAATTCGAGTACGGAAAATCCAAGCACGGAAAATAAGGGTACTAACAGTAATAGTTTTAACAGTAATAGTTTTAACAATACATATAAAGATACATTACAAGATACGGAAAGTAAGAATGCTGAATCTAGTAAACAGAAAAAACGGGATGAGTTACTTAAAAATAGCTTAAGAGGAAAAATTCCCGATTCCATTCATGAAATACTTTCGACATTCACCAATACCTTTCAAGAAATGTATGATTGGTATGGAGTTCTGTTAAGAGCTAAAGATAAAGTCGCTAAAGAGACTGATCAGCTAATTCTTATCGAGGATCATGAAGAAATATTCCACGAGAGCTTAATGGCTGCTATTAGAAGGATTAAAACGGATTCTAGTATAAAAAACCTTGAAAACTATCTGTTTATTACGATTGCAGACAATCTTGGAAAATACTTTTCTAAATTAGAAAGATCAAACGCAAAAGAAAACTCATCACTTTACTACGACTGGTTAAATGAGGATATGCAGTAAATATCAACCCTTATGCCTCTATTGTATGTGTGATAACCTAGAAGCACAGTCTAATTTACTGAAATTTGAAATACTTTTCTGTAAAACGGATTGAGTTTCCAGTATTTAACATGTACAATGGGGGTAGTTGTTGATGGATGTAGTTACCAAATTTTATCAAGCTTTGAATAAATTGGATATTAAGTATGACGAAGAAACCGGTAGATTATCGAAACCGATTGTTTTTGTGGTCTATGATTCTAGTAGAAAAATACAGGCGAAACGTTTGTTTATTTTTAAGAATTATTTCCTTATTTTGAGAGAAGAGGAAAATGATACAAGGAAAATCCAATTTAAACACATTAAAGGATTCCAATATGTAGATAAGAGTGAAATTATCACATAGAGTAAAAATTTCCGAGGTGATGAATAGTGAGTAAGAAAAGACTTTCACATGTTGATCTGTCATGTAAAGCTAATTCAGTAAAAACCTTTGACAATGAAATATACGAATTAAAGGGCTCACTTGCCATTAACAAGGAAAATGGAAACATACAACCTGTAGCAGATATATATTATCGTGTGCGTACAGCTGTAAACCATCATAAAAACGTAATAGCCAAAAGAAAGCATACAAATGATGAGTTATATACTTATGTTAAGAAAAAAGCTGATTGAACAGGCTTTTTAGCCTTTCAATATATAGAAAATTACATATGGGTGCTTCCACATATCCAGCGTGTATGGGGGAGTCAACAATGAAGGGGTTAGCAAGGTTCGATTCCAAAAACTTGTCACTTAAAAAGTGAAGCGCTGTCATACTGGTTCTTCGTACATAGCCAAAAACGTCGTGCATTGGCAAGCAGTTATTCAACTGACACGTTGCCCTAGGGTTCTTACTTCCAGCCATAAAGTAAACGGAGAAGCCACTCTCCTTGTGTTAAAATAACCCAAAAAAGGGTGGTGCTTACTATGAAAATAACCAAAAGCTTGTTTCTCCTACTAATGACAGCAGTTATTCTTGCTGGCTGCGGAAGTGAACCTTTAAACAAAATGGAGTATGCGGACTTTAAAGAGACAATTACTCAGGATGATTTTACAGGCTTTGCTTATATATTAAGTGACTTCCACGCTGAAGAACGTAATTACATTTCCGTAATTGAAGAGGTTTTTCAAGAAGAGGGAGAAACATTGATTTACTATAACGATTTAGATTCACCTGATGAAGTCCATGAACAGTTTAATGAGGATAGTGGTCTAATAGAATTGTATCTTCCAGATGAGAAGGTTGCATATATTGAAGACGGCCAACCGGTCAGTGAGTTAGAGGTAACAGAAGAACTTATGAAAGAAGGAAATCATGAAACTCTAAAACAATTCATTCAAGATCATAAATAAAGGAGAATCGTGATATGGCCAAAGTATCGACTAAAGAACGAAAAGAAAAGAAAGATATTGCAAAGCAAATCATGGAAGCATACGGAGAGAGCTACAACGAATGGTTACATGACAAGCATGCTGAGTATATTGATGAAAATTTAATGGATTACATGAAGATGCAAGGCGATAAGAAGTCCCAAGAGTATCCTTCAAATGAAGATGGTCCACTTATCGCTTCAGAGACTGAAAAATAACATACAAGGGAGAGAAGATCATGTTCAATAATTTTATGTTGATGGCTGCCGATGGTATGAACGGCCTTATTTCAACAGGAGAATCGATCCTTGGATGGGCGCAGAGGTTAGGTCTAATTGGTGCGGCTATAGCATTTTGTATCGGTGGGTATTTCTTAATGTTCGGTGGTGACAGAGGCCGTGGTCGCTCGGTAGGATGGTTCCTAGGGGGAGCCGTAGGGCTCATTGTAGTCATGGGGGCTTATGGTATCGCCACCGGAATTGACAGCAATATAAAATTCAGCAATTAATATCTAAATACATGTAAAGCCACACTTTAAACAGTGTGGCTTTATTATGTTTGTGGAGGTTGATGGAATGCTATATGTAGTGTTTACTCAATTGGAAAACTCTAAGATCGTTAAATTTGAAAAAATACCCTTTCCACAAGCTGTTAAGCTCTCGCAAGAGCTGGAAATGGAAATGCGTGAGAAGAAACAAGAGATTTATGGGGAATTTTATTTACTTGAAGAAGAAAACAATGGTGAAGCTATATACTCTGGAACTTTTAAGTTCGGTTCTTATTTTGCTCCCAACCTATTTGTCCATATTAAGAAAAAGCTTCCGGTAATAAAGACTAGTAAAGAAAAGGAAAAGAAACGCTTAGCTTTAATGGCCGAACTTGAGGAGTTAGTGGAAGAAGATCTTAAGAAAGAAGAGGACTTGGACAGTGAGATTTTTGGTAAATTAGATAAATCCAAGGTGTCTCGTCTTAAGAGGTGGCAGAGGCGGACAATCTACGGCCTTGGAGCACTTTTTGCGTTGTCCTCTATAGGGATTTTGGCATTTTTCTTTATTCAGATTTCTGCATTCAATAACGAATACCAAGCATTATCGGCTGAGAAGGAAAAGCAAACAGACGTTATTGATAAGTATCAAAATGCCCTTTTAGGGGAGGAAAAAACCTTAAACGAGTATTTATCTGCGAAGAAGTTAAGCAATTTAAAGTCGAATGAAAAGCGTATATACGCAGGGTACTTAGCTGATGAAAAGAAGTTTAGTGAGTTAGTAGATCTCTATGGTGGGGATCCTAAATTAGCTGCTACATTCCTTTCCAATAATAAAAGTGTTGATGTATTAAAAGAGTTTGATGAAGGTTATCCAACCAATGAAGCGAAATTTGATATCGCTTATGCTGAAGAAGACTTTAATAAGGTCTTATCCATTCAAAATGTAGAAATGACGACCCAAAGAAGTGAGAAAAAAACCTATGCTTTTCTGAAAACCGGAAACGTGGAGGAAGCTAAAGCTGAATTAGAAAATAACAACAGTGATGAATTGAGTGAAAAGATTGCTCAATACGAACAGTTGAATCAAGCGATTGCTGACATCAACAAAGAAATGGATGAAGCAAAAGATGACAAAAAAGATGATCTGGAAGAGGAGAAGGAAGAATTACAAACTGAAATAGATCAAATTTGACGTTAGACACTCAACCTGAGTGTCTTTTTATTTTGTTGAGTGAGGGGTGATCCAACAGTGAAGAAGCGAAGTGTTCACATATCCATTGCTGTCATCGGCGTAGCCTGCATGTTTTTTCTAGCCAATACAGTACTTAATTTAATTGTTATCAATGTACAGGACGTTTTAAGCAGTGACTCATTTTTGAAAGTGTCTGAACTGGAGTTTTCAATAAGTGCTTTAATCCTTAATTTTAGTATATTACCGACAAACATATACTTCGGTTTAGTATCCGTAGCGCTCATCTTAGGAGGCACGATGTATTATAAGTTGCGAACAAATTTTAAGGATTTAGAAACTAGTGGGACCAAGGGAACAAGCAGGTTTACAACTCTAAAGGAGTTGAAAGAACAATATCGAACCGTACCTGAAAAGAAAAAGACTTATGAGGGTAAAGGTGGAGTTCCTATTTCCAGGTACAAGGATAAAGTCTTCATTGATGATTCACCAGTCAATAATCTTTGGATTGGTACCACTCGTTCAGGTAAAGGTGAAATGGGTATTTTCCCCATGATTGATATCTATTCAAGAGCTGAGAAAAAAGCTTCTATGGTGCTTAATGATCCAAAGGGAGAGCTTTTTGCAAGCTCTAAAGAAACGTTAGAGAGAAGAGGTTATCACGTAGAAGTCCTTAACTTGGACAATCCTCTTCAATCCATGTCATATCAGCTACTCCAGCTAGTCATTGATGCTTACGAAGAGGGAGATATGACTAAGGCTGAGCAGTACACCAAAACGATAAGTAATATGCTTTACAGTGATCCTAGTGCTAAAGATAAATTCTGGCAGGATAGTGCAAGTGCCTTATGTACGGCCTTAATCCTTGGGTTATGTGAGAAGAACATTCCTCACAATAAAGAAAAGGTCACAATGTACACGGTGGCAAGCACGCTGAACACCCTTGCTAGTGAGAAGGAAGTTAATGAGATTACAGGTGACATAAAAACAGGTCTTGATAAATTTTTTGAGAGTCTTCCAGAACAACATCCGGCAAGATTGCAGTATGCCACCGTTAAATTTGCGAGTGGAGCTGGCCAGACAGTAGCCGGTATATTTGCGAATGCTTTTGACAAAATGAGTATCTTCACGTTAACTCCGATTGCAAAAATGACCTCTATGAACAGCTTTGAGATGAAGAAGATTGGATTCGGAAAGATTGTTTCGGGAGTAACCAGACCTCTAAGCCGAGTAAATATCCACTTTCCGAATGGAAAGTCATCTATTCGGACCAATGATAAAGGGTTGTTCTCGATTAACCATGATGAACACCTTAAGATAGGAGATCATGTTCACCTTGAAGTTGAAGAAAGTTCCATCAATTTGAAAATTGAAGTGATGGACATTAACGGAGGTGACGGCCTAGTCACTTATAGGACCATAGAAGATAACGGTGAAGGAAAAGACAGGATAGTACTTAAACGGCTAGAACAGTTTGAAAAACCGACAGCTTTATTCATGATTACACCTGATTATGATTCGTCACTGCACGTTATTGCTTCTCTTTATGTTAAACAGCTCTATACCGAGTTAGCTCGTACAGCCAGTAACACTAAAGGTGGAAAGTGTATCCGAGATGTAGTCTTTATACTCGATGAATTTGGTAACATGCCAACCATTGATGATATGGGATCCATGATTACGGTTTGTCTTGGAAGAAACATCAAGTTCAACTTAGTCATTCAAGCGTATTCTCAACTAAAACAGAAGTATGAAAAGCAATGGGAAACCATTGATGGAAACTGTGCTAATACAATTTATATATTGACTACAAATAATGATACAGCTGAAGAAATATCGAAAAAACTGGGAGAAAAAACGATTACCTCACAGAGTAGAAGTGGCAGCACCTTATCCTTCGATAAGAATAAAACTGAAGGAACAGATGGGCGCAGATTATTGAATGCAACCGAACTTTTTCAATTGGAAGAAGGAGAAATGGTCGTCGTTCGAGGGATAAAGAGACAGGATAAGAGACGTAATAAAATTACCGCATATCCAATCTACAATACAGGAGAAACGCAGATGAAGTATCGATATCAATACCTTTCTGATGATTTCGACACGTCAATTTCTATCAATGACCTCAACATCCCTTGTAAGCATGATGATTTAGATCTTCGTAAAGTGCTTTATTTATTCTATAAAGAGCCTGAGGATGTTCAAGGAGTTGAAGACGACTCCTTAGATGATTCGGAAGGTAATGGGGACGATTTAATGACTACAAAGTCACAAGAGAAAAGTATTGGCCAACTTATGGGTCAAGACAATATCTTCCCGTTTATGAAGAACAACGTTCTTACTGAGACAGATATTACTGAAGATGACCTGTTTAACATGGATGTATCCCGATTTTTGAATCTCCTAGAAGAACTTAAAGATTCGAATAAGTTAGCAACTAATACTTATAATGTCATCTTCGACAAGGTTGAGAAACTAAGGGAGATGGACAGCGAAGAAGGAGCTGAAGCCGTTGAAAAACAACCTATATCGACTTCATAAAGAAATAAACGTATTGGATGTCATTGAGAAACATGAAGAACACTTAGAGGAAAACGAGTTGATTGTTCAACTAGATGATGGGTACTGCAAGATACATTTGGACCCTGGAACCAGGAAGTATCAGATCCTTGTCGATCAATTCGATGAAACCGTTAGTTCCTCAATAGACGACTTCCTGTACGAAAACTAAGAGAAAGGGGGAGTGAAATGAGTGATGAGGAAGTTCTGGAAAAGCTATTAGAATTTGGCGAATATCTTACAAAAGGAACAATCATGCAGGACATGTTTCGTTGGATATTGTGGATGTGTGTTAAAGGTTTAGCGTGGATTGTAGAAGCTTTAGAGAATATTACAGACACCATATTAGGGTTGAAACTATTTTATAACCATCCTGAATTTGTGGAGTTTATAGATCGATTTCAACCGGTCCTGGTTATCTTATTTGCCTTTAACATTTTATACATCGGTTACTTGATGATTTTCCAGAAGAAATTCAATCGAGAAGGTGTGTTTACGAATTTAGTTATGGCTTTGATTATTATTGTACTTTTAGGGTCTGGCATGCAGAAGGCTGATCGATTTACTAATGAAGCCATTAACGCCATTAATTATTCGGGTAGCGATGGAGGGCAAATTGCTTCTAAAGTAATTACGGATAACATCATTGATATCTCTCTTTATGATTTAGATGGCTGGGAATCTCCTGACCTTGAAAATAATAACAATATTCAATCTGAATACGCTACGGATATTAATATCAACTCTTATCTGACGAGTGGGAGTCAAATTAATGCCGAAAAAGAGCTAACATCTAAAGGTGAAAAAATACTAGGTAATAAAATCGAGACTCTTGGTGATGGTTCGAGGAAAGTGATTGAACTGGAGGACGGGAACTGGATTTCAGACATTACTCAAGAGTATTACTACCGTTACACGGTGGATTGGATCAATATGATCGGAACACTTTTAGTTATGGGCTTTGTATTAGTAACAATCGCTGTAAAGCTTGCCAAGCTCTTCTTTGAGTTGGCGTTTAATTATGTACTTGCAGGTTTTGTAGCACCAACGGATATGCACAGTGGGCAGAAAATGAAGCAGGTTATTCAAAACATCTTAAATATATTCCTGGTTACCATCATGGTTTTCTTAAGCATGAAAGTCTACATCATCGGAACAGAATGGATTGGAGAAACGTTTGATGGGTTTGTGTACTTGATTGCCATGATTGGATTTGCAGCTGCAGTTGTGGATGGGCCTAACATAGTTGAAAGGCTCTTTGGAATTGATGCAGGACTCAAGTCTGGATGGGGAGCCTTGGCAGGAACATATGCGTTAGCCAAGGGTGCCGGAGGTGCTGCCATGAGTGCTGGAAATGTTGCGAATAAGACTAAGAATGCTATTGGATCGGTTGGGAGTAAATCAGCCGTGGCTGCCGGAGGAGCAAGTGGTGTTGTTGGAGGGTTGATGAGCAAAGACTCGCCAAGCAATGAATCTGAAACCAATCAATCAACGTCCCAACCCAATCAATCTAACCATGAAAATGGTCAAGAGCATCAAGGCATGAATGAACAAAACACTACAGGTTCAGAGAACGAAGTGGCTGCCGGAATGGAAGAGAGTAGTCAAACTGGTGAACACGCTCCATCCATTCATGATGAAATGAATGAAAGTGAGAGCGAAGAGGGGAACGGAGGGAAAGGAAGTAATTCTCCAACCTCTCTTCATGATGAGATGAAACAAAAAGGTTATGCAGGTGGACAATCCAATAAAGCAAAAGGTAAGAATTCCGATGGCCAATCAGCTCAACAAGGCAATAAACCTCCTTCTGAAGTTGGTGGAACCAGTAACGAAAACTTATCTTCAGTGAGTGATTCAGAAGGGCAACGAGTAGCAAGTGCACCTGGTGACAGCCCTGACGCAAGTGAAACAGAATCAGCTTCTTCTATTAGTTCAAATGGTGCTATGGGCCATGCAACGTCTTCGACACCAAACGTGTCCGGAGGAGCTCAAGTAGATCAGACAGCGCCACGTCCGGCCACAGGGGGAACGACAACCAGAGGGGAATCTTCCCAAGGTCCAGCAGCCCAGGAAGGATCGTCCTCGACACCAAACGTGTCCGGAGGAGCTCAAGTAGATCAGACAGCGCCACGTCCGGCCACAGGGGGAACGACAACCAGAGGGGAATCTTCCCAAGGTCCAGCAGCCCAGGAAGGATCGTCCTCGACATCAAACGTGTCTGGAGGATCTCAAGTAGATCAGACGGCGCCACGTCCGGCCACAGGGGGAACGACAACCAGAGGGGAATCTTCCCAAGGTCCAGCAGCCCAGGAAGGATCGTCCTCGACATCAAACGTGTCTGGAGGATCTCAAGTGGATCAGACGGCGCCACGTCCGGCCACAGGAGGAACGGCAACCGGTGGGGAATCTTCCCAAAGGCCAGCAGCCCAGGAAGGATCGTCCTCGACATCAAACGTGTCTGGAGGATCTCAAGTAGATCAGACGGCGCCACGTCCGGCCACAAGAGGAACGGCAACCGGTGGGGAATCTTCCCAAAGGCCAGCAGCCCAGGAAGGATCGTCCTCGACATCAAACGTGTCTGGAGGATCTCAAGTAGATCAGACGGCGCCACGTCCGGCCACAAGAGGAACGGCAACCGGTGGAGGATCTTCACAAGGGCCGTCTCCGGCATCTGAAAGCTATACGAACGGTGAGGAAGCTAAAACAGGTCCTGTATCACAACAAAGATCATCTACAAACACCACTGAAAGAAAAGGAACTTCACCTTCTCCTCAAACTCTAAATTCTTCAGATAGAGGGGCTGGAGGTTCTACACCAAACAGAGGTGGTTCATCTAGTGGTAGTGGCTCATCCACTATAGAGCAGTCAAGAAGCAATACTACACACGTTACGAAGGATATAAGTTCTGATTCAGGTCAAGGCGAAGTGATTAATGATAACAATCATGAAGTCGTTGAAGAAAGGCACATAGGGCAAGTCGTAAGAGATAAGGTGCATCGAAGAGTAAACGACAGTCAAACCGTTCAAAACACGAAACAAAGCTATCAAATCGGAAGAAATACCGGAAAAGCTGTAAGACGGAACTTCAAAAAACAAGTGAAAAAATTCAAGGAATAAGGGAGTGTGAATGTGGCTAACTACAGGATCCCGAAAAACGTTACCAGTGAGCTTAAGATTAATAAAGCCTTGTACCTGACTGATCTTGCGATATTAGTTGGGTTACTCCTTCTAACGTTTGTATTAAGCAACGTTGTTCACTCTTCCTTCACCTGGTTGTTTTACGGTTTCATGATCATTGTTGCAGGTTTGATGATTGTCAGGCCTGCAACCAACCCTAAAAAGAGAATGTATGAAGCGATATACCTTTCGTTAAGGAGAAGAAAAGACACCTATGTAGCAATCGATTACGAAGTGGATGAGACTGATGAAAATAACGAGATTGTAGGTGAAGATTGATGGCTTTATTTGATGAAAAACAAACCAAAAACCGACTGGATCGTTCACCTAAACAGAAAAGGACAACCGTTTTTGATGAATCGAATATCCAGGAGCAAAAGGATAAAAAGAGTAGAAAAGTGAAAATTAAGTCCAGTTTTGCAGAGCTGTCGCCATTAATTGATATTACAGCTAATGGGTACTTCCAACTCAATCATGAAGAAGGGTATTTTGATATCGTACAGCTGACCTCAAAGGACATTTATGCTCTGAATAACGCTGATAAAGAGAAGAACATCTACACATTGGCTTATTTCTATCAGTGGTATTTGAACGACATCAAAATCATCCCGTTGAATTTCCCGGTAGATACGAGCACTCAGCAGCGCCACATATTACAAAAGCTTGATAAAACAACGAAGAAGGAATACAGGTTCTTTCTCGAACAAAAGCTTAAAGAACTTCAATTTATAGAAAAGGAACGGACGAATCGGGAGTACTACATGTTCATCTATGCTGATGATGAGTACACTTTACACTCACGAATCAACAATATCGATCGCCTGGTCAATATGGTGTTACCAGTCGTTAAACTGAGTGATGAAAAGAAAATCAACATCCTTTATAAGCTGTTTAATTTGAACTCTAAGAACAAGACGGCAGGAGGGGAGATGTAACATGCTGCAGGCGATTATAAACAAAATCAAACCGTCTAATGTCGAAGAAAAAGATGAAAAAGAGGCGTATGGTTACAACCCATATCTATTGTCTGAGATTCAAAGTCAAGGTGGAATCAAGTTTGATGAAGCCTATATCCGTAAAGGAGATGGCTATGAAACTAGTATCCATGTATACGACTTTCAAACCATTGTGACGGACTTCTGGCTAGAGCAGATTATGAACATGCCAAACGTAGTAGCAAGTCTGGATATCAGCACTCCGAATCGTAAAGAAGTCATGGATAACATCAATAAAAGCATGGCAGAGCAAAAGGTGAGGGGGGAGAATGCCAAAGATACTTCCGACTTGATTGAAGCCTCTCAAAGCTATGATGAGCTGCAGGATATATATAACGAGGTACGTCAGGGAGAAGTGCTGAAACGCATCATCCTGCGTTTGTTTGTCAGTGCAAAAACGATTGATGAGTTGGAACGATCGGTGAAGGAAGTCATCGATACGTTGGAATCCTTGAACTTCAGGGGCAGTGTTTTTCTGAATGAACAGGAGTATGAATGGGAAGGCATGTTCACCAGTTATACAACCCAACAGAAGTATCCGAACAAACGGAAAGGTGTGGAAATCCCTTCCTTATCTTTAGCTGCAGGGTTTCCTTTCCACTTCACAGCCTTGAATGACCCTTTTGGTACGCATTACGGGACCACGGATACGAACGGTAACGTAATCTTCGACTTATTCCATAAAGACCAGAAAAGAAAGTTCTACAACGCTCTTATGATTGGAAAAATGGGGTCCGGTAAATCCACGCTATTGAAGAAAGTAGCTTTGGATAACGCTGTGAAAGGCCATAAGGTAAGGATTTTAGATATCACTGGGGAGTTTGAAGAGCTCACTCGTGTTTTAGGTGGTAAAGTTATCGCTCTGGATGGGTCACATGGGATCATCAACCCTTTGCAAGTGTATAAAACAGCTTCTAATGATGACGGGACGGCCAATGAGAGATTGTCCTTTACCCAGCACCTAAGTAAGATGAGTGTGTTTTACCGTTTCCTTAATCCGGACACGACAAACGCAGAAATTAAGGAGTATGAGAACCTTTTGAGGAATCTGTACGTTGAACATGGCCTTTGGACCGACGCCAATGAAACGAATCACATCACTGATCGAAAAGCAGAGGAATATCCAACCTTCAGTGATTTTCTAGCGTACCTTCGATCTCAACTGTATGAAGACGTAGAGAGTCAACGAGTCTATGAAAATCTGGGAAGTGTCAAAAGGGAACGGCTGGAGCATATTGAGCTGAATATATCCAACTTGGTACAGAACTACGCGCACCTTTTTGATGGCCACTCCAGCATTGAGAACTTTGATAATGAGTATTTCGTTTCTTTCCCTTTAAGAAACCTGTCTGAACTCAAGCCGGAAATCTTTCAGGCGCAATTGTTTAACGTCATGAACATGCTGTGGGACGGAATGCTGAACAATGGACAACCTCAATTTCAGGCCTTCAACAAGCATCGGTTGGACTTTGAAGATGCTGTGAGGTACCTGATTCTGATTGATGAAGCTCACCACATCATCAATACAAGGAAAGGTTCGGAACATGGTGTTCAGTACCTTCAGCGCTTCATGCGTGAAGCCAGGAAGTATTTCGGTGGAATCTTCTTTGCAAGTCATCTGATTACGGACTTCGTACCTGAAAATGCAGATCAGAGCAGTGCTGAAGAAGTGAAGAAGCTGTTCAGCTTAACGCAGTACAAATTCATCGGAGAACAGGACAGTGAGTCTTTAAACAAGCTGAAAGAGGTTTTTGTTGGCCAGCTGAACGAAAGTGAGCTGAATCAAATTCCTTTCCTGCAGACAGGACAAGTCTTACTCTCCATATCGTCTGTGAAGAACATCAAAATGAACGTTGATGTCTCACAAGAAGAGCTGAATTTGTTTGGAGGGGGTGCGTGACACCTTGGGGAACTTTGCAAAAAATGCGGTAAGAATGGGGGCCAATCTAGCAACACTTAAAACAAGATTAATCATTCTGTTGGTGGTTGTCGGAGGCTTTGTCTTGTTCATATTTGTGGCCGGAGTTTTCCAAAGTATCATCGGAGGTGGTGGAGAAACGGATGAACCCGGACAATATGTTTCTCTCCCTCCAGGTACTTATCCTTTGAATGATACCGTAGAGGGCTACCGTGATGAAGTTGAAATGTACGCCGAAGACTATGGAATAGAAAGCCACGTCGATATACTGCTCGCTATGATGATGCAGGAATCCGGAGGGAAAGGGGATGATCCTTTCCAGGCGAGCGAAAGTAAATGTGGCTATATTGGATGCATAACGAATCCGAATGAGTCAATAAAGCAAGGGGTTAAGTATTACAAAAGCGTGTTGAATCAAGCTGATGGGGACATCAAATTAACTCTCCAATCTTACAACTTTGGAGGAGGATTTATCGGTTATGTGATGGACCGTGGTGGTGAATATACGAAGAAGCTAGCCGTGTCATTTTCACAAATGATGTATGAAGAGTTAAAGCATACCGGGAACTATAGTTGTATTCGTGGGGATTCCGTTCCTTCGGGGGCGTGTTATGGGGATGTTCTATACGTGGATGCTGTCTTGAAGTATTATCATCCGGTGTCCAGTGATGCGATTGCCGACATATCTCCATCCTTTAATGGGGAGTTTGTTAAACCCATTCAAGGAAGTGCTGAAATAACCAGTGATTACGGCATGAGATATCATCCAACGACCGGCGAATATTCCATGCACAATGGCATTGATTTTGACTGTATAGGTGGTGTGACACCTATATACACAGTGGGTGATGGGGTGGTGGTTTATAACCAAAGTGCAGGTACGTACGGAAATGTGGTGATCGTAAAACATGAAGAGAACCTGTACTCTCATTATGCCCATCTATCCAGTATCGATGTATCTGAAGGTGCGAGGATCCAGGCCGGGGAAAGAGTAGGAGTTTGCGGGACAACAGGACGTTCTACAGGTCCTCATCTACACTTGGAAACGAAGACGGAAACATGGGGAGGACATCAAAACCCTAAGGACGTATTAGGATTCTGATCATAAGGAGAAATGGCTATGAACAGCTCAAAATTGTTTAAGAATGTATCCATTGTCGTGCTGGTCTTTTTACTAGCCATGAACGGGTACTTTTTTTATGCAAATGGACAGAACGAAGAGAAGTATGCAGCCATCGTAGACGAAAATGAAAGGCTCGTTGAAGAGAACGAGATCCTGAAGGAAAACGAGAAAAACATATCCAACACGGCAAGGGAACAGACTTTTGAAGATCTTCTGAATCAAGCGAACTTGTTTGTAGATTTGGTTTATGTTCAAAAAGTAGACGGATATCAGGAGAGAAAAGACGAAGCTAAGAATGTAATGGATGAAGAGCTGCAGGAACGATACTTTCCATCAGATGAATACAACCAAACCAGTATGGAATCTCGGATTCTCAGCGATAAATATTACATCGAAAATATGGACATGAATCAACAGGAAGTTGATGTCCTGATGGAAATCAAACATGAAATCAATTACGTAGAAAGTGGTAAAAAAGATGAATCCCACATGTTTCTACGCGTAACTTTCGAGCGTCAGGATGAGCAATGGATTGCAACCAATATTGAGGATTTGTTCGCAGATACAGAAGCTCTTCAGGAAGAAGAAGACAATAGTGTGTAAAGGGAGGTGAAAAGATGTTCAATAAGGATAAAGTGAACTTGAGGAGAAAATCCAGCCGGATCTATGTGACGGTCATTACCTTTGTCTTCGCCGGGTTGGCTTTCTTTCTAACGTCAGGTTTTATCATGAAGGAGAAAGTGGAGGTCTTATCTTCCCCCGTAAATGAAAACATCGAAGTATCATCCACTCAAGATATTGAAATTATCAAGTGGATTTACGATCAAGATAAGAACAGAATGGAAATTGTCATTGATACAAAAAACCTAGATTCTGATTATGAAAATCTGAAGTTTACCTCCTTTCAACGAAGTGATGAAAGCGAACTGAAAACCGAAACCATTTTCCGATTTGAAGATCATTATATCGTACGGATCAATGGATTATCTAAAGAATATACGCAAGTGGCTTTGGATTTAATCGGGACAGGATATAGTGAAGGTGATAAAGGTGAGGAAGAGCTTCTTAAGACTCTTTATGCTGATCACAGGGAAATCAATAAAGAGGATATTGTTGAAAAAGAAGACAGTGAATACATCACTTATACCACCCATTTGATCATCGATAATATTGAGAAAAGTGTATCTGAAACTAAAGAAATGATTGAAGAAAATGAAACTAAAATTAATGAGTTAAATCAAAGAATACGCACCCTAAAAGAGGAAAAAGTGTACCAAACGGATGAAGAAAAACTTGATACAGATAACGATATAAATTCACTTGAAATCGACATTGGAGAGCTGGAAAAAGAGAACAGTAATCTGGAAATGGACCTGGATGTGTATCAAGAAAAAATTGAGAAAGCCAAGCAAAAAGAACGAGAAAAAATACTGGAAATGACCAATTAAATGGAAGAGAAAAGCAGCTAATTTTTATTCAGAATTAGCTGCTTTCTTTGACTTAAGGTATGCACAAACTATGCAATCTTAGAAAAGACACTATGCACAAACTGTGCAATACTTCAGATTTTATGTACCCATCCAAACGTTAGGCTCTGCCTAACACCACACGCCAAGTGGGGTCATGTTTTCCTTATGCTCTTTTTTTCTAGGTTTGGTGGGTAATTTCCATATTTTGTGTTACGTTTTGTGAGAGGAGGAGTCTTATGGAAGTGAAGATAAGAGATCTAAACCCATCTCTGGTTAAAGAAATCGATGAAAAAGCGAAGAGAAGCAAACTTTCCAGGCAGCAATATTTGAAAGATCTTTTAGAAAATCATGTTCTCATACGTGAACTGAACAGCAGGGAAATGGAGTTAAAAAATACGTTAGAAAAAAACACAGAAATCCTTCGTATGGTCGGTCAGCAATTAGATAAGAGTACTGTCGTGTTAAACACGTTGTTGGAAGAGGAGGAAGAGTAATGTCTCTGTCCACTTATGAAAAAGCCTCCGTGATTATTAAGTCCAGATTCATTAAGGGGAACCAAAAGCGTTTTAATGACTACGTGAATTACATGGATCGTGATGAGGCCAAGGACACTACGGACTTTTCCATGTACAACAATTATATGAGTGATGAGCGAAAGGCCACCTCGCTATTTACTTCTGAAAACAGCGAACTTAGTGAGGATAAAAAGGACAGGCTGAAGGAGGCTTTTAAGTTATCTCAAGAACGAGGAAGTATTTTATGGCAGGACGTTGTATCTTTTGATAATCAATGGCTGGAAGATCACGGGATGTTGGATCGAAGAACAGGCTCATTAGATGAAAACCGATTGAAAGATATAACTAGGCTCGCAATGAAGGATATGCTCCATAAGGGAAACATCAATAATAATCCTGTATGGTCTGGTGCTATTCATTACAATACGGACAACGTCCACATTCATTTAGCCACTGTGGAATTATCACCAGATGGAAATGCGAGGGGAAAACGTAAGCTTAAAACATTAGAAAATATGAAATCTGTGTTTGTGAATAAGATCATGGATAGATCAAAGGAACATGAGAAAATCAACGATATTATTAGAAATAAAATCGTGAATGACAAAAAGCAGCACAAGACCTTCGGGACTTTTAATCGTACGTTCAAAAAGGACTTTTTGGAGATTTATCGTGCTCTCCCGGAAAACCGAAGGTACTGGAACTATGGATACGAAAAAATCAATCATATCAAGCCTAAGTTGAACCAACTCATCAAGGACTATATGGAGAAGAATTATAAGGCGGAATACCAGAACTTTGAAGACAGGCTTGATAAAGAAGTCGAGGTATTAAGGAAAGCTTATGGGGAAGGGGATCATCATCGTTATAAGGACTATAAGCAGAATAAAATCGATGATCTTTATAAGAGAATGGGCAACGCATTCTTGAAAGAAATGATCGACTACGATAAGAAGCTTACGGAATTTGGTAAGGGCAATCAAAAGTACACACCAAAAATGAAGCAAGTGAAGAAGAATTACGCTTTTCATCAGATGAAATATGGCGTTGATCGCTTGATATACAGTGAACTTAATAACAATAAGAACCAAGCTGCTTATGAGCGTTTGCAAAGAGATATAGAAAGAGAGGGATCGTTGTGAGTGATGATGTAGTAAGAAGGTTAAGGCTGACGAAAGAATCCTGTGATTACCTTGAGGATTATGCAGAAAAGAACAACATTCCTTACGATAACCGAACGATAAACTTAATCATTGAGGAACACAAACAGATTAAGGATCAAACACAGATGCAGCAAGAGATGATTCAGTCGATCAGTGAAAATGTGTCGAAAGAAGTGAAGAAGGAAGTTAAGCGTGTACTGCTTGGAACAAACAATACAGATCGAAATACACAGGTCATTATCGAATTACTTAATGGACTGTTCATTGAAAATAACGTCAGCGATATCCTGACAACGGATGATATGGAATCAAAACCGGTCCATACAGCGAAAACCTTTGTACAGGAAAGAATCAAACATCAGCAGCAGAAAAGGGCTGATTATTACCAACAAAGGGGGTGAACGACATGAAGGAAAAAGAAATAGCTCGATACGAATTCGGCGTAATTAAGGAGTACGGAGATCAAGAGGTTATCGTCCTGGTCAATGGGATGGAATACCACGTTTTGCTTTCGGAAGAAGAAGCAGAAACAGTAGAGACTCTCCTTCTGGAAGAAAACTTTGAATATGTAGCGTTTGATACGGAAGCAGAGAAGGTCGTCTTCGAAGATGTGTTTAACATGACCGAATTAGATGAGGAAGCTCTGGCTGATATTCATGAAGGGGTTAATGATGATGGCGTAGCTGAATGAAAGGAGTGAAATGATGGTTAAGAAACGAACCAAATCAACCAAAGATAAAAAGCAGGAAATTGAAAAGCTCACTGAAGATCGGAATAAAGAAGTTGAAAAGTTCTTTGAATCAGATGAACAGATGAAAGCTTACCTTACTTTCATGAGCAAGTTCTATAATTACTCGGCCAGGAACACGATTTTAATTCAAAAGCAGTTTCTTGGAGCAGAAGCTGTAGGGAGCTTTAAGTTCTGGAAAGATAAAGGCTTTCCTGTTCAAAAAGGAGAAAAGGGAATCAAGGTTCTTGTTCCTTATAAATACAAGGTCTTTGAACGGGAAAGGACGAACGGATCCGGGACAGTGAAAACACCCGTGAAATACGCAACCAAGAAAGAGAAGGAAGGAATGACCCAAGGCAACATTCCCGTTAAAGAAAAGCTTGCGTATACCACCGGTCATGTCTTTGATGTGTCACAGACCAGCGCTACTGCAGAGGATTTACCTGAGATATTTCCAAACAAATGGCTTGAAGGTGACGTCGAGAACTATAAGGAAATGGTTCGTTCCCTTAAAGGGCTTGCCGAGCAAATGGACGTCAAAGTGATGGATCATCCCAGGGGAGAGCTTGGTGCTGCGAAAGGCGTGTATGTCGAGTACCAACAGCCGAATAGGGATGGAAGCTATGACCTGAGGAAAGCCATCGAATTAAATCCAAGAAACAGTGAATTGAATAACGTTAAGACTCTTATTCATGAGCTGGCTCATGCTAAACTTCACAATACCAGTACAGAGAACTCCAAAACGCTAAACAAAAATGAGAAGGAATTCCAAGCAGAATTGACGGCCTTTACCGTTTGTTCCTACTTCCATTTAGATACCAGTGATACCAGCTTGAATTATCTCCATCATTACACCAGAAACCATCAATCCATAAATGACAAACTGACTTTAATGGAAGAGGTGAAAAGCACGTCATATGAGTTTATAACCCATCTGGAGAAGGATTTGTTGAGAGAAAGGGGTTTGGGTTATCAAACCAATGAAACGCCTGATAAAGCCGATATGGACCTACAGAAAGCATATGGATCCATTCAAGTGGTAACAGATGGCCAAATCAAAAAGGTGGAGGGCCTTTCCTTAAGTGAGTTCCAGGAGGTCTTCCATGATGAACACGATAGGAACATTTTGAACCAGCTTGATTTAAAGGGATTGGATGTACCATCGATGATTCAATCATTCAACAACCTTAAAGAGAATTGGCATGGAGATAAGCCAAATGTGAAGATGATCGATCCTAAATTGAATGATCCGGCTGTTTATGTCGTATGGAGTGAATCCACCCTGGATCAAAGCTTAATGACTGTAGAAGACATGGACAAACAATTGGCTACAGCTAACCTGGAATCCTTAAAAGAGGATGGCTACGATAAGACAAAAATCAACGTTCTCATTCCCAAAAATCATGGTGTTTCGGTTCACGCCTTAAATCGAATTGATTTAGGAGGTGGAACCTATGGGAACATGTATGATCACTTAAGACAATCGCAGGCGCATCTTTGTGAGTACTTCCCTGCAGATAAGGGCTATTTAGATGATGTTTACTCTAAAGAAGAAGTATCACAAGCCTTTGCACACATTTATAAGGAAAACCTACACCTCCAACATCGGCATAACCTTGATGATCACCAATTGTCCGTTTCTAACCACAAAGTACACGATGCAGAAAACTTCGCTGTAACCCATAATCTCCTGTCTGAAGATGATTTGAACGAAATCCGATCTAAGGCAGCCGATTCTTTCCAAGAAGAACACCAACACACGACATTGAAAAACCAAATGTTAAATCTAAAAGGCCAATATGAAAGGTTTCAATCCTTAGTTCAGAAAGAGAATACAGGTGAACTCACAGAAGAAAAGATCGTAGGCCGTATGGCAGCTGAAAATCAATACGCTGAATCGAAAAAGCAAGCCATACAGGAAGGATACGTATCAGAGGAGAGCGTTTTAAAGATGGAAAAGGATATAACGAGGGAGGCACAAAAGCAGCAAGGAAAAGCCGTAGACCATGATAATCCGTTCAGCAAAGAAGGGAGAAAAACCAGCCATAAAAGCTCCGGGTTAACGATGTAAGGGGGAGAAGGTGTGAGAGTAACTTCTGATGAAATCAACCAAGCCAAAGAGATCCCTTTAATTGACTTCATAAATGCGAATGGCATAGATGTGCAGCAGGAAGGAAACAGCAGTGAGCCTTACTATCGTGTGATGGAACACGATAGTTTAGTCATTAAGGGAAACAAGTTCTATTGGAACAGCCGTTCAGAAGGTGGTTTTGGATCCATTAGTTTCGCCATGACGTATTATGAGTTGTCCTTTCCGGAAGCTGTGAATCGGGTTAATGGTCATGAATATGGTTCATTAACGAACACTCAGAGTGTAGAGAAGAAGCGCTTTCAATATCCTGACTATTATGAGGTCAATGAAACAGCTATCATTAAGGATTATTTAACGAACGAACGTGGAATCGACGGTCGCATAGTTGATTGGTGCATCAAAAAGGATTTGTTAGTTCAAGACAAGAAAGAGAATGCCGTGTTTAAGTGGAAAGATCGATCAGGAAAGGTCATCGGTGGCGATCGGCAGGGAACCAAACATATTGATAGTAAACGCGGGACGTTCAAGCAAATCATGCCTAACTCTGCAGAAGACAAAGGATTTACGATTGATGTGGGGAGGAATCCGGATAAGATTGCCTTATTTGAATCCCCTATAGATATGCTTTCGTACTGGTCGATTAAGAAAGAGAAAGTTCAAGGAACTCGCATGATTAGTATGAGTGGTTTAAAACTAAAAACATTGGTACAAACGATGAAGGATATGAAGCAAGGTGGTCAACCAATAAATAAGATTATGTCATGCGTAGACAGGGATGATGCTGCATCAAGATTTCATAATAAACTAAAGGGGGTTCTGAATAAGAACATTTTTGAAGACCACAGACCTTCTCACACAAAGGATTGGAATGACGAATTGAACAAGATTATAAATAAAGTCCAGGTTTCATCTAAGAAACAATCCTACGGAAGGTAATTCAATCCCCCTTTGGATATGTAATTCAGAACGCTTGCTCAATAACGCAATACATCAAAAACACAATAATACAAAGGGGTGTTATATAAACGCTCTATCCGGATTTTACAGTTTGAAGATATAGGAGCTTTGGAATCGAAAAAAACATTAACACTATTTTATTTTTTTAGACAATTAGTTATAGTGTAAATAATCAATTTGAAAACGGTTATGTAATTAAGAAGGCTAGAGATTTTGAGATACATGAATGGAGTCTTGTAATTAAAGAATTGCTGTTCTATAGAATAGGAAGTGAGAGTCAGTCAAAGCATTGAATATCAGGTGAAATTAGATCTTTCTATTAGCAGGGGATTGCTATTATGTATTACTGAGTAATTGTGTTAATGAATTATTGTATAATTGAATGTTTCTATCGGTTCCTAAACGTTATGAAGGGACCGATTTTTTATGCTTTCGATTGAAATGTCTTCACTTCATAGTGGATTTGCGTCAATTCTTTACTAATAATCAATGTTGCGAATTGCTGATCAAAAGGAAAAAGAAAGTATTTGTTCATACTGCAATGTTAAGGTCTGATAAGATCGTAAAGTGCAGACCTTAACAAAAGGTATGAAACTACTTCCTAATTTAGACCTAGATTAATACCACAATGAGAAGTCGGCTATATTACTTTACATTTAAAAAACACACCTGTGTCTAAACAAACCAAAAAACTGGTACCTTTAGTTGTTTAGGCACCAGTTTTATTGGAATTGGATTTAAAATGCTTTATAATCTTCTGTTATTTGTATTATTTTTCCATTATTTCTTTTATTTCCTTTAACTACTCTATAAGTGTCTCTTGTTGAATTTTCATATCTTTAATTCGTTCATCAAAAATTTCATTGTGTTTATTTTTCGTCTCCACTACAGAAGAGGTTTGTTTTACGGCTAGTTTTCTAGCGTACCCTATTCCTACAACTAGAACAATAATAAGTAAAATGTAATACAACCCATCTAGGAAGATTTATTTCTCCTCAAAATCGATTTCAACATTTTCGTCTTCGCCTAATGGCTGTCCGTCTTGGTCTGTAGGTGCTTTTATAAGGAGATTTGCGGATTTAATATCCTCTACTTTTGAATTATCAAATAAATAAGCAATCATACGTGATCTTGTGAAATCTTCTTTAATGTATTGCATTTCCACTTTATCACTCATAAAATCATGAGGAGATTCAAAGCTTTCCCCTGTATCGGTTGTTAACTTCAAATGATCACTAGAGAAATTGATATCTTCATCTGTAGTACTGATTTCCATTCCTATATTGATATAATCAATGTTCTCTTCACCAATTTTATCGAGGATGAAAGGATCTGTTACTGTACCAGTTACTAGGTTTGAAGATACAATAGTTAAAGTTAAAGGTCCTACTTCTACTGTATCTATATCTTCTTTATGGGCAACAGACTGAAACTCCCCTCCGGGCGTCCCCGTATCTTGTTCCTCAGTTTTTTCCCCTTCCTCAGAGGTCTTCTCCTGTTGAGATTGTTCCTCTTCTACTTGCTTTCCCTCTTCACTACAAGCAACTAAGGTGATAATGGATATTGTAAAGAAAAATGACAATATTTTATTCATGATAGTCTTGTACCTCCCCGAATATATTCACAGAACACAATATCAATTATATTAGGGAGGTACAAGAGTCTTTGTTTTTAGTTATTTAGTTTTCTTTACGTTAATACTTGGCGAAATACAGTCTGAGATACTGTTCTAAATAAATTCAACAGGGCTGCTCCTGATAACCCAACAGAGAAGAAGAAAGCTAACAAGCACACTAAGACGAGTACTGTAGCATCTTTTTGAAGTTGTTTCCTGTCCCAGTCGACATCATCTAATACAAGCTTTTCTTTGTAATGTACATTTGTAGACTGTTCGAACATTGCTTCAATAGTGAGATAATCCATTTTGAAAAAAGGAGCTTCGTCTAATGTTTTTAGATCCATTTCACTTACTCGAAGCTCCACAATTTCTTTAAGGTTATCTCCTACAATGCTATCAAGTTCTGCTCGTGCTTCAGCGACTTCCCTAAATCCAGGCAAGAAACCCTCTTGCAACATTTTGTTTAGAGCTTGGTTAATAACCCCGCTGATTACAGCGCCTTCTATAGCCTTGTTAGCTTCTAAATCCCATTCAGCTTTATCAGGGTCGCCTAGCAATATAGTCCCGGTTAATTCCCCACTGATACGTCCAAGTTCAACAGTATATCCTTTTGAGTAGCTGATGGTTCCAATTTGATCAGAGTCATAATATTCTTTGATATTATCTGAAAAAGGTGATTTTATGACACGGAGGTTTGGATCAGGTTCATAAATGTAAGACAATGATTCCATTACCTGCATTTTAAAATTTTCGAATACTGGTAATAAGTTAGTAGGACAGTTCTTCCCACTCCAATAATTGTGTGGAACAACATTGGAAAGTGGAATATCAAATTCATTCATAAGATAACTTACTAACGCAGCCGCATTCTTTCTAGTTATATGAAAATTGTCCATATCATTTACACAAAGCTCAATGCCGATACTATTATAATTACCATAAGTATCTCCAGCGTGGTATCCAATCTCGTCCAGAGGTA
Source organism: Halobacillus sp. ABH2_015 (assembly GCF_056158945.1). Classification (NCBI taxonomy): domain Bacteria; kingdom Bacillati; phylum Bacillota; class Bacilli; order Caryophanales; family Bacillaceae; genus Halobacillus; species Halobacillus sp. ABH2_015. The sequence continues at coordinate 35,846 of NZ_JBSWUG010000004.1, forward strand.
AATGCTGGTAAATAACAGGCCATGAGTCTACTGTATAATGCCATGATGTTGGTGTATCGTGCCGTTTTACATATTCAGCATGCATAGCTGCAGTAGCTGCAGAATTCGTATTAGCTGTTTCATGAATAGTAATATAAGTGGGATTCATTTTGGTTCCTGGTCGGTTCGAATTGTAAAAGGGAATAATTTTTTCAACTATAGAAACATCTGCGAAGTTGCCACCTGTAATAGTATCGCTTATATCGATATCATCAGCATTACTTCCTTTTAACCCTAGGGAACTAAGTGTCTTAGGCCCAGAATTACCATCAACAGTTAATCCATTAGAAGATTGATAGCTGCGAACGGCTCTTTCAGTAGCCGGACCATAACTTCCATCTATACTGTCAGAATAATACCCTAAATCAGCCAGTGTTTCCTGAAGAATTCTTACAGCATCTCCTACATCACCAGGTAACAAAGCATCACCATAAAAACCTGAACCGCGGGAAGAACCTGAACCGGATCCATAAATTCCAAGAGATGAGAGCGTTTCTGGTCCTGCCGAACCATCAACACTTAATCCCTTCATGAGCTGATAACGCCGTACGGCATCTTCCGTTTTTGATCCAAAATAGCCATCAACACCAAAGTTAGCAGCATTTACATCTGGATAAAAGTTATTATCTACGAGCGCTTGCTGAAGAATCCTTACATCTTCTCCTGAATCGCCTCGTTGCACAGCATTAATCAATTCAGAACTGAAGCTACCGTTATAAATTCCAAGGGAAGAAAGTGTTTCCGGACCTGCCATACCATCAATGGTCAAACCATTAGCAGACTGGAAATTGCGTACAGCACTTTTGGTACCCGGGCCATAACTACCATCAATACTTCCAGAGTAAAAACCATTATTGGCCAGATGTCGTTGGAGGATTTTCACTTCTTCTCCGGTGTCACCTGGTTGCATAGCCCCGATCGCACCGGATTTACCCTCATAGATTCCGAGAGATGTTAGGGTCCCTGGGCCTGCCATACCGTCAATGGTCAGACCATTATCTGTTTGATAGGTACGTACTGAATTCTCAGTAGCTGGTCCGTAACTACCATCAATAGAATTATTATAATAACCTCGATTGGATAAAATTTGTTGTAAGAATCTCACTTCATCACCTGAGTCGCCAGGTTGCAAAGCTCCAGTAGTCTGTGCCCCCACCGAAATTCCAGAATAAATTCCAAGGGAAGAGAGCGTTTCTGGGCCTGCCATACCGTCTACTGTCAAACCATGCATGGTTTGGTACCGTCTAACTGCATATTCAGTATTAGGACCGTAATTTCCATCTAATACATCTGTATAAAACCCTTCACTTTTGAGAGTCTCTTGTAAGAAACGAACTGATTCTCCGTTATTTCCAGGTACTAATGCGGTGATGCTATTTTTAACAAGATCATCTTCATACAACTTAAGGGCGCTGATTGTTTCTGGACCAGCCTTCCCATCAACAGTAAGACCTCGCACAATTTGAAATCTTCGTACCGCATCTTCAGTAGCCGGGCCATAGCTTCCATCGATCCCATAATTAGAAGCATCTTTATCCGGGTAAAAGTTGTTATCTACTAATGCTTGTTGCAGTTCTCTCACGTCTTCTCCTGAATCGCCTCGACTTAACGCTATTCCAACTGAAATACTCAATATTCTCATCCTTCCATATATTATTGATTACGAAAGGGTGTAAGACATCGGTTTGTACACCCCACAAACCAGATATCTGTTTCGTATATTAGGTAAAGCGTTTAAAAATGAAAAATCACAACCTCTTTTAAAATCAATCGAAAAAATCTCTAATTATTTGTTGATAGAAACTCCCAAAACCCTGGAACATTATTAGTATCAAAAGAATGTGTTACTTTTAAGGTTTTTGATATCAATTCCTGTTCCAGGTTTTCTCTATCTTGATAAGTTGTTTGTTTGAGTGACTTTTTTATTTTCGGTTCAATTCTCTTTATAATCTTCAGCGTACTATACTCATCACCGTTTTGGGATTTCTCAATTAAGGTCTTCCATTCTTTCATTTCGCACCCTCCATTTCTCTCCTCAATCGTTCCAAGGCTTTCTTTTGTATTTTAGAAGCACCTTGTTGTGTAATACCTAGCTCATGAGCTGTTTTTGTTAATGTAAGGTTATTTCCATAAACAAACTCAAGGACTTTCTTCTGACGTTCAGTCAATTTTGAAAAAGCAATTTTTAATCTTTCATTTTCTATCTTGTTTTCCAACGAATTATGCACATTTTCAATGACTTGGATATCAAGAAGGGGCTCGGAGCTCGGAATCCCTTCAACTAAGCTACTTTCATCGTCATCGACAGTTCCATCCATAACTAAGGGGAAACGATTTTTTTCTCTTCGTTGTTTCTTATCAAAGTTAACCGCCCCCCAATGGATTGTTTTAGATAGATAATTAATCACTTTTACACCTGTATAATATTCACGAAAAGACGAATCCAACATATTCCTATTCTCGTCACTGGGATCTTTGAGATTTTGTATTAATAAGTTAAAATGCTCTTCTTGTTCAAGGAATTTTTTTACCAATGGATTTTTGATTAGTTTTTCGTGGTCCTTTTGGAATTGGAGGAAAAGGAGTTTCTCGAATTTAGATAATTTGTCTGTGTACTCCTTAAACATAAAGTACCTCCTAGAAATATTATTTATAGATAAAAGGTACCTATAGGATCAAAACAACAACCAAAATAGGAACATATGTTCTTATTTTATTTTTTTTCGACAAAATATACAAGCGTGGTTGTGGAAATTCCCGTGAAATATCTTTGGGATATGTGCAAAGAGAGGTGTACTATGTAGTCAAACTTTTTACTTGAGAAAATTGCAGGTGTTTCAGGGCATCGAGGAAAAGTATACGGAGGAGTGATTATGATGACAGAATTTCCTGAGTGGGCAATGATTACGGGAAACTTGGGATTCCCGATAGTCTTAGCTATTTATCTTCTAACTAGGTTTGAGAAGAAATTAGATACTTTAACAAAAGCGATAAACGAGTTAGATTCAGAGAATGAGTTTAACAAAAAATGAACGAAACCCTCATATCTCATATGAGGGTTTTTTTGGTGTTATTGTTTAAACTGAGTATATTTAAAAGGATAGTACTAACATAAAGGATATGTCTTATGGATCCGACGAAAAACCTCCTGTTAGAATATATTAGCTTTTGGCTTATTTCAGATGGTATGTATGATGAATCTGCAACGGAACCCTTAGAAAGAGACTATTTCCTGTCTGGAAAATAATTGTTCCAATCATAAGGTCTAATCAATAATTGGGTAGCGTCAGGAAAATGCAGATATACAACGTTAAGCAAATTAGAGCATGAAAAATCGGTTCCTTTACAACGTTCAGGAACCGATTTTCTGATTTAGTTTATTAACCTAAAGCCCCCTTTTTATGAAGACTTGAAACCAAGATAGTAATCAAAATCATTAGTATTCACCTATGCCCATCTATTCGAGCTTGTATGTATCCATAATAGGCGCATGTTCCATTCTGAGATAAATCTTTAACCTCAAAACCACATTTTTTGTAAAAATTAAAATTATTAGAAGAGGTATGGGCAAACCAATCACCATGTGGAAGTTTTTGTACACATAGTTCAACAAGTTTTTGTCCAATTCCTTTACCGCGATAGTTTGAAGAAACTACTAAATCCATGATATTAGCAGCCATGATTTGGTCAGAAATCACCCTTACCATCCCAATCATTTTATCTTCATCCCAAACAGTAAATGCCCAAGTTGAATTCTCAAACATGAGAGTGAATTTTTCCTTTTGCCATCTTGGGATCTCTCTTACCCAGCCTGCATCCTTAAATAGTTCTTCAACAAATTTTCCTGGAACACCTTTTACACCTTCTCTAATTACAAGTCCATTATAGTATTGATACATAAGCTTCCCCCTTTTCGCTTGAAAAACTTAAGCTCTTTACAAGAAAAGTCTCCATTACGGAATAGCATTTAATTATTCTTTAATCATAGTAATGAACTCTGCATAGCCAGTAGTGAACTTGTCCTTTTTCTTGAATCCTAATTTTTCGTATAAATGAATAGCTCTTTTGTTAAATGTTGCAACTGATAATCTTATAGGGATTCCAGCATAGTTTTCTTTTATGTAGTTAATTATCAATGTACAAAAATCATACCCGTATCCTTTTCCTACATAATCAGGGTTCATTCCAAGACCCATATCTACAAACTTATCATTATATACACCATTTTTTTGTCCAGCTGGTATTTGAGCTGTATCACCAGTACATAAGAAACCAAACACTTTACCATTTTCGTCAGTAATAGCTTGATAAGAACCATCGAGTCGTTCTTTTATCTCTTCATCATTTATTTCATTATTATAAAAATCATATGGCTTTTTATATCTCCAGCTCAATAACGTTCTAGCTGAATTAATATCCATTTTCTTAATGGTTAAGTTCATAATACCCCTCATTTCAAAGGCTTATTTTGCATCAAAGCTGAATCACCAATCCTGCCCAGTTCTTGAATAAAGAGAAGGCTGTATATCCCCTATCACTATTCAATTCTCGCTTCCTTTAGCTGAAGATTTGAAACCAAGATAATAATAAACTCTTAAAAGGATCAATACTCACTTTCCAATATGGAATAAACCTCTGTATCTCTAAACTCTCCCTTTATAAGCTCATTCTTTCTTAAAGTGCCTTCATATTTCATGCCTAACTTTTTCATTACCTTTTGAGAACCGAAATTATCTGTATCGGACCTACCCTCAATTCTGTTAAGGTTTAGATCGTTAAAACCATAACGAACAAGCTCCTGAAGTGCTTCGGGAGCAATTCCTCTTCCCCAATACTCTTCTGATAAAAAATATCCCAATTCTACACACTTATGTTTATTACTCCAATCAATAAAGGCTGCCACACCAATCACTTGGCCTGTTTCATTCCATTCAATCGCCCATTCACCAGATTCACCTTTTTCGTATCCTGTAATTACCATACATAGAAACTCTTCAGTTACATCTTTTGACTCATTTACTTCCCATGTCATGGGCCGTGCTACGTTAGGATTAGAGCAGAAACTAAACACATCTTCTAAATCTGAAAAAGCCAGCTTTCTTAGTGTTAATCTTTCAGTATTAAACTCAGGCATGTCTATTAAATATGTTTCAACATCCATACGACCACACTCCATACATCACATTAATTTTTTCAAAAAATAAATATTATGACATCATATCGCTATTTTACATAATTTTCAATACTTTCCGAGTAATCATTACCTCTCCTTATGTTCTCAAAAAAAAGAGGACGATTACCCTTATTGAATAATCGCCCCCTTATGCGGAAGACTCGATTTCGAGATAAACTAATGAATTTCATTATAATTTAACTATACCGTTGATTAAGCATATTTTAGATATAGTCAATTTCCCAATAGATTTCATCGTCCTCATTATCACTCTGCCAAAATCCTGCTTTTTCTAATACTCGTATAGAAGCATAGTTTTCATTAGAACAGCTTGCTGTAATTTTTTTAACTTTTGGTTGTTTCAACCCCCAACGAACCATGGACATGACCATTTCAGTAGCGTATCCATTACCTTGATATCTTGGGAGGATACTATATCCTAAGTCCATTTCTCCATGTTCGTTTGGTCCACCTTTAAATCCCATATCTCCAATAATCGTGTTAGTTTCTGTATGTATAATAATTCCTTCCCACTCATTCTCTTCGGGATACTGATTAAATCGTTCAACTTTGTAAGGAAGTAATTCTTTATAATCATCCATTGGATATTCAGATGGCACATTATAACTTGTTATTCTTTCAAGCTCTCTATAACTGAATAAAGAGGCTTTCATCATTTCGGTTGTGAAAGTAACTAAAGTTAATCTATCAGTTTTGACAAATGGCATGTAATTATTCCCCTTCTATTGAATGTGTAATTGAAACTGTTTAGCTTGTAATCTATGACCATACAGGTCATATTCGTATTCTTATCCAATCTTAATTATTACCAACATTATTCCAGGTAGTGAACATGCTATAGTTCTTATTGAACAATCGCCCCCGTTGCTGTAAGACTTGATTTCGAGATATGCTCTGTGAATCCATTACTAACACACCTTTTATTGGAACTACCACAGGCTTTGAAAGAGAGTAATGGTTATAAACAAAGTAGACAATGAACCAGCTGACAGTAATGTTATCATTTTCCATCGGTTTATTTTTTTTGAAGGTTTTACAGCCTCTTTAGACACCATAACCCATATAGCCATAGATATAATAACTAAGAGAAATAAAACTTCTTGAGACATATTTCACACCACCTTTATTTATATTACGAATAGCCCGCTTTAAGGTTTCAAAAATCATCCATTTCCACCTAATACCTCGAATTCGAGTCTTCCACTAACCTGCCCTTTTGCGAAAGACTCAGTTTCGAGATAAAGCAAATAAATTATAGTGTTGCAACACTGTATCTTAGCGTTGTAAATCCGCATTTCCTGACAATCCCCCAATAATGGACTAATACTCATTATTGGTTAGACTATGCAAGATAAAAATATGTTAATGTGTTAATGAGTTATTGTAATTTTGTTTTATATCATACTGGGGATTTAAAAGCGTGTAATTAAGTAAGGTCAGTATAAATTGCTAAATAACTTCTTACTTGTTTCTTTCTATCCATCTGCTAATACGTTGTTTCACGTTGGACGTGTTTTCCTTCAAATCATCAACAATCATGGATACCAGAGTGAACCAGGACACTTCTTCATTGTATGGATTGTTCTTATTTATATATTTCAGGACATACTTCAAATCCTTCATTTGTTGCTTGTCCAATTGAGTATGCAAATAGGATTTCACAAAGGAATTCAGCAAGTTGCTGTTTCTGATGCTTGCATCAAGAAGTAAAGCCGTAGCCTTGGATGGAGTTACGTCGAGTGCTATAGATAGAAGGTATATTCTTTCATAATCTTTCTGGTTAAAACGAGTAGTGATCCGTTCATTCTTACCTGTTTGAATCTTACTCTGTAGGGATTCGTTCTCCAAAGAACCTATGTAAAAGGTGCTTTTAAATTGATAATCTCTCCGGAAATACTGAGAAAGGTGTTCGATTACCATTCTGTTGTTCAATCCCTTCATACACAAAATTTCTATAACATCCTTAACAGGTGTATCCGTGACAAATGAAAGACGATACACACAGCTTTTCAATTCTGTATTTACTGTCGGTTTGATATCTCTCTTTTTGTCTGATCGCGCTTTCCTATTCTTCCTTTCTCTAACCTCTACCCCACTCATAGGAGCACCTCTTTTCTGGAATTAAGTCTGGGACACTGTCTGTCTGTCCTAACTTTAATTTCATATATATGGGGGACGAGAGGGGAGTATGTATAATATTCAGAACATTGGTAATGATGTATTGTAAGAAAACAAAGAGAAGAGGTGTCATTAAATGAAGAAAAGCGAAGCTCGAAACTTAGCGAAGAAAGCAATAGATAATGGCAAGAAATATGGAATCCCAATGAAAAACAAGCGAAAAGCAAAATAGTTCCACCTTTTAGAAACATGAAAAAAGCACCCCAAAAACACTATCCTCAGAGGACAGTGTTTTTGGGGTGCTTTTTTTCTGTTGGCTCTATTAAAACTTTGTTGATATTTGTACAATTCAAACAAGGGTTCTATAATGAGGTTATCAAATATAAGTGGGGGGGGGACGATTGTGAGAGCAACCGATATCTTTAAAGCCATTCAAACGTTGAATCCAGTTGAAAAGCATCGCTTACGAGAATACTTAATTGATGCTCTCACTTCGTAATCATTGTGCTATTTGGAAAATACTCCACGATGGTGGACGGTGAAGAAACAGCGTTACCGTTGTAAAGCTTGCCGTAAAACGTTCACCGACCTCACCAATACCGCGCTATACCGAATGCGCCACCTCCATACCTGGATGAATTTTATTGAATGTATGATAGAGGGTGATTCGCTCCGCAAATCAGCGGAGTAGATTGGGAACGTTACCCACAATAGTTAAATAAGAAAAAGTGTGAGATAGTATGCAAAGGAAGGTTTTTATAATGCGAAGTGTTTTTGATGTCACACAGCTAATGTTTCTTCGTTTCTTAATGAGACTAATGTTAAAAAGGAATATGTACAAAGAACCTATTAAAGTAATAGAGAAGTTCCGAGAGCGTTTTATTAGTAAAGGATACTTGAACGATGACTTGTCAAAAGGACCTGAAACACCCAAGTATTCAATTATTGGCAGTTTAGTTTCTGCATTTGAATCTCTGCGTCATTATCGTAATGAAGATGATTTTTACCTTCAGGTGGCTAAACAGTGGGTTGGTGATTTATATAGCAGCAACCACAAAATATCTTCCTTCTTCGTTATTGTCTATGGGTTGATTTTATTAACCGTTTTTATAAATCAGTCTTTCATTACAATACCAGGGGAAATGATGTTCATAGGGCTCTTTGTGTTACCTTTATTAGGATTCATTAGCGCCATAGGAGGAAGAGGTTGGAAGAGGTTAATGTTAATGTCAATTAACATCCTTGTTTTTGCTTATTCCATTATAATCGTAGCTTAAAGGTTTTTTAGGAAAATATACTATCCCATAATTAGCGCTCTCTGTGGGCTATTTAAATAAGACAATCATTCTGCATAGGACTACCTTATAAGGTAGTCCTATTTTTTTCTATAAATATCAACAACGAACTTAAACAGAGCCTTTCTGTTAACTAAAGCCTTAAATTGAAGATAACTATATGAAGGATCTGTTTCACATGTTAGAAGATGATATAGTAAAAAGGATACATAAAGAAAATCAAAGTGGAGGTCCTAAATGCGAAAGAAAATAAAGGTTTTTGTCTTGCTCTTAATAACCATCTTTATCGTTGGATGTACCGACGTTGAAGATGCATCCATGATAGATGAGGAAGCGTATCCACAAGAAGAAGCTGCAACTGATACAAATCAAGATGCTGAAAAGGAAGAAGCTGATTCTACAGCCGGTGATGATCTGGAAAAAGATACATCAATAAATACGGAGGATGAGCCGTCAATAGAGGAAACATCCCCAGAAACAAATGATGACCAGTTTGAGGGTTATGAACTCATTGAGGTGGACGGCGGTGATCTAAGTGGTGATCGAGAATCGAACGTTGTAGTGGACATAGGATTTGGGGATCGAGAGTACTGGGCATTTACTAATGATCATGGTCAATTAGTGAGAGTCGTAGCTGACGAGATTATTCTACAAAATGATAGCAATGAACCTGTCCTATCGAGTGGAAGATACTTCTCTGACGAAGCTAAAGTTCCAGGTGTAGAAAGTGATGTATTAGATGAAGGACATGTTATTGCTGACTCATTAGGAGGGGTATCAAACGCTTATAATATTACTCCTCAAGAAAGTGCTTTAAACCGGCATGGTGACCAATCATACATGGAAAACGCAATAAGTAAAGCAGACGGAGCAACTAATTTTGAAGCAGTCATTTCTTACTCAGATACGAACACCCAAATACCTTCTAAGTATCAGTACTCTTATACGATAAACGGTAATGAGGTTATAGATACTTTTGAAAATGTAAATCCCGATGAAGTGAATGAGTCTTTAGGTTTAACAGATAGTGACGAATCAACTGAGCCAGATGTCTCTAATTCTGAAGAACAAGGTGATGTTTCCAGCATTGATACTAATGGTAATGGGCAAGTAACCATACAAGAAGCGAAAGATGCGGGGTTCAGTATGCCTATAACAGACGATCATTGGTTATATCCTTATATGCGAGATAATGATGGTGATGGGATGGTTGGAGAGTAATCCAATAGATATATACGATTGAGTGTTTAAAGAGGGACTTCTGCAATAGTTGGAAGTCCCTCTTCTTATAGGAATTATTAGTCAATTCAAAATGGCCTCCTAACTTAGAATTCATACTAAGCGTAAAGTTTAAATCATATATTGAAGCACCTGATGTGCAATTGTGTTAATGAGTTATTGTTTTCTGTAATTGCTTATACAAGAGCAGGCTATTTAATTCATCCAAAACTTTCGACTTCTGGACATGTGTTTTTTGTAAAGGAAAACACCTTAAAAATTCACTGTTTTTCGTCTAAAACATAGTCTATAATTAAATGTATATAATACACAATCTTTTAGACGCGGAGGTCTGAAAATGAAAATAGGTTACGCCCGAGTTTCGACTGTTGGACAGGATATTGAAACTCAGAAGGAAATTCTGCAGGAAGCAGGTTGCGAAAAGGTTTTTGTCGAGAAGGTAACAGGTACGAGTACAGCAGAACGAACTCAGTTGAAAGAAGCTATGGAATTTATCCGAGAAGGCGATGTGCTCGTCGTCACGAAAATTGATCGGCTAGCAAGATCGATTATGGACCTTAACAAAATCATCAAGTCATTAGCAGCTGAAAATGTCAGTGTCCATTTCATTAAAGACAACATGTATTTTGAAGCCGGAACTGAAGTGAACAGTATGCAGACACTCATGTTCAACATTCTTGGTTCATTTGCTCAGTTTGAACGGGATTTGATTGTAGAGCGAACCACTGAAGGACGAGAACGTGCGAAGAAACAAGGGAAGCACATGGGTCGGCCCGGGCATGACCCGAAAAGCATTAGGCGTGCTTTGATGATGTACGATCAGAGGGAAGTCACTGGAATGAGTGTAGCTGACATTGTAAAAGCAACAGGAATTCCACGTTCGACTCTATACGCTAAATTAAAGGAAAGGTAAACTATACCCTGGAAATCCTGGTATTTGATGTGTTCTCAGTTGCATTGAAATAGGGGATAGTTCAATAATATATATTTCGATGCAACACAGTGCACGTAAGAAACATAGTTTCTTCCAATATCTGTTTGATGTGTGTATGATTTTAATCTAGAATACAATTAAAAAGCTATAGGGGGTTTTTTACAATGGCTAAACTCAATAGAGGGAAAGCTCACAAGTTAAGTATTCGGTTGTCTTCTGTAGCTAAACAACAAGTGAAAAAAGCTGCTCCTAATTTGGGTACATCTCAAGCAGGGATTATTTTATTTGAGTTGTCAAAGCTATTGAAAGATCTTCCGAGTTTGGCAGACCTAAAACAGATGGAAAATGATATCACATTAGAACGTCAACACTTCGTGATGACAATTAATGATGAAGTGCATGAACAAATACTAAGTCTTGCTGAAGATTATGGAATGAAGAAAAACCGTTTAATTGGGTACATTGTTTCAGACCATTTTGAGAAGCAAATGGCAATCCGAAAGCAAAAAAAAACTGATTCTAAGCAATTCATGCTTCATCTAAATAAGCAGCTTCAAGAAAAAATGATGAGATTCTCAGAAAAAAATTATGTGCCATTACCTGCATTAGTTTCTTATGCCATTCTGCAAGGACCTACTGAAAAATTACCGACGTATGATGAAAGCAATATGATTGATGTTTTTACTACTGTTCCGGAATATATTCAGAAGCTCCTTAAAGAAAATGCTGAATGCCAAAACATAAGACAACACTTTTATACATCAGCCTGCTTGTATAAACAGTTCATGACTGAAGAAGGACGATTTTTCAAATAGAAAGAAATGATAACAAACTCTAACAGCAATGGTTTATCATTAATACCGGTATTTAATTCAATCGACTCCTGTGTTATTGAGTTATATTCTATATGTATTATTGTGTTATAAATACTTGGGAAATGTATGATTCATAAAGGGTGTATTCTTTACAAGCCAGTCTTACTAGATAATTAGAAATGACATTTATGCTCTGCTTAACAAAAATGCTTTAAAGTTAAAATGTAGACATCATCAATATTTGAGGATGAGTACAATCATGAAATATCATGAGCGACTATATATTAAAAACTCGTATCTTGATTATCTAATATTTGGTCATTGGCCTTGTTTGAAGGGGTTTTTTGAGGGAATACCTTCATGGGTTTATAATAATCAAATCAGTAGACAAGAGGCAAAGTATTTACTAACTGAAATGATATCAGATATTTTTGATTTCCCTTTGGATGTTTCATTTGGTTATAGAACGGATGTTGTTCGCAAAATTAAAAGCAAAAGAAGTTACTCCCTTATTGAAACAACAATGAAATCTGAAATCCTACGCTTATACAATATAACTCAAGACAATCTGAAAAGTGTTACAAATACAAATAACGTACTACTCTATAGGGGGTTAAACCATCCTGAGTTACAGTCCTTCTATAAAGATCCAACTAAGTTGAGAACAAATACATTATCGTCTTTTACGACCAATAAAGACTTGTATACGAATGAAGTCCAAGTTGCTGTGGAAGTCCCAATTGACAACATCCTTTTTTTTGAGAACTTAAGTCCACTACAGGAATTACTTGATAAAGGTTGTGCTGCATTTATTACCACAGGATTGTACGCTGAAAGAGAGGTTATTGTGATGAACAAAGAAAAATACTTTGATATTAAAGAAGTAACACACCTTAATGAGGCTACAAGAAGAGTTAGAGAAATAGAAGAAGCTCCACCTTTTATGTGAATGTTTGTATACAGCCGTTCGGTAAGGTCAATACAAAAGAAAGGCTGGTCTAAATGAGAAACGGTGAAGACGTACTGGGCACTGTAATTTATGAACATAATAACTCTGATCAACAAACCCTGTTGCTAAAAGATCTGAAATCGAATGAATCTCAGGAGCATCATTTGGAAAATGCTGACAGAATCAACCATAAGGGACGCCAGCAGTTAGTGAAAGCAGAAAATACAGGAAAGTTAACTGAAGAAAAGCTCGTGGATAGTTTGACGGTCGAAAATAACTATCGAGACAAAAACACGATATGATCAAGAAGTACGTTCTCAAGCTATTGCTAAAATGGAGAGTCATGTAAGACAATCTATGCATTCTAAAAACCATGATTTAAGTATGTAATATGAGTATGATTGTCCTTATGTATAATAGTTCTTATAGACCTTGCTGTCTTCCAAGTTGGACACTTTTCCTTAGCTGGATTCCTTTACGGTTACAAGCGTTAGACATTTGTATGGTTTCCAAGAGTTGTCTGGTTGTTATAGTACCGTATTTTTCAAGTTTCTTTAGGTCTTCGACTGGCATATTGAAGGTATTGTCTTGTGTACACATAATTGCCGAATCCTTCTTTAATCCATTTGTCTCATTCTTTTCCACGCCTACGCTAAATCGTGTGGCTGGAAATTTATCAATCTGAGATGTCAGAGTCCTTAGCATCGCTACATCGTCATCTACATCAACAACTAAAACAGGACGCTTTGCCTTCGGGCTAAGTTGCCCCGTTTTTTTATCATAGAAAGCGATCTCCACACCGTATACATCCTTTGGGTTTATATCATTCATCGTTTAGTCCAGATCCCATAATTTCTTTTGATCTGGATCATCTGGATCCACAATGACTACTCCATCCTCATTAGGTTTAATCCGTGTTTCATATAAACCTTTACCGGTCATTTTTTTTAGGAGTTCACTTTGCTTTTTCTCTATTTCACGCAATCGTTGAATTTCTTTCCACATTTCTTCTTCAGTCAAATGATCATTACTCACAAGAATCCCTCCATAGTTGTAGTTATATGCATTGTAACACATGTTAAACGAGTAGTAATGAGTTAATGTGTTATATAATTCAATGACATAATAATACAAATTAGCTTCATTCTGAGTTAAGGTAAGTTTGAAACATATGAAATACTTCATACAGGGAGGGCGTTAGGTAAATGCGGATTTACAAAGTTAAGCAAATTAGAACATAATAAATCGGTTCCTTTACAACGCCTTAGAACCGATTTATTGAGTTAGTTTATTAAGATAAAGCCCCTGTTACTTAAAGACTCGATTTCGAGATGTAGACATTATACGAAACCTACCCTCCCATTATTAAAGATAAATAATTTATAAAAGCAAACCATCCTAAGGAAGCTATACTTAATGTAAGCACAGCAAGTGACAGGTAAGGGTGATAGCCCGAATTTTGTTTTGATCGTACTAAGAAATATATTGCCCCCAAAATACTTACTACAAATATCAATCCCAAAATAACATTCATTACATTAGACAGTCTGATTCCGAAACCAACAAATACGTTAATTAAATAAATCAGGTTAACAATTACTGATATTGCTAATAATGTTTTCTTCATAGTACCTCCTTAATTAATGCTAGCGTGTTGATTAAAACATTCAGCTTTTACATAATTCCAATTATTTCAAATAGGGGCGAGGAACTCAATCCTTTCTCACTAAAAAGAGACTTATCATTACTGCAGATAAGCCCCCGTTAACGAAATACTCGATATTAAGATAATTTTCCAGTCAGGTTGAGAAAATATGGGCTTTCTGCTCTACGAGTACAATTCCCTTATCCAAATTCATACCTTTTTATTCAAAGCCTTTTTGAAGTATTATTAGGTTAATTATAGAAACGTATATCCTTCATGTTCTAAATGATACAAATAATGTACCATAGAAGTATAAATATGGAAGAGTTTAAAACTATAATTTCCTTTAGGAGGACACTTTATGAGTAAAAATGGCGAAGAAATAGAGTTAGATGATTTAGATGTATTAACGATTGTGTTTTATAGATTTATAGAAAAAATCCAAAAAGATGGTGAGTTAAAATTTACTGAAGATACCGCTGAAGAAGATATAAGAAAAGTACTCAAAGAAATAAGTAGTGATAAAGGTGATTACCAGGAATACATAGACGATTCTTTAATGTATTTTGGATATAGATTAAGAGAGGACAATAGAGTGCAAGAACAAACCTTTCAAGCAAACATAGAACAACATTACGGCTTCATCTTTTACCACTTAGAATTAATTTACCTATTAAGTATCAAACTCGGGGAATTAGTTTTCAATAAAGTACTTACCAATGATTCGCCTCTTTCTACACTGTTCAAAATGAAACATGTTAGAGCTTGTTCAATATATTCAGAAATAATTCACCTTATAAAAGGAGGCTACGGTACAGGAGCGATGTCTAGATATCGCTCGTTAAATGAACTAGCAGTTATTTCCGAATTCATATTCAAAAATGGTGAAAAAGCAGCGCAAGCTTACTTAGACTACTCTGAAGTAATGAAAGCTAAGGACGCTAGATATTTGTCGTATCTGTATGGAGACAATATTAATATTACTGAAGCAATGGAACATTTTGAAGGAATACAACCTGCATTATTGGATAAGTATGGAGACAAATTTGTTGATATAAAAAGCTTAAATGATTATGAATGGGCAAGACCATATTTAAAGTTAAACAAGGGTCAGCACCCTAATTTCGGAAGAATACGAAATGATGTAAAAAGAGATAAGGGTAGAGAACAGTATAAACTTTCTTCCAATAACATTCATGCTGCCCCAAAATCTATTATTTCCACCCTTGGCTCTCAAGAAGGCCTTCCTATAGCTGGAGTTAGCAATATTGGTATTGCAGAACCGGGTTCATGGGCAGTTTATGAATTACAACAACTTAACTCTATGTTACTAAGAATTATCCAAGATGCAGGAGAAACGAAAATCCTCGATAATTTACAAGTAATGTTCTCCATTAAACTTTTACAAAGGCTATGTAATTACGTTTACGAAGAATTCAGTAATGTAGAGAAAGAATTGATCCAAGAGGATAGTATTGAATAATTTATTTAAAGAGGTTATTTTAGTTTACAACCTAGGCTAAACGTCTAACTTATCATAAAGACTCAATTTAGAGCGATTATCCTTTATTGGACAATCGCCGCTGTTTTTATAAGAATCGAATCCAAAATCATAAAAGCTAAGGAGTGGTTCTCATGTCTTTATCGGAAGAGCTAGAGCCGTTCCCTCACTTCCAATGAGTAGACAAATAGCTTAGATGGTGACCAATTCTGCAAGCTTAGTTGCGACGTCTTCAATTGGATCTTCTGCAGTGTTTAGACCGTTTCGGGATCCGAGCAAGGGACTGACATCGCGAAGAGCTTCATAAGTTGTGTCATGCACAATCGGAATGAGACGCTCGCGAGAGAGGAGTGCCGAAAGTTCTTTGTCGGCGATGCCCTCTGCTGGAAGGCGGCGTAGCATCGAAGGAGTCACCAGCACAAGCCCAACTTTCGAGTTCGCCAAGCCCTTATCTATTGCGCGAAGTAACGGCACGCCGAGTGCAACGTCCTTCTCGCTGAACCAGACGGAGACACCGCGCGACTCGAGCAAATCGTGGAGTTCCTTGGCGATCCCTTTCCGGTCGTCCCACGCATGGCACAGGAATACGTCCCGAAGGTCAGGTCGCTCTGCCAACTTCTCGACATTACTGCGGACTGGTGTGAGAGCCCTAACTTCTTCTGTCGTGTACGAGACGGAAGAACCTGCACTCGACCAACTTGGTTTTGTACTACTCCCGGAACTTCTGGTACTGCTTCGGTCGCCTCCACTTCTAAGGGCTGGGGAATAAGAATGGCTTGAGTACGACCTGTAACTACTATAACGCCCACCGCACGCTGGGCAGTTGGCCCTGGCACTGGCTGTTCGATGCCCCTTTACTGGAGCCGTACATCTAGCCATGCCTAATCCCTCCTAATTGAATGAGTAGTACTGATCCTTTTACAATACCCATATCAGTTGCCTCCTTAATTTATAGTTAATTTCGATATTTCCGTCTTATTTGTTTTATTAAATAAGACCCCATAATCCATATACGAATGAGTACATAAATCGTTTCAAAAATGGCTATTATCTCGAAACTGAGTCTTCAACAAACCTGCCCTTTAGCTAAAGACTCAGTTTCAAGACAAAGTAAAAGAATGATAATGCTGCAACACTAATTAACACGTAAATTAGTGTCCAAAACTGTACTTTCACCTGACTCACCTAAAATGAAATTGGTACTTAGCGTTGTAAATCTACTCGTTCCTTACGCTATCCCAAAGAAAGGTAAACTATACCCTGGAAATCCTAGTACTTTACGTACTCTGTGTTCCATTGAAATAGGGGATAGTTCGATAAATTATATTTCGATGCAACACAGAGTACATGAGAAACACCAATTCTTCTAATATATCTGTTTACTGTGTATATATTTTTAAATTAAAGCGAAAACTTAGATACATTAGTCTGCTCGAATAAACAATTCATGATTGCATAAGACCAATTCTCAAATAAAAAGAACTTACAGTAGGATCTATCAAGTACGGGCGCTTATAACTGATATCATCGTTTGGTTTAATTACTTTTTGTATTATTGAGCTATATTCCATATGTAGTATTGTATTGGTTAATTCATTACTACTAATAAATGACTAGGACCGCATTTGTTTAATGCAACTTTTTGGTTAATGTAGATACGTTTCTTTCATGTATGTTTTAAATTTACATTCGAGTAATTACTTAGTAGCAACTACGATATGGTCGAAAAATAAAGATGCTCATTAAAAAGGGGTAGTGAGTTCTTGAATTACGTAATAATTCATTACCTATTGTGCATCATTGTAGTATTTACTACAATGATGCACAATTGCCGAGGTCCAGAGAGTAAAACGTAGAATACGTACATTAAAAATTATGTTGCATAAGAGTATTATTAACGGCGAAAACTCAAGGAAAATAAGAAGCGTAGGGTTAGTTTTTAATTCTTTACGTACGCTATCTGCGTTTTTCTGGCAGTCCCGAACTTTTTATTTTCGTCTGCAACACAATAAGAAAATCGTCTTTAGTTTCGCCCCATACATTGACATTTGCATTTACAAATCGTATTATAATTACAAATTAAATTGTGAATCCAAACGAATAACAAAGGGGTCTAAGAATGATGCAAGAAACTAAAAGAAACCCAGATATCATGGAAATTAATTGGAACCAACAAAAAGTATTATCTAATCCCTTGCGATCTAGAATAGTAGCTCTTCTCTACGAAAAAGCTATGACACCTAAACAAGTAGCTGACCTAGTAGGGAAAAATCCTGGAACTGTTTACTATCACATTCAACAACTTTTAAAGTATGAAATCATAAAAGTGGAAAGCATAAACACTGACAAGGGGGTAGTGGAGAAATTTTACAGGTCTAAGGCTGTCTCATTTAAGAACCCTGAAAAAGTGGACACTCCAGGGCTTATTGATGGTAAATCTGCAAACATTTATTTATCGGACAAGCTTTTAAATCAATTAAATGAAGAACTTGAAAATCTTTTCTTAAAGTTTGGTAACTTATCTTATCACGAAAAGGATGCTGAAGAACAATCACCTTATTCTGTAGAATATATCATTAAAGAGTTCAATGAGGAGGAGAAGGAAGAATGAAAAAAATAAAGCCCTTCGTAATGGAAAGAAACTTCTTAATATTGATATCAGGAGTCTTTATAAATGGACTTGGAAGTGGTATTTACTCAGTTGCAGGGATGTTGCTAGTTTTGGAGTTGAGTGGAAGCG
>NZ_JBSWUG010000005.1:0-15253 GCF_056158945.1 Halobacillus sp. ABH2_015
TGACAATGATGTTATTGATATGAAGGACACACGCCTTGTTATGTTTAATGAATCAGAGGAAGAGGTCCTATCAGGGGATAAACCTCAGGGCTATTGCTTGCACATTGTTAAAAAGAAACGGGTAGAAATGCGAACGGTGGCCACCGAAACAGAACAGACAGAATTGAATCTTAAAATCTCCTATGGAAGTGGCATTAGGGAGGCGATCTGATGGATAAAAAATTACTTGCAGCATTAGTCGTCGGCATAGGGTTAGTAATTTTCACAGCGTTTTTTGTCACAAGTGGAAAGACAGAAAACGCCTCTAATGAGAATGAACGAAGCATTGAGGACATTGAAACCAACGTAAATGAAGAGTCTCCAGAAGTTGTCGATCATGAGCAAGACAAAGCACCCGAAGTCGTTGAGAAGACAAAAGAATTAGCGCATGAGTTTATCAAGCATTACGCTGCATTAAATCCTAAAAAGCCTATGGAGTACCTGGCAGACGTTGAAGACATTACAGATTCTTCGCTATACACAAAGCTTTCAAACTCTCAGAGAAGACCAACAGCGTCTACTCATGAGCGAGTAGTAAAAGGACTAGAGATTTACCCGGTAGATGATAACTTACCAGACCGCAAGAAATGGAATGTTATAGCGATTATGGACGTTTACGATTCAGAAGGGGAAAAGCGTACAGAGGAAAGCTCTTATCTTGTGAGTGTTGCTGAAAATGACGGAGAGTGGAACGTCACAGGGTTTAAGGTGGGGTACTGATGGAAGAAACAGTAATCAAAAGGGGCGCCTCCACTGGTGCCCTTTTCGTTAAATTAGGGATGCCATTATTCCTGCTTATGCTGTTATTACTCCCACTTTTCGCGGTTATAATGGCCCTGTCCTCAAACAGTGGGGAAGACGTGAACTCTGGAGACCCTTCACAATTAGCAAAAAATGAAATACCTGCAAAATACATGCCGATTTACCAAGCAGCCGAAAAAAAATACAGTGTCCCTTGGAATTTGTTAGCAGCGCATCACAAAGTAGAAACAAACTTTGGAGAGGGAAACGTCGAGAGTTATGCTGGAGCTCTTGGAGCAATGCAGTTTATGCCTTGCTCCTGGATAGGATGGGGCTACCCTTCTTGTGGTGGTTTGGGTGACTTAGATGTTAGCTGGAGTACATTGTCGGACTTGTCCACCATCAAAGAATATGGAGGATTTGGCGTTGATGGAGATGGAGACGGAAAAGCAGATCCGAGGAACCCAACAGATGCAATTTTCGCAGCTGCCTCTTATCTTGCTGCGAATGGTGCAGATGAGGGGATGATCGAGGAAGCTGTCTTTGCTTATAACCATTCAAATGAGTATGTAAGTGACGTCTTAGAGTATTCAGACCTATATGTTGATTCTGGGAATGTCGTTGAACCAACTACTGGGGAATTCCTTTGGCCTGTACCTTTCACCAAGAACATTACATCTGATTTCGGTTATCGTACTCACCCGAAGACAGGAGAAAAAGAATCTTTTCACAATGGAATAGATATTGCTGCAGGTGGAGTCATGGGGAAACCAACCATCTCTGTTTTGCCCGGTAAAGTGATAGAGGCAGGTGCTAAAGGTAGTTATGGTAATGTGGTAGTAGTAGAACACCCAAATGGATTAGAAACGCTGTACGGGCATCTGAGCGCCATTAGAGTAAGTGTAGGGCAAAAGGTTAAACCTGGACAAACTGTAGGGTTGATTGGATCTACTGGAAGAAGTACAGGTCCACACTTACATTTCAAAGTTTCGTTGAACGGAAAAAACGTTGATCCTATGGGATATTTGCAATGATGTTGAAGGGGTTAGGGGCTATTCTAAGGTCGTTTCGAGGCTCTATAGGAAAAGTGTACGAATCTATTAAACTAATTTATAATAGAAAAAAGACGAGATACCTTTGGCCGGGAACTCTCGTCTTCTTCGATAGTGCTCTGAAATTAAATTGTCTTTCTTTATTTTAGAGCACTCCAATATAAAAATCAAGCCAAATAGGAGTGTCTCAAATGAGTGGATATTTCACAAAAGCCGACATGGATCAATTAGTTTACTACCAAGTACCAAAAGTCTTGATTACTGGAGATCGCTATAAGAGCATGAAATCAAACGCAAAACTCCTCTACATAACTTTAATAGATAGAATGAAGCTATCTATGAAGAATGAATGGTGCAACGATGACGGCCATTACTATGTGAGAATGAGCGTTGAAAAAGGTGCTGAACTTCTTGGATTTTCAGAAGGAACCTTCAAAAACATGAAAAAAGAACTGAAAAAGTATGATCTATTGGATGAAGATAGAGAAGGACAGGGTAGAACCAACCGACTTTTTCTCAAGCATTGCAGCTACTCAAACGATGATGTAATTCGACTTAACAATGAAGTAGATGACATGATGGAAGAGTTCGAGGACAAAGCTCAATCCGTTGGGGCACAAGAGAAGGACAAAAATTGTCTTTCTAGAGAGGCAAAAATTGACTCTCTAGAAAGACAAAACTTGACCACTAGTAATAATAACTTAAATAAAAATAAGACTACTAAAAATGAGGAAGAACATATTGTTAACAAAGACACCGTTAACAATGATCAAGAAATCATTGATAAACTAGTTTTGGAATACATGAAAAAAGGTCTCAGTAAAGACGTTTGTTTGAGGGTTGTAGAAGAGATAAAACAATCAACAACTACAATACATAATCTTGGTGGATATTTAAGAGCAGCTCTCGAAAAATCGTTATATCGTTCTAATTATAAAAAAGGAAATGATGATCCTCATAAGTATGTTAGTGGAAAAAGGAAGAAACTTTACCATGACTGGCTAAATGAAGGATAATCCTTTTGAAAAGCCTTTACGACAGAATGTAAAGTATCCGATTTTTTGACCGGTCCCCCCTTGTTTTGGGGTGTGAGTGCTGGCTGGGGGTTCGGGGGCTAGCCCCCGAGGTCTTTCCTGCAAAGTTATATTAACTAAGAAAGCTTTTCTGGACAGATAATCTAGTGGTTTTGGCGGTAAAATCGTAAGAGCAAGCCGAATTCTAGTTTCCTCGTTTTGGGTATGTTCGGCTTGGCGAAATGCCAGCACCGCCAAAATTTCGAAGAGCAAGGGGGAAAAGGTGGAGAATTTTTGAGCGTTTTTTCAAAAATTACTACCTGAACCTTGCTTGGAGAAAAACGCTATTTAGTATTAACCCTTTGCTGGCGGTATTCCTTTACCAAATAACCTACTCCAGAAACCAACAGTTTTTTCTTCTTCTTTTGGCTCTTCTTTTTTTTCTTCCACAGTGGGTGCTGCGAGTAGTTTTGCTTCCTGTATTTCCTGCAATGCGTCCAGGATCTGTTTATCTTTATTGTTCCTAACTTCGTTCTGTTGTTCTAAACGATTAGTTAGTTGCTGCAGCAATTCGTTTTGCTTTTGAATGATAGTCTTTATATCATCTATATCACGCTTGTATTCTTCTTTGTCGATTGTGTCACCATGTGTTGTAACAGATGTATCAAAGCTAGTAACAACAGCGTTTGCTGCACGTTCTAGTGTCATATCATTAGCTTTTGCAGTGTCCATTAAACGACGAAAGGCCATAACGTCATTATCAAAGTATCCCCTTTGTCGTTTATCGTTATAATGAAAGCTATAACCCGCCTTTTCTAACATGAGTGCATATTTCCTTAGTGTAGATTCTTTTATATCGAGAACAGCTGATACTTCTTTTGCGTTATATACAGTTTGTGTTTTCTTTATGTCATCTGACATAGAAATCCCTCCCGACTTAATTATTTTATTTATTCGAGAGGAAAACGGATTTTCCTGTTTCTTGCGTTGCATATAAGAGCCATACAAGCAAATTTCTTTTCTTTACGTGATATAACACCCATTCGTTTTAACTGTGAGTTCTTATTTATCGAACCTTTATACACTTGTTTTTCCGTTATCCATTAGTGTGACATATCCCTTGCTATTCCTCTTCTCTCCCACTAAGAAATGAAGGTGAAACTATTGGACCAAACAATTAAAATGCTGCTAATTAAAGCTGTTATCTTGCCTTTTGTTTTGAAGGTCTTTCAAAACGATAAAAAACTTTTTGAAGGTTTTAAAATGAAGAATGTGTATTTCGATAAATTAGACGCAGTAATTGAATCTGTTCAAGACGATTTAAATGAAGTTAGAAGGAAAATGTACTCGGAATATCATATAGATATTTCTTTGATAACTCATAAGAATGATCACTCAAAATATCAATGGAAATCCAAGAAACAATCAGGAATTATGCAATTTTCATCTGAACAATTAAGGGAACAAACAAAGAAATGCATGGAAGATTATCTTTATGGATCGCGTGCTAAACCTTATGACCCTCAACGCCGGTCCTGGTATTAATACACGTTAAGGGGGACCACCTTTCAATGGTGGTCCCCCTTTATAATACAAAGTCATTTAAACTTTCTTCTATTTCTTCGTCATTGATTCCTATATACTCTAAAGTTATTTCAGGGTGAGAGTGATTTAAAATTCTCTGTAGTTTAGCAACATCCATTGTCCTTTTATAGTACCAGTAGCCAAAAGTTTTACGCATTGTATGAGTTCCGATACCATCAGGCATATCAACCATTTCTGAGGCTTTATTGAGCTGTCTGTAAGCTTGTATTCTACTTACAGCCTTATTTCCTTTACGACTAGGAAAAAGCCACTCAGTACCCTCTAATGTCTTTATATAGTCATTCAATTCTTTATAGATACCTTCTAAATAAATATCCCTTTTCTTCTTTGTCTTTCCTTCCATTACAGCAATTTTCTTCTTACCTTTAACGTCACTGATCTTTAGCTGCAGCAAGTCATTAACCCGTAACCCTGTGTTTATTCCTAACAAGAACATTATGTAATCACGTTCCCCACAAAACCGTCTCAGTGACCATTTCATGTCATTCAATTTCTCCAGTGAACGGATCGCCTGAACGTCCTTTACTTCCTTTTTCTTATCAACCTTATTCGTCATATTTTTCACATCCTTTCAAGTCAATGAAATCAATGTTCTGAATGTAACATATTTTTAAACTAACCTGATATTACTTCAATATTAGGATGAATTCAATAAAACCAACAAAATGAATGTAACTTTTTATGTATTTTGTTACATTAACAACAATAAAAAAGGCGAAAAATTAAATTCGCCTTTTTTAGTCTATTTCTTTTGTTTATTTTCGTTGGCATATATTTTGCCGTATGGACCGGCCCAAGGGTGGTTTGGATCAATTTCACTAAGTAAATATTTTATGGCTCTTTCTACTTCAAGTATTTTATTATTAGCTTCTGTATACGTTATTTCTGTGGTTTTTGGAGTATGAATAAATTTATTTCTTAATGCTGCTATTTCTTGAAGCTTCTTTGCTTTGTTATATCTTGCACTATGATAATGCTCTAAAACAGTCCCATATAACTTGTCTAAAGGTGGCGATGGCATATTCATTATTAAGAATTTTATATCTGGATATTTTGTACTTAAAAATTCTTTGATAGCTAATTCAGCTGCAATTGCTCCTTCTATGATTTTCTGTCTTGGATTATCCTCTTGTCTAGCTCTGTGAAGGTGCTTTAAAGAAACGAATGGTTCTTCTTCATTATCTAAGCAATTTTGAATGTGTTGAGCAGATTCGGAATTTAATGATGCCCCACTGATCATTCTGATTTTAGGGTTATCAAAAAACATACTCGGTGCCCAATCTCCAAAATCAATAGCAAAAAGTGCATTTTTCAATTTTAGCCGTGGGTTTTCAAATTCTATATTTAGTGAGTATTGGAGATGATCAAGTAGTTTATCTAGGGCATTTCTCATCACGAAAGTATTTGCTTTCATTTCTTTTACTAAATCTGGCTTCAATTCTTGGAAATTATCAGCTGTTATAAGGGTTTTGTAACTAAAAGATGTGTGAGCTTCTAGAAGAGATTCAGAAGGGGTAATTTTAAAGTTAAATACCTTTGATTCGTAAGGAACCTTAAATTCGAATTGTTTATTATTATCGTTTTTATCGTAAGGGATTTCTATTTCAAAATTTTCAAGTAGACGAACTAAACTCATTTACTCACTCCTAACCATATGTTTGATAAAACCTTACCATTAGTTGGAAAATAATACTATAAAAGAAATGACCCTCCAAATTGAAATGTACCCTATGTAAAGGACATTTTGAAAAAAGACTAGGCAGCCTGACTAATAAGATGATTCCTGTAAGAAGCAGGAGTCATCTTTTTTAGATTCCACTGGCCTCTGTAATGGTTGTAGTACGTCATATATCTTTTGATTTCTTTCTTCACTTCTTCGAATGTTCGATAAGATTTCAGGTTCGTTTCATCTTTAAAATGACCGAAGAAAGATTCCTGCGGTGCATTATCCCAACAGTTCCCACGTCTCGACATAGATTGCCCAAGGTTGTGGTTCTTTAATAGTTGCTGGTATTCAGGATGCGTATAGTGTGTCCCTTGGTCAGAGTGGATGAAAGCATCATCCGCCAGTGTGACCTTTCGATTTCTCATTAACTTCTCAATGGTGATCGATGCAATGTCCATCGTTATAAAACGGGACACGTGATAGGCTAGTATCTGATTCGTCGAGCCGTCCTTAATGGTTGATAAATAAGCTTTCTGCCCTTTCCCGTAATACAAATAAGTGATGTCTGTAAGAAGAACTTTTCCTGGAACACCTTGTTTAAAGTTGCGTTCTAAATGGTTCGGCACCGTTTGATGTTCGTGGGTCGCTTTAGCCATGCGACGATAAGGATTCGCTCGGCGTATAGGACATCTAATATTATATTTGTTCATAATGCGACGGATTCGCTTCAGGTTATAGTTGGTCTGGTAGTGATTCTCTAATGTCATCTTGATCTGGCGGGCACCTTTAGGGCGATTCCGGTAACGAAATGCCTTAAGGACATTCTCTTTTAGATGCTCATCTTGCTTTTCACGTTCCTCTCGCTTCTTTTGAGACTTAGGGGACCAATAACGATAATATCCAGAACGCGATACGCCCACCAATCCACACAAGTATTGGATTTGGTTCTTCAGTTCATAAGTATGAACGATGTCATGAATCAGTTTGAATTTCGCTGCTTTCAGTATCTTTACTTGTCCATCCCCTTTTCCATCATTTCGAGCTTTTTTAGAAGTTCGTTCTCTGCCTCTAATAATTTGACCTTAGATTCTAAGCGCTTCATCTTCTCCTCGGTTGAGAGTCCTTTCTCATTTGACCTCCCTTGATTATGCTTACGTGTATCCTCAAGACCAGCCACGCCCTTATCCCGATAAGCATTGCGCCATCGCTTCCCAGAGGATTGAATGCGCTTTCTTCCGATCATATCTACATCAAAGTCATACCTTTTAAAGATTTCTATAGGTGTCTTGCCTTTGTCATATTCCGTAATAAATGCACGCTTAAATTCGTCTGTATAGGTGATGGCTTTTGTAGAAACAGACTTTACGTAAGGGTTGGCTTGGAGGGCCTGTATATCTTCCGCGCTAAATAACATCTTACTCATTTTCTCATCTCCATACATGGATTTTGTCCCCATTATACAGAAAAGCACCCTATAGGGTAGACTTTTTTCAAAGTGTCTACTCTATAGGGTACATTTTAAATTTGGGGGTCATTCTTTAAACAGTAGTTCCTCTTCTTCGGTTGTTTCTTCAGTCTCTTCTGGTTCAATTTCTTTTGTTTTCGTCTTAGCTTCAGGAGGTTCATATAATTCTACCGTTTCATATGGTCGTACAGAATCATTCAACCAGTCATGCTCTTTAATGTCCCAGTCATGCTTAAAGTAAAAGTATTTATTGACGTAAGCTGGATAACGTCCTTTTTGGAATAGGATACACTTTTCTTTAGGCATCCTTTCCAGTTCGTCAGGAGTCATGAGAGGCCGTCCTGTAAAGCTATAATTTTCCCCAGTAGATCCTCCCCGGTCATTGGATGATTGAGACTGTGACGATATCATAAGCGTTGTATCTCCGATTTTCTTTGATATGGGAACGCTTGAACTGGAGTCTTTAGCTGCCATAACGATGATGTTATCGCAGGAATCTGATATTTCTGCAGCTGAACCTTCTCCGTAGCGATTTTTAAACTGTTGAACACCCTGGAACATGAGTGTTATTCGCACCCCACGCGAACGCATAACAGCAACACGCTTTCTTAAGTCATTAATAGGGGCTATGTTAGCGACTTCATCTAAAATCATTCGAACAGGTACGTCTAAATGCTTTTTCTGATTTGATCCGGCTTGTTTAATGAGTTCTTGGAACACTTGATCTACAAGTATAGCTGTTAACATATCAAAGGTGGATTCCCCATCTGGAGTAGTGACGAACAACGCAGTTTTCTTTTTACCTAACTGATTGATATTAAAATCACTCTTAGCCGTAAGTTGAGAAACGTCTTCTAATGCCCATAGCCTCAAACGAGAAGCGAATCCAATCATTATTCCTGCTTTTATTTTACCTTCTGCATGATTAAAGATGTTATATAGGTGTTTAGCTGTAGAGTTATCTGGCAAAACTTCAAACATTTTATCAATGTCCTCGGGTCTCTTTTTAATTAAGTTCCCTAAATGTAAAACGTTTTTTAAATGCTGTTCATGTTCTGGCCGAGTCTCTTTTAAATATTGAATCAATGCTGACAATAACGCCTCTTCTGCCTGCTGCCACATGGGATCACTTGGCTGTGCATCTCCTGACGTGTTTTTAATAATGGTTGTAGCAAGTGACATAGAGTCATTCGGTCTCGTAATATAGTCCAAGGGGTTATAACCATGAGACCGCGCCATATCAATTAAATTTACTGTTATAACGTCGTACCCTTGCTGCTCTAAATGATTACGAGTGGCTTTGTATATGTCACCTTTTGGATCTGTTATGACGAAAGATTCTTCTAAGGTCTTAGAGATATGAAGGATATTAGGAATGGAGTATCCTGCAGTTTTTCCTGATCCACTTCCCCCATATACCAACGTCATGTGGTTATTATTTCCATCAGTGGGTTGTATGAGAGGTTTTTTCTTGTATTCTCCTACAATCATCCCTGTGTCGTTATAAAGCTGCTGTATTTCCTTATCAGTAGCAAAACGAGCTGTACCGTGTGAGCCGTAATCGTCTGCATTTCTTTTGGCAAATTGACGTTTTTTACTGAACAATGAACGTATGATGAAAAAAGAGAGTGCAATCCAGAATAGGGCTTGTACTCCCTTATTTGTAAAATACATTGCTGCAGGGCTGTTATCTTGGAATAAACTTGTAATTGCGCCTATTGGATTATTTTTGAAGTATTGGAGTAATTGCTCTGGTGCATTGATCTGATATTCCTGATAAAAAACAATCATGTGTGCTATGCTTCCGACGAGTAGAATATCTAATACAGCACCCATGAATAAAAACAGGGAGATCAGTTTAAGTTTTCTCATATTTCCACTCCTTTTGTAATGTCCGGAAAAGGGTTTAACGACTTTCCTCTCGATTACTTTGTTCAATTTCCCTTTCTTCCTGGCTTCTTTCCGTTTCGTGTTTACGTTCGTTTCGTTTAATGAGGTTTTGAATTTTTCCGAGCAAATCTCCTGTACCACGGCCCCCAGACCTTTCATTTTTGTCCTCTCTTTCTGCGTTCCTTTGGGACTTTTCAATTGTAGATCTACTGACCTCTGGATTTCTTTCAGCTTGTAGGATCTTTTCCTGGTGAGCAATGCGCTTTAAGTCTTTAACGTTCTTCTGAGCAAAGAAAACCTGCCTTCCTTCTACATCACGCCCTTTAATGGCTATGTGTACATGAGGGTGGCCATCATCATCATGTACAGCTGCAACCCATTCAAAGCGACGATCTGCAGACAGTTGAAAACGTTCCATAGTGTCACGTGTTAATTCTTTTAAGTCGATACTTAAATTATTTCGGTCATCTTCCCGAAGAGAAAGAACTAATTTGTGCATGATCACGCCCTGATCTGGCATGTTCTCCATAGATTTAAAAAAGTCTTTTCTATTGAGATTGTTGTCCTTTTGATTAAATAAATCAGGGTTGTTCCTGTGGTGTTCCCGGTTAACCTGCATGTACTTGATATGCTCTTTTGCCTTATGGATAGGTTTATTTGTACCGTTATTGCTGAGGTATCCGAGCATCTTTACAACAGTAGCAGCCATTTACATCACCGGGAAAGGGTGCGTTTCTTTGTATTCGTCAATCAAAGCAGCATTGTTTTTCAAACGGCTATAATTATTTTTGAGGTGCTTCTCCAGTCCTTCATACCACTCAATGACGCTGTTTTTCTCCTGTTCAACTTGTTCCTTCTCTTCTTCTAACTTCCTGTACTCGCCTTTCATTTCCTTAAATGTGGCATTGGCCTTGTTTTTCATCTGTTCTTTTTCCTCTTTCAGTCTTTCGACTTCCTCAGAAGAAAACCGTTCTTCAAAATTTTCCTTAGCTTTTTCGATAGCTCCTGCACTTTCCACTCGTTTTTCCATGATCTTTTGAGCATCACCGCGCAGCTTTCCGACTTCCTGTTTTGTGCCTCCTGTCTTTAGAAATAAATCTTCCATCATAACGAAAGTGACAGCTGCATCGTGTGAGGTTCTGGCGTACAGATCCCCCATCCGATTGATGACATTATCAAAGATGGAATTAACTCTTCGATCCAGTCGATCAACAAGAACTTCTTCTGTAGTAGATAAAATTGCGCTGGCTTCTCCTGGCCGTGTACCATTCGTAAAAAATTCCTTGATTGCATCGTCGACTACATAGCCGACTTTGTTCTCTTTGCCATAATTCTTCTTAGCTAATTTGTGCATCATATCCAATGTATCTGGGTGTAATCGGATTGTCTTAGCTACTCTAGCAGGCATGGAAATATCCTCCTCTTAATGAAACTTAAGTTGCTTAATATATACTAATAATATCACGTGTACGCACCGTGTACAACATGGAATAACGTACTCGGGCTGAGTCCTGTTTTAGTAAGGTTCGACGCAAGTCGTACACTTACTTTAACCTGCCTCCCCCCTCCCAAAAGAGGCGGGGCAACGTTATTTTGATCTTTGGAAGGGGGTCGCTTTCGCGCCGAATAAAAGCTAAAAAGAAAGCATCAAATACGCTATTTTATTCCGTTTCCTTTTGGTGCTGGACCCTGCACCCTTCAAACTTCCAAAAGCAACCCCATCGGGAAAAGAGCACCCTCCGGGGCAACTTTTTCCAGTGTACTTGAAGGGTTCTCCAGCACAAAAAGACTACGGCATAAATCGCTGAAAGTGGGGCAATTTAATTTTTGCAGCAGTCTTAAATGACATTAAATGCCTGTTTGACACTGGGTACCCTTACTGGTAAGTTAAACTTAAGCAAATTAATGTGCATTAGGAGGGGCGACATGCCTAAAAATGATCAATTAATGACAGCTACGGAGTATGCAGCTGAAAAAGGAAAAAGTAAATCATGGGGGACACGATTAGCCCAACGTGCGATTGAAGACGGGAAAGAACACCCTCAAAGAATTGGACATTACTGGATGGCTACCTTTGAACAGTGGGAACAAGTTTTAAATACCTCTGGATTTGAACTAAGGAATCGGACATCGTACAGAAAGGACACCTAATATTTTTTCCAAGGTGTTCCAATTTTTTATTGACAATGCAACTTAAGTGTCATAACATATGAGTTAAGCAACCCCGGTTGCATAACAAAAGGAGGAGTTTACATGCCTATTATTGAAGGCCTGGAACGTTTACTTAATGACATTGAAGGTTGGGCGGTTATGCTTATCATCCCGTTTCTGATTGTGCAGGCAATCATCATCGGATTTAAGCTAACAGGAACAGACGACCCTCACGAAGCAAAGCACATTAAATCCAAAGCTATGAAAGTAATCATCGGTGCTGCCGTCGTTGGATCTGCTCCATGGATCGGATCTGAACTAATGAGCTACTTTTAAAATCGAGGTGAAAACATGAATTTCTGGAATCCTTTAGAACAGGCGCAAGAGGTTATAAGAGAATGGTTTAATCAGTTAGCCACAGACATGGTTAACGGGGGGATGGAACTTGTAGGGGATGTGATTACATCCCCTTTTGATTTATCTGAAAGGTTCCCCCGAACGGATGATTTGATATTAGGAATGCAAGGCATTGCGGGAACTATGCTCTTGATTTTCTTATATCAGCGCATATTGCAAGCTATGTACAGTGAAACCGTCGAATCTGACGACGTGAACTATGCAAAGATCATTGGCGACACTGTTATAGCAGCAGGACTCATTGCAAGCTCACCTATTTTAGCCAATAAGATCAGTGCAGCTATAGCAGATATAACAACGTGGGTTGCTGATTTTAACATTGAATATCAGTCATCGGAAGATTTCTTTATGTCTTTTAGTGGAGGAACAGAGTTAGCAGCTATGGGGCTTCACATGCTGTTACTTTTCGTTGTTTGGGGGTTTGCTTGGATGGGTCTGGCTATTTCTGGAGGTATCCGCGTTGCGTTATTCGGAATCGGGGTTATTATTTCACCCATTGTTATGGCTGTGTATCCAGTAAATCCTGGCATAGTTAAGCAGTTCTTTGTAAGCATGATAGCTGTTATTATGACGCAGCCTTTTCAAATGATTTGTTTATTGGTAGGCATGGGAGTTGCAAGTTATGGAGGGTTCTGGGGTTTGTTAGTTTCTACAGCCTTTTTCGGAATCGGGGTTTTCGGAACGGTTTATCTAAAAAATATCATCATTCCAGCAGGTGTAGGCTCAGGAATGTCTGGAGCAGCTAAGATGATTATTTATAAGATGGCGAGGAGATAACGTGTTTAAATTTGAAATCCCCCGGAATGTTCGGTCTGTTCCTTCATTCTTGGGGCTAAGTGCTAAAGGTTGGTTATGGACAGCAGCTGGAAGCTTTATTCTTGGTTCACTCATGTATTTATTTACAGCGAACCCACTTTTAACGATCGGTGCTGCGGTTTTCGTTTACTTCTTTGTAAAAGCGACCTTTGAAATTGACGAAACAACAGGGATACCAAAAATAGAGTTAATTTTCAGTAGTTACGGAACGAAGAAATCTAAAAAATTAACATTGAAATGGGGAGAGGATCACAATGAAAAAACAGCCGTTCGCTCTTTTATCAAAAGCGAGTAAAAAAGCGAAGTTTAAAGAAAAGTTTTTCAATATTCCTGTAGAAGAATTTGACCATGAAATTATTCGCACATCAGACGGCAAATTCAAGACAGTTTTAAAAGTTATTGATCCTCTGAACGTACACATGATGGGAGAAAAAGAGATCCGAAAAGCAATTAAGCATACTCAATCGGCTCTTAATGCTTTAAATCCTGGAGAACGTTGTCAAATGCTCATAACATCTGACGAGGTAGACATTTCTCAATACATCCAAGAATTAGAGGAAAAACAAAAACAATCTGCTGACTATAAAAGTTCGTTGATTGAAGGGAAGAAACAATTTCTCCAGGACTACGCAGTCAAAGCGAGAAATACACACAATTTCTATTTAGTACTTGAATCCAATGAAAAGAAACACCACGACGCAACAGCAGAGCTCTTGGACCTTATGACAACCGTTGTGGAGCATTTGGAGAAGGCAGGCCTTAAGATTGGCCGTCTTTCTGAAGAAAAGGTAAAAGCCATTATTTATAACAGGCTCACACCGAACATGCAGCGTACACAGCCATATGAAGAAGGGACAGACCTTGCAGCATGGCAGCCTCCAGACATTCAAACAGGAAACACACTTGAAATTGATGATTTGAATTACGCTTTTTACTCTATCTCGTACTTTCCTAAAGAGATCGACGAGGCTTGGATGGACCCTATACTCACAGCGAGGGTAAATGTTGATGTGTCTGTTTCCCTCCAGGTAGTATCAAAAAATGAACAGATGGACCGTATCAATTCTCAAATTAGGGAGTTGGAAAGACGAATCGCAGAAAGCAAAGCAACTTCCGTACGAAAACGTTACGAGCGCGAGGTGGAAAGCTCTGAACGACTCCTGGACCGTATCAGCGACGATAGCGAGAACTTATTTAAAGTAACGTTCCTCTTTGGTGTGAAATCCACTGATAAAGACGAATTGCGCTCTCTCTGTAATCGGTTTGAAACGAATATCAAAAGTAATAGCATGAAAGCCAAAAAAATCAAAAACAACCCTCATTGCTTGTGGTATATGTTGCCGATTGGCTACAAAAACAATGACATTGAAACACGTTACGGGTGGCCGATGTACTCCGAATTAGTGGGGGCAATGCTGCCATTTAACGCCTCTGAATTTAATCATAATACAGGGCTTTTGCAAGGAATTAACGTTAAATCTGAATCCCCCGTCACTTATGACCCATGGGATAAACGGATGTTTAACAACAGGAATGAAGCTATTCTAGGGGAAACGGGATCAGGAAAAAGCTTCGCTGTTAAACTAAAGATTTTCCGTGAGTATTACTCAGGACGTGCGAAAAGGCAGTTTATCGTAGACCCTGAGCGCGAATATGGTGTTATTCCTGGAGCGAATCAGATTATTTTCAAGCCTGGTAGTAAGTTTGTAACGAATCCCTTTCATATACGAAGTACGATTGTAGATAGCGACAGTGGAGACGAGACAACAGACATTGCTGCATACCTTCCCAAAAAGATCAGTGAAGCCGTTGACTGGGTGAAATGGATTGTCCCGGATATGTCAGCAGAAGAGTTGGCCCTCTTATCTATTTGTGTGGAGGACATTTACAAAGAAGCTGGATTAGATCATAAGAAGCACATAGAGGCTCTTCCTGACCGTTTTCCTATCTTGTCCGACCTTGACTCCATGATGGAAAAATACGACGAATTAAAGCGTGTCAGAGTTATTATGAGGCCATATATTAAAGGTGTTTACTCTGGAATGTTTAATGATCAAACGAATTGGGATTTAAACGAAGCTATCAACGTACTGGACATTCATGAACTATCTGAGGGAGTAAAAAAACCAATGATGGATTTACTGCTCAAAGACCTTTGGGAAGAGGTTAAAAAAGATCGAAATGAACCTGTTGGACTCATTGCTGACGAACTTTGGATTCTGGCGGATAAAAAATTCCCTCAGACAATGGAGTTTGTGCGAAACATGGGTAAACGGATCAGAAAGTATGAAGGATTCCTTATGGTTGCTACTCAGAATGTGAGCGACTTCATAGCCGTTGGAGAGTATGGAACAGCTGTAATCAATAACTGCCAATTTAAAACACTTATGAGGCTATC
>NZ_JBSWUG010000006.1:0-13672 GCF_056158945.1 Halobacillus sp. ABH2_015
TTCAAATCCATTCCAACTGACGTTTGATTTTCAAACGTCAGTTGGAATGCGGAATATCGGAATACTCAAAATGAGTATTCCGATAGAAGTTCATTATTCTAAAGAGGTTCTGATCTAAATACCATCATTATAAAAAAGGATTACTCGTATTCTTTGTAGAATTATGGAAAATTATGGTTAATATGAATATGTTTGTGATCATGAGATGCAATGATTTTTACAATTATAGAGGAGGTTAAGTATGGCAAGGGATCCTATCGGAAGAAAAAAGAGAAGAAGGTTGAGAAGAGAAGTCGGTTTTGGCTGCCCAGTGGAAGACTGTAGAGTTCCTTTTCTCGAATATCATCACTTTGACCCTCCTTATAATGAAGGGGAAATGCATAACGAAGACGGAATGATAGCTCTTTGTCCAATTCATCATAGGCAAGCTGATCAAAGAGCTTGGTCAATTGAAGATTTACGTGAAATGAAAAGAGCTAATAATAGGGGGGAACCTAAAGGCAAGTTAGGTTGGAGTATTGATAAAGGCATTGTAATATCAGGAGGTAATTATTTCTTTTCAACTTCATTAACTATGAGAATTAAGGGGAAAGAATTATTTAAATTAGAGCAAGATCATAAAGGGAAAATTCTTGTTAATGCCTTGCTGTGGAATAATAAGAAAGAAATCATAGCTGAAATTAAAAATAATGATATGTTAATAAATCATATGAGAGTAGAAGATATTGATTGTATGGCTTCAGGTAAAGAAATTCTTTTTAAAGCACCCGATGATTCTAATCATGTAAGAATTAGATTCGAACGCCAACCCATTGAGGAATGCTTGTCTAAAGCAAAAAACACTCTGGATGAGAGTATTGTTGAAAATGTTTTATCTGATATAAAAGAACGTGTGGATAGTGGAATGGTAAATGTTATAGAGTTTAGTACTGCTATAAAAGAAGATGATTTTACCTTCCATGCTGGAGACTCTAAAATCACTTTTGATTTTAGAAAAGCAGGGTTAGATAAGGCAGAATATTATGGCAGAGCACACGGAGTCAATGGAGCTCTCAATATTGCTCAGAAAGATGGGAAAGAACTAATATACTTAGGTAAATAAGGTTTTTAAAGGTTAAAATATATTAAAAGGTCAATATAGGGTATTATCTACTAAAAGACCTTAATCTTAATGTTTTTACAAAGTTAGAAGGATAAAACATAAAAAGAAAGGGTTAATAACGTGTACACTTACACTGAAGAAGAAAAGTACAATATTCAAAAAAAGATTGAAGACATTAAAAATAAATTACCAGATAGAGCAGAATTAGAATTTGATTATGAAAACAATGCACTTCATGTACGAGCAAATAAAAGTCTGCATTCAAATTTTAGGAGACAAGGTAAAATTAAAAGTAAGTCTAAAATTTTCGAAGAGAAAATAAAACCTGAAGATATAAGAGAGAGCAAGGTACTAAGAACGTATGATGATTTAGATCAATGATTCTAAATCAAAATGAAACTTCCCAGGAAGGACGGGGCATTATAAACCGTTCGCATATGCAAACGGTCCCCTTATTCTCTTCTGTTCATGTTTACAAAGAGAAATCTTCCAAGGCTTGATCGACCATGTCATCACTAATTCCAATGTATTGTAACGTGATCGAAGGGCTAGAATGGCCAAAGATCTGCTGCAACATGGCCACATCCTTGGTTTTCTGATAAAAGTGATACCCGAACGTCTTTCGCAAGGTGTGCGTGCCGATCGGTCCGGGGACCCCGCAGACCTCCGCAGCTTCATGAATAATGCGCCAGGCTTGGGTCCGATCAATCGAGCCTCCTTTTTTGGAAGGAAACAAGGCATCGGACGCGGCTTTGCCCCGGATGTACTTATCGATTTCACTGCGCAAATTGGGGGTCATTTTGATTTTTCGAATGTTCCGTGTTTTCTTTTCCCGGATCCGCAGATAGGATGTGTCCTGGACATCCAACACCCGCAGGGGCAAAATATCGCTGATTCGCAGGCCGGAATTGATGCCGAAGGTAAATAAAAAATAATCCCGGTAGCTTTTATGTAGCAAATACGTTTTCATTTCCCGGATTAAATCCGGGTCCCGGATGGGTTCGACGCTCTGTTGGCCGAGACGTGGGGGCAATTGGATCACCTCTTATATGTTGTTTAGAATACAACACTTATTTTATTATGTTTTATTATACCATGTGTGAACCTATATAAAAGCCCGGATATCCTTGGTTTATCAAGGATATCCGGGCTTTGTTCGTTTGGTTTCACATGAAACATAATGAATATTATGTTTCATTACTATCATGGTTGTGTACTTATGTAATCTCATCAGGATGTAATTTTATAATTCATAAAAAAAGAGAGGCACGCTTGACCTCTCTTTTTTATTTACTAGTGAATAACATAGAAGTTGTCGGATTCGATACGACGGTAGCTTTGGTTTGGAATAGTGTTATGCAAAACAATTCGAGTAAGCCCTTCGTTAATCCCTGTAAATTCACGATCTGAATAACTATCTAAGTGACAGTAGCCTGAACGCCCTGCAATGAAAACCCATTCACCATCTACATAGCGTTGGAGCTCCATCTCCCAGTCTGAGCCATAACCACCAGCACCGGGAGTGTAACCCATATTAATCTGAATGCTTACTGGTACATGGTCTCCTTCAGGAGCGTTGTCATCGACAGTCATTTGAAATGGTAGATCCCCTCCAATAGGTGAGTATTGTTCCCAATATTCATAAAGCATTTTGCATTCCTCCTTTCAAGCCAATAATATCAAAGCTAATACCTAACCCGCGTATGCAAAAAATCTAAGAAAAGTAGCTTTTATAACTATAAAAGAAGCTAATCATTAGCAAGTAATAAATTGACTTTTATAGTAGGCTTCAAGAGTTCAAATGCTCCTAGCAATGTCCTATTATTCGTAGCTAACAGTTTAATCAGTTCTGTCGTGGTCCACTATCATCATGTTTCGTGAACGCTTTATCTTTTCTTGAAAATATTTAAATTGGTCTTTCTTGTAACTGAATAGATTATTCAGTAGAATACACCATGAGTACTAACTAAGTTTAGAGTGTATTAGCTAAGCCCATATACAATGATTTCATATCTAGGTCTGGAAGTTGGATAAAAACCTTGTATTTTTTCATAACCACCCTTTAATATTAAGGAAACAAGGTTTATATATAGGTTTCTGGGAGGGTTATAAATATGAATAAGGGAGAGAATCAAGGTTCAGGTAATCCAGATCTAAACTTGGTTGAGGGTTTTACGGTGAAAGAAGTTGCCACGTACTTAGATGAAACTCCAAACGTTATTAGGAATTGGTTTAAGGAGTTAAGGAAGTACGTGCCGCATGAAAAAAGTAGTAATGGTTATAACATATACAAACAGGAGGGGATAGAACGTTTTAAAGAAATACAATCTCTACACAGAGAGCAAAACTGGAGCATGAAACAGATTGAATATTACTTTGCTACTGGGGGAGAATCGTTTAGACCTGAGCCTGAAAAAACCAGCGGGGAATTACTAGCCGAAGAACTAAGAGCTTTGCGACAAGAAATATCAGCTTTAAGGGAGGATAATAAATCAATAAAAAAACAGCTAGACCATCAAGATATGAGGATGGATAATCAAGATAATTTTCATAAAACTTTGATCCAACGTATAGAACAAGTAAATATAGATCGCGACAAACAGTTGGAAACCATCAGGCAACTGGCTACTCCAGCAGAATCTAATAATGCAGATAACCAAGATACTATCCAAGATAAGAAGCAGTCTGATAAAAAAAGCTTTTGGTCACGTTTGTTTGGTGCACAGTAAATTAATTAAGACTTAAAGAAACAAAATTAATTAATACATCTAATTTTAGAAGGACCCTGAAGTATATCTCCTTTTCTTGCCTAGAAT
The DNA here is from genome assembly GCF_056158945.1 of Halobacillus sp. ABH2_015. Lineage (NCBI taxonomy): Bacteria > Bacillati > Bacillota > Bacilli > Caryophanales > Bacillaceae > Halobacillus > Halobacillus sp. ABH2_015. The sequence continues at coordinate 3,919 of NZ_JBSWUG010000006.1, forward strand.
TACTACATTAAAACACAACTATTAGGGAGGTGAGGACACATGGGAGTTAGGAAAAAACTGTTTAGATTTTTGGAAGTTGTTAGGAAAACCAGACAGCAAAGCATCTGGGATATTATCGGGTAAAGCTCAACATGAGTTAGGTTTAGAAGTGCACACAAGACAACAATTGAAGAAGTTAGGGTATAGTCAGAAGGAAATTGAGAAACGTATTAGTAAACAAAAGCGGAATTTACCTAACTAAATTTAAGGTTTCGGATATTTATTAGTTCTACTTTTATTATAGAAACTACAACTGGTGAACATACTAGGGCATCATTGTATTTATTTAGAGAGAAAGGGTGATAGATGATGACAAAAAAAGATGAGGGAACAAATAATTCAGTGAATGAGGATGCTAATAAAGAAGATAGCAATATCAATAACGATTTCCTTGATAATATTGTAGGTAAAAAAACCACAAAAGAAAAAACGCACGTGTTTAAGGGATTTTATCTTGAACGCGAGGTGGCAAATGTTATTGATGAGAATGCAGCAGGCAAACCTAAAGGTGTTAAATCGGAAATTGTAAACGAATCACTTAAAAGAGTATTTAAAGAGATGGGATGGATGGAATAGCGGTATTTGGTAATGAAAACAACAGTGTTTTAAAAATATAGCTTAAGAATTTTTAAATAAGTCCTAGCAGGCTTATTTTTTTTTGTTAAATATAAGCTATACTTTAAACAGAACAAACGTTCTGGTTTTTTGTAAAGGAGTGCTATTTATATGCAGCAAAAAAAACATTTATTAATGATTATCTGCAAACATTGTAAAAATCCAATTAAAGTTGGGAAGTATCTGGAACCTTTTTTGTTTCATACTAATTCATTTAACTGTCCTAAGTGTGAGGAAGTTTTAGAAGTAACTGAAGAATTAAAGGAATACATTTTGGCTTCAAGTTATGAAGAATTCTAGTGTTAATGAACCCTAACTAAGATATTGATATCGATATTAATATCTTAGTTAGGGTTACAACATATTTATCTACAAGGGTAAGGAGGACTAAACTTATGGAAAAAACAGAAAGATCGAAAAATATTAAAAGGCTAGAAAAACATTTAAGAAATTACCAGACGTATAATGCAGGTATTAAGAATCTTCATAGTCAATTAGAGTTTGTTTTACCCAATATGCCAAAAGGTTATGAAATTCAAAAGGATCTAATCTCCTCTTTCAATATAAAAGGAGAAAACGAATATGTGCTGATAGATAGAATAGAAAGTAGAAGGGCAATAGAAATTCATGAAAATCTTTACGAGTACAAACTAATAATCAGTGCAATAGATAAAGCCTTGGAAGTATTGGATGATATCGAACACCACTTCATTTGTTACAGATATATTCAAGGGATGACAATCCAAAAAACCGCGCTAAAACTAGGATATAGTGAGAAGTATATTTTTAATATAAGAAACCAAACTTTTGAAAAGCTGTTAATTTCTTTAAAAGGAATACTACAGTTTTAATCGCTTCAGTTTTTCAGTACTTTTAAAAGGTCTGTACCGTTACCCCTACTGTTAATATACAAAGTAATCCTCATTTATCGGTCATCATTTGATTTAGATGATCTGATAAAAAACTTAATTGAAAGGAGGAAAAATAACATGGAGTTCTCTGTGTATGGAGTTGCCCTCATTCCTTTGGTGACAGCAATAGTAGAAATGGTTAAATCACTTGGTATGTCTAAAAGATATAGTATGATCGTTGCTTTATTGATGGGAGTGGTATTTGGAGTGTTTTATATTGCGCCATACGATCTCAAAGCAGGTGTAATTGCCGGCTTAGTATTAGGTTTATCTGCAAGTGGATTTTATAGTGGAGCTAAGCAAATCACAAAGAGGAAACCTAAGGAGGGGTAGAATGTCGGCCAAGGTTATTTTAGACCCGGGCCATGGAGGTCATGATCAAGGAGCGAGCGGTAATGGTTTAAAAGAAAAGGATGTTGTCTTGAAAATAGCCAAGTACACTAATGAAATATTAGAAAATAATTACGAAGAAGTAGAAACTCGCTTAACTCGAAAAAGTGATTACTTTGTGGATCTCCTTCAACGTTCAGAATTCGCGAACGAATGGGGAGCTGATTATTTCGTTTCATTTCATATTAACGCATTTGATGGTTCTGCCCAGGGGTTTGAATCCTATATTTATAATGGTTTGCCAGAAGATAGTAAGGCGGAAAAGTTCCAAAATGCTCTTCATGAAGAGATTTTAAAAGAAGCTAAGTATTTTTATGATAGAGGTCTAAAAGAAGCTAACTTTTCAGTTTTACGTGAAACAAATATGCCAGCTATTTTAACAGAGAATGGTTTTATTGATAGTGAAAAGGATGCAAAACACCTAAAATCAAATGAAGATCTGCGAAATGTTGCATTAGGACATGCTAAAGGAATTGCAGAAATAGCGGGATTAAATTTGAAAGACAGCAATGAAAAAAAGAAAAGCGAGGTAGTAGCTGGCACATTTTCAAACTATGAGAATGCTCAAAATAAGGGTGAGATTCTAAGTGATCAAGGAGTAGATAATTATGTTAGGAAATCAGGCAATTACTTCGAAGTAGTAGCTGGCACCTTTGAGAACAATGAGAATGCAAAAGATATGGTCATAACATTAAAAAATTTTGGGATTGATTCCTATGTAAAACAATGAATCATAGAAATGTAGCTACGATTTTTTAACCATAAGGTTTCAACAAAAGTTAGATTAATATATCAATATTAATATTGATATTAATATTATTAAGGGGTGAATGGAATGGATTCAATGGTTTTAGAAGTACAAAAGTGGTTGAATGATACTTATAAAGGGAGAAAAGGTTACGATGTAATTCCGGAAGATGGTTACACTGGTAATACTACGGTAGGAGCATTGATAGTTGGTCTTCAAATTGAGATGGGGATCACCAATCCTGTGCCCAACTTTGGACCTGGTACAAAAGCTGCGTTTCCTGGATTATCCAAGCAAAGCCTTGGTGAAGAACCTACTAACATGAATAAGATTCTACAAGGTGGTTTTTGGTGTAAAGGTTATAACCCGGGAGGATTTACAGGTAATTTCTTTGGAGGAACAGAAAGTACGGTTAAAGATTTTGAAGTAGATGTTGGACTAGTACCAAGTGGTTATGTTGATGCAAAATTAATGGAAGCAATTTTAAATACAGATGGATTTGAACTGGCGAGGACATATCCAAACTATGTAAGAGAAATGCAACAAATTTTAAATCAAAATTATAGTATGTATTTTCCTTATATTCCAACAAATGGTGTTTATGAAAGGAAAACAAGCGAAGCTCTTATTTATGCTTTCCAACACGAAATTGGGATAGGAAATATTGCTAATGGTTATTACGGAAATGGTACACTTGCTAATACACCTACTCTTGCTCCGGGTAATGGCCAAGATAGGCTAAATAGAATTCTGCAGTTTGCTTTAGCCGTTAATGACTATTATCCAGGAAGTTATAACGGCATTTATGATAACTCTGTCGAGAGTGCAGTTCGTGAATTTCAAGAATTTATGACCCTTCCTGCTACGGGTACAGCTGGTAAAGCAACAATCAAACAACTTCTAACAAGTAATGGCTTAACATCTCGTAGTGCTCCTGCGTGTGACGCTTCTACTATAGTTGATCGAGCGAAAGCTGAAACCTTAGTTAGTCGGGGGTATAATACTATAGGTAGATACCTCACTGGTACCGTAGGAGGATCTAGATCTAAAGCTATGACTAACGAAGAGCTGGAAATATTGGAAGAGTACAATATTAATGTTTTCCCTATCTATCAGGACGGAGGATTTTACGCAAGTTACTTCAACCATAATCGAGGATCTGGAGATGGTTTAAGAGCGCATAAGACTGCAGAAGATTTAGGGTTTCCTGAAGGTACAACTATCTACTTTGCGGTCGACTTTGATGCCTATGATTTCCAAGTTACTAACTTAATTTTACCTTATCTAAATGGTGTGAAAGAATCATTAGAATCTCAAGGCTCCAAATACAATTTAGGTGTGTATGGTCCAAGAAATATCTGTATACGTGCTTACGAAAACCCAAGTATCCAAGCAAAATACAGCTTTGTTGCTAACATGTCTACAGGGTTTAGTGGGAATCTGGGTTACCCTATGCCACGAAACTGGGCATTTAGTCAATTTTATGAATATACAGTAGGTTCTGGTGATGGTGCTATTGGCATTGACAAAAATGATATGTCGGGAAGAGATAAAGGAGTAAGTAGTGTTAATCCATCAACAGGATCAAGAAATGAAAAAGAGGAAAAACTATACGATGCTATGTTGGAAGTAGGAAGCTCCTTACCTGGATTTTTCTCAAATGAAGCTATATTTGGACCGAAATTTATTTTTAACAAAACCTACAAAATAGTTGATCTTCCAAAATTTAATGTATATTTAGAAACAGATACTAGCTTCAGTCCAAACAGTGATGCAGACCAAATTATGATTAGTGAAGGTAAAGTGGGTTATGACCTTCAAGATATAATAGGAGATGATTTGAAAGCTAATCTGAGTGCTGAACGGATGGACAAGTACGCTAACCAATTAGACGGCTTAGGAGCTAGTGTTGGAAATGGGATGATTGAATTTTCTTCTGATTTTACATCTACCACTCATACTCTAAAAGTAACCGCGTACAAAGATTCGATTGAAGTTGATGGGACGAAAACAGACTTAGCTGTATCCATAATTTATGAATTAGAAGTTGATACTACAGCCCCTTCTTATCAAAAAGTACGTGAGGCTCAAGTAAGTTTAGAAACTGTAGCATTATGCTTAGCTGCGCTGACAGCAGGAGCATTACTTTTAATTTATGTGTCACCCGTTGTTATAAGTGTGGCAGCGACTTCTGCTTTCCTAGTAGGGATTGGAGATAAGATATTCCAAGAAGATGATTCAGCATGAAAAAAAGACATAGGGGAGTCTCCCCTATATCTTTTTTTAACCCCTATAAAACTTGTGATAAACTTATCTATAGTGATATTTACCAATTATTTTAAAGGATTTAAGGAGAGACAAACTTGGATAAATTTATGAAAGTAATATATGTCGCAAGCCTGCTAGGTGTATTAATCGGATTGTTTATGGATTGGTTCTCATTAGCGTTCTGGTCGTGGAGTGGTTTACACCATTGGACCGGTTCATTAATTGGGGTCACCACTGCCATTACTCTTACTGTTTTTTTAATAATTCCCAGACAAACTTCCATACGTTTCTTGACTATCTTAATTCCTTCATTCGTTATCCTCCAATGGATTATGATGAGCCCTTGGTTTCCTGGTAATGAGGGAGGTAACTTAAACACTGCTTTAGGAATGACAAAGGGCGGATTTTACTTCACTTTACTAAGTGCTCTTATCGCGGTTGCTTCTTATATTCGTTATACGAAGAAGTAGGATAGCTTCCAATTAGATAGTTAATGGATTTTGACTTTTTTTGAATCCATATTTCTAGTAACTAGTTTTTTAAAAAAGATGATATCTTCCTTTGTGGAAAAGTAACGCTTGGGTATAACAAGGCCTTTATTTTTAGATGTATATAACCGAAACATATCCTCGTGTTCCAGAACTGCTATAAAATCATTCCATTCAAAATAAGTATTTGACTTCCTTACTTTAGAATTTATACCATCTTCATTAATGATATATCTCAATTCGTTTTGAAGAAATTGGTCACTGCTATACTCCTTTCGAACGCGTAAGTGTAATAATCCAGCTAATACCAGTGTGAAAAAACACGCAATTAATGTAGAAAAAAATAAATATAAAGGAATAACCGCAACCAGCCCTCCTGTAATAAAGAGAGAAGATAACCACAGGCCAACTAAGAAAACAAAAATAAAATATCCAATCATCATTTTCTTATGATGATGAAGGTTGTGTTTCTTATAATCCTCAAAGGTTAAGTTTCCCTTAGCTAAGACTTCTTTTTCATTAGGTACCATAACCTCAACCCCAATATTATTAAAGTATTTATTTTATTACCTCATAACCGATAGATCCCAACAATCATCGGAAAATATAAGTGAACCATCGCTCCCTTAGTAGATTAAATTCTATCATATCAAGTTGGCTATACTCTACTACCATGAGCATAATCTATCTTACTGGCCAGAGTAATGTTATCTGATTAATGACATTAATTGTAAGTTCGTTCATTGAGATTATTAGCTCTACGCGAATCAAAAGAAGGAATAAGTGCATGTTGCTTACCCTCAGTGTATTTCTCTATATTTTATTTATTACGAGGGTTGTGCTATGTATTTCTATTTATTTACATTTTCTTCCGCCGTTGGTTCTTCGTAATTATCTTCATCGAATTTAAGATCTTGATAGATCAAGTATGCGAAAGTAAATCCTATTAGTATTAAAATTGAACACATTACGGTTAAAAGGACTTTAGTTATATTTTTAAGAATTTTTTTCATACTTTTCCTCCTTTTATCTAAAAAAAGTCCTTTTTTGAAGAAATTGCCCACGAGCCACAAATATGAATGTGTGTTTATTGTAAGAAATGTCTGTCATGCAATCTTCCTTTCTGGGTTTTTGTAGTCAATTGTGTCCTGAAAACTAACCCTAGTAATTTCAAATCTAAAAAGATCTGTTAGTTTTAATTTACAACAGTAGCCCTTTGTGCAAATCCATGCAAAAGATTCTGCTAGTTTATTCCCTCAATTCTATTGATTTGATAGAGTGTAAGGGGTAAAATTGTCATTATAAATACATACGGACAAATAAAAAAGCCATTTCCTTGATGATAAGTTTTGGCGAACTTATCGGAAATGACTTTCCCTGTCTCCACCGACCAAAGCGACACAGGGTAAAATACTAAGATATAGTTAATTATATACGGTTTACATAGCAAATTTCAACCGTTATAAATAATTTTTCAAAGGTGTATTTTACCCGGCTTTCCTCTCATTGGTAGGAAGCAGGGTAAAGTACACCTTTTTTATGTTGTTCCAACGTGGAAAGCCTACTAACACGTTGAGAAAATAAACTTGATAGGTTATGTCTTAGCCGATGCAATAATTAAGACTAGGACACTATGAAAACGCTCCCTATTGCGTTGGTGTCTGAAGGGTGAAAGCTACCTTAGTGCTGATCGAAGGAAGGATGTTGCAACTACGGTTGCAGTAGGACAAGCTGCAAGTAAGAATACTCGGTTATTCTGAACCTACCAGGGGCATTTGAAGTAGTAAGCTTGTCTAGAAGAAATTCTATCGTTAATAGGGATACACTACGGACACCTCGTAATTCCTGACGGATGTTGTCCTTCTGTAGAACGACTACTACTTACATTGACATTTTTAATTTTTGTCGATGTAGGTAGTCGTTCTATGCCTTCCGTTTTCCTCGACAAGCCTTCAGGATGTTGCCTTCGTTCCACTTTTGCAAGCATAAATACTTAGGAAAGATTAGACATCTCAACGAGGCTAAAGAATAAACGGTCTTGCTCACATAAGATTCTGTACTCTATAGGAGCTAAGATAAGAAGATCTATATAGAAGGGATCATTTAAGGGTGGGGGATGTATGATATTGAGTATTTGCTAAAGTCCTGGTCTTGGACTTTTGGAAAACGGAGATATCCAAGCAACCGAAGGGCGGTAGGGGGTTCTGTATGAGAACGGGGGTACCGTTTCTAAATGGAAACCGTTGCTGTATAGTAATAATGGTTTATGTTATACTTAAGGCAAATAGCGACAATTTAAATATTGTCATGGCATCACCCCCTTAAAGGGGAAAGAGCTCCCTGTTTGCGCAGGGAGCTCTTTTTATGGATTTAAAAATTCTTAAGGTGTTTCAATGCCAAATACTCCTAACAAAGCTTTTACCCCTAAGTATATGGGCACAAGGAATACAGAGGTTGCTAGACCGTATTTTGCTGCATCTAACCAGTAATTTATAAGAATTCCTTTTTTAACGTTCGATATCGTTCTCTTTGCTCTGTTGTCGATCTCGTCTAAGCTTTTGTTTGTCCGGCTCTTCATCTCGTTTAAGTTGCTCTCGGTGGTCTGGAGCACTTTCCCTGTTTTCTCGCTGAAATTTTGCTCGATCTTCTCCAGTTGCTGAACGATCTCGTTTTGGAGTTGATTCACTTTTTGAATGGTCTTTTGATTGTTCTGACTCATGAGGTTGGCGCCCGTTTCCATAGTTTTTATAAGTCTCTCTTCTTGATCTTTCAAGAGTTTCTCTTGCGCTTGTAAAGTCGAATTCATCCTCTGCTGAACGGTTTGGCTCGTCTCTCTGATGTCGTTCAACTCTTGTTGAGTGGTCATTTTCGAGTCGGTGTCCCTGTCGATTTGCGTGCTGACGTAACCTTTCAGAATTTCCATTAACTTCTGACTTTCCTCTATATGGTTCTGCAATTCTTGATAACTCTGGATTTCCCTGTTCGTATGATAAGGTGGCTGTTCCTCGCTCCTGGCTTGGTTGGTCTGTTCGGGTTTCCTTTGTGATTTCAAACTCACGCTGCAACGTCTCCTTTTCATAATCATTCCCCAGCTTGGAGCCACGAACTTTCTTGTTTTTATCGGGGTGCGTAAATGTAATGTTCTTTCCACGCTCTTTCATGTCAATGTTATGTTTTTCTTTTAAACTCATTTTCAATTCTTCATATGTTTGGGAGACCTGTTTTTCAAGGTCAATTTTCTCTCGAATATCATCTTTCCAACTGAATTTCTCTCGATCAATTAAGCCTTTTTCTGCTTGGGTGTAACGAACCCCTGCTTTAATGTTTTCTGCTATGGAGAGTCCTCTTCCCTTACATAATCGGTCACTTTCCTCACGAACTTTATCAATCGCTTCTTTTCCATGAGCATGATATTTCCTGCCATCTTCCGGATGCACGGAATTAATGATGATGTGATTATGGATATGTTCTTTATCATCATGCGTATATATCATGACTTCATGACCCGGAGCTAATTTTTCAGCTAGTTCCAGTCCTATTTTATTGGCTTGGGCCGGAGTGATTTCCCCTGGCTTAAACGATTGAATTACGTGATGCGCCTGAATACCGTTATTCTTACTCCACATTTCTCTCGTAGCCTTCATTTGGGCTTTGGCCACCTCGGGAAACGTATTTACTCCTTCTTTCTCGACCGCTCTTTTTTCACAGTACGAGATTAGCCGATTAGCTACTTTTGTATGGCCGAGTTGAATTGTTGCCATATAGCCTGCAGCTCCTTTTGTACCTCTTTTAATTCCTCAGCAGGAATTGTATGTCCCTGATTGGCTCGCCGGCTGATCTGGTTCACATTGTTACCGATTGCTCGCAATTCCCGGGCCATCTCAAATGCTCCTTCTCGATCAATCTTCGGCGGTCGCATTCTCGCCCCTTGTGCCTTCTTTTTCGCAAAAGAAGGCACACTCATTTGAACGTTTTTCGCCATCTGCTCAAGACGTTCAAATTCGTCGTCGCTCACTCGAAATTTGATCTGTCGGTTCTCATTTCGGTTCTCTTCCAAGCCCGCCCCTCCTTTTCAAATGGGTACCATTTGAAAGCTATTCTTCAGATAGTTTCACCGTGGTGTTGAAACTATCATACATCATAGCATGAGGGTTGGCAAGCTCTACAAATGGTACCCATTTGAGCTTGTTGGGGGTTTCCCCCAATCGCTTTCGCTCCCCCTTTGAAATACAAAAGCGTTCGCCTATTAGGCGAGTAAAATTATCTATTCTTTTTAGAATAGATAATTTTACAAG